>NZ_LXYO01000023.1 GCF_001650915.1 Marinobacter sp. EhC06
AAATTCTACTTTTGATCACCGCTGTTTTTCGGGGGGATTACCCTATCAGAAGTACTTTTCATTAAACCCACCAAATACCCGAGTACCTCAAAAACTCTGGCACCAGTACCAAGAAACTCGAGCCCGATATTACGATGCCCGATACATGGCGCGATCTGCCGCCTTACAATACCTGGACTTCATAAACAAGGAACACCCCACAACCCGGCCCCACCGTGGAGTTGGGTTTCATGGCATTACACTTGGCATGGGTGCAGGCAGAGGTAACGCCAAAGAGTTTTGTTATTTCTCAGTCAATAAGCTTGGATCGGCCAAGAAATTCTACATTGATGAGCAATTGACGCTTTCAAAGGCGTGGCAGCAGGCTGTTTTTCATTGGGGAGAAATCTATGAGATTAGAGAAAAGGACGTTGCTGAAAAGCTGAAGCTTGTACCCTATCCCGGTCAGTTCAAAGCACTTAGGAAATACTTAAACGAATATGAGGACTACGATCTTCCGCCAAGCGTGCTTCACCACGTTTATACGGAACAACGTAGCGAGATCGAGAAGCAGAAAACCCAGAAAGATACCGACGGAAGGCTCGAGCAAGATGAGTTATTAACCATGTACGCTAACCTTGAGCGCGAAGTATCGGAATTCAGCAATTAGAAGGATTCTCGCCTTTTCTTCAGATAAGATTGCAGTTCACTCTGACGAGCGGAAAGCACTGTCATTAGTCGCAATTTAAACGGTGTCGACTAGTCGGACATCCTTTTTCGCCAGTGCATATGCCATATTAATGATAGCCCTGGCCATTCCTCGCGTGAGATTCAACATCATCAAACCAAAAGCATCAGGATCTTTTCCGTGTAGCTGGAAAAAAAGATCAGAACTTACCTCAAGGACAACAGATTGAGACTTCGCAACCGTCATTGCCGCTCTGTCTCGCAAGGCGATCATCGCCGCAAAGCCCATATCCTCTCCGGCTTCGTGGCAACGAACAAATGACCATCGATCCTTTTTTCCAGCCATAAAAGTCTCACTCGCCCCTTCGAGCACGATATAAAACGCATCACTTCTATCGCCTCGAGAATAAAGGGTATCCCCGACATCCAAGCTGATTAGTTTGCCTTCTCGGAGTAAGTATAGAATTATCTCGTCCGGCAGGGCGCCAAAACTGGAGAGTTCACGGAAATAGGAAATGCCTTTCGCTTCCCAGAAATCAAGGCCGTCAGTTTCATGCATGAGCCTGTCTCCCTTCCGCCGATCCACACCTTAATATTAACTCTCCTTCCTCTACTAAGCATCAGTGCCGCTCCGGGAATTCGGCGACGGTTTAACTGATTTATCCAAAATCCCCTACGACACACAGATCCGACTCATCCTCATTCAGTTTTTTGTAAAGGTAGGACCTAGAGATCCCGAGCTCTTCTGCAACCCTCTTTTTGTTGCCATTGTGTCTGGCCATCGCTTTCCTGATCAACGATAACTCATAGCTCTGGAGCAAAGACTTCATTGAACCCGTCTCATCCTCTTGTTCAGGTATTGTCGGAGTCCAGATCTTCATACCCTGGGGCCTGAAGTCCTCGACCCCCAGCTCCGACGATTCACAGAATATGGTTGCTTTTTCAACCTCATGCATGAGCTGACGTATATTTCCAGGCCAAGCTTTTTCACGCAGGTAGTGGTACACCCTCGGATCGATATGCTTGATCTTTCGTACAGTTGGCGAGTTGGAGTTGTTAATAAAAGATTGAACGAGATCCGGAATATCCTCGAGGCGTTCAGAGAGGGCCGGAAGCTCTATTGTAACAGTACTCAGCCTGTAGTAGAGATCGAGCCGAAACTGATCTTCTTCAACCATTTTGCTCAAGTCTCGGTTGGTCGCCGAAATCAGCCTGAAATCTGAATGCTTGTTAGATTCACCTCCAAGTCGAGTGAAATTGCCATCTTGCAGCACTCTCAGCAGTTTAACCTGAACATCTGTTGGCATCTCGCCAATTTCGTCCAAGAATATAGAACTGTTATGGGCTGCTTCGAATTTACCTCTTCGACCCTTGCTGTGGGCTCCAGTAAAAGAACCCGACTCATAGCCGAATAGTTCACTTTCGACAAGCTCACCGGGAATCGCACCGGAATTCACGGTAACCATAGACTTCTCTCTGCGTTCACTAAGACTGTGAATCGCTTGAGCCGCCAGTTCTTTTCCGGTACCGCTTTCTCCCAGTAAAAGCACAGGAACATCCAGTCCCGCAACTTTCGATAGATCCGATTTCAATTGCCGTATCGCTTCGCTTCTGCCGACGAGATCATTCAAACCATGGGAATGATCCCTCAAGTTGCGAGCTTCCCGCCTGTAATACTGCAACTCAGATTTAAGTTTGGCGATCTGCTGGTTCATTTCTGCCAACTTTTCCGGCCCCTTAAACATTACCCGCCCAAATGCACCAACGGCCTCGCCATTTTTGATTACTGGGAACCGACTGACTACGCGGGTGATTCCGTTCATTTCCTGAAGTTGACCAATTTCAGCCACGCCGGTCTCCACCACCTGGTGCAGCCGGGTATTCTCAATCACTTCAGTAACGTGTTTACCGACCGCATCGCCGCGCCCCAGATCAAAGAATTTTTCATGGATACTCCCCAGGTAAACAATCTTTCCGTTTCGATCCACAACCGTCATACCAGAATACGGATGATTGAAGAACTCGTTGAGCAGATCGTAGCCAAAATCGACGGATGAGATGAACTCGAATAGCTCCTGATTCAATTCTTCCGGGTCAATCAGAAAGGCACTGTGCTCGTCAGTAATCCAGCCCATCACGAAGTAGTTGTCTCCATCTACCTTCATGGGGGAAAGAAATCTTTCCTCATTTTCTCTCTTCTTAATGAGGTCGAACAACGCAGTCTGAATTCCCTGGCTCCGGCCCAGACCACTTCTGAATATCAGTTCACCATCAGCATCAAGGATGACAACGCCACCAGTTCTGGAAAAACTCATAACCTCTCCTCGCCCGACATATGGTGCATTTATCGAAAACACTGTCGCGACATGAAAGTGTCTTGCTGAAGAACACATTATTTAGAAACGAGAGGAAAGTCAGGAAATATATTCTCTACGCTAGCGTCAGGTCTTTGTTTTTAATTACCTTTTTTCAAATAAATAGTTTTGGCCCGGACTTTGCCTCACCACCATTAAATTTGGAGGTGGACAGATGTCAGAAAACCAAGCAACCGCGCCATTTGAAAACGGATTTGATTTATTGTCGGGCGTCAGAGTCCTAGATCTCACTACTTCGATCGCAGGCCCATACGCCGCAATGATGCTGGGCGATATGGGAGCAGATGTAATAAAGGTGGAGCGTCCCGGGATCGGTGATGACTGTCGTCATTGGATTCCACCCGAGAACGACGGAGAGTCGCTATGGTTTCAGAGCGTCAACCGCAACAAGAAAAGCATCACAATCGGTTACAACACCTCGGAGGGCTATGACCTTCTCTCTGGTCTGATCGAACAAAGTCATGTCGTCATTGTTAACCAACTACCGAGAGTGCAGAAGAAACTGAAGGTTGACTTTGATTCCCTGAAACGAATCAATCCTGGCATCATCTTCGTCTCTCTCACCGGCTTTGGTCTCGACGGTGAACGTAGCGAGCATGCCTGTTACGACCTGATTGCTGAAGGCTACAGCGGCATCATGGACCTGACAGGCGAGCCCGACTCTCCTGCCCAAAAAGTCGGAACACCAGCGGCAGACATGCTGGCAGGTATGGATGCTGCCTATGCGGTCGCATGTGCTGTTTTTGCCAATCTGAAAGGAGCTCCCCGCGCCCGGCAAATCGACATTTCTCTGGTTGAGAGTATGACCAGATTTCTAACCCCAAGGATCGTTCCGTTTATGGGCGGTGGTGAGTTGCCAAGACGCAGTGGCGGCCGCGACAGTGTTATCGCCATCTATCAGGTTTTCGATACACAGGACGACCCTCTGACACTGGGGCTGGGCAATGACAATATTTGGTCACGCTTCTGGCAGTCAGTGGACCGGCCGGAATTCGGAGACACTGAACGCTGGCAAAGTAACCAGGAACGACGCCAATGTCGGGCGGAGATCGTCGAGTTGATTCAGGAGGTTCTGCGGACAAAGCCTCGCGAACATTGGCTTCAAAAATTTGCCGAGGCGCGGGTTCCTGCAGGCCCAATTAACCGAATCGATCAACTGATTGAAGACAAAGAGCTTCAGCGGCGGGGACTTTTCTACAACATTCCTAATGGCCAGGGAACCATCCCGCAGGTTGGTACAGGCATTCAACTAGATAGCCAAAGCAACACACCGCGCTTCCCGCCCCCCAAACTTGGTGAACACACAAAGCAGGTGCTGGAAGAAATGTTAGGACTGGACGCAAGCACGATTTCAACGCTGAAAGAAAAAAACGTCATCTAAACGAGAGGTATTTGTCATGGCATATGAAACCATTTTGTATGAAGAAATCGGCCCGGTCGGAAAGCTGACACTGAACCGTCCAGATGATGGCAACATGTTCACTGAAACAATGTGTCACGAGATCCGCGACTGCATTAATGAAGTGCGCAGGGAGACCCGCACACGCGTCCTGGTGATTACCGGTTCCGGAGATAAGTTTTTTTGTGTCGGCGGACGAAAAGATGGCATGGAAAACTCCCTCCTATATGCCGGCGTGCTCCCAACCTTGGAAATGTATGAAAGCATCGAGAAATTGCAGAAGCCGGTAATCGCCTCTGTCAACGGCTACGCAGTAGGGGGCGGTAACGTTCTCCAGGTCGTCTGCGATCTCACGATTGCTAAGGAGAGCGCAGTATTCCGTCAAGTAGGCCCGTCAGTCGGCAGTTTCGACGCCGGCTACGGCACTTGGTATCTGGAAGACTTGGTTGGCAAAAAGAAAGCCAAGGAAATCTGGTTCTGCAATGACAAGATGAGTGCTCAAGAAGCTCTCAACATCGGCATGATTAACCGAGTAGTACCGGATGATCAGCTGGAAGAAGAAACCATGAAGTGGGCACTGCACGTTGCCGAGAAAGGTGCCTTTGCCCTCGCTTCAGTGAAAGGCGCATTTAATGCTCGTCATGGCGGCGTTGGCGGTCTCGGTCGGATGGCTCATGACCTGCTCTTGCGTCCATATCTTGATACCAAGGAAGCCAAAGAGTTATCAGCTTCCTTCGCAGAACGCCGCAAGCCTGACCCTGACACGTTCGGCCATTAAACCAATCGCCAGCTCGGGGTTTTAACATGAGCACTATACTGACACTACAAAACCCATCGGTAGCCCGGAGTTACTACGAAGCCGGGCTATGGAAGAAAGACACGTACTATTCACTCCTTGAGAAACACGCACGGACCCAACCCGACGCCTATGCTATTCGGGATAGCCGACACAGGCTCACCTATCGAGAGCTACTCGACTGGACCAATACGCTTGCGGATGACCTTAACGAGTCAGGCATTCGACAAGGCGAGCGCGTGTCAATCTGGCTGCCTAATTGTGTTGAAACCGTCGTCATCTTCCTGGCATGCAGCAGGAACGGGTATGTCTGCAACACGTCCCTCCATCAAAACTATACCGTTGAGGAGATCGTCAATCTGGTAGGGCGCCTGCGAAGCACTGCACTCTTCGTGCAGCCCGGGTTTGGCGCTGACGCGACCCAAAACGATATTTTCGATGCGGTAGACCGGTTGCCATCCTTAAAGCAACTCTACACGGCCTCGGGTGATTCAGATCGCGCCAAGCCATTCCCGAGCGGCAAGCATGGCTATACCGCCTCAACGCCGGTGGACTCTGATCCAGACAAGGTGTCCTACCTAGCGTTCACATCAGGAACCACCGGCGCACCCAAAGGCGTCATGCATAGCGACAACACCCTGCTTGCCAACGCACGAGCGATGGTTGATGACTGGCACCACAATCACGAAACCATTCTTTTCCTTGCCAGCCCTCTGAGCCACCACATTGGCACCGTCGCCCTCTCCCAGACACTCGTCGCCGGTTCCGAAATGGTGATCAATGATGTCCCCATGTCGCAAATGCTCGACCGCATTATTAATAGCGAGGCCAGCTACGTCATGGGCGTACCCACACACGCCATGGATATCCTCGCCGAGGTAACACGGAGGGGCCTGACGGAGCTTGGCTCGGTGAAAACCTTCTATATGGCCGGAGCCCCGATTCCCACGGAAACCGCAGAGAAGCTGCTGTCTCTCGGTGCCACGCCGCAGAACGTCTATGGTATGACGGAAAACGGATCACACCAGTACACGCTTCCGAGTGACGAGACTCGAACCATCGTCGGAACGTGCGGAAAAGCCTGTAAAGGGTTTGAGATTCGTATCTGGCAGGAAGGCGACCCGAACACGGAAGTCGCCCAGGGTGAGATCGGTGAAATCGGCAGTCGTGGCGCACTACTCATGCTCGGTTACTACGACAACCAGACCGCGACCGAACAATCGTTCAATGAACACGGCTGGTTCATGAGTGGTGACCTGGGTTTTGTGGATGAAAACGACTGCCTTCACATTGTAGGTCGTGCCAAAGACCTCATCATTCGTGGCGGTCACAACATCCATCCAGCAAGGATCGAGGAGTTGGCCATTCGTCTTGAGGCGATCGCCAAAGTTGCTGTGTTTGGGGTTCCTGACGACCGGCTCGGAGAAAAAGTATGTCTGGCGGTCATCTGCCACGAAAAACAGGCCCGGCTAGTCCCTCAGGAAATCCTCGATTATCTGAAAGAGGCGGGTCTTTCCAAATACGACATGCCGGAATACTTCTCCCAGCTTGACCAGTTTCCGCTAACGCCCAGTGGAAAAATTCTCAAACGAGAAATGGTTGAGATGGTGAAGAACGGCACTCTCGTCCCCGAAGCAGTCCGGTGGGTCGATCCAGCGAAAAGGTAGGTTTGCAACATGTCCATAGAAATTACCCGGGAGGGTGACGTAGCCATCATCACCCTCAACCGTCCAGAGGCGATGAACGCTCTGAACTTTGAGATTATCGAGCAGCTTGGTAAGGCTTTCGACGAGGTTGAAAACACCGATGCCAGGGCGTTGTTGATAACAGGCCAAGGCGAGAAATCTTTCTGTGCAGGGGCCGATATCAAAGAGCTGATCGGACGCAGCCTGGTAGAACAAAAAAAAGGCGCCGAATTGGGCCAGAAAGTCTTCGCCAAACTAGATTCTCTCCGCATTCCAAGCGTTGCTCTCATCAATGGCTATGCTTTCGGTGGCGGACTGGAACTGGCCCTTTCCTGTACTTTCCGTTTGGCCACGCCGAACGCCAAGTTGGGCTTACCAGAAATCAAACTTGGTTTGATCCCGGGATATGGGGGAACACAAAGGTTGCCCAGGGTCATTGGAGAGGCCAAGGCGATGGAAATGATCATGAGCGGAAAAACCATTTCAGCATCTGAAGCAGAGCAGATGGGGCTAGTCAGCCGCATCCTGCACGAAGACGCCAAGGCAGAAGGCCTTCAATTTATTAACACCTTCAGCCATCACAGCCTGCCCGTTCTGGGATTCATCCGAGAGGCCGTTACCCGAGCTCAATCCGCCTCTTTGCACGAGGGGTTAAAGGTAGAAGCCGATCTATCAACACTCGCCTATCAAATGGAAGATTCTGCAGAAGGTATGCGCGCTTTCATCGAAAAACGGCCAGCCAAGTTTAAGGATCAATGACAATGGGTTCTACAAAAGTCATCGTAGTTACGGGCGCAAGCCGAGGCATCGGTGCCGCGATCGCAATTGAGCTTGCAAACCGTGGATATAAAGTCGCTTGCCTCTCAAGAAAAGGACTGGGTGTAGAGGAAACATCTGCCACCTCAGAAAATTTACTGCCTTACGCCTGCGACATTACTGATGAAGGTCAAATGAGAAAAGTGCTGCAGCGTATCCAGGAGGAGCTCGGAGGTATCCAGGGACTGGTAAACAATGCTGGCATCCATCTCAATGGCCGCAGCAGTGACTTCAGTTCAGAAGATTTCAGCAAGGTACTGGAAACCAACACCACCGCTCTGTTCAACGTCTGTCGGGAAACCTTCCCGTACCTTGCGGATAACGGCGGTCTGATCGTCAATATAGGCTCGTTCTATGACAAGCTAGGTGTGCCTTGGAATACGGCCTACTGCGCGTCTAAAGCGGCTGTAGCCGCCATTACCCGCTGCCTGGCAGTGGAATGGGCCAAGAAAGGGATTAGGGTAATGAATGTGGCTCCCGGCTATATTGAAACCGATATTAATAGAGAGGCATTGCAGATGGATGAGTTATAACTGAATCTGGTGTTTGAAGATTTGAAAGAAAGCGGCGTATCTGGTTGATTTGTTGTCGCCAAACAGTCAACCAACCAAGAGTACACCGCCATGGGAAAGAGTAACGTTGTCGGGATATCAGGTCGAGAGGAATCGGTTGATCCTTTGACCGAGTTGCTGCGTCGAGGCGCACGGGAGTTGATTCATCAGGCAGTCGAAGCTGAGTTGTCTGAGTTCATGGACACCGTTGGAGGGCGTAAGCTGGAGGATGGTCGAGCGGCCGTGGTTCGCAATGGGTATCAACCTGAGCGAGCCATTCAAACGGGGGTTGGCCCGATCACCGTCAAAGTACCGAAGGTGCGAGCAAAAGATGGTCACCCGGTGACCTTCCGGTCGGCCTTGGTTCCGCCGTATGTCCGCAAGACCCGCTCGCTGGAAGCGGCGTTGCCCTGGCTGTACCTCAAAGGGGTGTCGACTGGTGAGATGGAGAGTGCGCTGGAGATTCTGGTGGGCCCGGAGGCCAAGGGCTTGTCGGCCAGCACCGTCGCCCGACTGAAACGTCAGTGGGCCCAGGAGTATGACGCCTGGCGCCAATGTCGATTAGACCGGGACCGTTGGGTGTACCTGTGGGCGGACGGCATCTACAGCGGTTTGCGGGCCGAGGATGCCAAGCTGTGCGCCCTGGTCGTGATCGGTGTGAATAACCGCGGCGAGAAGCGCTTCTTGGCGATTGAGGACGGTGTCCGCGAGTCCACACAGAGCTGGCGTGAAGTGTTGCTGGATCTCAAGGCGCGAGGCTTGAATGCGCCCAGCCTGGCCATTGGCGATGGCGCCATGGGCTTCTGGGCGGCACTCGAGGAAGTATACGGCGAAACACGTCAGCAACGGTGTTGGATGCATAAGACCGGCAATGTGCTGAACTGCGTGCCCAAGTCGGTCCAGTCCAAGATGAAGACGGCCCTGCACGACATCTGGCAGGCGGAGACCAAGGAGGACGCCGAAACCGCCTTCGATCGGTTCGAGAAGCGATTTGAAGCCAAATACCCAAAGGCCGTCCAGTGCCTGCAAAAGGATCGCGAAGAACTGTTGGCCTTTTATGATTTCCCGGCCCAGCACTGGCAGAGCTTGAGGACGACCAATCCGATTGAGTCGACCTTCGGCACCATCCGCCACCGGACCAAGAGAACAAAGGGCTGCCTGAGTCGGGACGGCATGTTGCAGATGATGTTCAAGCTCGGGGAGTGTGCGCAGAAAAACTGGCGCCGTCAGCGCGGCTTCCACTATCTGGGCAAGGTCATCACTGGGGTTAAATTCAGAGACGGAATCGAGGTGGATACAGACAATCAGGATGTTGCTTGATCAAGTCTCTGAACACCAGATTTGACGATAGCTCGCCAATGGGGTGCGGTAAATGCAAGAAAACTAAAGAAAGGCTTATCTTCTGCGGCGTCGATATATTCGATGACCTTGTCGGCGTAGAAGTTAGATGAGTAGAAACCTTCAGGCGCCTCAACCTGCTTCCCATCCTCCAGATAGATTGCCTTTGGATCGACACCAATAATGGCGCGCCCATCATCAAAATGGCTGGCGCCACCTTGGACAAGCACCCAGGAGTTATCGAAACCACGGGCTTCCGGGCTCAGCTCTTCCGTCCGACCGAGGTGCCATTTACCGGCTATCGACGTACTGTAACCATTGTCTCGAAGGACTTCTGGAAGGGTTGCTACGAGATCGTTCAGATACCCTTCGTAACCGGGTTTACCTTTCTGCTCTGCAGTGAGTAGTTCAGCCATGTTACCGATACCGGCCTGATGACTATCAGTACCGGACAACAGCATGGACCGAGTAGGCGAGCAGGTCGGTGCTGTATGGAAGTTGGTCATGCGGATGCCTTCATCCGCCAAAGCATCCAGGCTTGGGGTTTCGATTTCCCCGCCGTAGGCGCCGATGTCCGAGTAGCCCAGGTCATCGGCCACAATCAGGAGAAAGTTGGGTTTGCCCGCCTTATCAGCGGAGGCCATCATCGAGGCTGCCATCAGCCCCAGGGCCATACCCAACCGACGAAGCAGTGCATTGTTGTTGTACATCTCATGCCCTCAGTCAGTTTGTTGTTGTGCCACCTGTGAGTGGTCAACTTCATTCTGCTGAGGGTTGTGATGTAAGGGTTATCCCGTATGCGCAGGCACTATCATAATAGCGCAACAAATTGATTGCGGATTTGCTGAAACCAACTAGAGAATTTCATGAAACGCCATCGTCGGTCATGCGTTGACATTCACTGTCAAAACCAAGAATAAACACTCTATCCAATTGAATAAAAAAGCCATTTCAAAAAAAGCATCTCTATGGCATAGCCGTTGCAATCCCGTTGACGACAACAACAATCAAGGGGAAACGTTATGGCTCTCGATCAAGCAAGCAGTCAATTCCTTCAGCAACTCGCCGCTCAGGGTGCACCGGCTTTTCATACGCTGAACGCCCCCGACGCACGGGCGTTCTTCTCCACCCTGAGGGAAATCATCGGCAAAGGGCCCGTCGTCCACCGTAGTCAGGAATTCAGCATCACCTCCGGTAGCGCTGCCATATCACTCCGGGCGCTGGTACCCAGCTCCGAGCCGGACGGCATCATCGTTTACCTGCACGGCGGCGGTTGGGTGGTTGGTGATCTGGACGATTACGACACCCTGGCAAGATTCATGGCGACCGAGAGCAACTGTGCGGTGGTTCTGGTGGATTACCGGCTGGCTCCTGAACACCCCTTCCCTGCGGCCATTGATGATGCCTGGGCCGCGCTCCAATGGGTTTCGACTAACCAGAGCATGGTGTCAGGTCTGGACAAGCCGCTCCCTCTGATCGTGGCCGGAGACAGCGCTGGCGGTAACCTGGCCGCCGTCGCGGCCCGCAAAGCCCGTGACGCCGGTGGCCCCGTCCTGACCCAGCAGGTCCTGATCTATCCGGTTACTCAACCGGATCTCGCCACACCGGGTTATCAGGATCCCGCTAATCAGGGCCTGTTAAGTCAGGACGATATGATCTGGTTCTGGAACAGTTATGTGCCAGACACCGCCCAACGCAATGATCCCGACGTCTCCCCACTGCTGGCGAAAAATCTGTCCAATTTACCGCCAGCAGTCGTCATCACCGCGGAACACGATGTTTTGAGTGACGAAGGGGCCGCCTACGCCAGACAACTGGAAGGCGCCGGTGTTCCAGTCGTCTATCGCCAATGCCAAGGCCAGATACATGGCTTCTTCACCATCCTGAACGCACTGCCTGAGAGCAAGCCGGCCAGAGAGTTTGTAGTGAGCGAAATCGGCCGTGCGATCCGGGAAAGCAAAACCGCCAACGCATGATCCACCCGACAAAAGCAACAAAAAGGAGAACCAACATGAAACTAAAAAAACAGATACTGACCCGAAAAATCCTCGCCATGGCAATCTGTACCGGTACAGCGGTCACGGTCCAGGCCGTCGAGAATGGAGTGACCAACTGGCCCAACGGTGTGAATACCGTATTACCGGCAATGATGCCTGCCCCGGGAGAAACACAGTTCTACGGCTACACCGTGTTCTACTCCGCGGATGAATTTAAAGATACCAACGGCGACACTCTGCCCGGAAAATTCGAACTGGACGTGTTTGCCCAGGCATTTCGCCTGAATCACACCTGGGACTACCAAACCGATTCCGGAATCACCTTCACCAGCGGCGCCATCCTCTCTGGTGGCCGCAACTCCCTCGATGTGGGCGTGGCTGATGACTCGGAAACCGGTCTGAACCAGATATACCTCACGCCGCTGTACGTGAATTGGTCAGCCTCAGAAAGCCTACATTTTTCAACCGGTTTCAGCGGATTCATTCCGTTGGGCGACTATGACCGCAACAACCTGATCAACACCACCAGCAACACCGCTTCCTACGTTCAGGAGTTCAATATGACCTGGTTCGCGAACCAGGAGTGGGAGCTATCGCTGTCCCCCACCTTCACGTTCAACTTTGAAAATGACGACACCGACTATGAATCCGGTGACGTGTTCAACGTTGATTACTTTGCCGGCTACCGCCCCGCCTCCGCGCCACAGTGGCAAGTCGGCGTTGCCGGGCATTACACCAAGCAGTTCTCGGACGACGAGATCAACGGCCAAACCGTTGGTGATGGCAATCGCCTGCAGAAGTTGGCGGTAGGACCTCAGGTTTTCTACGGCCTCGGTCCAAAAACTGCCATAGTTTTCAAATACTTACATGAAACGGAAGTGGAGAACAGTTCCGAAGGCGGCTCCTTCTGGTTCCAGTTCGCCATGCCCCTTTAATTATCCGAACGCGTTGTAAACACGGGTCAACCGGCCCGCTTTGCTGAAGCAGACAAAAACAAGAGGTTAGTATCATGACGACACAAACCAACACCACCCACACCGATGCCGTTGTCGTAGGCGCCGGCTTTGCCGGTCTCTACATGCTCCATACCCTGCGCGACAAACTGGGCATGAAAGCCGAAGTGTTCGAAGCCGCCGATGATGTAGGAGGTACCTGGTACTGGAACCGTTACCCGGGCGCGCGCTGCGACATCTCCAGTTATCATTACTCGTTCTCTTTCTCTGAAGAGATCCAGCAGGAATGGAGCTGGTCTGAAAAGTATGCGGGCCAGGCTGAAATTCTCGATTACCTGGAATTTGTCGCAGACAAATTGGATTTGCGTGATGACATTACCTTTGAGACCCGCGTGATCTCGTCGGATTTCGATGAGCGCACCAACCGATGGACCATCAAAACTGACCGGGGCCACACGGTGATCTGCAAATACTACATTTCCGGTGTTGGCACCCTCTCCACGGCGGCTATCCCGAATTATCCGGGCAAGGACTCGTTTAATGGCGAGGTTTACGCAACCTCCAACTGGCCTCACGAAGGTGTCAGTTTCACCGGAAAAACAGTCGGTATTATCGGCACTGGCGCATCTGCTATTCAGGCCATACCCCTGATTGCCGAAGAAGCCAAACACCTTACGGTCTTCCAGCGCACGCCAAACTACGCCACACCCTTGCAGAACAGCCCGATGGACGAGGCAGAGGCCAGTGCCATCAAGACGAACTATGGTGAGTTCCGTAAGGAAGCTCGCGCGGCACTGGCCGGAGTGCCCTTCCCGAACATGCGGGAATCCATCTTCCAAGACAGCGCCGAAGACGTTCAGAAGCATTTAGAAAGCTGCTGGAATGAAGGTGGTTTTGCTCTCTGGCTGGGCAGCTACGGCGATGTACTGTTCGATGAAAAAGCTAACGAAATTGTGGCCGAGTTTGTGCGCAACAAAATCCGCGAACGGGTCAAGGACCCGAAAACTGCAGAGCTTTTGTGCCCAGATTACCTTTACGGTACCAAGCGCCAGCCCTGCGAAACCAACTACTTTGAGACCTACAACAGGGACAATGTTTCTCTGGTCGACATCAAATCCAATGCAATTGGCCAGATTACTGATCATGGTCTGAAGCTGGCCAATGGCGACAACTACGAATTCGATTGCCTGATCTACTCCACTGGTTTCGATGCCTTCACTGGCCCGCTGTTCAAGCTCAATCTGACCGGGCGCAACGGTGTGCGGCTACAGGACTACTGGAGCGAAGGCCCTCGCACCAACCTGGGCCTGATGTCCAACGGATTCCCGAACTTCTTCATGATCACCGGTCCGCAGAGCCCCTCAGTACTATTCAATATGCCTCTGGGCATTGAGCAGCATGTTGAGTGGATAGCCGACACCATTCGACACATGGAAGCCCATGGAATCGACACCATTGAGCCTGAAAAAGCCAAGGAAGACGAATGGCGCGAAGTGGTGGAAGGCATTGCCAACTCAACTCTGCTGCCAAAAACCAATACCTGGTATACAGGCTCTAACATTCCGGGTAAGCCTCGCTCCTTCATGGTGTATCTGGGCGGTGGCGCATCCTACAAACAGGTTTGCGAGGAAGTCGCTGACAATGGGTATGCGGGATTCATCCTTAAGAACGCAAACTCCAACCAGGAGGCCATTGCATCGTGACCTCTTTGACAGGGAGCTAATGCTCCCTTTTCCCGGCACCCCAAAGGGTGCCGGTTTTTTAGGTTTCATTATTTCATGAATTGATTTGCTTATATCCTGAAGCTAGTCTGCACTACAGCGTCCTCTCCCCAAAAAACAGCGCCTTCTCCCCGTCCTTGTCCTTGGGCACGATTCCTGCTCCGATAGGGAGTATTCCTGTCGTCAGGCAACGTTTACTCTTGATAATTACAACAATCCGGAATGATCCAATGCCAACAACCACCGATCTCAAATTCCCCACCAGCCAAGATCTGGTAAACCAAATTCGGTTCGAGCCCAAGTTAGGCAGGGTATGGATGCAGGAACAGCGTATGTTGCTGGTCCACAGCATCATGTTCCTAAACTTGCGCGATGAGCTGATTGCAACCATTGGTGAACAGCGTTCCAGAGGTTTGCTCATGCGCCTGGGATTTCACTCGGGCTGGCGTGACGCTGAGCTTGCCCGCAAGCTCAGACCAGAGCTAAGCACAGCCAACGCCTTTGCCGCCGGTCCACAACTTGCCATGATCAAAGGTATGGTGAACGTTAAACCGGTCCGGATGGATTTCGATCTTGATGAAGGAAGTTTTTACGGAGAGTTTCTATGGGATGGGGCCTTTGAAGCCGATCTACAATTGGCATCAGGAAATCAGAACGAGAATCCAGTTTGCTGGCTACTGACCGGGTATTCCAGCGGTTTCACAACGTTTTATATGGGGCGCCCGGTTCTTTTTCGCGAAGTGGAGTGCCAGGCTAGGGGAGATCAACAGTGTAGAATAGTCGGAAAGCCCGCCAACGAATGGGAAGACCCCGAAGAGTTGAATCGTATTCTTCAGCCGGATGCCCTGGCTGATGAGTTGTTCTCGCTTCAGAGTCAACTTAGCGAACTTAGGGCCAGCCAACATGAGCACTACGACCATGACGATATGGCGGTTAATTCCGTCGGTAACTCGCGACGATTCCGAGAGGCCTGGAACTTGCTCCAAAAAGCAGCCGACAACAACGTCAGTGTGCTGCTCCAGGGTGAGACGGGTGTTGGCAAAGAAGTGTTTGCCCGAAGCCTGCACCTGCATTCCAAGCGTAAGGATAAACCATTCGTTGCCATTAATTGTGCCTGCATTCCACCCGATCTGATTGAAGCTGAGCTGTTTGGCGTAGAGAAAGGAGCCTTCACTGGAGCCCATACCAGCCGCGAAGGAAAATTCGAACGAGCCAATAGCGGAACCCTGTTTTTGGATGAAGTGGTAGAGCTGTCTCCCCGTGCTCAAGCAACCCTGTTGAGGGTAGTGCAGGAAGAGGAACTCGAGCGCGTCGGTGGCACTGAAACTCGAAAAGTTGACGTTCGACTGATCGTAGCGACCAACGAAAACCTCGAAGAAGCCGTCAGAAAAGGAAAATTCCGAGCTGATCTATATTACCGGCTTAATGTTTACCCGGTCCATATTCCCTCCCTTCGTGAACGCCGGGATGATATTCCATTGCTTGTCGAACACTTCCTTAAAAAATTCCAGACCCAGTATCAAAAAAAGATTCCCGGAATCTCCGATAAAGCCAGACAGGCACTGATGGAATACAACTGGCCCGGCAACATCCGGGAACTGGAAAACATGGTTGAACGTGGCATTATCCTTACGGACAACAACCAACTCATTGATATCGAATCGCTTTGTCCCGCTCTGGAGAGGCCTGAAGAACCAGATGTTGAAATAACCCAGGGCGGGCACCTGAAAGAATCGCAAAGTCACCATTTCAGTAAGCCGGATCCGACGTGCGAGGCAATGCTCGAAGATGGATTCGAGTTCGGAGATTTTGAAAGGAGACTGATCTGTACCGCCATGTACAAATCAGATGGCAATGTGTCCCAGGCTGCCCGTCTTCTCGGACTCACTCGCGCACAGCTTGCCTATCGTCTCGAAAAGGTTACCTCAGACTATTGATCCATGCTCGGGAACAACCGTATTTTCGATATACCCTAGATGGCCAATCTCCACCCGAACAACATCACCCGGCTGCAAGAGTTTTCCAGTCGCCATACCGACATTCGCACAGGTTCCAGTGGCAATAAGATCCCCCGGTTCCAGAGTCATCACCTGAGAGAGATAACTGATCTGCTGCCAGATGTTGTAGATCATTTCCGAGGTGTTGGTGCTTTGGCGAAGCTCGCCATTCACCCAGAGGCGCATGTCCAGATTGTGGGGATCATCGATCTCGTCATCAGTCACGATCTACGGCCGATGGGCCTATGTGTATAGAATGATCTTTTAGAGGGTGAGGTTTGCCGCCCGCCAGCGGCGGGCCGATACTTAATTGCCTACCAAACGTCGATGACGATCCAGTTACCTTGCTGAAGCTCTGACTATAACCGTAAAGCTTGTTCCTATACCTGCTCAGAAATAGGCCATACTGTCCAACTTAGGACACCCTAAACCGGACAAAATTTCGTGTGTTGCCTATCACTGAATAGCTACGTAGAGTAAATAAATGAGGCCACAGGGCAGCGGTCAGATTGGGAGATTTCGGACAACGGTAACCAGACAACCCTGTGCCCACAATCGGCTTAAATCGTGCAAATCTCGGTTTAAAAAGGGTTTTCCATAAGGCCGAACTTGAAGCGTTACCGCTCGAACCGCCTCTCTTTACATCGATCGACCCCTAACTAAAACACCTTGGTAGGCTGCCCTCCGGAGGCAAAGGTCATAGGTTCGAATCCTATCGGGCGCGCCATTATTTTCAAAGGCTTGCGTGAAAACGCAGGCCTTTTTTATTTGGCGGTGTCCAAATTGTGTCCACGGTGTGTCCGTACAAATTCGGAAGGAAATTGGGGCGATCGCAATCTGACCTTTGCACTGAACGAAACCAAAGCGCCTCCGAAAAAGAAGATTCATTGAGGTCGCTACGGTCGCAAAGCGAACGTTCAGAATTTACTGATTGCCGAATTTCAGGCGCGCTCTCTAACACATCCCAGAGATGTCTTGCTCAAAAGAGTTACTCTTTTTCTGTTGTCCCCGACGACATAGGTCCAAGCATAATTTAGCCACCACATTTCAGCGACGTTTCGGCGACATTCCCATTGTTAACCTCCCAGCGTTTCGTCACATAAATTCGGCCGATTCCTGGGAGGAAAGCAATATGAGCCGGCACTTGAGACAGATATCTTGGTGGACTCTTTGGGCGCTCTTGATTGGCTTTCCACTTTTCACCCATGCACAGGAAGCGCCCGGTGCGCTGACCATCATCGTCAAGAATCAGAATACGGATCGCGCTCTTCCTACTGTGCAGATCACGCTCACGGAACGGGAAACCGGAACCACTCAGTCTTTTGAGACCAATTCCGAAGGTAGTATTGTCGTTGAGCAGCTCGATCCGGGGCTGTACTCCGTGGGCCTAGCCAAGAGCGGCTTCGCTTCAGCCTTTGAGCCAAGCGTGCGCGTGGTCACGCGCAAAAACATCAAGATTGAATATGCGCTTCGAGAACAGCCCATCGAGGAAGTGGTGGTTCTGGGTCAGCAAGCGGAAGTATTGGAATCACCCAGCAGCACTTATCTCGACAGAGAGGCGTTGCGGGGTGCCGTAGGCGGTGGCGCAGACCCCCTGCTCTCTCTGGACGGACTACCTGGCCTGGCATCCGCTAATGAGTTTGCGAGCTTTAGTGTCCGCGGCCGTGGGCCAAGAGACAATTTGCTGTTCGTTGATGACTTTCCCTTCGATAAAGCCGTCCACTTTGATGCGACCCTGGGTGAGGAAGAGGATGTTGGCGGTGGTGGCCGATTCTCAATTTTTGCACCGAATGTCATCAGTAGTGCGGAGTTCTCTCCAGGTGGCTGGGGGCCGGCTTATGGCGGCCGCGCGGCATCGCTACTGAAGCTGGATGTTGCCGATGGCAACCCCAGTCCGTCAGCAAGCCTGCGTCTTGACCTCGCCGGTTATGAAGTGGGCTACGACGGGCCTACCGGGATCAAAGACGATTCTACTCTGCTTGTGTCCGCCCGGCGCTTGGACTTCGGCCAGCTGTTCGAAACCATTGAGGAACTGGACATTGGTGACCCCGTGATCAGGGACGTCATCGTAAAGTCGGTGAACCCGATTAACGAAAAACACACGGTCGAAGTTCTACTGATCGATACTCACGAAGACTATACCCGCGACGTGTTTAACGTAGCCGAGTCGCCCAACTTCGAAGACACGGCGCTTCAGGATTCTGAACAAGACAGCGATTTGTACGGCCTGACCTTACGATCATTGGTCGGTGACACTGGCGTTCTGACCAACAAGGTGTATTACCGCGCGAGCGACAAGATCAGTTCAGAGGGCGAAGCCTTTCCGGAACAGGCACCCGAAGGCGCACCTCCCTCCGATTATCCGGTTCGCGAAGACATCATTACCGTCGGTGAAGAAGAAACAGAGATCGGCTGGCGAAGTGATTTCGAGACATTGAATCAATGGGGTGTGTTCACCGGGGGCCTTCAGGTCACGCAGGTAGAGCTGGACTACAACACGGTCCTGGACGGTGATTGGAACCGGTTTGTCTACGACCAGGATGATTTCAGACCAGACCCCAATCAACGCTACATCGTGCTGACGCCTGAGAACATCAACTCCTCGCTCAATCGCAAGGAAACAAGCTATGCCAGTTACGTCGAGCAGGTTTTTGAAGTCGGGGATTGGGACTTTGGTACGGGTCTGCGCCTCGAACGTGACGGTTTTACCGATGAAAACCTTGCGTCGCCTCGGTTCAGCGTCAATTGGCGCCCGAACAACGCGGTTCGGTATTTTGCGACCGCAGGGCTCTTCTATCAGTCGCCCCGGTACTTGGAGCTTGCGGCCGACGAGTCAAACAACCTCAAGAACGAAAAAATCACCCACAGCAGTATCGGGGTCGAGTACTTCCCCAACTACAACTGGTCGATATTAACGGAGGCCTACTATCAAATCCTCGACGACCTTGTCGTGGATCAAGACCGGGCAGACGGTACGTTTGACAACATTGGTGACGGCACGTCCTACGGTGTGGATGTCGTGGTCAACGGCACGATCACCGAAGGGGTTTACGCTACCGCTACCTATTCCTACAACGACGCCGTGGTCGACCAGAAAGACGGTCGTGGCGATGTTGCCGCTGAATTTAATCGAAAGCACGTCGCTACCCTTGGCCTCACCTGGGAGATCAACGACCGCTGGAAAGTCGCCGCGCGCTACAAATACCTGTCTGGCCGGCCAGATGACCGGTTTGTGATTTACGAGGACGTGTTGGGCCCAGGCGAACCACTGCGTTACTCGAAAGAGATCACCGAAACCAATGTTGGGAGAAAGAGCGGTTCTGGTTCATTGAACGCTCGTGTCGACTATCGGCGCGCCTTTGGTCCCATCGATCTGACGGCCTTTCTCGATGTCATCAACGTGACGGCGACGTCGTCGAGCGACGACACCGAGTTTGACTATCGCCGAGGCGTCGAAGTGAAGGACGACGCCGAGGCGGAACCGTTGATTGGCCTGCGGCTGGATTATGCCTGGTAAGGGATAGAGACCATGAGAACCCGAAATAAGTCCGCAAAACGCCGCCTTTCAATGCTTGTGTGTTGTGGTTGCAGCGCCCTACTCCTGAACTCATCGGTGCTGGCTCAAGACCTGGACCAGGTGACCGCCACCAACAATTCCGCTAACGAGGCCGCAAAGGCCTCACAGCAGAGGATCGACAGCGTGGCGGAACAAACCGACAGGCTGCTCAGTGAATACCGGGTGGTGATTAAAGAGATCGATGGCCTGCGGGTTTACAACAGGCAAATGGAGAAGCAGATCGCCGGCCAGATGAAAGAGATGGAACAGCTACGAGACTCCATCGACCGGGTAACGGTGATCGAGCGGCAGGTCGTTCCTTTGATGCTGCGCATGGTGGATGGCCTGCACCAATTTGTGGAGCTGGACGTGCCGTTTCTCGAGCAGGAGCGCCAAGAGCGGCTTGAGTACCTTGATTCGCTCATGGACCGCGCCGACGTATCGGTCGCAGAAAAGTTCCGAAAAGTTCTGGAAGCCTATCAAATTGAAAACGAGTACGGGCGCACCATCGAAGCATACTCCGGCACCCTGAACCTTGACGGCAACCCTCGCGAAGTCGATTTTCTGCGCATTGGCCGCGTGTCGCTCATGTACCAAACAGAGAACGCCCAGCGCAGTGGCCTCTGGGATCAAACCGAGCGCCAGTGGGTGTCCCTACCCGACAAGTACCACACCCCAATCAAAAAGGGTTTGCGCATTGCCCGTAAGGAAGTGGCGCCAAACCTGTTGAAGTTACCCATCCCCGGACCGGAGGCGGCGCAATGAGTCCTATTAAACGCGTATGCCTACCGGTGATCGCCACCCTCATTCTGGCCTTCAATGCTAGCGCGGCGACCCCGATTCAGGATCTCAATTCTCTATTGGACCTAGTGAAACAGGGAAAACTGGCGGAAGTCAGAGAAAACCAGGCAAGGGAAGCCCGGTTCAAGGCCGCCCGAGATGACCAGGCAGCACTGCTGGCAGAAGCCAGAGCGACTCGCGAACAGGAAGAACAGCGCAGTGCCGAGCTGGAAAACGCCTTTGAAGAAAATGAACAGCAACTGGCAGAACTGCAGGCCGCGCTTGATGAGCGGCTGGGTTCCCTGAAAGAGCTGTTCGGCGTCTTGCAGCAAGTCGCCGGTGACACGGCCAGCAATTTTGAGAACTCCATGATCAGCGCGCAGTTTAAAGGCCGGGGGGACTTCCTTTCAGAACTGTCACAAAAGATGGGCACCAGTTCGCAGCTGGCGTCCATCGAGGAAATGGAGCGCCTATGGTTCGAGTTGCAACGGGAAATGACGGAATCCGGGAAGGTGGTCCGATTTGCCACCACGGTGGTCGATCAGAGCGGCGTCGAGCAGCAGGGCGACGTCATCCGTGTGGGCGCTTTCAACCTGGTGTCTGACGGCAAGTACCTCCGCTATAACCACAGCACCAACAAGGTCGCAGAACTGGTACGACAACCTTCTGGCCGTTTTACCGAAACCACCCATAATCTTGCCTCGGCCAACCACGGAGAGCTGGTTCCGTTCGGCATCGACCCGTCGCGGGGCACCCTGTTGGAGGCGCTAATCAAGGAACCGAACCTGCGGGAGCGGGTCGAGTCGGGCGGCATCGTCGGCTATATCATTATTGCGGTGGGCATCCTGGCCTTGCTGTTGGCATTGGAACGCATCATCACGCTCTGGGTGACGCGCAGCAAAGTTAAATCCCAGATGAAGTCCTCTGACGTTAAAAGCAACAATCCCCTGGGACGGGTATTGGCGGTTCACAACGATAATCGCGCAATGGATCCAGACACTCTGGAGCTGAAACTGGCAGAAGCCATTATCCGGGAACGTCCGCGCCTGGAGCGATTCATCCCCCTGCTGAAAATCATCGCCGTCACGGCGCCGCTGATGGGGCTGTTGGGCACCGTGATTGGCATGATTCTGACCTTTCAAGCAATCACCCTGTTCGGCACTGGCGATCCCAAACTGATGGCTGGCGGCATCTCACAGGCTCTGGTGACTACAGTTCTGGGTCTGCTGGTGGCCATTCCCACGGTGTTCATGCACAGCATCGCCAGCACCATGGCAAAGGGCGTGGTTCATACCCTGGAGGAGCAAAGCGCGGGACTGATCGCGGAACGGATGGAGCAGCAGGACCATGGCCACACTGCTTGATGCCTATGAAGCCATTCTGATCTTCCTGGAAACCGGAGGGGATGTACTGGTTATCATCGGCGTCACCATATTCATTATGTGGATGCTGATCGTCGAAAGGATCTGGTTTTTCCAGATTCAATATCGGGCGAATCGGCGTCACACCCTGGCGCAGTGGGAAGGTCGAACCGAACGCAAATCCTGGCAAGCGCGACAGATCAGGCAAGCGATGGTTTCAAGGTGCAAGCAATCGTTGACCGCCTCCCTGCCCCTGATTCAAACGCTGATTGCCATCTGCCCCCTACTCGGCCTGCTGGGCACGGTGACCGGGATGATCGAAGTGTTCACATCCATCTCTTTTGGGGGCACCGGCAATGCACGAGTGATGGCATCGGGCGTCTCGAAGGCAACCATCCCTACGATGGCCGGCATGGTGGGTGCCCTGTCCGGGTTGTTCGCAATCACCTATTTAAAACGTTTCGCCCAACGGGAAAGCGAGCTCATCGAAGACCGCCTGACCATCGATTAACGCACTGCGAGAGGAACCATCCATGCGCCGAGCCCTGGGCAAACTCCAAACAGAGGAAGAAGAATCGGACATTGACCTCACGCCCATGCTGGATGTGGTGTTCATCATGTTGATTTTCTTCATTGTTACGGCCTCCTTCGTGAAGGAAGCGGGCATTGACGTAAATAAGCCCGAAGCTACCACGGCCGTCATGAAGGAACGGGCCAATATCCTGGTGGCCATTGATTCGCGTAACCAGATCTGGATCGACAAACGGCAGGTGGACCCTCGCTCCGTGCGCGCCAACATCGAACGGCTGCACGCGGAAAATCCCCAAGGCACCGTGGTTATTCAGGCCGACAGGGACTCCAAAAATGAACGATTGGTGCAAGTAATGGACGCGGCCCGTGCGGCAGGCGTTTATAACGTGGCCATTGCCGCCAATCAAAACTGACGGCTGCTACTGACAATGTTTCCAAGATTGCTCGTCTCAATTATTCCCGCTGGCCTGGTGACCTTGGGCTTGTTCGCAGCCATGATCACCTTTATCAGTACGGCCAACAACGAGCTGAAGGATGACAGCGAACGCTATATGCTGGATTTTGTCCGGCTCGAGCAAGAAGAGACCGTGCAGACCCGGGAACGCAAACCGGAAAAGCCACCGGAGCCGGAACAAACACCGCCGGAACCGGTCACGCCCCGGTTTGAAAGCCCCCGTATGGACGAAGCGCCACCTGACCTATCCGGCCCGCCCCTTGCCATGGAATCCGGCCTGGACATTTCGACTGGATTCGGCCTGAGTGCCTCCGACGGGGACTACTTGCCCATCGTGAAAGTACAGCCCGTCTACCCGCGCCGGGCTTTGTCTCGCGGCATTGAAGGTTATGTCCTTCTGGAGTTCACCGTTACCCGAACCGGAGCGGTCAGGGACCCAGTGATCATTGAGTCCGAACCGCCGAATGTATTTGACGACGCGGCCGTTCGCGCGGCGTTGAAATTCAAATACAAACCCAAGGTGGTCAACGGCGAAGCCGTGGATGTGGCGGGCGTGCAGAATCGAATTACCTTTCGGTTGGAAAAATGAAATCAGGCAAAGCGATCCAGAAAACTACGTCGTTGATCAGAGCGTTGGCCTTCCGAGCCGGCTTTTGCCTCTTTTTTGTGCTGCTGCAATCGCCGCTGACGGCGCACGCACAAACCGATCAAAACCGCTCCGAACGGAGAACCGTGGAAACGCCTACCCTGCGGGAAAGGGTGTTCAGTACCCTGTCCGAAGCGCAGAAACAGGCCGACGCAAATCAGACCGCCGAAGCAATCGCCACCCTGGATCGACTCCAAAGCCGGAGCGGTCTTAACAGTTATGAAGCCGCCATGATGTGGCGTTTCTACGCCTCACTGTATTTTTCCCAAGACGACTACGACAAAGCCATTCAGGCCTACCAGAACCTGCTGAATCAAAGCGACCTGCCAGAAGCTCTGGAGACCGAAGCCCTTTACAGCCTGGGGCAGCTGTATTTCGTACGCGAGGACTACGAGGGCGCAATCAGGCTTCTGGAGCGCTGGTTCGAAGTGGTGACCAACCCCAATCCGAGAGCTTATGTTTTCCTTGCTCAGGCCTACTATCAACTTGGGCAGTTTTCCAAAGCCCTCGAACCGGCGCAGGAAGCGGTCAACTTTTTGGAAAATCAGGGCGAGGTGCCCAGAGAAGACTGGTATATGCTGCTACGGGCCATTCACTTCGAACGGAACGATTACGCCGCCATGGCCAGGGTGCTGGAAAAGTTGGTGAAACACTATCCGAAGAAGAGCTATTGGATGCAATTGTCCGACGTTTACGGTGAGCTAAACCAGGAAGACAAGCGACTCAGTGCCCTGGAGGTCGCCTACCGTCAGAATCTGTTGAATGAGGAAAAGGAGCTAATCAAGCTCTCCCAGTTGCTTTTGCAGGCGGGCGTACCCTACAAAGCCGCCAGGGTACTGGAAAAAGGCATGAAAGACGGCAGCATCAGAGAGAGCGAGGACAACCTTCTATTGCTTTCCAGCGCCTGGTCAATGGCTCAGGAAGCGGAGAAATCTCTGCCTGCGCTGATCCAGGCGGCCAAGTTTTCAGATACCGGAGAACTGGATGTGCGCCTCGGCCAAACCTATTTTCAATTGGATCAGTGGGAGCAGGCTGTAGCTTTTCTTCGAAAGGGCCTGGAAAAAGGCGAGCTGGGTCAGGCCGACAATGCCTACCTTTTGCTAGGGCTGTCCCTCTACAATTTGGACCGGCTGAATGAGGCCATCGACAGCTTCCGCCAAGCAGCGGAATACGATGACAGCAAAGATGAAGCCCGTCGTTGGATTCAGTATCTTGAGAAGGAGATACAACGACGCGAACAACTGGCCCGCAACTGAATTACCCCTGGTAACGGAGAGCTGCAGATGGAAAACGTTCTTGGTGTGGCGCCAATGAGAGTGTTGATCGTTGAGGACAACCGCGACATTTGCGAAAACATCGCTGCCTACCTTGAAAAGCATAGGTATGTTCTGGACTTTGCCTATGACGGCATCAGCGCGATGTACCTGGCGTTGACGAATCCTATTGACGTTATCGTTCTGGACCTGATGCTTCCCGGGATGGATGGTCTGAGCTTCTGCAAGAAGCTTCGAGCTGAGGCTAAAGCCGAAACTCCCGTGCTGATGCTGACGGCGAGTGACACACTTGACGATAAACTCAAAGGTTTCGAGGCAGGAGCTGATGATTATCTCGTCAAGCCATTCGCCTTGCAGGAGCTTCATGCGCGATTGCAGGCATTGTATCGACGTAGTCACGGGAAAACCGACGACCTGCTTACGGTCGGTGATCTGACGTTGAACAGGTCCACGCTGCAAGTCCACCGCGCCGGGCGGCGTGTCGATCTCAGCCCTGCTTGCCTGAAACTCCTTCAACGGCTTATGGAAGTAGCCCCGTCTGTCGTGGCTCGCGATGATCTCGAAACGCTATTGTGGGTTGACGAGCGGCCTGATGGGGATGCCCTTCGCTCGCACCTGTACAAGCTGAGACAGGCAATCGATCGCCCGTTTGATAGGCCGCTGATCCATACCGTGCATCGCATCGGCTACCGCATTGCAGAGGATGTCCAGTAATGTACCGGCACAGTTTACGCACCCGCGTCGCGCTTGCGTTTGCCTTGTGCGTGGCTGTGCTCAGCGTTGCCTGGGGATTCGCCTTCTTTGGTGCAATCAAGTTAACCGAAGACCACGTACTGCAACATCAACTGCAGCGTGCTGCGGAGAGCTACCCGTCTATGCCGAACAATTTTCGCGCATACGATGAGATTGGTAGCTTGCCTGAGTCGCTACGGGGTTGGGCCCAAACAAACCCGAGTGAAGGGTTGTATGAATTCGAAAAAATTGAACTGCATGTCGCGGTCGTACCGACCGACAATGGGCAGGGTAACGGCTTTGTGGTTTTCAATGTTGCAGGGATTGAAGCTGCGTCATCCGATGATTGGTGGTGGTTGCTCTTTATTACCGGTGCCGTGGGGGCGCTTGCCGCTCTTGGCTTCGGGCTTGGTATTGTCGTCATGCGCAAAGCCGTCGCCCCCGTGGTACAACTCGCCGGCGCCGTCGCTGACATCAACCCAGAACGGCTTTCGGTCGAAGATCAAAAGCGCATCGAGGCCAAACGGTTTGGCGACGATGAAGTTGGCGTGCTAGCACGGACTATCGAAAAAACCTTTGAACGTATCCGTGCCTTTGTTGAGAGGGAACGTTACTTCACCAGTTCTGCCAGTCATGAGTTGCGGACGCCGATCACCGTTATAATCGGTGCACTTGAGTTGCTGGAACAAAACGACCTGTCAGCGGCCGATGCTAAGGCGGTTGATCGGGTCCGACGCGCAACGCTCGATATGAAGACCACAATTGAAATGTTCTTGTGCCTTGCACGCGAAACGGACGATGGATTGTATGACGAGCAGTTTTTAGTCATGCCGCTGGTGAACAAGGCGGTTGATCAACAGCGCTACCTGCTCAGCCAAAAATCGGTCGATGTTGCAGTAGAGGAACTCGCCAAACCGAGTGTTGACGGTCACCCGCAGGCTTTTTTTATTGCAGTCAACAACCTGGTGCGAAATGCGTTTGAGCACACTCTCAGCGCTCAGGGACCAATCACCATTCGAATTAAACCCAATGAGCTCTTGGTCACCAATCAATTGAGCAAAGTTGAAAACGAGCGGCAGACGCAAACTGATGCGGCCAATTCTGGGTATGGCCTGGGTCTGGGCATTGTTCAGCGGCTTTGTGAGCGAAATGGCTGGTCCTTTTCGCTAGTCGCCGATGAGAAGCGTGTTGTCGCTCGACTTTCCTGGTGAAAAGGGGAACCAAGTTGAGATTTTCACTTGCTCACTGAGTTAATCGCTCTTACCTACACGTCTGAAGAGGCGCTCTAAATTGCTCTCAGCCAATGAACTGAATGTTCGCTTTTGTTTAAAGGCTGACAATCAGATATCGCAGCCCTCCGCCTTTTCGAGAATCATGTCAGCAGCCTTTTCGGCAATGGCAATCGTAGGCGCGTTGGTATTGCCGCTGGTCAACCGTGGCATGATGGACGCGTCGACCACACGCAGGCCTTCGAGCCCATGCACCCTCAGTTGTGGGTCCACTACCGCCATCCTGTCAGTACCCATTTTGCACGTGCCCACCGGGTGGTACACCAGGCCCACCTTTTCCTTCACCTTTTCAATAATCTGCTCGTCGGACTGGCAGTCTGCGCCCGGGTGGATTTCCTCACCGCGATAATCGTCAAAGGCCTTCGCCGCCAGAATTCGGCGCGCCTGGCGGATACCGTTTACCATGACTTTGCAGTCGTCGGGATCTGCGAAGAAGTTGTAGTCGATGTCCGGTGCCGTAAACGGATCGGCCGATGTGATATTGACGGTACCTGAACTCTTCGGCCGCAGCACACAGACATGCACAGAATAACCGGGGTTGGACATGAGCTTCAGGTCACGGCCGCTGTCATCAAACAACAGCGGCAGCATGTGAAGCTGGACATCCGGGCGATTAACGCTGTCACTGGACCTGATAAAGCCGCCAGCCTCGGTGATGGATTTGGCCAGCTTGCCCTGCTTGCTGAGGGTATACCGAATGGTATCCGGGAGCATTTTCAGCAGGCCACCGAACGAGGCAGTGAAGCCATTGTTCTTCCTGCTTGAAACCAGGACGCAGGCGTCCACGTGCTCCTGAAGATTCTTACCCACTCCCGGTAATTCGTGCAGGCACCCAATACCCAGGTTTTCCAGGATGTCGCGGTCTCCGATGCCGGAAAGCTGAAGCAACTGGGGCGAGTTGATCGCTCCACCGCTTAGAATGATTTCCCGGTTTGCCCGCAACACCCAATCTCTGCCCTTGTGGCGGAGCTCTACCGCAACAGACCGTTTGCCCTCGAACACCACTTTTTTCACCTGTGCGTCGGTGAATACAGTCAGGTTCTGGCGAGTCATGGCCGGCTTCAAATAGGCGTCGGCGGCACCGAATCGACGGCCATTCTTGATGTTCAGGTGGAAATAGCCCACGCCTTCCTGGTTGGCGCCGTTAAAATCGCTGTTGCAGGGAAAACCGGCCTGCCGTGCCGCATCTACGAAAGCTTCGGACATCGGGTACTCCGCTGTTTCCGGTACACTGATGTGAAGGTTGCCACCTTTGCCGTGATAAGGGGTTCCGGAAAGCGTCTCGTGGTGTTCCGATTTCAGGAAGTAAGGCAACATCTCGCGATAGCCCCAGCCTTCGTTACCGAGTGCCTCCCACTCGTCGTAGTCCTCTTTCTGACCGCGCACGTAGAGCATGCCGTTTATTGACGAACTACCACCAAGCCCTTTTCCCCTGGGGGTAAACAAGGGCTCACCATCTCGCAGTTTCTGGTCGGGCCTGGCGTTGAATGCCCAGTTGTACTTCTTGAGAAACATGTGGGCGGCAAAGGCGCCCGGCGTCCGGATGGTGAACGAATCCCCACCCGGCCCCGCCTCCAGTATGCAGATCGAGTATCGGCCATCGGCTGAAAGCCGATCCGCCAGTACGCTACCGGCAGAGCCGGCACCGACCACGATGTAATCAAAATTCTCGTTCACGGTTGTTCCCCCACCGGTTCAATGATGGAGAAGTTTGCTGGTGGTTTTTCCAGCATTTGCAGCAGGCCAAAGAAGGCATCCACTGCCCCCTCGACCTGGATCTCGCCAGACTCCACCGCCTCCGGGAAGCTGGTTTTTTGAAGAAGGATATTATCCAGTACCGCTCGGGGCATACTCACACTGGCGTGGGCACGCTCGTCCAGCTCCCCCGACCGATGGGTCAGTGTGGCATTCTGCAGGTTCAGCCGGTAATCCTCACCCTGGTCGGTAATAGACCAGTTGATCACCAGATGCTCTCCGGCGGCTTTTTCCGGGTCAATCCTTACTGCCATCGAATCAAAAAACATACTGGTTTGCAGTGCCTGCATCAGATCTGGCTGCAGCCCCACATGTTTCGGCGTGATTACACCGTGGCGCAATTCGTGCGCGCCAAC
Source organism: Marinobacter sp. EhC06 (assembly GCF_001650915.1). Lineage (GTDB taxonomy): Bacteria > Pseudomonadota > Gammaproteobacteria > Pseudomonadales > Oleiphilaceae > Marinobacter. The sequence goes on from NZ_LXYO01000023.1 coordinate 29,029, forward strand.
GAGGTAGGCGCTACGCCAGGTGCCCGCCTCGGCCTGGTAACCAAGCTGCTCCAGAGCGTCCGCGCCCAGTTCGCGCGCTTCACGGTTTTCAGGGTTGGCATACACGAGATCACGCATCACTGATGCAACCCAGCGATAGTCGCCGTCCGCAAAATCTTCGCGGGCCTTTCGGAGCACTTCTGCCTCACCGCCCATGTAGTCGATGGTGCGTCTCGATTCTTCACGAGGTGGCAAAGGGTTAAGGTTGGCGGGATTGGCGTCATACCAACCCATGTAGCGCTGATATATACCGCGGGCATTGTGGCTGACGGTTCCGTAATAACCGCGCGCTGACCATTCCTGGTTCAGGCTTTCAGGCAACTGCAGGTTTTCAGCAATATCGCCGGGCAACATGCCACGGTTCATCATACGGACCGTCTGATCGTGGATATGCTTGTACAGGTCCCTTTGAACCTCCAGAAAATGCGTGATGTCCTCAGGGTTCCAGATCGGCCAGTGGTGCTGGGCCACCAGAATGTCCGTGCGATCAGCGAAGCGAACCAGTACCTTGTCGATAAACCTGGACCAGGAACTGGCGTCGCGAATGGCGGCTCCGCGGATGGTGTAGATGTTATGCAGGTGCTGACTTGTGATCTCGGCGGTGTTGAGCACACGGAACTGAGGGAAATACATCATCATCTCAGATTCGGCTTCGGTGCCGTGCGCCATCTGGAACTCAATCTCGATACCATCGATGGTCAGGTTGGCGTTGTCAGGCACCGTATCGGTGGGAGCAATAAGGCTGAGCCCACCGCTACCCAGTGCCTTGCCAAGCCCGGTGTCGACATGAGCTCTCACGCCTGGAGTCAAACCAGCGCCGAACTGGTAGGTGGCGCGACGGGTCATGGCATTGCCGGCAATGACGTTTTCAGCGATCGCATGCTCCATGAACCCCTCCGGAGCATAGATCCGGACCTTACCGGCGCGAACATCCTCCTCATTAACGACACCCTTCACACCGCCGAAATGATCCGCATGGTTGTGTGTGTAAAGCACTGCCACAACGGGCTTTTTGGTTCGATGCTGGTAATAGAGTTCCAGACCGGCGCGCGCCGTCGCGGGCGTCAGAAGGGGGTCGATGATGATCAGGCCGCTGTCGCCCTCAAGGATGGTCATATTGGACAGATCCATGTTGCGGATCTGGTACATGCCTTCGACCACTTCGAACAGCCCATGGATCGCATTCAGTTGCGCCATGCGCCACAGGCTTGGATTGACGGAATCTGGAGCCGCATCGGCCTCCAGAAAAGCAAACGGCGCCATGTCCCAGGCCACGTGCCCCTCTTCATCCACCACCCTGCCATTCGGCAACGCACCCATAAAACCGCGGCGCGCATCCTCAAACGATTGAGTGTCGGCAAACGGCAGCTCATTCAGTACTGCCTGATTGAACTGGGCCGTCGCCTCGGTGGCCGGCTTGGACGTTTCGGCCTGAGCGATCATCGGGAACAGTAAACCGGCACCTAACGCTGTCAGCATGGCCTTCTTGAATAGGGGTAGCATGCGGAATCTCCTCTTTTTGGCGGCACCTGGGTTTTGTTGGTTTCGAATCGTGCGCCACGTAACTGCAGTTTGAAGCGAGGTGTTCCGTTCATCCAATGCAATGTTTCTTGACTTAATATGCGCAAAACGCATAGATATAGTGCCATGGACACACGACACATCCGGCATTTCATGGCGTTAGTTGAGTGCGGCAGTTTTGCCCGCGCCTCGGAAGTCGTGCACCTGTCTCAACCGGCGTTAAGTCGCAGCATCCAGGAACTGGAGCGCCAACTCGGGGCAAGACTGTTCGATCGGGGGCGCTTCGGGGTGGTTTTGACCGCGCACGGGCGAGCCGCTCTACCCCATGTCCGGGGCCTGCTGGCAGCGGCAGAGTCTTTAAGACAGGAAGTCGAGGCCATCGACGAGCTTGAGACAGGCGAATTGAATATCGGAACCGGCCCCTACCCGGCGCTGGCCCTGATGGATAAGGTCTGTGCCCGGTTTGTGGATCAGTACCCGGGAATCCGCCTCAACATTCGGACAGATAACTGGCAGGATTTACGCCTTGCGCTGTTGGACCATGAGATAGAGCTCTTTGTGGCCGATACCGGCGAGTTGTCTGGCGATCCCGATCTGGAAATAACCCACTTGCCGCAGCCCGAAGTTGTTGTGTTTTGTCGTCATGATCACCCGTTGGCTCAGGCGACGGGGGTGGTATGGGGAGATTTACTCGATTATCCAATAGCCATGACACGTGTTCCTGAAGATATGGAACGGAATATTCAGGCCATGAGCGCGCAACAAGGGGGGCTGAAACGAAGAATCGAGTGCGACAATATTGCCATGCTTGCCGCCATTGTTACTGGCAGCAAGGCCATCAGTATCGCACCCAGACCTATAGTGGCCGATTTGCTTGATAGCGGAAAGGTGACAACCGTTTCTGTATCCGGGATTGAGACTCTTCGGACCCGCTATGGTGTCTTGCAGCGTTGCGGGAGGCCGCTTTCACCGGCGGCAGCCAAGTTCCATTCCATGGTTCTGGAATTCGCAAAACTGAAATGAACCAGGAACATGGCATTTAAGGCGCATTCCAGAAAGCCGGGTTTGTGAAGCGGCGGCAAACATGATTCAGACCGGACCGTGATCAATGGCGGACAAGGCCTCGTTCACCTGGAACACTTTGCCGTTGACCTTCGGTACACCGAATTCTTTCAGCCGGGCCGCCCAGCCTGTTCAGATACCATTTAGCTGCCACGATTGACCAAAACGCGGCCATCACGCACCGACGCCAGAACCGGCAACTGCCCAAGCAGCACCTCATAGGGCGACCGCCCCTGCAGAACAACACAGCGAGCCGGAAGGCCCTCCTCGATGCCGTATTCTTCCAGATCCAATGCTGCAGCACCGTTGTCGGTGATCAGCTCCAGCGACCGATCAATCCAACCCATGCCCAGCATGTGGCAGGCGTGCAGGCCTACGTCCAGGGTACGGAGCATGTTGCCGTTGCCCAGTGGATACCAGGGATCGCGGATGGAATCCTGGCCGAAGGCCACCTTCAGCCCCGCATCCAGCAGTTCCGGAACCCGGGTCAGGCCACGGCGTTTCGGGTAACCATCGAATCGTCCCTGCAGGTGCAGGCTTTCGGTGGGCATGGACAGGAAACGCAGGCCGGATTTCTTCAACAAGCGGAACAGCCGGCTGCAGTAATGGTCGTTGTACGAGCCCATGGCACAGGTATGGCTGGCGGTGACCCGTGAGCCATAATCCAGCTTGAGCGCCTCTGCAGCGAGCACTTCCAGGAAACGGGACTCGGGATCATCAATCTCGTCGCAATGCACATCCACCAGAAGGTCGTGTTTGTGGGCCAACGCCACCAGCCATTGAACCGATTCAACACCGTAGTCTCGAGTGAATTCGAAATGGGGAATGCCACCGACAACATCGGCCCCCAGACGAACCGCCTCTTCCATCAGCTCCTTGCCCTGGGGAAATGACCAGAGGCCTTCCTGGGGAAAAGCGACAATCTGCAGGTCGACTGTGTCAGCCATGCGCTCACGCACTTCCAACATGGCCTTCAGCCCTGTCAGCTTGGGGTCCGTCACGTCCACGTGGGTGCGGACGTGCTGAATGCCGTTATCGGCAAACAGCTTCAACGTCTGTTCGGCCCGGCCAATCACGTCGTCATGAGTCAGGCTGGCTTTGCGTTCAGACCAACACTCGATCCCTTCAAACAAGGTACCACTCTGGTTCCAGCGTGGCTCGCCGGCGGTCATGGCCGCGTCCAGGTGGATGTGCGGCTCCACGAAAGGAGGAGCGACCAGATTTCCGCCGGCGTCCAGCTGGTTCTCGGCAACGCTTTCAGTCGCATCCTGCGCCGTGACACTGCTGAATTTTCCATCAGTGATGGTCAGCCGGAATAACCCCTCACGGCCCTGCAACCGAGCATTGATAATAGCGTTCAGATTTTCACTCATAACATCTCCACACAGATTTTCCGCTGGTTTGAATCATGGCCTCGACAACAGATGGGCCAGCACCAGGGTTTTGAAATATTCATTCGGTTCAGCCGCCGGAGGCATCTCCGCGACCAACCGATTCATCCGGTTCCGGATGGTGTTTCTGTGGCAGCCAAGGGCTTCGGCCATGGCGCACTGGTTTCCACGCTCCTGAAGCCATGACTCCAGAAGATCACGACTGTTCAGCAACTCGGCTTCCATCCCGGGCAGGTACTGCCGGATCAGTCGTTCGAGCTGGTGACTGCCGATACCGGCTATCAACGCCTCCGCCAGCCCGTCTTCCCGGGGTTCTTGCGCTCGCTCCGATGCGACAATCGCCCGGGCGATGGTTTCGGTCACATCCACCAGTGGCAGCGAATAAGGCTGCTCAAACAACGGAATGGCCAGCTCATCCGCCAGACGACTTAACATGGCCGGCAGCTGCCCGATGTAGGCATCGCCGGTCAGCACAACCAGCCCCGATATGCCGCAGTCCCGGCCTTCATAGAGGCACTCGGCCAGGTTGGCCGGGCTACGATGGCGGCTGATACCGGTGACAAATACCAGCTCGCCACCCCTGACCCAGTTGGTGAAAGACCGGTTCTCCGCCAGATAAGGCCAGCGCACCGTGTTTTCTGCGCCGGAACTCCCACCCCGCAGATGGATGGCCCCAAGGCCAGGGAGTTCCGGAATGTCACGGCACGTCAGGGCCATTTACACCGCTCCCAGAACCTGGGCCCGGCGATCACGCACGGCCTCACTGACCACAAGCACTACACCATAACTGGCCGCGGCAACCAGTACGCCAACAATCGGCGCGATCCATGGCGAGGTATAGGCCGCTGCCGAGCCTATGGCATAGGCCGCCAGCCCGGGAATATTGAACGCGGGCAGCGTCGCCGTTTCGAGTGACGGGTACTCGCGCTTATAGCCAATGAAATAGCTGGCCATGATGACCCCGCCAATGGGCGGAATGAAGGTTCCAAGCAACACCAGGAACGGGACAAGCCACTCATACATACCCAGAACAGCCAGCACTGTGCCGATGGCGGCACCGCCCACTGTCACCAGCTTGCGCCGGCGGGTTCGAATCATATTGCAGCCGGCCACGGCGAAGTTGTATACGGTATTATCCTGCGTTGTCCAAAGATTCAGGAAGAGCATGAGAATACCCAGGGTCGCCAGCCCCTGCGCCACCATGATGTCGACGATATCCGCCTGCTGGTAAACCAGAGCACCAAAGGCGCCGATCAGCGTCATCAATCCATTACCGAGGAAGAACGCCAGTAGGGTCGCAATCACCGCCGTTTTTCCGGATTTGGCAAAACGGGTCCAGTTGGTAGCCTGGGTGCCTCCACTGACGAAAGTGCCGAACACCATGGTAATAGCAGCAGCTACGGTCATTTCGTCTGAGGGGGTAATGGCGAGTAATCCCGAAAATCCACCGGCGTCCGAGGTGGCGATTGTCATACTCACCGCTACCAAAATAATCATCGCCGGCACCGCAAAGCGGGACAGCATTTCCAGCCCCTTGTAGCCAATGAACGCGGTGATACAGAAGCCGAAACCGAACACCACCATCAGGGGCGTGGTCCAGCTCTCGGGCAAGCCCGTCAGCTTGACCAGGAGAATGGCCATGGTAGCCGTGCCCCAGGCGTACCAGCCGATCTGGGTAAAGCCCAGGATGAAGTCGGAGAGTTTGCTGCCCAGCTCACCGAAGGTAAAACGGGACATCAGTGCCGTATTCAGCCCCGATTTGGCAGCGATGTAGCCAAGAATGGCGGCATAGGTACCCAGAAGAAGGTTCCCGGCTGCCAACACCAGCAGCATCGTTAAAAAATCGAATGCAACACCGATACTGCCGCCCGCCCACATGGTGGCTGTGAAAAAGGTGAAGCCAAGCAGAACCAGGCCCATGGACCAGATACTGCGGCGCTGGTCCATGGGCACCGGGCTGAGCGGGTAGTCCTGTTCCTGAGGAGTCACTTGTGAGGTCATTGCCTTGTCTCTCTTTGATAAAAACACGAGAGAAAGATGGCAACGTCTGTGCCATGTGGTCCTCACGGCCATGATTTGAGAGAGTGGATGACACCTGACCTGTGCACTTTGCACAATCACACCAGGTCAGGATGTAGTCGCATCCCGGGTTCGCCCTGACCTGGTGCAAAAAAGCAGGCCAACGCTCATTTCAGTGCAGGACTGCCCAAAGACCAGACCCTGCAATACCGGCAATCCTGGATGGGAATGATCAAAAGAACGCCTGAATACCGGTCTGGGCTCGACCCAGAATCAGAGCGTGCACATCGTGAGTGCCTTCATAGGTATTCACCACTTCCAGATTCACCAGATGTCGCGCCACCCCAAATTCATCACTGATTCCGTTCCCCCCGAGCATATCCCTGGCCAGGCGGGCAACATCCAGGGCCTTGCCGCAGGAATTGCGCTTCATGATGGAAGTGATCTCGACGGCAGCCGTGCCCTCATCCTTCATCCGACCAAGACGCAGGCAGCCTTGCAGGGCCAGGGTGATGTCGGTCTGCATATCTGCCAGCTTTTTCTGGATCAGCTGGTTGGCGGCCAGGGGCCGACCGAACTGCTTGCGGTCCAGCACATACTGGCGAGCGGTGTGCCAGCAATCTTCGGCGGCACCCAGAGCACCCCAGGAAATACCGTAGCGGGCGGAGTTCAGGCAGGTGAACGGCCCCTTCAGCCCTCGCACGTCCGGGAAGGCGTTTTCTTCCGGCACAAAGACGCCGTCCATCACGATTTCACCGGTGATCGAGGCCCGCAGCCCTACCTTGCCGTGAATGGCCGGGGCACTCAGGCCCTCCCAGCCTTTCTCAAGCACAAAGCCGCGAATTGCGCCGTCGTCGTCCTTGGCCCAGACCACGAACACATCAGCGATTGGGCTGTTGGTAATCCACATCTTGCTGCCGGTCAGGCGGTAACCGCCGTCCACCTTGCGGGCGCGGGTCGCCATGTTGCCGGGATCGGAGCCATGGTCTGGTTCGGTCAACCCGAAACACCCAATCCATTCTCCGGAAGCGAGTTTGGGCAGATACTTCTGGCGGGTTTCCTCATTACCGAATTCGTAGATGGGCACCATCACCAGAGATGACTGCACACTCATCATGGACCGGTAACCGGAATCCACCCGCTCCACCTCGCGAGCGATCAGGCCATAACACACGTAATTCAGGCCGCTACCGCCGTATTGCTCGGGAATGGTACATCCCAGCAGGCCTGTCTCGCCCATTTCCCGGAATATCTCCGGGTCGGTCTGTTCGTTGCGGAAGGCTTCCAGCACCCGGGGCCGGAGCTTACTTTCGGCAAACTGGCGAGCACTCTCGCGCACCATGCGCTCGTCTTCGGTCAGTTGCTGGTCCAGCAACAGCGGGTCTTCCCAGTTGAAACTTGCCTGGTTGGCCATGATGTTTTGTCTCCGTGTCGTTATTCGTATTTGGAAAGCGCTCGAGCCCCACTCGATCCAACTTGCCTAAGATCCTGGCATCTGCGCAGATTAACGGTGCTTCCACTGGGGCTGGCGCTTCTCGAGAAATGCGGTCATACCCTCGTTGCGATCCTCACTGGCAAAACTGGACCACAGTAGCCGGCGCTCGAATTCCACTCCGGCTCTTAACGTGGTCTCGAAGGCCTGGTTCACAGCCTCCTTGTTGATCATGGTGGCCATCTGAGAGTAACCGGCGATTTCCGCTGCTGTTGTCAGGGCTGTTTCGATCAGATCCCCGGCTGGCACGACCCGGCTGACCAGGCCGCTGCGTTCGGCTTCCTGCGCATCCATCATCCGCCCGGTCAGGCACAGGTCCATGGTCTTGGCCTTGCCAATGGCCCGGGCCAGGCGCTGGGTTCCTCCAGCTCCGGGCAGGGTGCCAATTTTCACTTCCGGCTGGCCGAAGCGGGCGTTATCGGCGGCAATCAAGAGGTCACACATCATCGCCAGTTCACAGCCACCGCCAAGTGCCAGGCCGGCCACCGCGGCAATCACCGGCTTTCGGCATCGGGTAACGATTTCCCAATTGGCGGAGATGAAGCGCTCACGGTAGGCCCGGGAAAAGTCCAGGGCATGGACTTCGGCAATATCCGCGCCGGCGGCAAAGGCTTTCTCGTTGCCGGTAATGACGATGGCGCGGATGGCCTCATCCGCTTCCAGGACTTCCAGAGCGGAAGTCAGTTCGTTCATCAGTGCATTGTTCAACGCGTTGTAGACCTCTGGTCGGTTGAGTCTGACCAGGGCCACAGCCTCGTGCTTTTGAAGCAATATGTTGCTGTACTCCATAACCATCTCCACTAAAAGGCGTTTTCTTATTACTTCCTTATGAAAGCCATGTAAGCTTATTTGTTCGATTTACAGAGGCTACACTCGAACATTTTTTAAGGCAAGATGTTGACATATTATTTTGAGAAGGCGTATGTTGAAACTGACAAGGCAACGACCTGCTTATGCGGGCTGGCCACCCAACAAAAACAAACCGGACACAACAGGTGAATCAGATGGATACAGGCATCACTCTCAATCCGGAACGCCGTGACGCCATGCTGGAAAGCGGCGCCTGGAACGAAAAACTCATTACCGACTACCTGGATCAGGCAGTCGCCAGCACTCCGGACCGGGAAGCCATCGTCGACTACCAGGTCACCAGCGACACCCGCACCGCCCTCACTTATCGGGAACTCAATGACAAAGTCACCCGCATGGCGGCGGGCCTGGCCGGCATGGGCATCGGTAAAGGCGACGTGGTGGCCTGCCAGCTACCGAACTGGTGGCAGACCACCGCCCTGCATCTGGCCTGCATGCGCATCGGCGCGATTCTGAATCCGCTCATGCCCATCTTCCGGGAGCGGGAACTGCGGTTCATGCTCAAGCATGGCGAGGCCAAACTGCTGGTGATTCCGAGAGTGTTCCGGGGCTTTAACTACGAAGCCATGATCGACGGTATTCGCGGAGAGCTGCCGAACCTGGAAACTCTGCTGGTGATCGGCGGCGAGGGCGAACGCAGCTTCGAACAGCGCCTGATGGAGACTCCCTGGGAAGAAAAGCAAGACACCAAGGCCCTGTTTGCCGAGCGCCAACTAACCGCCGACGACGCCATCCAGATCCTCTACACTTCCGGTACCACAGGCGAACCCAAGGGGGTCATGCACACCTCCAACACCCTGTTCTCCAATGTACGTCCTTACGCCGACCGCCTGCACCTGAGCTCGGACGACAAGGTGTTGATGGCCTCTCCGGTGGCCCACCAGACCGGCTTCATGTACGGCATCATGATGCCCATTTACCTGGGCACCACCGCCATCCTCCAGGACATCTGGGACGCGGACTATGTCTGCAAGGTGATTGCTGCCGAGAGACCGGCCTTCACCATGGCCGCCACGCCGTTCCTGGCGGATCTGGTGAAAACCGCACCCAAGCACGAGGGCGAACTGGATTCCCTGCGCATTTTCGTCTCGGCCGGCGCACCGATCCCCAGTGCCGTGGTTGAGCAAGCCGGCAAGGTGCTGAAGGCAAAGATTGTCTCGGCCTGGGGCATGACCGAAAACGGGGCCGTCACCATGACCTGCCCGGAAGATCCCGCCGAGCGGGCCAGCCAATCCGACGGCAAGGCCATGCCCTTCATGGACGTGAAAGTCACCGACTTCCAGGGCAACGAACTGCCTGCCGGAGAAGAAGGTAGCCTGCTGGTCCGGGGCTCCAGCCTGTTTGTGGGCTATCTCAAACGGCCCGAGCTTTACGGTGTGGACAAAGCCGGCTGGTTCAATACCGGCGACCTCGCGCGCATGGACAAGGATGGCTACATCCGCATCACCGGTCGCACCAAGGATGTGGTGATCCGCGGCGGCGAAAACATCCCCGTGGTTGAAGTAGAAAACCTGCTCTACAAGTACCCGGGCATTGTCGATGTGGCGCTGGTGGGTTGCCCGGACGAGCGCCTGGGTGAGCGCCTCTGCGCCTACGCCACCCTCGACGAGAACGCCACCGACCTTACCCTGGACCAGTTAAAGGCCTACCTGACCGAACAGCAACTGTCCAAGAACTACCTGCCGGAATACCTGGAAGTGATCGAGGCCATGCCCCGCACCGCCTCCGGCAAGATCCAGAAATTCAAACTGCGCGAGCAGGCCAAAGAGGTTCGTCTGGAACCGGCCAAGCGCAGTTAATCACATTGATCTAACAGCAACAGGAGCAAGTCATCATGAGAGGCCTTAAGGGAAAAACCGTCATCGTGACCGGCGGCGGGGGCGGCATTGGCCGCGCCGTGTGTCAACGTTTTGCCGAGGAAGGAAGCCTGGTGGCCGTACTGGACCGTGATGAAAGCGCGGCTCAAGCCACGGCACACCTGATCATCGAAACCGGAGGCAAGGCCCGCGCCTACGCCGCCGACATCACCGATTACGCCGCGATTACTGACACCGTGGCGGCCATCGAGAGCGATCTGGGCGTGCCCACAGTGCTGGTAAACAACGCCGGTTTCGACCGCTTCATGCCGTTCCTGAAAACCGAGCCCAAACTCTGGGACCAGCTGATCGCAGTGAACCTGACCGGTGCGCTGAACATGCATCATGTGGTACTGCCGAAAATGATTGCCGCCGGTGGCGGCAAGGTCATCAACGTCGCTTCAGATGCGGCCCGCGTCGGCTCCTCCGGCGAGTCCGTCTACGCCGCCTGCAAGGCCGGTCTGGTGGGCTTCAGCAAGACCGTGGCCCGGGAACTGGCCACCAAGAACGTGTGCCTGAATGTGGTCTGCCCCGGCCCCACAGACACTGCCTTACTCAAGGGCGTCGCGGAATCCGCACCCAACCCGGAAAAATTGCTGGAAGCCTTCCGCAATGCCGTGCCCATGAAGCGCCTGGCCCAACCGGAAGACTACCCCGGCGTCATCGCCCTGCTCGCCAGTGACGATGCCAATTTCATTACCGGCCAGGTGATCAGCGTGTCCGGCGGCCTGACCATGGCCGGCTAAGCGGCCAGTTATACGAGCTAGGAGAACGCACCATGAATTACGAAGACATCCTGTACGACGAAAACAACGGCGTCGCCACCATCACCATCAACCGTCCGGACCGCTACAACGCGTTCCGCGGCCAGACCTGCATGGAGCTGCTGGACGCCTTCAACCGCGCCGGCTGGAACAAGGACATCGGCGTCATTGTATTCACCGGCGCTGGTGAGAAAGCCTTCTGCACCGGCGGCGACCAGGGCGCACACGAAGGCCAGTACGACGGCCGCGGCCTGATCGGCCTGCCGGTGGAAGAGCTTCAGCGGACCATCCGCGAAGTACCCAAGCCGGTGATCGCCCGGGTCAACGGTTTCGCCATCGGCGGCGGCCACGTGCTGCACGTGATCTGTGACCTGAGCATTGCCTCGGAAACCGCCGTTTTTGGCCAGGTTGGCCCGAAAGTCGGCTCGGTGGATCCCGGCTTCGGCACCGCTTACCTGGCGCGGGTTGTCGGTGAGAAACGCGCCCGGGAAATCTGGTACCTGTGCCGCAAGTATTCTGCCCAGCAGGCGCTGGAGTGGGGCCTGGTGAACGCCGTGGTACCGCCAGAGCAGCTGGACGAGGAAGTGCAGAAGTGGTGTGAGGAAATCCTTGAGAAGAGCCCCTCCGCTCTCACCATCGCCAAGCGCTCGTTCAATGCCGACAGCGACAACATTGCCGGCATCGGTGCCCTTGGGATGCAGGCATTGAGCCTGTATTACGACACCGAAGAGTCCAAAGAAGGCGTGAAAGCCTTCAAGGAAAAGCGCAAGCCGGACTTCCGGAAATTCTACAAGTAAGCAGATCGACCCGGTGGCCACCGGTCACCGGGTCACAGACAACGCCCGGAGAACACCATGAATTTCGGATTCAATGAAGAACAGAACGCAATTCGCGAAGTTGTGGCCCGCTTCAGCGCCGAGGTGCTGGCTCCGGGCTATCGCAAGCGGGACCAGGCCGGCATCATCGAGAAGGATGTCATCCGCCAGCTCGGCGAGATGGGGCTGCTTGGTGGCGAACTGCCGGAAGAATTCGGTGGCAGCGGTATGGACTGTGTTACCAGTGGCCTGATCATTGAGGAAATCTCCAAGGGGGATTTCAACGTTGGCTACATTCCCCTGCTGACTTCCCTCAACGGCCAGATCATTGCCAGCCACGCCGCGCCGGACCTGGCAAAGGAGTGGCTGCACGGAATGACCTCCGGCCAGAAGGTGGCGTGCATTGCCCTGACCGAACCCCACGGCGGTTCCGACGCTGCCAACCTGCGCCTGAAGGCGGAGAAAAAGGGCGACGTATACGTGCTCAACGGCGAGAAAACCTCCATTTCCATGGCCGACCAGGCCGACGTGGCGGTGGTCTTTGCCCGCACCGGCACGGTGGAACAACGGGCGTCTGGCATCAGCGCGTTCCTGGTGCCCATGGACAGCCCGGGCATCACCACCACCCGGTTCGAGGACAACGGCCAGCGCGCCATCGGTCGCGGCTCGATTTTCTTCGATAACGTGGAAGTGCCCGCCGTCAACATGATGGGCGACGAGGGTAAAGGCTTCAAACAGGTCATGCAGGGCTTTGATTACAGCCGCGCCCTGATCGGCCTGCAGTGTCTGGCCGTGGCCCAACAATCCCTGGATGAAACCTGGCAATGGCTCACCGAGCGAACCGCCTTCGGCCAGAACCTGTCCGCATTCCAGGGCCTGACTCATCCGCTGGCTGAATACCAGACCTATGTTCATGCTGCTCGCATGCAGTGCTACCATGCGCTCTGGCTCAAGGACAACAACCTGCCCCACAACGCTGAAGCCGCTATGAACAAGTGGTGGGGCCCGAAACTCGCCTTCGATGTGGTGAAACAGTGCCTGCTGGCCCACGGCCACACCGGTTGGGGAGAAGATTTGCCTTTCGCCCAGCGGTTGCGGGATGTTCTTGGCCTTCAGATAGGTGACGGTACCGCGCAGATCATGAAGAACATTATTGCCCGCGAATACCTGCCAAAGTGACGCGTCCCATGCCTTCCGTGATTCAGGACGCCGAAAACCGCCATCGCCGGCCCAGGGGCCAGCAGGGCACTACAGGAGCACAAATGATCGTCAACGAATCCGGAGGCATCCCCAACCGCCTGTTTTTCCGCCTGTTCCAGACAGGAAACATTCTGCAGCGCCAGGTTCAGAATGAAATGGGCATCAGCGCCGTGCAGTGGGCAGTACTGGGTGCATTATCTCGAGAAGGCTTCGAGGACGGTACCTCATTCAATCAACTGAAAGAGTACCTCTACGTCAGTCGCCAAAACCTCGATGGCGTGCTCAAACGAATGGAACGAGACGGGCATGTTGTTCGGATACCGGATCCCCAGGATCGCCGAGCCAGACTGGTATTACTGACGGAATCTGGTCGGCTTTTCTGGGATCGGCTGCAAGACACCATTGCCGAGTTTTACAGACAGGCCATGCAGGGGATGAGTTTTGATGACGGTGTCAGCTTGCTTCATCTTCTGAAAAAGCTTCAGCATGGACTTATTGACGTTTCTCTGGAATCTCCCCGCCAAGACCTGTGAAGGACCGAATGTTGGTAGTTTTGCGACAACCATAACCGAACAGCTGTGTGCCCAGATTCGGTGTGAATCCATCCTGAGCTTTCAGCGATTTGCGGACTTGGCTAGGCCCTGAGCTCTTTCCCTACCCAGTACCGAATAGCCCACCAACCAATGCTGAAACGATATCTGTGGTCGCATTGCCACAGGCATTGCGCGCCTCCCTCACCAGATTGGCAACCAGGTCCTCATCCAGCGAGCGCTTTAAAAACGCCAGCGTTGATTCACTGGCAATATTTGCAATCGCCATACCGAGCACGTGAGCTCCAGCCAATCTCGTATCCCAGTCATGCGCCTCAAGAACGGCTTCATGCTGTTCGTAAAACCGGTCCGTTTGTCCTGGGATATTTTCATAGTTAGACGCCAGGTAGGCAATATCGGCAGCGTCTTTACGCCTAATTTGGGCGTCTCTTTCCAACCAAGCAACCAATTTTAAAAGGGTTAATCCCTCGGGGCTTGCAACTGGCAGCTCTAATCTCGGCTCTTTTTTTACCGTCAACCAATCAGCATTATCCAGTGCATCCTTAAAACCGACCACGCTCATCTGCACTTCCCCAGAAGGCGGCCACGCAATGATTGAATGGTCACTTTCAACCGCGCCAAAAGGAAGAATGTCGATAGGTCCGCCCTGTGGGCCCTGTAAACGATGAGGGAGATCGGTTTTGGTATAACCTTCACCAATCAGGCTGTCGCGAATGCGTTCAAAACCAGCCCAATCCGGGACCTGAACGGCAAGGTCGATGTCCATTGTCGCCCGTTGAATAGGCGCCCCATAGGCGTGATGCATCACCAAATCACGAGCTGATGCACCTACAATGATAAACGGCACCTTTTGATGCAGGGCAACACGCTGGATAGCTTCGTAAACTCTTAATTGGATCGGATCAATATTCTTGGAGTCGATCTCTAATCTTGCCATAGAGCCGCTCCGCTGCTTCCAGGTTTCGGGGTTCGCCGCTCGCTACCAGATCGGCATAAACAAGAATGTCCGGCGCAACACCGGAATTCTGATGCAAGTTATCTGGATCGTAGTGCCAGAATTTCTCGTAAATCTGCAATACGTGAGACTTACTGGCCATAGTCTCGGAAGACTTCCGCAGCCTGTGTTCCACCACCAGGTTTTTTAGTTTGTCTCGGGGTAAATAGATCGTGCCTTGGGCTGGCGATAGAAAATCGTCCAAGAAAGATGCGGCAACTTCCCCCCCCCAGCACCCACCGAAAGCTTCAGGCCTGATTTCCTTCCAGGGCACCTCAGATTTCGCCTGAAACAAGCCCATGCCTAACTCAGGCAGCAATTTTTCCGGGTAAGTCTCAACCCAGCGATCGAACAACTCCATTGCTGATTCAAGAGACCTGGAGCCTTTTTTCCCGTGCTCTCGCACATAGCCCTTGTCTTTCAGGTCGTTCAGAACCCAGCCAATTGCACCGAGTGAAACACCGCTGGCTTCTGCCATTTTTCTGTAGCTTTGACCGACAAGATGAGGGTCTGTTAGAAAACTGAAAATCAGCTTTAAACCAGATGCGTTGAAGGCTCTGGAGGTTTTTCGTGGCGAAGCACTGAGCGAGTCAGGGCGATTGCCTTTTACGAAAATAAAGAATGTCCGTTCGTTCAGATAGGCATTGCCGGCAGCATCAATGAACTGAATGCCGGCCCCTTTCAGACGATCTGCCATATTGGGATTCACGTAATCAGCCACAAGCAATGCAGGCGGAGGCAGTCGTCGCAGCTGAGTAGCGATAGTGCCCACGTTTGCCTGCTGCGCCCATCGCTTGAGCTCGACGCTATATTCAATACCCGTAGAGCCCAACTCAAGAAAAAAGCCGTCAGAATAAGGCCTGACCTCACTCGCTTCGCGCTTGTGTAGCTCAAATCCAGTTTCATGATGGAAGGCGTGAACTGCCTGATTCAGGAGTTCTTGCTCATTGATTAATGTTTTCATAGCCACTCCTCACCCTTGTTCACAAACTAACATCGTTCATTAATAATGAACAACCATTTCTAGTGAACAAAGATATGAAAGCGCCATCTCTTAGCGGCCGGACTTCCCTCCAGCGGAAAGGTCACAGGCCGAACCTATCCAGCAGCCCCCACCAATCAGCGATTACAATCAGGCCGGCTCAAACCGCTCCTGCAACCACGCCTTGATCTCATCGGATTCGTAAAGCCAACGCTCACTGCCATCCTCCTGATGAATCTTCAGGCAGGGTACTTTGATGCGGCCGCCGCCGGCCTCCAACGCCGCACGATGTTCCGGATCATGCTGGGCATCGCGGGTTTCAATGTTCAGGCCAAGCCGGGCGATTTCCTTTCTTACTTTGATACAGAACGGGCAGGCTTTGAACTGGTAAAGGGCGAGATCCTTGCTGGCCTCGTCGGCGCGGGCCTGCTCGTCAGCAGAGCGGGTAACGCTTTCGGGCGTGCTGAGTTTTTCACTGAGCAGCATGAAGGGCGTCAGTACCAGGCGCAGGGTGCGGAAAAAATAGCGAATAATAACTCTCATGAGTAAGACTCAAACTCCGGGTTTCTTGGTAGAAGGTGGCCTGAAAGATGTCAGCCTTCAGGATTGATTTGCGTACTTGATAGCGGTGTACGAGGATATCATTTCAACAGATGAAGTGTTCAGAGTAACGGGTGCAGAACCCGCATTGATGGAGAACCCGATGTCTGAGTCCGGCACAAAGTCACTTCGCAAACCCCTGCGATTCTGGGGCTGGGGCTATGCGAATGAGGATCTGCACCCCGAAGAACACGCCATGATCGAGACCGTTACGAAAATGTTCGTGCCGGAAGGCGTGGTGGAGATTGAACCACCCAAGGTTGAAGACTTTGACCTCCCGGCATCCCGGTTGCCCGCCATTCCCGAGCATCTCTCAGACATCATCTCCACAACGCCCTACGATCGCCTGGTGCATAGCTACGGAAAATCCTACGCCGATATGGCCAGAATGCTCATGCGGGAAGTGCCCAACCCGCCCGATGCCGTTGCCTTTCCCAGGACGGAAGACGATATCCAGCAGCTGTTCCGCTATGCGTCCGAAAACAACATTGCACTCATTCCGTTTGGTGGCGGCACCAGTGTCTGTGGCGGCGTGGAGCCCGATGTTGGCGACACCTACCAGGCGACGATCAGTGTCGACATGGAGAACCTGAACCAGATTCTGGAGATTGATCCTGTCAGTCGTCGCGCACGGATCCAGGCCGGCATCAAAGGCCCGGATCTTGAGCAGCAGCTAAAACAGCACGGTTTGACGCTGCGCCATTACCCGCAGAGTTTTCCGTTCGTGAGTCTGGGCGGCATGCTGGCAACCCGCGCTGGTGGCCATTTTGCGACCGTATACACGCACATCGAAGACATGGTGGAAGCAACCCGGCTGGTCACGCCAAAAGGCATCATCGAGACCCGCGCTTTGCCCGGCTCGGGCGCGGGACCCTCGGCAGACCGCATGATCTGTGGCTCAGAAGGTACGCTGGGGATCATTACCGAAGCCACGATGCGGTTATAGCATCGCCCCGAATGGCGGGCCACTGCATCCGTGGGTTTTGATCACTTCATGAACGGTGTCGATGCTGTCAGACAGATTGCGCAATCGGGTTTATTCCCGTCGAATTGCCGTCTACTGGATGAGGCCGAAGTGGTGATCAACAGGATCGCTGACAAACCCTGCGCCATTCTGGTTCTCGGTTTCGAATCCGCTGATCATTCGCAAGACCAGAAAATCGAGCGGGCCGTCGCCATTGCCGAAGAACATGGCGGTGTTCTGCAAAAGGATGGCATTACCTATAACCCGGATCATTCAGAACAAGGGTCCAGCGAAGCCGAATCCTGGAGAAATGCCTTCATTCGAATGCCCTACTGGCGCAATCGATTAACCGCCATGGGCATGATTGCCGACACCTTCGAAACCGCGATCACCTGGGACAAGTTCCCTAGCCTTTACAGAGCGGTAAAATCAGCCATGGAGTCCGCGCTTCGCGAGATCACACAACGGCCTTTTTCATTTTCCTGCCGCTTTACCCACGTCTACCCGGACGGGCCGGCGCCCTATTTCACGTTTTATTGCGTGGGCGACACGACCGGAGATCTGGGCAAGGCCCTGGAAAAGTGGAAAAAGCTCAAGCGCATCTCGATGGAAGTGCTGGCTGAGCAGGGTGCGACCGTTACTCACCACCACGCGGTCGGCCGGGATCACCGTTATGGCTATGAACAGCAGACGTCACCGCTGTTTCGTCAAACTCTGGCGGCGGGCAAACACTTCCTGGATCCACAGGGTATTCTTAATCCCGGAGCCCTGATTGACCCGCGGGAAAAAAGCGTTGGCATTCGGGGTGTGTTATCCGATTCGGACAATGCTCTCAGTCCTGATGGGCACCGCTAACCCTTCCCCGCACCCAGGCTGCCCGGAAAGTCTCCGAAGCAACCCCGGCCAGGACCCCGAAAAACGGATCAGCCCAGAAGGTGACAAGCGCCGTTATGCCAATCACAGGCCAGCAGGAAGGCTTGGCAGTCCAGAGGCGCCTGGTCAGGCCAAGCTCGACAGCCGCCACCATTAGCAGGGCACCGAGACCGGCGGCAGGAACGGCGGCGATGAACGACAGGCCGCCGGGCACGAATGCGATCAGGAGTAAACCGGTGCCCAACAGAACCGGCGCCAGGCCAGTCCTGGCGCCGAAGCGGTAATGAGCCGCCACACCGCCCGCGCCGTGGCACATGGGCAGCGCACCGAACGGCACCAGGAAGAGGTTGGCGAGGCCGGTTGTCACCGACAGACGTGCTGGCGAGACGCGACGCGACTGCTCGCCGAAGTAGTCACCAACCACCAGGGTGGTCAGGACGATGGCGTTGGTAATGGTCAGCGCCAATTGCGGCAATACCAGCACCGAAAAACCCTGCTGCCACTCATCCATGGTTGGCAACTCAGGCATCGAGAAGATTGCCGAGCCAGCAGCGGGTAGGGGCAGCCCTGGCGCGCCAATCAGAACGCCCAGGGCCATGGCCACGGCAAGGCCCAACAATGCCGCCGGCCAGCTCGGGAAAAGTTTCAGGGTAACCACCAGCACCGCCAGCGTGACAACGCCCAGCGGCAGAGACGTAGCCATCAGCCCCAGGCTCATGCCGGCCAAGAGCAAACCAAGCCCGAGTTGCAACCCGCTTAACACGGAGCCCGGCACCAGGCGTGCCGCCCGGTTGATCCATCCGGTTGAACCCAGAAGCAAGAGAATGGCACCGATCAGAACGCCACTGGCAATAAGGCTCTGGGCACTGACCTGGGTGGTAAGCAGGAGCGCGGCCACCGCTTTCATGGGCTGCACAGGTACCGGCAGACGGTAATACAGCCCGGTCGCAATATAGAAGACGGCAAAACCCAGCAGCACCGGCACCGGAGCAAGTCCGGCCACGCCAATGGCCCCGAGACTCAGCGGCAACAGGGTACCGATATCCCCCAGCGCGCCACTGACCTCATGGCTGAGTTTTTTCCCGATCGAACCCTTGATCCCGGTTGAACCCATGTGGGCTCCTGCCTGAAAGGTCTGCTTATTGTTGTCGTTCAAGCGTTATAAATAACTTTACCAAGCTCACTTATATCATACCCCCCCAACGCCTGTGCACGCTGAATAAAACGCTCGCAACGGGCGAACTCCAGCAATCGCTGCATGGCAGGCTCGAAGTAGTGGCGCCTGCGCATGGCCAGGTCAAAGTGCTCCTGCTGCAGGGGGATGAATGCCAGGCCCTGACGCCGGGCAGCCGCTTCAATACCCACTCCCACATCCGCCTCCCCCTGACGAATGGCCAGGGCCAGATCGTCCTCACTGAGCGAGGGATGCGCGGCCCAGGTAAGCCGACTGGCCTCTATACGATGGCGGGCAAGCAAACCCTGCAGCAGATGACTGACGCCGGCATCGGGCTGGCGGTGGGCGAGACGTAGGCCAGGTCGGGCGATATCCTCAAGCCGCGTCAGTCCGTGAGGGTTGCCTGTCGCCAGTAGGAGTCCCTGCTGGCGCTTTGCCCAGCGAATCAGCACCAGGTCTCTCATGCCGATCAAACCCAGGGTGTCCGGGTCGTTGTAACGCTCACTCTCCGCGTGCCAGATATGCATGCCAGCGACCATCGCGCGCCCGTCGACCAGGCGCTGAACCCCATCGCCGCTACCCTGGCACAAGGTAGCAAGCTCGGCGTTGCTCTCCTTGACCGCCCAATCCAGCAGGGGATCCTGACTGCCCACCAGCACCTGCGGGGTTGGAGCACTGATCGCATCGTCACCTTCCAGGTGGTTCATCAACCACAAATCAATACGCTGGCGTGGGAACAATAGCTTTCCCGTTACCCTTACACAGGGAATAACACCCTGGCTGACCAGATCGTAGACCTTTCGTTCTTTCAGGCGCAGATACTCAGCAGCCTCGGCCGTGGTGAGGTAAGCGGGAAGGGGCATGAGCATCTCCGGATGGGTCAGGCAAAGCACCAGACTGTTTCTGACTGCATTATTTTCAGAAGGCTGTGCAAAGCGTAGTCAAAAACGCCACGATGCTCAACATTAAGGAGACGCAGCTGTGGAAGAAAATGCGTTTTACGTGGCGCTGTCGCTACTAGTGAACCTCGACGCTTCGCTGTACCAGATTGTGGTGCTTTCACTGCAGGTCTCGCTATTGGCGGTCGTGATAGCGGCGATCTTGGGGTTCCCCCTGGGTGCGGCAGTGGCGTTATGGCAATTCCCCGGGCGCGGCGGCGTGATTGTTGCGCTTAATGCCTTGATGGGACTGCCTCCGGTTGTGGCCGGGCTCGGCGTTTACCTGCTGCTATCGCGGGCCGGACCTCTTGGTGAACTGGGACTTCTGTTTACGCCCAGCGCCATGGTGGTTGCGCAGGTGATACTGGTATTGCCCATTCTCGCCGCGCTCTCGCGGCAGAAAGTGGAGGAGTTACTGGGCGAGTACCGGGAACAGTTTGTCTCGCTGGGCATGTCAAGGGCGCGCATGATGCCCACCCTGTTGTGGGACGCCCGCTTTGCCTTGCTGACCGTTCTGCTCGCAGGGTTCGGCCGGGCCAGCGCAGAGGTGGGCGCCGTCATGATGGTAGGCGGCAATATTGACGGCGTAACCCGGGTCATGACCACCGCCATTGTGCTGGAGACAAGCAAAGGGGCCCTGCCCCTGGCGTTGGGCCTGGGCATTGTCCTCCTGACGCTTGTCATGGTGATCAATGCCACAGCCTACATCTTGAGTGAAACGGCTAAAAGGCGCATGGGATGACTTCTTTGAACGTGCCCGTTAACGATCCGCTTGAGCTCAGTGCACCGCCGTCGCTGCATTTTGAGAGCGTCGAATTCAACCCTTTCGGCCACCGGCTCTTTGGCCCCTGCTCATTTACACTTGACGGCCCAGGCCCCACGCTTGTTATGGGGCCCAATGGCGCGGGCAAGAGTCTGATGCTGCGCCTGGCACATGGCCTGCTCGCAGCAACTGCAGGGACTGTGAGCTGGTCAGGCCGCGGAGCGCCCCGCCAGGCCATGGTTTTCCAGACACCGGTTCTCTTGCGCCGCTCCGCGCTGGCCAACCTCACGCACGCGCTGGCAGTCAATAATATCCCACGCAAACTCCGCACACAGCTGGCCCGGGAAGCCCTGGCGCGATTCGGTCTGGCTGCCAGTGCCGATACGCCCGCCCGGGTGCTATCGGGTGGCGAGAAACAGCGCCTGGCACTGGCCCGGGCCTGGGCCCTCTCACCCGCGGTACTGTTTCTGGATGAGCCCACCTCCGCACTGGATCCGGCCGCCATAAAAGAAGTGGAAGCCGCCGTTCAGGAATTCCACGAAAGGGGCACCCGCATCGTAATGACAACCCACGATGTGCATCAGGCCCGGCGCCTTGCCGGGGATGTGCTGTTCCTCGCCGGTGGCAAAGTGCAGGAGCACACGCCTGCGGACATCTTTTTCAGCGCCCCTGTCTCGCGCCAGGCCCAAGCCTTCATTAGCGGTGAACTCGTCATCTGATCCACCACCACAGAAACTACCGAAGCGTCGCTTCATTGATGAATGAGATACGAAAAGGAGAAAACAAGATGAAAAAAAACCTGAATCTGGTTCTGGCAGCGGTCACCACCATGGGTCTGACGTTCAGTGCCCATGCCGAAGACTACATTACGCTGGCTTCAACGACTTCAACCGAGAACTCCGGCCTGTTCGACTCAATCCTGCCAAAATTTGAGGATGCCACTGGCATCGAAGTGCGCGTTGTCGCCGTTGGTACCGGCCAGGCGTTTGAAATCGCCCGCCGTGGTGATGCTGATAGCCTTCTGGTACACGACACCACCGGCGAAAAACGTTTTGTCGAAAACGGCTACGCTACCGAGCGCGCCGATGTCATGTACAACGATTTTGTATTAATTGGTCCTGCCGATGATCCAGCCAGCATAAGTGAAGCTAAAACCGCTGCGGAAGCGCTCTCGGCCATTGCCGAGTCAGAGGCGCCGTTTGCCTCTCGTGGCGACGACAGTGGCACCAACCGCGCCGAGCTGCGCCTGTGGGAAAGCGCTGGTGTTGAGCCGGGCGGAAGCTGGTATCGGGAACTGGGCAGCGGCATGGGCCCAACCCTCAACACCGCCGCCGCCATGGATGCCTACGTAATGTCAGACCGCGCCACCTGGGTGGCCTTCGAAAACCGCCAGAACCTGAAACTACTCTTCGAAGGCGACAAGGTGCTGTTCAACCAGTACGGCAGCCTGCTGCTGTCCGAAGAGAAGCACCCACACCTGAAGCACGACATGGCTGCGAAATGGCACAACTGGCTGCTCTCGGAAGATGGCCAACAGGCGATTGCCGACTTCAAGGTGGATGGGCAGCAGCTGTTTTTCCCCAACGCGCAGTAGGCTTGGAGGGCTAAGAGTTACTGCCCCCCCTTCTATACTCTGACCAGACTCAACCCCGGCATCGCCGGGGTTTTTTATTGGCTGACAGCCAGCTGTTTTTCCCGAATGCCAAATAGGCTAATCTCTGGCAATCTCCGTAGATATTCCATCCCGCGGCATTCATGAAACGGCTATATCAAAAATGACGATTGATCCCATACTTCCCGATCCCAAGGATCCCCGGCTTTCACGGCCGGTAGAGGGTGTTGACGAAAACGGCGAGGCCAAATCGATCAGCGTGATCGAGGAACGCCCCCTGACCATTTACCTGAACAGCCAGGAGATCGTCACGGCCATGACCATTGGCGATCACCCGGAGTATCTGGCCCTCGGCTTCCTGCTAAACCAGGGCATGCTGAAAGAGAGCGACCAGGTCACGGGGATCGATTTCGACGAGGAGCTTGAGGTCGCGGTGGTTCGCACGTCGGGGGTTACCGATGTCGAGGACAAGTTGGAAAAGAAAACCCGTACTTCCGGCTGCGCCGTGGGCACGGTTTTCGGCGACATGATGGCGGGCCTTGAAGGGCTGTCGCTACCGGACACCCCGGTACACACCAGCAGCTTTTACGATCTCTCCTATCAGATCAACCACACGCCCAGCCTGTACATGGAAACCGGCGCCATTCATGGCACCGCGCTTTGCCAGGGCCAGACAATCCTTGCCTACATGGAAGATGTTGGAAGGCACAACGCGGTCGATAAAATTGCTGGCTGGATGCACCTGAACAACATTTCTGCAGCCGACAAGGTCCTGTACACGACCGGACGACTGACTTCGGAAATGGTGATCAAGACATCGCTGATGGGCATTCCCACACTGATCAGCCGTTCCGGCTTTACTGCCTGGGGCGTCGATATTGCCCGGCAAGTCGGATTGACCCTGATCGGCCGGATGCGAGGCAAGAAATTCACCTGCCTGAGCGGCCAACACCGACTGGTGTTCGATCAGGACTTGTCGCAGGTACCCGATGAAGACAAGAAGCTGCGTCGCAAGGGCGCTCAACATGATTGACGGAGGCACTGCATGACCCAATGTGCAGTCATCCTGGCGGGCGGCCAGGCAAACCGGATGGGCGGCGGCGACAAGGGCCGGCTCATGCTCGGCGACCAGTCTCTGATCGAACGGGTGATTGAGCGGATCACGCCTCAGGTCGACGCCGTGGTATTGAACGCCAACGGCGATTTAAGCCGGTTTGACGATCTGGGTTTGCCGGTGGTCGCGGACTCCATCGAGGACTTTCCCGGCCCGCTGGCCGGTGTTCTCGCGGGCATGGACTGGGCTGCCGAGCATGGCCACGACTGGCTGATCAGCGTTGCCGCTGATACCCCGTCCTTTCCCCGGGATCTGGCCGCACGACTAGCCGAGCATGACACCCCGGTGGTGCTGGCGGCCACACCGGACCCCGAACGGGGCCGACTGCCTCAACCGACCTTCGGCCGCTGGCAGGTCGCTTTACGGCATGAGTTGCGCGCCGCTTTGAACGATGGGGTTCGCAAGATCCGCCAGTGGACGCAGGCCCAGGGCGAAACCCTGGTGATTTTCGACGAAGGCGATTTTTTCAATATCAATACGCCAGACGATCTGGCCTGGGCGGAGCAGCACCTGAAGTGAACGTTATCGGCATCGTAGGTTGGAAAAACTCCGGAAAGACCACACTGGCCGCGGCCCTGATTCGCGAGCTCTCCAGCCGGGGGTTAACGGTCAATTCAATCAAGCACGCCCATCACATGGTGGATGTGGATCAACCCGGAACTGACAGCTACAAGCATCGTGATGCCGGGGCCCGGGAAGTCATCCTGGCTGGCGGTCAGCGCTTCGCGATCATGCATGAACTCCGGGGAGCAGCGGAACCGACGCTGGATGATTTGCTGGCGCGGCTGAGCCCCTGCGATTGGGTGGTGGTGGAAGGATTCAAGACCCACACCCACGCCAAGATCGAGGTGCACCGCCGGGAGGGTTCCCGGTCACCGCTGTTCACCGAGGACCCCAGCATTGTTGCCGTGGCGTCGGACTACGCTGCCGAGTTCTCGGGCCCCGTTTTCGATATAAACGATATCCCCGCCATCGCTGATTTTATTCTCAACCGCCAGCAACCCTGAACAGCATCACCAGGAGCCAAAGATCCATGAAACCGCTTCGCAACGACTGCTTTGCCCTGCCCCCCGGCGTCAACTGGACCCCGGTTGAAGAGGCCCTTGAGCGTTTGCGTTCACGGTTACATCCTGTGGTGGAGATTGAGCGCGCCGTTCCACTCTCCCAGGTAAACGGCCGCATCCTGGCAAATGATGTCCATGCGCCCCGGGCTCATCCCCCAAGCAACAATTCCGCCGTCGACGGCTATGCCCTGGCCGGACCGGTGACAGACGTGCCCTGCACCCTACCACTGGTCGATGGCCGCAGTGCCGCCGGTGAGCCGTACAAGGGCCAGGTGCCCGAAGGCTACGCGATCCGGATTCTGACCGGAGCGGTCATTCCAGCCGGCACGGATACCGTGGTGCTGGAGGAAGACTGCGACGTCGCGGATGGCCAGCTGCATTTGAACGGCACGCTGAAAGCAGGCGCCAATGCCCGCAAAGCCGGTGAAGACATAAAGGTACAGGACAAGATCCTCACAGCCGGAACCCGCCTGAGCCCGACCCAGATTTCCGTGCTTGCCAGCGTGGGCGTGGAATCCGTCGACGTCTATCAACGATTGCGAGTTGGTGTGCTGTCCACTGGTGATGAGGTAAAACCGGTCGGCGCAACGGTTACCGACTGGCAGATCTACGACGCCAACCGGCCGATGCTCAGCGCCCTGATCTCGCAACTGGGCTACGAGCTCGTCGATCTCGGCCATGTGCTGGACCGGGCCGAAGAGGTGAAAGCGGCGCTTGAGCGGGGCGCGGAACACTGCGACCTGATCCTGACCAGCGGCGGTGTATCTGCCGGCGACGAAGATCACGTATCGAAAACCCTGAAAGCCCACGGCGACATCAGCAACTGGCGCATTGCCATCAAGCCGGGCCGGCCTCTTGCCCTCGCCATGTTCCAGGGGACGCCGGTAGTCGGCCTGCCGGGCAACCCCGTGGCCGCCTGGGTTTGCGCTCTTCGATTTGGCACCCCGGCCATGGCATTACTGGCGGGCGGAGAATGGTTCGAGCCACAGGCTTATGCGATGCCGGCCAACTTTTCGAAGAACAAAAAGCCCGGACGCAGTGAGATGCTGCGGGCACGAGTCCGGGATGGTCAGGTTGAGGTATTCGGTTCCGAAGGCTCCGGCCGGGTGACCGGTCTGGCCTGGTCCGAGGGACTGGTGGAACTGGATGAGAGCGCCCGACAAATAGAGCCGGGCACCCCAGTGCGGTTTATTCCCTACGGCAGCTTCGGGCTGTAATCAGTCAACGCTGCCGTGTACCGCAAAGGCTTCCAGTGAAGCATCCTGAGGGCCCCGGGAACGGTAGGTTTCCTCGACACCCAGCTCGGTCAGGGTGCGGCTGACCATCAGCAGGGTGTTGTCCTCGAAGTCTTCACACATGCTGCGCATCTGGTCGATTTCTTCACAGGCAACCGGATAGGCCGCATCGATATCGGGCGCGCCGTAATGGTCAACAAACGTCTGCGCGAGGGTACGGCGCACATGCTCGAGTTCCGGTTCGGTGATGTTGCATACCCCCACGAAGCTGGCGCGCCCGCCTGATTCAATGCTGTACCAGCCGTTACTGAATGCCTGGCGGGCTTTGCCTTTCAAGTCTGCCTCGGTCCAGTTAGAGAACTCGAAGCCACCGGATATGGCCCACTCACCGCTGGGTGCAGGCTTTTCAAATACGTTTTCGTCCGATATGTCCAGTTGCAGGGTTCGGGCCAGCTTCATACGTGCTCCGCGAATTCGATCAAACTCAGTGTCTCGGTCATGACATCCTGACGCAACAGCATCCGGCCTTTTTCATCCAGACCAACAAAAATGCCGGGCCGGGGCCGTTCGATTGTCTTGCCCAGGGTGTCGCATCTCGGCCTCCATTCGTTGTGCACCCGTTCGAAACCACTGTCCATAAAGTAGGTCAGCCACAGCAGCGTGTGCTTGGACCAGCTTTCCAACAGGGCCATGGGCGTGATTTCAACGCAGCCTTCCTCGTACAGACAGGTTTCGTTTGGATTTTCTCCCGGCTCGTCGGTCATCGGGATAAAGGGCACATCAACGCCAATGACCAACCAGTTGGGATAGGCCTTGGGGTCAGAAACATCCGCGGCGAAACGGACACTGCCGCACAGCGCACCGTTGACCTTGATTCGGTCGGGCCATACAAAATGTACGGGGACTTCAGGCGGGGCCAGAGCACCAAGGCTCTCGGCCAGACCTATCTGGGCAACATAGACCGCCTGAATGGCCTCTTCCAGGGGTGTTTCCGGCGCCAGCACCAGGGCCGCACGCAGGCTGTCGCCTTGCTCGGAGTAGAACACCGTGCCGGAATCGACACCCGCAATTGCCCGGCTCACAGCCTTGTCAAAAGGGTCGGTGTGCCTGGGCACCACCTCCCCGGTCAGTAACGGTGGGAACTGGGGTGACTCGATCATTGGATAGCCCGGGCGTAGACGTCAGAGGCAACAATTTCATCGGCGATGCGCTGGAAAGCCTGCGCCTGAGGACTGTCAGGCTTCGAGACGACGATGGGAACACCGCCATCCGATCCCACCCGGATATCGAGATCCAACGGAATCTCTCCCAGGAAGGGCGAACCGAGTTTCTCGGCCTCTGCCCGCGCGCCACCGTGTCCGAAGGGATGGTGCTCTTTGCCGCAGCCATCGCAGATAAACGAGGCCATGTTTTCGATCAGCCCAAACAGCGGCACGTCCATGCGCTTGAACATATCAATGCCCTTGCGGGCATCCATCAGGGCAATGTCCTGAGGCGTCGAGACGATCACCGCGCCCGCAACGAAGAACTTCTGACTCAGGGTCATCTGGACATCACCGGTGCCCGGCGGCAGATCCACCAGCAGCACATCCAGCCTTCCCCATTCCACCTGGTTCATCATCTGTTGCAGCGCGCCCATCAGCATAGGCCCGCGCCAGACAATGGCTTCGTCATCCGGGGCCATCAGGCCCAGAGACATCAGCGTTACACCGTGGTTTCTCAGCGGCAAGATGGTGCTGCCATCCGGACTGGACGGCCGGCCGGAAACCCCCAGCATGCGGGGCTGGCTCGGGCCGTAGACGTCGGCATCCAATAGGCCGACCTTGAGACCTTTCGAGGCCAGGGCAACGGCCAGGTTGGACGACACAGTGGACTTGCCAACGCCACCCTTGCCCGAGGCGATGGCGATGATCCGATCAACGCCCCTGGGGTTCTTGTCCTGAGGCCGCGGAGCGTCAGTTCCAATCAGATTCGGCTTTTTTCCTACTTCGGTGTACTCAACCATGGTGTGTCCTGTTGTTTTTAGCTGTCCAGATAATCATCACTGGTGCGGACGCGGGGGCGTTCACCGCCCGCCAGGGGTGCGGTATCCCCGTGGAACTGGGCTTTAACCCGACAGTCGTCACACATCTTGATCAGCTGCACGTTATCAGAGTTCTTGTACATCCAGTGCTGGTTTTCCAGTTTCTCGACGATCCGGTTGATAGTGCTGGCAACGCCGAACGGAGTTCCGCACTTAATGCATTCGAACGGCTCTTCTCCATGCAATGCCCGGGCACTGAGCGCCGCCTTGGATACATCGAGCTGGGGCTTCAGGTTGATGGCGGTCTCCGGGCAGGTACTCTCGCAGATGCCACACTGGACACAGGCGTTTTCCGTGAACTGGACCTCCGGGCGATCCGGATGGTCACCAAGCGCACCCGTCGGGCATAGTGATACACAGGCAAGACAAAGGGTGCATTTATCGGAATCAATTTCGATGGCACCGTAAGGCGCGCCGACGGGCAGCGGAATCGGCTCTTCGATCTTCTCCGACATAGCAGCCACCGTCACCCGGGTGATATCCCGGCGGCCACCAACCAGCAAGACCGGGTCGCTCACTCGACCGGCATTGTCGCCGGCATCGCAAAGCTCGATGGCGGAGATGACCCGCACCCGGCTCGGTGAGTTGTGGGTACCTTTGAGCATGGCCTGGGCCACCTCAACTTCCGCAGTCACCGCACGGCGATCCAGCTCGTTGTCCGCAAGGATCAGTACCTCGGCGTAGCCGGCGCCGAACGCCGCCATGATTTCCGCGTGGCCGATCCGGTCTACATGCTCCAGCCCCATCGGGATCAAATCATCGGCAAGGCCATTATCGTACCTGGCCAGGTTGGCAATGGCATCGTTACCCGCACCCAGAGTGTGGAACACCAGGCGTGGAGATTCGTGGGTATGCTCACGATAGACCTTTGCCATCACTTCCGCGACCTTGGTCAGCGCCTCGAATGGCGTCTCATTCATGGTCACCGCAGAGGTGGGACAGACGGCGGCACAGGAGCCACAGCCGGCGCAAATGTCCGAATCAATCTGAATATGGTCGCCAAAGGAAAAAATGGCTTCCGTCGGGCAGACATCCAGGCAGCGGGTACACCCGGGTTTGTTCGCCCGGGAGTGCGCACAAAGGGACTCTTCCAGTCGGAAATACACAGTTTTCTCGAACTCACCGACCATTTCCCGGGCCGTCAGGGCAATCCGCTCCAGCTCACCGGATTTTTCCGGGTCGGCCCAGAAGTAGCCGTTGCGCTTCTCGTGGCTGGGAAACGCCGGGGCGCCGCCACGAAGATCGATAAATACATCGCACTCACTGCGGGCGGTGGGCTTGGCTGCTTCATAACCCAGTTCACCGCGCCCAGCCGGATGCAGGGGTTGCAGGTGGGCAAACTCCAGCTTGAAGTTGCCGAGTGCGCCGTAGGCGCCCGTCAGCTGGCCTTTGGCCACGTCGTAAGCGGGGGATGGCAGCTGGATGGGGCCGGCATCGTTAACAATACAGGTAACACCCAGCTCGTCCTGCACCAGCTCGGCCATCCGGATCGCCTTCTCGGTGGGACCAACAATGCAGCACACGCCGCTGGACTGAATGGTTTTTGCAGGTGCCATTGGCGCCGGCAATTGGGCGGCGGCGATCAGCGCCGCCTGCTTCGCATGCAGGCGCTCGGGCTTTGCATCGGGCGCACTCCAACCGGCGCGATCCCGGATATCAATGGTATGCAATGGCGCGGAATGCTGGATCTCAGCGTAAACGTCCTCCGCGAGCCGCTCGAACAAGGCCGCCTGCTGGCCACAGGCAATAAGCACGTCGTTACTGGCGCCCAAATGCTCGGCGGCAATGCTCATTTCGCTGCCGCACAGCTGATCTACTGCGATCACCTGCTCTGCGCCAGCCGCTTTCTGAAGCGCCTCGGGATTGAAAGACTGTGATTTGTCACAGCTACATAACAGTAGGGTCTTGTATGCCGTCATCAGGAGTTTGACTCTTTCGTTGTTTTTTTACGTATACGTTTCCGTATCGCTTTTCGAGCATGCCACAGGCATTATCTTTTGGACAATTGGATAATCATTTGTGCCCTGCTAGTTTTACGCTATAACAAAAAAAGAGAAGCACCATGAGTAGTCGTACAGAACAGTGGAAACGCGAATTGAGGGTCGGCGCTGTCGTTCGCCGTTCTCCGGGCGTCACTCGCTGGGTAAAAGAAATCTGGAAGCCCGTTGCCGTTATACCGGGTGCACCTGATGCATTCTGGAAAGAACTGGTGCGCGAGGAAAACGTCGTCGATTACCACGCCGGCACCGTTACGATGGAGCTTTTCCGGGCCGATGTCGAAGGCTACCTGGTCTCGCTGAACATGGCCGTTCCATCCATCTGGATCATCATGGACAGAGATGTAACGAGCCAGTCTCCCTCCGGATGGGTCCTCAGCACCATCACTGCCAGCGCCCATGAGGCACTGGACGCCCTGGATAGCGGCGAAAGCATTGTCGAGGCGGTTCCCATTCCCGAGTCGATGGCGGCCTGGATCAAAGAGTTTATCGACATGCACTACATCGAGGAGCCGTTCAAGAAACGCCGCCGAGACGAGGTTCGTGTTGATGGCGCCGAGGATGCCAAGGGCGACCCTCGCATTCGCCAGGAAAGCGACGTTTACCGTGCTCCTGCGAACATCAAAAAGCCGAGAATTCAGTAATGGCCGAATCAAGACTCCAGCGCTGGGCGCGCAAAAAAGCCGAAGCCGGTAAGCGGCCAGAACCATCCCCGCCTCCGGTTGTCGAGTCCGAACCGACACCGGAAGAGCAAGAGCTCGCAATCAACGAGCAACTACCTGAACAGGAGTTGCTCGAGAAATACGGTCTTCCGGATCCCGAAGCCATCGAACTGGGCACGGACATCACCGGCTTCATGCGGAAGGAAATCCCGGAGTTCCTCCGCCGAAAGGCCCTCAGGGGCCTGTGGAAATCCAACCCGGTGCTTGCGGTTCTCGATGGCCTCAATGATTACGATGAGGACTACACACTGGCCTCGACAGCCGGCCAGGCAGTGACAACTTTGTACAAGGTTGGAGAGGGACTCGTCGACAAAGCCAAAAAGGCCGCTGACGTTGTGGAAGACCAATCGGGCAAGCAGGCGATCTCTTCGTTGGCAGATCCTGACTCGAAAACTGTTGAGGAACCGGAGCCCGAGGACAGCCCTGAGCTGGAGAACGGCCCCGAGCTGGCGGAGAAGGCGACACCGACGGAACCTCCCGAGCAACAGCTTGCACAAGAAGAAACCAGCCAGTTGGAAGAGGAACCGGAACCTCGGTTCCGTCCTCGAATGCGTTTTGACTATTAGCAGAATGCATTTCAGCTATTAGCAAATTAAAGGCCGGTCGGGCCACTATTCTGAGTTATGTACTAGACTAGTGTGACAGACCGCAAATAATAATTAGAAGGAAGATGAGTTGAGTAATACTGCGGAAATCCCGTGCCCGCGTTCGGTCTCCGAAGAGGATCGTGCCCGGGCCCAGATCTATCAGTTGCTGGGCGTCCTGCTCGCAGACCCTCCCTCCAGTGAACTGTTACAGGGGTTGGCGTCGCTACAGGGCGACGAGAAGCCTCTGGGTACGGCCTGCAAAAATTTGGCCGCCCTTGCCGAACGTACCAACCCCTACGATGCCGAGCGAGAGTTCAACAACCTTTTTGTTGGCCTCGGCCGAGGCGAGCTGCTTCCCTACGCCAGCTATTACTTAACCGGTTTTCTGAATGAGAAACCTCTGGCGGAGCTGCGAACCGACCTCAGGTCCCGGGGTATCAAAGCCCGTAGTGACGTAAAAGAGCCCGAAGACCATATCGGCACCTTGTGCGAAGTCATGGCGGGCATCATCACCGGAGAGTTTCCCTGCGACAGCGGATTGCAATCGCAGAAAGCGTTTTTTGATGCCCACCTTGCCAAGTGGGCAGCACTGTTTTTTACCGACTTGGAAGAAGCGCAAAGCGCGGTTTTTTACGCGCCAGTCGGCTCGCTTGGGCGAGCCTTCATGGCGGTAGAAGCCGATGCCTTTGCAATTCAGTAACCGGGATCTGAAGGTCCCATAACCCAGGGGGAGGTGTCCAATGGACAACCCGAAGCGTGAAAACAGCCGTCGCCGTTTCCTGCAAATGGCCGCAGCCGCAGCTCCAGCTGCCGTTGCCATGACGGTTGCACCGAACGCCGCAGCCGAGGTCGTCAGACAAGACGCACCGAAAAGCCGCGGTTTACGGGATACCGAACATACACGTAAGTATTTCGAATCGGCTCGCTTTTAACGGGGATTTGAGTTGATCGAGGTTGCGAAAGGCCCTTGAGAGACTCAGCCATCCGGAAAAACGAGAATAATAAAAGAGAGAGGTATACGACATGTTAAGGAAGAAGACCAACGGGGTAGCGAAAGGCCCCCGTGCAGGCTCTTTGCTTTCTTCTCTCGCTGCCAAGACTCTGGACCGTCGTCAATTCCTGACAACGTCTGGCGTGGCAGTGGGTGGTCTGGCGGCACTGTCGCTGACATCGGGACGGGTTGAAGCTGCGGCTCCGGAAACCGGTGGCGGAGAAGTGGTCGTCAAGAAATCGGTCTGTACGCACTGTTCGGTCGGCTGCACAGTAGAAGCCGAAGTTCAGAATGGCGTGTGGACGGGCCAGGAACCTGGCTGGGACAGCCCCTTCAATTTGGGTGCTCACTGCGCCAAAGGCGCATCCGTTCGGGAGCATGCCCACGGCGAGCGTCGTCTCAAGTCGCCCATGAAAATGGTCAACGGCCAGTGGCAGAAGATTTCCTGGGATACCGCCATCAACGAAATCGGCGACAAGATGCTCGAGATCCGCGAGCAAAGCGGTCCCGATTCGGTCTACTGGCTGGGCAGCGCAAAGTTCAACAATGAGCAGGCCTACCTGTTCCGTAAGTTTGCGGCCTACTGGGGCACCAACAACGTGGACCACCAGGCCCGTATCTGCCACTCCACGACCGTGGCCGGCGTAGCCAACACCTGGGGCTACGGCGCAATGACCAACTCCTACAACGACATCCACAAGTCCAAGGCGATCTTCATCATCGGGGGCAACCCCGCCGAAGCTCACCCGGTCTCGCTGCTGCATGTACTGAAGGCGAAGGAAGAAAATAACGCGCCGCTGATCGTCTGCGACCCGCGATTCACCCGTACAGCGGCGCATGCCGACGAGTTTGTGCGTTTCCGCCCGGGCTCCGACGTTGCTCTGGTGTGGGGTATTCTCTGGCACATCTTCGAAAACGGCTGGGAAGACAAAGAATTCATCCGTACCCGTGTGTACGGCATGGAAGACATTCGTGAAGAAGTGAAGCGCTGGAACCCCGAAGAAGTTGAACGTGTAACCGGCGCACCGGGCGCACAACTTGAGCGTGTGGCCCGTACTCTGGCCAACAACCGGCCCGGCACGGTTATCTGGTGTATGGGTGGTACCCAGCACACCAACGGTAACAACAACACCCGCGCCTACTGCGTACTCCAGCTGGCCCTTGGCAACATGGGCGTAGCCGGCGGTGGCACCAACATCTTCCGGGGCCACGACAACGTTCAGGGCGCTACCGACCTTGGCGTGCTCGCCGATACCCTGCCCGGCTACTACGGTCTGGCCGCTGGCTCCTGGGCTCACTGGGCACGGGTCTGGGAAGAAGATCTCGACTGGCTGAAAGGCCGCTTTGCGGTATGGGACAAGGATGGAAAGTCCCGGGCAATGATGAAC
This sequence comes from Marinobacter sp. EhC06, assembly GCF_001650915.1. Taxonomy (GTDB): domain Bacteria; phylum Pseudomonadota; class Gammaproteobacteria; order Pseudomonadales; family Oleiphilaceae; genus Marinobacter. The sequence continues at coordinate 62,690 of NZ_LXYO01000023.1, forward strand.
GAGAAAGGTATTCCGGTATCCCGCTGGATTGACGGTGTTCTGGAAGCCAAGGAAAACCTGGAGCAGCCGGACAACACCCGGGCCATGGTGCTGTGGGGCCACGCGCCCAACTCCCAGACTCGGATGACGGAAATGAAGGAAGCCATGGAGAAGCTCGACCTGCTGGTTGTAGTGGATCCGTTCCCGACCGTTTCTGCCGTTCTCCACGATCGCAAGGAAGGCGCCTACCTCCTGCCCACCACCACGCAGTTCGAGACCCATGGTTCGGTAACAGCGTCGAACCGTTCTCTGCAGTGGCGTGAAAAGGTTGTAGAGCCTCTGTTCGACTCCAAGGTCGATCACGAAATCATGAAACTGTTTGCGGACAAGTTCGGCTTCACCGATCGCATGTTCCGCAACATCGCCATTGATGGCAATGAGCCGTCGATTGAGGACATTACCCGCGAGTTCAACCGTGGTATGTGGACCATTGGCTATACCGGCCAATCCCCGGAGCGCCTCAAGAAGCACATGAAGTACCAGCACCACTTCGACAAAACCACCCTGCGGGCGGTTGGCGGACCTTGTGATGGTGACTTCTACGGTATGCCGTGGCCTTGCTGGGGCACTCCGGAGATGAACCACCCGGGTACAGCCAACCTGTACGACATGTCGTTGCCTGTCTCCGAAGGCGGCCTGACGTTCCGGGCCCGCTTTGGTGTTGAACACAACGGCCAGAATATCCTGGCAGACGGTGTTTACTCCAAGAACTCGGAAATCAAGGACGGCTACCCTGAGTTCACCATGCAGATGCTGATGGACCTGGGCTGGGATGGCGATCTGACGGCGGAAGAGCGAGCCAGCATTGAAGCAGTGGCCGGCCCGGCAACAAACTGGAAGACAGACCTGTCCGGTGGTATCCAGCGCGTGGCCATCAAGCATGAGTGTGCGCCGTTTGGTAACGCCAAGGCCCGTGCCATTGTCTGGAACTTCCCGGATCCGGTGCCGCTGCATCGTGAACCGTTGTACACGAACCGTCGTGACCTGGTGGCAGACTACCCGACCTATGAAGACAAGACCTTCTGGCGGGTACCGACCCTGTACGAGTCAATCCAGAAGAACGACTTCAGCAAGGAGTTCCCGATCATTCTCACCTCCGGCCGTCTGGTCGAGTACGAGGGTGGCGGTGACGAAACTCGCTCAAACCCCTGGCTGGCAGAACTGCAGCAGGATATGTTCATCGAGATCAACCCTCGCGACGCCAACAACCTGAATGTCCGCGACGGCAATGACGTCTGGGTATCCGGTCCGGAGGGCGCAAAGATCAAGGTCAAGGCCATGGTCACCGAGCGTGTCGGAGAAGGCGTGGCGTTCATGCCGTTCCACTTCGGCGGTCATTACCAGGGCAAGGACCTGCGGGACAAGTATCCCAAGGGCGCTGACCCCATCGTTCTCGGTGAATCCACCAACACTGTTCAAACATACGGGTACGACTCGGTCACGCAGATGCAAGAGACCAAAGCCACCCTGTGTTCGATCATGCCGGCATAACAAGAGGTGTAGACCATGGCACTTGAAGGACAAGCAAGAGCAAAATTCCTTTGCGACGCCGAGCGCTGCATCGAATGTAATGCGTGCGTAACGGCCTGTAAAAACGAGCACGAGGTCCCCTGGGGAATCAACCGTCGCCGAGTGGTAACCATTGAAGATGGCAAGCCAGGAGAGCGTTCGATTTCGGTAGCCTGCATGCACTGTTCAGACGCGCCCTGTATGGCCGTCTGCCCGGTGGATTGCTTCTACCAGACCGAAGACGGTGTTGTGCTGCATTCCAAAGATCTGTGCATTGGCTGCGGCTATTGCTTCTACGCCTGCCCGTTCGGCGCACCACAGTTCCCGCAAGCGGGCAACTTTGGCAGCCGGGGCAAGATGGACAAATGCACCTTCTGTGCAGGTGGTCCTGAAGAAGACAATTCCACAGTTGAGTTCTCCAAGTACGGTCGTAACCGTATCGCCGAGGGCAAACTGCCGATCTGTGCGGAAATGTGCTCAACCAAAGCCCTGTTGGCCGGTGACGGCAACGAGGTAGCGGACATCTATCGTCAGCGTGTTGTGAACCGTGGTTTCGGTTCCGGCGCCTGGGGATGGGGCACAGCCTACGAGAAGAAGGGTGCATAAACTGGCCTGACTCATACGGGGCCCTTCGGGGCCCCGACGTCGGTCAAGGCAACAATTTCTTCTTGTTGATTCCGTTGGAGTGCTCTAATGAAAACAAAACTTTTTAGTGCCGCCATGCTCGTGCTGGCGACGCTGCTCTTCAATCCTGTCTGGGCACAAGAATCCCCGACGGTTGATCGCACAGCGACCGGGGGAGCCCAAACCCTCGAAGACATAATGCGCCGCCAGAAACAGCTGGAGACGGACGATTCCTTCCGGTCTGAAAACCTGGGCAATCCCGCAGACGCGGCACCGATTACAGACCAACTGGGTACCAGGGGCGGGGTTTCCGACTCTGACAACTGGCGCGCAATCCGCTACAACGAGATTGAACCCACAACGCAAGTGAGGGGACCAGCGGCTGACGTCCTTATTCAGGATGGCGGCATGCCCTGGTGGAAGCTCCGGGAAGGCCCGATGATTACCTACGGCGGCGGTGCCCTGCTCGCAATCATTGGCCTGCTCGTGGTGTTCTACTTCGTTCGCGGAAGGATCATGATCGATGGCGGTCCTGCTGGTACCACCATTGAGCGCTTCAAGGCCGTTGAACGTTTCGGACATTGGCTGTTGGCGGGATCGTTCATAGCACTCGGCATTACGGGGCTATTAACCCTGATGGGGCGGAGCTTCCTGATTCCTGTGATCGGGCATGATGCGTTTGCCACACTGGCCACCGGCTCCAAATGGCTGCATAACAATGTCGCTTGGGCCTTCATGCTGGGCCTGGTTATGACCTTCGTAATGTGGGTTGCCCACAACATTCCCAACAAACTGGACTGGCAGTGGATCAAAGCCGGCGGCGGTATCTTTACCAAGGGCCACCCCTCTGCCAAGAAGTTCAACGCTGGCCAGAAGATCATTTTCTGGACGGTGATGATTCTGGGCGTCTCGGTTTCCCTGTCCGGGCTATCGCTGCTGTTCCCCTTCCAGATGCCGATGTTTGCCGACACCTTCGGGGTCATCAACAGCATCCTGGGAACCAGCTTCCCGACGGACCTGGCGCCCCATGAAGAGATGCAATACGCCAACATCTGGCACTCGATTGTGGCGTTTGTGATGATGCTGGCCATCATTGCCCACATCTATATCGGCTCGGTTGGTATGGAAGGTGCCTTCGACGCCATGGGCAACGGTCAGGTGGATCTTGAGTGGGCCCGCCAGCACCACGATCTTTGGGTCGCTGAAGTCGAGGCTAAACAGGGCAAAGGAGAGTCGTCATCGTGAAAGTCATGATTTCCGCATTTGTCGCAGCTCTGGTTATTGCCTTTGCGGCACCGGTGGTTCTGAACCAGTTCGGCTGGTCTTCAGCGCAGCAAACCAGCACTGAGAGTGTGCGCCTTGACTGATAAGTCCGAGGTATACCAGATCGACGCCGTCGGTCTGGTATGCCCTCTTCCGATTCTACGCTTCAAAAAACGGACCAGAGACCTGCCCAGCGGAACACAGGTCGACTTTCTTGCGGATGACCCCACCGGCCGCCAGGATCTTCAGTCCCTGTGTGACATAACGGGGCACCGTATTGAATGGATGCGGGAAGAAGAGGCGGGCGTTACCCGCTATCGTATCTGCCTGGCCTAGTTCGGAAATACCGGCAGATTCCGACCATCAACTCAGCTCAACTCCCTGACAGACCGGGCAGAAATAGAGGCGACGGCTGGCCATCATGGTTTTTACAAGGGCTGAGGCGCAGTCATGGCAGCGTTCGCCATCGCGGTTAAACACCATGTGACGACGCTGCCCGAACGTCCACCCTTCCTTTTTAAGCCGGTCTGCACGCTCGGGAGGATTGGTGATGCCCTTGAGCTGATAGGTTCGCTGCACCAGAGTCAGGATGGCCTCGGCCAATTTCGACTGCTGATCGGCGTCCAGATCACGGGGCCGTGCCCGGGGTGAGACACCCGCTTCAAAGAGGATTTCCGAACGGAGGTAATTACCGATTCCGGCAACGAACGCCTGGTCCAGCAGCAAACCACCCAGGTTCCGGCCCCGGAAACGCTTATCATCAAACACCGCCAACAGTTGAGCGACGCTGACATCCTGATTGAGAGGGTCCGGCCCCAGCCGTGACAGATAGGGTACCTCATCTAATTCATCGGGCCGAACCAGTTGGATGTCGGAGGCACTGTACAACCGGGCCGCTTTCTTCGGACCGATAATGGCAAATCGCAGTTGCCGATTTGTACTCGGTTCCTGATCGGGTTTGCCCATGCGCCACTTGCCATACAGCTGGTTATGGCTGTAAACGCACCACGGCCCGTCTTCATCTGTGGCCTCAAAAAACACCAACACGGCTTTGCTCCGGGCCTCCACCCTCTCAACTTTGCGTCCCCGAAGGGCACTCTCGAAAGGTTTCAGGTGTTCAAAGGCAAAGAACACAGATTGCGCTGTCTTGCCGCCTACAGCCTTGTCGATTTCATCGACCATGCGCCGTATTTCGGGACCCTCGGGCATACTCGTTTCCGCTCCTGACAAGTCTCTCTGAATCACAGGTGAGCTAAACCCTACGTTGCTTACAGCAATTCGGAGTTGTCGGGTCACAAAGTTTTGTCATGAGCCGGGACGAGAGGGGGCCAGCGGAGTGGCTGCCGGCTTCAGGTCAGTGCGATTATCTTGGCAAATTCATGGCTGTAATGGAGCGATATGGTCTCCACCACAGACATGAACAATGGCAGGATTTACTGGTCAAGCGACAGCGTTGCTACACCCAGTTTCAATAACCTTAACTCTTGTCTCCCGGACCGACCAGATCAGAGAGCTTTTCGCGTAGGGAATCAATATTGTCTTCGCCGCTTTCCTTGAGCTCATCCAATTTTTTGCGGCCATCCGAGATCTTTTCTTCAACCGAGCGCAACGCATCCGAGGCGCTCTGCTGGATATCCGCGCTGGCCTTCTCGTTCTCGGCTTCTGCTTCTTTGGCTTTGGCCTTGGCTTTCAGGGAATCGGCCTGCTTTTCCCACTCTTCCAGTTGTGTTTCGGCTTTTCTGATCAGTTCGTCTTTCAATGACATAAGTGCTCTCCCTTGAGGAGTCGATGAATTGCCTACAACTCCGTACTTGGGCGAGCAATCTGGAAAAACAACCCACAAAGCCGATCGACAGCTGATTGCGTGGCCGCTATCTCGGAAAACCACGAGCCGTCCACATCGGCCCACCGATTCTGACAGTCAGGATGCGGGCCCGGTAGCCGCGTACGCCACAATCTCCACTAGCATCTCCTCCCGTGCGAATCCCGAGGCTATGATCGCAGCCCGATTCGGATAGGGTTCCTGAACGTACTCGGCATAAACCTGATTTACAGCGGCAAGGTGATTCCGATCGGTCACGTAGATGAGAGCCTGGGTCAGGCTTGCCATGCCACCGCCTGCACACTCCAGGGTGTGTTTGAGGTTTTCCATGGTTTGCCGGGCCTGGGCTTCGATTCCGCCTGCCACCACCTGACCGCTGGCGTCGATTGGTATCTGGGCGGTAAAGAGAATGCCGTTCGCGCTTACCGCCCATTCAAGGGGAGCTTTTGAGCGAGGAAGCTGGGTAGCAATGGGGGTAATCGTACTGGTCGCATTCATGGTTGCTTCTCTGTTCAGTCGTTATCACTGGTACCTGCACCGGCACCGCTCCGGGAAGCATCGGTTGCCTCAACCAGCAGTCGGTCGGCCAGGGATTTCAGGTTGTGCCAAAGTTCGTCATCAACATCCATGCCCTCCACCAGCGCCCTGTCTCTCTGTCTTTCGAGATCTTCTTCGGTCTGGCGCATCAGATTGGTCAGCTCGTATTCCGAGCGCAGGCTTGGCAGTAAATCAACATGGTTCGCCATGATCAGGGTAATGCCATCGTTCTTCTCGGTGTCATCCGGCGTATTCTCAAGACTGTAAAGACAGATCTCAGGCACTGGGTGACCAGCCTTGAAGCCGACCACCAGCTCCGTCAGGGGGTCGTGGGCATTGCGCCAGAATGCCGTGACATTCATGCCCCGGCGGGCAAGCCGCGACAGGTAGCCAATAATCAGGATGCGATTGTGACAGTGGCGAACCTTGGTAACCGACAGCCCTCGGCCCCGTGCCCTGGCATATCCCAGCTCCACAGCAAGGCTCGCGTTCCCGAGAATACTGTGGTTGTGGGCATCAAGAACACTGAAGTCTTCATCCTGGTAGACCAGGGTTGGCGATTCGTTATGATCTTCAGCCAAAAGAAACCTGAGACCTTTTTTCAGCGCTTCGACCCCGCCCAGGCCATGAGCCTCCATCCAGGCGACCATTTCGGCCGCGTCAATGGCATCACCCTCGGCAAAGCCGATTCCGATAAATGCTTTCCGGCCTATGCCCTGCAGTTCGTTGAAGGAGACTTTCATGACAGGTTCAGCTCCGGTTCCACGGGAAAGCTCCAGTCGTCGAGCTCAGCGAGTCTCGCCTTGTCTGTGCCATGGTCACTGAAGAGTTCGCAAAACAGCGGTGCACCCTGGAACAGGGTTACCCGGACCCAACGATCGGATTTGGGATCAAACCGGCTGGCACCGAAGAACGACAGCTTCGTTCGCAGCAGATGCATGGGCTTCATGTCCCGGTGCCACAGGTTGGCCTGGATCTCACCGTAGGGTGTGGCGGCCATGGTCTGGATCCTCCGCACACATTCTTTCTGCCGGGGATGGGCCATCAGAAACTCGACCACCGAACCCCGGGGGCTCCGGTCAAGAAACGCATCCAGCAGCTGATGGGTGCGATGAATCCTTGGCCCGATGGCAAGGGGCATCTCTTTTTCCGCGCCCGGTTCGCAGGCGCGCACGCCCAGTCTTGGCTCTTCCTTCTCGGCAGAGCGGTACCAGAACCAGTACTGGTGGTCCGGATTCTTGGGGTCGTAGTCCAGCGCCCAGCCAAACCGGGCCTCAATTTCCTGCTTCAGCGTTGCTGCCCGCATTTCCGGCTGCAGTTCCAGTATTTCCTCACAGCCGAGCTCATCCTCCACCGCATCGATCAGATCCGGGTACAACTCGATCAACAGGGTATTGATCAGTTCCTGGGCCTCCAGTGAACACTGCTTGTCGGCCCAGGCCAGCAGATCGCTCCACAGGGTCGGAGTGGCCGGGGTTCTTTCCAGCCATTCGACAACCGAATCAATGGAGACAACAGTCGCCTCATTGCGCCGGGTCTGCTCGGCATCCTCGGTGACAGTTTCCAGAAAGTGCCTGTGGGCCCTTTTTAGCAACGCCAGAAGTTCACGCCGGCTGGCGTCATCGGGCAATTGTTCACGGGCATAGGCCAGAGCCCGCTCACGGCAGTAGACCCACTGCTGAATCAGTTGAGGGTGGTTGATCAGAAACGGCGCCATACCAAGCCCGGTGGAATTACCAATCCCCAGGTAACGCTGCAAGGATGGATGCAGGGCAACAGCCCGCTCCGGCGAACGATTCCTGGCAAGATGCTCAACCTGTTGCACTGAGAAGTGGCGCAAGAGGTAGACCGCAAACATCTGCGCCGAGAAGGGCCGGTTGAAATCCGGGTTGTTCTGCAAGCGTGCGTAATCCGCAATGCCGAACTTGCCGTTCCCGTAGACAGCGGTTGTGCGGTACAGGTAACCGACCCGTGTCAGCCAGGCCGGGTCGGGCTGCTGACCCGAGGCCAACGCATCAACAAAGTGACCAAAGTTCCTGAGGCTCTTGTTGGCACGCGACAGCACCAGCAATCGAGGATGCTGACGGCCCGCCTCCTGCAGCGGCACATTTGCCGCCATCTGCTCAAGAAGACTGTCTTCCACTTCCCCTTCCAAAAGGGCAAAGGTGACATCCCAGGCCTCCGCGATCACACGGTCAGACCGGAGTTCCGGATCCAGATGCTGTGAGAACACTACACCATGATAGGTGTGGTTCGGGGTGTTCAGACGGTAGATCACAACCCCGTGACCCTCGGCATCCAGGTCAAAACGAACCGTGGTAACTGTCCAGTCTTCCCGTGCCATCTGGCGAACCAGGCTGCGGCAAAAACTCAGACGACTGGCGTGAAGGCTCCCGAGCCGGACCAGGTTCATCACCTGGTCGGCCGGTCGGAGGTGGAGCTCGGGCTGTGCATCTAACGGAGTTGCCATGTTTCAGACTCCTGAACTCTCGGACGAGCCCGTGGTAGCAACAACCAAAGCCACTTCACCCTTGGGCGGAACGATGCCCTGCTCACGGGCCATGGCGTAGGCAGATTTGGGGCCGATATACAGCGATGGCAGCAGAATCAATGACACCGGGATGGCCGTAATCACAATGAACTGCTGCAGCGCACTGATCTGCCCCGCCCCCATATACAGCAGCACTGCTGCCATCAGCGCCATGGCGACGCCCCAGAAGGCACGCACGATTGGTTCGGGCTCATCATGGCCGGCGCTCACAACGGCAATGGCGTAGCTCATGGAATCGCCGGTAGTAGCGACAAAGATAGTCGTAAGCAGCAGAATCGCCAGCGCCATCATGGCTCCACCAGGCAGAGCTTCGGCAATGGTGAGTGTGGCAACATCGAACTGGAAGTTGTTGAGGGCCTCGGTCAGATCGATCGCGCCGGTAATCTGGTAGAAAATCCCGGAACCACCAAGCAGGGTGAACCAGATGGTGGTGGCAACCGGCGCCATGACGCCAACCGCGAGAATCATCTGGCGGATGGTGCGTCCACGGGAGATCCGGGCGACAAAGATTGCCATCAACGGTCCATAGCCCAGGAACCAAGCAAAGAAGAACACCGTCCACCACTGCATCCACCAGCCTTCAGCGGTGCCCGACGTTACCGTGGCCATCGCGAAAAAGGAGCTGATGTATTCGCCAAAGCCCTGGGTGTAGGCATTGGTCAGGAAAAGCGTCGGGCCAAAGATGAAGATGACGGCAGCAATGGCCAGGGCAAGAAACACGTTGAAGCGACTCAGCAGCTGAATTCCCCGGTGAATACCGGTCATCGCTGAAGTCACATACACACCGGCAAGGACACCGAGAATGATCAGTTGGGTGCCATAGCCTTCGGCAAAACCGAACAGCTCATGCAGACCAAAGCTGACCTGGGTGGCAAGAAAACCGATCGGGCCAACGGTGCCGGCAACCACCGCGATTACACAGGCAGCGTCCACGCAACCGCCGACCCAGCCTTTCATCACCCGATCACCAAACACCGGATACAACAGGGTTCGCGGTTGCAGAGGCTGCCCCTTCACGTAGTGGGCGTGGGCCAGAACGATGGCAGACAGTGTCCCGAGAATTGCCCAGGCCAGAAAGCCCCAGTGCATGAAGGACTGGGCCAGCGCAGGCGCCACCGCCTCGGCTGTGGCTGCTTCCGTATCGAATACCGGAGGCGTAACAACGAAGTGGTAAACCGGCTCACCCGCCGCGAAGAAAACGCCACCGCCGGCGAGCAGGGTGCACATGATAATGGACAACCATTTGAAGGTGCTGAGCTCAGGCGTATCAAGATTGCCCACTTTGGCACTGCCTGCAGGCGAAATCGCTACTCCCATCGCAATCAGGAAGGTGAGCAGCAACAGGAGCTGGAAGTAAGAGCCGAGATATTTGGCGGTCCAGGCGAAGCCGTCGCTTATCAGCCCCGCCGTCCACTGAATGTCGTACAGAGATAGGCCGAGAAAGAGCAGGATGAAGCCCACGCTCAGGCCCAGGACAATTGGATCGCCGAAGCGCTTGATGCCCGTTTCCGGGATAGCTATGGAGCTGGCTGAGTTTGTCATGACGATTACCTGTTGTTGTTTTTGGAACAGTGTGTAATCAGAACGCGGCGTTTACGGCGGGCCGCGTGCCCTCGGTTAACTGCTTGAGCCAGTTTCGGCCCATGATTTTGTCAATTTCCTCGTGGTTGAACCCCTTCTGACGGAGGCCCTCCACAATATTCGGAAAGTGACGGTTGTCGCTGAACCAGGACAGCGGAGAAGGCCATCCGGCATTCGACTGGCTACCCTCGCCGTAATCCATGGCTTTGGTCCAGCGCCCGTTACGCATCCACGTCAGCACCGATTCCGGCTGGGCCTGGCAAAGGTCCGTACCCATGCCGATGTGATCGATCCCCATCAGCTCGGCGGTATCGGCCACCATGCCGCAGAATTCGTCCAGCGTGCAGTCAGGCCCGTTCCTGAGGTGGAACGGATACACTGAAAAGCCCAGAATGCCGCCGCTTTCGGCGATAGCGCGCAACACCGTATCGGACTTGTTGCGCTTGGCAGGGTGGAAGCTGGCCGGATTGGCGTGGGAGATAATGACCGGCCGCTCTGACAGCTCAATCGCTTCCAGCGTGGAGCGCTCCGCGCTATGAGACATATCGATCAGCATCCCCACCCGGTTCATCTCCCGGATCGCCTGCCGGCCAAACCGGGTAATGCCGCTGTCTTCTGCTTCGTAGCAGCCACAGGCCAGAAGACTCTGGTTGTTGTAGGTAAGCTGCATGATCAGCAAGCCCAACCGGCGCATGATGGCCACCAGGTCGATATCGTCCTCAATCGGCGAACAGTTCTGGGCCCCGAAGAAAATACCGACCCGGTTTGTTTCCCTGGCCAGTTCGATATCGCTGGCCTCAAAAACCGGCATGATCAGGTCGGAGTGCTCCTCGAAGCGACGCTGCCACTCGCCGAAACGCAGAAGGGTTTCCCGGCAATTTTCGTGGTATACGAGCGTGGCGTGCACTGCATCAACGCCGCCCTCCCGCATTTGTTCAAAGATGGCTCTCGACCAGTTGGAATACTGCAGGCCATCAATGGTTAGCACAGACTTTGACATGGCTGCAGACCTCAGGCCTTGGTGTAACAGGTTTTGATCACCGTATAGAACTCACGGGCATACTGGCCCTGTTCCCGGGGCCCGAAGCTGGAGTCCTTTCTGCCACCGAACGGCACGTGATAATCGGTGCCAGCAGTCGCCAGGTTCACCATTACACAACCGGTCTCGGCCCGGGCCTTGAAGTCAGAGGCGCGTTGCAGGGAGCGGGTAATCAGGCCGGCGGTGAGGCCGTAATTGGTATCGTTCAGAGTCGCCAATGCCGCGTCGTAATCCGGAACCCGAATGACACAGGCAACGGGACCGAACACTTCATCGCGGTTGATGCTCATGTTGTTGGTGGTGTTGGTGAACAGCACCGGCTGCATGTAATAACCGTCTGCATCCACGTTGACGTGGTCACCACCGAAGGCCATGGTCGCGCCCTCTTCCAGCGCCACGCTGACCCAGCGTTGATTGGCTTCCAGCTGGCTCTTGCTGGCTATCGGGCCGATAGCGGTGCCGTCGGACAGAGCCGGGCCAACTTTTGCGCCGGCCAGCTTCGCCGTCAGCTTCTGCACGAACTGGTCGTGCACCGAGTCCACAACGATCAACCGCGAGGATGCTGTACACTTCTGTCCGGAGCCCGAGTAGGCGCCGGCAAAGGCCGCCTCCACCGCCAGATCCAGATCGGCATCGTCGAGAACGATCAGGGCGTTCTTCGACCCCATCTCCAACTGACATTTCACCAGGTTGGCGGCAGTAGCCGACGCTACCCGCTGACCGACCTCAAGGGATCCGGTGAAGGTAATTGCCTGCACATGGGGGCTGGTGATCAAGGCTTCGCCGGCTTCGCGACCACTACCGGTCACCAGATTGAAGGTGCCGGCTGGCAGATTCTGGCGGCTGATAATTTCAGTCAGAGCCCAGGCACTGGCCGGGACCAGATTGGCGGGCTTGAAGACCACGGCATTGCCAAACGCCAGGGCGGGCGCAATCTTCCAGACCGCGGTGGCCATGGGGAAGTTCCAGGGGCTGATAACGCCAACCACACCGAGCGGCTCACGACGGGTTTCGATTTCAACGCCGGGTCGCACCGAAGCGACCCGATCGTCGATCTGCCTGAGCACTTCAGCTGCGTAGTACTGGAAGAACTGTCCGGAGCGATAGACCTCCCCCTTGCCCTCTGCCAGGGGCTTGCCCTCTTCTCGCGACAAAAGCTCGCCAAGCTCATCTTTGCGGGCAATCAGCTCATTGCCAATCGCCATCAACACGCTGTAGCGGGCTTCAAGACCGGTTTCTGCCCAGATTTTCTGCCCAGCCTGTGCGGCACTGATCGCTTGCTTCACCTGCTCGGCACTGGCCTGGTCATAGTGGCCGATTGTGTCGCTCAGGTCTGAAGGGTTCTGGTTGGGCTGGGCAGCATGGGCGCCTGCAACCCACTCGCCGCCGATATAAAGTGCGTGTGAATTTGGCATGGGTTCCTCCTTATATGATCCCCCAAGCCTAGACGCTCCAGATAAATAAGGATAATCAAAAATATCGTGTTTTTAGTAAGTTTTTCTTATACTTTAAAGAAGAAACAGACTGGGGTACGTGCACATGTCGATCGAGCTCAAGATTCAGCCTCTACGCTACGTATTGGCGGTACGGGACGAAGGCAGCTTTCACGGCGCAGCACTGAAACTCCATCGGAGCCAGCCGGCGCTATCCATGGCCATTCGTGATCTGGAAGAAAAGCTTGGGCAGCCCCTGTTCGAGAAGACTCACAAAGGGCAATTAACCCCGTTTGGCGATTATTGCCTGCCCAGATTCCGGGAGCTGATCAACCAGCACGACCGGCTGGCAAAAGAGCTGCAACAGATGGCCAAGGGGCATCAGGGGCGGGTGACACTGGCCACGGTACCCTCGGTTGCCAGCCGGTTGATGCCTGAATTCCTCGCCGCCTTTGTTGCCGAATATCCGGACATCAACATCAATCTTCATGACGAAAACGCAGAATTCGTCTGTCGACTGGTGGCCAATGGTGAAGTGGATCTTGGAATCAGCAGCATGTGGGTCCAGGACGAAGCCCTGAAATTCAGTCCACTGTTTGAAGACAACGTGGGCGTTGTCATGCGCAAGGACCATCCTTTGGCGGGACGCCGTAATCTGAAATGGCAGGAGCTTACAGAGGAGCGCTTTATTGCCAACGGCACCTCCCGGCTCCTCAAGCACACGGCCGCCGCCAGTCTGGTCGACAACAACGACTTCTTTATCTCCAACATGATTTCCCTGCTCGCCATGCTGGAAGCCGGCAGCGGCATCACCACACTCCCTCGCCTCGCCTTCCCTGTGGCCAACGAAAAGCTGTGCTTTGTTCCGCTGAGTGACCCGAAACTTGTGCGCCAGATTGGCATCATCAAGCAGGCCTCTCGCTCTCTGTCGCCCTCCGCCCAGGCTCTGGAAAAAATGATTCATGCCGAATTGGCTGGCATGGCGATTTCCTGAAGCCAGAGTGCAGTTCAGCCCTTTGTCACTGCGAACAGGAGTTTCTCCTGGCTCGCTTTACCTGATTTTTACACCCTGTTGACGGAGCCATCCGGAAAACCCTGCGATGATTCCGAACAACAGGATCCAATTCAGGAGTGGTTTATGGCAACCAGCAAAGCCGTGCTAATACTCAGCGTTCTCGTGATGGCGCTGACCGGCTGCAAAGTCACTACTTCAGACGATCATCATTACCCGGATTCCGGTGGCTTCGTTTCCGGCCTGTTCTACGACGCACGGGATACGGGCCGGCACTACCCCACGAACTCCTGGGCATTAGCCAGCGACGCTGAAGCCTGCCGGAACGAACCTCTGTATTTCGAAACCCATAGCGGTCGGGTTCGGGTCTATGGATCTCCAGCCTACAGCGAGACCTCGTTCCGGGCTGCCGCCTCGGAGCTTGAACGGCGGATCGACGGCGTGCTGAGCCGGTTCCAGTTAAGCTGGTCCGATTTTGTCGAGGACCGAAGCGCTGCTGCCCCCTACCCCCGACAGGTGGTCGGCTGCCTCAGCCCCAACGTGTCTCACCGTGAGTTTGTATCGGCCTCATTGGCCGCCGTGGCGTTCAACCCGTATTACGGCCAGTGGCCCTATGAGACCGGCCAGATTATGGCCCACGAGCTGGCCCATTTCGTCCAGGAAAACCTTTCCCGATACGATACCAGTTACAGCCTGCTTCCCTACTGGTTTGCCGAAGGGCAGTCCGTTGTTGTTGCGGGCGAACCCATTGCCCCGGTCTACCAGCACTATGACTACGACCCTCTCTGGGATGTGACTCCGATGGACGCTGCAAACACACCGTATCGCTTCGGGCATTACGGTCTGGCCTACCGCTACCTGGAAAAGGCCAACGGCGCCCTGGCCATGACAGTGTTGCTGGAAATGATGCAGGTGCTGGACTGGGACGGCGGTTTCCATGGCGAGGTCAGCACGGGAGAGTCCCGGGCCTTTGTGGAAGCGTTCAATTCAGCAGGTCTGGTGGACCACAGGAATAACTATTTGAGTTTCCAGCGATTTCGAAGTGACTACCACGACCTTCTGAACAGCAGTTATTAAACAACCTCGCCCTGAACTGGATTAAATCTGTCCAATCGGGGATAATTTCGGCCGTTTTTTTAACCAGCTGTGTCGTTTGGTAGTCTCTGGTCATGACCATTTTCAGTGCTCTTCAATTAATTATCTTTTCTGTTCTGTTGCTCAACACCGTGCACCTGATGCCGGCCTTTGGTCGTTTGCTCAAAGGTGCAGAATCGGCATTCCAGTCCGGGTATCTCTGCGCCATGCTCACCATGCGTCTGGCCCGCAATATCCTGGGCCTGATCCTGGTAACCGCCAGCACCGCGCCCAACCCGGAAATCCACGCCCTGGTGCCCAAGGGCATCCTGTTGTTCCTGGTTCTGGCGGTACTCAATGCCGCACTGACCCAGTACATGGAACGCATCCGGGTGGAAGAAGGCGCCCGTTTCTAGGCAGCCTCACTCTCAGGCGTAAAGCGATTCGATCACGTCGGTGTATTTCTCGTAGATGTTGCTCCGGCGCACCTTCATGGTGGCCGTCACTTCATCATCGTCGTGATCCAGTTCTTTGGTAAGCAGGTGGAAGCGCTTGATCTGCGCCACCTGCGGTAACTGTTCATTACCCCGGTTCACCTCGTTCTGGATCAGTTCGTTCACCCGCTCTTGCTCGGTCAGGCTCCGGAAGGTGGTGTAGGCAATCCGCTCCTGCTCAGCCCATTTGGCCACCGTGTCGAAATCAATCTGGATCAGCGCGGACACATATTTTCTGGCCTCCCCTATCACAATGCACTCTTTGATATAGGGACTGGCCTTGATGGTGTTCTCGATTTCCGTCGGTGACAGGTTCTTGCCGCCAGCCGTGATCATGATGTCTTTCAGGCGGTCGACAATCTTGAGCTGGCCGTCCCGCCACTCGCCCACGTCGCCGGTATGCAGCCAGCCGTCTTTCAGGGTTGAGGCGGTGGCCTCGTCGTTCTTGTAGTAGCCTTTGAACATGCTGCCACCGCGCATGATGATCTCGTTGTGCTCACCGAGCTTTACCTCGACACCGGAAACAGCTTCCCCCACCGTTCCCAGATGCACGTCATCAAGCGGCTGGGCCGTGGCAACACCGGTGCTTTCCGTCTGGCCATAGACCTCCACCAGGGGAATGCCAATGGTCCGGAAGAATTCGAGAATGCCCGTGGATATGGGGGCCGCCCCGGTGAGCGCAATGGTGCATCGGCGCAGGCCGATAAAGTTCTGCAACGCGCGGAGCACCAGCCAGTAGCTCACGCTGTACAGGCAGCGTTCCTTCAGACTCCACTGCGGCCTGGGCTTCGTGGCCATCGGTGAACAAACCCGAATGGCCCAGTTGAACAGGGCCTGCCGAAACCGCCCGGTCTCCTGGATCTTGATGTAAATGGAAGAATGCAGCTTCTCCCAGATCCGAGGCACCCCCAGGAAAAAGGTCGGCGCAATTTCCCGCAAATCTTCCTGAATGGTCCGCAGGCTCTCACCAAAGCTGACCGTACTGCCCACATACACCGGCGCAATATTGGTAAAGGCCTGTTCTGCCACATGGCACAGGGGCAGGTAAGAAAGGCTGGATCCGTGTTCATCGGCCTGCAACAGCTCAATCAGTCCCGGCGCCGCCGCATGCAGGTTCTGCCAACTGATCATGGCGCCTTTCGGTCGACCGGTGGAGCCGGAGGTATAGATCATTAGGGCGGTGTCATCCATCTGCTGGCCATCCAGCAGCTCATCCACCAGGCCGGGATGCTGCGTTTCAAATTCCCGGCCGCGGGCCTCAATGTCCTCAAACGCCGATGGCGGCTCGGGGTAATAACGCAGGCCTTTCATATCAATGGCAATGCAATGCTTCAGTTTGGGCAGATCTGGCCAGGCCTCCAGAACTTTGTCGGTCTGTTCCTGGTCTTCGCAGATCACAAATTCCGCGTCGCTGTGGTCCAGCACGTAGGCCACCTCGTTCCAGGGGCTGGTGGGATAGACGCCGACACAGATACCCTGCACCAGGCCGATGCCCATCTGGCCGATGACCCACTCCACCCGGTTTTCCGAGATGATGGCCACATGGCCGCCCGGTTCGAGCCCCATGGCGCGAAGCCCCAGCCCGAAATGCCGGGCCCGTCGGTAGTAATCCTGCCAGGAATAGGCCTGCCAGATACCGAAATCCTTCTGGCGCAGGGCCAATGCGCCCGGACGCTCCCGGGCGTGGGCACGCAACATTTGAGTGAGGGTCAGATCAGGAATGGAAGGTGTTGTCATGACAGCCACCGTTTACGGCGTTTGTAGTGCTTGATGTCGCGATAGCTGCGGGTTTCGCCTTCCTTGCCGCCCACACCCAGATAGAATTCCTGAACATCCTCATTGGCCGTAAGCTTGTCCGCCGGGCCGTCGATCACGATCTTGCCGTTCTCCATGATGTAACCGTAGGAGGCAATGGCCAGCGAAACCGCCGCGTTCTGTTCCACCAGAAGAATGGCCGTGCCCTGTTCCCGATTGATTCTCGCCACGATGGTAAAGATTTCCTCCACCAACAGCGGCGCCAGGCCCAGGGACGGTTCATCCAGCATGATCAGGTCGGGCTGGGCGATCAGCGCCCGTCCAAGGGCCAACATCTGCTGCTCGCCGCCGGACAGGTAGCCGGCCAGCTGTTTGCGTCGTTCCTTAAGGCGGGGAAAGTAGTTATAGACCAGCTCGTAGCTGTCATTGAGGGACGGCTTGCTGCCACTGAGCGCGTAAGTGGCGGCAATCAGGTTTTCCTCAACGGTGAGGTCTTCAAACACCCGCCGCCCTTCCATCACGTGGAACAGCCCGCTACGCACCAGTTTTTCAGGCGGTGTGCCCTTCACATCCTGGCCCCGGAAACGAACCTCGCCGGCGGTCACCTCACCGTCTTCCAGGGTCAGCAGTCCGGAAACGCTTTTAAGAGTGGTGGATTTGCCGGCACCGTTGGAGCCGAGGAGCGCTACGATGGCACCCTTCGGCACCCGCAGTGACAGGCCCCGAAGGACCTGCACCGACTTGTTGTAGACCACCTCGATATTATCGATTTCCAGTAAGGCTTCCATACAGCCCCTCAGTCGAGGTGGATCCAGTCCGATACCGGCTCATACCGGCCTTCTTCGGCATTCACCCGCCAGATTCGACCCACCGGGAAGGACATGTCCCGCACGGTAACCGGAATGCCGATGATACCGCCGGTGTCCCAGTCCTCAATGGAGGCCAGGGCTTCAGCCATGTTATCTCCGGTCAGTTCCTTACCGGCATCCAGGGTGCGTTTGACCACTTCTGTCCACACCATGGCATTAAACCAGGCCTGCATGTAGCCGGTTGGGCGGTAGCCCGCTTCCGGGTCGCTCTTCTCGGCCTGGGCACGAAGGGCGTCCAACATCGGGCCGCCTTCCTCGCTGTCGTAGTAGTTGTAGGGCATCACACCCATGTAACCGTCGGCATCCGCGCCCATCTTGTCGATGATCAGCTTGTCGGAGGACCAGAAGGTACCCATGAACTGGGTGTCCAGGCCCATCTGACGCATCTGCACCATGAACTCGTTGATCGGTGACAGCACGTAGCCGTGGAACACCACGTAATCCGGGCGCACCCGACGCAGCTTCAGGACCTCGGCCGAGACGTCCACGCTGCCGGGCTTGGTAACGATCTCTTCCACCACTTCAATGCCCAGCTCGGCGGCGCGGGCTTTGCCATTCTCGATCGGGTCCTTGCCGAATTCGGTGTCACTGTAGACAAAGGCCACGTTCGGCATGTCCCCGCCTTCACCCTGGGAGGCGATGTACTCGAGGATGATCCCGAACATCTGACTATAGTTGGGGCCCGGGATGAACTGATAGGGGTATTGCTCGTTATCGGTCAGGGCGGTTGCGAAGGAGGCACCGCTCATCAACGTGTTGCCCTGGCTGTTGAGCTCCGAGGCAATGGCTTTCATGAAACCGGTGCTGTCCCCGTAATAGGTGGCCGGGGAACTGCTACCGGAAATCTTCTTGAAGGCTGCAACCGAGCGGTCTACTTCATAGGCGGTGTCTTCCATCACATATTCCACCGGGTGGCCATTGATACCACCCTGGCTGTTGATCCAGCTCGTGTAGTCGGTCAGCCCGGCGTGGATGTGAATACCGGCGAAAGCAAAAACACCGGAGAGCGGAATGGAGCCGCCAAACACGATGGGCTCTTTATCCTGTGCCATCGCCGGAGCGGCGACTGTCAGCGCAGCGACCAGGCTACCCAGCCCGGCAAGCCGGCGACCTTTTTCGAGGATGTTTCTGAACATGTTTCTTCTCCTTGCTGCTTCTTGTTGTTGGTGGTGCATGGGCTCTGGGTACCAGGCCCCTTGAAACACGGTTAATTCTTGAATGGCCACAGGCGGAAGAAACGGCGGATACGGTGCCAGATCTCCGCCAGGCCATGGGGTTCAAAGATCAGAAAGCCCACGATCAGGGCACCAAAGATGATTTCCAGCATTGGCGACATGAACACCGGGGCGTTGGGATAAAAAGGCGTCAGCGCGGCGGTCAGCAGTTTCAGGGCTTCCGGTACCAGGGTCATGAAGGCGGCTCCGAGAATGCCACCCAGCAGATTACCCATGCCACCGACAATCACGGCCGCCAGATAGAAAATGGACATGGAAAGCGGGAAGCTCTCCGGCGTGACTACCCGATAGAAATAGGCGAACAGACCGCCGGCAACCCCGGCATAGAAAGAACTGAGGGCAAAAGACATCAGCTTGTAGCGCAGCAGGTTAATGCCCAGGATCTCCGCTGAGATATCCCGGTCGCGGATGGCGATAAACGCCCGGCCGATCCGGGTTCGGAACACATTCCTGGCCGCCAGCACCATCAGCACTGCCAGCGGTACGATGATGAAATACATGCTGAAATCGCTCTGGAACGTGAACCCAAACAGGTGCGCCGGCTCCAGGCTCAGGCCGCCCATACCCCCGGTGACCGATTCCCACTCGGCAAAGATGAAGTGCAGGAACACGCTCGCCGCCAGAGTGGCGATGGCCAGGTACAACCCCTTCACACGCAGCGACGGCAGCCCCACAAGAATCCCGACGGCGGCGGCCATCAGGCCGGCCAGCACCAATGTCACCGGGAATGGCAGTGCGGTATTAATCGACAGCCAGGCCACGGTGTAGGCCCCCACACCCATAAACCCGGCTTGGCCCAGGGAAATCAGCCCGGTAAAACCGGTCAGGATGTTGAGGCCCGTGGTACTGATCACCGCTATGCCCACCAGGCACCCCAGGTACAGCAGATACGAGTCCACCACAAAAGGGAATACCAGCAAGATCAGCAGGAAGAATCCCAGCCACAGTTTCTGGGTCTGGCTGGTCCAGATTGCCTCATCGGCCTCGTAACTCTGTTTTGCGTCACCGATGCGCATCTTACACTCGCTCTATTTCGTGGGTGCCGAACAGGCCGTAGGGGCGGATCACCAGGATAATTGCCAGCACCAGAAAAGTTGCCGGCATCCGGTACTCGCCGCCGAGATAGGCGCCCGCCACGGTCTCCAGCCAGCCGATAAACACGCCGGCCACCAGGGCGCCGAGAATGCTGTCCAGACCGCCAACGATGACCACCACCAACACACTCAGGCCGATGATCCCGAATTGCGGGCTCAGCCCACCGGTGGCCGCCACCAGCACCCCGGCAAGGGACGCTGCAAGAGAGCCGAACACCCACGCCATGTTGAAGACCCGGCGCACGTTGATGCCCATGGAATAGGCGGCCGCCTGATCCGAGGCAGTGGCTCTCAGGGCAACGCCGCCCCGGGAGAACCGGAAATAAAGCAGGTAGATGATCAGCAGGGCGGAACCAATGAGAAAGCCATAGGCAATTTTGGGTGCCAGATACAATTCACCAATGAACACCGGTTCCCGTGGCAGGAAATTGGGCAGCAGCTGGGGATCGGCCGTCCAGATGAATTCCACCAGCCCCACCAGGATGCTGGCGATACCGATGGTCACCATCACCACGGAAATCGGCGACTCCCCCAGCATGGGCCGGATCATGGTCTTTTCGATGACGCCCCCAAGAATACTACCGCCTATGACCGCCATGGGCAGGGCAATCCAGGGTGAAAGTTCCATGCCACCGGCAAAGGCCAGGAACAGGTAAGCCGCGAACATCATGATCTCGCCGATGGCAAAATTGATGACCCTCGTCGCTTTATAGATGATGACAAAGCCCAGGGCGATCAGCGCATACAGGCCACCCATGGCCAGCCCGGCCAGGCTGATTTCGCCGAAGAACAACCAATCCATCAGGCGGCCTCCCCTTCGGCATTGAGCTTCTTGCGGAGGCTATCGATGTCGCTGTTGCCGAGGTACGCCTTGATAACCTCGGGATTGTTCTGAACATCCGCCGGCAGGCCCTCGGTGATCACCTGACCAAAATTCAGCACGGCAATGTGGTCGGAAATATCCATTACCATGCCCATATCGTGTTCCACCATCAGTACGGTAATGCCCCACTCTTCCCGGATATCGAGGATGAACCGGGCCATGTCCTCCTTCTCTTCTCGGTTCATACCCGCGACCGGCTCATCCAGCATCAGCACTTTGGGTTGCATTGCCAGCGCCCGGGCCAGTTCAACCCGTTTCTGAAGGCCATAGGAAAGGCTCGCCACCGGCTGACGGCGAATGTGGTCTATCTCCAGAAAATCGATGATCCGCTCTTCCACCTCCTTGCGGACGTCCATTTCCTCACGCCGGGCCGGGCCGAAATAGGCGAGCGCGCTGAGCAGGCCGCTTTTCATATGCACATGGGCGCCCAGCTTGATGTTGTCGAGTACGGTCATACCCCGGAACAGGGCAATATTCTGGAAGGTTCGGGCCAGGCCCAGTGCGGCCCGTTTCGGCGGCTTGATACTGCCCGGTAGCGGCTGCCCCTGATAGCGGATGGTGCCCTGCTGGGGTTTGTAGAAGCCGGAGATGCAATTGAATAGCGAAGTTTTACCAGCACCATTCGGGCCGATAATGGTCGTTACGGTATTCTCAGGCACCCGAAAACTCACGTCCTGCAGCGCCTTCACACCACCAAACGACAGAGACAGGTTGCTGATTTCAAGGATGCTCACACTACCTCCCGGCACCCCTGGCGCCGGGTAAACAGGCACGCGAACACGCCCTGCCGATACCCATCTCACGCCCGAAGATGATTGTATTTTTTGTTGTTTCTTATCGCCGGGGGTTAGCCCCGATCCAGATTTAAAGTAGTCCATTCAGGCAACATTAGGCAAACCGCTCTATCCTGTTACCCGACAAACAACAATGATCAGTACGCAGGTTTCGGATCTTCAGACCTGCAGCATCGGGAGGGCAATTGACCATGACAGACGCGCTGGTAACCACCGCATTCGATACCAAGACCGGAGTGGCCAGATTAACCTTCAATCGCCCTGAAGCCCTGAACGCCATCAATGTGCCCCTGGCAGAAGCCTTTCTCGGGGCAGTTCGGGAGATCAATAAGCTTTCCGGTGTTCGCTGTATCGTTCTGACAGGCACGGGGCGAGCGTTCATGGCCGGTGGCGATGTATCCAGCATGGCCGGCACGTCGGAGCAGGCAGGGGCAGCCATCAGCGCGATCCTGGATGCCGTTAATCCTGCCATTCTGCTACTTCGTAGCATGGACGCACCGGTTATAGCTGCGGTCCGGGGCGTAGCCGCCGGCGCAGGGCTGAGCCTCACCCTGATGGCAGATCTGGTGATCGCCGAGGAAGACGCGAAATTTCTGGTGGCCTACAACGGTATTGGCGCGGTTCCGGATTGTGGCGGCAGCTGGGCCCTGGCTCACAAACTCGGCGCTGGCCGGGCCGCGGAACTGATGTTGCTGGGGCGCACCCTGAGTGCCGTGGAGGCGAAGGACTGGGGCATGGTCAACGACATTGCCCCGGACAGCGAATTCGAGAAGCAGCTGAATCGCATGATCGAAAAAGTCGCCCAGGGGCCAACCCGTGCCTTCGGTGCCTTTCGCCAACTGATCGATCGTGCCAACGGTGACCGGTTGGCCGCCCATCTGGAGGCAGAGCGCGCGGCCTTCCTTGAAATGACCCGAACCGAGGATTTTGCCGAGGGCGTGTCGGCGTTTCTGGCCAAACGGCCGTCAGGGTTTCGCGGCCGCTGACGCTGGCACAAATACAGCGCGATTTCGACCGTTGCGTTTTGCCCGGTAAAGGGCTTTGTCCGCTGAAACCATGATGTCCTGGAAGTTGCCATGCTCCTGTGTAAGAGAGGCGCCTCCGATGCTTGCAGACAGGTGGACCGGAATACCATCGACTTCTCGGCCAGCCTCAGAAATTCGTTGCAACAGACGCCCGGTTACGGCCTCGATCGCCTCACGGTTGTTGTTGCGCAGCACGGCAGCAAACTCCTCCCCGCCCACACGTCCAATGATGTCGTCATCCCGGAGTTCGGCTTTCATCAGATTCGCCACGATTCGCAGCACCTCGTCGCCAGTAGCGTGCCCCCAGCGGTCGTTGATCTGCTTGAAGTGGTCCAGGTCTATCATGAGGACAGTAATCAATTTTCCCTCTTCCCGGGCTTTTTCAAACGCCAGGTTGCCCTCCCGGTAAAACGCCCGGCGATTGAACAGCTGGGTAAGCCCGTCCCGCTCCGCCAGCGCGACCAGAGCCTGTTCGGCACGGGTAAACGCCAGCAACGGAAGCGCCATGGCCGTAGCGCTCACCAGCAACAGGTGGTTAACCAGAATCAGTTTCAGCAGCCCCTGAAGGTCCAGCTGCGTGCTTCCGCTAACGGACACTGCGATCACCAGCACCTGGGCCATCATCAGCGTACCGTGAACGCCGAACAGCGTTTGCAGAATGCGAAGAGGCAGTCTGGGCCTGCGCTCAATCGACCCCAGCCGGTAGATCGCAAGACTGAAGACCAATGCCGAGAAAAGCGCAGTCAGGAATCTGGCAACAAGCGGATCCCATCCAGTACCGACAGCCAGGCCGAAAAGATAAAGTAGAGAGGCACCATAGATTATACGGGACGACCTTCTGGTGCCCACTATTGGCACACCCATCAGTGCGTGTATTCCTGCAAGGACCAACAACGGGGAACCACCAAGAACGAGATGGGCGATAAAAACGAAAATCCCTGGGGCGTCGGCCAGCTCATTGGCCACCGCGAGCGCGGTACCGATTACGAAAGTCAGACAGGCGAGTGCCCAAAGCAGAAAACAGCCTTCTCGGTGGCGCAGGTGGTAGATCGCCCACAGCATCCCTCCGATCAGGAGGTTAATCATGACCGACGTGACCAGCAGCGTTGACAGGTGCATGTTCAGGTCCATAAACGCACGGCATTCCAGGCTTTATAATGGGTTTTTCAGCGTATCAGCTTAACTTCTGCGCCGGCGCACCTGCTATGTAGCGTTTGGTATGATAATTGTCACAGATTGGCGCGACATCCATGAACTCACTGCGAGACCCCATGAATCCAACCATAGAACTTCTTAAATCCCACCGCTCTATTCGTAAATTCACCGGTAAAAAAATTCCGAACGAAATGCTCAGGGAGCTGATTCGCGCCGGCCAGTGCGCCGCCACCTCGAATCATGTGCAGGCCTACTCGATCATTCACGTGATTGATCCGGACAACCGCCGTAGAATCGCCGAACTGGCCGGTGGCCAGAGCTACATTGCTGACTGCTCCGACTTTCTGGTGTTCTGTGCCGACATGCGGCGCTCCATCGACGCGGCGGGTCGTGCCGGGGCCGACGTGGTGCGCGGGATGACCGAACAACTGCTGATTGCCACCATCGACACCAGCCTGATGGCCCAGAACGTGGCCATCGCAGCAGAGTCCGAGGGGCTCGGGCTGTGCTATATCGGGGGCATACGGAACAACCCGGCGGAGATCAGCGAGATACTGCGGCTGCCGGAGCATGTCTATCCGGTGTTTGGTATGTGCCTGGGGTACCCGGACCAGAATCCGGAGGTGAAGCCGCGACTGCCGGTGGAGGCCATTCTCAGGGAAGACTATTACTCCGACGCCCGAGACGAAGAGCTGGTCGCCGGGTTCGACCGCACCATGAACGAGTATTACCGGGAGCGAACCGGCGGCAACAAGGACACTACCTGGTCCGAGCAGCTCAAGCCGCTGTTCACCTCGAAACTGCGACCGCACATGCGCGACTTCCTGCGCAAATGCGGCTTCGAGATGAAATAACCACTACGGAACGGCTTTCGGCCTGGTCACCCGATCCACCAGATATACCAGGCCGTGGTAGTCAATACCGCTGTGCCGGCTGAGCCCGATCTCGCAGGTACGGCTGGTGGATATGCCTTCCTCACAGCCGGCCGTCTGATCTGCCAGTGTTTTCAGAGAATGGGCGTTGAGCTCGGGCACGTTGAAGCCTTTATCCCCGGCAAAGCCACAACAATGGATGCCCTCGGGTACCACCACCTGAATGCTGCAACGCCGGGCGACATCGATCAGCCCGTCCGACTCACCCAGGTGCTGGGTACTGCAGGTGACGTGCACCGCCAGCGGGGTCTGCTCCGGCTCGAAATCCAGACGCTCGTAGAGATGATCGCGAATGAACCGGACCGGATCAAACAGCTTCAGGCCGGCCTCTTCGGCGGCTTCGCGGATCTGCAGGGTGCAGGGGCTGGTGTCGCAGTAAATCGGATCGACGCCATTGCGGCTGGCCCGCAACAGCGCCGAAATCAGTTCGTCTTTCTTGGTCGCCGCCTGGTCCGGATAGCCTTTGGAGGCGAACGGCTGGCCACAACACAGGCTGTCCAACGCCTCCGGATACACCACCTGGTATCCGCCCTTCTCCAGCAACCGCCGGGTGACATCAATCAGCGGCTCCTGTGCCTTATCGCCCCGCGCCGGACCCATGGTCCGGGACACACAGGCAGCCAGATAAACCACCCGGGGCCGACCATCTGACGGATCCTGCGCCGCGGGCGAAACAAAACGCACCGGCTGGGGCAGGCTCGGATCCCACTGGGCCACCCGACCACCAGACACCTTGCGAACGCCAGCACTGAGGCGGGTCAGCAGCGGCGCGCCCAGCAGTCTTTCCGCCGTGGATGCGCCGGCCAGAACAAAACGGGTCGCTTTCAAAGCGCCGGCAAAATGCTTCGCCAGCTGATTGGCCACAGACTGGCCGGTGGCCTTCTCGCTGCGCAGCTTGCGCACCAAATCACCGGTATTGATGCCCACCGGGCATCGCTGGGCGCAGAGGCCGGTCGCGGCACAGGTATCCAGGCCGTGGTACTGATAGGCTTTTTCCAGTTCGGCAGTGTCTTCACCGGCACGTCGGCGGGCCTGGATGTCCCGCCAGATCACGATGCGCTGGCGCGGCGACAGAGTCAGCCCCTCCGACGGACACACCGGCTCGCAGAAACCACATTCAATGCACTTGTCCACCAGTGGATCGGCCTCGGGCAGTGGCTTCAGGTTCTTGAGATGGATCTGTGGATCTTCCGAGAGCACCACGTCCGGATTGAGCAGGTTCTCAGGGTCCAGCAGTCGCTTGATCTGCCACATCAGCTGCCAGGCATCATGCCCCCATTCCAGCTCCACGAAGGGCGCCATGTTGCGACCGGTGCCATGTTCCGCTTTCAGAGAACCGCCGAATTCCACGGCAACGAGTTGTGCCACATCCTGCATGAAGGCTTCGTAGCGAGCGACTTCCGCGGGGTCGTCAAAGCCCTGGGGAAACACAAAATGCAGGTTGCCCTCCAGGGCGTGGCCAAAGATGATCGCGTCGTCATAGCCATGCTTCACGAACAGCGACTGGAGGCGGGTGACCCCCTCGGATAGCTGATCAATCGGGAAGGTCACATCCTCGATGATCACGGTCGTACCGTTCGGTCGCACCGCACCCACGGCGGGGAACGTGCCCTTACGAATGGCCCACAGTTGATCAGACACTTTGGCGTCGCGGGTGAAATCGACCTGCTGCTCCAGTGGGAACTCAGC
This sequence comes from Marinobacter sp. EhC06, assembly GCF_001650915.1. Taxonomy (GTDB): domain Bacteria; phylum Pseudomonadota; class Gammaproteobacteria; order Pseudomonadales; family Oleiphilaceae; genus Marinobacter. Next base: position 89,099 of record NZ_LXYO01000023.1, read on the forward strand.
GAGGGCCTGCCTGATTCGGGTCAGCTGTTCATCCAGAATCTCCGAAGATGACGCCCGGGTCTCCACAAGCAACGCGCAGGCATTCTCCGAGACATCATGAATCCAGTCCGGCAGGCCGGGCTTGTCCTGAACCGAGCGCAGGCTGCGACGGTCCAGCAACTCCACGGCCGCGACCGGTTGTGAACGCAGCACCGACGCCGCCCTGCAGCAGCTCTCCGCATCCCGAAACACCAGCAGGGCCGTGGCCTTGTCGGGGTACTCAGGTACGGTGTTGTAGGTCACTGCGCTGACAAAACCCAGGGTGCCCTCGGAGCCCACCATCAGGTGCGTGAGAATCTCGAGAGGACAGGTAAAATCCACCAGGGCGTTCAGGGATAACCCGGTGGTGTTCTTCAGCCGGTATTTATGGCGAATGCGCTCCGCCAGCTCCGGATTCTCCCGGGTGTTAATGGCCAGCTTTTTCAGGGCCGCGAGCAAATCACCGTGGCTGTTGCGAAACGCCGAGACGCTCGCCGGGTCCTCGGTGTCCAGCACGGCCCCATCCGCCAGAACCAGGCGCATGCCGGCCAGGGTGTGATAGCTGTTCTGGGCGGTACCGCAGCACATGCCACTGGCGTTATTGGCAACAATGCCACCGATCTTGCAGGCGTTGATGGACGCCGGATCGGGACCGATCTTGTAACCCCGTGGCGCCAGCCAGGCGTTGGCCTGGGCGCCGATCACGCCGGGTTGCAGACGAATCTGGCGGCCTTCGGCGCGGATGTCGTGCCCGTTCCACTGGTCGCCCAGGACGATCAGGATCGAGTCGCTGATGGCCTGGCCAGACAGGCTGGTTCCGGCGGCCCGGAAAGTCACCGGCACCTTATGGTTGCGGGCGATGGCCAGAAGATCGACAACCTCTGCCTCATCCTGAACCCGCACCACCACCTTGGGAATCAGCCGGTAAAAACTGGCGTCGGTTCCGAACGCAAGGGTGGACACCGGATCGTTAAAGACCCGGTTTTCGGGAATCCGTTGCCGGATTTCAGCCAATACCGTTGCAGTAAAACTCATGCGTCCTCCAGAACCAGCACAATGAGCTCACGGGGGCCGTGGGCACCGTAGGCCAGCACCTGCTCGATGTCTGCGGTCTTGGACGGGCCGGACACCAGCAAGACATTTGTGGGCAGCCCGGCCGCCCAGTCCTGAGCCACCATCATGTCATACAGATTGTCGTGAATCTCGCTGGCCTTGAGCAGGGCAATGTGTACCGGCGGCACCAGACTCATCAGCCGCGGTTCGTAGCGATCCGGCCAGAGCACGACCGTGCCGGTGGCGGCGATCCCACCCAGGGTGCCGGTCAGGCTGGCCTCCACATTCCAGAACAATTCTTCTTTCCAGGCTTCCACCGGCTGATCATAAGCCAGTAACTCGACGTTCTGCTCCGTGGCCTCGAAGTAAGCCTGCAGCGCCCGGCCATGTTCTTTCGCCGGCGCGAACAACAGGTTGGCGAGGTTGCGTTTGTTCAGAAGTTCGGCCACCAATTCCGGCCAGTTGTCAGAACGGCACTGATGCACTTCAGTGTGAACCGCTTCCATGAGGCTGCGCAACCGGGCTAGCCGGTCTCCCGGCGCATAGCGCCAGGGCCTGGTCACCAGCTGCTCGTCGAACTCGTCAGGGCGGGGTGTTGTGCCGGCAAGGCTGTCTCTCAACTTACCAAGAATATTACCGCGGGCGCTCATGAGGACCGACCTCCGTTCTGATCAAGATGCCTGGCCGCCAGATCATGCAGGGAACGGCGGGCGGGCACCGGTGCGCTGTGATTCTCGGTCCAGGGGCCAGCCTTTTTCGGGGCCAGCGCCCGGAAGCGGGTCGCGGCCCAGAGAAAACTGCGATACAGCGCCGGCCGGGTGTTGAGCATCTGCCAGCCACGCCAGATCCAACGTTCCGTCCGGGAATACTTGGCGCCGCCACCTTTCACCTGCTGCGGCTGCTCCGGATCCTTCACATTTTCCTGGCGCAAGCGTTGCAACAATTCGGGGATCGGTATTTTCACCGGGCACACGTCACCGCAGGCTCCACACAGAGAGGAGGCGCTTGGGTGGTCCGGCACCTTGTCCAGCCCCGCCATGTGCGGCGTGATGATCTTGCCGATAGGGCCGGGGTAGACCTCGCCGTAGGTGTGGCCACCCACCCGGGTATACACCGGGCAGTGGTTCATACAGGCGCCGCACCGGATGCAATTCAGTGTCTGGCGCATCTGGGCATCGGCAAAGGCGCCGGTGCGGCCATTATCCAGCAGTACCAGGTGCACCTCTTCAGGGCCGTCCAGTTCGTCGGGCTTGCGGGGGCCGGAAATCAGGTTCACGTAGGTGGTAATGGGCTGACCAAGGGCCGAACGGGTCAGCAAGGACACCAGTGGCACCACATCCCTCAGGTTCGGCACCACTTTTTCGATGCCCGTTACCGCAATATGCACCGGTGGCGCCGTGGTGCTCATGCGCCCGTTACCCTCGTTTTCCACCAGCAGCAAGGTGCCGGTTTCGGCGACCGCGAAGTTCACTCCGGAAACACCCACATCCGCTTCCATGAATTTCCGTCGCAGGGTCCGCCGACCGATCCGGATCAGCTGATTGACGTCTTCGGTCTCCGGCTCCCCCAGCTTGTCGTGGAACAGCTTCGACACCTGCCGGGCGTTCTTGTGAATCGCCGGCATGATGATGTGGGAGGGCTTTTCGTTATCAAGCTGGACAATGTACTCACCCATGTCGGATTCCAGGCATTCAATGCCCCGCTCCGCCAGGTAGTCGTTCATCTCCATCTCTTCGCTGACCATGGACTTACCTTTCACCACCTGGCTGCCCTTGCGGGCTTCGATGATGCCGTGCACCAGGTTGTTGGCTTCCTCGACGGTCTCCGCCCAGTGAACCTTGACGCCATTTTCAGTGAGCTTCTGTTCAAGCTGCTCCAGCAAGTCTGGCAGACGGGACAACGCACCAGCCTTGATACGATTCCCCAACTCCCGCAGGCCTTCGCGTTCGTCGGCGTCCGGAAAAGCGTTGGCCCGCTTGGTCATCAGCGAGTCCATTGCCACCCGGAAATTGTTGCGCAGCTGCCCGTCCGCAAGGGCTTCTTCGGCGCGGCCCCGGAAATCCGGGGTCAGTTCGGTAACCGGAATACGCTGGCTCATACCACCTCCCCTGCACTGGCACCATTGATCCGCTCCCAGAGGAAACTGGCCAGATGCCGACCCCGGAAGCTCTCTTTCTGTTTCTCCAGGGAACCGTTGATGTTCATCAGACAGCCACCATCGGCGGTGACCATTTCCACCGCACCGGAGTCCATCAGCGAGCGGGTCTTGTCTTTGACCATGGCCCCCGAGACTTCCGGCATACGCACCGAGAAAGTGCCGCCAAAGCCGCAGCATTCGCTTTCATGGTCGTGATCGACGCGCTCGACCCCTTCAAGCTGTTGCAGAAGCTCGCGGGCATGGAGGTGGGTGTTCATTTCCCGGCGCGCAGAGCAGGAGGTGTGCAGGGCGATCTTGCTGGGCGCGCCCCGGTCTGCCAGCTGCACCTTGCAGACTTTCAGCAGGAATTCGGTCAGCTCAAAGGTGCGCTCGGCCAGCGCTTCCACCCGCCTGAGCGTGCCGGGCTCGTCGGCAAACAGTACCCGGTAGTGATGCCGGAACATACCGGCACAGGAACCGGACGGCACCACTACCGGCAGACCCGATCGATCGAGGATATCCAGCTGGGCGCGGGCCACGGCTTTGGCCTCATCCCGGTACCCCGAGGTCCAGGCGGGTTGCCCGCAACAGCTCTGCTCCTGTGGGAAATTCACGCGCACACCTTCCCGCTCCAGCAGACGGATGGCGTCCAGCCCGGCTTCCGGGAAGAACAGATCCACCACGCACGTACCGAACAGCGTGACCGCTTCCGGCTTCTCCGGGTACTGCCGGTCCGGTTCCCGTTCGGGCGATACCCGGGTGGCATTGGGGGCGGCATCGTAAAACAGCTGGCTCATTGATTGCGCCTCAAGACAGTCTCAGACAGACAAACTTTAATTTGGTAATACCAATTGACATTACATAATAACCAAGGTATTCGAGACCGGCTGCCGATGTCAAAATTTTTAACGGAGGACTTCACTCTGAGCATCGAAAATACGTCGGCGCTTGGCCTCGGACTTGCTCTGTGTTATTGGTATTACCAATAAATTCTGAGACAGGAAATTCTTTCTTATGGACGTCGGGCATATCGCGCCTCGCAGACTCGCGGACACCATCGTGGAACAGCTGGAAACCATGATTCTGGAAGGCGCCCTGCAACCGGGCGAGAGGCTTCCCCCGGAACGGGTTTTGTCAGAGCAGTTCGGGGTGTCCCGCCCTTCCCTGCGGGAGGCCATTCAGCGGCTGACCGCCAAAGGCCTTTTGATCAGCCGTCAGGGCGGCGGCAACTATGTCACCGAATCCCTCGGTGGCAGTTTCAGCGATCCGCTGATTCCTCTGCTTGAAAACCGGCCAGACGCACAGCGGGATCTGCTGGAATTTCGCCGAACACTGGAGGCAGACTGCGCCTATTACGCAGCCCTACGCGCGACGGAGGTCGACAGGGCACACCTGAAAACCGCCTATGAGGCGCTTCAGGCCTGCTATAGCAAAGATAGAGATCGGGATCTGGAAGCCGAGGGCGCCGCCGATGCCCGCTTTCATCTGGCGATTGCCGAAGCCAGCCACAACGTCATTCTTCTGCACACCATCCGAAACCTGTTCAACATGCTGAAAAGCAACGTGGTTACCAACATCGGCGGCATGTATCGAAGAGAGGCGGAAACCCGGCAGGGGCTGGTGGAACAGCACCGGATGCTGTACGAAGCCATCACCGAAGGACGGGCCGAGGAGGCCCGGGAGCTGGCCGGCAAGCACATCCAGTATGTCCAGCAGGTGCTTTCAGAGCGCAGTGAGAGTCACCGCCGACTGGAACGATCCCTGCGGAGGGACAAGCTCGCACGATCCTGACTTGCTCGATCCTGGAAGGAAGCGATCAGGGTCTCAGAGCAGTCGATTGATCTCCTTCCATAACCTGCGATAGGCATCGGCGGCCACCGAGCTGGGCGCCAGCAGCTCCACCGGTGTGCCTTCCTCACCCATCTTCTCCACCACACTGGCGTTCGGGATGATGGTCTTCAGGCCTTTGGGCAGGATTTCATCCTGCGCGTTAATCAGCTCCCGATGAAGACCCTTCCGGCGGTCTGCCATGGAATAAAACGGGTGCAGCTTGCCCGGCTTCAGCTTCTTGTCCTTGGCGAACTCCAGCAACTGCTTCCAGCTGTTCAGGGACAGCCAGGTGGGAATCACCGGCACAAACACCTCGTCTGCCGCTTTCAGAACCTGTTCGGAAAGGCGAGACAGCGAAGGCGGGCAATCCAGTATCACCAGGCTGGTTTCTTCGGACAGCGGCGCCAGCCACTGCTTGATCAGATTGCTGCCATCCTCCTGGTCCAGTTTCACATCGAGATTACGGAAACTGGTGTGGGACGGGATGAAATCCAGGTTTTCGTAGTCGCTCTCGTGAATGAATTCGGCGATGGGCGTCTTACCCTTGAGCAACTGCGATAACTTGTGCCCTTTCACCTCGTCAGCACCGGCCAGATACCAGCTGGAAGCACCCTGGGGGTCCAGATCCCACAGCAAGGTTGGATACCCGGCCTGGCTCGCCAGATAGGCGATGTTCACGGCAGCGGCGGTTTTACCAACACCGCCCTTCAGACTGTAAAACGCTATGGTCCTCATCCTGTCAGATCCTTTTCTCCAGGCATAAAAAAACCGGGGAAGTCCCCGGTTAAAGCATTCACACGATGCACAACACAATGCATGTCGTCCTGATGAGTTCTCAGGCTAAGCTCTTCCGGTGACAGTTTGATGACAGCCTCCAGGCCGTCCTCAAAATTTTCGCATCCTTACTGACTTACTTTCTCCCAGACTGTCAGCTCGGAGAAGCTGTGCTGGAACTTGTTCCTTGTCTCCCTGATGACAAACGGCAGGCTCCAGGGTTCAAACAACAGCCGGAAATGGGGCGCCAGCATTTCCTTGAGGCCGTCGAACGTCGAGAAATCTTCACCGTCCTTCTTGAACCCGCCAACCCAGTGTTCCTTCGGCGTGTACTCCTCCAGCCAGGTATAAGGTGAGGCAATCACCAGAAGCCCGAGCTCGTTGATCCGCTCATGGATGGTCTCCAGAAACAGCGATGGCTGGTACAGCCGATCGATCAGGTTTCCCGCGAGTATCAGATCATACCCGGTGAACTGCGATGGCAGATCGCAGGCATCGCCCTGGTGAAAGGCCACACGGTCAGCGGCCTCTTCCAGCCCGATGGACGCGAGGCTCTGGTCCTGGAAGGTCACGAGCTCGCCCTCTTCTGGACGGGCATAACGCACGCGTTTGTCCCGGGCCACTTCCTGGCACTTGTTGACGAACGCGTTGGAAAAATCGATGCCGTCCACATGCCGGAAATGCCGGGCCAGCTCAAAGCTGGTTCGGCCAACGGCGCAGCCAATATCCAGCGCACGATCCAGGGGCCGGCCATCCATGGCGTGCATGGCGGCATCCGCCAACGCCTTGGGGAAGTTGGCCTCACCATGCCACCGTTCGCCAAAGTGAAATTCCAGATATTGGGCGAGGGTGGTGTCGTTCTCATAATACGCGGCTTGCTGCAATGGAATTCTCCTGACCTGAATGGTTCAACGGCTACCTCTAGCGTAACAGGAAGTTGCCAATACCCTGTTCAATAACGGTCTCTTCCGACCGGTCCTTGAGCGGCACCCCGGAAACCTTCTGTCGGCGCGCTTCCCTGAGCAGGTACATCAGACGCCTGCTCGCCTCCCCCCATGACAGTCCCGCCAGCCGGATATTCGATATGCAATTTCGGCTGGCATCGGTCAGCCCTGGTCCTGGCTGCCAGGTCAGGTAAAGTCCCAGACTATCCGGAGAGCTCAGGCCCGGGCGCTCGCCAATCAGCACCACCACGCAACGGGCGTTGAGGCGGTGGCCAACATCATCCCCGATCGCAACCCGTCCCTGAGAGACAACAACCAGCGGGGCCAGTTCCCAGGACTGATCATCGGCTTCGATGTCCGTCAGCAGGGCCTCCAGAAAGGCAATGGCGTTTTGCTGAACTCCATAGGAAGAGAGTCCGTCTGCGATCACCAAAGCCAGATCAGCGGGTGAAGCACCGGTGTGGCCCCGCCGATCCAGCTCCTCAGATGACTGGCTACTGAGTCTGCGGCCAAGATCGGGGCGCTGAAGATACGTGATTCGGTCGCAGGCCTGGCTTTGCAGGTGAACCGGATCGTGTCGTAAAAGCGTTTTCCTGCTCCCGGTCAGTTCTTCCAGACCAGCCATCAGCCGATCCGTGTCCAGCGGCAGGTGCACGGCATCGCGGGCCTGGGCATGGGCCAGCTGAAACGCCAGCATCTCCCGCGTGGGCAGGCTGATGCCTGCCCGGCCAAGTCCAATCCGGGCATCGGTCCAGGCCGACAGCGGGCGCCAGGGATTCTCGGTGACAACCGGCTTACGCTCAGGCATTGTTCTGGCCCTCCGGTAACCGGGCCAGGCTTTCCCGGAAGGCGTCCGGCAAAGCATCTGCGGGCACCTTGCCTTCGGTATCCCGGAAAATCTGCATCCTGGTCAGCCACTGCTCGAATTCCGGTGCCGGTCGCTTGTCCAGAACGCGGCGCAGATACAGTGCATCGTGAAACGAGGTGGTCTGATAGTTCAGCATGATGTCGTCCGAGCCGGGTATACCCATGATGAAATGACAGCCGGCCACGCCCAGCAGGGTGAGCAGGTTGTCCATATCGTTCTGATCGGCCTCGGCGTGGTTGGTGTAACAGATATCGCACCCCATGGGCAGGCCCAGCAACTTGCCGCAGAAATGGTCCTCCAGCCCGGCCCGGGTAATTTCCTTGCCATCAAACAGGTATTCCGGGCCGATAAACCCGACCACCGTGTTCACCAGAAGCGGCTCGAACTTGCGCGCCACTGCGTACGCCCTGGCCTCGCAAGTCTGCTGGTCCACACCGTGATGGGCATCGGCCGACAGCGAGCTGCCCTGGCCGGTCTCAAAATACATCACGTTCTGACCAACGGTACCCCGATTCAGCGAGAGCGCCGCATCCCGTGCCTCGGCCAGAGTGGCCAGGTCAAACCCGAAACTGCGGTTAGTCGCCTCGGTACCGCCTATGGACTGGAACACCAGATCCACAGGCGCCTTCTGTTCGATGGCTTCCAGGGTATTGGTTACGTGGGTGAGCACACAGGACTGGGTGGGAATCTCGTATTTTCGGATCACCTCATCCATCAGTCGCAACAGCCGCACACTCTGGGCCACGTTGTCCGTGGCCGGGTTGATCCCGATCACTGCATCGCCACTGCCATACAGCAAACCGTCCAGGATGCTGGCTGCAATGCCGGTAATATCGTCGGTCGGATGGTTGGGCTGGAGCCGGGTCGACATCCGGCCGGGCAGGCCTATGGTGCTGCGAAATGCGGTCTGGACCCGGCATTTGGCCGCCACCAGAATCAGGTCCTGGTTGCGCATGATCTTGGACACAGCCGCGGCCATCTCCGGAGTAATGCCGGCCCGGACGCTAGCGAGCATCTCCGGCGTGGCAAGGTCGCTGAGCAGCCAGTTCCGGAAATCCCCGACGGTAAGATGGGCAACCGGCTCGAACGCCCCGGGATCATGATCGTCCAGAATCAGACGGGTGACTTCATCCTGCTCGTAGGGGATAAGCGCTTCGTTCAGAAAAGTTTTCAGGGGCAAGTCCGCGAGGGCCATCTGGGCCACCACCCGTTCCTCGGCGGTGTGTGCGATGACACCCGCCAGGCGATCACCGGAGCGCGCCGGAGTGGCTTTGGCCATCAATTCCGCCAGCGTTGCGAACTGCCATCGCCGTTCACCCAGACTGTACCGATACATTGCCCTCTCCCTGAGACCGTTGTTCTACTATCTTAGGTGAATATCACCGAGACAGATCAACGGCAGGATAATGCGATGACCGAAAAAGCGGTTCTGACCAGCATCAACGATGGCATTTGCACCATCACCCTCAACCGACCAGACAGGCGCAACGCCGTCGACGGCCCCACGGCCGATGCCCTGCGCCGGGCATTCACCGAGTTTGAAGAAAACGATGCCCTCAAGGTGGCGGTCCTTTATGGCGCCGGGGGCAATTTCTGTTCCGGCGCTGATCTGGAGGCCATCGGCGATGAACAGCGGCGGAACCGGATTGATCCCCACGGCACGGGTCACGGCCCGATGGGCCCGACGCGCATGCACTTTTCCAAACCTGTCATTGCGGCTGTTTCAGGGTACGCCGTGGCCGGAGGCCTGGAGCTGGCACTGATGTGCGACATGCGGGTAGCGGAAGCTTCCGCGGTGTTTGGCGTCTTCTGCCGACGCTGGGGCGTCCCCCTGATCGACGGCGGTACCGTGCGGTTGCCCCGCATTGTCGGCCATGGCCGGGCCATGGACATGATTCTGACCGGCCGCCCCGTCAACGCCGAGGAAGCCCTGGGGATGGGACTGGCAAACCGGGTGGTGCCCGACGGGACAGCACTGCAGGAAGCGCAGGAACTGGCGGCGAACATTGCCGGATTTCCCCAGCGGTGCCTTCGGGCCGACAGGGCGTCCGCCATTCATCAATGGGATCTTGATAACAAACAAGCCCTGGAAGCCGAGGGGGCTGCCGGCTACCCGGTGGTTTTCGAAGAAGCTATCACCGGGGCCCGAAAATTCAAGGAGGGAGCTGGCCGTCACGGCCAGTTCTGAGCAGGCCCGAGAGCCAATCGGTCAGGTGAGAATAAGCGTCCAGATCCAGCACGAATTCCTGCCCCCGAGCGGCACAGGTCAGATAACACCAAGGCGGTTCCAGATACCAGCGGTCCGGCTTGGTGTGATAACTCAGGGGCGGACGGTCCTCGCCCGGATAAAACGCGGCGGGCAGACGCCACCGGGTGGGCAGCCGGCTTTGCGGATCGGTCAGGACCAACTCATCCCGCAGTTTCGGGAACACACCACTACCGGCAAAGACCTCCGCGCCGGTTGGCAACTGGCAGGCATGGGAGGACTCATAAAGCGTGTTGCCCGCGTCCGGCTGACCATGGAAGTGGGGATGGTATCGGGCCCAGGGCAAGGCGCCGGGCGCCAACTTGTCAATGGCGTGGATCTGGCCCACATGCAGCCAGCCCCAGATGGCATGGAACGGTCGTGATCCGGGCACAAACCGCCAGCGCCGGTTATGCATTTCAGCGCGGCGGAAAACCCCGAAGAACAGGAACAGATCTCCGGGCTCAACTCCCTGATTGCGCAAATGCCCCTGCGCCGAACCGGTCTGGCCCAAAACCGGTCGCCAGCCCTCTTCTCGCGGGTAGGCATCAGCCATCAGATCCGGGTCCAGGTGGGCGCCATGGCCGCCACGAATTCGGCCACCGGAGAGATCCCGGGCGATCTTGCCCAACCTGCGCTTTTCGAACAGGACATCGTCATAGCGGATTCGGGACTGGGAGTCCGGAATCGGCAACACACACAGGGCGTCGTCCGGTAGCACCGGGCTGGGACAACCGCCGGCGGAAGAATCGAATCCCTTCCGGCTCAGAATCAGTCGCATGGCATCACTCGAAAAGCATGAAGGCTGAACGGGCGGTAAATGCTATCGTAGAAAAAACAAAAATGCGCGAATGCCACTGACCGGAACCGCCAACACCATGAGAATTGTCTGCATCTCCGACACCCACAGCATGCACCGCCAGATTGAGGTGCCCGAGGGTGACCTGCTGATCCACGCCGGCGACTGCCTGGGTGTCGGTACCCTGGACGAACTGGAAGATCTGGATCTCTGGTTCGCTGAACTTCCGCACCGCCACAAGATTCTGATTGCCGGCAACCACGACTGGTGCTTTCAGGATGAGCCGGCCGAGGCCCGGGAACTGGTCCGCCACGCCCATTACCTGCAGGACAGCCCGGTGGAACTCGAAGGTCTCAAGTTCTGGGGCAGCCCTTGGACACCGACGTTCTTCAATTGGGCGTTCAATCTGGAACGGGGTGATGCCCTCGCCGAGCGGTGGGCACAAATCCCCGAAGACACCGATGTGTTGATCACCCACGGCCCTCCCGCCGGCATTCTGGACAAAATTATCTCACCCTCCGGCATCGTTCGCCCCGGTTGCGACCACCTGGCTGAACGGGTGGCCAGACTGCCCCTGAAACTGCATATCTTCGGTCACATCCATGAGGGCTACGGTCAGGAACAGATTGGGGACTGCCTCCACGTGAATGCCAGCACCTGCAATGGCAGTTTCAAGCCACTGAACCCGCCAATTGTAATCGACCTATAATCCGGCCTCGCCCGACGCCAGGCGAACATTCGTTCTTTTCTTTTATCCGAAACAAAATCATCACGGGGCTGCAACCAAAGTCAGCGATGCTTCTCGGGATAATTCGAAAAGGAGTAAGGACATGTTCCGTAAAACAGCCTGGCTAGCCATCCCGGTTTTTGCACTCGTCGGGTGCAACAGTGATAACGACAATTCCAGCGGTTCGGATAGCGCCGCTTTCACCATGAACATCCTTCATATCAATGACCATCACTCGAACGTGGAAGAAGGATCACAGGCCCTGACCATTGCCGGCCAGGAGACAGAGTTTACCGCTGGCGGCTTCCCGAGGGTTTCTGCCAAAATTGCGGAACGCGAAGCCGAACTGGACAACGTTCTCAAGCTGCATGCCGGGGACGCCATCACCGGCACCCTGTATTTCACTTCGTTCGAGGGCGAGGCAGATGCTGAACTGATGAACCAGGTATGTTTCGATGCCTTCGCCCTGGGCAATCACGAATTCGACCGTGGCGACGAAGGACTCAAAAAGTTCCTGGACCTGCTGGACAGTGGCAGCTGTAACACACCTGTTCTGGCGGCCAACGTAAAGCCCCAGGTCGGTACACCGCTGGCTCCGTTTGCTGAGGGAGATTACATCCAGCCCTACACGATCAAGGAGATGGGCGGTGAACAGGTTGGTATCATCGGCATCGACATTGCCAACAAAACCCGCAACAGCTCCAGCCCTGCCGACACCACCGAGTTTCTCGACGAAACCGAAACCGCCCAGGCCATGATTGATGAACTGGAGGCCGCTGGCGTCAACAAGATCATTCTCCTGACTCATTACCAGTTCAGCAATGATCTGGTTCTGGCAGAAAACCTGACCGGCGTCGATGTCATCATTGGCGGCGACTCGCACACCCTGCTGGGTGATTTCGCCGATTATGGCCTGACTGCCGGTGGCCCCTACCCGACCGAGCGCACCAACGCCGATGGCGACAGAGTCTGTGTCGCCCAGGCCTGGCAATATTCGCGAGTGGTGGGCGAGTTGAGCGTGACCTGGAACGCAGATGGCACCGTTGAGTCCTGCTCCGGTACGCCCCACCTGCTTCTGGGTGACACCATCGTTCGGGAAGATGCCAACGGTGACGAATACACTCCGGAAGGAACAGAGGCCCAGGCCATTCTTGATGCCATTGCCGCAGATCCTCAGCTGAGCATCGTCGAGCCGGATGCCACGGCTTCACAGATCCTGGCCTATTACACAAACCAACTGGACACCTTCCGCAACCAGGTGGTCGGCACAGCTACCGAAGACTTGTGTCTCGAACGCATCCCGGGCCAGGGCCGAAGCAACCTGCCCAGCTGCGAAGGCACCACCGATGATCGCGGTGGCGACATTGCCAACCTGGTGGCGCAGGCATTCCTTTTCCTCAGCAAGAATGCGGACGTTTCAATCCAGAACGCAGGTGGAGTGCGCACCGATATTGCCGCCGGAAATATCACTATCGGCGACGCCTACACGCTCCTTCCCTTCGCCAACACCCTGGTTGACCTGACCATGACGGGTGAGGAAATTCGACAGGTACTCAACGAGGCGGTGGATTTTGCCCATGCCCCGGACGGATCGACAGGCGCGTATCCCTATGCGGCAGGCCTGCGGTGGGACGTAGATATGACCCGTGCAAGTGGTGAGCGTCTGTTCAATATTGAGGTGAAATCCCGAGACGAAACCCAGTGGCGCCCGCTGGATGACACTGAAAGCTTGAACGTTGTGACCAACAGCTTTACCGCTGGGGGCCGCGATGGCTACATCACCTTCGGAACGGTTTCTGACGACGGTCGTGCAGTTGACACCTTCCTCGACTACGCCCAGTCGTTCGTGGACTACGTTGCCGAGCAGGGCACCCTCAGCAAGCCAGCGATTGGGGAATACTCAACCCAGTCCTACATTGCTCCTGCAAACTGATCTTCACCCGACCACAAAGAAAATCCGGCGATCAGCGCCGGATTTTCTTTTCCTCATTTACCCGCTAATCTTGAAACACCCGCCATCCGGCGCCATCGTTGCACTCTCGTGAAATCACTTCTCCAACGGGAGCTCCATGCCTGACTGTCCTGATTACTCTTTGCTCGAACTGGCCTCCGTCCGCGAAGGCGACTCGGTAGGAACTACGCTTGCCAACAGCGTGGCCTATGCCCAACGGGCTGAACGCCTTGGCTTCAAGCGATTCTGGCTGGCCGAGCACCACAACATGGAAGGTATCAGCAGCTCCGCCACGTCAGTCCTGATCGGGCATATTGCGGGAAAAACAGAAACCATCCGGGTCGGTTCCGGCGGTGTCATGCTCCCGAACCACCCGCCGTTGGTCATCGCCGAGCAGTTCGGAACGCTTGAGAGCCTGTATCCCGGACGGATTGATCTTGGGCTGGGCCGGGCCCCCGGTACGGACCCGGTAACCGCGAGGGCCTTGCGGCGCGACGGCCTGGGCGCGGAACAGTTTCCGGAGGATGTCGCCCGGCTGCAGTCCCTGCTCGGGCCCCTGCAGCCGGGGCAGCCCGTGAAGGCCATACCCGGCGCCGGCACCAACGTGCCACTCTGGCTGCTGGGTTCAAGTCTTTACAGCGCCCAGCTTGCCGCGATGCGAGGCCTGCCTTACGCCTTTGCCGGGCATTTCGCGCCCCGACTTTATCGGGAAGCCCTGAGAGTCTATCGCGACAATTTCCAGCCTTCTGAACAGCTCAAAAAACCCTATGCCATGCTCGCTCTGCCAGCCGTTCCCGCCGACTCGGTACAGGAAGCCGAGCATCTGGCCACAACCAGTTATCAGCGGATTCTCGCGCTGTTCCGGGGCCAGCCGCTCTGGATGAAGCCGCCCGTGAACACCATGGACGGACTCTGGAACGCTGGCGAAAAAGCCAGCGTGAAAGATTTTCTCGGACTCCAGCTGCTTGGGAATGCTGAGGCTATCCAGCAACAGCTTGAGCAGATTCTGTCCGGCATTGAGGTTGATGAACTGATGTTTACCGTGGACATCTACGATCCCGGGAAACGCAGGCATGCCCTCGATATCCTTGCACAAACCAGAAAGGCCGGGCAGGCAGTCTCTTAAAGCACAGATTCCACCGCATCGATCAGCTCGGGATCCTGAGGGCGAACCCGGCTTGGGAATGACTCCACTACCGTGCCAGATCGATCAATCACGTACTTGGTGAAATTCCAGCGCGGCGGCTGGCTCTGTTCGTTGATGGCCCGAAACACCGGGTTTGCCTCGGGTCCAGTGACCGCACCCGGGGCAATCATGGTGAAGGTCACCCCGAAATTCTTGAAACAGACGGTGGCCGCTTCGGCTTCCGAGTCTGCCTCCTGCCGGAAGTCGTCGCTGGCAAAGCCGACCACAACCAGGTCCTGCTCCGAATATTGTTTATGCAGAGCCTCTAGGCCCTCAAACTGGCCCGTGTAACCGCAGCGGCTGGCGGTATTGACCACCAGCAAGGGCTTGCCGGCAGCCAGGTCGCAGAGATTTACGGTATCAGTGGAGTGCAATTTGCGCTGGTCATGATCAAGAAACGCCGGGCAACTGTCTGCAAGCGCCACAGGCGCACCCATCAGGCCTACAACCAATGCCGGAATCATCAGACTCTGTTTCAGCTTTTTCATGGATCCGCTTTCCCTGTTCAGTCTACTTTATTCAATACGCCCCGACCGGATCGTTGGCTCAGCCAACAGGGTGGACAGGACCAGTTCGGCTGCTCATCATCCGGAGGAAACAGCATTCAGCGCAGGAGCCCGTTACATCATGACCGACATCCCGATCCACGTCTTTCTTTCCCACGGCCTGGAAAGCGGACCTGGCAGCACCAAGATCCAGGCCATGAAAGCTGAGGCCGAAACCTTCCCGAACATCAAGGCCCACGCGATCGACCACCGCAGCAGCAAGGATCCTGCTACCCGTTTGGCGCAAATGCGCGAGGCCATGGCGCAATGCGGCGCCGATCCTGCACACAGCATTCTGGCCGGCTCCAGCATGGGCGGTTGGGTGTGCGCCCAGACCTGCTCGGAAACTCCGGTTCTGGGCTGTTTTATTCTGGCGCCAGCCCTCGCCATGGCCCGGTATCCTCAGTCCAACCCCGTTATCCAGGCCCGCCACTGCCAGATCATCCATGGTTGGGATGATGACGTGGTACCGGTCGCCCCCGTGCTGGATCTGGCGCGCGATCAGGGCCTTCCGATTCTGGTTCTTCCCGATGGCCACCGGTTGGAAAACAGTCTTGATCGGGTCGTCAGCGAGTTCCGCGAATTCCTTCAAACCTGCCTTTCAGATATGAATCAACCGTGATTTCATGAACTTGCGAAACCGCGAAATCCAGCTTCGCTGAAATGATTGTTTTGGCCATTTTCTTGCGAAAACCACTTTGTTTTGCCAGTCTTTATTAATGTAACAATACATTTCGGTAAAAAAACGAACGGAGAAAACCCGATGAGCAGCATGAGCAAGTTCAAAAAACTGGCCGGAATTTCAGCGTTCGCGTTCGCTGCGATGACCATGGCGAACTCTGTCAACGCCGCTAACTGGCGCTATGCACACGAGGAATACGAAGGCGACGTCCAGGATGTATTCGCATACAAGTTCAAGGAATACATCGAGGAAAATTCCGACCACACCCTGCAGGTCTATCGCTTCGGCGAGCTGGGTGAGTCCGACGACATCATGGAACAGACCCAGGCGGGCATCCTCAACTTCGTTAACCAGTCTCCCGGCTTTACCGGTTCCCTGATTCCCGAAGCCCAGATCTTCTTTATCCCCTACCTGATGCCGACCGACATGGACACGGTTATCGAGTTCTTCCGGGAAAGTGAAGCCATTAACGAGGACTTCCCCAAGCTCTACGCGGAAAAAGGCCTCGAGCTCCTGAAGATGTACCCGGAAGGGGAAATGGTTGTGACCGTGGACGAGAAGGTCACCAAGCCAGAGGACTTCAACAACAAGAAGATCCGGGTCATGACCAACCCGCTTCTGTCCGAGACCTACTCTGCCTTTGGCGCTACACCGACCCCGCTGCCTTGGGGTGAAGTGTACGGCGCTCTGCAGACCAATATGATCCAGGGTCAGGAAAACCCCATTTTCTGGATCGAGTCCGGCGGTCTGTACGAAGTGTCTCCGAACCTCGTCTTTACCAAGCACGGCTGGTTCACCACCGCCATGATGGCCAACCAGGATTTCTACGAAGGCCTGTCTGACGAAGACAAGAAGCTGGTGCAGGACGCCGCCGACTTCGCCTTTGAAGAAATCATCGTGCACATCGATGGTCTTGCCGACGAGGCCCTGGCCAAGATCCAGAAGGCCAGCGATGAGGTCACCGTTACCCGCCTGACCGACGAACAGATCGAAGCCTTCAAGGCCCGCGCGCCGCAGGTGGAAGAGAAGTTCATCGAAATGACTGGCGAGAGCGGTAAGGAACTGCTGAACCAGTTCAAGGAAGACCTGAAAGAAGTTCAGAACAACTGAACCTGAAGGGACCATTCCCGCCGGCCAATGCCGGCGGGAAGCTGTACTAACCCCGCCCCGCCGGGGACTTCCTACCGGCCGGGAGCGACATTCTCTGGAGCAAACCCCATGTCCGAGAATTCCCCGGATCTTGAAGACGATACCGGCATCTACGAGTCCGGCCTGCCCGGATTTCTGGGAACCATCGATGAAATAATTGCCAAGGTCGAGGCATTCATGCTGGCCGTTGGCGTCATCCTGATGGCAATCAATACCTGTGTGAATGTTATTGCGCGGTATGTTTTCGGCGAAGGCCTTTTCTTCTCCGGTGAAATCAACCGGATTCTCATTATCCTGATCACCTTTGCCGGCATCGGCTATGCGGCGCGCCATGGCAGGCACATCCGGATGTCTGCAATTTACGACGCCATTCCGGTCAAGGGGCGAAAAGTGCTGATGATCATCATCGCCCTCTTCACCTCGGTGGTCATGTTCTTCCTCTGCTATCACTCGTTCGAATATATCCAGACCCTGTACAGCCGAGGCCGCATTCTGCCTGCCTTGGGTTTCGAAATCTGGTGGATATATATCTGGGTGCCGATCGGCTTTGCCATTACGGGAATTCAATACTTCCTCACGGCCATCAAGAACTTCACCAGTAAGGACGTGTACCTTTCTACCGGGGTTGTAGACGGTTACGCGGATACCGAATCGGAAGTATGAACCCTGCAGCTGACATTAAGGAAGGATAAGAAATCATGGCAACTATAATGATGTTGATCATGATCGGGTTGTTGCTGCTGGGCTTCCCGATGATGATTCCACTGATCACCGGCGCCGTGGTCGGCTTTGTGATGATGTTTGATGGCTTCGGCCAAATGGGTACCTTCGTCCAGCAGATGATGGGTGGTATCCGGCCCGCCTCTCTCATTGCCGTCCCCATGTTTATTCTCGCCGCGGACATCATGACCCGCGGTCAATCCGCTGACCGCTTGATCAACATGGTCATGGCGTTCATCGGCCACGTGAAAGGCGGTCTGGCGATAAGTACCGCCACCTCCTGCACCCTTTTCGGTGCCGTATCAGGTTCTACCCAGGCAACGGTAGTGGCTGTTGGCTCGCCCCTGCGGCCAAAACTCCTCAAAGCCGGCTACTCGGATTCGTTTTCGCTCGCACTGATTATCAACTCCAGCGACATTGCCTTTTTGATACCCCCGAGCATCGGTTTCATTATCTACGGGGTTATCTCCGAGACGTCCATTGCGGAACTGTTCATTGCGGGTATCGGGCCGGGCATCATGATTCTGCTGATGTTCTCGATCTATTGCCTGATCTATGCTCGCGTCAACGACCTCCCAACCGAGGAGAAGGCGACCTGGGGTCAGCGAGCGGTAGCCATGCGTGAGGCTCTGTGGCCCCTGTTCTTCCCGGTCATTATCGTCGGCGGAATATACGGGGGTATCTTCAGCCCGACAGAAGCGGCGGCCGTCTGCGTGCTCTACGCCTTCCTGCTTGAATTCGTGGTGTTCCGGTCACTCAAACTTGCCGACATATATCGTATCGCCAAGTCCACCGGTTTGATCACTGCGGTCGTATTTATTCTCGTCGCCGTGGGCACCGGCTTCTCCTGGATTATTTCCTTTGCCCAGATTCCCCAGGCTATCCTGGACGCAGTCGGAATCAGCGACATGGGCCCGATCGGCGTGATGATTACCATCTGTATCGCTTTCTTTATTGCCTGCATGTTCGTTGACCCGATCGTGGTAATTCTTGTTCTGACGCCAATTTTTGCACCAGCCATAGAAGCCTCGGGCATCGACCCGGTACTGGTCGGCGTTCTCATTACACTGCAGGTAGCCATCGGCTCGGCAACTCCGCCGTTCGGCTGCGACATCTTTACCGCCATCGCGATATTCAAGCGCCCCTATCTTGAGGTTATTCGCGGCACGCCGCCGTTCGTAATCATGCTGATAGCCGCTGCCGGGCTATTGATTGCGTTCCCACAAATTGCGTTGTTCCTGCGCGACGTGGCCTTCAGGTGATCTGACCACCCTGAAGGGTGAATACAAAGGAGAGCGACATGTTCAAACGGATTCTGGTGGCAGTAGACGGCTCGATGACCTCCTTCGATGCTCTGACCAAGGCCATAGAGTTGCAAAAACTGACCGACGCAGAGATTTACCTCCTCTGCGTTTACAAGCACCACAGCCTGTTCGAGGCGTCACTGTCGATAGGCCGCCCGGATGACATGGATATTCCGGACAAGGTGTTATCGGAATACGCCAAAGAGGTGGTCAATCATGCCAAGGAACTGGCCAAGGAACGCGGCGCCACTCACGTGAGGGGCTTCGTAAAGGCTGGCAGGCCCTCAAGAGTTATCATCGATTTTGCCAAAGACAAGGGCGCAGACCTGATTGTCGTGGGCACCAAGGGAACTCACAGCGACAAGGATGGCATGTTCCTTGGGAGTGTTTCCCACCGGGTGGCTTCCAATGCCAAATGCCCGGTTCTGGTGGTGTAACCGTCTAACCAGAGACTTCAACCCGATTACGGCCGGCTTCCTTGGCGCGATAGAGCGCCTTGTCGGCCAGGGTCAGAATTTGTAACGGTTTCTCACCGTTGTCGGGCCAGTTGGCAACACCCACCGAAACCGTGAGCATCCCAAGATCCCGTTCCCGATGGATAATTGGCACAGCCCGGACTGCTTCACACAGCTGGTTCGCTTTGTCCCTGGCGTCGTCCGATGTTGCTCCGGGCATGACCACCACAAACTCCTCACCGCCATATCGGCAAACAATGTCACTCTCCCGGAACTGCTTCTGCAGAATGCCAGCGACTATCTTCAGGGCGTCGTCTCCGGCTTCGTGGCCGTGGGTATCGTTGAACCGCTTGAAGTGATCTATATCGACAATCAGCAGGGATAGCGGCAGGTCGTTGCGCTGTGCGACAGCGCTTTCATGCTCGAAAAGCTGATCGAAGTAGCGACGATTTTTCAGACCGGTGAGACCATCCTCGTAGGAAAATTTCTGCAACTCTTCCCGCAGGGCAATACTGGAGAGGGTGATACTGATTCTCTGAATCGCCTGATCCAGCGCCGCAAGCAGACGGGCCGAACCATACTCGCTCTCTGCCTTACCGAAAACGCCATCTCCCTCCAGCAGAAGAATGCCTTCGGTTACGTTGCCCGCACTGGCCGACTCCACATTCACCCAGAAGCAAAGTGTGGCATTCTCAGTTTCTCTATCGCCCCCTTCAGCCCCCTGCCACTGTCTGAGTTGCGGCAACCTGGAGGGTTCCGGGAGGCCTTTGCGGGCGTCCAGCAGCACTGGCAACGGGACCGGGCGGCTGAAACCCCAAACAGCGACCCGATCATACCGGTCGCCTGAGCCCCTTTGATAGAAGGCACCTTTGAGTGGGCTGCAGATATCCGGGAGCGCCCGGACAAGCAGCGCGAACGCCTGCTTCAGGCCCAGACAGTCCTGTAGTTCGGTAATCACGTCGCCCAGAATCCGGTTTTTCTCGTTTTCAAAGGTCAGCATCCGGACCCGCGCCTGCTCACGCCGGGCCAGGGCCTCCGCCTTGGCGGTACGTTCGGCTACCTTTTCTTCCAGTGACACGTTCAGCCGCTTGAGGGCCTCCTGGGTTCCCGCGTAGTGCCATAGTGAAATAACAACCACAGCCAGAGAAAACAGGAGCATCCCCCAACTGACCGGAACCCGGCCCCAGGGAAGCACGCCATGAGCCACCGCCATATCCACAATCAGCAGCACACAGAAAAAGCCGAATGCCAGCAGCAGAACCTGTTGCTCCCGCAGCATCCGACGGATACGACGCAACACCACGGCAAAAATGATAACCAGAGAGGCAAGAAACAGGGCATCAAATGGCGGGAAAGTCGACGAGAGGTCAAACACTCCTGCCAGAGCTCCGAGCAGCGCACCCGTAAGGTATACAAGATGGACTTTCCAGATCAGGTTGATCACCCAGGGGCGATGATTGGTCAGCCATTGCTCGAGCAGCAGTGCCAAGGCCACCGGCAGCATGTAATAGGAACCGGCGGCCAGGTAATCCCACATCAACGGCTGGTAGGCAATCAGCAGACTGGCCTGGCTTTCCGAGACCAGCATCAGGGCGGAAGCCAGTGTGAACAGCGAGATAGTCGCAAAGGTTTTCTTTTCTGCCTGCAGTAACGCAAAAATGATCGCCAGCAGCGCAATCAGGGTGGCGAAGCCTGCAATCACCAGGGCTTCCAGGGAATTCTTGAGGATGTACAACACCAGATCCGGATGGTCCATGATGGAGACTTCACCCCACAGACCGATATCCGTGTAGTTGGAGAAGATCCGGAAATACACCGGCTTGCCTTCATAGTTCTCGGGAAGAACGATTTCATGCCAGGGCCAGCCCTCAAACCGGCCCCTACCCTGGGCATCAAACTCCCCATATTGGTAGATTTTTTCACCCTCGACCCAGACCTGAACGATCAGATCGACACTGAAGATGTAGAGGACGGGCTCCTGCCACTCGCCGGTTGGCAGGGTTACCCGGAACCAGACGTTTTCACGTCCTTCACGGCCGGGGGGATTGGAGGGGAAACCAATGCTTTGCCATTTTCCAGGTGCATCCTGCAACACCCACTCCGGAATACCGTCTTCGGTGAAAGGTGAGTCACCCCAGCGGTATTCCCAACCCTGGGTTACCGGCTGCGATGCTGCATGGGCCAAAGCGGGCATCAAGAGGGCCAGAAGCAGCGCGGTAATCAGGCGTAGCAGGCTAATCGATGGCATCAGGAAGGCAAACCTGCGTTTTGTAACGATCAGACCAGATTATAGCCCAGTCCCTGCGAAATCCAGAGGGCTGATGTCATTGCGGCTGTACCACCCATTCCGGGTCCTCAAACTCTCCAATGGGTTTGATGTCCACAAACGGCGCAGCACTGCGAATGATAGCGGCCACCTCAGGGTTATGCTGCCCTTCCATGGCATCCCGCTGTTCCTTGCTTTCCCAGGAGGCGATGGCAATCAGGGTGTTGGGGTCGCCAATCTTGCGGTGCAGTTCAGTGCCCCGGGCCCCGGGCGCCTGCTGGATAATTTCGCTCGCTCTCACCCAGGCATCCGCGTATTCCTCGGCAGTATGGCCTTCCCGGATATGCACTTCGAAAATAAACTTCATGAGACCTCCCGGCGACTGCCAGTTCAATCCGGTCGCGCATCCCGCGATTGCGGCGAACACCGTTAACGCGAGGAGCGGCCCATCACCAGCAACGCCAATAGCGCAGAGCCCACCATCAGCAACAGTGCCACCGCATTGAGCACAGGCGTCGACCCTTCCCGGAGGCGATTGAACAGGGCCACCGTCAGCGGTGTATCACTACCTGTCAGCATAACGGTGGTATTGAAGTTTTCAAATGACATCAGGAACGCCATGGCGGCCGCTCCGAAAATAGACGGCAAGAGCCAGGGCAGAGTCACGGTGAACCAGGCCACCAGTGGCGTGGCGCCCAGATTCAGGGCGGCTTCTTCCAGCTGGGGATCAAACTTGCGCAGGCGGGCCGCGATCACCAAAGTGCTCAGAGTCGCGATGAAGGTCACCTGCCCCATTACCACCAGAGTCATTCCGGGACGGAACAGATCCAGCTCGATTCCCCAGGCTGCCGAGATATCATTGGCCATGCCGCTGTAGAACACCAGTATGGACACCCCCAGAATGACACCGGGAATCACCAACGGCAGCAGCATGAGCAGGTACAGGAATTCCTTGCCCCGGAACTGCACCCGTTCAAACAACACGGCATTAACACACCCCAGGGCAACACTCACCAGAGTCACCCAGAAAGCGATCTTGGCACTGACCCAGAGCGCCGTAAGCAGGCCATCGTCGTGGAAGAGTCCGGTACGGCCCTCGCTGCCATCTGCGAAATACCAGTCCAGGGTGAAGCCTTTCCATGGCAGTGACGGGAAAGGCGCGTCGTTGAAAGCAAACACGGCCGTGACCAGCAGCGGCAAGGCCAGGTAAACGAAAAATGCCACCAGGTACGCCAGATAGAGGCTATCGAACAGACGGGACCGGGGTACGGAACGGATCATGGCTTCACCCCCACCTTCACCCCATCACCTTGCGCAACGACTGACCGGAGATTTTCAGCCCGAGCCAGACGATGACCGACGACAGTACCAGCAGCAGAACACCGAGTGCCGCGCCCTGTTCCCAGTTAAAACGGGTAATGAACTGGGTGAAGATCTGCTCGGTAAACCAGGCACTGTCCTTCCCGCCCATGAGCACCGGCGTCAGATAGCTGCCAAGAGTGAGCATGAACACCACGATGCAGCCGGAAACGATACCGGGCATGGCCCAGGGCACAACGATTTCGCGCAGCACGGTACCATGGCCGCCACCCAGGTCGTAGCCGGCTTCCACCAGGTTCTCATCCATGCCATCGAGGGTTGTCACCAGTGGCACCACCATGAACAGAAGGCCGTTGTAGACCAGGCCGATGATGACCGCGACGTCGTTGTAGAGCATTTCCACCGGCCCATCCACCCAGCCCAGTGCCTGTAGCCAGGAACTGAACAGACCGCTTTCACGCAACAGAATCATCCAGCCGTAAGTACGTACCAACTCACTGGCCCAGAACGGAATCAGGCAGGCCAGAAACAGAATTCCTTTGGAGCGGCCCCTGGCAAGACGGGCAATGTACCAGGCAATGGGGAAGGCGATGATCAGCGTCAGAAAGGTGGTGAACAGCGACATCACCCCGGTGCGTACAAACGTCCGCCAATAATAGGACTCGGTAAAGAAATTCTGGTATTGCTCAATGCCCCAGGCAATGGTGTCCCAGCTTTCCCGGACCTGGAACGATACCCGGAGCATTTGAAGGTGGGGCAAGAGCACCAGCAATACGATCCAGAGCAGGAACGGAGTGAGCAGCAACCAGAGGGATAAGCGACTGACCGATGACCTCACAGACTGTCGGCTCCAAAGACCCTGGCCAGGGCCGGATTCCAGGCCAGACGGATTGAACTGTCGGCAGACAGCCTGGGTGCCGAGCCATCCTGAGGCAAGCGGGCGTATACCGGTTGCCCACAGTTCTCTGCCTCGACCCGGCTGTTGGCGCCATCGAACAGGGTGGTGCGTACGTTCGCCTGCATCGATGAGAAGCCGGCACTGAGCGCATCCCCAGAAAGCAGCAGGGATTCAGGCCGGATATACAGTTCGGCCCGATGGCCGGTTCGAAGGTTGTCCGATGCCACCCTGCCCTGAACCAGCACACCATCATCCAGACGGATTTCGGCCAGATCATCCCGCACGGACACCAGCTCTCCGGACAGGCGATTGTTATCGCCGACGAACCCGGCGACGAACGGCGTGGCCGGTTCCCGGTAAAGCTCCTCCGGTGGCGCCACCTGATCAAACCGGCCGTCCCGCATGACAGCCACCTGATCCGACATCACCATGGCTTCCGACTGGTCGTGGGTGATATACACGAAGGTGGTTCCGAACTGTTTCTGGAGGTGTTTGAGCTCAACCTTCATCTGCTCACGGAGTTTCAGGTCGAGGGCGCCGAGGGGTTCGTCCAGCAGCAGTAGCGTGGGCTCCAGTACCAGGCAGCGTGCCAGGGCCACCCGCTGTCGCTGTCCGCCGGAAAGCTCCTGTGGGTTACGGTGCTCAAGATCTGGCAGGCCGACCTGCTCCAGCACCCGGGCAATGCGCTTACGGCGCTCTGCCAGCGGCATTCTCCGGCGCTTCAGCCCATACCCGATGTTGTCACCGACCGTCATGGTGGGGAACAGGGCCAGATGCTGGAACACCATGTTCACAGGTCGACGGTTCGGTGGCACATCGTTCATGCGCTGGCCACGGATGTGGATATCACCTTCATCCGGCTTGTCGAACCCGGCCAGGAGTCGCAACAGGGTGGTTTTGCCGCAACCGGAGGGGCCAAGAATGGAGAAAAACGTGCCCGCGGGCACGTCCAGGGACACGTGGTCCACCGCAGCATTGCTGCCAAAACGGCGGACCAGTCCCTCACAGAACAGGTCCGAATCCATTCCCATGGGGATCAGTTCGCGGCCTGGACGCGGTCCAACACCTGACCTTCCATGGTTTCCAGCCCCGGGGGAACCGGCGGATACCATTTGATATTGTTGATGGCGGCTTCGTCGAAGCTTGCGCGGTAGGCGTCCCGGAGATCGGCCTTCACAAACTCATCGGCACCTTTTGAGGCGGTAAAGTTGCCCGAGGCGTTGGTAATACGGGCGGCGATTTCCGGCTGCATCACGAAATTGATCCACTTGTAAGCGGCTTCTTCGTTTTCGCTGCGACGGGGAATCGCAAAGGTATCGATCCAGCCCAGGGCACCGGATTCGGGGGCAACAAACCGGATGTCCGGGTTCTCGGCGTTCAGCTTCCAGCCGCCGGCATCCCAGGCCATGGCCGCTTTCACTTCACCGGTACGCAGCAGGGCCAGCAACTGATCGCCACCGGTCCAGTAGGTTTTCACGTTGCTCTTGCAGTCAATCAGCTTGTCCTGGACCTTCGCCATGATCGACTCGTATTGGTCCCGGTCATCGTAGGCAGCGAACGGGTCCATCCCCATGGCAAAGGCGAAACCGATCAAGGTCGGTCGCTTGAGCCGGTAGCTGACCTGGCCCTCAGCGCCGGAATCACACAGGTCGGTGTAATCGGTCACGATATCGGCCACAGAGCTGTGCACGATCAGACCGCTGGTTCCCCACACAGAAGGCACACCATAGAACTTGCCATCCAGTTCAGTGGAATCCTGGGTCGCCTTGACCATGGACGGCTGCAACTGATCCGTGTTTACGCGACTGAAATCGATGGGCTTATAGATATTGAACTGGCGCTGAACGCCGACAATGCGGTCCTGGCTGGGTTGGGCCAGATCAAACCCCGCCCCGCCCGTGGCGCGGAGCTTGGAAATCATGTCTTCATTGTTGGAGAGGGTCACCTTCACATCGATGCCAGTCTCCTCCTCAAACTGGGCGACCACATCATCCGGGGCGTAGCCACCCCAGGTAATCAGGCGCAGCTCTTCGGCCAGGGTACTGCCGGAAAAGCCTGCAGTGGCAAGGGCTGCAGACAGCAAAAAAGCACGGTTCCGAGTCGAACGAGAGGGCATGATCATAACGTGTCCTTACTGATGGCAATTCCAGAAGTTTGCTAACCATTTGTTATCAGGAAGTTATAGACCATGTATTGCAGTTTTGTGAAACCTGATGCAAAAAAACGGAGGCCGAAGCCTCCGTTTTCTGTAGTGCCATGCAGTATCGACGAACTTAACGCCCGGACTTCAACATTTCCCAGTACTTGGCATAGACCTGCAGGGCGTCGTCGCCAATGTCGGTCTGGAACTCGGCATTGATCATGTCAGTCGCGTTCGGATAGCTTGCCCGGTTGTTGGCGACTTCGTCCGGCAGCAGGTCCCGCGCCGCCAGATTTGGCGTGGCATAACCGATTTCCTCGCTGATCAGCGCGGAAATTTCAGGCTGCAGTACAAAACTGATGAACTGATGGGCGGCTTCAGGATTCTTGGCGTTCTTCGGAATCACGAAGCTGTCCAGCCAGGCAATGATGCCCTCTTCCGGATAGACGTACTCCAAAGACTCCATGGTGTCCTTGCCCATCACGGCTTCGCCGTTCCAGATCATGCCAACATCGGTCTCGCCTTCCAGGTACGGCATGCGGGGCGCATCGGAGTTGAAGGTTCGAACCGAGGGTATCAGCTCGGAGAGCTTTTCATAGGCCGCCTCGATTTCATCCGGATTGGTGCTGTTGCCGGAGTACCCCAGTACCCGCAAGCCAACGTGGAAAACTTCCCGCATGTCGTTGGTGAGCATCACCCTGCCATCGAAACGATCTTGCCACAGGTCTTCCCAGGCGGTGACCGGCTCGCCTTCGATGTCTGCGGTGTCCACTGCCAGGCCCGTGGTACCCCAAAGATAAGGCACGGAGAATTTGTTCTCCGGATCGATATCGAGGTTCACCAGCTCGGGATCCAGATTGTCAAAGCCCTCGATCTTGCTGCGATCAATCGGCAACAACAGGTCTTCCTGGCGCATCTTGCTGACGTAGTAGGTCGACGGCACCGCCAGGTCATAGGCTGCGCTATCATCCAGCAGTTTCAGACGGGCATACATGGCCTCATTACTGTCGTAGGTGGTATAGACCACCGGAATGCCGGTTTCCTCGGTGAAGCGGTCAAGCACTTCCTGAGGCATGTATTCGGACCAGTTATAGAGGTTGAGAACCTGGGGCTCCTCGGAACTGCACCCCGTCAATCCCACTGCCAGCATGCCGGCCAGTGCCAGTTTCTTCATCGTTTGCTCCTTATCAGAATCCATTGAGACAACATCAGCATAACCAGTGAAAACACCAGCAACAGTGTGCCCAGGGCATTCACCTCGGGTTTCAGGCCCACGCGCACCATGGAGTAGATGCGCAGGGGCAGAATTTCATAGCTCGGGCCACTCACAAAGGTGCTGACCACCACATCATCGAGAGACAGTGTAAACCCTAGCAGCCAGCCTGCCAGTAACGCCGGCATGATCACCGGGATCAGCACGGTGCGGGTCATCGTAAAATCAGAAGCGCCGAGATCCCGGGCCGCCTCGGGCAGGCTCTCGTCGAAACCACTCAACCGGGCCATGACCGTGATCACCACAAACGGCAGGCAGAAGGTGACGTGAGCCAGCAGCAGGGAAACGTAACCCAGCTGCAGCCCTACCAGCAGGAACAGGGCCAGCAGAGAAATAGCCAGGACAATCTCCGGCGACATCATCACCACAAACAGCATGCCATTGAGCAGCTTCTTGCCCCGGAACCGATACCGATGCAGGGCCAGGGCTGTCAGGGCGCCGATCACCGTGGACACCGTGGCCGCAGACAGCGCCAGCCAGAGGGAATTCCACATGGCATTGACCATGGCCCGGTTATTGAAAAGCGCCTCGTACCAGCGCAGGCTGAGCCCGCCCCAGGCGTAGCCGGTGCGGGATTCATTGAACGAGAACACCACCAGCACCACGATGGGCACATAGAGCAGGATGTAGACCAGGGTCAGATAGGTGCGGGGCAGCCATCGTGTCATCAGGCACCCTCCTCGCCAATTCGCCGTTTACTCAGGCGATGGGCGAACATGAGGAACGCCATGGTCACGGTAAGCACGATGCTGGCCGCAGCCCCGAAGGGCCAGTTACGGGCATCGAGAAACTGATTCTTGATCACATTACCCACCAGCAAATTGCGGGAACCGCCAAGAATATCCGGAACAAAGAAAAGCCCCATGGCCGGCAGCAAGACCAGCATCACGCCGGCCAGAATCCCCGGCAGGGTGAGCGGGACAATTACATGGATAAAGGTGGACAGCCGACCCGCGCCCAGATCGTGGGAAGCCAGCAGCAGTTCCTGCTTCAGATCCTCGAACACCGAATACAGCGGCAGGATCATGAACGGCAGCAGCAGATACACCAGACCAATGATCACCGCGCCCTCGGTATAGAGCAGCTGCAGGGGCTCATCGATCAGCCCGATCGACATCAGGGCGCTGTTCAGCAAACCGTTGGTGGCCAGGATCAGCTTCAGGGCGTAGGTGCGCACCAGGGAATTGGTCCAGAAGGGCACGATCAGCAGGAAAATCAGTATCAGCTGACGCTGTTTGCCCACCTTGGACAACGCCCAGGCAAACGGATAGCCAATCAGCAGACACACCAGGGTGGTCATCGCCGCCATGTACAGGGAGTGCAGGAAAACCTCCAGATACAGCGGATCAAATAGCTGGCGATAGGCATCCAGATTCAGGGGCAGAGACAGGAACGAGACCGGGTCCCGGGTCATGACACTGGCACCGACCACCAACAGGTTCGGTGCCAATACCAGAAACAGGAGCCAGCCCCACACCAGAATCAGAACGGCAGTCTTGAACGGCTGCTGCATAACCCTATGCATCGGCCGACACGCCCTCTTCGGGTAATGCTTCGCCGGTTTCCCCGGGCAACAACCATTCCCAGCCGTCCACCCAACTGACCTTGACCGGTTCGCCCAGACGGTAATCGAAGGCCGGATCGTCCTCATCAAAAAACTCACTGGCCAGAACTTCGGTACCGTCTGCGAGATGGATCACCGAATCCAGTGTGCTGCCCTTGTAGTTACGTTCGACAATCTTGCCCGCCACGCCCTGCTCGTCAGCGGGGTCCAGCACTCTGATATCTTCAGGGCGAAGAAGCACGTTCAGGGGCTGGCCTTCGCGCACCACAAAGTCGGGGCGGCGCAGGGTTCGCTTGAGGCCAAAGACATCCACCGTAATGGAACCGTCGTGGACCGTTTCGACGGTGCCGGGGAAAAAATTGGTCTCGCCAACAAATCGGGCGGTAAACAGGTTGGCCGGTCGCTCGTAGACCTCCCGGGGCGTTCCAAGCTGCTGAACCAGGCCATCCTTGAGTACCACCACCCGATCCGACATCGACAGGGCCTCTTCCTGATCGTGGGTCACAAAGACAAAGGTGATGCCGAGCTCCCGCTGCAGTCGCTTCAGCTCAACCTGCATGGTGCGGCGTAGTTTGTAGTCCAGGGCCGAGAGCGGTTCATCCAGCAGTAGCAGCCGCGGCCGTTTGACCACCGCCCGGGCGATGGCAACCCGCTGCTGCTGACCGCCGGACAGCTGATGGGGCTTACGACGGGCGAAATCCTGCAACTGGACCATGGCCAGCGCTTCATCGACACGCAGGCGTATCTCGTCCTTCGGGCGCTTTTCCATTTTCAGGCCGTAGGCCACATTGTCGAACACCGACATATGGGGGAAGAGCGCATAATGCTGGAATACGGTATTGAGCGGACGGTTTTCCGGGGCGGTGTAGGTGAGATCCTCTCCCGCCAGGGTGATGGTGCCCTCGTCAGGATGTTCGAAACCGGCCATCAGGCGCAGCAGGGTGGTTTTGCCGCAACCGGAAGGCCCCAACAGGGTAATGAACTCGCCGTCGTAGATCTCAAGATCCAGACCGTCGAGCACCGTTTTGCCACCGAATTGCTTGGAAAGATTGCTCAGGGATAGCAGTGTCTGTTTCATCGGCGCTGCCCAAAGAATGAGCGGCCTATTTTTCCAGAAACCAACACAAACAAAAAGGGGCGTCAGGGTATTTCAGCCCCGATGCCCCTTTGTCTGGCAGCGCCTTCAAGCCTTCGACAGGCTGGAACGCATCGTCAGAATTCAGTCTTCGGCCACGCTGTTCAGGTAGGCCTTGTCTGAAATGTTGGTCCACTGACGAACCTGCTTGAGGTAGTCACGCTGGGACTCGATGATTTCCTTCGCGAGCGGATCCTTCTCAGCGGCCTCGGCCAGCAGCCGGTTAGTGGTGCTGCGTAGTGCATCAATGACTTCCGGCGGGAACACCTTGTGGGTGACGTCCGGGTAGTCTTCCTTCATGCGATCCCAGGCTACGCCGCTTTGATGGGTGCTCTGGATGTACATGTCATAAGCGGCAGTGCGCATGGCGACCCGCAGAATCTCCTGAAGATCCTTTGGCAGCTCTTCCCAGGTCTTCTTGTTGATCAGGAACTGAACTTCTGCACCTGGCTCCTGCCAGCCCGAATAGTAGTACTTGGCGATCTGGTGGAAACCCATCTGGAAATCCAGGGCAGGACCGACCCATTCAACGGCATCCACGGTGCCACGCTCGAGTGCGGTGTAAAGCTCACCCGGCGGCAGGTTGGTCACGGCAACGCCCAGCTCGGACATGACTTCGCCGGCAAAACCGGGGGTGCGCATCTTCAGGCCCTGAAGATCCTCAAGGGAGTTGATCTCCTTGCGGAACCAGCCACCCATCTGGTTACCGGTATTGCCACCCGGGAAAGAGAGCATGCCGTAGGGCTCATACACTTTCTGCATCAGCTCCATGCCCTCGCCATGGTAGAACCAGGCGTACATTTCAGGCGCGATCAGCCCGAACGGGATGGTGGTGAAGTACATGGCATTAGGGATGGTGCCCTTGTAGTAATAGGAGGCGGTGTGCCCCATGTCGTACTGTCCGTTGCGCACCAGATCAAAGATCCCGAAAGGTGCCTTGTGCTTGTTGGACGGATCTATGCGAATCTGCAACCGGCCATCCGACATGGTTTCCGCCATGTCTGCCATATGCTGAACAGTCTCTCCCAGTACCGGAGAGTTGGGCCCCCAGGTTTGCGCAAGGCGCAAGGTGAAGTTTTCCTCGGCCACCGCGGACACGCTGAACACAGTAGCCGCAGCGGCCACGGCCGCAAGCAGTGTTTTCCGGATTGTCATTGTGTTGGCTTCCATTATTGTTGGTATGAAAACAGGTATTTCTGTCGCGAAACCATCATAGCTTTCTCATGGTGTTCCGCCAATCGGCAGAACACCATGAATCAGTATCAGACCTTGAACTGACCGACCAGATCCCGAAGGCTTTCACCCAGACGCGCCAGTTCGTGGCTGGCTTCGTTGGTCTGGGTTACACCGGTATCGCTGCGCTGGGCAGCATCAACGATCCGCACGACGTTCTGGTTGATCTCTTCGGCCACCTGGCTTTGTTGCTCTGAGGCTGTTGCGATCTGCGTCACCTGGTCGTGAATCTTGCCAACGGAGGTCTCGATGGTTCGCAGTGCACTGGTTGCGTGGTTGATCCTTTCGACGGTTTCCGTTGAGCGGTTGCGTGATTTGTTCATCCGCTCCACCGATGCCTTGGATTCAGTCACAAAGCCGTCAATCATGGTACGAATCTGATCGGCGGACTCGGCGCTGCGTTTCGCGAGCTGGCGCACTTCATCGGCAACCACCGAGAAACCACGCCCATGCTCGCCAGCCCGGGCGGCTTCGATCGCCGCATTAAGGGCCAGCAGGTTGGTCTGTTCGGTCACCGCATGAATGACATCAAGTACCTGCTGGATCTCATCGGATTTTTCCGCCAGAGCGTTGATGCTCTGGGCCGTATCCTCGATCTCCTCGGACAGCTTGTTCACCGCGCCCTGGGCACTGCTGATGGTTTCCCCACCCTCTCGGGCCATGCGGTCGGCGTCTGAGGCTGAACTTTCAACCTCGTTGGCATTGCCGGAAATCTGCTGGATGGTCGCAGCCATTTCATTAATCGCAGAGGCAATCTGGTCAGTCTCGGAGCCCTGTTCCTGAACCGAAGCCCTTGTTTCATTGGCAACCCGGCTCAATTCTTCGGCTGCGGACGCTACCTGATCTGTAGTCGCGCCAACCTCACGCATGGTGTCCTGGATTTTGATCACGAAGGCGTTAAAGCGCCGGCCCAGCTCGGCCAGTTCGTCATTGCCTTCGTCCGGCAGACGCTGGCGCAGATCTCCTTCACCGTCGGCGATTTCCTGCATCATGTTGCTGACGCTCTTCAACGGTCGGGTGACGCTACGACCAACGAAGATACCGATCACCAGGGCAATCACGACAACAACGACCGTCACCAACAGGATGAAGCCCAGGGTTTCAGCCATACCCGCCTCAATTTCTTCACGGGCGGCTGCCACCTGCCGGTCGATATCGGTTATGTACACACCAGCACCTATCATCCAGTCCCAGTCCGGGATGATGGTGGAGTAGGACATCTTGGGTTCTTCATTGCCAGAAGCCGGGTTCATCCAGTCATAGCCGTAAAAGCCGTTCTCCTCGGCCGCAGCAAAGAGATCCCCCACCAGTCGCTTCAGAGTCGGATTATTGGTTGGCCCTTCTTTGGAAGGGTCGGGGGCATAGGCGAGGTTGTAGACGTCACGGGTGTAGGCAAACACATAGTTGGTTTTATCGAAACGAATCGTACGCAAACGCGCTGCTGCCGCCTCCTTCGCTTCTTCCTCGCTCAACGAGGGATCGTTCTTGGCCTCCAGCACCACCGCTTTGGCTGCATCAACCAGGTTCTGGAGGCCAGCCTTGCGCGCTTCCAGGAGACTACTCTCCAGGCGTTTAAGTTCGGCTTCGCCGTTTGCCTGAATCTGATTGGCGGTGATCCAGGCAAGAGTTGCCGCCGTAATCAGTACAGGGATCATTACGGCCACAAGCAGGCGGCTTCGTATTTTTAACCGACTCAGAATATTCATCGTACCGGACTCCCAGGGAATAGCTGTTGATGCGGATTATCCACAGACCCACTCAGGTGATCTGTTCCAGTTTGTTAAGAGAGAGTTCAGCAAATGGCTCGTCGCCTCTGCCGCTCTATGGATAAACGGACCTTCCGCCAATGTTTTCAGATAAGTAGAGTAACGGCAGTAACGTAAATGTCTTGAGCAAGCGTTAGACTAAAGGACCACTACGAAGGTGGGCCAATGAAGC
Source organism: Marinobacter sp. EhC06 (assembly GCF_001650915.1). GTDB lineage: Bacteria > Pseudomonadota > Gammaproteobacteria > Pseudomonadales > Oleiphilaceae > Marinobacter. Next base: position 122,253 of record NZ_LXYO01000023.1, read on the forward strand.
ACCTGTTTCTGGTACGCCATGCCAAATCCAGTTGGGCCGATGAGTCTCTCTGCGACCGTGAGCGCCCCCTCAACGCCCGGGGTCAAAGCCAACTGGCGCCGCTGGGCAAAGCCCTGAAGGCTGTCGGCGCCTTCGAGGGCGAGGTTTACTGCAGTGACGCCACCCGAGCCCTGGCGACCCTTGAAGGCGCCTGGCCGGAAAGTCTCATGCCCGGACACTGGCACACCCGAAGTGAGCTTTACACATTCGACCACCGACGGCTGATAGCCTGGCTGGAAGAGCGGGGAGACGACTCCCGGGTTACGCTTGTAGGCCACAATCCCGCCTTGCTTGAACTGGCCCAGTGGATGCTGCAACAACCTCCGGAACAGCTGCCTACCGCCAGCTTCATCCACATCCGGCTTTCGATCAAGCACTGGCGCCAGCTTGATCGCGGCAAGGGCAAACTGGTGGCGCTGATGACACCACAGGATTACAGCTACGCCCACTTCGAACGAAAACTGAAAAAGAAAGCCAGAACCGCGGGGGACGATCCTGCAAGGGACATCCCCAAGGCCCTTCACCACCAACATGATCGGCTAAGGCAACTGGAGCGTGGAGTTATCCTCGGCCTGGATGACGAATTCCTGCACCAGTACCGGATCGCCATTCGCCGCAGCCGGGCCATTGCCGAGTCAGTGCAGGAAGTCACCTGTGACAAGGCATTGGCAAAGGCGGGTAAAACCCTGAAACGGCATGCCCGGGCAACAGGACCGTTACGTGATCTGCACGTGTTTCTCCAGGACCTGCCCGAACTGTGTGGCGACAACTCGGAAATCCGTGCAGCCCTGCAGATCTGGTTCGAACGGGAAGCCGCCAACCGCCACAAAAAACTGGTAAAACGCCTGCAGAGCAAGCGCTATCACGACAGCATGGAACATTGGCTGAATCTCATCGACTCCCGGAAGTTCCAGAAATTGGCCGGAACGCTGAGGGCAAAAGACATCCGAAAAGCAGTAGAACGTCGTATCAAGGAGTTCAACAAACTGACTGCCGAGTTGATGCATACCTCCCCGGACGAGGATATTCATCGGCTGCGCAAGCAACTTAAGCGAATCCGTTACCTGATGGAGCTGGACGCGAGGACCTGGAAGTCCGAGTTGAAAACGCTTAAGGCGCGGCAGCAACTTTACGGCCAATTTCAGGATCTGCATGTTCAGATCGAGCTGCTTGACCAGTTCCGCAAGGCGGCCCCGGAGGTTTTGCCCGCCGCTCTCAACGGCATCCTGGAAACCCTGGAAGAGCGCAAAGCGGGCACCCGGCAACAGATTCTGACCCTTGGAGGACTCAATGGAGCCCCGCTATGACACCTTGTTTTACGACGGACAATGCCCACTGTGCGCCAAAGAGATTCGCACCCTCCGCAAACTCCAGCGGGGCAACCTGATCTTCGCTGACATTCACGAACAGCACGACGGCAGCTCCAATCTGCCAGGCCATGAAGCCCTGCTCAAACGCCTGCACCTGATGACCTGGACAGGAGAGTGGGTCATTGGTCTGCCCGCAAACGTTCGCGCCTGGTCCCACACGCCCTTCGGTTTTCTGTTCAAGCCCCTGCTGTGGCCTGGAATCTATCAGATCGCCTCGCGTATCTACGGGAAATGGGCAGACAAGCGGTATGAGCGGAAGTACGCCTGTGCCATTGGCAACAAGGCGGCCTAACCGGTAAAACCAATGTTTTCCAGATTGGGTGGACGGTAGTCGGCATCGAGCCGCCAGCGCTCTGCCACAGAGGCGTGAATCGTTGTTTTTATGTTTTTCGGTTTCAGAGTTCGGACCAGCGGTTTCGAGAACCGGAAAATATGTCGGCGTGAGTTGTGCACCTTCGCCCGCGCACTTGGACTGATCCCCGCTGGCAGGTGCTCTTCCAGATCAAGCCCGGCATTCCTGGCTTGACCCACCATCCAGTCAAGGGCGATATCCGAGGCAAACAACCCTTGATCGTCCGCCGGGTAGCCGCCGCCAATATCACTGTGGGAGCCGGCAAACCACACCTGCTCAAGATCCAGTCCGTCCCGGGGCTCCCATAGCGTAGGCTCGAAATCTTCCCGACGCTCATCAATGGCCAGGGCATGGCGGGCTATGCGCACGTTGCTTCCCAGTTTGGTGTCGTAGAATTCATCCTTGCGATCAAACAGCCCCATCAGTGAAAAGGGCACACCCAGGGCACCAACCGTATCCCAGGCGCCCACGAACCGTATCTCCCGCGACTCATGGCTATGCGCTTTGCGGAATTCCACCGACCGGGCGCCCGAAGGCGCCCAGGCAGCACCGGTTTTTTTGTAGTGGTCGAAAGCCTGCTGTATCAGCCGGGCATCGGGCCGCTTGAGGATACCGCAGTTGTTGATCAGCCCGCACAGGGAACGCACGGTGTAGGCGCCACGGCTGAATCCGAACAGGTAAATGTCGGTGCCGGGCGTAAAATTCTGAACGATATAGCGGTAGGCATCCATGATGTTCTTGTGGATGCCCTGTCCGGTCACGCCACCAACCACCGCATTATGGTAGGAGCCGATACCCCAGTCATAAAACACGTGCTGGGGCCGGCCATCACTGGCTATCGGGCGAATGGCCCTGGCCATTCTCAGGACATTGGTGGGAACGTCTTTCTGCAGGTCTTCTTCAGGACGATTCCATGTGCCGTCGGCACAGACAACGAGGCGCTTCACCATGGCAGACTCCTTTGCCACAAAGTGGTCAGATTTTAACCACAGTATAGCTCAGGGCCGGTCATCCGGCGGCGCGCCCTCCTCACATTTCCGGCACTCAAGCTCAAACCAGAGCATCGATGCCCTTCCCTCTTCCGTGGTAACCCATGGGCGGTTCACCCAGGGCGGCGTGTGCCGCACATGCTGATTGTGCCCACACGCCAACTGGGCAACCCAGTGGTTTTCTTCGTCCTTATGATAACCGGTGATGGGCTGTTTCATTTGACCTCCTTCGTACATATGCGGGGTGACGCCAGGCGGCCCAAACCCTTATCCTGAGATATAAACTTATTCCATCAGCTTCAGGAGCTCAGCCATGAAAACTGCCCATGACCTTGTAGAAGCCGCCAGGAAAGACATTCAGGAAGTGCCCCTGGATCAGGCGGATGATGCCATCAAGAATGCCGATCTTCTGCTGGATGTGCGTGATGCGGATGAGTACCGGGCTGGTCATATACCGGGCGCGGTAAACATTTCCCGTGGTCTGCTGGAGTTCAAGTTTACCAATGATCCGGCGTTCGAGAGCCGCGACATGAACATCGTCTGCTACTGCAAGACGTCCGGGCGAGCCGCATTGAGTGCCAAAGCCCTGAAGGAAATGGGCTACATGCATGTGCAGTCCATCGCCGGCGGATTTGATGCCTGGCAGGAAGCCGACAAACCGGTCGCCAAGCCGGAACTACCCTCGTTCGAGTAATTGGCGCCTACAAGCAGCAGGCCTTGTACTTCCTGCCGCTGCCACAGGGGCAGGGGTCGTTACGACCGGGCTTCATCTGGCCCTCGCTGGTATCGCCCCGAAGGTAATACCAGCGACCCTGCTCCCGAACGAAATCGGAGTTTTCCTCGAGAAATCCCCAGCCCTTGCCCAGGCGGTAGAGCGCACGAAAATGAACCGTCCCGCGATCGCCCGACTCATTGGTGTCCAGGATCTGCAAACCGGTCCAGTTCGGCGAGTCTGCCAGAGTGAGCGTCTCCGGCCGCGTGCTCTGATGCCAGGTAGCTTGCAGGTACTCGGGAAGATCAAGAACGAACGCCGCGTAACGGGACCGCATCAGTGCCTCCGGCGATGGTGCCGGTTCGCCCTGATGGAAGGGCCGGCAGCATTCAAGGTAGGATTTGCCGCTGCCACAAGGGCAACTTTGGAGTTCAGGCTGCTGCGTCATCGGGGCTCAATCTTTTCGACTATGCTCGTAGTCCGGCAGTGTATCAGTATCAAACCGGTGTTGCTCCGGCCTTCTCCACTGACTTCTTGGTGATTCCCTTTGACGGATGTATCGCTGTTACAGATTCTCCTGGCCAACCTTGCCATTCTTGCCGGGGCCTGCCTGCAAGGCGTGGCCGGCTATGGCATTGGCACGCTGGCCGCGCCCTTGCTGTTTCTGATCAGCCCGGTGTTGGTCCCGGGACCGTTAATCCTGAATGCCACGCTGCTCACCGTCTTCATGCTGATACGCAATCGCGGTGCGCTGCAGGTCCGGGAAGTGCGTTTTGCCATCGTCGGCGGTGTTGCCGGCGCAATCCTGGCGGCTCTGACACTGCTGATAATCTCCACCGCGGGCTTTGAGCTGATCTTCGGTGTGCTGATTCTTGCTGGGGTAGCGCTCAGTATTGGTGGACTCAAGCCAGCGCTGAACGCCCGGAACAGTGTGATGGCCGGAGCCGCCTCGACCTATATGGGCACGATCACCGCCGTGGGTGGACCGCCCATCGCGTTGATCTACCAGAATGAAAAGGGGCCGCTGGTCAGGGCCAATATGTCCGCGTTCTTTTTGGCAGCCAGTGTCCTGAGCCTGTCAGGTCTGTTTGCCTCAGGCTACCTGGGCACCCGAGAGTTGTTCCTGTTCGCAGTTACCTTCCCGGGCGTCTTCCTGGGCTTCTGGCTCTCCGGCAAACTCGTCAACCGCATGCCCTTTGAGGGGCTTCGCCCGGTGATTCTGGCTATTGCAGCCATCGCCGGAACCGCCGCCCTCATTCGCGGCCTGCTCTCTCTTTAGGAATCTGCCCAGAGCCTTACCCGGAAGCGGTTCTTGCGCCACAGGAATGCCAGCCAGACTGCGTGGGCATTGATCAGGAACGCGAGGATCCACTCGAACGCATCGTCCTTACGGCTGTAGAATTCCGGGGCCACGCCATTCAGAATCACTGAAAGAATTCCGACGGCCAGGATCAGCTGGCAAAGATTCAGCAGCCTCATGCCCGTGTGCTTCCATAATGGATGACTGCGCAATCCGGAACTGACCAGCAGCTCACAGATGAAGGTGAGCGAGAAATACAGAACCACGCCAATACGGCGGATCAGGTTGAAGCCGTCACCGGCATGGCCCAGCGCCAGGGTATAGGCACCCAGCGAGACACTGGCCACCAGGCCCAGCCACGGAATCCAGGCAACTCCGGAGGAATGGACACCGAGCTGGCGCAGCCACCGGCCGTTAAGCCACCAGAACAGGATCCCCAGCAAAGCCGCCGGTAGCATGGTGCCTTTAAAAATGAAATAAGAAGTGCCGTGACGGCCGGTACGACTGATGCTGGTGCAACTGTCCCAATAGGGGAAGCACAACTCCACATGGCCTTCCAGTACCGATACGGTGAAGGTGATATGAATGGTAATCAGAGGCACCAGCGCCGCAGCAAGGGCGAGCCACCAGAGATGAAAGGAACGATGGTCAGTCATTGCAAGAATCCCTCTAAGCGACTCCAGCCCCGGAAACACAACACTGGCAAAACCGGTCGCCAACGAATTGAATGAACATTATTTGACCAGATTTTGCAATCCGGTCCATCCTGTCAGGGGATTTTTGCCTCAAAATAGTGCTCCAGGGATTCAGGATCAGGGTATGAGTGCACCGCATCAGGAAATTATTGAAAGCCAGATCGACGTGTCAAAACTAGCCATCGGCATGCACGTCATCCGTCTGGACCGGCCCTGGGAAGATACGGACTTCCTGATTCAAGGGTTTGTTATTCGAGATCAGACAGAGATCGACTCGCTACGGGCACAGTGCGAGTTCGTCTTCATTGAAGGGCGTATCGATGGGGCACCGCTGCCAAAACATGAGAACGACAGCGGTCGGAAGTCTTCCGGCCTGATGGGACTCTTCCGCAGAAAACAGGCTCCCGAACCTGTCCAGAATACCCACAGCCCTGTACCGCCGCGAAAGCGCGTCCGCTATATCAACAAGATCGACGCCGGCCGGGAGATGGAAACCGCGGTCATACGCTTCGAAGAGGCTCAAAAAACCGCCAAATCCATTATGTCTGGCTTGAGGGTGGGGCGCACGCTGGACCTGAACAACGCCCGCACAGTGGTTAACCACTGCGTGGAAAGCGTGCTCCGGAATGAGAACGCCCTGTTGTTGCTTACCAAAATCAAGCATCAGGATGAGTACACCGCCGAGCACTGTATCAACGTGTCCATTCTGGCGGCCGCCTTTGGCAAGCACCTGGGCTTGCTTGAAGGAGAAATCCGCAATCTGGCCCTGTGTGGTTTGCTCCATGATGTCGGCAAGACCCGGATTCCCGATGAAATCCTCAACAAACCGGGAGCGCTGACCCCTAAAGAATTCGACGTCATGCGTCACCACACCACCCACGGCCGTACCATTCTGATGGGGACCAGCAATTCCCTGAACACCGCCGTGGATGTGGCATTCAGCCATCACGAGCGGATGGACGGCTCGGGCTATCCCCGGGGCCTGCACGCCCAGCAGATCCCCTACTTTGCCAAGATCATTGGTCTGGTGGATACCTACGATGCCATTACCAGCAACCGGGTCTACGACAAGGGTCGGGCCTCCATGCAGGCACTGGAAATTATCCACAAGCACCGGGGCACCCAGTTCGACGAGGAGCTGGCGGATGCCTTTATCCAGATGATCGGGGTGTACCCCCCGGGATCCATCGTTGAGATGGTGAATGGCGAGGTTGGCATCGTTGTGGAGAGCCGGCCAGAGCATAAACTGAAGCCCTGCGTTCTGTTGGTCCGGGAGTCCGATAAAAGCCTGATGGCACCCTATCGGACGGTCGATCTGAAGGTCAGCCCTGAAGATGCTGCCGGTGAAATCTATCGCATCGCCCGGGAAGTCCCTGACGGAACCTACGAGATCGTGCTTCAGGAGTTTGTCGATCAGGGCCTGATTGTAACCACGCCGAGTCGCAGCCCTGACGCCATATAAGTAGCCCTGACGCCACATAAAAGGGACAGTCCGTTACTTTCTAACCTGGAATGCCCTGCTATACTGCTTGCCAAACAAATTCCGGCACAACAAGACATGAATTCCGGCATCCCTTCCCTCAACATTCCTGCCGCGCCAGACGGTGCTGACATTTCGAAGGTCACTCCTGCCGAAGGGCTCAGGGCCGTGCTCGACAATCTGGACGCCCTGGTTTATGTCTCTGACTTCGAAACCTATGAACTCCTTTACATGAATGCCTATGGCCGAAGAATCTGGGGTTCTATAGATGGGAAAAAGTGCTGGGAAGTCCTGCAGGATAACGCCAGCCCCTGCGACTTCTGCACCAATCACCTGCTGATTGATTCCGAAGGCACCCCTTCCCCGCCTCATATCTGGGAATTTCAGAACCGGTTGGACAAACGCTGGTACCAGTGCCGGGATCAGGCAATTCCCTGGATAGACGGCCGACTGGTCCGCCTCGAAATTGCTACAGATATCACCGACCGAAAGGAAATGGAGCTGGCGCTCAAGGAGGCCCATGAAAAAGCTCGGGCCGCTGCATTGGAGGACGACCTTACCGGACTTCACAACAGGAGAGCCTTTTTCGAGCTGGGTAACCAGCTTTTGAAGCAGTCCCGAAGAAACGGCTCGCCTCTGGCGATCATCATGTTTGACCTGGACCACTTCAAACAGATCAATGATAACCATGGCCACGAGACCGGAGATGAGGTTCTGCGGCACATAGGGCAGGTTCTGGAAACCAACGTCCGGGAGGCGGATGTTGCAGCTCGTATTGGTGGTGAAGAGTTCGCGATCCTGCTTGCTGATGCCGATGCCGTTCAGGCTTCAGAAATGGCAGAGCGACTGCTGAGCCTCATGCAGAAAACGCCAGTCCGGTACCGTGATGTCCGTATCCGGCCAACCGCCAGTTTCGGCATTTCAGCGCTTCGCCCTGAGGAGTCAAATCTCGAGAATCTTCTGGCGAGAGCGGATAACGCGATGTATGAGTCAAAAGCTCTTGGCAGGGGTCGGGTGCGTATCAAGCCCTGAATCGCACCCGGAGCAATTCACCCTGGCCGTTTTGTTACCGCCATGGTCAGCCGGGAAATACAGGTGGTTTTCCCTTCTTCGTTCTCAAGCAGAATTTCCCATACCTGAGTAGCACTACCAATGTGAATGGGCCTGGCCGTTCCATAGACCCAGCCCTTGGTGACCGGACGGATGTGGTTGGCGTTGATGTCCAGCCCCACCGCCACGGTTTCCGGATCTTTCAGACAGCAATTGGCCGCCATACTGCCCAGGGTTTCCGCCAGCAGGACGGATGAGCCTCCGTGAAGGATGCCAAAAGGCTGAACCGTACGCTCATCAACGGGCATGCGACCTTTAACGTAGTCATCACCAATCTCAAGGTACTCGATACCCATGTAGCTAACCGCCGTGTTTTCACTGGCTTTGGCAAGGTGTTCAAGGTTCGGGGTGCTGGTCCAGATTGCCATAGAGGAACTGCTCTCGTTGTTGTTTGAAACAGGAAAAACAAGACCCCCAGTTTATACAGATAGGATGCGAACTACCAAGCTCTTCTTTGCTGCCCCGTCATGGACTTTTCAATTAATCCCTCAAACTCCAGCGCAGGCAGTGGCCGGCTGAAATAGTAGCCCTGAAAGCGGGTGCAGCCCATGCCGACAAGGCGCTCCAACTGCCCTTTGGTTTCCACACCTTCCGCCACTGCTGATAACCTGAGCGCAGAGGCCAGGGCCAGGATGGTCTCGGCAATGGTAGCGTCGTTCGGGTCATCCAGAATGTCCCGCACAAACCCTTGGTCAATTTTCAGCTCATCGAGGGAGAGACGTTTGAGATAGCCAAGGGATGAGTACCCCGTGCCAAAATCGTCCAGGGAGATTCGTATCCCCATGCTTCTCAGTGTGCGAAGCGTCTCTTCCACCAATTCAAGGTCGTAGGCCAGCGCGCTTTCGGTAATTTCCACTTTCAGGTTTCTGGGGGATGCACCGGTTTTTCTCAGTAATGCCATCACGGTCGAACAGAAAGAGGGCAGGTGAAACTGCCTTGCACTCACGTTTACCGAAACCTGAAGCTGCGACAGTGCACCGGCCCGCTTCTTCCAGCTGGCGACCCGGGAGAGAACTTCTTCCAGAACCCAATAGCCAACCGATTCAATGAGCCCCGTCTCCTCCGCCAGCGGAATAAATTCGGCGGGAGACACCATACCGCGGCCCGGGCAATGCCACCGAAGCAATGCCTCGGCCCCTACCGGTTTACCTTTCTCGTCAACCAGAACCTGATAGTGGACCGCCAACTGATTCTTCCGTAAAGCCAATCGAAGGTCGGATTCCATGGCCAGACGCTCAGACACCTTTTTCTGCATCATCGAATCGTAAAAACGGATGCAATTGCGGCCGTCTTCCTTGGCACGAAACATGGCCATATCCGCCTGGCTGAGAAGCTCTTCAAGGGAGGTATCGTGATCGAAGAACAGGGTCACCCCGATGCTTGGGGTGCCCGTGTAGTCGATGCCGTTAAGATCATAGGGTTCGTTCAGGGCATCCCGGACCTTTTCGCAGACCTTTTCCACCCGGGCAGCGGCATTGGCAGCATCGGCTGGAAACCCTTTCAGAATAAGAACAAATTCGTCGCCTCCAAGCCTGGCGACAGTATCCCATTCGCGGACCGTCTGTTTCAGCCTCTGACCTACCTGAATCAACAGCTCATCACCGGTCAGATGCCCCGCTGAGTCATTGATGTTCTTGAAGTTATCAAGATCGATAAATACCAGGGCACCATGATTCTGATCCCGAGTGCTTCCGGTTAACGCCTGCGCCAGGCGGTCCCTCAGTAACCGACGGTTTGGCAGACCAGTGAGCGGGTCGTAGAACGCCAGTTTCTCGATCTCGGATTCTGACTGCTTGCGGTCAGTCACGTCGTAGAAATAGCCGTGCCAGATCGTACTGTTATCCGCCAGACGGGCGGGCACTGAACGGGCTTCTATCCATGCGGCACTGCCGTCTTTTCTGAACGCCCGGAAATCAGTTTCGAACGGCGTCATCTGCAGGCGGGATTCTTCTACCTTTTCAAGAAAGCCTGCCTTGTCATCATGATGAATGAGTTCCAGCAAAGGTCTGGCGTCTGGCCGGAGTGTGTCCACTGCCAAACCAAACATGATCTCTACTTTTTTGCTGAGGAAAGGAAAGGTTACTCGCCCGTCCGGGTAAATCCTGAACTGGAAGATGACCCCCGGGAACTGATCAGAATACCGGTAGAGGCTGTTCTCATACCTTGCATTGCGCCCGGCCAGTATTTGACGATGCACCGAGGAACCCAATACGTCACCCAACTGAACCAGGAACTCTCTCATTGCTGCATCCGGAGTTTCGGAGCGATCAAGAAAATCAAATCCCAGCACACCGGCCAGTTGGCCTTCCAGTTTTATCCCGATCAGGATCAGGCTTCGGATTCCCTGTCGCCGGAATTCGAGTTTTTCTTCATTTGCCTCATCGGGGAGTTTTTCAACGTCAGGAATAACAACAACCGGAAAGTCATCAAGTTGCTCTGCCAGCCACGGAAACCGCTCCATTGGCACATTCTGGATGGCATCTCGTTGGGGTGACGTTCCGGGGCTGCAGATCTCGTGAGTGATGGAGGCAGTCTGGGTGGCCTCTTCAAGCATCACCAGGTAGCTGCGATCCGCCTTAAGATGGGTGCCAAGTTCGGCAATGACCTTCTGGATGCTCCCATCCAGTTCGTCAATCCTCGACCGGGCCAGACTGAGAGACAGCCTGTAAACAAGTTCTCGTTGATCGCGGGTAACTGCTTCTACCATCGCTACGGACTCCTTCCCAGCAATACTTCCTGTTTATCCGTTACACTTGCTCGAAGCGCCTCTGACAACTTACGACGAGTACACTCCTACAGTTCACGCGCCTTCGACAAAGGCCACCTCTCAACTCGCTCCGGTATAAATCGCCTTGAACTGCCGGACCAACTCATCCACGCGGCCCGAATTAACGAGCTCATAGAGGCGCTCGGCAATGCGCTCTCTCAGCTCAAAGGAGTTGCAGGGTGAAGCCTTGGAAAAGGTAAAAAACAGACCCTCACGGCTCACCGGGGTTTGCAGGGGAACGAATTCTTCAGCAATGCCCATGTATTCAAGTTTCACCTCGCCCTGCAGGACTTCGTAGAGGACATAATCAACCCGGCCAACCTTCGCCATCTGAAAGGATTGCTCAATCGACCTGACACCTTCGATACGGAGGTTCTGTTCTGCATACCGGTCAAAGTTCTGGCCAAAGCTGTTGTTGATCAGGGTGCTACCACGCTTGCCCGCCAGATCCGGCCAGTGGCGATAGACAAACTCCCTGCCTTTGGGTACCCAGACAGCGGTCGGTAGGTGCGTGATCGGAGGCAGCAGATAATCCATGTAGCCAATACGCTCGGAGGTGATGAATGCACCCGCAACCATGTCGATTTCACCCTGGCGAGCCAAGTGTTGAACCCTGGCCCATGAGCCAATGTCTTTCACCTCCACGTAGACGCCAAGGGGCTCGGTGATTTCCCTCAGTAAAGCAGGTACAGCACCAATCAGATAGCCCGGATGTTGTTCATCGCGCCAGAGCAGGGGCGGATATTCCGGATTACCACTGACCGTGAGCGTATTGCATGGGGTTTCCGGCACAGCATTGGCCGGCACCAGAAACAGCACGGCAACCAAAAAGACAAGTGACCTACCAACAACAGACGAAAATGACTTATTCAACTCTGACAAGCCCCTCTTTTTGCCAGCCCAAACGGCCGGTTTCGACAACCTGACGACGTATTCCCGGCACCGGCCGGATCATGAAAAGATCGCCGTTTCGGCCCACCATGGCTCGGGGTACACCAGTTGCTTTGGCTATATCAGCGTGCGTTTCCATGTGTTCAGCCTCACCGTGAACCGGAATGGCAATGGCGGGCTTTACCCATTTGTACATTAACTCCAATTCTTCCTGCGCGGGATGACCTGAAGCATGAATCGGCAAATCAGCGTCTTCGGCGGTGATGACCCTGACCCCTAACTCTTTTAGCCTGTTGACCAGTGCCTTAATGGATTCCTCATTGCCGGGGATAGCACGGGCGCTAAAGATCACGGTATCCCCCGCTTCGAGCTCGAAATCCGGATGCGTACCTGTCGCCAGCCTGCGCAGGGCGGTTCGCGGCTCGCCCTGACTGCCGGTTGCCACCGCCAGGACTTCATCCCGGGGCAGGTAGCCAAGGTGACCGGGATTAATCAATTGGTCAGCCGAATCCCACAGTCCGGCGGCCCTGGCGGCGCCACTCATATTGATCAGGGAACGGCCCAGTAGCCCCATGTAACGCCCGGTTTCCCGCGCAATCGAGGCGAGCGTGTGCAGGCGGGCAATGTTACTGCCAAAGCAGGTGACTACCACACGTCCTTCGGCGGAACGGATGGCCTGCAGTAATCCTGCATGCAAGGTCGCCTCGGACACCGAGTGACCTGAGACCGTGGCGTTGGTGGAGTCGCACACCATGGCGTTCACACCCTCCTCCGCCAGGTCGGTAAAGGTCTTTGGCGAATAGCCATGGCCCACCAGCGGCTGCTCATCCAGCTTCCAGTCACCGCTGTGGAAGATGTTACCTGCAGCGGTGCGAATCATCAGGGCGTTAGGGTCCGGAATGGAATGAGTCAGCGCCAGCCATTGCACACTGAACGGCCCGATCTGTTTGCTCTGGCCCGTCTCCACCTCAATGATCGGAACCCGGTGTAGCAGATCGAACTCCGCCAGCTTTCGACGCAGAATTTCGGCGGTGAACCGGCTGGTGTATATCGGACACTGCAGCAGCGGCCAGAGATAGGGCACGGCTCCGACGTGATCCTCATGGGCATGAGTAATAACCAGGCCCGCCAGGCGGTCACGGCGGTCGGCAATGAACGCAGGATCCGCCATTTGTACCGGCGGCTCACCCCGGTGGTGCACGGTGCCATCGGCAGCAATGCGACCAGGCTTTGGAAAGGTAACGCCGCAATCCACCATCAACCAGGCACCATCGTGGCCGTAAAGGTTGAGGTTCATACCAATTTCGCCGGTACCACCCAGCGGTAAAAACCAGAGATCGGGCTGTTCGGGGATCATTCGGCGGCTCGGTCCAGATACTTCAACACCAGGTCCTCGTGTATGCCTTCCATTTCAATCAGTTTCAACGCGGCCCGGATGTCATCAGCGTATTGCAGCACGGGCGAGTTTTTTGCAACGGCAATGTAAGACCGTTCTCCGGGCACGAAGAACGGTGAAACCTCAACATCCAGCCCCAGCTTCTCAACCGCATACAAACCAACAAGCTCTGGCGCAATGACAACATCCACCCGGCCTTTCTGCATCATCAGCATCAGGTTTTCATAACGGGGCGCCGGTTCTTTGAGCAGTTTCTCATCATTATCGAACCTCGAGAAATACGAAGCACCTTCCAACACGCCAATGGCCCTGCCATAGAGATCGGCATAGCGCTCAATGCGGTGTTCTTTGTTCAAGTAGAAGAACAACCTTCGTTCCGGAGGAAACGCCGGTGCCACAAACTCCATCAGCTCGGCCCGCTCCTCGGTCTCCAGCGGCCCAAGCATGACATCCACCTCACCCTGCTGGACCATTCTCAATACCCGCCTGAAAGGCGCCTCTCGGTAGTGGACCTTCCAGCCCAACCGCTCGGCTATTTCCTCGAAGATATCTACATAGAGGCCGGTTCGTTCCCCACTCTGGATAATCCGGTACGGGGGTGCATGGTTGGCTCCTACGGTAACGGTCAGCGCTTCCACGGTCTCCGTGCCCTGCTGGGCCGCCACCGGAAACACCAACGCCATCAGAAGGGCGGCTGTAAGCACTCGCATTCCTGTCGTCCTTGCCTGTGAGCTTTTCAGATTTTTATACAGTCTGGTCACCTGTATTCAGTATAGACGGTTCAAGATCCGGGAACGTCGGATTTACGTAAAGACGGTTGAATTCAGCCACCCATGGCACAAGGTCAGTTACCAGATCAGTCAAGAAGTCATTAACCAAAGCAGCTAAAAGTGCCACACATTCGTCAACAGAAAGGACGGACACCATGAAGATTCTGATGGTTCTCACCTCCCATGACCAGATGGGCGACACCGGCCATAAGACCGGCTTCTGGCTCGAAGAGTTCACCGCGCCCTACTATGTTTTCCGGGATGCCGGTGCAGACATCACCATCGCCTCGCCGAAAGGCGGCCAGCCGCCGGTGGACCCCAACAGCGAGGCGGAAGCGGCACTCACTGAAACCACCCGTCGTTTCCAGCAGGATGCCCACGCCAAGGAATCCCTGGCCAGCACCAAGAAGCTGAGCGATGTGGATATGAACGAATACGACGCGATTTTCTATCCGGGTGGCCACGGCCCGCTGTGGGATCTGGTCAACGACGACAAGTCCATTGCTCTGATCAAAACTGCTTACGAACAGGACAAGGTAATCGGTGCAGTCTGCCATGCGCCTGCCGTGTTCAAGAATGTGGAAGTGAAGCCGGGCCAGAACATCGTAGGCGGCCGGGAAGTCACGGGCTTCACCAACAGTGAGGAAGAAGCAGTAGGCCTGAGCGGTGTGGTGCCATTCCTGCTGGAGGATATGCTGAAGGAGAACACTGCCACCTACACCCGCGGCGACGACTGGGCACCGCACATCGTGGTGGATGGCAAGCTGATTACCGGGCAAAACCCGGCATCCTCCGAGGGTGCGGCCAAGGCCGTTGTGCAGGCACTGCAAGACGCCTGATTCGAGAAAAATGGTTTAATAAACCCGGGGTCAGATGACATTTTCATCTGACCCCTTTTCGTCCGCCCCCACTGTCACGCGACCTCCCCCGCATGACTGATCAGTTCGCCGGGCGCGCCCTTCTCCAGCAACTCCCGGATATGATCCGGTATTGTCACTTTCCCCATCACCGAAGGCTGAATCACGACATAGGTAACGTCGGAATCAGCGATAAACGCCTCATCCCCGTACCGAAAGAACTCCAGATGCAGTGTGAACGAGGTATTGCCGATTCTTCCCGCCCGAATGCGCGCCTCCAGCACATCATCGAATTTTGCCGGGGCTTTCCAGTTTACGGTGAGACTCACTACCTGAATATCCAGGTCCTGATCCAGCAGGTGCTGGTAATCGCCGAACAGCGTGCGGATGTACTCGTTCACTGAAATATCAACGAAATCCGCATAACGGGCGTTGAATACCACCCCCTGGGCATCGCACTCGCCATAGCGAACCCGGAAGCGAAAGCGGAAAGGCAGTTCACCAGCCATGAAGCGCTCCGATTAAAGTTCAGTTACTGTCGCCAACAGCTTCTCATATCTGTGCTAACGTTTTGAGGAATATCTCAAAAAAGCTGGCCATCGCTATGAGCAACCCCAAGCACACCCTTTTCTGGATGACGCTGTTCCTTGGCGTGGTCGTCATCGTCGGCGCCCTGATCCACAAGCCCCTGATCTCGGCCTTTATGGCCAACTGGGTTTTCAATCTGCTGATTCTCGGGGTTCTGATCGTCGGCATTGCGCTCACTTACCGGCAGGTATTCGTGCTGTTTCCGGAACTGAAGTGGATCGCCCAGTTCAGAACCGGCCACGCCGGGCTTTCCGTGGTTCAGGAACCCAAATTGCTGAAGCCGCTGGCAAGACAGCTCGGCGAGGATGCCACAAAGGACCGGTTCACGCTCTCTACCCTGTCCCTGAGAACCGTACTCGACGGCATTCACTCCCGCATGGATGAACAGCGGGAAATCACCCGGTATTTCATCAGCCTGCTGGTGTTCCTGGGTCTGCTGGGCACTTTCTGGGGCCTGCTGGGCACCATCAACTCGGTCGGCCAGGTTATTACCGGCCTGGACATGAGCCAGGAAGACTTCGGCAAGGTGTTTGCGGAACTGCAGGAAGGCCTGCTTACGCCCCTGGAGGGTATGGGCACGGCGTTCAGCTCCTCTCTGCTGGGCCTTGGCGGCTCGCTGATCCTTGGTTTCCTCGACATCCAGGCCGGCCATGCCCAGAACCGTTTTTACGACGGCCTCGAAGAGTGGCTGACCGGTGTGACCAACCTTGTAGACCGGGTCGATAGCGAGAAAGACCTGTCATGATCGGTTCCAGGCGTCGAAGCCGAAGCACCACCAACGTCTGGCCGGGGTACGTGGATGCCCTCTCCGCCTTGCTGATGCTGGTGATCTTCATGCTGCTGGTGTACGTGGTCAGCCAGCTTTATCTATCCCAGACACTGTCTGACCGGGATACCCAGCTAGCCCGCCTGAATGCCCAGTTGAACGAACTCTCGGAGCTGCTGGGCCTGGAAGAGAGCCGAAGCGAGGCGCTGGAAGACCAGTTGACCAGCGTTCAGGACCGGAACGACAGCCTGGTCGGCCAGCTTGAATCCACCCGAGAGCAGTTGATGCGGCAAACCGCCATGGCCGATGCCCAGTCAGAGCGGCTGGCCAGCATGGAAGAGTCCATTGACGAAAAAGACGAGGTATCCGCCAGCCAGCAGGCAATGATTCTGAGGCTGTCCAACCAGATTGCTTCATTGCGGGAGCAGCTCAGGCAGATTGCCTCGGCGCTGGAGCTTCAGGAGGAGATGACAGCTGAGAAAGAGCAGGAACTGGAACAGGTCAGCCGACGGCTGAACACGCTGCTGGCCGAGCGGGTCAGCCAGCTGGAACAGTACCAGTCTGAATTCTTTGCCCGGCTGCGGGATATTCTTGCCGGTAACGAGAACGTCCGAATTGTCGGCGACCGCTTCCTGCTGCCCTCGGAACTGCTATTTGCCTCCGCCTCGGCGCAACTGGGCGAGGAAGGCCGACAAGAGCTGGACAAGCTTGCTGATTTGCTGCTGGATGTTTCTGCCAGGATTCCGGACGACGTGGACTGGATCCTGAGGATTGATGGCCATACCGACGTCCTGCCCATCAATACCGAGAGATTCCCCTCCAACTGGGAGCTCTCAACGGCTCGCGCGGTTGCTGTGGTTCGCTACCTGGCTGACCAGGGGGTGCCGGAACGGCGCATGGCGGCAGCCGGATTTGGCGAGTTCTTCCCGGTGGCGGAAGGCACCTCACCGGAGGCGTTGCAGAGAAACCGGCGGATTGAGCTGAAGCTGACGGATCGCTAACTCTGCGAGTGGGTCAGCAGGGCGTTCACCGTCATGGTGTAAGGAGCTTCAACGCCCAGGCGCTCGCAGCGTCTCAGCACCGCACCAGCGATGCTGTCGAGTTCAAGGGGCCGGCCTTTTTCCTTGTCGACCAGCATGGACGTCTTGATGGCGTTGAAGTTGCTGATCAGGTCGAACATCTCGGAGAGGTCTTCAGGGCCAAGGTTCACGTCATCGGCTTTAGAAGCCGCCACTGTTTCTGCCATCATTCCGTGGACAATCTTCCGGAATTCGGGGTGGTGGGTCAGCCTCCGGGTATCCAGACCCGTCAAGGCTGAGAGGGGATTAACGCCATTGTTGATCACCAGCTTGCGCCAGAGCTCGTAACGGATGTTGTCGGAGACGGTTGTTGGAATTCCGGCCGCCTCGAAATCTTCCTTTAATTGCTGCAGTAACGGGCCACGGCGGTCAGATCCGGAGACCATGGGCCATTCGCCCATGACAATTTGGGCAGGACCCTCGGCTTCTACCACGCCCGACTGGACAATATGCCCACCAATCCGGACAGCCAGGCCGCCCAGAACTCTGTGCTCCCCCAGCAATGCGGCCAAGGCAGGCTCGTTGTCCACTCCGTTTTGAAGAGAGAGGACAGGCACCTTGCCGTGATAGAGCCAGGGGCCCAACTCAGCCAGCATCGTTTCAGTCGCCGTGGATTTGAGCGTGACCAGAACGACATCAAAATCATCCGGACGATAACCGGCAACAACCGCTGAATGATCCATGGCCTTAACCGGAAATGACCACATCTCATCCCCGTATTGGACCGTCAGCCCATTCTCCTGCAGAGCTGCCAGGTGAGCACCACGAGCGGTCAGAACCACCTCATGTCCAGCATGCAGCAGCCGAGCAGCGTAGTAACCCCCGATGCCACCGGCACCCACTATCAATAATCTGAGCATTTACGGAATCCCCGGTGTTTTCCTCAGTCTATTGCATCCAGCCATAGCCGGCGAATGAGTGACTGTCCTCGTTCAGTGCAAAACCGAATACCCGTTGCGGAGCTTTCAGGCCTCCCAGACTGAACGCAGTATTCAACACGCACAGTCTGGGATCCGCCAGGGGCACATCCTGCCCACTCCTGGCCCGACGGCCGGCGGGACGTGCCCCAGACATAGCCTGAAGCCAGAGCTGTTCGTGCTCCCATTGCTGTATCAGATTTCTGATGTAGGCATCATGGGGCTGGTGATTCATCTCACTTTCCCCTGGTTCTTTCTGATCCAGGCAAATCAGGAGAACATCTTGCTCCCTGAGCGCTTCCAGACAATGACCAATCTGCCGGTAGTCGTCACTGGTCATCCCGGTATTCAGCCTCAGTTCGATGACCTCCTCGGGCGCAACACCCATCATGTTGCAGGCCAGCAATTCCAGACCGGGATCCCGCCCTCCTTGAATTTTGGCCTGGAATCCCCGTTTAGCCATCAGTGATTGCAGACGTTCCGCAAGGACACCTTTGCCGCACTGGTGAAAAATTTCGGGTGTATCGCCTCCCTTCCGAGAAGTGATGAAGGTGACATTGCCAACCTGCATGTCCCGCTTGATCAGACGACGGAGCCGGGGTTGGCTTATCGGATCTGAATACGCATCTCTGTCACAGGACAGGTAAAACACTGGCAATTTCGGCACGGAGCCTCCCATCAGGCCTTTAGAGAGCGAATCGATCGGTAAACCGGGGCGTCAACGCCCCAGTTTTTTGGCCGACTGGCCGCCAATACCGAAATGCTGCTTGGGCATTTCGGTAATAATAATCCGCACACTTTCCGCCGGAGCTCCCAATGACCGCGATATCGCGTCGGTTACCTCCCGGATCAGCATCTCCTTCTGCTCATCCGTCCGACCTTCCAGAATATTAATCTGAGCAACAGGCATGGGACCTCCTTATTCGAACCGGGCGGACACAGTACCCAGCCCCTGGTAGCGAACCGAGATGTTGTCACCGGGCTCAACAGTAATCGCGGCGGTAATGCCTCCGGTCATGATGAATGTGCCTGCCGGAATGTGTTCGCCACGCTCGGCCAGCAGGTTGGCCAGCATGGCAACACTGGAAGCCGGATGGCCCAGAACGGCTGCACCCGCGCCCACATCCACAACCTCACCATTTTTCTCGACCACTACACCCAGTGTCTTCAGGTCGACATCGGCAACATCGGCCATCTGGCCACCCGTGATGAAACGGGTAGATGAGGCGTTGTCCGCTACGACACTCACCAGATCGAACTTGAAGTTCTCATAACGAGAATCGATGACTTCGACAGCCGGTATTACGAAGTCGGTGGCTGCTAGAACCTGCCCGATATGGCAGCCCGGCCCTTTCAGGGGTGCCTTGGTAACAAAGGCTATCTCCGCTTCGATTTTCGGGTGGATCAGCTCTTTGGTGTTGACCACACCACCGTCAGGGACACTGAAGTAATCAGCCAGGAAGCCGTAGATCGGCGTCTCCACGCCCATCTGGGCCATCTTGGCCCAGGAAGTCAGGCCCATTTTCATACCCACAATCTTGTTACCACGGGCTTCCTTGCGACGACGGATCTCCCACTGCACGTCATAGGCATCCTCGAAGGTCATATCCGGGAAGTCGTTGGTGACCTTGGTGATGTCGTGGGCCTGAAGTTCGGCGTTTTCCACATGCTCGGCCAGAGCCAGAACCTGCTCTTGGTTTAGTGTTTTGCTCATGCGTTTTGCTCCTTTTGGGCCGCCAGCAGATCCAGCGCCACGTCCACGATCATGTCTTCCTGGCCGCCAACCATGCGGCGCTTGCCCAACTCAACCAGAATATCCACGGCCTTCAGACCGTACTTCTGCGCCGCCACTTCGGAGTGGCGCAGGAAGCTGGAATAGACACCGGCATAGCCCAGGGCCAGGGTTTCGCGGTCCACCCGCACCGGGCGGTCCTGCAAGGGGCGCACAATGTCATCGGCCGCGTCCATCAGGGCGTACACGTCCGTGCCATGTTCCCAGCCCATCTTGTCAAAGGCCGCAATGCAAACTTCCAGCGGTGCGTTTCCGGCGCCAGCGCCCATGCCGGCCAGGGAAGCATCGATCCGGTCACAACCTTCCTCAACGGCAACAATGGAATTGGCCACGCCCAGCGCGAGATTGTGATGAGCATGCATGCCCGTCTGGGTCTCCGGCTTGAGTACATCCTTGAGTGCCCGGAATCGGTCCCGGATGTCGTTCATGTTCATGGCGCCGCCGGAGTCGACGACGTACAGGCAGGTGGCGCCGTAGTCTTCCATCAGCTTGGCCTGCTCTGCCAACCCTTTTGGTGTCTGCATGTGGCTCATCATCAGAAAGCCGACGGTGTCCATGCCCAGCTTGCGGGCGTGTTCTATGTGCTGTTTCGAGACATCCGCTTCGGTGCAATGAGTGGCCACACGCACGATCCGGGCACCGGCGTTGTAGGCGTTGTCCAGGTCATGGACGGTGCCGATGCCGGGCAGCAGCAGGGTGGCAATTTTGGCGTGCTCGATCACTTCGGCCACTGCCTCGATCCACTCCAGGTCGGTATGGGCACCGAAGCCGTAGTTGAAGCTCGAGCCCTGCAGCCCGTCGCCGTGGGCCACCTCAATGGAGTCCACCTTGGCCTTGTCCAGGGCCCGAGCGATGTCCTGCACGTTCTTGATGGAGTACTGGTGGCGGATGGCGTGGCTGCCGTCGCGCAGGGTCACGTCGGAGATGTAGAGTTTCTTGCCGGGGTTGAATGTCATGAGAATATCCTCCTCAGTTGACCAGCGATTCGGCGATGCGCTCGGCGGTACCGAGAGCGGCGGAGGTCATGATGTCCAGATTGCCTGCATAGGCCGGCAGGTAGTGGGCCGCGCCCTCCACTTCCAGGAAGATGGAAGTCTTCAGGCCGCTGAAGCGACCCAGGCCTGGAACGTTCATGGGCTGGTCTTCGGGGATGTCATCAAACTGCACTTTCTGCTTCAGGCGGTAGCCTGGCACATAGCTGTTTACGGCCTGGACCATTTCTTCCACCGAGGCCTCCACTTCAGCCTTGTCTGCGGCGTCGGAGAGCACGTACACGGTATCGCGCATCAGGAGGGGCGGCTCGGCCGGGTTCAGGATGATGATGGCCTTGCCCTTCTGGGCACCGCCCACCACCTCAATGGCCCGGGACGTGGTTTCGGTAAACTCGTCGATATTGGCGCGGGTACCGGGGCCGGCGGACTTCGAGGAAATCGAGGCAACGATTTCGGCGTAGTGGGCCTTGGCCACTCGTGAAACCGCCGCAACCATGGGAATGGTGGCCTGGCCGCCGCAGGTAACCATGTTGACGTTGCCTTCCTGAAGCTGCTGCTCAAGGTTCACCACCGGCACGCAGTAGGGGCCGATCGCCGCAGGCGTCATATCAATAATCTTGATGCTCTCCTTGTGGCCGCGCAGAAAAACCTCGTTGTGCATGTGGGCCTTTGCGGAGGTTGCATCGAATACAATGTCGATGTCGGCGAATTCCGGCATCTTCACCAGTCCATCCACCCCTTCGTGGGTGGTGGCCACGCCCATCCGGGCAGCACGGGCCAGACCGTCCGATTCCGGATCGATCCCGACCATGGCGCCCATTTCAATGTTCTTGCCATTGCGCAGAATCTTGATCATCAGGTCGGTGCCGATGTTGCCCGAGCCGATGATGGCTGCCTTTATTTTCTTGCTCATAGCCTAGTCCTCGTTGTTCTTTTCAATCAGGCGAAACGCACCGAGGCGCTACCGATGCCACCGATATCGACCCGCATATAATCACCGGCCTTGACCGGCTCCAGTGGCACCAGAGAACCGGAAAGGATGACCTCCCCTGCCCTCAGGGAAATACCGAACTCGCCCAGAGTATTGGCCAGCCAGGTCACGCAATTCACCGGGGAACCGAGTGCTGCCGCTCCGGCTCCGGCACTGAGAACACTGCCGTTCTTCTCCACCACCATGCCGCAAGTCACCAGATCCACCTTGCGCGGAGACACCGCCTGATCCCCCAGAACAAACAAACCACAGGAGGCGTTGTCGGCAATGGTGTCCTGGATGGCGATCTTCCAGTCCTGGATGCGGGAATCGACGATTTCGAAACAGGGCATCACACACTCGGTTGCCGCCAGCACATCTGCATTTGTGATCCCTGGTCCGGTCAGATCCTTTTTCAGGATGAAGGCAATTTCGCCCTCCGCCCGGGGGGCAATCAGCCGATCACTGATGGGCATCACCTCGCCACTGTTGAACACCATGTCGTCGGTGAGATACCCGAAATCCGGCTGGTGTACGTTCAGCATGTTCTGCACCGCCTTGCTGGTTACACCGATCTTCTTGCCAATGATGGAGGCCCCATCGGCAAGACGACGCTCCAGCATGCGCAGAGAAATGTGGTAGGCATCGTCGATACTGATTTCTTGACCACGACTGGTCAGCGGCGCGACTGCCTCCCGGCTCAACATGGCCTGGTATAACTCGTCGCCAAGCGCCTGAATTTTTGACTGTTCCATTAATTACCTCCGGTGGCGGCCTGGTCGGCTTCGCTCAGGAAATCGTTGACCAGTCGTGCAAAACGGCTGGCATGTTCAATTTGTGTCCAGTGTCCGCAACGTCCAAAAACATGAAGCTGGGCCCGGTTGATCAGTTCGGCCAGCTTCAGTGACGCCTCCAGCGGGATCACTTCATCCTCGCGGCCATGGAGTATCAGGGTTTCGTGGGGTAGCGCCCGAATGTCCTCTTCCTTGCTCGCAAGGTTGTCGACCCAACGCTGGCGCGGCGCCGGGAACATGGCGGAAAACGACTCCTGGAAACCTGGACGAACACTGGCCTGGTAACGCATCTGTGCCAGCTCTTCGGTCAGCAGACTCTTGTCGTAGGCGAACACATCCATCAGCCGGCGCATGGTGTCCAGCGAGGGCTCGTAACCCCAGACTTCATCCAGACCCTGGGTGATCGGAAAGCTCACGCCCACCGACCCCATCAGCACCAGCCGACGCACCCTTTGCGGATGTTCAATGGCCAGGGCAAGGGCCAGTCCGCCGCCGAACGAGTTACCCACGAGATCAACCTGTTCCAGGCCCAACTCGTCCAGAACGCCAATTGCGTGCTTCACCCAGCGTTCCCGGTTGTAGGTTTGGTCCGCAGGCCGCTCGCTGTATCCAAAACCAAGCATGTCTGGCGCAATCACGCGCCGATTTCGAGCCAGCTCAGGCATCACCAGTCGCCAATTGGCCCAGGCTGTAACGCCTGGACCTGACCCGTGAATCATCATGACCGGAAATCCCTCTCCCAGGTCGTGCAGGTTGGTGCTGTAGCCAGCGGCGTTAATCTCTCGCCCGATTTCCGGACTCTCTACAGGTGCGTTCATGGCTGCCTCACAGTTTCACGCAGATGTTCTTCATCTCGGTGTAGAACTCCAGCGAATGAACGCCACCCTCGCGGCCAACACCCGATTGTTTGCTCCCGCCGAAGGGGGTCCGAAGGTCCCGCAGGAACCAGCTATTCACCCAGATAATGCCCGCCTCAATCTGGCCAGCAACGCGGTGCGCACGGGTGATGTTTTCGCTCCAGATCGCAGAGGCCAGCCCGTACGGCAGGCTGTTGGCCAGCTCAATGGCCTCCTCTTCGGTGTCGAAGGGGCGAATGTGGCAACAGGGGCCGAAGATTTCGTCCGTCACCACCGCCGAGTCGTCCGCGAGACCGGTCCAGATGGTCGGCTCAACCCAGGCGCCGCCCGCCAGCTCTGCAGGCATGTCCGGAACACCGCCGCCGGTGACCACGGTAGCGCCGTCATCAACCGCTTTCTGGTAGTAGGAGAGGACTTTCTCACGGTGCTTGAGACTCACCAGTGGCCCAAGGTTGGCGTCGGCATCATCGGGGGGACCGATCTTCAGGCCCTCCGCCGCTTCCTTCAGACGGCCGACGAACTCGTCGAAGATCGAACGCTCAACGTAGACCCGCTCCGTACCCAGGCAGACCTGACCACAGTTCGCGAAGGCGGAACGCATGGTGCCCTCAATCGCCTTTTCCATGTCGCAGTCTGCGAATACCAGACCGGCATTCTTGCCTCCCAGCTCCAGGGAAATGTCGCGGATACCTTTAGCAGCGGCCTTCATAATGACCTCGCCAGTACCGGTCTCGCCGGTGAAGGTAAAGCCGTCTACCTGTGGATGCTCGGTCAGATACGCACCGGCAGAATCACCGCCGAAGCCATGCACCACGTTGTAGACACCGTCCGGAACGCCGGCCTCTTTCATCACCTCGCCCAAAAGGGCTGTGGTGGTCGGTGTCTCTTCCGACGGCTTGACCACCACCGTGTTGCCGCAGGCCAGGGCCGGTCCGACCTTCCAGGTCATCAGCAGCAAAGGCAGGTTCCAGGGACTGATGACGCCAATGACGCCTTTCGGACGACGGACCGCATAGTTCAGGGCACCGGTACCATCCGGAGTCGGCATTTCAAAGGATTCGGTGGGCACGTTCTTGATCATGTCCGCGAACACTTTGAAGTTGGCGGCCCCCCGGGGGATGTCGATATGGCTGGCCAGAGATTTCGGCTTGCCGGTATCGAGACACTCTGCCTCCAGGAACTCATCAAAACGGGCGTTGATACCATCCGCCACTTTGTGAAGGATGGCGGTACGCTGTTCCAGGGTCATTTTGCCCCAGGGACCCCGCAGCGCGGCCCTTGCCGCCTTCACTGCTGCGTCCACCTCTTCCCGGCCAGCTTCGTGAACCTTGCTGATCACTTTGCCGTTCGCAGGATTAACGTTGTCGAACAGCCTGCCACTGGCCGAACCAACGTACTGCCCATTGATGTAGTGTTTGATGTCTTTCATTGCTGCTAAATCCTGTTGCGCCAGTGTCGGTTGTCAGGTCAGTACCGTCAGGAACCGTTCGTTCAATACCCGGTCGTGGTAGAAGATGGCCTTGCCCAGTTGCTCTGCCTGCCAGGTAACCGGCTTGTGATCGGGGTAGTTGTAATCTCCGCCACAGAACACTTCGTTGCGGTTGCCGGAAGGATCGAAGAAATAGATCGTCTTGCCATGGGTCAGGCCATGCCGCGTGGGACCGATATCAATGGAGGTGTCGGTCATAGAGATCAGATCGGCCGCCCTGAGCACGTCTTCCCAGGTTTCCAGGTAGAACGAAGCGTGGTGGAACTTGCCTTTCTCTTCATGATGAATAAAGGCAATGTCATGAGCCTTGGTGGACAGAGTGAGGAACTGCGCGATTCGGGTTCCGTCGCCGTCGAGCACCTGTTCGGCCAGATAGAATCCGAGTACGTTAACGAACAGGTCGTAGGTGGCAGCCAACTCTGGCCCATAAAGAAGGCAGTGGTCGAAGCGGACCGCTTTCATGCCATCCAGGCCACGCGGCCAGGCTTCCGGGTTGACTTCGGTAATGCCCCATTTGCCGGTGTACTTCTTGTCAGCGTAAAGTTCGAACGTGTGACCCGAGGGGGCGTTGAACCGAACCCGCCGACCGCAATCTTTCAGTTCCCCTTCCGGAACCTGTTCAACCTCCACGCCATGATCTGCCAGATCTTTTTCGAGTTGCTGCAGGGAGGCTTCATCCACCACCTTGAAGGCCATAAAGTCCATGCCAGGCTCCTCAGCAGGTCGGAGCACAACCGAGAACTTGTCCACCTCCGTCCAGGCTTTCAGATACACGCGACCGTGATCGTCCCGGTCGGTTTCAATCAGACCCAGAAGGTCTGTGTAGTGTTTGAGGGCCTCATCCATATCGAGTACGCGGATCTGGACGTGGCCGGGACGCATTACACCTTTTTTCATGACAGTTACCTCAACGCTCTTGTTGTTGTTTGCTCGCTCGTTTCGCCCGGCGCGGATGGCTCCAGGCACTCAATAGTCAGATCGGTGACCGGATAGACCCGGCAGGCCAGGACCTCCCCTTGCTCAATGGCTTCCGGCGGTGCGTGTGCGCGGCTCATCTTTCCGCACTCGTATTCACCCTCGACCACCCGGATCTTGCAGAAGCCGCAGCCACCGCCACGGCAGCCGACGGGCACGCACTTCACACCCCATTGCTCCATCGCTTTGAGAACGCTTTGCCCTTCAGTGCAAGTAAAGCTGTCCCCGGTTGTCCGGTTGGTTACCTGACATCCGATACCCATGGCGCACCTCCGGTTATATCTTCTTGAACAGAGCCGAACGCTGGGTGTCTTCCGCCCCGTCCGCCGCTGTCAGGAACTTCTCCATAAAGATGTCACGCTCGAACAGCCGCCCCTGCATCAGTGCCGTGATAGCCGCATCAATCATCGGAGGGGGGCCACACAGGTAGGCCTTGTTGCCAGCAAAACGGCCATCGAAATGGGCTTTGGCTGCGTCATGGACATAGCCACGGAAACCCTGCCATTCAGAGTCTTCTTCCGCCTGACTGAGAGCCGGTACATAGGTGAAGTTGTCGTGATCGCGATCCAGAGCCTCGAATAACTCCCGGTTGTAGAGCTCGGCAAGGTTTCTGGCGCCCTGGAACAGGACAATCTTGCGTTCGTCGTTCTGTGCCAGAAGATCCAGGATCATCGATTGGGGGCTGGACAACCCTGAACCGCCAGCGATGAAGATCAGGTCGCCAGGCTGGGAACTGCGCACGAAGAACTGGCCGTAGGGGCCTGAAAGATTCAGCGCATCACCGGTTTTCAGTTGTTCGTGGATGTAGGTAGTGGCAGCCCCGCCCTCAACGAGACGAACATGCAGCTCCACTTCATCGGCTTTGCCGGGTGGATTAGCCAGAGAGAATGCCCGGGCGCCATCGACACCAGGCAACTCGATATTGATGTACTGGCCCGCCTGGAACGTCATGGGGCGGTCCAGCTTCAAATGCACACCTCTGATGGTTGGAGAAAGCTCCACGATGTCCGTCACAGTGGCGGTATAGTCCTCAACCGGGTAGCCCTCGAAATCCGGATCCACATCGATATCCGCTTCGATGGTGACATCGCTTTCAACAGTGGCGCAGCAGGCCAATACCTTGCCCTCGTCACGTTCGATATCCATCAGGGCGAAGGGCGAGGCGTCACCAATTTCGACATCACCTTCCAGTACCTGGACCTTGCAGGTGGCGCAGGTGCCATGCCCGCAGGCAAACGGCAACCAGACACCCTGGCGCAGTGCGGCTTGAAGGATGGTCTGCCCATCCTCCACTTCAATCTGCTCGCCTATGGGCTCGATCGTTACGGTGTGACTCATGGCGCTTACCTCAGGATGCAGAGCCGGCAATGCCGTTCAGTTCTGGAGTGATCACAGTCAGCATGCTCTTGTGGTCAATGCCACTGCTCTTAAGGGTGGCCGATGGGTCCGGCGTGAAAGGCTCGCCGTTGAGTTGCCACTGGGCGTCCAGGAATCTGGCTCTGGCCGAGTCCGGGTGAGCCTCGACCGCCGGCTTCAGCACCTCCTCGATGAAGGCTCCAAAGGTCATGTCTGGCTGCACCAGGAAGGCAAACGGTGAGCAGTACATCAGATGGCGGGGCCAGTAGAGATACAGCAACTGCATGCCATGAAAGTTCTCTACCTTGTCCCGGGGTTCAAACTTGTAATCGTATAAAGCGTTCACACTCATGATGGTCACCTTGTTGTTTTTGTGGGGGGGAAACGCCCGGTGCCGATGACATCGGGCGAATCCCGGATCAGGCTGCGTCTTGCTTGGCGCTCTCGGTCTTCTCCTCGGATGACTTGCCCTTTATGGCGAGCCAGCGCTTCTGGTCCGGGGACCCCACATAGTCGAAATTGTCTTCGCCGATATTGATGTGGTAGTACTTCGAAACCACCGTCTCGACGTCGCCGCCTTCACAGTTGCCCTGGTAGATCTGGTGCACCGGCAGCCATGCCTGGACGTATTTCTCGGGCTCGTTCTTGAAGATGTCGCAGCATCCGTCCGAGCAGAAGTGATAACGTTCGCCCTCATGCTCGATCTGGCGGTGGCTGAGCATGCTCGGATCGTCTTTTTCGGTGAAAATGGTCGGGATCTGGCACACCTGACACAGCTGGGGCAGCGTGTTGTTGTAAAAGCGGCGGCCTTCGGCGTGCTCTTTCGCCCAATGCTCGAAGCGCGGACGGTAGTACTTGTCGAAGGTGTCCGGGTACTTCTCGGACAGCCAGTCCAGCTCTTCCTTTTCAGGCATCCAGGTGTGGAAGTTGGTGGCATGGCCGTACTGGTAGAAGGTGGCCCAGGCCTGATGGCTTACATGGTTCTTCGCGTCATTGGCGATGTCCTGGTACTTGGGCGGACGAATGCCATAACGCTCCAGGTCCTTGAACAGCGCGCCCCCGTTCTGCTCGTAGTAAACCTCCCAGGCTTCCGCCCAGGACATGACCTTGTTCGGCAGCATGTAGTCCATCATCATCCCCACCAGGCTCAGCAGGCGGAAACCACGCCAGAACCACTTGTCGATCCACTGCTGGACGATGGGCACGTTGTCTTCGTGCTGCTCCAGAATGAACTTGATCACCTCAAGACCAAGAGTCATGTGCCGGGCTTCGTCTGACTGGGCGGAGAAACCGAAGGTAACGGTTGCCATATCGCCGTTGTAGGCAGCGCCGGACATGAACGGCACGAACAAAAGGTTCGTCAGCACATACTCGAACGAGAATGAAATCGCCGTCAGGAACTCGAACGGGCCGGCAGAGCGAGCGTCGTCAAAGAACGACTTCGGCACAGAGAGGAACCACACCCGGTCGTGCATGTGCGCCGCATCATGCAACCCGTTGAAGTGTTTGTTGTAGTGGCTCATCGCGTGCTGCTGGGTCTGGGAATGACGCAGCTCGTCAATGGCCTGCATCTGACAGGCGACCCGCGCACCGGCACCGCTGAACTGGCGGCCAACCTTGGCATAACCCTGGTACGCCGCATGCTCCAGCGGCGACACACCACTGAGAAACAGCTTCAGCGCGTTGACGTAACGGGCATCTGAAATGTTCTGGTGACCATTGTTCTGGGCGAACGCATCAAAAATCGCGTACAGCTTCTTCTCTTTCTCGGCCTGGTACTTCCAGTAGGCATCCATGGTCAGCCGGAACGGATCCTCCCACTGGGACCAGTCGGTAATCTTGATGCCTTCGAACCGCTCGTCCGGGTAGATGTCTTCTTTCTTCTGGTAGGTCGGCTCCCAGGACATATCCCGGGTCAGGTACTGGTACTTGTCTTTCAGGTTCAATTTCTTGTTTTTAACAGCCATGATAGGTCTCCCGATTAGTTCCACTGAAGAATGAAGTGGTCATCGTCTTCATCGACATTGCCGCCGATACTGATTACATCGATGAGCATTTCCTGAACGTCCCAGTCCCGGCCAAGCTTTTCTTCCATTGTTTCCCGGTTGATGACCAGGCGCTTCTCGGCCTGGATCCGGATCATTGCTGGCTGGTGCTGGAGCTCCGCTTCCGGGTTGTCCTCCATAATGGCTTCCGCCAGATACCGGGCGTTGTCGTTGTCCTGAAAGGCAATGAATACGAGCTGGCTCATGCGGATACTCCCTGGCTCTGCAAACCACATTTCTTGAGACGGGTGGCGAGTTCGGCGCGAGCTTCGTCTAGCGCGTCAATGCCAGCTGAGGCTTGCGCCAATGGTTTCAGGGCGTTGTAGGCCTGGGGCTCCCAGTGATCGATCCACTTCTGAAGCAGTTCACGGTTGTCGTCGCTTTCACCCGCAACAACTTTCAGCATGGCGTTGGTCCAGCGAAGCGACTCCTTGTACCAGTCGCGCATGAACTCGGTGAGCATGGAGACATCCTCCGCACCCTGGCTCTCGAACCAGGTGTCGATCTTGTCGTAGACCAGGGGGTACATCAGGCCGTCCATGAGGATGTTCTGAACCAGGGTCAGCTCGAACCAGTCATCAATCACCAGGGAGTCTTCGACCAGTTTGCGCATGGGCTGCCAGAGCTCGTCATCCATCCAGTAGCCCTTGGATTCATCGAGTCCAGCACCGGTGCTGCCGTCAATCATCAGGGCAATCCGGGAGAGGTACTGGCCAATTCCCAGTCGATCCATCCCGGTGTAGATATGCATCTGGGAGACAGTTGTGGCGGTCGCATCACCGGCGATCTTGCTGTTATTCATGTTGGCACCAAGCTCAACATGACGCAGGGGCACCAGCAGGCGTAGTAGCTGTTTCTGGGTTTCCTGGGGAAGGCGGGTCAGCAGATTACGCTTCTCGCAGAAACCAAAGCTGGTCTCGGCCGCCTCCTGCATCTTGGCTCGATTGCCTACATAGGCGCCGTAATAGAACTGGCGCGGATCGGTAACCGCAT
Organism: Marinobacter sp. EhC06; assembly: GCF_001650915.1. Lineage (GTDB taxonomy): Bacteria > Pseudomonadota > Gammaproteobacteria > Pseudomonadales > Oleiphilaceae > Marinobacter. The sequence continues at coordinate 152,594 of NZ_LXYO01000023.1, forward strand.
ACCAGTCTTCCATGCGGATCGCGGTGCGCGTCGGATCGTTCAGGGTATGCTCGGAATCCCATTGCGGCCGATAGTGGAAGTTGGTCTTGGCCTCAATGTCGTAACTGGCTTCCTGATAGCGGGTTGCCGGCTTGTCGCCAAAGCGACGGGCAATGTGGCCATAGGTGTGGCGGATAGGTTCCACCGAATTGGTCTTGATTTCGATACTCATATCAACCTTACCGTCTTGTTGTTGTGAATATGGATGCTGATGCGCTTCGCTCAGTAACGCTGCCCACGCTCCCCGAAGCGCCACTTGACCATGTCTTCATCGATCTCGCGGATCATCTCGGAGTCCATGTGGACCACCTTGTTGTGCCTGCAGAAGATTTCGAAGGCCTCGCGGGGAAGAACGAGTTCAACGAACAGCTCCGGGTAACCAATGGCGAAGTCGAATTCCACGAACTTGTCGCCCGGCTCACTCCGCACCCGGATGTATCGCGTCAGCTCGTCGAAGGATTTGATGTCGTTCTGGGTCGTCATTCTTTGCCCCATTGTCTTTGTTGTTGGCTGGTGAGAGAGGAGCAACGGGTGTGCCAAACCCTGAGCGGGCGACAATCAAAGTTTTCAAGCTACTGTTTTAATTAGCTTTATTTTGTTATTCGGAGTGGCAGGCAAGGATATTTCAGGGAACACAACGAGGGTTGGTACGGGCGGATTTTCACTATTTGATCAACTTGGGAAAGCCATCTCAGCAAATGCTCAGATGCACAGAAAATCATCAGAACAATGGCCAGATTTTTATCATTTGATTGATTTTTGACTTTCATCAGGTGTTATATAGAGCAGCAATTTCGTGCCCGCACTCGGACTCTCAACCAGGGCACAACCCCAACCCCACACAACAACAAACGGGGCTCCTGACATGGCAATCAGCTACAAGCCACAGCTGCAATACGTGGACTTTCAGGATCTTACGGAACAGATCCGGTTTCAAAGCACGGAAGGCAAAATCTGGTTTGGCGAACAGCGGATGCTCCTCATGCAGGTCTCCGCCATGGCTGCATTCCGCCGCGAGATGGTCAATACCATCGGCATTGAGCGGGCAAAAGGGTTTTTCCTGCGCCTTGGCTATCAGTCCGGACTTCGGGATGCAGAACTTGCCCGCAAGCTTCGCCCGCACTGCAGCGAACTGGACATATTCCTGGCCGGGCCCCAGCTCCATTCTCTGAAGGGCATGGTGAAAGTCATCCCGATTGAGATTGATATCGATCAGGACACGGGGGGCTTTTACGGGGAACTTGACTGGTTTGACTCTTTCGAGGTGGAGATCTGTCAGACCGAACTCGGCCAGATGGACGAGCCTGCCTGCTGGTCGCTGCTCGGCTATGCCTGCGCATATACCTCCTCGTTTATGGGACGCCAGATCATTTTCAAGGAGGTCACCTGCCGGGGCTGCGGCGACGAGAAATGCCACATTGTCGGGAAACCGGCCGAAGAGTGGGAAGACTCAGAGGAGTTCATCAAATACTTCAAAGCAGATCCCATGATCGAAGAGCTCTACGACTTGCAGTCTCAGGTGAGCTCACTTCGCAGTAGCCTTGAGAATCAACAGGGGCAGTATTACGGCATTGGCCAGTCCGCTTCTTATAACAAGGTCTGCAAGATGATCGACAAGGCCGCCATGGGCAAGGTCTCGGTCCTCCTTCTGGGTGAAACCGGCGTCGGCAAAGAGGTCATCGCCAGAAGCGTCCACCTCCGCAGCGAGCGGGCGGAGCAGCCATTTGTCGCCGTGAACTGTGCAGCCATACCTCCCGACCTGATTGAAGCCGAACTCTTTGGTGTCGAAAAGGGGGCCTACACCGGCGCGAATCAGTCACGTCCGGGCCGCTTCGAGCGGGCTAACGGTGGCACCATTTTTCTGGATGAAGTGGTCGAACTTACGGCTCGAGCGCAGGCCACGCTGTTAAGGGTACTGCAGGAAGGTGAACTCGAACGGGTGGGTGACAATCGCACCCGCTCGGTCAATGTTCGTGTGATTGCTGCCACGAACGAAAGCCTCGCCGAAGCCGTTGAATCCGGTAAGTTCCGCGCGGATCTGTACTACCGACTGAATGTGTTCCCGGTAAAAATCCCACCCCTTCGGGACCGGCTGGAAGATCTGCCTCTACTGGTGGAGCATTTTCTAAAGAAGTTCCATTCGGAATACAACAAAAGAACCCTGGGTCTTTCGGACAAGGCACTGGCTCTGTGTATGAATTATCGTTGGCCCGGGAATATTCGAGAGCTTGAAAATGTGATCGAGCGGGGCGTGATTCTTACTGATAACAACGAATCTATCAGTCAGGAATCCTTGTTCGCCGTCTTCCCGGACAATCATTCGGAAAAACCCCATGAAGTCGTGGATGGCGAGGGTCATGTGGTACACGAAGGTTCGCCAGGAAATTCCGGGGGCTGGGCGGATCAGATTCTGGGCGACTCCATCAGTCTGGATGAAGTTGAAGAGACACTCATGCGCCGCGCCATGGAGCAGGCCAACCAAAATGTCTCTGGTGCTGCACGCATACTCGGACTTACCCGCCCGGCCCTGGCCTACCGGCTTAAAAAATCCGGCATCCTCGCCGAAAACTGAAAGCAAACCCCATCGGGCAACAGGGATGTTGCGACGACCGAATCCCACCTTATGAAATAAGCAATCCGCCTCTTGGTTTGATCATTTGATTAAAATCAAACTTTTCTATCGGCCTGATAGCGCGTCCAAACGACCAGTTAAATTCTGAATTAATTATTTATTTTCAGATAGTTAAAAAAGCCTTAAAGGACATGGCATACCGGTTGCTCTCTCACCGTCAGTCGCTTTTTCACAAAAACAAAGACGGTGACAGAAAATGCAAAATACCCCTCTGCGCTCATGGCGCACTGTCGGTACAGCGATCGCAATAGCCAGTAGTTCATCGCTGCTGCTGACGGGTTGCGAAGCGCCCCTCAATCTCGAGGCGGTACGCCAGGTTTCCGAACAATCCTCCAAGCGCACAGACTTCTACCAGTCCATGGTCCGGAACGATCAGGTCATTGTCGTTACTGGCAACGACGGTGTACTGCTTACCAGCCGGGATAACGGCGAAACCTGGAAGAGACAGGCACTTAATTCCACAGCAAGCTTTTTGGCTCTGGATGTCTGCCCGGACAACTCATTTATCGGACTGACCTTCGACAACCAGGTATGGCAAGGCAATGTCCAGGGAAGCCTCTGGACCCCGCACCCGTTGCCGAGCCAGGAACAAATGTTGACCGTGGCTTGTGCCCCTGACGGAAGTTGGTGGGCAGCAGGCAGCTTTACCACCATCCAGTACAGCTCTGATCTGGGCCAGAACTGGGATGAAACCTCTCTTTACGAAGACGCCATCATCAACAACCTGCAGTTCATTAACGAGGATCAGGCCATCGCCACCGGCGAGTACGGCATGGTGCTTCGCAGCGATGATGGTGGCTTTAACTGGGATTACGCCGGTTATCTGCCGGATGAGTTCTACGCCCATACCAGCTACTTCCGCTCCATGGAGGAGGGCTGGGTTGGCGGCCTGAACGGGTTCATCTACCACACCACAGACGGCGGTGAGAGCTGGGAGCAGATGCCCACTGAGACCAATGCTCCGGTATTCGGTTTCATCCCCGGCAGCTCCGAACTCTATGCGGTTGCCGACAATGCCACCGTTCTTCAGTTGCAGGGGCCCGCCTGGAAAAAAATCTCGGAATCTGACCAGCCGCTGTATCTGCGAACCGGCCTGCTCATGCCCGAGCAAAGACTGCTTGTTGCCGGAGGTCGTGGCCTACTTTTCGACCTTGAACTTCCTGCGGCGAACGCCGCCAGCAAAGACTGAGGATATCAACCATGCCCGGATTGCATCGTTTCACACATCTGCTGCATCTGCTGGAAGTGTGGATATTCAACAACCCTCGCAAGGTGCTTTCAGTGATCGCGATACTGACACTGATCTTCGCCCTGCGTATCCCAGGCCTGAAAATCTACACGGATTTCGCGGATCTTTTGCCTCAGCAACACCCTTACATCCAGCTGCATAACAGCATCAAGGACAGTTTCGGTGGTGCCAATGTTCTTGTGGTCGGGGTCGAGTTTTCCGACGGTGATATCTTCACTAACGACAACCTGGCCAGAATCGATCGAATCACCCAGGCGGTCGACAGCCTGCCGGGCGTCAACCACAACCTGGTTTCCAGCGTCACCCACCGCAATTCCCGGAAAATCTGGCTGACGGAAGTCGGCAGCATCAACTCCGAGCCCTATTACGACTCTACCAGCGGCGAATATTCCCAGCAGGCACTGGATGCCATGCGAGCCGATGTAGCCGCCAATCCGCGGGTTTACGGGCCGCTGGTTTCCCCCGATCTGAAGATGGCGCTGGTCAAGGCGCAGCTCATTGAAGGCAAACTGGATTACGAAGCAACCTTTGCCCAACTTCAGGAACTGCGCGCCAATGAGGCTGGCGAGGGTGTCACCATCTACGCCACCGGTCAGCCGGTGCTGGTGGGCTGGGCCTACACCTACATGGACCAGATCCTTCAGATCTTCATTTTCACGGTGCTGACCATGTTGGCACTACTCATCTTCCACTTCCGTAAAGCGTACGGTGTGCTAATCCCCCTTGGAGGCGTTCTCATCTCCACCGTGTGGGGACTTGGGATTATCAGTGTACTCGGCTACAACCTGGACCCCTTAGGTCTGGTAATCCCCTTTTTGATTGCAGCGCGAGCCATGAGCCACGGTGTGCAACTGGTCGAGCGCTACTATGCAGAAACCCTGGTACTGGGTAGCGGCCCGAAGGCCGCAAAAGCAACCTTCGACAGCCTTTTCCGGCCAGGCTCTCTGGGGGTCGTCTCTGACGCTATTGGCCTGTCGTTGATCGCCATTGGCTCGATCCCCCTGAACACCCATCTTGGCATCTACGCGTCACTCTGGGCGATCACCGTTGTATTTACCGTCCTGATCGGTGTTCCGTTGCTGCTTTCGATCCTGCCCACACCGAAAAACCCGGAAATTCGCGAAACGGCTTTACGCCACATCGGTGCCAGCTGCTCTCAAACCGTCACACGGCCAGGTGCTGCTCGGATCATTCTGGCGGTAGCTGCCATCTCCATGCTGGGTGGTTTGCTGGCTGCCTCCAATGTACAGATTGGTGATTCCGAGCCCGGCTCGCCGATCCTTTACCCCGACCACGATTACAACATCTCTTCCCGCGTAGTTAACGACCGTTTCCCGGGTTCCGAGGAGCTCTACATTGTTGCCGAAACCAGTGAAAAAGGCGGACTAAAGCGTCCCGAGGTGCTTGAGGCCCTGTCTGATCTTCAGGCCCATATGCTGCTGGACCCGGAAGTGGGCGGCAGCAAGGGATTACCCGACCTGGTCAAGCAGGTGAATCGTTTGATGCACAACGATGACCCCCGCTGGTACCAGATTCCCCACGATGCCGGCTACGTGGGCGGGTTGATGTTCACGTACATGGCATCGAGTCCGGTGCCTGGCGCTCTGGATGAGTTCAACGACACCGACGATCGTGTCGCCAACCTGGTGTTCTATTACAAGGACCGTCAGGGCGAAACCATCCGTCGGGCGATTCATATGGCCAAGGAATGGATCGCTGAAAACGGAGACAGCGTTGAAGGCCTGACCATTCGACTGGCGGGCGGCACGCTTGGTGTGGCAGCTGCCATGAACGAATCAGCCTTTGAAACCAATGTGATCGTTCTGCCACTGGTCTTTCTGCTCATCTTTGCCTTCGTGATGCTGTTCTACACCTCCTGGCACGCCGGTCTGATGATGCTCCTGGCAATGCTGTTCGCCACCACCCTTACCTACGCCTACATGGGCCTGAATGGCCTGAGCATCGACATCAATACCGTACCGGTCATCGCTGTGGGAATCGGCGTAGGCATCGATTATTCGATCTACATGATGGACCGCATTCGCGAGGAAATGGCCAAGTGTGGGGACCTGCGCGAATCCGTCAGACGTGCCATTTCAACCACGGGCATGGCCATCAGTTTTACCGCACTGACCCTGATGGCCGGGATCATCATGTGGGTCATCTTCTCCAATCTTCGATTCCAGTCAGATGCTGCGCTGCTGCTGTGCGTGATGATCGTCATCAACGGCATGGCCGCCATGCTGCTGGTGCCTTCCTGGGTACTGGCCTTCAAACCGCGATTCATCACCGACGTCTACGCCGATGAAGACGGAATCCTGCATTCGGACCACAAGGAAACGAAATCAGCTCCATCCCCTGTGTTGGATTCAAGACAGGACGATGGGTTTGTGACGGGAGCGCCGTACCGGGCCTGAACCCGGTACCAAGCCCCACTAAAACCTGTAACGAGGACATGCCATGCAAACAACAATAAAAGGCCTGAGGTTCTGGTGCTGCACCCTTGCGGGTAGTGCCACCCTGGCGCTGGTTCCAATGACTACAGCCGTTGCTGCGGAAGATGCCCGCGTCAACGGTTTCTACGAAAACGCAACCTACGGGCGAGAGGGCGTTGGTCTATCCAAGTTCCGGAATACGCTGCAACTGGAAGGCGAGAAACGAATTGGCGACGTGGGCATTTTCAGCAACGTTTCCATTAACGGCACATTGCGTGGCACCTATGACGGGGTGTACGACCTGAACAAGGATGAATATGGACGTACCGCTGGTGGTGCCATTCTTCTTGAAGACACCGCACTGGCGCCCAATCCTGACCCATTCGTACCCCATGGTGGCGGTATCGCTCCGACACCCAACTTCGGTTTCGACATCAATCAGAACCCCAACGACGGCATGATCGTCCTGGGTGAAAACCTGCACCCTCAGGATGGTGGTGTCGGATTTGGTGTTCCGGTGCGCCCCTGCGATGTCGACAGCCGGGGCTGTATTGATGACTACCTGGACAAGGATCTGAACGAGCTTCGTTTCCAGGAGTTCAACGACCGGGCGGATTTCATCCGTGAACTTTATGTCGATTTTGACCTGAACTTCGACAGCGGCAACGTGCTGAGCACCCGCCTGGGTAAACAGCAGGTCATCTGGGGCCGCACGGACCTGTTCCGGGTACTGGATGTTATCAACCCGGTGGATTTCTCCCGCAACAACATCTACGACGAGCTGGAAGACATCCGAATCCCCATGTGGATCCTGAAATCAGACTATCGCATGGGCCCCACCGAGGTATTCGATGGCCTGGCCTTCGACGACCTGAACTTCCAGGTGGTCTGGAACTTCGATCAGTTCCGTCCCCATGATATTGGCCAGTGTGGGCAGCCGAACGTCATTCTGGATGCAGGCTGCTTCTTCCGTGGTATGAATAATCTGTGGGAAAACGGCGGCACCGTTGCCAACTTTGCCAACGGCAGCATCGCGACAGACTTTGGCCCCGGGCAGATCGGTATCCGTGAGGCGCATCTGCCGAGCTGGAGCCTTTCCAACACCCAGCTGGGTTTGAAACTGGAAGGTGTATACGGCGATCTCGGCTTCTCTCTGAACGCCTTGACCTACCGTTCCCAGCTTCCTTCCCTCCGCGGTGGCATCCCGGCTGAGAACGCATTCACCGGCGATACCGCCGTTTGGCCAAGCCTGATCGCGTTCGATATCCACTTCCCGAGAGTAAACCTGGTCGGCGGCTCACTGGACTACTACTCCCAGGGCATCGACACCGTGTTCCGGGTTGAAACTGCCTACACCTCTGGTGAAGAGTTTGCCAATACCCTGCGCGAAAAGCTGTATTCCGAGTCTGATGTCGTTCGCTACGTCGTGGGGGCCGACAAGAACATATTTATCCCTGCCCTGAACGAGTCCCAGGCGTTCCTGTTTTCCGGTCAGATCTTTGGCCAGCACATTCTTGACCACGAACGCGAACAACGTCTGCTGGGCGAAGCCGGCATTCCAGACTGGGAACAGAACTGGATTGCGACCCTGTTGATCAAGGGTTTCTACATGAATGGCCGTCTTAGCCCACAAATCATTACCGCCCACGACGTCCGTGCCCAGGCAACTGCAGTTGCACCGTCAGTGGAGTGGCTGGTTAACGACAACTTCAGGCTCACAGCCGGCGCAAACTTCAAGGTCGGCGATGGTGCCCGCAAGTTCGATGACTGCCGCACCTGTAACCCCTGGGATCCGTTCACCGCCGCCTATCCTGGCCAGCCTGCGGGTGAATCTGCCGGTCTTTCCGGATACGAACCCCTTGGCCGCTTCCAGTCAGGACCGATCGGCATGGCCCAGAAAGAAGACGAAATCCAGCTGACCGCACGTTACAGCTTCTGATAACGAGGAACCAAAATGACTACGACAAAGAACAAATCCGTTTTTAGATGGCTGATGGCTGGCTGCACGGCAGGCCTGATGTCGACAGCGCTAATGGCCGATGAGGCAGTTATTACCAACTCCTTCTATCCCTACAACACAGAGACACCGAGCTTTGATGGACTAAAAGCAGGAATGGTCATTGACCAGAGCAACGTTGCCCAGTTCAAGGACGCCATCGATCCCGCATTCTACGGTTTTATCGAGCAGGGCATGACCACCATCACCGTAGGCGAGACCACCTCCTTTGATCTGCATCCGAACTATGTCGAAGCTACGCGGGTTTCGCTGGGACAAGTGTCTCTTGGAAACGAGGTGGGCGAGATCAGTGGCTGGAGTGCAGGCCGCCCCTTCCCCGAAGAACCTGACGCCAACGATCCACGAGCCGGCGAAAAGCTGGCCTGGAACTACAAGTATGGCTATAACTGGGGCGACAGCGCGGCTATCTACCCGTTCTACTGGAAATACCGGGACATGGACTCTGGCAAGGTGGAGCGCACTATCAAGTTCAACTTCCACTTCCTGAACTATAAAGGCCGGGTCACCCAGGAACCGACGCCGGAAATCACTCCGAACCCGTCTGACCTGTTCCGGGCGATTTATGTGCAGGTACTGGACCCGGCTGATGTCCGCAACACCCAGCTCCTGATCCATCGTGCAGCGGACGATCTGAAGCGGGACAACTCCTGGCTGTACCTGGGCTTCCAGCGTCGGGTCCGTCGTCTGGCAACTGGCCAGGTCACTGACGCGTTTCTCGGCTCTGATCTGATGATCGAGGACTTTGAGGGCTATAACGGCCGGATTTCAGACATGAACTGGACCTACAAAGGCACTCGCTACATGCTGATGCCCTTCTACAACCACAATGATCTGACGCTGGATGCCGAAACCCACATCGACAGTGATGGTTATCAGGTTGTGTCCTTCAGTGGCCAGGGTGGCTGCTTCCCTGATATCACCTGGCAGTTGCGTAAGGTCTACGAAGTTGAATCGGTTCCTGTGGACGAAAGCCACCCGCTCTCAAAACGTGTTCATTTCATGGACGCGCAGACCTTCACCATTCCCCGAACTGTGTCCTACGACCGCAAGGGTAGCCTCTGGAAGACCTTTACCATTGGCCAGGCACACCCCGATCACCACCTGCCGAAAAACAAGGGCAGCGGTGTGTCCATTGACGACAGCTTCAGCATGATTGATGTCCAGGCCAGCCACTGCACCACCGGCCAGTTCAAGGGACAGGTTGATCCGGAACTGTCGCCGCCCCAGATGTTCAACGTTCAGCACCTCCGGGCAACTGGAAGCTGATCCAAGGACCCTTGTTGCTTCTCCATTGGGCCCGCTCAGGCGGGCCCTTTTTTTGGATCATTGAGGACATTGAACATGATGGATAGCCAATCAACTGCCAGCGAACAAGGTTCAACAGATCCTCTGACAGTTGTCGTCTCTCGGCGGGTCAAAAAAGGCAATCAGGAAGAGTTCGAGGCTCTGAGCAGCAAAATGACCGAACGAGCATCCCGTTTTCCGGGATATCTCGGTACCACCATGTTCAGGCCGGCCTCAGAGGACGACCCGGAATATCGCATCGTGTTCAAGTTCCGAGACCGGGAATCCCTTGAGCGATGGGAGAGCTCCGAGGAAAGAGCGGACCTGCTCGGGCAGATTGAGAGCCTGCTGATTCAGCCCAGTGAACGGGAAGTCACTTCGGGAATCGTCACCTGGTTCACTCTGCCAGGCCAGAATCCGGTGACGCCACCACCCAAATGGAAGATGACCCTTGTCAGTTGGCTGGCACTCTATCCGGCTGTCACGCTCGTCTTCGTAATGTTCGGAGACTGGTTGGCACAGATACCGCTTTTTGTACGAACACTGCTGGTCACCGCGGTGGTGATGCTGTTGATGAGTTATGTGCTCATGCCGAGAATGACTCGCTGGTTCGCATTCTGGTTGTTTCCCAAGAAAGGCGACTCATCCCGATGAGCAAACGACCTCTTGAACCACATCGGCCAGCAATGGGCATGGAGCAGGCCAAACCGGCCTGACCTGCTCACGACTGCATCAGTTTAGAAATGAATAACCGTCCGGATGCTCTTACCCTCATGCATCAGGTCAAACGCCTTGTTGATGTCTTCCAACGGCATTTCATGGGTAATGAACACATCCAGCGGAATCTCGCCCCTCTCGGCTTTCTCCACGTAGCCCGGCAGTTCGGTGCGACCTTTTACACCGCCGAAGGCTGAGCCACGCCAGACGCGACCCGTCACCAACTGGAACGGGCGGGTACTGATTTCCTCACCGGCACCGGCAACACCGATGATGGTGGATTCGCCCCAACCTTTGTGACAGGCCTCGAGCGCCGCTCGCATCAGCTTCACATTACCCACGCACTCGAAGGTGTAGTCGGCGCCACCATCGGTCATCTCGACAATCACTTCCTGAATCGGCTTGTCATAGTCATTGGGATTGACCACATCGGTGGCACCCAGCTGCTTGGCGATGTCGAATTTACCCGGGTTGATGTCGACCCCGATGATCCGGCCGGCCTTGGCCATTTTGGCGCCAATGATCGCCGCCAGGCCGATACCGCCGAGACCGAAGATGGCTACGGTTGCGCCTTCCTCGACCTTGGCGGTGTTCAGCACCGCACCGATACCTGTGGTCACGCCGCAGCCGAGCAGGCAAACCTTGTCCAGGGGCGCTTCCTTGGGGATCTTGGCCAGGGAGATTTCCGGCAGTACGGTGTACTCGGAGAACGTCGAACATCCCATGTAGTGATACAGCGGCTGGCCATTGTAGGAGAAGCGGGAGGTACCGTCCGGCATCACGCCCTTACCCTGGGTTGCACGAACAGCGCCACACAGGTTGGTTTTACCGGATGTACAGAATTTGCACTCGCCGCACTCAGCCGTATACAGGGGAATGACATGATCCCCTACTTCCAGGTTTTTTACGCCCGGCCCAACGGCTTCGACAATGCCGCCTCCTTCGTGACCCAGAATGGTGGGGAACAGGCCTTCCGGATCGGCACCGGAGAGCGTGTAGGCGTCGGTGTGACAGACACCAGTGGCAACGATGCGCACCAGAACCTCGCCCTCCTGGGGCGGTGCAACGTCAACTTCGACGATTTCTAGCGGTTTGTTGGCTTCAAAGGCCACCGCGGCACGGGATTTGATCACTTTCGGCTCCTTGATTGCTATGGCGCAGGTATTTGGTTACGGCCTTTCAGCCGTGACTGTTTGACTCATTCTAGCCGACTTGGCAGTGGGCATGTTGCGATTCAGAGGCTCCGAAATCTTTTCTGGATCTGGAGCGTATCTACAGGGCAGAATCAAAAGGTTGAGGAGCTCTTACGTTGCACACGCTTTACTGGTTTACACGGGACCTTCGCCTGCACGACAACGCCGCTCTGCTGGCCGCTTCAAAGTCCGACATGCTGCTCTGCGTCTACGTGGTGGATCCGCGCTGGTTCGCACCCGGCCCCCTGCAAAGCAAAGCCATGGGCGACCACCGCTGGCGTTTTCTCTGGCAAAGCCTGATGGCCCTTGAACGAAGCCTTCGGCCGTTGGGGCAAAGACTCCACATTGCCTATGGCGAGCCGGAAACGGTCATCCCGGAACTTGCCCACGCTCACAGCATTGAGCGCATCGTTCGCTCCCGCCTGCCGGGCACCCGGGAAGCCGGCCAGTGGCGAGCCATCAAGGACAAACTGCCCAAGACCCTGTTCCAGCAATTCGAGACACTGAGCATGTTCACCGAGGGCTCCCTGCCGATGGCTCTCGAGGATTTGCCGGATACCTTTTCCCAGTTCCGCAAGCAGGTTGAGAAAACCGGTGAACGCTGCTCAGAACGGTTGAGGATTCGCACGCTGACGGCCCTGCCCCCACCGCCCGGCTTTCCGGAAGACAACCGGGGCGACTGCCCGCCCATACCAGAGCCGATGCAGCCGTTGCAGTTCATGGGCGGTGAAGCGGCAGGCCTGGGTCGGCTGAAGGAATTTCTCTACGACAATCACAGCATCGACCGCTACAAAGAGACCCGCAACGCTCTGGATAGCTGGGATGCCTCCTCCAAGTTCTCGCCCTGGCTGGCCAACGGGTGCCTCTCGGTTCGGGAAGTGGCAGAAACCATCACCGAATATGAAGCCAGTGAGACCAAAAACGAGTCCACCTACTGGCTCTGGTTCGAACTGCTGTGGCGGGAATACTTCTACTGGTACGCCCTGAAACACGGCGCCAACCTGTTCCGCCGGGATGGCGTCCAGCGCAAACGTCGGCATGGCACATTCTACGGCCACCGTTTCAAGGCCTGGTGCCAGGGCAACACAGAATACCCGATCGTAAACGCGGCCATGAATCAGCTGCGGGAAACCGGTTACATGAGCAATCGGGCCCGGCAACTGGTGGCAAGCTGTTTCATTAATGAACTGGGCCTGGACTGGCGTTACGGGGCGGCATGGTTCGAGGAGCAGTTGATCGACTATGATGTGGGGAGCAACTACGGCAACTGGCAGTACCTGGCTGGCGTAGGGGCGGACCCGAGAGGCCTGCGGCAGTTCAATCTGGAAAAACAGACGCAACAGTACGATCCCACCGGCACCTTCATTGACCGCTGGGGCGGACACGCGGAACAGCCCGTAGGTTTACACACAGTGGATGCGGCAGACTGGCCCCTGTAGTAAAAGGCAAATAGCCATGACGAATCGGACCGACAACGAAAGCACCAGCACAGCAAGGGAAACCCTGGCCCGCATCATCGACACCAGCTCACCGGCAACCTTGCTGAGCTGCGGCAGCCTGGCAACCGAAATGTCGCGAATCTGGCAGAAACACCAGGAAGGTGTGGACGTGCACACCCTGGACACATCCGATCCGAACGCCAGCCTGGTGCTCGAAAGGGTCGTAGACTTGGCTCTGGTCACCGAAACTCTGGAGCATCTGCCCCACGATGAGGGCGCTCTACTTTTGGGGCAGCTCAGGAATTACGGCACCCATCAGATTGCCGTTCTGGTGGGAGAGACTCCTGACTGGGCCTTTACCGATTTCATCGGCCTCGGCTTTCGTCGCCATGCCGAACTGGAAAATGATAACGGCGCACTCACGCTGTATACCTACAATCTGGATACTTACAACCACAAACGGGCCTGGAACAATCCAGAGAACTGGGCCAATCCGGAAATGTGGGGCAAAGCATGGTGGTAGAAAGCGCGGTAGTGAACAGTCCGTCCTCCCAGAAACTCAAACCGAGCACGATCCGGATCGGCACCCGGTACCGGGCCAATCGGCTGAAAGGCCCCTACGACGCCATTGTGATCGGCTCCGGCATCGGCGGGCTGACAACAGCCGCGTGCCTGGCGAAAGCCGGCAAGAAAGTCCTGGTGCTTGAACAGCATTACACCGCCGGCGGCTATACCCACAGCTATGCCCGAAACGGCTACGAGTGGGACGTGGGCGTCCATTACATCGGCGACATGGGCTCTCCCCACACCCTGGGGCGCAGGCTGTTCGATTACATCACCGACGGCAAGCTGGAATGGGCACCCATGGACGAGAACTACGACCGGTTCTTTCTGGGTGACAAGGTCGTGAATTTGCGGGCCGGCAAGGAAGGGCTGCGGCTCTCATTGCTGGATGCCTTCCCGGATGAGCAGGAGGCCATCGACAAGTATGTGAAACTGCTGGGCAAGGTGGCGGATGGCATGCAGTGGTATACACTCTCCAAGCTGACACCCGGGGTTCTGAGTCCGATAGTACACAAAGGTCTGGATGTGGCCCTGCCGAACTGTTTTAACAAAACAACCTGGGAAGTTCTGAGCGAATTGACCGACAACCAGGAACTGATCGGTGCCATAACCGGCCAGTGGGGCGATTGCGGCGTCACGCCCAGGCAATCGAGTTTCATGGTTCATGCCTTGATCGCCAAGCACTACCTCTACGGCGGTTTCTATCCCGTCGGCGGTGCCTCGGAGATCGCGAAAACCATTATTCCTGTCATTCAGCAGCCTGGCGGCGAGGTATTCACCTACGCCGACGTCACCGACATCCTGGTGGAGAAAGGCAAGGCAACCGGCGTGCGCATGGCCGATGGCGAGCAAATCCGGGCACCGATGGTCATCAGCAACGCCGGTGTAATCAACACCTTCGAAAAACTGCTGCCAGCCGATGCGGCGGAAAAGGTTGGCTACAAGAGCAAACGCCGGCACATTATTCCCTCCATGCCCCACATCGGGCTTTATATCGGCCTGAAAGGCACGCCGGAAGCACTCGGCCTGCCCCGCACCAATTTCTGGATCTATCCCAGCGCCGATCACGACGACAACGTGCAACAGTTCCTGGATGACCCGGAAAACACCGAGTTTCCGGTGGTGTATATCTCCTTCCCGGCTGCCAAGGATCCGGATTACCAGAACCGTTGGCCGGGCACCTCCACCATCGAGATTGTGGCACCGACCACCTGGGAGATGTTCGAACCCTGGCAGGACACCATCTGGGGCAAGCGGGGCGAAGACTACCAGACTCTAAAACAGAAAATCACTGACCAGTTGCTGGAAGTGATGTACGAGAAGCTGCCCCAGCTAAGGGGAAAAGTGGATTACGTGGAAACCTCCACGCCGCTCTCCACCGCCTGGTTCTGCCGTTACGGCCGGGGCGAGCTGTACGGTCTGGACCACAACCCGGAGCGCTTTGAGCAGGACTGGCTGAAACCGAAAACCGATATTCCCGGGCTGTATCTCACCGGCCAGGATATCCTCACCTGTGGCGTAGTGGGTGCGATGATTGGTGGTCTGGTCAGCACCCTCGCCATTCAGGGCTGGCGCGGCGCCGGGTTGGCGAAACGCATTTTCGTGGGGTGACAGGGGTTGCCCAGACCGATCTGTGCCGATTGCGGCATGCACCGCAATATCTGTGTCTGCGAGGCCTGCGCCCCCGTGCCCAACCGCACCAGGGTGTCGGTGCTCCAGCATCCAACGGAAGTTGGCCACCCCAAAGGTACGGTCCGCATACTGTGCCAGTCCCTTAAAAACCTGGAAGTTTTCTGCGGCGAGACGCCGGAGGATTTCCGTGAGGCCGGTTTCGAAACCGACACTGTAACCGGGAATTCAGCCCTGCTGTTTCCGGGGCCCGGCAGCGACACCCTCGAATCCTCAGATCTGAGCCATATCGACCACTGGATGATTCTCGACGGCACCTGGCGCAAGGCTGCCAGAATCCTTCACCAGAACCCGGCACTGGCGTCGCTGCCCCGCTTCCATTTCGCCAGTCCTCCAGCGTCTGCCTACACCATCCGCAAGGCTCCTGGCTCGCATCATCTGGCCACAGCAGAGGCGGTCGCCTATCTGCTCAACGTGGTGGAGCCGGGCCTGGATACCCGGCCCATTTCCAGGGCAATGCGTACACTGGTGGACAAACAGTTCGCCCAGATCCCGGCCCGGCTGCACAAGCACTATCAATAAACCCGGCCGGGTGAGACGAGCGCCCGGTCCGCACGTAATCTCCGGAAACCTGATCAAAACCGAGAGCAGCCCATGTCCAAGCAATTTGACCCGGCAGACCTCTCCCGCATCATCGAAATGGCGTGGGAGGACCGCACACCCTTCGAGGCCATCGAAGCCCTCTATGGCCTTCGCGAAAAGGATGTCATCCGCCTGATGCGTCGCGAGCTCAAGCCGGCCAGCTTCCGGCTCTGGCGCAAGCGGGTAACCGGGCGCAACACCAAACATCGCCAGCTACGGCCTGAGGGTGTAAACCGCGGCTATTGCCCGACCCAGTACAAGCACCGATAAACGCCTTGCCATTGGCATTGACGACGAAGCTGCGCGATCATGAGCATTCAGGCATCAAGCAAGTGAGGAACCCTCTCGATGGCATTGTTCAACCAGAAAAACGCCCGCAAACAGTTGGACGCCGAGGCGAGCAAGGTTCATCGGGCGGATCTGGAAACGCTGCTGGACCGCCAGCGCAGTATTGAAGAGAAAGTGAAAGGCAGCGGCAAACTGTCTCGTTTCAGCGCCGACATCAAGCTGATGTTTTCGATGATCCGCGATTACTGGTACGGCAATTACCGGAGCGTTCCGTGGAAAACGATCGCAGCGGTGGCGGGCGCGCTGATCTATGTGATGAACCCCCTCGATGTAATTCCCGACCTGATTTTCGGATTCGGACTGGTGGACGACGCCGGCGTTGTAGCGCTGTGCCTGAAACTGGTGGAGTCCGATATTCACCGCTATGCTGCCTGGAAAGAACAGCAGGAAGAACTGGAAAGAACCCATCAGACGAATTGATTAAATTCTGATCTGAAGGTAATCTCACACCCCTTCTCAGCCTCGCTCAAACCAAATCTGGAGATACCGTGGATTTCGCCACTCTTATCGGTCTTGTTGGCGCAATTTTGCTCATTGCTTCGGCTGTTATTCTTGGCGTCTCTCCGTCCGTTTTCATCAACCCACCATCCCTGCTGATCGTTATCGGCGGCACTATGCTGGTTGTTCTGGCCAAGTTCAGCTTTGCTCAGTTCCTGGGCGCTTTTAAAGCCGCTGCCCGCGCCTTCAAGTTCAAGCTACCGGAAACCCAGGCAAGCATTGAAGAGCTGGTGGACATCGCCAACGTGGCTCGTAAGGAAGGGGTTCTTGGCTTGGAAGACCGAGAGATCAGCAGCCCCTTCCTGGCCCAGGGTATCCAGATGCTGGTGGACGGGCAGGACAGCAAAACCATCAAGGAACTCCTGAACAAAGAGCGGCTGATGACCCTCGACCACAACCGTTCCGGCGCCAAGGTGTTCACGGCCATGGCCGATGTGGCTCCGGCCATGGGCATGATCGGCACCCTGATTGGCCTGGTGCAGATGCTTTCGAACATGGAAGACCCCAAGTCTATCGGCCCGGCCATGGCTGTCGCCCTGCTGACCACCCTCTATGGCGCCATGATCGCCACCATGATTGCCACCCCGATTGCCGACAAGCTTTCTCTGCGAATGACCGAGGAAGCGCGCATGCAGTCGCTGTACATTGATGCCCTGGTGGCCATCCAGGAGGGCACCAACCCACGCATCATCGAGCAGATGCTTTCAAGCTACCTGCCGCCCAAGGAACGTGAAAAAGTGGCCGAAGCAGAAGGCGCGTAACCATGGACGAGTTGCCAGAAGAGGAAAAACCGGGGATTCCGGCGTGGGTTGTTACCTTCGCTGATCTTATGTCCCTGCTGATGTGCTTCTTCGTTCTGCTGCTGTCCTTTTCGGAGATCGACGCCCAGAAGTTCAAGCAGATCGCCGGTGAACTCTCCAAGGCCTTCGGCGTTCAGCGGGACGTGCCCGCCCTGGAAATCCCCAAGGGCACCACCCCCATCTTCGACAAGTTTTCGCCCGCACCGCCAGAGCCTACCGTGGTCAACGAGGTCAAACAGACCACCACCGAGGACGACCCGGAACTTCAGACCCTGAAAAGCCCCACCGACATGGCCGTTGAAGCCGCCATGGAGGAACAGCTGCAGGAAACAATGGACGAGATCCTGCAAGTTCTGGAACCTGCAATCGCCGATGGGCGCATCAATGTGAGCGAGGATCAGCGGCGAATCGTGATTCGGGTTGAGGAAAAAGGTTCTTTCCCTTCGGGCTCGGCTCAGCTGACCTGGGAATTCGAGGGCCTGCTGCTGGATATGGCGGAGGTAATTGAAGGCATTCCCGGTGACCTGACGATCGAGGGACACACCGACAACGTGCCTATCCGGACCGACCGTTTTTACAGTAACTGGGACCTCTCCGCCGCCCGTTCAGCAGCCGTTGCCAACGTTCTGGTTGCCCGGGACCAGGTGGAACCCACGCGTCTGTCCGTCACCGGTCTGGCGGATACCGAGCCGCGGGTACCCAACACCTCTGCAGAGAACCGCGCCAAGAACCGGCGCGTGGAAATCATCATTGATCTCTCCGGCCCGATGCAGGAACAGGAAGTACGCCTTCGGGAACTGATCCAGTCCGAATCGGATGATGCCAAATCCAGCCTCGGGATCGAATCCGAATCCGACAGCTCGACACCAAACGAAATCAGTTGGTAAGCGCAATCTATTTTGGTGCGCTACACGCTAAAACGCACAGTATGAGTGCATTATTAGAGTGAAAATAGTACCTCACATTTCTGAAAGCCCCCTCAACTGCCCTTCAGCTCTTGATATGCCTTGTTTTGGAACAGCTCTTGCTTCAGCTGCACCTCAACAATGCACAAGCCAACGTAAACGGTCCGATAGAGGCCGGACACACAACATCAGGAGCGAAAACCCGTGGACATCACGAGTGCAGTACATACCCTGACCGAAAGCGCCAACACGCTGTTCATCCTTATCGGCGCCATTATGGTGCTGGCCATGCATGCCGGCTTTGCCTTCCTGGAAGTGGGCACTGTTCGCCACAAGAACCAGGTCAATGCCCTCGTCAAGATCATGACCGACTTCGGCATCTCCGCCGTGGCCTACTTCTTTATCGGCTATTACATCGCCTACGGCAGCCATTTCATGAGCGGCGCCGCCGAGCTCACTGCTGCCAACGGCTATGATCTGGTGAAGTTTTTCTTCCTGATGACGTTCGCCGCGGCCATTCCCGCCATCGTGTCCGGCGGTATTGCCGAACGCGCCAAGTTCTACCCGATGCTGATTGCCTCAGGCCTGATTGTCGCCTTTATCTATCCCTTCTTTGAGGGGCTGATCTGGAACGGCAACTATGGTTTCCAGGGCTGGCTGGAGAGCCAGTTTGGTGCATCCTTCCACGACTTTGCCGGCTCCGTTGTAGTGCACGCGGTGGGCGGCTGGATCGCCCTGGCGGCCGTACTGGTTCTGGGTGCACGAAATGGGCGCTACCGCAACGGCAAGGTGGTGGCCTTTGCCCCCTCCAACATCCCCTTCCTCGCCCTGGGCGCCTGGATTCTGACCGTCGGCTGGTTTGGCTTCAACGTCATGTCGGCCCAGACCCTGGACGGCATCAGCGGCCTGGTGGCCGTGAACAGCCTGATGGCCATGGTCGGCGGCATCCTCGTCTCCATGCTGCTGGGCCGCAAGGACCCGGGCTTTATCCACAACGGCCCGCTAGCGGGACTGGTGGCGGTATGTGCCGGCTCTGACCTGATGCATCCGGTAGGCGCTCTCGTGACTGGCGGCGTAGCAGGCGCCATCTTCGTTTACCTGTTTGAATGGGCGCAGGCCAAAATCGAACGGCTGGACGATGTTCTGGGTGTCTGGCCCCTGCACGGTGTTTGTGGTGTCTGGGGCGC
This sequence comes from Marinobacter sp. EhC06, assembly GCF_001650915.1. Taxonomy (GTDB): domain Bacteria; phylum Pseudomonadota; class Gammaproteobacteria; order Pseudomonadales; family Oleiphilaceae; genus Marinobacter. The sequence continues at coordinate 172,172 of NZ_LXYO01000023.1, forward strand.
GATTGCCTGCGGCATTTTTGGTCAGGAAGCGCTCGGTGGCCTGGGCGGTGTCAGCCTGATGTCACAGATCATTGGCTCAGTGGCCGGCGTTGTGGTGGCCTTTGTTGGCGGCCTGATAGTTTATGGAGCAATCAACGCCATCTCCGGCTTGCGCCTCACCGAGGAGGAAGAGTTCAACGGGGCGGATCTGAGCATTCACCGGATTGGTGCAAACGCGGTCGAATAACCCGGTTCAGCTCCGGCTCACTCGCCGTATCCGGTCAGTTCCATGTAGCCAACGCCCCCATGGCTGCCGGATACGGAAACCGGGCTCTCCCAGTACGGGTAGAGCCCACTATTCAGATAGTCTCCAGGAGGTGCCGACACCTCCAGATTCACTCCGTAATCCGGCACTTCCAGACGCCACTGGCGGGGAAAACCCTCAGCCTCTGGATTGGTTGGGTGAAGGCGGAGCTGGTCGGGCTGAAGCGCAACCGGCTCACCCTTGTCTGGAATCCAGGTACCTGCCCGAAAGGCACCATCGTCCTCTCTGAGCCGGAAAGCCATCAGCTTGTCACCCGAGTCCAGATGCAAGGCGAACCAGTCCCAGCCCTGCTGGCCGGATTTGAGAAACTGGCTGCTCCACTCCCGATCAAACCAGCCCTTTCCTGTGACCTCCAACGTCTGGTCGCCAAGGGTGACGGTGCCCTCTATCTGCAGGTCCACCAGGCTGAAATACATGGAACCCTCACCACCCGCAGACTTGGCGCTAAAGCCGTTATCGCCGTGGGCAACAGGCTCGCCATTGACCGAGAGGGATAAGTCGTAGGACCAACCGTCCGCCGCCACCTTCAACCGCCAGACTTCATTGCCGGAGCCAGCCTCAAGCTGCCAGTCGTCCAGCCAGACAGCCAAAGGCGCTGCCCGCGCGCCGGCATGGCCGACATCGCCCCGGGCCAATTTCTCCGCGAAGTAATGTTGGGCATCAAAGCTCACCGCAGCATGGGCCATCCAGGCCGCTTCCAGGGGCCAGTTAATTGCGTCCGGGAGCTCAGCGCCTGCCGGCCTCGGCTTGATTGCCTGGCGGAACTGTGTCCATTGCAGGCCCAATGGCTCTTCATCCGCGGTCTTCAGATTGGCAGTGAGGTACCACCACTCAATCCGATGCTGCGGGTGGGGGCCGAAATCACCAGGAAATGTCAGCCGGTCTCCCGGGCCGGGCTGCAAAAAAGGCACGCCGGATTCGTTTTCTGCGACACCGGCCAGTCCGGCAAACCCTGCCTCCTGCTGTGGTTCCGAACACCCGGCCAGAACCACGGCGAAGCAGATGAAGATCCAGCGCCTCATCGCTCACCTCCCGCCATCGCATTGGCATTCACTGGTGCGACCGTCGGTGATTTCAGCTGGCGGCTCATCAGCAGGGCAATGCTGAGGCCGATCAGCAGGCTGAGCACACCGAGCTCCAGCCAGAATCGCGGGTAGACGGCCATCGGCAGGGACCAGCCAAACGCGATGGGATTGATCCGATGCACCAGAACCCAGGTCAGCCAGACGCCAAGCGGCAGGGCCAACAGGGCAACGGCTCCGGTCAGCGACACCGACAACCGGATCAGCTGGGCAGAAGCCTGCCTTCGTGACAGCCCCCACACCACAAGCAGCCGGAAATACCAGGCCCGGGTCGAGAAAAACACCCAGCCCATCATCAGCAGCGCGATGGCCGCCAGTACCAGGGTCAGGGTGGTCATGGCCCGGGTCAGCAGAAATGTCTGATCGAAAATGGCGGAGGCGAGTTCCTCAATCGCCCGATTGTCCCGGATCGTCAACGCTTCGACCTGCCATACCCGCTGCAATCCATCGATCACGTCCTCGATGGAGAGATTGCCCGGCGATATCGACAGGCTCTGAAAGCCGGCGGCAAAGTCTGCAGGAAGAACCGAAGGATGAATCAGGATCTCGCCGGCGGGACGCCCATAATCCGGGTAGATGGCCAGCACAGGGAATTCGAACGACTGGCTTGCGAGGGTTACCTGCAGGGTCTGGCCGACCTTTACATCCTGCCGGCGCGCCAGCTGTTCATTCACCATCACGCCCTGGCCCTGCTGCAGGCTTTGCCAGGGCCGCGGCGCTGATTCAAACAACTGCCAACCGGTCACCAGCGGGCCAACCGGGCCGATAGCAAAGACGTCAACTCTGGCATCCCCCTCATCCTTGCCGCCCAGCAGAGTTGCCCGGCCCCGAATGACCCGGTGCCACAGCCCGGACGCTGCGAGCTCCGGCTGGTCAGCGAGCCAGTCGACCGCCAGGGTTGGATCCGCTGATTCAGGGACTTCGATGTAATAATCCGCTTCCAGTCTCTGAGAAAGCCATCGGTCAAAGGTGCTTTCAAAAGTGGTCACCAGTGCCTGCACCGCCAGAACCATCGCCATGGCGAACTGCAGCGCTACCAATGGCAGTGCCAGGCGACGAGCCAGCACTGAAAGCTCCCGGTGGCGCCATCGTGCCTGTAGATCCCTGTCGTGGCCGGACCGCCAGTCTGCAAGCCAGGCAATCAACCTCGGCGCGAGAATGCCGGCAGCCACGAATACCATGGCCACAGCAATGAAAAGCCAGAGCAGATCCGTAACCCAAACTGACAAGGCAAGGCCGGCCAGAAGCACCAACAACACCAAGCCGCCGGAACGTCGGTTGCCTCCCGCAAGCCCCCGGGCCAGTGGACGGAGGAAATCCGCCAGGCAAGCCACCAGGACTACGGCCATCATGATGACTAGCGGCACCAGCCAGCTCCCGCCCTGGCCTGCGTACAACGGCTGATCGAACAGCCCTTCGAGCGCCTGTCCGAAGCCACTGCCCAGGCCAGTGGCCAGCCAGCGGCCAAGCCAGATTCCGGGCACAACACAAACCAGGGCCAGCATCAGGATCTCGACAACGAGCAGGCGATTCACACGGCCTTGAGGAACGCCAAACCGATGCAACAGGGCAAAGCTGTCCCGACGCTGGGCCAACCCGAGCACATAAACACTGCGCACGAGCAAGGCGGTAATCAGGAGAACCAAAACCCCCAGGGCATCCAGATTCAGCAGGAAGCTGTCACTCAGCTCGCCGGTGTCCGGGCCAACGCTGAAAGGCACCAGCTGATAGCCGGACGGCAGATCGCCGCTGGTGTGATCTTCGGAAATCAGCAACGACAGCTCGCTGCCCTGATCGCGGTCGAGTTCAGCCGCTTCACTGATATCCACAAAGGGCCGGCCATCCAGCTCCCCACCCCAGGGTGCCTCTTGCCCCCCAGGAACCTGAAAACAGCCGGCTGCCAGAGGGTCGACGCCCACCACGCGCTCGCCCTCCGGCGAGGAAATCTCCAGCCAGGGCATGACACACAGTCCCTTTCGACGTAGCTCGACGAAGTCGTCCACAGTCACGGGGTTACCATCTCTGCGGACTACCTGCTGGCGCTCGGCTACCGCCGATTCGCTCTGATCGAGACTGGCCCGGGCCTGGCTGGTGAGATGATGAACGCCAGTCCAGAGCATGGTGGCCAGCACGATCATGACGGCCAATGCCAGCAGCTGGAGAGGGTGACGACGGTAGTGGCTGAACAGAGCGGCCAACAGGGTCATGGCGGGATCAGGTTTCCGGCAGATGGGCAAGATCCAGGTGCTTGCTGCAGCGGGTGGCCAGTTCCGGATCGTGGGTGGCGAGAATCAGACCGCAACCGTGTCGGGTCTGCAAATCGAAGAGCTGCCCGATCACCGCCTCGGCGGTATGCCGGTCGAGGCTGCCTGTGGGTTCATCGGCAAGGATCAGGGCCGGCTTCATGGCAAACACCATGGCCAGTGCCGCGCGCTGGCGCTGTCCCCCGGACACCTGATCCGGGAAACGGTCTGCAAGCTCGCCGATGCCCAGTCGCTCGAGCCAGTCCTGACACTCATCCTCGGATTGGCCGGCAAGCCGGGCCCGAAAACGGACATTGTCCAGCAATGACAGGGCGGGCATCAGATTCGCTTCCTGGAAAACCACACCGATCTGCTGCCGGCGTAGATCGCCCCAGCGCGCGTCAGCCTTTCTGCCGGCCTCCATTGACCGGGTATCGAACGTCTCGCCGAGCACATGAACTACCCCTGCATCTGGTTTTTCCAGGCCACACAGGATGTTCAACAGGGTGCTTTTACCGGAACCCGAGCGACCGGTCAGCGCCAGTGACTCACCTGCATCAAGATGCAGTGAGAGATTCACAAGCACCGGCACGGGCTCCTCACCACTTCGAAACTGCTTGTTCAGGCGTCGGGCCGAAAGCAAAGAATCCACCATAGTTTTCCTGTCTGACTATTTGAGGCAACGCCTCTGACCGGCCAATCGGAGCCTGCTTGTCAGTCAGCTGCGCCGATAGGCTCAGCATAGGTTCCGTGCCGGCGCGCACGCCACTCGCGGAACTGCTCCAGCCAGGACAACAACGCGGGTATTACCAACAAAACCAGCAACGTCGATAGCCCAAGGCCAAAGGCAATAGAGGTGGCCATGGGGATCAGGAACTGGGCCTGCAGGGACGTCTCGAACATAAGTGGCAACAGACCGCCAATGGTTGTCAGGGAGGTCAGCATCACCGCCCGAACGCGCTGTACCGCGGCCTCGTTGAGCGCATCGGTAATACCCAGGCCCTTTTTTCGCTGCTGGTTATAGAAGGCTACGAGAATAATGGCGTTATTGACCACAATCCCCGACAGACCGAACAGACCAAAAAGAGACAGAATGGTCAGCTGCAAACCCATCAGCCAGTGCCCCAGCAACGCGCCCACCAGGGCAAATGGAATGATGGCCATGACGATCAGCGGCAGGCTCCAGGAGGCAAAGACCCAGGCCAGCACCACGTACATGAGCGCCAGACCGATAACCAGGCCGGTTTGCATGTCTCCAAGTGTCTCCCGCTGGTCGGCGGCACGGCCCTCAAAGCTGTAACGCACATTGTAGCGACTGGCAATGTCCGGCAGCGCCTCTGCCTCAAGGCTGGTCAGAATCTGGTCCGTAGTGCTGACCCGGGTGTTCAGTCCGGAGGTAACCTCCACCGCCAGCCGACCCTCGGCATGGCGCAGCGCCTGGAAGCCCTGACGGTGATCCAGATTCATGACCTGGGTCAGGGGTACAAAGCGACCGTCCGGAATCCGGATTGTGATGCGCGACAGGGTCGACAGCTGCTCCCGCTGATCCTGGGGCAGCTGCACGCGAACCTCAACTTCATCACGGCCATCCTGATAGATCTGGGCAATGCGGCCATCAAAAGCCGCCCTGAGCTGACGCCCCAGATCAGAGGTGGTCAGCCCCAGAGCCTCACCGTAGGCGCTGACCTGATAAATCAGCTGTTCCCTGCCCCACGGCATATCGTCTTCAACATCAAGCACGCCCGGAAGCGTCGAAAGCGCCTGGCCCAGTTCATCCGCCGCACGCTTCAGATCTTCGGCGTTCTCGCCCGTCAGCCGCACATTCACATCCCGGCCCGGCGGTCCGGCCTGGCGTTCGGAAATGGCCAGGTTGTCCAGCCCGGCCGGCGTCTCCAGCCGGCTGCGCCACTCGGTGATGAATTCCGGGTTGCGGACCGAGCGACGATCGGAGGGCACCAGTTCGATCATCATCGAACCGAGTTCGTCGCCGCTACGGGAACTGCCCTCGGCACCCTGGGTTGCGCCCCTGGTGGTGACTGCGTGCAGAATGAAATTACCACCCAAGGCCTCTTCGGTTTCATTGAGCGTTTGCTGCATCTGAGTCAGGAAATCATCCACCGTGCCGCGATCGGTGCCGGCCACGAAGCTGGCATTGGCGTAGAACACCGAAGGCTCCGGTGTCGGGAAAAAGTTGAACCCAAGGCGGCCACCGGCCAGCAGACCAATCGTTACGATAGCCAAAGCCACCGCACTCGCCACCGTGGCGCCCCGGTGTTGCAGGCTGTAACGGGAAAACCGCCGAAACCGGCCTTCCCGGAAACGGTCGAAACGCTGTTCGAAACCTCGCCGGAAGCGCTCCACGGGGCCAGGCTTTTTCGGCTCAGGTTCTGCCTCCCCCGCTTTTTTCTTGCGCCGGAGCACAAAGGCATGCCGAAGGTGCGCCGGAAGCACGATGAAACACTCAAGAAGGGAAGCGACCAGAACGCAGATCATTACCAGCGGAATATCGCCCAGAATATTGCCGATGACACCGCCCACCACCAGAAGGGGCATAAAGGCGGCAACGGTGGTCAATGAAGAGGCCAGCACGGGCCAGACCATGCGTTTGGCCGCCCCCTCCGAGGCGTAAATCGATTCCTCGCCCATTCGCGCGTGGGCGTCAGCGTCCTCGCCCACCACAATGGCATCGTCGACGATCACCCCCAGAGCCATGATCAGGGCGAACAGCGAGATCATGTTGATCGAGCCCCCAATCAGCCAGAGCACCGCCATAGCCGCCAAAAACGCCGTCGGAATACCCACAGCCACCCACAGGGCTACCCTGCCCGGGAGAAACAGATAAAGCAGGCAAACCACAAGTACCAGGCCACCCAGGCCATTGTTCACCAGCAGCGAGATACGGTCATCCAGAAGCTGCCAAGTCTCATCATAAACCTCCAGCTTTACCGTCGGCGGCAGTACCGGCCGGGTATCTGCCAGCCAGGTCTCCAGTACTTTCGCCGCCGCCAGCGAGTTGCCATTTTCCGATCGCTGCAGTTGCAGCTCAACCGCAGGCTTGCCGTCCTTTTCGAGGGTCACCTGGCTCTCGCGGGCCTCCTGACGGATGATCGCTACATCGCCCAGGTTCAGTTGGATCCTCTCACCACTGAGCACCGGAATGTTCTCGAACTCCTGAGGGCTGCGCCGCTGTTCCACGGCGCGGAGCTCCCGGGTGGCATCCTGCTGCGCCATCATGCCTGCAGGCAGATCCCGGGAGATCGCTGCCACTCGTTCGGCAATCTGGTCCAGCGACAGGCCCAGGGTCTCCAGCCGTTCAACCGGCACATCAATACTGATCTGCTGCTCAGGCAGGCCGCGAATCGACACCCGGTCGATACCGCGCTGGAGCAGTTCATCCTCAAACCGGTAGGCCAGTTGCCGCAGCTCGCTTCGATCAACATCACCAAACACCAGCAACCGGGCTACCGGCTCGTAACGTTCTATCCGGGTTACCTGGGGCTCTTCGGCCTCGGCGGGAAAGTTGGTGAATTCGTCCACCTGCTGGCGAACATCATCCAGGGCCTGAATCGGGTTGGTGCCCTCTTCGAATTCGAGCGTTATCGAGGAAACACCCTGGGCCGAGGTGGAGGTCATTTTTTTCAGACCATCCACACTGCGCAGGCGTTGTTCAAGCGGATTCGTGATTCCCTGTTCCACGTCTTCCGCGGAGGCGCCACTCCAGACCACCCGAACACTGACGACATCCAGGGCGAAGGTGGGGAAGAACTGGATGTTCATGCGGGTCAGGGCCAGCACGCCACCGAGCAGCATGACCAGCATCACCAGATTGGCAGCGACCCGGTGATGAACGAAAAAACCGATAACGCCCTTTCTTCGCCTCATTGCGCCGCCGCTCCGGAATCCGCCACATCCACCTTGAGGCCGGTGACTGCATTGGGCAGGTGCGTGGTGATCAGTTGCGCGCCAGACACCAGGGCTTCACCGGATACCAGCAGGCGTCGCTCGCCGTTCCTGCCCCGCGCTTCGCCAATGCGTTCGATCCGGGCTCGCTCCATCCGGCCATCGGATGACAACAGGTAAACGCTATCGGCACCGTAGAGGGCGCTGAACGGAATCGACACGGTATTACTCCGCGCCGCCCGCTCAAGCGTTACCGGCATCAAACCACCCGGGCGAATGCCCTTGGGGTCTCCCTGCAATTCGAGAATGGCTTCGGTTCCGGACGGGTCACTGGTTCCGGCAAAGCGCGCCAGCCGGAACCGGTGCTGATCTCCAGCACTGGTCGCGGTCAGTGTTTCCCCGCGCGCCAGGGCATCCAGAAGCTCGGCCCGGAACATTTCCGGCACCCTGGCCCTGAGTTCCAGGCCATCCACGGGATAGAGCGACAGCAGGGGTTCATTGCGGCTGACCTGGTCACCTGCAGCAACCTGGATATCGGTAACGATGCCATCGAAGGGCGCGGCCATGCGGGCCCGTTCGGCATCACGCCGGGTGCTGACCAGATTCGCCTCCGCCTGCGCCAGCTTCGCCTCAAGGCTCTGAAGCCGCGCCGGATGCTCTTCGATTGCCCGCTGCCGGGTATTTACCGTCAGCTCTGCCCTGGCTGCAGCGTCTGTGGCCGCTTCCAGGGCCTCGCGGGAAGCCAGATTGCGATTCACCAACGACCGGGTGCGCTCAAGCTGCCGCCGGGCGTTTTCCAGAATGGCCTGTTCGCTGGCCAGGGCGGCCTGATCATTCCGGTAACGGACCTGTTCCGATCGGATCTGGGCTTCCAGATCTTTTACCTGGGCCTCGGCCTGGGCCAACGCGGGCTGGATATCGGCCTCGTCCAATGCCACCAGAAGCTCGCCCTCATTGACCCGCTGCCCTTCCGTCACCGGCCGGGCACCGATACGGCCTGCCAGGGTTGCAGTCACTGTCAGTTGCTCCGGGGCCAGAACTTCGCCATACAGGGGCAACACCGGCGTGTGAGTGCCCGGCTCAATCTCCTGAACCTGAACACGCCAACTCCGCTCGGTGGCACTGACCTCTGCAGGCTCCGGGCGTGTCATCTTGAGAATCATAAAACCGGCGATACCGACGGCGAGAATCAATACGGGAATGAGTCGTTTGGACATTACTTGCTGGCCAGCTAAGGTAAAAAAAGCCCGTCGGGCTGTTAGGTTCAGACTACTATACAATCAAGGCTCGTTTTCGGATCGGACAAGCCTGGGTCCTGCGTCAATTTTACGCGGTGCATCCTTCATTCATGGCAACGGAGAGTATCTATCTTGGCAGTAGAACATCATGTCAATCTCCTTAACGCAACGCTGATTAACGGGCTGATCGTTGCCGTCGTGGTTCTGATCCACCACGAAGTACTGATTAATTTGAGCGGACTCCTGTCGAAAATGCGGCAGAGCCATAGGTTCCGGCTGATTGCCGCCGTGTTCGGCGTTCTCGCCGCACATACCCTGCAAGTCTGGATCTTTGCCGGTGCTTTTTACCTCATGCACCATGCCGAGGGCTGGGGCGAACTTGGCGGCAATTTCAGCGGCAGCATCCTGGACTGCGTCTACTTCTCCTTCACCACATTTACCACCGTCGGCTACGGGGATATCGAACCCTTCGGCATACTGCGTTTCCTCACCGGCATAGAAGCGCTTTCCGGGCTGGTTCTGATCACCTGGAGTGCCTCCTTCCTGTTCGTGGAAATGCAGCGCTACTGGCCCACCCGCTAGACTTTAGTCGAAGATTGACGGTTACTTTGCACGAATTCTGATCTAATACCCGTTTCTTGCGGCATGTGCACTGTCTTTGTACATATCGCCCCAGAGCGCCGGACATCCAGACCAGACTCATGGAAAGCTACAGGGAATCACAGAAGCACCTTGCCCGCCCTTACCGCAAAGCGGTACTGAAGACGCTGCTGATCTTTACCGCCATCAGCGGCCTGCTGTTTTTTACCCTCAACGTCCAGAGAGAGAATTACCCCCTGGCCTTTGCCGAGCTTGGCATGGCCTGCTACTCGGTTTTCATCTTCTGGGCCATTGGCAACACGAGACACCTGGAACGCTGGATTCTCGCCTTTATCCTGCCGTTCTGCATCACCATGATGTTCGCATTCACATCACCGCGAGCAACCACCACGGTCTTCGCCTGGGTCCTGTTGATTCCCATCCTTTCCCACCTCCTGATGGGTCGGCGCCTGGGCCTGCTGGTATCTGCCGTGTTCATGGGCACGGCAGCCGTGATCTTCTTTTTCAAATATCACGATGCGCCGGAGATGATGCAGCCCCTGCCAATTGCCAATATGGGGCTGATGTCACTGACCATCCTCGCGTTCTCCCATATTTACGAGATCACCCGGGAGCAATCCGAATCCCGCCTGCTGAAAATGGCCCAAACCGATGCCCTGACCGGCCTCGCCAACCGGGCACGCCTCAGCGATGTATTCGAACAGGAGCGCAAACGCAGCCTCCGCAACGGGACTCCGCTTTCCATGCTGGTACTGGATCTCGATCACTTCAAACAGGTCAATGATCAGCATGGTCACGAAGCCGGCGACCTGGCGCTCAGGCATGTGGCCAGTACCCTGCGCGCTTCGCTCAGAGCGACCGATCTTGCCACCCGGCTGGGAGGCGAGGAGTTCGCCATTCTGCTCACCAACACCACGGCAGACCAGGCCCATCAGGTGGCGGACAAGATCCGGAATGCGATTGAATCAAACCCCGTTCCTTATCAGGAGCAATCCATCGGTCTCACCATCAGCGGCGGCATTGCCCAGTTTGGTCCGGACGGGGCAGATCTGCGCAGCCTGATCGGCCGGGCGGACCAGTATCTCTATCATGCCAAGGACTCGGGCCGTAACCGGATCATCAGTTCTGACAGCGCTCTTATCCCCTGCCAGGCGTAGCAACCCTGGTTCAAACCCACTTGCAACGCGCCAGCGTGTAGTAAAGCAGAGGCACGACCACTACGGTCAGCAAGGTGGACATGGCCAGGCCAAATACCAGTGATATCGCCAGGCCGTTAAAGATCGGATCGTTCAGAATGAAGTAAGCACCCACCATCGCCGAAATCGCCGTCAGGGCAATGGGTTTGATGCGCACCGCGCCCGCCAGAACCACCGCCTCGTCCAGTTCCACACCCTCCTCGATCAACTGCCGGATGAACACCACCAGCAGGATGGAATTGCGCACGATGATGCCGGCCAGGGCAATCATGCCGATCATGCTGGTGGCGGTGAATTCCCGCCCCAACAGGGCATGACCGGGCATGATACCGATCAGTGTCAGCGGGATGGGCGCCATGATCACCAGCGGCAGAATATAGGACCGGAACTGTGCCACCAGCAACACAAAGATCATGAATATGCCGACGCTGTAGGCGGCCCCCATATCCCGGAACGTTTCGTAGGTGATCTGCCATTCACCGTCCCATTTCAGGGTGCCTTTTTCCGGCAACGGGGGCTGATCAATGAAATACTGTTCCGGTGCCCCCTCCTGTTGGTTCAGACGCTCAACCATGGCAAACATGCCGTACAGCGGTGAATCAATCTCGCCCGCCATGTCTGCGGTAACGTAAGTCACCGGCAAAAGATCCTTGTGGTAGATCGCGCCCATCCAGTCGGCGTCACGAACCTCGGCAATACTGGCCAATGGAACCAGCGCACCATCGCGACTGCGCACGTTCAGTGACAACAAAACCGAGGGCTGGGCCTTGTCGCCTTCGCTCAGAATTACCCGGATCGGAACCGGGTACTTGGCATGATCGTCATGCAGGAAGCTGACATTGGTTCCGCCCAGGGCCGTCTGAAGGGCAGCAACCACCTGGGCCTGGGACACCCCCAGCCGTGCCGCCCGATCCCTGTCCACTACCACTTCCCATTGCCGTGTGGGCGACTCCAGCGTGGTATCGATATCCACCAGGCCATCCACCCGGGTCATGCCTTGTGCCACCTGCCGGGCCAGTTCCGCCCGTCGGTCTTCATCCACCGCATAGATCTCCGCGACAACGGGTGAAAGCACCGGCGGCCCTGGTGGCACCTCGACAATCTTCACGCTGGCTCCGTACCGGTCACCGATCTCGGTCAGCGGATCCCGGAGAGATTGGGCAATCACATGGGACGGCCGGTCCCGACTCTCCTCATCCATAAGATTGATCTGGATATCGCCGTGATAGGGGTCGCCACGCAGGTAATACTGCCGTACCAGACCGTTGAAATTGATCGGCGAGGCGGTACCGGCGTATGTCTGCCAGTTGGCCACTTCCTCCACCGTTTCCAGGTGGCTGCCCATTTCCATCAACACCCGCTGGGTCTGCTCCATGGGCGTGCGCTCGGGCATATCCACCACCACCTGCAGTTCGGACTTGTTGTCGAAGGGCAGCATCTTCAGGATCACCGCCTGGAATACCGGCAACGAGGTGGCCGCCAGGGTCAGGCACACCACGGCCAGCGCCAGCAGACGCCGCCGCCACGGATGATCACCCAGAAACGGACCAAGCACCGTCCGGAAAATTCGCAGGGACAATGGGCTGACGCCGTCGGCGGAGCTGCAAGCCTCCTCGGCTTCGGCGGCCTGCTCCCCCTTCTTGTGCTTTAGAAGCCTGAAGGCCAGCCAGGGCGCCACCACAAAGGCGACAATCTGTGACAGCACCATACCGGCCGAGGCGTTGATCGGAATCGGGCTCATGTAGGGGCCCATCAGGCCACTGACAAACGCCATCGGAATCAGCGCCGCCATGATGGTGAGACTGGCCATGATGGTGGGCGTGCCCACCTCGTCCACGGCAACGGGAATAATGTCCTTCACCGCCCGCCGGGAGTTCTGGATCCGCCGGTTGATGTTCTCGGTGATCACGATGCCATCGTCCACCAGAATGCCGATGGAGAAGATCAGCGCGAACAGGGAGACACGGTTCAGGGTGAAACCCCAGGCCCAGGAAAACACCAGGGTCAGCAGCAGAGTAATCAGAACGGCAATACCCACAATCAGCGCCTGGCGCCAGCCCATGGCCGCCAGAACCAGCAGCACGACGCACAGGGTGGCGGAGATCAGATCAGTGATCAATTTGCGGGCTTTCTGGGAGGCGGTTACGCCATAGTCCCGGGTAACCAGCACTTCCACGGATTCCGGTAAGGCCCGGTTGCGCAACTGGTCCAGACGCTCTTCAATAGCCGTGGTGATATTGATGGCGTTCTCGCCCGGCTTCTTGGCGATGGCCAGGGTAACCGCCGGGTAAACCTGACCGGGCTGGCCAGCCTTGCCGTCCCCATGGGCCGGTCCGAATCCGGTCATCACACTCTGATCCGCCACAGTGCCACCCCGGCTAATGTCTGCGACGTCTTCCAGGTACACGGCCGCGCCGTTGTGCATACCCACCACCAGACGCCGGACATCCTCCACCGTTTCCAGAAGCGTTCCGGCCTGGACCGGTATCGACAGGTTGTCCCGGGTAATCCGGGCCTCCTGGCTGCTGGTGTTGGCCGCAGCCAGGGCGTTACGAATATCCTCGATGGTCAGGTTGAAGCCAGCCAGCAACGCCGGATCGAAACGGATATCCACGCGATCCGGAATGCCGCCGGTGGTATAGACATCCCGGGTGCCCGGAACCCGCTTCAGGGCAACTTCCAGCATGTGCGCCAGGCGGGTCAGTTCCTCACCCGTGTGGCCGTTGACCGGATCGTAGAGGGTCAGGGTCATCACCGGAACATCATCGATGCCCCTGGGTTTGATCACCGGCTGGGTCGCACCCAGATTGGCCGGCAGCCAGTCCTGGTTGGAATACACCTGGTTGTAGAGCCGCACCAGGGCTTCCTGACGTGGAATGCCCACCTCAAACTGAACTGTGATCACCGCCTGGCCCTGGCGAGACACCGAGTAGACGTGTTCCACACCCTGAATCTCGCTCATCACCTGTTCGGCTGGCGTTGCTATTGCGCTTTCCACCTCACGGGTACTGGCGCCGGGAAACGCCACCATGATATCGGCCATGGTGACATCAATCTGGGGCTCTTCCTCTTTGGGCGTGACCACCACGGCCAGCACGCCAAGAATGATCGCCAGAATGGCCAGCAACGGGGTGAGGTGGTTGTTCTGAAAAACCCGGGCAATGGCCCCGGATGGGCCAACGGGCGGCAAATCACGGCTCACGGATTCGACTCCTCGACCGCGCCTTCAGCCGGATTCAAACGATCGCTGCCCACCAGCTCGGAGGGGTTCGTGACCACACGCTCGCCTTCGCTGAGGCCGGCCAGGATCTCCAGCCTGCCGTTTTGCCGCACCCCCGTGCGTACCTGCCGCAGCCGGGGCTGATCCTGCTGGTCCAGCACGAACACGGCCCTGAGCTCGCTGCGCTGAATCAGGCTGCTGGCCGGCACCCACAGAGCCTCCCGGCTGGTAACCGGCACGCTGACTTTCACCAGCATGCCGGGAAACAGGGAGCCGTTGGGTTCACTCAGGCGCATACGCAGACGAAACGTGTGGGTTTGCGGATTGGCATAGGGGTAGAAGGTCATCTCACCGGTTTCCAGCACCCGGCCATCGGCCAGGGTAACCTGGGCCTGACGCTCCGTGCGGGCCAGTTCGGCGTATTTCTGGGGAAGGTCCACCACAACACGAAGCTGTTCCAGAGATAATCCACTGAGCAACGGCTGACCGGGATTGACCGATTCGCCAACCTCGACATGGCGCTCAGTAAGGATGCCACCATAGGGAGCCAGCACGCGGGTATAGGAGAGCTGCTCCTGCGCCTCGGAAACCGCACCTTTGGCTCGTTCCACCCTTGCCCGGGCGGCGGCCAGGTTGTTGCGGGCCTGGTCGAACTCCTGCCGGGACACCAGACCCCGTTCGTGCACTGCTTCAATACGTTCAAAGCGCTGGCTTGCGTCCGCCAACGCTGCTTCAGCCTCTTCCAACCCGGCCTGGGCCTGACGCAAACGGGACCGCTGCTCACTGTCCTCCAGCTGAACAATCAGGTCACCAGCGGCAACGGAATCGTCCACATCGTAGGGCAGGCTCTGGACGGTGCCACTGGTCTGGGCAGAGACGGTACTCTGCTGCACGGCTTCAATGACGCCATCGAGGTGCACGGTCTCTTGCAACTCGCTGCGCTCGGCAGTGGCTGCCATCAACTCCGGGCCACTGCCTTGGCCCAGCGCAATGGAGGACTGCAGCATCAAGGCCACAACAATACACGCAGCGGCTATCCGTTCCATCGGGCATCTCCGTTTATAGTTATGAGGTAAGAACCCAAGGTTATCAAAAATAAGCGCCAGGAACAGTTCAGGTGCTGTTCGAATGGCAAGAAGGTTTCTTTTTCAGAGCCTCAAATCCGATAATAATGTCCATACGCTCGTTGGTTATTTCATCCTGACGCACCAGACGGAACTGGCCGCCAACCTCCTCCAGCCGATCATCAACCGCCTGCTCTGCCTGCTGCATCAATGCCAGCCTTGCCGCGTTCTCAGTCACCATCGCTTCCGCCGATGCGCGAAAAACACTGGCAAAAATATGGTTGCGCAGCAGCGCTGCGAGCAGGGGTGTTGGCTGCATCGTATAGTCAGGCAGGGAGCGGGATTGCCATCCAGACTTCGCGGGTTCAGAAAGCAACGTGGAGGCCAGCGGCAACAACTGGCTCACTTCCGATTCACGCTGGCCCTTTTCGGCCCGTCGGGTGAACACAAGGGTAACGGCAATCCTGTTATGCACATCGCCGCCTCCGATTTCGTCCAGTCGGGTCACGATATCGCTCGCCAGACGCCCGATACCATCGGCCGATGCCGGCGGAAGAAAGGTAGACTCGGGCCTGATACCCTGATCGGCCAGGGCATCACTCATGCGGGCACCCACACACAGTACCCGGGCATGACCGCCCATCTTCAATGCTTCTGACAATGCGCTTTCAGCAAGCGCCTCGTTGTAGTTTCCACACAGACCATGATCAGAACCGAACACCACTAACAGCCGCTCTGCCTGCGCCACTGCGGGTACCGAAACAGGCCCGGTTTTGGCAACGAACGCCCGAATACCGCTCAGCACTGTCTGATGATAGGACTCAATGGATCGGGCAGCGTGCTCGTAGGGCACGGCGTTAATCGCAGACATGGTTTTCATGGTGTGAACAATGCTGCGAATACTGCTAAGGGTTTCGGTCCGTCTGGACAGGGTTTCAAGCGTCTGGGCCATGACGATCGTCTCCCGGCATTCCCAGTGCAACCTGGGCCACCTTCAAAAGGCTTCTCTTTTCCTCTTCCTCCAGCGAACGATTCTCCCGGATGCTCTCGGCGACATCTTTCAGAGAGTCGCCAATACTGTTCCGCATCCTGACCATGACCTCGGCAAGGTCTTTCTCCGGCAGGCCATCAAGCAGCCCTTCCAGGGCCGCCATCAATACCAGAAGCTGCTCGACGGCTGGCATGGGGTCCCGCTCGGGCTGTCGCAACGCAGTGCGCACTGCAGCCCCGCGGCTCAAGCGGGCCTTGGTGTTATCGTCCAGGCGAGTTCCGAACCGGGCAAAATCCTCCAGCTCCTCGAACTGGGACAGGGTGACACGCAGATTGCCAGCCACGTCCCGAAAAGCCCGGTGCTGAGCCTTCCCCCCGACCCGCGATACCGATAGCCCGATATCCACCGCAGGAAACTGGTTTTTCCTCACCAGCCTGGGCGACAGGTAGATCTGTCCATCGGTAATGGAGATGAGATTTGTCGGAATGTAGGCGGACAGATTCTCCGCCTGCGTTTCGACAATGGGCAGTGCGGTAATGGAACCACCCCCGGCGTCTGCGGTGAATTGACCGGCTCGCTCCAGCAATCTGGCATGCACATAGAAGATATCCCCGGGGAAAGCTTCCCGCCCCGGCGGGCGACGCAGTAGCAGAGAGAGTTCCCGATAGGAGCGGGCATGGTGGGTAAGATCGTCGAAAATCACCAATACGTCCCGCCCCTGGTCGGCAAAGTACTCCGCCATCGTCATCGCTGCATAGGGTGCGACATAGGCCAGCCCGGGCGCGTCCTCATCCCCGGCCGCAACAACTATGGTGCTCGCGAGCTGGCCGGCTTTCCGCAGTGTTTCAATGACTCGGGCCACCGCATCTCCGCGCTGGCCGATTGCGCAGTATATGCTCAGTACGTCTGAGCGGGCCTGGTTCAGAATCGTATCGATAGCAATGGACGTTTTCCCGGTCTGTCGGTCCCCAATGATGAGCTCCCTTTGGCCCAGACCGATCGGGACCGCACCATCAATGACCTTGATACCGGTGGCCAGCGGTCGGTTCACCGGAGCCCGGCTCAGTATGCCGGGCGCGCTGGCCTCCACCGGTCGTTCAGCTGTCGACACTACAGTTCCCTTGCCGTCACGCGGGCTTCCGGTGGCATCGAGAATGCGGCCGATAAGGCTCGTGCCCACCGGTACGCTGAATACTTTATGGGTTCGCCAGACATCCTCTCCCGAGGTGACCCGATCAGAAGGCCCGAGCAAAATCACGCCCAGTCGATCCGGCTCCAGATCCAGCACCACACCCCGGACACCCGAAGCGAACACCAGCAACTCGTCAGCAAGTGCCCGCGCAAGGCCTGAGACAACAGCAATACCGTCACCAACCTCGGCAACCGTGCCCACTTCGGTCAGCGCAGGGGCAGGCGTCGGGCCGTCCAGTAAGGCACCCAAAAAGTTCCTGGCCGGAGTAAAGGACGGTTTCTCAGCCATGATTTTGCATCCATCCGGTCCCACCCGACGCCAACCGCTCGGATAACATTCCGGTCAGCTCATCGGTATAACTGTCGACCGTCCAGGCCACCTGAACGCTGCCAATACGCAGGATCAGCCCCGGAGCCTGACCGGGATCCGTCGTGAAACCCAATTCAAGGTCCGGAGCCAGGCCTGCCAACGCCGTTCGAATCTTTTCCTGTGTGCTTTCCGGGAGCGGCTTATGAGTAGTCGCAACAGCCTGTTCCGCGATGCCAGCGGCGGAGACCAGCTCCGACTTCATGGATTTCAGCTTTCCGATCACATGCAGCCCGATACGCTCCTCGAGATCTTCATCCGCCAGATCGCGCAGGGCCCGTCGCACCAGTTGGTAAAGTGTTTCGGCGCTGGCCAGGTGCAACTCACTGATAAATCGGTCCCGCTCTGAAGTCAAATGTGCCTGCCATTCCTGTTTTTCCCGTTCCAGGCTCTCACGCGTGGCGGCGAGCAGAGTGTCTTTCTCTTTTTCCGCCTGCTGACGAATACGCTCCACCTGTTCGGAGTTGTCGACCAGCAATGCCTGCTTCTGCTCCAGAAACGCAGCTTCGGCGGCTGAGGCCTTCTTCTGCGCTATCTCCGCTTCCCCCATCCGTGCGGCGATCTCGGACTCACGGGCATCGATTCCATTCAGGATGGGCTTGTACAGAAAACGTTTCAGAAGCCAGACCAGCACCAGGAAATTGCCGATCTGGGCAAGCACCGTGACCCAGTCAACAGACATGATTCAACCTGCCGCCGACTGGGCCGCCTGCATTGCCTGATCCCAGAACGGATTGGCAAACAGGACAATCATCGCCACTACAAAACAGTAGATGGCCGTAGACTCGATCATGGCCAGGCTGACGAACAGGGTTCGCGACAGGGTGGAGGCAGAATCCGGCTGCTGGGCAATGGCGGCAAGGGCAGCCGCTGCAGCCCGGCCCTCACCAAGAGCCGGACCGATTGCACCAAAAGCCACGGACAGGCCTGCGGTCAGAATGGAAACCGCGGCAATCAGGGCAAAGTCACTCATTTGTCTTTCTCCTTGCTTGGAGGCTTTCCAGCGGTGGCTGTCGCCGATGAGATATAAACCGTCGCCAGGATGGCGAAAATGTAGGCCTGGATCAGACCCGTCAGCAGTCCGAGCACGTCCATGACCACAGGAAAAAAGAATGGCGCAACACTCAGCAGGATGCCGGCGATCACGGCACCACTCATCACGTTGCCATACAGGCGTATGGCCAGGGATATGCCACGCGAGAACTCGCTGATGATATTGAACGGCAGCATCACCACAGAAGGCTGCACGTAGGTTTTTAGATAACCGCCGATGCCCTGCCGGGTAATACCGAACAGGGGCACGGCGATCAGGACTGATAGAGCCAGAGCCGCCGTGGTGGAAAGCGAGGCCGTTGGGGGCGCGAACCCCGGCACAACGAGCAGGAGGTTCGAAAACGCAATAAACAGGAACAGCGTTCCGGAAAAATAGAGCACATGGCGCGAGGCCCGCGGCGAGATTTCCTCGATCTGGCTCTGGATCGCCGTCACAATCACTTCCAGGGTGGTGCGCCAACGGTTCGGTGGCACATCCGGACGCAAATTCCGGGTAATAATGATGGAAGTGAGAGTCAGCAGGAACATGACGATCCAGGTAAAGCCCACTGTCTCATTGATATCCAGGCCCCAGACCGTGAAAAGCGTTGTTTCATCGGGCGTCAGCTCCATCAGACTTCCTCCGGGTGCGGTATTCGCGCCAGTAAAGTCGCCAGGTAGCGCACCAGAAAAAACGCCGTCCCGTAGCCTGCGAAAGCCCAGGGCAGGGTTCCGCCCCCTGTTACCAACCAACCCGCCGCCAGGAGCAGTCCGATCCGCACCACGGCACTGGGCAAAAGAACCGCTGATGGTCTGGAAGAGCCCAGAGCAAAGCGCACACTCGCTGCCAGGCCGGCGAAATAAAGAATGCTAACAGCCACGCCGGCACCAAATCCCCAAAGCACATCCGGCCAGTCAATGATTATCATGGTCCTGCTCCTCCTCTTCCTTGCCTTCCCTGCCGATCCACGCCCAGGCAATGAAGCCACCCACAGTCACCCCACCCAGAATCAGGGCAAGCACCCAGGGGAAATCCTGCGGCAGGGTGCGATCCAGCCAAAGCCCCAGAAAGGCACCACCGACGGTCGGCACCGCAATGGACCAGCCGATCATCCCGAAGGCGCCCAGACCACGCAGCGGGCTGACACCCGGATTTTCCCTGGCTTTCTTCAGGCGTCGGGCCCGACGCCCTATGTCGTCCTCCGGTGCACCACGCTGCGGATTCATGGCTTGGGCCGTTGCAGGTCGGCGAACCGGCGCACCATGCCAGCCTCCAGCCTGGACAGGGCGGACCGGGCCACGCGTTCGTCTTCATCCACCTCAATAAAGTTCTTTCTGACACTCTCCTGAAGGGTGTCCAGATCCTCACCCTTGGCACCTCGCCGGATCGCAATGTCGACTTTGTGGCCCTGCTTCACGAGAATGCCCTCATCAATGCCGAAGATCTGCTCACGGCCATCCTCCAGAGTCAGAATCAGGACCGACGGCACCAGCGAGGTGACAAAATCAATGTGGTTGGGCAGCATCCCAAAGGCGCCGTTTTCGGCAACGGCAAACAGCTTGTGGGCCTTGCCCTCATAGAGCATCCGGGTCGGCAGCCTGAGACAGACCTCCATTGCTTCAGCCAGGCTCATACCACCACCTCAGGCAGTGCGCCAATCATGTAGTACTCACTCTCGTTCTGTTCGAATTCAGTCTGTTCCAGAATGGTTTCGCAACCGTTGAGTGTCTCCTCAATGGTCACGCGCTTGCCTTCGGCACCGGTAAAAGCGGCCGTGGTGAAAAACGGCTGGGTCAGGAATCGCTCGAGCCGGCGCGCACGGGCAACGGTGAGTCGGTCGGCCGCCGAGAGTTCCTCAATGCCCAGCATCGCGATGATATCCCGCAGCTCCTCGTATTCGGCCAGGGTTCTGCGAACCGCCCGGGCGATATCGTAATGCCTCTGCCCAACCACCGATGGCGTGAGCATGACCGATGAGGACGCCAGGGGATCGATGGCCGGGTAAAGACCCTCGCTCGCGCGCTTCCGTGACAGCACCACCGAACCCGACAGGTGGGAAAAAATATGGGCGGCGGCGGGATCGGTGAAGTCATCCGCAGGCACATAAACTGCCTGAACCGAGGTAATGGCGGCACTGCGGGTTGAAGTGATTCGTTCCTCCAGCTCGGCCAGCTCAGTGGCCAGTGTCGGCTGGTAGCCCACCCGGGAAGGCATACGCCCGAGCAGTCCGGAGACTTCCGAGCCGGCCTGGACAAAGCGGAAAATGTTGTCGATCAATAACAGCACGTCCCGATGCTGTTCGTCGCGAAAGTATTCCGCCATGGTCAGCGCGGTCTTGCCGATCAGGAACCGGACCCCCGGGACCTCGTTCATCTGTCCGAACAGCATGACGGTGTTTTCCAGCACACCGGCCTCACCCATCTCGCGATAGAGCTCTTCCGCTTCCCGGGACCGCTCCCCAATGCCGCAAAACAGGCTGACGCCCTTGTGCTGTTGCACGGTGTTGTTGATCAGTTCAGTAATCAGCACCGTCTTGCCGACACCGGCGCCACCGAACAGACCGGTTTTTCCACCCCGCTCGATCGGGGACAGCAGATCAATGGCCTTGATGCCGGTTTCCAGAATCTGGCTTCGGACTACCCGATCCTCCAGCAGGGGCGGAAGCTGATGAATAGCGCGGCGTTCACTGGTAGCTGGCACAGGCTGGTTATCCACGGGCGCCCCAAACACATTCAGCATTCGGCCCAGAGTGGTATCACCCACCGGTACAGTAATTGATGATCCGGTTGCCCGTACCAGCGTGCCCAACCCCAGCCCTTTCACCGGAGCCAGTGCTATACATCGGACCACGCCTCTGTCCTCCAGGGCGGCCACCTCAAGCGCAATCTTGCCGGCATACAGGAGCTCGCGAATGCGCGGCACCGGTTCCGAAAACCGCACGCTCACCACGCCACCACGGATGGCTACAACGGTACCTGTACCGGCATCTTGTGAGGCGTCCAGAGTCTCATTCTGGCTCATGACGGAGGCCTGTCACCCGGCCGACACTCGAGTACCAGCCGAGCCGTCAAGGATGGCCACCGCATCCTGCAGCCGGCCAATGCCACTGATCCCACCGGCCTGGGCAAAATCGCAGGCAGCCTGCAGTTTCGGGCCCATGGAGCCGGCCGGCATCTCCAGGGCCCGCGCCTCGGCCACGGTCAGTTCGGAAAGCGGCGTCGACTGATCGGTACCGAAATCACGGTAGACCGCCTCAACGTCCGTTAACAGGAGCAACGCGTCCGCCCCCAGTTGCCTGGCCAGCAATGCACTGGCGGCGTCCTTGTCGATAACCGCTTCAATGCCGACCATGCTGCCGTCTTCACGACGCAACACCGGTATTCCACCTCCGCCGGCACACACCACAACCACGCCCTGGTCGAGCAACAATTTCAGTACCCGCATGTCCGGTATTTCCAGCGGTTTCGGCGAGGGCACCACCCGGCGCCATTTGTCACCGTCCGGCGCAATGCTCCAGCCCGCGCCGGCTGCGCGGCGCTCTGCCTCTTCGCGGTCATAGACAGGGCCCACAAACTTGGTCGGTTTTTCGAAAGCAGGGTCTTTGGGATCCACCACCACCTGGGTCAGAAGGGTTGCGACCGGCCGGTCATGGCCGAGGGCATTTTCCAGTTCCTGCTCGATCATATAGCCGATCATGCCCTCGGTTTCTGCGCCCAGGACATCCAGCGGGTAGGCCTCATCCGGTTTGTAGGAGGCGCCCTGCAAGGCCAGCAACCCCACCTGCGGACCGTTGCCATGGGTAACAACCAGATCGTGGCCTGCCCGGACAATGCCTGCCAGCGAGAGCGCCGCGGTTTTCACGTTTTTGCGCTGAATCTCGGCCGTCAGCGGTTCTCCCCGTTTCAGAAGGGCGTTACCGCCCAAAGCCGCCACAACCAGCATGTCAGCCTCCCAGGGTCGCCACGAGGACGGCCTTGATGGTGTGCATGCGGTTCTCGGCCTGATCGAAAACAATCGAAGCGGGGCTTTCGAAGACTTCTTCCGTCACCTCCATGGCGTCAATGCCATAGGTCTCCTGAATCTCCTTCCCCACCACGGTCTCGGTGTTGTGAAAGGCTGGCAGACAGTGCATAAATCGAGCCCGGGGATTGCCGGTTTTTGCCATCAGGGCGGCGTTGACCTGGTAAGGCATCAGCAGTTTGATGCGTTCGGCCCATTTCTCCTTTGGCTCGCCCATCGACACCCAGACATCGGTATACACGAAATCGACGCCCGCTACGGCGGCATCAACGTCGTCAGTTATGGTGATACGGGCTCCGGTTTCAGCCGCCAGCGCGCGGGCCTCGTCCTGCACGGCCTGATTCGGCCAGCAGGCCTGCGGCGCGCACAAGCGCACGTCCATACCCATCTTGGCACCGCCGATCAGCAGGCTATCGCCCATGTTGTTGGCGGCATCGCCAATAAAGACATAGGCCACCTCCCGCAGCGGCTTTTCCACATGCTCCTGCATGGTCAGGAAGTCCGCCAGTATCTGGGTGGGATGGAATTCGTTGGTGAGCCCGTTGTAGACCGGCACGCCTGCATACTGCGCCAGCTCCTCAACAACGGATTGTCCGAACCCCCGGTACTCGATGGCATCGTAGACCCGGCCAAGGACCCGCGCCGTATCCTTCACCGATTCCTTGTGGCCGATATGGGTTCCGGTCGGCCCCAGGTAGGTGACCCGCGCCCCCTGGTCGAAGGCGGCAACTTCGAACCCGACCCGGGTACGCGTGGAGTTTTTCTCGAAGATCAGGGCAATGTCCTTGCCCTCGAGTTTCGGCACTTCCGTGCCTGCGTACTTGGCGGTTTTCAGATCCGCAGACAGCTTCAGCAGAAAACCGATTTCCCTCGGCGTGAAATCCCGAAGCGTTAGGAAGTGCCGGTTCTTGAGATTGAATGCCATAACGTTTCTCCTTGGCTGTCAGACAGCATCCCGGATGGTCGGGCAACTCATGCACCGACCGCCGCCCCGACCCCGGCCCAGCTCGGCACCGGGTATTGCCAGAACCTCGATACCCGCAGCGGCCAGCGCCGCATTGGTATCGTCATTACGGTCGTAACCGACAACCACACCGGGGCTCAGGGCCAGCACATTGTTGCCGTCGTTCCACTGTTCCCGCTCACGCTCTTCCGGCGTGTCGCCACCCGTTGCCACGACTTCCAGGGCCGGGTAGCCGAGAATTTCCGCAACCACCTCGAACAGATGCCGGGAGTCCTGATTGAAGGACAGCGTTTTGCCCCCCTCGCCGGGGCGCAGGTCGTAGCAGACCACGGCATCGGCCACCTCCTTGAAGGCAGTAACCACATTGCCGCCGCAGAAGGTAAACACGGTATCCAGATGCATGGCGGAACGGGTTTTCGGTAACTGGCAGGCAATCACCCGATCCACCGTGCCGCCATCAAACAAGGCTTTTGACAGCTGGCCGATGGCCTGGGGTGAGGATCGTTCGCCCATGCCCACCAGCACCGTTCTGTTCCCCAGCGGCATGACATCCCCACCCTCCAGGGTGGCCAGGCCATGATCTTCCAGTGGGTCGCCCCAGTGCACGTTTACCTTGCCGGCAAATTTCGGGTGGAATCTGTAGATAGCCGCCATCAAAAGGGTTTCGGGCTTGCGGGCAGCCCAGTACATGGGGTTGAGGGTGACCCCGCCATAGACCCAGGCGCTGTTATCCCGGGTGAACAGGAAATTGGGCAGCGGCGGCAATACGAACCCGAAACGTCCCAGATGGTTACCGAACAGACCGACCGGATCGAAGGGCAGATCCCCCACCTCCAGGCCACCGATCAGGAATTCGGCGAGTGCCTGTTCAGGAAGCTCATCCATCCAGGCCCTCAGATCCGACACCATGCCCACGCCGATATGGTTCCAGTTGATTCGGTGATCGAGAATCCAGGCCCGGCCTTCCGGAATCGCCAGCGTTTCCGCCAGCAACTCGTTGACATCCAGCACGTCCACGCCCCGACCACGCATCAAGCTGGCAAACACGTCGTGATCTTTCTGGGCCTGCTTGACCCAGAACACATCATCGAACAACAGGGCATCGCAGTTGGACGGCGTCAACCGCCGGTGAGCCAGCCCCGGCCGGCAGATGATGACCTGGCGCAGGGTCCCGGTTTCCGAGTGCACTCCAAGTGTTTGTTCAGGCATGACAAAACTCCTTTTGTCGCAGGGTTACAGGGGGTTCACAAGAGTGTGCCGGCGCTGATAACCAAAGTGATGAACACGGTCAGAATAAGCAGCAGAGGCCAGATAAAGGCCAGCCAGCGATCGTAGGACACGCGCCCGATGGCAAGCCCACCAACCACGACCGCGAAGGTGGGGTTGATCAGGTTCACCAGGCCATTGGCAGACTGGTAGGCGGTAACCACCAGATCCCGCCCGACGTTGGCAAAATCCGCCAGCGGCGCAAGGATCGGCATGGACAGCACGGCCAGCCCGGAGGACGAGGGCACGAAGAAGCTCATGCCCACCTCAATCCAGAACATCAGGTTGATGAAGGCCAGCTCCGGCAGGCCACCCAGCGAGGTTTCGGCGCTGTGGAGGATGGTATCGGCAATCATGCCCTGCTCCATGATCACGACGATGCCGCGGGCAAGGCCGACCACCAGGGCAACCCCGAGCAGATCCCGGGCGCCATCGACAAAACTGCCGGTAAGCTTCTTTTCACCAAGACGGGCAATTATGCCGATCACTATGGCCGCACCAAAGAACAGGGAGCCCATCTGGGCCATCCACCAGCCCTGGGAGGACACACCCCAGATCATCACCACAAAGGTCAGGGCGAAGATTACCAGGGCAATCATCTGGGTGCTTGTCAGACTGGCGCTGTGGATCTCGCCGTCATCTTCCTGCAGAAACAGCTTTTTGTGCGCGGGCCATTGTTTTGCGACCACCGAGCGGGAGGGGTCCGCTTTGACCCGATGGGCATATCGCATCACGTAGCCGATACAGATCAACAGACCACCGATGAGCAGAATAAAACGCAGCACGATACCGTCGGTAAACGGGATACCAGCCGCATTCGCCGCAATCACAGTGGCGAACGGGTTGATGGTTGAGCCCAGCACACCAATCCCGGCACCGACCAGGATAATGGCGACCCCCGTCACCGCATCGTATCCGGCGGCGAGTATTACCGGTATCAGAATGGCGTAAAACGCCAGCGTCTCCTCTGCCATCCCATAGGTCGTGCCACCGAGGGCAAACAACGTCATCAAGATGGGAATCATCCAGATTTCATGGCCTTTCAGATGCCGCATCGCACTGCGGATGCCGGTATCTATGGCACCAGTGGCGTTCATGACACCGAGAAAACCGCCCAGGAACAGTATGAACATGGCGACATCGATGGCATTGGCAACGTAACTGTCGGGGTCGTAGAACCCGGCTGTGGGTGCCAGCAGGACATCAACGAACCCCTGCGGATTCGGATCGACTGTCTGGTATGTGCCGGGAACCGCCACTTCTCGTCCGACCTCCTCATTCATCGAACGCTCGTACTGCCCGGCAGGAATAATCCAGGTCAGCGCGGCTACCAGAATAATCAGGCCAAAAAGAATGGTGTACGCAGTGGGGAATCGAGAAGCGAGGTCGGTTTCGGGATTTTCTGGCAATTTTTCGTCTTCAGTCACGATGCGTCTCCTTTCCTGAATCGCATTGTGCAGACAGGTTCTTTCCGGGAACCTCAGGGGGCTGAGCACCTCCTCAGTGGTTGCGCACCACTGGCTCAGATCTGCATGGCTACAGCATAGTTCATGAAGTGGGATCAGAAGTTGAGATAGCGCAATTTTTGATCAGCCATAAAAAAACCCCGGATGGAGGAGTTGGTTCCACCCGGGGCGAGAATGGCACCCGCCGGCTATGAGAAGCGGGTAACCGCCATGCAAGGTCTTACCACCTGGCTGTCAGTGCGGCACGCAGGGTCCGGCCAGGCTCATTAACTCTTACGGCTTCGGGATTAAACGGATCAGTGTTGGCCCGGCTAACGTGGGGCGCCCAGGTATTGTCGAACAGGTTGTCCACTGCCCAGCTGACACTCAGATACTCTGCGAGCGGGTGGCTCCCGGACAGGTTCAGTACGCCGTAGCCTGGTGAAGTGCCGGGATCCTGCCCGGATTCCAGATCCACGCGGTCCTGGCGACGGGCCAGTACCCACTCCAGTTCAACGGCATGCCCCCTATGCTGCCAGCCAAGGGTCTGAACAAACTGCACCGGTGGAATCTGCGGCAGTGGCTTGTTTTCGTCGCGGTTCTCGCCCCTTACAGATGCCAGACTGCTATTGGTACTCCAGGTGCCGTTGCTCCATCCAAGCTGCGCTTCAACGCCCATCAGCCGCGCATCGATATTGCGGTAGACACTGACCTGATCGGCATTCCGGGTACGCAGGACAAAGTCATCCACCTGATCCACCCACACGGCCGGGCGCCAGTGCCAGCCGTTGCTCTGGCCGGGCATTGCCAGTTCAAGCTTGCGGTGCGTCTCAGGGTCCAGGGCAGGGTTACCCACCCAGCGCCGTGCCGGGTCCATGTTGTTCCAGCTGGCAATGTAGCGCTCAGTCACGCCCGGGCTGCGGACGCTATGGCTGGCTGTAACCACCAGTGACTGGATCGGGGAGAACCGCCAGTCGCTGCTGACAAAGCCACTGAAATTGTCGTCGGTAACATCGGTATTGGTGGTGCCATAGATCGTCTGGTAGGCATCTGCAGCCGACATGGCCATCATGCCACTGCCAAACACCTTGTCGGCTGCCGCAGCAGACATTTCCACGCGGTCGTAGCGCACGCCACCGCCGAGCTTTAACTCCGGGGTTACCCGGTAGAAGCGCTCGGCGAAAAGGCCGAAACGGTCGCGATCCACGTCAGGCCAGAGTACCGAGGTAAGCATATCGAGATTGGCTCCCCCGAAACGTTCTGCGTGCCAGTTATTGCTCTCGACATCCGCACCAACGGCCCAGTCTGTTCGCGCATCCGGACTCTGATCCAGGGTCAGGCGCAGGCCCCGGGTTTCGGTTTCGGAATCGGTCAGCATTTTCATCATCGACTCGCGGAGACTGAAGTTATCCATGATGTGATCAACATCGGCCTGCCAGGCCAGCAGGTTCCAGTTGCCGTTGGCTACCGGCGAGCCCAGCTCCAGGCGCATGATGTCGGTATCGGTTTTCGGCGCATCCATGCCGGAGCCGGCGTATTTCACATCCCGCTCTTCCTGCCTGCTCACCAGCCCCTTGATATAAAAACCGTTTTCCGCCTTCCAGGCTGCATCCAGGCGAGCCTCGGAATTCTTGTAGGCGCTGCGGACCTCGTTGCCGTCGCCGTCCTCGTAATCATCCGCCTCGTCGTAACCACCGGCGAGCCGAAGCCAGGCACTGTCGCTACCCACTGCGGCACTGCCATTGACCAGCTTGCCATTGCCGTTGTCAGCGCCGCCAACAGTCAGATGACCCGTGGTGTCTGAACCGCCAAACACCGGCGCCGCAGTGGTGGCAACCACCTGGCCACCGGAAATGGGGCCCCAGCGCAGGGTCTGGTTGCTAGTACGCACTTCCAGCAAGGGCGCCAGCGCTGAACTCAAACGACTGGTCGGCGGGTCCATGCGATTCGGGCAGGCCCCTTCAACGCGAATGCCGTCCAGAAGCACATCCACCCGCTCCTGGCTCTGGCCCCGAATGACCGGTTCCAGCCCCCGACCGCCCATTCGGGAAAGCGAAACTGAAGGATTAGCAGACAAACGTTCAACCGGCTCTGAAGCCAACGTACTCGACGCCTCTTCGATGCTTTGCCCTTCAGTAACCCGAATCACAGGCAAATCGGGAGAACTCTCCTGTGCCAAGCCCCCGGCGGGCAGTAAAACCAATCCCGCGGCACACAATCCGATGAAACGCGTTCCCATTACCGTCGCCATACAACCTTATCCTGACCAGCTCTGATAGTTGGCGCCAATCATAAAGATCAGCCGGCGCTTGCGCCTGAGACCAAATGCCGCATCCCCTCGGAGGTATTACCGCGTATCCGGACGGAAAAAAACCGCTAGAATGCCCGTTATGGAATGGCTGACCCACTCACAGACCGGATTTCAACAGACTGCTCGCTATCTGCTGGGCATGCGTTTGACTATTGTTGCGCTGCAGCTGATTTCGATCGCCGTAGCGGAAACCATGGTGACTCTGGCCCATCGCGCCGAAGCGGTTATCCTGCCCCTCGCCTATGGCGTTCTGGCAACCCTGGCCTGGCTCTGGTTTACCCGACGCCCGCCTCGCTCGACACAGGCCGTCAGCCTGGTTCTGATCGTCGATCTACTGCTGATCGGAACCTGGCTTTACCTGACGGGCGGCTATACCAATCCTTTGGTTTCCCTGTTGCTGCTGCCCATCGCCGTTGCCATTGTGCTGGTGCCACTGGGCCAGAGTATTGCCGTCACCGTTGCCGGGGTGGCGGTCTATACCTCACTGGTGATCTGGCATACCCCGGTTACCCATGAACATCACAGCGCCAACCTCGCCCAGCTGCACCTTGTCGGCATGTGGGTCACCTTCGCCACCACCGCCGCGATCCTGCTACTGGTTGTCGGCGCGCTGGCCCGACGTCTGCGCCAACAGCAGGCCCAGCTTGCGCAGATACGGGAGACACGGCTTCGGGATGAGCAGATCATCGCCCTGGGGCTTTCCGCCGCTGCCGTCGCCCATCGCCTGGGCACACCGCTGAACACCATGACGCTGCTGGTGGAGGAAATGAAATCCGCAGTACCGGAGGGTGAGCCCATGGCAGACGATCTTGCCCTGATGGAGAGTCAACTGGGTCTTTGCAGTGCCCATCTGCAACAGCTGTCTTCTGCGGCCGTACAGGCCAAGACCGCGCAACTGGAAACCCTGCCCGCCCGGGACTGGGTCGCACGCCTCCGGGAATCAGCCACCCTGCTATGGCCGGGTGCCGCCATTCAATGGCGACAGCCTGAACCGGACTGCCCCGTTGCCGTGGACGCCACCCTCGATCAGGCCGTCCTCAATGTGTTGGCAAACGCGGTGACAGCCAGCCCTTCCTGGGTCGCCGTTGCCGCAAGGGAGAGTGTCGACGGCCGAATGGAATTGGTTGTCGAGGACCATGGCGATGGTCTGGAATCTACCCCTGAAGGTACCCTCGGGGACAAGGTGGTCAGTTCGGAGAACGGGCTCGGAGTTGGCCTTTTCCTCTCCAACGCCACCATTCAGCGTCTTGGAGGCACCCTGAAAGCCCGGGGCAGCGCGGAAGGCACCACCATCATCATTGAATTGCCGATAGCGGCAGCGACCAACAGCCCATTGGGAGACCAGGCGTGAGTAAACAACAGGCGTGGCTACTGATTGATGACGATGACGCCTTTCTGCAAGTACTTCAGCGTTCACTTGGCCGCCAGGGTATTGAAGCCCAGCTTGCCCACGGACATCAGGAGGCAAAAAACGCCCTGCTGAACGGAACATTTCACCGGTGCGTGCTGGATCTGAACCTGGCCGGTGAGAGTGGCCTGCAATTGCTACCGGAGTTGCTGGACATGCATCCGGACCTTGAGATCCTGGTGCTCACCGGTTACGGCAGTATCGCCACGGCGGTCGAGGCCATGCGCCGGGGTGCGGTGAACTACCTGTGCAAGCCGGTAACAGTCAACCAGCTGCTGGCCGGGTTCGAACCCATTGACGCCCCGCCGGACCTCCGGGCGGAACCACCGTCGGTAGAGGAGATGGAGTGGGAACACATCCAGCGGGTTCTTAACGAAAACGAGGGCAACGTCTCAGCCACCGCCCGGGCCCTGAACATGCACCGCCGCACTCTTCAACGGAAACTCCAGAAACACTCCCGCTGGCGCTAATCTGCGCCCGGGGGTATATGACAAGAAAAATGACATCCATCAATTCCGTTCGACCATTTACCGATGGTTTTCTCCGGCCATTCCGGTAGCATGCCCTGCCAATTACTTCAGGTCTCACAGGGAGGAGAGTTCGTACATTTACACGCCGGAACTCAAATTACCGACTCCCATGCCCAGATCCCCCGCAACGATTACACCACCCTCAGGCATTGATCCCAATCGCCTCGCCATGATTGCGGCGGTTACGCCCAATTTTCTGGTAATGCTGGACGATGCCGGTCGCATTGAATGGGTGAATCCCAGCTTCGAAGAGCATACCGGTTACCGGCTTGAGGAAGTGCGCGGGCGCCTGCCGAAGGAAGTACTTTACGGGCCGGACACGGACCCCGAAACCATCAAACGCATTCATCAGAAGCTGCACAAGGCCGAGGTCATCGAAGAAGACATCCTTCATTACACCAAAGCCAGTGAGCCTTACTGGGTGCATACCTATTGCGTGCCAATCGGCACCGAACAGGGTGTTGCCCCAGGTTTTATCGCCATTCAGAACAACATCTCGGACCGGAAGAACAGCGAGCGGGGCCTGCGCATCGCAGCCAGCGTGTTCGATCGCAGCCACGAGGCCATTCTGATTACCGACCGGTCCAACCGGATCCTGGATGTGAATCCCGCGTTTTCACGAATTACCGGCTACAGCCGCCAGGAAGTGCTGGGCCTGAACCCGGCCATCCTCAGCTCTGGCCGTCACTCCGGGGAATACTACCGCTCCATGTGGCAGACCATCGAGAAAACCGACCACTGGCGGGGCGAAATTTGGAACCGCCGGAAAAACGGTGAAGAGTACGTGGAACTGCTTTCCATCAGCCGCGTGCACCTGGAGGAGCCCGGGCAGTATTACCATGTGGCGGCGTTCTCTGACATTACCGCGCTCAAGAACCACGCCAGAGAACTGGACCGGGCCGCCAACTACGACGACCTGACCGGTCTGCCCAACCGCCAGTTGCTGGAAGAGCGACTGCGCACCGCCCGAGATCACGCCGACCGGCAACACCGAAGCGTTTCCGTGTGCTATCTGGACCTGGATGGCTTCAAGGCCATCAATGACAAATGGGGCCATTCGGCCGGTGACCAGACCCTGAAAACCCTGGCTGAACGGCTCACCCGGGCACTGCGCAGCGGCGACACGGTGGCGCGGATCGGTGGCGACGAATTCGTCCTCCTGCTGCAGGGCGACGACAACCACGATGCGGTTTATCGACGGATTCTGGCCACCGTTGGGGATCCGGTTGTCGTGGGTGACCAAAGCGTCGCCCTCACCGCAAGTCTTGGCATTACCCGTTACCCGGAAGACGGATCAGACGCTGAAGGGCTGATTCGCCATGCCGACCAGGCCATGTATTCCGCCAAGGAAAAAGGCCGCAACCAGTACCACTTCTTTGATCCCGGCCTGGATGAGCATCGACGGAACCGGCGCAACCAGTTGATGGAAATTACCCGGGCTCTGGAAAACGAAGAGTTCGAACTGTTTTTCCAGCCCCAGATCCGAACGAACGATTGCGCACTCCTTGGCTTTGAGGCTCTGATCCGCTGGGATCACCCGGAGAAAGGCCTGGTGTCACCCGCCGAGTTCCTTCCCATCGTCGAGAACAGTCACCTGGAGGTACCACTTGGCCAGTGGGTACTGAAAGAAGCGATTCACCAGATGAACGCGTGGAAGGAAGCGGGAGAGGATCTGCCGGTCAGCATCAACATCAGCGCGCCGCACCTGATGGACCGCAGCTTTGCCGATTACCTGGAAAGCTACCTGCACAGCCATCCGGAAGTTACACCAGGGCAAATTACCCTGGAGGTTCTGGAATCAACGGCCCTGGAGGATACCCAGCGGGCGAGCAATGTTCTGGCGCGTTGTCAGGGCCTTGGCCTGCAGGTGGCGCTGGACGATTTTGGTACCGGTTTTTCATCGCTCACCTATCTGCGCACTCTGCCGGTAGACATCATAAAGATCGATCAGAGTTTTGTTCGCAACATGCTTGAGGATGCCAGCGACCACGCCATCGTGGAGAGCGTTATCTTCCTGGCACAGCGGTTTGCCCACCCGGTTCTGGCCGAAGGCGTGGAAACCATGGAGCATGCACGGGCACTACGGCAGATGGGCTGCAACTTCGTGCAGGGCTACGGAATTGCCCGCCCGATGCCCGCGGATGAAGTACTGGATTGGGCTCGGAACTGGCGGGCAAAAGCACAGCACGGAAAGGCCGGTGACTTGCTCAGTTCCGCCGTAGCCAGTGGCGAGGGCATCTGAGCCGGATCGGCTCTACCGATACCGCCTCTGATCCAGTGTTGTCAGCCGGTCTGGATGAAATACCATAAGTCCGGTTACGAAGGTGCCGTTCACAAACCCTTCCGGAATCATGAACAGGGGCAGGTAACGGATGTACTCATGCACCAGTTCATCAAACGTATAGACGCCGCTGGTCCATAGCATCATGCACATGACCGTACCGGCCGCCGCCACGGAAATGCCCGCACCGAAAAACCCGCAGAAGAAGATATAGGCGAAGAAGTTCCGGAAATCCCGTCGACGCTCCCAGAGCATGATGCCGTGGCTGACAATGGCAGGCACCATCACCGTGATCAGCCCGTTGGCGGCAAACATGATCAGAGGCTCGCGGCCGGTGATGACCGTGATCACCAGTGCCATCAGGCCCGCCAGCACTGCCAGCGCCCACCCCAGCATCAGCGTTATCACCGTGATACCAAAAACGTGGATGGCCAGGCCGGGAGAAATGCCGGCCCGCAGTTGCCAGACAAAACCAAGTACCACGGCAGCGCCGAAGAACGAGTGCTGGAGTGCGTTGTCCTTGCGAAACGCCTGCCAGTCAATCGAGCGCAGCGCCCGGAAAAGAATCACCAGAAAGAGCAGAAGAGTGATGATCCACTGACTGGTGGATAGCAGGTTTTCAGTCATGCCCATAGTGAACGTACCGCAGCAACGGGGTCGGGAATGACATCTTAGCGGCTCGCCCCACCCCCGGTGCAAGCGAGCCCAGATAGATCAGGCGACCTGTTTTTCGAGTTTGCCAAGGTCGGTCAGGCGCTGCCAGGCCTCATAAGTACTCAGGAAAACCTCGCCACCCAGGTGGGAAAGCAGTTCTGTCCCTTTCAGCTTGTCCATTACCGGACCTTTCACTTCCGCCAGATGCAACCGGACCCCTGCGTCTTTCATACGCTCGTTGATCGCCTCCAGACTCTCAAGAGCGGAGGCGTCCACCAGATTCACTGCTGGGCACACCAGCACCAGGTCTTTCAGCTCCGGCTCCCGTATCATCAGGTCCATCACTGTTTCCTCAAGGAACCGGGCATTGGCAAAGTACAGACTCTCGTCCACACGCAGAAAGGTCACCTTCGGGCACAGTTCAACATCGTGGCGAAGCACATTGCGGAAATGCTCGGTACCGGGCACACGGCCAACCACCGCACTGTGGGGGCGACTGGTTCGATACAGGAACAGCCCGATGGACAGTGCCACCCCGGCGATAATGCCGGCCTCGACACTGTGTACCAGGGTCAACACAATGGTGGCGAGCATGGCGCCAAAGTCCGTGCGGGAATAGCGCCAGGTGCGCCCGAGGGCCGGAAGGTCGATCAGGGTGGCCACAGCCACAATAATGGTCGCCGCGAGAGTCGCCTGGGGCAGATACGCGATGGCCGGTGTCAGGAACAGCGTTGCCATGGCAATACCGACCGCGGCATAGGCACCTGCCGCGGGGGTCTCGGCACCGGCGTCAAAGTTGACTACGGAACGGGAGAAACCACCGGTGACCGGCATACCGCCGGAAAAACCGGCGCCCAGGTTGGCGGTACCCAGCCCAATCAGTTCCTGGTCCGGATCAATACGCTGGCGCCGTTTTGCGGCCAGGGTCTGGCCCACCGACACCGATTCCACAAAACCGACAACACTGATCAGCAAAGCGCTGACCGCAAGTTGCTGCCACAGGCCCATGTCCAGGCTGGGCATGGTGAAATCAGGCAGCCCCCGGGGTACATCCCCCACCAGACGGACACCCTGGCCATCAAGCTGGAACTGCCAGGCCACCAGTGTGGTCACCAGAACCGCCAGAATCGGCGCGGTTTTGGTCAGGATATCCGCCATTCTCGGAGCCAGCCCCACTCCCATCAGAAGCGGCTTCAAGCGCTTGCGCGCAAGGATCAGGAACACCAGCGCCCCGGTACCGACAGCCAGTGTTGCCAGGTTGGTATCGCCAATCGACGTCAACAGGGACCGGCCAATTTCCAGCAGGTTATGACCAGAGGCCTGGATCCCGAAAATATGCTTTAGCTGACTGGCGGCGATCACAATGCCAGAGGCCGTGATAAAGCCTGAAATCACCGGATGGCTGAGAAAATTGGCCAGGAACCCGAGTCGAAGCACCCCCATCAGGGTCAGCATCAACCCGGACATAACCGCCAGCAGAACGGCACCGGCCACGTATTCGGGGGTACCGGCCTCCGC
The DNA here is from genome assembly GCF_001650915.1 of Marinobacter sp. EhC06. GTDB lineage: Bacteria > Pseudomonadota > Gammaproteobacteria > Pseudomonadales > Oleiphilaceae > Marinobacter. Next base: position 206,998 of record NZ_LXYO01000023.1, read on the forward strand.
TAGCGGTGCCAGGGCCGCCGCGGTCATCAGCGAGGCCACGGCCACAGGCCCAACGGACAAGGTCCGGCTGGTGCCGAAGAGGGCGTAGATCACCAGTGGCAGGATACTGGCGTACAAACCCACCTGGGCAGGCAACCCGGCCAGCAGGGCATAGGCCAGCGACTGGGGGATGAGCATGACGGTGACAATGATCGCGGCCACCAGATCGCTGGTGGCCTGATCCCGACCATATTTCGGTGCCCAATCCAGGATCGGCAGATAGCGTTTAAGATTCATCAGGAATCTCAGAACAGGTTAACCGGCACTTTCAGGTACACCTGACCATTGTCTTCGGCCGGCGGCATGTGCCCTGCACGCATATTGACCTGAACCGACGGCAGAATCAGACGGGGCATGTCCAGGGTTGCATCCCGCTCGGTCCGCATTTTCACGAACTCTTCCTCGGAAACGCCTTCGTGGACATGAATGTTTGCTTCCCGCTGCTCCGCCACCGTGGTCATATGCTGGTACTCATCACGGCCAGGCGCCTTATAATCATGGCACAGGAAAATGCGGGTTTCTGCTGGCAGCGACAGCACCTTCTGGATGGACTGGTACAGGGTGCGGGCATCGCCACCCGGAAAATCACAGCGGGCGGTGCCAAAGTCGGGCATAAACAGCGTGTCACCCACGAAGGCGGCGTCGCCAACCACATAGGTCAGGCACGCAGGAGTATGGCCCGGGGTGTGCAGAACACGCCCCTCGAGACCACCAATGGCAAAGGTGTCGCCTTCCTTGAACAGCTTGTCGAACTGGCTGCCATCGCGCTGGAATTCTGTGCCGGCATTAAACGCCTTGCCAAATATCTCCTGAACATCGCGAATGTGCGCACCAATTCCGGTTTTGCCGCCCAGTTTGTCATGCAGGTAAGGCGCCGCAGACAGGTGATCCGCGTGTACGTGGGTTTCCAGAATCCACTCGACCTTCAGGTCGTTGCTACGGATGTACTCAATAATCTCATCAGCCGAGCGCACATCGGTGCGTCCTGCGGCGTAGTCAAAATCCAGGACCGAATCGAGAATGGCGCAGGCCTGGCTGTCCGGGTCACGCACCACATAACTGAATGTATTGGTGGGTTCATCAAAAAAATGCTGAACGATCGGGTTGCTCATGACGTCACCTCTGGATGATCCAAATATCACTTTTAATCTAAGGATATACTATTTGGTAATATGAGGTGAAATGATCTTTTTTTATATGCGCAATGTTCCTGATACATCAACAAGACAGTCCCGCCCCGCCTGCTTGGCCAGATAAAGTCGGTAGTCCGCCCCGGCGATGAGGGCATCCGGCGTTGCAGGGCGGTCAACGAACTCCTCTATCCCGGCAACGCCTGCGCTGACGGTAACCAGTATCTCATCCTCATCAAAGACAAAACTCTCCTCGTGCACGGCTTCGAGAATTCGCTGAACAAGCTGTCGCACATCGCCGTGCTCCACGGCACTGAAGACAACAATGAATTCTTCCCCTCCGAAACGGGCAACCACATCCATGGAGCGGGTCTGGCTCACCAGAATATCGGCAAACCGCTGCAGGATATAATCTCCCCCGAGGTGTCCGATGGAGTCGTTGATTTTTTTGAAGTGATCAATGTCGAAGATCGCCAGGGCGAAACGCTCTCCCCGACGGTTGCTGCGGGCCAGCATTTCATCCAGCCTTGGCATCAGGTAACGGCGATTGTGCAGGCCGGTCAGCGGGTCCCGAATTGACTGGTTCAGCAATTCTTCTTCCAGCCGGTTGCGCTCCAGGGCACCCGACAACAGGCCGGAGACGATAATCAACAGATCGGCCTGGTCCAGACGCCAGGTTCTTCGGCGAAGGGAGTCAACGCCAAAAAAACCCGTCACCCGTCCGCGTACCCGGATAGGCACGCAAAACATGGAGGACACTCCCTGTTCCTGAAGCAGCGCCCGCTCGGGTGCAGCTTCCCGGGGCAGCCGGTCGACATCTTCAATAAACACCACCCGGCTGCCACTGACCATCCCCTCGATCTGTTCCTGCCACCAGTGAAAACTCTCGATCGACACCTGCTGCTGCGTATCGATCAGGGCGGGCACACCGTCCCGGCACCACTCATGGGTATTGGTCATCACGGCGTAGTCGTCGGTAAAGCAGTACAGGTAGGCCCGGTCAACCTTGAAAAACAGTCCGATGGATCGCAGAAGTTCATCAATACACTGATCAATGGTGCCAAACCCGAGGTTGATGAATTCGGTGGACAGGCGGGCAATCAGCCGCTGAAAACCGGCCTGGAAGGAAAACTCCGCCTCGCTTTCTCGGAGACTCTGCTCCAGGTTCTTGTAATGCTGGATGTTGTGGAACTGACCGTACCAGAGGGTGCTGCCATCCGACTGCCGCTCGGGCTCCGCGTTAACCTCAAACCACTCGTAACCGCCATGCTCCAGCCTCAGCCGGGCCCGATAGCTCCAGGTCGTCAAAGTACCCGCCGAGGCACGAATACTCTCCATGACGGCATCCAAGTCGTCAGGATGGATCATTGCAAAAATCGGATCCGCGTTATCGCTCAAATCCTCGGGATCAATGCCAAAGAGCGACTGCACATGTTCGCTAATGAAGGGACAGCGGTGGGAATCGCCTTCCGAGCTCACCCAATAGATGAACAGGACTCCAGGAACCCCTGAGGCCAGTTTCTGGAAAAAACGGGCAGACAAACCGGTTTGCTGCCCGTTACCGGACCTTGACGCCTTGGACACCATGTCCTCCCAACGGACGAATCACCCCTGCTCATAACAGAGTGTAGCCTACGCTGACGGGAAGCAAACCGGTTCCGGAGACAACGAATCAGAGCGAGTCCAGGCGAATCCTGGCTTCTTCCCGCCGACCGGCATCGGCGACGTCCCGTCCGGCCCTGCCGGGTGCTTCGAGGGCTTTCTGCAGATAGCTCCGGGCCCGTTCCGGCTCGCCCTGGTCCAGCAGAAAATCGCCAAAGAAGAAATTGGCATCCATGCCATCAGGATTGATAGCCAATGCTTTCTGCAGATACTGTCGGGCCTTGTCGTCGTCCCCGAAGCCCAAAGGCCAGCCGGGCACCTGATAATAGAGGCTACCCAGCGATGTGTAGGCCGAGCCATCCAGCGCATCGGGATCAATCGCCAGGGCCGCCTCCAGTGATTTACGGGCATCCTTGACCAACCCCAATGCCCCCAGACCGCCCTTGGCGCCGGCGTAGGTGCTGAGCACAATACCCTGCCAGATCAGTGGCTCTGCCCGGTCCGGATAATAGGCGACAAACTGTTCTGCCTCGCTGGCCAGCCCTTCAAAGGCTTTCTCCTTCTCGTCCTCCGGCACCTGATACTGGACCTCCGCCCAGCGATGCTGGATATCGGCCAGTTCGGTCTCCAGAGCCGCCGCCCAGAGTGGCTGGGCCGCCAGACACAGGATCACCAATAGCACTCGTTTCATGACAACACTCCCGAATTCAGAAACCGCCGGATGACCGGCAATTGCTTCAGCATGGCCTTATCGACAATTCTGGGCAGGATGCCGTTGATCACCACAAACAGCTTTTCCGGCCAGCCCAGGAAGCGCCGGCGATCGTCATTTTCCATGGCGGCAAGAATCTGCGAAGCCACGGCTTCCGGCGCGTCCATGGCATTGCCGAGGGCCCGGTTAAGCTCGTTTACGGCCTCTGGATTCATGTCCGTGGCGGTAGCCCTGGGCGCTACATAGATCACCTGGACCTGGGTATCGGCCAGTTCCCGTCGAAGCGCTTCGGTAAAGCCGCGCAGCCCGAACTTGCTGGCGCAATAGGCGGTGTAACCGGGGAAACCGATGCTGCCAAAAGTGGACCCCACGAACACCAGGGCACCCTGGCCGGCTTTTTCAAACCTGGGTGTAAAGTGCCTGGCCACAATCATTGCTGACCGGAGATTGACGGCGATCTGGGCGTCCAGTTCGCTGACTGCTATATTCTCGAGGCTGGCAAAGCGATTCTGACCGGCGCAGTGGATCACCCCATCGATGCCTGGATAGGCGTCACTGAGACGAACCAGCTGTTGGTCGAGGTCGGGCGCCGCGAGGTCCAGGTGAACGAGCGAGACACCTTCACGGTGCTCAAGCTTTTCCGGATGCCGGGAGGCGACAATCACCCGGGCGCCAGCTCTCACCAGGGGTTCAACCAGCGCCTTGCCGATACCGCCGGTGCCACCCAGCAGAAGAAACGCCCGATCATGCAGCCTCATGGCGCTGCTCCTTGCGGTTCGACGGCCCAGGAACAGAAACGACAGGAATGCTGTGCAGCATATCGCCATAGAGCCGATAGACCATGCGCGCGGCTTCGATGATCGCCTGCTGGTCATCGGGGTCGGTGATCTCGTTCATCAGGTTACGGAAAAATTCGAAATGCTCCTGATCCAGAGCACCATGGGAGTATAGATAGCTGAAGGCCTCATCCGGCAGCCCGAGCTGTTGCTGGATCGCCTCACCGAGCGGCGTCGCCAGCTCAATCGACGTGCCTTCCAGCACCTGAACCATACCGAAGAACGCCGCCGGGTTGCCGCGGTTAATGCGGTCATAAAGGTAAGCGACCATCAGTTCGATGGAGGTATCGGGGGTGCCATGACGGATGGCCTCCTTATCTTCCCCGCAGGCCGCAAGGTCGTTGAGGATCCATTCATGGTGGCCGTACTCCTCCTCGATGTATTCCACCAGCGCCTTGCGCACGAATTCCAGGCGCTCAGGCAGGCGGCCACCGCAGGCCATCATCAACGGTACTGTGTGCTTAACGTGGTGATAAGCCTGGGTCAGAAACCAGGTGTATCCGGTCAGGTCGAAACGGCCTTCGCGGATAGCCTCAATCACGGGTGCGCCCATCACGTGGGCGCGGGCTTGCGCAGTTTCGGACTGCAGTCGATCGAAAAATGCCATGAAAGATCCTCCTGGCGGGTTTGAAACATCGGATTTGGAAACGGCTTCATTGGAAAAGAGGGAATTCGTGAAAACCGGAAACGCGCCTGCTAGCAGCGTCGGCAGGTCGGCCTGAATCTGCTGGCGTACAGGCCGTCCGTTTGCAGTTACGTAGCCTTCAGCCTGGCTCAGGGGCTGCCGGCGGATATAAATCCCGGACAGTCGGGCATAGTCCGGCAAGGTGTCATTCAGCGAGTCCAGTTGTGCGCGCAGCGCTTCGGGCGAGCGGCCGTCCTGGATAACCAGCAGGGCCGAGGGGCGGGGATCGCCATCGCCAAACACCACCGCCTGGCGCGCACCGAGCGCCTGAATCAGCTCACTCTCCAGCCACTCCGGGCTGATGTTGCGACCAAAGCTGGTAATAAGAAGATTCTTGGCACGACCGCTCACCGACAGGAAACCCTCTGTATCCCTGGCACCCAGGTCACCCGTATCCAGCCACTCATCCCCGGCAGGTTCATCGCCCAGATAGCCAAGGTGGGTGTTGCCACCCACCAGAATGTGGCCCCGTTCATCCACCCGGACCCGGACATGGGAAAGTGGTTTGCCCACCGACCCTTCGCGTTCGCTGTTGGGTACGTTCAGTGCCACCACCGAACTGCACTCGGAAAGCCCGTAACCCTCGTAAAGGGGCAGGCCGGCGGCGCGGCCCCGGGCAAGCAGGTCGGACGAAACCCGTCCGCCGCCAACCGCCAGGAACCGAAAGGAATCGCTATTCAAGTGTTGTTGTTCAGCCGCAGCTACCAGGGCCATGGCCAGTTCCGGCACCAGAATCAGGGATTGGGGCCGGTGCTCGTTGATGCCCTGCACCAGCTGCCCGATATCCAGGCCACTGCTGCCGGTCATCCCAAGATCATGCAGGGGCGCGACGACCACCGTGCTGCCCATAAGCAGTGGCAAATAAACCCCGGCGATATTCTCCAGCAGTGTGGCCAGCGGCAGGATACAAAGGTGTCGTTCAAGCTCGACATCTGCCAGCCGCTCCTTCAATGCCAGCGTGGTGGCTGTCATCTGCGCCACCGACAGGCAAACGCCTTTGGGGGTGCCGGTACTGCCAGAGGTGAAGGTGATTTTCGCGGTCTGCTCCGGCATCCAGGCTCCGGCACCAGACACCGGCAAATGCTTTAACCAGACCCCATGGCCAATGTGTTCACCGCCGTCGGTTGCCGCCGCAGACAGCAGACAATCCAGGCCTGCCCGCTCAGTCAGGTGTTCCGTCTGGGACCGCGAGAAAAACACCGGCACAGGCACACACACCACACCGGCCAGCAAACAGGCCAGATCCGCAAGAATCCAGGCCACGGAGTTGTCGCCACACAAGCCGGCCCGGCGCACACCAAGGCGGCTCAGCTGATCGGCCAGAGCCTCCGCCGCCTGCATCATCTGGGTATAAGTAAGGGCCGACTCCGGCCCCTGGAGAGCCGTACGGGAAGGATGGCTGCTCGCCCGGCGCGCCAGGAGTTCAGGCAATGTGGCCATAGGACCCTCCTGCCATCGTTTCTCCCTCAGGGGCCGCGGCCTCAACGGACTGAACCAGCCTTAGCAAACCCGCGCTGCGGAGCGCGGACATGCCATCTGCGACACGAATGGCCATCACCACCGGATGATGATCGTAGTAGCGCCCCCAGCCGGCGCCGCCATCGGGCAACCGGGAAGGGTCAGCCGTCGCCAGAACCTCGGTGGCAATACCCAGGCGATGAAAACTGTTCCGCAGCTGATCTGTGCCGGTGCAGACAACCCAGTCGTAGCCGGCCCCATCCAGCCACACCGACAGGGAGGCAAACAGAAAACGGCTGACGCCTGCTTCAACACCGGCCAGATGGGCAATCTCCGCAATCCGGTGACGTTCGACACCCGTGACCGGCATCACCGATTCCACCGGCACCAACAGGTAGTCCTCCAGAAACAGTCTTTCCAGCGCGGCGTTACGAACACCGACCGCTGCCAGAAGGCTGCCTTGCGCCGTGGTCAGGGCCAGGAGCGCCGGTATGCGCAGAGAAGGCTCGGCGCCATAGGCGTGCAGGAAGCGGCGGCGAATAAAACCCGCAACCGTCTCGGCCATTGCCGTGTCAGGACGGATCTCGTTAAACCAGCGACCGGCACAACGGATGACTGGAACCACCTCACCGGAATCCGGGGGACAACATGTGGACATCATCAGCGGGTCTGTCATAAAAGGCCTCCCTCAAGGTACGCCTCCCAGAGTAGGGCTCCAGCCTTAACCAAGGCTTAAGAACAGCCGGAAGTTTTCTTAAGCTGGCCTTAAGATTTCTGTGCCAGAATGATCACCAGACCTGTACCGGGACCTGCCATGCGGATATTGCTTGTAGAAGACGACCATCACCTGGCCAACACCATGCTGGGAATGTTGCGTGACGGACAGAACACAGTGGACTGGCTCGACGACGGCCAGCAGGCCCTGGGTGCACTCACCAGCGAGCACTTTGATCTGGCGATACTGGACCTCACTCTGCCGCGCGTTGATGGCCTGGACATTCTGAAGGCAGCCAGGAAACAGGGCGTGCAAACGCCGGTGATCATCCTGACTGCCCGTTCCGGTCTGGATGAAAAACTGACCGGCCTGGATGCCGGCGCCGATGACTACCTCACCAAACCCTTCGCCATGGCGGAGCTCAAGGCCAGGATCCGGGCAGTCACACGTCGGGGTTCCTCGGTGCCGCAGAACGGTCTGACGGTGGGCCAGCTGGTGCTCAACCCGGACTCCGGACAACTGACCACCGGCGACGAGACCAACACATTGCCCCGCAGTGAATTCCAGATTCTTCACTACCTGATGCGGCACCCCGACCAGGTAGCCACACGACGACGGCTGGAAGAGCAGCTTTACGGCTGGGACCAGGGCGCGGAAAGCAACGCCCTGGAGGTGCATATCCACCACCTGCGTCGCCGGGTTGGCAAGGAAACCATCCGGACCATCCGCGGTGTCGGCTATCTGCTCGACAGCCAGGCTGCCGCCAGGGTGACCGAATGTCCCTGACCCGCACACTTACCCTGCTGGTTACCTCCACCGTTCTGCTGATTGCGCTTGTCGCCGCGGCCTGGAGCTACATTGAAAGCAACCACGAGCTTGAAGAGCTGTTTGACGCTGAGCTGGCACAGAGCACGCGGATCGTCCAGGGACTGGTACAGCATCTGGCCGACACCCAGTCTGTGGAGCAACTGCCAAAAACCCTGAGCGAAACCCTGGAACTGCCCCGGCCCGACACGCCAGGTGTGGATTTCGAAGCGGACAACAATGAAATCCTGCCGGGCGGCACCGGGCACAAGTACGAGAAGAAGCTGGCATTCGAGGTCTGGACCCCGGAAGGCGAACCGCTGCTGGATACGCTCAAAGCGGACGACACCGAGGGCCTGACGCCCGGATACTCCTGGGCAGAGTCCAGCGGCTTTCGGTGGCGCGTGTTCACGCTTCAGGACCCGATTACGGGTTTCTGGATACGGACAGCACAGCGTGAGGATATTCGTGAAGAGCTCAGCGAGGAGCTGGCCCTGGGGAACATCCTGCCCCTGTTAATTGCCCTGCCCCTGCTGCTACTTGCCGCCAGTGCCGCCATCCAGCTCGGCTTCAGGCCGCTTCTAAAGCTTGAGCGCCCAATCCGCAACATGGCCCCGGAAAACATCCACCCCCTGGACGATCGCCAGGCACCCAAGGAAGTCGCGGGATTGGTGCAAGCGGTAAACGGCCTGCTCAGACGCCTGAACCAGGCCCTGGAGCGGGAAAGGCGATTCTCTGCCGATGCGGCCCATGAGCTGCGAACGCCGCTAACGGCCCTGCGACTGAACCTGGAAAAAGTCTACGAAAACGACCCTGAGCAATACGGCGACCTGATCCAGTCCGTTGACCGCATGGTGCACCTGGTGGAGCAGATGCTGCTGCTCAACCGGGTCGACTCTGGTGCTGATTTCACCCCGGAATACCACAACCTGTCCGCGATTGTGGAACAGAGCATCGCCGATGTGGCACCGCTGGCCCTGAAAAAGGACATCGACCCTGTGCTCCAGGACGATGCCGGCCAGGCTCTGGTGTGCTGTCACAGTGCGCTGATCAACACCCTCATGCGTTCCCTGCTGGCGAACGCCATCCAGTACAGCCCTGAACACACAATCATCGAGACACACCTGAAGCCTTCCGGCGAGGGATACCACATCACCGTATGCGACCAGGGCCCTGGCATACCCGCGGAGGAGCGCGAACGGGCGCTGAGCCGCTTTGTCCGCCTGGACCAGCGCCTTGGCGGCGGCGCCGGTCTCGGACTTGCCATCGCCCGGCGCATCGCGGAACTCCATGGTGGTCAGCTCACCCTCGGCGACCGGCCGGATGGCAACTCGGGCCTGTGCGTCAGCATCTGGCTGCCGGCCCGTGCGGCTTCCCGTCGCAGGCAGACTTAAGGTTGGTTTAAGGTTTGAAGAAGATACTCCTGCCCAAGTGAACAGGGCCGCCAGACGGCCCGGTTGATATTCCGTTTTCGAGGATGTCTCTACATGGGTCAGGAAAGAACGCTGTCGCTGGTTATCCCGGCCAAGGATGAAGAAGCCAACATCGCTACCCTGCTAACCGAGGCCTATGGGGTAATGCGTGACTATCACGGCTTCGAGGTGGTGCTGGTGGATGATGGCAGCACCGACAGCACGTTGGACACAGCCGTGAGAACCGCCCGGGCCCTCGGAGGCCGGTTATTGACCATTCGCCACGAGCGCAGCATCGGCCAGAGCGGTGCCCTGGCATCGGGTATCCGCCAGGCCAGGAGCAGGCTGATCGTTACCATGGATGGCGACGGCCAGAACGACCCGGCCGACATTCCCGCCATGCTCCAGAAAGCCAACACCATGAGGAACCCGGATTTCTGCATTGCCGGCTATCGCAAAAATCGCAAGGACACCGCCTGGAAACGCTTCCAGTCCCGCCTGGCGAATCGCGTGCGCGATGCCCTGCTCCATGACGGCGTGCCCGATACCGGCTGCGGCCTGAAGCTGTTCCCCCGGGAAACCTTTCTGAAGCTGCCCTGGTTCGACCACGGGCACCGTTTCATTCCAGCCCTGGTTCGGGGTGTGGGTGGCGATATCGCCATCGTGGAAGTGAACCACCGGCCACGCATTGCTGGCATATCCAAGTACAACGCCTGGAACCGGACCTGGGCTGGCATCCTGGATCTACTCGGTGTGCTCTGGTTGCTGCACCGTACCCGGGTTCCTGTCATCAGCAGTGCGGCGCAGGCTGATCCCCAGGCGGCAGCAGCGGAGCGCTCCTGATATGTTCAGGGGGGCCCGCTGGCTGGCCTTCGCCGCGTTGGTTCTGGTCGGCTATTTAACCATCCATAACGGCTGGCTCGACTTCATTGCCGACCAGAACGAAGTGGCGAACTATCTTCACAGCCATGGTGTCGGCGGATTAGTGGTGATTACCATTGCCGGTGCGTTGTTTACCGGCCTGGGTGCTCCACGCCAGTTGCTCGCCTTCGTGCTGGGTTTCGCCCTCGGCGGGCTCAACGGGACGCTGCTATCGACTCTGGCTGCCGCCATTGGTGCCACTGGCTGCTTCCTGACCGCCCGCTGGCTGCTGCGGACCTCGTTGAGCCGGCGGTTCAGCCACCGGATGCAGCAGTTTGATCGCCTGTTCCGGGAGCAGACGCTGTTGAAAGTTCTCATGGTCCGTTTGCTGCCGGTGGGCAGTAACCTGGTGACCAACCTGGTGGCAGGCTGCTCCGGGATCCGCTTCTCACCGTTCCTGTTCGGCAGCACCCTGGGTTACCTGCCACAGATGCTGGTGTTTGCCCTGGCCGGTGCCGGTATCGGCAATGCCAACGCCTATCAGCTTGCCGTGAGCATCGGCTTTTTCATTCTCGCCTCGCTGATTGGCGCCTTTCTCTATCACAGCCAGAGGGCCAGAACGCTGGCCGATTCCGTTTCCGACTCTCTCTGAGACCGACCCATGCCTGCATCACCTTTCGTTCGTCACCTGCCGGACACCGTGTTCAACCTGTCCCGCAATCAACTCCTGCTGGTATTGCTGGCCTTTGCCGCGGTCGTGATTTTTACCGGGATCGGACTACGTTCCCCCTGGCCTGCCGACGAACCGCGATTCGCGGAAGTGGCCCGGGAAATGGTGGCCTCCGGCCAGTGGCTGATCCCCATGCGCGGCGGCGAGTTCTACCCGGACAAGCCACCGGTGTTCATGTGGAGTATCGCCCTGTTCTACTGGCTGACCGGCAACCTGAAAATTGCATTCCTGCTGCCCAATGCACTGTGCAGCCTGCTGACACTGGGGCTGGTCTTCGATCTGGGCACCCGCCTGTGGAACCAACGAACCGGAGCCATTGCGGTCATGTTGCTGATGCTTGCACCACAGTTCGTGATCCAGGCCCAGAAAGCCCAGATCGACGCCATGGTCGCCTGCTGGATTGCGGTTGCCTGCTACGGCCTGATCCGGCACTTTTTCACCGGGCCCGCCTGGGACTGGTACTTCGTTGGCTGGGCGTTTATGGGGCTCGGGATCATCACCAAAGGGGTTGGCTTCCTGCCGGCGCTGATGCTCATTCCGATCGTGGTCATGAAGCTTCGCGATCGCGCACTGTTCCGTGGCACGCTCACCTGGCGCTGCGCATTGGGTCCGCTGGCCATGCTGGCCGTGGTTGCCGCCTGGCTGATTCCCATGGTGCTTTACGTTAACAATCTCGGCACCGAAGAAGCCCTGGCCTACCGAAACAACATCCTGTTCAAGCAGACCGGCGAGCGCTATGCCGACTCATGGGGCCATATCCAGCCCTGGTATTACTACCTCACCAGCGTAATACCCTCGCTCTGGTTTCCTCTTCCATTGTTGCTGCTGGCCCTGATCCGGCCCCTGTCCGAAACCGCCCGTTACCGCCCGATTGTTCCGGTGCTTCTGGGCTGGATCGCCCTGGTCATCGTGTTCTTCAGCCTCAGCCCCGGCAAGCGCGGTGTTTACCTGTTGCCGGCGTTGCCCATGCTGGCGCTGATTCTCGCCCCGCTGCTCAGCAGCCAGAAACCGGCGGGCTGGTTTCCACCGATTCTGACAGGCTTACAGTTCCTGCTCGGTATCGCGTTGATGGCGGTTGGCATCCTGGCCTGGAACGACCACCCCAAACTGGTTGAAAAAGTGGCCGACTACAGCGCCGATCCGGCCAAACTCCATGAGGCGGGAACGTTTGTCTTCGTCATAGGACTGGTCTGGCTGGTCAGCCTGCTTGGACTCTGGCGGTCACGGGCGCTGGGGCGCTGGTTTGCCGCAATGATGCTCACCTGGCTGCTTCTGAGCACCTGGGGCTATCAGATCCTTGAGCCCCTTCGAACCCCTCGCAACGTGCTGGCCGCCGCAGAACAGCATATCCCGCCCGGCGGCCAACTCGGCATGATCGATTTCCGGGAACAATTCATTCTGTTCTCAAGGCGGGACTTCACCCATTTCAGCTTCTTCAGCAGTCTGGAGCAGGAAAACCGCAATGCCTGGCTGTGGATGAAGGAAACCCCAGACAGCTATCTCATTGTCGCGGCTCCGAATGAGTTATCCTGTTTCACCAGAGAGGGTGCTGTTCAACTGGGTACAGCCCACCGGGAAAACTATCTTTTACTGGCCGATGAACAAATGAACCCCAGCTGTGCGTCGCCGGATAAGGTTAAATGGTTTACCACGCCCAAGCCTGGCAGTTGGCAAGACTGAGCTGGCGACGCATTAAGGCCGATCAATGGCGTTAGCAGAAGAATGAACGATGAAAGAACATGAAATTAGAGCACGTCGGGAAGAAAACCGCGTTGATTCCGTAAAAATCGTGCGATCTCCCTCTAATGCGCACGAATGGGTCATACTCTTCAAAGATATTGAAGGGAAAACCTTTTTCCTGATTTCTGACGACGATCATGTCTGCAGCTACCCAAACCTGGATGCGACCGTCGAGGCACTGGACGCCCTGGGATTTGCACGGGCGGAAGTTCTGTTCTGAAAGGCCTTACCCGGTTTTGGGCAGGGTCACCGAAACCTGCAGCCCCTGCCCTCCCGGGCCAGCACCCAGCCGGACTTCGCCGCCCATACCCCGAATCAGAGTGCGTGCAATGGCCAGGCCAAGGCCCGCGCCACCGGTTTCCCGATTGCGTGAGTGTTCCAAACGGTAAAACGGTTCGAAAACCCGCTCCCGTTCCGCTTCGGGAATACCCGGCCCCTGGTCGACGATTGTGACAACCGCCTCTGACTCTCTGGTTGCCAGCGCCACTTCCGCCTGCTCACCATAATTCACTGCGTTCTCAATGAGATTACGAAGGGCACGTTTGACGGCTTCGGGCTGGCCCTGGAGCACGCACCTAGGGCTTTCTTCACAGTGCACTGCTAGCCCCATCTCCTGAAGATCACCACAAAGGCTGTCCAGCAGGGTGGCCAGATCATAACGGCGATGCTGTTCAGTGGTGCTGCCCCGGATGAAATCCAGGGTAGCTTCCGCCAGATGCTGCATCTCCCTGAGAGAATCCAGAAGACGGTCCCTGTCCTCCCCATCTGGCAGCATTTCCACCCGCAGCCGCATGGAGGTGATGGGTGTCCTGAGGTCATGGGCCAGGGCCGCCAGCAGTCTTGCCCGGTCTTCCTGGGCCCGGCCAACCTGATCCTGCATCTGATTGAATGCGCGGGTAACCTCACGAACATCCTCGGGCCCCTTTTCAGGAATCCGGACTTTCTCTCCCCGCCCGAACGCGTGGGCTGCCCGGCTCAACTCGTTCATTGGCCGCAGGATTCGACGGACCGCCAGCAACAGGGTCAGCGTGAGCAGCACAGCGGTAATCCCAACGCTGGTCAGCGTGGCCTTTAACCACAACCAGGAGGGCGCCGGTGGCCGGGCACGGGCGTTGAACCATTGGCCGGAGGACAAGGCCAGGGAAACCCCCAGGACCGGGGGGCATTCGTGCCGGTCATCCCGATGGTCGTCCTCTTCACGGTGTTCTTCATACTCGTGGTGCTCATCATCTTCATCGTCATGCCGTTCACGGTCCCGATGTTCATCGCGATCCGGCAGGCAGTCTTCTTCGTCAGCCTCCATGGCTGTTCGAACCTGCTCCACCGGCAGCTCCAATTCCTCGGCCAGCCGGCGCGTCATGCCGGAGGCCCGATCCTCGGTCAGATAGGGCGCAGGATCGATAGAAAGCCGCAGAGTCGGGCTGGAGAGTGCCCGCAGAATTCGCTCCTGCCGTGCCGGGTCCGTGGTGTCGGCCAGGGTGTAGCCATCGGCCACCCGCTGGAGGACATTCTCCAGGCTGGCGCTGCGCAGAGCCCCCTGACGCTCGCCTGCCAGGATGACGATCGTAATGATCTGCGCCGCCAGCAGCACCAGAACCAGCAACAGCGCCAGCTGCCCAGCGGCGCGCCGGGGCCACAACCTCATTGTTCAGCCCCTTCGACCGCAGCAATCCACTGGTAGCCACCGCCCCAGATGGTCTTGATCAGCTTGGGGCTGCGGGCATCCGGGTCGATCTTTCGGCGCAGGCGGCTGACATGATTATCAATGCTGCGATCGAAGGCATCCGCCTCTCTGCCGAGGGTCAGATCCATCAGCTGATCACGGGACAACACCCGGCCGGCGTGCTCCAGGAAGGCGAGCAGCAGCTTGTACTCGGCGGTACTCAAAGACACCTCGACTCCTTCCGGATCGACGAGTTGATGGCGGTCTACGTCCAACTTCCAGCCCTCAAACGTCAGACACTGCCCGGCCATGGGGCTGCGTTGCGGTGGCAGTGCTGTGGTACGACGCAGAACCGCTTTTATGCGGGCCAACAACTCCCGGGGGTTGAAGGGTTTGGTGAGGTAATCGTCGGCGCCCATCTCCAGGCCGACGATGCGATCGGTTTCCTCGCTCATGGCGGTCAGCAGAATCACCGGCAACTCGGTGTGTTCACGAAGATACCGGCAGAGGGTGAGGCCATCGTCCCCGGGCATCATGATGTCCAGAACAACCAGGTCAACGGAGTGCTGCCGCAACTGTCGCTTCAGGGCATCGCCGCCATCCGCCAGCAGCACACGCAGGCCATGCTCCTGAAGATAGCGACCGACCAGATCGCGAATGTCTCGGTGGTCATCGACCACCAGGATTGTGGGAGAGTCGCTCACTCGTTACTCCGTTGGATTACCGTCTGCCCTGATTATAGGGGAGTCGACTTCCCGCTTGGGCGCGATCTTGTCAAAAACCGTCGCAATTCCCGGTCTTGCGACAAGTTGCGACAAAGTCGGCGTGTTACCGAGACAATTCTGCGACGTTTCCTTGGTGCAATGATTCCCGACCAACGATGACATTACGTCATGGGTTTCACCAACCAAGGAGTTCGACCATGAAGAAAACCACCACCATTGCTGCGCTCTCCGTCGCCGCACTGCTCAGCGCCACGCCCCTGCTTGTATCGGCAGATAACGACTACTGGGATGACGATCGCTACGAGGATCGTTATGAGAACCGCAGTGACGGCAAAGCCATGGGCGCCGACCTCAAACAATACAGCACCGAAGAAATGCGCATCATGGCCTATGGCCATGCCCTCAGACGCTTCGGCCCGGGTGTGAAGGTGTCTGTTGACGAGACTCCCGATGGCACCTACCGGGTACAGCTTCGGGATGCCGAACAGAACCTGATCCGGGAGCAGGAGTTCAACCATTTTGGAGATCCGGTTCGCGGCGGACGCCGGGACTGACTACCAGCAGCCAGCGCGGGGGCCTGTTCAGGTGCCCCGCCACCATTTGATCAAGGAGAATCACGATGACATTGATGGACGCTGACAACCGTTATGGTGTCGTTTCGCGGGCTGTGCACTGGATAATGGCCGTTCTGTTGCTGGTGATGCTTGCCAGCGAAGTCTGGTTTGAAGCCCTGGAACACACTCTCTCCGATGCTTCGCTTATGGCCTGGCATCAGACTCTGGGCCTGACAATCTTCGGATTGGTGATTTTTCGGGGTCTCTGGCGCTGGCTGAACCGCGCACGACTGTCACCACCGGCGCACTGGGCCACCATGGCGAAGCTCGGTCACGTTGCGCTTTACGCCCTGATGATTCTGATGCCGCTTTCAGGGCTGGCAACGTCTCTCGGCGAGGGCGATCCCGTTACCTTTTTCGGCTGGACAGTCTTTGGCTACGGCCCGGAAGTGGAGTGGCTGGAAGAGAGCGGCGAAGACGTCCACGAAATTCTCGCTAACGTGTTGTGGGTAATGATTGGCGTACACGTGGCGGCCGCCCTCGCGCATCAGTATGTGCTGGGAGACCGGATCATGAAGCGCATGGCGTGACAGCTCGAATACACGAAAACCCTGGAGCTCAAGCCACCGGCAGCGATTCGTCGCTGCCCCAGTCCGCCCAGGAACCGTCGTACAACGAGAGCTGGTTATACCCGGCCAGCTCCGCCGCCAGCAGAATGATGCAGGCGGTGATGCCAGAACCGCAGGAAAACACCAGTTGCTGCCCGTTTCCGGGCTGAAGGTTCGGAGCAAGCTGTTTGAACATTGCCGCCAGCTCACTGTCCGGTTTGAACCGATAACCGTCCAGCACCTCGGTAAACGGAAGGTTGAGCGAGTTAGGGATATGGCCACCACGCACACCCGGACGAGGCTCCGGGGCCTGGGCCAGGAACCGCGCCCGGGATCGCGCATCAATCACCGCTACTTGCTCGTCGTCCAGATGCTGTAGAACGAAGGCGGAATCCCGAACCCGTTCGCGGCCCAGACGGCCCGCCATGCTGCCGGCGGAAGCCGCACCCTGAACCGGAGCCGACACCGTTTCACGCCCCTCGTCTAACCACAGCGGCAGTCCACCATCCAGCACGAATACCTGTTCAAGGCCCATCGACCGCAGAATCCACCAGGCCCGGGGAGCGGAATAGATTCCCTGGTTGTCGTAAAGCACCACCAGGCTTTCAGGCGTTATGCCCAGCCTGCAAACTTCCTGCGTGAACTGTTCCTCGGTGGGAAACGCATGGATCTGGGACGATTCGGTATTGCAGAGCGTTCCCTCCAGATCGATCTGGTAACTCCCCGGTATCCACACCGGCTGGTCGTAAATGATCGGCTCCTTGCCAATAACCGTGGCCATACTGGCGTCGATCAGAACCAACCGTTCGTTATCGAGGTTTTCCTGCAGCCAGTCGGTGGTTACGAGTGGTGACGCCATGGTGTGCTCCTTTCCATACCAGAAATAAACGGCGGACTGCGCAGCCCGGCGAATCGCCAGATCTTCCCGACTGCCCTCAGGAGGTAGCCGCGATCACCGAGATTTCCACCAGCAACTCCGGCGACGCCATCTGAGCCTGAACGCAGGCCCTGGCCGGCGCCGTACCTTCGGGCACCCAGTTGTCCCACACCTCGTTCAGGGCCTTGAAATCGGCCATATCCGCCAGGTAGATCGTTGCCGACAGGATTCTGTCGCGGCTGGAACCAGCGGTCTCCAGCAACTCGTCCACTTTCTCCAGCATCCCGGTTACCTGGGTACGAATGTCGCCGTCCCGGTCCTTGGCAACCTGACCGCAAAGGTAAGCGGTGCCGTTGTGTTTTACGATCTTGCTCATTCGGTTGTTGGTGGCAATACGTTCAATGGTCATGGTAATGGCCTTGTTGGGGATTGGAGTGACTGTGTAACCAGAGACTGGTTAAGCTGCTTCGAAGTCCAGCCGATGAATACCCTCCAGATTGACTGTGCCGCGAGCTACCCATAGGTCATACATATCTTGCATCGCCAACCAACTCTCAGGAGTACGCCCGAGAACTTTGGACAGCCGCAGAGACATTTCAGGGCTAATGCCACTATCCCCTTTGAGCAAACGGGACAAAGTGGAGGGTGAAACGCCCAGACTGGAAGCAAGCTGACGAGAGCTGATACCGAAAGGCTCCAGGTACACCTCACGAATGAATTCACCAGGATGCGGCGGATTATGCATAGTCATTAGTGATAATCCTCATAATCAAGAATGTAGGCGTTGCCGTCCTGAAATTCGAACGTCATGCGCCAATTTCCGTTCACCCTAACGACCACCGGCCTTTGTCTTTTCCCTTCAATGGAAGAAGCCGAAAACCAGGGATATCCATGTCCTCCACTGAAGTCGCCGTATCCAGAGCCGCCAGCTGCATACGCAGCTTCTTGGCATGGTCGGGTTGTATGCCAGACGTGTGGCCGTTGGTTATGCCCTGGGCCCGATTTCAGATACAGAACTCCACGGACGAATATTCTTTAACTGATCCTCAAGGGCATCTTCCGCAATCTCAGTGTCGTAGGCTGCCTGAGCTCGCAACCAATAGCCATTGGACAAACCAAAGAAGCGACAAAGTCGCAGGTCCGTGTCTGCGGTTATCGAACGCTTTCCAGCAATAATCTGGCCTATCCTCTGAGCAGGCACCCCAATCTCTTTGGCCAAGCGGTATTGAGAAATACCCATCGGCTCAAGAAACTCTTCCTTCAGTAACTCGCCTGGCGTTACAGCTTCAATGTTGCGCATGAGTTACCTCCTAATGGTAATCAACAATTTCGACATCTTCCGCGCCAGCCTTGGTCCATCGGAAGCAAACCCGGAACTGCCTGTTGATTCGGATGCTGTGCTGACCTTGGCGATCACCAAGCAATGGCTCCAACATATTCCCGGGCGGTACTTTAAGATCATCCAACTGGCTTGCAGCCTGGAGTTGCCGAATTTTCCTCAAAGCAACTCGTTCAAAATTGACAAAGCGTCTGACTCGGCGCCCCCTTGCCAGCTTCTCGGTATCCTTACACTTGAACGATATGATCATATGGAAATGATGACGCAGAGCGTTAATAACGTCAAGCGTTAGTATGCGGCAAAGTAGGCTGAGAGAGGGGCATAACGCCAAAATTAAGCGGCGCCCGACTAGGGCGTCCGGTGGACGGCCGCTAGGCCGGGAACGAACTTGAATGATTGGTTAGGCATTTCTCAGTCTCCCGCACCGCATGGAGCTGCCGGTAGTTTGCCTGCCAGAGTTCGCTGCCAAGCAGTGGCCACCTCTTTGGAACTGAATGCTCTATGTAAGTCCCCACTGGAAATTGGCACCCATATTGTCGCCCTTAAGAACTCCCGATCACCGACAACAAAGCGGGTCATGCTGCCGCTGTTTGATTCAGTGAACCTCTCAAAACTCTTGGCGCCAACTTTTGTCAGCTTTACGTGAACTGGCCACCCGCTTTCGGTCTGTGCCCCTACTGCCGACTGCTGCACGTAGGCCGAACAAAGGTGGAAATCTAGCTCAGCTTCTGCTGTAACAACGCTGGGGATAACCAGCAACAAAATAGCGATCCATTTCAGCGTGACGATTGCCTAACAGCTAATTCAACGACAAATGACATCTATCCCAGCTTCACCTTTCCACCACTCGGCAGCATTAGATTTCCACGCTGTATCAAACAATTACCAGTCTTAAACCGTAGCCGGGCCGGGGATGGGCGTCAATTTTCGTCCGGCCGCCTGCTCGTTTATTCCCAGGCTCTTTGTGGTCCGTGATTTTGGCCTTTAGCCCGGAACAAACACCGGAAAACCATCCAGTTCGGCAGAAAGCAAACGCTGGCCAAACAGGCTTTCGAGTGCAGAGGTGACCAGCATGTCGCGGGCCGGGCCCCAGCAGGCCTGGCCATCGGGATACAGGAGGAGGATCTGGTCGCACCATCGGGCGGCCAGATTGAGGTCGTGGAGGCACATGAAGACAGCCCGGTCGCAGGCTGCCTGCTGGCGCAGCAGCTTCATAACGGCAGTCTGATGCTGTAAGTCCAGATGATTGGTCGGCTCGTCCAGGAGCCAGATTTCCGGGCTTTGGGTCATCAGGGTGGCAATGGCTACCCGCTGGCGTTCGCCGCCGGATAGGGTGTTCACCAGGCGATCTTTCAGGTGGATCGCGTCCAGGGCTTCAAGGGCCCGTTCTGCAATCGCCAGATCCTCACCACTCTCCATCTGCCAGGGTAACAGCCAGGGGTGGCGACCGATCAGGGCGGTTTCCAATACAGTTGCCGGGAATCCATCCTGCCGGTCCTGGAATACCAGGCCCATCTGTTGCGAGACGGTCTTGCGGCGGATGTCGCCCAACGGCGTACCATCGAGCAGCAGTTGTCCGCTTCGGGGCTCCCACAATCCTGCCAGGGTGTGAAGCAAGGTGGTTTTGCCCACGCCGTTGGGGCCCAGCACACCCCAGACCTGTCCCGGTTCGATCACCAGATTCAGGGGAACGCCTGAGGCACGCCCCGGAATGTCGATGATCAGCGCTTCGGTGGTCAGGCGTGTCATCATCGGCTCCTATACAACAGGTACAGGAAGGTCGGGACGCCGATCAGCGCGGTGATCACGCCAACTGGCAACTGTTCCGGCGCGATGACCACCCGTGCCAGGGTGTCTGCAAGCACCAGCAGCGTGCCGCCGGCCAGTGCGCAGGCTGGCAGAATCAGGCGCTGGTCGTTGCCCAGCACCAGCCGCAACATATGCGGCACCACCAGACCAACAAAGCCGACCGAACCGGCCATGGTGACGGCGGTTGCGGTCAGCAGGCTGGCCATCAGGTAGATCGACCATTCCAGTGGTCGCACCGAAACGCCCAGGGCCGCCGCCTGTAGGGAACCCCGGGCCAACACGTTCAGGGCCCGGCCCAGCGGAAACACCATCAGGCATACCAGCACCAGAATGATCAGCCCCGGCCACGGCGTGGCTGCGTGGGAAAGATCGCCCATCAGCCAGTACAGCATGCCCGGCAATCGGCTGGCCGGGGTCATCGAGAGGATCAGGGTAATGATGGCGCCCCAGCCGGCGGCGACCACCACACCGGTGAGCAACAACCGCGAGGGCGTCCAGCTGCCACTGCCGTGGGCCAGGCCAAACACCAGCAGAGTCGCCAGCATCGCGCCGGCAAACGCGGAGCCGGATACCAGAAAACCGCCAACGCCGGCCAGCATGGCCAGTAACGCGCCCACTGCCGCGCCACCTGAGAGCCCCAACACGTAGGGATCGGCCAGGGGGTTTCGCAACAATACCTGCATTAAAGCCCCGGCCACGGCCAGCAAACCGCCGGTGGCAAACGCACTCAGTGTCCGGGGCAGCCGTAACTCCAGAATCAGCGTTTTCTGTAACTCGGTACCACTTCCGGTTATCACACGCAGCGTGTCCTCAAAGCCGATGGCCGTGCTACCGATACCGACGGAGAGCAGGGCCGCCAGAAATCCTGCCAGCAACAGAACGAGGAGTGGTTTGTAAGGGCTAGAGATTGGCACGGGCCTGCTCCAGGGTCTGGCACAGGTGTCTGGCGCCGTCTGCCATTCGTAGCGTAGGGCGCGCCAGCAGGTCCGGCGGTTCGAGGAAGAGGTTGCCGGCGGCTACCGCTGCCAGGCCCGGAAACTCACGCCAGGCTTCCAGCCACTGCCTGTCATCCGAAGACCCGGCGGTGATAATGGCTTCGGGGTTGGCTTCCAGAACCGCCTCCCGGCTTATCCGGGGCACCAGCCGTGGCAGCTCGCCGAACAAATTCACGCCGCCGCACAGGGTTATGGCCTTGCTGATCAGCTCGTCCCGATTCACGGTCATCAGTGGCTGGTCCCATATCTGGTAGAACACCTTAACCGGTCTGGCATCGGCATACTGAGCTTTCAGCGTGGCCATTTCTGCGCGAAACGCTTCGGCCCGCTCAGCGCCGAGCTCCGGTGAACCCGTCAGCAACGCCAGATCCGACACCGCCACGGCAATGTCGTCAAACGTTCGTGGAGCAAGCCAGAAAACGAGAATGCCAAGGCCGGACAGCCGTTCCAACTGGCTGCGGGAATTCCCATCCACCCAGGCCACCACCAGCTCCGGCGCCAGCGAAACAATGGATTCCAGATCCAGGCGATTGCTGTCGCCCACCTGCGGCAAATCCGCAGCCTCTGCGGGATAGTCACTCCAGGCACTCACCGCCACCACCCTGTCACCGGCGCCTGCAGAGAACAACAGCTCGGTGGCGCCCGGTGACAGGGAGACAACGCGTTGCGCGGGTTCCGCCAGGCATACACGCTGGTTCAGCGCGTCCCTTGCACAGGGCCCCTCTGCCTGTGCCAACAAGGGCGCAAGCAGAGACAGCACACACAATGCAGCGAGCCCGGAGTGCCTCATAGAGGGTGGAAGCCTCTTGGATCGGTGAATTTACTGCTGGAAATCATAGCGCACCGAGGCCATGAAGGTTCGGCCGGCGGCCAGATAGTCGAAAGGCGCGAAGGTTGCACTGTCATAGCCAATGCTGGTGGCATAGCGACGATCCAGTACGTTATCGACCTTGAACGAGGCCGACCAACCAGGCTGAAAGTTCCAGGCAGCCCTCAAGTCCACAGTGCCATAGCCTGGCAGCAGGCTGGTGTTCGCTGCGTCGTTATAGCGGTCGCTCTCGGCGATAAAGCTGGCTCCCACAGACCACTGAGAAAACAGGCGATCAATATCCAAACGCACATTCTTTTCCGCGCGACGCGGTAAACGGGCGCCGGTATCGCGGTTCTCGGTATCCGCGTAGGTTACCGCTGCCGCCAGATTCCAGTCAGCAGTCTCGATACCGGAAGAAACCTCAACGCCACGGATTCTGGCCGTTTCGACGTTTTCCATGGTGCCCTCAAACGTCACCGGGTCAGAGACATAGGTAATCAGGTCTTTCACATCGTTCTGGTAAATCGCAATGTCCCAGAACCAGCGATCGTAACGCCCGGAGAAACCGGCTTCGACCATCTGCCCCTCTTCCGCATTGAGGTCGGGATTACCGGTGTAGAACGGCACAGTCAGGTAAAGATCATTAAAGGTTGGTGCCCGGAACGACGTTGCATAGCTGAGGCGAAAACGATGGGCGCGGTCCAGCTGGTGACCAAAGGCCACACCGCCAGTCTCCTCTTTGCCGTAGGCCTCGTTGTCATCAAGACGCAGACTGAGCATCAGATCGGTGGCATCAAAGTTCAGACGACCCTGGCCAAAAACCGCGCTGTTGGTCCGGCTGTCTTCCGTGAAATTGCTGGTGCCATCCACTTCATCAATCATGACTTCCGTGCCCAGAACCAGCTCATGAACACCGGCCGTCAGGGTGTTTTCCCAGCGCGCTGAGCGAGACAGTGTGTCGAAAGTACTGGGATTGGCTCCGAAGGTATCCTGTTCGTCGCGGGCTTCCGAGAACTGGATCCGTGTGCGCCAGTAGTCACTTGCAACCGCTTCCAGATGTAAGCCCATGGCACGGATCAGGAAATCGGTATCACCGCCTTCAAACTCGGTGTTACCTTCGGACTGGAACACGGTCAGCCCTGCGCCGCCACCCTGGTCAAAACTGTGGCTCAGCTTGGCCAGGCCGCCGGTGTTCCGAAAGCCCTTGTCTTCACCGCCATCTCTCAGATTGGTGCCATCGGTGTCCGAATAGACGCCACTGGCCAGGAACGAGGAACGGCCTTCCCGGCCAGCCAATCCAACGGTAACCTCACGGGTTTTATGGGAGCCCCCTTTTAGTTCGCCCCAACCCTGGCGCCCGGCTTCAGGTTCCAGGGTGAACGCCTGGATGACACCACCCACCGCATCGGCACCGTAGAGCGAGCTCTTCGCGCCCCGCACCAGTTCAACCCGTTCCATCAATTCCGGAGGCAAAAACTGCCAGGGCGGGATGCCCGCAGAGGCAGAGCGCAATCGGATACCATCAAGAAGCAGCACTGTACCTGAGCTCCCCGCGCCCCGCAGGAATACGCTGGTGGTCTTGCCGTAGCTGCCGTCCGACACCACATTGATCCCCGGCTGGGCGCGCAGCAAATCGCGGAATTCCGCGGGCTGTTGCCGATCAATATCCTCCTTCTCGATGACCGTAACCGAAGACAAACTCTCACCAACGGTCTTTGGCCCCAGTGTCGCGGTAACCACGATTGGATCCAGGGCATCGGATTCCGGGGCAGACTGGGCCGAGACGGCCATAGGCAGGGCGGCCAGGGAAACGCCGGCCAATACAACAGGGCATTGAATTCTGAACATGAAGCTTGCTCCGCACTCCGCGCGCACCCGCACGGGAATCTGGGTTTTGTTGCGGAACAGGGAATGGGGGCAGGCGGTAGACTGGTGTCAGGAAAGCGGAACCGGCATATCACCCACCCAGGTTGCCCACCGCAACATCGGGTGTTTTTCCAGGCCGGTCTCCGGGCTGGCAGGCGGAACCCTGGGTTCCCGGGCAATCACCTTCCCATGTCGTGGCGACACAGTGGCGCAAAGATTGCCGTTGTCCTGCTTACCGTTGCGGGGGCAGCATCGGACTTGCACTGGCGTGACCAGGCTCACCGATTTCCCGTTTCACCCGTCGCGCTTTGCGACGGGCACCTGAAAAAAGTGTGGCAAGGCTAGCAACACCCGGGTAACCGGTCAATGAAATCCATCAAAGGTCGACATGGTCGCAGGCCTCTGCCACTGCTATATTCCATGACTGACAAACACTTTTTCTTCGCCAGAACAGGGAGTTTTATGCAGGCCGAGCTGGTCGACATCCGCAATCACATGGCTCAATACCCGCCGTTTGACGAGATGACCGAGGAGCTGCTCGACAGGGTGGTTGGCGACATAGAGGTTGTCTACTTCAAGGCCGGGAGCCAGATCCTGGAACTGGGTGACCCGAGCAGCTGGCTGTTTTACGTGCGCAGTGGCGCCGTTGAAATCTATCGGCGAACCGGAGAACTCTATAACCGGATCAGTGAAGGTGAGGTCTTTGGCCAGTTTGGTCTTCTGATGAACAGGAAAGTGCGTTTCCCCGCCAAAGCCCTGGAAGACACCCTGCTATACAAGATCCCCTACGACACCTTCCAATACCTCTGGGAAAACGACGACAACTTCGCCGATTTCGTCGAGATTGAAGACCGCAGCCGCCTGCGCTCTGCGGTTTCCCGCCGGGAAAAATCCAACGAGCTGATGACGTCCAAGGTCACGCGGCTGATATCCCGGGAACCGGTTATGGCACCCTGCACTGTCCGGCTGCAGGAAGCCGCCCGGATCATGACTGAGAACGGTGTGTCCGCGCTGCTATTGATGGATGAGGAAGGTGAAAAACCTCGACTCCAGGGCATCATCACCGACCGCGACCTGCGTACCCGGGCCCTCAGCGAAGCACTGGCCTCGGAAACTCCCATCAGCGAGATCATGTCTGAAGACCTGATCACCATCCGCTCGAACATGTTCATATTTGAAGCCATGCTCACCATGTTGCACAACAACGTGCACCATCTTCCGGTGATGGACGGAGACGAGGTTCGTGGCGTGATTGCGCTGTCTGACATCGTGAAATACGAGAGCCAGAGCAGCCTGTACCTGGTCAGCAATATCTATCACCAGCAGGATGTAAAAGGCCTCAAGAAAATCAGCCTGGATGTGCGCGACAGCTTCGTGCGTATGGTGAACGAGGATGCCAACTCCCACATGATTGGCAGCGCCATGGCCGGCATCGGCCGCAGCTTTACCCAGCGCCTGCTGGAACTGGGTGAAGAGAAATTTGGGCCACCGCCGGTGCCCTACTGTTTCATGGCCCTTGGCTCCATGGCCCGGGACGAGCAGCTGGTGGTCACCGACCAGGACAACGCCATGATCCTGGACGACAGCTTTGTGCCGGAAGCCCACGACGAGTACTTCCGGGCGCTGGCCAAGTTCGTCAGCGATGGACTGGCCGAGTGTGGCTACTCCTATTGCACCGGCGACATCATGGCCACAAACCAGAAATGGCGGCAGCCTCTGAGCGTCTGGAAGGGCTATTTCACCGACTGGATCGAGAATCCAAAAGCCGAAGCCCTGCTTAACAGCAACATTTTCTTTGACCTGGATGGCATCTACGGCGAGACCGAATTCGCCGAGCAACTGAAGGCCCTGGTGGCCGAAAAAGCCAGCAACAGCCAGCGGTTCCTTGCAATGATGGCCCGCAACGCCCTGAACCGAACGCCGCCAATTGGCTTCTTCCGCACCTTCGTGCTGGAAGAAGATGGCAAGCAGCAGAAGACATTCAACCTGAAACGCCGGGGAACGGCGCCCCTGTCTGATCTGATCCGGATCCACGCCCTGGCCTGCAAATCCCGCGCACAGAATTCCTTTGAACGCCTCAAGGCCATTGGCAACACCAAGCTCCTGATGGAAGACGATCTTGGCAACCTGAGGGACGCCCTCGAGTTCATTTCCATTGTACGGATCCGGCATCAGGCCCTGGCGATAGAAGCCGGGCGGGAGCCAGACAACAATGTTCGGCCGGAAGACCTTTCACCCTTCGAGCGCAGCCATCTCAAGGATGCGTTCCAGGTGGTCAACAATGCCCAGAAATTCCTGAGATTCCGTTACAACGCCCAGGTGGCCCGTAATGTCTGATGCCTCTTCTGGCGAGCCGTCCGTTCACAGCCTGCCTTGGCCAGAGCAATACCAGGCCCTGGCCCAACAGAGCAAATCCCCGATCCTGAAAGCGTTTTATGAGAGCGGCTGTCCCTCACCCGATACGCCCATCTCAGAGGTCCGGATGCTGGCCATTGATTTCGAGACCACCGGGCTCGATGCCAGCCAGCACTCCATTGTCAGCATCGGTCTGGTACCCTTTACTCTGGACGGTATTCAGCTGTCCCAGGCAAAACACTGGGTGGTACGCCCGAAACTGCCCTTGCACCAGACGTCAGTAACCATCCACGGCATCACCCACAGCGACATCGACGAGGCACCGGATCTGGAAGAGATTCTGGGGGAGTTGTTCAGCTATCTGAACGGCCGCATCCCGGTGGTTCATTACCGGAACATTGAGCGCTCGTTCCTGGATGTGGCCCTGCGCTGGCGACTCGGCGAGGGCATACGTTTTCCGGTTCTTGATACCATGGCCATCGAAGCTCACCTGCATCCGGATCGCAACCCTTCCCGGTGGCAACGGCTGATGGGCAAGAAGCCGGTATCAATCCGGTTGGCCGACAGCCGGCTGCGTTACGGGCTGCCCCATTATGCAGCCCATAACGCTCTGATTGATGCCATTGCCACAGCGGAGTTGTTGCAGGCGCAGATAGTACACCACTTCAGCCGGGACACCCGGGTGGCGGATCTTTGGCTATGATGCGGGTGTCGGATTACGCTGCGCTAATCCGACCTACTCGTTAATCCAGCGTGCGTGGGTACTGCCGTTACTGGCTGGCCATGTCGGTTTCCGGTTTGACGTCATCAATCCACTTGCCATAGCCGGCCTGTTCCATGTCCTCCAGGGGGATAAAGTCCATCGCCGCGGAGTTCATGCAGTAGCGCAACCCGGTCGGCGCAGGGCCATCGTTGAAGACATGGCCAAGGTGGGAATCCGCGTGGCTGCTGCGGATTTCCGTACGGGTCATGAAGAACGAGTTGTCCTCACGTTCCACCACCGCGTCTGGTGTGATCGGCCGGGTAAAGCTCGGCCAGCCGGTACCGGATTTGTACTTGTCGCGGGATGAGAACAGCGGCTCGCCCGAGACAATATCCACGTAAAGCCCTGGTTTCTTGTTGTCCCAGTATTTGTTGTTGAACGCCGGCTCGGTGCCGTCTTCCTGGGTGACCTCGTACTGCATATCGGTCAGGCGCTGCTTGAGCACATCCTGAGCGGGCTTTTCAAAGTTTTCCGGATCGAAGCCACTGCCCATCTGACCGGATTCTGTGCTGGCGCTTCCATCGCCCACCAGGTCGTCACTGGCGTCCACCGTGGCATTCTCCTGGAACCGGGTGTAATCAAGCTCATAATCTTCGCCATACACCTTCTCGATAAACTGATAGCGGCCAGAGTTGAAGGTGTAGAAGTTGTAGCGCACCGGGTTCTTGTCGTAATAATCCTGGTGATATTCCTCGGCCGGGTAGAATTTCTTGAATGGCACGATTTCGATCACCACAGGTTTCTCGTAAACGCCGGAAGCCTCCAACTCTGCAACGGCCGCTTCGGCCAGGCGCTTCTGCTCAGTGTTATGGTAGAAAATAGCCGGTCGATACTGCTGGCCACGGTCCACAAACTGCCCCTGATTATCGGTCGGGTCCATCATCCGCCAGAGCGCCTGCAACAAGCCCTCGTATGTCATTTCGTTGGGGTCGTAATAGACCTGTACCGCTTCGGTATGGCCAGTCTGCCCCGAGGCAACCTGCTTGTAGGAGGGGCTTGCCTCTTTCCCACCAGAATAGCCCGAGACGACTTCCACCACGCCCGGCACCCGCTTCTCGTACCCGGCCTCGACACACCAGAAACAACCGCCAGCAAAGGTTGCCACGGCCAGACCCGGTTGGTCCGGTGCGTATTTGCTCATCTGCGACTCCGACTTTTCGGCAACCGCGTAGGTGGTGAACAGACCAGCTGCAGAGACAAGTGCCACTGCAGAAAACAAACCCAAAATCTTGCGTTTCATCAGACTTCTCCTTCACGTGATTCCATTCCTACAGCGTAGGGTCGTGGATTCACGAAAACGTTCACCAGGTGTTACGAATTCATAACGCTGTGGATTTTTCGCCGCCCGGCACGAAACTCTCGCCGGCCAGGGGCAGCCAGACGCTGAAAGCGGCGCCACCGGCATTGCGGACAGAGAGTTTCCCCTGTTGCAGCGACACCATTCTCTGGGCAATCGCGAGCCCAAGCCCGGCATGGCCTGTCCTCGAAGCGCCTGCGGCCTGGTAAAAGGGTTCGAAGACGTGTTCCAGGTCCGCCTCATCGATGCCGGGGCCAGCGTCCGCAACGGTAATCTCCGCACCGCCGTCCCGTTCGGAAACACTCAGTGTGATCTCCGTGTCCTGTGGCGAATGGCTGATGGCATTGCTGATCAGGTTATCCAATACCCGCTCGGTCATGGCGATGTCCGCCAGCACCTGGACCGGCGCCACGGAGACAATCGACAGGGCAACGCCTGCACGCTCCGCCTCCGGATGGTGTTTCTGCACCACATCATGCAAGAGCTCGGCAACCACAAACGGTTCCGTCTTCGGCTGCTTCTCACGGGCATCCAGTGCCGCAAGCTCAAACAGTTCTTCCACCAGGCGACCAAGCCGGTGGCTTTCAGACAGGGCCACATCCAGGAAGCGTGCCCGCTCCTCGGGGACAAGCGTGTCCTGTTTCAGGCGCAAGGCTTCAATGTAACCCTGGATGGATGCCAGTGGCGTTCTCAGGTCATGGGAGACCTGGGCAACCAGTTGCCGGCGCTGGGCATCCTTGTGCTTCAGGAGATCCAGCTGGGCGACAATCCGCTGTGCCATCTGATCAAACCGGGCGGCCAGGTAATCAATGTCATCACCCTTGCCGGCAACCGCCGCTGTGCTCTCCGAAGACATCCCCCGCTCAAAGGATTCCACCCGCTCGGTCAGCCGCGACAGCCGACGCGTCAGCAGCCGGAAAAAAACCAGGCCCGCCAGCAAACCGACAAACAGGCTCACGGCGAGCGCTCCGGCGCCCATCTGCAGAAGGCGGTTACTGTGCACCATGCTCTCTGCCAGATCGTATTCCTCCCCGCGCAGAACCACGTAAAGGTAACCCGTTGGATCCTCTGCCGATGGCACCGGCGTTACCGAGAAGACTTTTCGACGGTCGTGGCTGCGCGGGTCATCGCCGGGCAGCGGATAGGCTTCGGGGGTTTCAAGCAGGGTCCGAATGGGCTCCAGGGACACCCGGTTGCGCTTGATCTTGTTCGGGTCCGCCGAGTAGGAAAGGATGTTGCCGTCGGTATCCAGAAGATAGATCTCGATGCTGGGATTGATCGTCATGTACAGCTCGAAAAGCTGCTTCAAAGCGTCGCGGTTGAGTTCGCCATCGGTTACCAGGTTTCGGTCCGACACCAGATTGCGGGCAAGATCCCGGTTCAGTTGCTGGTTAACCGCGGCCGAGTATTCCCGCACCGAAGACAGACTCAGAAAAGTGAAGAGCCCGCCCACCACGAGCAGCAACAGGAACAGACCAATGGCCAGCCGAGCATAGAGGGTTCGGAATACAGACAGGGCCATGATCAATCCATGAACCGATAGCCAACACCCCAGACTGTCTGGACGTATCGGGGCTCGGCGGGGTCGGCTTCAATCTTGTTACGCAGGCGGTTGATGTGGGTGTTCACGGTGTGCTCATAACCCTCATGGTTGTAGCCCCAGACAGCATCAAGTAACTGTGCCCGGCTGAATACCCGGCCCCGATGGGACGCAAAGTGCCAGAGCAGGTCAAACTCACGGGCGGTCAGATCCACTTCCCGATCGTCCACATAAACCCGCCGGCGAACCGGATCAATTTTCAGACCGTCCACCTGAATCTCTTCAACGTCCTTGCTTGCAGACGAACCCTGAGAGAGGGCGTCGACCCGACGAAAAAGGGCTTTGATGCGGGCCGCAAGTTCCGCCACGCTGAACGGTTTTGTCAGGTAGTCATCCGCCCCCATCTCCAGGCCCAGAACCCGGTCCAGCTCCGTGCTCTTTGC
The DNA here is from genome assembly GCF_001650915.1 of Marinobacter sp. EhC06. GTDB lineage: Bacteria > Pseudomonadota > Gammaproteobacteria > Pseudomonadales > Oleiphilaceae > Marinobacter. The sequence continues at coordinate 237,367 of NZ_LXYO01000023.1, forward strand.
GGTAAGCATCAAAACGGGCACATAGCCCGGGCAGGCACGTATCTCGCGGCACACCGCCAGACCATCCAGGCCGGGCAGCATCAGATCCAGGATCACCAGATCAATGCCACCCTCACGGAACCGCTCCAGACCGGTATCGCCCCTATCCACCAGAACGGCCTTCATGCCCAGATCCGACACCTGCATGCGCACCAGCTCACCGATGCCGGGGTTGTCTTCGATAATCAGTACCGTTCGCGTCATGGTCTCGTGGTTCATTGCCTTCGCCGCTGGCTTTCGTTGCTTTCAGAGCAGAGTGTAGGCGGAAAAGTTCACAAAACCATCACAGGGCCTCGAAACCGCGCGCATAGCCGGCTCCGGGTTTAGCCGTTAAAATGAATCCAAATTCCGGCACGAGGTTTCAGTGGCAGACAAGACCGTAACCAGGGCAACACCCGCCGACGCGTTCAAGCGGGCACGCCGCATGTGGCTGAAAGGTGAGCGCATTCACCTGGCACCGCTGGCTGATGAGCTCGGAATTGGCCGCGCCACCTTGTTTCGCTGGGTGGGCAACAAGGATCTGCTGATCGGCGAGATTCTCTGGTCCCTGTACGAACCCCTCTGGCGCCAGGCCATGGCGGAAACTCCCGGCATGGGAGTGGACTATATCGTCGGCGTGTACCGACGCACCAATTCCACCATCCTGCACTTCGAGCCGCTGCGGCGATTCATCAACCAGGACCCGGAATACGCCCTGAAGATCCTCACGTCATCGCAGTCGATCCTGCATACCCGAACGGTAGAGACCAACACCCGGATGTTGAAAGACCAGGTTGCGGCCGGGCATATCAAGCCGCCGATGAATATTTTCAGCCTGTCTTACTTCATGATCCGACTGGCAGAGTCCTGCCTGTACAGCGACATCATTGCCGGGCGGGAGCCAAGGGAGGCGGAATTGGAGGATGCCTGTACGGCTGTGCGGATTTTGCTTGGGGGGAAGGCCTAGGGCTTACAGGCTTTGGGGGCTGGCCCCGAGGCGGGGGTGTCTTTTCTTCTGGGAAAAACAACTCGCTTCGCTCAGACATTTTTTCCCGGCAGAAAAGACACCCCCACCCCGTGGCCGATCTAACTCTCAGGGCCACCGATCGGCAGCCCAGGCTATCAGCATTTACAGCTGCAAAGACCGGATTTCCAGAAACTCCTCCAGGCCCCACTTACCGAATTCGCGGCCAATACCAGAGTGACCGAAGCCGCCAAACGGCGCCATCGGGTTAAACGCACCACCGTTCACGAATACCTGGCCGGTGCGCAGCTTGCTGGCAATTTTCTTGGCCTTGGCGTCGTCGCCGGACCAGACCGCACCAGATAGCCCGTACTGGGTGCCGTTGGCGATTTTCACCGCTTCGGCTTCGTCGTTGTATGGGATCACGCACAGCACCGGCCCGAAAATTTCCTCCTGGGCGATGCGGCTGTCCGGTTTTACGTTGCCGAAGACGGTCGCCTTGACGAAGTAACCCTTGTCACAACCCTCGGGCGCCTCGGGCCCACCAGCAACCAGCTTGGCACCTTCCTGGATACCCAGTTTGATGTAATCGATCACCTTGTCGCGCTGCTGGGCTGAGGACAACGGGCCCAGGCGGGTGGTTTCTTCCAGCGGATTGCCCGGGGTCATTTTTGCCACGGCAGCGGCGGCCAGTTCGCAGGCTTCATCGTGCTTGTCGGCCGGAACCAGCATGCGGGTGAGTGCGGTGCAGGTCTGGCCGGAGTTCAGCAGGCAGTTGTTGATCGTGCCTTTGACGGCTGCCGCCAGGTCGGCATCCGGAAGGATGACGGAGGCGGATTTGCCACCCATCTCCAGGGCGAAGCGTTTGAAGTCATCGGCTGCGGCGTGGGCGATCAGGTTGCCGGTGCGGGTAGAACCGGTGAAGGACACCATGCGCACATCCGGGTGCTTGATCAGGGTGTCACCAACGGTGTGGCCATAGCCGCACACCATGTTGAACACGCCCTTGGGCAGGTCTGTGCCATCCAGGATCTCGGCAAGGATAAACGCCGTCTGGGGGGCGATCTCCGAAGGCTTGAGTACCACGGTGCAACCGGCCGCAATCGCCGGGACGATCTTCAGGATCACCTGATGCAGGGGGTAGTTCCAGGGGGTAATGCAGCCAACCACACCAACCGGGGCATATTGCACCTCGGAATTGCCGGACTGTTCGGTAAACGGGAAGTCCGGCAGCAGTTTCAGGTAGCTCTTGGTTACCGCGGCCGGCATACCGGCCTGGATCGGCGTGGCAAGTTTGATGGGCATGCCCACTTCCCGGCAGACGGTTTCGGCAATTTCCGGAGCGCGTTCTTTCAGGCCCGCGTGCAGCTGTTCCAGCACCTTGATCCGTTCTTCCAGGGTGCTTTCCGACCAGCTTTCAAACGCCGCATCGGCGGCGGCAATGGCCTGTTCCATCTCATCCGCGCCGGCGGCGGGCACCCGGGCAATCACGTCACCGGTGCCAGCTTCGTGAACGTCGATCATGTCACCGGCCCAGCTAACCCATTGACCGTTGATGTAGTTCCTGTTCAGCTCGTTCATGCTTCCCCCTTCATTCAAATACGATAACGCCTCGGGCGTTCTTGCCTGCCACCATATCATCGAACGCCTGTGCGGCTTCTTCTATGGGGTAGGTCCGGGTAACCAGTTCATCCAGCTTGAGTTTACCAGCCTTGTAAAGACCCAGGATCCTGGGGAAATCGTGCTGCGGCCTTGCCGAGCCCAGCCAGCTGCCTTTCAGGGTGCGCTCATCCGCTGGCAACGTCAGTGTGGTCAGCGTGGTCTTGTCTTTCGGATCCGCCACACCCACCACGACGGCGGTACCACCACGGCCGAGACTCTTGTAGGCCTGTTCGACCACCGGCCCGGCGCCTACGCATTCGAAGGCGTAGTCAACGCCGCCGGTCAGTTTCTTTACGGCTTTAGCTGCGTCTTCCACCTCATTGATATTCACGGTGTGGGTAGCGCCAAATTCTTTCGCCATCTCCAGCTTTTTGGGGTTGCTGTCCACCGCCACGATCATCTCGGCGCCAGCGGTGACACAGCCCTGGATGGCATTGAGACCAACGCCACCGATGCCAAACACGGCGGCGCGTGAGCCGGGTTCAAGCTTTGCCGTGTTGAACACGGCGCCCACACCAGTCATCACGGCACAGCCCACCAGGGCGGCGTTCTGCATGGGCACGGTTTCATCCACCTTGACGCAATTGTCCACGTGCATGGTGGCGAACTCGGCCATCACGCCACAGGCGCCGAAAACGTTCAGTGGCTCGCCGTCCGCACCCTTGGTTCTGACCGTGCCATCAGGCAGGTTGAACATGGCCTTGCGGGCGTTTTCGCACAGCACCGGACGGCCACGAACACACTGGCTGCATTTGCCGCACATGGAGATAAACGTGCTCACCACATGGTCGCCTTCCTTGAAGGCAGTGACGCCCTCACCGACTTCGACAACCACGCCGGCGGCTTCATGGCCCAATACAAGGGGAGGCGGATAGGGAATCTTGCCCGTGGTGGCGGACAGATCGCTGTGGCAAACGCCGCAGGCCGCGATCTTGATGGTGATTTCATCCCGCTTGGGGCCTTCCACCGTGATGGTTTCCACCTGAACGGGCTGCCCCCATTCCCGGCAGACGACTGCTTTGGCTTGTCTGTCCATGCTGATCCCCTTTTGGTGAACAAGGGGTCAGAAGAACGCTTTCTTCCGACCCCGATTTCATTCAGGCCGGCTTCACACCACTTCAAACAGGCCGGCAGCACCCTGGCCGCCGCCGATGCACATGGTGATCACCACGTATTTCGCCCCACGCCGCTTGCCTTCGATCAGGGCGTGGCCTGTCTGACGGGCGCCGGTAACACCAAAGGGGTGGCCGATGGAAATAGAGCCGCCGTTTACGTTCAGCTTCTCCATGGGAATGCCCAGGCGGTCACGGCAGTAAATCACCTGGGAGGCGAAGGCTTCGTTCAGCTCCCACAGATCAATGTCGTCCATGGTCAGACCATTGCGCTCAAGCAGGCGCGGAATCGCATACACCGGGCCGATGCCCATCTCATCCGGCTCACAACCCGCCACAGCGAAGCCACGGAAAATCCCCATGGGTTCAATGTTGTGCTTCTCAGCATAGGTGCTGTTCATCACCGTGCATACTGAGGCTCCGTCCGACAGCTGGCTGGCGTTGCCGGCCGTGATGAACTGCTCAGGACCACGTACCGGCTCCAGACCCGCCAGGCCCTCAAGGGTGGTGTTTGGGCGATTACACTCGTCACCTTTCAGGGTCACCTGCTTTTCACTGACCTCACCGGTTTCCTTGTCCTTGACCAGCATGGTGGCATCGAAAGGCACGATCTCATCGTCAAACTTGCCAGCCTGCTGGGCCGCTGCCGTGCGCTGCTGGGAAATCAGCGAGTATTCATCCTGGGCTTCACGGCTGACGTTGTAGCGCTTGGCCACAATATCCGCCGTCTCAATCATAGAAAGGTACAGCTCGGGCTTGTTCTTCATCAGCCACTCGTTGGTGGCGTGGAAGCTGTTGATCTTCTCGTTCTGCACCAGGGAAATGGACTCGACGCCCCCCGCCACCATGACCGGTACTTTCTCGGACACCACCCGCTGTGCCGCCAGGGCGATGGACTGCAAACCCGAGCTGCAGAACCGGTTGATGGAGAACCCGGCAGTAGTCACCGGCAGACCGGCCCGAATGGCCGCCAGACGGGCAATATTCCGGCCCTGGGCACCTTCCTGGTAGGCCGCACCCATGATGACATCTTCAACAATAGACGGATCAATGCCCGCGCGCTCAACAGCATGCTTGATGACGTGACCTGCCATATCCACGCTGTGTGTGTTGTTCAAAGAGCCCCGGTAGGATTTCGCAAGACCGGTACGAGCGGTGGAAACGATGACTGCATCAGACATAACAATGTCCTCAATTTTCGAAACATGTAGTTCGGATTAGGCGAGGCCGTAATCCGACATCGAGTTGATCGTTTACCTCTAGTTGTCGGATTACGGCTTCGCCTAATCCGACCTACGAGCTTAGAGATCGCCGAATTTCTTGCCTTCACTCACCAGATTTTCAAGCAAAGCCGCCGGCTCCCACTGCTCACCACCAACGGTATTCTGATACTTCTTCACGGCCGAAAGAATGGTATCCAGACCTTCCTGGTCGGCCCAGAACATCGGGCCGCCACGATAGGCCGGGAAGCCATAGCCATAGATCCAGACAATGTCGATATCCAGCGGACGATCGGCAATGCCTTCCTCGAGGATCTTCGCACCCTCGTTGATCATCACATACACGCAGCGCTCGAGGATTTCCTGATCGGTAATCTCCCGGGGCGTAATCCCCTGTTCCTTGCGGAACTGCTCGATCAGCTGTTCCACTTCCGGATCGGGAATCGGCTTGCGGCTGCCTTCCTCATACTTGTATACACCCGCCTGGGTCTTCTGGCCAAGGCGACCCTGCTCCGCAAGCTTGTCCATCCAACTGGCCGGGATATCTTCACCGGCCTTGCGCCGTTCTTCCCGGATGCGATAGCCGACATCGATCCCTGCCAGATCGGACATCGCGAACTGGCCCATGGGGAAACCAAGATCGGTCAGCACCTTGTCGACCTGCTGCGGAGAAGCGCCCTCGTCTACAAGCGACATGGCTTCGGTGCCGCGCTTGTGGAGCATCCGGTTGCCGACAAAGCCGTAGCAGTTGCCCACCATGACACCGACTTTCTTGATCTTCTTGGCAACCGCCATCACCGTGGCTTTGACCTCATCGGAGGTCTTGCTGCCACGCACGTTCTCCAGCAGCTTCATCACATTGGCCGGGCTGAAGAAGTGCATACCCACCACGTCTTCCGGACGATTGGTGGCAGACGCAATCTCGTCGATATCGAGGGTTGAGGTATTGGACGCCAGAATCGCACCCGGCTTGCAGACCTCATCAAGCTTGGCAAAGATTTCTTTCTTTATGGCCATGTTTTCGAACACCGCCTCGATCACCAGGTCAACGTCCCGGAAATCGTCGTAGGTCAGGCTCGGGGTGATCAGCGCCATCCGCTGTTCCACCTGCTCCTGGGTCAGCTTGCCTTTCTTGGCGGAGTTCTCGTAGTTGCGGCGGATAATAGCCAGGCCCTTGTCCAGGGCGTCCTGTTTTACCTCAACGATGGTGACCGGAATGCCCACATTGACAAAGTTCATGGCGATACCGCCACCCATGGTGCCGGCGCCGATAATGCCAACGCTCTTCACCTCACGAACCGGCGTATCCTTCGGCAGTCCCTTGACCTTGGAGACCTCACGCTCGCCAAAGAACGAATGAATCAGGCCAGCGCGCTGGGGTGATTCCATGCATTCCATGAACAGTTCCCGCTCGCGCTTCATGCCCTCGTCAAAAGGCAGGTTGAAGGCCGCTTCCACGGCATCGACACACTTGAACGGGGAGAACAGACCCCGGGCCCGCTTCGTCAGCTCGTCACGGAACTGGTCAAAGACATCGCTGCCCTTGTCCGCATCGATTTTGTCGGTGATATCGCGAACACGACGCACCGGCTTGCCTTCATCAACCACTTTCTGCGCATAGGCCATGCCCACTGCACGGATATCGTCGCCTTGTTCCACGGCATCGAGAATGCCAAGGGCCAGGGCATCGTTGGCGCCGACAAACTCACCGGTGGTGATCATTTCCAGCGCTTTCCGGGCGCCGGTCAGGCGCGGAAGCCGCTGTGTGCCGCCAGCGCCAGGCAGAAGGCCCAGCTTCACTTCTGGCAGGCCCACCTTGGCGCTGCTGACCGCAACCCGGTAGTGGCAGCTCAGTGCGGTTTCCAGACCACCACCCAGGGCCGTGCCATGGATCGCGGCAACCAGCGGCTTGTCGCTGTTTTCAAAGGTATTCACCAGTGACGGCAGGGTTGGCTCCTGCATGGGCTTGCCGAACTCACGGATGTCGGCACCGGCGATAAACGTGCGCCCTTCGCAAACCAGCAGTAGCGCCTTGGCCTCTGCATCCTTTTGCCCCTGCTCCAGGGCTGCGAGCAGACCGGAGCGAACAGCCTGGCCGAGGGCGTTTACCGGCGGGTAGTTCACGGTAATAACGCCGATGTTGCCTTCCCGGTTATAGCTAACGACCTCAGACATGATTTCTCCTCGCATTCTTTCTGAAATGTGGTTTTAACTAGCGAAACATGCGTACGATTTAATACAAGTTCGTTGGTGGTTTCAACCACCCATTAAACTACAGGCACAAAAAAACCGCAGGGGTTCCTCTGCGGTTTCTTGGTTTGGAGTTTGTCGGGAGGTGGCTTTTAAACTCCCAAGGATTCTATATCGCCTGCCAGCATCGCCAGCTGGTGGGCAATGGAACCCCGAAGCTTTTCAGCCGGCACCAGGTAGGACGGCGCGGCACAGGTCAGGGCCATGATGGTGCCGTCCTGCAGGTGAATGGGCACGCCGGCGGAATTGATGTTGCGGTCCCACTCGCCGATGGACAGGCAGAAGCCGTGTTCCTTGTAATCTTTCATGGCCTGATCAAGGCCTGCCTTTTTCTCTGGCCAGTCGTCTCCAAATTTGGCGGCCATAGCGTCGTCGATTACCAGGCGGGCCTTGTCGCTGATGGCACAGTAGTAGGCGCGGCCGGCAGAGGTGGTGGCCATGGGCAGCTTCAGGCCGATATCCATGCGCAGCAGGGAGGCTTCCGGTGGCAGGCGGTTTTCCACGTAGATCATGTGCAGCCGGTCCCGGCAGGTCAGGCCAACCGACATGTTGGTCTGGCGGGCGAACTCGTCCATGTAGGGCTTGGCCAGCTGGCGCACCTTGAGGTTGGACACGTAGGCATAACCGAGTGCCAGCACCCCGGAACTGAGCTGGTATTTCTCCAGCTGGGTGTTGTAGCTGAGGTAACCCAGCTTGGTGAGGGTGTAGGTCATCCGCGACACGGTCGGCTTGGGCAGACCGGTGATGCGGGCGATGTCCTGGTTCCCCAGGATGACAGGACCCTGGCTGAAGGCGCGGAGCACGTCCAGGCCGCGGGACAGGGCCTCGACAAACTTGCGGTCTTTTTCCGGCTTCACGGGCTCACCGTCAGTGGATGCCACTTTCAGCTCAGGTGAGATCTGCTTTTTTCCTGCCATAATGGGACGTCCTCCAACCGCGTCGCCCGCTCCGGTAACCGGTGTATTAATTTGATGAATAACTAAAGATGCACCATTTTAATCGCTGCAGAAATCAAGTACCAGAAAGTCTTTTCAAAATTCGTACCAAATATGAAACACTTGGCACTTATGTTTCAAATTGGGAATCGCAAGGCGGTACTGTATACCGACTTTTCCGAATTAAACCGATTTTCTGTTCTGCATTGCAAAACAAACTAGCAGCCATCAAACCCTGTGGCGACCCCCGGAGGCAAAATGAAGATTCTTTTTGTGGCAGGCGACCCGAAACCCGAGCGCTGGACAGGACCCATCAAAGAACTCTTGCCGGAAGCGGAGATTTACGTCTGGGATCCGGAGGGGCCGGCTGTTGACGCGGATTACGCCATCGTGTGGCAGCCCCCTGAGGCGCTATTCGAGCGGGAAAAGCATCTGAAAGCGGTGTTCAATCTGGGGGCGGGTATCGACGGCCTGCTCAAGGTTGCCAACCTGCCGCAAGACCTTACGATTGTGCGCCTGGAAGATGCAGGGATGTCGGTGCAGATGGCGGAGTACGTGCTGCACCAGTTGCTGGAAGCCAGCCGCGAGATGGAAACCTACCGGGAGCAGCAGCGCCAGGGCGTCTGGAAGATTCATCGCCCGATAAAGCGCAGCGAATGGCCGGTGGGTGTCATGGGGCTGGGTCATATCGGTAAACGGGTCGCCCGCACCCTGGCCGATCTGGATTATCAGGTAAGTGGCTGGGCCCGCGGAAAGCACAGCGTGGAGGGCGTTAGCACCTACGCCGGCCCGGACCAGCTGGGCGACTTTCTGCAATCCACCCGTGTTCTGGTGAACACACTGCCCCTGACCGACGAAACCCGGGACATCATCAACTATGATCTGCTGAGCCAGCTCCAACCGGGTGCCGTGCTGATCAACGTTGGCCGGGGTGAACATCTGGTTGAGGACGACCTGCTTCGGGCGCTGGACGAGGGCAAACTGCTGCGTGCCTCGCTAGACGTGTTCCGCAAGGAACCCCTGCCGGAGGGGCACCCATTCTGGCAACGGAAGGAGATCACCATCACTCCGCACATCTCGGCACGGACCCTTCGGGATGCCACCATTGAGCAGATCACCGGCAAGATCCGGGACCATGCCGCCGGACGCGCTATCTCAGGGATCGTGGATACTGACCGGGGCTATTGACCCGGTGCCAGCCAGGCCACCAGCGCTGTCAGGACCAGAAGCACTGGCAGCGCTATCAGCGCAAACAGACCATTCCATCGAAACGCCACAACCCATCGGGAGATCTGACCGAACCGGGACAACAGCATGACCGAGGGGCCAAAGGGCGACAGCATCATGGCCAGGGAAAAGCCTATCACCAGGGCCACGGCAACGGGCAGCAGTTCCATTCCCTCGGCCACCAGCTGGGGCAGCAAACCGGCCTGGACACTCAGAACCGTGATGGGAATGATGCCGATCATGGAGAACATGGGCAGCATCAGCATGCCAACAACAGCGACCAGGAAAACGCCGCCACCAGTGGCGACCAGGCCCGCAAGCGCATCCGCCGGAATGACCGCAGACAGCGCAACACCAAGAATGGCCGAGGCGGCGAAAATGGCCATTTCATTCTGCATACCCCATACCTGGCCAGCACCTTCCTTGAGAACCGGCATAAGCTCCCGTTCCTGCCACAGCATGTAAACCAGTGTCACGGTCGGCACCGATAGCATGGCTGCCACCGACACCTTGAAGCCGGTCGTCGCCACCAGGCCCGCCATCACCGTGAATACCAGCAGGATGAGGAACAGTAGACGCCCGGTGCCCGGGAGCCAGCCCTCTACGGCGATGCGTTCACTGCTGACCTTGCGGAACCGACGCTGTTCCAGCACCCAGCCAATCAGCACCATCAGAATCGCTGCAACCACTCCAAATGGCAGCAGCTGAGACCAGCTCAACTGGGGGAGTTCCCGAGTAAGAATGGCAACAGCCACGCTGGTAGGCGCCACCAGAGGCACCAGGGCAAAGCCTCTCAGTGCACTGATCAGAACACTGCGCAACCACTGGAGACGGGACTCGCCGGTAATTCCGCGCTCACGCAGGGTTTCGGAGAGGCTTCCACACAGAAGGTTCATCATGCCAAAGCTCAGAACCGTGGCAACGCCACAACTGACCAGGGCGTACTTGGGATAAAGCAGAATGGGCTTGCCGCCCAGCAGCACATCGTGAATCCGCCGCAAGACTTCGAACCGTCGCACCAGGCACTGCATCATGCCCAGGCTGCCCAAGAACGCGGAATAGAACGCCGCGTCGGATGCAGCCTTCAGCAACTGCGCGGTGTCCAGAGAACCACGCCAGGCGAGGCCTCCCAGCACCACAAGGGCGACAACCAGGAGCATCCGGGCATACCCCTGCAGGCGCCCGGCACCCACCAGAAAGGCGGCAACGAACATCAGGCCCGCCAGGGCACTCAGTTGCCGATGTTCCAGACAGATGGCCACCAGCTCTGTAACTACGGCCAGGGAGACCAGCCACTGCAGCATGCCGCTCACAACAGGGTCACCTGGTCAGGTTTGAACACTGCTTGCATTTCCACAACACCCGGATTAGTCTTTCAGGAGCAAATTACAAAACTCTGTTTCGCTTAATGAAACACCGTTAACACAAAGATAGCACAGATTGGTCCGGTGGCCCTAGAACCGGACTTTCGATATTCGCTTTCAGGAGAGTACAAAATGGCTTCCGCACCCTGGAATGATCTGCTCGGTTTCGATTCCCAACTGGACGAAACCGAGCGTCAGGTTCGAGACAGCATCCGCAGCTTCTGTGATGAGCAATTGATGCCTGGCATCACCGAGGCCAACCGCCATGAAACGTTCGATCGCAACATCTTTAACCAGATGGGTGAACTCGGCATGCTGGGCGCTACCCTGCCTGAAGAATACGGCGGCCCGGGTCTGAACCATGTCTGTTATGGCCTGATTGCCCGGGAAGTAGAGCGGGTGGACTCGGCCTACCGCTCGGCCCTCAGCGTTCAATCGTCCCTGGTGATGTACCCGATCTATTCCTACGGCAAGGAAGCGATGAAAAAGCGCATCCTGCCCAAGCTGGCCTCGGGCGAATACGTCGGCTGCTTCGGCCTGACCGAACCCAACCACGGGTCCGATCCGGGCGGCATGGAAACCCGGGCCAAGAAAGTGGACGGCGGCTACCTGCTGAGCGGTTCAAAAACCTGGATCACCAACTCTCCGATTGCCGACGTCTTCGTGGTCTGGGCCAAACTGGACGGAAAGGTGAACGGCTTTGTGATTGAGCGCGAGGGCGCCAAAGGTCTGGACACGCCAAAGATCCAGGGCAAATTCTCCCTGCGCGCATCGGAAACCGGCTCAATCTTTATGGACGAGGTGTTCGTTCCGGACGAAAACCATCTTGAGGTGGAAGGGCTGAAAGGTCCGTTCAGCTGCCTCAACAAGGCCCGCTTCGGCATCAGTTGGGGGTCTCTGGGCGCCGCTGAATTCTGCTGGCACGCGGCCCGCAACTACACCCTGGAGCGCAAGCAGTTTGGCAAGCCCCTGGCCGCCAACCAGCTGATCCAGAAAAAGCTGGTGGATATGCAGACCGAGATCACCATCGGCCTTCAGTCGGTTCTGCAACTGGGCCGCATGATGGATGCCGGCACGGCAACGCCGGATGCCATTTCGCTGCTCAAGCGCAACAACTGCGGCAAAGCCCTGGACATCGCCCGGGTTGCCCGGGACATGCACGGCGGCAACGGCATTTCCGACGAGTATCACGTGATCCGCCACGTGATGAACCTCGAAGCTGTGAATACCTATGAAGGTACGCACGATGTCCACGCCCTGATTCTGGGGCGGGGCCAGACCGGTATTCCGGCTTTCAGCTAATCTCGCCTGGTTAATCCCCCAAACGCAAAGGGCCCCTCACAATGAGGGGCCCTTTGCTTCAAGGTCTGGCGAACTTACTCAATCTCGACCAGTACCTCTCCGGGCACTACTCGATCACCCTTGGCGATAAAGACGCCGGCAACCTTCCCGGCGGTAGTCGCCTTGACTTCAGTCTCCATTTTCATGGCTTCAATAATCAGCACCGGATCGCCGGCCTGAACCTCGTCGCCTTCCTTAACCAGCACATCAACGATGTTGCCTGGCATGCTGGTGGTCACATGACCCTCCTTGGTGGCGGTTGCACGGCCACCGCTGGAACGGGCACCCTCGCCATCTTCACCCAGCGAAGCCAGATGGATTTCTTCAGGCACGCCATCGACGGTCATGTAGAAACGACGCTCGTTCTCACCGGAGGGATTCGCGCCGGTAACGTGAATATCGTAGCTCTCACCGTGAACAGTGATCTTGAACTTGCTGGAGACAGCGCCGCCGGATGAACCGGTGGGAATCGGCTCCAGGGGCTCCGGCTGCAGCGTGCCGTCACGCCGCTGCTCAAGATACGCTTTGGCCTGATCCGGGAACATGGCGTAGGTAAGCACATCCTCTTCGCTGGTGGCCAGATCGCCCACCTGTTTGCGCAGCTCGTCGAGTTCACGGGGGATCAGGTTAGCCGGACGCTCTTCAATCAGGTCCTCCTTGCCGACGGCGCGCTGCTGAAGCGATTTATCAACCGAAGCCGGCGCCTTGCCGTACCAGCCCTGGAGGTATTTCTTCACTTCGTTGGTGATGGACTCGTAACGCTTGCCTGCCAGTACGTTGATCACCGCCTGGGTACCAACGATCTGGGAGGTGGGTGTTACCAGCGGCGGGTAACCGAGATCCTTGCGAACCCGCGGAATTTCCTCGAAGACGTCCTGGATGCGATCGAGGGCACCCTGTTCCTTCAGCTGGTTGGCCAGGTTGGACATCATGCCACCCGGCACCTGGGACAACAGCACAGAGGTATCAACGCCGTTATAGGCGCTCTCGAACTGGTGATACTTCTTGCGCACTTCCCGGAAGTGGCGCGTCGCCTTGTCCAGGAGCTCCAGGTTCAGCCCGGTTTCCAGACCGGCATCGTGTAGCGCTGCCACCAGTGACTCCGTGGGCGGATGGCTGGTACCGCCGGCAAAAGCCGACAGCGCGGTATCAATATGGTCAACGCCTGCTTCCATGGCCGCCCACTGGCACATCGGCGCCATGCCCGAGGTGGCGTGGGAATGCAGGAAAACGGGCAGATTAAGTGTCTGCTTCAGTTTACCGACCAGCTCAGCGGTTACCGCCGGCGTCAGCAACCCTGCCATATCCTTGATCGCGATACTGTCCGCGCCCATGTCGGCCATGGCCTTGGCCTGCTCCAGATAGGCATCGGTGCCATGCACCGGGCTCACGGTGTAGCAGATGGTGCCCTGTGCATGCTTCCCGGCCTTCTTGACCGCCTTGATGCTGGTCTCGAGATTGCGGACATCGTTCAGGGCATCAAAAATGCGGAACACATCCATGCCATTCTCGGCAGCCTTGGCCACGAATGCCTCAACCACGTCATCACCATAATGACGATAGCCCAGCAGGTTCTGGCCACGCAGCAACATCTGCAGGCGGGTGTTCGGCAGGGCCTTTCTCAGGGTCCGCAGACGTTCCCAGGGATCTTCCTTCAGGAAACGCACACAGGCGTCAAACGTAGCACCCCCCCAGCACTCCAGGGACCAGTAGCCGGCCTGGTCCAGCCACTCGCAGGCTGGAAGCATGTCTTCTGTGCGCATCCGGGTGGCGATCAAAGACTGATGGGCGTCCCTGAGGATAACGTCGGTTATATGAATCTTGCGCTTGGTCATTGGGATCTCTCCGATGTTCTTTTACAGGCCCGCCTGCGCCGCAATGGCAGCGGCAATGGCTGTGGCGATGGATTCCGGGCGGGTTTTGCTGCTGTACTCAAGCAATTGGGGATTGCGTTCCACGAAGCCGGTATTGAAGTCAGCGGCCTGAAAATCCGGGTGCTCGAGAATCTGCTTGTAATAGGGGATGGTGGTCTGAACGCCGTAAATGCCCATATCCCCGAGAGCACGCCGGGAGCGGGCAATCAGCTCCTCCCAGTCCATGGCCCAGACAATCAGCTTGGCGCACATGGAGTCGTAGTACGGGGGAATTTCGTAACCGGTATACATATTGGCATCGGTGCGCACGCCCGGACCGCCGGCAGAATAGTAGCGGCTGATGCGGCCGAAACTTGGCAGAAAGCCGTTCTTCGGATCTTCGGCGTTGATACGGAACTGGGCAGCAAAGCCCCGGTAGGAAATAACTTCCTGCTTGAGGCCCAGCGGTTCGCCGGCAGCGATCCGTATCTGCGCCTTGATGATATCCACCCCGGTGATCTCCTCGGTGATGGTGTGTTCCACCTGAACCCGGGTGTTCATTTCCATGAAGTAAAAGCTGCCATCGTGGTCCAGCAGGAACTCGACGGTACCGGCATTTACATAACCACACTGCCTGGCCACCCGCTTGGCCAGATCGCCGATATATTCGCGCTGCCTTTCCTCCAGCTGCGGCGATGGCGCCAGCTCAATCAGCTTCTGGTTTCGGCGCTGGATAGAGCAATCCCGCTCATACAGATGGACAACGTTGCCGTGGGTATCGGCAAGAATCTGGACCTCGATGTGACGGGGCTCGATGATGCATTTCTCCAGGAACACCTCGGCACTGCCAAAGGCTTTGGTGGCCTCGGAAATCACCCGTTCATAGTTCTGTCTCAGCTCCTTTTCGTTATCGCACCGGCGTATACCACGCCCGCCACCACCAGAAGTGGCCTTCAGCATCACCGGGTAGCCTATATCAGCGGCCTGAGCGACGGCATCCTCAACATCTTCCAGGTTGCCTTCCGAGCCGGGGGTTACCGGAACGCCGGCCGCAACGGCGGTTTGGCGGGCCTGGGTCTTGTCGCCCATAGATGCAATAGCATCCGCTGATGGTCCCACAAAGGTAATGCCGCGCTGCTCACAAATGGCAGCCAGTTCGGCGTTCTCCGACAGAAAACCATAGCCCGGATGCAGCGCATCGCAGCCGGTTTCTACCGCCATGTTCACAATGTGATGGGGGTTCAGGTATCCCGACAGGGGGTCCTTGCTGATCTGATAGGCTTCATCGGCTTTCTTGACGTGCAGGGAATACTCGTCAGCCTCCGAATAAATGGCGACTGAGCGAACACCCAGTTCACTGCAGGCCCGGGCAATCCTGACCGCAATCTCTCCGCGATTGGCGATCAGCAGCTTCCGTATAGCCATGGAAAATCCTCCAGGTGATGGAAGTCGTTTGATTCAAAAGGTTAGTACGAAGGGCTGGCGCGCCCTTCGGCTTTGGCGATTTCAGGCGGAAGGTGGCGCCTGCGGCAACACCGGGAAGCTCGCGCAATGCACCGGGCCCCGGAAGCCCTGAATCTCAGAAAGGGTAGCCTTCGGAGGCAGCTTGAAATGCCGTGAGTGGTCACCGTGGGAAAGCCCTCCCTCCTGACCACCGTCGCTCGTAGCATCCGGCAATAGCAGACAAGAAGCCGAATCACACAACAGTGGGGATGACGCAGTGTCTGCGGCATAGGTAGGCAGTGAACCAAGGGCCAATGCCAAAAAAATAAAAAGACTCAGCACTTGGTTCCGGCAATCTTTTCGGGCGTCCTGCATGGGCGTCCTTTGATGTGACGAAAGTCGTAGAGAGTGTCACGTGAATACCGCATCGGTTCAATACGGTTTTTTGGGCAGGAAACATCGTCTTTTTCGATCAATAAAGTCCAATCCTCACCCGTACTAATTTCGCATAGCGGTACACGCTTTTGCATTTTTATTGACATATACCGCTCTTATCTTCGATTATGGAAATATTCTGCTATGCGGTATATGTTTTCGCTTTCCAGCAAGAGAGGTTGTTCATGAACTTGAATTACACCACTGAGGAGCTCGCCTTCCGTGATGAAGTCCGCGCGTTCCTGGATGAGAAATTGCCGGCGGATATCGCCGCCAAGGTTAAGGGGTTCCGCCGGCTGTCCAAGGAAGACCACCAGCGCTGGCAGAAAATCCTTAGTGAACAGGGCTGGTACGCCACCCACTGGCCGGAAGAATATGGCGGTGTGAACTGGACCCCGGTTCAGAAACATATCTGGGATGAAGAGTCCTCCCGCTATGGGGCGCCCCGCTCCGTACCTTTCGGCGTCAACATGGTGGCGCCGGTGATTATCAAGTTTGGCACCGAAGAGCAGAAACAGAGATACCTGCCAAGAATCCTCAGTGGCGAAGATTGGTGGTGCCAGGGTTATTCCGAGCCCGGCGCCGGTTCCGACCTGGCGTCACTCAAGACCCGCGCCGTTCGCGACGGCGACCATTACATCGTTAATGGCCAGAAAACCTGGACCACCCTGGGCCAGCACGCCAACATGATTTTCTGTCTGGTGCGCACCAATACAGAGGTCAAGGCCCAGGAGGGCATCTCCTTCCTGCTCATCGACATGGACACCCCGGGCATTACCGTACGCCCGATCATCACCCTGGATGGCGAGCACGAGGTAAACGAAGTGTTCTTCGAGGATGTAAAAGTCCCCGTTGAGAACCTGGTGGGCGAGGAAGACAAGGGCTGGACCTACGCCAAGTACCTGCTGACCTACGAACGCACCGGTCTGGCAGGCATTGGCATCTCCAAGGCCGCCCTGCAGCACCTGAAGGAGCTGGCGACCCGCCGGATCAAGAATGGTCGCCCGCTGATCGAGGATGCCTCCTTCAGCCAGCGCATCGCCCGGGTTGAAATCGATCTGATGGCGGCTGGAATCAGTAACCTGCGCATTATCGCGTCCGTGGAAGGTGGCGGCATGCCGGGGGCGGAAAGCTCCATGCTGAAAGTCCGCGGCACCGAAATTCGCCAGACCATCAACGACCTGGCTCGCCGTGCCCTTGGCCCCTATGCCATTCCGTTTGTGGAAGAGGAAATGGATCTGGATTACGACGGCGACTTCCTTTCTGACGAGAACGCTGCACCGGTGACTCCCCAGTACTTCAATAACCGCAAGTTGTCGATTTTCGGCGGATCCAACGAGATCCAGAAAAACATCGTGTCGAAAATGATTCTCGGGCTTTAAGGAGGCGACCATGGATTTCCGACTGAACGAAGAGCAGCAGATGCTGCAGGACACCGTGGCCCGCCTGGTTCGCGGTGAATACAGTTTCGAAAAACGCCTGGAATACAGCGAATCGGAGCTGGGTTTCAGTGCCGACTTCTGGAAACAGCTGGGTGAGCTGGGCCTCACCGCCGTGCCCTTCCCGGAAGAACTGGGGGGCTTTGGCGGCAGCGGCGTTGAAGTGCAAAGCGTGATGACCGAACTGGGTCGAGGCCTGTGTATTGAGCCCTACCTGCAATCCGTGGTTCTGGGCGGCGGGCTGATCAGTCAGGCCGGCAGCAGCGAGCTGCAGGAACAGTGGATTGGCGGTATCGCCAGCGGCGAGGTACGGGCGGCTGTTGGGCTTCAGGAGCCCCAGAGCTTCTACAACCTGAACGATGTAGAGACCCGGGCCGAGAAAACCGGTGACGGCTATACCCTGAACGGCCGCAAGGCGGTCGTGATTGGCGGCCATTGCGCCGATGTCCTGGTGGTGTCTGCCCGCACCTCTGGCGACAGCCGCGATGCCGATGGCATCAGCCTGTTCCTGGTCAGCCCGGACGCCGAAGGCCTGGAGCGCCGGACCTACCCGACTATCGACGGTTCCAAAGGCTGCGACCTGTTTCTGAACAACGTCAAACTGGGCCTCGACGCCCTGCTCGGCGAGGAAGGCAAGGCTGCAGAAATCATTGAATACCAGACCGGACGCGCCATCTCCGCACTGTGCGGTGAGGCGGTAGGCGCCATGGAAGTGGCCTGTGACCTGACTCTGGAATACCTGAAGCAGCGCAAGCAGTTCGGCGTGCCTATCGGCAAATTCCAGGTGCTCCAGCACCGGATGGTGGACATGATGTCTGAGCTCGAACAGGCCCGCTCCATGGCGATCCTGGCGGCGAGCGTTGCTGACGAACCCCAGAGCGACGAGCGGCGCCGGATCCTGGCAGCCGCCAAGAATGTCATCGGCCGCAGTGGCCAGTTCATTTCCGAGCAGGGCATCCAGTCCCACGGTGGCATCGGCATGACCCGGGAATACAACTTTGCCCACTACGCCAAGCGCCTGGTGATGATCAATCATCAGCTCGGCGATGATGACTTCCATCTGGAGCAATATGCAGAGTTGTTGCAGTGAAAGCGGGTCCGGCCGCTATACAAGAATCCAGAGGCCCAAAATAACAACAATCGGATGCTCGAATGGGCCCCTGAATAGAAAGCAGAATGGAATCTTCTCACCGAAATCCCTGCCTGACCCATCGTCGGGCAGGGCTTCTATTTCGCCCGCCCCATACCTGAAACCGATAGCGACGAGGAAAACAGGTTACAACCTGGGGCGATAGGAATAGGATAATAAATGACCACTCATTGAGTCCGAGCAGGCTAGAATTAATGCCTTGAAAGCTTATTTTGGAGCTATTTAATGTGCATTTAGAAACTTTGTCTGTTGGGAATTTTGTCTGTAATATCATCGTCTTGGAAACCGAGGCACACGATGAGTTTAGGTCAGGCAATCAGGCGTTTAAGAAAAGAGCGGGGAATGACGCTTGCTGATCTGGCAGAGCGTTGCGACTCTCATGTCGGCAACCTTTCCCGCATCGAACGAGACCAGGCAAGACCAAGCCTCGAGTTGCTCTATCGCCTTGCACAAGCGTTAAGCCTCTCACTCACCGACATTTTCTCAGTCGCCGAGAAGAAACAACTGGATTCTGAGCAGGTCGCTTTGAACGCAACCTTCATTTCGCTGCTGGAGCAGGATAGGCAGCTGCTGCTGGAGTTTGCGCAACTACTTCAACGCCGGGCTTCTCATCCCATGGGGTCGGTGTATGTTAACCGGGACCCTTTGCCGGCCGATAACAACGGCTCCGATGCAACTGAAAGTGATGAGAAACAACCCTCAAGCTGACTGGGATACGACCAGAACGGTCAGCTCTTGCCCTTCCACTCTTCCTCCTGCAATGCCCGCCACATCAGTTTGCCCGTGGGCGACTTCGGCAATTGATCCACGAACTCAACAATGGTCGGCACCTTATAGGTAGCCATCTGTTCCTTGCACCAGGCGACGATGTCTTCGGCCGTGGTCTGGCCCTCGGCCTCCGGTGTCAAAACAATGCAGGCCTTGACCGTCTCACCGCGCTTGGGGTCCGGCGCCGAAATAATACAGACCTCGTGTATCGCCGGATGTCGGTACATCAGCCCCTCGACTTCTGATGGCCAGACCTTGTAGCCGGAGGCGTTGATCATGCGCTTGACCCGGTCGACCATGAAGAAATAGCCGTCCTCGTCGTAATAGCCCAGATCCCCGGTCCGGAAGAATCGTTTGCCGTCGATTTCTACAAACGCCGCCTCGGTTTCTGACGGCCGATTCCAGTACCCCTGGGTAACCTGGGGCCCACAGGAAACAATCTCCCCGGTCTCCCCCGGGCCTTTCTCCTCCAGCGTATCGACATCAATGATCCGGCTGTCGACATCGAATACCGGAATGCCCAGACACTGGGACCTGGGATGGGCGTTGGGGTTGATGTGAGTGGCCGCCATGGTTTCCGAAAGGCCGTAGCCCTCGATGTAGTCCAGCCCGGTCATCCGCTTGAGCTTTTCAGCCACGGCAGAGGGCATGGTCGCACCGCCGCCGCCAATCATATTGAGGCTGCTCAGGTCGTACTTGCCGATATCCGGGTTGGACAGAAAATCCACCGCCATGGTGACGATGTTGGTCCAACCAGTGACTTTGTAGCGCTCAATCAGTCTTGAGGCGGTGGTCCGGTCCCAGCGAGTCATGATCACCGAGGCCGCGCCTGCCGCGATGGGGCCATTCATGGAACCTGTCATGCCGGTTACGTGGAAGAACGGCAGGGTGGCGAGCTGCACGCTGTCCGGCGTGGTCAGGTTCCAGAATATCCGGTGAATGGCCGTGGCCATTACCGACCGATGGGTGTGCATGCAGCCCTTCGGTGCACCGGTGGTGCCGGAACTGTAGGGAATCACCGCCAGATCATCCGGGGTGGCCGTGTGAGGTGCCGGAGTATGTCCGGCTGCCATGGCTGCCTCCCAGCTAACCACCCCCGGCATTTCCTGTGACCAGGCCGGTGCCGCCACTTCAGCAGGAAGGTCCAGATCCGTCTCGGGATCGATGTAGGTGCTGTAGGAGGCCACCACCACCTGTTCAAGATTGCTGTCGCCAATCATCGGTGCAATAAAACCCGCCAGTTCCTGGCCGGCCAGGCAAACCGAAGCACCGGTATCGGCAATGAAATGCTCCAGCTCCGCAGACCGGTTCATCGGATTGACCGGAATCACCACCGCATCGGCCCGCAGGATGGCGTAATAGGAAATCACATACTGGGGTGAGTTCTGCATATACAGCAGCACCCGATCGCCCTTCTTAACGCCCTGCGCCTGCAGGTAGCCGGCCATCGTTTCAACCTCTTCGTTGAGGCGCCGATAGGAAATGGGCGCGTCGTAGAAGATAACGGCGGTGTGGTCCGGGTAGCGCCGCGCCGAAATCTCCAGGTTGGTGTAAACGCTGGTTTTCGGGAGGGTCATGGTTTTCGGCAGTTCTTTAGGCCAGACCTTGTAATGACGATCAAACATCTTGTTATTCTCCACGGTAAATCTGATATCTCAGGACTTCGCGCCTTCGCAGGCAATCTTCCAGCCGGTGTCGGCCAGCAGGCTCGCCCGCTTGCCAACCTCAAGGGCGTTGGCATTGGCGGCATTGCCATCCAGGGCCCGCTTGTAGACCCCCTGCAAAATGGCCGCGAGCCGGAACAACGAGAACGCCAGGAACACATGCCAGTCCTCGATGCCTTCCCGGCCCGTCTTCTCGCAGTAGCGGCGGATAATGGTCTGCTCGTCCGGAAGACCCAGCGCCTCAAGGTTTTCACCCTGTAATCCGCGCATGCCCTCCATATCGGCAGGCAGGTAGAAAGGCAGGCAAAAATAGGCCAGGTCCGCCAGTGGATGACCCAGAGTGGAAAGCTCCCAGTCCAGAATGGCGATCACCTCGGGACGATCCGGCGCAAGCATCAGGTTGCCGAAGCGGTAGTCGCCGTGGGCAATGGCGGTTTCATCCTTCCCTGGCAGATGTTCCGGCAACCAGGCCATCAGTTTGTCCATGGCTGGCAGGTCATCGGTTTTTGAGGCCAGGTACTGTTTGCTCCAACGGGAGACCTGGCGGGCCACGTAGCCTTCCGGACGTCCGTAATCTCCCAGGCCGACAGCATTAACATCGACCGAATGCAGCGCTGCGAGGGTATCGATGGCCGAATGATACGCGGGCAGCCGGTCGTCACGGCTCAGGTCCCGAAGCGCCGAGTGAGTGATGATTCGCCCGTCCATAAAATCCATCACGTAGAACGCCGTACCAATCATGTCGTCTTCCTCACACAGTGCCCGGACGTTCGGCACCGGCACCCGGGTGTGTTCCTTCAGAGCTCGCATGACTTTGTATTCCCGCTCGACCATGTGAGCTGACGGCAAGGTTTTCCCCGGCGGCTTTTTGCGCAGCACGTATTGACCGCTGTCGGCAGTCAATAAAAAGGTCGGGTTGGACTGTCCACCCTGGAACTGTTTGACGTTCAGCGTTGTACCGAAACCCGGTATAGCTTCCCGAAGCCAGTTCAAGAGGCCGGCTTCATCAAATTTGTGGGCTGGCAGAACATCCACCAATTCTGGGGTCGTACTCATTTTTGTTTTAAGCCTTCAGTCATCTCTAAAATTCGCTGGCCGACGGGTGGGGGTGCCTTTGTGCAGGGAACAAAGGTGTCTGAGCGCAGCGAGTTCTTTTTCCCGGAACAAAGGCACCCCCACCTGTCGTGCCTCCCCATTGCATATGTCAAACCTCAGCAAATAGTCTCCCCGCCGTCAGCGACGATAACCTGTCCGGTGATGTAGGCACTGGCTTTGGTAGACAGAAACACGGCCAGACCAGCGATATCCACCGGATCACCGATTCTGCGCAGTGGAGTTTTGTCCTCCGCCTGCTTGGCACGAACCGGATCGTCCCAGAGTGCTTTCGCAAAGTCGGTTTTGATCAAGCCAGGGGCGATGCTATTAATCCGGATACCTTTAGGGCCCCACTCAACGGCCAGGTTTCTGGCCAGGGCGGCTTCGGCGGCCTTGGATACACCGTAGGTGCCGATCACGGTGTTGCCCCGAAGGCCGGCGATGCTGGAGAGCAGGACCACAGCGCCTTCGCCTTTCTCGGCCATCTGCGGCAGCACCATGTTGGTGAGCCAGAAGGTGCCCTTGACGTTGGTGTCCATGATCTTGTCCCAGGCGTCGTCGGTCATCTCGGCCGTGGGTCCGTAGACCGGGTTGGTGGCGGCGTTGCAAACGAGTACGTCGATGCTGCCCCAGGCTTCGTTGGTTTTATCCACCAGATTCTGCAGGTCTGCTTTCTTGCCAACGTGACAGGGAACGGCCATGGCCTCGAAGCCCTGCGCTTTTAATTCCGCAGCCACCTGCTCACAGGCCTCGGCCTTGCGGCTGGAGATCACCACCTTTGCACCACACCTGGCCATTTCTTCGGCAATAGAGCGGCCGATGCCTTTGGTGGAGCCGGTAATCACTGCAACCTTGCCAGTCATATCAAACAGTGGATTGTTCATCGTCAGGTCCTCGCGCACTGTTTCAGAGGTTCTCGATTCAGCGATACTGCCGAAGCTCCATCTTGGCAATGGAATCCATGTGCACTTCATCCGGCCCGTCTGCCAGGCGAAGTGTCCGCACCTTGGCCCAGGCCTCGGCCAGGAAAGTGTCCTGGGAAACGCCTGCACCGCCGTGCACCTGAATGGCCCGGTCAATTACCTTCAGGGCCATACTCGGCGCAATCACCTTGATCATGGCAATCTCCTGGCGGGCTACCTTGTTGCCGACGGTGTCCATCATGTGCGCGGCTTTGAGAGTCATCAGGCGGGCCTGCTCAATCTCCATACGGCTGCGGGCGATGTCCTTGCGGATGGAGTCGAACTCCGACAGCTTCCGGCCAAAGGCCTCCCGGGCGTTGGCGCGCTTGCACATGAGTTCCAGTGCCCGTTCCGCCACGCCGATGGTGCGCATGCAGTGGTGGATTCGACCTGGGCCAAGGCGGCCCTGGGCAATCTCGAAACCACGGCCCTCGCCCAGCAGCATATTGCTGGCAGGCACCCGTACATTGTCGTAATGGATTTCGGCATGGCCGTGGGGGGCGTGGTCATAGCCAAACACGTGCAGCGGGCGGATCATCTTCACGCCGGGAGCGTCCAGGGGCACCAGGATCATGGACTGCTGTTTGTGTTTCTCGGCGTCTGGATCGGTCTTGCCCATGACAATGGCGATTTTTGAATTCCGGGTCATGGCGCCGGAGGACCACCACTTGCGACCGTTAACCACATACTCATCGCCCTCGCGGCGGATCTCGCAGGCGATGTTGGTGGCGTCGGAAGAGGCCACGTCCGGCTCGGTCATGGAGAAGCAGGAGCGTATCTCACCATCCAGGAGCGGCTTCAGCCATTGTTCCTGCTGCTGCTCATTGCCATAGCGGGCAATGGTTTCCATGTTGCCGGTATCCGGTGCCGAGCAGTTGAACACCTCGGGGGCCATGGCAGAGCGGCCCATTATTTCGCAGAGATGGGCGTACTCGAAGTTGCTGAGGCCTGCGCCGAATTCGCTATCAGGCAGAAACAGGTTCCACAGGCCGGCAGCTCTGGCCTTCTGCTTCAGTTCTTCAATAATGGGCACCGGCGCCCAACGGTCCTCGGCGTCTTCGATCTGTCGATGATGAGTCTCTTCGTTCGGATAAATATGGGCAGCCATGAAATCGTTTAACTCAGACTGCAGCTGTTTCGCCCGGTCAGACAGCTCGAACATTGCCGTTTCCTCTTGTTGTTTTGTTTCGTGACCGCCATCAGACCGGCAATCACCTGTTCAGATCAGGCCATTCAGATCGGCACGCCCTCCGGCTTTTCGCTGCCGGAGCGAATACGGAACGTGGCCTCAGCAATGGCCAGAAGATTGCCCTGATCGTCATGTACTTCGCCCGTGCTGTTGAATATCCGGCTTCCCCCGGCGCGTTTGCGTCCGGTTACCCGGATCACACCTTCGGAACACTGGCCGGTAAACGTGGTGGTGAGAGACAGGGTAATGGCCTTGCGCATCCGGCCCGGATACGGGCAGTAAGTGCCCGCTTGCGCCATGGCAATGTCCAGCAGGGACGTCAGTACGCCGCCATGGATAACGCCGCCCAGATTCAGATGCCCGGGCCGAAGCTCAAGCTCGATGACCGCTTCGTTTTCTTCCCAGGAGCCCTGGCGGTAGCCAAGCAGGCTGTGGAAGCCAGGCAGATCCTGGCCATGGGTAATGTGGCGGTTTTCCTCACTCATCAGACATTGTTTCCAGGTGGGCCGGGGGCCTCGTGTTGTCTTTGTGGTCCTG
This sequence comes from Marinobacter sp. EhC06, assembly GCF_001650915.1. Lineage (GTDB taxonomy): Bacteria > Pseudomonadota > Gammaproteobacteria > Pseudomonadales > Oleiphilaceae > Marinobacter. The sequence goes on from NZ_LXYO01000023.1 coordinate 261,995, forward strand.
TTGTTTTTGTAATTTGTCACGCCTTACGGTTTTGAGTCAATATATTTGAAAGATCGTTTCATCTAGTAAAACATGATTCATCAAGAACGCCGAAAAATGAAAAAGACAACGAGTAGCGGGCCTAAGCTTTTATTTTTCATCGCCGCTGGACGCCTTCAACGAGCAGGCTTCAGACGCTGATACCGCACTTCCAGGGGTCGGTGGAAACCAGTCTGATGAACTACCCTTACAGGTAGCCCGACTGCAAATCCGAACGACAAACATCCTATTGCAAAGCCCCAATGTTGTGATAGATTCAGAGAATAAAATTCACCCTGCAGTTACGAGTTCTGCACAGTGAAACACAAAGCAAAGCCACTACAACAATGAACGAGGCACGCTCATGAAACTCTTTGCTACTGCTCGCAAGACTCTGACGGTGTATGCGTCAGCCCTTACCCTCGGTATTACCACTGCGCTTTCCGCAGCGCCCGCCGCTGCACAGGACACTTTTACCTGGAAGGTGCAGTCCCACTGGCCCGGTTCCAGCAGCTCCTACACAGACAGCCTTGGCCGGATCAAACGGGTTCTGGAAGAGCGAACTGATGGCCGTCTGAAACTGCAGCTGTACGAGGCCGGCGCGCTGTTCAAGGCCACTGACACTTTCAATGCGGTAAGCCGTGGCATCCTGGAAATGGGCACCATTTCCCCGGCCTATGCCCAGGACAAGATCTCCCTCGCCGGCATTGCCTCTGGCCTGCCGTTTGCCTTCCGCAACGTTTGGGAGGCCGCCTACTTCCACCAGAACCTGGGGTTCGAACAGATGCTCCGGGACGAAGCGGCAGAGCACGACGTTTACTGGGCCACAGACAAGGTCTATCCCACTGAAATGGTGGTCAAGGAGCCGATTGAAAGCGTGGAGGACTTCAACAGCCTGAAGATCCGCTCCTCCGGCGCCCTGCAAACCTTCCTGACCGAAGCCGGAGCCGCTGCCTCTTATATTCCGGGCAGTGAACTCTACTCAGCCCTGGATTCCGGCATCGTGGACGGCGCCCACTGGGGTGCGGCCCAGGGTGCCTACAGCATGGGCCTGTATGAAGTGGCCAAGTACCATGTGCAGCCTGCCCTGAACATCGCCGGCACCGACGTCATCATCGTCAGCCAGAAGGCTCTGAACAAGCTGCCGGAAGACATGCAGAAGATCGTCAAGGATGCCCTCAACGAGCAGTTCTGGATCCGTACCAACGAGTACCAGTACAAGGAGCGCATCACCCTGGCCAAGGCCATTGAGGAACAGGGCGTGCAAGTGAATGTCCTCCCGGATGAAGTCCAGAACAAACTGGTCGCCACCGCCCAGGCCATGTGGGATGAGGAAGGCAAGCGCAGTGAGAATGCCAAGAAGGCACTCGATATGCTGAAAGGTTACCTGGCCGACCTCGGCTATCTCTGATCAGCCAGTGCTCTGACCGGGGCCGGGGTCTTCGACTCCGGCCTTTCTTTCCCCGAACCAAACCAGCATCCCGTGGGAGAATGCCATGAGTGTGATGATCGCCGCATTCATGAGAGGGGTTACCCGTCTCAACGATTTCATCGGCCGGTGGGTTGCCCTCCTGATTTTCGCAATGTTCGTGTTCCTGCTTCTTGAAGTCGGGTTCCGCTATCTGCTCAATTCTCCCACGGTCTGGACCAACGAACTGACCCAGATGCTTTTCGGCATCTACGCCATAATGTCCGGTGGCTACATCATGGCCCACCGCGGCCACGTCAACGTGGACCTGCTGCATTCGCATCTGAAGCCACGGAAACGCGCGGCTCTGGACATTGTTACCTCCGTGGTCTTTTTCATTTTCACGCTCGCCCTGCTGTGGTTCGGGATCGACATGGCCCAGGAATCCATGTCCAGTTGGGAGACTTCCTACTCGGCCTGGAATCCGCCTATCTGGCCGGTGAAGCTGGCCATACCCATCGGCACCGCGCTGCTGGTTCTGCAAGGGTTGGTCAAACTGCTCGAAGACATCGCCGTGGCTTTCAACCTCGATTACTACACGCCTCAAGAGTCCGAATCTGAAGGAGATCAGCTGTGAGCATTGAAGCCCTGACTCTCCTGTTCTTCGGTTCGCTGCTGTTTTTCCTGCTGCTGGGGCTGCCGCTGGCGTTTGTTCTCGGTGGCGTCTCGGTGGTGTTCCTGTATTTCACCTGGGGCTTTGATTCCTTCTACATGGTGGCCTCCCAGATCTGGGGCACCATGGAAAGCTTTACCCTGGTCGCCATCCCTCTGTTCGTGTTCATGGCCATGATTCTGGAGCGCACCGGGGTGGCACGGGATCTTTACCGGATGATGCACCTGTGGTGCGGCGGCCTCAGAGGCGGCCTTGCCCTCGGCACCCTTGGCATCTGTGCGGTGTTTGCCGCCATGGTCGGCATCAGTGGCGCTGCAGTGGTTGCCATGGGAACCATAGCCCTGCCATCCATGCTCGAGCGTGGCTACGACAAGAGCATGGCCCTGGGCGTAATCAATACCGGCGGTGGCTGGGGCATCCTGATTCCGCCCAGCATCCTGATGATCCTCTACGCCCTGATCACCGGCGTGTCTGTCGGCCAGATGTTCGCCGCGGGCATCATGCCCGGCATCCTGCTGATGGTACTGACGGCCATCTACATCCTGGTACGTTGCCATCTGCAACCGGAGCTGGCACCGGCGCTGCCAAAAGAAGAACGAGGCACCTGGCCGGAGAAATTCCGGGCTCTGCGAGCCGTGCTCCTGCCGATTGGCGTGGTGGTCATGGTGCTGGGTTCTATCATCGGCGGTATCACCACCCCGACTGAAGCCGCCGCCATGGGTGTTCTCGGCGCCCTGATTTCCGCCGCCGTGTATCGGCAGTTCAAGTGGAGCATTCTGAAGGAAGCTGCGATCCGCACCTTCAAGCTCACCGGCATGATCATGTGGATCCTGTTCGCCGCCCACGCGTTCAGCGCTGCGTACCAGAGCATGGGTGCCCAGGAGCTGATCGAGGGCCTGATGAACATGGTTCCCGGCGGCCCCTGGGGCATCATCATCGCCATGATGGTGATCGTGTTCCTGCTGGCCATGGTGCTGGATCCGGTGGGTATCATGCTGATCACCCTGCCGGTGTTCATGCCGATCGTGGAATCCCTGGGTTTCGATCCGATCTGGTTCGGCATCCTGTTCGTGATCAATATGGAAATCGGCTACATGACGCCACCCTTCGGCTTCAACCTGTTCTACCTGAAGGGCATCGTGCCGCCGTCGATCACCATGAAGGATATCTACAAGTCGATCATTCCCTTCGTGATTGTGGAGATCATCGGCATCATCCTGATCATGATCTTCCCGGAAATTGCCACATGGCTGCCGGATCTGTTTTTCTGAGCCTGGGCACAGCAAAAATTTGGCAGTGAATCCGTGAAAGCGCTACTCTCATAGGGCTCCCGGCATAAGGAATCCGGGGCCCAACACAAGGAGAGACGCTTATGCGCGCCCCATTATCTGCATCAATCCATACTGCAGTCATCACCACCCTGTTTGCCCTGCTCGCATTGTTTTCCGCGGGCACCCAGGCCCAGGGCCTGTCCGACCAGACCATCTCATCGTTTATCGACAGCCTGAAGGCTGCCGAACAGCTGGAACCTGAGTTTGAGGATCTGAGTGACGACATGGACAGCCAGAACGATGGCACCATGCCCGACTTCTCACGCATTTTCTCTGATTCGCTGAAGGAGCTGGAAGGTCACCAGGCCTATGGTCAGCTCGAGGATCTGGTTCAGGACCACGGCTTCGGTAGCCTTGAAGAGTGGGCGGCCACCGGCGACCGGATCTTCCAGGCCTGGATGGCCATCGAGATGGAGCAGCAGAATCCTGCCGCCCGTCAGGAGATGGACGCGGCCATGGCGGAAATTGAAAACAATCCCAACATGACTGCCGAGCAGAAGGCGCAGATGCGGGCCATGATGCAAAGCGCAATGGGTGCCATGGAGAGTGCCAGCAATGCGCCGCCAGCCGATGTAGAAGCTGTCCGCCCCCATGTTGAAGCCCTGAGGGAAGCAGGCAACTACTGAACTGACATCCCGGTTGCCAGGAAAACAAAAGCCCGACGGTTTAACCCGCCGGGCTTTTTTGTGAGTGAGCAGCCATCAGGCCGCTCGGGTGGGCATCACGACATCAGGTTGTAAACAAACACGATGGCAACCGCGATAGGCGTGACGAACCGGATCAGGTTGTACCAGAGGGTAAAGACTCCACCCTGCAGGGCCAGATCGGTTTTCAGCGATTCTTTGGCCACGAACCAGCCGACAAATACCGCCGTCAGCAAACCGGAAAGCGGCAGCAGCACGTTGGCCGTGAAGAAGTCCAGCAGGTCAAAGATGGTCTTGCCTTCGAAGCGCTCGAACATGGCGAGCGGCGCCACGTCGGCCCAGACGTTGAGCGACAGAATCGAGGCAATACCCAGTGCCCAGCACAGCACGCCTACCAGGATGGCACTACCCGTGCGGGCCAGGCTGGTCTTTTCCTCTACCCACTCAACCACCGGCTCCAGCAGGGAAATACCGGAGGTCCAGGCAGCGAACAGCAGCAGGATAAAGAACAGGGTGCCAAACAGGCCGCCCATGGGCATGTTGCCAAAGGCCAGCGGCAGGGTCTGGAAAATCAGTCCGGGGCCGGCACCGGCTTCCAGGCCATTGGCAAACACCACCGGGAAGATGGCCAGGCCAGCCAGAAGGGCGACCACCGTATCCATGATTGCCACGCTGACGGCCGTGCGGCCGATGGACACATCCCGCCCGAGGTAGGAACCGTAGGCCATCATGATGGCCATGCCCAGGCTGAGGGTAAAGAAGGCGTGACCAAGGGCTATCAGTACCCCGTTGAACGTCAGGGCATCAAAATTCGGCGTGAACAGGAAGCTGACGGCTTCACCAAAATGGCCCGTCGTGGTGGCGTAGCCAACAGCCACCAGCAGCAGAATGAACAGGGCCGGCATCAGGATCGTAACAGCCCTCTCCAGACCGCCTTTCAGGCCCTGGGAAACCACCAGAATCACCAGCGCCATAAAGAGGGTGTGCCAAAGCAGCAACTGACCGGGACTGGCCAGCAGCCCCCCGAACAACTCACCGATGGAGTCTGCAGTACCGCCGGTAAAGTCACCCATGGCGGCATGCCCTACGTAGGACGCTGCCCAACCACCAATCACCGAATAGAAGGAGAGGATAACAAAAGCCGCAATCATCCCGATGATGGCAGAAATCCGCCAGCCCGGGGCACTGAGATTGCGCTCTGCCACCAGGCGCATACTGGTGATGGGGTTATGGCGGCCATTCCGGCCGATAAACACTTCCGCCATCATGATGGGAATACCGATTACTGCGATACACAGCAGGTAAACCAGCACGAAGGCACCACCACCGTTCTCACCGGTAACGTAGGGAAACTTCCAGATATTACCGAGACCGACAGCCGAACCGGTTGCCGCCAGAATAAACGCCAACCGGGAGGACCAGAGACCACGGGCGGCCCCTGAACCGTTGCCCGAAACCGAGTTGGACTGAGTCATGTTGTGTTCCTGTGCTTTTGGCTGAGGAATGTCTTAAAAAGGGATAGCCACGGCGTTGCCGGGGCAATTGGGGCGGGATTCTGCCAGCACTGGCGCGTCGATGCCAGTGCTGGCGCCCTCCCGAACCGGGTTGATTCAGCGGGAGAGCAAGGAAGAAAAAGCTAACTAGCCGTTTTTGCTGATAAACCTGGCGATAAGGTCTTTCAGGCCACGGGACATGGCGCTAAGCCGGTCGCTGCTCTGCTTGGCAGAGTCCGCCTGGGCGTCACTGTGATCGGCCAGCTCAGCGATGTTGGTGATCTGGCGATTGATCTCGTCAGACACCTGGCTCTGCTCCTCAAAGGCCGCAGACATACTGATAAAGCTGTCGGAAATGGTCTCGATCGACGTAACGATATCCTTCAGGGAGTTTTCGGCTTCCCGCACCTTCTCAAGCCCCTGACCAGCCACAGCCTCGCCATCGCGGGTTGCCTGGACTGCTGAATCCACCTGCTGGCGGAAGTCGTCGATAACGTTCTGGATCCGTACGGTAGATTCCCGAGTCCGACGGGCGAGTGAGCGCACTTCATCCGCCACCACCGCGAAACCGCGGCCCTGTTCGCCCGCCCGGGCCGCTTCAATGGCTGCGTTCAGAGCCAGCAGGTTGGTCTGCTCGGCAATCTCGGAAATCAGGTTTGCTGCCTCACCAATGCTGTTGGTGGACTCACCCAGCTTGCTGATGGTTGCGCCAATCCCGTTTACACGGGTTACCAGTTCCTCGATGGCCACCAGCGCCTCGGCGCTCCGGTCGCTGCCAACACCGGCCAGGCGATTGGCCTCTTCGGCCTCCCGGGCATTGCTGGTAACCGACTCGGCCACTTCCTGGATCGAGGCGGTCATTTCATTGATGGCCGAGGCTGTCTGGTCAGTCTCCGCACGCTGCCGGGCAATGGCCGATGCACCATCACTGATGTATCGGTGAGAGGCTCTAGCCTGCTCGTAGAGCAGTTCCGCCTGGTCATCAATACGCGCCAGCGCCGTCCGAACCCGGGCCTCCTCACTCACCAACAACAGCGACAGCTGCGAGAACAGTCCTCGCTCGTCACTGTAGGTGCGGGCAACGATGGGATCGCGGAAGGCATCTGGCCGCAGGTCCAGCAGCCTGCGCAAGCGGGCAGCCAGGGAACTGAACACCAGGCCGAAACCCAGGGCGTGCCCCACAACGATCAAACCTGCCGCCAGCCAGGGCTGGTTGATCTGGAGGGCGCCAAGGCTGAGCACCAGAGATACCAGGAACGGCCAGCCGGAACGAAGCATCGACAACGCTCGGTTACTGAAGGATGAGGTCATTTTGCCGGCAGAAATCTTGCCATAAAGCCGCTCAGCCCGGGCAATCTGCTCGCGGGTTGGCTCGACCCGCACCGATTCGTACCCCACCATCTGGCCGTTCTCTCGAATCGGCGTAACGTAGGCACTTACCCAGTAATGGTCGCCGCTCTTTGCCCGGTTCTTGACCACACCCATCCAGGCCTTGCCGGCCTTCAGGTAATCCCACATATCCTTGAACACGGCCTGGGGCATGTCCGGATGCCGGATGATGTTGTGGGCCTGTCCAACCAGCTCTTCCCGGGAGAAACCGCTGATTTCCACAAACTCTTCGTTGCAGTAGGTGATCACCCCTTTCAGGTCCGTGGTAGTAATCAAACGCCCGCCTTTACGCATTTTGATTTCACGCTGGGTGACCGGGAGATTCTTACGCATAAACAGACCTTCTGACTCGGAGATGACCACGGGAATAGAAAAAGGCGCACAAGGGTAGCCCTCGACAAACATTATTGATATTCGTCAAAGGTTACCCTGCGTATGGAGAGTGTAACGGCAGAGGTCCGCGGAACCTTAGTGCGTGCAGGTACTTATGTTGAAACCGCCAGCCTGGCCCGGGGATGGAAACGCGCGTTGACCCAGAGGGAGAAAGCGATAACACCGCCCCCTACTGCCAGCCTCAGCAGATCGGCATCACGGTTCCAGATCAGCAGGTTCACGATCAGGCCCGCAGGCACCAGCGCGTTGTTCATGATGGCCAGGGTGCCGGCATCAACCACACAGGCACCGCGGTTCCACAGGAACAGGCCGAGACCGGAGGCAGCAAGCCCCAGCCATGCCAGGATGCCCCACTGCACCGGGGTGGTCGGCAGCTTGTCGGCATTGCCAAAAATCAGGAAGGATGGCAGGGCTATGATCAGGGCACCGAAGAAGAAATAACCGAAGGTGCGGTAGGCAGGCATATCGGTGGCGTAGTGTTGCATCACATGCTTGTAACCCACCTGGCCGGCGGCAAAGGTAAAATTCGCCACCTGGAGCAACAGAAAGCCGGTGATGAAGTCCTCACTGAGCCCATCGTAGCGTATGATACCCGCCCCGACGGTAGCGATAGCCGCAGCCAGAAGCGCCACCGGAGAAAAGCGGCGGAACAGGGCGTCATCCAGCAGGGTCACGTAAAGCGGGGTGAAGATCGTGAACAGCAGCACTTCCGGGACAGTCAGGTAGCTGAAAGACCGGTAAAGACACAGGTAGGTAATACCGAACTGCAACATGCCGGTTACAAGGATGCCAAGTTTCTGTCCGGAAGCCACGCCACGCCAGCGGGTGAACGGCAAAAACACCAGAGCACCGAGCAGAACACGGCTGAGCACCGCAAAATCGCTGTCCACCTGGCCGGCCAGAAATTCGCCGATCAGGCTGAATGAAAACGCCCACAGAACGGTAACAAAAACCAGAAGTCCCATCGCCACTGCCATCTATTGTGATCAAGGCGCGTACTTTAACGGTTTTGGGAGAAACTTGCAGTGCAGAAACACCGGATAAAACCCCATGGATGAAACCCACCAGCCATTACCGGAACCCCGGCAGCCGCTGGTCGCCAGAACGCTAACCGAGTGGCGAACCCTCGCCATTCTGGGCGGGCCGATCCTGATTGCCCAGGTCGCCCAAATGGCCAACGGCGTGATCGATACCATCATGGCCGGCCACGCCAGTGCCGAGGATCTGGCAGCGGTGGGTATTGGCAGCAGTCTTTGGATGCCCCTGTTCCTGTTTTTCATGGGCATGCTGGGGGCGCTGCAACCCATTATTTCCGGTTACAACGGTGCCCGGGAGGTTGGGAAAATCATGCCCGCCACCTGGCAGGGCCTGTATCTTGCCGCCTTCGGGTCCGTCATCATGATCCTGCTGCTGACCCATGTGCATCCGGTACTGGCGCTTCTGAACCTGGAGGCCAACACCGCCCGCATTACCCAGGGTTATCTGGACGCCTTTGCCTGGGGCATACCGGCCCTGCTGCTACTTACAGCGCTGCGCGGCCTGACCGATGGCCTCGGGCATACTCGCGTGATCATGGCGTTCTCTGTGCTCAGCACGCTGATCAACCTGCCCATGAACTACATCTTCATCTACGGCAAGCTGGGACTGCCAGCGATGGGCGGGGTCGGCTGTGGCTGGGCCACGTCCATTTCCAACGGCGTCGCGGCAGCGGCATTGCTGGTATACCTGAACCGCAGCCGGGTTTACCGTCAGTTCCACCTGATTTCCGATTGGGTAAAGCCGGATCTGGCAGGCATTCGCTACATCCTCGGCATCGGCGTGCCCATCGGCTTTACCATCTTCGTTGAGGCCAGCCTGTTCTCGGTGATCGCCCTGTTTCTGGCGCCCCTTGGCCCGGTGGTCGTCGCCGGCCACCAGATTGCCCTGAACGTGGTGTCTTTACTGTTCATGCTGCCGTTGAGCATCGGCATGGCGCTGACTCTGCGAGTTAGCTTCCTGATGGGTGCCCGGGCGCCTGCCACTGCTCGACTGATCTCCCGCAGCTCGCTGATTCTCGCTGCTGCTACGGCACTGGTTTTTGCCATACTGCTGTTTGTGTTCTCCCGGGAGATCGCAGCACTCTACACGAGTGATACCGAGGTTCAGGCAGTCACTGTCAGGCTCCTGATGTTCGCGGCCCTGTTCCAGATTGCCGACGTGATCCAGGTAACCTGCATCAGTGCCCTGCGGGGCTACAAGGATACCCGCATACCGATGTTCATCATGCTGTTCTCATTCTGGGGCGTAGGCATGCCACTGGGGTATGTGCTGACTTTCATGGACTGGCTGGTGCCGGCCATGGGAGCTGCCGGCTTCTGGGTAGGTCTGACGGGCGGGCTGGCATCTGCCAGCATTCTGTTGGGATGGCGACTATTCCTGTTTGCCCCGGATGGCAGTCAGGCTATATCGGCTGCCGGTTCCCGCGCCCCCTGAAGATCGGCAAATACGATCCGGTCTCGACCGGTTTCCTTGGCTTCGTATAGCGCGGTATCGGCCCGGGCCAGCCAATTATCGACACTTTCGCCATGCCGGAGTAGCGCCACACCAAATGAGGCGGTGACGGAACCACCGGGATGCTTCATGTACTTGCGCAGAACCTGTTGTAAATTATTCATCACTGCCTTGAGGCCAATGCCATCAACCCCTGGCAAAAGCAGCACAAACTCCTCACCGCCGTACCGGAACAGCTGGTCTGATTTGCGCGTGTTCTGTTTCAGCAGGGCCACCAGATCGGTCAGAACATCATCACCCACGCCGTGACCATGCTCATCGTTGATCTTCTTAAAATGATCGATATCCAGCAGCACCAGTGCGTAGGGCAGCCCCGTACGCTCGGCATCTGCTGCGGCCAGATCCAGCTCCTGATCCATTGAACGCCGGTTTTTGATGCCGGTGAGCGGATCAATCGTGGCCAGATGTTCCAGACGCTCTCGCTGATCATGGTTCCTGTGGGCAAAGACATAGGCGCAGGCGCTGACCACGAATGCTGTTGAGGCAAATGACCACATCTGAATGTCAGAGCGGAAAGCACCACCGTGAACCATCAGGGCTATGACCGAAGCCACATTCAGAAACACCGCGATACGGGGATTTGCGAGGAAGAAGGTCGTTACCAGACAGGGGTAAAGCCAGAAAAGCCCGGGTTCGCCCACCACGGCACCAACCGTTACCGCGCCGCTGCAAGCAATAACAGCAAGCACGAGGCCGCTTCGCCGGGTATCCCCACTGGCCCACGCGTATATGAGCGTGATAAGAATGCCAATAAGAATTGCCGTGTCGACAGAACCCGCAAGCGTATTACCCTGCATAAAGCGCATCGCAGCAAAAGGCGTAATGCCCAATATCGCGCTAGCACCCAACAAAGTAATGATCGACAACCTGAAATCGGTCTTAAGGCGATGGAGCATTCAGCGTTAGCTTCCGTCAAAAGTACTATTCTGAATTCCAGAATAGCTCAAGCAATTTGAATGATCGTTACAGGGCAACGATTCTTTACATATTCTCTATCAAAAAAGACAAAGTGTGAACGCCCGCTCATTTTTTATTCCGAAGAACAGGGACAGCCGTTAAATCAGGTAAAACCTCACGGTTTCCTATTCACAGACTCGTTCGCTCCAGTGGAGCCCCAACCGCATTCGGGGTTACACTGACTACATAACTAACCTGTACCCGAGACACCTGATTTGACCGAACTTGTCCGAATCGCTCCCGGCGCGCTAACCATCGGCCGGCCCCTGCCCTGGAACGTCTATGATGCAGACGGCAATGTCCTTCTGCGCCAGGGCTATGTGATTCAGACCAATTCCCAGCTGGAACAGCTGTTCGAGCGGGGCCGGTTCAAGCCCCGCAAGATCGAGCGCCCCCAGGAGGAGGTCTTCGAGGACAACCGGGAGCGCAATCCATTTTCTGACTACCCGGATTTGCTGCACTCCCTCGAAGCAACCCTGAACGCCATTACCGAATCAGACCCCTCGGCACAGAAACGCCTGTTGGGACTGGCCCGGATGATCGAATGCACCTGCACCGAATCACCGGAAGCCAGCCTGGCACTGGTCCATCTTTACTCCATCGGGCCGGTCATTCACGAGCAAATCCTGTTTTACGCCATTCTGTGTCAGTTCATCGGCCGGCAGTTCGGGCTGGAAGACAACCGGGTTGCCGTACTCACCGCTGCCGCCCTCACCGCCAATCTTGCCCTGGTGCCCATTGCCGACAAGCTCAATGCCTCCAATACGGTCCTGAACGACGAGCAACGGGGGGTGATTCGCAAACATCCCCAACGCAGCATTCAGGCCCTAAAGGCCGCAGGCATCGACAACAAGCTGCTGCTCACCATCATCGCCCAGCATCATGAGCAGGCCGACGGCAGCGGCTATCCCAAGGGCCTCAGTGGCACTGAAATACGCCCGGAAGCGGAAATCCTGGCCCTGGCGGAGCGCTACGTTGCAATGATCACCAAACGTGCCTACCGGCAGCGCATGAACGTGGCCAACGCCCGCAAACTGATTGCCAACCTTGCCGACGGCAAGTTTCGGCCTGCCATACCAAAGGCCCTGCTGCAGGTTCTGGGCGAGTTCCCGCCCGGCATTCTGGTACGCCTGGAAAATAACGAGGTGGGCGTGGTTACCCGGCGGCCGGTGCGGGCCCGGGGGCCTTTTGTAAAAGCCATTTTCGGCCCCCGTGGCAACCGTTACACCGGCACCTTCGAGCGGGACACCAGTGAGCCGGACTTCGGTATCCAGTCTCTCGAAGAGCCGGAAATCATGCCCTCCATGGACTTCAGTCTGGTCTGGGGCTTCCGCTCCTGACTGCCGTCACTCTCTGGTAAACCCAGTTCACAGACCCAGCGCCTGGGTGTGATGATCGAGATGATCATCTATAAACGAGGCGATGAAGAAATAGCTGTGATCGTAGCCCCGGTGCATGCGCAGGTTAATGTGATGGTGGAATTTCTCACAGGTATCCGCCAGAACATCCGGGTTCAACTGGCTGTCCAGAAACTCGTCTGCAGTGCCTTGGTCCACCAGTAGCGGCAACCGCTCGCGAGCGGTTGGAATGAGCAGCGTGGCATCCCATTCCTCCCAACTGCGGGGATCGTCTCCCAGATAGCCCTGGAAGGCTTTCTGGCCCCAGGGGCATTCCGTGGGGTTGGCGATGGGCGCAAATGCCGACACCGAAGCATAGCGGCCGGGGTTCTTCAGGGCGCAAATCAGGGCGCCGTGGCCGCCCATGGAATGGCCACTGACAGAGCGTTTGTCTGTTACTGGCAACTCATTCTCGACCAACTGCGGCAATTCCTTCACCACATAGTCGTACATCCGGTAATGGGGTGCCCAGGGTTGCTCGGTGGCGTTGATGTAGAAACCGGCTCCCGAGCCAAAGTCGTAGCTGTCATCCTCGCCCGGCAGGTTCACCCCACGGGGGCTGGTGTCCGGACAGACAATCGCCATACCCAGTTGCGCAGCCCGCTTCAGGGCGCCGGCTTTCTGCATGAAGTTCTGGTCGGTGCAGGTCAGCCCCGATAACCAATAGAGGACCGGCACCTTGCCCGGCCTGGAGCCCACAGCCACGGGCGGCAGATACACCGCGAACTCCATGTCGCATTCGAGGGTAGCGGAGGTATGCCGGTAGCGGCGGTGCTCGCCTTCGAAACAGACGTTCGTGGATAGGAGTTCCATAGTGTCCTCAATTTCAGGAAAAGTGTGTTTCAGTCCAAGGCACTGGCGTGCTTTGGCGGCTCCAGACCAAAACCGGTACGTGCCAGCTCGGCCAGGATAGCTGTACGCGTGACTATACCAATCAGTTTGTCGTGATCCACAACAGGGTACACCTTTGGCTTGCCCGCACCGAGGTTCTGGGCGAGATCCACCACTGACATCTCTGCCGAAATAGTGACCGGTTTCCGGAACATGACATCGTCAACGAGCGGGTCGCCCTCGCGGTGATAGCCGCTGACCAGGAGGGCATGAATGCAGTCCTGCTCGGAGATAAAACCGATGACATGGCGGTGGTCATCAACAACCGGCAGGCCGGTTACGTGGTTGTGGAGCAGCATCTTCACCACTTTGGTGAGCTGCGTGCCACAACGGATCGGCTCGATGTGGTTCCACATGACATCTGACACTTTCAGTGAACGCATGGGCAGAATCCCTCCCCTTGTTGGATGGTCGCCATTGCTATGAGCATAGGCAATCACACCCGAATCCACCACTTTTCCCGGACCATCGGTTTACACGGAAAAATATCTGACTAAACTCAACCGGTTATACCCAACCCGGGTCAAAAATCCAAACCAATCCATGGCAGACAGAGGGAGATCCCATGGAAGCTATTTCTGAATTCGTAGGGCAGATAAACGGACTGGTCTGGGGCCCACCCATGCTGGTTCTGATACTGGGCGTGGGGCTGTTCCTCAGCCTCGGCCTCAAGCTGATGCCGGTGCTGAAGCTGGGCGCCGGCTTCCGGCTGATGTGGAAAGGTCGTACTGCCGCCGGTGCCGAATCCGAGGGTGAGATCCCGCCGTTCCAGGCCTTGATGACAGCCCTTTCCGCCACGGTTGGCACAGGTAACATTGCCGGCGTTGCAACAGCGGTGTTCCTGGGTGGCCCCGGGGCCCTCTTCTGGATGTGGCTTACGGCCCTGGTGGGCATGGCCACCAAGTACTCTGAGGCAGTGCTGGCAGTGCGTTACCGGGAGGTAGACGAGCGCGGCGACCACGTCGGTGGCCCCATGTACTACATCCGTAACGGGCTGGGCCGCAAATGGGCCTGGCTTGGCGTGCTGTTTGCCGTCTTTGCAGCCATTGCCGGCTTCGGCATCGGCAACACCGTTCAGGCCAACTCGGTGGCCGATGTCATGGAGACCAATTTCGGACTGCCGCACTGGCTGACCGGCCTGGTTCTCATGGTTCTGGTGGGTATGGTCCTGATCGGAGGCATCCGAAGGATTGGCCATGTTGCCAGCGCCCTGGTGCCGCTGATGGCCGTTTCCTACCTGATCGCCGGGCTTGTGGTGCTGGCGATTAACGCCGCCGACATCCCTGCCGCCTTTTCCCTGGTGATCAAGCATGCTTTCAGTCCTATCGCCGCCGAGGGTGGATTTGCCGGTGCGGCGGTCTGGGCGGCGATCCGCTTCGGGGTAGCACGCGGCATCTTCTCCAACGAAGCCGGCCTGGGCTCTGCCCCCATTGCCCACGCCGCCGCACAAACCCGGAACCCGATCAACCAGGGCATGGTGGCCATGCTCGGCACCTTCATTGATACCATCATTATCTGCACCATCACTGGCCTTGTGATTATCACATCCGGCACCTGGACCTCCGGGGAATCCGGCGCGGCATTGACGTCCATGGCGTTCCAGGAGGCGCTTCCCGGCGTTGGCAACTATCTTGTAGCTATTGCCCTGGCAGTATTTGCATTTACCACCATCCTCGGTTGGTCATTCTATGGGGAGCGCTGTATTGAGTTCCTGTTCGGCGTAAAGGCCATAGTGCCATACCGCGTTGCATGGATTCTGGCCATCCCGGTGGGCGCCACCCTCAATCTGGGCTTCGTCTGGCTGGTGGCGGATACCCTGAATGCCATGATGGCTCTGCCAAACCTGATTGCCTTGCTGATGCTGAGCCCGGTTGTGTTCAAGCTTACCCGGGAGCACTTTGAGAAAGAGAAGGCATTGGGGGTTTGAGCCCCTTGTAATTGCCTCATCTGGCACCAAGGTTTGTCGTATACACTCAGAACACAACCCGGCAGTTTTCGGGCCGGAATAACAAACGAAATTGTCACTACCATGATCGAAGGAGAGTACACATGACTTTACGTCTCGGAGATACCGCACCCGATTTTGAGCAGGACTCCAGTGAAGGGAAGATTTCGTTTTACGACTGGCTGGGCGACAGCTGGGGTGTATTGTTTTCACACCCGGCGGATTTCACCCCGGTCTGCACCACGGAGCTGGGCCTGACCGCCAAACTGAAAGACGAGTTCGCCAAGCGCGGCGTGAAGGCCATCGCCCTGAGTGTTGATCCGGTCGATTCCCACCACGAGTGGATCAAGGACATCAACGAAACCCAGGGTTGCTCGGTGAACTTTCCGATCATCGCGGACCACGACCGCAAAGTGTCGCAGCTGTACGACATGATTCACCCGAATGCCGACAGCAGCCTTACCGTGCGCTCGCTGTTCGTGATCGACCCGAACAAGAAAGTACGGCTGATGATTACCTACCCGGCCAGCACCGGTCGGAACTTCAATGAAGTTCTGCGGGTAATCGATTCGCTGCAGTTGACCGACGAGCACAAGGTCGCCACCCCGGGCAACTGGGAACGTGGCGGTGACGTAGTCATCGTTCCGTCCCTGCAGGATGAGGATGAAATCAAGCAGCGCTTCCCGAAAGGCTATAAGGCGGTGAAATCCTACCTGCGGATGACACCGGACCCGAAAGCCAACTGGAGCGGTGACTGATCACCAGCCTCCAGGCCAAATAAAAAGGCCGGGCAGCTTAACAGCTGTCCGGCCTTTTTTGTGGAAGTGGGCTCAGATGAACGTTTTCATCTGACCCCGATACTTCAGTTATCAGAATGCCGGAACAACGGCACCTTCATACTTCTCCATGATGAAGTCTCGAACCGCGTCAGACTTCAGCGCCGCAGCCAGCTTCTGCATGGCTTCGCTGTCCTTGTTGTCCGGACGTGCCACCAGGATATTCACGTAGGGTGACTCGGAGCCTTCGATCACCAGCGCATCTTCAGACGGGTTCAATCCAGCTTCCAGCGCATAGTTGGTGTTGATCAGCGCCAAGTCCACCTGGTTCAGGATACGGGGCAGGGTGGCTGCTTCCAGTTCTTTGAAGTCCAGGTTTTTCGGGTTATCTGCAATATCACGGGGTGTCGCAGTGATCTTGCTCTCATCCTTCAGGGTAATCACACCGGCCTTCTGCAGGAGCAGCAGTGCACGGCCACCGTTGGTGGGATCGTTCGGAATGGCAACTACGGCACCTTCTTGCAGCTCGTCCAGCGAATCGATCTTGCTGGAGTAGGCGCCAAACGGCTCAACGTGAACGCCCGTCACGGTTACCAGGTTGGTACCACGGCCTTCGTTGAACTCGTCCAGGTACGGCTGGTGCTGGAAGAAGTTGGCGTCCATCCGCTTCTGATCAACCTGGATGTTTGGCTGGATGTAATCGGTGAACACCTTCACGTCCAGTTCCACGCCCTGCTCCGCCAGCTGTGGCTTCACGAATTCCAGGATCTCGGCATGGGGAACCGGGGTGGCGGCTACGGAGAGCTCTTCGGCAGCAACGGCGCCGGAGAAAGTGGCTGCGGCAGCCAGTGCTGCGAGTGTTTTCTTCAGATTCATGGATTAGTTCTCCTGTTGGACATCTTGAACGAATGAATTCGGGTTGGGAGTACGGCCTGCGGTCGGTCGGAGTCCCCTTCCGAAAAACGCCCGTAAATACCCCTGCGGGGTCCAGCCAGCAATCACAGATTGCTGTCGTTCGGCTGTCGCATAAAGCTTCGCTTTATATGCGCTCGGCCTCACCCATGTAGGGCTCGGTCGCGCCATCCCTGGCGCTCCACGTTTTCGGAAGGGGACTCCGACCGCCCACCGGCCCATATCCAGCTTTTCTACTTTCTGCTGAAGTACAGAACCAGACGGTCGCCGACCATCTGCAGCACCTGTACGAAAATAACCAGTAGCGCGACTGTAATGACCATTACGTCGGTCTGGAATCGCTGATAGCCGAAGCGGATCGCCAGGTCGCCGAGGCCACCGCCGCCAATAACGCCGGACATGGCCGCATAGGAAACCAGAGTGATCGCGGTAACGGTGATCCCGGCAATGATGCCTGGCAGCGCTTCCGGTAACAGAGCTCCGAAGATGATCTGTTTAACGCTCGCACCCATCGCCTGGGTAGCTTCGATGATGCCGCGGTCCACTTCCCGCAGGGAGGTTTCCACCAGTCGGGCGAAGAACGGTGCACCGCCAGCCACCAATGGCGGAATCGCGCCGGCCACGCCCAATGATGTACCGATCAGCATTACGGTAAACGGGATCATTACGATCAGCAGGATAATGAACGGCACGGAACGAAGTACGTTCACCACGAACGACAGCACCGCATAGGCGACCGGCTGTTCCAGAAGCTGGCGTTTGCCGAACAGGAACAGCAGGACACCGATCGGCAGGCCGATCAGGACACTGAACAGCAGGGACATACCCACCATTACCAGGGTATCCCAGCTGGCCCAGCCGATTTCGCTCCAGTCTACATTACTCCACAGGGCTTCCATCAGCGCAGCACCTCCACGTGAACGTCGGCGGCTTTCAGCGCCTGCATGGCCACCTCGAGATCACCGCCCACCAGTGACAGGGTCAGCTGGCCGTAGGGTGTGTCCTTGATGTGGTCGATTCGGCCGGAGAGGATGCTGAAATCCACGCCGGATTCCCGGGCGACGCTGCCCA
This sequence comes from Marinobacter sp. EhC06, assembly GCF_001650915.1. Lineage (GTDB taxonomy): Bacteria > Pseudomonadota > Gammaproteobacteria > Pseudomonadales > Oleiphilaceae > Marinobacter. The sequence goes on from NZ_LXYO01000023.1 coordinate 279,843, forward strand.
AAAGGGGCTTGTAGGTGGATTCGCCCTTGAACGTCAGGCGCAGGATCCGGCCGTCGGCTTTGCTCAGGTCTTCCTGCAGTTCGTCCCGGTCAATGCTCTCGCTTTCGAATACGAAGTCCCGGGTGGTCGGGTGTTTCGGGTGCAGGAACACCTCGCTGACCGGCCCCATTTCCACCACCTCACCGGCGTCCATAACAGCAACCCGGTCGCAGACGCGGCGTACCACGTCCATTTCATGGGTGATCAGGACGATGGTCAGACCCAGTTCACGGTTGATGTCCGCCAGCAGCTTCAGAACCGACTGAGTGGTTTGCGGGTCCAGGGCGCTGGTGGCTTCGTCGCAGAGCAGGATCGTGGGCCGGCAGGCCAGGGCACGGGCAATGCCCACGCGCTGTTTCTGGCCACCAGAAAGCTGCGACGGGTATTTGTTGGCGTGGTCGGTAAGGCTGACCCGGGCCAGCAGTTCTTCGACGCGATCCCGGATTTCGGTCTTCGAGTAGATGCCTGCCAGCTTCATGGGGAAGGCAATGTTGTCCGCCACGGTCTTCGACGACAGCAGGTTGAAGTGCTGGAAGATCATTCCCACTTTGCGGCGAAAAGCGCGAAGCTCGGCGGCGTTGTAGTCGGTGATGTTCTCGTCATCGATCAGAATTCGGCCGCCGGTGGGTGGTTCCAGCAGATTGATCAGACGCACCAGCGTCGATTTGCCGGCGCCGGAATGGCCAACGATGCCGAATACCTCGCCGGTTTCAATGGTCATATCGGTGGGATGCAGCGCGGGGATCGCCCGGCCGCCTACCTGATACGACTTCTGTACCTGGTCAAATACAATCACGGTCAGCGCCTTGTGGGTGCAGCGTTAAAACCGGCGATTATAGCCCAAACGGTCGGCAAACCCGAATTCCGGAATGATTCTCAGTGTGGGTAGATATCCCTACACAAACGGTTACCTGACACCGCACAGCCCGGTGAACTAAACTTGGATAACAAAAGAACCTTACATTTCCCCGGAGCTCTTTCAGAGACGCGCTGCCCCATGGACTCACCAACGTGACCAACGAAAAACAACCAACGCCCTCAAGGATGAACTCCACCCAGGCATGGGTTACCTATCTCAGCAAAGTCGAGCTGCCGGTACTCGCCAATACGCTTCGACGCATTAATGAGCTGACCGATAGCCAGAACAGCACAGTCAACGAGCTGGCCAACGTGATTCTCAACGATGCCCAGCTCACCTCCCAGGTTCTGCGGCTGTCCAATACCGTGTTCTACAACCAGACCCGAACCCAGGTCAGCACGGTTAGCCGGGCTATCACCCTGATCGGCTTCGACGCGGTGAAGTCCATGGCGATTTCCTCACTGATCGTCGACACCCTGCTGAAACGGAACGACCGTCCCCACCTTTTGCGCTGCCTGGCCCGGGCGATCCATGCCGCTGTCCAGGCCCGGTGTCTGATGCCGAAACGCAACGAGACCGCGCTTGAAGAGGTGTTTATCGGAGCGCTGCTGATGAACATCGGCGAGCTGGCCTTCTGGTCCTGCGAAACCGATCAGGCCTCAGAACTGGAAGAGCGCCTGCGGCTTGAGGAGCCGCCGGTTGAAGCCCAGAAGGCCGTGCTGCACTCAACCTTTACCGAAATCACCCGGGGCCTTGTGGATGCCTGGTCCCTGGGGCCTTTTATCAAGGATGTTGTCTCGCCGGGGCAGGCCAACTCCATGGCCTCCAGCCTGGTGCGCAATTCCGTGGATATGGCCCGACTATCCGAGCAGGGCTGGAGCGGTCCGGACATGGACAAGGTGCTGGAACGCCTGGGCAAGGACATCGGTGAGAGCCCGGCCGTGGTTCGCGACCAGCTTAAGGTGAATGCCTCGGAAGCGACTCGCGTTGCGGTATCTCTGGGCATTCCCCAGGTCACCGCCATGATGCCGGGTGCCGAGGGCAAATTAGGCGAAACCGGAGCAAAGGCTCCGGACATGGATGCGGAACTTCAGCTGGAAATCCTGCGTGAATTAAGCCATTGCCTGGCCGAGAAACCCGACATCAACGAGGTTTGCCAGTTGGTGATAGAGGGAATCCACCGGGCAATCGGTATGCAGCGGGTGGCTCTGTTAATGAGTGACCGCACCGGCAACGAACTGGTGCCCCGAAAACTCGGCGGTCGCGGCACCGAGGAATGGCGTCAGCACTTCGTGATCCCCAAGGACGGCACCGGGCCACTGGGTTCGCTTCTGCCCCATGCCCACTGCAGCATCTACGAACCCAAACCAAACTCCGAAGGCGTGGCTTATGATCGTTGGCTCGGCAAAGTACCTGCCCTGATTGGCCCGATCAAGGCAAACGGCCGGCTGATCGGTCTGTTCTATGCCGACAATGCCGCCGGCGCCTACGTGCCCTCAAAAGAGCAGTTATCAGCGTTCGGCCACTTTATTCAGAACGCGCAGCTGTGCCTGACCTTACTCTCTACCCATTAGCATCCACTCAGAGCTCGTAGAGCCTGGTGACATGCAGAATCGGCCCGGTTGGGGATCCTGTCGGTGAACCGCCTTCGGGTTCAAGACTGATCGCCAGGGTCCGGCTGCGGGTCAAAGAGCTTTGGGCTTCATCCGACAGCGCCACCTCATGAGTGTCACCCGCCGGGAGGACCCCGAGAGAGAGTGGCTCACCATCCTCCGGAACAACCCAGAGCTCATAATCCTTGCCTGACTCGGCGGTGCCTGCGGCAACAGAGCGCAATTTCAGCAGGTTGCCACCACCGGTTTCACTCAACAGCCACAGCGGATCGCCCATATCGGCCTTGATGATTGCTCCGGCCAACAAGGGTCGCTCGACACCCGGGGACGGCTGCTGCAGCAACAGAACCGCGAAAAGAACCGCCGCAGCGGTTGCCACCAAGCCCCAGCCTGGCCAGAACCAACCGGCTTTTGCTGAGGACGCCGCTGTCGTTGTGGCCTGTTCCGGCCACAACCGCCTCTGGATGTCTGACCATACGCGGGGCGGTGGGGTTTCCTGCGGTGTGGCCGTCGATAACGCGCCCAACTGCTGCTCCCAGAACCAGACTTCCTGGCGTACCCGGCCTGACTCCATCATCCATCCTTCAAAGCGGAGACGGGCAGGGCCTTTGAGGGATCCCAGAACATATTCAGCGGCAAGAATTTCTACGCGTTCAGGTGATTTTCTCATCGTTCAAGACACCTCTTAAGCGCCATGAGTCCCCTTCGGATCCAGCTCTTCACGGTGCCTACCGGAGAGTTCAGGGTTTCCGACAGCTCATCGTGAGTGAAGCCTCGGTAATAGGCGAGCAGGATGCTATCCCGCTGCACATCGCTGAGTTCTTCCAGGCAGCCGGTCAGCTGGGCCGAACCGGAGGTGCGCAACGAATCGTCCAGAGGTCCAGCACGCCTGTCCTCAACCTGTTCAAGGTGCTCATCGCCGGCCGTCTGCCGCACTTTCCGGGCGCGCATCAGATCAAGAGTCCGGTACCGGGCAATGGTCATCATCCAGGCCAGCGGCGCACCCCGGTCGCGGTGGTATTCGCCAGCGTGATGCCAGATCTGGATGAAGCTCTCCTGCATCGCTTCTTCCGCAAGCTCTCGATGGTTCGCCAGTTTGACGCAAAGGCCGAACATTCTCGCCGCCACCTGGCTGTAGAGTTGTTGGAACGCTTGTCGATCCTTCCTCGCCACGGAACGCAGCAGTCGCATCAACTCATCCTGATTTACCTCGACAGAAGCCATAAACACCCTCGTTGTTATGGTTAATGCCCCAGGTACGGGCGTGCGGAAGCGGAAGTTGCGCTTATGCCGAAAAGAATTTTCCCAACGACTGCAACTTTTCAACGGGCCCGCTCGTTCCTTCCTCCGACGCACCCAAACACAGAGAGGAAAGCGACATGAAAACAATTCTGAAAGGGTCCAGCCTCGCTATCGCCGTGGCCGGAAGCTGCCTCGCCACCGGCCTGGTCCAGGCATCGAGCCACCGCGAAGCGCCCTTCATCACAGAAATCCCGAAAGTCGATGGCACCGACTTCTACATGTTTCGGAGCTACGAGTCCGGCAGGGCGGATTTTGTGACCCTTATTGCCAATTACCTGCCTCTGCAGGACGCCTATGGCGGTCCCAACTATTTTGATCTGGACGACGATGCCATCTATGAGATTCACGTCGACAACGACGGCGATGCCGTTGAGGATCTGACGTTCCGTTTTCAGCTGGAAGATAGCCTGAACGATATTCAGTTGCCGGTCGGGCCGGATGGCGACCAGCGGATGGTGTCTGTACCCCTCAAGAACATTGGCGACGCAAGTGACGCCGGCAACGTTCAGTTGCGACAAACCTACTCGGTGGACGTCATTTCCGGCGATCGCCGCACGGGCGCCGTGCAAGCCGCCACCAACGTGAACACGGGCACTGAAACTTTCGATAAACCGTTGGACAACATAGGTGCAAAGTCCTTTGGTGATTACGCCAGTTACGCCGGCCAGCACGTGTTTGATATCGCCATTCCCGGCTGCGGCACCAACGGTCGTGTGTTTGTCGGCCAGCGCCAGGAGGCGTTTGCGGTAAACCTGGGCGAAATTTTCGACCTGGTGAACACCAACCCCCTGGGCGCCCGGGATGGAGAAGGTCCCGGTGATCTGGCCGACAAGAACGTGACCTCCTTTGCCCTGGAAGTGCCCACCGAGTGCCTGACCAGCACCGCCATGAATTCCAACGGCCAGCCGGTCATTGGTGCCTGGACAACGGCGAGCGTTCGTCAGGCACGCATCATCAATCCTGCCCCCAGTACGGAAAGCCGTGGCGCAACCGTTGAAGGTGGTGCCTACACCCAGGTTTCCCGCCTGGGCATGCCGCTGGTTAACGAAGTGGTTATCGGCCTCAAGGACAAAGACCGTTTCAACGCCAGCGAACCCAAGGACGACGGCCAGTTCGCCACCTATGTGACTCACCCGACACTGCCAGAGCTTCTGGAAGTGCTGTTCCCCGTGACCGCGCCGAACAACTTTCCGCGCAACGATCTGGTCACGGCCTTCCTGACCGGCGTGCCCGGCGTCAATATGCCCGTTGGCGTAACCGCCTCCGAGATGCTGCGACTGACGCCCGCCATTGCGCCAACCCCTCTGGACAGCCAGAACGACCTCGGTGTTCTGGCCGGTGACAACGCCGGCTTCCCGAATGGCCGCCGGCCTTACGATGACACCGTCGACATCGCACTTCGGGTCGCCATGGGTGTACTGGCAGACCCTGCCGATGCGCCCGATGGCAGCCTCGAGTACACAGATGGCGTCCAGTTGGCAGCAGATCCTGCCAGCCTGCCTGCGGACTACGAGTCGTTCCCTTACCTGGCGACACCAATCGCCGGTTCACCCAACGAATAACCGGGAGATGGCTATGAAATTATTCACAAAGCTCACGACGATCTGCGCGTTGGCGCTATTCATGGCCGGCTGCTTCGATGGGTCGAACAGCCGGGCGGAGGCGCCGGCTCCGACCGTCGATTTCACGGAGTTTGTTAAAACCCAGTTCGCCCGGACAACCGACGACGCCCAGCCAGCGAACGTCAACGGGATCGACCTGAGTTTCAATGACCAGAACAATCCACAGGCTTTCGATGACCTGCTTCAATAAACCTCCAGGTGGCCGGTTTTCCCGTTGTCTCGGGCCGGTCTTTTCCTTGCCTGCCCTTCGGGGCAGGCCTTTTTGGTTGATCGCCACATTCGCGGCCTTTCAGGCGCAGGCCGCGCCTGATCCAATTATCACCGACTTCGGGGTTGATCAGATACTGACCGAATTACCCCGCTCTGCTGCCGAGGTCTTCCGGGAGACGGATTCACCCGAGGAGGCCGGGGACCGGCTGCAAATACTGATCACACAAGCCAGAGCCAGTGGCGACCCGAGATATCTGGGGTATGCCCAGACACTGGTCAATCGCTGGCCCGAAGAACAGTTAACCGACCGTCTGCGGGTCCTCCGAGCGACTTTGCGCCAGAGCCTGCATCAATTTGATTCCGCCCGCTCCGATCTTGAACGGGTAATTTCAACCTCTTCGGACACGCAACAACGTATCCAGGCTCGCCTGACCCTGGCCAACCTTGAGCTGGTTCAAGGTCGTTACAAAGAGGCTGAGCAGCATTGTCGGGCCTTTCAGTCTGGCTATCCGGGCCTGATAGCTCAGAGCTGCCTGGCTTCCTTGCAGGCCAGGACAGCCGACCCTGAAACAGCCTATCGGAATCTTGCGTCACAACTCGCCGATTCGATAGATCGCCAGCCTGCCGATTCCACCAGCCGACTCTGGGCCGAGGGCACTCTCGGCAACATCGCTGCCCAGGCGGGATTGCCTGAGGCCAAAGTGCATTGGCAAAGAGTAGTGAAGGCGACACCGAACGACCTTTATGTCCGGGCCCAGCTCGCCGATTGGCACCTTGAGAGAGGCCACTTCGAGCAGGTTTTGAGGCTCACCCAGGGGTTCGATGCCGTCGACACACTGGCCGTAGTTCGGGCCATCGCCATGGAGCGCATGGGCCACCCCGGCAGTAACGAACTGAACAGTCGTTTACGGCAACGGTTTGAAGAGGCCCGCTGGCGAGGCGCTTTATTACATGCCAGGGATGTTGCCCGATTCGAGCTGGATATCGAAAACCAGACGGAAGAGGCGCTGAGACTCGCAACAAAAAATTGGGAGAGCCAGAGGGAGCCGCTGGACACACGACTGTTACTGAGATCGGCCCTCGCCGCAGGCGACAAAGTCCAATACCAGCGTGTCAGGGACTGGCTCAATGAACAGGGGCAGAGCGATGCCCGCTATCCGGAGTTCAAACAATGACGGTCACACGAGGAATCTGGCTTGCTTTGCTTACAGTCACGCTGGTATCAGCCAGTGGGATGGCAGCGGCACACAAGGCAAGCGACAGCTTTCTTTACCTGGACAACGGCCCGACCGAGCTTCGAATCGATGTTGCACTACGTGACCTCGCGCTGCTGACAAGCATTGATCGCAACGGCGATCGTCAGGTATCGGGTCAGGAATTGCGACAGGCAAGACCAGAGATCACGCGAACCGTGGAATCTGCCCTGAACTTCTCGAACAGCAGTGGCAACTGCGATCTGGCCGGCAAGAAATGGGGCATCAGCGAGCACAGTGACGGATTCTATTCCGCCGCCCGTTACGCTATTCAGTGCCCCGATGGTGGGCCGCCGAGAGCGCTGGAGTACAACCTGCTGTTTGAACAGGATGCTCTGCACCGGGGCCTGGTGAGCCTTGACTATGATGGTCAGACACGTCTGGCCGCACTGGGACCGGATTCCCGAACGCTGGATCTGACAGGCACGGAGAACCCGGGCTATTTCAGTGTATTCGCAACGTTTGTCTATCAGGGTGTCATCCACCTGCTGATCGGGCTCGACCACATTCTGTTCCTGCTCGTTCTGATTATTCCGGCAACGCTGTCCTTTCCCAAAAACCAGGTACCCAGCGGGCGGTCGAGAGCCTTACGGGGCCGCCTGCTTGAACTGGCCGGCATTATCACGGCATTTACCGCGGCGCACTCCATCACGCTGGCGCTGGCCGCCCTCGATATCGTTTCACTGCCCATCGCATGGGTGGAAACGGTTATCGCACTTTCCATCGGCTTGGCAGCATTGAACGTGGCCTGGCCGATTCTCGGGCACAAAACCTGGAAGCTGGCGTTCGGATTTGGACTGGTGCACGGTTTTGGATTCGCCAGTGTTCTGGGCGATCTCACCAGTGGCGTATCCGGGTTGGCGGTGGCGCTGGCAGGTTTCAACCTCGGTGTGGAACTCGGTCAGCTGGCGCTGCTCGTGGTGGGATTCCCGGTGCTGTATTACCTGGGCAAAAAACGGGTGTATCAAAAGGGCGGCGTGCCAGTGATGCTGGCAGCAATAGGTGCTATCAGTCTGTTCTGGGTTGTCCAGCGCGCGCCCCTGTTCTGAGCGCACACCGGATGACCTTAGTGAAGAGCTCGCATCTGACGCGGATAGAGCGCTGCGCTGACTTCCGGCTCTTCCAGCAGGTCGGCCAGCTCGCGATCTACGGTGGTCTCTTCACCTTCTTCGGGCAACGGCTCGAACAGCGTGCTCAGCCAGGAGGCAACGGAGGGCGCTTCGTCGCGTTTGTAATCGGTGGACAGCGCCTTGATGCGGCGGAAGCCGATGATGCGCTGGTGCTTGGGGTCCCGAATCTGTTCAAAACCCCGCCAGTAAACATGGTCCCTGGTGTGCAGCTGCACGAACAGGGTGTCTATAGGTCCGTCTGAATCGTCTGCACCCTCCGCTTCTTCCTCAACCGCTTCTGGGGCCGCTTCGGCTTCCACTTCAGGTTTCTTGTGACGGATGGTGGTCCAGGCCGGGTACAGCACGGCCACGGCATCCGCTTCAACATGCTCGCGGGCGGCGCGGAGGATCAACCCCCAGCGGGCCTTGTCGGCATCGGTTTCAAGGGAATTGATGGGCAAGTCGTAGCTTTGCTCGCTGGACAGAACAATGGCCATCATCGGGGCGTCTAACTCCCCCATGGCCTCGGCCTGTGCTACTGATACCAGTTCATCGATTGCCATCGGTTGGTTCATAATACGCTCGCCTCCTCGATGCCATCAGGGTCGTTCAGGAAGAAGGGGTCTTCCTGACTAACAGCATAGCCTGTTCCGGCTACAAAGATAAACGTGGAGTTTCCCCAGCCGGATCACAACCCCGGATAACTCAAAACGCGTCCTCAAGTTTTTCATAATTGCCGAACCAGGGGTTTGCCTCTTCCAGTTGGCCCGCCAACTGAAGCAGGGTCGCTTCGGCGCCGTGGGGCCCGCCGAACTGCACCCCCACCGGCAAACCTTCGGCAGTCCAGTGCATCGGCACAGACATGGCAGGTGTCCCGGTAAGGTTGGCCAGCTGGGTAAACGGCGTTCGCGCCAGGCTTTCCAGGGCCATCTGGTCCACCTGTCCAGAACGATGCACCAGTTTACCGGCCTTCAATTTCAGCATCAGGCGTGCTGCAAACTTGAGATGGGCCGGCGTTTCCAGTTCACCGATGGCCGCCGGCAATTGCCCGGTCGCAGGGCTGAGGTATAGATCGTAACTCCCGAAGAACGCGCCCAGCGCCCTGGCAAAATCGTTCCACTGCTGGCGGCGGCGGACATAATCGGAGAGCGGCATGGTCTCTCCAAGCATGCCGATCAGCCGGGTATCCAGCTCGAAATCGCTGTCGGTAGCGCCGAACTGCTCTTTCGCCTTCGCCATCAGCGCCGACACTTCGCCGAAATACAGGCCCAGGTAGCAGCGGGCAAGAGCCATTCCGTCGAATTCCGGCGCAGCGTACTCAACTCTGTGACCGAGATTCTCAAGAACCCGGGCCGTTTCCTCCACAGCAGCAATGCACTCCGGCGCAACCTCTGTATTGTATGGGGATGACGTGAACACGCCGATTCTCAGGCTGCCCGGAGACCGCTGCATCAGTTCCGCGTAGGCCGCAGACGACGCAGGAATCTCGAACGGATCGCCTGGCGCCGGCCCGTTGAGCACATCCAGCATCGCCGCACTGTCTCTGACCGTTCGGCTGACCACATGATCTGTGGATGCCCCGGTCCAGGCTTCGCCCATAAACGGCCCCGAGGAAATGCGACCGCGGGATGGCTTAAGGCCAAACAGGCCGTTATAGGCTGCAGGAATGCGGATGGAGCCGCCGCCGTCGTTGGCGCCCGCCATGGGCACAATGCCAGCGGCGACCGCCGCGCCGGAGCCACCGCTGGATCCACCCGGGGTTAGCTGCGTGTTCCAGGGGTTACGGGTTGGCCCCCAGAGCTCAGATTCGGTAACCGCTTTCAGACCAAACTCCGGCGTGGCGGTTCGCCCCAGGAAAACCAGACCGCCGTCCCGGGCCCGACGGACGAATTCCGAGTCCTGGGGCGCAATATTCTTTGTCATCCCGCGACTGCCATAGGTACACGGGTGCCCAGCCTGTTCCTGGGCAAGGTCCTTCAGCAGCAGAGGGACGCCGGCAAAAACGGCCTGCTCGGGGAAACGCTGGGCTGGCGCTTCGGAGAACTGGGGATAGCAGATCGCGTTCAGCGTGCCGTTCACTCGGGTTGCCCGTTCCACGGCCGCCTCGCATACTTCCCTTGAAGTGACCTCGCCCCGACGGACAAGATCAGCGAGTGCAGTAGCATCGTAACGTAGGTATTCAGATTGCTTCATGGCAGGTTCCATTTGTTATTCTGTTTTGAGGAAGGTCACGGGTATAACGTCTATGGTCAGAATTCTCAAGAGCTTACGCCAGCTTGCCGTGATTTTCATCCTGGCGGCATCGGTGACCGTTGCCGCCCAGGAAACGCCGCCAGCCACCAGTGACGACAGCGACTGGACCCGCGTCGTCCGTTCCTCGCCCTATTGGGTCAGCCAGGGGGTGTTTGAAAACATTCTCACCATCAGACGCTGGGTATTGAAGGAATCCGGCTATTGCGCCAGTGCCGATCGCCACGTTCTGTACGACATGCGCGGCCGGTTTCTGGCCTGGATCAGTGACGGTGACGACCGCGACACCACCCAGCGACTGCTGAACGCAACCCGGAAATCATTGTATGAGAATGGCAAGGTGGAAGACTGGGTTGCCGGAGAGACCGGCCAGACAGGCTATCCGTTCGCCCTTTCCTGCGACCAGCCCCACGTAAACGTCGATGAAGCCGTTGCCCGCTATCTTGGCACCCTGCCGGCAGACCGGATCTGGGGCGCCTGGGACGACCTCAACTTTGCCGACAGTAGTGCTCCGGAAAGCCTGCATGACGCTCTGATCTACGTATACGAACACCGCAACAACCAGAACCGCCTGACCCTGCCGCAAGCCTTGCCCCGATATCTGGCCGGCCAGATCCTGATTGAAAGTGGAGCCCAGGCAAGAGCCCATTCCCGAGCAAACGCGAGGGGAATCCTGCAGCTTTCACCCGCCGCCCTGTCCGACTGCGAGATCGCTCCCGACAATTACTGGCACCGGCTGGCACAGATCGATTGCGCCCTGCGTTTGATGAACCAGAATGCCCGCAATCTGGCACCGGTTTTCCAGCAACGTTTCGGCCATTTGCCTGATGCCAAAAGGGACCGATTATTCACCCTCCTGCTGGTTCAGGCCTATCATGGCGGCGCCGGACGGGTCCAGGCGCTGCTGGACGACCCGGTGCTGGCACAGCCAGCCGAGTATTTTGCCGCCAACCATGAACGCTTTACCGCCGGCGATATTGCCTTCGGCCTGATTTTTCACAACCTGGGGCGGGACCGCCTCGGTCTTGCATCACTCTACTATGTGGCCGACGTTCAGCTGGCAACCGAGGCCCTTTGTCGCACGGCCAAACTCAAATCAACGGAATTCTGTGAATGGAAGTACTCAACCAACTGATACCCGAAAGCCTGAGCCTCCCGGTCGCCGTTTTCCTGCTTGCCAGCTCCACCATTACTTCGATGATCACCGCCAGCCTCGGCGCCGGTGGCGGCGTTCTGCTGCTGGTACTGATGGCCAGCTGGATGCCGCCTGCGGCCATCATCCCGGTTCATGGCATGATCCAGTTGGGCTCGAACGTTGGCCGGGCGGCACTGACCTGGCGGCACGTAGACTGGCGGGTGATTGCCGCGTTCCTGCCCGGTGTGATCGCAGGGGCGGCGCTGGGCGCCTGGTTACTGGTGAATCTTCCGGCCCACATCTGGCAGCTGACCATCGCCCTGTTCGTTCTCTATCTTTGCTGGGGGCCGGCACTACCAAAGGGTGCCTTCGGTGCCCCCGGGGTGTTTCTGGCCTCGGCCCTGACCAGTTTTGTCAGCCTGTTCGTGGGCGCCACCGGGCCGCTGGTTGCGGCGTTCATCAAGCAGATTCACACCGACAGGTTCAAAACCGTGGCCACCTTCGCCACCGCCATGACGCTGCAACATGCGCCCAAGGCGCTGGTGTTCGGGGCGGCGGGTTTCATGTTCTTTGAGTGGCTCCCGTTTATCCTTGCAATGATCGCCTGCGGCTTCGCCGGCACCTGGCTCGGGCTCCATGTACTCAGTTCCCTTAGCAACCGGAAGTTCACACAGATCTTCAATATCGTGCTGACCGCGCTTGCGATCCGCCTGCTATGGCAGGCCAGTCTCTCAGCCGGCTGGTGGTGACGGAACCACAACAACCCTGTTACGTCCCCGGGATTTGGCGATGTAGCTACCCTCATCCGCCCGGGCCATAACCTCCCGGGGGCCGCTGTCTTCCGGTGTCAGTTCCGTCAGGCCGATACTCGTGGTTACACCGAATGACCGGCCGTCATGCTCAAGGCGAAGAGCCTCAACATCCGCGCGGATCCGTTCCGCCAGAGCCTGGGCCCTTGCCATGCCACAGGCGGGCAAAATAATGCCAAACTCATCCCCGCCGAGCCTGGCCACGGTATCGGACTGGCGAACCGAGTCCTTGAACAGGTCCGCCAGCCGTTTGAGCAGATCGTCGCCGAGCAGGTGCCCACCTTCATCGTTTACTGGTTTGAAGTAGTCGAGATCAATGAGCATCAGCACCGAACGGACGTCCTGGCGATCGGCTTCTCCCAGACATCGGACCAGCGAGGCGTTGAACGCCCGCCGGTTGAGTAACTGAGTCAGACTGTCGTGGGTTGCCTCCCAGGACAGCCGTTCCTCCTGCCGGCGGCGGTCGCTGTCATCCCGTAACACGAACACCAGGCGCTCATCCTCGCGACCCTGACGAATGTGCAACATAGTGAGATCAATCGGGAATGGCACACCCAGCGAGTTCCGCAGAGTCACGTAAAGACTGTCCAGATCTTCTCCAGAAAGGAACTCCTGCGCTGTCAATTCCCGCTCTTCAGTTTCAATGGTGACCAGCTGGAAAAAGTTCCTGAGTAAGCACTCACCCTCTGTTCCCAGCAGCCGACAGGCGGCATCGTTGGCAAACCGGATCACACCCTCGACGTCTACCATAAGAACGCCTTCCTGTAGGACGCGAAGAATCGTCTCGGCGCGCTGCTGCTCCGTCCTGAGCGCCTCTTCTACCTCCAGCTCATGGGAAATATCCCGAACTACCGTGATGGTACCGAGGGCCTTTTCCGGCGTCTGAATTGCTGCCGTCATCACATCCCCCCAGATCACCTGATCCGGAGCAGGGGATTCCAACCTTAACCGGCCCCGGAAAACGCTCTGGTTCCTGATCGCATTTTTCCAGCCGGCAATCGCCTCCTGTCTGTCGGTGTTATGCACTCGATTGGCCAGGTAACTGTAAGTGAGTTCTTCTGCAGGCCGGCCGACGATGGCCTCGAAAGCCGGGTTGGCAAATTCGATACGGCCCAGAACGTCGGTCTGGACGATGCCGATAGGCGCGCTCTGGGTGAGGGAACGGAAAAAAGCCTCTCTTTCAGCAAGCGATACCAGAACCTCGTCCCGCTCATCGGTCACGGTATTAAAGATTTCTGCGACCTGGCGGATTTCCTTGCCTCCGGCGACGTCCACCGGATCGGAGCGCATACCAAGGTGGCGCTCGCGGATCTGGCTGCCCAGTGTTTTGAGCGGCGCCATCAGTCGCCGGAAGCGCCACAGTGCAATAGGTGCGATCAACAGGATCACCACCAGCAGAATCCATAAGAAGGCATCCACAGTGCGGGTAATCGGCGCCAGCGCTTCTCGAGCCGGCCAGGAAGCTGATACGAACCAGGGCACCTGGGTAAGCTGCTGCACCGACATGATGGTTCGTTCACCCTCGCCGCTGTTAGTCTCCAGCGTGCCTTCAAACCCCTCCATGGCATCCCGGAGCACAGGATTCGCTACCCGCACCGGCGCCATGGCCTCGTCGTCCCTTTGACTGACCACCACAAAACCACTGCGGGTTGCCACTCCGAGATAACCGGTAGTTCCTATGCGGATGTTGATAAACTGATCAAGAAAATTGTTTCCATCCAGGGCAATGGCACCGCCAAGCACACCAATGAAACGTTGGCGGTGGTCGAAGATCGGCGCAGCCACCATGATGGCCGGCTTTTCCTGATAGTTGGAAATATAGGGTTCGCTGATCACCGGCGTGAGCGTGGAGGAAATCCGGCGAAAATACTCCCGGTCGCTGACATTCAGCCCCGCCTGTCGGTAATCTTCTGGATGCTCGGCAATAACCAGGCCCTTTTCATCCATCAGGTAGACCGCATCAAACAGATGCTCCAGGGCCGTTTGCCGACGAATCAGAACCCTGGCCCTTGCGTCCAGAACATCGCTGGACATGGTCAGGTTCTGGGCCACGTGGTTGAGTGCTTCGAGACGCAGGGCGAGCTTGTCATCCAGCTCCCCGGCAATCAGGGTGGCAATGGTTTCCACCTGGTTCCGGGCCTGCTGTTCCAGTTCAGAACGGCTCAGCAAGAAACCGGCGACGGTTACCAGCAAGGCCGTCAGTATGATCGCGACAACCACCAGAGCAACGGCCCGATTCGCCAGGCTGCCCAACCATCGCTTGATCAGCATGACTTCCAGACTCCGCAGCGGATTCGACAACCAGTAATGATCTGACCTCCGTTTTAAGCTCTTATTGGTGGTTCTTATGCATGACTTAAGTCTAACAGAGGGGGTGCTGTAGTCAGATTACAGGCTTGCAAATTCAATGATAATCGTTATTATTTAGTTCCACTTTTGCACATTGAGAACTCCTCTCATGACGGACATCCTCTCGCCTCTGAATACCGGCCCGCTCGCGCAAGTTATTGATATGGGCGGCCCTGTGATGCTGGTGCTGGTGGTGCTCGCGATCATTGGCTTCGTTACCTTCGTGTATCTGATGCTTATCGGAACCCTTTATGCGCCCCGTTTGTCCGGTCAGCTTAAAAAAACCGTAATGAACTGGCAGAATAATCCGGCGTCGATACGGCCGTCAGAAGTGCGACATCAGGCAGGCCGCTGGGGGCGGATGAATCCGCTGCAGCGTCTTGTCACCGATACGATAGAGGCCATTCAGAACGATCAGGACGACCGGCAGATCCGGGAAACCGCCGCACGGGATGCCCAACATGCCCTGGAGCCGTTCGAGGCACCGTTGAAGATCATCGAAGTCATCGCAGCCCTGGCCCCTCTTCTCGGCCTGCTGGGAACCGTACTGGGCATGATGGAGGCCTTCAGCGCCATGGCTGCTACCGAAGGCCGTGCCAATGCCACCCAACTCAGTGGCGGTATTTACGAAGCCCTGACCACTACAGCCGCGGGCCTGGTAGTGGCCATACCGTTTGCTGCACTGGCTGCATGGATCGAGTTCCGGCTGCGACGCATCCACAAGACCATCAACAGCACACTGGTTTCGATTCTGCATATCGTGCCGGAGCAGACTCTGGACGCCGTTGAAGCAGATTACCGGTCGCCGGAAAGCCAGCGTGCCGCCGAAACCGCCGTCGACGAGCCCGACCGTTACTCAACCGCCCGGGGTCAGCGATTCGCCCATGCAACTGGTTGAGCCAAGGCCAAACCGTCCGATTCCAATCCGGATCACGCCCCTGATCGATGTGGTCTTCATTCTCCTGGTGTTCTTTATGCTGACCACCCGGCTATTGCCTGTGGACTACCTGGAATTGGCCAATAACACGTCGAGCCGCAGTCCGGTCACCGGAGAACCGCTACCAGAGCTGACGGTCACGGCCAACGGCGACGTAAGATGGCAGGGCCAGACGTTACCCCTGGAGCGCCTGGTCACCGAGCTGTCTGAAGCCGGTACCACCGAAGTGAACCTCTCAACAACGGGCGACACACCCCTGGGGACTTTTACCGCGGCCCTGAGCGCTTTGACTGACAGCGGCATCGACACTCACTGGAAGCGGACAAACGCAACGACACCATGAGCGATCTGGTTCCACCTCCGTTTACCTCCGGCAAAACCCTGATGGAACGCGTGGAGGATGCGCTTCTGCCGTTGATCAACCTGGTCTTCCTGCTGTTGATGTTTTTCATCGTTGCCGGCCAGCTTGCCGATGACCCACTGCCCGAATTGCCCGCCACCGAGCAGGGCGAAGACCGTCAGTCTCCTCATGCGGACATGATTGTAAGCGCCAACGGAGACTGGAAGGTTGACGGTGAGCTGCTCAACAAGGAATCCCTGGTTGCCAGGCTGCCGGAACCTGATGGCCAGCAGCCCCTGAAAATTGCCGCTGCCGAGAGCATCACCATGGCAGACCTGGAAACACTCTTCCGCTTGCTGGAGCAGGGCGGATACCAAGATATCCTGCTGTTGACGGAGCCCGCCCGATGATGCCGCAAAAGCCGCCCTTCCGGTGGGCACTTCTGCTGCTCGCAATCGTAGTGACCTTCGTCGCCCTGGCGATCGCCGCTCCCGAAGAGACGGTGGAACTCAACACCCTGGGCGAATCCGCGGTCAACACAGCGCCAGCCATCCGAATCAAGCTGGCTGGCGAACCCGCGCCGAAACCCGACGCCGCGCCAAAGCCAAAACCAGAGCCGAAGCCACAGCCTGCACCTGAACCCAAGCCCGAACCCAAGCCCGAACCCGAGCCCGAGCCTGAGCCTGAGCCCGAGCCAGAACCGGAACCTGAACCGGTGACGGAACCAACGCCCGAGCCAGAGGTTGCCGAAGAGGTCGCTGAAGCGGAAACACCGAGCGGTGATCCGGCAGAGACTGCAACAGAGAAACAGTCACAGGCGACCGTTGCACTGCAAAACGCTGGCGTTAGATCGGAAGTGGATAATTACCTGTCCAAACTCAGCCGCCATCTTGCCCGATACTATGAATATCCACGCAGGGCGAGGCGCCTTGGCCAGGAAGGCACACCCGTGATTGTGTTCGAGTTTCAACGGGACGGATCCCTGGTGGCCCACAGCCTCAGAACCAGCTCCGGACATCAGCTTCTGGACGAGTCGGCGCTGGCCATGCTCGAACAGGCAGCGCCTCTGCCATCAGTGCCGGAAGCAATTGCAGGCCAGAAATTCCGCTACGCCTTGCCCGTACGCTTCAGTCTTCGCTGAGCTGGGGCCCGGCTGCGCCAGGTTGCAGCAGCGGTTAAAGGGAACGCACCGATCAGGTGCGTGAGAGCGGAGGTCGCCTCTTCTGCCGAGCCAGGCAACCACAGCACGAAAATTCTTACCCTTCTGATTTAATTCCAGTTTCCTGGCAACCTGCGATTCTGGCACAGTCTCTGCAACTTCTCAGACAGCGGAACCAATGTCGGTTCTGTTCACAGCGACAGATTCATTCAGACGACGGCGTCTACTTGCACCTGCAGATTGCAGGCAGCGGGTATCGCCGTTTTTTTATGGCCGTTTCAAAAGTCTGGTCATCCGATAGAAGTCAGAGGAAAACACTATGTCTTACATCGTGCCTTCGGAATTCGTCACCAAAATGGTCGACGCCGGCGAATCCAAAATTTATATGTCCACCCGGGATACCCTCATCCGGGCTTTCATGGCCGGCGCCATTCTGGCGCTGGCTGCAGCGTTTGCCATCACTGTAGCGGTCGAGACCGGAGTCTTTTTGATCGGCGCTATCCTGTTCCCGATCGGGTTTTGCATGCTCTACCTGATGGGCTTTGACCTGCTGACCGGCGTGTTCATGCTTACACCCCTGGCATTGCTTGATAAGCGCCCCGGCGTAACCCCGGCAGCCATACTGCGCAACTGGGGCTGGGTATTCCTTGGCAACCTGGGCGGCGCGCTGACCGTCGCCTTCATGATGGCCTTTATCTTCACCTATGGTTTCAATACCGACCCGGGTGCCGTTGGCGCCAAGATCGCCAGTGTTGGCGAAGCGCGTACGCTTGGCTACGCGGAGTTCGGGGCTGCCGGCTGGGCCACCATTTTCATTCGCGGCATGCTGTGCAACTGGATGGTATCCATGGGCGTGGTTGGCGCCATGATTTCCACAAGCGTCAGTGGCAAGGTACTGGCCATGTGGATGCCGATCATGCTGTTCTTCTTCATGGGCTTCGAGCACTCCATCGTGAACATGTTCCTGTTCCCGTCCGCCATCATCATGGGCGGCGAGTTCTCAGTGATGGACTACCTGTGGTGGAACGAGATTCCCACCGTGCTGGGTAACCTGGTGGGCGGCCTGGCCTTTACCGGCCTTACCCTCTACACCACCCACGTGCGCACCGCACCCAAGCGCAAGATTGCAGCAGCCTACAGCGACGCTACCCTGGCCCGCACCAACTAAGCCGGGTATTCCTGCAACTCCGGCTGCCGCACCCGCCGGAGTTGCTTTTTCGTTTATCGGGGAAACTCCAGTTGTCAATGACCAGGTCCCTTGCCATTTCCGCCGGCCAGTACTCTGACGCCGGCGCAAAGCCAGTAAACCAGGACTTCCACGGGTTGTTGGTGCCGACGAGCCATCAGCTGATTACCAAGGGCATCGCCGTAGCTATCGCCGACGGCATCAGCTCCAGCAATGTCAGTCAGATTGCCAGCGAGTCCGCCGTTGCGGGTTTTCTCAGCGACTACTTTTCCACCCCGGAAAGCTGGTCGGTAAAACAATCCGCCCAACGGGTATTACGGGCAACCAATGCCTGGCTCCACGCCCAGACCCGGCAAAGCCAATATCGCTATGACCGCGACCGCGGGTATGTCTGTACCCTGAGCGTGATGGTGCTCAGGTCCGCGACCGCGCATCTGTTTCACATTGGCGATGCCCGCATCTACCGGGTTCACCACGGCCAGCTGGAACAGCTCAGCACCGATCACCGGCTCTGGCTCTCCCGGGAAGACAGCTGCCTGAGCCGCGCCATGGGCATCGGCAATCAACTGGACATTGATTATCAAAGCCTGCCGATCCAACCCGGGGACACGTTCCTGCTGACCACCGACGGCATCCATGAACACCTGGACGAGCGAACCATGGCCCGCATCATTCGGGAATCTACCGATGACCTGGACGCCGCCGCCCGCGAGCTGGCAACCGCAGCCCTCAAGCGGGGCAGCACTGACAACCTGACATCCCAGATCATCCGGGTCGACTCGGTACCTTCAGCGCGGGAAAACAGCGAGTTGTTTCACGAGCTGGCCGGGTTACCGTTTGCGCCGGAACTGCAGCCGGGGCACCGTCTGGATGGCTACCGGATTCTGAGGCAGATTCATGCCAGCAGCCGTAGCCACGTCTACCTGGCCGTGGATGAGGAAACCGAAACCCGGGTGGTGCTGAAGATGCCATCACTGGAACAGCGGCACGATCCGGTCTATCTGGAACAATTCTCCACCGAGCAGTGGATTGCCCGGCGAATCAACAGCGCTCATGTTGTCAGGCCGTTCCGACCAGACCGGCACCCCAGCGTTCTCTACCAGGCCACCGAGTTCGTGGAAGGCCGTACCCTTCGGCAATGGATGCTGGATAACCCGGCCCCGGCACTTGAAACCGTGCGTGATCTCGTCGAGCAGATCGGTAAAGGCCTGCGGGCATTCCACCGGCTTGAAATGGTGCACCAGGACCTGAAACCGGAAAATGTGCTGGTGGATGCCCATGGCACCGCCACCCTGATCGATTTCGGTGCCACCCGGGTCGCCGGCCTGGAGGACTCTGATATCGGCGAGCAGGCCGTTCCTCGGGGAGCAGCGCTTTACAGTGCTCCGGAGACCTTTCTCGGCGAGCCAGGCAGCTGGTTATCAGACCAGTTCTCCCTGGGCGTGATTACCTACCAGCTGCTCACCGGCCAGCTACCCTACGGCCCGGATGTACCTAAAATCCACAGCCGAAACCAGCTTAGAAACCTGAAATATCAGCCTGCTCGACAGTTCCGGGAGAGTCTGCCCGGGTGGGTCGACGATGCCATCGAAAAAGCGGTTCACCCCCAGGCCCACAGACGCTATCCAGCGCTCTCGGAATACCTGTACAACTTGCGACACCCTCCCGTCGATTGGCACAAGCGTCATCGGCCGCCATTAATGGAGCGCAATCCCGTGGCCTTCTGGCAGGGTGTATCCGGGTTATTGCTCCTGGCATTGCTGGCAGCCCTCGGCCTGGGCTGAAGCGGCATTGCCCGAGCAAATTCTTGCCCAGCCAGCAATCCGTCGCCTGGCGTTCGGGCGCGGGATTGCCTGGCAATCCCTGAGCATCTCCGAGAAAAACGCCAACCTACTGTTTTCAATACAATTATCTCTTCTGGCACAGGCTTTGTACTGAAACTCGGCGTCCAGGGAACACCCCGGGGACACTATTCATTCACAAGTCATGGAGCAGACTATGCCAACTCCTTGTTATATCAGTATCGAAGGCCAAACCCAGGGCAACATCACTGCCGGCGCATTCACTTCCGATTCCGTCGGCAACATCTACGTGGAAGGCCACGAAGACGAAGTGCTGGTTCAGGAATTCAGCCACGTCGTTACCGTACCGACCGACCCCCAGTCCGGTCAGCCTTCCGGACAGCGCGTGCACAAGCCGTTCAAGTTCACCTCCGCCTTGAACAAAGCCACCCCGCTGATGTACAACGCCCTGGCCTCCGGCGAGATGCTGCCCAAGGTCGAGCTGAAATGGTACCGCACCTCCGTTGAGGGCAAGCAGGAGCACTTCTTCTCCACCATCCTCGAAGATGCCACCATCATCGACATCAACTGCAACATGCCCCACTGCCAGGACGCCGGGAACGCCGACTTCACTCAGCTGGTCACCGTTTCCCTGTCCTACCGCAAGGTAACCTGGGAACACGCCGTTGCCGGTACTTCCGGTGCTGACGACTGGCGTTCGCCGATCGAGGCGTAATGACGCCAGAAGGGCCCCGCAGGGGTCCTTCTGCTTTTGCAGGGATGAAAAAAATGGATAGTCAATTGTCGGCCGAAGACATTGATAAAATCAGAGCCATCATGAAGGCGTTCTACGGCCATTCTGTTGCTTCAGGATTCACTGAAAGCAGCGTAACCGAAGAAACCGTGCGCGCTATCGCCCATATGCTCGTGGAAACCGTCGATTGTAGTAGATGGGTTGATGCTGTTCCGTCTCCACAGGACCTACTACGACCAACACGCAGGATCACAAAATGGGCTTTACGCCTGATTCGCGAGGCAGGGAAACCTTTTTTGCAGAACGAAGTGAAGGTAAGCTGGCTTTGCCGAACTGTTCGTTCTGGCCAGTTCAGATCCTCTATCGAAACGACATTGAGATGAGACTCCCACCATGGCAAGGATAGCCCTAGCTTTATCATTTTTACTTCTTCTCTCCGGCTGCACATCCCAATCGTCATTGGTCATTCAACCATACAGCGAACTAGCTATAGAAGTACCAGAAAAGATGTTCTCCTCTGTGAAGATGAGGGATGGCGAGCTTGTATTTTTGAGAAACAACCGGGTCGTAGGTTTTGTCAGATCGGAGGAGATTCCAAGTACAGTAAGCTCAAGTTCAGCGATTGACACCTCAACGACGCTTTTTGAGAGTGCCAATCAGGGTTCAAGTAAACCAATTTGGATGGAGCAAATTCCCGAAGCTCAGGTATTTGGAGTAGTTCAGGGGGACTTTAGAACCGTATTTATTGTACCGAACGGCCAAGCTCAATCGCTTATTACCTTCCAGGGGCCAGCTGAAAGCTCGACCTCATTGCGGATAAATGGCGCAAAGATTTCAGAATAATGCATAGCTGCCACTCACCCAGGTCCCGAATTCAGCAGCCTGCCAGCAGCTTTACATCGAAATACAACCGGTAAAGAAACCGCTCCATGGCGTAATACTGCAGCAGTTCATCAAAGCGGCGCTTTTCTTCCCGGGACTTATTCAGCAATCTCTGCCGAACGGACGCAGCAGTGTTTTGTGCCACCGTGATCTCCTTTCACTCTTTTAATTCCATCGCCAGGATGATTCTGTTCACAGCTTGGCTTCCAAGTAGGGTGCCATGACATTGGCGACCCTGCAGATTCTGGCATATTCCATCAGTTTGCCTGGACGGAAGTTTTTGCGGGTGCGGTATAGATCCAACGCCTCCAGAACCACATCCATGCCGATTCGATTCCGGAACTTGAAACAGTCGGCCAGGGTTTTCTCAGGGTTGTAGACGTTCAGGGTGATGGCATCCACGTCAACCTGTTCAATGCCTTCACTAAAGGCCCGCCCGGAGAACCGGTACCCGGCTACCGGCGGATAATCCAGCACCGGCAAACGGGCATCCCGCTCCACCGCCAGATGCACCTGATGGGGAATCTGTGTAGTAATGTCGTGCCAGGCCAGCGCGGAAATCAGACAAAGCACCGCATTGGGAAAACGGGTAGCGGCAGCCACCAGATCCGGGTTCTCTATTGAGGGCAGGTCCGCCAGCCGGTAAAGGCCACGGCTGACCGGCTCAATCAGCCCCTCGTCCCGAAGCTGATAGAACTGGTACCGGCTAAAGCCCCGAGCCAGCGCTTCTGTCAGGCGGAGCTGACCGCCGCGTTGACGGAACATGGTTTGGAGTTTTGCCCTGGAAGATCGGGCGGAGTCGGAGCCAGACAAGTCGTCACCACTTATTTATATATGGTGACAGTTTGTCTGAATGGCATAGGTCATTCAAGTATCGGCTTCGCTGGACCTTTCCCAAGGTCGATAATCAGTACCACCGCATAATATTGCCGAGCCAGACCATAGCAAACCGTAAATTCGAACGTTAAGCTTGTTTGGTATTACGCATCCGTGAAGTAGCCAGGTACCCAGGTTTGCAGAAAGCGCCCCTACCAACCCAGACCGCCATCAGCCTTGGCGAACTCATGTGCGCCGTCACCCGGGACTGGCTCTGGCAACCGGCAGAGCAGTGGGTCCGGGAACGCAATCCGGGCAGCGTCCTGCATTGCCGGGTTGGGTCCGGCCAGGCCACCTATCACCGTTACGATTCTCGAGACCGGCAACACTTGATCACCTACGGTGTCCGCATGATTGCCGCCAAGCACCAGCCGGAGACGGCGAGCGGCTGGCTGTCGGGCCGGGAGATCCGGAAACGGGGGTACTTTGGCGGGGAACTGAGTACTCTGAATCTGTTGGCACACACCTGCTGCCATGAGTTTGCCCATCTCCTGCAGCAAAGTGCTGGACAGCGGTATCGGGGTTCTGTGCACAACCGCCATTTCTATACCATTCTGGATGAGTTGCACGAGAACGGGGCCGCGCAAGCGACCCGTAAGGCCCTGGCAGATGAGGCCCGGGAACAGGGCCTGGCGCTACCGGATACGCCCTTCGAGCCTGTGGACACAAGGCAACAGATGGCCCACTGGCAGGTGGGCGATACCGTACGCTTTGGTGCCGGCCGGCGGGAACTGCACGGGCAGATTATCCGGGTCAATCGAAAGACCTGCACCGTGGACGGTATCGGGCACTCGAAAGGGGTGCGTTACAGGGTTCCGGTGCAGATGCTAAGCCCGCTTACACCGCCTCGGTAGCGGCAATCAGGAGACTCCGAATCTCCGGCACACAGGACCCACAGTTGGTGCCGCATTTGAGCTCACGGCCGAGGGCATCGACGCTGTTGGCACCCAGCCCAATCGCCTGCTGAATCTGTCGGTCCCCAACCTGGAAGCAGCTGCAAACCAGGTTGCCGGCATCATCCCCATCGACGGCCTTTGCCGCCAGCAGGCCGCGCCGGCTCGCCTCGTCGAGCTCTGACTGACTAAAGCAGCTGACCAGCCAGTCCACGGATGGCAGGGCAGCCGGGTCACGATCCACCAGCAATACCGCCTCCAACTGACCATTGCGCAACCGCGCCGCCCGGAAGCGGCCTTCGCGGACATCTTCCATCACCAGCTGCGGCTGGCCGCCGAGCCAGTCTGACACAGCACTTTTCCAATCCATGTTGCACTGCCCCGCAACGATCCAGCTATCGCAATCGGGCAGAACCTGTTGGGCCCAGTAGTCTGCCTTCCAGCGTTTTGGACGATCCTGTCGCACCAGCAAACGTCCATACCAACGGGCAGGCCAATGGGTGAGGGTAGCACGACCGTACTTGGCCTCCGGTTGCCCGGATATCGGGTCCACCAGGCTGTCAGTAAGCGCTGTAGCCAGACCCTGCCCGGTGAACTGATCGTTCCAGTGGATCGGCACAAACACCTCACCACGCCGCTGCTCCGGCGCACTGCGCACCCGGCCGACAAAGTGCCCATGGGCACTCTTCAGTGTTGCCAATGCCCCCGGGGTGAGGGAAAGCGCCCGAATATCCTCGGGATGCACCTCAATGAACGGCTCGGGGCGATGGGCCAGCAACCGACTGGACCGGGCTGTCCGGGTCATGGTGTGCCACTGGTCCCGGATACGGCCCGTATTCACGATCAACGGAAACGCTTCATTCGGATTCCTGACCGGTAATCGAGAGGCAACTGGGATCAGTCGGGCGCGCCCGTTGGCGGTAGCAAACCGACCGTCAGTGAACAGTCGCCTGGAATCAGACGCCGCCCCGGTAACCGGCCATTGTAAAGGCTCAAGCAACTCGTATTGTTCATTGCTCAACTCCGCCAGCCCGGAAATATCAAAGAAACGCTGACCGGCGTTCTCGAACCCGGACAACCGGGCATGTTCCCGGAAAATGTCCGCGGGCCTTTCATAGTCAAAGCCCGCCTGGTGTCCCAGGGCGCGGGCCACCGCACTGACGATCCACCAGTCGGGCCTGGCTTCTCCGGGCAACGGCAGAAAGCGCCGCTGACGGGAAATGCAGCGTTCGGAATTGGTAACCGTGCCGTCTTTCTCACCCCAACCCGCCGCCGGCAACAGGATGTCTGCATGGCGAGCGGTGTCAGTGTCCCTGACGCAATCAGAAACAATGACTGTCGGGCACAGGTCCAGGGCCCGCCGGATACGATGGGTCTCCGGCAAACTGACCGCAGGGTTGGTGGCCATGATCCACAACACCTTGATATCACCCCGCTCAACCGCATCGAACAGGTCTACGGCTTTCATGCCCGGTCCATCTGCGACCGCCTCGGTCTCCCAGAACCGGGCCACGCGGTCCCGGGCACCCGGGCTGTCGTAATCCATATGGGCGGCAAGGGTGTTGGCCAGCCCTCCCACTTCCCGGCCACCCATGGCATTGGGCTGGCCGGTCAGGGAAAAGGGGCTGGCGCCGGGTTTGCCCACCCGGCCTGTGGCCAGATGGCAGTTGATAATGGCGTTGCCCTTATCGGTGCCGGCCGAAGACTGATTGATGCCCTGGGAGAACGCCGTCACCGTGCGCTGCTCTTCTGCGAACCATCGGTAAAAGGTAATGACATCTTCTAACGGCAGCTCGCAGATCCTGGACACCGCTTCGGGAGAGGGTGCCGCGGATCTGGCAGCACTGAGGCTGGCGTCAAAACCCTCACAATGATCAGCCAGGTAACCATGGTCAACAGTCTGCTGGTCGGCCAGCCAGACCAGTAAGCCATTGAACAGCACCGTATCGGTCCCGGGACGGATGGCCAGATGCAGATCCGCCAGATCGCTGGTGGCGGTTTTACGGGGATCAATCACCACCACACGACGACCGGGTCGCGCCGAAGCCTGCATTCTCTGATAGAGCACCGGATGCGCCCAGGCGGCATTGCTGCCCGCCAGCACCAACAGGTTGGCCAGTTCCAGGTCTTCATAACAGCCAGGAACCAGATCCCCGCCAAAGGCCCTTTTATGGGCAGCGACGGCGGACGACATGCACAGGCGGGAATTGGTATCCACGTTGGGTGTGCGGATAAACCCCTTGGCCAGTTTGTTGGCCACGTAATAATCTTCCGTCAATAACTGACCGGAGAGATAGAAGGCCACAGACCCGGGCCCATGAAGCGCCACTGATTCACGAATCCGTCGGGCCACTTCCGCCACTGCCTGCGGCCAGGCACTTTCACGACCGTGAACAACAGGCCGCAACAGTCGTCCATCAGGAGTCAGCGTTTCGTGTAAGGCAGAGCCCTTCACGCAAAGGCGCCCCAGATTCGCCGGATGTGTCTCATCCCCGCGGGTCGCAGATGGCGTTGCGCTCAATCCACAACCCACACCGCAATACGGGCAGGTGGTTTGAACCGTCGCCGGTTTTTTGTTGGTACCGGTCACAGCACCTCCTCGAGTTTCATAAAAAAAGCCCGCCAATCCGGATGCCTTGGAGGCGCATCAGGGGCGGGCTTCTTTGCCAATGGAATCAGGTTGTCTTGAACAGTCGCATAACCGGTTGCAATAACAGGGCCATTCCGATCGAGAGCGGCTCCGGGGTCTGCCAGGCACCGACTATGGCGGCCCTCGAGGATTTCAGCCCCGCATCAATGCGCCAAGGCTCCGGGCCAACCATCAAATCCGGTATCAAAGTGGTGCAAACCTGCCCTACCACGCACTAAAACCAGACGAATACCCGCTCACCATACCTGCCGCCTCCTCGAAGAACTCTCCTAACTCGTTGTTTTATCGAGACCAGCCGATATGGCACGGCCCGTGCAAGACTAAAAACAGAGACGCGCGTTACGACTCAACAGAAAACTGATCCCCAGGCACAGGCGCCTGCTTTCCGGCAACGGAGAGCGGGCGTTTTTGCGTTTGGGCCACACAGAATGAGGTATATCCATGTACACGCTCACACGAAGAGCCGCCCGCTGGCTCACTCGAATTCTGCTAACAGCCACCTTCTGGACAGTCAGCACGGGGACTCACGCGGAAATTGGTCCGGCCGAGAAGCCGGACCTCAAGCTCGGCTTTATCAAGCTGACCGATATGGCGCCCCTGGCGATTGCCTGGGAACAGGGCTTCTTTATGGACGAAGGCCTGTTTGTAGAACTGGAAGCGCAAGCAAACTGGAAGGTCCTGCTGGACCGGGTGATTACCGGAGAACTGGATGGCGCCCATATGCTCGCCGGCCAGCCCCTCGGCGCCTCCATTGGCTACGGAACCCGGGCCGATATCATCACGGCCTTCAGCATGGACCTGAACGGCAACGGCATAACGGTTTCCAATGATGTCTGGGACACCATGAGCCAGCATATCCCCGATAATACCGACGGCAAGCCCGAGCACCCGATCAGCGCCAGTGCACTTCTGCCCGTGGTGGAAGCGGCCCGGGATCGGGGCGAACGGTTCCGGATGGGCATGGTGTTTCCCGTGTCCACCCATAACTATGAGCTACGTTACTGGCTGGCAGCCGGCGGACTGAACCCCGGCTACTACGCCCCCCAGCGCGGCGACACCAGCGGCACTCTGGAAGCCGACGTGCACCTGTCAGTGACGCCACCGCCGCAGATGCCGGCCACTATGGAAGCGGGCACTATACAGGGTTACTGCGTGGGCGAGCCCTGGAACCAGCAGGCGGTTTTCATGGGCATTGGCGTTCCCGTCATCACCGATTATGAAATCTGGCCGAACAACCCGGAGAAGGTCTTTGGCGTGACCCGTCAGTGGGCCGAAGACTACCCCAACACACACCTGCGCCTGCTTCGCGCGATGATTCGCGCCGCCCACTGGCTCGATGAGAACAACAATGCCAACCGGGACGAGGCCGTGAAAATTCTGGCCCGGCCCAGCTATGTAGGTGCCGATGAGGCGGTGATTGCCAACTCCATGACCGGTACCTTCGAGTATGAAAAAGGTGACGTCCGCGAGGTCCCGGATTTCAATGTCTTCTTCCGGTATCACGCCACCTACCCGTATCCGTCCGATGCCATCTGGTATCTCACCCAGATGCGCCGCTGGGGCCAGATCCCCGAGGCCAAGCCGGACGACTGGTATATGGAAACCGCAGCCAGGGTTTACCGGGCCGACATCTACCAGCAGGCGGCCCGTTCACTGATTGCCGACGGCACGCTGAAGGCCTCGGATTTTCCGGACTTCGATGCCGAGAACTTTCAGCGCCCGCAACAGGGCGAGCTGATTGACGGTATCGCCTTCACCCCCCGAACACCCAACGCCTATATCGACAGTTTCGAGATCGGCCTGAAAGGTACGCAAACCCCGTAACCGGGTTTGCAAGGAGGTTTGATAACCATGACTACGATTACTTCGGCCAAAAAACCCTCCCAGCCGCCGCGCTGGCTGGGCCAGAGATTCAGGTCCCTCGGTGAGTCGCTGACACCCGGCCAGCTCGCCGCCACCGGGCGCCAGATGTTGCTGCCACTGATAGGTATTCTGGTATTTGTCGGTTTCTGGCATCTGGCTGCACCGCAGGTGGATACCTCACTGGGCAGCTTCCCGGGCCCGGCACAGGTCTTGGAACAATCGGGGCAACTCTGGCAGGAGCACGTCAACCAACGTGAGCGGGCCGACAAGTTCATTGCCATGCAGGAAGAGCGGAACGCCCGGATTCTGGCGGACAACCCTGAGGCTGAGGTCAGGATCCGGGATTACCCCGGTGCCCCCACTTTTCCCGACCAGATCCTGACCAGTCTGGTTACTGTCCTGGCCGGATTCATCGTGGCGACCGCCATCGCCGTGCCCCTGGGCATCGTGGTGGGCCTGAACCGGCATTTCCAGGCGGCGGTCAACCCGCTGATCCAGGTGTTCAAGCCGGTGTCACCGCTGGCCTGGTTGCCGCTGGTGACCATGGTGGTCTCAGCAACCTACGTGAGCGACGACCCGATGTTCGAGAAGTCGTTCCTGACCTCCATGATCACGGTCACCCTGTGCAGTCTCTGGCCCACGTTGATCAATACCAGCGTCGGTGTGGCCGCGGTCAATCCGGATCTGCTGAATGTCTCCCGAGTGCTGCGGCTGTCGTTCTGGACCCATGTCCGCAAGGTGGTTCTGCCCTCTTCAGTGCCGATGATTTTCACCGGCCTTCGGGTGTCGCTGGGCATTGCCTGGATGGTGCTGATCGCAGCCGAGATGCTGGCCCAGAGCCCGGGGTTGGGCAAGTTTGTCTGGGATGAATTCCAGAACGGCAGCAGTGAGTCCCTGAGCAGGATCATGGTGGCGGTTCTGGCTATCGGGTTTATCGGGTTTGTGCTGGATCGGGTGATGCTTTTGATTCAGCGCCGGGTTGCCTGGAACGAATGAGCCCTGGTTTGGAGTATGCCGCACCGGGCAGGGGATGCCTCCCGGGACACGCGGTGAATACATCCATGTACGCTCCGCAAAAACATCCATGTTTTTGAGGGTCCCGGGAGGCATCCCCTGCCCGGAGCTCCGCATGATTGAGAGGTGACTTCCATGAGTAAAACACATTTGGAACTGACTGGTGTCGAGATGGCGTTTGATACGCCGAAGGGGCCATTTGTGGCTCTGGACAACATTAATCTGAAGATACAGAAGGGCGAGTTTGTTTCCCTGATTGGCCACTCCGGCTGTGGCAAGTCCACCGTCCTGAACATTGTGGCTGGCCTGCTTCAGGCCACCAAGGGTGGCTGTGTGCTGGATGGCCATGAGGTGAATTCGCCGGGGCCAGAGCGTGCGGTGGTGTTTCAGAACCATGCGCTGATGCCCTGGCTGACGGTGTACGAAAATGTCGAGCTGGCAGTGCAGCAGGTGTTTCGAAAATCGATGGGCAAGCAGGAGCGGCGCGACTGGATTCATCACAATCTGGAACTGGTGAATATGGCCCATGCGGCGGACAAGCGACCGGGTGAGGTATCGGGTGGTATGGCCCAGCGGGTGGGGATTGCCCGTGCCCTGGCCATGAAACCCAGTGTTCTGCTGATGGACGAGCCGTTTGGCGCACTGGATGCACTGACGCGGGCCCACCTGCAGGACTCGTTGATGGAGATTCAGCAGGAGTTGAATAACACCGTCATCATGATCACCCACGATGTGGACGAGGCGGTGTTGCTGTCAGACCGGATCATCATGATGACCAACGGGCCCGAGGCCACCGTGGGCGAGGATCTTTACATTGATCTGCCCCGGCCCCGCAACCGGGTGACTCTGGCGGACAACCCGGAGTACGTGCATTATCGGCAGGAGGTCTTGCGCTTCCTGTACGAGAAACAGCGCAAGCTGGAACACATCTCGCCACGTCGTTCGGGAAAGCCGGAAGCCTCCGAGGGTGAGCAACCGAAGGCCCGGGCCGCCAGGGCGTGATACGTTTCGGTTACTTCAGCACATCCGCCATGGACACCAGGGCCCGGGCCACCTCGGGCAACTTCCGGCCCTGGTCCATGGCCAGTTTCCTTAATACCCGGTGAGCTTCGTCGTTGCTGATCCTGCGATGCTCCATCAGCAGTAGCACGGCTTTTTCCTGGGTTTTGCGGTCTTCCAGAGCTTCCCTGGCACTCTGCAGCTCATCGGTCATCTGTTGCAGGCGCCGGGTTTGCTCCTGGACCAGATCGAAGATGGAGCGGCCAAACTGCTGACCAATACCATCGCTGGCCCAGGACTCACCGGCCTGTTGTTCGTTTCCGGAATCGCACAGCACCAACATGGGTTGAGAAGCCGGTTCCTGGGCATCCAGGGAAGTAATCAGGGTTTCCTGGTGGGCCAGCGAGTTTCTGGCATCGGCAAAACGCTCGGTGCAACGGGCATGAAAACAGCCCTCCACGGAATCCTCTATCTTTTTGAGTTCGTCCATCCGCTCAGACATGAGCCTGAACCATTCATCGGCCAGGGCCGGATCCAGGTCTTTATAACGACCAATGGCAGTGCCCCGCTGGCGAAGCTTCTCAATTTCGGACTCACGGGGGTTTTCGCGCAGTTTTTCCCACAGGTCCAGGGAACCCTCATCGGCAAAGCTGTTAAACACCTCGAAACAGCGCTCCTGCGCCTCAATCAGGTGCGCCATGCGCTCTGACAGTGCACGATCAAACCGGCCACTGGAAAACCCCGCCGAACCGACAGCCCGCTCCTGTCCACAGAATTCTTTGCCGTTCATCAGGTGCACCATGGCCACCAGAAGCCCCGCTATGGTGGGGTCAACCGCGGTATCGGCAGCTTCAAACACAACCGCAATCAGGTTGTGGATCAGGGTACTGTAATCCTCGGTGGCAGAGGCCGCAGTTACTTTCCGGGCCACCACACACCGTCGCAGTTCCGGCAGGCCCTCAAGGCCGTGCAGGGCGCTCGCGAGCTGGTTAAGCAGGCGGCTACTGACAGGATGCGCCGTCAGTTCCTGGTGAATCTCGGCAAGGGCCTGCTCAAACTCCGAACGGAGCCGATCCGACGTCGCAACCAGGTGTTTTCGCTCCTGGGCAAACTTTTCGCCGGAAGAACCAAGAAACACGTTAGACGCACCTCGCTCACACTGCAGTGCATGTACCAGATTGCTGATGCACTGGACCAGTTTGCCCATCTGCAAGAAGTACTGGAGGTTCATCAACTCGCAGCTTTTCGAGGCAATCAGGTAGTCGCCCGCGGATGGCGATTTATAGGCGGCGGCACGTTTGGTGTTCATAACAGACTCCGGAGGCAGACAGCCTCTAATGCGACAATCACGGTCAGATCAGTCACTCGCGTAACCAACCTCTTGCCAGTGCGCAGCAATTACCGCGCCACCGCATCTGGCCCAAAACCGTGCAATCCGCCCCGTCGCAGGGCAGTTTTCAAGTGTTCGTAAAGGTGATAGCAACCCTGAAAAACGCTAACCGTATGATTTTTAAAGGTTCGAAGAACTGGCACGAAGATCGCTTTGCAATTGGTAAGGACGAACGTCCCGGCCAAGGATCAGGCCGGACCATCAGATCATTGTTGTTGGCATTGGCGCCGGACCATCGATTTCCCCTCGGGAATAGATGCTCCGGCTTTTTTTGTTTAGTCGAAAAGTACGGGTTCGAGCGAAATGACAGGAAACACTGAATCGACACTGGTGATCTGCGGGCACGGCATGGTTTCGCAACGCCTGCTGGAAGCTCTCTGCCGTGGGCGAGTCAGACCGTTTACCCGCATCATCGTGTTCAACGGCGAAGCATCCGCTGCCTACAACCGGATACAACTCTCGCTGCTGCTTGCCGGCGAAACAAACGAAGCTTCTCTGGCGTTGCAGCACGACGAGTGGTTTCGGAACAACGGCATTGAAGTCTGCAACGGAGCACCGGTAGTCACCATCAATCGGCAAGATCAGACGGTGACCACCGGATCCGGTCGGGTACAGCCCTACACCCATCTGGTGCTGGCCACCGGATCGAGGCCCGCAAAACCGGGGCTACCGGGCGCAGACCTTCCGGGTGTCATGACCTTCCGGGACCTGGAAGACACCAGGACCCTGATTGAGTCTGCTGGCCGCCATCGGCGGGCGGTGGTCGTCGGAGGAGGCTTTCTTGGCCTGGAAGCCGCTGAAGGTCTCCGCCAGCGTGGTATGGCCGTCACCCTGCTGCACCGCAGCGGCCATCTTCTGAACCGTCAGTTGGACAGAATCGGGGGTCAGCTCCTGCAACAGCACATGGAAGAGCGGGGCGTAAATATTCGCACCGGAACGGCTCCCAAAGCCCTGCTCGGGCGTTCCATGGTCCGGGCCGTCCAGCTGGATGACGAAACTCTCGTCAGCACGGATCTGGTGCTGTTCGCCACCGGTATCACGCCTGCTACCGAGCTTGCCCGGACTGCCGGCCTGGAATGCGATCGCGGCATTCTCGTGGACGGGCAGCTAAGCACCAGCGATCCGGCAATCTCTGCGCTGGGTGAGTGTTGTCAGCGTGGAAACACCACCTTCGGACTGGTGGAACCCGGGTACCAGCAGGCCGAGGTGCTTGCAGGCGTGCTCAACGGAAACACTCCAGACGCCGAGTATCGGCCGGTGGACACACCGACCCGCCTGAAGATCAGCGGCGTTCCGATTTTCTCCTGCGGACAGATCAGCCCCGACGGGGACACCGAATCCGTGGTCTGGCAGGACCACGAACAGAACCACTATTGCCGGCTGCTGATCCGCAATCAGCGCCTGACCGGCGCCGTACTGCTGGGCGACACCCGGGACGGCCCCTGGTACAGCCAGCGCATTCAGCAGCAGGACGATATTTCCCGCTACCGGGACTTCATTGCATTCGGCAAGAACTACTGCGAGGCGGCGGCATGAGCCGCTCCGGAAAGAGGACAGACCCATGAGCAAGAAAACCCTGATAGTCGTCGGCAACGGCATGGTCGGCCATCACTTCCTGGAACAATTCTGCGCCAGCCCGGCCGCTGCCGATTTCGAGATCATCGTGTTCGGCGAGGAAAAACAGCTGGCCTATGACCGGGTTCACCTGTCCGAGTATTTCGGCGGCTCCAGCCATGCCGATCTCGCCATGGGCACGCTGGAGTGGTACACCGAGCAGGGCATTCAACTGCACCTGAACGAACAGGTAACCGGCATCAACCGGGAACATCGCACCCTGGAAACGCCCCGTGGCAGCTACCGGTACGACGAACTGGTGCTGGCCACCGGCTCCTATCCGTTTGTGCCTCCCATCAAGGGCAATGATCGCCCGCACTGCCTGGTTTACCGGACCCTGGATGATCTGGATGCCATTCGTGCCAGCTCAGAAGGTGCCCGCACAGGCGTGGTGGTAGGCGGTGGCCTGCTGGGCCTTGAAGCTGCCAATGCGCTCAAGAGCCTGGGATTGGAAGCCCACGTGGTGGAATTTGCGCCCCGGCTGATGCCGGTTCAGCTTGATACCGATGGCGGCGCCCTGCTGCGCCACAAGATCGAGGAGCTGGGCGTTCAGGTACACACCGAGAAGGCCACCACAGCGATCACCGAGGGCGAGGATGCCCGTCTGTGCATGAATTTCAGCGACGAATCCTTCCTCGAGACAGACCTGATCGTCTTCTCCGCAGGCATTCGGCCCCAGGACGCCCTGGCCCGGGCCAGCGGCCTGGAGATCGGCGAGCGCGGCGGCATCGTGATCGATAACCACTGCACCACCTCGGACCCCCATGTGCACGCCATTGGCGAGTGCGCGCTCTGGGAACAGAAAATTTTCGGCCTGGTGGCCCCCGGCTACACCATGGCCCGCACTTTGTCTTCCGCCCTGAACGGCGATCGGGAGACTGCCTTCACCGGTGCCGACATGAGCACCAAGCTCAAGTTGCTGGGCGTGGACGTGGGTTCCATCGGCGACGCCCATGCCCAGACCCCGGGCGCCCGCAACATCCGATTCAACGATGAGCAGGCCGGCCACTATCGGCGCATGGTGATCAGTGAGGACGGCAAGACCCTGCTGGGCGCCATCCTGGTGGGCGACAACAGCCACTACGACACCCTGCTGCAATACGCCCTCAATGGCATCACCCTGCCGGAGAATCCGGAAACCCTGATCCTGCCGGAAAGTCAGGGCGGGGCGCCGGCCCTGGGCCCCGATGCCCTCCCGGAAACCGCTTCCATCTGCTCCTGCCACAACGTCACCAAGGGCGATATCTTCGGCGCCATTGATGCCGGCTGCTCGGACCTTGGCAGCGTCAAGGCCGAAACCAAGGCCAGCACCGGCTGTGGCGGCTGCACCGCCCTGCTCAAGAACGTCGTGGACAGTGAGCTGGAAAAACGCGGCGTGGAGGTCAGCAAGGATCTGTGCGAGCACTTCCCGTACAGTCGCCAGGAGCTGTTTCACCTGGTGAAGGTCAACGGCATCCGCACCTTCCGCACCCTGATCAGCCAGCACGGCAAGGGCCACGGCTGCGACATCTGCAAACCGGCAGTGGCCTCGATCCTGGCCACCTGCTGGAACGAGCACATCCTGGCCACGGATCACGTGCCGCTGCAGGACACCAACGATACCTTCATGGCCAACATGCAGAAGAACGGCACTTACTCGATTGTGCCGCGCATTCCCGGCGGCGAGATCACCCCGGACAAGTTGATTGTGCTGGGTGAGGTGGCGAAGCAATACGATCTGTACACCAAGATCACCGGTGGCCAGCGCGTGGACCTGTTCGGTGCCACCCTGAGCCAGTTGCCGGAGATCTGGGAAAAACTGATCGCCGCCGGGTTCGAGACTGGCCATGCCTATGGCAAGTCACTGCGTACCGTGAAGTCCTGCGTTGGCAATACCTGGTGTCGCTATGGCGTTCAGGACAGCGTGGGCATGGCGATTCGCCTGGAAGACCGCTACAAGGGCCTGCGGGCGCCCCACAAGGTGAAGATGGCAGTCTCCGGCTGTACCCGGGAATGCGCCGAAGCCCAGAGTAAGGACTTTGGTGTGATCGCCACGGAGAACGGCTGGAACCTGTATGTCTGCGGCAACGGCGGCATGCGGCCCCGCCACGCCGATTTGTTTGCCACGGACCTGTCTGACGAGGAGCTGATCCGAACCATCGACCGGGTGGTGATGTTCTATGTACGCACGGCCGACCGGCTGCAGCGCACCAGTGTCTGGATGGAAAATCTGGAGGGCGGCCTGGAGTACCTGAAGCAGGTGGTGCTGGAGGACAGTCTGGGCATTGGCGCAGAGCTGGAGGAGCACATGGAGGGGATTGTTGGGACCTACCAGTGCGAATGGAAGACGGCCGTTGAGGATCCGGAGAAGCGGAAGCGCTTCCGGGAGTTTGTTAATGCGCCTTCGCAGAGCGATCCGGTTCAGGAGTGGACTGTTGAGCGGGGGCAGCGTCGACCTGTTTTGGAGTCTGCGTAGACTTTAGGTTCTGGTGAAGAGCAAGGCGCCATGGGGGTGCTTTTCTTCTGGGAAAAACAACTCGCTTCGCTCAGACATCTTTTTCCCGACAGAAAAGCACCCCCATACCACCTCGCTCACCAAGCTTCCGTGGTATCGCTTGTAACGCACAGTTGAAATAAACGCAGAAGGAATAGGAGAAACACAATGAAACCACGCACTCGTTGGGAAGCCGTTTGCACAGTAGAAGACCTGGTCCCGGAATCCGGCATCGCGGTCTGGACTGAGGACGGACCGGTGGCGGTGTTTTATCTGCCGCATCGGCTGCCGGCGTTGTTTGCCATCAGTCACACAGATCCGTTCAGCGGCTCGAATGTGCTAGCCCGGGGTATTACCGGGGATCTGAAAGGGGAGCCGGTGGTGGCGTCGCCGTTGTACAAGCAACATTTCAGTCTGGGTACGGGTGTCTGTCTGGAAGACGATACCGTGCGTGTCAAAACCTATCCGGTGTTGCTGGATGGCAACCAGATCCGTTTGGAAGTCCGGGCAAATCAACGCCAATCAGTCGCTGCCTGACCCCAGAACAATGCCGGCAAGAGCCGGCGCGTGGTATGGGAGGTCTTTGTGCAGGGGAAAAGATGTTTGAGCGAAGCGAGTTGCTTTTCCCCGGAAGACCCCCCCATGGCGCGTGACGGCGATACTCCAAGGCTAGACCTCTCTGGAGCGACGCCAACGCTCCCGCCATCCCAGGACGAAGATGGTCAGTGACGGCAGGAAGGTCACCGTTACGATTGCCGCCCCCAGCAGGCCGAACAGGACGATGGCGCCCACGCCCCGATAGAGCTCGGTGCCTTCGCCTGGCAGGAACACCAGGGGCGAGAGGCCGCAGATGGTGGTCAGGGTGGTCATGGCGATGGGGCGCAGCCGGGTCTGGACGGCGCCGGTGACGGCTTGTACTACGGTAACGCCCTTCTGACGCAGGTTCTGCCGCGCCTGGTCCACCACCAGGATCGGGTTGTTCACTACAGTTCCCATCAGGATCAGGAAGCCCAGCATGGTAATCATGTCGAAGGGCTGCCTCAGAGGCTGGAGGCCGATCATGGGCAGCAGGCCGCCCACCAGGTTCATCAGGGCCAGACCTACAATTCCGCCAGCCACGCCCAGGGGGATCGCAGTCATGATCAGCAGGGGGAATCCCCAGTGGGCAAATATGGCCACCAGCAGCAGGTAGACAATGGCAATGGCGATAATGAAATTGCCGGTCAGCGCTTCACGGGTGGCATTCAGCTGGTCGCTGGCGCCGGAGATATCCACATCCACATTCGCGGGCAACGCGCCGCTGACGCGCATGGATTGCAGCAGCTCCGTGCGCACCCGCTCAACCCCGGCTTCCAGGGGCACGTCATCGGGGGGAATCACGTTCAGGGTGACGGTTCGGCGACCATCGACACGGCGCACCGTGCTGGTATCCACGGTTTCCTTGATGGTGGCAAGGCTGGACAGGGGCAGGGTCGCCCCCTGGGGGGTATGCACCATGACATCCGGCAGGCTGTCCAGTGACGGGTTGCGACCTTCGCTGCCATAGACGTAGATATCGATCTTTTCGTCGTCCAGGAAGAAATCATCGACGTAGCTGCCTTCGGTCAGAGAGGCTACGGTGAAGCCAATGCTTTCTGCTCCCAGACCCAGTTCCGCCGCACGATCCCAGTCGGGCATGATCTGGATCAGCGGTTGCGCCAGGGACAGCGTGGAGGGCTGGCTCTGGATGCGGGGATTGTCGAAGATCTCCTCGGCCCGCTGGTAAGCCGCATTGGCGGCGCTGTAGACCGACACCA
Organism: Marinobacter sp. EhC06; assembly: GCF_001650915.1. GTDB lineage: Bacteria > Pseudomonadota > Gammaproteobacteria > Pseudomonadales > Oleiphilaceae > Marinobacter. Next base: position 317,000 of record NZ_LXYO01000023.1, read on the forward strand.
GGTCCGGGCCGGAGATGTCCAGGTTAATGCTGCGGGTGCCGCCGTCGTTGCTGGAGATGATGGAGCCTTTGGCCGCGAAGGCGCGCATACCCGGGAACTGTTCGTAGAACCGGGTGATCTCGTCCATCAGGGCCTCGATATGCCGCGGGTTCAGGGTCTCCGCGATGATCCGGATTCTGGTGGGCGTGACCTGCATGTTGAGGTAAGCCATGGGTGGCACGCTGGTTTCGCCAGCGGCATAGGCCTTGCCATCCGCGTTCACGTGGGGCAGGAAGTAATCTTCCACCTGTCGGGCAATGGCTTCCATCTCTTGCAGGTTGTAGCCGGGTGGCGCTGACATGGCCGCAAAGGTCTTGGGCTCCTCACCTTCGGGCAGGTATTCGGCAGGCGGGGTCAGCACCAGAATCACCCAGAGGCTGAAACCGACGGTTGCAGCCATGACCAGCACCCGACGTACCGCGCCATTCACCAGCCAATGCACCGCCGCCATGGCCGCCCGGCTCCAACGGCCCGAGGTTTCATTGCCGTATTCATCGGTGGTAACGCCCCGGCGACCGAAATCCAGCCGGGCGCAGAGGGTGGGTATGATGGTGATTGCCACCAGCATCGAGGCAAGGATGGCGGCGGAGATGGCTATCGCCACGTCGGAGTATAGCTGCCCAGCCTCTTCCTCGATGAACAGGATCGGCAGGAAAACCAGAATTGTCGTGGTGGTGGACGCCAGCACCGCTGGCCAGACTTCCCGCACGCCCTTGAGCGCGGATTCGAAACGGTCCAGGCCTAATCGGCGGTGTCGCTCGATGTTCTCCAGCACCACAATGCTGTTATCCACCGTCATGCCAATCGCGAAGGCGATACCGGCCAGGGAAATCACGTTGATGGTGCGACCGGTGATCAGCAGGCCGATAAACGCCGCAATGGCACACAGGGGAATGCCCACCACGCCGGCAAAGGTGGCCCGGCCGGACCTCAGAAACAGAAACATCACCAGGGTTGCGAAGGCGGCACCAATCCCCAGATTGGTCCACACATTGGCAACCGAGGCTTCCACGTACCGGGCATCGTCTGCGGTCAGGCCCAGGGTCATGCCCGCCGGTTCCAGCACTTCGCGGTTGATGGCGGCGACTTCGTCCATCATGGCGTGCTTGATATCGATAACGTTGGATCCGCTCTCCCGACGCACCTGCAGGCCGATCACCCGCTGGCCATTGACGACGGACAGTTCCCGGATCCGGGAGTGGCCCTGCTGCACATGTGCAACCTCGCCCAGCCGCACCACGCTGTCACCCTGCCGGCGCACCACCAGTTGCTCCAGGGACTCAACATCATCAAAGCGACCCACCGTGCGCAGCAGATACCGGCGCTTTCCGGAATCAATCTCGCCGCCGGAAATGTCCTGGTTGCGGCTGACAATGGCATCACGCAGATCGAGCAGGCTCAGGCCACGCTGGGCCAGGGCGGCTTCGTCCACGATAACCTGCATCTGCCGGTCGGCACCGCCACCGACGGTCACCTCGGAAACCCCCGGCACGCTCTCCATCCGCGGCCGCACGCGGTCCTCGATAAAATCGCGCATCAGCTCGATATCCAGCTCACGGGGATTGCCTTCGAGGGTGGCGATACGAAAATACATGAATGCGTTGGAGGAGAACGACGCCGCCACTATGCGCGGCTCATCGACGTTCCTCGGATAATCCGGCACCTGGCTCAGAGCATTATTAATCTGGATCAGGGTCTCGGTGATATCCACCCCGAACGGGAATTCCAGCTCGATCTCCGCCGCACCGCTGGAAGCGGTAGAGGTCATCCGGCTCAGGTTCGGAACATTGCGCAGGAACCGTTCCTGCTCGATCAGTATGTCTTTCTCGATGTCCTGGGGCGTGGCACCTGGCCAGCTGGTTTCCACCGTGACGGTGCGCACCTCCAGATCCGGAATCATCTGGACCGGAATCCGCAGTGCTGCAGCAGCCCCAAGGATCGCGACAATCAGGGCAATAACGGTGACCAGAGTGCCGTGGCGGATAATGCCGGCAAACATCAGCGGCTCTCCCGTTCGGCAATGCGAACGCTGATGCCCTCGCTCAGGGACTCGTTGCCACGGACCACCACATTCTGGTCCGCTTCAAGACCACTGGTGACCTCTACCCGGCCCTCGAAGCCGGTGCCCAGACGCACCCGCTTCTCGCTCACAGTCCAGGTGTCTTCGTCCCCCGGTTCGGCGATCCACACAGTGGTTCGTCCTTCGGGATACCGGTTGATAGCATCCCGGGACACCGTCAGGCCACGTTCACCGGTAGTGACCCGCAAGACCGCCTGAACCGACATCCCCGGAAGTAGCTTCACGGATTCGGGCTTGATGGCGCGGAGGAGAAAGGTTCGGGACTGGGGATCGTTGACCGGCACCAGAACATCGATGGTGGCGCTGCTCAGTGCCTGGTCGTCCTGCACCAGCAGCCGGCTGTTGTCGTCGATGCGTTTGTAGAAGGACTGGGGTACCTGGAAATCCAGTCGCAGGTTGTCGGTATCCACCAGGGTCAGCAGCTGGTCACCGGGGGTAACCCATTCCCCGAGATCCCGGGAGCGCTGGCTGACCACACCGTCGAAGGGCGCGGTCACGCGGTGGCGCCCGGCCCGGACTTCCACCTGGCGTCGGGCGGCTTCCAGGCGAGCCAGGGTCGCCTCGCTGGCGGCCACTTCACTTTCCCGTGCACTGACTTCGGTGGCCGCGATATTGCGGCCTGCGCCGACGGATCTGGCCTCACGCAGCCGACGCCGGGCTTCCTCCAGGCGACTACGGGCCTCTTCTGCCTCGGCTCTTGCCGCAGCCAACTCCCAGGTGACCAATTCGTCATCCAGCTCGACCAACACATCGCCCCGGGCAACACGATCACCGGTTTCCACCCGAACCTCATCCAGCAGGCCGGCAACCGCCGCCGACATGCCGGATACCCGAAGGGCATTCACCGTACCGTTCAGGGTCACTTCCTGAACGATGTCTTCTGAAGAGACGGTTTCCAGCTGAACACCAGGCAGGTCCTGGGCAGCGGTGAGCACCGGAAACAGGCTGCACACAAACAGAACAACACCCTGCAGGCTCTTCATGGGGGTAGCCACGTCCTTTTCTCCAAGATTCACTTCGATGGATGCAATTACTAACCTTAGTTCATGGCTTACGAAGGAAAACCCTGTCCGGACCTTGGCCCGCGTTTGGCCTGGCCGGTGGGGAGAATGCGAACCGGGGTCAATCCCGTTGCCAGCTATCTGCGCTACTATTGTCACAACACCGACAACAAGGACGCCCTGTGAAACCTCTCAGCCCTACGGATCAGCTTTTTCTCTGGCTGGAAAAGCGGCAGCAGCCCATGCACGTGGGCGGTCTTCAGCTGTTTTCTTTTCCCGACGACGCACCGGATGATTACGTCGCAAAGCTGGCCGACCGGCTCAGGCAGTACACGAAGGTGACTCCGCCGTTTAACCAGCGTCTGGATTACCGTTTCGGCCAGCCGGTCTGGGTGGAAGACGAGCACCTGGACCTGGAACACCACTTCCGCTTTGAAGCGCTACCCACACCTGGGCGGGTCAGGGAGCTCTTGTCGTTTGTCTCGGCGGAACATTCCCATCTGATGGACCGGGAACGTCCCCTGTGGGAATTTCATTTAATTGAGGGGCTGGGGGAGCGGCAGTTTGCGGTGTACATCAAGGTGCACCATGCCCTGGTGGACGGTGTATCGGCCATGCGGATGGTCACCCAGATGCTGTGCCAGGATACCGGCGAGCGGGACATGCCGCCGATCTGGGCCATGCCTCCCCGCCCGGCACGTGACAAGGATGATGGCGGCCCCTCCCTGTGGCGCAGTGTCAGCCATCTGCTGGGCGAATCCGGCAAGCAACTGGGCACCGTGCCCACCGTGGCCCGGGAACTGCTGCGAACCATCAACGACGCCCGCAAAGACCCGGCCTATTCCTCAATTTTTCACGCACCCCGCAGCATCCTGAACCAGAAGATCACCGGTTCCCGACGCTTCGCCGCGCAGTCCTATGAGCTCAGCCGGATAAAGGCGGTGTGTAAAATCTACGGAACCACGGTCAATGATGTGGTGATGGCCATGTGCGCCACCGCACTGCGCAGCTACCTGATGAACCAGGACGCCCTGCCGGAAAAACCGCTGATCGCCATGGTGCCGGTGTCCCTGCGCAAGGATGACAGCTCCGGCGGAAACCAGGTGGGCGTTATCCTCGCCTCGCTGCACACCGACGTCACCAGCCCGGTTACCCGGCTGATGCAGATCCATGAGGATGTTAAGGCGGCCAAAGACCGCTACGCCCACATGTCTGCGGAAGAAATCATCAACTACACCGCCCTGACCCTGGCGCCGGCAGCGTTCCATCTGCTTACGGGCATGGCACCGAAATGGCAGACCTTCAACGTGGTGATTTCCAACGTCCCCGGACCGCGAGAAACTTGCTACTGGAACGGTGCCACGATGGACGGCATGTACCCGGTCTCCATCGCCATGGACCGCCTGGCCCTGAACATGACCCTGACCAGCTACGGCGACCAGGTGGAATTCGGCCTCATCGGCTGCCGCCGCACGCTACCCAGCCTGCAGCGGATGCTCGACTACCTCGAAGAAGCCCTGGTCGAACTGGAGACCGCTGCCGGACTGTAAGCAGCTCGATCAGCCGAAGCGGCGCTCTTCGTTGCGGATGGAAATCTGGTTGTTCAGGGTCCAGAAGTCATACAGCACACCGATCAGGAACAGGCCGCCGGTAAACAGATAGATGATGCCGGTAATCCACTTGCCCATGTACATCCGATGAATCCCGAACACCCCCAGGAAGGTCAGCAGGATCCAGCTTATGTTGTAGCTGACCTCACCTTCCCGGAACCGAAGATCCGCCTCCCGGTCCATGGCCGGGATCAGGAACAGGTCGATGATCCAGCCGATGAATAGCAGCCCCAGGGTAAAAAACCAGATGGTGCCGGTAACGGGTTTGCCGTAGTAAAACCGGTGTGAGCCCAGGAATCCGAAGATCCAGAGCAGGTAGCCGATCAGTTTGCTATGGGTGTCTGGGCGATCTGTCATGTTCGTTCTCATCCTTCTGGGTTCGTAGCTGATTTACACTATAACCCTAGCCTGCATGTGCTGGGGGCTGGCCGGGGGGAAGGAATATTTTCCCTCGGGAAAAACAACTCGCTGCGCTCAGACATCTTTTTCCTGTCGGGAAAATATTCCTTCCCCCCGTCCGTCGAACCATTGTGGCATAGGAAACGAAAAGCAAATTAAGACAGAGCAATAAAAAATAAGACGGCAATCTCGTCTGTCAGCAGGGCGTGGGGTGGGGCATAAATTTTCAGGGGAAAAAGATGTCTGAGCGAAGCGAGTTGCTTTTTACCCTGAAAATTTATGCCCCGCCCTGCGACCACGCTCCAAACCAGGAGGCCCCAAAAATCAGGGACCAACCTCCGGAGCAGGATCCGGCCCACCCTCGCGAAACTCGCTGGCCGACTTCCCGGTCCACTTCCGGAAGGCCCGGCTGAAGTTGGAAAGGTCCGCATAGCCCAGCTCGTAGGCAATCTCGCTGACCGATTGGTTTGTATACCGGAGCAACTGGATCGCCCGGTCTTTCAGTACAGATTCGACAATTTCCCGATAGCTGGTATCCCGGTCCGCCAGCCGGCGTTTCAGGGTTCGGGACGAGACGCAGAAACGCTCGGCCATGGCTTCCAGTGACGGCAAGGGGCCCGGCATCATCCGGAGCATATTGCGGATCGCCAGGACGATGTCACCCTGTTCCTTCAGGGCCTTTTGCAGCTCGAACTCGCACTGGTCACGGGCCATACGGGAGGCTTCGGCATCGGCCAGACGCATGCGCACATTGAGAAGCTCCCGAGGGAACACCATCATTTCGTCGGGCTGGCCGTACTCGAACCGAACCGGAAGCTGGTCGGCAAACCGCTGGTACCAGGGCGGCTCCGGAGCACTCAGGCGAACGGTGACACCTGGCAGTTTGCCGTCTTCCAGGGCAAAGCCGTGTTTGGCCGCGTCCTCCCGGTCCAGGAGCTGTTCGGTCAGCAGGATCAGGGTGGCGCTGACGGTCTCGGCCAGAAACGGATAAAGGCCGGGCACTTCGAATTCGGTGCAGAGTTTTACCAGCACCTGATCCCCCGCTTCGGACTGGCTCATACTGAGAAACGGCACCCGCAGATGCAGGTATCGGCGCACAGAATCCAGGGCATCGGCGAAAGTGGGGCTGGTGAGGGCCGCGAAGCCCAGGGTCCCGTGGATTGTCAGCCGCAACTCCCGGGCCAGCATAAAGCTGAGACCATCCTGACCGGCCAGGTTCACTGCCCGCTTGGCCATGATGATGGCATCGGTGACAAACACCCGGCTGTCGTTGGACTTGAGATCGTCCGGGGTGAAATCCAGGCCTTCAAAGAGTAGCCGGTCGTTATAGCCCAGTTGCCGGACGGTCTCGGCCAGAACCCGCAGGTAAGCGCCCGGCACCAGGAACAATCCCAGCATCTGCCGTTCTTTGTCCGGACCAGTTGCGCTCATTGGCAATCCTTATTATTGAGTTGGCTGTAGCACTTCAGCTGACTCTATCAGATGCCTCCCGCCGGAACAGTGGGGCCCGGCACACCCGGGTCGCCGTCAGCATGGCCAATCAATTTCCAGCCCGTGTCCCATCCTGATCGACCACCGTCCCCTTTGCGCATTCCTGCCAGACATTGACTGCCCCACACTGGAGCCATGACATCAGCCAGAGTGAGGAGTACGCAGATGCTGAGCAGCAAAACCGCAGAAAAGAAGACGGCTCCGGTCAACAGAGCCTCCAACACACCCGACAACGTCACCATCGCAGCCCAGCGCATGGGGTTTGAGTTCGGTGAGCAGGTGCCCCGTTACTGGGTCGATAACAGCTACACCATCAGCCACATCATGAATGCGCTCTCGGTCCTGTTTCCGCAGGGCGAGCAGTTCTTCGTGGATTCGGTAAGAGCGTTCCGGGACCAGATCTCAGATCCCAAGCTGAAGGAAGAGATACGCGGGTTCATCGGCCAGGAGGCGATGCACTCCCTGGAGCACATCGCTATGAACCAGCACGTTCGCGACCAGGGCATGCCGGTGGAAGAACTGGAAAAACACCTGGAAGTGGTTCTGGGAATCGCAAAGAAACTGCCCAAACGCCACCAATTGGCCATCACCTGTGCGCTGGAACACCTGACCGCCATGATGGCCGACATGTTGCTGGAGCGTGACGATGTGCGCCAGGACATGGATGAATCCATGCGTCCGCTGTGGGTTTGGCACGCGATTGAAGAAACCGAGCACAAGGCGGTTGCCTACGATGTGTTCCAGGCGGCGGGCGGCACCTATGCCGAGAGGGCCTTTTATCTCATGTTCAGCACCGCCGCACTGGGCGTGATGAGCACCTATTTCACCAGCCGGATGATGCTGAACGACCGCAAGAACTTCTCTTTGAAAGACACCGCCACCGGTCTGTGGCGACTCTGGGGCGTAAACGGCACCTTCTCAAGCCTGATTCCCACATGGCTGGAGTATTTCAAACCCGGCTTCCACCCCTGGGATCACGACAACAGCGACCTGATTGCCCGTTTCAAGGAAGAAATTCAGTCACACATCGCACCGCAGTATCAGAAGGGTAATCGCCGAACTCTGCAGTAATCTTCGGAGTTACGCGGACAAGCAGGTGGGGAGGCCTTTGTTCCGGGAAAAACAACTCGCTGCGCTCAGACATCTTTTTCCCTGCACAAAGGCCTCCCCACCCACTCATCCGCTTGATCTGGCCAAGGTCAGACGCCCGTTATGGCAACTCCAGATCGAATGACTTCTCCTTTCTTCCATAACCGCCATTCGCCCGGCTGGTAGACATCCCATTTTTCATCTGTAGTCAGCGGTTCGGTCACGATCACGCTGACAATGTCGTTCGGCGTGGTCTCCGATTCAAAGTCCACCGTCACGTCCGCGTCTTTCAAACGGGCGGGACCAAACGGCGCCCTTCTGGTAATGCTGGCCATTTTGGTGGTGCAGTAGGTGAATAGCCAGTCGCCGTTGCTCAGCAGGAGGTTGAACACGCCCTGGCTGGCGTAAGCCTTCGACAAGCGCACCAACCGATCGGTGATGTCGTCGGTGGGGGTGTTCCGGTCACAATGGCTGCGCAGGTGGTTGAGGATATCGCAGAACAGGGCTTCGCTGTCGGTGGTTCCGACCGGCTCGTAGAACCCCGGAGTCGAACGGAAGCCGGAGAGCTGGCCGTTGTGGGCGAACACCCAGTAACGGCCCCAGAGTTCGCGCATGAAAGGGTGGGTGTTGGCCAGGCAGATGTCGCCGACGTTGGCCTGGCGAATGTGGCAGATGGCCACTTCGCTTTTGATCGGGTGGGTCTGGACGACTTCTGCGATTCGGGAACTGGCGCTGGCATCGGCGTCGTGGAAGGCCCGGACGCCTTTGCCTTCGTAGAAGGCCACTCCCCAGCCGTCCTTGTGGGGGCCGGTCTGCCCACCCCGACGGGTCAGGCCGGTGAAACTGAAACACAGGTCAGTCGGCGTATTGGCGCTCATGGCCAGCAGTTCACACATGGGCTACTTCAATCTTGCAGGAGAATGACTGTCTCAAGAATACCGGAATCAGCCGGCTTCGACAGTCAGAATCTCAAGCTGACGGGGGTTATGGCCAGCCCCTACAACCCGATTCCGCCCCGCTCGCTTGCCACTGTATAGCCACCGATCGGCAACCCGGAACAGGCTTTCGGCCTCGCGACCATGGTCTGGCCACTGGGCAATCCCGAAGGAGGCGGTTACCCGGATGCGGGCATCGCCATAGGGCAGCTCCCGATCAGAGATCCGCTGGCGCAGCTCGTCCATCAGGACAAACGCATCGGCCGGCTTCACATCCCTCAGGATCAGGCCGAACTCCTCACCACCCAGGCGGCCGACAAAATCGGTGCTTCTCAGCCGTTCGGTCAGGCATCGGCTGATGTTCTTCAGAACAAAGTCTCCTGCCTCATGGCCCAGGGTGTCGTTAACGACCTTGAAGTGGTCAATGTCCATCACCACCAGGGCAAAACCGGCTCCACTGCGATCGCACTCGGCAATGGTGCGATTCAACGTACCCTGGAAGTTGCTGCGATTGGCGAGGCCGGTCAGTGCGTCAGTCTGGGCCATGTCCACCAGGCGCTGCTCGGACTCTTCGCGGCGCACCTCATACAGGTGAATGAAGGCCAGCATCAGTGCACCGCACAACACCATGTTGAGCAGATCGATCATCGCGTGGGGGCTGCCGACCTGACCAAGGTGAATGTAATAGATAACGCCCCCGACGAGCATGAAGGGTGCGCTGAGAATCATGCCTTCTTTCTTGCCAAGCAACAGGTAGGCGAGAACCGGCATCATCAGCACCCAGACGAAAGCGGACACCGAGGCTTCCGGTAACAGCATGATCACCAGGAAGAACGCGAACAAAGGCACCAGATAGGCATAGACCCACTGCTGCAGATGAGGAGTGGATTTCAGGCGCCAGACGCCGAAAAAAAGCAAAGTGCTGGCAAACAGCTCAGCAACCGCCACCCAGGGGTAGCCATTGAGAAACTGCAGGCAAGCAAAAATCACCAGAGCCGAGCCGGTGATCAGAAAAAGCAGCCGCATCAGTGAGCGGCGATGGCTGTCGCGCAGACCCGAGCGACTCTGTTCCAGAGTGGCCCCCAGGTCAGAATGGTGAGGCGTATTCATGCTGACTCTTCCTTGGATCAGCCTCCGAGTATAGCCCCGAAAAACTGTTTGTAAAACGTACAGCGAGCCCAAGCTTCAGGCCCGCCGCACGCATCGAGTCTTCAGATATAGAGGTTCTTGCGGGAGAAACGCTCCACCAGCGGCTGGTAAGCAGAACCCAGCAGGCGGTTGATCGCGTCAATACCCCAGGCGTCCGGGCCTACCAGAATACGGGACTCATTCTTGAGGATGCCTTTTACAATGGTTTCTGCGGCTTTCTCGGGCGTGGTCATGGCGAGTTTATCGAAACCTTTACGCTGGGCGACCGCGTTCTCGGACTTGCCCATGCGCGCTGCATTGGCAATGTTGGTGCGGATGCCACCAGGGTGCACGCAGCTTACTGCCACCAGCTGGTTCTCCAGCTTCATTTCCTGGCGCAGGGCTTCGGTGAATCCGCGCACCGCAAACTTGGCGGCGTTGTAGGCGCTCTGCTTGGGCACTCCGATCAGGCCAAACACACTGGACACGTTCACCACATGGCCATCGCCCGAGGCAATCAGATGGGGCAGGAACGCCCGTGTGCCGTGGGCAACGCCCCAGAAATCAATGTCCATGACCCATTTGAAGTCTTCGTCGGTCATCTCACGCACCGTGGCAGACAGGGCAACGCCCGCGTTGTTGATGACCAGATTGACCTGACCGAAATCTTTCACAACCTCCTCGGCATGGGCAAAGATGGCATCACGATCAGACACATCCAGCCGGTAGGTCTTTACATCGGCGTTGTTAAGCGCTTCCGCGGTTTCCGCAAGGCCTGCCTCATTGACGTCAGACAGCGCCAGCCGGCAGCCCCGGTCCGCCAGCGATCTGGCGAGCGCGCGGCCGATACCCGAACCGGCACCGGTAACAACGGCAACTTTGTTCTTCAGATTTTTCATGGTCACAGACCTCTTAATTGTAGGCACATCAATTAAAGCAGATACTCTAACAATTGCCTGCTGGCGGGATATGGCTTTAGTGAACCAGGCCACATGGCATTCCGGCCACCCTCTGACGGGGCACCCGGTTTCCGGTACAATCCGTTGCCGTTGGCCGGTGCGCGACACCGGCCCTCTACCTCCCCCGAACCTGTGGATTTTCTGTATGGAATGGAGTCTTACGCATTTCTGGCTGATCCTGGCCTTGGTGCTGAGCCTGGCTGAACTGGCCTCTGGTGTCCTGTTACTTCTGGCGCTGGGCATTGCGGCCGCGCTGACCGCGCTTCTGGCCTTTCTGGGCGTACCATTCGAATGGCAGCTGGCCGGTATGGGGCTGTTCTCGGGAATCCTGGTGCCTGTCGCCATTCGCTGGATCCGGCCGCGCTTCTCACCGAAGGGCGTCGCTTATGGCACAACCGGTACGGGCGTGGAGCAGGGCCGGCGTTACCAGACCCTGAAGCGGGATTTCGACGGTGCCACGGGCATCAAGGTCAATGGCGATTTCTATCGCCTGCGAGTGACTGACACCGGAGAAACCGACCTTCCGGAAGGAACCGACGTCATTTTCAAACAGTTTGACGGCACGACCGCCGTTGTTGAGACGATCACACACAAGGAACAGTAAGCATGGAACAGTATCTTTCACCCGGACTGGTTATCAGTCTGATCGTAGTCGCCATTGGCATTTTCATCATTGCCAAGGGTCTGGTCATCGTGCGCCAATCCGAGGTTATGGTCATTGAGCGCCTCGGTTCGTTCAACCGGATCCTCGAAAGCGGTGTGAACATCATCATTCCCTTCATCGAGCGGCCACGGCCGATCACCATGATCCGCTACGTGCGCATGGGCGAGGATTATCATCCGGTGATGAGCGATGAGGTCCGGATTGACCGCCGGGAAACGGTTATGGACTTCCCGGGCCAGCCGGTCGTGACCACCGACAACGTGACGGTGAAGATCAACGGCGCCCTCTACTACCAGATCATCGACCCACGCCGGGCTGTTTATGAAGTGGCCAACATGAGCCAGGCGGTGGAAGTTCTGGCAAAAACCACCCTGCGCTCGGTAGTGGGCAAGATGGAGCTGGACAAGCTGTTTGAATCCCGCAGCGAGGTGAACAACGCTATCCAGGCAGAGATGGAAGAGGCCGCTTCCAAGTGGGGCGTCAAGCTTACCCGGGTGGAGGTCCAGGACATCAGCATGCCGGAAGAAGTGGAAGAAGCCATGCGCTTGCAGATGGCTGCGGAGCGCAAGCGCCGGGCCACGGTGACCGAGGCCGAGGGTGAAAAGTCAGCAGCCATCGCCATGGCCCAGGGCCAGCGGGAGTCCGCCATTCTCAACGCCCAGGGCGACAAGGAATCGGCCATTCTCCGCGCCCAGGGCGAACAGGAATCCATTCGATTGGTACTCAGTGCCATGGGTGACTCCGAGGAAAACAAACAGACGGTTATTGGCTACCTGCTGGGCCAGAGCTACATCAAGGTTCTGCCGAATATGGCGAAAGAGGGAGAGCGGGTGTTCGTGCCCTATGAATCCTCAGCGCTGCTGGGCTCCATGGGCATGTTCCGGGAACTGGCCGGCAACCCCGAGGACACCGTTCGCCAGCATTTGCAGCGCGATGGTCTGCGTGGCGGGCTGGTTGGATCTGCAGGTAACAGTTAAGCCCTGACGGCTTTCACCCCAGCAGGTTGTCCAGAGGTTGCTCGTAACTGGGGGCAAACACCTTCAGAAAATAAGCAACCTCTGGCAGTCCGTCTGCGTCCAACCGCTGGCGGATCTGCCGGGCGGCCGGCTCGAATTCCTTGTTGCCGGCGCGGATCTCCGCCTGGCACTTGAGCCACGCCGACAGCCTGTCGGCGGCCTTGATCAGTTCCTTGTCTTCTGCCGGTAGCTGCGATTCCCGAACGTAGGGTGAAAAATCCTCCCGCAGATCCTCCGGCAGCAGTGCCAACAATTCGGCCTCGGCCTTGTGCTCGATATCCCCGAACGCCTCACGCATCACCTTCGAATGGTATTTCACCGGTGTTGGCATATCGCCGGTAATTACTTCCGTCGCATCATGGTAGAGCGCTGCCGCCGCAATGCGGTCGGTGTTCACCTGGCCACCGAAATGCCGATTGCGAATAATGGCAAGGGCGTGGGCGAGGGTCGCCACCTCCCAGGAATGGGTAGCCACATTTTCCTCAATTGCATTTCGCATCAGCCCCCAACGCTTGATCCAGCGCAGACGGGAAACATAGGCGAAAAAATGGCTGGCAACGTTACCCATCACTTACATACCTGTTTTGCATAAGTTCATAATCTTTTGCTTCAGGTGCACAAAATCCCCGTGCTATTCTGAATGCGTATTCATTTGTTACATAACCGGGGATACCGTGTCCACCAAAGCCCATATTCGGAAACTACTGGCCATCCTTGCTGCAGCTATTATGCTGGCAACGGCGCCGGTTTATGCAAAAGAAACCGAAATCACTGTGGGCGTTTACCACTTTCCCCCAATCGCCAGTGTTGGCAACAGCGGTGAAGCCACAGGCATGCTCGGAGACCTGCTGCAGGAACTTGAGCAAGCCCACCCAACGATATCCTTCCGGGTCTTTCATACCTCACCCAAGCGACGATACCTGGATTTCGATGCCGGCCTCTACGACGTCATCTTCTTTGAAAGCCCCGACTGGGGCTGGACAGAGAAGGAGGTGGACATCAGCCGCCCGATCCTGGCCGACGAAGAACTGTATGTCGCTCTCAAGAAGCCCGGTAGAGATTCCTCATTCTTTGACGACCTGAAAAGCCGATCTATCGTCGCCATTTCAGGCTATCACTATGGTTTTACCGGGTATGAAACCGACAATTCCGTGCTGGAGCAGAGATTCAACATCGAGTTTTCCGACAGCCACACCCGTAACATCAAGCTGATCAAGGCAGACCGGCCGTCAGTTGCGGAGGTCGCCATCGTCAGCTACTCCTACCTGCAGCGGCACCTGGCCCGGCATCCGGAGGACTGGGACAAATTACTGATCTCAAATGAACCGGACCAGCGCTATCAGCTCAGCATCATCGCCCGCAAGGACGGGGCTGCGAGCGCAGACGAGATGCTGCGACTGCTGGCGCCGCTGGTGGACAACGGTCGATACCGGCAACTCGTTGAAAACTGGGGGCTGCAGTTGCCGGCCGGTTTTCTGACCGGTTTCGAGGCCCCCTGAATTCAACGAACATCCAGGTTGAACGCGACGACAACGTTACCCTCACCTCCCACTTCCGCATTGCGGGCTGGATCCAGCAGGAATAACTGATCCGCGGGTACCCCGTGGGTTTGCTGCAGGACATTGCGCAGGGTTACGCCTCGCGAGGACGCCAGGTTGCTCAACGCCTCTGGCGCCAGTGAGCGCTCACCGGCCAGGTAAGCTTCACGGGCCTCCTGCCATGCCTCCTCAGACAGTTCTTGCTTACCGCCGGCGGTCAGATCGTCCCGCAATAGCGCAAGTCCGTCTGCCTGGGGCTCAACGTTGCCCCGAATGTTCAGCAACAGGTCCGGCCGTTCCAGCAGCGCGTCTGCCAATGCCGCCAGCTTTTCCGCCTCGCCTTCAGCCAACTGGATACTGCCGGGAATAAAACTCACCTTGCCCAGCTCTTCACCACTCAGGCCGGCCAGCTCGGCAATCGAGCCAAGCATGCTGAAGGGTGACGCCGCCGCCTTCGCCAACAGGTTCACAAAGGCCCGCATCACCACCTGGCCAACCCTGAAGTCCGGGTCGGACAGGTCCCCACTGATGGGCAGGTCCACCTCGATCACGCCTTTGCTATCCCTCAAAAGGGCAAGACCCAGCTTGACCGGAGCATTGACGGCCTGATCGCTGGCTATGGCGGACCCCAGCTCAAGCCGATCCATCACCACCATATTGGTTGCATCAATTCGTGAGCCGGCAATTTCGTAATCCAAATTGAGATTCAGCTTGCCACTGTCCACGCCATAGCCCAGGTACCGTCCGAAATAAGGCGATAGCGCCGGCAGCGAAACATCCTGCATCATCAGCTGGAGGTCGCTGACGTCCTCGGTGCCGAGGGTACCAATGGTGCCTTCAAAGTCCAGATCGGCGACGCCGCCGACCCGGCCCCGGATGGAGACCTTACCCTGCTGCGGGGAAATGTTACTCAGCCCGGTAACGCTGCCATTCAGCTCATCAAACGACGTGGTGAAGGCCGGGTCCAGAGTTCGATCGGTGTATGCCAGTTGGCCATTTTCGAGCATCAGCTGGCCAATCCGGAAAATGAACTCCGGCTCGGAATCGCCCGCGCCCTGAGCGCCCGTTGCCGGCGCTTGTTCTTCGGCGGACCCGGTTGTCCTGGCAATACGCTCCACGTTATGGACACTGTCGGTATTTCGGACGATGTTGATAACCGGCTGTGCCAGGGTCACAGTGCCGATTTCCAGCCGAGCGGGATGGACGTTGTATTCAATCGGCGCCAGGCGCAGGGTTTGCCATGACACCAGAGATCCGGAACTGTCAGGCAGCTTCAGGTCAAGGCCGGCCACTTCCGCAGTACCGCTAAAGGTGCCGGTGAGAGGGTCCTGCTGACCGTCGAGATCCAGGTTGCCATCCAGCCCCAGAGTGCCGTTGGTTATGGCAAGATTGGCGCCTTCCTGAACGTAAGGCTCGAAGGCAGCCAGAGACACATCGCTACCGGAAATGGCAGCCTCCAACGTAAACGGCGCAGGGGTTACCTGGCCGTTCAGTGAAACTTGCCCGCCACTGGCCAGCCTTCCGGCCACCTTGTAGGTTACCGGCTCCTCAAGTTGGTGGCTGAGTTCGCCAATTGAAACCGAGAGCTGTTCAAGGGCAATTTCAGCCGCAGTCTCAGGCTGACTGTCCTGCCAGAGAACCCGCCCTCCGGAGAGCGTGATGCCCGCTACTGACCAACGGAACGGCTCCCCGCCGGAAGAAGCTTCGCCGTTGCTTGCAGCTTCACCGTCATCGGATGCCAGCGGCGCCAGCCAGTCGATCTCTCCGGTCGCACTCCGCGCCATGGCGAGATCCAGGTTGTCCAGAGAAACCTGGCCAATACGGACTTCCCGCCGGTTAAGGTCAAAACCGATGGCATCCACAAACAGCATGCCGTTGTTCAACCTGGCTTGTTCACTCTGCTCATCCAGGGCGACTGCGAGATTGTCGAGTTGCAGCTGACCATTGGTTGTCTCCAGGTAAAAGGCGTCACCGGCCTGGATTTCATAGTCTGAGCTGAGGGTGACGCTGCCACCACGCAGGTCATAGGGGAAAAACGGCGCGAGAAAATGGGCCAGGGTTTCATAACCCACGGCGGACACCTTGAGGGTACCGTTGGAGTAGAAGGGTGCGACACTCAGATCACCTTGCCACTCGATGGTCTGACTACCCAAAGCCGCCAGCAGGGAATAGTCGCTATCCTGTCCCTCCCGGCGCCAGGTGGCGAGGTCGTTCAGGGTCAGGTCCAGTGGGGTTATCCGAAACTCCGCCATTTCCTCTTTGGTGAAATCCCGAAACAGCATTTCGCCGCCGTTCAGCGCAATTTGCTCAAAATAGAGCCTGGGTGGACCAGAGTTTTCCTCCGTTTGCGCCGCGGCCGGCTCTTCCTGAGCAGACTCCGGATTGGCCGCCTGCCAGTCCCTGGCGAAATTAACGCTGTAGTCCTCCAGCAGATCCACCCGAACGTAAGGCTCGTCCAGTTGAATTGCTTCAAAACCGGCAATACCACGAACCAGCTGGAAAAAATTCATGTCCACCATCAGCCGATCAAAGGCAATTACTTGCTCGCCATCCGTGTCGGCCGCCGACAGGCCCAGTGCTTCGACCCGCAGGGTGAAGGGATTGGTACGGATATCGGTAATTTCTGCCTGCCAGCCCATCCGCTGGTCCAGCTGCTCCGGCACCAGCCGCTCCAACCACCAGGGAAGAAGCAGGAAACCTGCCAGGGTGTACAAAATCAGAAGCGCCAGGAATCCAATCAACAGATTCCTGGACATGCGACTGCGCTTACGGCTCTGAGCCACGGACATCTCCTTATAAACGGCGGATTCCCGGGGCAATCTTGCCCACCTGCCTGTTCACAAGGATAGTCGGCCTGGTGCCATTTTGTCAGCTGTGGCGGTTATGACCCGGCAAAACCAGTTCCGGGTCAGAAACCATGTCTGTAAACTGGCCAATCTCGTTCAGGTCTCTCGGCACCATGGCTGCACGCATCAGCTTACGCGTCGAATTCCCAGTTATCGGATAAGCGGACTGGCCGGCGCGCCAGGTAACCGGCATCGACGGAGTCCCGATGCGCTCATCGATCTGCCGGAGCCGCTTGTACATGAACGCGTGCTGACTGTCCTCATGATCCGGCACCAGGGCGAAGAAGGCGCTGGCCGAGTACCGGGCCAGGAACACCTGCTCCGACATCTGATCCTGCAGTGCTGCACTGATTTCCCTGACCACCGCATTCAACGATTCGTCACCCATGCCAGTGGAAAGCTCACGGAAGTTGGCAATGTCCAGATAAATCAGGGCAAACGGGTTGCCACCTGCGTCGTCCCGGGCAAGGATATCCAGCAGCCGTTGTTCCAGCGCTGAACGATTCGGCAGCCCGGTGACAGCATCGGTGAAAGCAAGTTCTGCCACCCGCTGGTCTTCTTCTGCCTTGAACACCGCAAGTTCACGCTGGTGTTTCACGTCCCTAACAGTGACCACCAACGCGACAGCGAGCAGCGCAATACAGAAAACGGCCAGTGGTATGCCCATCCAGCCGCCTCGCAGGCCATTGTCCGCCGCCGGTACAGCGCCTTCAGGGAATGTCATCGCCATCATGCCGGTATAGTGCATGCCACAGATCGCAGCGGCCATGACCAGGGCAGCCACAAACTGAATGGCCAGGGATCCGGAACCACCCATGTGTTGCAACTTGCGGCAAAGGGCGAGTGCGGCCCCGGAAGCGACAACAGCAATCACGATGGAAACGATGAGAAATCCGATATTGAATGTCGGCGGCGCTGACATTCGCATCGCATACATTCCCAGGTAATGCATGACAACGATGCCACCGGCCATGGACAGCGTCGCACCGATGAACAGGGCCGCACCCAGACGGTCACGCCCGATGATGTGCAGTGCAACGCCGGAGGCAACCACAGCGGCAAGCCAGGAAATCGCCGTCATCAGGACATCGAACGACATGGCTACGTCCATCGGCATGGCCCGCATCCCGACAAAGTGCATGGTCCAGACACCCGTGCCCATCAACAAGGCGCCAGCGGACAGCCATTTTCGACGCTCGCTATCCTTGGCGTTGGTCAACCTGGCGCCAAAAAACAGGGCAGCGTATGCAGCCAGCACGGCGACCAGAAAGGACGCGACAACAAGGGGCAGATCGTATTCGGACATCATTTTTTTCAGACCTTTTATCAGTGTGTACGAACAGACCAGCTTTCCCCGTTGCTCGGTACTGACCTGCATCAACGTCCGGAGAAATACGAGTCAGCTGTGAACCGGGTCTCATTTTTTTGTTGGATTTATGTAAGCGATTCAGACATAAGCAGCGCTGACAGGCAGGCCTGAACCCGATATGCTTCGGAGTCGTATTTATCCCGTGCCAGTACAACTCGAACTAGAGGAAGAATTATGGACATCGGCGATATGCGTCGTGATTTCGAGAGTGAGGGGCTGGATCGCGATGCGCTGGACAGTAATCCGGTCAGACAGTTCCAAAGCTGGTTTGAAGATGCACGGGAGGCAGGCATTCTCGAACCCAACGCCATGTCGCTGGCGACCACGGGACGGGATGGCATGCCGGACCTGCGCACGGTATTGCTGAAGTACTTCGACGACCAGGGTTTTGTCTTCTACACCAACTACGGCAGCCGGAAGGCCCGGGAAATGGAAGAGAACCCGCAGGCGGCCCTGCTTTTCCCCTGGATCGGACTGAATCGACAGGTACGGATCCAGGGCGCCGTCGAGAAAGTGAGCAAGGCCGAATCCCTGCGCTACTTTGCATCGCGACCAAGGGGCAGCCAGATTGGCGCCTGGGTTTCCGAGCAGAGCAAGGCCATTACCTCCCGAGGACTGCTCGAACAGAAGGTGGCTGAGATCAAGCGCAAATTCAGCGATGGAGAAGTGCCCTTGCCCAGTTTCTGGGGTGGTTATCGCATCGTCCCCGACCGTATTGAGTTCTGGCAGGGCCGGCCCAGCCGGCTTCATGACCGCTTTGAATATGTGAGGGACGGCGATGGCTGGCTCATCCAACGACTTCAGCCCTGAATCACGGCCGGCCATCTGGCTATGCCACCAGACAGACGGGCCCGAGATTGCGCACCCGCCCTGGCTAACAGAATACGAACGCCAGACGGCGAGCAAATTCAGCGGCCCCCGGGAACGCGAATACCTTTCCAGCCGCTGGCTGATTCGTCAGGCCATCGGCAAGTCAGCCCAGATGCCGCCAGAGCTCTGCTGCCCGGTATCCGGGCGCCCCAATGCGTCCGGCGCACCGGAAGGCTGGCGACTGTCTCTAAGCCATAGCCAGGGTCTTTCTGCCTGCGCCACTTATGCAGGATCACCCATTGGACTGGATCTGGAACCCTGCCAGCGCCACCCTCAATGGCAGAAGGTTGTGAAGCGCTGGTTCTCCCCGGTCGAACAGGAATGGCTGTTCCGGGAAGACGACTCCAATACCTTCCTCAAGGTCTGGACCCTGAAAGAAGCCTGGCTGAAAGCGACCGGGCGCGGCATTGCCGGCAATCTGCAGACTCTGGAGGTGCGAAAGAACTTTGAGATGTACGGCGACCAGCCTGAACAGGACTGGCAGGCCACCTGCTGCTACATTGAGGGCTATCTGGTAACCGTGGTGTTTCGAGGAAGCCGGCCGGTGTGGCCTGAAATCACCCTGCTTGAGCCGCCGCCACACGACTTTGGCCTGGTGGATGCCGAGTCCATGGAGGCTTCCTGGGAGCCGCTGTTCCAGCGCACTATCCGTTGCAAAAACCCGTGATTCGGGCCAGACACAGATAACACAGGTCAGATTATGGATTACCCGGAACGCTGCCCATGGTGTGGCGAAGACCCACTATACGTGCATTATCACGATACCGTATGGGGACGCCCTGAATACGATGACCTCGCATTATTCGAAAAACTCTGCCTGGACGGCCAGCAGGCCGGTCTGAGCTGGATCACCATCCTTCGAAAACAGCACAATTACCGCGCCGCCTACGACGATTTCGACCCCGAAAAGATCGTCCGCTACGATGAAGCAAAGGTCGAGGAATTGCTGTCCGATCCGGGCATCATCCGCAACCGATTGAAGGTACAGTCGGTGATCAAGAATGCCCGAGGCTATCTGGATCTGCTGGACAGAGGTATTGGTTTCAGCGATTTCCTCTGGTCCTTTGTCGAGAACCAGCCGATTCAGAACCATTGGCGTTCATTTTCCGAGGTTCCCACCACTACCCCCGAATCAGAGGCCATGTCGAAGGCTCTGAAGCGGTCCGGGTTTAACTTTGTGGGCCCCACCATTGTCTACGCCTTCATGCAGGCCACCGGCATGGTGAACGATCACCTGGTGCAGTGCCCGCAGCACCGGCAATGCTATTTACTGAGCCAATGATCTCAATAGGCCGGGGGGTCGTAAGTTCTGGAGTGTTTCAAACCCCGGAGCTTTACTGTGCGAATCACCCTCGACCAACTCAGACGCCTGCAGAGCCCTGTTATCGACCTGCTTGAGATCCTCTCGCTTGAGGGCCAACATTACATGGCCCGCCTGAGTATGGACGGTCAGCTGCTTCTTCTGTCCGATAAAAACGGGACTACCAGCCTGTTCCGGAGTGCCTGGCAGATACAGGATACCCTGGCCTCCTTCGATATCCGGGAGACCCAGGTGGTGCACCCCTCGGCCTACCATGAAATGGTTGGCATGGATCCCTCAGAGATTGAACCCATGCGAATCAGGGTGCAGAGGCAGAAACCGTGATCGCAGTAGCAAGACTCGCCATCCTGGTCGGCATCGCCGGACTGGTTCCTTTTATCGGCCTTCTGGCTGGGCTGTTTTTCATGCCCCAGTACAGCGTGGCACTGGTTGGCTATTTCTATCTTTACAGCGCAGGTATTCTTGCCTTCATGGCCGGTGTCTACTGGCCCATTGCCATGCAGCTGGATAACTGCTGCTACCCCCTCTCGCCTCTGATTACCATGTTACTCAGTCAAGTGTTTTTTGTGGCCGCGGGCGTCGGTCTCCTTCTGCCTGTTACCGGCCAGATTGTGCTTTATACCAGCGCCTATCTGGCACTCTACCTGGTGGACGCACGTTGGATGAGGGTCTACTGGCCGGCCTGGTATTTGCGGCTTCGACTTCTTCTTACCTCGGTCGTACTGGTCTGCCAGCTCACCGCGGCCGCCTGGTTCTTCCTTCTCCACGCCGCACACTGATGCTTTCAGGGCAATCAGGAGCCTGATGGATTATCAGGCTCCAAAGGCATCTTCGGGAGTTTCAAAGCGGGTCTGCAATTTCCGCAACGCTGTTTTCTCGATCTGTCGCACCCGTTCACGACTGATACCAAGGTCATCGGAAATTACCTGCAGGGTCTCCGGCTCTGGCAAGCCCAGACCGTACCTGCGCGACAGAATATCCTTTTCCCGATCACTCAGCTCGCTGAGCATGGATTTAAGGGTCCGCCGCCGGTCCCTGTCGGACATCGGGTGATCCGGCGCCATCTGATCACCGGCATCCAGGCTGTCGCCCAGGGTGACTGAGCCATCTTCCACCAAAGGCACGTCCGTGGACAGTTCTCTGGTCGCCAGCGCTCTCAATTCGCCAATCCTGGACGGACTGGCTTCCATCTCCCGGGCCAGCTCGGATTGCGAGGGTGTGCGGCCGAGGCTCTGATGCATTCTCAGTGACACCTTGTGCAGCTGACGAATCTCGTCCACCACATTCTCTGGTGTGTGCACCAAACGGGTTCCACGCTGCAGACAGCGCTTCACTTCCTCACTGATCCACCAGTAAGCGTAGGTCGAGAAGCGGAAGCCTTTCGTAGGATCGAAACGCTCCACGGCCTTGATGAGGCCAACGTTGGCGTCCTGAATCAGGTCTGACATGGGGATACCGTGCTGACCGTAACGACGGGCAATGTGCACCGCGAGGCGCAGGTTGCTCTGGATCAGCTTGCGACGACAGGCGGTCGCCAGATGGAAAGCCCGACGACATCGGGAGGAAAACGCACAAGCGTCTCCAAGGCTACCAATCACTTCCCGGAACGTCTGCGGAGTCTCCTCCGGCAAGGCCAGTTCGGTACTGATGATTCGGTAGCACAGTGTCAGTTTGCGGGAGAGGCGGCGTTCAGCCTCATCTGTCAGCAGTTCATACCGGGACGCATCCCTGAAGTACAGCCCGACCAGGGAATCCCTTTCACCATCGTTGGGCGTTGTCGGAGACGGTCCCAGCCTTTCGGTCGTTCGCATGGCTAAGGTACCGGTCAGAATTTACACCAAGGAATACGACGTGCTGTTGCTGATGGATTTACCGGGGGAGGGTCAGTAAAAACCCGCAGGCGACACGAGCGGTCGGCCTGCGGGCATTAATTGTGAGGCTGCAGCGACTCAGGCTGCGACAATGGCGTACTCGTGGTTGTGGGGCTCGATCAAAACGCCGTGCAGAGCAACAATCGCCTTTTCGTAATCGTCCTCGTCCACCACAAACTGGATATCCACCTGACGCATACACTGGTGCAGCGCCAGAATGCTGATTTCCTCATCGGCCAGGGCCTTGACGGAACGGGCCAGGATACCCGGAACCTTCATATCGCTGCCGATAGCGGAAACCACGGCCACCTTCCGGGTGTTGATTTCGGCGTTGGGGAACTCTTCCTTCAACGCTTTGACCACCCGCTTGACGTGTTTCAGGGTGCTGCCCACGTAGTGGGTGATGGTGTTTGCGTTGGTGTCCTTGGACATGAACCGAATCTTGAACCGGCTCAATACATCCAGAATACGACGGTCGGAACCCGGCTCGCCCTGCATGTCCTGATCGAACACTTCCACGGCAAAAACACCCTTGGCGCCAGCGATGATCTCCACCTGAGGCTTCTCACTGACGTAATCGCCGGTGATCAGGGTTCCTGTGTGTTCCGGCTCGAAGGTATTCATTACCCGCAGCGGAATCTCGTTCTGGCGCATGCCCTTACCAGCACGGGGATGAATTGCTTCCATACCGAGGTTGGCAAGCTGGTCGGCAACGTCGTAATTGGTACGCCCCAGGGGCACCACCTTGTCTGCGCCGACGATGTTGGGATCGGCAGAGCTCAGGTGGTATTCCTTGTGGATAATCGCCTCTCGGGCCTCGGTGATCACAGCTACCCGGCTGAAGGTCATTTCGCTGTAACCGCGATCGAAGGTGCGCATCAGACCTTCCTTGCACTGAGCGTAACCGGTCACGATGGGCAGCTCACGGGTGAGGTCCACCGCGTCGAAGGCCTGCTTAAGCTTTTCGTCCAGCGGCAGCAGCTCGTTATCGCGCCAGCCGGTCAGATCCACAAAGCGGGCATTGATACCTTCCTGCTGAAGCTTCAGGGCGGTATTGAAGGCACTGTGAGCCTCGCCGATGCCGGCCAGCATTTCGCGCACTGTCAGCAGGTGTTCTTCCAGCTGGAACTGGCCGTAGGAGCACAGGCGCTGCAGGTCGATCAGGCAGCCCCGAACGCCCTCGATACGGTCGGTGATGAACTGGTCCGCCTGCTGCTTGAGCATCGGATCCTCAAACAGTTCGCCGTTGATATCGGTCAGGAACTTGACCAGTTTGGTGAGGTCGTCACCCCAGGCCCAGTCCGACTCGGCATCCGCAAACAGGGCGTAGACGCCCGGCTCACCGGTTTTCTTGTGTTCAAGCAGCTCGTTGGTCACACCACCGTAGGCAGAGACCACGAAAATGCGCTGATACAGGTCGTCCTTCTTTCGATTACCGATGATGATGTTATCTCGGACGGCCTCGTAGTTACTCATCGACGTACCGCCGATCTTTTCAACGGTATGTTGTTGGCTGGTCATAGTTTTGCCTTTGCTATCCTGCAGCATGAATGTCCGGAGGTGCGGGCGTCTTACGACGCCTCGCTAAGCCCTTCCTGCATGATTTCGTCCACACTTTTCGCCAGCAGGGCTGCCCCTTTCTTCAGGTCTTCCTCACTGGTCGTCAGCGGCATCAGGCACTTGATGACTTCATCGTTCGGACCACTGGTCTCGATGATCAGGCCGTGCTCGAAGGCACGTTTGGTAATCGGGCCTGTGATATCCGCGTGGGTTGCTTCAATGCCACGCATCAAACCGCGCCCCTTCATTTTGAACTGACCGGGGTACTTGTCGCAAATCGCCTGCAGCGCATCGCCCAGCACCTTGGTCTTGGCCTTTACCTCGTTGGCAAAGGCGTCGTCTTTCCAGTAGGTCTCAACAGCGGTCCGCGCGGTAATGAACGCCATGTTGTTACCACGGAAGGTGCCGTTATGCTCGCCCGGATCCCAAACGTCCAGTTCCGGCTTGAACAACACCAGCGCCATCGGCAGACCGTAGCCACTGAGGGACTTGGACACGGTTACGATGTCCGGCTTGATACCGGCAAACTCAAAGCTGAAGAACTCACCGGTGCGGCCATTGCCCGCCTGGATATCATCCAGAATCAGCAGAATATCGTGCTTCTTGCACAGTTCAGACAGCCCCTTCAGCCATTCCGCGCGACAGGCGTTCAGACCACCTTCGCCCTGAACCGCTTCCACGATCACCGCCGCCGGCAGTTCAAAACCGGAGGAGCCGTCGCTCAGCAGTTTGTCCATGATTGCCAGGGTATCAACATCGTCGCCCAGGTAGCCGTCGTAGAACATGAAATCGACATTGCCCAGGGGAGTGCCAACACCGCCCCGGTGGTGCTTGTTACCGGTGGTGGCAACGGCACCCATGGTTACGCCATGGAAACCATTGGTAAAGGAGATAATGCCGCTGCGGCCTTTTACCTTACGGGCCAGTTTCAGGGCTGCTTCCACACAGTTGGTGCCGGTGGGACCGGTGAACTGCATTTTGTAGTCCAGGCCACGGGGATCCAGGATGTGCTTCTTGTAGGATTCCATGAAGTCGTGCTTGGCCGTGGTAAACATGTCCAGGCCCTGGCTTACGCCGTCGGCTTCAATATATTCGATCAGTGCTTTTTTCAGGATGTCGTTGTTGTGGCCGTAGTTCAGGGACCCGGCGCCAGCGAGAAAATCCAGGTATTCCTTGCCATCTTCGGTGTACAGGTGCGCGTTCTTGGCGCGGTTGAAGATCACCGGAAACGCACGGCTATATACACGTACTTCGGATTCGGTCGACTTGAAAATTTCCATCGTCTTGCCTCTTAGCATGTCAGGTTCGAGGTAGATGCGCGGTGGCTTATCAAAAAATGCGGATACGGTCGCGATAGGCCTACCGTGCGTTGATTAAAGCCTTGTGACAGACCTACCTCAGTGGTCCGCCGGCTAATTCAAATCACAGCTTTACAGTCGTTCACAGCCCCGCAATTACATGACAGGGCCGATCCTGGACCGCGGCTCTCAGACTGGCTTCGTGAAAGGCCCGATGCGCAGCAGAAACTCGGAATCATGCTGCCCGCCGAAATGGGTCTCTTTCTCGAACTGCTCGTGGTAGGTGAGCTCGGCTCCCATATCACGGGCGAATGAACGGAACAGCGCCCATGAGGCCTCGTTGTCTTCGGTGATGGTCGTCTCCATATGGGTGACGTTCTTGCATGCATCACGGCCAACGATTTCTTTCAGCATCCGCTTGGCCAGGCCCTGTCCACGACCTTTTTCGTGAACCGCCACCTGCCAGACAAACACGGTATCGGGCTGTTGGGGAGGGATGTATCCGGAGATAAAGCCGACCAGATCGCCTTCCTTCTCCGCCGCCACGCCGGTTTCGGCAAAGTGGCTGCACTGCAACAGGTTGCAGTAAATCGAGTTGGGGTCCAGCGGCGGGCACTCTGCCACCAGCTGGTGGAGCCTGAAGCCATCATCCTTCACGGGTGTGCGAAGCGTGATGGCGGTGGTATTCGATCCTTCTGATGTCATAGCGTGATCAGTTCGTGGCAAAAAGTTAGTGTTGAATTATATAGACCACAAAATATATTTCAAGTACAGCTCAAAACCCGCCTACGGCAAGGCCCCAGCTCACTCTTTCAGAATAGACCGGATTGAAGCATTCGCCAGTGACAAAATGGTTAAATTAGTGAAGGGAAAATCACATCGTCGGCACTCAATGAGGTGCCAGTCAGAATCCGGTTCCGATAGGACACAGCGGCGGGCGAGCCGGCCGGCCATAACCGGTCAAACTCCGACAGCCAGGCCTCCAGGGGGAAGGATACCGGCAGCAGAGAAACATGCAGACCCTGGCGCTCAATTCCGGCAACAGGCTCAATGACAGGGCTGGAGAGGCCAATGCGGGTAATCAGTCCGCGCGGATCCGATTGCAGGTTACCCATGCCCGCAGATCCGTTGTTCACCACTACCCGACTCTGCTCACCCACCAACCCCGACCAGAGTACCGGCAGGCAGGTATGGGTGGCGGCAATCACATCGGCCCCCGAGGCCAGGAACCATTCCGAGAGCTTGCCATCGTTACCCTCGCCAAAGGCTTCGTAAGCCAGCCCCCATCCGGCCAGGGACTCTGGATCACCATGCACCACCAAAACCTTTAGGCCTCCAAAGATCAGGCATCGATACCTTGGCAGCAAGGACAACCGCCGCTGGATATCCGGATGTTCCCCGGCAATGCCCTGAAGCCGTTCCATGATCCGGTTCGACCGCTCCACCACGCCCTGATCAACAAAATCCGGATAGGCGCAGCCACAGCCGGCGCCGGCACTGGGATTCGCCAGCTCATAGTCCACATTGCCCAGGCTGACCGTGTGATCCAGCACCCGGTTATTAATGGTCCGGAACAGGCTGTCGCTAGCGTTAAACCAGTTGAAGTCGCCATTGAACACCAGCTTCACCCGATGCCCCTGCCGCTCTTCCGCCAATGCCATCTGCTCGATTTCATCGAGGGCCCAGGGATTCCCGTAAAGCCCTCCAACGATATACAGCACGTCCTCAGAGACCGTTCGGGGATCCTGGCAAAGCGATTCGGCAGAGTATCGATACGCCAACGGACAGCTGCGCCCTTCGCTCATCGGCTCAAGCCTCCCCCGCCGCCAGTGACCGTCCGGCAAGACGACGAAGCAATAAAGGCGCAAAGAAACCGGCGGTACAGATCAGGAAGCCATAGGCATTCACGCCCAGCAACATGGCGTAGTTGCCATCGCCAATGGCCCAGCTGGAGGGGATCAGCCCAACCGCGAGCAAGAGCCCAAGGCCCAGGCCAGTCCAGAAACTCAGATGAAAACTCCAGGGCGACCATTTGGTAAACCCGTAAAACAGGAACACAGGTGCCAGCCCCATCACCATGGTGCCGGAAATAGTAGTGGCCTTGAGGATATCGGTACCGGCAAACATCGGCAGGTTGCCCAGGAAGGCAAAGATCACCATCACAACCGCACCCACCCGGATGCTCGGCAGCTTGTCAGACGCACGCCGGGCCAGCCGGGGCAGATCCACCGCCAGAGATTTGGCCAGGGAAGTAAAGGTGGAATCCAGAGTGGAACCGGCCGAGGTCATCATAACCACGCTCATAAAGAACAACGCCGCCAGCCCCAGGGACTGCCCCACCGCCGCAGGCGCATTGCCCATGGCCTCGATACCGTTGAGCCGGGCATGGACACCCACCAGACTGAAGATAAACACCGCCACAAAGCCCAGCAGCCCGGCCACCACAAAGCTTTTGAGCATGGTCTTTTCCTTGTTCACAAAACCCCGGTCGGTCAGCACCGGATCGTGGAACGGATAGCTGAACAGCTGCAGCAAAGCCACCAGCAAGAGATCAAAGCCGGCATTGAGCCGGAACTCGCCATTGGTCAGCAGAGCGCTGGTATCGTTGGCGGGAATAATGAGGAACAACACCGCCGCCACAAAGAACACAAACACGAACGCCTGAATCACATCGGTGAAAATCGACGACCGCAGCCCGCCCTTCAGGCTGTAGGCCAGGGTAAACACCGTGAACAGCATCGCCGCCGCGTAATACTCCCACTCACCGGGCAGCCCGAAATAACCTCCAACCACCGCGGTGTTACTCCAGACCTCGTTATAAAGCCGAATCAGAATCGCCGCCGCAAACGCCAGACTCGCCAGCCGACCAAACCGGGAGGTCAGAAAATCCTGCAAACTCCGCGCCCCGGTCTGGGTCCGGATCAGGTAAATCACATACCCCGCCACCGGAATCGACAGCCAGTAACTGGCATAAGCCAGACCGCCCACCACACCATAAGCCGCACCCAGGTTCGCCGCATTGGTCACCGACTTGGCAAAGATCCAACTGATAAAAATACTCGCTGTCAGCGACCACTGCCCCACCGGGTTACCCTGGTCATCGGCGCCTTTATAGAACGAATTCGCGTTCTTGCTCTTGGGCGACAGCCAGTACATCACCACGCCGTAGACCAGCAGGAATCCCCAGAACAGGGAGGCCTCTGTGAAGTTCATGTTCTCGTACCTTGTTCTTTGTGCTTTGTTCCGGGGCTTTTCCCGGGGTTTCTGATGTGGTGCTTTTCGGGGCAGGCCGGTAGGGGGTTCAAAAAAACGCCCGTGAACCCATCCATGGGGGGCTTGGTCGCGCCTTCCCTGGCGCTCCACATTTTTTGAACCCCCTACCGGCCTGCCCCTTGTCCTACCTAAGTTCTGGCTTCCCCGGCGAAGGAGATAGCCAGCAAACCACCCTGGCGGGTCCTTACACCCGTTCTGCTTTTTCTGTCCTTCCTTCCCACTCAGCAACCGAATAGCAAAGCCGTACCCGCGGTCTGGGTGGTGAGGTTATTTTCCCGCCAGGAAAAAGATGTCTGAGCGAAGCGAGTTGTTTTTCCCAAGGGAAAATAACCTCACCTCCCAGGCCGCCAATGACCAGCTACCAGTCCTGAAGAATCCAGGGCCAAAGCTCAAGCAGGAGCCGAGCAACTAGCCCCAAAGCGGTAACAGGAAAAACACCGGTGATGCCGCAACATAATGCGCTCATCCATACTCTCGGCAAGCGTACCCCCGAGGTCATACTGCGGATCATCATCCACCAGCGTGCAGGCATACACCCGAACCTGTTCGCCCTTCTTCACCAGCATCCGCGTATAGGTGCACATAAAGTGGGAGCGAGCCTCTTTAGTCGGATACTTCTCCATACAGGTCTCGGTAATCTCCGGGCTGCCGTCTTCAGAACCTGGCGTACCCAGGTCCGGAAATGCGGTGAATGCCAAGTTCTCTGGAATGCCCCACTCCCTGAAGATGTCACGGAACGCGGCTTCGACATCTGCCGGAATTTCCTCCGGATCGGTCTGGCGGGCAATGGACACCTTGAAACCCTGTTCGATCAGCCAGTGGATGCCCTCCAGTGCCTGGTCGAAGCTGCCGTCACCGCGATCCTTGTCATGCCGGGCGCGATCGGGGAAATCCAGGCTCACCCGGAAGTGGATCGGGTAGGGGTTATCCAGCAATGGCTGCACCTGATGCCGGCGTTTCAGCAGAGGCTCGGTGGCATTGGTGAGTACGAAACAGGGCCGGTGCTGGCTGGCGTAATCCAGGATGTTGACGAAGTCGCGGATCACAAAGGGCTCGCCGCCGGTGAAGGAGAACTGCTCCACACCCATGTCGATGGCTTCGTGGATAAACGGCTTCACGTCGCTGAGTTTCATGCCCGGAATCCTACCATCTCCGGGATGGGACCCTTCCAGGCAGAAGGGGCAGGCCAGGTTGCAGGCGGTGCCGGTGTGTATCCATAACTCTTTGAGCTTGTCCGCGTCAATGTAACCCCGGGGGTCACCGTTGCGGGTGTGGGTCCAGCTGTCGCGGGCCCGGGGTTCCAGGACTTCCACGGCCGGAATACGTGTACTGCGGGCCGGTCTGGTTTCAGTCAGGGGCATAGATGCTCCTCGGTGTATTCGTGTTTTTCCCACGGCGCCAGCCATGGAGCTTCTCCAGCAGCTTCAGGATACCTTCGGGCGCATGGGCCCGTTTCCATTCACCAGCAGCGTACTTGGCTGACTCGTTCCAGGTCGGGTAGGGGTGAATGGTGCCCAGGATCTTGTTCAGGCCAAGGCCATGCTTCATGGCCAGGGTGAACTCGGCCAGGATTTCCCCGGAGTGGCTGCCAACCACAACCGCGCCCAGGATCTTATCCTTGCCCGGCGGGGTCAGCACCTTGATAAAGCCATGGTCCTCACTCTCGGCAATTGCCCGGTCCAGGTCATCCAGCCCATAGCGGGTGACCTCGTAGGCCACGCCCTGCGCCCTGGCTTCGGCTTCACTTAGCCCCACCCGCGCCACTTCCGGCGAGGTAAAGGTCACCCAGGGCATCACCCGGTAGTCCACCTTGAATCGCTTGAACTGCCCGAACAGACCGTTCACCGCCGCGTACCAGGCCTGGTGCGCCGCCGCGTGGGTGAACTGGTAGGGGCCTGCCACATCGCCGCAGGCAAAAACGTTCGGATAACGCAGGCTCATGTCCTCTTCCACCGGCACGGTTCCGTTCGGCAGGGTGTCGACGCCAATCCGCTCCAGGTTCAGGCCAGCGGTGTTGGCTGCGCGGCCAACGGCTACGAGCACCTGGTCGAAAGGAATTCGCACCCGCTCACCTTCGTGCTCGCAGTAGGCGACTTTCTCTCCTTCCTCCATACGGAACTCGGCGGCGGAATGTTTCAACCGGACATCCACACCGTCCGCCTGGACCTGCTTCAGCACCAGTTCGGAGACATCCACATCTTCCTTGGCCAGCAAACGCTCGCCCATCTCAACCTGGGTCACCTTGCTACCCAACCGAGCGAATGCGTGGGCCAGCTCCGAACCGATCGGGCCACCGCCCAGCACCAGCAGACGTTCCGGCTGGTCCTGCAGCTCCCACAGGTTGTCGGAAGTCAGCGGCTGGATGTCTTTCAGGCCGGGAATCGGGGGTACCGCAGGCTTGCCACCAGTGGCAACGACTATGCTGCGGGCGGTCAGGCGTTCGGTGCGGCCATCATTGTGCCGGACCTCAAGCTCCCAGGGCGAAACGAAGCTGGCTTCGCCGGCAATGCAGTCCACACCCAGCTTGCGGTAGCGCTCCGGGGAATCGTGGGGTTCCACTTTCGCGATGACATCCTTGACCCGGTTCATGATGGTCTTGAACGAGCCTTTAACGGGCACCGATTCCAGTCCGTAACGGTTGGCATGGCGCAGGGTATCCGCCGCCTTGGCGCTGCGAATCAGGGCCTTGGAGGGCACGCAGCCGGTATTCAGGCAGTCGCCACCCATCTTGTGCTTTTCAATCAGAGCCACCTTGGCTTTCACGGCTGCGGCGATGTAGGCGGAGACCAGACCGGCAGAGCCACCGCCGATAACCAGCAGGTTGTAATCGAAATGCTCGGGCTTCTGCCAGCCAGCGTAAACCTTGCGGCGGCGAATAAAGCCCACCACGAACTTGGCAATCAACGGGAACAGCCCCAACAGGGCAAAGGACAGAAGCAGATCGGCCGAAACAATGTCACCGGTAGACTGGATCTGGCCCAGCTGGGTGCCGGCGTTCACGTAAACAAAGGTGCCGGGCAGCATGGCAATCCAGCTCACCAGGGCATAGATGCGCAACTTCATGGCCGTCAGGCCCATGGCCAGGTTGATCAGGAAGAAGGGGAACACCGGCACAAGCCGCAGGGTTGCAAGGTAGAAGGCGCCGTCTTTTTCAATGCCGCGATCCATCTTCGCCACGGTTTCGCAATACCGTTTTCGAAGCGTGTCTCGCATCAGGAACCGCGCCACCAGGAAGGCAAGCGACGCACCGATAGTTGAGGCAACGGAGACGGCTGCCAGACCGTAGAGATTTCCGAAAAACGCACCACCGGCCAGCGTCATGATGGTAGCGCCTGGCAGAGAAAGCGCTGTTACCACGACATAAACAACAACGAAGCCCAGCACCGCAACCAACAGGTTCTGATCGATCCAGTTACCCAGGGACTGTTGGTTTTCCTTCAGGTTCTCGAGAGTCAGGAGCTCGCTACCGCCACTGGCAATAAACCCGACAACCACAGCCGCAATCAACGCGACCAGAATCCATTTCTTGAGTGTCATGAATTAATCCTTTCTACCTTGAACGTGATAACGAAGAGACACCACAACCCCGAAATTGTTACATCAAACCGTGGGCTCAGTGTTCGTTACCGGCTTACCGTTGTTGTACGTCGTTCGGCAACGCATTGTGTCAACGATTGCTCATGAATATCTAACAATTTGATTACACCGCCTACCGAATACGCCGGGAACTTATCGACCGATTTCCAAACTTACTGCTATTCTTGAACAATTGCTCATAAAAGGGAACGGTCATGACTGACTCAAGTCGGGAAAAGGAGATAAAACTGATTCAGGGCTTGAAAACTGGTGATAATGACTCTTTTCAGGAAGCAGTGCGTGCCTACACCCCCGGGATGTTAGCAGTCGCCCGGTTCTATCTGGACCATTCCAGTGCAGAAGAAGTCGTTCAGGATTGCTGGGTTAAAGTTATTGATGCTATCCATGGCTTTGAAGGTCGTTCAGGTTTAAAAACCTGGTTGCACCGCGTTGTTGCCAACCGTTGCAAGAATCAGCTTCGTTCGACTAACAGGGAAATCCCGACGGACTTCTCGGAGAGCCTGGAGCCAGAGCTGGCCCATCGCTTTAACGCCAAAGGACGCTGGGAGCTGCCGCCCAAACTGCAATTTCATGAATCCGCCGATACCCTGATTGAAAACGGCGCCCTCAACGATTGCCTCGACAAACACCTCTCCTCCCTTCCGGAAACCCAGCGCTCGGCGCTGATGCTCTACGAAGCCCACCAGCACAAATCTGAGGATGTCTGTAACATTCTTGATGTCAGCGCCTCTAATCTACGGGTGCTGTTGCACCGGGCCAGACAGAAAATCTTTCTGATGGTTGAGAACTTCCAGGAGACCGGCGAATGCTGATGTGCAGGGATCTCGCAGTTATTGCCAGCGATTACATTGATGGCGAACTCCCGGTTCTCGAGAACATGTCTGTGAAAATGCATCTGATGATGTGCAAGGACTGCCGGACCTTTATTGGCAATCTGCGGGCAAGCACCGACATGTTAAACGCACATTCCTCTGGCCAGGCGGATGAGGAGCTTATCCGCAAGATTGACGAACGAGTAGCCCTGGCGCTGAAAGAAGGGTCTCAAGACCCCACAAACCAGGACCCGGACTAATTGAGCTCAGTGTCCTGTGACTGAAAGCCGCCGATAGCAGTCCTGGCGTTTCCTCTGCTCCGCTTCCAGTTCAACCGCCCAGCTTTCCACATCAACAGGTACAGCTCCAATGATCTCCAGCGAACGATCTTCAAGCACCGCCTTCAGACCTTGCGCCCGCCGCTGATTGATAACCTCGTCACGATGGTAAAGGAGCGTTTCGATCTGGGGCCGGAAGCAACGCACCATGGCTGTCAGCCAACGGTTAACAGGCCAACTTGGGTGAGCATGGTCAATGGCAAACCGATCCAGCGCACCCGCGACCACCTCGGCAGGCAGCCAGCTCTCATCCGTTACCCAGCGGTTTACGGTAAAAAGATCCGTGGGATATCCCCACGCATCCATGGATATGGCAATCAAGTGTGCCACCCGATCCTCTGCAACCGGGCCCATGAGTGGTTTTGCCTCTTCGGGTAAGGCCCCGTTGCGCAGAAACAAATGGAAATGACCATGCTCGGCGTGGTCCTCCCGGTGAGCGTGGTAATAATACTGGGACGCCGTTTCCTGATCGTACACATCGTCCTTCGGGTAATGCTCCATCTCATAGAAAGGACCCTGCCCCTTGAGAACCTCACCGACCACATTCAGCCCGCCTTTTTTCAGCACCCGGTAGCACTCCCTGATCTCGTGGATGGCCGCGAGACTGTCTGATAACTGCTTTTCCATGAGGCTTCCCGGCCTCGTAACATGAAGCTCTTGCATAGTTTTTTGCTCCTTACCGCGCGACTCCGGAAGACCCCCGAAGCCGCGCGATCCAATCCTTCAACTGATCACACAGCAACATCTGCCCTTCGCTTACCACTACTGGCCGAGCAGGGATTCTTCGCGGCACAGGGATTTCTGGTAGCGCCCGGATTTTTCGTCGCGCAGGGGTTCTTACCAGCGCACGGGCCGCAAGCACCACATTTGCCCCCCTTCAAGGCACAGGGGTTGGCGGAAAGCTGCGTCTGGATATTGGCCATGTAGGTCGTTAACGCCGCAAGCTGCTCGCCGCCCCAGTCCAGAGGTTCGGCAGCCATGGGTCGCACCATGCAGATCTGAACCATCTCATCCAGATGCACTGACTCCATGCCAAAGATGTTTCTGGCCATCGCCACCGAATGTGGGTAGGCGTTGGCAAACGTTGCGTTGTAACCCGCACCATCGTTATGGCAGGTCGCGCAAGACAACCCATTGCTACTGAGGGACGTGTCGTTAAACAGCTTCTTCCCGAGCGCCATGAGCTTGCAGGGATTGCCCTCGTAGGGCTGGTAAGCCGCTGGCCGGGTAACCTTTTTGGCGGCGCAGGGATTGGGCTTTGCCCCGCACTTGCCGGTGGCCGCGCACGGGTTACTACCTTTGGTTGCGCACGGATTCTTCGACGCACAGGGGTTTTTCGTTGCACACGGGTTTTTTGCGGCGCAGGGATTGCACCCGGCTTTACAGCCAGCCTTGCACTGTTGTCCTGCCTTACACTGATTCTTGCAAGGAGAACAGGGACCGCAGGCAGCCGAAGCCATACCCCCGGCTCCAAGCATGGCGGTCACCAGTGCGGCAGACCACCAGGTCGTGCGTCGATGTTCATACGATGTGCGAATCGCTTTTCTCAACGGATGTATCGTGGACATGGTCTCTCTCCCTGTTCACAGAGTTTTTGAGGCGGGCTTTGGAAGCCCGTGATCGCTGCGATGAGCGGTCAGATAGGAGACACATGAGTTTCTGAACTATTACACCTATTCAGGAAATAAACAGAGTTTTTCTGGCAAACCTGAATCGGGTGGGCCACGTTTCTTTCAGGCATAAAAAAGGGTGGAGCCCAGCTCCACCCAAGGGGTTTACAACCCGACCAACAATGCAGAGGCGAACAACACGAAACACGATGGACGAAATAAAGACCTCACTCACACTGACACGGGAACCAAAGCGTTGTTACAACGTAATTCATATAGCGGAAAGAAGATTTGTGCTTCAACAATACATTCAAATCCGACATTGAGGATCCCCGATGGCCCGCAAAATCCCGCACGAAAGAAAAGCTGCCATAACTGCTGCCCTGGCAGGAGGCTGGGTCGCGGACGCGGCGAGCCTGGGTTTGCACTGGCTCTACAACAGCGAGCGCATCGCAGAGGTTGGCGGCCAGACACCGGAATTTCTGCCGCCAAGGGCGGACTATTATACGAAGGGGTTTGGCTACTTTGCCCATGAAGGTAAGCAAGTTGGCGATGTGAGTCACTATGGCGCCGCAACGGGCGTTCTGACGGACAGTTTATTAGCTAACAACGCCGCACTGGATGTTCGGGATTATCAACGCAGGTTTCGTGCCTTTTTTGGCCCGGGCGGGCAGTGGCGGGGATTTATCGACAATCCCACGCGCATTACCCTCGAGAACTTCAACGCCAATGAGCGCGAAGCGGTCAAGCAGGCGCAGGACACCATGCCCGCCGGACTGACCGAAAAACAAAAGCGGGTGCTGGTGCAAAAAGTGATGCCCTATACCCGCCGGCTGAGTGGCGACCAACTCGCTCAACCGGTTCGCGAGGCCATCAACCTGACCTACAAAGAAGCGAAAGTGCAGGAGGCCGGTGTCAATCTGGCAGAAACCATCGACCGCTATCTGGTGCGGGAAAGTGGGGCAGACGATATGCAACTGCCAGCGGTTTCGAAACTGCCACCACTGGTTGCCTGCTTCTGTGGGAGTAGCGATCTTCTGGAAGTCACGGAAGCGGCCGTCCGGGTCACGAATAACAACGACGATGCCGTAGCCTGGGCGAAATGCGCAGCGTTGCTTCTGGATCGGCTCTTCCAGGGAGAAGGCCTTTCTGGAGCCATGGATGCTGCCATCACCGAGGCGCCGGATCAGAAATCCCTGAACCATGCCCGCGCGGGCTCAGAACTGAACGGCGTTGGTGCCGGCGACACCTTTGGCCGAACCTGCTACCTGCATGAGGCCATGCCGGTGATTTTTCACATTCTCAACCATGCCGGGAGCTACACGGAGGCCATTCGAGCCAATATTCATTGTGGCGGCGATTCCTGCGGTCGCGCCTGGATCATTGGCCCTGCCATGGCGGCTATTCATGGCGTTGGCGGTGAAACAGGCATTCCCCTGAGCTGGCTCGCGAAGGTTACCAATGCTGCGTCCCTATATCAGGATATCGAATCGTTGCTAGTCAGCTAGGCATTCACTGTAAAACTCAAACCCGCCCATCCAGATGCAGCCAACGGGACAGCCGGGAATGCGGGCGCCGCCGCAGGTACAGGGGCAGTGTGCTCATCACCAACAGCACTGTAGCGGCAGCCAAGACGGTCAGGGTGGGATTGAGCTCGAAGGTATGGCCCAGGCCAGCAAACACAAAGGTCATGGGCAACATGCCAAGGGCTGTGGCAAGGGAGTAACGCCACAGGTGTATGGCCGTCACACCGGCGGCATAGCTGATCAGGGCGAAAGAGAACAGGGGAATGAGCCGGGTCAGGAATACCGCGATGAAAAGGAACCGCTGCGAACCGCGGGCCGAGAATACCGGGTTATGTTCGAGCTTCTGCTGGACTGCTTCACGCCCGAGCACCCGCGCCAGGTAGAACGCAATCAGCGAACCGGCCAGGGCACCCATCACCGCAATCGCGGTTCCGCTGAACATGCCGTACACCAGGCCGGAGGCTGCACTGATCGGCAAGGTAGGGATCGGTCCGACCACAACAGCCAGAATCATCAGGAGCATAAGCAATACCGGCCCCAACGCGCCCTGGCTGGCAAACCAGTCGGACAACACCGACGGCGCAAAACTGGCCGGCATGCCCAGTTGTCGCAGCAGCAGCCAGATCGCTGCCATCAGCAGCGCCACAATGGCCAGGAAGGAAAGACGGAAAACCAACTGCGAACGGGTCATATGGCCATTCTACCCGCTATCCCGGAAACAGGAAGCGATAGCCGTTGTCCGCAATCAGCTCAGGAACCCGTAAGGCTCAGCTGGCCAGTCGGTTAACCTGTTCCACAAACGCCGTTGGCAGGCTGTCGATCACCGGCCGGGCATCGCCGCACACATCCGGGTTCGGGGCATCCGGCTCTTTTGCCAGCACTATTGGCGACTCTGACCAGTGCAGCAGCTCCAGTTTGCCGTTCTCCTGCTCCACCAGGGCCGTGCAGTGCTCCACCCAGTCGCCATCATTGCAGTACAGACCTTCTTCACTGCGCAAAAATCCGGCGGAATGGATGTGGCCGCAGATAAAGCCGTCGTAGTTGCCCTTTTCCGCGACAGTCAGGGCTGCCAGCTCGAACCGGCGTATGAAGGTGCGGGCCTTGCCGATTCGGCTCTTCACCCAGGCCGCCAGCGACCAGTAGGGCTTGCCCTTGAGCCGGCGCCAGGCGTTGAACCAGCGGTTCAGGCGCAGCAGCATGCCGTGGGCACGGTCGCCGACCAGAAGCATCAGCGGGCTGCAACGCACTACCTGATCAAACTGGTCACCGTGGCAGACCATGAACCGACGACCGTCAGCGGTGGTGTGCACGGCTTTGTATCGAAGCTCAATGCCGGCGATGGTCTGGCCGCAGAACCGGCGCAGGAAATCGTCGTGATTGCCGGGCACGTAAACCACTCGGGTTCCGCTGGCCGCCAGCTCAATGAGTTTGTGGATGACGGCCTGATGGGAATCGGGAAAGTGCACCCGTCGCTGCATCGCGATCAGGTCGATAATGTCGCCCACCAGGTAGAGGGTTTCACAGCGGACCTGGTTCAGGAAATCCAGCAGGTACTCGGCCTGGCAGTCTGCCGTGCCCAGGTGTACGTCGGAAATGAAAACGCTCCGGTAGCTCCGCATCTTGTCTCCCGTCTTTCAACCAGTCCGGATGGTGCCACTTTGGCAAGTTCGGGTGACGGGGAAATGACAACGGGGAGACACTTCTGTGACGCTCAGAAAGGAGTCACAGGGGAGGAAGTAGCGGTTTCCCGGTAACCCGCGGGGTTACCGGAATACCAATGTCCGGTGTTAGGTACCGGTTAGCGCAGGTCCGGATTCAGGGTATAGGTGCCCGTTACACGAGCGCTTGCCAACACGTGCCCCGCCATGGCTTCGCGCACATCGTTACCATCGAACTCGCCGTCGAGGGCGAGCGTATCCACATCCAGTGCGTGCACTTCGAAATGGTAATGATGGATGATCTCATCGTTCCAGGGCGGACAGGGGCCATCGTACCCGGCGTAAGTGCCGTTCATGTCGGGATTGCCCGCCAGAAACTGGGTGTAGTTGTTCACGCCGCGGATACCGATGGGGCCGGGACCCGGCTCCTTGCCCTTGGGAATCACACCATCACTGTCTTCACCTTCCGGAATCCGGGTGGTGCCGGCCGGCACATCCACCAGCAGCCAGTGGAAAAAATCGACCCGCGGGATGTCCTTCGAGACGGTCTTGCCTTCCTGGTTCACGTCGTCTGCAACGCTGGGCACGTCCGGATCGAACATCATTACCACGAAGCTCTTGGTGCCTTCCGGCGCATCGTCCCAGACAATTTCGGGGTTCCGGTTGGGACCGAAGCTCATGTGGTCTTCTTCACTGTAGACCCCGAATGCGAATTTCTCGGGAATCGGCTGGCCTTCGTCTATGCCTTGAACCTGTAGTTTCACGGCGTTGCCTCCTGTGATTTTTGGCCTTGGGCTCATCGACTGTGTCTGGGACAGTCTCATTCTGTGATAATACGGTTTTAACACAAAATCGATTCAACTGACCACGGAGCCCCGATGAGCCAACAGAAGCCCGGCAAGCCGCAAAAGCCCGAAAACCAGAAAGACGAGGATGCGGTTGCCTTCGCCCAGGGCATTTTCGAACTGGCCCGTAACGGCGGTGCAGGGCCTCTCAGCGTGATGCTTGACGCCGGTGTCCCGGTCAACATGCGCACCAGCGAGGGGGAGACCCTGTTGATCCTGGCCAGCAAACACGGCCACGCGGAAACGGTGCGTCTACTGCTTGAAAAAGGCGCCGATCGCGATGCGACGGACAGCCGCGGCAATACCGCTCAGTCGCTGGCAAAAACCGACAGCGTACGACGCCTGTTCGAAGAACAAAGCCGGTAAGCCGGCATGTTCAACAAGGGCGAGATTATTCACCACACCCGGGACGCCCTGGGCAGCATCCTGGTGGTCGATTACCGCAAACACCGGGTGCTGACCTTCAACTCGGTGTTCGAGCAGAGCAAGATCGACCGTCGCTATCCCTATCTGCCAGTGCACGAGTACAACCGGGCCATGATGCTGCCGGCGGTATTTGCCAACCCCCGCCACGTCACCATTCTGGGCCTGGGCGGCGGCGTGATGGCCGGCGCATTTCACCATCTCTATCCTGAGTGCCGGATACACGCGGTCGAACTGCGCCAGGCGGTGCTGGATACGGCAAGGGAGTTTTTTGACCTTCCGGATAGTGAGCGCCTGGAGGTGACCATTGCTGATGCCCGGGATGCCCTGGAAAGGCTGCCGGAAGCGAGCACGGACATGATCCTGGCTGACCTGTATAACGCAGACCGGATGAGCCCTGCCCAGGCCCAGAAGCAATTCGTGGATGAGTGCGCCCAGGTGCTGGCCGAAGACGGCTGGCTGGTGCTGAACTACCACAGGACACCAGATGTTGAAGGGCCCTATTTCCGTCGACTCAAGAGACATTTTGCCGTGCTTCTGGGCTTCCGAAGCAAAAGCAACAACACCGTGGTCTATGCCAGCAAACAGCACTTCCAGTCCGTTCACCCCAAAGACCCGGTGTTGGCAGAACTGGAGAACCGGCTGCCAATAGACTGGCGTCGATTGATGGCTAAAGTCAGCCGGATGGAGTGGGGCGGAAAACCGTCTCAGAGTTGATCTGGGTCCTTGATGATTACCGGGGATGATCCATAGTTACTGGTATGGAATCCACTGCGTTCGAGAGGAGTTCTGACCATGAGTGAGGAAGACTATAAAAAGCTGCATCCGGTACTGAGTGAGGTCACGAAGACCTACGTCGATCTATACACCAACCGGCCCAACGAAAAAAACCGGGAAAAGCTGATCAAGCTTGAAGCCCTGCTACACGAGAAGCTGGAAGCGATTCAGAAAGCCAAGGAAGAGAAAGAATAGGGCCCGCCTGCGCCGAGCCCTGTCTGCTCAGGACCATTTTTCTCCGGGGCTCTGGTAATCCAGGACGGCCCGGTGCAGCGTTTCTGGCTGGTCGGTCTGGATCAGCATGTCGATGTATTGCTGCTTGAGAAATCCGGCCCGCTCCATGGTTTGCGCCATCGCCAGCAACGGATCGAAAAATCCTTTGACGTTGTAGATGGCACAGGGTTTCTGGTGCAACCCTAATTGGCCCCAGGTCCAGGCCTCAAACAGCTCTTCCAGGGTGCCAATCCCGCCCGGCAGCGCAACGAAACCATCAGCCAGATCCGCCATCAGGGCCTTGCGCTCGTGCATGTTTTTAACCACGTGCAGCTCGGTAAGACCGGAGTGGGCCAGCTCACGGTCCCGCAGATGCTCGGGGATCACCCCGTGCACCCGTCCGCCTGCGGCCAATACCGCATCGGCCACGACGCCCATCAGGCCCACATGGCCACCACCGAACACCAGCTCGATGCCATTACGACCGAAGTAGTCACCCAGCTCCCGGGCTTTGTCAGCATAGAGCGGATCGTTGCCTGACCGGGAGCCGCAATAGACCGCGACTTTCATTCACCGTCCCCAATCTTGTCCTGGGTCTGGGTCTCGAAATCGCTGGCATCGTGGCGCTCGTGCAGCTGGCTGCTCGGCTCACCCCAGGCCCGGTTGACCATCCGGCCGCGCTTGACCGCCGGACGCTGGGCAATCTCATCAGCCCAGCGAATGACGTTGGTGTAGGTGTGGGCTTCCAGGAACTCGGCTGCGTCGTACACCTTGTTTTTCACCAGGGCGCCGTACCACGGCCAGATGGCCATATCGGCAATGGTGTATTCGTCACCCGCGATGTAGCGGTTATCGGCCAACTGCCGATCAAGTACATCCAGCTGACGTTTGACTTCCATGGTGTAGCGGTTGATCGGGTACTCGTAGTATTCCGGCGCGTAGGCGTAGAAATGGCCAAAGCCGCCACCGAGCATAGGTGCGCTGCCCATCTGCCAGAACAACCAGTTCATAGTTTCGGCACGCCCTGCGGTGTCCTTGGGCAGGAAAGCGCCAAACTTTTCCGCCAGATAGAGCAGGATGGAGCCGGATTCGAATAGGCGGATAGAAGGGCTGACACTGTGGTCCATCATGGCGGGAATCTTGGAGTTAGGGTTCACCTCCACAAAACCGCTGCCAAACTGGTCGCCCTCGGTAATTTTGACGAGCCAGGCATCGTACTCGGCTTCTTTAATACCCAATTCCAGCAGCTCCTCCAGCATCACCGTTACCTTGACGCCATTGGGCGTCGCCAGCGAATAAAGCTGCAACGGGTGCTTGCCAACCGGCAGCTCCTTGTCATGGGTCGGACCGGCGATCGGGCGGTTGATACTGGCAAACCGGCCACCACTCTCGGAGTCCCATTTCCAGACTTTGGGTGGCGTGTAGGTAGCGTCGGTCATGGCATTTC
The DNA here is from genome assembly GCF_001650915.1 of Marinobacter sp. EhC06. Classification (GTDB taxonomy): domain Bacteria; phylum Pseudomonadota; class Gammaproteobacteria; order Pseudomonadales; family Oleiphilaceae; genus Marinobacter. The sequence continues at coordinate 358,603 of NZ_LXYO01000023.1, forward strand.
TCCTCACAAAGTAGCATTCAGCTGGCTCCGAGGTCGCATTGAGCCCGGGGCCGAAAACTCTAGCATGGAAGATCAAACAAAAAGAACCACAGGAGTACCCCATGGCAGGGCGCATTGTGCTCCTTCTTGCCTGTCTGTTTGTAATGCCCCAGGTTCAGGCCGAGCTGTCAGACAGCAAGCGGGCGCTGATCCAGGAGCTGTTTCCCTCGGCAACGGTCATTGAAGACAAGCTGCCGGATTTCCCGGTGTATCCGGTGTATCAACTCCAGGAACTGCTTGGCTATGCCTACGAAACCATAGACCACAGCCGGCTCCAGGGCTTTGCCGGCAAACCGATCAGCATGCTGATCGGCCTGGATACCAAAGGGCGCTTTACCGGCATCAAGGTGCTGAATCACCACGAGCCGGTATTTCTGCATGGCCTCGGCGAAGAGCCCCTGTTCGACTTCGTAGACCAATACGAAGGGCATTCGTTACAAGAGCAGATTATTGTCAGCACCTCCAACTCCAGCCGTTCCGGACGAACCAGCGACGGCAACGTGGTGCACTTTGACGGTGTCAGCAAGGCCACGGTCTCTGTGCTGATCATCAACGACACCGTGCTGTCCTCGGCCCTGAAAGTGGCCCGCCAAAAACTCGAGGGCTTTGCCCAGAGCGCCCCCACACGGGCGAAGCCGGATTTCTACCAGCCGATGTCCTGGCAGCAGCTGGTCGACCGCGGTTACATTGGGCACTGGCAAATTGGCAGTGAGTCCATTGAGGCTGAACTGGGCCGGCCTCTGTCTGACTACCCCATGAACATTGAGCCGGCAGAGGGCGAGCCCTTTACCGAACTGTTCTTCGCCTACATCAATTCGCCCATGGTGGGGCGCAACCTGCTCGGCGACGACGGCTACCGGCGCCTCATGGAACGACTCGACGATGGCGCGCAGGTTCTGGCTGTCATGTCCCGCGGTGCCTTTCCCCATGTTTCCCGCGAGTTCGTGCCTGGCAGTTCTCCCGACCGTGTCGGCCTTACCCAGAACAACCTGGCCGTGGAAATGCGCGATCTCAACCTGCTCGACCAGAATCTCGAATTCCGGGCCGCCGGCATGCCCTCGTTCGAGGCCGGCAACCTGTTTCGGGTGGGCGGCAACGCCGGCTTTAACCCGGGGGCAGAGGCCAACCTGAAGCTCAACGTTGAACTGGCCCGTAACCATCTGATGGTGGACCGGACATCCCTGGATATCCCGGTTCGATTCAACGAAGAGCTGTTTGAAACCGTCGAGGTTGCTCCCAACCCGGAAGACACCCGTCAACCGGTCTGGATCGGGCTCTGGAAAGAACGCTGGTGGCAGATTTCCCTGCTGGTAATCGGCCTGACCGTTCTGACCGTGTTCTTCGCCCGCCAGAAAGCCCTGAGCCGCAACCCGAAGCTGGTACACCGGTTCCGCTGGGGATTCCTGTTTTTCACCCTGTTCTTTATCGGCTTCTACGCCCAGGGCCAGCTTTCGGTGGTTAACATCTACACCCTGTTCCTGGCGATCTGGGACGGTTTCTCTCTCAATGTCTTCTTGCTGGATCCGATCATCTTTATTCTCTGGGTCTACACATTCATAACCCTGTTCATCTGGGGTCGCGGCCTGTTCTGTGGCTGGCTCTGCCCGTTCGGGGCCCTGCAGGAAATGGCCGCCTGGCTTGGCCAGAAACTGAAATTCCGCCAGATCAAGGTGCCCGAGCACTGGCACCGGCGCCTGATTCTGCTCAAATATCCGATCCTGCTCGCTCTGGTGGGCACTGCTTTCTACTCCCTGACCATCGCCGAAAAGCTGGCGGAGGTGGAGCCATTCAAAACCAGCATAACCCTGTTTTTCGTTCGCTCTTGGCCCTTCGTACTTTACGCCGTCGGCCTGCTGGTAATAGGCATGTTCATCCACAAATTCTACTGCCGCTATCTGTGCCCGTTGGGCGCCGGCCTTGCAGTGCTTGGCCGGTTCAGACTGTTCAGCTGGCTGGACCGGGTCGAGCTCTGCGGCAACCCTTGCCAGCACTGTAAAAACGAATGCGGCATCAATGCCATTCGCAAGGATGGCCGGATTGACTACGACGAGTGCATTCAGTGCCTGGAGTGCGTCGTTATTCTCGAAGATGACACCCGGTGCGTCGACAAACGGCTCGAGACCAAAAAACGGTCAAGACAGGCGCACATACTGGCAACGGACGCGGGCTGACCCGCTCCGTTGCCCCAAAGCCCGGATTACTGCTTTTTCTGCCATTCAAACTTCTTGAACGGCTCGTCAACCGGCGTTTCCGCAATGTGGTTGACGTAATTGCTCATCACCTTCTGGGACAGCACCAGAATCACTTCCAGTACCTGGCGGTGCTGGTATCCGGCTTCATAGAACGCGTCCAGGTCCTCTTTGCTGACATTGCCGTGTTTACGCATGACAGCGAGGGTAAAGGTTCTCAGCGCCTCAAGCTTGTCGCTCGGCAGCGGCGTTTCGTCCCGCAGTGCATTGGTAATGTCGTCGGACACGTCCATCATTTTGGCAATCCCGGTATGGGCAGGGACGCAGTAATGACAAGCGTTTTCCACGTTGATGGTTTGCCAAACCACGGTCTTCTCTTCGTTATCAAAGCTGCTGTCCAGCACCAGTTGATGCAGTTGCTGGTAACCCTCAAGGATGCCCGGCGCTTCCGCCATTACCGCGTGCAGGCCCGGGATCATGCCGAACGCCTTGAGCGAGTTGTCCAGCAGGGGCCTGGATTTCTCCGGTGCCGTGTCTTTGTCGTGCAAAGGAAAATCTGTCATTGCCAACTCCTTTATTGAATGTTTGCTCAATTACTACTTCAGGCTAACTGTTATTGAGTGGTCATTCAAGATATAATTGAGCGGTCATTCAAATCACGGCAATGGTGAATTGTTGTTATGGCCAGACACGCACGCTATGACCGGAAAACCGCCCTGGAAAAGGCCGTTGGCCTGTTCTGGGAGAAGGGCTATCACGGCAGCTCCATGAAGCAGATCGAGCAGGCCCTCGACATGCGACCGGGCAGTATCTACGCCACCTTCGGCAGCAAGGATGGCCTGTTTTCAGAAGCACTGGCCGCCTACGCTGAGCAGGGAGGCCGGGAGCTGGCCGTACACCTCAAGGGTTTTGACTCTATTGTTGAAGGTCTCCAGGACTATTTGCGCGGCATCGCCTGCAGTTGCGGGGACGAAAACGCAGCGCCTTCCCGGGCCTGTATGATCGTGAAAACGCTGCTGGAATCCAGCAATACCCACCCGGCCCTGGCGGACCAAGCCAACAGCATTCTCGCTGCCATTGAGCAATCCATTGCAGACCTTGTTGAGCAGGCACGGGTGAATGGAGAGCTGGTGCAGTCCGTAGACAGCCGGCGACTTGCCAGGCTTCTCCAGGCGCAGATCATGGGTCTGAGATCCATGGCTGAACGCAACCTGGACCCGCAAATCATGCGGGATCTGGGCGATGATATGGCGGCTATTCTGGACGGATTCCGCACCCAGCACTGAACTCTTCCGTTTCCGAGCCCCGGTGCCACAATGCCGGGGCTGAAGGTAGCAGCACTTCCGTCGAATTGTACCCGCAGCGCCGGCCGCGTTAACATTAACGGTCGGCTCAGGCCCTGCCTTGCTCCTTGTTCTCCCGTGGCTGCAAGCCTGGTTCCCAGTGAGGACAGCCAAGCATTCTTGCCCGAAGAGTACTTGGCTATCTTCACTTACAGGTCTGATTGTTATGGATAACCTTCATCATATTGTTGTGGTCGGCGGTGGCGCCGGCGGGCTCGAACTGGTTACCAGCCTTGGTAACAAACTGGGGAAAAAGAAAAAGGCCAGAGTTACTCTGGTGGATGCCGGACTCACCCATGTCTGGAAACCGCTGCTGCACGAAGTCGCGTCCGGTTCGCTGGATGCCAGCGCCAACGAGATCAACTACCGGGCCCACGCGCGGAAGCACCATTACGAATTCCAGCTGGGTCGCATGAGCGGTCTGGACCGCCAGAACAAACAAGTGGTCATTGCCCCGTTTCACGATGTCGATGGCACAGAAGTGGTTCCCGAGCGGCACATCCAGTACGACACACTGGTGATTGCCGTGGGAAGCACCGCCAACGATTTCGGCACCCCTGGCGCTCAGGACAATTGCCTGTTCCTGGACAGCCTCAAGCAGGCCCGGCGTTTCCACAACCTCATGCTCAATGCCTTTCTGCGCAAGAATCATGAGGCGTTGCAGGGTGCTGAACACACCCTGAATATCAGCATTATCGGAGCCGGTGCCACCGGAGTGGAACTGGCAGCAGAACTGCGGCTGGCGTCCCGGGAGCTGCCGGTATACGGCATGAACCATCTCCAGCCCTCAGACGTTTCGATTACCGTGATTGAGGCCGCCGACCGCATCCTTCCGGCCCTGCCGGGCCGGCTGTCTGCAGCGGCCACACGGGAGCTGGAACACCAGCGGGTGAACGTACTGACCGGCCAGCCAGTCAGTGAGGTACGGCCGAATACGGTTGTGATGAAAGACGGCACCGAATTGGCCTCGGAAATGACCATCTGGGCAGCGGGCATCAAGGCTCCGGCGTTCCTGGCCGAGCTTGAGGGCCTGGAAGTGAACCGGAGCAATCAGCTGGTGGTGGAACAGACCCTGCAAACCACCCAGGATGCGGACATCTTTGCCTTTGGCGACTGCGCCGCTTGCCCGCAGCCGGATTCCGACCGGCCGGTACCACCCCGGGCCCAGGCTGCGCACCAGCAGGCCGACACCCTGTTCAAGACTCTCTGCAACCGCCTGGACAAGGGCGAGGCGGTGCCCTTCGTCTACAACGACCACGGTTCGCTCATCAATTTCAGCCGTTACACCACCGTTGGCAATCTGATGGGCAATCTGTCCGGCCGCAGTATGTACATCGAGGGCAAGGTGGCCCGGCTGTTCTATCTGTCCCTCTATCGGATGCATCAGGTGGCTCTGCACGGCATGTTCCGCACCGGGATCATCTGGCTGATGGACCGGATCAGCCGCGCCATGCATCCGAGACTGAAGCTGCACTGACGCTCAGCCCCTGCACCCAGTCGATCATCGGGGCGGGGTAGATGCCCAGTACCAGAATGACAACCGCCAGGGTGACGAGGGTCATGCCGCCAAGGCGGCTGCCCCAGTCGTTGGTTACATCCCGGCGCCGCATCCCCGGTTCGGGCAGATACAGGGTCACCATCACCCGCAGGTAGTAATACAGACCAATAGCACTGCCGGCGACAACACCGCCCACCAGCCACCACCGGCTGTCGGCGACACCCAACGCAATGACATAGAACTTGCCGATAAATCCGGCGGTCAGGGGAATCCCAGCCAGCGACAGGAAACTGACCGTCATCACCGCCGCCAGGTATGGACGCCGCCAGAACAGGCCGCGATAGAGCGGTAAGCCATCAGCGTCCTCGCCTCCGAACGGGCTGGAGACAAGAGCCACCACGCCGAATGCCGCCAGCGTCGTCACCAGATAGGTCACCAGATAAACCCCGGTGGTTTCGACGGCCAGTGCGTTGCCTACGGCGATGGCTACCAGCAGGTAGCCAAAATGGGCAATGGACGAATAGCCCAGTAGACGCTTGAGGTTCGACTGGAACAGCGCCAGCAGATTTCCCCCCAGCATGGTCACCAGCGCCAGCACCGTGATCATCGTTTGCAACCAGTCACTCTGGAAAACCGGCGCCGCCAGTACCAGCCGCAACAGCACCACGAAGACCGCCAGCTTGCTGACCGTAGCCAGGAAAATCGTGGCCGGCGCCGGGCCACCCTGGTAAACATCCGGCGTCCACAAATGAAACGGCACCACCGACAGTTTGAAACCCAGACCCACCAGCATCAGCGCGCCGCCGGCCAGCATCCAGATATCAGGAGCGCCACCCAGTGCGCCCGCGATCCCCGTCAGATCGAGGTAGCCGGTGCGTGCATAGACCAGCGCCATGCCAAACAGCAGGAAGGCGGTGGCAGCGGCCGACAACAGCAAATACTTGATGCCCGCTTCCAGCGACCGTTCCGCCCGGAAGCTGTAGGCAAGCATGCCGTACAGGGGCATCGACAGCAGTTCCAGGCTGATGAACAGCATGGCCAGGTGGTCGCTTGCCACCAGTCCCAGGGCACCTGCCGTGGCGCACAACAACAAGAGGTAGAATTCCTCCTGCGGACCGATGTAGCCGGTGAGGTAGTGATGACTCAGGATTACAGTAACCAGGGCCGACAGAAGAATCAGCGTCGCAGCCATCAGGGCCAGTCCATCCACTTCCATGAGCGGTGGGGAGCCTGTGGATGCGACCGGTAACATCAGGAGTGCCAATATCAGGCCGGCACCGGCGATCAGGGCCGTACCGGCATGATGGCGTTGCCAGGCAATGACCAGCATGGCAACCACCGCGGTCGTGCCCACGATGATCAATGGCAGCAATGTCAAAAGGTCCGCTGCTGTCAGCATCAGCGCACCTCCCCTGCGGTGGCCGCCAGGCTCTGAACACCACTGGCAAACAGTTCTACCACGCGACCGGACATGCCAGCCGTGGTATCCAGCAATGGTTGCGGGTAAAGCCCGATGAGCAGAACCAGGGCCAACAGGGCCAGCATCATGCCGTACTCACGCCAGTCCGGGCCGGCGAGCGCGCCGTCACGATAAGCGGGCCCGAAATGTACCCGCTGCATCAGGATCAGCGAATAAATGGCGGCCATCACCAACCCCGTACTGGCAATAATCACCACCACCGGCGCGCTCGGGAAGGTGCCGAACAGAATCATGAACTCACCCACGAAATTGGCAGTGGCCGGCATCCCCAGGGACGCAGCGACAAAACACAGCGTAAACCCGGGCAACGTCGGTACCCGGCCCCAGAGCCCACCCATGATGCGCATATCCCGGGTATGGATGCGCTCATAAAGCTGGCCGCTGAGGATAAACAGGCCAGCGGAAGAGAACGCGTGGGCCACCATCAGCACCACCGCACCCTGGATGGCCAGTTCCGAGCCGGAGTAGATGGCGATCAGGACAAAGCCCATGTGGGAGATGCTGGTGTAGGCGATCAGCCGCTTGATGTCCTGCTGACCGCAGGCCAGAACGGCACCGTAAACGATGCCTACCAGCCCGAGCACCATGGCCACCGGGGCGAAGGCAGCGGACTCTTCCGGAAATAATGGCAGTGCAAAACGCAGCATGCCGTAGGCGGCCGTTTTCAACAGTATGCCCGCCAGATCCACACTGCCCGCCGTGGGCGCCTGGGCATGGGCATCGGGCAGCCAGCCGTGGAAAGGCACCACCGGCAGTTTTACCGCAAACGCCACGAAGAAGCCCAGCATCAGCCAGGGAGCGATGGCCTCCGGCACCTCGGTATTGAGCAGAACCTCGTAGCTGAACGAAAGCTCGCCAGTGTTGCCGAAATGGATAAACACCAGCGCCAGGATCGCCACCAGCATCAGCAGGCCACTGGCCTGGGTGTAGATAAAGAAACGCGTGGCGGCCCGAATGCGGGTCTGGCCGGCCGAACCGCTGTGCCCCCAGAGCGCGATCAGGAAGTACATGGGCACCAGCATCATTTCCCAGAACAGGAAGAACAGGAACAGATCCAGGGCCAGGAACACGCCGACCACACCGCCAAGGATCCACAGCAGGTTGAGGTGGAAAAAGCCGATGCGGTGCCCGATTTCATGCCAGGAGCAGAGCACTGCAAGGGCGCCGAGAAAGCCCGTGAGCGCGACCAGAATGAGCGAGAGTCCATCCATGGCCAGATGGATTTCAATGCCGAACCGGGGAATCCAGTCGGCCCGCCATTCCAGCAGCCAGGGCGTGTCCGCTCCCGAGGGCAGGGCAAAATCGCCGGTTACCCAGAGCCAGAGGCCGATCACCAGAACAAACAGCATGGTCCCCAGGGCAATCCAGCGCGGTGCCTGCTCACCCCAGCGATCCGCCTGCCAGCACAGCAGACCACCCAGAAACGGAATCACGATCAACCACACCAGGATCACGCGACACCTCCCGGGCCGATGGCCAGAGCCAGCAGAATCAGGGTTGCCCCCACAATCATGGCCGTGGCGTAGCTCCGAATCCGGCCATTCTGGGCGCGCACCAGACCGCTGTTGAGCAAACGGGCGAGCACTGCCAACAGGTTGATGGTGAGATTGATCAGGTCATGGCGGAGCATGCGCACCAGCAACTGCCACGGCCGAACCAGCAGCCGGTCATACAGCGCATCGAACCCCCAGGCCCGGTGCCAGAGAGTCCAGAGGAAGGCGCCCGGGCCACTGGTGACCTGCTCGCGTAGCCAGTCGCACCGCTTCACGAACAGCCAGCCCGCCACCGCAAGACCGGCAATCACGGTGCCACTGGCCAGCAGCTGCAACAAGGTATGGCCCGCGTCGGTTCGCTCACCGGGTGCCACCGGGAACAGGCCGCCAAGGTGGGGATAGAGCATGGCGCCCACAAAGGTGGACAGCACCGCCAGCACCGCCAGGGGCAGGTGGTGGGTCAGCAGATGGCTGCCCGGTTCCGCGTTCCGGGCCTTGTCGCTGCCGCAGTCGCCGTGGAAAGTGCCGAGAATCAGTCGAACCGTATACAGGCAGGTCAGGAACGCGCCCAGGAGCCCCGCCAGAAGAAGCCCCTGCTGGTCTGCCGCCATGGCCTGCCAGAGAATCTCGTCCTTGCTGTAAAACCCCGCCGTTACCAGCGGCAGGGCCACCAGCGCAGAACCGCCCACCAGGAAACCGGCATAGGCCACAGGCAGCCGCTTTCTCAGCCCCCCGAGATTTGCCATGTCCTGCTCGTGATGGCAACTGGTAATCACCGCACCGGCCGACAGGAACAGCAGCGCCTTGAAAAACGCGTGGGTGACCAGGTGAAAAATGGCGGCATCAAAGGCGCCTACCCCGAGGGCCAGGAACATGTAGCCAATCTGGCTCATGGTGGAATAGGCCAGCACCCGCTTGATGTCGGTCTGGGCCAGGGCCGCGAACGCCGCCAGGAGCATCGAGACAGCACCGATCACCCCGACCAGCCACAAGACGTCCGGAGCCAGCAGGAAGACACCGTTGAGCCGGGCGATTAAGTATACCCCGGCAGTGACCATGGTGGCGGCGTGGATCAGCGCCGAGACCGGGGTCGGCCCCGCCATGGCGTCCGGCAACCAGGTGTGCAGCGGCACCTGGGCGGATTTACCGAGGGCTCCGCCCAGTACCAGCAAGGCAACGAGGGTCGCCGTGGGGTCGCCCACTGACCAGACCTCGGCGGCCCGGACCATCACCTGCTGGATATCCAGGGTGCCAAGGTCCCGGAAGATCAGGAATAGCCCCAGAGCCAGGAACACGTCGCCGATGCGCGTGACCAAAAAGGCCTTGAACGCTGCCCGGCCGTTGGCGCTGTTCTGGTAGTAGTAACCGATCAGCAGATAACTGCACAGACCAACCCCTTCCCAGCCGAGGAACAGCAGCAGCAGGTTGTCCCCGAGCACCAGGATGAGCATGCTGAATACGAACAGGTTCATCCAGGCGAAGAATCGGGTAACGCCGGCCTCACCGCCCATGTACCAGACCGCAAACAGATGGATGAAGAAACCGACGCCGGTAATCACGGCCATCATCACCAGGGCCAGGGCATCCACCGCCAGACCGATCGTTGGCTGGAAGGCCCCAACCTGGATCCAGGTCCAGAGCGTGAAACGAACGGCACCATCGCCGCCCGCATAAAGCGCAATGGCCCAGGCCGTCGCCAGGGCAGCGACGCCGACACTGGCAACGCCGATGACCGCGCCGACCTGGGGCCCCAGGCGACCGCCGGAAAGGGCCAGCACCAGGGTGCCGACCAGCGGCATGACAAACGACAGAGTAACCGCCAGCTCCATCATCCGCGCATCCTGCTGACGAGATCGAGATTAAGGGACCTGGCCCGCTGAAAGAGCTGAATCATCAGCGCCAGGCCCACGGCCGCTTCGGCGGCTGCCAGGGTGATCACCAGCAGGAACATGGCCTGGCCATCGGGCTGGTTCCAGGCCGTGGCGCCGACCACGAACGCCAGTGCCGCGGCGTTCAGCATCACCTCAAGACTCATGAGTACAAACAACATGTTACGGCGCAGCATCAGGCCCACCAGGCCCAGCAAAAACAGGACGGCAGCCAGAATCAGGCCGTGCTCCATGGGGATACCCGCCATCAGGGCCGCCTCCTTTGCCGCAACGGATTCGACCGACGCCCCACATGGGAGGCAGTTACCAGCGCCCCCAGCAACAAAAGGCCCGCCAGTTCCACTACCATCAGCCAGGGCCCGAAGAGAGTCAGCCCTACCGCCCGCGCGGTCAGCAGTTCGCCATCAATGACCCTGGCCATTTCGCCACCGGCAATCAGGTGGAAAAGCACGCCCAGCAGCACCAGGGCAAGAGCCGAGGGGCCAAGCCAGTGCCTGGGATGGCGCCAGCCTGCGTCGTCGCTGTCCTGGTCCGGGCCGAGGTTGAGCATCATCACCACAAACACGAACAGGACCATGATGGCACCAGCGTAGACGATGATTTCCAGCGCGCCGGCAAAGGGCGCCCCGAGGGCGAAGAACACCAGGGCAACGGCAATCAGCGAGACGATCAGATACACCACGGCATGCACCGGATTGCTGCCGGTAATCACACCGACCGTCGCCAGTACCGCCACCAGGCCACTCAGATAAAACGCCAGTTCCATGGGTCTTTACCTCCCGCTTTATGGCAACAGGGAACGCACGTCCACAGGCTCCTCTTCGTTCAGAGCCTGGCCCTTGTCCTTGCCGCCGATGGCCATGCCGGCCACCTTGTAGAAGTGGTAATCGTGATCCTTGCCCGGGCCGTTGATCAGCAGGTCCTCTTTCTCATAGACCAGCTGCTGCCGGTCGTACTCGCCCATCTCGAAGTCCGGCGTCAGCTGGATCGCCGAGGTGGGACAGGCCTCCTCACACATGCCGCAGAAAATGCAGCGGGAGAAGTTGATCCGGAAGAACTCCGGGTACCAGCGCCCGTCTTCCTGCTCGCCCTTCTGCAGGGAAATGCAGTCGACCGGGCAGGCCACCGCGCACAGGTTGCAGGCCACGCAGCGTTCTTCGCCGTCCGGATCCCGGGTCAGCACGATGCGGCCCCGGTAACGGGGCGGCAGGTAGACCGCCTCTTCCGGGTAGTTGACCGTCTCCCGCTTGCGGAAACTGTGCATGAACACCATGCCGAGGGTTCGCAGCTGGCTCCATGTCGCCGGCACCAGCCAGAGCACGGACTTTATGAACGGGACCTTTTCCTTCTCCATAACGGGGTCCTCCTCAGCCTTCCGGGGCAACCAGCAGTACCACCGCGCCGGTTGCCAGCAGATTGATCAGGGTCAGGGGCAGGCATACCTTCCAGCCAAAGTTCATCACCCGGTCATAGCGGGGTCTGGGCAGGGAGGCCCTCAGCAGGATGAACAACAGCAGGAAGAAGCCGGTCTTGATCGCAAACCAGAGCACCGGCGGCAACCAGGGGCCGTGCCAGCCACCAAAGAACAGGGTGACGATCAGCGCAGACACCAGAACCATGCCCACGTACTCGCCAATGAAAAACAGCCCGAACTTCATGCCCGAGTATTCAATATGATAACCGTCCGCCAGCTCCTGCTCCGCCTCCGGCTGGTCAAAGGGGTGGCGGTGGGTGACTGCGATACCGGCAATCAGGAAGGTACAGAAGCCAAAGAACTGGGGCACGACGAACCACAAGCCTTCCTGGGCGGCGACGATCTCCCGCATGTTGAAGGAACCTGCCAGGGCGACCACGCCCATCAATGACAGCCCCATGAATACCTCATAGGAAACCGTCTGGGCGGACGAGCGCATGGCGCCCAGCAGCGCGTATTTGTTGCCACTGGCCCAGCCCCCCAGCAGCACCGCGTAGACATTGATGCCTGCCATGGCCAGGAAAAACAGCAATCCGATGTGCAGGTCCGCAATGCCCCACCCGGGTGTAATCGGAATCACGATGAAAGAGAGCAGCAGGGAGGCAAAGGCGATCACCGGCGCCAACAGGAACAGTGGCCGGTCGGCAAACGGCGGAATCCAGTCTTCCTTGAAGAAGATCTTGATCATGTCCGCTACCAGCTGAAGGGTGCCGAACGGCCCGACCCGGTTGGGACCATAGCGGTCCTGCCAGAGCCCCAGCAAGCGACGCTCGACAATGGTCAGGGCAGCGCCCAGAAGCACCGCGCCCAGCAGAATCACCAGGGCCTGGAACATGGCCCAGAGAATGGTCTGCCATTCCGGTGTCAGCCAGCTCATGGACGCACCTCCTCGCCGGGCGTCGGCGTGGAACCCGGCCCCGCGGTCAGCGTGACCGGACCATCAGCGATACCCATCGGAACACTGCCGGCCGGCAGGCCCACCAGCCCCCGGGGCCAGTCCGCCTGGACACGGGCCGGCAGCGTCACGCAAGCCTGCTCGCCAGTGACAGTGACCAGCCCGCCCAGCTCGGCCCCCAGTGAAGTGGCGTCGGCTTCCGAAAGCAGCAGCACCGGTGTCTCCATCCGCCGGCGAATGGGGTCTACCAGGGCCGAGGTTTCCTCGCCGCCGAAAAGTCGAGGTAGAACCATGGCCCGGTAATCCGTTCCAGACGGCTGGTAGGCTGCCGGAATATCGCCCTCATAGTGATAGTGCCCGGGCCGGGGATTGAGTATCCGGATACCCGGGTCGCCCCCGCGCAAATGGCCACCAACTTCATCGGTGAATTTGTTCCAGGCCTGGGGCGAATTCCAGCCTGGCGCCCAGGCAAAGGGCACCTGCTGATGAGGATGCCGGAAACCGCTGTACCCCTCCATGGAAAAGGCCAGTGCGGTGTCCGGATCCTGGGGTACCCGTGGCTCGCTGACACTCTGGTCGGCACGCATGGACGTCCGGCCGCTGTATCGATGGGGTTCCCGGGCCAGCCGCAGACCCTCGATGCGGAAACCGGCATCAGGGGCGGCCGCGGTAATCAATGCAAGATCCGCGCAGGCCCGGCTGCAGGCCAAGGTTACCTGGTCGAGGGTGATGTCCCCCGGTATCTCGCCGTTCAGTTTGGCCGAGAGACCGTGCAGCCAACGCCAGCTTTCGTGAATCCGGGCTTCCGGGCGAAGATAGCCCGGCTCAAATACCTGGAAGAAGCGCTGGGCCCGCCCCTCCAGATTGACCAGAGTGCCATCACCCTCGGCAAAGCTGGCTGCCGGCAGCGAGAAGGTTGCGCGGTTCAGCGTGGGCGTGCGCTGATGGTCCAGCACCACCAGCGCTTCGACCCTCGCCAGGGCCGCGTCCACCGGGGCTTCCGGCAGGCGCTGATAAAGGTCATTTTCCAGAATCACCGCCGCATCGGCGTTTCCGTCTACAAGCTGGTCGAGCGCCCACTCCAGGGGCTGACCGCCCAGCAATGCCAGACCGGTGCTGTTCACTTCCCGGCGAACAAACAGCAGCCCGCCCCGTTTGGCGCGTCGGGCCAATGCCCGGGCAATGTTGCCGACAGCCCGGATGATGGCCGGGGAATTCAGCGCCCCACCGCTGACCACCAGCGGCCGTTCAGCGGCCAGCAATGCGCGGGCAATCTCGGAGGCCCGGGACCGCAGCGTCGCGTCGAGATCGGGCACGTCCGGAGCGGTCGGATCGATGGCGTGGGCCACCGCAAATCCGAGCCGGGCGATGTCCTCAGGGGCAAGCGCCAGACGGCTCCGGGCAAGGGTGTCCAGCTTGGTTTCAGCCGGATAGGCAATAAACAGCGGCTGGCGATGATCCTGGGCCAGGGTTTTCATGGCATCGGCATGCCAGCGGGGAATACCCAGCCTGGCCGCGTACTCCGCCGGCGGCGAGGTAATCGCCTGACGAATGGAAAGACCAAGCCGCGCTGCGCTTTCCATGGGGTCTTCGCCAAGCAGGAGCACGGCATCGTGCCCTTCCACGTCTCGCAGGGTGGGCGCTGACAGCCCGCAACTGCGGCCCTGTTCATCCATCAGGTCGAGGCAGGTCTGCTCGTTCTCATTGATGCCGGTGGAAAAGTTGGCCTCACCCACCAATTCCCGGAGCTGATGATTGCTTTCCAGGCTGGCCCGGGGCGAACCTATGCCGATGACCCGCCGGGCGTGGCGCAGAGTCTCCGTTATCCGGGCCAGGGCCGTATCCACCCCGAGCTGCTCCGGCTCCTGCGCCGGTTCACGCTTCTGTTCACCCCCCTGTTCACACTCCTTGCCCGACCGGAACTCAGGTACTCTGGGCCGATCCTGCCGGTTTACATAGCCATAGCCGAAACGGCCCAGATCACACAGGAAAAACCCGTTTACCTCACCGTGGTAGCGGTTCTCGATCCGCCGGATTTCGCCGTAGCGTTCGCCCGGGCTTATGTTGCACCCCACCGCGCACTGGTGGCAGATGCCCGGCGCGAACTGCAGGTCCCACTTGCGGGTGTAATGATCGGAGTGGCTCTGGTCGGTGAAGACACCGGTCGGGCAGACTTCGGTCAGGTTGCCGGCGAAGCGACTTTCCAGGGTGCCTTCCTGGTGCCGTCCGAAGTAGACATTGTCCTTGGAACCGAAGGCCCCCAGGTCAGTCCCGCCTGCGTAGTCATTGTAAAAGCGCACACAGCGGTAACAGGTGATACAGCGGTTCATCTCGTGGGCTATGAAAGGGCCCAGGTACTGGTTGCGACGGGTGCGCTTGCGGAACCGGTAACGGCGGCGATCGTGGCCGGTCATCACGGTCATGTCCTGCAGGTGGCAGTGGCCGCCTTCCTCGCACACCGGGCAGTCGTGGGGGTGGTTGATCATCAGCCACTCCACCACGCTGGCCCGGAAGGCGCGGGCTTCTTCATCCTCAATATCAATGCGGGTGCCATCGGCGGCCGGCGTCATGCATGACATCACCAGCATGCCCCTGTCGTCCTCGCTGTCCTTGTACTGGCGCACGGCACACTGGCGGCAGGCACCGACACTGCCCATGGCCGGATGCCAGCAGAAATAAGGGATATCCAGGCCCAGGGACAGGCAGGCCTGAAGCAGGTTGTCTGCCCCGTTCACCTCGTAGCTCTGGCCGTCCACGTGGATGGTTGCCATGGTGCCAGTTTACTCCCTGTTCGCCGCCAGTGATCGTTTCATACTCCCCCCGCCGGTATCGGATCGGCATGGGCCTTCCCCCTCGGATAGCGCACGCCCTGCTCAAATTCACGCCGGAAATGCCGGAGCGCGGTCTGAAGGGGCATGGCCGCGCCGGGCGCATGGGCGCAGAAGGTGAGGCCCGGACCGCAGTCGGCCGCCAGCTTGTCCAGCAGCTCCACATCGCCGGCTTCACCCTCGCCCCGCTCCAGGGCCAGCAACAGCTTCACTGTCCAGGGCAGTCCATCCCGGCAGGGCGTGCACCAGCCGCAGGACTCGCGGGCAAAGAACTCTTCCAGGTTGCGCATCAGCGCGACCATGCTCTGATCCTCGGTCACCACCGTAATCAGGCCGGTACCCAGGCGGCTGCCTTCCTTGCCCACAGTGTCGAAATCCAGGGGCAGATCCAGGTGTTCCGGCAAAAGGAAGCCGGTACTGGCGCCCCCGGGCAGCCAGGCCTTCAGCTTCCTGCCCTCTCGCAGGCCGCCGGCCAGTTCCAGCAGCTCCCGGCCGGTGGTGCCGATGGGCAATTCCCAGAGTCCGGGGCGGTTCACCAGCCCGGAGGCGCCGTAGAGTTTGGTTCCGCCGTCATCGGTGCGATCCCCGGACAACCCCTGATACCACTCCGCGCCACGAAGCATCACGGCCGGCACGTTGCACAGGGTTTCCACGTTGTTCACAACCGTGGGTTTACCCCAGGCCCCGGACTGGCCGGGAAACGGAGGCTTGGCCCGGGGATTGGCCCGGTGGCCTTCCAGCGAGTTGAGCAGGGCGGTTTCCTCGCCACAGATGTAGCGCCCGGCCCCGGTGTGCAGGGCAATATCAAAATCGAAGCTGCTGCCGGCAATGTCCGGGCCAAGCCAGCCGGCTTCCCGGGCTTCGGCAAGGGCCGCGGTGAGAACCCTGGCCGACTCGACGTACTCTCCGCGCAAGAAGATGTAGCCGTATCGGGCGTTGTTGGCGAAGGCCGCCAGGATCATGCCCTCAATCAACAGATGAGGTTGCTGCTCCATGAGCAGGCGATCCTTGAAGGTACCCGGCTCCATCTCATCGGCATTGCAGACGATGTAGCCCCGGGGAATGTCGTCCCCCTGCAAGGTGAGGCTCCATTTCAGGCCGGCGGAGAAGCCCGCACCACCGCGACCCCGAACATTGGCCTCCTTCATGGCGGCGATGACAGCGCCGGGATCGTGTCCGTTCAGAACCTGAGAGACTGCCCGATAGCCTTCTTTCGATTCGTACTCTTTCAGGCCCACCACCTGACCATCATCCCGCAGTCGCCAGGTCAGCGGATGGGTGTCCGGCGACCGATCGGCACCCGGTTGCAGCAGACGGCTTCTGTACAGTGGGGACTGGCGCTGGCTGTTCACGGGTAACCCTCCAGAATGTCCGCCAGATCCTCTTCATCCACGGGGCCATAGACATCGTCGCCGATCATCATGGCTGGCCCGCCATCGCAGGCGCCCAGGCAGCAAACCGGCAGCAGGGTGAAGCGGCCGTCGGGCGTGGTCTGGCCCAGGCCAATACCGAGCCTGTCCGTCAGCTTCTCCCGCAGCTGGTCGGACCCGGTCAGGAAACAGGAGCTGCTGTCACACACCAGGATGACATGACGCCCAACCGGCTGCCGGAAGATCAGGCTGTAAAAGGTGGCCACGCCTTCGACACTGGCCGGCCCCACGCCCAACACCCGGGCAATGGCAGGAATCGCATCATCAGGTACCCAACCATGGCGATGCTGGACGATCTTCAACGCTTCAATGCACGCGGCCTGGGGCTGCTCGTAGTGGCTGGCCTCCGCGCGCATGGCGCCTTCGTCCTCCGGATGGAGCCGGAAGCCGTCGGTGGTGATGGTCTGTGGTGTCGGTGTCGTTTCCATCGTCATCGGTCCACGTCCGCCATTACGAAGTCGATGCTGCCCAGGTGGGCGATCAGGTCCGGCACGAAGCCGCCGCGCATCACGCTGGGAATCTGCTGAAGGTGAGGGAAACTGGGCGTCCGGATCCGGGTCCGGTAACTCATGGTGTTGCCATCACTGGTCAGGTAGTAACTGTTGATGCCCTTGGTGGCTTCCACCATTTGCATCGACTCCTGGGGTTTGAGCACCGGCCCCCACGACACCTGCAGAAAGTGGGTAATCAGGGTTTCAATGTGTTCCAGCATCCGTTCACGGGGTGGTGGCGTGGTCAGGGGATGGTCCGCCTTGAAGTCCCCGGCGGGCATGTGATCCACGCATTGCTGGATGATCCGAAGGCTCTGGCGCATTTCGTCGATCCGGAGCTGGCCCCGGTCGAAGACATCACCCCGGTCGCCCAGGGGCACCTCAAATTCGAAGTTGTCGTAACCGGAATAGGGGCGCTGTTTGCGCAGATCGAAATTGCACCCGGTGGCCCGGAGATTCGGACCGGTGACACCCCAGGCCAGCGCCTGGACGGTATCAAAGGCGGCCACGTTGCGCGTCCTGTCCCGAACCAGAGCGTTTTCCATCATGGCCCGCTCGTATTCCCGCAGGCGGGGGGGCATCCAGTCGAGGAATTCCTGCACCAGTTTCTCCCAGCCCTGGGGCAGATCCTGCATCACACCGCCAATACGGTACCAAGCCGGATGCATGCGAAAGCCCGTGATCCCCTCAATCACCTTGTAGCCACGCTGACGGTCGCTGAAGGTGTAGAACACCGGCGTCATGGCACCCAGGTCCTGCAGGTAGGTGCCGAGAAACAGCAGGTGGCTGGTAATGCGGAACATTTCCGCCATCATCACCCGAATCGTCTTCACCCGGTCCGGCACCTCGATGCCGGCCAGCTTTTCGACCGCCAGCACATAGGGCAGGTTATTCATCACCCCGCCGGTGTAATCGATGCGATCGGTGTAGGGAATGAAGCTGTGCCAGGACTGGCGCTCGGCCATTTTTTCCGCGCCCCGATGGTGATAGCCGATGTCCGGGACGCAGTCGACGATTTCCTCGCCATCCAGTTGCAGCACAATACGGAAAGCACCGTGGGCGGACGGGTGGTTGGGCCCGAGGTTCAGGAACATGAACTCAGCGCCGTCCCGCTCTCTGGCCATACCCCAGGCTTCGGGCACGAACTGCAGGGCGTCCTGTTCAGTTTCCTGACCTTCCACCGTCAGGGTGTACGGATCGAACTCCGTCGCCCGGGCGGGGTAATCCTTGCGCAGGGGGTGTCCCGACCAGGTGGACGGCATCAGGATGCGTTCAAGATGCGGATGGCCGGAAAAGCTGATGCCGAACATGTCCCAGACTTCACGCTCATACCAGTTGGCCGCCGGAAAAATGCCGGTGACAGTAGGGACGCTAAGGTCTTCCTCAGCCAGAGCGACTTTGAGCATGATGTCCCGATTGCGGTTAATGGACATCAGCTGATAGAAAACGGTGAAATCCGAATCCGGCAAGCCCTGACGATTGCCACGCAGCCGCTCATCGGTCGCCGACAAGTCATACAAAAGATCGTAAGGCGCATCCAGTTGCTTGAGGTAACCCAGCATATCGGTCAGTGCCGCACGCAGCACCCAGAGCACAGGCATGCCGGTACGGGTCTGCTGGCAGCACAGCACAGCCTCGCCGAAGTCCCGTTGCAGGGCTTCGACCAGCTCAATGTCGACATTATCTGCGCTACTGCTCATGCTCGTGGTTTGACTCCTGACAATCAGTTGTAAACGACGGCAAGCGGCTTTAAAGCTTGTCGGGGCTCCTCAATTCCGTGGCCTGGATTCGCTGATCCCGCCATTTCTCTCTCTGCGAGGGCATCTCGGCCCGGTAAACGCCCTGGTCACCCACCACCCAGGACAATGGCCGGCGTTCCTCCTGGATGGAGTCCTGCAACAGCTGCAAACCCTGCAAAAAGGCCTCCGGACGGGGTGGACAGCCGGGCACATACACATCAACCGGCAGGAATTTATCCACCCCCTGGACCACCGAGTAGATGTCGTACATACCGCCGGAGTTGGCACAGGACCCCATGGATATCACCCATTTCGGCTCCAGCATCTGGTCGTAAAGCTGCTGGATCACCGGCGCCATCTTGATGAAGCAGGTGCCGGCAATCACCATGAAATCTGCCTGCCTGGGGGAGGCCCGGATTACTTCTGAGCCGAACCTGGCAATATCGTGGGGCGCGGTAAAGGCGGTGGTCATTTCCACATAGCAACAGGACAGCCCAAAGTTGTAGGGCCAGAGGGAATTTTTGCGACCCCAGTTGACCGCGGAATTCAGCACCTCGCTCAGTTTGCCGGTAAAAACGTTGCGTTCGAGCTGCTGTTTAACGGGGTCCTCGACCCTATGGCGCCGATCAACCGGATAACGGGTATTGCCTTCCGCAGGACCATCGGCCCTGGTCAGGGTATAGGCCATGAAAACCTCCCTTTCTGGTCACACAACCCCATTTCTCTCCCGATTCCGCAGAATCCGGAGACCCGGAGAGTGTGCTTCTATGCGCCGCGCTTGCGTGCCGGGCTTTGGTCGGGCGCCCAGTCAAGGGCGCCAGTTCGACTGTCGTAAACGAGCCCGGCAAGCAGGACGAAGATGAATACAGCGGCTCCCCAGAAACCCGTCCAGCCAACATCCGGGATGACGATGGCCCAGGCAAAGAGAAAAACCGCTTCAATGTCGAAGATGACAAACAGCATTGCCACCAGGTAGAACTGAACGGAAAACCGCTGGCGGGCACTGCCGGCGCCGACGATGCCCGATTCGAAGGGAAGAGATTTGCTGATACCGCGACTGCGGCCACCCAAAAGACTGGACGCGCCCACCATGAAGGCGCATAGGCCCGCTACCGCCAGGATGAAAAAGCCGGTAGCCCAGTATTCGGCAATGCCATTTGCCGCACTTTCAGCCATGCAGTTTCCCCTCGACAGCACACAGCTGCCGTATTGGATACCTGTATTAAAAGCTAGCAACGGGCCCGGGATTGCGCAAACCGAACCGCGGAATCAACGGTTAAACGCGCAAACGTATGATGCAAAAGATATTACGGATGAAGCAGGGGAGTATGAGAAGATAAGAATTGGAGCGGGTGAAGGGAATCGAACCCTCGTATGCAGCTTGGGAAGCTGCCGTTCTACCATTGAACTACACCCGCAAAAAAATGATCGCGACAGCAATATAAGCGGTCAGCCCGGCAATGGGCAAGCATTCTGTCTGGAGCAACAATGGACCCCACCCTGACCCTGATTGGCGCCCTGATGCTGGTCATCAGTATCGTGCTCAGCCCGCTTTCCAGCCGGGTGGGCATGCCTGTGCTGCTTATCTTCCTCGTCGTGGGCATGATGATGGGTGAGGACGGGCCAGGTGGTATCCAGTTCGACGATTTCGAGCTGGCCTTTTTGATCGCCAACCTGGCTCTGGGCGTGATCCTGCTGGACGGTGGCATGCGTACCCGGGCGGAAACCTTCCGAGTGGGCCTGAAACCCGCGCTGATACTGGCCACTCTTGGTGTTGCAATGACCGCCGCTGGTGCCGCGGTTGTCGCATGGTGGGTGTTCGACCTGCACTGGCTCACCGCTTTGTTGATCGGCGCCATCATCTCATCCACCGATGCCGCCGCCGTGTTTTCCCTGCTTCAGGGCCGCGGCCTGCACCTGAACGAACGGGTCAGTGCCACCCTGGAGATCGAATCCGGCAGTAACGACCCCATGGCGATTTTCCTGACCCTCATGCTGGTCACGCTGATTGGTAACGACGGCGACCACGCGGGCTGGGCCGCCCTTTCCATGCTGGTGCAACAATTTGGCATCGGCGCGGTTGCCGGCATCATCGGCGGTTTTGCCGTGGTGGAGTTGGCCAATCGTATCCGCCTGACGCCATCCCTGTACCCTTTGCTGGTGGCGGCTGCAGGCATTTCGGTGTTTTCCGCCACCAACGCCCTTGGCGGCAGCGGATTTCTGGCCATTTACCTGACCGGAGTGGTGATCGGTAACCGTCATGTCCGGATGATGCCGATGATCCTTCAAGTCCACGATGGCCTGGCCTGGCTGGCCCAGTTGTGCCTGTTCCTGATGCTGGGGCTACTGGTAACCCCGTCGGATCTGATTCCGCTGGCTGGCGGAGGGCTGATACTGGCCCTTGCCCTGATCTTCATCATCCGTCCGCTTACGGTCATGCTTACCTTATGGCCGTTTGCCTTCAACCGTCGCGAGTTGGGTTTTATCAGTTGGGTCGGCCTCAGGGGCGCGGTGCCGATCGTACTGGCCCTGTTCCCGATCATCGCGGACTTGCCGGAAGCGCAACTGGTCTTCCACGCGGCTTTCTTTATCGTCCTGGTCTCTCTCCTGGTTCAGGGCACCACCATGACACCCCTGGCCCGGAAACTTCGTCTGGAAGTCCCTGCCGGCGAAGACCCCTATCGGAGGCTGCCCCTGGATGCCCCGGCTGCAGGCGACCACGAATTGATGCTGTTCCCGCTCCGGGGCGAAAGCTGGGAAACCCCGCGCCGGCTGGGGCAGCTGCGTTTTCCGGAGAACACCGCTGTGGCCGGCGTATTCCGCAACCGGGTCTGTTTACAGCCGAAAGCCGATCTGGAGGTGTCCAGTGGGGATATGGTTGCCATGTTCGCGACCCCCAGTGTATTGCCGGAACTGGGCAAGGCGCTTAGCGGCCGGCACGCACCCAAGTACCTTGCCGAGCGGGCATTCTTTGGTGATTTCGTGCTCAACGGCGATGCCTTGCTTGGCGATGTCGAGCAGGTTTACGGCATTGAGTTTGACGACCTGCCCCCGGAACTCTCCCTGGCCGAGTGCTTTGCAAAACGCACCAAGGGGCACCCGGTTGTCGGTGACGTGGTCACCCTTGGGCCGGTAACACTGGTTGCCAGGGCCACCAGCGCCGACAAGGTCACCAAGGTGGGCTTGAAGATGGACAGTTCACAAAATGTCTGAAGAGCGAACCAGATAGCCAAAAAAGTTAACAAAACCCCTTAACAGATCCCTTGCGGGCTATGGTATAAAACGCCTGTACAAAGATTAATCATTGGTAAGTTAAGGACATGAGCATTTTCCGCGCCCTGCTATCCACTCTCGCCCTGCTCTGCCTGGCAGTTGCTCCGAGCACTTTCGCCACCGAGCTGCTGGCCAAGGCCGACACCCGAATGCCGGCTGCCACCATGTATAAGCCCGCGGATATTCAGAGTGTCAACAAGGTGGTCGTTCGCAAGGGAGAGCGCCGCCTGTACCTGATGGACGGTGAGGACGTGGTTCGCAGCTACCGGATTTCCCTGGGCGACAACCCGGAAGGTCACAAGCTGTATGAAGGCGACGAGCGCACCCCCGAAGGCGACTACACTCTGGACTGGCGCAATGCCGAAAGCGATTTCTACAAATCCATCCACATTTCCTATCCCAGCGAGCGGGACCGTGAGCTGGCGTCGGCGTGGGGCCTGGACCCCGGTGGCAGCATCATGATTCATGGCCTGCCCAATAACGTGGGCGACATGGCCTTTGCCTATACCGGTCTGGATTGGACCGATGGCTGCATTGCCGTAACCAACGACGAGATGGATGAAATCTGGCAGCTGGTGTCCAACGGAACCCCTATCAGCATTCATCCCTGAGTCAAATCTGACAGCAGTATTAAGTTGTTGTCATATGCTTAGCAAATTTACGTATCTCCAGTTAACATTCCCGCTTACAGTGTTTTACACTGTTTAACGACTCCGGTAGTCATTGCCTGACAAACGTTGCTGCGCAGGTTGACAGGAAGTCGTCTATACTGACTTTCGGATCACAGGAAATAACTCGACCAATAAGGGGATTTACAATGCGTAAACTGACGATCGCCGGGATTGCACTGGCTACAGCTCTGACTGCAGGTTGTGCCACTACTGACCAGGGCGCCATCGACGAAGCGAATGCAACCGCCAGCTCTGCTGAGCGCACTGCTGAAAATGCACTGAACACCGCTAACAGCGCTGCCAGCTCTGCACGTACTGCCCAGCAGACTGCAGAAGAAGCTCTGGCCGCTGCTCGTGCAGCCCAGAAAGCTGCCGACGAAGCAAACGAGCGTGCCAAGCGTATGCTCGAGCGTGCCAGCCAGAAATAAGGCTGAGACGTAACAGAAAGGCCGGCTATGCCGGCCTTTTTTTATGCCTCGGGTTCGGGTTTGTCCGGACCAGGCTTGTCAGGCGTAAAAGGTTTGTTTTCCTTCAGGAACGTGGTCATCAACTCCATTGGCAGCGGGAAGACAATGGTGGATGAATTGGTATTGCTCATATCTGCCAGGGTCTGCAGGTAACGCAGCTGCATGGAACCGGAGTTGGTGGACATGACATCCGCCGCTTCCACCAGTTTCTTGGACGCCTGCAATTCCCCCTCGGCATGGATGACCTTGGCACGACGTTCGCGCTCGGCCTCGGCCTGGCGGGCAATGGCACGAATCATCGATTCGTTGAGATCCACGTGCTTGATTTCTACGTTGGCCACCTTGATGCCCCATTCCTCGGTCTGGGCATCGATGATCTCCTGGATATCCGAATTCAGCTTGTCCCGCTCTGACAGCATTTCATCGAGGTCATGCTTACCCAGCACCGACCGCAGCGTCGTCTGGGCCAATTGGCTGGTTGCGGAATTGAAATCCTCCACCCGGATAATGGCGCGCTCGGGATCCACCACACGGAAGTACAGTACGGCATTCACCCGTACCGTCACGTTATCCCGGGAAATGACGTCCTGGCTCGGCACGTCCAGGGTGATTACCCGCAGGTCCACCCGCACCATCTGCTGAATGCCTGGAATAACAATGATCAGGCCCGGGCCTTTAACCCCCTGGAAACGCCCGAGAAAGAACACAACGCCACGCTCGTACTCCGGCAGGATCTTGATGGCCGAAGCGAGAATCAGCAGTAACACCACCGTGGGTGCCAGATAGGGAATCAGATCGCCAATCATACGGCCTCCTTGTATTGCCGTTTCTTTGTCCGTCGGGTCAGCCGTTGTCCGGAATAACCCTGACAGTTACCGTTAAACCCTCTATTGCTGTCACGTTAACCCGGTCGCCCTCTTTGACGGGCTCTTCGCTGATGGCATTCCAACGCTCACCGCTGAGCCGGACATGGCCGCGGTAGTGGCCATGCTCTCCCGAGAAACTATCCAGTGCCACACCTTCTTCATGGGTAAGCTGTTCGGTGCCGCTGACCGGATGCCGTCGACGCAGGCCAATGAAACGGGTCACCGTCCAGAGGATAAACCCGGCAGCCACCACCGCGGTGCCGCCGATAGTCGGCAGGGAAATATCCCGGTGACTGCCGTCCATCAAGATAATCGAGCCGGTTACAAAGGCGACAATCCCGCCAACCCCCAATATCCCGAAACTGGGCACAAAGGCCTCGCCCACGATGAACGCCAACCCGAGCAGGATCAGCGCCAGGCCAGCGTAATTCACCGACAGGACCTGGAAAGCGAAAAGCGCAAGAATCAGCGAGATGGCACCAATCACACCTGGCACCACGGCGCCCGGGTTTGCCAGCTCGAAGATGATGCCGTAGAAGCCGATAATCATCAGGAAATAGGCGACGTTCGGATTGGTAATTACGGAAAGCAGACGGGTGCGCCAGTCCGGTTGGGATCTGACAATTTCCAGACTGGCCGTGTTCAGGGTCATGTCGCCCGACGCCATGCGAACGGTGCGACCATCTACCTGCTGCAACAGGTCCCGGAGGTTGGGGGAAATCACATCAATGACGTTCTTCTCAAGCGCCTCTTCGGCACCAAGATTTACAGCCTCACGGACGGCCTCTTCAGCCCAGTCGGCATTACGGCCATGGCGTTCAGCCAGGCCACGAATGTAACTGACCGCGTCCTCCAGAACCTTGCGCTCCATGGCAGTACCGCCGCGACGTTTACCGTCGTCATCGCTGGCTTGCTGGTCACTGTCGGATGACGAGTCGGGGGTGGAATCCGAACCGTCCTCAGATTCCGGATCGCCTGAGGCCGGATCACTCTCCGGTTCCGGACTACCAGGCAGACCGCCCATCTGGACCGGCGTGGCCGACCCCAGGTTGGTTGCAGGCGCCATGGCAGCAATGTGGCTTCCGTACAAAATATAGGTGCCGGCACTGGCCGCCCGGGCACCCTGGGGGGAAACATAAGTCGCTACGGGAACGTCGGAGGCAAGAATCACCTTGATGATATCCCGCATGGAATCCATCAGGCCGCCAGGCGTGTCCATTTCGATAATCACCAGACCGGCACCCTCGGATTCCGCCCGGCGAATGCCACGGGTGACGTAATCCATGGTCGCGGGGCCGATAGCCCCCTCAACCGTCAGCACCAGAGCAGTGTCGGAGGATTCCTGCTGGGCAAGAACCTGATGGGCCAGGGACGCCAGTGCAAGCAGTGCACCTGTGAGGAAAACCATAGCCCAGGCCCGGAGACGGGCGGGATTCTGTGATCGCATGGGACGGTGTGCCTGCATAACGCCTCCCTGGACCGGAATAAAATCAATGCCTGAATATACGATGGCACAGTGGCCGTGGTTCTATCCGTAAAGGGCGGCCCTCCTGCCCAGACAACTACCTCAGAAGTATAGCCGCTGCTCAGGTTCGCTCGCCGATTCCGGCGATTTCTCTTTCACGGTCTTGTCTGCGGCCATCCGGGTGACCCGTTCACCAATCATGGTTGGCAGGCCATCGGCCTGGTCCACTGCCAGTTCAATGGCACCACGCTTGACCTCGACGCCCGGATGCCGACTGCGGAAGGCTTCAACTTCCGCAAATACCTGCTTCCAGAGACGGTCTCGATCCTCACGGGGGTAGTCTTCATGGGGGCGGTGCACCTCAAGCCAGACCTCACCATCCGAGAACCCGATCTTGACGGCGTCATGCACGACCTGAACGGGCGTGCCCTTTTCAACCTGATAAACGAACCGGGAGATATCCTCGTTGTACATCCGGAAACAGCCATGACTGACCGGCATGCCCACACCAAATTTCTTGTTGGTACCGTGAATCAGATAGCCTTTTTCACTCAGCATCAGGGCGTGGGTGCCGAGCGGGTTTCCGGGACCTGGGGGAATCATTCGGGGCAGATACTCACCGGAGGCTTCGTACTCAGCCCGAATGCTCGCCGGCGGATACCAGGCCGGGGACTCCAGCGGCATGGTGACCTCTGCATCCGTCAGCGGGGAGGGATTCTCCGCAGTGCCAACGCCTACCGGGTACACCTGCACTCCTTTATCGGTGAAGTAATACAGGCGGTACTCCGCGAGATTGATAACGATGCCTTCGCGCCGGGCATCTGGCAGCACATACTGGCGCGGCAGAGTGATAGTGGTGCCCTCTCCGGGTAGCCAGGGATCCACACCGGGATTGGCCTTCACCAGTTCCAGATACCCCATGGCCAATCGATTACCTATGCCGGCAAAAGTGTCCTCATAACGGGTTTCAAAAACCCCGAGCTCTCCTGCCAGGTCACCCTGAACCGGGAACGTGGGCACACGAGGGCTTCTGTCAGGCTCTTCCGGGGTATCCGGATCGCTGGCAGCATCCAGAGGTTCCGCCAACCCTGCGGTTGGGAACACCAGGAACTGCGCCAGAGAAAAAACCGCTAAGAATCTGAACCACATAGAAAACATTCCGAAAGCATCAGGCAACCGGGTACAGTGACAGCAAGTACCCTCAGGAGTTCATATAGGTCGCCCATACTGTTACGACGGCAAGCGCCACGAACAGAACACTTGCACCAATCCGGGCTGTGGCAAGGGGCAACCGTTCCATCAGCCAGCGTCCTGCCATGATAACCGGTATGTTGGCCAACAGCATACCCACCGTGGTGCCCAGAATAACCCAGAAGGTTTCGGTAAAGCGGGCGGCGAGAACGACGGTTGCAACCTGCGTCTTGTCGCCGATCTCCGCCAGGAAGAACATGATGGTGGTGGCCATGAATGCCCCCATTCCCAGAAACTTCGAGTCTTCGCTGTCATCCTTGTCCGGCACCAGCAGCCAGAGTGCTATGGCAACGAAGCTGATGGCCAGAATCCAGGGCAACCAGGCTTGTGGAATGAATGACGCCACCCAGGCACCTAGCCAGGCCGATAGGGCGTGATTGAGAACCGTCGCGACAAAAATGCCGAGAATAATGGGCAGGCGAGTAGCGTATCGGGCAACGAGGAAAAGCGAGAGCAGCTGGGTCTTGTCACCTATTTCCGCTATGGCGACGGCAACCGTAGAAGCGAGGAAAGCGTCCATGAAAAACTCCAGGGCGGATAACCAGACATGAGGCAGCCCACCTTCCGCCCTATGGAGGTGAAACCGCCTCAGGTCTTGCCAATTTCACCGATGTGGCGGTGAAACACGATAGCCATGGGGATTTGGCCCCAAGTATGTTGACTACCATCCGACCGACAGTTCCGGTTCGGAGGCTACTCCCCTGAAGAGATGCGGGCATATTAATGAATTCGGAACGAGGCCGCAACCAGACGAGACCCTAGGCCCGCATCTTCCAAACCGGAATCGCGGCGACTGCCACAAATGCGGCCACCAGCCACCAGGCGGAATGGAACGCGTTGATCGTTGGCATACCCGCACTGTGATCGCCGAATTCGATGGTCAGGGCCACGAGGTTGACACCAAAGGCGCCCCCGAGCTGGCGCATGAAGTTCAGGGTGCTGGAGCCGGCGCCCAACTCCTGCGGCTCCAGCGGGTTCAAGGCGCCCGTTGAAAGGGCCGGAAGCATGAAGCCAATACCAATGCGCCCCAAAACCGTCCACAGCACCAGCCAGCCGAACGCCAGCTTCAGGTCAGACAGCGCAAACAGCACGGCCGACAGGGCAAATGCACCAATCCCGAAGACAACCAGAACCCTGGCGCTATGCCTGTCCGCCAGCCGCCCGGCTAATGGGAACGTCATACCCAGGACAATCCCTGCCGGCAGCATAAGTAACCCGGCCTCTGTCGCGCTGAACCCGAGGGCTGTCTGCACAAACAGCGGAATGAGATAGGTGGATCCGAACAGCGCCAGCCCCAGTGCCATGGCCCCGAGGCAGGCGAACAGGAACGTCGGTTTGCGCAGCAAGCCGATATTCACCAGCGGGTGCGCAGTCTGCCGTTCACGCAACACAAAGAGCACCAGCCCGCAAAGGGCCAGCAATGCTTCAGCAATAATCCACGTCTGCTGTCCCGAAGCCTGCTGCAGTCGGTTGAGGGTGTCCAGGGATAGGGCAATGGTGAGGCCGAGCAGTAACAACCCGGGGAGATCAAACCGATAGGGCGCCGGCCGGGAGACCGGCAATGGCAGAAAGCGCCAGGCCATCAGCACACCCACCAGTGTTACCGGCGCCGGCGCGAACATCACGTAGCGCCAGTCGAGTTGATCAACCAGGAAGCCCCCCAGCACGGGCCCCAAAGCCGGTGCCAGAATAACCCCCATGCCATAGATTCCCATGGCCTGGCCTCGCCGATGGCGTGGAAAAATCCGGAACACCAGGTACATGCCCATGGGCTGCATCAAGCCGGCCATGGCGCCCTGTCCTATCCGGGCAGCGATGAGCTGGCCCGGTGTCTCGGCAAATCCACCGGCAAGGGAAATCAGGGTGAAGAGAAACATGGCTACGGCAAGGGTCTTGCGAACCCCGAAGTGATCCAGCAGCCAGGAGGAGGCGAGCATGGTGGTGGTCATGGCGGCGATAAAGCCCGTTGCCAGCCAGTGAACCTGGCCCTGGCGAATGCCGAACTCTACCATGATGTCGTGCAACGCTACGTTGACCACGGTGGCACTGAGCACCGTGGCCATGGTGCCTATCATCACCGTGGCCACCGCCAGCCAGCGCCAGCGATCCCCGTAGCGGGCTTTCAGCCCCTCAACTGAGTTATCAGCCAAGGATTACTTCTGCTTTTCAGCGTTTTCCAGGATCTTGTGGAAGACCTTCACGGTACACTCGATCTCTTTGTCGCTGATACCTTCCAGCATTTCCTCGCGCAACACCTCGGCTCGCTCGGAAAGGTCGTCCATAAACGCTCGGCCGGCGTTGGTCAGATGCAGCCGTCGCGCCCGGCGATCATTCGGGCAGGGTCGGCGCTCGATCAACCCCTGCTGCTCCAAGCTGTCCAGCAGTCGAACCAGGGTCGGATTCTCGATCGCCATGAGGCTGGCCAGTTCGCGCTGAGTAAGGCCTTCACCGCCTTTCTCCAGGTACACCATGGTGCTCCAGCGCGCCTGGGTGACACCCAGATCCTTAAGGCGCTCATCAAGCATTTTTCTCCAGCGCCGGGTAACCCGGGCTACCGCAAAAGGAAACTGGTCTCTCATTTGTCGTCACTCCATAGAAAAAGGGCCTTCGCCCTGGCCAGGCGCAACCGCGCACTCGACCAACAAATCACATTATCGGAAAGTCACCAATAGTATGCTAACCATTGAGATAAAAACAGATACGGAAGTAAAAACAAAATCGGGGAAAACCGAAAGCAGCGTCAGCTCGCCTGACGCTGCTCTTCGTGCATCTCCTCGACTTCGGGAGACTCATGGAACTCGGTATTTCGCGGATCGATCTCGGCGAGCACCGGCGACGCTTCCGGCATGGCAGGCACGAAGTGCTCCTGATCCGCAACGGCAACGTCCTCGGTATGACTGATCCGATAACTGGTAATCACCGCCAGCAGAACCAGGAAGCCTGCATTGCCAAGGAACAGGCCTTTCGGCCCCAGAAGGTTGATCAGTTCAGCCATGACAACCGGCCCGATGACACTGCCAACCCCGTAACTGAGCAGCAGCGTGGCGCTGGCAGCAACGATACGAGTGCTTTCCATGCGGTCATTGGTAATCGCCACGGCGACCGGATAAAGGGCCGCAGACAGGCCCGTAAACAGCCCCACCAGAAGGGTCAGCAACCATGGGTTTGCAGCCCCCAACACTCCAACACCACCTGCAGCGGACGCGGCCAAAACGGCGATCCAGAACATCACGCGACGCCGGTCAAAACGGTCACAGAGCCGTCCCAGCGGCCAGGCAAGGATCATGGCTGCGACAATGGCACTGGCCATGAACGTGGATGTCCGGGCAACGTCCAGCCCGACCAGCGTTGCGTACACCGGCCCGAGCGCATAGAAACCGCCAATCATGACCCCACAAATCAGTGCGCCGGCAACACCGCTAAAGGACTCCCTGGCCAGGGTAAAGATCGAAATACGCTGGACCTGCTCGATTACCGGTGCTTCCATTCGGGTCATTGAGAGCGGTACCAGAGCCAGTGTCAGCAGGATCGCTGCAATCGAGAACGGCATGAAGTTGGCGGGGTCGCCGATATTGACGATGAGCTGCCCGCCGGCGGCGGAAAGGTAGAACACGATCTGGTAAACCGCAAACAGCGCACCGCGGTTGGCATTGGTGGCCCGGCTGGAGAACCAGCTCTCGATGACCACCAGCACACCGGCAATACTGAACCCGGACAGCACCCGCAGCACGGCCCAGAAAATCTCGGAAACAGCCATCGGATAGAGCAGCGACGTAACGGCAGCAATCGCAGCGAACACGGCAAAGGCACGAATGTGACCAACCCGGCCTATAATCCGGTGAACATAAAGCGTGCCCAACACAAAACCGATGGAATAGCAGACCAGAATCCAGCCGATAATGTCCGGTGATATCGCCTCAATACTCAGACGTATACCCAGTAACGTCATCAGGAACGCATTACCGCTGACCAGCAGAATAATGCTCAGGATCAGGGCAGACAGGGAGGTGACCATTCGGGTCATTACAACGGCTCCGGGCGTGGCAGGGTATTTTCGATTGGATGACAGACAAAATAGCAGCAAGCACCGGACTTTGCCGGCCGCGTATTAAATCAGGAGCGGGAAGTGAAACCACTAGGCACTTCCCGAAACCTGTTAACCGCGTCACAAAAACCCGCAAAGGCCGCCGTGGAGCGGTTTAACAGGGTTTTACATTAATGTGCCGTAACAGACCCTGCTGGCCGGAGCAGGTAACATGGCAACGAGCTATTCATTGGACCGTGAGCGCCTGGTTATGAAAAAAACGGACTGGCCCATCCGCTGGGACTTGCTGCTTCGCTATCGACTGATCGAAACCATTGCCCTGTGGGAAGGTCGCCTGACCACCAACCACATCTGCCACAGTTTCGGTATCGGTCGTCAGCAGGCGTCCAAGGACATCAACACCTACCTGCGCGAACTGGCGCCGGGCAATCTGGTTTATGACCGCCACCTGAAAGGCTATGTTCCGGCGGAGAAATTCCGTCCGGTGGTTACCCGGGGGGTGGTGAACGAGTATCTGGATCTGCTTGCCCGCCAGCAGAACCTGAGCAACACATTTGAGTCTCTGAACATTGACCTGCCGGACAGCACGGTGGTGCAGGGCCCTAACCGTGTGATTGCACCGGAAACCATGCGCGCCGTCGTGACGGCAACACGACAGGGCAGGCAGTTGCGCGCCAGCTATGCTTCCCTGAGTCGCCCGGAAGCGGTGGAAAGCATTCTTGAACCTCATACTCTGGTGTGTGCTGGCAACAGCTGGCACTTGCGGGCCTGGTGTGACTCCAATCGGGAGTTCCGGGACTTTGCCCTGAGCCGTTTCCGGACTTCGCCCGAAGCTCTACGGCAGCGTGCCAGACACAGCCGGGAGCAGGACGAGCACTGGAACCGGGAGGTTACCCTCGTGGTTACTCCTGACCGACGCCTGACCGAAGCCCAGCAACAGATCATCGCCCGGGATTATGGGATGGAGCATGGCCGTCTGGAGGTTGCCACCCGTGCCGCTCTTGCACCCTACGTGCTGTCACGGCTCGGAATTACCTTTGACAACCAGCATCCGGATCCGCTGGTACAACAGCTTGAACTGGCCAATCCGGACCAGCTGGGATTTGGCAGCAAGCGCGAACAGGCCCTGAAAGCCGTTGCCGGTCTCAGTTAAACTGCCGATGTGAGCTCTGAAACCTGGCGGTATTCCTTTTTCTGTTTGCTGATTCTGTCGTTCCTGCCCCTGGCAGCAGCGGCAGAATCTGTCTGTGGTAGCCCCGCGACACCGATTTCCGAAGTACAGGGCACCGGCCCGGCTTCGCCTCTGGCGGGCAAAACCGTCACAGTCGAGGGCATTCTGACCCAGGATTCCCGGTCAGAGGGTGGGTTTGGCGGCTTTTATCTCCAGCAGGCCGACCACGAGACCGACAACAATCCCGCCACTTCCGAGGCCCTGTTTGTCTATACCGACCGCGAGATCGGCAAACCCGGCATGAGGCTGCGAGTTACCGGCAAGGTGAAGGAATACCACGGACTAACTGAACTGGTGGCGATCCGAAACATCCGGAGTTGCGGGCGGGAAGCGCTACCGGCGCCCTCTCCATTGGCTTTGCCCTGGACCCGGGATCCCGAAAATCTTGAGAATATGCGGGTTACCTTCCGCCAGCCCCTGACGGTGGTAGACAATTACAACCTCGGCCGTTACGGCGAACTGACGCTGGCCGCCGCAGACCAGGTCCAACCCACCGAGCACCTTCCTCCTGGCGACGATGCGTACAGAGCATCCATCCGAAACCGGCACAATCGCGTGCTGCTGGACGACAATCGGTCCATCAGAAATCCCAGGCCCATACCTTGGCCCCCCGGGGGGCTGTCCTCGGCAGCCGTACGCTCTGGTGACCAGATTGACGGGCTTGTCGGGGTGCTGGACTTCCGGTTCGATGCCTGGCGAGTCCAGCCCGCCGGGGCACCGGTTTTCCTCGCAACCAACCCGAGAGATCCCGCACCGGACCCCGTACCCGGTGGCGCTGTGCGAATCATGGCACTGAATCTCGGTAATTTTTTCAATGGCGATGGTCGTGGCAGCCAGTTTCCAACAACCCGGGGGGCGAAAACATCGGCGGCATATCAGCGCCAGCAACAGCGACTGGTGCAGACACTTCTGGCCCCGGATCCGGATATCCTCGCGCTCACGGAACTCGAGAACGACGGCTACGGCCCGCACAGCGCCATCGCCAGCCTGGCCGAGGCCCTGGGTAATCAGTGGCGGTTCGTCAGCACACCAGGTCAGGATGGCGATGATGAGATACGGACCGGCCTGCTCTACCGCAGCGACCGGGTGAGCGCCATTGGCCTGCCGGAACGGCTTGCCAGCGGTCCGTTCAGATCCGGTGGCCGGCCTCCGCTGGCCCAG
Source organism: Marinobacter sp. EhC06 (assembly GCF_001650915.1). Taxonomy (GTDB): domain Bacteria; phylum Pseudomonadota; class Gammaproteobacteria; order Pseudomonadales; family Oleiphilaceae; genus Marinobacter. The sequence continues at coordinate 391,821 of NZ_LXYO01000023.1, forward strand.
AATTTCAGTCGTGTCGATGGTGAGACAACCGTCAGGGTTATCGTTCCTCACCTGAAATCAAAATCCTGTCGGGGTGCCCATGGGGACGATCGGGATCAGGCCGATGGCCAGGGCTGTTACGCCAGCCGGCGGGCTGACGAAGCACAAGCGCTGGCCGGATGGGCCGGCGTTGACGCCGGAGACCCCAAGTCGGCCGGCACCCTGATCATGGGTGACCTGAACAGCTATGCCCGTGAACAACCCCTTCGGGTACTGGCAAGAGCGGGCTTCGTCAGCATGGTGCACCACTTCCATCCCTGCAATGAGACCAGCTGTCGCCATTACACCTACCGATACCGTGGCGAGAAAGGGTCCCTGGATTACGCCCTGGCCTCCGAGACATTGAAGCCACGGGTTGTCGGTGCCCGAAGCTGGCTGGTGAATGCCGACGAGCCCAGGGTTCTTGGCTACCAGAGCGAGCACGCTGCTGATGGGCAGGCGCCCTGGCGGTCCAGCGACCATAACCCGGTTATCGTAGACGTAAAGCTCTGAACCCTGTCCGCGGCGGCGCGACCGTTGGTTGCCCGTCCGCCCGGGCTCCCGGGCGTTGAAGCCAAGGCTCGGCAGGCTGGTCCCGGTAGACTGGCGATCAGACCCAAAACCGGTGATCGATGACGACCATGAGAATCCCTGCACCCAACCTCTGGCCCGCTGCCCGCGCGGGACAACGATTTCTTCTTCAGGCCCGACGCCGCGAAGCGCTCGTGGATGGCCACAAAATGGTTTTCCTGGAACGGGGTGCTCCCGGCGCAGGAAGCCCTACCATCGTGCTGATTCATGGCTTTGCCGCCATGAAAGAAAACTGGGGGCTGTGGCTGCAAAGACTGCCCAGCCACTGGCATCTGCTGGCACCGGATCTGCCAGGGTTCGGAGAGAGTGATTACCTGCCTGAAGCCTGCTACCGCTATGAAACCCAGGCCCGTCGACTGGGTCAGTGGCTCGCGGGCTTTGACACGGACAACATACATCTGGCCGGCAGCTCCATGGGGGGTGCTATTGCTACTGTCCTGGCCCACAAGCTGGAGCCGGCACCCCGTTCCCTGACGCTGCTGAACAGTGCCGGGATTCCAGAGCATGCCCAGGTCGACATACATGCTCCGTTTGCATCCGATCGTGACGGCATCCTGATTCCCCGGGACTGGAAAGGGGTTTACCGCATGTTCAACAGTGTTGGTACCGGCAAGCCCACGGTCTCCGGCCTGGCCATGGCCGGCCTGCTGGGTCCCGATCTGCTGGGCCGCACCGACGCCCTCCGACACATATTCAGCGACATGGTGGCAGACGCCCTGGCACCGGCCCGCTATCTGGGCCCTGACACGCCACCACTGCAGGTTCAATGGGGTGACCGGGACGTGATCACGCCCACGCGCTGCGTGGACTGGTTCGGCTCGGCGACACCGCACGCCGAAATTCACATGTTCCGGGGTGTGGGGCATCTTCCCATGCTGGAAACACCGGGGCGATCCGCCGCGGCACTTGAAGGCTTCGTCCGCCGCCATGGCCAGTAAGACGACCGGGCTGGGCGCGAGTCCCAGCCGATGATTGGCCTTTCAGGCCATTTATTTCGTCAGCGAAGTCATGGGGGAACGAACCGGGAGGCGCCATAATCGTCGAAACTACGCGTTCTGCGACATAACAAGAACAGAATAAGACGAGGAAACCCCATGCGCGCCTCCGTTTCAACGGCACAGGACCTGGGCATGCCGGCCATCTACCTGCACCTTCTGGCCGAGCTGCTGAATACCATCGGTGTTGATGAACAGGACCTTCTGCTTCGGGTCGGACTCGACCCGGCCCGCCTTCAATCCACCGATCTGCGGGTCAGCCAGACCCAGGCCAGCGAATTTGTCACCCGGGCCATTATCGAAAGCGGCGAGCCGGGGCTCGGAATCATGCTCGCCCGGGAACTGAAGCTACCACTGCACGGCGCCCTGGGTACGGCGGTCATGAGCAGCCGCACGTTGGGCGATGCCATGGAGCTGATGACCCGTTACCTGACACTGCGGGTGCCCCATCTTCAGGTGTGCAAACGGGAAACCGGCAGCCTGGCCTGGTACGTTGTCAGCTGCGATATCGATCTCGGCCCCCTACACGGGTTTATCATGGACGCCATGCTGTTCGGGTGCGTTTCTATGGGGGCGCAACTAACGGGCTCGGTGGTTGATGGTTTGCGGATTGTTCGCCGCGGACCGGAACCGGCCTATTTCCACCGGTTCCGCTCACAGATCCCGGTACCGGTGGAGTTCGGTGCCACGGAGAATGCCCTGGTGATCCCCGCCGCCCGACTGGATCTGCCGGTACGCTTCACCGACGATCAACTGGCCGCCTCATCAAGAGCCCAGTGCGAGGAAGCACTGCGGCAGTTGACTGAAGACGCCGGATTTGCCTGTCGGGTCCGGCGAGTGATTGAAACCAGCCACCCCTTCCCACCGAAACTGGCCCGGGTTGCAGGCACCTTGTTTGTCTCTGAACGAACACTCAAACGGCGACTGCAGGAAGAAGAAGCCAGCTTCCAGCAGCTGGTGGATCAGGTCCGCCTGGAACGGGCACAGGATCTGCTCCGCAGCACCGGCATGAACCTGAGCCAGATTGCCGACGCCCTGGGCTATGCCGACGCTGCGAACTTCACCCGGGCTTTCAAGCGCTGGACTGGAACCAGCCCCAGTCACTACAGAAGCGCGCCTGTAAGATCCGCCTCGACACCTGCCGAGCGGACACTGGCAACCGGCTGATCAGTCGATCCCGATGATTTTGTGCATCTGCAGGGTAAGACGCCACTGGGGGTGGGCAAGACAGTAGTCGGTAGCGCGGCGAGTATTGCTTTGCTTGATCTCATCCACCGCCGTTTCCGGTGCCGAAGGAGAGGCCATGGGCGACAGGAAATAATGGCTCGCGCGAATGCCCAGGAATCGCTCCGGCATCGCCAGGGGCTGCGGATACACCAGTTTAAGCTCGTCACAGGCCTCGATCACCACAGGTGCATCGGCCTTGGGACTGACGCAGAGCCAGTCAATGCCTTCGGGGGCCTGCAGGGTGCCATTGGTCTCTACCCCCACTTCAAACCCTTCCCGATGGAACGCCTCAATCAGGGCTGTATCCAGCTGCAACAGGGGCTCTCCGCCGGTGCAGACCACATAGGGCTTGCCAGGCGCGTCCGGCCAGAGATTCCGTATGTGACGGGCCAGGGCTTCCGGCGTTTCAAAACGGCCACCATTCTGGCCGTCCGTGCCCACGAAATCGGTATCACAGAAATTGCAGACCGCACTGGCACGGTCTTTCTCACGCCCGGTCCAGAGGTTGCACTTGCTGAAACGACAGAATACCGCAGCCCGACCCGCCTGGGCACCTTCGCCCTGCAGGGTGTAGAAAGCTTCCTTGACCCGATACATCAGCCTGCGCCCTCGTATTCCAGAGGATCGGTCACACCATTGACGGCAAACGCCTCCAGGCGCTCAACGCATGAACCACAGCGGCCACAGGCTTGCCCCCGGCCGTTGTAGCAGGTCCAGGTCTGCGAATAATCCAGGCCCAGGCGGAGACCTTCGGCCAGGATCTGGCCCTTGTCCATGGCCATGAAGGGCGCCTCAATGCCCACCGGTTCGTAGTTGGCGACCCGGCAGACCGCGTCCATTTTCTCAACAAACTCCGGGCGACAGTCCGGGTAGATGGCATGGTCGCCACCGTGAGCCCCGTACCACACAGCGCCGGCACCTACCGTCACGGCGTAACCGGTTGCCAGCGACAGGAGGATCATGTTGCGGTTCGGCACCACGGTCGCTTTCATGCTGTCTTCTTCGTAGTGACCTTCCGGGACATCTATATCCGAGGTCAGGGATGATCCGGCCATCACCTCACTCATGGCGCGGATATCGATCACTTTGTGGGGAATACCCTGGGCCTCACATACCGAACGCGCACACTCCAGTTCCCGGACGTGGCGCTGCCCATAATTGAAGGACAGCGCATGCACCCGATACCCGCGTTCCCTGGCCAGGTGCAGCAGAGTGTAGGAGTCCATGCCTCCGGAATAGATTACAACCACGGTGTCTGTCATTCGGGCTCCCCGTATGGTGCGATTGGGTGTGGGCTGGTTTACTGTCGCGCCCGACGCCTGTTGCTGTCATCGGGCTTTTACAATGAATGGACATATTGTAACAGTGCAGGCACAGGTTGGGTTCGCGTCTCGATTGCGGGGCGGGTAAACTCAGCGAAAAACAACTCATCAGCTACACTGACTCCATGACCACTATCCAGCCGGCATTCATCGATTTCGAGGCATCCAGCCTTGATCTGATCGCGAGCTACCCCATTGAGGTAGGGATTTGCATGCCGGATGGCTCTCTCCATAGCTGGCTGATCGCCCCCCATGTCCTCTGGCAGGACTGGTCGCAAAGCGCTGAACAGATACACGGCATTTCCCGCGAGACTCTGGAAGCGGACGGTATTGCGGTGGGTGAAGTGGCCAGGGCCCTGAATGAGCTGCTGCCAGAGCAGGTGTTCTGCGATGCCTGGACGTTCGACAGCTTCTGGCTGCACCGGTTGTTCAGGGCCGCCCGCATAACCCCGGCCTTTCAGCTGGAGTCCATTTCAGCATTGCTGGACACCCGCCAGGTGCGCCAATGGTCGGCGCTTCGTCAGCAGGTGATTACCGAACTTGGCTTGCCAGTCCATCGGGCGGCAAATGACGCCCTGATCCTCCACAAAACCTGGGAACGGATTGCCGAGGACCATGGCGCCCTGGAGCCATTAACCGGTCAGAGCCGTCGGGCCTGATCCGGAATCAGGCAATCAGTGCCTGACACGCAATGCGATAACTTCGAGACCATCCCGAAGGGTATTGAGAGTCCAGTAGGTCACCAGCGCCATGAGCGCGGCACCCGTTACGGTAAACACCAGATTCTCGCCCACAACCTGCTCCTGTGCGGCTAACAGGTATAGCCCCAATGCGATAATCAGGACGAGTTCAATCAATGCGTGGAAACGGAACTTTCTACTGGCAGATCCGGCGTCGTCGGACATTTTGCTAGGTTTCAACCTCTATCTGTCTATGGCAATGAATGAAAAGGTAGTGTGCAAATTATCGCCAGGACAGCCAACAAAATCTGTACGAAGTAGTGGCTACGAAGATTCCACTACCCAAAAAAAACGCAGCCATAGAGGCTGCGTAGAAAGGAGAGATCCATTGACTGCCTGGCGCGGCAGGCAGTCAGGATTGCACAACGTAAAACACGTGACGCTGCGAATTATGCCAAGCGCCCATGGGGCCGTCTGTAGGGGTTTGCCGAAGATGCAGACCTATTGCAAACGGCCCATTAGCCTATACACTGGTAGTCGAACCGAAACTCAAGAGCCGGTATGAACAGAATGATTCCACAGTTTATTGCATACACAGCAGCAGGTTGCCATGCAGCGCAGTCTGTTCGCGCGATGGTGAAAGACATCTAACGGCTTTCGGTCAGTCCCGGGAGCCTTTGTAGCGACCGGGTCAGCTTCTCCGCGAAACCCCGGTTGCTTCAGGCACCGGGGTTTTGTTTTTGCAGCCGCAAAACGACAAGGAGAACATCATGAAAAGACATCCGACAACTCGTGCAGCAAACCAGCCCATCAACAATCGTCAGGGCCCGATCAAGCGCCCGGAAAAGCTGCCGCTGCTGGATGCGATCTGTAAAAAACTGAATCAGCGCGTCAACCTGGACGACGAACAGCGGGTGCTGGGTGTTTATGAGCGGGGCTGGATCTTCAAGGGCGTTCTGGGCAACCTGAACGACTCGGAGGCGAGGTACGTGAGGGCGCTGGCTACCCGTTACAATTCCTGGATTGCCCGGCAGGTTGCCTGATTAGACTGTGGTATGTCTGAACCGGTCAGTGGCGCCGGTTCAGACCCTGCATCATCGCCATGTCGCCGCCGTGAACCATGGCGTAATTGTTCACCACATCGTGTATTTTTTCCTGGGAATAGGGCTTGACCACGTACCCGTTAGCGCCGGCACTGATCGCCCGCTGAATACTTTCGATGGAATCATCCGCCGTCACCAGCACAATATGCTGCTCCGCCCGGGCATCCTTGAATTCCAGCATCAGCTCGTGACCATCGCCATCCGGCAGGCCCAGATCCAGCAGGATAATGTGAAATTCCCCACCCTTGAAAGCCGTCCTGGCGGAAGCCGCATCAATACACTCGATCACCTTGGTGGCGCCAGCCTTGTAGAGCATGTCCACCAGCCGCTCTCGCATCACCGGCTCATCTTCCACTACCAGCACTCTCAGATCCGTCATGGGGGTTGCTCCTGTCAAGCTGTTGGGTCGTTGCCCGTGCGCCGGGGCAGATCCAGCGGCGACGGGCGAGGCTCGCCCATTTCGCTGTCATCAAACCGTGGCCTGGTCTCATCATCTGCCTTTGTTGCGTCTTCCATGCCAAATCGTGTGAGGATGTTGCTGATACTCACGGCCGTTGTGTACAGAGAAATGGCAATAATCAGAAGGATCGGCTGAACAAAGGTTACGAAACCGGGCACATCCGCGCTCCCCAGTATACTCAATATCAGGATGATTGCCGGGCCCAGTACCACGAAGAGGGTCAGCGCAATGAAAAAAACAATCCGTTCCTTGTAACGGCCCAGGTCCCGATTGGTCACCAGTCCGAGCACGAACTTGCCGATGGCAAGGCCGGCCAGAATGGCGGCCGCGATACTCAGATCCGGTCGAAGCAGGGTTTCATACAGTCGGCCTTCCCACAGCCGTTGCATACCAATGATCAGAAACGGAAACAGCACAAACAGGATGTCGGCGTAGGTTCCGTACATCATGCTCAGGGAATGGTGTTCTCGGCGTTCCGGCAACTCACTCATCGGGTTCTTCCTGTTGGTTGTTCTCGGCATACATCAGCCCGGGGTTTTCGCAGCGACTAGGGCACGCTCTATCATTTCACCGAGTCCCTTGAGCTCGCTGCGAACGCGGTCCCAGTCCGGTTCGGTGACTTTCAGAAGATCTTCCACTATACCCGCCTGTCGGGTCATCAGCGGGTAGCCCATAGCCCCCGCCGTGCCCTTGATCTGGTGGGCTTCGGTTTTCATGGCCTCACGATCGGCGCTCGCCAGCGCCGCTTCCATTCGCGCCCGACGGGCGGCCAGACCATCAAGAAACTGTGCAACCAGATGGGCAATTTCGGCATCCTCACCGGCGTCCGTCGCGGAAACCGCGCCAGCGCCAAGCAGTCGATCCAACAGGGACGTCAGGTGGGACTGGTCAATGGGCTTATTCAGCACCCCGTCACAACCGGCATCGAGCAGGGCATCAGTTTCCTGCTGATCGCCAGCCGTAAAGGCGATCACCGGCCGCCGGAACCCGGCCTGGCGCAGCAGTCTGGTTGCAGCAACGCCATCCATACCGGGCATGTGACGGTCCATCAGAACCAGATGAACGGTATCGGACAGAGCCGTCCGGACCGCTTCCTCGCCACTGGTAACCGACATCACATCCAGCCCCTCCCGGCGTAGCATGCGCTCCACCAGCTGACGGTTCTCGGTATTGTCTTCGGCAACCAGCACCTTGCCCTGATACCGGGGCGCGGTGCTTTGGACAATCTCCGGGGTTACCGAAAGGTACCTGGCCAGGGCTTCATAGAACCGCTGCTTGTCGATGGGTTTGGCCAGATGCTCATTGCAGCCCGCCAGCCGATAATCGGCAATGTCTTCGGACATCACGTTCGCGGTCAGGGCGATCACCGGCGTATTGACCCCGGCCTCGCGCAGCGCCGCGGTGGCGTCACGGCCGTTCATCACCGGCATCTGGATGTCCATCAATATCAGATCAAAGGGCTCGCGAATCGCCAGTTCCAGGGCTTCGGCGCCATTGCTCACATGAACCAGTTCGGCGCCGGTTCGCGACACCAGCAGGGACACAAGACGCCGATTCACGTCGTTGTCTTCGGCACTCAGAATTCGCCCGGACAATCTCGGTGCCACCACCATGGGTATGGCCCTGCGCCGCTGACTGAGCTCCGACGCATCACGCAGGAAATGAACCTGGGCCAGTGGCCCGGTCCGGATCGACAGCTCGAACTCGCTACCCTCGCCATAGGTGCTGTTCACCCGGATACTGCCACCGAGCATTTCTGCCAGACGCCGTGAGATACTGAGCCCGAGGCCGGTGCCGCCATACTGCCTGGAAATGGCGGCGCTGCCCTGGGCAAAGGGATCAAACAGCCTTCCCAACTGTTCCGGCTTCATGCCAATGCCGGTATCCACCACCCTGGCCACCAGCAATTCGTGCTCGCGATCGCAGCGGACCACCAGCGAAATGGAACCTTTGTCGGTGAACTTCAGGGCATTGCCGCACAGGTTGATGATGATCTGACGCAGCCTGGTGGGGTCGGTTTGCACCTGCTCCGGCAATGGGTATTCGCAGATGATGCTGAAATCCAGCCCCTTTTCCCGGGCCCGGGGGGCAAAAAAGGCGCGAATTTCATCCAGAAGTTCCGGCAGATTGACCGATACGATATCCACATCCAGTTTGTTGGCGTCGATCTTCGAATGGTCGAGGATGTCGTTGACCAGATCCAGCAGATGGCGCCCGCTTCGTACCACGGTCTCTGCGCTGCTTCTTTTTTCAGGATCACTGAGGTCCGGATCAAGCAGGGTTTCACCGTAACCGATGATCGCCGCCAACGGCGTACGGATTTCATGGCTCATATTGGCCAGGAACTGGCTCTTGGCCTCCGCCGAGTTACGGGCCAGTTCCTTTTCGAGCCGCTCCTGCTCACGCTCTCGCTCGATTCTCTGCCGGTTGTGACTTTCGGTGGCGTCGATGCAGGTCCCTTCCAGGTGAGTAGGCTCGCCTTCGGCGTCATAAACCGTATGCAATGAGATGGTCGCCCAGCGCTCGTCGCCATCCCGGGTCAGGTATCGGGCCTCAATGCCCTTGACCGTACCCCGGGCCTCCAGCTGTTCGATCACCAGCCGCCGCAGGCGGTCATCCGCGATGCAGGTTTCCAGTACGTCCGGGTTCCGCGTGAGCAGCTCCCGGCTGCTGTTATAGCCCAGCAAACGCGCCATGGCCGGATTGGCAGTGACAAATCGCCGGTCCGGGGACATCTGGAAGACGCCCTCAATGGCATTGTCGAACAGCGACTGGTAACGCTGAAGATTCGACAACGCCCGCTGGCTCCAGCCCAATGCCTCGCCCTGAACCTGTTTTATCCTGTCCGCCAGGGCAAACGAGAACAGAATAATCTGGGCAGTCAGGCCAAACTGGGGCGAGTAGGCGGTGAAGGTGTTAAGGGGCAATATACCCATCACCGTCAGGGCGTAGATGCCGAAGCCCACCAGCGCAAGAGTCCAGGCAAAAAAGTAGGACCGGGCCGCCGGATTGTAATAACGCCAGGACAGGTAACTGACGACGATCAGGATCAGGCTCAGCAACACGGAGCCAACCACAATCCATTCCATGGCCACGTGGTAGGGCAGGAACAGTGACAGAACAAACGTCGCGACCACCGAATAGAGACAGAGGCGGATGACCTGATCAAGGTCGGCAGACCGCTCCCGGGTTTCCAGCAGTGACCTTGCCATCAGCAGGCCCCAGAACCAGGTCAGGATGATCTGGAAGTGCAGGAACTGCTTGTCGAAAAGAGCGGGCCGGCTCTCCAGCAACTGGATACCGTGAACCTGTTCGGTAAAGATAAAGATGGTCGCGAACACCAGGTAGAGCACGTAATAGATGTTGCTTCGCTCGCGCACCGAGACCGCGACGAACAGGTTGTAGGCGAGAATGGCGAGCACCGCACCGAGCAGAATGCCCCGCACCAGTTCATCCACCGAGACTTTTTCAATATAGCTGTCCGGGTGCCACAGGCTGATCGGCAAACGGAAGGTGTTGGTGTTGACCACCCGAAGATAGACGTGGCTGAGGGTATCCGGTGCCAGGGAAAGGCGGAATGTGGGGTTGGGAACCGCCAGGTCCCGCTCCACCCAGTTATCCTCGTAACCGGCCTGGCGCTGCTCAACCAGCGCGCCGTCGCGGACCATGAACAGGGCGACTTCATCCACCAGGGGCAGGGCAAGCTCCAGGATCCATCCGTTCTGGTCGAGGTTTCGGGCGGACCGCAGATCCAGACGCACCCAGTACGCCGACTCGGTGTAGCCGAAGTTTAAAACGCCGCCCTCTTGGCGGGTAAAGGCTCCCGATTCCAGTTTGCGAACCTCATCCAGGGTCAGCGCCTGCCCGGGATCTTCCAGGTACCAGATACAGCCACCCAGATCACGGATACTCTCGACACCGACATCCAGGACAATCTCGCCATCACGGCAGGGCCCGGCTGCACTGGCCGAAGACGGCATCATGGCCGTGACCAGGAGCAGCAGGGCCACCATCAAAGACGTCACCGCTGGGAGCGCCAATTCAAGCCGTTGCCGCAAAATGTGATCTCCGCGAGGGTAGATACCTGTTTTTTGTTTTACTGTCAGTAACCGCACCGGGCTATACCGTCCTGGTGACTCACTTTAGCCGTTTACACCGTTTTTCGCATCCCGGGGCCTTCTGAAATGAGACATTCCTGCATTTTCGCTGCTGTTTCCATGACCACGCTTGTCCTGAGTGGCTGCGGACTTGAGGACACCGGCCCTTCAGCGTTCAATCCGGCCACCAATGTGGATCTGACGTTCTCGAGCTTCGACCTTCAGAACACTGAGGTGGCCCCGGACAACCTTAGTCACACTCGTTTCTGGGATTTTTACCGTGGCATCCAGCCCGCAGCAGACGATGCCGACGACCTGGAAACCACCGGGGAAATACGCAGTCACATCGAGATTTTCACCCGGGCGACGCCAACGGACGCGGGCACCAGTTATGACAGCGTGCGCAACCCGCTGGACCTGATGAATCAGGTGCTGGCATCCGGTGAAGTCACCAATTTCCAGGAGGGTAAACGATACATCAGCCAGCGCATTGCCGATGGCGTCGCGGGCACCTACAACACTCGGGGCAATGGCGCCCAGATCCGGTTCACAGACCAGTCGGCGGTGATTGCCGATCTGCCGCTGAACGACCAGCTCTGGATCTACCCCACCCTGGACTGGCGTTACCTGCCGGATGGCCCGGAAGGGGCGGATCTCGAGAACAAGGTGTATCGCACCATCCAGTACGTCAGCCGCAGCGTGGAGGAAGAAGACCAGGCGGCCCAGCCGGAACTTGTCAGCGTGCTGGCAGGCAGCCGGTTTGACGCCAACAGCTTCATGACGCTGGGCTACAGCCCCACCGAGTTCGCCACCGCCGACTACCTGAGCCGGAACCATGGCAGCATTGAACTGCGCCAGGATTTCATTGACGAAAACACCGATACGCTGTTTATCAAGAATCAGGAATCCGAAGTCATCAAGCTCGACCGCTATCCGGGGTACACTCGGGAAGACAACCATCCCGACTGCCTCAGAATCGAGCTGGATTACAACATGGAACGGGTCAGGATTTTTGCCTCAGACGGCGAGCCGGCCCGCATTGACGACCCTGACTCAACGAACGAGCAGGACACCATTGCCAATCCGGCCAATTGCACCTATCAGGAAGACGCGGACGCTGTAACCACTTGGGGAACGGTGGCTATCGCCGAGCGCTAGCTGGCGCCTCCGTCCCTGAGATCCCAGTTTTGCAGGAAACCTTTTTTGCGGTCGATCATCCGCTCATAGGTGGAGATCATGATGGCCGCGTGGGGCGCTTTGACCAGACGGAGGGTTTCGATACGGCGTTCGAGCCGCTCAACTTCCGAGCGCACCTGCTGATGCACGTGATTGCGAACGCTGTCGTGATGGTCCAGCTTGACCTCGCGGGAGGCTGACTGGTGGCTGGGGGGTGTGGGCTTGTCCATTCGGCTTCTCGTCCATTGAGTCGTGATAGATCCTTTTCCCATCACGCAAGTCTGCACAACTGTCCGACAAAGTGCAATTAAAATGAATAGAGTTTCATTTTTATTTTCAGCCTTGCCGGTCCTTCTGCCATTCACACGATGGAAGCCCTGCTATAGTTCCCTGTAGATACAACATTGCCCACCGACAGGAGCTCCCATGACCCAGACGTCCGTGGCGGATACCCTCCGCGAATATCTGTCGCTGCTGGAACTGCTGGATGATGCCTACTGGGAAGCCAGCAGCATTCACCACAAGGACATGCTGTACGACATCATCAGCATCTTCAGCCAGGAAGTGGCCGAGATTAACAAGCTCAGTATTCAGGACCACCATTACCCCTACGAAGTGATCACCGAGGGCATTCGGCGGGTGGTCCCGAAACTGGAGCGACTCGATGAAAACCGCGAAGACGTGATCCAGCGCACTCAGACACTGACCGATTTCCGCGACATCCTGTCATCAGTGCTTGGCATCCTGGAAGCCCAGCTCCGGACCCTCTGAAGAAGACGCCTCAAGCGGCGATCAGCGGTCGCCGGTGCTCCGGTATCAGCGGGAAGCGGTTGCCCACGGTATACACGAACTTCGCCAGCGCTGGCAGATGATGGCCGACAATCGGGATGCCCGTGTTAAGCAGACTGACCGAAATATCACGGGCAGCGTCTGCCCAGCACAGCTTGTTGATCAGACCCACGTGGCCAAAGGCAAACCGGCTGTTCTGGCCCCAGAGACCCACCGGGTTGCCACCCAGCATCATGCCGGCACTGAAGCGCATGGGTATCATCATGGTGCGGTCTATCTGCAGGGAGCCGAACTGCTGAATAGCACGGCGGATGGTGATCTCACTGCAGATTCGCCGGCCGTTCCAGAGCCCGCCGTTCAGCATCATCTGGAAGAACCGACTCATTTCCTCTGCGGTCCCGCAAAGGTTTCCCGCCGGGATCACCGCCTCCTGGAACCGTGGATCATTGGTAACCCGTTCAACGGTCCGGATATCCCCTCCCAGAGCACGGTTGACGACCCAGGAAACCGGGAAACGGGGGGTTGGCCCGGTGGCGTAGTTGCAGGCCAGATCATTCAGATGCTCCGGGGCGATACCATAGGTAAACCATTTCATACCCATGGGCCGACGAAGGTGCTTGTCGAGATAATTCTCAATGGTATCGCCGGTCACGCGTTCCAGAACCCGCTGGAGCACAAAGCCGCCGGTGATCGCATGATACGCCACCTTGGCGCCATCGACCTCCACCGGCCGGGCGGCGCAGAGCAGGCGCCAGATTTCGTCGTTGTCCCAAAGTACATCAATCGGCGTTTCCCGCGGAATGGCAGGAATGCCACCCCGGTGGGAGAGAATCTGGTGAACGGTAATGGTGCGTTTGCCGTTAACCCCGAACTCCGGACAGTAGTAGGACACGGGATCCATCAGGTTCACCAAGCCCTGCTCTGCCAGCATGTGCATCAGCAGGGCTGTAACCGCCTTGGAAGCAGAGAAGTAGCAAATCGGGGTATCGGTGGTCATCGGGACTTTAACCGCATCCCTCGGGTCATGGGGGCCATTGCCACTGGCGTGGCCAATGGCCCGGTGCAGCACCTGCTCGCCCTTATGCCGAATGGAGATCTGGATACCCGGATGCACACCAGTCCGGTACAGACTCTGGACGCTGCGCCACAGAGCATCAACCGTCTCCTGACTTACGCCAGCAGCAGCCGGATTTTCACCAGCGGCATCCCTGAAAGTGACGGTTTCGAGATCCTCGGGAATCTGGCTGCTATGAAGGGCACGGCGAGCAAGTCGGTTCATCAGTTCAAACCTTTTTCAGTACGATTGTTGTTTTTCTATTTTCAATAGAACCACCCCGTTGCACATTGGCCGGGCCGCAATCAGGCTGACGTCACCGCCTCCACCTGGCCCGGAACACGGGTCTCTTTACTGATTATGGACCTGGTCGTGCAGGTGCGCCATGGCAACACAGTTTCGCCCGCGCTCCTTGGCCAGATACATGGCCTTGTCGGCCGCAGCACAAAGTGTGGAGGCCGTCTGCCCGTGATCGGGATAGACCGCAACGCCGACACTGATGGTCAGGGGCACCGTCTGGTCATTCCCGAGCGGCTGTGGCTCTTCGGCCACTTTGCGTCGGAGCCGCTCCGCCGTCTCCTGAGCTTCTTCAAGATCCATTTCCGGCAGAACGATAACGAACTCCTCGCCGCCAAACCGACCAATGGAGTCGACGCTGCGCACGCTGCCCAGCAGCAGGCGACTGATGGACCGGAGAACCGAATCGCCGGCGGCATGGCCGAATGTGTCGTTGATATCCTTGAAATGGTCGAAATCAACCCAGAGCACGGCCATGGGCCTCTGATACCGTCTGGCCCGCTCCAGCTCCTCCTCGAGAACCCTGGACATTTCCCGGCGGTTGAACAGGCCGGTCAACGGATCCCGGGTGGCCATTTCCTCCAGCTCGTTTTCAAGGGTCTTGCGATCGGAAATGTCCAGCACGATGCCTTCGAGCACAACCGTACCATCTTCTTCCTCAACACCGCGGCCACGCTCCCACACCCAGATCCGGCTGCCATCCTGTCGGGTAAGGCCGTATTCCAGTGAAAAGGACTCGTCCTTGTCCAGAGCCGCCTGCACCTCCCCCAGGATCCGCTCGTTGTCCTCGTCATCCATCAGGCTGGCGTAACTGGTAACCCGGTTATTGATGAGGTCTTCAGGCTCATAGCCGGTGAGACGGGCACACCCCTGGGAAACGAACAGCATGGTCCAATGCGGATCATAACGGCACCGATACGCCATACCGGGTAGGTTATCCATCAGGACCTGTAGTTGGCGCTCTCGCTTGCGCAGGGCCTGGCGCTGATTGTGCTGCAGGGTGAGCAGGGCCCGATCCTTGGTGAGCTGGCGCAGGAGCGCCACGAACAGCACGAGGCCCGTGGTCAGCACAAACAGGAAACCCTTCCAGGTCTGAACCAGGGAAAAGGTCTGAGGGTCGGGGAACCATGCCTCGGCGGCGGTATCGGAAAACGCAATCCATGCAAAGCCGGCAATCAGATAGACCAGCGCTGCCCAGCCAGCCCGCCGCAGGGGTGTCCGGTTATCATTCAATCTTTTCATTCCTTGAGAGTCTGGCCGCTGAGGCACCATGAACACACAGCCATGGGGGTTTGGACATTCATAATGTACGAAAAATAGTCATAACAGGACGTTAAGTCGAGTGACAAATGTCATGCTCCGTAAAATCGTTCGCTACCCACCGAACCCGGGCAGTTGTTGCAGTGCCGCTTAGCTGCTTTAATTCCCGATCTCTGTCCCCCATTCAGGAGCCGAGCATGACGCCTGGCATAAACGCGGCGCGCAAGGCCGCAGTGCCCCATACCATTCATGAATATGAACACGATCCGGCAAGCGAGAGCTATGGCACCGAGGCCGCAGAGAAAACCGGCGTGGCCCCTGCCCGGGTGTTCAAGACCCTGGTGGTGGCCATCGATGGTAAGGAGCTGGTCGTGGGCATCGTGCCGGTGACAGGGATGCTCAATATGAAACTGATTGCCCGGGCGGCCCGCGGAAAGAAAGCCACCATGGCTGACAAACAGGCGGTCGAGCGCACAACCGGCTATGTTCTGGGTGGTGTAAGCCCCCTGGGACAAAAGAAAAAGCTGAAAACCTTTATCGACGACTCGGCCCTGGGCTTTGATACCATTTTTGTGAGCGCCGGGCGCCGCGGCCTGGAAATTGAGCTTGCACCGCGGGATCTGGCAACACTGGTAAACGGCGGTTTTTTCCCACTCCATCAGGAGTAAGCCTTGAACCACGCAACGGACCTGCTATTGATCGGCGGCACCCTGCTGCTGGCCTTGGCCGCACACGGTATCGGCCAACGCATACATGTGCCCAGGGTCACCCTGTTGCTCTTGCTAGGCGCGCTTGCCGGGCCGGAACTTCTGGATCTTCTGCCAACCGGCGCCGACGCCCACTTCGGATTCATTACCCAACTAACCCTGGCCATGGTCGGCTTCCTGCTGGGTGAGCGCATGGCGGTGAAGAACCTGGCGGAAGGGCGGGAGGCGGTGATCGTGAGCCTTGCCGTCTCCCTTGTAACGGCGGCCTTTGTTGCCGTCGCAGTCTGGCTGGTTACCCGGAACCTTCCTGCTGCGCTGCTCCTGGGCTCCATCGCAACGGCAACAGCACCGGCAGCAACACTGGATACGTTGAAAGAAGCGGGTGCCAACGGCCCGCTGACTCGGCTGGTATTCCAGGTCGTCGCCATCGACGACGCCTGGGGCGCCATTCTGTTCAGTATCTGCCTGGTCGGCGCCCAATTACTGCTGGGCAATGGCGGTACCGGGCTTTCAACCCTCGTGATCGGATTTACGGATGTCGGAGGGGCGGTTCTGCTGGGCATTGTCCTGGGCCTGCCCATGGCCTGGCTCACGGGCCGACTGCGGCCCGGCGAGCCCATGCTGCTGGAATCTGCCGGTTTTGTCTTCGTGGCCGCCGGCATCGCATCGTTTCTTGGCCTCTCCTATCTGCTGACCTGCATGACACTGGGCATCGTAGTTGCCAACCGGGCAAGGCATCATGTGCGCCCATTCCGCTCAATAGAAGGCATTTCCGAGCCGTTCCTGGCCCTGTTCTTTTTCATGGCCGGCTACCAGCTTGAATGGGCCATGCTGCCAGCCCTCGGCGCGCTGGGCCTGGCCTATGTTGCCGCACGGATTGCAGGCAGGTTGGCGGGCGGACGGTTCGGCGGCTATCTGGCCGGTTCCACACAACATACCCGGAAACGGATCGGCGCCTGCCTGATGCCCCAGGCCGGCGTTGCCCTTGGCCTGGCACTGCTGGCGACCGAACGGCTGCCGGAGCTGACGTATATTCTGCCCCTGGTTATTGGCGCAACGGTGATTTTTGAACTGGTGGGGCCGCCGCTCACCCTGATTCAGCTCAGACGAGCCGGCGAAACCGGCAAAGGCTATCAGGACGAACCGGACGAGGACTGATTGCCCTGGACGGACACAAAAAAACCGGAGAACCCGCCAGGGCTGTCCGGTTTTTTGATTGCATCCGGGCGTGCTCCCGGATGCTTTAGCGCTGAACTTACTTCACGGATGCACGAGCATCCTCAAGGATCCTGTTCAGCGTGGCACTGGGCTGCATAACTTCGCAGACCTTCTCCATCGGCGGGTGGTAGTAGCCACCAATATCCGCCGGGTGGCCCTGAACCACAGTCATCTCCTCCAGGATCTTGTCCTTGTTCTCTTCCAGCTGAGAGGACAGCTTGGTGAAGAACTCCTTCAGTTCCTTGTCGCTGTCCTGGTTGGCCAGCTCCTCTGCCCAGTAACGGGCAAGGTGGAAGTGAGAGCCACGGTTGTCCAGCTCACCGGTAACCCGGGACGGAGACTGGTTGTTTTCCAGCAGACGCTCGGTAGCCTTGTCCAGGGTCTGACCCAGCAGGCGCGCGCGCTCGTTGTTCTGCTTCTCGCCCAGCTCGTCCAGGGAGACCGCTGTGGCCAGGAATTCACCCAGGGAATCCCAGCGCAGGTGGTTTTCCTGGATCAGCTGCTGCACGTGCTTTGGCGCGGAACCGCCGGCACCGGTCTCGTACAGACCACCGCCGTTGAGCAGCGGAACGATGGACAGCATCTTGGCGCTGGTACCCAGTTCCAGAATCGGGAACAGGTCAGTGAGGTAGTCACGCAGAACGTTACCGGTGACAGAAATGGTATCCAGACCGCGAATCAGGCGCTCCATGGTCCAGCGGATGGCGCGAACCGGAGACATGATGCGGATATCCAGACCTTCAGTGTCGTGATCCTTCAGATAGGTGTTCACCTTCTTGATCAGCTGGGCATCGTGGGCACGCTCGTCGTCCAGCCAGAACACCGCCGGCATGCCAGTGGCACGGGCACGGTTGACCGCCAGCTTGACCCAGTCGCGGATCGGCAGGTCCTTGGTCTGGCAGGCGCGCCAGATGTCACCTGTCTCGACATTGTGCTCGGTCAGCACGGTGCCGTCGTCGGCAACGATGCGAACAACACCGTCTTCCTTGATCTCAAAGGTCTTGTCGTGGGAGCCGTACTCTTCGGCTTTCTGCGCCATCAGACCAACGTTCGGCACGGTACCCATGGTGGTGGGATCGAAGGCACCGTGGGTCTTACAGAAGTTGATCACTTCCTGGTAGATGGTGGCGTAGGTGGACTCGGGCATAACCGCCTTGGTGTCCTTCAGCTTGTTGTCCCGGGCCCACATCTTGCCGGAGTTACGAATCATGGCCGGCATGGAGGCGTCCACGATGACGTCACTGGGCACGTGCAGGTTGGTGATGCCCTTGACCGAGTCCACCATGGCGATTTCCGGACGGTGCTCGTAACAGGCGTGCAGGTCTTCCTGGATCTGCTCCTGCTTGGATTCCGGCAGCTGCTTGATCTTCTCGACCACGCTGGACAGGCCGTTGTTCGGGTTCACGCCGATCTCGTCGAACAGCTCACCGTACTTGTCGAACAGGTCCTTGTAGAAAACCTTCACCGCGTGACCGAACACGATCGGGTGGGAGATTTTCATCATGGTGGCTTTCACGTGCAGCGAGAACATAACGCCGGTGTTCTCGCAATCAGCAATGGCGTCCTCGAAGAACTTCACCAGGGCCTTCTTGCTCATGAACATGCCGTCCAGCACTTCGCCTTCCTGCAGGGGCAGGTCGGATTTCAGAACGGTCTGCTTACCCTGCTTGTTCTCGAACACGATGTTGGCTTTCGTGGCCTTGTCCAGCGTTACGGACTGCTCACTGGAGTAGAAATCACCACCGCGCATGTGGGCCACGTGGGTACGGGATGCCGGGCTCCACTCACCCATGGTGTGCGGGTATTTGCGGGCAAAGGCTTTTACCGCTGCCGGCGCGCGACGGTCAGAGTTGCCTTCACGGAGCACCGGGTTAACAGCACTACCCAGAACCTTGGCATAGCGGGACTGAATTTCTTTCTCTTCGTCGTTTTCAGGGTGTTCCTTGTATTCCGGAACGTTGTAGCCCTGCTCATTCAGCTCTTTGATAGCCGCCCGCAGCTGCGGAATGGACGCTGAAATGTTTGGCAATTTGATGATGTTGGCGTCCGGATCCTTGGTGTATTCACCCAGTTCGGCCAGAGCATCCGGAACCCGCTGATCTTCTTCCAGATAATCCGGAAAGTTCGCCAGAATACGCGCCGCGAGGGAGATGTCGCTGGTTTCGAATTCAATTCCAGCCGGCTTGGCGTAGGTTTCCAGGATGGGAAGAAGTGACCGTGTCGCGAGGGCTGGCGCCTCGTCGGTCAGTGTGTAGACAATCTTGGCTTTGGATGATGTCATTTTCGTCCTCAGGCTAATGGGTGGGTTCAGGACGGTCATGGCGGGGTCAGGCGTCTTTTGAACGTCCGACCTGAGCAATGACTGATTAGGAACTTTTGATAGACCTACTAAGATACCAGTTTTTCGTTAATTTTGGTTACGATCTTAGTATAAGAACGGACTAAAAATGCCTGATCTTCGGTTACAAGACGATGAAATGGCGGGAATTTACGAAACTTTCTAACATCGACTGGGAGTGGACGCAGGGCGGGTGGAGCCTCCCAAAACACGCTCCTTGCGGCACATCCATGTGGCGCTTGGGCTCCGCCATCCCTGGCTCCGCACAGTTTTGGGAGGCTCCACCCGCCCCGCTATTCAAGCTTTTCAGTTGGGTTCCGCAAGCCGAATCTGGCCAGCCTTCTATGACTGATTGTCAACAAAACGAGCCTCAACCTGACAGTAGGTCGGATTAGCCAACGGCGTAATCCGACAACCACCCTCAGATTTCAGACCTTCAATCGGGCAACAACCCAACCTCGGCCAACCGCTCCCGAATATGATCCAACGCCTCAGGATTCCCCAGAGCATCCCGGTTGTCGGCCTTTTTAGAGCCGTTGATCAACCGGGCCACCGCCAGTTCCACCTTCTTGCCGCTGCGGGTGTACGGGATGTCGTTCACCTGCACGATGTGCTTGGGCACGTGGCGCGGGCTGGCGCCTTCGCGGATTCGGATTTTGAGCTGTTTCAGCAGGTCGTCGGTGATTTCCTGGCCATCGGCCGGGACCACCAGCAGAACCACTTCCACGTCGCCGTCGATCTGGCGTCCCACCACCAGGCTGTCTTTGACCTCGGCCACGGTTTCTACCTGGCGGTAGATTTCCGCGGTACCGATTCGAACGCCGCCCGGGTTCAGGGTGGCGTCGGAGCGGCCGTAGATGATGGCGCCGCCATGCTCGGTGAATTCAATGAAATCGCCGTGGGCCCAAACGCCGGGGAAGGTATTGAAATAGGCATCGCGGTAGCGCTCGCCGTCCGGGTCCTGCCAGAAGCTGACCGGCATGGATGGTAACGGCTGGCGGCAGACCAGTTCCCCGCGGCCTTCGCTGACCGGCTGGCCGTCGTCGCCGTAGGCAACAGCATCAACACCCAGAAAACGGCACTGGATTTCGCCGCGACGAACAGGCAACAGCGGCGTTGAGCCTACGAAGCAACCGCAAATGTCGGTTCCACCGGCAATGGAACCGAGCAGGGCGCCGGGGGCACCGTCGCTGTAGACCCAGTCGTAATCTTCCGGCAGCAGCGGTGAGCCGGTGGAGAACACCACCCTCAGTTTGCTCTGGTCCAAATTTTTCGCGGGCTGGAGTTCGCCTTTCCGGCAGCCGGCGATGAATCTCGCGCTGGTGCCGAAGTGGGTGACTTTCTCTTCCGCCACGGTGTCCCAGAGGAAGTTCAGGCTCGGATAGCCCGGGGAGCCGTCAACGGTGATCACGGCTGCGCCGGTCATCAGGGCGGAAGCCTGCCAGTTCCACATCATCCAACCGCAGGTGGTGAAGTACAGGAACCGGTCTTCGGGGCCAACGTCGCCGTGCAGCATCAGTTCCTTGGCGTGGTTGACCAGCAGGCCGGCGTTGCCGTGAACGATGCACTTGGGTTTGCCCGTGGTACCGGAGGAATACAGGATATAGACCGGGTGGTCCGGGGGCAGCGGCGTGAAGGAAGGCGCATTGCCTTGGCCATAGGCCAGTACGTCTTCCCAGGTGGTAACCAGGTCTCCGGCAATCGGTGGCTCGTCCGGCAATTGCTGAACACTGACAACCGATTTGAGAGTGGGTAGCCCTGCAATCAGCTCTGCAAAGTCCTGCTGGCGGGCGAATACCTTGCCGCCATAGCCGTAACCATTCACCACGATCAGTGCTGAAGGTTCAATCTGGCCAAAGCGGTCGAGAATGGCCCCGATGCCGAAATCCGGGGAGGCGGAACTCCAGATGGCACCCATGCTTGTCGCTGCCAGCATACCAACCAAAGCTTCGTAGCCATTGGTAACAACGCCAGCCACACGATCGCCCTGTTGAATACCCTTGTCACGCAGGAAGGCTTCCAGGGCGCCCGCGTCCGCTTTGAGTTGTGCGTAGGTGCGGCGCAGCACCGGGCGCGTTTCGCAGTATGCTACGACCGCTTCCCGATCAGCGTGTTCGCCATCCGCCAGCCTAAGCAGGTTGGCGGCAAAGTTCAATTTCATGCCCGGGAACCATTCGGCGCCCGGCATTTCACGCTTGCCCAGTACTTTCTCGGCCGGGGTATCGCAGACCAGGCCGCAGTAGTCCCAGACTTTCTGCCAGAAAGTTTCCAGCTCATCAATGGACCACTGGTGCAAGGCGTGGTAATCGGCAAAGGGAACGAAGCCCTGCTGCTCCAGCCAGGCCTTGAACTGGCCCATGCGGGAACTGGCCAGGGTGTCTTCCGACGGAGACCAGACTACCGGTGATTGTTCTTCATTGCTCATCCATATCTCCTGAATGTTACTGCATATGCCAGCCGTGACTGACCACGATGGACTGGCCAGTCAAAGCCGCAGAGGGGAATGCAGCCAGATGAACCGCCAACTCTGCCACGTCTTCCAGGGTGGTGAATTCGCCGTCCACAGTGTTCTTGAGCATAACTTTGCTGATCACTTCCTCTTCGGAAATGCCCAGCTCCTTGGCCTGCTCCGGAATCTGCTTGTCCACCAGAGGGGTGCGCACAAACCCGGGGCAGATGATATTGCTCCGCACCCCATGTTCCGCACCCTCTTTCGCCACCGCCCTGCACAATCCCAGCATGCCGTGTTTGGCAGCCACATACGGGGCTTTCAGGGGAGAGGCCTCCAGAGAGTGCACCGACCCCATGTAGAGCATGGTGCCCCCGCCACTCTCGTACATGTGTTTGAGTGCCGCGCGAGTAACCAGGAATGCGCCATCGAGATGCACATTCATGACTTTGCTCCAATCGGAATAAGCAAGCTTGTGCACCGGGTCGATATGCTGGATGCCGGCGTTCGCGATGGCGATATCCAGACCGCCCCACTGTTTAACCACATAGTTAACGTTTACGTCAACTGCATATTCGTCAGTAACATCCATTTCAAGAGCGATTGCGGTACCGCCGGCCTGTTCGATGGCAGCTACGGTATCCTGTGCCGCCTCGAGCGTGAGATCAGCCACAGCGACCTTGGCTCCCTCGCGGCCATAGGCCTCGGCAATGGCCCGGCCGATGCCGCGACCGGCACCTGTAATCAAGGCAATCCGGTTTTCCAGACGCATTGTTATTGTCTCCTTAGTCGTAAGCCACACTCGGCAGCCAGGTCGCGATCTCCGGAACCACGAACACAATGGCCAGAGCTACCAGCTGGATAATGATGAACGGTATAACGCCACGATAAATATCGGTGACCTTGATCTCCGGCGGGGCGACACCCTTGATGTAGAAGAGCGCGAATCCGACCGGCGGTGTCAGGAATGATGTCTGCAGGCACATGGCAAAAAGGATGGTGAACCACACCAGATCAAAACCAAGCTGCTGCACCACCGGCGCCACCAGCGGCAGGATGATCAAGGTGATCTCGACCCAGTCCAGGAAGAAGCCCAGCAGGAAAACACCCAACAGGATGGTGAGAACCACGCCGTAGGGTCCGAAAGGCAGACCCAACAGGGCGTCTTCAATTACCTGATCGCCACCCAGACCGCGCAGAACGACAGAGAACGCGGTTGCGCCCAGGAAGATGGCAAAGATGAACGCAGCGGTTCGGGTGGTCTGCTGCATGGAAGAGTTGAGCACTTTCAGATTCAGTCGACCAGACATCAGGGCCAACAGCAGAGCGCCCAGCGCACCGACACCGGATGCTTCCGTTGGCGTTGCAATGCCAGCGAAGATAGAACCGAGAACGCCCAGGATCAGCGCGGCCGTTGGCACAACGGCTTTCGCCACTTCCCAGACGATACCCCAGGTCACTTTCTCGGTGCCCGCCGGTACCGGCGCAATGTGGGGTTGGAGCATGGGGCGAATGATGGCGTATGCCACGTACATGGCACCCAGCATGAGGCCGGGGAAGAAGGCGCCCATGAACAGATCGCCGACGGATGCCTCAGGAACGGCCAGCCGGTCCGCCATCAGCACCAGCATGATGGACGGGGGGATCAGGATACCCAGGGTCCCGGTGGCACAGGCAGTACCCACCGCAAATCCCTTGTCGTACTTGTTCTCCATCATTACCGGCAGGGACAACATGCCGAGGAGCACCACGGAAGCACCGATGATACCGGTGGTCGCGGCCAACAGAACGCCGATCACGATTACGGTAACCGCATAGCCGCCACGAACGGCGCCAAACAGTTTGACCATGCTGTTCATCAGCCGCTCGGCAACGCCGGACTGGTCAAGCATGATGCCCATGAAGATAAACATGGGCAGGGCCACAAGGGTTTCACTGCTTACCACCTTCCAGATTCGTTCGGGGACGAGCCCCATGGAGGAGGAGTAGTCGAACCACAGGTTGGCACCAAAATTCTCAACGGCGACGACACCGACAACGGTCCAGATAACCGCGGTGCCGCCCAGTACCCACGCAACCGGATAGCCGGTCATCAGCAGTGCCCCGAAGGTGAGGAACATGCCGATTACAAAAAGGGTTTCAAGCTCCATCAGGACGCATCCTCTTTCTTGTTCTCACCGGATTCGACCCGGACTGGCTTCGGAAAGCCGAAAAGCAGGGCAGTAACTTTCAGCAGACGGGACAGGGCAGCGATAATCAGCAGCACAAAAGACAGCGCCAGAACGCCCTTGAGGATCCAGCGGTAAGGAAGGCCCGCCGGTGCCTGGCTGGTCTCTCCCTGCTCCCAGGAACTCACGGCGTAGGGAATCATCTCGTAGACAGCCAATCCCAGAAACGGCAACAACAGGAACACCAGGCCAAACAGTTCAATCCAGGCCTGGCCCTTGAGCGACAGGCGCTCATGGATGACATCCACCCTGACGTGATCATCAGTTACCAGGGTATAGCCCAGCCCCAACAACCAACCGGCGCCGGCGAGGTGCCACTGGACTTCTTCCAGAGTGACCGACCCCATACCAAAGGCATAGCGACCGACCACGGCGTAAATGATCACTCCGGTGACCACGAACCAGAGCCAGGACGCACTCTTGCCTATTGCAGAGATCACACCGTCCAAAACCTCGCTCAGTCGGGTGGTTGGAAACTCGGTGTGATGATGAATAAATTGACCGGCGTCCGACGCCGATGCATGTACATCGGGCGGTGAGCCTTTATCAGACACTGTCATACAACAGTTCCTCGTTCAGAAAGCCTGCCGTGAAACAAGGATGGCCCCGCAGGGCCATCCAGACTAAATCGATGAGCACCGGAATTGCGTCCGGTGCTCAGGGTCAGCCCCGAACCTTACAGGTCCGCCGGAACATAGGCGCGGGTATCCCACACCTTGTAGGATTCCATGAACTCCTGCTGGCTTTCGTAAACACGCTTGAAGTCAGCATCCTTGGACGCTTCTTCTTCAAGTACTTCCTGTGTTACTTCTTTCAGCTTCAGCAGAACGTCGCGGGGGATCTGGTCGGCCTGAACGCCCTTATCCTGGAACTCAGCCAGAACCTTGCCGTTCTTGTACTCGCCTTCGGCCAAACCACGGGTGGTTGCCGCAGTACAGGAAGCCTCAACCAGCGCCTTCTGTGCCTCGGTGGCACGTGCCCACTCGTCCTTGTTGATCAGCATGTACTGGGCTGTGAACTGCTGGTGCCAGCCCGGGAACAGGTTGTACTTGACGACCTGGTTAAAGCCAAGGATCTGATCGATAGCTGGCATGGAGAATTCGGTGGCATCGATGGTGCCCTTCTCCAGTGCCTGGTAAAGCTCGCCGCCAGGCATCATGGTGACAGAGGCGCCCAGTTTTTCGAGAACCTTGCCGCCGAGGCCGGCGAAGCGGATCTTCAGGCCTTTGTAGTCTTCCAGAGTTTCGATGGGCTCGGAATACCAACCTGCTGTTTCAGGCCCAATGATGCCGCACAGCTGTGCGTGAACGTTGAAGCCTTTATTGGCATAGGTTTCCTGCAGCATTTCATGACCGCCACCGAAGTAATACCAGCCGATGTAGGCAGGTGGCTTCATGCCGAAGGGAACAGCTGCAAACAGAGGAATCGCAGGCACCTTGCCCTGATCGTAGCCGATCCAGGTGTAACCAGCAGAAACCTTGCCGTCTGAGACGGACTGCAGGATATCGAACGGCGGAACCAGCTTGCCGGGCTCATAGACACGGACCTGGATGCTGCCATCGGAAGCGGTGGTGAGGTTATCTGCAACCCAGGCAGCGGGAGAACCGAGGCCCGGAAGGTTGGTAGCGAAGGCTACGGGCATTTTCCAGCGCAGATCGTCAGCAAACGCAGAGCCCGTGGTGAGAGCGATCGCACCGGCCACACCGGTGAGAGCCTTGAGAAGTTTCATTGGCAAGTCTCCTAACATTGTTATTGTATCTGGCCTGGCGCGGATAGCCGGGGCCTGATCTGAGTATAGTCAGAGAATGCAGGAACAGACGGACAGGGTTAATCTTGGGGTCCAACAGTTTGCGTCAGTCTTGTTCTCTGCATTGTTCTGACGTCCTGCGTCCCGGAGATTGCAGGCACTGTGCCAGATTACTTTTTATCTTTTATTTCAATAGATTGGAGAGAATGGAAGAAGACTGGGCACACTTAAATGTCCGATAATCAGGACATATTAAGACCTCAGTCGTAGGTAATTGTACGGACAACAGGACATGCGTCCGGGTTTCAGGACAGTCTGGCCAGTTTTTCGTAGAGAACAGACCTTGAGATGCCCAGCAGCTTAGCCGCGCGGGTGCGATTGCCCCGGCTGGCAACGAGGGCTTCCTCAATGGCATGGGCTTCGGCTTCTGCCAGAGTCTGCGACAGCGGCCGGACCGGTTGAGGGGTCAGGGAAGACACCGGGCGGTTACCATTGCGCGGCAATACCTTGAAAATAGCGTCTGCATCGAGCAGGCCTCCTTCCTCCCCCATGGTCAGGGCTCGCTCAAGTACGTTCCGAAGCTCCCGGATATTGCCGGGCCAGTCATAACTGCCCAGGGCCGAGACTCCCGCGTCGGTGATTTCACCGCGCAGCTCAAGGCCTTCACAGATCTCTTCCAGCAACGCTTCACACAGTACGCCAAGATCTGCCAGGCGATCCCTCAGCGGTGGTATCGGAATTTCGAGAACATTAAGGCGGTAATAGAGATCCGACCGGAACTCACCCTCGGCGATCATGACCTCAAGATTTCGACTGGTGGCCGCAATAACCCGGACATCCACCGGAACCACCTTGTTGGAGCCCAGCGGTTCAATCTCGCCTTCCTGAAGCGCACGTAACAGCTTCGCCTGCAGCGGCAGAGGCATATCACCCACTTCGTCGAGGAACAGCGTGCCGCCATTGGCCAGCTGGAACTTGCCGTCCCGGGTACGACGGTCAGCACCGGTGTAAGCCCCCGGAGCGACCCCGAAAAACTCTGCTTCCAGGAGGTTATCCGGAATAGCCGCGACGTTGACACCTACGAATGGTTTCTCCGCCCGGGCCGATACCGTATGAATGGCCTGGGCCAGGACCTCTTTGCCGGTGCCGGTTTCGCCCAGCAGAAGCACCGGCATGTCTCGCCCGGCCGCCAGACGGGCCCTCCGCTTGACTTCCAGGGCCGCCGGGCTGGCCCCGACAAAATCGCCAAGGCTGTACCGGGTGCCGCGAGATTTCTTGGCCAGCGCCTTACGGGCCGCCGCCAGATCCTGATGCAGACGCCGGTACTTGGAAACCAGCGGGGTCAGAGGTTGCAGGTCGTCGTAAAGGACGAACGCAACCCCGCCCACGATCTCGCCGTCATCGTCAAAATAGGGCAGTCGAGTTACAACCAGCTGTTGCTGATTGTGCTCCATGATATCCAACAACAGGGGCTTGCCGGTTTCAACGACCTCAGGCATTCGCGTCTGGGGAATCACCTGACGCACCGGTTTGCCAATGACCTTTGACGGATCGCCCAGGCCAAGCAGATGGGAATAGCTACTGTTGATCCAGGTAATCCGGGCATTCCGGTCGACAGCAATCGCGCCGGCACTGGCTTCCTCAAACATCGGAAACAGGGCTTCGATCAGGTCCCGGGTCAGGCCACTCTTGTTCTTGTCAGAAAACAGCTCTGTCATGTACCGCGCACCAACGGGTCGAATGTCATTCATGGTATTAACCCTGGCACCCGGCAGGCCGGGTGCAGTCACGGAAGTATATGGGGCCCCCGGACCGGGGGCAAACGAAGCCGGCCCGATAGCAGGCCGGCCGGTGGCACGTTTATTCCGGAATCCGGACCTGGTTGTCTTCAAAGACAATCTGGTCTGCGGCATCCGGCTCGGGATTGATCGCCGGCAGGTTGGCTTCCGCCAGTGGTGTCGTGATGTCGCCCCGGGGTACAGTGCGAACCACCTGGCTGGGCGGCAATGCCTGCTTTTCGGTCAGCTTGGCCCAGACCAGATCCAGCGCCTGGAAATAATAGTGGTGCAGCGGCACATACCGGTCAGCAACGCCCGGGAAACCATTAAGTACGTCCAGGTGATGCGCGTTCAGGATTTCGTAGTACCGCAGGTTACTTTTCTCCCCCTCCACTCGCTGGTTCAGGCCAAAATAGGGCCGGGAGGTGTGGTTGATGGGTAGAATCGCATCGGCACGGCCGGTCACGAAAACCGTCGGCTTGCCCTGCAGATCACCCGAGGCACGGACTTCGGCGATACCCTCGGCAATAGCCGTTGCCAGCTCGGCGTCAGAGCCCTGCAGATCAGCTCCGCTGACGGCGTCGCTGCCCTGGGCAAGGCTACGAAGGCACAACAGTGCATCCAGGCCATAGTCCAATTGGTTGGTACTTGGTGAAGCACTGGCAGGCAGATTGGTGGGCTGACCATCGGCACCATCGTAGACGATGTTCACCCCGGCCGACGGCGGAATGCCATTGCTGATAGAGAACAGAGCGGCCTCTACCCCCGGCGCTATCGGAGCCACTGCCCCGGCGCCATCCACGGCCGCCAGGCTGAGATCACAGACACGATCCTCGACACCGGCGCGACTATAAGCATTGGCATAGGTCATGGAAATACTCTGGGCTACGGCGAGCCCGAAGTGCACCGGCGCCAACAGATTCTGCTCCGGCTGAATACCAAAGTCCTCGTTCAGGATGCGCAGCGCTTCGGTAGCCCGGTCATCCAGCGTGGCACCACTTACCAGACCCTTGTTGGCAAGGGAGTTACAGATATTCTCGCCGATTGCGGGGGGATTGAAGGTGGCATTCAATGGCGCATCGTCCCGGATCGCCGGTGCCTGGTTGGCACAACCCTGATAGACGGCAAGGGCCGTGGTGTAATCCAGCAGGCTCCGGCTGTGCTCGGTAATAACCGGGCCTTCGCCCTGGCGAATGGTAAAGCTCCGGTCCACTTCCGGATTCACGTTGGGCTCGGACACCGCAACACCGTCAATCAGGCCGCGAGTGTCCTGCTCGGCAGCACGAACTGAAGAACCACCGCCGTTGGAGACACTGGAAGCAATAACCACGGTGTTCTTGGGATTGATGGTCAGCAGCGTTTCGCCGTTGCCCAGTTCCCGGCCAAACTTTTCGTTCAGCACATAAAAGCCGAATTCAATGGACTGCAACACGTGCAGGCCCCAGTCGGCTTCCGGGTTGGCTTTCGAGTGTGCGTGTTTGTAGGCAAAACGATCCGGCCAGGCACTGTCGAAGTCTGCTCGCTGTTCATCGGTCAGATCCGCCCGGAACTGCACTGGCTCATCGGCAGAGGTAAGCGTGCCATCAATGCGCTGGGCAGTGTTGGTGGCCAGGTTATGGGAGCCGGTCCCGGTACCCTTGTCAGTGTAGACAACGGCGCACCCTTTTTTCAGACCCCATTCGCCGGCGGTACCGATGGCGCCATAGATGCCACGGGAGCCCGAGGACGGCGCAGTGACCATGCAGGGGCGATCAGGATCAAAGCTATCGGGCACCTGGGCCATGACCGTCACCGGCACGTCGGTACCCGGCACCGCCATGTAAGCAAGGTATTCGTCGCCCGGAATCAGGCCTTCACCGCTGGCGTCTACCTGCGGGCCGAAGAAGGTGCCGTAACCACCGCCGGGAGCGGTGTCCACCAACGCGCGGTAATTGTTATAGATCGCCAGGCGACGGAGTTCGGCGGCTGTAGGATTAAGAGGGTCGGCAAACGCAGGCGCGGGCGTAGTGGCCAGACCGCTGGCACCCAGGCCTGCAGTTAACAGGTCATCGGTAACACCGTCGTAGCTGGTCTGGTTTACGTCGCCCTGGATAAAGTCAGGGATCTCGTTGAAGGGTGGTTTTCCATCCTTGCAGGCAGTCAGGGTCATCCCCGTGGCGCCGATCAGGGCGCAGAGCATTATTCGTTTCATGATCGTTCCTTGTTTGTTGTTGTAAACGAACAGACCAGGCCTCAAGCCGGGCCCCGGGAACGCCATGCGGATCCTGTGCCAACCAGGTATCCTTTTGATTTATATAATCTTAATCCACCTTTTGGTTTCGAGGAAAGTAATTGTTCCGGATTTCCGGACAGTCAATAGCGAATCAATAAACGAGAAATGGCGCAGTAGAGGGCCTGGAGCAATCTGTCCCGAAACTCGGACACTGTATGGAATGTCGGACAATCAGGCTCTTAACCCCAACGTTCAGTGAGGTGATAACCGCCCGATACCACCGAATTTCCGTCGATACTGCGCCGGTGTCAGGCCAACACGCTGCTGGAACTTCCGACTGAAAAAGGCGGCGTCCTGATATCCCACCATCTCTGCCACCGCTTCCACCGAAACCTTGCTGGTTTCCAGAATCTGCTTGGCCTCCTCCAGCCTGAGCGTCAGGACGTATTCAATCGGCGTCATTCCGGTCGCCTGCCGGAACCGGCGATTGAAAGAACGCTCGCTCAGACCACTGAGTGACATCATGCCAGCGACCGGAGAAGGTTGATCGTAGTGATAGGCCAGCCATTGCTGGCATTGGGCGATGATCGCATCGTCCGACTGGCGCTGATGGCTGACAGATGCGAAGGGCTGCTGTCCGGTTTCGTGCCACTCGATCAGGTGCACCTTGGCAACGCGGATTGCTTCCGCCTGGCTGCAGAACCGGGCGATCAGGTACAGCCCCAGATCCATCCACGACGTCCCGCCGCCTGACATGATCAGTCGCTGACCGGAACCGGAGGCCACCAGTGCCCGCTCCGGATGCATCCGGACCCCCGGGTAACGCTTTGCCATGAAATCGCAGAAGCCCCAGTGTGTGGTCGCGTCCTCACCCGACAGCAAACCGGCCTCGCCCAGAAGCACGGCCCCGGTACAGGCGGTGGCAATAAGTCCGCCCCGGTGCCAATAGTCATTCAGCCATTGAGTTTCGCGGAGAAACAGATCGCCGGGACCGGCAGCAGGGTCGAACACCACTTCGAGAATACAGAGCGCATCGGGACAGTAATCATCATCCAGGCGCTTTGCTGGCTTGACCCAGCCCCCACTGGCAAGCTCCATTGGCGCCCCGTCCAACGACACAATAGAAGCGTTGATCAGGCCGGCCCCGGGCGTTCCCTGCATCAGGAAATCCCAGTCACGTCCCGCAGAAGTAAGAAGTTCCTGCATACCGTAAATCGGCGACGCTGTTGCCTGGGGAACGGCAAGTATACCGACCTCCAGAGGACGTCCGGGTGACCCCGGCTTGTTCGATTCCAATGTCTTGCCCTCCTGTTCAGCCACGATCATAAAACCATCCAGATGCGATGACCACCTGGCCGATTTGACCAGTAATTGACCGATTTCGCTGAAGGGCGCCCGCGCCGATATGTTCAGTATGGACGCGCACCAACCAGACTACGTCAATCAAGGAGAACGCGTCATGAATGCACCACTTTCAGTTTCTGCACCTACACGTACACCCGAACAGTTTGGAGACCGTTTCGCCAGTATGGTAAATCACGCCGCAATCGTGGCGATGAGCTCACTGGGGCACCGGCTCGGGCTGTTCGATACCCTGGCCAGCCTACCTGCGGCCACATGCGGTCAGATCGCGGAAGCCGCTGGGCTGGCCGAGCGATATGTCAGGGAATGGCTGTCGGTGATGGTTACAGGCGACATCGTGGACTATCACCCGGTTGATAAAACCTTCGCCCTGGATCCAGCCCACGCCGCCTGCCTGACCCGCAGCGCCACCCCCAATAACCTGGCAGTGACCGCCAGGTTCATTCCACTGATCAGCAGCATGGAAACAGACCTGCTCGATTGTTTCCGGACCGGTCGCGGGCTGCCCTACGATGCTTACCCCTGCTTCCACGACGTTATGGCGGAAGACAGCCATCAGACCGTCGTCAGCGCTCTGTTCGATCACATCCTGCCCCTGGTTCCGGGATTATCAGATCGATTGGCGAATGGCATTTCTGTGCTGGATGCCGGCTGCGGAAGAGGTCTGGCGCTTCTGAGCCTCGCCCGGGCTTTCCCCGACAGCCGGTTCACCGGCTTCGATCTGTGTGAGGAGGCGTTCCTACCCACCCGGGAAAAAGCCCGTTCCCTGGGGCTGACCAATCTGACGTTTGAAGCCAGGGATCTTCGGGACTTCCGCGCCCCTGCCGGGTATGACCTGATCACCACCTTTGATGCTGTTCATGACCAGGCAGACCCGGCGGCCCTGCTTAGCGGCATCTCCGGAGCCCTTCGGCCCGGCGGGGTCTACCTGATGCAGGATATCGCCGGCTCCAGCTTTCTGGAGAAAAACCTTGAGCATCCCCTTGGCCCGCTGCTGTACACCATATCCTGCGCCCACTGTACGCCGGTTTCACTCGCCCAGGGCGGACCCGGACTGGGCACACTCTGGGGTGAAGAGAAGGCGGAACTGATGCTTCGCCAGGCCGGTTTTCGCCACATAGTCTCCAGGCGCCTGGACCACGATCCGTTCAACGTCTATTTCATCGCCCGCAACGAGGAGGAAAGCGGATCATGAAAAAATGTTTCTTCGGGCTCTATGCACTGCTCGCCTATGGCGTGGGTTTTTCCTCATTACTGGCGTTGATGGCCTTCCTGCTCAATCTGATGCCTCTGGGCATCGACAAGGGCACAGCGGGCAACGAAATGTTTGCCACATTCGCAAACACCCTGCTTTTGATGGCCTATTTCGCGTTGCACTCGGTAATGGCGCGTCCGGCCTTCAAGGCACGTTGGACACGTCTGATTCCGCCGGTTCTGGAGCGGAGTACCTATGTACTGGTCTCGGGCCTGACCCTCGTAGGTGTGATCGCACTGTGGCAGCCGTTGCCGCTGATGCTATGGCAGGCGGAAGCGGGGTGGCTGAGGGGACTGCTTTATGGTCTGCACGGGGCCGGCTGGGTGATCATGGTGTTGGCCACATTCCACATCAATCACCTCGATTTCTTCGGCCTCGGCCCGGTCTGGCGGCATCTTCGCCGCCAGCCGCCCAGGCAAGCACCATTTTCGGCCAGGTACCTGTACGGACTGGTTCGCCATCCCATCAGTCTTGGCTGGATGGTCGTATTCTGGGCAACTCCGGACGTGACTCTCGGCCATGCCCTGATGGCGACCCTGGCAACAGCCTACATCCTGGTCATCACGCCGGTGGAAGAAAGGGATCTCAAGCAAGCGATTGGGCCGGCCTATCACACCTATCGGGAACGGGTGCCGGCTTTCATTCCTTCATTTCGACTTCCGCGGGGCAAAACAGAGTCACGCCAGACACAAATCTGACCGTTCCGCATCCACGAGCCCTGAGCGGTCGTAGAATCTGGATACGAATCTGCGACCGCTTCGGGAGAGAAACAAGATGCGCGTATCAAACCACCGCGAAAATGTAAGAACTGGCGTGGTGACAGCGTTGATCGGGAGCCTGTTGGTACTGGCAGGGTGTGCCACCCATCATAACGGGCCTGCCTCGGCTGGCGTCCCGGACGAGGTCGCTTTCCGAGTAGAGAAGGACTTGCGGTTTTCGCCCGGTGATTGGCCAGAAGCGCTCTTCGCCGACCTCTACCTTCCGACCGGGCAAGTCTCACAGCGGCGCTATCCGGTTGTCCTGATGGTTCATGGGGGCGGCTGGCAACGCCGATCCCGGGAGGACATGGCCTGGATCGCCGAAGAGGTGGCCAGTCACGGTTTCGCGGTAATGAACATCGATTACCGGTTCGCGCCGGAATACATCTTCCCGGCCCAGCTGCACGACCTGCAACTGGCCCGACAGTGGCTGAACCGGCACGCCGATGAGTATCATCTGAACGCCACCCGAGTGAGCGGTTTCGGTTTCTCCTCCGGCGCCCATCTGATTGCGCTACTGGCTCTGGTGGCAAGCTCCGACAGCGATCTGAACCAGCCCTACGGTGTACCGGAAACCCGATTGAATGCGGTTGTCACCGGTGGCCTGCCTTCCGACCTCATGGCTTTTGGTTCAGGCAAACTGATCCGGCAGTTCCTTGGTGGAGAACAGCACGAGATGCCGGAAACCTATCGCAAGGCGTCCCCGATCAGCCATGTAACCGCCAACGCGCCGCCCTTTTTCCTGTTTCACGGTGCCATGGATATGCTGGTGCCTTTCAGTCAGGCAGAACGTTTCCGGGCAGCTCTTGAGGATCAAAAGATCTACAGCGAACTCTACGAGATGCACCTGCGGGGGCATGTCACCAGCTTCCTGACTGCAGGCGATGCGGTAGACGAGGCGATAGGGTTCCTCGCCCGCCAACAAGAGGGGTGACGCCCGCGCCGCTAACCGATCCGGATAAACGGCAGCAGGCTCAGGCCCATGATCACCAGAATGGCAATGCAGGCCGCCAGAGTCCGGATTGGCCGCTGCCTGAGCATGAACCAGAAACCGCCGGATTCGCCCCTGGCCAGGTGCTCCTCGTAGGCCCGCCGCTGGGTTTCATAGCGTTGCCGCTGATACTCGTCCAGTAGCGCCCTGGCCCGGGCCGCCTCATCGTCATCGTGCACCCAGAAACCGCCCATGCTGATACCCCAGCGGCTTGGCGGCGTTTCGTAATAGGCCACCTCGTGGGCATCGAACAGAGCACGAATTTCATCGGCCTCGTCATCGGGTACATGGCGCAGGTTCATCAGATGGTGGGGCATGGACTCTCGTTGTCTGGTATCGGGTGCGGGTATCCCTATATCCTAGCACTAAAGCCCGACGGGCCCGACAGACCGAATTCGACACCGGAACCCTGAATGACCGACAGCCCCCTCCGATTGTTGCTGGAGTTTGACAGCCAGGCGCAACGGGACCGATCACAGCCTCCCACCTTCCTGCATCGGCGGGACCGCAAGTTCGCACTGGTGTGTGAAGAGCAGGGCATGGCCCCGGACGCCGCCCGCTGGCTGGCCCACCTGAACCGGCTCAGCGGACCCCGGGCAACCCCGGCATCCACCGACCGAACCCTGGCAACCTGGCGCCGGATTACCGCTGGCTTTTCAGCGGTGGGGTTGATTGCAGGCATGCTTACCATGGCCGGCCTGCTGTTTTACGATGGAGGCCAACGCATCAACATCACGGTTTTTCTGGCCTTCATAGTTCTGCACCTGGTTCTTGCCCTGTTTACCACCCTGCAATCCCTGACCGGATGGCAGCCCTGGCGCTGGCTGGCGCGGCGGCTCGGGGCCGATCCTGGCCACGGAATGTTCAGCAAGCTCCAGCCACTGCTGATGGCCAGGGCCGCTCACCTGGGCGGTAGTGCTTTCGCCACCGCCGGTTTGATCACCCTGCTGGCTATGGTCGTCGTTCAGGATCTTGCCTTCGGCTGGAGCACTACACTGGACACCGCTGCCGCGAGCTATCACGGATTAATAAGCACTGTCGCCACGCCCTGGGCCTGGGCCTGGCCGGCAGCCGCCCCGGATCTTGCCCTGGTCGAAGCGACGCGCTTTTTCCGGGCCGGCGACCCAATGGCAAATCCTGATCCGGCCCTGTGGGGCCAATGGTGGCCATTTGTCACCATGCTGTGGACAATTTGGGTTCTGTTGCCACGTCTCATTCTCTGGAGCTTGGCCGCCGTGCAGACACGACAAAAGGCCCGTCGCCTGCTCGCCAGCCACCCGGCCATGCACGCCCTGATGTATCGTATGGAAACACCCGCCCTGGACACTGGCAACAGCCACCATGATGCCGACGACCTGCCGGACACCAGTGCTCGAAGCAATTTGCTGCCGCTGCCTGACAGCGACATCCTGCTGTGCTGGGCGGGCGCCGGGGAGCCTGAATTGCCAGACGGGCTTCGCTCGGGCAAGGAGCTCGTGCTTCGGGCGGGCGGCAGCGCCAGCCTCTCGGACGATGACCAGACCCTGAACCGGATCTCTGAGCACCTGAAAAACCGTTCCAAGGCCGTCATTCTGCTGGTGCGCTGCTGGCAGCCCCCCACTGGTGAACTGCAGGATTTCCTGGAGACAGCCCGTGGCACCTGGCCTCGTGGCTCCCGGGTCGCACTGGTTCCCCTGGCCGCGGACAGCAACCAGGAACCCGATGCCCACCAGGTTCAGCCCTGGCTCCGGTTTGCCGAGCGGGTTGGCAGCGAGTTCGTTCAGGTTTCGCTGCCCTCCTTCCAGATGCGAGATCCCTATTCAGCAGTTGGGGAGCGGCCATGATTCAAGCGCCTACGTTTGCCGTGGTCGGGCACCCGAACAAGGGCAAGTCCAGTGTGGTGGCCACCCTGTCCCAGAACGATGCCATTGCCATTGCCCTGGAACCCGGCACCACCCGCAAGCACCAGGCCTATCCACTGAAAGTGGATGGGCAGACCCTCTACACCCTGGTCGATACACCCGGTTTCCAGCGCCCACGCCGGGTTTTGGAATGGCTGGAAGCCCACAGTGTCTCCGCCTCTGACCACGCTGACACCGTCAGAGCCTTTGTCACTCAGCATCAGGACGATGGCCGGTTCACCGACGAATGCGAGCTTCTGATGCCTCTGATCGAGGGTGCCGGGATCATTTACGTGGTGGACGGCTCGGTACCCTACAGCGCCGAGCACGAGGCGGAAATGACCATCCTGCGCTGGACCGGCCGTCCGAGTCTGGCATTGATAAACAGCATCGGCGCCGACGATTACAGTGATACCTGGCAGGCTGCTCTAGGCCAGTTCTTCCAGGTTGTTCGCCGATTCGACGCCGTTCGCGCCCCGTTCGAGCAACATCTTGGCCTGTTAAGGGCATTCGGACAGCTGGAACCAGACTGGGAAAGGCCACTGGAACAGGCCACTCACTACCTCTCCGCCCAGCGTCAGCAGCGCCGCCAACAGGCCGCGGCACTGATTGCCAGGGCACTCGAGGACATGATGTCGTTCCAGGAGAAACGAACCCTGACCGCTGGCCAGGCTGCCGGAACCAGTGACGGTTCGCTGGCCGACCAGCTACGCCAGGATTGGTACCGCCATCAGCGGAAGCGGGAACAGACCCTCCGCGTGGATATCGAACACCTGTACCAGCACCAGCGCATCCGACGCCAGGAAGCCGAACTGGAGTGGCACAGTGAGCACGACCTGTTCTCGGAAGACAGCCGCAAAGCCTGGGCCGTCAGCAAGCGCTACCTGGCCACTGCCGGCTTCGGCGCGGGCGCCGTCAGCGGTGCCGGGATCGACGCACTGACCTTCGGCTCCTCCCTTGGAACCGGCGCTCTGGTGGGCGGCCTGCTCGGTGCCGCCGGCAGTTATTTCTATGGCGACCGGCTGGCCCTGCCAGCTCTGAACATCGGCGTACTTCGGGACGGATTGAAAACCGCCACCTTCGGCCCTGTACAGGACAGCCAGTTCGGCTATGTTGTATTGGGGCGTGCCGTGGATCACTGGTGGCACATAAGCCACCGGAATCACGCCGGACGGGAACTGCTGGATCTGGAACCGGCGGACCATCACTGGCTGGAAAACCTCGGGAAAACCAGCCGACAGGACATCCAGAGGGCCTTCGACAAGTGTCGTAAACAGCGCCCCCTCGACGAACGCCAACGGGAGAAGTTCACCTCGGCCATTGAGCGGGCCATGGCTGTTTACGACGATTGGCGGTTGAACCGTACCTGAAAGGGATGTTTATACTAAAAGGCTATTCCATCACAAAATGAGGAATGCGAATGAAAATCGTACGAGTGCAAGACATCATCGGTACCGAGCGCGAAGTACACGGACCGGGCTGGACCAGCCGCCGTATGCTGTTGAAAAAGGACGGCATGGGTTTCTCCTTCCATGAAACCATCATCCCGGCCGGTGCCGAACTGAACCTCTGGTACAAACACCACCTGGAAGCTGTCTACTGTGTTGCCGGTAACGGCAAAATCCTGGACAAAGCGACCGGTGAAACCCACGAGATCACCGACGGAACCCTGTACGCACTCGACAAGCATGACCAGCACACCCTTTACGGTGGCACAGAGGACATGCGACTGATCTGTGCCTTCAACCCCCCGGTCACTGGCCGTGAAGTCCATGACGAAGACGGCGCTTACCTGCCGGATACCAGCGAAGACTGATTCGTTTTGACCGTGGCTGAACATCAGGCCGCAACCGCACCGCCACCGCCAGCCAGACTGCTGCCGGTGGCGGTGTTGCTTTGGCTGGCCGGCGTTTATCTGCGGATCCCCGTACTGGTAGCACCACCCCTGGCGCCGTTCATCAGTGACGAACTGGCGCTGACCCAGGCACTGACCGGCGCCCTGACAACCCTGCCCATTCTGATGCTGGCCATCGGCTCCATGCCCGGTTCACTGGCCATCGCCCGGATCGGCCCCCGCAATACCCTGGCGCTTGCCATGGTCATCATGGTCATCGGCTCCGCCGGCCGCGGCTTGGTACCCGACACTTTCACATTGATGCTGGCCAGCGCCGTCATGGGGCTGGGTGTTGCCATGATGCAGCCCGCTCTGCCGGCACTGCTGCCACGATGGCTCGAACCCCATCACCTGGCCCTGGGATCCGCCATCTACATGAACGGCATGCTCATGGGCGAATTCATCGGCGCCGGCATCACCCTGCCAATACTCATGCCCTTGCTGGACAACAGCTGGCGGGCCACCCTCCTGGCCTGGTCCCTGCCGGCCCTGCTGGTTGCCGCCGCGCTTTATCTGCCCAGACGCGACCGGGCGAAACCCGTCGGTAAAGTTTCCTGGCTGCCCGATTGGAGCAACCCCCTGACCCTCAAAATCGGCCTGCTCCTGGGTCTCTCCGGCTCCATGTTCTTCGGCCTCAATGCCTACATGGGCAACCTTCTGGAACAGCAGGGCCAGTTCGACAAACTCTCCGATGCCCTGTTCTGGTACAACATCGCCCAGGTCTTCGCCTCCCTGACCATGCTGAAAATGGCCCGTTACTGGGTCGGCCGCCGCTCAGTCATCATCGTTACCGCAGGCATCAGCATCATAGGCACCCTCGGTGCCATCACCTTCACCGGCTGGTGGTCTATCGCCAGCGCCACGCTGATGAGTCTTACTGCCGGCATCCTCCTGATCCTGTTGGTCGCCGTACCGCCCCTGGTGACCACCTCCAGAGAAACCGGACGCCTGTCTGCCGGCACCTTCCTGGTAGGCTACACCATGGCGTTTTCCATACCCATGGCCGGCGGCTTTATCGCCGACTGGACCGGCGACGCCCGACACGCCATCCTCACCATCATCGCCTACAGCGTCCTGGTCCTCCCCCTGGCCTTCACCCTCGACCTGAAACGAAAAAAGGACCAACCCGAAAGCTGATCCTTTTCCAAAAAACCAAGTTGTCCCTCGCGGACTCCCCGAGTAAAGCCCGAGCGGCCGTGGGGTGGGGGAGCTTTTTCTGGCGGGAAAAAATGTCTGAGCAAAGCGAGTTGTTTTTCCCAGAAGAAAAAGCTCCCCCGCCCCGCGGCCAGACTCCAAGCTAAAACAGGGTCAGATGTAGTAGTCCTTCAACGGAGGAAACCCGTTAAACTCAATGGCGCTATAAGTCGTGGTATAAGCCCCCGTAGACAGCCAGTACATCCGATCCCCAATCGCCAGGTTCAACGGCAGCGGATACTTGTGATGCTCATACATGATATCGGCACTGTCACAGGTCGGCCCGGCAATCACACAATCCTCGCCTTCGCCCACCTTCTCCGTCCAGATCGGAAACTTGATCGCCTCATCCAGCGTCTCGATCAGCCCCGAAAACTTGCCCACATCGGTGAACACCCAGCGGTGCAGGGCGGTGCGGGATTTCCGGGAAATCAGCACCACTTCACTCACCAGCACACCGGCATTGGAAATCAGCGAACGGCCCGGCTCGATGATAATCTCCGGCAGCTCGGCGCCAAAATCCTCGTGCAGGAACCGGGCGATCTCCTCCGCATACACCTTCAGCTCGTTGGTGCGGGTGATGTAATTGGCCGGAAAACCGCCGCCCATGTTGATCATCTTCAGCTCGATGCCGTCTTCTTCCTTCAGACGCTCGAAAATCACCTTCACCTTGTTCAGGGCCGCATCCCAGGCGCCGATTTCCCGCTGTTGGGAACCGACGTGGAAAGACACGCCATAGGGCACCAGGCCCAGGTCACGGGCCAGGATCAACAGGTCCATGGCCATGTCGGTCTGACAACCGAACTTGCGGGACAGCGGCCAGTCGGCAGTCAGGGTGCCCTCGGTCAGGATGCGTACGTACACCTTCGAACCCGGAGCCGCCTTGGCGATGTTGCGCAGGTCCGCTTCGGAGTCAGTGGCAAACATACGCACGCCCTTCTCGTAGAAGGAGCGAATGTCCTTCGCCTTCTTGATGGTGTTGCCGTAGCTGATGCGCTCACCGGTCACACCCAGGGCCATCACCTTGTCCAGCTCATATACCGACGCGATATCGAAACAGGCACCCTTGTCACGCAGCATGGTCAGGACCTGCGGGGCCGGGTTGGCTTTCACCGCGTAGTAAACCTTGGCGTAGGGGAAGCCTTCCACCAGCTCATCGTACTGGCGATCAATCGTGGCGGTATCAATCACCACAAACGGGGTTTCCTTGCCGTCGGCAAAGTCCTTGATGCGTTTGAAAGTCTCGGTGCTGTAGTAATCAGCAATATTGGCGTTGGCGGCTTCGGTCATGGGTGGTGTGTCCCTCCACAGGGCAAACAG
Source organism: Marinobacter sp. EhC06 (assembly GCF_001650915.1). Classification (GTDB taxonomy): domain Bacteria; phylum Pseudomonadota; class Gammaproteobacteria; order Pseudomonadales; family Oleiphilaceae; genus Marinobacter. Next base: position 432,221 of record NZ_LXYO01000023.1, read on the forward strand.
GCATAAAAAAAGGCGCCACAGCAAGGCTGCAGCACCCGTTAGATAGCGCGATCATCGGGCTTTTTTCAGGGCCCGGATATGAGCACTTTTACCCATAAAAAGAAGAGAATTTGTTACCGAATGAAAAGGAGCGTTGAGGGCTATTCTACTCATGTTAGGATGAACATAATTTGATCAGAACTGTATGGTTTTTTTATGTCGGACATCAGCTCAATCGCCGCCGCCAGCACTCAGCTGAATCAGCAGCGCGTGCAGGAGCAGGCAAAGCTTTCTGTCCTGAAAGCCTCCCTCGATATGGCCCAGCAGGGCGCCCTCCAGCTGCTTGAAGGCGTGACGGAAACGGCAGTAGCGACCGCCGGCGCTAATCCGTCTGACAGCGTCGGCAGTCTGATCGACGTCCGCGCTTAGCCTTCAGACCGCCACCGGCCATATCGGCGGTGGTTCGGTGGGGCCGTCCGGGTCTTCCGGTTCGGTCTGTTCCCGGAGATAGCCGAGAATCGCCTCCTGGAGCTCCGTGCCCTGGCCCAATCCCTTGTTTCCGAACAGCCGGTTGAATTCCAGTACGTAAGGGTGGCCATCCACCAGCGCAATATCAAAGCCCGCGTGATCAACACCCAGATCCCTGGCCAGCCGCAACGCCAGGTCCGTCATCACCGGGGGAACCGGACTGTTGTCAATGCGGCCACCCCGGGCCACATTGTTGTAGAAGCCCTGATCGGCCTGGGTTCGCCAGTAAGCCGTCAGCACCCGATCGCCAACCACCACAACTCGCGCATCCCGGTCCAGAGGGAGGTATTCCTGGGCGTAGAGCACGTCGGTGCGTTCGCAGTAGCGGCGCCAGTCCTCACGGGATTCAATCAGCCAGACGCCTTCGCCCATGCTGGCCTTGGGGAGCTTTGCCACGAACGGATGCACCATGGCATCCCAGATCATGTCACGTTCCACCGGGCCGTTGGCCTCAATCATGGTCCAGGGCGTGTGTTCCGGGGCCACCGCCTGGAATGCACGGGTCATCTCCACCTTGTCGTGGCCGATGCGATAGCTGGCTTCGCTGGGAAACACCCGGCACTTGAGACCATGAACCAGGGCATTCAGCTGCCAGTATTCCGGGAACAGGACCCACTCTGCGTCCCGCAACAGTTCTTTATGGCGCAGAAACTGATCAGGCTTGAGAACCGTGGTGTTGGGGAAGCCAAGGGTCCGGAAAATATCGAAAGAGACAAGGTGCATGGATACAGCGCACTCGGGGGGTTGAATTGCGCGTATTTTATACAGGGTTTCCGCTCAGGCAAGTGGTATTTTCACTATTCAGGAATCAGGAAATGCCTTACTGCTGCTACCCTTGGGTCAGGCGATGTAAGGAGGCAGAAATAATGCAAGGACTGGATTTCAGGGCACGGACTATTTTGGCCGGCGTGCGAGAAGACTTGCAGTCCGGCGCCACGCAGCTGGCTCTGAATACCCTCGACGAGTTGTTATCCTACCTGGACGACACCAAGCCTGGGGTTGAAGCCCTTTACCGGCTGCTGGCAGAGCTCCGGGCCGCCCGCCCGAGTATGATCGTGATTGGCAATGCCCTGGGCATGATCGAACAGCGGTTGGCCAGTGATCCGCATGCCGCACGACAGGCTGTCCTGGACACGCGGGATCAGTTACAAAACGCCACCACCAGCATTTCCCGACACGCCCGCGAGCATTTGCCGAAAGCCCCCGTAATCATGACCCACAGTGCCAGCTCTGTGGTCCTGGCGCTGTTCCGGAGCATGGCCGAGAACCAACAGTCCTTTTCCGTCATCTGCACCCAGAGCAGCCCGGGGTTTGAGGGTCACTCCCTGGCCCGTGCCCTGGATAACCTCTCCGTACCCGTCACGCTGATTACCGATGCCCAGATGGGGCTGTTTATCTCCGGGGCCGATGTGGTGATCACCGGGTGCGATACCTGGCTCGACGATGGATATTTCATTAATAAAAGCGGGACCCTCCTTCTGGCCCTGGCAGCCAAGGCCGCCAACAAGCCCTTCTGGGTTCTGGCGGACAGCTTCCGCCAGAGCGACGCGGACTCCGCATCGGTTGAGCTTGAGGAAATGCCGGTAAACGAACTCAACGCGCCTGAAGGAGAGTGGATAACCCCCCGGAACGTCTACTTTGAGCTGGTGCCACACTCCCTGGTCAGCCAGCGGATCAGCGAGCAGGGCGTTTTTTCGTGCCCTGCTGGGCCTCGGCGGTAAAGGGATCTTCCGGCCAGGGGTGCTTGGGGTATCGGCCGCGCATGTCCTTGCGCACCTCGGGGTAGGCGTTGCGCCAGAAACTGGCCAGATCGGCGGTGACCGCCAACGGACGCTGGGCCGGTGAGAGCAAATGGATCACCACCGGTACGCGCCCGCCGGCAACGGCCGGGGTTTCTGTCCAGCCGAACAGGGCCTGAAGCTTGGCCGCCAGAACCGGGCCATTGTCCGCGGTATAGTCCAGGCGCACCCGCTGGCCGGTGGGGATGCTCAAGTGCGTTGGCGCCAGGGCCTGAAGCTGCTGTTGTGCCGGGTAATCAAGCTGGTTGTTCAGGGCCGCTAGCAGGTCGACCCGGGCCAGATCCGACCAGCGGCCCATGCCAGCCAGAAACGGTCCAAGCCAATCCTCCAGATTTTCCAGCAAGGCCGCATCGCTTGTGTCCGGCCAGCCATCATTGGGGAAGGTGTCGGCGAGCAACCGCACACGAGCACGCCACTGGCGGCTGTCGTCGGTCCAGGGCAGGCTTTCCAGGCCCTTTTTCCGGATGGCGTTGATCAGGCCCTGCTGAACCAGCTCCGGATCCACCCGGGTAATCGGTTTCTCCTGCAGCACCAGTTCGCCCAGTTTACGTACCTGTCTTGCCAGGATCTTGCCCTGGCTGTCGTCCCAAAGCGCCTCTTCGGTCTCGTGGATGTGGTCAGCCAGATCCAACTCCAGATCCGGAGTGTCCACCGGAGCCGCCAGGTAGATGGTTGCTTCCCGGGCCCGGCCATCCAGTTCGGCGGCCACCAGCCAGTTGTGCCGGGCCAGGGGATCCTCCTCTCTCAGTGCTGCGCCTTTGCCGTTACTGAGTTGGTACCTTGGCGCCTTGCCCGCACGCCGGCGGGCGATACGATCCGGATAGGCCAGAGCCAGCAATCGTCCTACCTCCGTCTCGGACGGCATTGGCGCATCAGCAGGAGCCGGCCCGGAAAGCCTTCGGGCCGACTGACGCACGGCCTTGAGGCGGGCCGCATCCAGCGTGCGGTCACGTCGCTCGCCGTAAAACACACGAATCCGCTCGTGCATATCCGCTCCGGCGCCGGGGCCCAGAAGATCCCGTTCTCCAAGCAGGGCGGCCAGTGCCGCGGCAGGCCCTTCAAGCCCCATGGTGCGGCCCCTCAGGACCATATGGGCCAGGCGCGGGTGGATTCCCAGGTCACGGGCCGCTTTGCCGTGATCCGTTATAGCCCCGTCTGAATCCAGCATATCCAGCCACTGCAACAAGGCCACCGCCTGTTGCCAGTGGGCTGCCGGCGGCTCATCAATCCAGGAGACAGCGGCGGCAGCCCGGGCGCCCCATTGGGCCAACTCCAGAACCAGGGGCGCCAGATCGGCCTCCAGAATTTCCGGAGGCGTATAGTCCGCCAGTCCGAACTGTTCCGATTCGCTCCACAGGCGATAACAGATGCCCGGCTCAACCCGGCCGGCCCGGCCCTTGCGCTGTTCCGCCGAGGCCCTGGAGACCCGACCGGTAACCAGTCGCGTCATGCCACTATTTGGGTCAAATACCGCCCGGCGCTGCTGGCCGCTGTCGATGACAACCCGTATGCCTTCAATGGTCAGACTGGTTTCGGCAATGGCCGTGGCCAGCACCACCTTGCGTTGGCCTTCAGGCGCCGGTGAGATGGCCTGATCCTGCTGTTCCGATTTCAGGTTGCCGTAAAGCGGTGCAACCATCACATGGTCCGGCAGGTTTCCCCGCAGTTGCTGCTCCACCCGGCGTATTTCGCCGGCGCCGGGCAGGAACACCAGCAGGGAGCCGGTTTGATCCCGCAGTGCCTCCTGAATCACCGACGTGACCTGATCCACCATCCGTCCATTGCGGGGCAACGGCCGGTAGTGAATAGCCACCGGGAATGCCCGCCCCTCGCTGGTAATTACCGGGACGTCTCCAAGCACCCTGGCAATGGGTGCGGTATCCAGGGTTGCCGACATCACCAGCAGCCGCAGATCCTCCCGCAACGCCTGCTGGGATTCCCGAACCAGGGCAAGGCCAAGATCCGCCTGAAGGGAACGTTCATGGAACTCATCAAAGATGACTGCGGCGTAGTCCTCCAGCATCGGATCGGCCTGGATCAGCCGGGTCAGAATACCCTCGGTCACTACTTCAATGCGGGTTGCGCCAGACACCCGGGTATCCAGCCTTGTGCGGTAACCCACCGTCTGGCCGGGCTGTTCATTGAGCTGCCTGGCCATATACCGGGCCGCGGACCGGGCCGCCAGGCGACGAGGTTCCAGCATCAGGATCTTGCCGTCACCGCGCCAGGGCGCCTCAAGCAGAGCGAGGGGAACACGGGTAGTTTTACCGGCACCCGGCGGGGCCTGCAGGAGTATGGTACTGGTCTGCTCTAGAGCCGCTTGCAGCTCTGGAAGAATGGCGTCGATAGGGAGCATCGGGTTCCTGGTTTTCAGGGCCTCAGGAGCTTACCCGGTCACGATTGGCCTTCGCCCACTGGTAGATCCGCTCGAAGGCCTCGGCCAGGTTGTGCGGATTATGGGGTGGCTGGATCACAGCAGCAAGTTCGCCATCGGGGTTCAGCAGGGCAAAATGGCCGCTGTGATCCACCAACAGCTCGCCGTCCACCTCCCGGTGCACAAACACCGCGCTGAGGCTCTTGGCCAGTTCCCTCAGGGTATCGAGATCGCCGGTCAGGCCATGGAAGTTCTCTCCGAAGAAATCGGTGTAGGCTTTGAGTTTTTCCGGCGTGTCGTGCTCCGGATCGGCGCTCACCAGCAGATAGTCCGGCTGGGGCAATTCCTTAGAAAGCAGCTTGTCGGTCTGGCGCAAATTGGCCATGGCCGCCGGGCAGATATCCGGGCAATTGGTGTAGCCCACAAAGGCAAAGGTCCAGCGACCCCTCAGGCTTTCCCGGGTGACCGTTTCACCGTTCTCGTCCGTCAGCGTGAATTCCGCTAGCTGCCTGGGCTGGTCATACACATAGGTATTGAACTCCGTCAGCTCCGGCGCCGGAATCGGTTCCTGGTTACCTACCAGAAACACCTGTCTGCCAACGACCAGTCCAAAGATCAGAACGACGATTAACAGCAGGAAAAACAGGGTAAGGCGGATAGAGCTCGAAGTTTTCATGGATCGTCCAATTCGATGGTCAGACAAGCAGGCGGGGATGGCTTTCCGAAACCGTGCGGAGCCATGGATGGCGGAGCCGAACGTACACGGACGTATTTACAGCGTGTTTCGGAAAGCCATCCCCGCCTGCGTCAGCACAATGTCTGACTCAGAAGAATACAAAATGATCCACAAGCAATACCACAAACAGCGCCATGAGGTAAGTGATGGAATACTTGAAGGTATTCAGTGCCACGCGCCGGTCGTCCCCCTTCAACAGCCGCACCGCGTACTGCAGGAAGCGCAGGCCAAGGGCCAGGGCGCCAACCAGGTAAATACCGCCGGACATGCCTGTGACAAAAGGTAGCAGGCTGACCGCCAGCAACATCAGGGTGTAGAGCAGGATATGCAGCTCGGTGAACTTGTTGCCATGAGTGACCGGCAGCATGGGAATGCCCGCCTTGGCATACTCTTCCTTGCGGTGGATGGCCAGGGCCCAGAAATGCGGCGGGGTCCAGGCGAAGATGATCAGCACCAGCAGCAGGGCATGGCCCTCAACCTGTCCGGTTACGGCGGTCCAGCCCAGCAGCGGTGGCATAGCACCGGCGAGGCCGCCGATGGTGATGTTCTGGGGCGTGGCCCGCTTGAGGAACAGGGTATAGACACCGGCATAGCCCACCAGGGAGGCCAGGGTCAGCCAGGCAGTAAGATGATTCACCTGCCACATCAGCACGGCCATCCCAATACACGCCAGGATGGCCGCAAACAGCACCGCATCCAGGGGCGAAATCTTGCCTGTGGCTACCGGGCGCTTGCGGGTGCGGGCCATGACCGTGTCGATTTTCTGGTCCACCACATGGTTAACCACCGCTGCAGCACCCGCTAACAGGGCAATACCAAGATTACCCCACACCAGAACGCCCCAGCCGGGCACCCCAGGCGCCGCCAACAGCATGCCGATTACCGAGGTGAGGATCATCAGCGCAACCACCCGGGGCTTGGTCAGCTCCAGATAGTCACGCCAGGAAATGGTTGTTCTGGAGTCGCTCGCAATTGCCTGGGCCGGCAGTGCTTCCACTTGCTCGCTCATGCCGTAACCTCCTGGTTCATTGTTGTTGTATGTGTTTCTGTGGCGGTGTGTGGCTTCGGTAACAATTGATGCTGCCAGATCAAATGGATTACTGAAAGCAGGAGCCCCGCACCCATGGCGTTATGGGCCACGGCGATGGACAGGGGGATATGGAAAATCACATTGGCCAACCCCAGCAGGATCTGGATACCCAATAAGACCGACACCAGCTTGATAGCGTTGTTGAGTCCGGAGTCGCCACGACGCCGCCACATCAACGCCAGCAAAGCGGTGAAATACACCAGCACCACCATGGCGCCCACCCTGTGGGTAACATGGATGGCGACCCGTCCATCAGCCGTGAGCTGGCCACCGAGATAGTTGGGGCCCACGTGCTGGGTTACGTCAAACCCATGCCGGAAATCCATGCCCTCAGGCCACCACTGCCCCTGGCAGGTGGGCAGGTCGGTACAGGCAACGGCCGCGTAATTGGCCGCTGTCCAGGCCCCGAGGGCAATCTGCATCACCACCAGAAGAAGCCCGCCATACAGCCAGGGACGGAAACCCGCCAATGCAGTCGTTGGCGGTGGCGCCTGATCCGGTTTTTGCCTGGCTTGCCGACGCAAACGAAAGGTCAACAGCGTCAGCAAACTCAGCGTCGTAAAGCCACCCAGAAGATGCAGTGCCACAATCTGTGGCCACAATTTCAGGGTTACCGTCCACATGCCGAAGGCGCCCTGAAGGAGGATAAATCCGGCAATAAACAGCGGCAGCTTCACCGGAACACCTTCGCGCCGGTGGCGAACGGCATATCCCGCCAGCCCGAAGACCACCAGCCCGAGGGTTCCGGCGGCGTATCGATGGATCATTTCAGGCCAGCCCTTCTCCACGTCCACCGGCGTATCCGGGAAGCGGGCGTTTGCGATGGCAATGCTGGATTCGCTCTGGGGCACCGTCAGAAAGCCATAGCAGCCGGGCCAGTCAGGACAACCCAGCCCGGCGTGCACGAGACGGGTCCAGGCACCCAGCATGATGACGATAACCGCCAGCAGAACGGCGAACGTGGCCCATCTGGCCATCTTCCGGGCCGGCAGGGAGGATGAAGGAAACGACTGGTTCAAGGCTGACTCTCCGCTCCGACCATTAACCGATCTGCGACAGTTTGAGCAGATGCTTGAGATCCTCCAGCATATCCTTGCCGGTATGTTCGGAACCGTAATGCATCATCACGTTGCCGAAGGGATCGACCAGCAGGATGCGGGGCTCGGCTTCCGGATTGATGCCGGATGGCCAGTTTGGCTGGGCGCCTTCCGCAGGCACAAGACGTTCCATGGAGCTGTATTCGGAGGACCACCGCGCCTGCAGATCGGAAGGCACACTCCCCAGTGCGGCTGCCCGCGAAACGCGATTGGCGTTCTTGCCGAGGGCAATATTCACCTGTCTGGCCAGATAGAGCAGTTCCTCACACTGGCTGCCGCACTGGCCGGCAGCCACAATCATCAACCAGTCCGGGTCAGTCTTGTCCGGGCCAAAGCGTTCCGCCAGGGGAGTGCCGGAAGTGGTTTCAAGGTTAAGCGACGAGACCGAAGCCACTGGCTGAAACAGAACGCCGTTGTTGGTGTGGCCAGCAGGGTTCAGCCAGCCGGTATAAAACATGATGGTTGCGACAATCATCGGGCCAAAGCCCAGCGCAAACAGAAGGAACGCCGTGCGGCGACCGCGACGGGCCTGTTCCGGGGTTGGCCCTTCGTTCTGTTCCTGGTCGGATATCCGGTTAGCCATTGTCATTGTCATTATTGGTTCCTGTCTTTCGATGACTCGCTCTTTCTATAACTCGCCACTACCGTCAATATAGTCAGTGCCACGGCCAGCGCAAACCATTGTGTGGCGTATCCGTAGTGGGTTTGTGGCCCCATCAGGTCCGGTTCCCAGTCTGCCCGGTAGGCACCCGCCTGGCGCGCCCCGGAAAGTCGTACGATTTGGCCGGGAAGTTCAGGAATCTCCTGCCGGGCTGCCTGTTCTGAGAGGCTTTGCACTCGCCGGGGCCATTGCCCATCTGCCGCTGGCTGATCCATCAGCACCGGAGGCACCGGATAATCGCTGATCCTTCCCTCCAGGATGAAAATCCCCTCTGGCGTATTAACATCCGGTAGCTGATCCCGTGTCCTCGGTGCTTGCACCCAGCCACGATTAACCACTACCGGCGGACCTTCAAGGGGGCGAAACTCGGTAAGCACTTCATAGCCTGGAATCCCATCCCGCGTCCGGTTATCCAGAAGCCAGGTCCGGCTTCCATAAAGGCCGGTCAATGTCACCGGCCGACCGGCAGTCAGGTCCCGAGCCACGATATCCTGCCATGCCAGGTTTTCCGCCTCCTGCTGCCATTGGTCCAGCAGAAGCTGTTTTTCCGCAGCCCGATTCAACTGCCAGATACCCAGGCTGATAAGGATCGGCAAGAACACGCCACTGAAGACCAGCAACCGCCAGTCGAACTGCCATTGGCGGCGTTTGCGCTGCGTATCAGACATGCTCTGCTATAGTGACCTCAGCGAGTCCGGAACAGGTTCCGGGCCGTAAATTCATGACACCTACAAAAACAGGAAGTCCCATGCTAAAGGCCGTAATCGTTTTTCTGATGCTTGCCGTTCTGGTGAGCCTGTTCAGTGGCCTGTTCTTTCTCATAAAGGATGGCGGCAAGACCCATCGTGTCGTGAACTCCCTGGCGGTACGGGTCGCGCTCAGCATACTGCTCCTGGCGGTGATTCTGATTGCTCTGTGGCAGGGCGCCCTGACCTTGAATCCGACGCCCTGACAGATGTTCATCAAAGGATATAGACAAAGACAAACAGGCCCAGCCAGACCACATCCACGAAATGCCAGTACCAGGCCGCAGCTTCAAAGCCGAAGTGATTATCGGCGGTGAAGTGACCCTTGGTTATTCGGACCAGCATGATGATCAGCATCAGTGATCCCAAGATCACATGAGCCCCGTGAAAGCCGGTCAGCATGAAGAAGGTACTGCCGTAGATGCCGGACTGCAGAGTCAGGTCCAGATCCTGGTAGGCGTGCATGTACTCGTAGCCCTGAACAAACACAAATACGATGGCCAGCGCGATGGTCAGAGCCAGCCAGAGCTTGGTTTTCGCCCGATTGCCAGCCTTCAGCGCATGGTGAGCAACGGTTACGGTGAAGGATGATGTCACCAGAAGAATCGTGTTGATAAGCGGCAGCCCCCAGGGACCGATCACCTCTTTGGGGCCGGGATAGGCCTCCGGATTCGGGTTGCTGACCAGGGGCCAGCTGGACTGGAAGCCCTCCCACAACATGTTGGAGCTTCCCCGGTCGCCTTCACCTCCCAGCCAGGGCACAGCGAAGACCCGAACGTAGAACAAGGCACCGAAAAATGCCGCAAAGAACATCACTTCCGAAAAGATAAACCAGCTCATCCCCCAACGGAAAGAGCGGTCCATCTGCGGGCTATATAACCCCTGGCGACTCTCCTGAATGACATTGCCGAACCAGCCAAACAGCATGTACGCCATGATGATGGCGCCGATCATGAACATGATCCAGGCACCTGTCGTACTCTCGCCCTGCTTGCCATTGACCATAATGGCCGCAACCCCGTACAGGGTTACGCCAAGGCCAACGGTCGCGATGATGGGCCACTTGCTTTGTTCCGGAACGTAATAGGTCTGGTTTTCCGCCATGACAGTCTCCGATGGCTTATCCGTTATCGTTTGTTGTTGTGTCTTTCCGGGAAGTTTGCGTTACCGCCGGCTGCTTGCCCTGATCGTAGAGCGTATAAGACAGCGTGAGCTTGGTGATGTGTTTCGGCAGGTCCTTGTCGACGATGAAAATGAGCGGCATTTCGGTGCTTTCACCAGCTTCAAGCGGTTGCTGGTTGAAGCAGAAGCATTCGGTCTTGTGGAAGTAAAGTGTGCCTTCTGAAGGTGCAAGGCTTGGGACCGCCTGCCCGACCATGGCCTCGGTTGTCGGGTTCTCCGCATAGAAGTTAACCGTGGTCGGCTCCCCGGGATGCACATCCACGGAACGCACAACCGGACGAAACTTCCAGGTCATCCCCGGGCCATTGGAGGCGAGAAACTGCACTTTCACCGTCCGGCTCATGTCCGCTTCGGCCACCTCGGTGGACTCGTACCGGCCACCGGTCTTGCCGTTGATCCCGGTAATTTCGCAGAACACGTCGTACAGGGGCACCATGGCAAACCCAAAGGCAAACATGCCGACCACGCTGGCCATGCACCAGCCCACGACCCGGGTGTTGCTCCGGGGCGCGCCTGCCTTGTTTGCCTGCTGATCTGCCATGGCCTCGCGCTCCGGTTACTTCACTTCCGGTGGTGTTGCAAAGGTGTGGTAAGGCGCCGGTGAGGGCACGGTCCACTCCAGGCCTTCAGCACCATCCCAGGGCTGGGCAGCAGCCTTTTTGCCACCCTTGATGCATTTGATCACGATCAGCAGGAACAACAGCTGCGTGGCGCCGAACATGAAGGCGCCTACGCTGGAAACCATGTTGAAGTCCGCAAACTGCAATGCATAGTCCGGAATCCGGCGCGGCATGCCAGCCAGGCCCAGGAAGTGCATCGGGAAGAACGCCAGGTTCATGCCGATAAAGGACAGCCAGAAATGGGTCTTGGCCAGTGTTTCGTCGTACATGTGACCGGTCCATTTGGGCAGCCAGAAGTAGGCCGAAGCAAAGATCCCGAAGATGGCACCCGGTACCAGCACGTAGTGGAAGTGGGCAACCACGAAGTAGGTATCGTGGTACTGGAAGTCGGCCGGGGCGATGGCCAGCATCAGACCGGAGAAACCGCCGATGGTGAACAGGATCACGAACGCCACGGCAAACAGCATCGGAGCTTCAAAGGTGAGGGAACCCCGGAACATGGTAGCCACCCAGTTGAACACCTTCACCCCGGTGGGTACCGCAATCAGCATGGTGGCATACATGAAGAACAGCTGGCCGACTATGGGAATACCCACGGTGAACATATGGTGCGCCCAGACCACGAACGACAGCAGGGCAATGGCGCCGACCGCATAGACCATGGAGGCGTAGCCAAATAGCGGTTTGCGAGAGAACGCCGGAATGATGTGCGAGACCGCGCCGAAAGCCGGCAGGATCATGATGTACACCTCGGGATGCCCGAAGAACCAGAACACATGCTGGAACAGCACCGGATCACCACCGCCGGAGGCATCAAAGAAGCTTGTGCCGAAGTTGATGTCCATCAGCATCATGGTGACCACACCGGCCAGCACCGGCATTACTGCAATCAACAGGAACGCGGTGATCAGCCAGGTCCAGACGAACAGGGGCATTTTCATCAGGGTCATGCCCGGCGCCCGCAGGTTCAGGATGGTGGCGATCACGTTGATGGCGCCCATGATCGAGGAGATGCCCATGATATGGACAGCAAAGATGAAGAAGGTGGTGCTGGGTGGCCCGTATGTCGTCGACAGGGGCGCGTAGAACGTCCAGCCGAAGTTGGGCGCGCCACCTTCCATGAACAGCGTGGAGACCAGGATCAGGAAGGCACAGGGCAGCAGCCAGAAGCTCCAGTTATTCATCCGTGGAAGTGCCATGTCCGGCGCGCCGATCATCAGCGGAATCATCCAGTTGGCCAGGCCGACAAAAGCCGGCATGACCGCACCAAAGACCATGATCAGGCCATGCATGGTGGTCATCTGATTGAAGAATTCCGGCTGCACAATCTGCAGCCCGGGCTGGAACAGTTCCGCCCGGATCACCATGGCCATGGTTCCACCCAGCAGGAACATGGCGAAACTGAATATCAGGTACATTGTCCCGATATCCTTGTGGTTCGTGGTCAGCAGCCATCGGCTGATGCCTTTTGCCGGGCCGTGATGATGATCCTGGGCGTGGGTATCTGCAACCGCACTCATGAAAACCCCCGTTACCGCCATTTATTGTGGCTGGTGATATCTGTTATCTGGCGTTGATTACTGCTGATTCTTGTAATCAAAAATTTCTTTCGGAGTGACCATTTCACCCGTGTTGTTACCCCAGGCATTCCGCTCGTAGGTAATCACCGCGGCGAGGTCCACTTCGCTCAGCTGATTGCCGAACGCTTGCATAGAGGTGCCGGCCTTGCCATTCACGACAATATCGATGTGCGCTGCCATATCCTGGGTCGCAATCGGACTGCCCTTCAGCGCCGGAAACGCCGGTGGCGCACCGCTGCCATCTGGCTGGTGACAGGCAGCACATGCGGTCTGGTAGGCTTTCTCGCCCCGCTCCATCAACTCGGCCATGGTCCAGTCTTTTTGGGTCAATTGGCGTTCACGCTCGGCAGCCTCTTTCTTTTCGGCGACCCAGGCGTTGTATTCCTCTTCGGGAACCGCCTCGACAACGACCGGCATGAAGCCATGATCCTTGCCACATAGCTCAGTACACTGACCACGGTATATGCCGGGCTTGTCGACCCGGGTCCAGGTCTCGTTGATAAAGCCCGGAATAGCATCTTTCTTGACGCCAAAGTCCGGCACCCACCAGGAGTGGATGACATCGTTGGCCGTCAGCAGGAAGCGAACCTTCTTGCCTACCGGAATCACCAACGGGTTATCCACCTCAAGAAGGTAATTCTCGCCCTTGGCCTGGCGGTTCTCGATCTGATCCCGTGGCGTGGAAAGGTTGGAGAAGTAGCCAAAGTCCTCATTGATGTATTCGTATTGCCACTTCCACTGGTAGCCAGTGACCTTGATGTCCACTTCCGATTCGGTGGTGTCATACATGTCGACCAACGTCGCCGTGGCAGGAATCGCCATAACAACCAGGATGACAAAAGGTATGATGGTCCAGAGAATCTCGACCAGGGTGTTTTCGTGAAAGTTTGCCGGTTTGGCGCCCTGGGATTTCCGGTGGGCAAAAATAGACCAGAACATGACTCCGAAGACCACGACGCCAATGACGACGCAGATCCAGAGTATGGTCATGTGAAGGCTGAAAATTTCATTACTGGTGCCGGTCACCCCCGGGGTCATGTTCAGTGTCCAGTCCGCCATGGACCAGGCGGGGAACATCAGACCGCCTAAAAGGGCACCTGCCCGCTGAGCGTGCACGCGCATACTGTGTCTCCACAGAGTGTTATTCTTGTCGGATTTTGCGTTATCCCACCGGTCTCACTGGCGCTCGCATACACCGGAAAGACCAGAGTGGAAGCCTGCTTACGGATACCTCAGATTCGAGTATAGACACAGATCAAAAAAAGACTAAAAAATCGGCTAAATCCAAAAAAGCTAACCACAGAATTTTAAGACTTAAAAAGAATATGACTTTTAACCTTCCGGCAACCGACCGGCGTCTTTGGGCCCTGGCCTGGCCGTTGATGCTCACCAATCTCACGGTTCCTCTGCTGGGGCTGGTGGATACTGCCGTGCTCGGGCATCTGGAAAGCCCCGAATATCTGGGGGCCGTCGCCGTTGGTGCCAATTTGTTCAGCATCCTGTACTGGACCTTCGGCTTCATGCGTATGGGCACGACCGGCCTGGCGGCCCAGGCCTGGGGCAAGCGTGACAGTTTCAGCCAGGTGGCATTACTGCTGCGGTCGGTGCTGCTGGCAACCGGTATCGGTGTGCTACTGATTCTGTTTCACCAGCCGCTGATCCATACAGGGCTGACCCTGATGAATCCAAGTGAGGGCGTTACTGAACTGGCCGCCGAGTATGCTGCTATCCGAATCTGGAGCGCGCCGGCGGTTCTCTGCCAGTACACGCTGGTTGGCTGGCTCATTGGCACCCAGTTTCCGCGGGGCCCGATGATCATGCTGATCGCGGCGAACGGCCTGAACATCGTGCTGGATATCCTCTTTGTCACCGTGTTGGGCTGGAACAGCCGCGGCGTGGCCATCGCCACGGTAATTGCCGAGTACGGTGCGGCCACTATCGGTTTCCTGATCGTGTTAAGGCGGATGCCCGAAGGTCAAACACTCACCCGGGCCTTGTTCGGCAAACTGGAGGATTACCTGAAGATCCTCCGGGTGAACCGCTACATCATGGTTCGCACCATCGCCCTGTTGCTGGTGCTGGCGTTCTTCACTGCCCAGGGTGCCCGTCAGGGAGACACCATCCTGGCGGCCAACGCGGTTCTGATCACCTTTCTGCTGCTCATTTCCAACGCCCTGGACGGTTTTGCCAATGCGGCAGAGGCGCTGATTGGCGAAGCCGTCGGTAAAGGCAGCCGGCGCCGGTTCCGGGTGGTTTTTCGCAGTGCCCTGAGGTGGTCTCTCTGGGGCGCCCTGTTGCTCACCATTGTTTTTGTTGCCGGCGGGCACTGGCTGATTGCTTTGCTGACCGGTATCGAAGAAGTGAGAGCCACCGCCTGGCGCTACCTGCCCTGGCTCTGGCTGCTACCATTTGCCGCAGTCTGGGGTTTCCTCCTGGATGGCATCTTCATCGGAGCCACCCGAACCCGGGACATGCAGAACACCATGCTGTTCTCGGCCCTGGGCGTTTTCGCTCCGGTATGGTGGCTGACCACGGGTTGGGGAAATCACGGGCTCTGGTTCGCGCTGATCTGCCTGATGGTGGCACGGGCGGTAAGCATGGGCTGGCTCTGCTGGTCCCACACCCGTCATGGCCGGTGGTTCCAGAGCCAGTGACGGAGATGCAATCTGTAACATTACGGCCGGGTATTTTCACAATAGCGGAAAAGCAGGTGGAAAAATCTCGGCTACACTTGTGTGAACAGGCAGGCACGTTGTGGTAGCCAGCCCTCCTCATCCTGCCCGGGAACTCGTTGCTATCAGTTGCTAACAACGGGAGGCGCCTTGCGACCTCAATTCGTTCAGACATCGGCATCTCCTGAAATGACACCACAGGTAGTCCTAGAGATTATTGACCAGGCGCGGCGCAAGGAGGCCCGCTCCGGGACCTTCCTCCGGCAGCTTCATGAAAAGGTTGCTGCGTTGCCGTCTGCCGTCACAATCGAGGGTTACCAGCCCGCCACGTGCCTGTTCCAGTTTGTGGTTGAGTACATTGAAATGGCACCACGCCTTATCGAGTGCGTCGAAGCCTGTGCCCGTGAGGCGGGCAAAGCCGATCTCTTTGAGCCATTCGTGAATGCCGCCATCCGCTATTTCACGCAGCCGTCGGCACTTCTGGTGCGCTATGACGGTCTCGATGGCCTGCTGATTCGTGCCTATCTCTGCCATCGGCTGATGGAAGAGATGTATGAAAATAACCGGTGTACCAGAGCCAGCGAAATCGTGGATATAGAAGCAACTCGTGCTAACCTGCTCGCCCACCAGTTGATTGGCGAGCCCTTTGCCAACGAGCTGGATGATTCCATCACCGTGACCGTGTTGCAGATAGCAGGCACGCCGGACTATTACGAGCTGAACCTCGACCCCTTTGTCGAGCAGGTGAACAATGCCGCCTGGGACTGGATGCGGCACTACTGGGAAAATCTGTTGGTAAGGAACCACATTCGATTTTCCCTCGGTTCCGGTCTGGCCTGACAGGTTCAGAGGATTAATGAGAGTATCAGCGATTGCAGTACTGGCGGGCCTGTTGATGTCTGCCATGGCAGTGACAGCTAACGCGTACGAGCTGTCTGTAACCGTTAGCCTGGATGGCAGCAACGAGCCCGTGGCCAATGCCGTGGTTTCCGTGGACAGCGCCCGTCCCGGTACCCCGGTTTCTGCCGAAATCTATCAGAAGGATCGTGCCTTCCATCCACATGTGCTGGTGGTTCCCGTTGGCTCGAGCGTGGATTTCCCGAACCGCGACAATACCCAGCACCACGTGTACTCCTTCTCGCCGGCAAAAACCTTCAACATTGAACTGTACGCTGACCGCCCGGCTGCTCCGATTGTGTTCGACAAACCAGGTATCGTTGAGCTGGGCTGCAACATACACGATCACATGCAGGGCTTTGTGGTGGTCACCGATACCGCCTCAGTTGGCCAGACAGATGCCTCTGGACAGGTCACTTTGTCTATCGCACCTCAGGGTACCGAAAGCAGCCAGGACAAGGTGACAATTGAGATCTGGCACCCACGACTGCCAGACAACACACGCCCGGTCACCCGTGAAATCGAACGCGGCAGTGAGCCGGCAATCGTAGCCCTCAATCTTGAGCCCGAGCCTTCCGCAGAAGGCTCGCTGGACCGACTCCAGCAACGCTTTCGGGAGCTTTGATGGGTTTAGCGTCTCGTCTCGGATTCCGTGGCCGACTCATTGCCGCCATGATCTCGCTGGTGGCCCTGGTCAGTCTGGTGATCGTCGCCCTGTTGATGGTTTACCTGTTCGAGGATGAAAAAAGCCGGGCACTTGAACAGCTGGCCATCGGGGAGCGGTTGACCAACGAGGTCATTGACCGTCGCACCGATCTGGAGCTGTCCCGGCTCAGCGTCGTGGTGCAGGATTTCGGCTTCCGCTCGGCCATTGCCAGCCGCGACCCGGCAACCATCGACAGCGCCCTGGAAAACCACAGTGGCAGGGTTGGTGCCGACTTTGCGCTCTTGCTGGACAGCCAGGGGGAGCCCCTGGCCTCCACCCTGCAACGCTCCTTTCCTGCCATCACCCAGGAACAGCTGACACGCTCTCGCCGCAACGGATTTACCCGGTCACTGCGAGCCATAGACGGCAGGGGCTACGAGATTCTCATCATCCCGATAGAAGCGCCCGGGCTGCGGGCCTGGTTGGTTACCGGTTTTGCCATGGACCAGTCCCTGGCGGAGGTCATCGCCCGACTCAGTGGCACCTCGGTGATCTTCCGGGCGCGATCGGGCCAAAGCGATAGCCTGAGCAGTTTTGCCGCCACCACCAGCATCGACGACAAGCTGGAACAGGAGCTTGCAGGCGCATCCGACAACGCCAAGTTCATCGAAAGTGCCGGTTATTTCACCCGGATAATCAACCTGGGCGAATCAGACCCCGCCGCCGTCCAGGCCGTGCTGCTGATCAGCCGTGATGCCACACTCCAGAACTATTACCGAAGGTCCGTGGAAATAGCCCTGTTGGTGACCGCCATCCTGATTTTCGCCATTCTGCTGGCGCTGGTCATTGCCCGCAACCTCGGGCGCCCGGTGTTGCAGCTGGCAAGCTACGCGCGGGCTATCGGTGAGGGCACCACACCCGAGGCACCGGCCATCCGGGCCGGCGGCGAACTGACCCAGCTCCGCAACGCCCTCCGGGACATGCTGTCGGGCCTGCGGGAACGGGAAGCCCAGATCCGCTATGCAGCGACCCACGATGACGTCACCGGTTTGAAAAACCGGAACGCTCTGATGCAGGAGGCCGCCGAGCTGTTTGATAACCGAGGCCGGGCCACACTGGTGGGGATCCGACTGAACGACCTCTCCGACATCAACGATACTCTGGGTCTGGAATTCGGCGACAAGGTCCTGATTGGCATTGCCAAGCGGCTGCAGCAGGAACTGCAGGATGCACGAATCCTTGCCCGCACCGGCGGAGGGGAGTTCCTGGCCCTGATTCCTTCATTGCCGCCAGAAACCGGCGACCAGAGGGTCCGGGCACTGCACGAGGTCATCGAATCCCCGTTGCAGGTAGACCAGACCCCCTTCTCCTTGCGAGTTACCATCGTCACCATGGAACTGCCAGAGGACGCCGCCGATACCGATGCCCTGCGTCGCAGGCTCAATCTCACCTTCGAGCAGGCGGAGGCCCACCCCGAAGCCTTCACCCGCTACAAGCCCGGACAGGATGAAAGCCATCTACGGGAACTGAAGCTGGTTACCGATCTGCACGCCGCAATCCTGCATAACGGTTTGCACATGAACTACCAGCCGAAACTTAACAGCCAGACCGGCGAGCTGGTGCAGGTAGAGGCCCTGGTGCGATGGATTCACCCGGAGCTGGGTTTTATATCGCCGGAAGAGTTCATCTTTCTTGCCGAACAATCAGGGCAGATCCACGATCTGACAGCCCATATCCTGCAACGGGTGGCCAGCGATGCCCGACGTTGGTATGAACAGGGTGTTGACGCGGGCGTGGCTATTAACCTGTCCGCTATGGACCTCACCTGGCCCGCGCTGACCCGGCACATCGCGGAAACCTTTCACGGCTGGCACCACGGCCTGGAGCGGGTCACCCTGGAAGTCACTGAAAGTGCCCTCATGGAGGACCCGGAAGAGGCCATGGCCACCCTGAATCAGCTCCGGGAGCTGGGCGTGACGCTGTCAGTGGACGACTTTGGCACCGGCTACTCCTCTTTGTCTCAGCTGCGCAAGCTTCCGGTACAGGAGCTGAAAATCGACAAGTCATTCGTGCTGAAGCTGGATTCCGAGCCCCAGGACCAGCTGATTGTGCGGTCCACCATTGATATGGCCCACGGCCTCGGGCTGAAGGTGGTGGCAGAAGGCATAGAAAACCTGGAAGCCTGGCAGCTGCTGCAACACTGGGGCTGCAACCTCGGCCAGGGTTTTTACCTGAGCCGCCCGGTTGCCCCCGAGGATCTGCCGGAGACTGCCCGGTCTCTGGCTACCCGCAAAGGGGAACTAAGCCAACCCAACCCGGAGTATTCAGAATGACAGCAAGACGTCTGGTGACACTGACCATCGCGCTCCTGGTAGTACCGGCCGCCATGGCCGACATCGGCAGCCGGATCTGGGCGACCGGAGGCGTCACCACCATTGAGGGCAGTGCCGGCGGGGGGCTGGTACCCTGGGCGCTGCTGGGCAGTTACGCCAGCGACGAGGAGTGGGGCGGCACCGTGGCACTGGGCCGGGCTGAAGTGGACGATTACTCTCTCTCGGTGACCGGCGCCGGGCTGAACTGGAATAACCGCCTGGAGATCACCGTGGCCCAGCAGACCCTGGATCTGGACAGCCTGGTGTTTACCCTCAAAGACGGCTTCGGCCTTGAACAGGACGAGCTGAACCAGGATATTTTCGGCGCCAAGATCCGGCTCGTTGGCGATGTGCTTTACAGTCCCTGGGGCCAGTGGTCCGCCGGCGTGCAGTACAAGCGGCAGCGGGATTTCACCGTACCCTCGGCGATCGGCGCCCGGGATGACAGTGGCACCGATGTCTATGTCAGCGGCAGCAAGCTGTTCTTCGCCGCGGTGATGGAACGAAACCTACTGGTAAACCTGACAGCGCGGGCAACCCGGGCCAACCAGGGCGGGCTACTTGGTTTTGGCGGTGACCGTAACAACAGCCACGAACTGATGATGGAGGGCAGCGTCGGGCTTTTCCTCAACCGCCAGTGGCTGGTGGGCGCGGAATATCGGCAAAAACCGGACAACCTGGGGTTTGCCACCGAAGATGACTGGTGGGACCTGTTCGTGGCCTGGGTGCCGGACCGTCGTCTGGCGGTCACGGGCGCCCTGGTCAACCTGGGCGACGTTGCCACACTGGAAGACCAGCAAGGTCTGTATCTGTCGCTGCAGGGGAGTTTCTGAACATGGGCCTTACCAATCGCTACGCCACACTTTCCGCCCTGTTGATGATGCTGACACTGCTGCTCGGTGGCTGCCAGAGCCTGAATACCGAACCCGAAAACAGTCTTTATCAGCAGCTGGGTGAGCGGGAAGGCATCGCAAACGTGGTGGAAGACCTGCTTTACCTGATCGTCGAGGATGAGCGCATCAACCAGCAGTTCAAAGGCATGGATGTCGCCCAGTTCCACCGCAACCTCACGGATCAGCTGTGCGAGCTCAGTGGCGGGCCGTGCGCCTATAGCGGACGCGAGATGCGCGAACTTCATGCCGATATGGCGATTACCGACACGCAGTTCAACGCCCTGGCCGAGAACCTGATCCTGGCCATGGAACAGAACGACATCCCAACCGGCGCCCAGAACCGGCTGATCAAACAGCTGCTGCCGCTGTACCCTGACATTCGCAATCTGTAAAACGGAGACCTGTACCTTGCTCGAAAACGCTGATCTGGGAAAACTGATTATTCGCCTGACTCTGGGCGGCCTGATGCTGTTCCACGGCATTGCCAAACTGCTCAACGGCGTCGGCTTCATTGAAGGCGAACTGGCCAGCCACGGCCTACCAACCATCCTCGCCTACGGAGTGTACGTGGGTGAGATCATCGCGCCTTTGATGGTCATCCTTGGCTATCAGACCCGGATCGGTGCGCTACTGATTATTTTCAACATGCTGTTTGCCATTATTCTGGTTCACGGCAACGAGCTGCTAAGCCTTGGACGCAGCGGCGGCTGGGCACTGGAACTGCAGGGCTTCTTCCTGTTCACGGCAGTGGCGTTGATTTTCCTCGGACCGGGGCGGTACAAACTGAAGAACTGAGGCGCCTCAGGCGCCGGGCACGCTTGCCGCCCTGAAATCACGGGCCACCATGACCCGATTACGGCCAGACTCCTTGGCCGCATACAGTGCCTCATCGGCCTGACGGATCAGCTCCTGGGGCTCCATTTCTGACCCGGGCACGAGGCAAGCAACACCAACACTGATGGTAAGGCTGACCGGAGCCACCCGTTCGCCGGAATGCACCGGGGAACGGGCCACCGCCTGACGCACCCTCTCGGCAACCCGAACCGCTCCCTCTTCCGGGGTCGCCGGTAGCAGGATGCTGAATTCCTCGCCGCCGTAGCGGGCCAACAGATCCCCGGAACGTTGGACTTCTGCGGAGCACAGGGCGGCCACCTCGGTCAGGCAATCGTCGCCAACCAGGTGGCCCAGCTCATCGTTTACCCGCTTGAAGTGATCAATATCCAGCAGTAGCAGGCTCAACGGGTGACCGTGTCGCTGGGCCCGTCTCCACTCATCCTGGAGTTTTTCATCAAAACGTCGCCGGTTGGCCACATGAGTCAGCCCGTCAGTGAGGCTGATCGCCTTGAGCCGCTCATTGGCCCGTTCGAGCTCATCGGTACGCTCCTGAACCCGCATTTCAAGCGTCAGGTTGGCCTGCTGCTGGATTTCCAGTGCCTGTTCCTGGGCTTTATGGCGTTTGTGTCGTTCCAGGTTGATTCGGTAGGCGAGGGCAAAGGACAGCAGGACCACCTCCAGAGCAACGCCGATTTGGGGCATGAACTCAGTGAGGAAACTGCGCGGCATCATACCGAGCTTGCTGACGGCAAGAATCAGGTGACCGATCAGCAATGGCGTCCAGGCCAGTACATAGAAGCCGCCAAGGACCTGGCCCTTGCGCCAGACCAGAAAACCGATGAGCCAGGCCGCTGGTGTGACCACGGCCGCAATACCGCTAACCAATACGATGCCCGTCTGGTACCTGCCGAAGAGAGTGAAGACGAAGCAGGCAAAAATAGCGGTCAGAATCCACTGCAGAAACCGGTAGCTTCTGAGGCTGTATGACCGGACATTGAGGAACCGGATTGTAAAAATTATGGCGGAGAACAAGGCGACACAGATAACCGGAATGGTGAAATACCGGTTGATACCGGGGGCGTTCGGCCACAGCCACTGAAACAGCAGACCATTGAAATTGAGCTGAACCAGCCCGGTAAATACAACGGTCAGCACGTACCAGAGGTAGGTGGAATGGCGCACGATCACGTACAGAAAGAGATTGTAGAGCGCCATCGCAATAATGATGCCCAGAAACATCGTCTGCCAACCGTAAGAAAACTGCTCATTGGCGAGAAATTCCGCCGAGGGAGTAGCCTCGACTGGAATCTGGACAGATCCGAGCGTTTTTACCCGAACGAACGCCGTGACCGGCTCGGTGTTCGACGGCACCAGGAATACAAAATTACGATGGTGGATCGGGCGACTGCTGAATGGCAGAGTATCGCCCGTGTGATGGGTCTGGATCAGCTCACCGTTGAGCACCCAGTGCACAGAGACCTCATCCAGCAACGGATAGCCGATTTCCAGAACCCGATTCGCAGGCTCCGGCGGAATCCCGATCTTCAACCAGAAACTGCCGTCACTGAATCCCCGGTTAAACACCTCGCTGGCGCCGAATGCCTGCCAGGCTCCCGGGGACAGGCCGCGCACGTCGTCCAATGCCAGCTCATCCGCGGGCGCTTCCAGCCATTCGAAGGCCACTGGAGCGGCCTGAACAGGTGCACCGGCCAGACAGGCCAGCGACAATAAAAGCAGGAGGATGCAGGGAACCTGCCGCATCATAGCTGTTTCCGGTTTTCGGGCCCGTCCTGGTGTTCTACACTTTCAGGCCCTGACTGAGTCGTACGCATCCTTGCAATTGTTTCCAGTTTAGACGGTTGCGCGTGCTACGTCCTCCGTACCGACAGGGCCAGCATAGCCCGAATCCATTGAGGCCAATAATGACCGAGCGCAAGAACGAGATACGTCCGGGTAAATACCGACACTACAAGGGCAAGGATTATGAAGTCATCGGCGTTGCCCGGCACAGTGAAACCGAAGAGCAGATGGTGGTCTACCGCTGCCTCTACGGCGACTACAGCCTCTGGGTGCGCCCGCTGACCATGTTCCGGGAAACCGTTGAGGTCGCTGGAGAGCAGGTGCCTCGCTTTGCCCGCCTCGACGAAGCCTGACCGTTACACAACCGCTTTGACTACCGCGATCATTTCCTGCACATTACCGCGCTTTTCATGATGCCGGTCCCCACAAGGGGCCGGACAAACCATTAATTCCTACCCGGAGTTTTGCCATGAATGCCGTTGTTGCTGCGGTTGCCATCATGCTCGTCCTGAGTTTGTGCCGCATTCACGTTGTTGTTGCCCTCATCATCGGTGCCGTATCCGGCGGCCTGATTGCAGGAATGTCCCTGGAAGCCACCATCGAAGCCTTCAATAGCGGCCTGGGCGGCGGTGCCACCGTGGCACTGTCCTATGCCACCCTCGGTGCTTTCGCCGTTGCCATCGGCAAGTCCGGCCTGGCCCACGCCCTTGCCGACAAGGCCCTGGCCCTGGTCGGTCGCCAGGAAGAAGGCGCGGCCGTTAACGGCATCCGCTTCCTGATCATTGGCCTGCTGCTGGCCATTGCCATCTCGTCCCAGAATATCCTGCCGATCCACATTGCCTTCATACCGTTGGTAGTACCGCCGCTGCTGTACGTGATGGCAAAACTGAACATGGATCGCCGCCTGGTAGCCTGCGTGCTGACCTTCGGCCTGATTACACCCTACATGTTTTTGCCCGTGGGCTTTGGCGGCATTTACCTGAACGAGATCCTGATCGCCAAGATCAACGCCAACGGCGTCGATGCCTCCGGCCTGAGCGTCATGAAAGCCATGGCCCTGCCGGCACTGGGCATGCTGTGCGGCTTGCTGATCGCGGTCTTTTTCAGCTACCGCAGTGGCCGCACCTACAACCTGGAAACCATCACCAAAGCCGAGCGGGTAGACACCAGCTACAGCCCGCGCACCCTGGTTATGGCTCTGTTGGCCATCGTCACCGCCTTTGTGGTGCAGCTCTGGCTGGGCTCGATGATCCTGGGCGCCCTGGCAGGTTTCGTGCTCTTCAACCTGTCGGGTGTGGTGCGCTGGAAGGAGGCCGATGACCTGTTCACCGAAGGCATGAAGATGCTGGCCATGATCGGCTTCATCATGATCGCCGCGTCGGGTTTTGCCGAAGTGATGCGGGAAACCGGGGAAATCGCCAGCCTGGTGGACAGCTCCGTGGGCGTGATCGGTGAGAACAAGGCCATGGCCGCACTGCTGATGCTGGTGGTGGGTCTGCTGATCACCATGGGTATCGGTTCGTCCTTTTCCACCATCCCCATTATCGCGGCCCTGTACGTGCCTCTGGCCCTGCAACTGGGTTTCAGCCCGCTGGCCATCGTGGCCCTCGTTGGCACCGCCGGCGCCCTGGGCGATGCCGGCTCCCCGGCCTCTGATTCCACCCTCGGCCCCACCGCCGGCCTGAACGCCGACGGCCAGCACAACCACATCTGGGATACCGTGGTGCCGACGTTCCTGCACTACAACCTGCCGCTGCTTGGCTTTGGGTGGTTGGCGGCTATGGTTCTTTAAGTTCGGAAGTAGCTTTGTAGCCTTCGTGTTGAGGGGAGTTGCGAGGGGGCCGGGGTATTTTGCCCTTGGAAATGGCAACTCGCTGCGCTCAGACATCAATTTCCGGCGGGAAAAATACCCCGGCCCCCTCACATAGAAACCATCAGATATCGCTGAAAAGATTCTGTCTTAAAGAGATATCTTTTGAGTAAAACCGAGAGGGTGTGGGTGTGCTTTTCTGCCGGGAAAAAGATGTCTGAGCGAAGCGAGTTGTTTTTCCCAGAAGAAAAGCATTCCCATGGCCTCTCAGCCCCTCAACGAGAAGGCTGGGAGATAAGAATTAATCCTCGTCGTCAGCGGAAGACTTAAAAAACACCACCTGCTTGACCGTGTGATCGTCCTCGTTCTTGCGCTTGTTCACCCGGGTCTCGAGCTCGGGGTTGGACGGCTGTTCGGCGTCAGACACCGCGTCGGTGAAGCCACAGGCCACGCACTCGCGCACCTGGTCATCGTCGTCAGTGGTGAACATCATGATTTTGTCCATCTCCGCGCAGCGGGGACAGACGGCGCCGGCGATAAAACGTTTTGGACTCGCCATTTTAAAACTCCCGTATATTTGGGCAGTGGTTGTCGGGTTACGGCCGTTGGCCTAACCCGACCTACTTACTCCCGCCATGCCTGGATCGAAACGTCATGTAGGTCGGATTAGCAAAGCGTAATCCGACATCAGCCGGATCCGCTCCAAAGGCTGCCAAACAACCCTCGCTATCGTCAGGCAGCTTCGTCAGCGATGCCGGTTTGTTTCAGTAGCGCATCCACCTGCGGTTCGCGACCCCGGAAGGCCTTGAACAGTTCCATCGGCTCCTGTGAGCCGCCTTTCTCCAGGATATTGTGGAGGAAGGCCTTCCCGGTTTCCGGGTCGAAGATGCCTTTCTCCTCGAACAGGGAGAAGGCATCGGCCGCCAGCACTTCCGCCCACTTGTAGCTGTAGTAGCCAGCCGCATAGCCACCGGCAAAGATGTGCGAGAAGGAGTTGGGGAAGCGGTTGAATTCCGGGGCTTCCACCACGGCAATCTCGCTGCGCACCTTGCGATGCATATCCAGCGGGTTGGTGGGCGATTCGTCGGTGAATTCCGCGTGCAGGCGGAAGTCGAACAGTGAGAATTCGAGCTGGCGCACCATGCCCATGCCAGACTGGAAGTTCTTGGCCGCCAGCAGTTTCTGCAGCAGGTCTTCCGGCAGCGGTTCACCGGTTTCGTGGTGCGAAGCGATCAGGCCCAGGGATTCCGGATTCCAGCACCAGTTTTCCAGGAACTGGCTGGGCAGCTCGACGGCGTCCCAGGCGACACCGTTGATGCCGGACACATCCAGCACGTCCACCTGAGTCAGCATGTGATGCAGGCCATGGCCAAATTCGTGGAACAGGGTGGTGACCTCATCGTGGGTCAGCAGTGACGGCTTGCCGTTGACCGGCGGGGTGAAATTGCAGGTCAGGAAGGCCACCGGCAGCTGGAGCTGGCCACGGAGGTTGCGCCAGCGCACGCGGCAATCGGCCATCCAGGCGCCACCACGCTTGCCCTGGCGGGCGTACAGGTCAAGATAGAACCAGGCCAGGGGCTCGCCATTGCGGCTGATGCAGTAGGCGGTGGCATCCTCGTGCCAGGTTTCGACTTCCGGCTTCGCTTCGATCTGCACGTCGAACAGTTTCTCGGCCACCCGGAACAGTCCAGGTACCACCTTGTTTACCGGGAACCAGGGTCGCAGGGTTTCCGGAGAGATGTCGTAGCGCTTCTGGCGAAGCTTTTCACTGTAATAGCCGATGTCCCAGGCCTGCAGTTCCTCGGCGCCGTGTTCGTCTTTTGCGAACGCCTTCAGCTCGGCAAATTCTTTCTCGGCCTGGGGCTTGGACTTGGCCGCCAGCTGGTTCAGGAAGCCAAGCACCTCGTCGCTGCTGCGGGCCATCTTGGTGGCCAGGGAGCGCTCGGCGTAGTTGTCAAAGCCCAGCAGTTTGGCCTGGGCGTGGCGGCGCTTGAGGATCTCCGCCATCACCGGGGTGTTGTCCCACTGGCCTGCATCGGGGCCCTGGTCGGAGGCGCGGGTCACAAAGGCTTCATAGACTTCCCGGCGCAGATCCCGGTTGTCACAGTAGGTCATGACCGGATAGAAACTGGGGAAATCCAGGGTGATCACATAGCCTTCCAGCTCTTTCTGGCGGGCAGCCTGCTTGGCGCTCTCAATGGCGGTTTCGGGAACCCCGGCCAGCTCATCTACATCGGTAATGTGCTTGAACCAGTGCTGGGTAGCATCCAGCACGTTGTCGCTGAACTTGTTGGACAGCTCGGACAGCTCCCGGGACAACTCGGCATACTGCTTTTTCTTGTCTTCCGGCAGGTCGACACCACCCAGATGGAAATCCCGGAGGGTGTTTTCCACAGACTTGCGCTGGGCTTCGCTCAGGTTCTTGAAGTCGTCTAGCTCGGCCAGCTTCTTGTAGGCGTTGCAGAGAGCCGCGTTCTGGCTCACCTCGGTGCTGTACTCGGTGAGCTTCTCCAGGCAGTTCTTGTACACCTTGCGCAGCTCGTCGTTGTTCATCACGCCGTTCAGGTGTGAAATCACCGACCAGGCATTGCTCAGCTTGTCGTCCAGCGCCTGCATCGGCTGCGCCAGGGTCTCCCAGGTGGGATCCTCCTGCTCGGCCAGCTGGCTGATTTTCATCCGGTTTTCACTGAGAATCTGGTCAATTGCCGTTTCCATATGTTCGGTGCGAACATGGTCGAACTTCGGCAACAGGTCGTCAGTCAGTAACGGGTTATTCATAGGTCCCCTTCTCAGCTAGTCGAATCTTGGGTAGTTTGGTTTCTTCAGGTTATGGGGCTGGCACCTGTGGGAGAGGCCTTTCCAAAACACGCTCCTTGCGGCACGTCCCTGTGACGCTTGGCTCTCGCCATCCTTGGCGAGAGACAGTTTTGGAAAGGCCTCTCCCACAGCCGCCTCCGGCCTCGGGGTAAACCTGAACATTCTAGAACACAGGTACTATGTAATGACGAATATACGTTCACACAAGGGTATCACGCCATATTTTGGGGAACGGGCGTGGGTAGATCCAAGTGCGGTGGTGATTGGCGATGTTGAAACCGGCGATGACGTTTCCATCTGGCCGATGACCGTGGTGCGTGGCGATATGCACAAAATCCGTATCGGGCATCGATGCAGCATCCAGGATGGGTCGGTTCTGCATATCACCCACGCCAGTGACTATAACCCCGGTGGTTATCCGCTCACACTGGGCGACGATGTGACTGTGGGCCACAAGGCGCTGCTGCATGGCTGCACCATTGGCAGTCGGGTTCTGGTGGGCATGGGCTGCATCATTATGGATGGCGCCGTGGTGGAGGACGAGGTGATTGTTGCCGCGGGCTGTCTGGTGCCACCGGGAAAAACCCTGGAATCCGGGCATCTGTATGTGGGATCGCCCTGCAAAAAAGCCCGGGCGCTGACCGAGAAGGAGCGGGGGTTCTTCAAATACACCGCCGCCAACTACGTCCGCCTGAAGGATGAGTACCTTAACGATCAGTAAGCCAGTGGTCTGAACTCAAGGCCGTAGCCGTATGTTTCGGGGTAACCTTGGATCCCGGAGACCCTTGTGGATACATCGGACGAACCGTTTGATCGAGCATTGCTGTACCTGCGTGCTGCAGGCCACGATACCGGCCCGGAAACCCGGGCACAGTTGTACAGCATGTTGCAGGCGCGCGGGGCTGAGAAACCGGCCTTGAGTCCCGGGCAATTACTGGAGCATATGCCCCTGTGGTTTGCGCTGCCCGAGCCGCGTGTGGGTCGTCATCTGCCACCGATAACGCGGGCCAGTATCGGGTATCCCCGTGAATAATGCTGGCTCCTGGCGCCCGATTGCCTTCCGGCGGCGCTTCCTGCTTGTCCTCCTTGTCGCCGCTCAGACCCTGGCCGGCATATTTCTGTTTGCCCAGACTGTCCCGGACCAGGCCGGCTCCGGAACAATCGCCCTATTGCTGATAGTATTCGGGGTGTTGTTTGCCTGGATTGGCGTGGGTTTCTGGACGGCGGTTTTCGGATTCGTTGTCCTTCGTTTCGGTGGCGACCCCTGGAGCCTTTCCAGCCGTGTAAGGCCCAATGGGGCCCCGGAGCCGCTCTCTGCCCCAACCGCTGTCGTGATGCCCATCTGCCATGAACCGGTACAGCATACCCTCGGTGGCTTGAAAGCGATCATTCAGGATCTCGAGCAACAGGGGCAGGCCGGGGCTGTGGATTTCTACGTGCTTTCGGACAGTCGTGACCCGGACATCTGGCTGGAGGAACAGGCGACCTGCGAGCAAATACGTCGGGAGCTGGGTCCTGGTCAGCAGCTGTTCTACCGGCGACGCAACATCAACCTGAACTACAAGAGCGGCAATATCGCCGATTTCCTGCGTCGATGGGGTCGCCGCTACCGCTATATGGTGGTGCTGGATGCCGACAGTCTGCTCAGTGCCCACTGCATTACCCGGCTTATACAGCTCATGGAAGCCCGGCCCGAGGCGGGGATCATCCAGACCACACCCCGCCTGGCCCGGGCAGAAACCCGGTTTGCCCGCCTGCAACAATTTGCCAACCGCTGTTATGGCAGGCTCTACAGTGCCGGACTGGCAGCCATCCAACTGGGGGAAGCCACTTACTGGGGCCACAATGCGATCATCCGGGTAGCCCCGTTTATGGCCCATTGTGGACTACGCAAGCTTCGGGGTCCCGGCCTGTTCCGGGGGCCTGTGCTCAGCCATGACTTCATCGAGGCTGCACTGATGGGCCGGGCAGGCTACGAAGTGTGGCTGGAACCGGCCATCGCCGGCAGTTTCGAGGAATCACCGCCGACACTCGAAGATGACCTGATCCGCGACCGGCGCTGGTGTCGGGGCAATCTCCAGCACCTGTGGCTATTGGTAACCATGGGCAAGATCCGAATGGCCCACCGAATGGCCCTGTTGACCGGTATTCTCTCCTATCTGGCTTCTCCGCTCTGGCTGCTTTTCCTGGGCTTATCGGGCTATGTGGCGTTGGCCGGACCGACGCCAGAGCCAGCGCTACCCGGCGTGATGGCCGCAAACGAAGCCGGCTCTGGTGCTGGCAGCCTGCTGGTTGCCGTAACTGCACTGCTACTCTTCGGCCCGCGGCTTCTTGCCGTGGCGGACCACGGGCTGGCCAGGCGAACCCTCGCGTTTGGCGGATTGTTCAGGCTCTATGGCAACACCCTCATTGAAACACTGGCGGCGCTGGCGCTTGCCCCGATCCGGATGCTGATTCACACCCTTCATGTGGTCCGGGCTCTGCTGAACCTAAAAGTGGGCTGGCAGGGGCAGAACAGAGCCGGCGGCCTCAGTCCGGACCTCAGCCTCCATAACTTTGGCCTGCTTCTGTTTTCAGCAGCCGCAGGCCTTGCACTGATTCACTGGCAGGCACCAACCCTGACGCCCTGGGCCCTGCCGGTATTGGCACCGGTGTTTCTGGCACCGGCCCTGGCCTGTTGGCTGGGCCGAAAGCCCGGCACAGATACCTGGCTGCAAGTGCCGGAGGATGGTCAGATCACAAGAGTGATTGAACTCGCCGATTCCACATCCCCACTTCACCATGATCCAGGCAGGTTGAGCTGGTTCGAACAGATGGTTCTGTCGCCAGTCTTTGCCCGGGCTTCCCAATCTGGTGCTCAGCCGGCCACCGGTAAAAAAGCACGGGCACTGGAACGCCTGGTCGATCGCTGTGCCACAGAAGGCAAACAGGCCCTGACTCACCGGGAACTCACCCTGATCTGCAATCATCCGGAGGCCCTGGAAGCTCTGCATTGGCGGGCCTGGCATGCCACTCCAGAATCGCCCTGGCGGGCCGTGCTTGGCTGCATGGCGCAATCGGTTGAAAGTGCTTCCCCGGCAGCGGTGTCCTTGCCCCGTCGCCGAGAGGAACTGGCATGGGTGGAGGTAGCGTCTTGATACTGGTCTGGCTGCTCATCCTGAACGGGTTATTGCTGCTGCCCGCCCTGGCATTGCCCGGGGACAATCCCTGGTTTTCCCTGGAAGCCCTGATCATCTGGGCCGTCGTTTGCGGGCTCAGGGTGCCGGAACAGCGGTATCGCGTCACCCAAATGCTGGCCGTTCTGTTTGGGCTGCTGGTGCTTCTTGTTCTGGCAGATGCCCTGGTTCGGGAAAGTCTTGGCCGCGGGCTGAACCTTTATCTGGAACTTGGCCTGCTGGATGCGGCCTGGAACCTGCTGGATACCAACCTGGGAGGCGTTCTGGCGTTGCTGGCTCTCGTCGCCCTGGCTGCGGTGGTGGCCGGGACAGGCTGGGTATTTCAACATGGACTGCAACGGCTGGCGCATCATTCTCCGGCTCGCCTGGGGAACCCCCTCTGGCTGGTGTCAGGCCTGTTCCTGGCCGGGGCCGTGACCCCGTGGATCGGTAGCCCGGCGCTGGCCTTTGTTGCCAATCAGGCCTCCCTGATCAATCACACTCATCAGACAACCCGGAGCTTTGCCAAAGAGCTGAGCGCTCGACCGGGGCGGGAAAACCAGCCGACGCCGTTGCCTGGACTGGCGCGAACCGATGTGATTCTGGGGTTTATTGAATCCTACGGCGTCTCCACGGTCACTGACGAGCGCTACCGTTCCATAGTCGGCCCAGGCCTTGAAGCCATGGGCCGGTCACTCAACGCGGCGGGGCTGACGGTCGCCACCGGCAGGCTGCAGTCGCCGATCCAGGGTGGCCAGTCCTGGCTGGGCCACCTGTCAGTACTCAGTGGCCAGTGGATTCACAACCAGCTTGCCTACGAAACACTACTCAGCAGCGGCTACGCGACTCTGATCGATGATTTCCGCAGCACCGGGCACAAAGCCGTGGCCGTAATGCCAGCTATCACCCAGGCTTGGCCTGAGGGCCGACTGTTCCGATACGACCAGATCTACGATCACGATGATCTGGATTACCAGGGGCCGCCATTTAACTGGGTCACCATGCCCGACCAGTACACCTGGCACCGGTTTCAGGCTATCCGCGAAGCTCACCAGGGGCCGCTGTTCGCCGAACTGGCCTTGATCAGCAGCCACGCACCCTGGGTTCCGATCCTGCCGGTGCTTGATGACTGGCAAAGCATCGGCAACGGAGAGGTGTTCCGGAACTGGGAGGGTGCTGGCGAGGCACCGGTTTCGTTATGGCGGGAACCGGATCGGGTCCGCCAGCATTATGGGCAGGCAATTGCCTATGCCCTGGAAGTTGCCGGAGGTTTCGCCGCTCACCATCTAAGGCAGGACGCCCTGATGATCATTCTGGGTGACCATCAGCCGGCACCACTGATTACGGGTGAGGACGCCAGTCGGGATGTCATTGTCCATGTCATAAGCGCTGATCCGTCGCTGGTAGCTCCCTTCCTTTCCGGCGAATTGCCGGGATTTCGACCGGGTATCCGGCCCGATCCGGAAACAGCGGGAGCCACCATGAGCCGATTCCGCCCGTTTTTACACCGCCATTTCGGCGAACTCTGAACCCTATTTGACCCTGATCAAAATTCCATCAACCCCGCCCTTGAAAACATCCGCGCTGAACCTACATTGGGTACTAGCAGAAGTTCACGGATAACCATCCGGCTGGCGCCACCGGCATGGAGCTGTTCCGCGATCGAAGCTGATGTCAAACATCCAGATTCGTTCCGTTAAAAGGAGGAGTTCCTTATGAGCAATCTTACCCGCTGGAATCCGGTCAATGAATTCGAAGACCTGATAAACCGCTATAATCGCATGTTCGGCCTGGCACGCTCGGGAAGCGAGCGCGAAGGCAAAGACCTGTTCAGCCGCAGCGACTGGGCTCCGGCTGTGGACATCAAGGAAACCCCGGAGGCCTTTACCATCGAGGCCGAATTGCCGGGCATGTCAAAGGAAGACGTAAAGGTGACAGTACACGAGGGCGTTCTGAGCATTCAGGGTGAACGCAAGAGTGAGAACGAGACCGACGACAAGAAGCACCACCGGATAGAGCGTTTTTACGGCAGCTTCCTGCGCCGCTTCACGCTGCCAGAGAATGTCGATGAGAATAGCGTGAAGGCGAACTTCAAGGACGGCATGCTGACCCTGACGCTCCAGAAAGCCGAACCAAAAGAGCCCAAAGCCATTGAAGTCGACGTGCAGTAAACGCCGACAACCTCAGGCAACACACGACTGCACCGGGATCAGATTCCGGCTGCGGTCGTTTTTTTGGCACCGGCCTTTTCCAGCGCCCGGGCATAATCCACACTGCGGCGATGCCGGGAAATCAGGTCCAGAATGGTTTCCCCGTCCGGGCCGGTGGCATTCAGATCCCGTCCTTCGGCAACGAAAAATCCGATAAAGCGTTCGAAATCTTCCGCCCGCATGGCCTGGTAGGCTTTCAACAGAGCGTTATAGTCGGCATTTTCAGCGGCATCCCAGGGGCGGATATCCAGAAAACTCCTGACCCGCTCATCGCTCCATTCTTCGCCAATCACTTTCGGCTTGTCCGGTCCACTCATGGTTGCTCTCTCGCTTCGCTGTGCCAGTCAATTATCGGGCGCACAGTATAAAGCCCTGAAAGCTGGACAGTTATATGGATTGCGAATGAGAAGCTACGCCTCAGATATAAGGCTCAGGGCATGATTTCGACGGGCAGGTCGCCGGTGGACACCTCGTCGTTGCATTCGGGATTGCGAATGGCAATTTCCACCCGGCGGTTCAGAGCCCGGTTCTCCGGGGTGTCGTTCGGCGCAAGCGGGTTGGTCTCGGCACGCCCGGCCGCAACC
Source organism: Marinobacter sp. EhC06 (assembly GCF_001650915.1). GTDB lineage: Bacteria > Pseudomonadota > Gammaproteobacteria > Pseudomonadales > Oleiphilaceae > Marinobacter. The sequence goes on from NZ_LXYO01000023.1 coordinate 465,303, forward strand.
ACCCGTTCGGCCGGTACCTGGCGGTTCATCACCAGCTCGTGCACCACGGACACTGCACGGGCCGCCGAAAGATCCCAGTTAGAGCGGTAGCGGTCACTGGAAATGGGCCGGTCATCGGTGTAGCCGGACACCAACACATCGCCGGTACAGGCGGACAGCACGTTGACCACCCGTTCGATGATCGGGATCATCTCGGGCTTGATGGCGGCCTCACCGGATCGGAAGGTAGCTTCCTCGGAGAAGCGGATCACAACCTGGTTCTGATCGTAATTGACACTCAGGGCTTCCGAAGCCACCTCCGATTCCAGTTCCCGGATCATCCGGCTGGCCAGATCAATCACACCACCCGGAATCTGGGTGGGCGCGACACCCTCTGCGCGTTCATCAATAAACTCCGGCTCCCTCGTCTGGGATTCCGTTGGCTCGGGGAGGGATACCGTCTCGGATTCAATCATGGTCAGCGGGGAACCACCGATATCCTCGGCCAGGACATTGCTGGAGCCAAAAGCGACCGCCATGGAATTGGCCATGGCCCGGTACTTCTCAACGTCCATTTCGGCAAACGACAACAGCAGTATGAAAAAGGTCAGCAGCAGGGTGGCCAGATCGGCAAAGGTAACGATCCAGGCCGGCGTCTGGTTCTGCAGACGCTTCCTGTTTTTCTTCTGGACCAGTTCCAAACCCTCAGGCCTCCCGCTCCGGCGCCAGGCCGGTGCGCTGCGCCGGGTGGACAAACGAAGACAGCAGTTCGGTCATTACCCGGGGATTCTCGCCGCGCATGATGTTCTTGATGGATGTAATGATCAGCATCTGGTTCCGGGCCTCATCCTCGGCTTTCAGCTGCAGCTTGTCGGCCAGGGGCAGGGCAATCAGCTGGGCAATAAACGCACCGTACAAGGTGGTGAGCAGGGCAATCGCCATGGCCGGGCCAATGGAGGACGGATCATCCAGGGTGTTGAGCATCTGTACCAGACCCACCAGGGTGCCCAGCATGCCAATGGCCGGGGCCGATTCGCCGATGCCACGGAACACTCGCTCGGCCACTTCGTATCGCTCGGCGGTCTGCTGGGTTTCCTGGGCCAGTGCCTCCTCCACCAGTTCCGGCGGGTGGCCGTCGACACACAGATTGATCGCCTTCTGGAGAAACTCATTATCCGTCTGGTGGTTCTCCAAGCCCAGAATGCCCTCTTTGCGCACCACCATGGCCAGCGAGCCCACTTCCCGGATCAGCTCCGCCGGCCGCGCCATGCGGTCGGTAAACGCGGCAGACATGGCCAGGCGGAAGGCGCTCATCACCGACGCCATGCGGAACTTGATCAGGGTTACAGCAAAGGTCCCGCCCACCACAATGGCAAGCCCCGGAAGGTTCAGGAAGGTCAGGAAGGAGGCATTGGCCAGCATCGCCAGAATGACGATCAGGACACCAGCCACGAGCCCTACAAGGGTAAGAATATCCATCAAAAATCCCTACGGAATGTTGACTCTGAGCATAGCCCAATCCGGGGGCAGCGGCTCAGTCGTTACGCAATTCCTCAATGACAGGGCGGGTGGCAGGGCTGATGCCGCGCCAGATCCGGAACGATTCCGCTGCCTGTTCTACCAGCATACCAAGCCCGTCATGAACGATCTGTGCGCCCTGTTCAAGTGCCCACTGATTGAAGGTGGTGGTCTGCAGGGAATACATCATGTCGTAGACCACGGTTTTCTCCGCAATCACCTTCGGTGACAGTGGGGGCAAATCGCCCTGGAGGCTCGCACTGGTGCCATTGATGATCAGGTCATACGGCTCAGAGGGCTGTTCGAAGCCGCAGGCGGAAAGCGCGGTCTCACCCGCCACCGGTGTAAACAGTTCGACCAGGGCTTCAGCCTTGGTGACCGTCCGGTTGGCAATGGTTATTGAGGCAGGATGCTCCGCCAGGATCGGACCAAGAACACCACGAACCGCACCGCCGGCACCCAGCACCAGAATGTGCGCCGCCTTCAGAGTAACACCATGGTTGCTGACAAGATCCCGGACAATACCGCAACCGTCGGTGTTGTCAGCGGTGAGCCGGCCATCGTCATCTAGGTACAGGGTATTGGCTGCCCCGGCATTTTCGGCCCGTTCGGTACGGCGATCGGCCAGCTTCCAGGCTTCTTCCTTGAAAGGTACGGTCACATTCAGGCCCTTTCCGCCCCGCTCAAAGAATTGCTTCACGGTGCCAGCGAAATCATCCAGCGGAGCCTGGATGGCGGTATACTCAACCGGCTCGCCGGTCTCGCTGGCGAACAGGCTGTGAATCCTCGGCGATTTGCTGTGGCTGATGGGGTTGCCAACAACCGCATAGAGATCGTTACTCATCTTTGCTCTCCAGCCAGTTGCGACCGGTCAGAAAATAGTCGGTAAGCCGGGCTTCTTCTGAGCCGGGCTCGGCGGTCCGGTTGTAGTCCCAGCGCACCAGGGGCGGCAGAGACATCAGTATGGATTCTGTTCGACCACCGGATTGCAGGCCAAACAGAGTGCCACGGTCATAGACCAGATTGAATTCCACGTAACGCCCGCGCCGGTAGAGCTGGAAATCCCGCTCTCGGTCACCGAAAGGGTGATCCATGCGGCGCCGGACAATGGGTTCGTAGGCATCAATATAGCTGTCACCCACGGCTTTCATCAGGCCGAAATCCTGCTCGAAGTCGCCGGTGTTGTGATCATCAAAGAACAGACCACCGACACCCCGGGGTTCGTCCCGGTGTTTCAGGTAAAAGTAGTCGTCGCACCAGTCCTTGAAGCGTTTATAGATGCCCTCTCCAAACGGTTCACAGGCGGCGCGGGCTGTCCTGTGCCAGTGCACACAGTCTTCCTCGAAACCGTAGTAGGGCGTGAGGTCGTAGCCACCACCAAACCAGTACACCGGCTCACTGTCCTTCGGCGTGGCAATAAAGAACCGGACATTGGCGTGAGAGGTCGGCACATAGGGATTGTTTGGGTGGATAACCAGCGACACGCCCATGGCCTGCCAGGGAGCACCGGCCAGGTGCGGACGATGGGCCGTGGCCGAGGCCGGCATGGTGTCACCCATCACATGGGAGAAATTGACCCCGCCTTTCTCGAACACCCTGCCTTCGGTGATCACGCGGCTGACACCGCCGCCGCCTTCCGGCCGGTCCCAGGCATCCCGGATAAACGATGCACCGTTTTCGACAGCCTCCAGCCGGCTACAGATAGACTCCTGCAGTCCCAGCAGATACTGCTTTACCGCCTGGCTATCGGGTTGCTGTGCCATAAACGCTCCTAACGAAGTTGCTGACCGCTGACAATATCAATAATACGGCTGGGTTTGCGATTGCCACCCAGTGCCCCAGGCACGATCCAGTCAAGCTGATCACCAAAGTAGCCCCTGACCTGCCAGATATGCCGGGCTGGCTGACGCCCGGCCGGATTGCAGGAGGTGGAAACCAGGGGCATTCCGGTGGCTTCACAGAGGGCACGTACCACAGGGTGCTGGCTGACCCGGACTGCAATGGAGCTATGTTTTCCACGAACCCATTCTGGAATCTGCCGCTCTATGTCTGGCAACAGACAGGTCACGGGGCCGGGCCAGTGACGCTCTGCCTCGGCTTGCAGCGCTCGAGGCAGTGGGTCCAACAGGAAGCGGATCTGGTCAACGGTCGAAGCCACCAGAATCACGCCTTTTTCGACCGGGCGCTGCTTCAGCTCCAGAATCCGCTCCACGGCCTCCTCGTCCCAGGGATCACAACCCAGGCCCCAGACAGCTTCGGTGGGATAGGCGATAACACCGCCACTGAAAACCGTGCGGCGGGCACAATGCAATTGCCAGTCAGAAAGAGGATGGGAATTGGGCATACAGCTCTGTCGGAATGATCAGGGTAGATGTTCACACCAGGTTCAGGCGATTTTCTGGAAGCCTCCCGGTGCCGAACTTACCAGGCCCTGCAACTCAAGAAGCAGCAGGGACTGCATGAGCTGATCGGCGGGAAGACCGGTTGCTGAACTCAGTGCATCGGTTGATTGTGGATCATACCCTAAAGCCTCAAATACCGCGATTTCGCGGCTGTCCAGACCGGCCAGGGGTTCGTTGCCCTGCCCCTTTGGCTCCGGCGCAGAGGCAGAATCAGCCGTTAGCGGCGGTGACCACCAGGCACCCAGCTCCTCGAGAATATCGTCTACCGTCTCCACCAGGCGGGCACCCTGCTTGATCAGATGATGGCAGCCCCGGGCGACCGGGCTATGCACCGAGCCGGGAATGGCGAATACTTCCCGCCCCTGTTCCAGCGCCATTCGCGCGGTGATCAGGGAGCCACTGCGCAGACCCGCCTCCACCACCAGCACCCCGCGGCTCAGGCCGCTGATAATCCGGTTGCGCTGAGGAAAGTGCGCGGCTCTTGCCGGCGTACCAGGGGGATACTCGGAAATCATCAACCCGTGGGTAATCACCCGACCACCCAGGCGCCGATGCTGGTGAGGGTAGATGCGGTCCAGGCCGCAGCCAATCACCGCTATGGTCGGAAACCCGGCATCCAACGCACCGGCATGGGCAGCGCCGTCGACACCCAGCGCCAGACCACTGGTCACCAGTAACTCCCGGGCACTGAGTTCCCCAGCAAAACGTCGGGCATGGTCCAGACCGGCGGGAGTTGCCTTGCGGCTGCCGATAATGCCGATCTGGTCCCTGGCCAGAAGCTCCGTATCACCCAGGGTATAAAGTACCAGGGGTGCATCGTGAATGTGCCGGAGCTGCTCCGGGTAATGGGTATCCTGCCAGGTCAGAATACCGATGCCATGTTTGCGACAATCGCGCGAAATGGTCCGTACCTCCCGAACCGCCGGATGAGCATCATCCTGCTGTTGCCAGGCCTGGATTGCGGTTATGGCATCCGCAGTCATGCCCATGGCCCGCAAGGTTGCGGCATTCATTGAGAGCAGTCGGGGCAGGTCAGGGAGTTCTGTCAGCAGTTCACGCCGACGGGTGCGACCAAGGTTTGGCAGGCAAGTCAGAAACAGCCATTGGGCTGAGGAACAGGAAAACACGGCATCGTCCTTGAAAACAGCGAGGCCGGACCTTCCTGGTCCGGCCATTGCGTCTATCGGTATTCAGTCAATCAGGGGTTGGTAACCTTGTCACCCACCGTCAACACGCGGTTGGCCTGCAGCACCAGCCCATAACTCATTTTTTCATAAGCCTGGAACACCATCAGCAACCCGGCACGCTCGGAGGGCAGCTCGATGGTTTCTCCGGTCACCGGATCGCGAACCAGATTGCCGCTTTTCAGCACGGCCATCACGTTGCCAGCTTCCAGACCTTCCCGGGTACCGCGGTTAATGGCAACCACATCGAACTGACCGATCTGGCTCACACCGCCATCAACCGAGATCATCTCCCCTTCAATTTCCTGGCTGGGCGCGCTGGGCACAAAGCTGGTGGTCAGCCGACGATCTTCGCTCACCAGAAGCCGGTCGCCAATGCGAACTTCTTCGTTGGAACTGGTCAGGTTTACGGTCAGCACATCGCCGTTTTCCCGGGCTACATCCCCACGGGCAATGCTGCGGGCTTCAAGACCGAGGAATTCGCCAGTGTCCGGATCCCGGAACTCCTTGCTGCGACGGAAGATACCTACCTTGTCCGCAGGCTTCTCGCCGCGAGCATAGAGCTTGTCGCCGGCACCGGTGATAATCCGGCCGTCTTCACCCTCCAGAACGTAGGGAGCGCCACTGATCTCTTCCGGGCTGACAATTCGGGTGTCAGTGAGGAAGCTGCCGATGGCGTCCAGAGGAATGGCGGGGATCGGCGTATCGATCGGCTCGGAACGTACCTTCGGCGACAGCTTTACCACATCACTGCTGGCTACCTTGGTGATACGCGGTTTGCCGTCAATATAAACCAGGGCAAGGCGATCACCGGGGTAAATCAGGTGAGGGTTGGCGACCTGCGGGTTCACATGCCATATTTCCGGCCAGTACCAGGGGTTATTCAGAAAACGGGCCGAAATGTCCCAGAGTGTGTCACCTTTCACAACGGTGTAACGCTCGGGATGATCGGACCGCAGCTCCGGTGCAGCATGGGCCCAGGAGGTTATAAGCAGCGTAGTTGCTGCCAGAGCGTACAGCAGTTTCCTCATTGTGTAAGTCCTTGATCGCGTGCCTTGATTCTTTGCATTCTGTTGGGATGCAGTCAGTTTCCTGCAGCTTATTACGTTGTTATTCCAGTTACTATAGAAGAAGTCTCGCAAATTGTGATGTTATCTTTTGTTCTTCCAGTAAATTCTATCCCGCCGTTGAAAGATTTTAACTATTAACTGATCAGTTTGTACTCAATCGACGAATTGTTGGATAATAGTCGTATAAAGCTTGATAACCCCTCCAGCCGTTGAAAGCTGGGGCCTTGCCCCGATAATAGTAGAGGCAGGGCGAAAATTTGCGCAGTACGCTGTCGCATTTCGGAGATCAGTTTCACACTGTTACAAAGAGCAGCAAAGTCAAAAGAGATGCCGGCATAATTTTGCGGGCGTCCCGACATACAGGCGAAAGACCGACCTATGATACTAGAGATTCTCGAATACCCGGATCCCCGTTTGCGCACCATTGCCAAGCCGGTAGAAGAGGTGACAGACACCGACCGCAAGCTGATCGACGACATGTTCGAGACCATGTACGATGCGCCCGGCATTGGCCTTGCGGCCACCCAGGTGAATGTTCACAAGCAGATCATTGTCATGGATCTGTCCGAGGACAAGAGCGAGCCGCGGGTGTTCATCAACCCCGAGGTAGAAGTGCTGGACGGTGAACGGGAAGCCATGCAGGAAGGCTGCCTGTCGGTACCCGGATTCTACGAAGATGTCGAAAGGATCGAGCACTGTATGATCCGGGCGTTGGACCGGGATGGAAAACCGTTCGAACTGGAAGCGAAAGGCCTGCTGGCCGTCTGTATCCAGCATGAGATGGACCACCTTAACGGCAAACTGTTCGTCGACTATCTCAGCTCGCTAAAGCGCAACCGGATTCGCAAGAAGCTGGAGAAGCAGCACAAGAAGAGCGCCTGATAAGGCTACAGGCAAGAGAAAACCAGACGCTATCTTCCGGACCGGGTCATGACCCGGTCTTTTCGTATTACAACGGAACAGAGACCCAGACACCGTGCGACTTGTTTTTGCTGGCACCCCGGATTTCGCGGCAACCGCGCTCAAAGCACTGATTGCCGCCGGCCACACCATCGTTGGCGTTTATTCCCAGCCGGACCGGCCCGCCGGTCGCGGCCGGAAACTGCAGCCCAGCCCGGTCAAGCAGGTGGCTCTGGACCACGAGATCCCGGTTTTTCAGCCCGAAACCCTGAAAACACCCGAAGCCCAGAAGCAACTGGCCGACCTGAACCCGGACGTGATGATCGTCGCCGCCTATGGCCTGATTCTGCCGAAGGCGGTGCTCGACATTCCCACCCACGGCTGCCTGAACATCCATGCCTCGCTGCTGCCCCGCTGGCGCGGCGCCGCACCTATCCAGCGGGCCATCGCCGCTGGCGATGCCGAGACCGGCATCACCATCATGCAGATGGACGAAGGCCTGGATACCGGGGCCATGCTGTTGAAATCCCTCACCACTATCGATGACAGCGACACCGGCGGCAGCCTGCATGACCGCCTGGCAGAGCTCGGTGGCAAGGCCATCATCAAGGCCCTGGAGTTGCTTCAGAAAGGTGAACTCACCGGAGAGCCGCAGAACGACGACCTGGCCTGCTACGCCAGCAAACTGAGCAAAACCGAAGGGCATATTGACTGGGCAACAGACGCCACGGCCATTGAACGACTGGTTCGCGCCTTCAATCCCTGGCCCGGAACCTACACTGATCTGGGTGATCAACGCATCCGGATTCACGAGGCCCGGGCTCTGGTTACCACCAGCGATGGCCCGCCCGGAACCGTCGTCCAACGGGATCGGGAGGGAATCGATATTGCCTGTGGCAGCGGAACCCTGCGTATCACCCGCCTGCAACTGCCGGGCTCCCGCGCCCAGAGCGTGAACGACCTGATCAACGGTGGCAAGGAACTGCTCATGCCCGGCCAGGAGCTGCGCTGACATGGGGGACCGACAACAGCCCATGCGCGCCATCGCCGCCGGCGTGATGCTGGCCGTAGAAAACGGCCAGTCCCTTTCCCAATGCCTGCCGCCGGCCCTGAACCGACTGCCCGCAAACGAGCGCCCCGAACTCCAGGCCCTCTGCTATGGCACCTGCCGCTGGTTCCACCGCCTCGACGGCGAGCTCAACGGCCGGCTGAAAAAACCCCTGCGCAAGCCCGACCGCATCATCCATCACCTGATGCTGGTTGCCCTGTTCCAGTTGCGCTTCAGCCAACAGGCCACGTACGCCGTACTCAATGAAACCGTCGAAGCCTGCCGGGCCCTGGAAAAGCCCCATCTGACCGGGTTGGTGAACGGTGTTCTCAGGGCCGCGGAGCGGGACGGCGCGCCGGAACCGGCAGACGATTCGGCCCGCTTCAGTCACCCTGTGTGGATGGTGGAAAAGCTCCGTCACAACTGGCCGGATGACTGGCAACAGATTCTGGGCGCCAACAATGCCCAGGCGCCCATGACCCTGCGGGTCAACGCCCTGCGGTTTGATCGGGATGAGTATCTCGATCTGCTGAAAGAGGCTGGCATCGAGGCCAACCCGACCCGTTTCGCACCCCATGGCATTCAACTGGCCAATCCTGTTCCCGTCGACCGCCTGCCCTGGTTCGCCGATGGTGCCGTCAGCGTTCAGGATGAAGCAGCGCAGCTGTGCACAACCCTGCTGGATCTCGCCCCGGGCCAGAGAGTCCTGGATGCCTGCGCTGCTCCGGGGGGCAAAACCTGCGCAATTCTGGAAAGCTGTGGTGAGCTGGCAGAGGTAGTCGCCATTGACGAATCCGAGCAGCGCCTGCCCCGGGTTCAGGAGAATCTGGATCGACTCGACCTCAACGCCACGCTGAAACAGGCGGATGCCGCCGCCACCGACCAATGGTGGGATGGCGAGACATTCGATCGCATCCTCCTGGACGTGCCTTGCAGCGCCAGCGGCGTGATTCGCCGCCATCCGGACATCAAACTGTTACGCAGAGAATCCGACATAACCCCGCTGGCCGCCATACAGCTCGGGTTGCTCGACGCCATGTGGGCTATCCTGAAACCCGGAGGCCGGCTGGTGTATGCCACCTGCTCGGTGTTCCCCCAGGAAAACCACCGTATAATTCAGCGGTTCTGCAAGCAGCAGACCGATGCCATCCTCGTTGAGCCAGACGCTCAGTGGGGGCGCGATATGGGTGCGGGGCGGCAACTGCTCCCCGATCCGGACAGCCATGACGGCTTCTTCTATGCCGTGCTGGAGAAACCCGAACCATGAAAATCCTGATTCTCGGTGCCGGCCAGGTCGGCGGAACACTCGCCGAAAACCTTGCCAACGAAGCCAACGACATCACCATCATCGACAGCGATGGTGCCCGATTGCGCGAGTTGCAGGACCGGCTCGACATCCGCACCGTCCAGGGCGCGGCGTCTTATCCCACGGCCCTGCGACAGGCCGGGGCGGAAGACGCCGACATGCTGATTGCGGTCACCAACAGCGACGAAACCAACATGGTGGCCTGCCAGGTAGCCAAACTGCTGTACAAGACCCCAACCACCATCTGCCGGGTACGCGCCAATGCCTACCTGGCAAAATCCGAGCTTTTCTATCAGCGCGACCAGACCAAGGATCTCGACAGTCTGCGGGGCTTCCCCATTGACGTTCTGATCAGCCCGGAACACCTGGTGACCAAGCATATTACCCGCCTGATCGAGAATCCCGGGGCCCTGCAGGTACTGGAGTTCTCCAAGGGCCTGACCCGCCTCGTGGCCATCCGTGCCACCCGGGGCGGCCCCCTGGTGGGCCACGAGCTGTCCTACCTGCGCACCCACATGCCCAAAATCGATACCCGGGTGGCGGCCATCTTCCGGAAAGACCGGGCGATCATGCCCGAGGGCAACACCGTGATTGAAGACGGCGATGAGGTGTTCTTTATTGCCGCCGGCGACCACATCAAGTCGGTCATGAGCGAACTGCAACCGCTGGTAAAACCCTACAAGCGCATCTTTATCTGCGGGGGTGGCAATATCGGTCAGCGGCTGGCCCATACCCTGGAAAACCGTTACCAGGTCAAGCTGCTGGAGCGGGACCACGAACGCTGCGTGATGCTCTCAGAGAACCTGCGGAAAACCGTGGTGCTGGAGGGCAACGCCGCCAACAAGGACATCCTGCTCGAAGAAAACATCGAGAATACCGACGTGTTCTGTGCAGTGACCAACGACGATGAAGCGAACATCATGGCGTCCCTGCTGGCCAAGCGCCTGGGAGCCCGCAAAGTACTGACACTGATCAACAACCCGGACTACGTGGACCTGATCCAAGGGGGCGATATCGACGTGGCCATCTCGCCTCAGCAAACCACCATCGGCAGTCTGCTGACCCACGTCCGCCGGGGCGATGTTGTAAACGTTCACTCACTGCGCAGGGGAGCTGCCGAAGCCATCGAAGCAATTGCCCACGGCGACCACCGGTCCTCGAAGGTGGTCGGCAAGCGGCTGGATGAGATCAATCTTCCGGAAGGCACCACCATCGGGGCCATCGTTCGGCGCAATGAGGTACTGATCGCCCACGATCATCTCCGGATCCAGCCGGATGACCACGTCATCCTGTTCCTTGTGGACAAAACCCGCATCCGGGATGTGGAAAAACTGTTCCAGGTGGGTCTCACCTTCTTCTGACTTAGAAATACACAGCCAGCACGCGTATAATGCGCCTTTCTTTTTTCGGAGTGCCCCGAAGGACAACCGGGGCGCCACACACAGACTGATCAGCAGGCAACCGTCGTGACAGACAAGGCAACGAAACAGACAACTCCGGATATCGGGACCTTTCAGGGCCTGATCCTGGCTCTGCAGAATTTCTGGGCGCAGCATGGCTGCGTGGTCCTCCAGCCACTGGACATGGAAGTGGGTGCGGGCACGTTCCACCCGGCCACCTTCCTGCGTGCCATCGGGCCGGAAACCTGGAACGCCGCCTACGTTCAGCCCAGCCGCCGCCCCACTGACGGCCGTTACGGTGAGAACCCCAACCGCCTGCAGCATTACTACCAGTTCCAGGTGGTTCTGAAGCCGTCACCGGACAACATTCAGGAGCTGTACCTGGATTCCCTGAAGGCCCTCGGCCTGGACCCATTGGTACACGACATCCGGTTTGTGGAAGACAACTGGGAGTCGCCGACGCTCGGCGCCTGGGGCCTGGGTTGGGAAATCTGGCTGAACGGCATGGAAGTCACCCAGTTCACCTACTTCCAGCAGGTGGGTGGCCTGGAATGCTTCCCCGTCACCGGCGAGCTCACCTATGGTCTTGAGCGTATCGCCATGTACCTGCAGGGCGTCGACAGCGTGTACGACCTGGTCTGGACCGAAGGCCCGGACGGTGTGGTCACCTACGGTGACGTGTTCCACCAGCAGGAAGTGGAGATGTCCACCTACAACTTCGAGCACGCCGACACCGAATTCCTGTTCCACAGCTTCGACGTTCACGAGCGGGAAAGCGCCCGGCTGATCGAAGCCGGCCTGGCCCTGCCAGCCTACGAACAGGTTCTCAAGGCCTCCCATACTTTCAACCTGCTGGACGCCCGCCACGCCATCTCGGTTACCGAGCGTCAGCGCTTCATCCTGCGGGTTCGCACCCTGGCTCGTGCCGTCGCCCAGGCGTACTTCGACAGCCGTCGCTCACTCGGCTTCCCGCTCGCCCCCGAGGCGTTGCGCAAGGAAGTCCTTGCTGCCGCTGAGGCCGCCGACGACAAGGCGAAAAGCAAGAAGGGCAAGAAAGCGAAGAAGGCACAGCAGGAACAGGGGAACGCATAACCATGGCTACACAGGATTTTCTGGTTGAACTGGGCACTGAAGAGCTGCCACCCAAGGCCCTCAAGCCGCTGTCTGACGCCTTCACCCAGGGCATTGCCCGGGGGCTGGAAGAAGCAGGCATCGAATTCGGCAAGGTCGAAGCCTTTGCCGCTCCGCGCCGTCTTGCTGTCCGTATCCGAAATCTGGCTGACGCCCAGCCGGACAAGTCGGTGGAAAAACGTGGCCCTGCCGTCAAGGCTGCATTTGACGATGCTGGCAACCCGACCCGCGCGCTGACCGGCTTTGCCACGTCTCTGGGTGTTACCCCGGACCAGCTCGACACCCTGGAAACCGACAAGGGTGCCTGGGTGGTCTACCGCACGGTAGAGCAGGGCAAGCCCACGGTGGAGCTGATGCCGGAGCTGGTGGAGCAATCCCTGGCAGGCCTGCCGATCCCCAAGCGCATGCGCTGGGGTGCCCACCGCACCGAATTTGTACGTCCGGTCCACTGGGTAGTGATGCTGTTTGGCAACAAGGTGATCGAGGCGCCGATCATGGGCCTGAATCCGGGCAACAAGACCCGAGGCCATCGCTTCCATTGCCCGAAATCCCTGATCGTACCCACACCGAACGATTACGAAGTCGTCCTCAAGCAGGAAGGCTATGTCATTGCCGACTTTGCCGAGCGTCGAGAACAGATCCGTGCCGGCGTGAACGAGCTTGCCGAGAAGGAAGCCGGGGGCAAAGCGGTGATTGATGAAGACCTGCTGGACGAGGTCACCGCGCTGAACGAATGGCCGGTCCCCCTGATGGGTCGCTTCGAGGAGCGGTTCCTTGAGGTTCCGGCAGAAGCCCTGATTTCCTCCATGAAGGAACACCAGAAGTACTTCCACGTGGTGGCCGCCGACGGGGAAATGCTGCCGCTGTTCATCACCGTTGCGAACATCGAGAGCAAGGATCCTTCACAGGTTGTTTCCGGTAACGAGAAAGTGATCCGGCCCCGCCTGTCCGACGCCGCCTTCTTCTACGAAACCGACCGGAAGACCAGGCTCGAAGATCGTGTTGACGCGCTCAAGCCCATCGTGTTCCAGGAGAAGCTGGGCAGCATCTACGACAAGTCCGTACGCGTCGCTGCGCTGGCAAAGAAAATTGCCGACGCCATCGGCAGTGATCCGGCCCTGGCCGAGCGCGCGGCCATGCTGGCAAAGACTGACCTGGTCACCGAAATGGTGCTGGAGTTCACCGATCTGCAGGGCATCATGGGTCAGTACTACGCCGCTAACGACGGCGAACCGGAAGACGTGGCCAAGGCATTGAATGAGCAGTACATGCCCCGGTTCGCCGGCGACGACCTGCCGACAACCCTCACCGGCTGTGCCATTGCCATCGCTGACCGGCTGGATTCCCTGGTGGGCCTGTTCGGCATCAACCAACCACCGTCCGGTACCCGGGATCCGTTCGCTCTGCGCCGGGCCTCCCTGGGGGTGTTGCGCATTATCATCGAGCGTGAGCTGCCGCTGGACCTGCAGACCTGCTGCCAGTGGGCGGAAGAGAACTTCACGGTTCTGACCGAGCAAAATACCGCCAGCACCGTGGTGGACTACATGCTGGAGCGTTTCCGCGCCCACTACGATGAGCAGGGCATCGGCGCCGAGGTCTACCTGGCCGTTCATGCCCGCCGTCCAACTCGCCCGCTTGATTTCGACCGCCGGGTGAAAGCGGTGGAAGCTTTCCGCCAGCTGCCCGAAGCGCAGGCCCTGGCCGGCGCCAACAAGCGGGTGTCGAACATCCTGACCAAGCAGGGTGGTGACAGCATCGGTGAAACCGTCGACGCCAGCCTGCTGCAAGACAGCGCGGAAAAAGCGCTGGCCGAGCAGGTTGACCAACAGGCCGCCAAGGTCATGCCACTGTTCGAGAACGGCGACTACTCCAGCGCCCTGAGTTCCCTGGCCAGCCTGCGGGAACCGGTGGATAACTTCTTTGATGAGGTGATGGTGATGGCCGACGACGACGCCATCCGGAACAACCGGCTGGCCCTGCTGAACCGTCTGCGCAACCTGTTCCTGCGCGTCGCGGATATCAGCCTGCTGCCCACAGCAGGCTGATATCCGCCGAAGGAACGCGCACGCAGCGATGCTGATCATTCTCGATCGGGACGGGGTCATCAATGAGTACGATGGCAATTACATCTGCTCAGCGGATGAATGGCACCCCATTCCCGGCAGCGTAGAAGCGGTGGCCCGGCTTTGTAATGCCGGCCACCGCATCGCCATCGCCACCAACCAGTCCGGCATCGGCCGAGGTTACTACGACACCGATGCACTGGACGCCATGCATGAAAAGCTGGAGCGACTGGTGGAGGCCGAGGGTGGCTGCATCGATTTCATCGCCTACTGTCCTCACCATCCCGACGACCAATGCAGGTGCCGCAAGCCACTGACCGGCCTGCTGGAGCAGATCCGCCAGCACTTCCGCCTGACGAGCCTTGAAGGGGCCATCATGGTCGGCGATAGCCGAAAAGACCTGGAAGCCGGCCACGCTGAAGGATGCCACCCGGTACTGGTACGAACCGGCAATGGCGAGGAAACCGAACGCCACCTCGACGCCAGACCCATACCCGGCGCCGATGTCAGTATCTACGATAATCTCAGCAAATTTACGGATGCCCTTTTATCCGCCGAGGGCTGGTAAAACCAAAGCGAATCCGTATAATACCGGCCGTTGATCGGCGTGTGGCGCAGCTTGGTAGCGCACTTCGTTCGGGACGAAGGGGTCGCAGGTTCGAATCCTGCCACGCCGACCACTTTCCCGCTTTACGTCGTATTATTACCTCTTTTATTCGTTTACTAACACCGCCCTAACTGACATCAAGTCATTTTATCGTTCAGATATCTGCTGATACTCGGACCTATGGCTGTTGTCGGATAACAGATATAGCAGTTCGATGGGATTCAAACACCGCAATTTCTCATTTCTGTGGCTGTAGCCAACTCCGATGGAATCGCAATGTGCTAATATTCTAGAGTTACATCCGGTTCTGTTATATACAGGTGATTTGTGGGAAGCCATCTCGATATCAATAATTTAGAAGCAGGTCTCCTTGGGGTTGGTTTGTACACCCCAGCCGAGGCAGCTGCTTATACCGGGATTCCCGCACCCCAGATTCGTCGATGGCTGTTTGGATACACTTCCGGCGGAACGCATTATTCTGGCCTTTGGCACCCCCAACTCGAAGGAAAGGCGGAGAAGGCACTAGGCTTCCACGACTTGCTGGAAATTCGCTTCGTGCATGCCTTCCGGCATCATGGCGTGAGTTTACAAGCCATTCGCCTTGCGTCCATGCATGCCCGGGAAATGTTCAATCAGGCCTACCCGTTCACTTGCAAGCGTTTCCAGACAGATGGAAAGGCGATTTTTGCCATCGTGCTGGAAGAGACCGGAGACGAGAGCCTACTTGATCTGGCAAAGAAGCAGTACGCTTTCAAGCAAGTGATCACTTCCTCCCTATACCGGGGCATCGAATACTCCAACAACGAAGCCCAGCGCTGGTTTCCACTGGCCCGAAGCCGCCGGGTGGTTCTTGACCCGGCCCGGAACTTTGGCAAGCCCGTTCTGACCGAGACTGGCATGACAGTGGAGGCCATTGTCAGTGCCTGGCATGCAGAAGAGAAGAATGCCAAGCGCGTAGCCGCACTGTACGAAGTGAATGTGGCTGATGTGGAGGCAGCCATTCAGTTTGAGCGAAGGACCGCTGCTTGAATTTCTTGCTGGATAACAACCTTCCTCCGCCATTAGCGAGGGCTCTCAATGAGTTGTCCAAACGTGAAGGCCATACCGTTATTCATTTAAGTGACAAGTTCCCTCCCTCCACGCCGGATATTGAGTGGGTAAAAGCCCTGAAAGACGAGGGAGATTGGGTCGTGGTTTCTCAGGATCAGTTCAAGAAAAGCGATCTGGAAAAGCAGGCGTTTCGCCAAGCGGGCTTGACTGTGTTTTGTCTCGCAAAGCATTGGAGTAAAGCGCGATACTGGGACAAAGCACACCAAATCGTTCGATGGTGGCCAGATATTATCGAGCAGTCTGAACGATTGATGGGAGGCGCTGCACTGCGCGTTCCATGGCAATACCGTGGGCGGTTTGAGCAAATAAAGGGCTGAATTGCAGATTTGTGCAAGATTCTAGGCTTTGCTTCCAAGCTCTTAAATCAAAGCAAAGGCTCCACCGGCAACAACGAGAACAGAAACACCAGCGCACGCTTGAAAGCCCCGGTATTGGGCTCATGACGGTGCTCGACAGTCTCCACCCCGTTGAATTCCAGCCAACGCAGTTCACCCTCCTCGTTCAGGATAACCTCGTAGGCCGCCAGCCGTACCTTCCCGGGGAAGGCCGACTCCAGGGCGTTGGCCAGTTCCGGGCTCTGGATCAAGAATCCCAGCTCGGTGTTCAGGTTCGCTGAACGCGGGTCAAAATTGAACGAACCAACAAAAAGCGTCTCGCCATCCACTGCGAAGGTTTTGGCGTGAAGGCTGGCCGCGGAGCTGCCGACAATACCGCCCGAGCTACGGCGCTCGTCTTCATTCTCCGACCTGAATTTACGCAGCTCGAACAACTCGACACCCGCCTCTAATAAAGCCTCCCGGTATTTCGCATAGCCTGAATGCACCAGGGCGACGTCGTTGGCTTCAAGGGAGTTGGTGAGAATCCGCACCTCCACACCGGCGTTTTCAAGGTCGCGGAACAGCTCAACGCCAGGGTTACCGGGAACGAAGTAGGGCGAAACCAGGGTCACTGTCTTCCGGGGTTCACCCAGTGCCAGGGCGAGCTGTTGGCTCAGTAGACCCTGCTCTTCTTCGAGCCCCTGGGCTTTCGCCGGATCATCGCTGACCATCTCCACCGGCGCCCAGACAAACGAGACCTCCCGGTCCAATAACTCTTTGAGAAAATCCGAATTGTGCAAAGCAGCCACAAAACGTTGGGCCTCGGCATTCTGTTCAACCGCCGCGAGACCGGTTTCCAATTCATCCAGATCCTCATCGCCGGCGGCGGACAACAACCGATCCACCGGATATGAGGACTGACTTGCCCAGTAACGGTCGAAATCCTGCGAGACACGATCCACGACAGGTCCGATCGCAAGGACATCCAGGTCCGAGAACAGGGCACCGCTACCAACGCCGAAATACTCATCGGCAATATTACGGCCGCCAATGATGGTGGCCTGGTTGTCAGCAGTGAATGACTTGTTGTGCATCCGGTGGTTCAGGCGGCCAAAGTCGGTCAGGAAGCCCAGGGCCCGGGAACTGCGAATCACAAACGGATTGAACAGCCGAACCTCAACGTTATCATGGTGATGCAGCGCCGCCAGCCAGTCGTCCAGGCCGGCGATACCATTGTCATCCAGAAGCAGTCGAACCCGAACGCCACGCTCGGCCGCCCGATACAGCGAGTACAGAAGCAACTTACCGGTAATATCATCCCGCCAGATGTAGTACTGAACATCCAGGGAGTTGTCGCTGGCCTCGGCGAGCAACGCGCGGGCCACAAAGGCATCCAGCGGATTCTCCAGGGTAGCAATGCCGCTGAGGTCAGGGTGGTTTTCGATTTCTTTGCCAACTGTCCGGCCAAGGCGGGTGTCTGCCGTATACTCCTGAGAGAAAGCTTCAGACTGTGATCGGTTTTTCAGCGAGGGCAGTGCACAGCCTGTCTGGACAAACACAAGTGTGATGAGTGCAAACATAGCCCAGTTTTGCGGGGCACTGTGGTTTGGCAAAACACCCTCTCTTATTGGCAAACGCCAACTCCTGCAAGAACTCGAATCTACATCAAACTCTCAAGCGCCTGATAATCCTCATGCCTCACTGGGGTAATCCGGGTGGCGTGCTGGCTGTCGAGGAAGTCCCTCAGGCGTGGTGATGGCGTAGTCATCAACTCAAGTAACTTCTGACGAACAGAATGGCACAAGTCATTGCGGAAAACGAAAGGATCATAATGCAAGGGCGGTGACCGCCACAGCACCCGGAACGAATCCGTGCCAATCATTCCCCGTTTGAGATATTCATCTGCGCGGGCGCTGGAGACGAAAGCAGCATCTACCTGACGGTCGATCAGAGCGTTCATCGCTTTATCATGTCCGCCGGCGTATACCAGGGCGCCAAATAATCGATCGAAAGGCATCCCAACGACATCCGGGAAAATAGCTTTCGGAACCACAGCTCCTGAGGTGCTGGAAGGATCGCCAAGCGCAACACGAGCACCCTTGAGGTCTTCGAGTTCCGAGACGGCACTATCACTATCAACAACCAGGATAGAATTGTAGAAGCTGCCCTCTGGCGTAAAATGCCCTCCCTCCACAGCCAGGGACGCAAAGGGCTCAATGCCGGAGTTACGTCGGCGTGCAATCATGTAGGCGGCGGGCCCCAAAACGGCTACATCAACGCCGCCAGAGACAATTGAGTCGATCACGCTTTCATAAGAGCTTGCACGAACCATCTCAACAGGCACCCCAAGCGTGTCACTGATCAGGGTTATCAGCGGCCCATACTCCCGAAGCTGCTCGTCGATGTTCTTCTTCGGGATCATGGTAAAGGTAAGTTCGACAACATCGCATTCTGCAGGAATGGTCTCCTCCGCCATCACCATGAGAGGGGCTAGAAATCCGACCAGAAAACCAACGAACCTGAACATCAGACAACGGCCTCCGCCTCGGCGAACGTCCGGAGAAAACCCGGAACATCCTCAGGCGGCATAGGGCGACTCAGGTGATAACCCTGCGCAATATCGCACCCGGCCACTTTGAGGTGTACCACCTGTTCCCGGGTTTCGACCCCTTCCGCCACGACTTTCAGATCCATTCGCTTTGCAAGAATAATGGTGGACGAGACGATAGGACTGTCGTCATGGCTGTTACAGATTTTGGCAATGAGGCTCCGGTCAATCTTGAGCTTGTCCACCGGCACGGCTTCCAGGTGAGCAAAACCGGAATAGCCGGTGCCAAAGTCATCAAGGCTGAGTTTTACACCCGCTGCTTTCAGAGAATGCAGGCTGTCGACGGCCTTGGCATCCAACATCGCCGTTTCAGTGATTTCCAGTTCCAGGTGACAGGTTTTGAGACCATGCTCATGGATCATATTGATCACATCCCGGCAAAACTCTTGCTGAGCCAACTGGATTGGAGAGACATTGACGGCAACCGGCCGTACCGGAACATTATCAACTTTCCATTGAGCAATCTGGGCGCAAGCCAGACGCAGAACTTCCATCCCGAGAGGAATCACGAACCCACTGTTCTCTGCCATGGGAATGAATCGGTCCGGGAAGAGCAGACCGAATTCCGGATGATGCCAACGAACAAGCGCTTCGTACCCGATCACTTCCATGGAATCCAGGCAAACCTGAGGCTGGTAATGCAGGACAAACTCGCGATTTCGCAACGCTTCGGCGAACGATTGTTCCAGGTGAAACTCCTCAACGTCCTTCAGGTTGAGCGACTGGTCGAAGAACCGGTACTGCCCGCGGCCTGCCTTCTTGGCCGAGTACATGGCTGCATCAGCGCAGCGAAGCAGATTCTCAACGGTCTGGCCATCTCTGGGGCAAATTGCGATGCCTATACTGGGGCTGCTGTTCAATTCCGTGCCATTGAGCTCGTATGTAGCGGACAAATGGCTGGTGAGTCCCGAAGCCCAAGTTTCGATATCGCTCTCCGAGCGATCTTCCGCCAGCAACACCACAAACTCATCCCCACCAAACCGGGCAGCCACGTCTGCAGGCCCGAGCATTCGCCTTATCCGGCCGGCAACGGCCTGAAGCAAGAGATCCCCCACCTGGTGCCCAAGCGAGTCATTTATCGATTTGAATCGGTCAAGATCAATGAACAGCAGCGCCGACAAACGGCGATTCCTTCGCTGCTCGTTCAGCGTTTGCGATGCGATATCGAGAAATTGACGACGGTTGTAAAGACCACTGAGATGGTCAATCGATGCCGCCCGACTGCTTCGGGCGTGTTCCCCTTCCAGGCGTTCGATGAGTTGCTGGTTCCTTTGCTCGGATAACTGCAACGCCTGCAACACGGATTGCTGTTGTTTCAGGGCACGCACCAACCAGAACACAATGCCTCCAACCAGGAGCGTCATCAGTATATTCAGCAGCAGTTGTTTGTGCTGATCGCTGCGAAGCGGGGCCAGGATCTCATCAAAGGGCTGCGTAACACTGACCGTGAAGCCATGGATGGCGCGGGTGACAAAGACATATTGATAACGCTGACCGTTCTGCTCGAATGTTCGCTGCCCGCTGCTTACCCGGCCACTCAAGGCTGGCTCAATACGTGGCACCTGAAGCCCGCCAACAATCACACCACTGGTATCGGCGCGCATCCACTCGGCGCCCTCCGCATCCAGAACCTGGATAAACCCCCTTGGCCCAAGCTCCACATGCTGGAGCAAGCCCGCGAGATAACCGATATCGAGCTCAATCAGCACCACTCTCGTCAAACCGAGACTATCCGGTTCACCAGCGGGCACCAGAAAAGGCAGGCGCCAGCCCGGCTCTGCGCCACCAGGTCCCTGACGCAGAGGCAACAAGGGAACCACCCCGTACTGTTTCATGTGGCTTTCCAACTGCCCGTAGCGGTGGGAAAGGTCCGGCCGGGCAGAATCCGGGTGACTGGCATAAAGAAGATCACCATTGCCATCGTATACGCTGAGGCGATTGAACACGGGGTCCTCCGCCAGAAGTTCGAGCAGACGTTCGAACCCATCCCCTTCCTGTTCTGGATCCTCCATTACCAGACTGCCCATCGCTTTGGCTCGATCCGTCATCTGCTTGAGACTTTCAGAAACGATCAACGCGAGATTGCGGTGCTCAGACTGTCGTGCCTGGAGCGCCTCCGTTCGGGACGTAATGGTCTGATAGCCGAACAGGGCCCAGATAAAGACAACCATCAGGGCGCCCAGAACCAGCATGGCGATCTGAACAGCGCTGAGAGAGGAGGCGGGCTTTCGCTGCATTAAAGTTACCTTGGCGGAATGGCGTTTGACTGGCAGTTGAACAGGCCTTCCGTTGGCAACTCTTCGATCCTGAAACAGAGGGAGGGCATGCAGGACCACGCCCGTTGGATCGCTACGGTATCAGCAGCTTGTGGCATTTCCGTGACAAGTACTGGCCTTGCAACTCTCGTCTGCCCTTCAATTCGTTAAACCTATTTGTTCTATAGATATAACTATATTGGCTAACGACCTCCGAACGGGTTATTGTTAATCCGACATCAAGAGGCAATCCGCCTCCACCAGCAAAACCCGACAGGAGATTCATCATGAGTTTATTGCTTGGCTCTACCGCCCCGAACTTCACCATCGACAGCACCGCCGGCCAGATCAACTTCCACGACTGGGCAGGCGATTCCTGGGTATTCTTCTTCAGCCACCCGGCCGACTTCACCCCGGTCTGCACCACCGAGATGGGCCGCACGGCTCAGCTGGCGAAAGAATTTGAAGCCCGCAACGTGAAACCCCTGGGTCTGTCCACCGATACCGTGGAAGAGCACGTAAAGTGGATTGAAGACGTCAACGACACCCAGAACTGCAACCTGCAGTTCCCGATCGTTGCTGACGCTGACCACAAAGTGGCCGAGCTGTACGAAATGATCCACGCCGGCGAGAGCGAAACTGCCGCTGTACGCAGTGTGTTCATCATCGACCCGAACAAGAAGATCCGCCTGACCATGACCTACCCGATGGCGGTGGGCCGTAACTTCGACGAGATCCTCCGGGTTATCGATGCTCTGCAAACCGGTGATGCCAATAAAGTTGCCCTGCCGGCAGACTGGCGCAAAGGAGACGACGTGATCATTCCGCCCTCCATTTCCAACGAGGAAGCCAAAGGCCTGTTCCCACAGGGCTGGAATGAAATCCGTCCGTACCTCCGCACCACCAAGTTGTAATCCGGTTCGCAGGTAGAAAAAGGGGGCTTGCCGTTTGGCGGCCCCTTTTTGCGTTTTGATCTCGATCAAGCCAACGCTTATATGCTTATAACTCTTATTGAGAGTTTCGGTCATACAGGCGTATGTTGAAGTGAGAACAGGGGACACCCGAATTCAGGAGGAAACCATCATGAAACAGATAGTCACAGCTCTTCTTGCCACTTTCGCCATTGCCTTCAGCGCCCAGGCGGAAGAAGCACTTTCCCTGACCCCACAGGAAACCTATGACATGGTTCAGAAGCAGGGGGATCAGCTGCTGTTTGTGGATGTCCGGGATCCGGTGGAAATCATGTTTATCGGATTCACCGATGCCGTAGACAAAAACATTCCGTTCAAGTTGGTGGACCGCTCGGAATTTCTGGCTGATAAAGGCCGGTTTGCCATGAACACCAATCCGGAGTTCGCGGCAGATGTGGAAAAAGCCCTTAAAGAAAAAGGCCTTAGCAAGGATGACCTGGTCATTACCATGTGCCGTTCCGGCTCAACCCGGGGCAAGCCCAGCGCGGAATACCTGCTGGAACGGGGCTTCACCAATGTGAAATACATTGACCACGGCTTTCAGGGCAGTGGCGCCAAAGAAGGCAAGAAGAAAGGCATGAGAATTGTGAATGGCTGGCAGAATGACGGCCTGCCATGGTCCATGACGCTCAACCCCGAGAAGATCTATCGTCCGTAATCCGGATCGTCGGCCTTACCGACTCTGAAGTCGCGTTTGCAGGGAGTCTTTGTATATTGATACGGCCCTTGAACAGGGCCAGGGAGTCAGAGACGTGAAGATTTTTGCATGGAACCGCTTCATCAAGCGTTTTGGCAGGCTCTCCGCTTATGTGGTTCTGGCCGGAGCATTGGTTTGCTCCGGCTTTTCTGTTTATGGGGCCCAGCGCCCACCCGCCACTGCCGATCACAGCAAATTCGAGGCACTTCAGGGCCCTTTCGAGAATGCGCAGGAGGTGACCGAAGCCTGCCTGGGCTGCCATACCGAGGCGGGCGAACAGATCCGTGCAACCACCCACTGGACCTGGACCTACAAGCATCCGGAAACTGGCCAGACCCTGGGCAAGAGCAAGGTTATCAACAGTTTTTGCGGCATGGCCATCACCAACGAGCCCCGTTGTACCTCCTGCCATGTGGGCTACGGCTGGGAAGACATGGGGCAACCACCACCCACCGCGGATAACGCCGTTGATTGCCTGGTGTGTCACGACACCACCGGTGACTACTGGAAGTTTCCCACCCTGGCCGGGCACCCCACCTATACACCCCGGGAATGGCCGAAAGGCAGCGGCAACATGGTCCAGCCGCCGGATCTTGAACTGATTGCCCAGAATGTCGGCGCCAGCGGTCGGGCCAACTGTGGTAGCTGCCACTTCTATGGTGGTGGCGCAGACGGCGTGAAACACGGCGATCTGGATTCCTCTCTGGTGGGTCCACCCCGGTCTCTGGATGTGCACATGTCCCCGGATGGGCTCGATTTCGCCTGCGCCGATTGCCATACCAGTTGGGGGCATGAGGTGGCCGGCAGCCGCTACCAGGTCAATGCCGCCGACACCCAGGGTATCGATGTCCCCGGCCACACCGATCTCAGCCGTGCAAGCTGCCAGTCCTGCCACGGCGATTCACCGCACCCGCAGCAGAAGCTGAACGACCATGTGGACACCCTGGCGTGCCAGACTTGCCATGTGCCCGAATTCGCCCGGGGCGGCGTCCCCACCAAAGTGTGGTGGGACTGGTCCACTGCCGGCCGGCTGGATGATGACGGTCAGCCAATCACCGAATACGACGAGCATGGTCATCCCAGCTATCTGAGCGAGAAAGGGGACTTCCGCCACGGCGAAAATGTCGTGCCAACCTACGCCTGGTTTGACGGCACGGTGAAATACACCCTGGTGGATGAAAAACTCGACGTGGCCCATCCTCCGGTTGAAATCAACCGCATTGAGGGCAGTCCGGAGGATCCTGGCTCCCGCATCTGGCCGTTCAAAGTCATGCACGGCAAGCAGCCTTACGACACCGAACGTAAAACCCTGCTGGCCACCCACGTGTTTGGTGCCGATGACAGTTCTTTGTGGAGCAATTTCAGCTGGCCCAGGGCGCTCAAGGCCGGCAGCGAGATGTCCGGAATGCCCTTCAGCGGCAGCTACGACTTCATCGAAACCACCATGCACTGGCCCATTACCCACATGGTGCCACCGGCTGAAATGGCACTGGATTGCGCTTCCTGCCACGCTCAGAACAGCCGTCTCGCAGGTCTTCCAGGCATCTATATGCCTGGTCATAGCGGCAACATCTGGCTGGATCGTATTGGCTGGTTGTTGGTGGCCCTGACCTTGATCGGCGTTGTGCTGCATGGTCTGGCAAGAATTCTTCTGAAGGGGAGGAAACAGCCATGAGCCGGGTAATGATCTACAAGCGTTTCGAACGGTTCTGGCACTGGTTCCAGGCCCTGCTGATCTTCACGCTGCTGTTTACCGGATTCGAGATTCACGGAAGCTATTCCGTGATTGGTTTCGGCGAGGCGGCGCGGCTGCATACCCTGGCCGCCTGGTCATTGATCATCCTGTGGCTGTTCGCCATTTTCTGGCATGTCACCACGGGTGAATGGCGGCAATACATTCCAACCCGGAACAAACTGTTCGCGGTGATACGCTACTACCTGATCGGGACTTTTACTGGTGAGCCGCATCCGTACCGGAAAACCACCCGGGCCAAACACAATCCGCTCCAGCGTTTGGCCTATCTGTTTTTCAAACTGATGATTACACCGGTCATCTGGCTCAGTGGCCTGCTCTATCTGTTCTACAACGACTGGCCCGCAACGCTATCCAATGCCCTGGAACTGGAGACGGTGGCACTGGTTCATACCGCAGCGGCCTTTGCCATGCTGGTCTTCATTATTGCCCATGTGTACATGGCAACCATGGGCCCCAGGCTCACCAGCCTGATCAAGCCCATGGTTACCGGTTACGAAGATCTGGAAGAAAACCGATAATGGTCAGTGCTAATGGCCCGACACCTCTGGTTTGCCGGGCCATTCCGCTCAGAAGGTGAATGTACGCATCTTCGGGTTCAGCATCTGGCCGGCCATTTCCGGCGGCATGGCAACGCCTACACCGTCAATCAGGTCGTCCTGGCTGTAGTCGCTATTAGGTAGGTACAGCGCACAGACCTTCGCCTCGCCACCCTGCTTGAGCAGGCCACGCAGCATCTGCCCCGGAGTAACATCCTTGGGCTTTAGTGCCGGAGCTTCGTAGGATTTCAGGGCAAGATCACCAGCTTTGTCGCACAACAGCACGTTCACCTTGGTTCCTTGCTGGGCCATGGTGTTAGACAGGACCATCGCCATGCCCTGAGTCTGCAAGGAATCACTGGAAAGAATCACCAGCACTTCCTCAACGGCGCCTTTGTGGCTGTCAGCCTGAACGCTGAATGGTGCAACCGCTATAAGCGCAGCAACGGCAAGGGCTTTGAATGATTTGATCATGGGGAAACTCCTTTTTGGTTGATCGAAAGACTTCGGATCTAACGTAGCTCATCGGAATATGGCCTTCAGTGACAAAGTCACTTAACTCCGCCAATACGCCTCCCACCCATAAAAAAAGCCGGGCACGTCAGGCCCGGCAAAGGGGTTGTGTGTCTCATCAAAGGGCCTATTCCCATGCCGCTCCCTCGAGCGCGTCCAACGGGATCTTCAGATACCGTTTGCCGTTGGCCTCCGGCTCAGGAAGACGCCCACCGCGGGTGTTGACCTGCAGCGCATGCAGAATCAATTTCGGCATCGGCAGCTCGCTGTCACGACTGTTTCGAAGCTCCACATACTCTGATTCGGATGTCTCAGCCAGATGCTTGTTGGCCTGCTTCTGCTCGGCAACGCTGCTCTCCCATTCCGGCTCGCGGCCGCCGGGCATGTAATCGTGCCCTGTGAACAGCCGGGTTTCGTTCGGCAGGGCCAGAATGGCCTGGATGGAATCCCACAGCTGATGGGCATCGCCCCCAGGGAAATCCGCGCGGGCAGTGCCGAAATCCGGTTGGAAAATGGTGTCATGCACGAACGCCGCGTCGCCGATCACATAAGTGACAGAGGCCAGAGTGTGGCCGGGCGAAAACATCACACGCCCATCAAGATTGCCGATCCGGAACTCGTCGCCAGCCCGGAACAGATGGTCCCACTGTGAACCGTCGGCCGGAAAATCAGGCCAGTTGTAAATGCCTTTCCACAGCTCCTGGACCCCGGTGACATAGCCACCGATGGCAGTAGGAGCGCCGGTCTTTTCCTTAAGATACTGGGCTGCCGAAAAGTGGTCGGCGTGGGGGTGCGTATCCAGGATCCATTGCACTTCAAAGCCCTGTTCGCGCACGTAATCCAGAAGTTCGTCGGCATGATGGGTCGCCGTCGCGCCGGACTTTTCATCGTAATCCAGCACCGGATCAATAATGGCACACTGCTTCGTCTCGGGATCGCTGACCACGTACTGCACACTGAAGGTACGAGGATCGAAAAAGCCCGCGACATCCGGAGTGCCTGGGTGCTTTGCGGGTGATTGCTGGAAAGTTCTCATAATTGCGTCCTCCTCAAGATTGAAAACGCCTGTTGATCAACTTGGTTATTAGCATATAGCTATAAGATTTACACCTCCAATTGAGGTGCTTCATGGAAGTAATACCTAAAAACTACCAAAACAGAATTTTTGATTTATATTCTCTAATTTTATAGCTCCGCTCTAGAGCTTCCACCTGTTATATTTCGATTTAATCTAACGATAGAACCTATTGTTTGGTAGGCTTTGATATATCTCAAGCTCACTCGCGCGAAGCAAACAAAGACAAGAGGTTCGAGGCATGACCAGCAACACAACCACCACAGGCAGCATCAAAAATCATACCGTCGTGATTGTAGGCGGCGGGGCAGCCGGTATATCGGTGGCATCCAGCATTCACAAACGGGACAGCAATATCGACATTGCCATCGTCGAGCCCGCTACCCGGCATCACTACCAGCCCGGCTGGACCATGGTAGGCGGAGGCGTGTTCCGGCCCGAGGTCACCTCCAAGCCCATGTCGGAGGTCATGCCAAAGTTCGTGTCCTGGTATCAACAACCGGTAACCGCCATCGACCAGGACAACAACCAGGTAACGCTTGGTGATGGTTCTTCAGTGGCGTACAACGCCCTGGTGCTCGCTCCCGGCCTGGAGCTGAATTGGGGCGGCATCGAAGGCCTCGAAGAAGCACTCGGTTCCAACGGGGTCACCTCCAATTATCGGGAAGGCATGGCCAGCTACACCTGGGACATGGTCCAAAGCCTCAAGAAGGGCCGGGCCCTATTCAGCCAGCCGCCAATGCCGATCAAATGTGCCGGTGCCCC
Organism: Marinobacter sp. EhC06; assembly: GCF_001650915.1. Classification (GTDB taxonomy): domain Bacteria; phylum Pseudomonadota; class Gammaproteobacteria; order Pseudomonadales; family Oleiphilaceae; genus Marinobacter. The sequence continues at coordinate 492,514 of NZ_LXYO01000023.1, forward strand.
CCAGAAAGCCATGTATCTGTCTGCCGATTACTGGCTCAAACACGGCGTGTTGAGCAATCTGGACATCCAGTTCCATAACGCCGGAGCCGTTCTGTTCGGTGTGGCCGACTACGTCCCGGCCCTGGAAGCGTACATCGAAAAATACGGCATTGACCTGAATTTCCAGAGCACACTGGTTGCTGTGAACGGGCCTGCGAAAACAGCCGTTTTCCGCTCGACGGATGGCGAGGGCAACAGCCGGGAGCGCGAAGTGAGCTTTGATATGCTGCATGCCGTGCCACCCCAGCGGGCACCGAAGCTGATCCGGGAATCAGCCCTGGCCAATGAGGGCGGCTGGCTGGATCTTGAGGACGACACCCTGCGACACAAAACCTACGCCAACATCTTTGGCCTTGGCGACGTGAGCGGAACCGGCAACGCCAAAACCGCCGCTGCGGTGCGAAAACAGGCGCCAGTGGTAGCTGATAACCTGGTGGCCACGCTCCGTAACCAGCCGCTTGAAGCCGCCTATCTGGGCTATGGCTCCTGCCCGCTGACGGTGGAGAACGGCAAGATCGTATTGGCGGAATTCGGCTATGGAGGAGTGCTCCAGCCTAGCTTTCCGAAATGGATCAACGATGGCACCAAGGCTACCCGGGCGGCCTGGTGGTTGAAGGCCAAGCAACTGCCAACGCTCTATTGGTACGGGATGTTGAAGGGACACGAATGGCTCGCCAAGCCGGCGCCGCGCTCAACCGGGAACTAGTCGCTTAGAAAGACTGGCGAAAGTCGATGAATCCACCCATAGTGTGAGGGAGATGGAGCAGATCAAGAGCGAGCTCCACGAACTGGTGGTAAGGTTCAAATAACGGCTGGACCTTGTTCGGAGACTGGTCGATGGTAAACCCGGGGATCGAGAAACGCAGACTGGCGGCGCTTGAGCGGCTCGGTATTCTCGATACACCTCCAGAAGAGCGCTTCGAGCGGTTGACCCGGATTGCGAAGCACTACTACGGGGTAAAAACCGCGCTCTTCTCGGTTCTGGATGCTGAACGACAGTGGTTCAAATCCCGGCAGGGACTGGACGAATCCGAGACACCTCGTTCCGTCGCCTTCTGTGACTATGCTATCCAGCAGGACAAAATCCTGCTAGTGGAGGATGCTGCCAAAGATCCCCGTTTCCGGAACAATCCTCTGGTTACCGGTAAACCCCACATCCGTTTCTACGCCGGCATGCCGGTACGCGAACCCAGCGGTTTCAAGATCGGCACGCTCTGCATTATTGATGACAAGCCGAGGAAATTCACCGAGATCGAGCTGGACGTACTGCGCAGCCTCGCAAGTATTGTAGAGGACGAACTGGAGCGGGCTTTTCTTTCCACGACGACGGGCGAGTATGTCAAAGTCTCTCATCTGAGCCGTGCCATTCACCGGGCTCAGAATGTCTTTCTGACCAGCGATAACGAACACGCGGCCTTTGAGCTGATGCTCAATGATCTGCTGGCACTTACCGGGAGTCAGTTCGGATTCATTGGCGAGGTACTCCAACGGAACGACGACTCTCCGTTCCTGAAAATCGGTGCGATTACCAATATTGCCTGGAGCCCGGAAACCCAGGCGCTTTATCAGGAAGTTGAGCGCAGGGGCATGATTTTCGACCGCCTCGACAATATCCTCGGCCTGCCCATGACCACTGGCGAAGTCATCGTTTCTGACTCGGTAGCCTCAGACAGCCGAGCGAAAGGCCTGCCAGAAGGCCACCCCCACATCACGGCTTACATCGGTATACCGGTCTTTTCCGGGGATCGGCAAATCGGTCTGATTGGCCTGGCCAATCGCCTGGGCGGTTACACCGCCAGACTGGCCGAGGAACTGGAACCTCTGATGCAGACTGTGGGCAACCTGATCGAGCGAAAGCGCCTGTACCAGGAGAAGCGGGAACACCAGAAGCATCTCGAACAGGCCGCCAATTACGACGCACTCACCGGCCTGCCGAATCGGCGCCGGATGACCGAACTGTTTGAACAGGAACTGTTTGAAGCCAATCAGCGCCAAGGCCTGGTGTCGGTGTGCTTTATTGATCTCGATGGCTTCAAGGACATCAACGACCTGCATGGCCATGCCGTCGGCGACGCGGTACTGAAATCGGTCGCCGATCGACTGCTTGCGAGTGTCAGAGCTCATGATGTGGTTGCCCGCCTCGGCGGCGACGAATTCGTGGCCATTTTGAGAGATGTCAACGACGAACGGGTCTATGCCAGGCTCCTGGAAGCCATCAGCCAGCCAATAAATTACAAGCGCAATGTGTTGCATCTGTCCGGCAGCATGGGTGTTACGGTTTACCCTGAGGACGACTCGGACACCGACCAGCTGCTTCGGCACGCGGACCAGGCCATGTACGCGGCCAAAGAGGCGGGTAAAAATAATTACGTGCTCTTTGATCTGGATTCTCACTACTCCCGGAAAGAACGAATCAAAGTGATTGAGCAGATGGGCACTGCTCTCGAGCTTGGCCAGCTGGAACTTTACTATCAACCGAAGATTCACTTCGGCAAACAAAGGGTGGAGGGCTTTGAGGCACTTATCCGCTGGAATCATCCCGAGGATGGCCTGCTGGGCCCTGGCCATTTCCTGGACCACATTGAATACACCGAATATGCCCGCAAGGTCGGCAACTTCGTGCTGGGTGAAGCCATCAAACGACTCCAGGAGTTCCAAAGCAATGGGCTGCCCTACACCATCAGCGTAAACCTGAGCCCGTCGCACTTTCTGGGTCCGGGCTTCCGGGACGATCTGGAGGCCGCCCTGTGCGATTGTCCGGTAGCGATACGTTCGCACCTGATACTCGAGGTTCTGGAAACGACCGCGCTGGACGATACCGACCGCGTTCTCGAGAACGTCAGCGCCTGCCGTGAGCTGGGCGTTGACGTCTCGCTCGACGACTTTGGAACCGGCTACTCTTCCCTGGACCTGTTCCGCCGGCTGGCTGCCCAGGAAATCAAGATCGATCGTTCGTTCGTATTCGATATGCTCGACAATCCAGACAGTGACATGATTGTCAGTGCCATCATCAGTTTGTCGAAAAGTTTCCGGCGTCGTCTGGTGGCCGAGGGCATTGAGTCAGCAGAGGTAGAGGCTAAACTGATTGAACTGGGATGTGAGCTGGGCCAGGGTTTTTTCTACAGCAAACCACTGCCATTGAAACAGGCCCTGGATTGGGCACAGCGTTTTGACTGGCAAAACCGGGACACGCGGAACGACTGGGTGATCTGAACGTCGTACTCAGAGTAAAGGCACATGGAACTGACACCGGAAATCCGGCTGAAAGCAATTCTGGAAGGCACAGGCGCGGGCACCTGGGAATGGAACCTTGATACCGGGGAGGTCATCTATAATTCCCGCTGGGCAGAGCTTGTCGGTTATCAGCTCGAAGAACTCCAACCCGTCACCTTCAAGACCTGGGAAAATCTTTGTCATCCGAGAGACCTCCAGGAGGCCCGGGAAGCCCTGGCCCGCTATCTGGATGGTGACACCCCCCAATTCGATTGCGTGGTCCGCATGCTCCACAAATGCGGGGACTGGCGCTACATCCACACCCGCGGCACGCTGCTAACCGACGATCAGGGCCTGGATACCCGCTGGCTGATGGGAACCCACCTGGATGTCACCCGGGAGAAGCTGAGCCAACACCAGATGGAGCAACTCGCCAAATCCCTGCCGGGTATCATCTACACCTTTGTGCTGGAGCCGGACGGTCGCTACTACTTTTCCTACCTCAGCGAAAAAACCTGGGATTTTTACGGATTAACGGCAGAAGACTGTCTATCTGATCCCGACAAGATCTTCAACCTGATCCATCCGGATGATCTCCCCAGGGTGCACGAGAGCATCGCCGTTTCTGCCGAGACCCTGGAGGAGTGGGTTTGCGAATACCGTGTCCTGACCAAATCCGGGAGCTACTGGCTCAAAGGTGTATCACGGCCCGAGAAAGACCCTGATGGCTGGATCAGCTGGCACGGCATGACCATCAATATCGACACCCAGAAGAACCTAGAACTGGAGCTGGAACAGCTCTCGATTACCGATGAACTGACCGGGCTATACAACCGACGCTATATGCTGCGGAAATTGCAGGAATCCGTCGTGCAGGGAGAGAGGTACGGAGATACTTTCTCGCTGATTTCTCTGGATATCGATTTCTTCAAGATCATCAATGATTCCTATGGGCACCCAACCGGCGATGCGGTGCTAAAGCGCTTCGCCGATATCATCGAGTCCAGCACCCGAAAATCCGATATCGTAGCCCGCACGGGGGGTGAGGAATTTATTATCTTCATGCCCAATACCGGGCTGTCCGAAGCCGGCCAGGTGGCGGAATCCCTGCGGATGGCCCTGCAAACAGAAAGCTTTATCAGTGATGAAGGAGAAATCTTCAGCATCACGTTCAGTGCCGGGGTAGTTAACTGGTCCGGGTCAGATACCCAGAGCACTTCGGTTCGGGATTTACTATCGGCCTGCGACCAGTCACTGTATGCCGCCAAGCGATCCGGGCGTAACCGGATAGTGGCCGATGGCGACGAAGAATGATCCCGGCCCGGGATTCCACGTATTTATTACGCCCAAAACAACCATCAACGGAGAACGAATATGATCGGATACGTCACCCTTGGCGTCAGTGATATGGAACGAGCAAAGGCATTCTATGCCGAACTGCTGAGCGACCAGGGGGCCAAGCTGCTTCTGGACATGGGCCGTATCGCCTTTATCGGCAAGCGCATGAGCGAGCCCATGATCGCCGTTTGCGTTCCCTTCAATGAAGAACCCAACCATCCCGGCAACGGCAATATGGTCGCCCTTCCTGCGGGTTCCAAAGAAGGCGTGAATGCCATGTACAAGAAAGCGATCGAGCTTGGTGCTACCTGCGACGGTGAGCCCGGACAGCGAATTCCGGACCAGTTCTATGGCGCCTATGTAAAAGACCCGGACGGCAACAAGCTGGCATTTTTTGTATTCGGTTGATTAATTGCGGCCCTCAGACGAGGGCCGCAGCTTTTTCATTTTCAGCTTACCGCTGTCGCCACTTCCGCCTTGCCGGTTTTCAGCAACGCATAACCGAAACCAATCACCAGTGATCCCACCGCAATCGCAATCAGGTAGGGCAATACCGCACTAACCGCATTCGGAATGGCAAGCACAAACAGCCCGCCATGGGGTGCCATCAGCTTGACGGTGAACAGCATCGACAGGGCACCGGTTATTGCGCCACCGATCATACACACCGGGATAACCCGCAACGGATCCTTTGCCATAAAGGGTATCGCGCCTTCCGAGATAAAGCACAATCCCAGAACAAAGGATGCCCGTCCGGCCTGGCGTTCCGCCTCTGCGAACTTGCGCCGGGCGATGAAAGACGCCACACCCATGCCGATAGCCGGTACCATTCCTGCCGCCATGATGGCCGCCATGGGTGCCGAGCCGCCGCTGCCCTCGGACAGCAGGCCCACGCCGAAGGTATAGGCGGCCTTGTTGACAGGCCCTCCCAGATCAAAGCACATCATCGCGCCCAGGATGCCACCAAGCAGGATCGCATTGGTCGTTCCCATACTTTCGAGGAAACCGGTCAGGGCGCCCATGATGGCGGCCATGGGCTCTCCGATCACATAGATCATCCCCAGCCCCGTCACCAGACTGGCCAGCAAGGGAATAATAAGGATTGGCTTCAGCGATTCGATGCTCTCTGGCATCGGCAGTTTCTGGCTGATAAAACGCGCCACATAGCCAGCCAGGAAACCCGCCACAATACCGCCGAGGAACCCGGCTCCCAGTTCACCGGCCAGGAAGCCGCCAATCATACCCGGTGCCAGGCCGGGGCGGTCTGCAATCGACCAGGCGATGTAACCGGCTAACAATGGAATCATCAGCTTGAACGCGGTACCGCCACCAATCTGCATCAGCGCAGCCGCCAGCGTACCTTCCTCCTGAAACGCTTCAATCCCGAATACGAAGGACAGGGCGATCAGCAAACCGCCCGCAACCACCATGGGAAGCATGAAGGACACACCGGTGAGCAGGTGCTTGTAAGGCCCCCGTTTCTCACCACTTCCGGAAGCACCCGATGATTTCTTCTGGCCAGCGTCCAGAACCGCGGCTTGGGCAAGAGCATCACGGATGGTATCCGCAGGTTTCTTCAGGGCAGCACCGGTGGAGGTTCGCCACACGCGCTTGCCGGCAAAGCGTCCCGGGTCCACCTCAATGTCACAGGCCAGGACAACCACATCGGCAGCCGCAATCTCCTCGTCTGTCAGGGGATCCTGGGCGCCAACCGAACCCTGGGTTTCTACACGGATCTGGTGGCCAGCGGATTCCGCCGCGGCGGTCAGTGCCTCCGCCGCCATAAAGGTATGGGCGACGCCAGTGGGACAGGCAGTAACGGCAACGATCCGCTTACCGGCAGAGGTACTGCCAACAGCGGTACTGGTTGCTATAGATTCCTGGCTGGCTATTGCCGGGTCCCAGGGTGTGGCTTCTGCTTGTGCCCTGGTCAGAATGGCGTCGGGATCTGGCAGGGCGGCGGTGACCGGAATCTGCAGCAGCCGTTTGCCGGTATAGGCGTCCAGATCTACCGGGACACCGACCGCGGCAATAACAAGATCCGCCTGTCGGATAGCCTCTTCGCTGGGTTTGTTGTCCGGTTTACCATCCGGGCCTCGGGTGTCAGTCGTAACAGTCCAGCCGCGCCGGTTCGCGGCCCGCTCAAGAGCCCGGGCGGCCAGAAAACGAGTTGCCACGCCCTGAGGGCAGGCAGTCACAATGATCAAATTCATAACCGTATCTCTCCGGTGTTGTTTTCCCCGGGCCATGGCTGCACCCGGGTTTGTTGGAGAAGGGAGGGAAAGTCCGGAGCCTCGGGATCTCCGACACCAATGTGTTGCACACATTCGGCGGACAAAGCGGTGGCAAACTTCAATATTGCCTCGTCAGGCTGGCCCAGGAGCACACCATGAAGCATGCCCGCCAGCAGGGTATCGCCGGCGCACACTGTGCTGACCACCGAGACCGGAGGTACCTGCGATCTCAAGGTGCCGGCCGGCGACGACCACAATACGCCGTCCGCCCCCATGGACACCACCACGTGGGACACGCCGCCAGCACGAATGCCGTCAATCGTAGCTGCCACTGTGGCCAAATCCCTCAGGGGCATGCCGGCCCAGTCAGACAGTTCATCCGTGTTGGGTTTGATGGCGTAGGGTCCAGCTTTGATGCCGGCCTTGAGGCTCTCGCCACTGGTATCCAGCCAAACGGCTTTGCCGGCCCTGGAGGCCTGCTGCACCAGAGCTGCCAATCCGGACGGCGGAAAACCATCGGGCAGACTGCCAGCAATCACCACCACATCACATTCCGGCAACAGCGGCGCCAGCCGGAATTCCAGGCGCTGGAGGGCATCTTCCGGCATCCGGAAACCCGGCCCATTCAGGTCAGTCACCCGGCCACCAGCCTCGGCAATTTTGATATTGATGCGGTTCTGGCCCGGGACGCGCACAAAGCTGTCCTGAAGACCTTCCGCTTCGAACAGGCGCTCAAAGGACGTGGCATTGGCTTCGCCCATCAGGCCGGTCACCGTGACCGAATGGCCCAGTCGCGCCAGTACACGGGCCACGTTGATGCCCTTGCCCGCCGGTTCCAGCCGGGTATTGCCGGTACGATTGACTTCACCGACGGCAAGGGTCGGAGTTTCAACGCTGAGATCCAGGGCCGGGTTCAGAGTGATTGTGAGAATACTGGCCATCACCAGGCCTCCAGGGCATCGCGTACCTCGGTCGCCGTTGCCAGAGACAGGGCCTTTTCAGCCTGCCGACGAGCGGTTTCAAGGCTGAGGCCACGAATGCAGGCCTTGACCAGAGGCACCCGGCGGCTGGTCACAGACAGCTCGTCCACCTCCAGCCCGACCAGTACCGGAATGGCCTGGGGGTCGGACGCCAGCTCACCGCATACCCCGACCCAACGATTGTGGGCATGAGCGGCTTCCACGGTCATCCGGATCAGCTGCAATACCGAGGGGTGCAGTCCATCCGATTCCGCCGACAGCTGTCCGTGGCCACGGTCGATGGCCAGGGTGTACTGGGTCAGGTCATTGGTGCCAACCGAGAAGAAATCCACCTCAGGCGCCAGGGTCGACGCCAGCAATGCGCAGGAGGGCACTTCAATCATCACACCAACTTGAACATCACTGGCGGCCACCTCCGCCTGCACCTGGGAAACAATTGCCCTGGCAGCCCGGAACTCTTCCACATCCTTGACCATGGGGAACATGATGCGCAGGGGCCGGTCGCCGGCGGCAGTCAGCAGCGCCCGCACCTGGGTTTCCAGAATGTCCGGACGGGTCAGTGACAGACGGATGCCACGCATGCCCAGAAACGGGTTGTCTTCCTGGGGCAACGGCCAGTAATCCAGGGGCTTGTCGCCACCCACATCCAGGGTACGGGCTACCAGGGGCAAACCGTTCAGGGCATCGAACGCGTGTTGGTATTCACTGACCTGGGTGGCCAGATCCGGCGCTTCCGGATGGGCCATGAAAATGAACTCGGTACGGAGCAGGCCAACTCCGTCGGCGCCCCGTTCCACAGCATCGGGGGTATGGGCGGTATTGCCGAGATTGGCGCACACCTCGATGGTATGGCCATCTTCGGTGGTAGCGGGCTGATTGCGGTTTTCATGGGCTTCGGCCTGCAACGCTTCCAGTTGTTGCAAGCGGCGACGGATCTTCTCGCAGCGTTCGGCCCCGGGGTTCGGCACCAGGCAGCCTCGTTCGCCATCCACCACCAGATCAGAGCCATTCAGGATAGTCAGTATTCGCTCACCGGCACCCACTACCGCTGGCAGACCCAGAGCACGGGCCAGTATGGCGCTATGGGAGGTAGCACCGCCGCGGGCGGTGACCAGGCCGCGCACCCGGGTGGTATCCAGCCGAGCCACATCCGAGGGCCCGAGATCGTCAGCCACCAGGATATAAGGGGTGTCCGGCGGCGTCGGCATGCCCACGCCACAGAGGTTGGCCAGGACCCGGCGCCCGACGTCCCGCAGATCCGCGGCACGTTCGGCCAGCAAACGGTCCGCCAGCGCTTCCTGGGCCCGGGCCGCGGTATCTATGGCTTTCCACCAGCCTGCCTCGGCGGACGCCCCTTCGTTGATCGCTTCCAGCGTCGCCTGGTAGAGATCTTCGTCCTGTAGCATCTCCACATGCACCGAAAGAATTGGCGCAGCCTCACCACCTTCAGCTTGCCGGATCAGGGTCCGGAGCTGACCATCGGCCTCATCCATGGCCTGGTTAAGGCGCTGGATCTGCTGCTCACTGTCCGCGGCGGACTCCGGATACTCCAGCTCCGGCTGGCGCATCACGAACGCGGGCGCCAGCGCCAGCCCCGGTGACGCAGCCACGGCTTTCACCGGCTGGTCATCAGCCAACGGCTCTGGAGGCTGAACGTTGGGCTCCGCTGTTTGCTGCTCCGCCGAGCGCAACGGCGCGACCTTTTCGCCCAGACCCTCTTCGATGGCTTTGGTCAGGGCGTTAATGGCCTGCTCGGCCTCGTCCCCGGTTGCCGACAGCAGAAGCGTCTGGCCCCGACGAGCGCCCAGGCCAATCACCCGGGTCAGGCTGGTGGCGGACACCGCACTGCCGTCACCCTCCAGAAGACGAATCCGGATGCCGGCATTGTGTCGGCGGGCCTCCTGGACCAGTTGCTTCGCTGGCCTCGCATGCAGCCCGTGGGTATTAAGCAGGGTCACTTTGGCGGTGACCGCATCAGCAGCCTCACCGGACAGCCGGGCCAGCACAGCCTCGGCGCTCAGGCCATCAATGGGTTCATTACGAGCCAGGAAGTTATCAATGCGATCGAGCAGGTCATGACATTCGTCACCGGGACCGGCCAGGCAGAACACGCCCCGCAGTTCCGGCGTCGCCCGCTTGGGTGTCGCCAGGGACAGGGTCGGGCGTCTGGCACCAACGGTATGATGGGTCAGCCAAAAACCCTGGCCGAGGGCCACTGGCGGCTGACCGATAATGCTGGCCAGAAACTCTGTGTCCACACAGCGCAGGCTCTGCAGGCGCGCGGCGGCAATCAGGGACAGCTCATTCGGAGTGGAAGCATCGATGCCCAGGCACAGGGTTTCGGTGTCGCATTTGGCCACCGCCGGAGCTTTGGAGAGCAGGGCAACCAGCTCGGCGGCATCCGTGGCCCGGCCCAATTTTTCCGCCAGCCCGGGCTTGTCCAGCACGCGGGTCAGGTGGCGGAGAATATCCAGGTGTTCGTCAGACTGGGCCGCAATAGCCACCAGCACATGAACCCGTGCATTGTCGTGCCAGGTGATGCCTTCCGGGAACTGAAGAATGCGGATACCGGTTTCGAGAACGGCATCCCGGCTTTCCGGTGTACCGTGGGGAATGGCAATGCCGTTACCCAGTACCGTGGACGATTGCTGTTCACGGGCAGTCATTCCGGCCAGGTAATCGGGGGATGTTCGGCCAGCGGCCTCGAGATCCCGGGCTGCCTGTTGCAGTGCGTCTTGCCAGTCAGTGGCAGTGGCACCCAGTCGAACGTCATTGGCGGTCAGCGTCAGCATGATGGTTGCCTCGCTTTTTGTTTTGATACTGCGTCTTTGTTTCGATACCGCGTATCGGTTTTTGTTTGCTGAATCGTGTCAGCATGCTTAAAATCGATAATGAAACAGATATGATCAGAAATCAAGCAATCTTTGAATCGGAGCTGTCGCCCATGACCCTTGCGGAACTTGCCCGGCTTGCCGGCGTTTCAAGAACCACGGCCAGCTATGTCATCAACGGCCAGGGCGCTGCACGGCGCATCAAACCGGACACGATCGAGAAAGTGCTGGCGGTGGCCAAGGCCCATGACTTTCAGGTAGATACCCAGGCGGCAGCGCTGCGGGGTGGCGCCAGCCGGACCCTCGGTTTTATCCTGCCGGATCTGGAGAACACCAGTTATGCCCGGCTGGCCAAGCTGCTTGAGCAGGGCGCGAGGGCGAGAGGCTATCAGCTCCTGATTGCCGGCTCTGATGACGACCCCGAGACCGAAAAATCCCTGGCCCGAGCCTTGAAAGCGAGGCGCTGCGACGCGCTGATTGTCGCCAGTGCCCTAGCCCTGGACGACCCCTTCTATCCCGAACTGCAGAAAGAGGGTCTACCGGTAATTGCCGTTGATCGCGCCCAGTCTCCGGATCAGATCCGATGCGTGGTCAGCGACAACCGCGCAGCGGCCAGAATCCTGACCCGTTCCGTGCTTGATGCGGAAACCGCCAGCATCGCCTGGCTGGACGCGGTGCCGGAGATTGCCATGACCCAGGAGCGCCGGGAAGGGTTTCTGGCCGCAGCAGGTGAGGCCGGCGTCTCTTCCATGGTGGAGAGCGGCCCACATTACGATCGTGCCTCGGGTGCCGCAATGATGCGTCGGATCCTGACTGACCATGGCCTTCCGGATGCCCTGGTTACCGCCTCTTACACGCTGCTTCAAGGGGTTCTGGATGCCCTGCTCGAACAGCCGGGCCGGCTTCCGGAGACTCTGAAAATTGCGACCTTCGGCGATGACCGACTGCTGGACTTTCTTCCACTGGCGGTGAACTCTTTGCCCCAGAATCATGAGGCCATCGCCAATGCGACGCTCGAACAGGCCCTGTCGGCTATCGCACAGAAAGGCTCCGTCGACACCATCGTGATTAACCGGTCTCTGAAGATTCGCGCCGCGGATCGTCAGAGTGGCTCTCTGCAAGCCACCAGCGAGGAAAAAACCTGTTGATGGCCGGCTGCAGAAACCGGTCATCAATCAGCCAGATTACGCCCCGGTCTTCCGGAGTACGAATAACCCGCCCGGCCGCCTGGGCCACTTTCTGCAAGCCCGGAATCAGATAGGTGTAGTCGTAACCGGCGCCGAAGCGCTGTTCCAGGCGAACCTTCAGGATTTCATGCCAGGCATCAAACGGCGGCAAACCAAGGGTTGCAACAAAGGCCCCGATCAACTGATCTCCGGGCAGGTCAATCCCCTCACTGAAGACCCCACCCAGAACGGCAAACGCTACACTGCCTTCCGGTTCCCTGAACCCAGCCAGAAAGTCCGCCCGTTGCTGGGGCGACATACCCGGCGCCTGCGCACGCTGGGGGACACCGGGAGCCTGCTCGGCCAGGGCCTCACTGACCAGTTTCGCGTACTTGAAGCTGCTGAAAAACGCCAGGTAATGCCCGGGCCGGTCCCGGAACTGGCGGGCAATCAGCTCGGCGATGGGCCGGAGGGACGCTTCCCGGTGAACCTGCCGGGTACTGATGCCGGGCGTGAAATGCACCTGTAGCTGATCGGCGCTGAATGGGCTGGGCAAGGAGGTAAAGCGCGAATCCTCGGGCAGCCCCAGCAGATCCCGGTAGTAGACACCCGGGCTTAGGGTGGCGGAGAACAGCAGCACCGAATGCGCGGCTTCAAACCGCTCTCGCAGGAAATCCGCCGGGATCAGGTTCTGGATGGTCAGACTGGCCCGCCCCCGACCGGCCCGCTGGAATTCACACAGGGAGTGATCGCCGAACGTGTCCGCGAGCTTCATGAAGGCGACGCTTTCAAACAACAGTTCCTGCAGGGCCAGATCCGGTGGATGGTCGGCCAGATAATCGGTCAGATTGGAAACCATGGCCTGCAGCGCACCCAGCAATTGCGTGGGCAGTGTCTCCAGGAAGTCCGGGCTCTCTGTATCAGTCTGGTGATCCCGGATCAGGCTCTGCCACGCCCGGGCTGTCCGGTCGATGGCGGATTTCAGCGGCTTCGGTGCGGTTTTTTTGATCCTCAGCAAACGCTGCTGATCCAGCCGAACCGAATACATGCCCCGGCCACGGTCCACCAGGTTATGGGCCTCATCCACCAGCACGCTGGTCTTCCAGTTGTTCTGGCAAATCAGGCCATGGAGCAGGGCAGATTGATCGAACAGCCGGTTCACATCACCGATCACCACATCGCTCCAGCGGGCCATTTCCTGAGCCAGAAAATAGGGGCAAATCTCGTGACCGGCGGCGATCTTCGCCAATGTGGGTTGATCCAGCGTGCCTTCGGTCCGGGCGGCTTCCGCCCGGGCATCGGGCAGCCGGTCAAAAAACCCTTTGGCCAGGGGGCAGGAGTCACCATGGCAGGCTTTGTCCGGGTGCTCGCAGGCGTCGTCTTTCGACACCAGTTCCAGGGTTCGCAGGGGCCAGTTCGGGGCCGCTTGGGCCGAACGCAGGCGCGCCACGGCATCCATGGCCAACTGACGGGCGGTATTGCGACAGGTGAGGTAGAACAGCCGGTCCTGCCCGGCCGCTGGCATGGCCATCAACGCCGGGAACAGAGTGCCCAGGGTCTTGCCCAGACCGGTGGGGGCTTCCAGCAGCAGGGTGTCGGACTTTACCGCGTTCTTGTACACCGTCTCCGCCAGCTGGCGCTGCCGGGGGCGAAACGCTGGGAAAGGAAAAGTAAGGCCGGAGAGCAGGGCGTTGCGCTGCTCGCTGTGATGCTCTTCCTGTTCGGCCCAGGCCTTGTAATGACTACACAGGGTTTCCAGTTCCTGCCAGAGCTCTTCGGCACTGGCGGTCTCCACCACTGGCGTTTCCTTGTCCCTGCCAGTGTCGTAATAGATCAGTGCCAGCTCCAGGGTTTTCCGGTTTTCCTGCCGGCACAACAGCGCGCCGTAGGCTCTCAGCTGAGCGCGATGGAGTGCCCGCTGATGCTCACGGATCCGGGACAGGTCCCCCCGATGGGTTTTGATCTCTTCCAGCCGGCCACGGTGCGGGTTATAAATATCCGCACGCCCGGAAAGCAACAGTCCCAAGCACTCACCGGTCAGTAAATACTCGCTTTTGTAGCCATAACCGCGCCTGGACTGGATTGCCTGGTGCCCGGCGATGCCTTCCTCGGCACTGGGGGCCGGGGTGTAGCGGAAGTCCAGATCACCCTTGCGGGCGGCAAATTCGCAAAGGGTTCGGACGGCAACCTTCACCGTCATCCCATCACCCCATCGCCTTGCCAACGCACGTAGCAGACACTGGCGGGGATACCTTCACCGGCAAAAAATTCGAGCCAACGGATCTGGTGATCCTGCAGCCGGTCACCCGGCCCCTTCACCTCGATCATTTCATAGCGCTTTGCCGTGTCGGTGGCACCAGGAAAAAAGCGAATCAAATCCGGGAAGCCACTGCGATGCTCCCGGATATTCAACAACAGGCGACGGAACAGCTTGTCCAGATCCTCCGGCGGAATGCAATCCAGCGCCAAGCTGAGCAGTTCCTCGGTGATGACCGGCCAGATCACGAAAGGGTTGGTGGTGCCCTGCTTGGCCCGATAATTCTCCAGAATCCGGTTCCGGTAACTGCCCTCCGCCAGCAACCCAAAGCATTGGTTAAAGGATGCCTGGCGACGGCTTACAAAATCCTCCCGGGTCAGGTCCGCGGGGCCCACATGGAATGGATGGAAAAACGCCCCCGGCACCGGTGCAAAGATGGTTTGCCAGCAGAGCAGACCGAACAGTCCGTTGATCAGGGTGTTTTCCACATAGAATACGGGTGCATCGTCCTGATACAGATGGTGCTGGACGGCGTACTCCACGGATCCGATTTCCGGTTTGGGCAGGGTCAGGGTGATGTCCCGGATTGGCGGCTGCATCGGCAGTCGGGGTGGTGTCTCACCCAGCCGGCCCGCCAGGCGTTTCAGAATTCGCCCAAGGCCCTGGGCCTCGGCATCGCTCAGTTCCTGGCTCTGCCACTCGGAGGCAATGGCCCAGGCTTCCCGGTGCCGCTTCATCCGCTCCAGCAACCGCAGCTGTTTCAACCTTGCTTCCCGATGGCCACTGCTGGCGAAGGCCTCAACGGCCAGTTCCCGCTCGCCCTGACGCTCCGCCTGGCGGCCCAACTCCAGCAACAACCGGTCCCGGCGGCTGGTCAGCCAGGCGTTCTCCGAAGGACCGAGCACTTCGCGCCATACCTCGCTGGCAGGTACCCCTTCATCCAGCCATTCCCGGCACTGGTGCATGGCAAGGTACAGATCCACCTCTGAACGGTGCTGGAACGCCCGGGAATCCGGTGTGAAAGTGACCGGCTCGTATTGCTGATGACCCAGTTCCACCAGTACAAAATCGGACCAGCTCTGGCGAAGGTTGCCGAAAAACATCAGGCGAACCCGGTCAAACAACGCCATGGTTTTGAGCCTGACCACCGGCCTGGCGTGCTGACCGAGCCAGTCGGCGACGGTAAGAGGGTCGGGAAACTCCGGAAGCAGGGCGTCGCGCATCTGGCCTTTGGGCAGGTTGGCAGGCTCTCCGGCCGCCATTAGCAGAGGCCCCAGAGCCGGACGCAGTTCTCCCAGCGTGAACAGGCGAAACAGCTCGTCCAGGCTGAGCAGGGGATCGGTGTCGAGCCAGCCCGCGTCAGTCAGTTCCGCCAGGGCCCTGTGCTCTGGTACGCCAAGCTCCGGGTACTTGAGTTTGTCCGACCGAAATAGATCGCCCGTACGCATCACCATGCGGGTCAGCAAGGCCCGGGCCGGCAGAGAAAGGGTATGAAAGCTGGCCAGTCGATCCAGCTCTTCTGCCGTCAGCAAGTCGCCGTGATGGCTCTGCACCCAGCCAAGGACGGTTTCCATGTTTTCGAGATAGTACAGCGGATTGTTCAGATCTGCGGTACCCGGTTGCGGGCTTATCGGGTTCCGTACTGCCATAGTTGCTGTGGGCGTTTTGCCTCCGGTATCAATCGTCGAAAAATGGTCTCACATAATCAAAGATCTGTCCTCTGGTGGTTAGCCACAGTTCGCTTTGCTGGGCACATCGCTTAACGATTTCTTCAAATGCCCAGGCGCCCGCAGGCCTGCCATAGCAGTGGCCGTGAACAATCACATCCAGAATCAGGGTTTCGCGATTGCTCGCCAAAAGCCTGTCCAACGTCGCTGTGAACATCTCGACAAACTGCTCGGGCGTTCTGCCAAATCGCATGGCGTGTGGCAGATCATTGAAATCGATGGTTACCGGGATCGCCATGATCGTACTATCGGAAAACCGCTGAAGGTACGGTCGATCATCATCCAGTGCATCGCCGTGCCACTTGTAGCCATGCAGGGATAGCCTGCGCTGAACGTCCAGATCGGAGGTGATTCTGGGACTGATCCAGCCGCCAGGCTTCTGACCGGTTGCTTGCTGAATCAGCGCAGTTGATTTTTTTATATTGTCTTCGATCTGCTGTTCATTCAGATACGGGAAAAGCATGTTCTGGCCATAGCTGTGGCCGATGATCTCATGCCCATAGTCAAAGCGTTTTTTGAGCTCAGCCGAACAGTGTTCTGCAACCAGACCGGAGGTAAATACACTGGTGGCCACGCCGTAGCTTTCCGCGATATCAAACAACCTTTTCGCGCCCACATTGGCGTTATAACGACCATAACTGTCGGCGTTTGGGTCTACCGTATCACCGTCCAGAACATTGCCCATGGGATTCACACTGGAACACGAATCCGGTGTCCACATTTCAAAAGCGATATTAAAATTGATCGCCAATCGTTTGTTTTCGGGCCATAAAAAATCTTTTTCCAGGCGCTCTATTTCACACGACACTTCCTGGCTCATTGCTTTTTCCTTTTATTAATTAATAACGAACCCCATTAAATAAATAATCAGATCACAAATAAATAATATGATTTATCAGTTTTTGCAAATTCAATTATATTCAGGTTGTTATGAATGGAATTCAGGAAGGTGGCTTTTTAATTTAATTCACAAATGACTGAATAATATTAAATTTGCGCTTTTGTTTTTCTTACCCTAGATTATTTTTTACCGATCAAAATCGGAGCAAATAAACACAAATAAATTTGGCACAACCTGCCTGACTGGAAAGCGGATACCATCAAGACAAAACACCTTCCCAGTTTGATTTACATCGGAGAACAACAATGAAACTCATGAATCGTAAATTGATCGCCGCCGCCCTCCTGGCCAGCGCCGCCACGTTGAGCCAGGCCCAGACAACCATCAAGCTCGGCTGGACCACGGCTGACAGTAAAGTCGACCCCTACGCAATCGCCGCCCACTACTTTGCGGAAGAGCTCGAGGCCGCCGCACCGGGCGAATTCAACGTTCAGTTCTACCCCAACCACCAACTCGGCAACGACACCGCGATGCTGCAAGCCATGCAGTTCGGAACCATGGACGCAGGTGTGATTACCGGAACCCAGGTCGGTACTCTGGAGTCCGCGTTCCAGCTCAACGATCTGCCCTTTCTGTATGCCAACAACCAGCAGGCACACAAAGTCCTGGATGGCGAAGTCGGCCAGACACTGCTTGCCAAGCTGGACGCCAAAGGCATTATCGGGCTTGGTTTTCCGGAAGCCGGCTTCCGGCACACCATTAACAACGAGCGCCCAATCCGCACACCGGAGGATTTCAACGGCGTGAAGTTGCGGGTTCAGCCCAGCGATCTGTTCATTGCCAGCTTCCGCGCCATAGGTGCAAACCCGGTACCCATGGCCTGGAGTGATGTCTTTACCGCGGTACAACAGGGCACGGTCGACGGGCTGGAAATCCCGCTGCCTGTTATCTTTGCCAACAAGTACCCGGAAGTAACTGACTATCTTTCCCTGACAAGTCATACCTACAACGCCCTGGCCCTGCTGATGTCCAAGCAGACCTTCAACAAGCTTTCTCCGGAAACCCAGGAACTGGTTCATCAGGCCGCCAAGCGGGCCATTGATCGCCAGCGCGAGACCGTTGCGTCCAATAACGGTGCGGTTCTTGACCAGATCGAGGCGGCGGGTATGACGGTCAATGAAGTCGACGATGTGGAGGCGTTCCGGAGCAAGGTTGCCAACGTCTACGACGAATACCGCAGCAAGATTGGCGCGGATATTCTCGACATGGCCCTGGAGCAGGTGGCCGAGTAACGCCACCTGTCCTGGAACACCCCGAATCTATCGGGACTTCTGACCGGGAACCGTTTGGATGTATCAGTACCTGGATAAATTTGGAAACGCCCTGGCCCTGGGATCCCAGGCTGTCGGAGTGGTGACTGCTCTGGCCATGATCGGCAGCCTGCTACTTGGTGTGTTCTACCGTTACGTACTCGGTGATGCGCTGGTGTGGAGCGATGAAGTCGCAGCCCTGGCATTTACCTGGACGGTCTTCCTGTTTGCCAGCGCGCTGGTCCGCACCGGGGGCCATGTTCGGGTAACCCTGCTGGTCGACTCGCTGCCGGCACTTCTCGGTGAACTGGTGGAACGAAGCATCATGGTGCTGATCATCGGCTTCGGGCTGGTAATGCTCTGGACCGGCTGGAACTTCGCGGAGTTCACCGCCGGCCAGGTATCGCCCGCTATCCGCTATCCAGTCTGGGTCAAGAATGCAGCGGTTCCCGTCGGAGGCGCGCTGATCAGTATTCATGCCCTGATTCTTCTTGTCCGGCCACGGCCGATCCACAAATCCTCGGAGCATTAACATGGGTGAGATTGGCCTGGTCATGATAATTGGCCTGATTGTTCTCCTGGCCCTCGGTGTACCCATTGCGTTCACAATCGGCTTGCTGGCGGCTGTGGGCATCTGGATGGCCGATGTGAATCCGATGATTCTGCCCCAGCAATTTATTGCCGGAAGCAGCGTCACGAGCCTGCTCGCCATTCCCGGCTTTATCCTGGCAGGTGAGGTGATGAGCGCAGGCGGCCTGTCCCGGCGGCTGGTGCGTGTCGCTGAAACCTTCTTCGGGCATCTGACTGGCGGCCTCTCGATGTCGACAGTGGCTGCCGGAACCTTCTTTGGCGCAATCTCCGGGTCCGCCCCCGCCACCACAGCGGCCGTCGGCTCAATCATGATCGATGAGCTGGAAGACCGGGGCTACCAGCGCGGTTATGCCGCGGCACTTGCGACCGCAGTGGGACCGCTGGGACAAATGATTCCGCCTTCTATCCCGATGGTCATCTGGGGTGTACTGGCGGAGGAATCCATCGCCAAGCTGTTCCTTGCTGGCATCATTCCCGGTCTTATTGCCGCCGCCGGTTTCTGTGTAGTAAGTGTCCTTTACGCCCGGCATCACGGTGTCGCAAAGGAAAAGCGTGCCACCGGCAAAGAATTCCTGTTCGCTCTGAAGGATGGCATCTGGGCCCTGCTTGCCCCGGTTGTCATACTTGGCGGTATCTACAGCGGCATGTTCACTCCCACCGAAGCCGCTATGGTCGGTGTCCTATACAGCGCCATTGTCGGCCTGTTTCTGTACCGCGATCTGGACTGGAGGAAAATGCCCTCTATCCTGATGAGCTCCATGAGAACGACCGCCGTTATCATGTTCATCGTTGCGGTGGCGTACGGGTTCGCCTGGGTCATGGCCAGTGAACAGATTCCGGCCCAGCTCACCCAGGCGCTGCTTGCGCTCACGGACAACCCGATCATCCTGCTACTGATCGTCAATATCATGTTGTTGCTGCTGGGCGCCGTGATGGACAACATCTCCGCTATGGTCATTCTCAGTGGCGTCCTTATAGGGCTGGGCCAGCAGATCGGTCTGGATCCGATCCAGTTGGGGGCCATGGTGGTGATCAACTTTGCCGTTGGCATGGTGACGCCACCGGTGGGCTATTCCATTTTTGTCGCCTCCAGCATCAGCGGGCTGCGCGTGGAGACTGTCGCGCGCCATATCTGGCCCTTCATGCTGGTTCTGCTTGGCGTGGTGGCACTGGTGGCCTATGTGCCGGCCATTACCCTCTGGCTGCCTGCAACCTTCGGCTGAGCCAGAGCCATTGTGGTGGTCTGCTTCCGGAATCTCTCCACGTAACCGCTCCCCTCAACCCGGTGCCTGGTAACAGGGCACCGGCTTCCCTCTGATTGCCAACACCTCTGAATCTGGCGCAAATTTGCCGGGTCTGCGAGACTTGTCAGATGCCTCTGGCAATCAACGGCCGGCCTGAAGCGCGACAGCGCTGCCAGGAGGACGTTGCGATAACAATAATGACGGCAAGCTGCGAGAATTAATAAATATGGTGAATTTACGCGATTTTGATCTTAATTTGCTGGTAATTTTCACCAACATCATGGAACAACGCTCGATATCAAAAGTGGCCAATGAGCTTGGGCTCTCCCCCTCGGCCGTCAGCCACGCACTCGCGCGATTGCGCCTGATGCTCAACGATCAGTTGTTTTACCGCACCGCCAAGGGGCTGGAACCCACCGAAAGAGCCAAAGAACTCATTGTTCAGGTGGAAGACGGCCTGTCGTACCTTTCCAGCGCGATCAGTGCCCAGCAGCAGTTCGTGCCTGCCGAATCAAAGCGCGTGTTCAGCATGCAGGTGGCCAATTATATCTCCGGCTTTTTCCTGCCAAGTTTTTCCCGGCGGATTCGCGAAGAAGCGCCGAATATCACCATCGATATCCTGCCATTCTCCATTTCCACCGAGAGCTCCGAGTGGGACCGGGTAGACGCACAGATCCGTTTGACTCCGGGCCGTTTGAAGCCCAAGGCTGTGCGAAGTAAGCGGCTGATGGCCGATGACGTTGTGGTGCTGATGCGACCAGACCATCCCAGTGCGTCGGAGCCGATGACTCCGGAGCTGTATGCCAGGTTGCCCCATGTAAAACTCTCCCAGGCGTCCACAGGTACAACGGTGATCGATGACGCCCTCGCCGGCCGCGGTTTTGAACGACATTCTGCGTTGATTGTGTCCAGCTGGGACGCCATTCCCGATATCCTGCTGAAGACAGATCTGATTGCCATAGCGCCACAGCGCCTGCTGGCCCTGGATCCGCGCCTCAAACATCTCAAAGCCGCCCCGCTGCCACTGGAGGAGGTCGTGTTCTCCTTTGACCTGTGCTGGGACCAGAACTCCGAGAAAGAATCCGGTCACAAATGGCTCTGCGAGACGATTATTGACGTATTCAATTCGGAGATTAAGCAGATTGAACCCTGATTGGAGATGTCATGACCGCACCCATTCTGATCACCGGCGCCGGCCAACGCATTGGTCTGGCCTTCGCCAGAGCCTGCCTTGATCGTGGCCAGCCCATCATCGTTACCTACCGCACCTATCGCCCGGCCATCGATGCACTGCAGAAAGCGGGTGCCGAATGTCTCCACGCCGATTTTGCCACCGACGAAGGCATTGATGGCTTCATCCAGGCCCTGAAATCCCGGACGGACACGCTACGTGCCATTATCCACAATGCGTCGGACTGGCTACCGGAGAGCGAAGACTCCGACCCGGCAGACGTGATGAACGCCATGATGCAGATTCACGTGATGACACCGTACCGGATCAACCTCGCGTGCCAGTCGATGCTGGAGCAGGAGGGTTCGACAACCGACATTATCCACATGACCGACTACGTGGTGGAGAAGGGCAGCGCGAAGCATATCGCCTATGCCGCCAGCAAGGCAGCGCTTACCAACATGACCCTGTCGTTCGCCCGGTTACTGGCGCCCAGGGTCAAGGTGAATGCGCTTGCACCGTCCCTGATCATGTTTAACCAGGGCGATAGCGAGGCTTATCGGGAAAAAACCCTGAAAAAGTCACTGATGGGCATAGAACCGGGAGCTGAAGTCGCCGTCGCCACTTTGCAGTTCCTGCTGGACAATCCCTACATCACGGGCAGGACCCTGCCCCTGGACGGCGGGCGGCACCTGGCCTGAGCCCGTTAAATGCCCAGCTCGGCCGGCTGGAGTCTCACGCCGGCCACCTTCCAGGCGCCTTCCGTCAACACCATCCGGTAATAGGCGTCCCACCGCTTGCCTTCCGGTCCCTGCAAGCGCACCACCTGGATTTCAAAGGCGCCATGGGGCACGCGCTGAGTAAATTCGATGGCCGTGGCGTTGTGCACGGCAGGGTAGGCTTCGCGAACCATATCAACAAACACCTGGGACGACCCGAATCGACGCTTTATGCCCTCGGAGGCGTGGGCCCAGGCCTGCTCCTCGTCGTTGTTGGCAAAGGCTTCGATCTGGCGAAGGATAGTGTCGCGGATGTCCGCATCTTTGTCGCTGGCTACAGACTGTGAGGACCCGAGGATAGCCAGCCCCATAAAAGCGAGAAGAACGGGAATCAGCCACTTTCCGAATATGATGTTTTGGTGACCCATGATGGCACCTCTCTATTGTTCATCTTTTAAACAATACGGCCAGAACAGGGCTCCGGATTCGCGTTTCGGCAGGGGGATTCATCTTACCGGCTGCCCTTCTCCGGCCAGATGATCTTCATCAGTGCCCGTCGCTTCGGATTGGGAAAGGCAATGGCATTGTCAGACCTGGCAATGGCAAGCACTTCTCCGAGCATGCGGAACAGGTCAATGTTCTCGTGAACACAGCGGGGAATGGCCTGCTGCCGAAGAAAGCTCAGATACCGATCCAGATTGTCTTCATCCGACCGCCAGTGATCGCCAAAGGCATTCCGGAACAACGCACGGGTGGCAATGGCACGCCACTCATCCCGATACCCCGTCTTTAGCCGTTCCGGGTATACATACAGGTCCTTGATTTCCTGATTGATTTCTACTGCCGGGCGATCCGGGGGGAAAAGTATTCTCATGGCCAAAAGGTCGTAGTTGTCATCCAACTGCTCGTCCACGGCGGCTTTGACCAAATCAATCCTGCTCATGATTGCTCGTTTATTGACCTGTTTGGCTGTGTGTTCCGTAACCTTCATTACGACAACGAGCGCGCGGGAGACTTCCGATGCACATGGATACTGGCGAACTGAAAAGCCACAAACACGACACCATTTCCTTGCTGGAGATCGTCTCCATGGAGGGGCGCTATTACATGGCGCGGTTCTATCTGGATGGCCAGGGCTATGTTCTGACCGATCCCCACGACAAGCCGGTTCTGTTTTCAGGTGCCTGCGCGGTACGGGAATACTTTCACGATTATCAGGTTGCCAGCACCGAAGTGATTCCGCCTACCGGTACCGACGAAATGATCGGTATGCCGGACAGCAGCGGCGAAACCATGAGGGTTCCCCTTTAAGCATGCGGGTTACCCTTCAAGATAGGGGTTTAAGGCAAGGATCCAATTCGCCAGCCGTCAGCTTCCGGCAAACGACAAGGAATCCACCAGATCGGCGCCGTTGAAAACGGCACCGTGAAAATCACTCTCCGGAACCTGGTTCAGCGTGAACGCCAACGCACTGGCGGCTTGTTCGGCGGTCAGGCAGTCGCCGGACGCCAGGCGCCTGTTCAGCCATTCCGCATGGGGAAGGTTCATTTCACCAGCCTTATGGATATGACTCCTGATTCCGGGAGTATCCACCAGCCCCGGCTGGAACAGACTCACCACCGGTCCGTCCGACATGGTGTCGAATTCCACGGACATCTGGCGCACCAGCCGACGCAACGCCATTTTGCTGATCCCGTAACTGCCGGTTCCCGGCTGGGCGTGCTTGTCCATACCCGCACCAATCATGACAATCCTCGACGCGGGATCGCCGCCTTTGAGCACCGGCAGCAACGACTGGGTGAGCAGCATCGGGGCAGACACGTTCACGGCCAGCGCTTCCTGAAAATCAATCAGGCCAAGGCTGGCGAAATCCGCCGCCGGTTCACCCACGCCGGCACAATAGACAAAGGCTGAAAGGTGATCGACCGCATCACTCACCTGGTGGGCCAGATCGCGGGTACTGCCCGGATCCGCCAGATCGACGCCCAGTGTCATCACTTCACAGTCAGGTGCCTCGGCGCGAAGTGTTTCCGCCACCTCCTCCAGCTTCGCCAGGGTCCGGCCGGCAAGAATCAGGTTATGGCCCCGGGCGGCAAGCTCCAGAGCGAGGGCCCGGCCAATGCCCGAACCGGCGCCGGTGATCAGTGTCCACATAATGCGTCTCTCCTGCGCAGATAGTTCACGACACCGCCTGTCGCAACGGGCCGCCATGATTTCCGGTGTTCAGACGTTTCAGACTGTCCGCATCTGTGGTCACATACGGTAACCTGTGGCAACAGGATTGAACTGCAAACCAGACAAGGAAACCCATGGCCGCACTCTCCACCGAGTCCACCGGACAACCCGCCAACATCGAGCCCGGGTTTCACGCGATCCACGCCAATCATCTGGAAGATCTGCGCCGGGCCGTTGTGTACATCTGCCGGCATAACCCCATGCCCCCGCTGCAGAGCGAGACCTTCCTGGTACAGAGCAACGGCATTGCCCAGTGGCTGAAGCTGGCACTGGCGGAGAAGCGAACCGAGGATGGCATGGAAGGCGGCCTGGGAATTGCCGCCGGCATGGACTTTCTGTTCCCGGCCCGGTTTATCTGGCAGGCCTACCGCGCGGTGCTTCCGGACGGCGAGGTGCCGGAACAGTCGCCCTTCGACAAGCGTCGCCTGGTGTGGCGGCTGTACCGGTTGCTTCCGGAATTGGTGGGGCAGGACGAAGCCTTTACCCCACTGGCCCGGTTTCTGGAGGGCCACGATCCGGAGCTGCGCAATTTCCAGCTCGCTGAGAAAGTGGCGGATCTGTTCGACCAGTACCAGGTGTTCCGGGCCGATTGGCTGGCGGCCTGGGAGCAGGGCAAAGACGTGATAATCACGGCCCGGGCAGAGGAAAAGCCGCTGGATGCGGAAACCCGCTGGCAGCCCCTGCTCTGGCGCCGGCTGGTTGAGGACGTGGGCGCGGAAGCCCATACCAGCCGCTCGCAGATCCACACCCGGTTCATGGAACAGGGCCAGCGCATTCCGGCGCCCGCCAATCCGTCACGGCTGCCGACCCGCATTGTCGTGTTTGGCGTCTCCTCGCTGCCGCGGCAAGCGCTGGAAGCCCTGTATGTCCTGAGCCGGTTCAGCCAGGTGGTACTGTGTGTTCACAACCCCTGCCAGTTTTACTGGGCCGATATCATCAGCGACCGGGAGCTGCTCACCGCCGAACGTAAACGGGGCAAAACCCATCCCGCGCTATCATCCGTTGAAGATCCAGACCAGCTGCACCAGCACGCCAATCCGCTGCTGGCCGCCTGGGGCAAGCAGGGCCGCGACTACATCCGGCTGCTGGACGAGTTCGACAACCCGGAGGAATACCGGGGCAGCTTCCAGACCCCGGACCAGAAAATCGATATCTTCTCGAACCATGGCAACGAGGACACACCGCGCCTGCTGCACCAGCTGCAGAACGATATCCACAATCTGACGCCCCTGCAGGAAATCCGCCAGCGACAGCGACAACTGGATTTGCAGCAGGATCATTCCCTGGCGTTCCATCAGGCCCACAGCCCCCAACGGGAAGTGGAAATCCTGCACGATCAGTTGCTGGCGTCTTTCAACGCGGACCCCACGCTGCGGCCCCGGGATGTCATCGTGATGGTGCCGGATATCAACGTGTACGCGCCGCACATCCAGGCCGTGTTCGGCCGTTACCAGCCCGGCCGGAAGCGCCACATTCCCTTCACCATTTCTGACCAGGGCCAGCGCCACCATGAACCGGTGCTGATCGCCCTGGAGACCCTGATGTCACTGCCACGAAGCCGATTCGCGGTGAGTGAGATCATCAGCCTGCTGGAGGTGCCGGGCATACGGGATCGCTTCGGGATTAACGAAGACGAGATTCCCCTCGCCCGGCGCTGGGTAGAGGGCGCCAATATCCGCTGGGGCCTGCACGGCCGGCACCGGGAAAGCCTGGACCTGCCGGCGGAACTGGAACGCAATACCTGGCAAGCCGGCCTGCGGGCGATGCTGCTAGGTTATGGCATGGGTGACGACGAGCCCTGGGGCGGAGTGGAACCCTTTGGCGAAATCGGCGGCCTGCAGGCCAGTCTGGCGGGCCGCCTGAACGACTTTGTGCATCAACTGGAAACCCTCTGGCAGGCGCTGCAGACCAATCGCACACCCGAAGACTGGGAGCGCCTGTTTTCAGAAATGCTCGGGCAGTTTTTCCACAAGGTGGAAGGCAGCGACCTGTTGCTGCTGAACCGTTTCCGCCGCCAGCTGGAACAGTGGCTGGATGACGCCATGGCCGCCGGCCTGCAGGAACAGACGCTGCCCCTGAATATCGTCAAGGATATCCTGCTGGAGGGGCTGGATGAAGGCGGCCTGAACCAGCGCTTCCTGGCCGGCAAGGTGAATTTCGCCACCCTGATGCCCATGCGGGCCATACCCTTCCGGAAGGTGTGCCTGCTGGGCATGAACGACGGTGACTACCCCCGCTCACGGCCGCCGGTGGATTTCGATCTCATGGCCCAGGATTACCGGCCGGGGGACCGTTCCCGCCGGGAAGACGATCGCTACCTGTTCCTGGAAGCCCTGTTGTCCGCCCGGGAGCAGCTGTACATCAGCTGGGTAGGCCGGAGCATCAAGGATGATTCGGAACGGCCACCGTCAGTGCTGGTGGGCCAGCTACAGGATCATCTGGACAGCCTGTGGTCCGTGGCCGGGCAACCGGAGGCAAAGGTCACCGACGCCCTCACCACCCAGCATCCGCTGCAACCGTTCAGCCGGGCCTATTTCCCGAAAGCCAACGGGTTGGACGGGGTTGGTAAGGGTGGTGAGGGTGGTGAGGGCGAAGACAGCCCACCCAGGCCCCTGAACGACGTCCTGAAGGCCCGCCGTCTATTTACCTATGAACGGGAATGGCGCAGTGCTCATGGTGCTGAGGCTATAGAACAGACTCAGTCTGCCCTTCCGTACCAGGCGCCCGAGGAGCCCATCAGCCTGAACGATCTGGCGGCTTTCCTGAAAAAGCCCATCGACACCTTTTACCAGCGTCGACTGCAGGTGCGCTTCGAGGATGTCGAGGACGACGACACCGACAACGAGAATTTTGATCTGGACGGTCTGGACCGCTGGCGCCTGGATAACGAGCTGATTCAGGACGGGCTTCTGAAAGCCAGTAATGAAGAAGAACTGGACGAACGACTGCAAACAACCCTGGACCGGATGGCCCGACGGGGGGACCTGGGCATGGGCGTCACTGAGCACCGCCTGCGTTCCGAGCTGGCCGGTCGATTACCGGACCTGTTCGAACGGTACCAGAGCGCACTGGCTGACTGGCCGGAGGCGATCGCCGAGCCTCTGCCTTTTGACTATCGGTATGAGAATGCCCTGGGTTCTGTTGCGGTCGCCGATCTGATCGACGGCCTTCGCTGCAATGCCGAGGGCGACTTGTGCCGGCTGGTGGTGGCCAGTTCCAGCCTGCTGAGCGGCTCCGCCAGCAGGAAAGTACGCTACGCCAACCTGATGCGGGACTGGCTGATTCATCTTGCCGGGCAACTGAGCGGGCAGCCTTTCCAAACCCTGGTTCTGGGCAAGGAGGAGGGCCGCCGGTTCCGCTTTGCAGCTCTGGCTCCGGAACAGGCCAGACCGCTGTTCGAGGCGGTACTCACCCGGTGGATGGAAGCCACCACCCGGGCCTTGCCGATTCACTGCGAGGCCGGCTTTGCCTGGATCACCAGTTTCTACGGCGGAAAAAAGTATGTCGGTGACCACGAGCGGGCTATCAGCGAGGCAGAGCAGGCCTATACCACCGCTCTGGAGCGGGACACCGGTTACCTGATGGGCGCGTTCGAAACGCCGGAACGGCTGATGGGAAGCGGCGAATTTGAGGCCCTGTTGCATCAGCTCTATGTGCCGGTCTGGGAAGCCGAGCAGGGCAAGTCGGCAGCAGATCAGATCGGGAGCGTGGGATGACTGAACAGATGACCAACCGGAACCCGAACCTGGATCCATTGGCCTTGGCCCTGAACGGCAGTGCCCTGATCGAGGCCAGTGCCGGCACCGGCAAAACCTTCACCATTGCCATTCTGTACGTGCGCCTGGTGCTTGGCCACGGCCAGTCCCCCGACAGTCCGCTGCAGAACCTGCTGCCTCCCAATCTGCTGGTGGTGACCTTTACCGAGGCCGCCACCAAGGAACTGCGTGACCGTATCCGCACCCGGCTCACCCAGGCCGCCGAGGTGTTCTCGGAGGCTAATGACGAGCCCAACCCGCCCGCGGAAACGGCGCTGATCTATCAGCTGCGGGATGAAAGCTACCCGGATCCGGCCAGCTGGCCGGAATGCCGCAAGAAGCTTCTGCTGGCCGCCGAGTGGATGGACGAGGCGGCGGTATCCACCATTCACAGTTTCTGCAACCGCATGCTCAGCGAGCACGCCTTCGACAGCGGCAGCCTGTTCAAGCTCACCCTGGAAACCGACCAGAGCGAATTGCTGGACGAGGTCGCCAGGGATTACTGGCGCACCTTTGTCTATCCGCTGCCCCCGGCGCTGATGGACGAGGCCCTGAGCCACTGGAAAACGCCCGGGGATCTGCGCCAGGGTGTTCGCAACCTGATTGACGATCCTCAGAGCCTGGGCACACCGCCGGAGAGCGTTTACCAGGCCATCGACCAGGTAGTCAGGCGGCGTCTGGAACAGTCACAGGCCCTGAAGGCTCACCCCTGGGGTCAGTGGCGCGGGGAAGTCATCGAGCTGCTGAACGATCTGAACAAGAGCAAGCGGCTCCACGGCGCCAGCAAGAATGCCATGGTCAAGGTCTGGGACTTTCTGGTCGCCTGGGCGGAATCGGACGACCTGTTGCCCGAGAAAATCGACACGGCCGCCGGCTACAAAAATCAGACGCCCGAGGGTCTCGACAATATTCTCAAAGGTGATGAATCCGCCCCCCATCACCCTGCTCTCGACGCCATCGAAGCGCTGCTGGATTTCAGCCAGAACCAGCCCAGTGCCAAATCCGATATCCTGCGCCACGCCAGCCACTGGATTGCCGAGCGGCTGGAATCGGAAAAGCAGAAGCGCTCGGAAATGGGCTTTGACGATCTGCTCACCCGGCTGGACGATGCGCTGCACGGTCCCCGTGGCGACCAGTTGGCGGCCACCATCCGTCGCCAGTTTCCGGTGGCCCTGATCGACGAATTCCAGGACACCGACCCGGTGCAGTACCGCATTTTCGACCGTATCTATGATGTGGAAAGCGCCGACGCCGGCACCTGCCTGTTGATGATCGGGGATCCCAAGCAGGCCATTTACGGCTTTCGGGGTGCCGATATCTACACCTACCTGCAGGCCAGGCAGGGCGTGAAAGAGCGAACCTACACACTCGGCAAGAACTTCCGCTCCGCCAAGACCATGGTGGCGGCGGTTAACCGGGTCTTTGAACACAGTGACCAGAACAGCCGGGACGGCGCCTTCCTGTTCGGCAAGGGCGACACCTCACCGCTGCCGTTCCAGGGTGTGGACGCCAACGGCACCAAACGAAGCTGGTCGATCGACGGGGAAGTGCAACCCAGCCTGGTGTTCTGGACCCACGAATCCGGGGAAGAGGACAGGGACGGCAACCCGAAGGGTATGGCCAAGGGCACCGCCACGGCCGACGTGGCAGAAACCTGCGCCAGCGAGATCGCCCTTTTGCTGACCTTGGGCCAGGCCGGGCAGGCGGGTTTCGCCTTGCCGGATAATCCGGAGGATCTGGAGCCGGTTGCCCCGAGAGACATCGCGATACTGGTCAACAACCGCAACGAGGCCAGCGCGGTGCGGGACGCGCTGGGTCGCCGACGCATCAAGAGCGTCTACCTGTCAGACCGGGATTCGGTACTGACCTCCCGGGAATCCAAAGAAATACTGTGCTGGCTGCGGGCGTTTGCCGAGCCCCGGCAACTGGCTTACATCCGCGCGGCCCTGGCCACGCCCACCCTGGGCCAGACCTGGCATGCCATGAATCAGCTGCTCACCGACGAGCTGGTGCTGGAGCGGGAAATCGAGCGCTTTATCGGTTACCAGCAGCAATGGCAGAAGCAGGGTGTGTTGCCCATGCTACGAACCTTCCTTATGGATTTCGAGGTGCCGGGCCGGTTGCTGCAACGGCCCGACGGCGAACGGCGGCTGACCGACATTCTGCACATTGCCGAATTGCTGCAGCAGGACAGCCTGCAACTGGACGGCGAACATGCCCTGGTGCACCACTACACCCAGATCCTGCGGGCGGCGGACGAGGAAGACGAACACCGTACCCTGCGGCTGGAAAGCGATGCCGGTCTGGTGAAAGTTATCACCGTGCACAAATCCAAGGGTCTGGAGTACCCCCTGGTGTTCCTGCCCTTCGGCACGGCCTTTCGCGCCCAGAGTGAAAAGCAGGCCTTCGTGCGCTATCACGATGACCAGGGCAGGCTGGTTACCGTGTTCGACCCGGCACCGGAAGACGTCGCCAGGGCCGACCAGGAACGCCTGGGTGAGGATATCCGCAAACTCTACGTGGCCCTGACCCGGGCCCGGTTCGCCACCTGGGTGGGCACGGCGGCCCTGGACAACTGGCAGCAAAGCGGTCTGGGCTACCTGATTGCCGGCGATGGACAGAGCCGTATCAGCGACTGCCTGAGTCAGCTGGCCCAGGGCAGAGCAGAGATCCGGATTACCCCGTTACCGGATCCGGACGAGACGCAATACCACGAGCAGGCCCCGGAGGCCCTCGGCCCGGCGCTGGTCTCTTCCCGGGAGGCAAAAGAGGACTGGTGGATCGCCAGTTACTCGTCCATCGAGTACACCGGCATGACCGGCACCGGGATCGCCTTCACCGGTGAAGTGGAAGACGCCCAGACCCAGAACCTGCTGGAAGAAAGCAGCCAGGAGGCAGGGGAAGAGGCGGAACCGATAGCTACGCACCGCAACCAGCACAACTTTCCCAAGGGCGCCGGCCCCGGCACTTTCCTGCACGAATTGCTGGAGTGGTGCACGCAGCAGGGGTTCCAGCGGGTTGTGGATAACCCGCCCCTGCTTCATGAGCAACTGACCCGACGCTGCGGAACCCGTGGCTGGAGTGACTGGGTGGAACCGCTGGAGCGTTGGCTGCTGGCATTGATCAGCAGGCCCTTGAGCCTCGACCGGGCTGGCAGAGAAGGGGTTAGCCTGGCGAACCTGACCACCCTGCGCCCGGAACTGGAGTTCTGGTTTGAGAGCCGCAACGTCAGCGTCCGGAAACTGGACCAGCTGGTGACCGCGCACACCCTGAACGGCGCAGACCGGCCCCGGGTGGAGGAGACCCGATTCAACGGCATGCTCAAGGGCTTTATCGATCTGGTGTTCGAACACAACGGGCAGTATTACGTGCTGGACTACAAATCCAATACCCTGGGCGAAGAGGACAGCGCCTATACCGACCAGGCCATGGGCAACGCCATTCTGGATAAACGCTACGATCTGCAATACGTGCTCTATCTGCTGGCCCTGCACCGGCTGCTGAAAGCCCGTTTGCCGGATTACGACTACGACCGGCACATTGGCGGCGCGGTTTATCTGTTCCTGCGGGGCGTTGATTCCACCAACGGCGGTGCCTTCACTGACAAACCACCCAGAGCCCTGATTGAACAGCTGGATGCCCTGTTCGATGGCGAGTCCGTAAAAGGGGAGGTGGCCGCATGAGCCGTTCCCGTTCTCACACCGGAAAATCCGACCATCAGATTGATCTGTTCGCAGAGGACACCGCCGCGGAACCGTCGACCATGACGCCAGCCGGTGATGCCAGCATCGCTATCAACGATCTGCTCACCAGCCCGGATAAAACCGAATCTCTGCTGGTTCACTGGCAGCAGGCGGAGTGGATCCGCCCGCTGGATGTGGGTTTCGCCCGGCTGATCCGGGAGCTGTCGGAAGAGCAGGGCGAACGCCCGCACCCGCTGGTTCTGCTACTGGCGGCACTGGTCTCGCACCAAGTGGGTCGTGGCCATGTTTGCGTGGATCTGGCCCATCTCCTTGCCGATGCCGGCCATACCCTGTCACTGCCGCCGGAGGAGTCGGTTCACGAGCCACTCGCCGATTCCGGAACCGGCGAACCGGACCAGCCCAAGCCGGACGAGGTGCTTGCTTTTGTGACGCTGCCGGAATGTTTGAGCATACTGGGAAGGGCCTGCGCCGTGAGTGATGGCTCACATACAACACCACTGGTGCTGAATGAAACCCGGCTTTACCTGCGCAGATTCTGGCGTTATGAGCAACGCATTGCTGACGGCATCATGCAACGCCTGGCTCTGCCGTCCGCCCTGGCGGATCCGGAATCCGGACCGGCCCAAACCCTGTCCCGGGCCCTCGGCCAGTTGTTCCAGTCGTCAGAACCGGTGGATTACCAGAAACTGGCCTGTGCCCTGGCCGCCCGCAACCGTTTCGCCGTTATCACCGGCGGGCCCGGCACCGGCAAGACCACCACCGTGGTTAATCTACTGGCAGCCCTGCAGGCGGTCGCCGGGGAATCTCCCGAACGGGCCGGCCGCAAATTCCGCATCCGCCTGGCTGCCCCCACCGGCAAGGCAGCCGCCCGTCTGAACGAATCCATCGGTGGGGCGGTCAGCCGCTTGCCCCTTGCCGAGCTGCCCGGCAACGTGGAGCTGGCTGATATTCCCACGAGGGTCACCACACTGCACCGGTTGCTGGGCAGCCGGCCGGATACCCGCAAATTCCGCCATAACCGCGACAACCCGCTGCTGGTGGATATCCTGGTGATCGACGAGGCCTCGATGGTGGACGTGGACCTGATGGCGTCGGTATTCGATGCCTTGCCCGCCAGCGCCCAGCTGATCCTGCTGGGCGACAAGGATCAGCTGGCCTCGGTGGATGCTGGTGCGGTACTGGGTGAGCTGTGCCAGCGGGCCCTGCAGGCCCACTACACCCTGGAAACGGCACAGTGGCTTGCCGCCATGACCGGCAAGGAGATACCCGAGTCACTGGTGGACGCAACCGGTCAACCCATGGACCAGGCCGTGGCCATGCTGCGCAAAAGTTATCGTTTCCAGGAGGACAGCGGCATCCGGGCGTTCGCGGAAGCCGTGAATACCAATGCCCTTGATAGCGCCATGTTGCGCCAGATCCGGGAAGCGGCCTTCGACGACGTCATCCTGCTCAACGGCCAATCCGGAAAACCGGACCCGGAAGACACCCTGGATCGGGTGTGTCGCCATGCCATCACCGGCTCACCGGAGGCATTCCGCAATGCCGGGCAGGGTCGGCACGTGAACGGCCAGAGCCTGGCACCACCCGTTGGTTACCGCCATTATCTGGAACGGTTACAGAATCACGGCCTGAACGAAGACAGCCCTCGCGAAGACTGGGATGCGATGGCGTTACAGCTCCTTGAAGCCTTCAGTGATTTCCAGGTGCTCTGTGCCCTGCGCAAAGGTCCCTGGGGTGTGGAAGGACTGAACGACCGGATCGCGAGGCAGTTACTGGCGGAGAAGCTGATCCCACGGGCAGAAGGTTGGTACCCGGGCAGACCGGTGCTGATTACCGGCAACGACTACAACCTGGGCCTGATGAACGGCGACATCGGCATTACCGTCAGCGTGCCCTGGGACTGGACTGAAACCGGTGAGCCCCGATACACCCTGCGAGTGGCGTTCCCCAGCAGCGACACGCCTGGCGGCATCCGCTGGATCTCGCCCAGTCGTCTGCAGCAGCTGGAAACCGTGTATGCCATGACGGTGCATAAATCCCAGGGTTCGGAGTTCAACCACACCTGCCTGGTGCTGCCAGACCGGCTCAGCCCCGTCCTGACGAGGGAACTGATCTACACCGGCATCACCCGGGCCCGGAACTGGTTCAGCCTGATTACCGGCACCCAGGAGGTTCTGAGGGACGCTGTCGGGCAGCAGGTGGTGCGCGCATCCGGACTGGCGCTCAGGCTTGTAGATAACGAGTCCCCAAGGCGCCAGTAAGCGGAGGGCCTTGCCAAAACATGCTCCTTCGGCACGTCCATGTGACGCTCGAGCTCCGCCATCCCTGGCTCCGCACGGTTTTGGCAAGGCCCTCCGCTCACTGGCTCAGCTGGCTGTTATCGCCACTTCGGTGCTGCTGCGCCCAGAGATGGGCGTAGTGGCCACCAGCGGCCAGCAACTGGTTGTGGCTGCCGCTTTCAACAATACGCCCGCCATCCATCACCAGAATGGTGTTGGCATCGCGGATGGTGGAGAGCCGATGGGCTATTACCAGCGTGGTCCGTTGCTGGCTGACTTCGTTGAGCGCGCCAAGGATCGCCTGCTCCGACAGTGAATCCAGCGAGGAAGTGGCCTCATCCAGAATCAGCAACGGCGGGTTCTTCAGAATCACCCGGGCAATGGCCACCCGCTGTTTTTCACCACCGGAGAGCTTCAGGCCCCGTTCACCGACTTTGGTTTCATAGCCGTCCGGCAGGCTGTGGATAAAGTCTTCCAGGTGGGCCATCCGGGCCGCCCGATAGACCTCTTCCTCGGTGGCTTCCGGTCGGCCATAGGCCAGATTCCGGTACAGGGTATCGTTGAACAGCACCGTATCCTGGGGCACCACACCAATCGCCGATCGCAGGCTGTCCTGGCTCACGTTACGGATATCCTGGCCGTCGATACGGATGGCGCCCTGATCAACGTCGTAAAAACGGAACAGCAGGCGGGCGAGGGTGGACTTGCCGGCACCACTGGCCCCCACCACCGCCACCTTATGGCCGGCTGGGATGGTGAAATTCACATCCCGCAGGATCGGCCGGTCCGGGCGATAGGCAAAGTGGATATGGTCGAACTGCACTTCACCTTTATCCACAGCTAGCTCGGTGGCATCCGGGGCATCTTCAATGGCCGGTTTATCCCCCAGCAGTTTGAACAGGCGCTCGACATTCACCAGGGCCTGCCGGATTTCCCGGTAGACAAAACCCAGGGCATTCAGCGGAATGAACAGCTGGAGCAGGTAAGCGTTGATCATGGTGAAGTCACCCAGGGTGATCTCACCGCTGGCCACTTCCTGAACAGCCATGGCCATGATCACGATCATCGCCAGACCAATAATCAATGCCTGGCCGGAGTTAAGCGCGGCCAGGGACAACCGGTTTTTCAGCCGGGCCTGTTCCCAGTCATCCAGATCGACGTCGTATAACTGCGCCTCATAGCGTTCATTATTGAAATATTTGACGGTCTCATAGTTCAGCAGGCTGTCTATCGCCCGCGAGTTCGACTGGTTATCCCGGGCGTTGGCTTCGCGCACGAATTTGGTCCGCCACTCGGTAATCTTGATGGAAAAGACCACGTAGACCACCACGGCCACCAGAATGGCCAACACATAACCGACGTTGAACACCACGAACAGGATGCCGGCCACCAGCAGGATTTCCAGGAGGGTGGGCACAATGTTGAACAGGGTAAAGCGCAGCAGGAAGCTGATGCCGTTGGTACCCCGCTCGATATCCCGGGCCAGGCCACCGGTCTTGCGGTCCAGGTGGAAAGCCAGTTCCCGCTGGTGCAGGTGCTCGAACACCCGCAGGGAAACCCGCCGCATGGCCCGCTCGGCCACCCGCGCGAAAACCGCATCCCGAAGCTCATTGAACAGGGTGGCGCCAAAGCGCAGCGAACCATAGGCCACCACCAGAACCACTGGAATCCACAGCAGCATGTCCGCCCCGCGGTTCTGGTCCAGGTAATCGACGATGTATTTCAGGGCGATTGGCGTGGCGACGGTGGCCAGCTTGGCCAGCACCAGCAAAGCCAGGGATAAAGCCACCCGGCCGCGGAATTCGTCGAGATAGGGCCAGAGGCCTGAAATGATTTTCCAGTCCGGTTTATGATCTGCCGGGTAATCGTTGTCGGCGTAGGCTCTCAATTCATGTTCCTTCCGCTTCGGAGTAGTCGAGCGCGCGGGTGGAGCGGCTTGCCAGGACACGCTGTAAATACGTCCCTGTACGCTCGGCGAAAGCCATCCCTGGCTTTCGACGGTCCTGGCAAGCCGCTCCACCCGCACGCTCTTGCGTAGCTGTATGATAGGTCTTGTATGGAGTACAAACCGTATTGTTAGCGGAGTCTACAGCACCCCGTATCCAGGAGGCACATCATTAACACTCGTCACCGCAAAGCCCTGAAACTGGTCATCGACTTTATCAGCCCCTATCGCCGGGCTGTCGCCGGTGCCCTGGTGGCGCTGATTTTTACGGCCGGAATTACGCTCGGGTTAGGGCAGGGTTTACGTATTCTCGTGGATCAGGGATTAGCCACCGAGTCGCCGGAGAACCTGGCCAGGGCCATCGGTCTGTTTTTCATCCTGGTATTGGGGCTCGCATTTGGCTCGTTTGCCCGGTTCTATCTCGTGTCCTGGATCGGCGAGCGAGTGGTGGCGGATATTCGCAAAAAGGTGTTCAACCACCTGATTGATCTTCATCCGGGCTTTTTCGAGCAGAACCGGGCCCTCGAGATCCAGTCTCGGTTTACTGCCGATACCACCGTGCTGCAATCGGTGATTGGCTCGACCGTATCCATTGCCCTGCGTAACGCCCTGATGCTGGTCGGCGGGTTGCTGCTGCTGTTCATTACCAACGCCAAGCTGGCGAGTATCATTCTACTGGGCTTTCCACTGGTGATTGCCCCCATCCTGTTCTTTGGCCGGAGAGTTCGCGCGCTGTCCCGGCTCAGCCAGGACCGGGTGGCCGATGTTGGCAGTTACGTGGGCGAGAACCTCACGCAGATCAAGACCGTTCAGGCCTTTAACCACCAGCCCCACGACCGTCGGTATTTTTCCGAGGTGTCGGAACGGGCCTTCGACATAGCCCGGCAGCGTATCCGTCAGCGGGCCTGGCTGACCACGCTGGCTATTTCCCTGGTGATGGGCGCCGTCGGGATTGTTATCTGGATAGGAGGGCTGGATGTGATTAACGGCCGGATCAGCCCCGGCGAGCTGGCGGCCTTCGTGTTTTACAGCCTGCTGGTGGGCGTTGCTGCCGGTGCCATCAGCGAGGTGATTGGCGAGTTGCAAAGGGCGGCCGGGTCGGCGGCACGGCTGTTCGAGCTGCTTCAGACCGAGCCGGCGTTTGAGCGTAAAGACACGACTCTTGAACTGCCTGAACACATTCAAGGTGCGATCAAGATTGACCGTCTGAGCTTCAGTTACCCCGGGCGTTCGGAACAGCCCGCGCTGACGGATCTTACGCTTGAGGTAAAAGCCGGCGAAACCCTGGCCCTGGTTGGCCCGTCGGGAGCCGGCAAATCCACCCTGTTTGACCTGCTGCTGCACTTCTACCAGCCGACGGAGGGCAGCATTCTAATTGATGGCATGGACACCGCCGATCTCTCGCTCGAGGCCCTGCGTCGGTGTTTTTCCCTGGTGCCCCAGAATCCCGCCCTGTTCCATGGCACCGTGGCCGACAACATCCGCTACGCTCGGCCCGACGCCAGCCAACAGGACGTCGAGCAGGCCGCGAAGATCGCCCATGCCCATGATTTCATCCAGGCCCTGCCCAAAGGCTACGAAACCCGGCTAGGAGATGCTGGACTGGGCCTGTCCGGTGGCCAGAAGCAGCGTCTTGCCATCGCTCGGGCGTTGCTGGCCGATGCCCCGATCCTGTTGCTGGATGAAGCCACCAGTGCCCTGGATGCCGAAAGTGAAAACCTCATCCAGCAGGCGATGCCGGCGCTGACCGCGGAGCGAACCACCCTGGTGATTGCCCATCGACTGGCCACGGTGCGGGACGCTGATCGCATTGCGGTACTGGACCAGGGCCGGCTGCTGGCGGTGGGTAGCCACGATGAACTGATGCGTCATAACCCCCTCTATCAGCGGCTGGCAAAACTGCAATTTCGGGACGATGCCGCCTGAGGGCGACAATAGTCGGTTTGTTTCCTGTCACCGTACTACTTACACTGTTAGATGAAACTTTCGAACCTGAACCCAGGGAGAATGGCAAAGTGAGCAATAAAGAATTGCAGGCACTCAAAGAACGCTACGTTGCAGCGGGCGCGGCAAGTCCCAACGAACAGTTTGCCGACCACGCAACGAATGCGGAATTGTGGGATGCAGACGGCAAACGCATGATCGATTTTGCCGGCGGCATTGGCGTACTCAACATTGGCCACCGTCACCCGAAGGTGGTTGAAGCGGTCAAGGCACAGCTGGACAAGCTGATGCACACCTGCCAGACGGTTATGCCCTATGAGGGCTACGTTAAACTGGCAGAGAAGCTCAGCGGCGTGGTACCGGTACGTGGCCATGCCAAAGTGATGTTGGCCAACTCCGGTGCCGAAGCCCTGGAAAACGCCATGAAGATTGCCCGTGCAGCGACCGGCAAGACCAACGTGATCTGCTTTGACGGCGGTTATCATGGCCGTACTTTCTACACCATGGCGATGAACGGCAAGGCTGCCCCGTACCAGACAGACTTTGGCCCCATGCCCGGTACCGTTTACCGCGCACCTTATCCCGTTCCTTATCACGGCGTCAGTGAAGACGAAGCGCTGCGTGGCCTGAAGATGGCCATGAAAGCCGATTCCCCGGCGCGCAATACAGCTGCGATCGTCATCGAGCCGGTATTGGGTGAGGGCGGTTTCTACGCGGCACCGACCAGTTTCCTGAAGGAGATCCGCAAGATCTGTGATGAGAACGACATCCTGATGATCGCGGATGAAGTACAGAGCGGCTTTGGCCGGACCGGCAAGATGTTTGCCATCGAGCACAGTGGTGTTGAACCGGATCTGATGACCATGGCCAAGAGTATGGCTGATGGCATGCCGATTTCCGCCATCGTCGGTACCGACAAGTACATGGACGCCTCCGGCCCGAACTCTCTGGGCGGTACCTACACGGGCAGCCCGACCGCGTGTGCAGCAGCCTTGGCCGTATTCGACGTGTTCAAGGAAGAGGACATCCTCGGCAAGTCCCAGGCGCTGGGTGAGAAACTCAAGCAGCGCTTCAGCCAGTGGCAGGAACAGTTTGCCCATGTCGACAACGTACGCAATCTCGGTCCCATGGCTGCCTTTGAGCTGGTAGAAAGCAAGGAAAGCCATACACCCAAGCCGGAATTGGCGGCTGCGGTGACCAAGAAGGCGAAAGAGAAGGGTCTGATTCTTCTGAGCTGCGGTATGTATGGCAATACCTTGCGTTTCCTGATGCCGGTCACCATCGAAGACGATGTGCTGGAAGAAGGGCTGGCAATTGTAGAAGAGAGCCTCAAGGAAGTTGGTGCCTGATCGGCGCTGAATTTCACGGGGAGTCGAGAAGCCGGGCATAAGCCCGGCTTTTTTATAACAAAAGAAAAGCGTCGTTCAGTTTCAACGAGCAGCCGCCCTGTTGGCGCACTCGGGCAGCGGTTACGTCCGGGCTCGGATTCGTCGTATACTGCCAGGAGTTCTCCAGCAGTGGCCCCCTCGGCCTGCTCCAGTTTCACCAACCAGGCTAGATCATGACGTCTCCGAGCTCCGCCAACGTACCGGACCACAAGCCAAGGCCCTGGGTCGATTTGCTGGTCAGCATTATTATTCCCTCCGTTATCCTGATGAAATTCAGTGGCGAGGAACACCTGGGCAACGTCAACGCGCTGGTTATCGGCCTGGCATTTCCATTAGGCTGGGGGCTGTTCGAGCTGATCAAGTATCGCAAGAAAAACTTCATCGCGGTACTTGGCCTGGTCAGTGTCGGCCTGACCGGCGGCATTGGCCTGCTGGAGCTGGATGCGGGATGGTTGGCCATCAAGGAAGCCGCGATTCCGGCGATTATTGGTCTGGCGGTACTGGCTTCTACAAGGACGAAATATCCGCTGGTACGAACCCTCCTGTATAACCCTTCGGTTCTTGATGTGGATAAAATCCACAAGACGCTGGAGGAGCATAACCGGGTTCAAGAGTTCGAGGCACGCCTGCTCAAGGCCAGTTACTTCTTTGCCGGTACCTTCCTGTTCTCATCGATCATGAACTACGTCATTGCAAAGTGGATCGTGGTCAGCCCGTCCGGTACGGAGGCGTTTAATGAAGAGCTTGGCCGGATGACCCTGGTGAGCTATCCGATGATCGCCATTCCTTCGATGATCATGATGATGCTGATTTTCTATTATCTGTGGCGCACCATTCGCCGGTTGACCGGTTACACCCTGGAAGAGGTGATGGCGCCTCATCTTGCGGAGAAAGAGAAAGAAAGGAACAAGTCCTCGGAATCGACCACCGGGAAATAGCAGGCCTGGACGTTTTCCGATAAGGCCGGACATAAAAAAGCGGCGGAGGTTTGAAAGCCTCCGCCGCTTTTTTTATTGCACCTGGGACTGGTTGATCAGATATCCAGGTTGGTCACTTCCAGCGCATTGGTCTGGATAAAGTTGCGACGAGGCTCTACATCGTCACCCATCAGCGTCGTAAAGATCTGGTCGGCCGCAATGGCGTCTTCGATCGTTACTTTCATCATCCGACGGGTCTCCGGATCCATGGTGGTTTCCCACAGCTGCTCCGGGTTCATCTCGCCCAGTCCCTTATAACGCTGAATGTTCAGGCCGCGCTGGGCCTCTTTCATCAGCCAGTCCAAAGCGCCCTCGAAAGACAGGACCGCCTGTTTGCGCTCACCCCGTTGGATATAGGCGCCTTCTTCAATGAGGCCATCCAGAGTCTCACCCATACGGGCGATCGCCGCGTAGGAGGACGATTCGAAGAACTCGTGACTGAAGACGTGATCGTAGGGGATCCCGTGAACATAGATGGTCACTTTCGGGAGGTACAGACCCCGTTCGGTATCCTTGGTCACCGAGAAGGTGTACTTGGTACCGGTACGGGTATCCAGGTCCAGGCCATCACCCAGGCGAGCGACCCAGCGAGCCACTTCCGCTTCCTCCTTCAGGTGCTCAGGCTTGAGCGTGACGTTCTGAAGCATCTGTTCCAGAACCTTGGCCGGGTATGCCCGGGACAGGCGGCCAATCATGTTCATAACCGCCTGGTAGTCCTTCACCATAGTCTCCAGCGCGGAATCCTTGATGGCCGGAGCCTCCGGATTCACATAGAGCTGGGCGCCTTCCAGGGCAGTCTGGGTAAGGTAGGCTTCCTTGGCTTTCTCGTCTTTCAGGTACTGCTCCTGCTTGCCACGCTTGACCTTGTAAAGCGGTGGCATGGCGATAAAGACGTGGCCACGCTCGATGATTTCACGCATCTGACGGAACAGGAAAGTCAGCAGCAGGGTGCGGATGTGGGAACCGTCCACGTCCGCATCCGTCATGATAATGATCGAGTGGTAACGCAGTTTGTCGGGATTGAACTCTTCCCGGCCGATACCACAACCCAGCGCGGTGATCAGGGTGCCCACTTCCGCAGAGGAGAGCATCTTGTCAAAGCGGGCTTTTTCCACGTTCAGGATCTTACCCTTCAACGGCAAGATGGCCTGGGTCTTGCGGTCACGGCCCTGCTTGGCGCTGCCACCGGCCGAGTCACCCTCCACAATGTACAGTTCGGAAAGGGCGGGGTCTTTCTCCTGGCAGTCCGCCAGTTTTCCGGGCAGGCCAGCAATGTCCAGAGCGCCTTTGCGGCGAGTCATGTCCCGCGCCTTGCGAGCGGCCTCACGGGCCCGGGCCGCTTCAATCATCTTGTTGACGATAAGCTTGGCTTCGTTGGGCTGCTCCTGCAGGTATTCCGCAAAACTCTGGTACAGCTCCTGCTCGACCGCGGTTTTCACCTCGGAGGACACCAGCTTGTCCTTGGTCTGGGAGGAGAACTTCGGGTCCGGAACTTTCACGCTAATGATGGCAGTGAGGCCTTCACGGGCATCGTCGCCGGAAGTGGCAACCTTGGCCTTCTTGCCCAGACCTTCCTGCTCAATGTAGTTGTTGAGGGAGCGGGTCAGGGCGGCCCTGAAGCCAGCCAGGTGAGTACCTCCATCCCGCTGGGGGATGTTGTTGGTAAAGCAGTAAAGGTTTTCCTGGAAGGCATCATTCCATTGCATGGACACTTCTACGGCAATACCGTCTTCGCGCTCACGGTTGAAGTGGAATACCCGGTTGATCGGGGTCTTGTTAGCGTTCAGGTGCTCAACAAAGGCCCGCAGACCACCTTCATATTCAAAAACTTCTTCTTTGCCGGACCGCTCGTCGGTCAAGCGGATGCGGACGCCACTGTTCAGGAAGGCCAGTTCACGAAGGCGCTTCGCAAGAATGTCATAGTGGAATTCAATATGGGTGAAGGTTTCCGGCGACGGGATGAAATGCACCTTGGTACCGGAGGCATCGGTTTCGCCAACAGCCGCCAGAGGCGCATTGGGAACCCCGTGAGTGTAGGTCTGCTCGTAGACCTTGTTATCACGGCGGATAGTCAGGGTGAGGGTAGAGGACAGCGCGTTCACTACGGAAACGCCCACACCGTGAAGACCACCGGAGACCTTGTAGGAGTTATCGTCGAATTTACCTCCGGCGTGCAGCACGGTCATGATAAC
Organism: Marinobacter sp. EhC06; assembly: GCF_001650915.1. Taxonomy (GTDB): domain Bacteria; phylum Pseudomonadota; class Gammaproteobacteria; order Pseudomonadales; family Oleiphilaceae; genus Marinobacter. Next base: position 534,594 of record NZ_LXYO01000023.1, read on the forward strand.
TTCTGCTGCCGACACCCCTTCCTCTTCGTGCAGATCCACCGGGATACCACGACCGTTATCTTTAACAGTCACCGATTCGTCGGGATGGATAATCACACCAATCTCTGAGCAGTAGCCCGCAAGCGCTTCGTCGATGGAGTTATCCACCAATTCAAAGACCATGTGGTGCAAGCCTGTGCCATCATCGGTATCCCCGATGTACATACCCGGCCGCTTTCGCACCGCATCCAGTCCTTTCAAGACTTTGATACTGGAGGAATTGTAGTTAGATTCACTCATTCGGAAACTCCTGAAGCGTGATAGGCCGGGGCTTTCTAGCTGTTCGCACCGGTCTTATTCTTCCGTCAATTTGCCATGTTCCACGTGGAACAATCTGTAATCCGGTGCGTTACCCCCGGGCCAGAGCTGTCCCACGAGGGGCCGCTCTATCGATGTGATAAACACCTGACAACGTAATGCCTGTAACCTGCTGGCCAACATGGCCCGATGGCCTTCATCCAGCTCGGCGTTAATGTCGTCAAGCAAAAAGGTCACCTGTTTGCCCAGGTCACTCAACACCATGCCTTGGGCAATTTTCATCAAAATAACCAGGGTTTTCTGCTGGCCCCGGGAGAAGGTTTCGGCAACAGGCCTGCCCTGAAACTTCAACCGGATGTCCGCGCGGTTCGGACCATAAAGCGTGTGTCCAACCTTTCGTTCCTGTTCGCGATGATCTGCAAGCAATTCCGCCAGCGGGCGGCTTACATCCCAGCCCGGGTAGTACTCAAGCTTGAGACCTTCGGTCCAGGGTACTTCCACTTCCCGAACCAGTTTTTCGAAAGCGGCCTTGAATCGGCCAAAGGTGTCAGCTCGAGCCTCGGTAATCCGTTCACTCAGGGTAGTGTACTGATGGTCCCAGACCCGCATTAAAGCTTCGTCTAGTCTACCATTTCTCAGCGTTTGATTCCGCTGTGATGTGACTCGCTGGCATTGTTGCCATAACGATCCGAAAGAAGGTTCCACGTGGAACACTAACCAATCGAGAAACTGCCGCCGCTTTCCTGGTCCCCCAGTAATCACATCAAACACACCGGGATCGATTACCGATACCGGAAGATGTTTCGCGAGGCCAGACAGGCTGCGAACCGCTTCCCCATCCACCCGCAAAACTGTTTCCTTCTGTCCGACATCCCGGGATATCCCCAACCGATGCACAAGTTCAGAGTCATTCCCACGATCGTTTTCCTCCAGACCGTGATCGAGACCGCCGAACACCGTGAGTCGTTGTTGGCCGTGGCTCACCACCGCCTGATGACGATTCACCCGAAAAGAACGACCCAAACCCAGATAGCCAATGGCTTCCAGGACGCTGGTTTTGCCGCTGCCGTTTTCACCGTACAACAGATTGAAAGAAGGCGAGAAGCTGACAGGCGCAGAAGACAGATTGCGGAAATTTTCAGTCTGAAATTTTACAAGCGCCATAGAAAAGCAAACTCGAAGGCGAGGGGGAAGGAAGCCAAAAAACACCCGGAAAACGAAAAAGGCAGCGTTACCTCCCTTCAGCAACGCTGCCCTAGTGTACAAAAGCCACTCGCTCAAGGCGACAGCCTCAATGGAGCATATTCAACCGTTCGTCCATAAACACATCCATTTCCGGAGCGAGGATGTGAACGTAGCGATCGAAATACAGGAACTGTTTCAGCAACAGGGCAAATTCCCTCGGAAAATGCAGGCCGTGGCTTTCACCGATCTTAACCATATCCATCAGAATGTGATTAACATCGTCCTCCGCCTGGTCCGCCTCATAAGGCACTTCATCCGGCACCATCTTGTCCATCTGCTGATACAGCCTTCTCAGATCACCGGCGAGATCTTCAGCACGAACCATCTGGCGGGTTATCCCGATACGGATCATGGCATCGGCCATGCCTTCGAAATTGCCAACCATCACAGCCGAAATAAAATCGCTGACCGCCTGCCAGGTATCCGGTTTGATTCGGCCAACAATGCCAAAATCGATAAAACCAACCCGGCCATCCTTCAAGACCATCAGGTTACCGGCATGCACATCCGCGTGGAAGAACTCGCACTGAGTAAGGCTGGCAAACCAGGTGTTCATGGCAGTGATCAGGGTCCGCTCCGGATCCCGGGCGTAACCGCGAATGCTCTCCAGATCCGTCAGTGACACACCGTGGAAGCGCTCCATGGTCAGAATACGGCGAGTACTGCAATGCTCAAACACCCTGGGCACCGCCGCGTCTTCATTATGGGTGTCATGCAGGAAATCCCGGAAAACCTTCAGGTTGTTGGCTTCCTTGATAAAGTCGCACTCTTCCATCATGGTCCGCTGGATTTCCTCCACAATACCGGACATGGAAGTCCAGGACAGTTTCGGTGCCAGGGTTTCAATAATTCGGGCGGACAGATACAGGAAGTTCAGGTCCGTCAGCAGAATGTTCTCAGCCCCCGGTTTCTGAACCTTGATAACCACTTCTTCACCGGATACCAACCGGGCGGCGTGAACCTGCGCAATCGACGCCGAGGCCAAAGCCACCGGATCGATTTCCGCATAAACCTCATCCAGCGGCCGACCCAATTCGTCCCGGATGATCTTCTTGATCACACCAAAGGGCAGGTTCGGGGTCTTGTCCAGGCAGTACTGGAATTCTTCCACATACTCCTTGGGGAAAAACGTGGGAGAACTGGCAATAAACTGCCCCAGCTTGATGTAGGTCGCACCGAGTGACTCAAACGTCTGCCTCAGCAGCCTGGGCGTGGGAGGGCGATCCCCCCGAAGCCAGTTGATCCCGGTGCGGCCGAGTACCGACACAGTCTGGCCAATCCTGAAGGCGCCTTTGATTCCATTCGTTACGGTACTCATCAACGTCATCTCCTTCTACAGCCTCATGGGCATGACAACATAGAGGCAGCGGTTATCATTCTGCGCCTCTATCAACGCACTGCTGTTCGGATTGGACAGGGTAATTTTTACCTGGTCCTCATCCAGCGCATTCATTACATCCACTAGGTAGCCTACATTAAAACCGATCTGCAGGGATTCGCCCTGGTAGTCCACCGGCAGCGCATCTTCGGCCTGTTCCTGGTCCGGGTTATTGGCGAAGACCTGGAGCTCATTCGAGGCCAGGTTCAGCCGTACCCCGCGGATATTCTCGTGAGACAGGATCCCTGCCCGTTGCAGCGTATTCTTCAGTGTCGCGCGATCCGCCAGCACCACCTTGTCGCCGCCCCGTGGAATAACACGGTTGTAGTCCGGGAACTTGCCTTCGATGAGCTTCGACGTGAAGGTATACGAACCCACCGTCGCCCGAAGGTGGTTATCACCAATGACCAGCGTCACCGGCGTTTCCACGTCATCCAGCAGTCGGGAAAGTTCCAGAACCCCTTTACGGGGAACGATCACCTGCCGCAACTCCGGGCAATTGGTCACCAGTTCCAGATGTGCCATGGCCAGTCGGTGACCATCGGTCGCCACCGTCCGTACATGATCCTTGTCCACTTCCAGTAACAGGCCGTTCAGGTAATAGCGAACGTCCTGCTGGGCCATGGCGAACGCGGTTGCATCCAGCATCCGGCCCAGCTCTTTTTGCGGCAGCTCCAGACGGAAGCTCTCGTCTTCGTCTTCGACATTGGGAAAGTGTTCTGCCGGCAATGTGGACAAGGTGAAGTGACTGGCTCCGCAGCGCAGATGCAAACGATCGCCCTCAAGGGACAGCTCCATCGGCGCTTCGTCACCCAGGGCCCGGGCGATATCAGACAGTTTACGAGCCGGAACGGTAATCCGGCCGGGCTGATCCACATGCACCGGTGTTATCCGCGCTACCAGTTCCACTTCCATATTGGTACCGGTCAGGGTCAGGGTATTGTCCTCGGCCACCAGCAATACGTTGGACAGCACCGGCATGGTTTGTTTCTTTTCCACCACGCCGGCAATGCTTTGCAGCGGGGTAAGCAGGGATTCACGGCTGATCGTCAGTTTCATGGCACTCAGCTTTCTTTATGTTGGAAGGGTGAATGTTGTTTGCCAACGCCCGGCATCAGGTGGTCAGCAGTCTCATAAAATTCTGATAATCCTCGCGGATGCCCGGATCAGTCTCCTGCAACTCCACGATTTTCTTGCACGCATGCAAAACAGTGGTGTGGTCACGACCGCCAAAGGCATCGCCAATCTCCGGCAAACTGTGATTGGTCAGCTCCTTCGACAGCGCCATGGCAACCTGCCGTGGCCGGGTGACCGTTCGGGTTCGGCGTTTGGATAGCAGGTCGGCAACCTTGATCTTGTAATACTCGGCCACAGTGCGCTGAATATTATCGATGCTCACCTGTTTCTCATGCAGCGCCAACAGGTCTTTCAAGCTCTCCCGGATGAACGGAGGGGTGATCTCCGAACCGGTGAAGTGAGCATTCGCTATCACCAGACGAAGCGCCCCTTCTAGCTCACGAACATTGGACCGAATCTTCTGGGCAATAAAAAAAGCCGCCTCGCTGCTGAGCTTGACGTTGGCCTGATCGGCCTTCTTCATAAGAATCGCCACCCGGGTTTCCAGTTCCGGCGGCTCAACCATCACAGTCAGCCCCCAGCCAAACCGGGATTTGAGCCGCTCTTCCATATCGACAATTTCTTTCGGGAATCGATCACAGGTCACGATGACCTGCTGGCCGCCTTCCAGCAGCGCATTGAAGGTATGAAAGAACTCTTCCTGCGAACGCTCCTTGCGGGCAAAGAACTGGATGTCGTCAATCAACAACGCATCCACAGATCGGTAATAGCGCTTGAACTCGTTGATGGCGTTCAGCTGCAATGCCTTGACCATATCTGCCACAAACCGTTCCGAGCGGAGATAGGCCACTTTCGCCTTGGGGTTGCGACGGACAATTTCGTTGCCGATGGCGTGCATCAGGTGGGTCTTACCCAGACCAACACCGCCGTACAGGAACAGCGGATTGTAGGCACCCCCCGGATTCTCCGCCACCTGCATCGACGCCGCCCGTGCCAGCTGGTTGGATTTACCTTCAACAAAGGTTTCGAAGGTGAACCCCTCGTTCGGAAAACTCTGGTGCTTGATATCACCTTCAACCTGAACCGGCCGTCGCTCGCTGCCACTTTTCGGGCGGACAGAGGGCGAACCGGCCACCGTGGCAGCCACACCCTTCTCTTCTTCGGTGACCCGGCTACCGCTTTCTTCATGAACCTGGCCATTTACACGGACAGGTGCTTCCGAGCGTTTGACCGGTTCATCTTCACGAGGTGCGGACCCCACTTTCATATTAACCCGGGGAGCCTGCCCGCCGTTCAGATCCTTGAGTACCTCTTCAATGCGCCGCAGATACTTTTCATTCACCCAATCCATCACAAAACGGTTGGGAGCGAACAGCATCAGCTGCCCCTCCCGATGGTCGGATTGCAGGGGCCTGAGCCAGGTATTGAACTGTTGTGCGGGAAACTCGTCCCGGAGTACTTCAAGACATTGATGCCACATACTGTTTGGCACGACAGCCTGCTCCCGATAACCCTGAAATGTCTCTGAACGGACAAGGGACATCCTGTCCAGTGAGATGACCCCGGATTCTAACCCGACCGGCCTCCCAGTGAAAGAGCCGCAGCCGGTTCATGAACAGCCTGTGGAAATTTATTTCTTTATATTTCAGTTTGTTACGAACTTACCTACAACCTTGTGTACAGAAAATAAGTTCTTTGAAAGTTACTCACAGCCCTGTGTGTACAGCCGGGGTTTAACCCTGTTAGGAACCCCGGGACGCAACCGGGGATAACTTGGATTCATCACACAATTCCGACTTACCCACATTTCGCCCTGCCACCGTCCACAGCGCTCACGGTGCCTTATCAATACCCTTATAAACCGTGCAAAGTTTTGTTTTTTAGATTTTTTTATCGCTTATCCACAGAAATCCTCGATACTAATAACAGTAATAATTAATCCTTAAAAGAATTCTAAAAAGACTTACTGAATTTATTACCTGGCCAGGTGGTTCAAGAAATTTCAGCATGCGCACAACCCCCTAGCAATAAGCATTGAATTCCCACCGGTATTTGCATAGAATGCCGCTCCTGTTTTGGCTGTTCATTTTCCAGCCAGTTACTGAATTTCCAACTTACGAATTGTGAGATCATCACCATGAAAAGAACGTTTCAACCAAGCGTCCTGAAGCGTAAGCGCGTTCACGGTTTCCGTGCCCGTATGGCCACTGCCAACGGTCGCAAGGTTATTTCCCGTCGTCGTGCCAAGGGCCGCGCACGTCTGTCCGCGTAAGCTCTGATTGCCTCATGAAGGCTTTGAGTTTCCCGAAATCACATCGTCTTCTGCGACCTGCTGATTACGGCAAAGTCTTCAACGACGTGCAGCTGAAAGTTCCACACCGGAATTTTCTGATCCTGGCAACACCGAATAACCTCGGTCATGCCAGGATCGGTTTAATCTTCTCGAAGAAGAACCTGAAGCTAGCCGTCCAGAGAAACCGGGTAAAGCGCCAAGTCCGAGAAAGCTTCCGGCACCAGACGGATCTGCCCGGTCTCGACCTTGTGGTTCTGGGACGTCAGGGGCTGGTTTCCCTGGATAACCAGTCGGTACGGGCATCCATGGACGACCTCTGGCGACGTCTCAGAAAAAAGTACGCTCAATCTCAGCCATCCCGGGCAGCAACACCAGACACTGCCGGTCGAGGAACGGGTTAATGCGCAAGCTCCTGCTTCTGCCCATCCGCTTCTATCAGTACGCAATCAGCCCCATGATGGCCAGTCACTGCCGCCATCACCCCACCTGTTCACAATACGCCGTTGAAGCCATAACCCACCATGGCGCGCTTAAAGGATTATTTCTCGCAATCCGGCGTCTGTTAAGGTGTCATCCCTGGGCGGAAGGCGGTTATGATCCTGTGCCGGGAACAACAGAATCCCGGGTTCAGGAAACCGTAACAACCTGCGTACACGCTGATCATTCCCATACAACAACCCAGACCAGACAGTAACTCTATGGATATTCAACGCATCGTATTATTTGCCGGCCTGGCTATTGTCAGTTATCTGATGGTGCTTGCCTGGAATGAGGATTACCATCAGCAGCCGGAGACGGCTCAAGTTGCTGAATCTCAGCCTTCGCAGTCCGCCGGCAGCATGGGCAATTCAGACGATATGGTGCTTCCTGAGGATAATGCAGCCCAGGTGGACGGTGATGGCGAGTTCACGACGCCGGAAACCGGTCAGGCTGTCGTCAGTTCAACAGAAAACAACACCACGGTAAGCGATCAGTTCATCACTGTTCGCACCGACGTCTACGACCTGCAGATTGATCGGGTCAGCGGTAACCTGGTAAAAGCACAGCTGCTTGACTACGACGACACCCTGAACAGCAAGGAGCCGCTGACCCTCCTGAATAACACCCAGAACCGTCTTTATGTTCTCGAAAGCGGTCTGATTGGTCGTGATGGTCCTGATAGCCGCAAGAACGGTTCCGCTCCCGTCTACAATGCAAACGCTTCGAGCTATGAGCTGGCCGAAGGTGACAACCAGCTCCAGGTAGACCTGAGTTACACTACCGATAACGGTGTAAAGATCACCAAGCGTTACCAGTTCGAACGCAACAGTTATGAGATCGGCGTCAAGTACCTGGTTGAAAACCAGTCCAGCGACAACTGGCAGGCCAATTTCACCGGTAAAATCGTCCGTGACCAGTCTCCGGACCCGACCTCCCAGACCAGCATGGGTATCCAGGCATTCCTTGGTCTGGTAATCAGCTCCCCGGAAGATCCCTACGAGAAGTTTGATTTTAGCGACCTGCAGGAAACCCAGATCAACCAGTCTGTCACCAACGGCTGGCTGGCTTTCCTCCAGCATTACTTCCTGTCTGCCTGGGTTCCCGAGCGCGACATCCCGGCCCAGTACCAGACCACCCAACGTGGCCAGAATTACGTCATGGGCTTTGTCTATCCTGCCACTACCGTGGCTCCGGGCGAGACTGCCGAGATCGGTGCAAGGGCCTATGTCGGGCCCAAGATCATCGAACGCCTCGAAGAAATGGCTCCGAACATGGACCGTACCGTTGATTTCGGCTGGCTGTTCTTTATTTCCCTGCCGCTGTTCATCATTCTGGATTGGTTCCACAGCCTTGTCGGCAACTGGGGTGTTTCCATTATCCTGCTGACAGTGCTGGTTAAAGCCGTGTTCTTCCATCTGTCTGCCACCAGTTACAAATCCATGGCCAAGATGCGGGCAGTCGCCCCTCAGTTGACCCGGCTGAAAGAACTGTACGGTGACGATCGACAGCGCATGTCCCAGGAAATGATGGCGCTGTACAAGCGGGAGAAAATTAATCCACTCGGTGGCTGTCTGCCCATCCTGGTGCAGATGCCGGTATTCATCTCCCTGTACTGGGTACTGTTTGAGAGTGTGCAGCTACGCCATGCGCCGTTCATGCTGTGGATTCAGGATCTATCGGTGATGGACCCGTATTTCATCCTGCCGATCCTGATGGGTGCCAGCATGTTCCTGCAGATGAGTCTGAACCCGACTCCGCCGGACCCCATGCAGGCCAAGATCATGAAGATGATGCCGTTGATCTTCACCGTATTCTTCCTGTGGTTCCCGGCAGGTCTGGTTCTGTACTGGCTGGTGAACAACATTCTGTCCATTGCCCAGCAGTGGTACATTACCCGCAAGATCGAAGCAGAAATGGCCGGTAAGAAGCACTGACCGGTGCCCGAACCGACCCGGCAAAGGCTCCTGTGTGGAGCCTTTGTTGTTTTCAGCCTGTGGAAAAAGCATGAGCCAGAGTTCTGACACCATCGCAGCCATAGCCACCGCACCCGGACAGGCCGGGGTCGGGATCGTTCGCGTGTCTGGCCCCAGGGCCCGGGCCATTGCCCAACAGATGCTGGGGTTCGAGCCCAAACCCCGTTATGCCCATTACGGCCCGTTCCACGACAATCGGGGCGAGTTGATTGATGAGGGCATCGGGCTGTTTTTCCCCAACCCCCACTCCTTCACCGGTGAGGATGTATTCGAGCTTCAGGGCCATGGCGGTACCGTGATTCTCGATCTTCTGCTTCGGGAGGTGTGCAGCCAGGGGGCAAGACTGGCCCGCCCCGGTGAGTTCTCCGAACGGGCCTTTCTGAACGACAAACTGGATCTTGCCCAGGCCGAAGCCATTGCCGATCTTATCGAGAGCAGCTCGGAACAGGCGGCCCGCTGTGCCGTTCGTTCCATGCAGGGAGTGTTCTCCCGGCAGATCGAAGATCTGGTGGAGGCGGTGACTCACCTGCGGATCTATGTTGAGGCGGCGATCGATTTTCCCGAGGAGGAGATTGATTTCCTGGCCGATGGCAAGGTGGCCAGTGATCTTCAGAACCTGCTGGACCGGCTCGAGAAAATTCTGGCGGAAGCCCAGCAGGGGACCATTCTTCGAGACGGTATGAAAGTGGTCATTGGCGGCAGGCCCAATGCCGGCAAATCCAGCCTGCTGAACGCCCTGGCCGGTCGCGAGGCGGCCATTGTTACGGCTATTGAAGGCACAACCCGGGATGTCCTGAGGGAACATATCCACATCGATGGTATGCCGCTGCACATCATCGACACGGCCGGTCTCCGGGACAGTCCGGATGAAGTGGAACAGATCGGTATTGCCCGGGCCTGGGATGAAATCCGTCAGGCCGATCGCATCCTTCTGATGGTGGATGCCACCACCACCGATAAAACCAGTCCCCATGAAATCTGGCCGGATTTCATTGATCAGTTACCGGCCAACGCCCCGGTGACGGTTATTCGCAACAAGGTGGATCTGTCCGGTGAAACGGTAGGGATCAGCGCCGAAGACCATCAGAGTGCGCCGGTTATCCGTTTGGCGGCAAAGTCTGCCGAAGGTCTGGAAATACTCCGGGACCACCTGAAACAGTGCATGGGCTTTGCCAGCACTACCGAAGGCGGTTTCCTGGCCCGACGCCGGCACCTGGATGCCCTAGAGCGGGCCCAGGCCCTGTTGGTTCAGGGCCAGAGCCAGCTGGAAGGGTTCGGTGCCGGTGAGTTACTCGCTGAAGATCTGAGGGCGGCCCAGGATAGCCTGGGTGAGATCACCGGGCACCTTACCCCGGATGAGCTTCTGGGCAAGATTTTCAGCAGCTTTTGTATCGGTAAATAGCGCTAACCGGTTTTCCGGCCTTCGTCTTCTGGAACTGGCACCAGGGTCTCGGTGTTACTGCGATTGCCCAGGAAATCCGGCCGTGGCTTGTTGCCACAGAATGGGGCCTGAAGCTGGTTTTCCACACTGTTGTAGACGAAGAACAGATTGCTCCGCGGCCAGGGTGACATATTGGCGTTCGAGGCATGCAGGGTATTGCACTCGAAGATGATCAGCGAGCCGGCGGGACCGGTGGGTGCCTTGATCCCGTATTCGTCCGCCATGGCGGCAAGGTCCCGATCGTTGGGAACGCCCAGCTCCTGTTTTTTCAGGGATGACTGGTAGTTGTCTTCCGGCGTGCGGCCAACGCAGGGCACAAAGGTCTTGTGGGAGCCGGGAATCAGCATCAACGGGCCGTTAAACGGCGTGTTGTCGGTGAGGGCGATGGAAAAGCTGACGGCTCGCATCCGGGGCATCCCGTCTTCGGCGTGCCAGGTTTCGAAATCGGAGTGCCAGTCAAAGCCCTTGCCGTGGAAGCCGGGTTTGAAGTTGATCCGGGACTGGTGGATATAGGCTTCACTGCCCAGAAGCTGGCGGACCATCGCCAGAATCTTCGGATCCCGGGTCAACCGGTCGAAGCGATCAGAAAGTTCGTGAATGCCGAAAATCGAGCGGATTTCCTGCTTGCCCGGCTCGGTAATGGTTCCTTCGGACCGCAGGATACTCTCATCATTTTCGTAACCCCGCAGATCCTCCCGGAACTGGCGAACGGTGGCCTGGTCGAGAAAATTGTTGAAGACGATAAAGCCGTCGCGCTCATATTGCGTCAGTTCGGTTTCACTCAGTGGTCCGTTGGTTCGATCCGAACCTTTGCTGTGCACCACGGGGTCCTGGCGCTCAAAGCTTTCAGTGGGACGTTCCAGGCGGGTGGGATAAAAGTCGTCAGCACGAGTTTCCATATTCGAACCTCCTTCTTTTATGCTCGCGATCAAAGGTTTTCTATTTAATTCAGTTAGTTAATAACTCCAATATGGAAATGCACCTGTGAGGTGGGGTCAGGCGGGAGTATTTCAAGGCCAAAAAAATCCCGGGCAAGGCCCGGGCGTAAGAGAGACCGGATAGCTTATCCGGTAAAGGCCAGATCATCGGCATCCAGTTGCATCAGGTTCTTGCTGGGGCTGAGCATGCTGGCAGCGTGGCTCTGGGCCCGGGGCAAAAGGCGCTCAAAATAGAATTCGGTGGTTCCGAGCTTGGCCTGGTAGAAAGCAGCCGAATCCTCGCCACCGTTATCGAGTTTATCCACAGCCACCGCGGCCTGGCGCAGCCAGATATAGGCCATGGTGACGTAGCCGCTGTACATCAGGAAATCATAGGCCGCAGAGCTCACCACATCCCGGTCCTTGCGGGCCGCAAGCATGATCCGCACTGTCAGCCAGTTCCATTGGCCGGTCAGCTTGAGCAGCTCAAGCGCCCAGGGTCGCAGCCGTTTGTCGGTGAGATGCTTGCGGGCAAAATTGGCAATCTTCAGGGTGAATTCCCGGACCGCGCCGCCCTGGGTCATCAGCAAAACCTTTCGACCCAACAGATCCAGCGCCTGGATACCGGTAGTGCCCTCGTACAGGGTGGCGATGCGGGTATCCCGGACAATCTGCTCCATGCCATGCTCCCGGATGTAACCATGGCCGCCAAAGACCTGAACGCCCAGATTGGCTGCTTCGCACCCGAGTTCGGTGAGAAAGCCCTTCAGTATCGGGGTCAGGAAGCCGAGCTTGTCATCGTATTTGTCCGCCTTTTTATCATCGCCCTCAGTGAATCCCTCCACCATGTGATCGGCCAGTCGCGCTGCGTAATACAGCATGGCCCGACCGCCTTCGGCGATGGCCTTCTGGGTCAGCAGCATCCGGCGCACATCGGCATGATGAATCAGGCTATCGGCCACCTGAACCGGTTCTTTTTTACCGGAAAGTGCCCGCATAGAGCGTCGATCCTTCGCATAGGCCAACGCCCACTGATAGGACAGCTCCGCCGGCCCGACACCCTGGATTGCGGTGCCGATCCGGGCGGTGTTCATGAAGGTGAACATGCAGTTGAGGCCTTCATTCTCGGGCCCGATCAGATAACCCTTGGCCCCATCGAAATTGAGCACACAGGTGGCCGAGGCCTTGATGCCCATTTTCTTTTCCAGACTGCCACAGACCACCGCGTTGCGTTCGCCCACCCCGCCCTGGCTGTCGGGCAGGAACTTGGGCACGATAAACAGGCTGATACCCCGGGTACCCTTGGGGGCATCCGGCAGACGGGCCAATACGATGTGGACGATGTTCTCGGTCAGGTCGTGGTCGCCGGAGGAGATGAAAATCTTGGTGCCCGTGAGTTGGTAGCTGCCGTCGGCCTGGGGTTCAGCTTTGGTCTTCACCTGGCCCAGATCGGTGCCGCACTGGGGTTCGGTCAGGCACATGGTGCCGGCCCAACGGCCTTCGGTCAGTGGTGCAAGGTAGGTCTGTTTCTGATCCTCGGAACCGTGCAGGAAAATGGTGTTCATGGCGCCCAGGGACAGACCCGGGTACATAGAGAAAGGCCAGTTGGCTGTGCCCATCATCTCCTGTTTCAGCAGTCCCATGGACGCAGGCAGGCCCTGGCCGCCGTATTCCTCGGGTGCGGAGAGCCCTTGCCAGCCACCCATGGCGTATTGTTGGTAGGCTTCGCGGTAACCGGCAGGTGTAGTGACCTCACCGTTCTCGAGTTTGCAGCCTTCCTCGTCGCCGGAGAGGTAGAGTGGGCTCAGCACTTCTTCACAGAACTTTGCGCATTCGCCGAGTATCGCATCCACGATATCGGGCGTGGCGTTTTCACCGCTGGCCAGGGTGGCGTAATGACCCGGGTAGTCGAACACTTCGTTCAGCAAAAATTTCATGTCGCGCAGGGGCGCCTTGTAAACCGGCATAGCGGAATCCTCTGTGTCTTTCTCGGAATCTTCGGTGGGCAATCACCCGCCATTACCTGTTGTTTTACGCCAATACCCGGGCGCTGCCATTGACGAAAAGCGCCCGGCAGACTGTCAGAATGGACAATTGGCCGAGATGACGTAAAAGCCCGGGGAAAGCCCGGAGAGAGTCCGGCAATGATCGCTAAAGTCGGTTGTGGCGTATTCCTTTTCGCCAAAGAACCGCAATAAACCCGTTCAGAGAGTGTAAAAGTCATGCAAAGCCCGTTTACTGAGATATCGAAACGCCTGTCGACACCTATACTCTGGGTACTGTCTTCGGCACTGCTGCTCAGCGGCTGTGCCAGCCCGTCACTCGAGGATTATGCAGACCGCACACCCGAACTGGTCCCGGAAGAGTTCTTCACTGGCGAACTTTCCGCCCGGGGGGTGGTCAAGAATTTCTCCGGTGAGGTGATTCGTACCTTCGATGCGGATATTAGCGCGTCGTGGGATGATGAGGGTGTGGGCACCCTGGATGAGGTGTTCCGCTTTAATGACGGCGAGGTGCAGACCCGGGTCTGGACCTTGACTCCCTCCGAGGAGGGTTATCATGCCGACGCAGGCGATGTGGTTGAACCCGGAACCATGCGCTGGCGCGGTAACGCCATTCATATGAATTATGTCCTCCGTGTGTCATACGGTGACGGTACTCTGGATGTGCGCATGGACGACTGGATGTATCTGATCACGCCCGACACGCTGATCAACCAGACCACCATGAGCAAGTGGGGAATCGACGTGGGCGAAGTGGTGCTGGTGATCCAGAAAAAGTAACAGACGACTAACCGAGAATTGGAAGAATCTGGAAATCCTATGTGGAAACAGTGGTTGATTGCGTTGGTGCTGGTGGCAGTTGCTATCGGCGGTGCCTTTGTGTACCAGAATCTGGATGAGGGCACTGCCGCTCAGAGCGGTGCTGAGCGTCCTGCCAGTGCCGTCAACACGCTCCTTCCGAAGATGGAGATGGTGCGGGATGTGGTCAATGCAGTTGGCAGTCTGAAAGCCCTGAATGCGGTGGAGTTGACCACGGAAGTCAGTGGCCGGGTGGTAGAACTGAATCTGGAAACCGGCCGCCGGGTAGAGCAGGGTGAGGTGCTTTTACGACTGGATGATCGCCAGGCCCGGGCGGATCTGCAGGTGATTGAAGCCCAACTGGCGGATGCCCGCCGGAAGTTAGAGAGGGCACAGCGGTTGCGCTCCAACAACAGTATTTCCCAGTCCCAGGTGGATGAGCTGAGAACGGCTGTCGACGTGGCCGAGGCGCAGCGTCAGGCGGGTCGGGTCCGTCTGGAGAACCACCGCATCGAAGCGCCGTTTGCCGGTGTGGTCGGGTTGAGTGACATCAGCGTCGGGGCCTACATCACGGCCGGAACCTCGGTGACCACCCTGGATACCACCGACCGTATGGAGCTGGGTTTTTCCATTCCGGAGCGTTTTCTGGGGCAGGTGAGTCTTGGGCAACGGGTTCGCGGCGCATCGCCGGCCTACCCGGATCGGCAGTTTTCCGGTCAGCTGGTGGAGTTGGGTTCCCGGGTCAGTGAGCTGAGCCGGTCGCTGCCGGTGCGGGCACTGATCGATAATCCGGAGGGTCTGCTCCGCCCGGGGCAGTTTATGTCCGCCACCCTGACGCTCCGGGAACGGGAAGCACTGGTTATCCCGGAACAGGCGGTGATGATCCGCGGTGATGAACAATATGTGTTTGTGGCTGAAGACGGTGTTGCCCGGCGGGTTTCGGTCAACCTGGGTTCGCGCATGCCGGGTTTTGTGGAAGTGTCGAAGGGTTTGAGCCAGGACGATCCGGTGATTGTGACCGGTCAGGACCGGCTCAGCAGCGGGGACCGGGTTCGGGTATTGGAAGATGACAAGGCCATTCCCGAGAACCGATTTATCACGGCCAGGGAGTCGTAACCGGTGGTTCTTTCTGATGTCTCTATCAAGCGACCGGTGTTCGCAACGGTTCTCAGTCTTTTGATCGTGGTTTTCGGGCTGGCAGCCCTGTTGGGCCTGCCGGTGCGCGAATACCCGGATATTGACCCACCGGTTGTCTCCATTTCCACCGATTACACCGGTGCGGCAGCCGAGGTGGTAGATACCCAGATTACCCAGGTGATCGAGGGTGCCATCAGTGGCATCGAGGGTATTCGTTCTATTGAATCGTCTACTGAGCAGGGCGAATCCCGAACCAGCATCGAATTCACCACGGCCCGGGATGTGGATATTGCCGCCAATGATGTTCGTGATGCGGTGTCCCGGGTGGCCAACCAGTTGCCGGACGAAGCAGATCCGCCGGTAGTGCGTAAGGCGGATTCCGATGCCCGCCCGATGATGTGGGTCACCCTGCGCAGTGATGTCTGGGACAGTGCCGAGCTGAGTGATTTTGCCGACCGGGTGTTGGCGGACCGGCTGTCGGTTCTCGACGGTGTTGCCGACGTACGTATCGGTGGCGAGCGGCGTTATGCCATCCGGGTCTGGCTGGACCGTGAGCGGCTTGCCGCCCGGGATATCACCGTGGCAGAAGTTGAACGGGCCCTGCGCGCCAACAACGTGGAGTTACCGGCCGGATCGGTGGATTCGTCCACTCGCAATTTCACGGTGCGTGCCGAAGGCCGACTGTCGAATGTGGAACAGTTTCGGGAACTGGTGATTCGCCGGGACGGTAATGACCTGTTGCGTCTCGGGGAAGTGGCCAATGTCCAGATGGGGGTGGAGTCGGATGTCAGCCGTCTGCGCGCGAACGGCCAGACCGCCATCGGCATGGGTGTTATCCGTCAGTCCAAGGCCAACACCGTGGCCGTTTCCGATGCGGTCCGCGCCGAGTTGGAAAAGATTCGGGAGACCCTGCCGCCGGAAGTCACCATCGCGGAAAGCTACGACGAGTCCATTTTCATCCGGGCGTCCATCAAGGAAGTGGTCACCACGCTCGCCATCGCGGTGTCCCTGGTTATCCTCGTTATCTTCCTGTTCCTGCGTTCCTGGCGCGCCACCCTGATTCCTGCGGTGACCATTCCGGTTGCGGTGATTGGTGCTTTCATCGGCCTGGGTTTTCTCGGTTTTTCCATTAACGTGCTGACCCTGCTGGCGGTCATTCTGGCCATCGGCCTGGTGGTGGACGACGCCATCGTGATGCTGGAAAACATCCAGCGCCGGATTGACGAGGGTGAACCGCCATTGCTTGCCGCCTACCGGGGCGCAAAACAGGTCGCGTTTGCGGTGATTGCCACCACCCTGACCCTGGTGGCGGTGTTTGTCCCCATTTCTTTCATGGGTGGCAATATCGGACGGCTGTTCGCCGAATTCGGATTTACCCTGGCTGCGGCGGTGGTTTTTTCCAGCCTCGTTGCCCTGACGCTGGCACCGATGCTGTGTTCCAAGTGGCTCAGACACAGCCCGGAATCGGCGGAGGGCCATCGTCTGTGGGCGGCCAGCGAGAAGGTTCTGAATGGCCTGACCAATGGTTACCGCAGGCTGTTGCAGTTTTCCCTGAGGCAGCCGGGGCTGTTACTCGGCCTGGGTCTGGTGGGGCTGGTTATTGCCGCCGTGGTGTACCCCAAATTGCCCCAGGAACTGGCGCCAACCGAGGACCGCGCCGTGATCATCATGCCCACCAGCGCGCCTCGTGGTTCAACGGTGGAATACACCGATCACTACGTCCGCCAGGTGGAAGAGTCTTTGCTGCCGTATCTGGATGAGGGCATAGCCAATCGCCTGCTCTCCATCGTCGGATTCCGCGATGAGGAAGACAATGCGTTCCTGATCATGGGCCTGGTGCCCTGGGAAGAACGGGATATCAAGCAGCAGGAAGTGACCAGCGAAATCCGCAAGAAACTGGCGGATGTGTCCGGCATCCGAACCGTGGCCGTAAACCCGCCGGGTCTGGGCCAGCGCGGGTTCAGTCAGGCGGTGGAGTTCGTGGTGGCCGGACCGGACTATGAGTCGGTACAGGCCTGGAGCCAGGAGATCGTGGAGCGGGCCAAGGAGAATCCCAATCTGCAGAACCTGGATACTGACTTCGAGCTGACCCGACCAGAGCTTCGGGTCAATATCGACCGGGAGCGGGCGGCGGACCTGGACATCACCATTGAGGACGTCGGGCTCACCTTGCAGACCATGCTGGCATCACGCCAGGTGACGACCTACATTGATCGGGGCCGGGAATACGATGTGATTATCCAGGCTGAAGATGCCAACCGGGCAACCCCGGAAGACCTGGGCCAGATTTTCCTGCGGCCCCGGGAGGGCGGCAACCTGATCCCTTTGCAGGCGCTGGTCTCGGTGCAGGAAATTGGCGCCAACCCGGACCTCCGTCGCATCGACCGGCTTCCCGCCGTGGTCATCAGTGCCTCCCTCGCCGATGGTTATGACCTGGGGTCGGCCTTGACCTACCTGAACAACCTGGCTGTGGATAACCTGCCGCCGGAAGCGCGGGTCAGTTACAAGGGTTTGAGCCGGGAATTCCAGGAATCCTCGGCCGCCATCTACGTTACCTTTGCGCTGGCCTTCGTCATCGTGTTCCTGGTGCTGGCGGCCCAGTTTGAAAGCTGGATCCATCCGCTGATCATCATGCTGTCGGTGCCACTGGCGGTGACCGGTGCCCTGCTGGCGCTCTGGTGGACCGGAATCAGTCTCAACATTTACAGCCAGATAGGCATCATCATGTTGCTGGGGTTGATGGCCAAGAACGGGATATTGATCGTGGAGTTCGCCAATCAGCTCCGGGACAAAGGCTATGAGGTGCGGGATGCCATACTCGAAGGCGCCTGCCTGCGGTTCCGGCCGGTACTGATGACCACCATATCGACGATTTTTGGTGCGGTTCCCCTGGTAATCGCCACCGGCGCAGGCGCGGAAAGCCGTGCGGCCATTGGCATGGTGATTCTGGGCGGGCTGATCTTCGCCACCACGCTGACCCTTTTCATCATACCGGTGCTGTATAACCTGTTGGCCCGGTTTGCCAAATCCTCCAATGCAGTGGAGAAGGAACTGGAACGCCAGGCTTCGGGCCAGGCCGGTGGCACAGGGCTGGCGGCAGCGCCTCAGAAACGCGCGGATGACTTCTGATCAGTGACACGATCACAGGGTGGCCGGGAACTCGAGCTGGCCACCGAATATTTCATCCGGGTGGATATCAATGCAGAATACCTGCTGTCCTGACAGCATGGTTGAGAGGGTTACCGTGCGTTTGGCGTCCGGCAAACCGACATAGGGCCGACAGCTACTGATGTGCTGGGGCCGTTCCAGGGCATTGCGGAAGTATTCCCGGTGCGTCCATCGGGCGCCGGCCGAGTGATATAGGGGGTTGAATTTTCCGCGATGGATGTCCGGATTGGCCCGGGCAAGATTGCCCTGCTGTATGCCCTGGGCATTAAGCAGGAAACAGCGTTGCACACCGTCCACGTCCAACAGCTTATTGCACGCGACGTCGAACGGTAACTCCCGGCTCAGGGAGTGGCAGGCTTCCAGAATTTCGAAGCGAAGCAGTCGAAAGTAGCTCTCCTGGTCCCGGATATCCTGGGCCGAAGATTCACTGGAATCGGCAATAATTCCCTTCAGGGCCAGTTCTGTCAGTTCCGGCTCATGATCGTGCAGGCTTGTTGGCCGGGCAAACAGGAAACCCTGCAGCAGATCCGCCTCGGTTTGCAGGGCGATATGGGCCTGAGTGCTGTTCTCGATGCCTTCCAGAAGCACGAGGCTGCCGCTCTCGCGAATCATCTTCACCAGACTTTCCAGCAGCATTCGGGCGCGACTGTGGTTCTCCGCATTGACCAACAGGCTGCGGTCGAGCTTCACGATGAGCGGATTGATGCGCCACAGACGCTCGAAATTGGAATCGCCCATACCAAAATCGTCAATGGCAATCTGGAAACCATGGGCCTTGGCCTTGAGAATGAATTCCAGAAGTGCTGTCGGATTCTCGGAGGCCGTCTCCACCAGCTCCAGAACCACTTTCTCCGGGTCGATTCCGCTGCTCTGGCACTGTAGGGCGAGCTTTTCCAGAGAGGCTTCTGGATGAATGCAGGTACCCGGATTAATATTCAGGAACAGCCAGACAGGCTGTGAGCTTGCGGCGAAATTATCGAGGTGAATCTGCAACAGGTGTCTGTCCAGTTCGGCAGTCTGGTTCTCTGCTTCCGCCTGCTGGAAAAGCTCGAAGGGGGAGATGCTGGCGTTGTTCTTCCTGACCCTCACCAGGGCCTCATAGCCCACCAGTTTCCGATGGGTCGGGCTCAGGATCGGCTGGTAAACAGAACTGAAATCATAGTCGTTGATCATGTCTGGAGCCCGGGTTATTTCGGCTCCGCGATAGATGCGTCGGGGAAGTCGGACTACGCTGCTCATGGTCAGGAACCTTTATACTGCCAATGGTCTGGCCATCCTGGCCTGATGATAAAAGAATGTCTGAACAGGCAGCTAAAGCGAATTCCGTACCAGAGAGCCAAAAAACAAGCAGTTAACTTTGCTTAAACCCGTCAGATAAATGAACTTCGCTATCGGTTTTAGAACAATTGCACCAGATGCGGGCAGATTCTGAACGGCAAGGTTGGCAATGCACCAAAACAGGATTCCTTGATGCCATCAAAAAGTCAGTTCCGTTTGCTGGGCCAACGCCGTTTCCTGCCGTTTTACCTGACCCAGTTCTCCGGCGCCTTTAACGATAACCTGTTCAAGAACGCGCTGTTGCTGTTGATCACCTACAGCGCCGGCAGCTTGATGGGGCTGTCCGTGAATGTGGTGGTTAACCTGGCGGCCTTCCTGTTCATCCTGCCGTTCTTCCTGTTCTCTGGCATTGCCGGCGAAATGGCCGACCGCTATGAGAAGTCCCGGATCATCCGGAATGTGAAGCTGGCAGAGATCGTGATCATGTCCGTTGCCGCGGTTGGGCTATGGTTCGGCTGGTACGAGTTGTTGTTGGTACTGCTGTTCCTGATGGGCACCCAGTCCACCTTCTTCGGCCCGGTGAAATACGCCATCCTGCCCCAGGTGCTGGCGGACGATGAACTGGTGGGTGGCAACGGTCTGGTGGGCATGGGCACCTTTGTGGCAATTCTCCTGGGCACCATTGCCGCGGGCCTGTTGATGGGCTTTGAGGCCGCCGCCCGGCTGACGGCGATTGCGGTTGTGGTTATGGCGGTGCTTGGTTATCTGGCGGCACGCCAGGTACCGGCGACCGAACCCGACGGTTCGGGAGTTAATGTACGCTTCCGGCCGGTGGTGGAAACCTGGAGGCTGATGGCTCTGGCGGCCGAGCGTCGCCAGGTGTTGCTGGCGGTGTTGACCATCTCCTGGTTCTGGTTTCTTGGCGCGGCGTACCTGACCCAGTTTCCCAATTTTGCCCGCACCAATCTGCTGGGCGATGAAACTGTTGTCACCCTGCTGCTGGCCATGTTCACCATCGGCATTTCGATCGGCTCCATGATGTGTGAGCGGCTTACCAAGCACCGCATTACCCTGGCACCCGTGCCCTGGGGGGCCCTGGGGCTTAGTCTGTTCGGGATTGATCTGTATTTTGCGGTGCCGGACGATCCGGAGGCCTCGACCTGGTGGACACTGGTCACCGATCCCGTTTACCTGAGGGTGTTAATGGATCTGGTGGGTATCGGTATCTGCGGTGGTCTTTTCATCGTGCCCCTGTACGCCTTTATCCAGCACGAAACACCACGGGCCAAACGTGCCCGTATCATCGCCGCACTGAATGTCATCAACGCGTTGTTCATGGTGGTGAGTGCCCTGGCCGGCATCGTGGTGCTGGGATTTCTGGGAATCAGCATTCCGGGGTTTTTCCTGCTGCTTTCACTCCTGAACGGGCTGGTGTTACTGGTGGTCTGGCGGCTTCGGCGAAAAACCGCCTCACACTCTGTGGATAATTAGTTGGAAAACCTGCGGAAACACTCCGGATGAATTATAGAAATTCGATAAAAAACAAAATTTTAAATCATTTTTTAGGGTGTTTAACAAGTAGTCTTGCATGTGGATAACTTTCTTGAAAACTTTTCTGAGAAGAGTGATCCAAGCGTCTGAAAAGCCATGAATTTCGGTTTTCCACTATCCACTGAACTTCGCCAGGGAAGCCCTCGGGTACGGTGCACGGGGGCAATCAGCTTTTAACCCCAGCTTTCTCTGGTTAAAATTTGCACATTCTGACTGCAATTTCCTGGGTGAGGCGTTATACTCGCCGCCCTATTTTATCCCCCGATTTCCGAGGTGAGCTGTGGATTTTCCGACCCGTTTCGATGTCATTGTCATTGGTGGTGGCCATGCCGGTACCGAGGCCGCGCTGGCGGCTGCACGCATGGGTTCCCAGACCCTGCTGCTGACCCACAACATTGAGACCCTTGGCCAGATGTCCTGCAACCCGGCCATCGGCGGTATTGGCAAAAGCCATCTGGTTAAAGAAATTGATGCCCTGGGTGGCGCCATGGCCGAAGCCACCGACAAGGCCGGTATCCAGTTCCGGGTACTGAACAGCCGCAAGGGTCCGGCCGTGCGCGCCACCCGTGCCCAGGCTGATCGCGTTCTCTACAAGGCGGCCATTCGCCATACCCTGGAAAGCCAGCCGAACCTGACCCTGTTCCAGCAGGCGGCGGACGACCTGATTGTGGAAAACGACCAGGTCACCGGTGTCGTTACCCAGACCGGCATCCGCTTCAACGCCAAGACCGTGGTGCTCACCACCGGTACCTTCCTCGGCGGAGTTATCCACATCGGTATGCAACACCATGCCGGCGGCCGCGCCGGTGATGCGCCGGCCAACGCCCTGGCCCAGCGGTTGCGGGAACTGCCGTTCAATGTCGGACGTCTGAAAACCGGCACGCCGCCGCGCATCGATGCACGGTCTGTGGATTTCTCAGTGATGCAGGAGCAGTGGGGTGATGACCCTACCCCGGTGATGTCCTTTATCGGCAATCGTAGCCAGCACCCGGAACAGGTCTGCTGCTACGTGACCCGGACCACTGAACAGACCCACGATATTATTCGCAGCGGTTTCGACCGCTCGCCGATGTTTGCCGGCAGCATCGAGGGCGTGGGCCCCCGCTATTGCCCGTCGATCGAAGACAAGGTGAACCGGTTTGCCGACAAGGACTCCCACCAGATCTTTGTGGAGCCGGAAGGACTGACCACCAACGAGCTCTACCCGAACGGCATTTCCACAAGCCTGCCCTTTGATATCCAGCTGGCGGCGGTCCGTTCGATTCCCGGCTTTGAAAATGCCCATATCACGCGGCCCGGTTATGCCATTGAATACGATTACCTGAATCCGCAGGACCTGCGTCACACCCTGGAAACCAAGTTCATCCACGGTCTGTATTTCGCCGGCCAGATCAACGGCACCACCGGCTATGAAGAAGCCGGGGCCCAGGGTCTGCTGGCGGGGATCAATGCTGCCCTGCGCGCCCAGGAAAAAGACGAATGGTACCCGCGCCGGGACGAGGCCTACCTGGGTGTGCTGGTGGATGACCTGATCACCATGGGCACGTCCGAGCCCTATCGCATGTTTACCAGCCGCGCCGAGTATCGCCTGATTCTGCGCGAGGACAATGCCGATCTGCGTCTGACCGAAACCGGTCGCAAGCTCGGCCTGGTGAATGATGAGCGCTGGCAGAAGTTCAATGACAAGCGCGATGCGATCGCCACCGAGCGTAGCCGCCTCGAGGCCACCCGGATTCATCCGAATACCGAGGCCGGTGAGCGCGCCAACGGCTTTCTCAAGCAGCCGATGACCCGTGATCAGTCTCTGGCCGAGCTGCTGCGCCGGCCCGAGATTGTCTACAGCCACATTGCCGAGATCGGTGCCGAGAAAGCGGAAGATCCGGTGGTCGCGGATCAGGTGGAAATCGAGATCAAGTACGAGGGTTATATTTCCCGTCAGACCGACGAGATCGAGCGGCTCCGTAAGAACGAGAACACCGCCCTGCCGGTGGATCTGGATTATGACGTCATCGGCGGCCTGTCCAACGAGATCAAGCAGAAGCTCAAGACCGTTCGGCCGGAAACCGTAGCTCAGGCCTCACGTATCCAGGGTGTGACCCCGGCGGCGGTGAGCCAGATCCTGGTGCACCTGAAAAAGCGCGACCTGCTGCGCAAACAGTCGGCCTGATCTGCGCCCATGACCAAGTCACTCTGGCACGGCCAGCTCCGGGATGGACTGGCCACAATGGGCCTGTCCCTGGATGAGGATCGGCAGGAAAAGCTGCTGGCTTTTCTGGGCCTGCTTAACAAGTGGAACCGGGCTTACAACCTCACGGCTGTGCGTGATGAGCGTGTGATGGTGTCCCGGCAGCTGCTCGACAGCCTGAGCATTTTGCCCTGGGTAACTACGGATCATCTTCTGGATGTGGGTGCCGGCGGCGGATTGCCGGGTATTCCCCTGGCGATTGCACTGCCGGAAAAGCGATTTACCCTGCTCGACAGTAACGGCAAGAAAACCCGCTTTCTCAACCAGTGTGTGTTGGAGCTGGGGTTGGGTAACGTGGAGGTTATTCATGGCCGTGCGGAGGATTGCAGCCCCGAAGAACCCTTCGCCCAGATCAGCAGTCGCGCCTTTACCGCGTTGGAGAATCTGGTGAACTGGTGTGGCGATCTGTTGGCAAATGAGGGTGAGTTCCTTGCCATGAAAGGTCAGTTTCCGGATGATGAAGTAGCTGCCCTCCCGGCTGGCTGGCAGGTAAAATCCAGCCATTCCCTGGACGTTCCCGGTGCCGATGGCGAGCGCCATCTTCTGGTGGTCGCCCGGGCCGCGAATTCCCGGTAGTTCGGCAGTCGAATTTCTCTACCGCAAACCCATAAACAAGGAGGCAGGACATGGCGCGCGTGATTGCAGTGACCAATCAGAAAGGCGGTGTGGGCAAAACCACCACCTGCGTCAACCTGGCCGCCTCCCTGGCCGCGACCAAACGCCGGGTGTTGCTGGTGGATATGGATCCCCAGGGCAACGCCACCATGGGCAGCGGTGTGGATAAAAATGCCCTGGAACTGTCCGGCTACGACATGTTGACCAAGCGCGCCAGCGCTGCCGAGGTGATCATTCCCGCCGAGGCCTCCGGTTTCGATATCCTGCCGGCCAACGGCGACCTGACCGCCGCTGAAGTCGAGCTGATGAACGAAATCGGTCGTGAGCATCGCCTGCGCCTGGCCTTGAATACCGTTCGCGACAACTACGATTACATCCTCATTGATTGCCCTCCATCACTCAGCCTGCTGACGGTGAACGCCCTGTCGGCGGCCGACTCTGTACTGATTCCCATGCAGTGCGAGTACTACGCACTGGAGGGTCTGGCGGCGCTGATGAACACCGTTGAGCAGATCCAGGAAACGGTTAACCCGAATCTGCAGGTTGAAGGCATCCTTCGCACCATGTACGACCCGCGGAACAGTCTGACCCTGGATGTTTCCGGTCAGCTGAGTGAGTACTTCGGCGACAAGGTGTATCGTGCGGTGATTCCCCGCAATGTCCGCCTGGCCGAGGCGCCAAGCTATGGCGTACCCGCCCTGAAGTACGACCGGGCATCCAAGGGCGCCATTGCCTACCTCGCCCTGGCCGGCGAGATGGTGCGTCGCCATGGTTCAAAAAAGACATCCGCGCCGGTTGCGGTGTAACATACCGCCCTGTCACTCACTTAAGCACAACGATTTTCAACGGGAAGAATGACTGACACCATGGCGGCGAAGAAACGAGGATTGGGTGAACGTGGACTGGGCGCCCTGCTGGCGGGCTCCAAGGTCAATCTTGACCAGGAGCTGAAAGACCACGATGGGGAACTCCGCGAAGTTCCCATTGATCTGATCCAACGCGGCCGGTACCAGCCCCGGCGCGACATGGACCCCGCGGCCCTGCAGGAACTGGCGGATTCCATTCGTCAGCAGGGCGTAATGCAGCCAGTGGTGGTTCGTCCCATCGCCGAAGGCCGCTATGAGCTGATTGCGGGTGAGCGCCGCTGGCGTGCTACCCAGATGGCCGGCCTGGATAGCATTCCTGCCATCATCCGGGATGTTCCCGATGAAGCCGCCATCGCCATGGCGCTGATCGAGAACATCCAGCGCGAGAACCTCAATCCCATTGAAGAAGCCTTCGCCCTTCAGCGTCTGCAGGACGAGTTTGGCCTGACCCAGGCCCAGGTGGCCGAAGCCGTTGGTAAATCCCGCACCACCATTACCAACCTGCTACGATTGATCGGTTTGTCTGAAGACGTTCGTATCATGCTCGAGCATGGCGATCTGGAAATGGGCCACGGCCGAGCGATGCTGACCCTGGCTCCGGAACTGCAGATGCAGGTGGCCAAACAGGTGGTGGCCAAATCCCTGTCGGTTCGCCAGACCGAAGCTCTGGTAAGGCGGGTGCAGCAGGAAACCCCGGACAGCAAATCCAGAAAAAAGGGAACTGTGGACCCCAACATTCGCGCCCTGCAGGATGATCTGGCCGAGCGACTGGGCGCACGGGTGTCGATTGATCATGGTCAGCGTGGCAAAGGCAAGCTGGTGATTGAATACAGCTCCCTGGATGAACTTGACGGCATTCTTGGCCATATCAAATAAAAGGTCGGGGTTTTATCGGCCTTCCGGGCCCCCTACGAAAGTTCGTACCTGGCTGTGTACACAACATGTAGTGGTGAAAAACTGAACGGCCGTCTATTTGTGACTAAAATTGCCAAAACCCAGTTATTACGCCGCTTTTGACGGACCGGCCGCTGCCCGGTTTTGTTGATTCGTGCACATTGAACACATATAATCTGCGGCGCTCGTATCGGTGTATTTGCTTACTTTTTAGACGACATCGACCGAAAAGCACCGTACTTCCGGGACGAACATGACGAAGGCAGCTTCAGGCGGTATTGGCCGCCCGCCCATCGCACGATGGTTTGTAATAGAGAGTGTGGTACTTGTCTTTGTCAGCCTGGCGTTTCTCTTGCGAGGCCAGGTTTCCGGTTATTCAGCGCTGCTGGGTGGACTTATTTTTTTGATCCCCCATGGTTATTTTGCGCTCAAGGCATTCCGCTACGCCGGCGCGCGGTCTGCCAGGAAGATCATGACTTCTTTTTACCAGGGTGAGGCCGGCAAGCTCATCCTGTGCGCCATCCTTTTCACGATGGTGTTTAAATGGATTCAGCCGCTTGATATAGCGGCACTTTTTTTAACATTTGCGATCATGCTGGTCACCAATTGGTTGACGCCGCTTCTGGCGGGCAGCAATACGCAGCAAAGCTAACTGGACCTGGGAAACCGTTATGGCAGGAAGTGCATCCGAATATATCCAGCATCACCTCCAGAACCTCACCTACGGTAAGCTGCCGGCAGGCTATGAGCGTGCCGACGGAACCGTACTTCAAGATGCAACCTGGACGCTGGCTCATACCGGCAAGGAAGCATCCGACATGGGCTTCTGGGCTCTGCACATAGATTCTCTGGGCTGGGCGGTCGCGCTCGGTGCCCTGTTCCTGTTTATTTTCCGTCTGGCCGCGAAGCGTGCCACCTCGGATCAGCCCGGCGGGCTGCAGAATTTCGTTGAAGTGATGGTTGAGTTCGTCGACCAGAGTGTGAAGGAAACCTTCCACGGCAAGAACAAGGTGATTGCGCCGCTGTCGCTGACCATTTTCTGCTGGGTATTCCTGATGAACCTGATGGACCTGGTGCCGGTGGACTTCCTGCCCCAGCTGTTCCACCTGATGGGTCTGGAATACATGAAGGTCGTTCCGACTACGGATGTAAACGTTACTCTGGGCATGTCCCTGTCCGTATTCGCTCTGATCATCTATTACAGCCTGAAAGTGAAGGGCGTGGGTGGCTTCGTTGGTGAGCTGACCCTGCACCCCTTCTCTTCAGACAATCTGTTCCTGAAGATTTTGCTCGTCCCGATCAACTTCCTGCTGGAAGGCGTGAGCCTGATCGCCAAGCCGATCTCACTGGCGCTGCGTCTGTTCGGTAACCTGTACGCAGGCGAGCTGATCTTTATCCTGATTGCACTGCTGCCGTTTTGGGCACAGTGGGCACTGTCTGTACCCTGGGCGATTTTCCACATTCTGGTTATCACCCTGCAGGCATTCATCTTTATGATGTTGACGATCGTGTACCTGAGCATGGCTCACGAAGACAGTCACTGATCGGACACCATTAAGCCGTAGTTCTAAACCCTAAACCCTTAAACTGAAAAACCTAACTGAAAACTGGGAGTTATCATGGAAACTGTAGTTGGAATGACCGCTATTGCCGTTGCACTGCTGATTGGCCTGGGTGCCCTGGGTACTGCGATTGGCTTTGGTATCCTCGGTGGCAAGTTCCTGGAAGGCGCTGCGCGTCAGCCGGAAATGACCCCGATGCTGCAGGTTAAAATGTTCATCGTTGCAGGTCTGCTGGACGCCGTAACCATGATCGGTGTTGGTATCGCTCTGTTCTTCACTTTCGCCAACCCGTTTGTCGGCCAGATCGCCGGTTAATCGAGTCGCCAGAGCCGGGGTTTTACCCCGGTCAGATGATTCTTAACAAAACAGGCGAGAGGTGAAGACGTGAACATTAATTTGACGATGATTGGTCAAGCCATCGCGTTCTTTATCTTTGTCGTCTTCTGCATGAAGTACGTGTGGCCGCCAATCATGGCCGCACTGCAGGAGCGTCAAAAGAAGATCGCTGACGGACTGGCTGCCTCAGACCGCGCTGCGCGCGATCTGGAACTGGCTCAGGAAAAGTCAGCTCAGGAACTGCGTGAAGCCAAGCAGCAAGCTGCTGGTCTGATTGAACAGGCCAACAAGCGCGCGGCCCAGATTGTGGAAGCATCCAAGGATGACGCCCGCAAGGAAGGCCAGAAGCTGATTGAGCAGGCCAAGGCCGAAATTGAACAGGAGCGCAATCAGGCCCGTGACGCTTTGCGTGCAGAAATTGCCACCATTGCTGTTGCCGGTGCTGAGAAGATCCTGGAAACCTCTGTCGATGCCTCCAAGCACAACGAGATGTTGGAAAAACTGGCGGCAGAACTTTAAACGACGAGGTTCATCATGGCAGAACTGAGAACGCTGGCCCGTCCCTACGCAAAGGCAGCATTTAGTGCCGCTCAGGAGCATGAACAGCTGGCTGAGTGGTCCCAGGTGCTGACAGTTGCCGGGCAGGTCACCGCGAACAAAGACATTCGACAGCTTCTCGCGAATCCGGGTCTGGAAGAGCAGAAGAAGGCAGAACTGATTCTGGAGGTCGCTGAAGATGGCGTCACCGATCAGGTCCGCAACTTTTTCGCTGTACTGGCTGAAAACCGCCGGCTGACTCTTCTTCCTGAGATTGCAGCGCTCTTCAACACGTACCGGGCTGATCTGGAGCGCACTGTTGATATCGAAGTCACCGCGGCTTTCGAGCTGACGGACGAACAGCAACAGAAGCTCGCCCAGGCACTTTCGAAGAAACTCGAGCGGCAAGTGTCACTCGCAGCGTCATTGGACAAGTCTCTTATTGGCGGCGTGATTATTCGCACCGGCGATATGGTCATTGACGCATCTGTACGCGGAAAGCTGACCAAGCTGGCCGACGCTCTGGGCTCCTGATTTCAGCACAAGGTTTGAGGATATTGGCATGCAGCAACTGAATCCATCCGAGATCAGTGACATCATCAAGAAGAGAATCGAGAAACTCGACATCTCTTCCGAAGCAAAGAACGAAGGTACGATCCTGTCGGTATCCGACGGTATCGTGCTGATCCACGGTCTGGCCGACGTTATGTACGGCGAGATGATTGAATTTGCCAACGGCACTTTCGGCATGGCTCTGAACCTGGAGCGTGATTCCGTTGGTGCGGTTGTGCTGGGTGACTACGAAGATCTGGCCGAAGGCCAGAAAGTTCGTTGCACCGGCCGCATCCTGGAAGTACCGGTTGGTCCGGAACTGATGGGCCGTGTGGTCGACGCTCTGGGTAACCCCATCGACGGCAAGGGCGACCTCGGTACCGACCTGACCTCTCCGGTCGAAAAGGTTGCACCGGGCGTTATCGCTCGTCAGTCCGTTGATGAGCCGGTTCAGACTGGTCTGAAGGCAATCGACACCATGGTGCCGATCGGTCGCGGCCAGCGTGAGCTGATCATCGGTGACCGTCAGATCGGTAAGACCGCTGTCGCCATCGACGCGATCATTAACCAGAAAGACACCGGCATCAAGTGTATCTACGTTGCCGTCGGTCAGAAGCAGTCTTCCATTGCCGCCGTTGTGCGCAAGCTGGAAGAGCACGGTGCCATGGATCACACCATCGTGGTTGCCGCCGGTGCCGCCGATCCTGCAGCGATGCAGTTCCTGGCTCCGTACTCCGGTACCTCCATGGGTGAATACTTCCGTGACCGTGGTGAAGACGCCCTGATCATCTATGATGATCTGTCCAAGCAGGCTGTGGCTTACCGCCAGATCTCCCTGCTGCTGCGTCGTCCGCCGGGCCGTGAAGCATACCCGGGTGACGTATTCTACCTGCACTCACGTCTGCTGGAGCGCGCGTCCCGTGTAAACGCTGATTACGTTGAGCAGCTGACCAACGGTGAAGTGAAAGGCCAGACCGGTTCCCTGACCGCCCTGCCGATCATCGAAACCCAGGCTGGTGACGTGTCCGCGTTCGTACCGACCAACGTAATCTCCATTACCGACGGTCAGATCTTCCTGGAAACCAACCTGTTCAACTCCGGTATCCGTCCGGCGATGAACGCCGGTATCTCCGTATCCCGGGTAGGTGGTTCGGCCCAGACCAAGATCATGAAGAAGCTTGGCGGTAACATCCGTCTGGCTCTGGCCCAGTATCGTGAACTGGCCGCTTTCGCACAGTTTGCTTCCGACCTCGACGAAGCAACCCGTCAGCAGCTTGAGCACGGTCAGCGTGTAACGGAACTCATGAAGCAGAACCAGTACAGCCCGATGTCTGTGGCTGAAATGGGTACGGTTCTGTTCGCAGCCAACGAAGGCTTCCTGGACGACGTTGATGTCGACAAGGTAGTGAAGTTTGAAGCGCAGATGCTCGACTGGATGCGCTCCGAGCAGAAAGACCTCCTCGACAAGATCAACGAGAAAGGCGATTACAACGACGAAATCGCTGCCGGCCTCAAAGCTGCACTTGAGAAATTCAAGACCACTCAGAGCTGGTAAGAAAATGGGCCTGCGGCAATTGTCGCGGGCCGCTTTTCGTAGCAACGAGTGTCTAACTTGAGAAGGCAGTGAGTTATGGCCGTCGGCAAAGAAATACGTAACCAGATTTCAAGCATCAAGAGCACGCAGAAAATCACCAGCGCCATGGAAATGGTGGCTGCGAGTAAAATGCGTAAGGCTCAGGAACGCATGCAGGCAACTCGCCCGTATGCCGACAAGATGCGTCAGGTGATCGGGCACATTGCCAAGGCGAATGCTCAGTACAAGCACCCGTTCATGGTCGAGCGCGAGGTCAAGCGCGTGGGCTATATCGTGGTGTCAACTGATCGTGGCCTCTGTGGTGGTCTGAACATCAACCTGTTCAAAGCGCTTGTCCGTGAAATGAAAGCGTGGAAAGAAAAAGGAGTGGAAACCGATCTGTGCGCCATCGGGCAGAAAGGGGCTTCCTTTTTCCGGAGCTACGGCGGCAATGTCGTCGCGGCGCTGACCCATCTGGGGGACAGCCCGAGCTCTGAAAAACTCATCGGCAACGTCAAGGTTATGCTGGATGCGTTCTCGGAAGGCAAGATCGACCGTCTTTATGTGGTCAGCAACGAGTTCGTCAACACCATGACCCAAAGCCCGAAGGTGGAGCAGCTTCTGCCCCTGCCTGAGAGCGAAGACGAAGAAGAGATCAAGAACCAGTGGGATTATCTCTACGAGCCCGATGCCAGGCAGATCCTCGATGGCCTTCTGCCACGTTTTATTGAATCCCAGGTGTACCAGGGTGTGGTAGAAAATCTGGCATGTGAACAGGCAGCCCGGATGATCGCCATGAAGAGCGCAACTGATAACGCCGGTAGCATTATCGACGAGCTTCAGCTGGCTTATAACAAGGCGCGTCAGGCAGCCATTACCCAAGAGATATCGGAGATTGTGAGCGGCGCCGCTTCGGTCTGATCCGACCCACAATCCAACTGGTTTTATTGACTATCAAGATAACGAGGAACCGAGCATGAGTAGCGGACAAATCGTTCAGATCATTGGCGCGGTTATCGACGTGGAATTCCCACGTGACTCCGTACCCAAAGTATATGACGCACTGCTGCTTGAAGGTGGCGAAACAACTCTGGAAGTCCAGCAGCAGCTGGGTGACGGCATTGTTCGTACCATCGCCATGGGCAGCACTGAAGGCCTGAAGCGTGGCCTGAAAGCAGAAAACACCGGCAACCCGATTTCGGTACCGGTTGGTACCCAGACTCTGGGCCGTATCATGGACGTTCTGGGTCGTCCCATCGACGAAGCCGGCGAGATCGGCGAAGAAGAGCGTTGGGCGATTCACCGCAAGGCACCGGGCTATGCCGATCAGGCAGCGTCTGCGGACCTGCTGGAAACCGGCATCAAGGTTATCGACCTGATCTGCCCGTTCGCCAAGGGTGGTAAAGTTGGCCTGTTCGGTGGTGCCGGTGTTGGTAAAACCGTAAACATGATGGAGCTGATCAACAACATCGCGAAAGAGCACTCCGGTCTCTCCGTATTCGCGGGTGTTGGTGAGCGGACCCGGGAAGGTAACGACTTCTACTATGAAATGAAGGAGTCCAACGTTCTCGATAAGGTTGCTATGGTTTACGGCCAGATGAACGAGCCCCCTGGAAACCGTCTGCGTGTGGCCCTGACCGGTCTCACCATGGCTGAGAAGTTCCGGGACGAAGGCCGTGACGTACTGTTGTTCGTTGACAACATCTACCGTTACACCCTGGCCGGTACCGAAGTATCCGCACTGCTCGGCCGTATGCCGTCTGCGGTAGGTTACCAGCCGACTCTGGCCGAAGAGATGGGTCAGCTGCAGGAGCGTATTACCTCCACCAAGAACGGTTCCATCACGTCCATCCAGGCGGTATACGTACCGGCGGATGACTTGACTGACCCGTCGCCTGCAACCACCTTCTCGCACCTGGATGCTACCGTTGTACTGAGCCGTGACATCGCTTCCAAGGGTATTTACCCGGCGATCGATCCGCTGGATTCCACCTCTCGTCAGCTGGATCCGCTGATCATCGGTCAGGAGCATTACGAAGTGGCCCGTGGCGTGCAGACTAACCTGCAGCGCTACAAGGAGCTGAAAGACATCATCGCCATCCTGGGTATGGATGAACTGTCAGAAGAAGACAAGCTGACCGTAGCCCGTGCCCGTAAGATCGAGCGTTTTCTGTCCCAGCCGTTCCACGTTGCTGAGGTCTTCACCGGTTCCCCCGGTAAGTACGTTTCCCTCAAGGAAACCATCAGCAGCTTTAAGGGCATCCTGAATGGCGACTATGACGAACTGCCCGAGCAGGCGTTCTACATGGTTGGTACCATTGAGGAAGCGGTCGAGAAAGCGAAGGAGATGAAGGCTAAGGCCAAGAAGTAATTTGCGCCTGAGCACTTGTTTCCGGATCGATCAAAGAGGCAACTGACATGGGTATGACCGTGCATTGTGATGTGGTAAGTGCCGAAACAAAGATCTATTCCGGATTGGTGGAAATGCTGATCGCAGCGGGCTCTGAAGGTGACCTGGGTATTGCCCCGGGTCACACCCCGCTGCTGACCCAGCTGAAGCCGGGCCCTATTCGGATTATCAAGCAGGGCGGTGAAGAAGAAATTCTTTACGTGTCAGGCGGGTATCTGGAAGTCCAGCCCAATCTGGTGACTTTGTTGGCGGATACCGCTGTTCGTGCAAAGGATGTGGACGAAGCAGCCGCGCTCGAAGCTCAGAAAGAAGCCGAGAAAGCACTTGCCAACAAGACTGGTGAATTCGAGTACTCCCGTGCCGCTGCAGAGCTGGCCGAGGCTGTTGCGCAGCTTCGTACCATCCAGCAGCTGCGTAACAAAATGCGCTAAGCATTTTCGTTTCGGGTTTGCCGAACACCGAAGCCGCATCCTGAGCGGCTGGAAGACCAACGTGTTACGTTGGCCATCCGGCCTTGAAGGGTGCGGTTTTTTATTTTCAGCATTCAGAGAGTAAACACTCCGGGAGCCTGACTTTTCCATGAGCCCGCTACACGTCGTCATTCTGGCCGCCGGCCAGGGTTCCAGAATGAAATCCGCATTGCCCAAGGTACTGCATCCTATTGCCGGCCGCCCGATGCTCCATCATGTTATCGAAACGGCTAAACAGCTTGGTGCCGAAAAGATCCATACGGTGATCGGCCATGGCGCTGACAAGGTCCGGGAAGCTACGACTGAAGCCTCGGTAAACTGGGTCACCCAGAGCGAGCAGTTGGGTACCGGCCACGCTGTCGCTCAGGCCCTGCCGGATTTGCCCGATGACGCGCGGGTTCTCGTTCTCTACGGCGATGTGCCGCTGACCCGCCATGAAACCCTCGAGGGGCTGGTTGGCACCCTGGATGACAACACCCTGGGTCTTTTGACGGTGACCATGGACAAACCCCAGGGCTATGGCCGGATCGTCCGGGATGCCAATGGCGACGTGCAGTCAATCGTCGAGCAGAAAGATGCGTCTGCCGAGCAACAACAGATCCGCGAAGTGAATACGGGCATCCTGGCGGTATCCGCGAAACACTTGAAATCCTGGTTGCCTACGCTCTCCAACAGCAATGCCCAGGGCGAATACTACCTTACCGACATTATTGCCATGGCGGTGGACCAGGGCCTTCGTGTTTCGGTGTCCCAGCCGGAGAATCCTTTTGAAGTGCAGGGGGTCAACAATCGCCTGCAGTTGGCGGAACTGGAACGCTGGTTCCAGCGTCGGCAGGCAGACCGACTGATGACAGAGGGCGCGACGCTCGCGGATCCTGCCCGGGTGGATGTCCGCGGCGAGCTCAGTATTGGCAATGATCTGTGGATCGATGTAAACGTGGTATTCGAGGGTAAGGTCAGCCTCGGTAGCAATGTGTCCATTGGCCCCGGTTGTGTCATCAAGGATGCGACCATTGCAGATGGAGCCGAGATCAAGGCACACAGTGTGATTGAGGGCGCGGTGATTGGCGCCAGTGCCCAGATCGGCCCGTTTGCCCGCATCCGTCCGGGCACCGAACTGGCGGCGAATACCAAAGTCGGTAACTTTGTGGAAACCAAAAAGGCTATCGTCGGCGAGGGCAGCAAGATCAATCATCTGAGTTATGTGGGTGATGCCTCACTGGGCCGTAATGTGAATGTGGGTGCAGGAACCATCACCTGTAATTATGATGGTGTGAACAAGTACCGGACGGTGCTCGGCGACGGGGTCTTTGTCGGCTCCAATACAGCCCTGGTTGCGCCGGTTACCGTTGCGGCCGATGCCACCATCGGTGCCGGGTCCACCATCACCCGTGATGTAGCCGACCACGAACTGGCTGTCGCACGGGGCCGGCAGCGCAATATCGCCGGTTGGGAAAAGCCGAAGAAACACTGATACAAACGATCAACAGACAGGTAGAACAGCATGTGTGGAATTGTAGGCGCGGTTTCGGAAAGGGACGTTCAGGGCATCCTTCTTGAGGGGCTGCGCCGTCTGGAATATCGGGGGTATGACTCCGCGGGCATGGCCGTGATCGGTGGCGATCATAGCGTCCAGCGTGCACGGGAAGTAGGCAAGGTTGCCGCTCTCGGGGATGCCATGGCAGCAAACCCACTCGCGGGTCATCTGGGCATCGCTCACACCCGCTGGGCCACCCATGGCGAGCCATCCCAGATCAACGCCCATCCGCACATGTCCGGTGAGCATCTGGCCATCGTCCATAACGGTATTATCGAGAACTATCAGGAGCTGCGTGAAGAGCTCCGGGCCGACGGTTTCGAGTTCACCTCGCAGACCGATACCGAAGTCGTTGCCCACCTGATTGAGAAGAACTACCGTGCCCTTGGCAACCTTCACGAGTCCGTTCGGGCCTCCATTGCCCGTCTTCGCGGTGCCTACGCCCTGGCTGTTGTCCATGCCGATGAACCGGACCACATGGTGGTCTGTCGTGAAGGCAGCCCCCTGGTGATCGGCGTGGGTATCGGCGAGAACTTTATCGCCTCCGATCAGCTGGCCCTGCTGCCGGTAACCGATCGCTTTATGTTCCTGGAAGAAGGCGACATTGCCGACATCAAGAAGGATGGCATCACCATTCTTGATCGCGAGGGCCATTCGGTGGAGCGGGAAGTGGCCCGCTTCGAACACGGCGCCGATTCTGCCGACAAGGGCGAGTACCGCCACTTCATGCTCAAGGAAATCTACGAGCAGCCCAAAGTGATCAAGGCCACCATGGAAGGCCGGGTCACCAAAACCCGGGTGCTGGAACAGGCCCTGGGTACCGAGGCTGCAAACCTCCTCGAGAATGTTCGTCATGTCCAGATCATTGCCTGCGGCACCAGTTACCACGCCGGTATGGTGGCCCGTTACTGGATTGAGGAGCTGGCCGGTGTCGCCTGCTCGGTGGAGGTGGCTTCCGAGTTCCGCTACCGCAAACACGTGATTCAGCAGGATACCCTGTTCCTCTGTATCTCCCAGTCCGGCGAAACCGCCGATACCCTGGCGGCCCTGCGTCAGGCGAAAAGAGCAGGTTTCCGGGCAGCATTGGCCATCTGTAACGTGCCGGGTAGTTCCCTCGTGCGGGAATCCGACTTGGTGATCATGACCCAGGCTGGACCGGAAATCGGCGTGGCCTCCACCAAGGCATTCACCACCCAGCTCACGGCATTGCTGATCTTTACCCTGGCTCTGGCCCGTCATAATGGGCTGCCCGAGGAGCAGGAAGCTGAAATCGTCGAGGCCCTCCACCTCGTGCCCGGCCAGGTCAGCGATGTGCTGGCCCTGGATGGCGAGATCGCCGAGATGTCCAAGGCATTCATAGATAAGAACCACAGCCTGTTTCTGGGCCGCGGTTCCCAGTTCCCGGTCGCCCTCGAGGGTGCCCTCAAGCTCAAGGAAATCTCCTACATCCACGCCGAAGCGTACCCGGCCGGCGAGCTCAAGCATGGCCCCCTGGCCCTGGTCGACAGCGAAATGCCGGTGGTCACCGTAGCGCCCAACAACGATCTGGTTGAGAAGCTCAAATCCAACCTGGAAGAAGTCCGGGCCCGTGGCGGCGAGCTATTTGTCTT
Source organism: Marinobacter sp. EhC06 (assembly GCF_001650915.1). Classification (GTDB taxonomy): domain Bacteria; phylum Pseudomonadota; class Gammaproteobacteria; order Pseudomonadales; family Oleiphilaceae; genus Marinobacter. The sequence goes on from NZ_LXYO01000023.1 coordinate 570,837, forward strand.
CGCTGATAGAAAGGCCGACGTGAAAGCCGAAGACGGCATTCACGTGATGCAGATTCCATCCGTGCATCCGATTACGGCTCCGATTGTCTACACCGTGCCACTGCAGCTTCTGTCCTATCATGTGGCGGTGCTCAAAGGGACTGATGTGGACCAGCCGAGGAATTTGGCGAAAAGCGTTACCGTAGAGTAATTGAAACTGCTGTATGCGACCCCGGAACGGATCTGTGGCTTCGAGGCCGAGTTTAACGCCTACCGAATGGACGATCTTAGGGCTTGCGGTACCTCCACCTGACTGGAGGGCAAGACCCACTCGGACTATAAATGCGGCTACGAAACCTACCTCGCAGGTAACCGGGTTTCGCCCCTGAAGCTCACCGCTTACGTTGAGCATGACACGACGAGTCGATGGACCAATCGTCTTCAGGCCATGGTAGTGGGAGACAGGGATCGTTTTGACGGCACGGGCTTTGTCCGCGGCCCAGTGGAATCCTATGCAATTCTGGACCTGACTTGCCGCTAGCAGCTGCCGCAGGGCGATCTCACGTTGGCTGTCAACAATCTGCTTAATGAAGACTACTTCCCCGTCATTTCGCAGATCTACAACTTTGACACTCAGTACACCCAGCGAACGGGCCGCTCAGTCATGCTGACCTACGGACTGGATTGGTAAGGGACAATAGGCCGGTTTGTCCAACGCTAATGCGGGATAAGCCGGCTTACGAACCAGCATTCCGAAGCGGATGGGCCCTCGTCGAGGTCAGCGCAGGTATCTACCCGGCTGATCTCGAAGGACTCACACCTGGCATCCAGACGCCCCGTGACCTCTTGCCCGGCGTGCCACGATACCGGTACAGCGACGGCGCCATCCTTCTGAGGCACTGCATCATCGATTTCAAGATCGGCGCTTAATCCCTGTACTTCTAGCCACTCCAGCACCGCAATTTCGGCGCATTGCTGGGGCGGTGTCAGCCTGCTAGAGCCCCGATAGCACGGCAGATAGGGCCGGCCAGCTGTTTCGTGAGCGATCAGAGGGGCCACATCCGGGTCTGAAATCCGGCCGTATTTCCGAAGCGCTGGAAATACGATCACGCTCGCAGCCAACCGGCACCCGCCCAGATGCGAACTCTCCCAGACCTCGAACTGTCCCTGCTGTTTTTGTGATTCTCTGGCCAGCGCCTGGTAGGTGCGGTATCCGAACTTGGCACAGCACTTGTCTTTCTTTCCGTGAGTGCAGCACAGAATCAGGTTTCGGGTGAGGGATTCCGGTGACCAGTGGCTCAAGGGCTGACGGTTTGCCACTGCGTCCAGCAACGCCGGAAGGGACTCGCGCTCTACATCCAGCCAGAGATTCTCGGGGAACAGATACAACCGATGGCGGTCTTCTGGCCAATGCCTGCGATGGATAAGGTTGACCCGTCGTCCCCCGGCCACGAGGGTTTCAATCCGGTCTACCAGGGCGGGCTCCATGTCATTGGCGATCCGAAGGCTTTTAGACCAGGCTCGGCGAGGCCAACTGATAAGCAGGTTGCATTGCGGATGGGCGCCGGTCCCGGGCAGAGGATCGCCCACGTCCAGGCTCTCCATGGCACAAAATCGCTGCCTGGTCATAGGGTAAGTGTGGCCCCGGTCGGTCGCCCGGCATACCCGGAGGCTTGCTGACCCTGGCCTTTGACAGGTACACAGAATGGCCTCCCGTTTGCTGGGTCGACCAAAACCTGGGCCCGCAATCCAAACACATCTGCCAGTGCCGGCTCGTTGAACACATCCACAGGCGCGCCCCGGTATCGAATCCGGCCTGCACGCATCAGAACCAGTTCATCGGCGTAGGCGGCTGCAAGATTCAGATCGTGGAGAACCACGAGTAGGGTTCGGCCATGTTGGTGGCACAGCGATTCCAGCAGCTCCATCAGATCCACCTGGACTTTCAGATCGAGGAAGGTAGTTGGTTCGTCCAGGAGCAACCACTGGGTTTCCTGAGCCAATACCATGGCGATCCAGCAACGCTGACGTTGCCCCCCGCTAAGAGAATCAACCGGGCGATCTGCGAACTGGCTGACATCGGCGGCCTCCATGGCCCTGGTAACCGCTGACTCGTCGCGCCGGGACCATTGCCGGACCAACGTTTGGTAAGGAAATCGCCCAAGCCCCACCAGCTCGCGGACGCTCAGGCCATCGGGCGCATTGGGGCTTTGTGGAAGAACGCCCAGCCGACGGGCCACGGCACGGGTTGGCTGCCGATGGATATCCTGGCCGTCGAGCAGAACCCGGCCGGTACGGGGCGAAAGCGTCCGGGCCAATGTTTTCAGTAGTGTTGATTTACCACAGCCATTGGGGCCCAGCAGGACGGTGAGCTTTCCCGGTTCAAGATGAAAATCAACGTCATCAAGGATAACGGTCTCTCCGTAGCCCACCGACAGGCGCTCACCCTTGAGGGGGCCATGGTCGGTGTTACAGGTTAGAGAATGCTGTGTCTGATCAGTCATGGGATAGTCGCGTTGAATCTGACGCAGATGATAGTATTACGCATTCTCATTAGCAAACCACAAGCAGCCAATTATGATCCACCCAACCCGTCCGCCCGGGCAGACGAGCCCGATGGCTCTGTTGTTTGTCTTGGGAATTACTTTTCTTGGTTTCATGCCGGCCGGTGTGGCAGGTATCGTAACCGTTGATCACGCCCTTGGGGTTGCGACATTAGAAACCCAGCCTGAGCGTGTAGTTTCGCTATACCAGGGAGCGACCGATACGGCTGTCGCCCTGGGCATTAAACCGGTGGGTATGGTGGAGTCCTGGACCGAAAAACCCATGTATCAGTACCTGCGAGCCTACCTGTCCGACGTTCGGATGCTTGGTCTTGAAACCCAGCCTGACCTGGAAGGGATTGCCTTGCTGGATCCCGATCTGATCGTTGCTGCCCGCAATCGTCATCTGGCGATCTTTCCGTTACTCGATCAGATCGCCCCGACGGTAGTGATCGACGATGTCTATGAGTTCAAGCCCCTGCTATCGTTGATGGCCAAGGCCACTGGCAAAAAGGAACAGGGGCTTTGTCTACTGGAGCACTGGCAGGCCCGAACCCTCGATTTCCAGTCGCGGATCCGGAAAAAACTGGGTTCTGCCTGGCCCACCGAGGTAGCCATTCTGAGTTTTCGTGCCGACCATGCAAGAATCTACTATGGCGGTTTTGCCCGAAGTGTCCTGGAAGAACTGGGGTTCCTGGCCCCAGCGCCCCATCGTCAGAAAGGCTGGGGTATTAAGCTGACCAGTGAAGAGAGCATTCCTGCTATGGATGCCGAAACAATCTTCCTGTTCATGGAGGATGATCCGGCCGTTCAGCGTACCTATCGGCGCTGGTCTGCACACCCCTTGTGGCAGAATCTCAAGGCTGTCCAGGCGGGTGAGGTTTATCCGGTGGACCCGATAACCTGGAACATGGGGGCCGGAATATTGGCGGCCAATCTGATGCTGGATGACCTCTACCGCCATTACCGACTACGAGATCCTTTGCCAGAGGTATTGGACGCATGCTGACGACCACGGCCACCCGGGCCGCGGGCCTGCTCACCGGAATTGCTTTGGCCGGTGCAGCTCTGGTTGCCAGCCTGATGTTTGGGCACATCCCGGTCTCCTTCGAAGCTCTCTACGGCAGTGTTGTGGCGTACAACCCCGGCGACCTGGAGCAGCTTGTCATACGCTCTGAACGCCTGCCCCGAACACTCATCGCCCTGGCAGTAGGGGCCGGACTCGCGGTCGCGGGTGTGCTGATGCAGGCACTGACCCGAAATCCGCTGGCGTCGCCGGGTATTCTGGGCATCAATGCCGGCGCTCTTTTCCTGGTCGTTGTCGGGGCGAGCTTGTTTAGCCTGACGGCGCCCACCCAACTGATCTGGCTGGCCTTCGCCGGGTCCGGCCTTGCGGCGATGCTGGTGTATTTCCTCGGTCATGAACCCGGCCGGGGGATTTCGCCGATCCGGACGGTGTTGGCCGGTGTCGCCTTGACGGCCCTGTTTGTGTCGTTTTCCCAAGGCCTGCTGATTCTCAATCAGGAACGGTTCGAAAGCATGCTGTTCTGGATAGCCGGGTCGGTTTCCGGCCGCAATCTAGAGGCGGTGGCCCCCTTATTGCCCCTCATAGCGGGGGGGCTGGTATTCAGTTTGTTGCTGGGCCGTCAGCTCAATCTGCTCGGTCTTGATGACGAGGTTACCCAGGGGCTGGGCCTGAACGTCGCACAGATCCGTTTGCTTATCGGCCTGATGGTGATCGTGCTGGCCGGAACTTCAGTGGCCATTGCCGGTATGATCGGCTTTGTGGGGCTGATCGTGCCCCATATTACCCGGGGGTTGCTTGGTACTGATCACCGCTGGCTTATCCCGGGTGCCGCCGTGATCGGCGGAGCGTTGTTGATGGGATCTGACACCCTCGCCCGGCTGTTGATTCCACCAAGGGAGGTGCCCATTGGTGTCGTGACGGCCCTGATTGGGACGCCTCTGTTCCTGCACCTTGCTCGTCGCGTTGGGCAGAAATCATGAGTAAAACACTGGTTGTACGTGGGGCAGCAGATCAATGGTCGGTGCGGATACAACCGGCGGTCCTCAGGATTTGTCTGGCCCTGGCTGCCCTGCTTTGCCTGAGTGCTCTGGTTTCGCTGTCCCTGGGCAGTTACCCGACCACCATGCCTCAGATATTCCAGGCCTTGTCGGGTGCGGAGAATCTGCACGGGATCAGACTCATTCTGCTGGAAATACGTCTGCCCAGGATCCTGATGGCCATCCTGGCCGGCGGCGCTCTGGGGCTTGCCGGGTTGTTGCTGCAGGGCCTTGTCCAGAATCCGCTGGCGTCACCGGATGTGGTCGGGATTACCAGCGGCGCATCGGCTGCGGCGGTGTTCACTCTGTGGGTAACCGACAGCGCCGGGGGCACGCCACTGCTGGTACCTGCCGCCATCGCCGGGGCGTTAGCTGTGACGGTTTTACTGGTGATGCTGTCGTGGCGCGGAGGTGTCAGCCCCACCAGGTTGGTATTGATTGGTGTTGGGCTGGCAGCCGGCCTTTCTGCGGTCACTACCCTGATTCTGGTAGTCAGCCCTGATGCCACTGCCATGTCCGCCTATATCTGGCTGACCGGAAGCCTGTATGCCGCTCGGTGGAGTGATATTTTCGGGCTGGCACCGGTGGTAATAGGCGGCCTCGCTGTGGCCATTGCCGTGGCCCGCGACCTGGATCTTCATGCCCTGGGTAGCGATCTGGCCCTGGCCCTTGGCAGCAATCTCAATCGCCAGCGTCTTGTGCATCTGTTGCTGGCGGTTGTACTGGCCGGCGGCGCAGTGGCCTATGCCGGCGCTCTGGGTTTTATCGGATTGCTGGCTCCACATATGGCACGTCGGATTATCCGCACCGGGCATATGGGCCTTACCCTCATCAGTCCGATGCTCGGAGGCCTGATACTGGTCTGGGCGGACCTTGCCGGCCGGGTTTTGTTTATACCCAGGGATCTGCCGGCAGGCTTGTTCGTGGCTGGTGTCGGGGCGCCGTTTTTCGTTTATCTACTATACCGCCTGAGGCGCAAGTCCTGAACGGTCAGGTGCCGGCACAAAAAAGCCGGGGAACGCCCCGGCAAGGAGACCACAACGAGGGTCAGAAATCGTGCTGATAACCGAGCGTGATGGTTCGGCCACGGCCCCGGAAGTAGTAGTCGTCGCTGGCTCGGGCCGCCTGGGAGTAATAGGTGATGTAGGTTTCGTCCAGCAGGTTTTCGATACCCAGGGAGATTTTGCCCGCGCTGGTCTGATAGGCGAGTGAGGCGTCGAACAGGCCGTAACCGTCAAAATCCAGTGTGTCGCCTTCCACATCCCGGTCCAGGAAGTGGCTGTACTGGAGATGGCTGGACAGGGCCTGAGTCCACCCGGCCGACCAGGTGGCACGGAACGTTTCGGGCGGAACGTTAATGCCCGTCAGCTCCCGATCAACCTGTCCATCACCGTCCGTGTCCGATTTACCTTTCACGTAACTGTACGAGAACCCAAGCTGATGACGAGGATGAATGTCTGCCTCTGCGGTGACTTCCCACCCTTCTATCTCGGTTTTCTCGCGGCTGCCGACCCAGACGCCGTTACGCTCGGTCAGGCGCTCGCCGAAATCCGAATTGGACTGATAGTAGCTCACCTCCAGCCGATAGGCTTCCCAGTCCATGCGAGTGCCGATTTCACGGTTATCTGTCACGATGGGCTGTAACTGCAGGAGGCTGTCAACGTCCTGATTGGGCGTGCTGATACCACGAAGAACCCGGCCAACATCCGGCATCCCGAAACCTTCCGAGTAGTTCCCGTAAACCTGTGCCCAGTCGTTCACCTGAAACACCACGCCAGCGTTGTACAGCGTCTCATTGAAGTCCGGGTTGCCACCGTCGACAACCACGTTGTCCTGGGTCACATTGCTGCGATCAATGGTGGTGTAGGTATCCACCTTGAGTTTGGCTCTTTCGTGGCGGGCGCCGCCATGGACTGACAGGCGGTCTGTAACGCTCAGATTGGCCTGCAGGAATGCCGCGAGGTTCCGGAAGCGGGATTCGGGCACGTAGGTCCGATCCGTTTCGACCAGAACCTGGGTGGTTTCATCCTGCAGCAGATCCAGGCCGGTGGTCAGCGTCAGGTGATCATCGAACAGGCCCTCGCGAGTCAGGGTGAACTTACCCCCTAATTTGTCGGATTCGTTTCGGGTCTGGTCAAACTGGGTATCGCCACTGCCGTCCAGGTAGGGGAAAAAAGGCGTGGTCGCAAATTGCGCGCGGAAAGACTGACGATATAGCTGGGTATCAACGCGGTTGCCCATCCAGTCGTCGTGAGTATAGGAAAGACGCGCTGTTGTTACTTCGTTGTATTCCGGCTCGCCATCCGGGTTGCCAGGCCGGGCTGTTGTTGGGACACCGTTGGCCCGATCACCCGGTACCGGTTCGTAATCGCCATTGCCTTCGAGCCTGAACCGATTGACGAAGAATTCAATATTCTGATCGTCGTCCAGCCAGTAGCCGATCTTGCCCAGAACGTCATGGCTGTCGGAATTCTGTATCTCACCGGGGTAGGCGATCCCGACGATGTCGTCTTTGCCATCGTAGAACACACCGCGTTGTTGGTAAGTGGCGCCACCCAGGTACTCCCAGTTACCGGATTGGCCACTCACACGGTAGTTCAGCTTGTAGCCCTGGCCGTCTGAATCAACGTCGTCGTCCGAGGTCGCGCTAGCGGAAACCGACTGATTCACCTGGCCACTCGCGGGCTTTCTCGTGACAAAGTTAATAATGCCCCCGGTGGCGCCCAGGCCATGTTCAGCACTGGCACCGTGGATAACCTCAATACGCTCAACCATCGACAGATCGATTGTATAGCTGTCGCGGGCGCTATCGCGCAGCGGGTTACTCTGCGGCACCCCGTCAATCAGAAACAGGGGCGACCGGCCACGAAAAGTTTCACCGGCATTGGACAGTTTTTGACGACTTGGCGAGTAGGAGGGGATCAGGTTGGCCAGAACCTGTCCCGGGTCATTGCTAATGGCAAGTTGCTGCTCGATTTGTTCCCTGGAAATGATGGTGGTCTTTTGCGGCATCTGGTCCGCGGTGGTCCGGTTACGTGTTGCGGTGACCACCAGTTCATTCAGGTTTGCGGTGGGTACGGCAGGCGTGGTTTGCGTCTGACCCGGGCTGACTGCTGGAAGTGTGGCCAGCCCGGCCAGAACCACAGTGCGGGCGGAAAAGGTTTTAGGCATGAAGGTTAACTCGTTTTTGATGTATTTGAAGCCGCAGGCAGCAGATGTTGGGCTCCCAGAAAACGCAAACGATAATAATTACGATTAATAAATGCAAATTATGAAACTTGCGGGCTACACACAATGTTTCTCTTGATTCCGATAATAATGATAACTATTATCATTCAAGGAACGAGCGAGGAGAGCCCCATGGAATTTCTATGCCCCAATCACCGTCAGCAATTCGCCGAGCTTCCGCTGGAAGAACGCAAAGACCTCTGGCTTTTCTGGATGGAGAATGCCCAGGCCTGCAGTGAGCAGGGGCAGTGGCGGGACGTTATTTCCCTGTCAGGCAGCGCCTTTGACCTGGCCTGCCTTCACGGCCCCAGAGAAGAATCCTGCATGCACATCGAGCTGACCCTCTCAGCCATTCTGGTATCCCGGGCGCTGTCCGACCGCGGCGACCGGGCCGGTATGGACGCAGTAATCCTTCGGGCACTGGATTGTTTGCAGCAACCCGACTATCACGCCTCCATCGAGGGATGTTGCAACGTCCACGAATGCGTCGCCGTGCTTATCGACCCTTCGCGGCACGCAGACTTCTTTGCTGACTACCTGAACTGGCCCTCTTTGCCATTTGTTCCACGCAAACGGGTAACCATGGTGAGGACGCTTCACTGATCTCATAATTGGAGAATAGAGGCATAGCCTGCAGACCAGGTTGACGAGGCGCGGAGAGGGTAGGTTGCACACATTCAGTCGGGCAGATTTCGAACGTTTCGGGCAGCTTTACGACATTGAATTTCGGTTCCCGGTGATAGCGGGCGACACCAGCACCGATGACCGGATTGTTGCCCGCGGGGAGATTACCGAGCACAGCCTCGCATCGGGTTTTCGCTTTACCTTTTCCTCACTTGAAGTGCTGGAGGGCTACGAATCGGTTTCCTGTGGTCACGCACCATTGCTGGTGCTGGTAGTCCTTGATGGCATCGTTGAGCTTACCCTCGGCTCTGTCGAACACGCACTGACGCCGGGTACCGCTGTCAGCATGCAGCTGCATCCGGACTACCCATTGCAGGCCCACCAGCCAGAGCACCAGCATCTGGAAATTGTTGCGCTTGCGTTCGATCCCCGGGGCGCAACCCTGGGGCATGTCTCACCCAGCTTACATGGCCTGACCACGCTCCCTCGGGTTCCCCTGCGTAAATGGAATGTGCCTCCCGCGCTCAAGGAGCTGTTACAGACCTACGCGGGCCTTACCATGACGGGCGCTCAGAAGAACCTGGTTTTGGAGGGCCTGGCACTGCAGCTTGCCGGACTGGGTCTGGTAGGCGAAGAGCATGAATCGCCGGATGTTCCGGTGGTTCCGGTCCAGCAACGTCAGCGCCTTGAGCTGGTAAGGCAGCACCTCGAGTTCACTCCGGATCATCATCACACCCTGAAGGACCTTGCCCAAATGGCGGCTATGAGCCCAAGCGGCCTGCGAGCTAAGTTTCGGGCGATGTATGGCGTTCCGGTCTTCGACTATCTGAGAAAATGCCGGCTTCGCTTGGCAAAACACTATCTGGAGCAAGGCTTCAGTGTTGAGCAGAGCGCGAACAAGGTGGGGTACACACACGCGACCAATTTTTCGACGGCGTATCGCCGGGAATTCGGGTTTTCTCCCCGACAACGCAACGTTGACCAGAAAAATTAGCACTCCGCATAGATTTTTTGTTTTCTTGAATACCAAACATCGGATCTAAACGACAATAATTCGCATTACAGTTTATTTTGTAAAGCGCGTTGTTTGGAGCTGATTAATGAATTCGTCCCGTGATAACCGCCAGTCCTTTCTCCCGTCAGGCCTCGCGTTGGCCATAGCCGGGGTTCTGGCAAGCCCGATGTTGTACGCGCAGGAAGCGAACGTTACCGAGCTGGATGCAATTGAGGTATCTGCAGATGGCGCCGAACCGAGCGGCACTGCACCGAGTGATGGTTATACCGCAGAGGCTACCGTCACTGGCACGAAAACAACCACCAGCGTGGTTGAAACACCCCAGTCCATTTCGACGGTCACAGCGGATCAGATCCAGGATCAGAACGCGGCCAACCTGGGCGAAGTTCTGCGCTATACAGCCGGTGCCCGTGGTGAGACTTTCGGTTTTGAACCGCGCACCACCTTTCTGAGAATACGTGGCTTCGATGTGGCCACCAGTGGCTTGTTTCGTGACAACCTGAAACTGGCGAATCCCGGCTTTGCGGCCGGTTACAGCCTGGAGCCCTATGGTGCCGAGCGCATTGATGTGCTGAAGGGACCCTCGTCCGTGCTCTACGGACAGGCGGGCCCGGGCGGGTTGGTGAACTATGTGTCCAAGCGACCTACATTCGACACTCGTCGAGAAGTGCGCGTTGAGGCGGGCACCAACGATCTGGTTCAGGGCCAGTTTGATATCAGTGGGGCGGTGAATGACAGTGATACCCTTGCGGTTCGCCTGGTGGGCCTGGTTCGCGACAGCGAAACTCAGGTGGATTTTGTCAATGACGACCGAAAGTACCTCGCCCCCAGCCTGACCTGGCAACCCACGGACGCCACCCGACTGACGGTACTGGCGCACTGGCAGTATGACGACACCCAGCCCTCCCAGCGCTACCCGTTGCAGGGGACTCTTGAGCCAAACCCGAATGGTCCGATTCCTGACAACCGGTTTACCGGCGAGCCGGGGTACGACGCTTACGAGCGTCGCGAGAGCGCCTTTGGATACGAGTTTGAACACCACATCAATGACCAGGTGGTGCTGCGTCAGAATGTCCGGGACTACCGCAACGATGTCGACGACCAGACCATCTACACCACCGGCTTGCTGGCGGATCAGAGAACCATTACCCGGTCACGCTTTGACAGTTTCGGTCGCATTGACGGCCTGGTCATGGATAACCAGCTGCAGTTGACCGCTCAGACGGGGGCGGCCGAACACACGGTATTGGTCGGCCTGGATCATCAGGATATTGACGTGTCATCCCGGCAGTTCTTCGGGCCCGCCAGTAACCTGGACATCTATGATCCCGTCTATGGCGCGCCTATCCCTGATGCCCCTTTGTTTAAAGACGAGAACGGCCAACTCAAGCAGACCGGCGTTTACCTGCAGGATCAGATCCGGGTAGACCGTTGGACGGTTTCCCTTGGCGGCCGGTATGACGTGGCCCGTTCCGAGACACTCAATAATCTCACCGGCGCCACAGCTAGCCGGGAAGACGAAGCCTTCACCGGGCGTGCCGGTGTCAGTTACCAGCTCGCGAATGGCCTTGCACCCTATGTGAGCTACATGGAGTCGTTTCTCCCCACTACAGGTACCGATGCGGCAGGCAATCCGTTCGAGCCGGAAACCGCACATCAGTACGAGGTGGGCGTGAAGTACCAGCCCAACACGGACACGTTGGTCACACTGGCCTGGTTCGACCTGACCCGGGAAGACTACCTGACCACCAACCCCACCAGTTTTGCCAGTGAGCAGAAGGGCGAGGCCAACTCGCGGGGCCTTGAGATGGAAGCCCGCACGCGTGTGTTCCAGGCGCTGGATGTGGTTGCCAGCTATACCTACACCGATGCCGAGATCACCAAAGCCAGCAACCCGGTGGAAGAGGGCGAGCCGCTGGAATACACACCCGAACATGAAGCGGCGCTATGGGGCAAATATAACTTCCGGGGCGGTATGCTGCATGGCCTGGGTCTGGGCGCCGGTGTGCGTTACATCGGCGAGAGTTTTGGCGCGGCATTCAACGCGGATAATTCTGCCCTGGAAGTACCGGATGTAACCCTGGTGGATGCCGCTGTTACCTACGACATTGGCCAGGTGTCGCTGGGCCTGCATGCACAGAACCTGCTGGATGAGAAATACGTGGCAACGGCCTTCGACAGCTCGGGCACCTACGGCACCCGCCGTGAAATCACAGGTTCGGTTATTTACCGGTTCTGAGTACATTGCTCTCCCGGCGCACGGACGCGCCGGTTCCCAAAATTCTCTAAGAACCTATCCTGAAAGCAGTTCCCCCGCCAGAAACTGTCCTTCACCGTTGAGATTCACATCCAGGTCAGTTCTATCCAGTGCCTGTTCGTGGTCTTGAGGGGGGCTTTTTTTCATAAAACCACCGCATTGAGCCAGAAATCGGTTAAAATGCGGTCGCTTGCACCGTTTGAATTAAGTAATATTACTAAAAAATTCCGGCGTGGCTGGGCTTACCTTCCTCTCTTGTTGTTATTACGACCAAATAAGGTCTGAAACTCGTACCTTTGGACCATACCCCGGTACGCAAATATCAAGGAAGATTCGGGCCTTCTGCCACACAATACCAATAACCCGTTTTCTCAGAAGATTTCTGTAATGCCCACTACCGTTATTTCCGGCTTTACCCACAATTTCCTTGGCAAAGCGCCCGTCTGGTACAAGCAGGTAATTCTGCTGTTTCTGGTCGCCAACCCGATTGTCATGTGGACGCTCGGTCCGGGAACGGCCGGCTGGCTTCTGATTGCCGAGTTTATTTTTACCCTGGCCATGGCCCTGAAGTGTTACCCGCTTCTGCCGGGTGGCCTGCTGGCGGTGGAGGCGCTGCTGATCGGCCTGACCACGCCGGATGCGGTCTATCTGGAAGTGCTCACCAACTTCCCCGTTATCCTGTTGTTGATGTTCATGGTGGCCGGTATCTACTTCATGAAGGAACTGCTGCTGGTGACCTTCACCCAGATTCTGGTGGGTGTGCGTTCCAAGTCGGCTTTGTCTCTTCTGTTCTGCTGCGCGGCAGCGATTCTTTCGGCCTTCCTGGATGCCCTGACTGTTACCGCGGTGATCATCAGCGTCGCGGTGGGTTTCTACTCGGTTTACCACAAGGTTGCCTCCGGTAAGGGCTATCAGCACAAGGATCATAACGCCGGTAGCGATGACGAGGTGATCGAGCTGCACCGGGAAGACCTGGAGAACTTCCGTGCCTTTTTGCGCAGCCTATTAATGCACGGTGCTATCGGTACCGCTCTCGGCGGGGTAGCCACCATGGTGGGCGAGCCGCAGAACCTGCTGATTGCCAAGGTGGTGGGTTGGGATTTTGCCGGCTTCTTCCTGCATATGGCGCCGGTGAGCGTGCCGGTGCTGGCGGCCGGGTTGTTTACCTGCTGGGCTCTGGAAAAGTTGCGCTGGTTCGGCTACGGCGGGCGCCTGCCCAAACCCGTGCGCCGGGTGCTGGAAGAGTTTGCAGAGAACGAGCGGGCGAAGCGAACCAAGGCTGATCAGGCCGCACTCTGGGTGCAGGCTTTTGCGGCTGCAATTCTGGTGGTGGGCCTGGCTTTTCACCTGGCTGAGGTCGGCTTGATTGGCCTGTTGGTGATCATCCTGATTACCTCATTTACCGGTGTCACCGATGAGCACCAGATTGGTAAAGCGTTCCAGGAATCCTTGCCGTTTACCTCCCTGCTGGTGGTGTTTTTCGCGGTGGTTGCCGTGATCCACGAACAGCACCTGTTCAAGCCGATCATTGACTACGTTCTGTCGCTTCCCGAAGCCCGTCAGCCGGGCATGTTCTTTATCGCCAACGGCGTGCTCTCGATGATCAGCGATAACGTGTTCGTGGCCACCGTGTATATCAGTGAGGTGAAACAGGCTCTGGATGCGGGTGCTATCAGCTATGACCATTTCCAGAAGCTGGCGGTTGCCATCAACACCGGCACCAATCTTCCCAGTGTGGCGACCCCGAATGGCCAGGCGGCTTTCCTGTTCCTGCTGACGTCTGCCATCGCGCCACTGGTTCGACTGTCATACGGCAAGATGGTGATTATGGCGTTTCCCTATATGTTGGTAATGGGGGGGGTAGGTCTGTACATGGTTATTAACCATATTTGACATTCTGTTCGGATTTTTGCGGGCAGTGTCAGTGCAGATTTGCCCGGGTCTGTTAATCTTTGCCTAAACAGACCTCACTAAACGGATTCCATGCACAGTTGCCAACGCCCTTGTTTTGTCTCTGCACTGACGAGCCGGCAGTCGCTGACTAACCGGTTCGTCATCTTTCTGATGCTCACCCTTGCGGCCATGGCGGCATCAGCCCAGGAAGGAGCGAATAAAAAAACATTGCGTGTGGCCTACCTGGAGTTTCCGCCGGTTACCTACCAGGCTGCCGATGGAACAGCGGCTGGCAGCTTCATCGAGCTGACCCGGAAAGTTGCCGCTGAGGCTGGCTATGAGCCTGAGTTTCTCTATTTACCGGTCAGTAGGGTCTATCTTTATCTGAGCAATGGCGCGATTGATGTCTGGCCCGGCGTTACTGAGGTCCCCAATCTACAGGGGAATGTTCTGGAAAGTTGGGTCAGCCCATCCCCGGTGCACCTGAGTGCCTGGTATCTTGATGGAAAACCGCCCTTGACCAACCTCGAGCAGTTGCGGGGCAAACGTGTGATTGTAATCGGCGGCTATACATACGCCGGCCTGCTTTCCTGGCTTGAAGCCGACAGTGAAATCCGGGTTACCGAATCGCCCAATCATCGTTCTGCGGTTGATATGCTGAAGCGTGGACGTGGTGATTACCTGCTGGATTATCGCCAACCGGTCCGGGAAATTCTTATCGAAGGGGCGGATCGCATGCTCCGGGAGTCGGAAGTCCGTACTCGCAACCTGGCCTGGGTTTTCTCGCTTGCCCATCCCCGGGCTGCTCTGTTGCGGGATGAATTCGACGATGCCTATCTGCGCCTTGTAGAGAAAGGTGAGGTGCCGCCGGTACGAGAAATTACCGAGGGCTATACGATCCCGGGTTATCCCGAACAGCTGCGCTGATCGGTTTTGCACACAGAGTACTGATGTTCAGGGGTTTAACCGGATATCCCCATACCAGGCGGTCGCTTTTTCCCCGGTGTTGTCCGAATCCGACATGATGGCAATACCCACCACCGGTGGCGGTTCCTCGCCAAACGCTTCCCGGTAGTCGGCCATGATATCCCGCTCCACCGTGACCCATTCGCCGACCTGTTCTGATCCGGAATTAATGGCAATCATCATGGTTTTCTCGGTGTAAGGGTTGGGCACAATCTCGCCCTTCGGGAGAGTATTGGCCCAGATGTAGTTGAGGGCATTGCCCGGCAGAGACTCACCGAATAACACCTCGACGGTCTTGCGTTTGGCGCGCTCGAAAAACCCTGCCTTCTCGGGCTGGAACTCGAATGCCACATAGATTCTCGCCGGATAATCGTCCCCGGACTTTTCCCGGGCATCGCCTTTTTCGAAGACATTCGAGACCTTCCACCGCCATTGCAGAATCAGCGAATCGGTTGGCTCCAGCCTGACCCGTGCGATCAGTCCTGACGCACCGCCGTCCGTGGTCGCCCGCACGACCTGCTGACCGTCTTCGGTTGTCAGTTCATAGCGGCTGAGCTGATCTATTTTGGGGAATTCCAGAGGCTCCCAGCCATCATTCAGGGACTGCATTTCCGAGAAAGGTGTGAGCGGGGATGGTGCCTGTGCCAACAAGAGCCCTGACAGGCCCATCAGAACCAGCACTGATAAAAATGTGGCAGTCTTTCTCATCGCGCTTCTCGCTTTCAGGTTTACAGTACCCCGATGGACAGACGCTATGAGCAAAAGTGCCCGAGGCCATTACTGGATTGCCAGCAAGCGGATTGCACTGGCTGCGGCCGCCGTCCGGTTCTCTACGCCCAGTTTCCGGAATACCTGCTCCAGGTGTTTGTTAACGGTTCGGGGACTCATATCCAGGATCTGGCCTATCTCCCGGTTGGTCTTACCGTTCGCGATCCAGAGTAACACGTCGGATTCTCTCAGTGTCAGCTCGAACCGTTGCCGCAAGGCTGCTGTTGCGCTGTTCTGGTTCTGTGGTGTTTTCAGCCGCAGCAGGTATTCTCTGTTATCCACAAGGGCAAGAAACTCTACCGTTCTGTCGATACCCATGATTTCGACTGGCATGCTGTGGCCCGGCTCGGGACGGTGGCCCAGCCATTGCTCCAATCTGGCACGTACCTCGGGAAATTCGGGATGCGCTGCGTCGGGCAGGTACTGGCAAACCTGTGGCGTGCCCCAGAGCAAATTCGCCTCGCGGTCCACCGCAAACAGGTTCTGACCGGCCGTATCCAGGGCGCTACGAGCACTGCGGGTCATGCGGGCGTTCGTCAGGTGTACATCCATTCTGGCCAGAAGTTCGGTGGTGTTAATCGGTTTGGTTACGTAATCCACCCCACCGGCGTTGAGCCCCATAACAACGTGCTCGGTATCGCTCAGACCGGTCATGAAGATGATGGGAATATCGGCGAACGCGGGGTTCTCTTTCAATCGACGACAGGTTTCGAAGCCGTCCATATGGGGCATCAAAGCGTCCATCAACACCACATCTGGGGTTATATTCTGGCTGATCGTAAGCGCCTGGTTTCCTTCCAGAGCAACGAGCACCGTCATACCTGCCTCTTCCATGGCATCGTTGATCATTCGAATGGAGTCGACTGCGTCATCTACGACCATCACGACAGTCTTCCGGTCATTATGAAGCTTCATGTTCGGCTACCTCGAGTAGTTCAAGAATTTTCTCAAACTGGAAATCGTTGGTGAGTCTGGTGAGCTCAATCGCAAAGGGTTCGGCCGCCTCGCCGCTGTGTTTCAGGTCATGCAATGCCTCAAGCAGGCCTTTCCGGTGTCCGATCCGGGCCAGAGTGGCCAGAGCCAGGCGATGCTCCATTTTGGGTAAAGGCAAAACGCCATGGTCGGGTGCTGGAATAGCCGCCATGGGATCCGGGCTCTTATCGAATCGCCAATTGAGATCCAGCACGCTGGCAATGGTGTCGAGCAACAGGTTCAGCCGAACCGGTTTGATGATGTAGCCATCGTGCAGACGCGGTGAGTCTGCGGCGTGGTGGCCTTCGTTAGCGTCGGCAGAGACCATCACGACAGGCATGGTGTGCTTGTGCTGTCGTAGCATTGCCAGGACTTCCCAGCCGCTTTGGCCCGGCATGGACACGTCGAGAAGCAGAAGGTCAGGGCGTTCGGCCTCAACGGTTGCCAAAACCTGCAGAGCATTGCCAAGATCGACGATTTCAAAGCCCAGGGGCGAGAGCATGGCCCGCATGACCTGGCGGTGGGACACATCGTCATCCACCAGCAGTACCTTTCGCCGCGAACCGTGGTAACCGTAGATGCGCTTGGCCGGCATTGATATCGAGCGGGGTGTCGAAGAATGCAGGCTTGATAGCATCAGACTGACCCGGAAGACACTACCTTGACCCGGTACGCTCTCCAGCGAGATATCGCCACCCATGATTTCCGTGAGCAGGCGGGTAATGGTCAGACCCAGGCCTGTGCCGGCCCGGCTTTGCCCCGGTGTCCGGATACGTTCGAAGGGTCGGAAGATGCGTTCCACATTCTCAGGGGCTATGCCTTCCCCGGTATCGCGTACGGTGAACTCGGCGACCTGACTGCGATAACGCAGGGTCAGGGAGACGCCGCCCCGATCCGTGTATTTAATGGCGTTGGAGAGAAGGTTGATCAGAATCTGGCGCAGCCGCTTCTCATCGGTGGTGACCATTTCCGGAAGCGGGTTGGGGCAGTGGTAATCGAAGGCCAGGCCTTTATCTTCCGCCTGCAGGCGGAACATGGTCACCAGTTGCTCCATCAGCAGCCCAATCCTGACCTGATCGCGGTGCAGGTCCAGCCGGCCGGCTTCAATTTTGGAAATATCCAGCAGCCCCTCAATCAGATCGGCGAGGTACTCACCGCTTCGGCGTATCACGCCGAGGGCTTCCTTGCGGTGGGAAGGGATGGTCTCGTCGTTTTCCATCAACTGGGCATAACCGAGGATGGCATTGAGTGGGGAACGGAGTTCGTGACTGATCCCGGTCAAGTAGCGACTTTTCGCCCAGTTGGCGGCCTCCGCCTGTTCTTTGGCCTGCTGAAGAGCCTGGTCGGTCCGTTCGTGGGCGACGATCTCTTCCATCAGGAGGCGGTTCTGGCGACGGGACTCTTCTTCAGCCACCACCCGGCTTTCGTGGGCGAGCACGAACAACCAGCAGATCACACCGGTCACGATCACCAGAATGAAGAACACCTTCCACAGGGTCACCGATAAAAGAATGCCTTCAGCGGGTGAAGCGACCGGCGTCTTGAAATAGATCAGGGACAGCAGCAGGCCGGAAAGGCCGTTGATGAGCACCAGCAGGCTCAGAAAATGCCCGAGCCTTGAGCGCAGACCGGCCAACACCGGTTTTGGCATCAGGCTTCCGAGAAACTGATTGAGCTGTTCCTGATATCCGGCCCCCGGTTTGCAGGCGTCTGCGCAACGGGCATCGAGCGAACAGCACAGTGAACAGATGGTGCCGTCGTACGCGGGACAATGGGTGAGATCTTCCGGTTCGAAGTGATGTTCACAAATCGTGCATTGCACGAGCTGATGGTCAGTAGCGATGGGGACGAATGGCCGTGCTGTGTAGAAACGGCCACCGGTTTTCCAGGCGATCAGAGGCGCCATGATCAGCGCGACTCCCATGGCGATAAAATGGGACAGAGCCTCCGGATAGACGCCCAGTATGCCGGTGTGGCAGATGATTCCTA
Source organism: Marinobacter sp. EhC06 (assembly GCF_001650915.1). Taxonomy (GTDB): domain Bacteria; phylum Pseudomonadota; class Gammaproteobacteria; order Pseudomonadales; family Oleiphilaceae; genus Marinobacter. The sequence goes on from NZ_LXYO01000023.1 coordinate 589,135, forward strand.
CTAAAGAGGCCGTCAGCATGGCACCAACTCCGACCGGGTTGATGTCGTACAGGTGGGCACGTTTGAACTCAATGTGTGCGGGACTGAGCCCCAGTGGTTTGTTGATCACCAGATCCGCCACCAGGGAACCAACCCAGGCAATGGCGACGATGCCGTAGAAACCCAGGGTTTCCTCCAGCGCCCGGTAAACACCCAGTTCCATCACCAGAAGGGCAATGGCGACGTTGAAGAACAGCCAGACAACTCGTCCGGGGTGGCTGTGGGTGAGTCGCGAGAAGAAGTTGGACCAGGCGATGGAGCCGGCATAGGCATTGGTAACGTTGATCTTGAGCTGGCAAAGAATGACGAAAATGCCCGCCATCGCCAGGGAGATCTCGGGTGAATGGGTAATGTAATTGAAGGCGATCAGATACATCTGGGTGGGATCAGCCGCCTCCGAGGCGGTAACGCCCTGTTTCAGGGCAAGAACCGCAAGAAAGGAGCCCGCCAGGATTTTTAACATGCCGATCACAATCCAGCCAGGTCCGCCTGCCATAACGGCGGCCCACCAACGTCGCTTTTCCCGGGCATTGCGGGGTTCTGGAATGAAGCGCAGGAAATCCACCTGCTCGCCGATCTGGGCAATCAATGAGAACACCACAGCCGCCGCAGCCCCGAACATAACGATGCTGAAGCCACCGGAATCAACCGGGTTAAGTCCCTCGAACTGTGTCCAGTCGCTGACGGAAGAGGCATCCGCGTAAACAATGAAAACAAAGGGCACCAGTTGGAGAAAGATGAAGGCTGGCTGGGTCCAGACCTGGAACCGGCTGATCGTGGTGATCCCGTGGATTACAAAGGGAATGATCACCACGGAGCAAATCAGGTAGCCCAGGACCAGTGGAATCCCGAACAGCATTTCCAGCGCCATGGCCATGATGGCGGCCTCGATGGCGAAAAAGATAAACGTGAACGAGGCGTAGATCAGCGAGGTGATGGTGGAGCCTATATAGCCAAAGCCGGCACCGCGAGTCAGCAGGTCAATGTCGACGCCGTAACGGGCCGCGTAGTAACTGATCGGGATGGCGGTGAGGAAAATCACCAGACTGACGGCCAGTATCGCGGCGACCGCATTGTCGAATCCGTAGTGGAGGGTAATGGAGCCGCCGATGGCTTCCAGTGCCAGAAAGGAGATGGCGCCCAGGGCTGTGTTGCTTACCCGGGCCGCGGACCAGCGCCGGGCACTCTTGGCGGTAAAGCGAAGCGCATAGTCTTCCAGGGTCTGGTTGGCTACCCACTGGTTGTAGCTGCGCCGAACCCGAAAAATATTCTGTCTTGCCGCCATGACTGCCTTGCCTTTGGTGTTTGAGTGCCCCGCGTTAGTGCAGCTTCAAGCTGAAATGCACAGGATGAGAAAGCCGGAACAATATCCGTGCCATAGACCGGTGCAGGGATGTTCTTCTTCTGCATGCCTGCGTTTTTAGCCTGTCCTGTTGGTTACAGGAATGCGTCAAATGACGTAGCGCGCTGGGGCGATTGCCGAATGGGCACCTGTACGGGTGCCGAGCAGAATGATTCTCGTGGGCACTGTGCTTTCGAAGGGAAGCGCGGATCCGGACTTCAAAAACTGCGAGGAATCACCATGGATACGACAGATCAAGCCGCCAACGGGCGGTCGTTCGGTAAGGGACTGGGGCTGAAAAAGAGCCTGATGACGCTGGCGGCTTCCGTCATGCTTGCGACGTCGGCACAGGCGGCAGTGCCGGCCACAGCAGAGGTCAACACGACCGGTCTGGCGGTGACGGATGACACTGTTACGGTCGGCATTCTGCACTCCATCACCGGCACAATGGCGATCAGTGAGATTGGCTCGGTTCAGGCGGAAAAGCTGGCCATTGACCAGATCAACGCCTCCGGTGGTGTCCTGGGCCGCCAGATTGAATTCGTTCAGGAAGACGGCGCCAGTGACTGGCCGACCTTCGCTGAAAAATCCCGGAAGCTACTGCGCCAGGACAACGTTGCTGCGATCTTCGGCGCCTGGACCTCGGCTTCCCGCAAGGCCGTTCTCCCGGTCATCGAGCAATACAACGGCATGCTCTATTACCCCACCTTCTACGAGGGTCTTGAGCAGTCGCCCAACGTGGTCTACACCGGCCAGGAAGCGACGCAACAGATTCTTGCCAGTATCGACTGGGCCGCAGAAACCAAGGGTGCCAAAAGCTTCTATCTGCTCGGATCGGACTACATCTGGCCCCGTACTTCGAACAAGATCGCCCGCAAGCACATCGAGGACAAGCTGGGCCTCAAGGTCTCTGGCGAAGAGTATTATCCGCTGGGCCACACCCAGTTCAACTCCGTTATCAACAAGATCAAGCTGCGCAAGCCGGACGTGATCTTTGCCTCGGTTGTCGGTGGCTCCAACGTGGCCTTCTACAAGCAGATGAAAGCGGCCGGTATCGATTTCACCGATGAGAAGCCCCTTCTGCTGACCATCTCCGTGACCGAAGACGAAATCCGCGGTATCGGCGGTGAGAACGTGGACGGCATCTACGCCTCCATGAAGTATTTCCAGAGCCTCGATAACCCCAACAACAAGGAATTTGTTGCGGCCTTCAAGGAAGCCTACGGCGATGACATGGTCATCGGTGACGTGACCCAGGCGGCGTATCTCGGCCCATGGCTGTGGAAAGCTGCGGTTGAAAAAGCCGGCTCATTCGACATCGACAAGATCCGTGAAGAGTTCGCAGGCATCGAGTTCACGAAAGCGCCAGAGGGTTACGTGCGCATCCACGAAAACCATCACCTGTGGTCCAAGACCCGCATCGGCCAGGCTCAACCTGACGGCCAGTACAAGGTTGTCTACGAGACCGAAGAACTGATGGAACCGGACCCGTTCCCGGAAGGCTACCAATAAGCCCGGACTCCTGGCGCCCCCGGGCGCCAGCATCCGTTGCCTCTGAACACGAGATTAAGGGTTTGAAGGGTAAGTTGGTCTAAAGGGGAGTAAGGGTCATGTTTGATGGCTACACCAGCAGTGAATTGATGTCGATATTTGCCATGCAGGGGTTTGCCGGGCTCTCCCTGTTTTCAGTGTTCGTACTGATGGCATTGGGCCTGGCCATCATCTTTGGTCAGATGGGGGTGATCAATATGGCACACGGGGAGTTCATGATCCTCGGCGCCTACACCACCTACCTGACATCCGGTTTTTTCCAGTCCTATCTGCCGAGCCTGTTCGGCGGCTACTTCTTCGTCGCCATGGTTCTGGCTTTCCTGATTTGTGCTGCCCTGGGGGCATTCGTTGAATGGCTCATGATACGGCGACTCTATCACCGACCACTGGATACCCTTCTGGCCACCTGGGGTCTGAGCCTGATCATGCAGCAGGCTTACCGATCCATCTTTGGCGCCCGGGAAGTGGGTGTGGACCTGCCCGAGTGGATGATGGGGGCGATCCAGGTGACTGACCTGGTGGAGCTGCCCATCAACGGTTTGTTCGTGATGATCATCGCGCTGTCCATTGCCGTGGGCGTGTATTTCCTGATGTACCGATCCGGCTATGGCAAGAAAGTGCGGGCGGTGGTTCAGAATCGCCCCATGGCTGAAGCCGTTGGTATCAACAGTGCCGGTATCGACCGAGCCACTTTTGCCCTCGGGTGTGGCATCGCTGGCGTCGCTGGTGCTGCCTTCACCATGATCGGTTCCACCGGTCCGTCCTCTGGCCAGGCTTATATCGTAGACACCTTCCTGGTGGTGGTGTTTGGCGGTGCCCAGAGCCTGATCGGCACCATTGTGTCCGCCTTCGGTATATCCCAGGCCCAGTCCACCATGGAGTTCTTCCTCAGTGGTTCCATGGCCAAGGTGCTCACCCTGCTGGTCGTCGTCGGCATCCTGATGCTGCGTCCAGAAGGACTCATGGCCCTCAAGGTCCGTCGGTAGGAGATTGTCATGAAGAGTTCATCCCCATTGAAATGGTTTGCCACCCGCGAGGGACTGTATTACGTCGCACTGGCCGTGTTGCTGGTGGTGCTTTTGCCACTGGCGCTGGACCCATTCCGCCTGAACATGGTGGGCAAGTACCTGACCTACGCCTTTGTCGCCATTGGCCTGGTGATGTGCTGGGGCAAGGCCGGCATTCTCAGCCTGGGCCAGGGTGTGTTCTTTGGCCTTGGCGGCTACTGTATGGCCATGTTCCTGAAGCTGGAGGCCTCCACTCCGGAGGCCACCGCCATCCAGTCCACCCCCGGCATCCCGGATTTCATGGACTGGAACCAGCTCACCGAGCTGCCCTGGTTCTGGGAACCGTTCCACAGCTTCTCCTTCACCCTGCTTGCGGTGATCGGTGTGCCGGTTCTGCTGGCGTTCGTTATCGGCTTCGCCATGTTTACCCGGCGGGTGGGGGGCGTGTACTTCGCCATCATCACCCAGGCTATCGCCGCAATCCTGACGATTCTGATTATCGGACAGCAGGGCTATACCGGCGGTGTGAACGGCATTACCGATCTGCAGACGCTGAACGGCTGGGACATCCGCACCGATGAAGCCCGGACCATCCTGTACTTTGTCTGTGTTGGCATGCTGTTCCTCTGCCTGTTTGTGGCGCGCCTTGTCCAGAACCGGAAGCTGGGCCGCATCCTGGTGGCCATGAACGCCCAGGAAAATCGGGTGCGTTTTTCCGGCTATGACGTTGCCGCCTTCAAGATCTTCGTGTTCTGCCTGGCAGCGGCTTTTGCCGGCGTCGGTGGTGCCATGTTCACCCTGATTGTCGGCTTCATGTCGCCGTCGTTCATCGGCATTGTCGCCTCCATCGAGATGGTCATCTTCTGTGCCCTGGGTGGTCGGTTGTCCATCCTCGGCGCGGTCTACGGTGCCTTGCTGGTGAATGCCGCCAAGAGTGGCTTTTCGGAATCCTTCCCGGAACTCTGGCCGTTTGCCATGGGTGCGTTGTTTATCGGTGTCGTACTGGCCTTCCCGAACGGTCTGGCCGGCCTGTATCAGACCTACGTCATGCCCCTGGAAGACAAGATCTTCAAGCGCAACAAGGGTGCACAGCTGGAGGCCAAGCCCGCGGAAAAAACCGCAGAGCCAAAGCCGACCGCTGAGAAGACTCCTGATTACGATCCGATGATCGATTCCTACAGCCCGGAGAAATCGTGATGAGTGCAGCCAAAAGCAAAAGTGGGGATTTCCTGCTGGCGGTCGAAGGCCTGACCGTGTCATTCGATGGCTTCAAGGCCGTGGATGACCTGTCCTTCTACCTGGATCCGAAGGAAATCCGGGTCATCATCGGCCCCAACGGTGCCGGTAAAACCACGGTTCTGGACCTGATCTGCGGCAAGACCAAGGCCACGTCCGGCTCCATCAAGTTTGACGGTAAGGAGCTTACCAAGCTCAAGGAGCACCAGATTGTTCACTCGGGTGTGGGCCGGAAGTTCCAGACCCCGTCCGTGTTCGAGGATCTGACCGTCTTTGAAAACCTTGAAGTGTCCTACCCAAAGGGACACAGCGTGATGGGCGCCCTGGGATTCAAGCGCGACGCGGAGGTCATCAATGCTGTGGAGGAGGTGGCTGAAACCATCTTCCTGACCGAGGCCCTGAATGAGCCGGCTGCATCGTTGAGCCATGGCCAGAAGCAGTGGCTGGAGATCGGCATGCTGCTGATCCAGAAACCGGACCTGCTGATGCTGGATGAGCCGGTAGCCGGGATGTCCGTCACCGAGCGCAAGAAAACCGCCGAGCTGCTGAGGGTGATTACCAGGGACCATACGGTATTGGTGATCGAGCACGACATGCAGTTTGTCGGTGATATCGCTGACCGGGTCACGGTCATGCATCAGGGCAAAGTTCTTTCCGAGGGGTCAATCGAGCACGTGAAATCGGACCCGAAAGTCATCGAAGTCTACCTGGGGCACTGATCATGCTGAGCATCAAACATCATTCGGTGGCCTACGGCCAAAGCACCATCATCGATGACCTCAACCTCGACGTGGCAAAGAACGAAATTGTCGCCGTGGTGGGGCGTAACGGCATGGGCAAGACCACGCTGATGAAATCCCTGGTGGGCATGACCCCCACGCGAGGCGGTGAAGTCAGCCTGGATGGGAACGACCTTTCCGGCCTGAAGAGCTTCCAGCGTGTGCGCGCCGGAATCGGTTTCGTGCCGCAGGGGCGGATGATCTTTCCGACACTGACGGTACGGGAGAATATCGAGACCGGCCTGGCCGCTGTTGGTGAGAAGAAGGTACCCGAGGACCTCTACGAGATGTTCCCGGTACTGAAGGAAATGCAGAACCGGCGTGGTGGCAACCTCTCTGGCGGCCAGCAACAACAGCTGGCTATTGCCCGGGCACTGGCCACCCGGCCCAAGGTGCTGCTGCTTGACGAACCCACGGAAGGTATCCAGCCCAACATCATCAAGGAAATCGCGCAGACCCTTCGGCGCATCCGGGATGAGCGGGGCCTGTCGATTGTGGTGTCGGAGCAGGTTCTGAGCTTCGTGATGGATGCGGCAGACCGGATCCTGGTGATTGAAAAGGGCGCGATTGTGCACGAAGAGAGCCGGGAAGAAGCGGATCAGGACAAGATTGCGAGCTATCTGGCGGTTTAACGAGGAGCAGATCAATGAGACACGGTGATATTTCCAGCAGCAACGATACCGTCGGCGTGGCGGTGGTGAACTACAAGATGCCGCGGCTGCATACCAAAGCCGAGGTGTTGGACAACGCCCGCAACATCGCTGACATGATCAAGGGTATGAAAGTCGGCCTGCCCGGCATGGATCTGGTGGTGTTCCCGGAATACAGCACCATGGGCATCATGTACGACAACGAGGAAATGATGGAAACCGCGGCCACCGTGCCCGGTGACGAAACGGCCATCTTCTCCGCCGCCTGTCGTGAGGCGAACACCTGGGGCGTGTTTTCGCTCACCGGAGAGCGACACGAGGATCACCCCAACAAGGCGCCGTACAACACCTTGGTTCTGATCAACAACGAGGGTGAGGTCGTCCAGAAATACCGCAAGTGTATCCCCTGGTGTCCGATCGAGGGGTGGTATCCGGGGGACACTACCTACGTCACCGAGGGTCCGAAGGGCATGAAGATCAGCCTGATCATCTGCGACGACGGCAACTATCCCGAGATCTGGCGCGATTGCGCCATGAAGGGGGCGGAGCTGATTGTTCGCTGTCAGGGCTACATGTACCCGGCCAAGGAACAGCAGGTGATGATGGCCAAGAGCATGGCCTGGGCCAACAACTGTTACGTTGCGGTGGCCAACGCCGCCGGATTTGACGGCGTGTATTCCTACTTCGGCCACTCCGCGATTATCGGCTTCGATGGCCGTACCCTCGGGGAATGCGGTGAGGAAGACATGGGCATTCAGTATGCCCAGCTGTCCGTAAGCCAGATCCGTGATGCCCGTGCGAACGATCAGTCCCAGAATCACCTGTTCAAGCTGCTGCACCGGGGCTACACCGGAGTGCATGCCTCCGGGGACGGCGACAAGGGCGTGGCCGACTGTCCGTTCGAGTTCTACCGTACCTGGGTGATGGATGCCCAGAAGGCGCAGGAAAATGTGGAGGCCATGACCCGGAAGACGGTAGGTACCGCCGAGTGCCCGGTGGGCGAGCTGCCGTTCGACGGCAAGGAAAAATCCGCAGGGGCCTAAGCCCGGGAGGCGTTCATGCCGTTTATCAACGAACGGCTGGAAGACAATCGGGAAACCATTGAAAAGAACCGGGCCGCCTCAGGCCCGGTTCGTGCTTCCCGGTTCCGCTTCGAGCCCGAGGCCGTGATGGCCAGACTGCGAGAAAATATCGTTGGCCAGGACGAGGCCCTGGCCGCCATGGAATCCATGCTGGTGCGGGTGAAAGCCGATATCGGCGAGGACAGCCGGCCGCTGGCGGTGCACCTGTTCCTGGGTCCTACTGGCGTTGGCAAAACCGAAACCGTGCGCCTCATTGCCGAAGCCATCCACGGTAATCGCGATGGCTTGTGCCGTATCGACATGAACACCCTGGCCCAGGAGCATTACGCCGCAGCCCTGACCGGTGCACCGCCGGGCTACGTGGGCAGTAAGGAAGGCCACAGCCTGTTCGATCTGGACAAGGTACAGGGCTCGTTCAGCAAACCCGGCATTGTGTTGTTTGATGAAATCGAGAAAGCCAGCAAGGAAGTGGTGCGCACGCTGCTGAACGTGCTGGACACCGGTCGGCTGGTGTTTCCCTCCGGCAACCGGGAGATCGACTTCCGCAACACCCTGATCTTCATGACCAGCAACGCCGGTGCGCTGGAGGCGGAGACGTATGAGCAGAGCTACCAGCGGGGCTGGCGTCGCTGGCTCGGTTTATCACCCGGCAACGGCGAGGCCATTCGCGATACCGCTCTGCGCCGGCACTTTGACCCGGAATTCCTCAACCGGATTGATCAGATCCTCACCTTCAACCGACTTACCGACAACTGGCTGGAAGCCCTGCTGGACATTGAGCTGGCGGGCTTCAATCGCCGGTTGTCCAAAAAGCACGCCGAGCTGTCGCTGGCGCCTGAGCTGCGAGAAGAGCTGTGCCGTGGCTACGACGCTCGCTATGGCGCCCGGGAACTGCTGCGGGCTTTTCGCCAGCGGCTGGAACCCGCCGTTGCCCGGGCGTTGCTGGCGTATCCGGACTGTCGCCGGTTTGAAGCTAGCCTGCAGGGCAGGAAGGTCACGGTGCACCAATACGTCGAATGACGTAGGCACCGGGGGCATTTCGCGAATACCTCACAGGGACGGGATTTCGGATAGTAAAGCCGTTACCTAATCGTGCAAGCCAACACCAAGGAGCGCCCGTTATGGCTGAAACCATTATCAAGATCGATCTGAACAAGTCGGCCTATGAGAACGACAAAATCCACAACCGCTGGCACCCGGATGTTCCGCTGGTGGCTACCGTCAAGCCGGGCGACGATTTCATCGTTGAGTGCTATGACTGGACCGGCGGCCAGATCAAGAACGACGACAGCGCCGACGACGTGCGCGATGTTGATCTCAGCCAGGTTCACTTCCTGTCGGGACCGATCGGGGTCGAGGGCGCAGAGCCGGGCGACCTGCTGGAAGTCGACATCCTCGACATCGGCACTTTCGAAGAGAGCCAGTGGGGCTTTAACGGGTTCTTCTCCAAGCAGAACGGCGGTGGCTTCCTGACCGAACACTTCCCGGAGGCCCAGAAATCCATCTGGGACTTCAACGGCATGTTCACCAAATCCCGGCACATTCCCAATGTGGAATTTGCCGGCCTGATTCACCCGGGCCTGATCGGCTGCCTGCCCTCCAAAGAATTGCTGGACACCTGGAACAAGCGTGAGGCCGGACTGGTCGCGACCGATCCGGAGCGTGTGCCGGAACTGGCAACACTGCCCAATGGTGAGACCGCCCACATGGGCCAGATGACCGGTGACGCGGCCAAGGCTGCCGGCGCCGAAGCCGCCCGTACCGTGCCGCCACGGGAACACGGTGGCAACTGTGACATCAAGGATCTGTCCCGTGGCTCCAAGGTGTATTTCCCGGTGTACGTGGACGGTGCCGGCCTCTCCGTAGGCGACCTTCACTTCAGCCAGGGCGACGGTGAGATCACCTTCTGTGGCGCCATCGAAATGGCCGGCTGGATTCACCTGCGGGTAAACCTGATCAAGGACGGCGTGAAGAAGTACGGCATCAAGAATCCGGTGTTCAAGCCCAGCCCGATCAAGCCCCGTTACGACGACTATGTGATCTTCGAAGGCATCTCCGTAGACGAAGACGGCGGCCAGCATTACCTGGACGTGCACGTGGCTTATCGTCAGGCGTGCCTGAACGCCATCGAATACATGACCAAGTTCGGTTATACCAAGGCCCAGGCCTACGCGATTCTGGGTTGTGCGCCGGTGGAAGGCCACATTAGCGGCGTGGTGGATATCCCGAACGCCTGCGCCACGCTCTGGTTGCCGACGGGCATCTTCGACTTCGACATTAACCCGTCCGCCGATGGTCCGCAGAAGAAAGTCAGCGGGGGCATGGACGTACCGCTGTCGAAAGATAAGGAGTAATCGCCATGCCCGTGTATGACTACAAGTGCCGTGAACATGGCCTCTTTCACACACTGGCCACCATGGAGGATGCGGCCAAGCCGGCGCAATGCCCCACCTGCAAGGCCATGTCGCCGCGGGTGATCGTGTTGCCATCCCACATTGCCGCCATGGACCCGGCCCAAAGGGCGGCCGAGGACCGGAACGAACGGTCCCGGCATGAGCCGGTGTTTTCCACCGCAGACCGAAGGGCGAATGATAAGGAGCACAGTCGCGCCTGCGGCTGTGGCTCCCCGAAACCCGGCAAGTCCATGCTGTTCTACACCGCCGACGGAAAGAAGATGTTTCCCTCCATGCGGCCCTGGATGATCAGCCACTGATTGGCTGAGTTGAAACTGTCACGTGTTTGGCCCCCTCTCCGGGGCCTTTTTTATTGCTTCAGGTTGTCCCTTCCGAATATCGTGTATATAGTGTTTCTATCCTTGGTCAAATACCAGATGTAGTGATCAGTGCGTAACCAACTCGGTCAACGTGTGATCATCTCAGCCATTCTGGTATCGGGAATCCGGTGAGACTCCGGAACTGACGCGCAGCGGTATTGGGGAACAAGCGTGGCATCGAGACACTGGTGAAAGCCGGGAAGTCGCCACACGAGGCCGAATCGAACGATTCACGCCCCTGAGTCCGAAGACCTGCCAGGGAGACAACTGCACCTTCGCGTTTTAAGGTGAGCAGACCGGATTCAGGCCAGACGTGTAGGTCGGATTAGCGAAGCGTAATCCGACACCCCTGTCTGCGCCAGGCCGCTTTTGTCGGATTACGCATGCGCTAATCCGACCTACGGTGGCACTCCGATTCTCTGCCTACGCGATGGTGAAAGGATTTCAACGCGTATTCAGGAGAACACAGCATGTCCGCCTCAGCCCTGGCCGAACCCCGGCCAACCTCGCACACCGATACCGAATCCCTTCAGGTCATCAAACGCAACGGCACTCTCGTGGGCTTCGACCCCTCGAAGATCAGCATCGCCGTAACCAAAGCGTTCCTCGCTGTTGAGGGCGACACCTCCGCCGGCTCCGCCCGTATCAATGACGCGGTACACCGGGTGACCGACCAGGTTATCCAGGCGATTGGCCGTCGCCTGAAGGCCGGCGGCAAGGTGCATATCGAAGACATCCAGGATCAGGTGGAACTGGCCCTGATGCGGGCCGAAGAACAGAAGGTGGCCCGCGCTTACGTTTTGTATCGGGAAGAGCATGCCCGCGAGCGCGCCCGCCATGCCCCGGTTGAGGCGCACCCCCATCTGACGGTGAAAAAGACCAGTGGCGAGATTGCTCCGCTGGATCTGGGCCTGATGAAACTGCAGGTGGAGCAGGCCGCCACAGGGCTGGAGGGCATCGACGGTGATTCCCTGGTGGACGATGCCCTGACCAACCTTTACGACGGCATCGCCGAGGAAGACGTGCTGTCGGCCTTGATCATGACGGCCCGCAGCCGGATTGAGCGGGAGCCGGACTACAGCGCGGTCACTGCACGCCTGCTCCTGGAGCAGCTTCGCCTGGAGAATGCCGCTGCCCTTGGCCTGCCCATCAGTCTGCCCTTGGCGGAGATTTATCCACAGGCCTTGAGTGCCTTTATCGAGGCAGGTATTCGTTATGAACTGCTGGACGAGGCCCTTGCCGCTTTCGATCTTGAGCGTCTTGGGGCTGCGCTGAAGCCAGAGCGTGACCTGCAATTCGGCTTCCTGGGCCTGCAAACCCTGTACGACCGGTACTTCCTGCACTGGAACAAGGCCCGCCTTGAGCTGCCCCAGGTATTCTTCATGCGCGTCGCCATGGGCCTGGCCCTGCGCGAAGACGACCCGAATGCCCGCGCCATCGAGTTCTACAATCTGCTGTCGTCGTTTGACTACATGGCCTCCACACCTACGTTGTTTAACAGCGGTACCCGGCATTCCCAGTTGTCCTCCTGTTACCTGACCACCGTTGGCGACGATCTGGAAGACATCTACGGCGCCATCCGCGATAACGCCATGCTGTCGAAATGGGCTGGCGGCCTGGGCAACGACTGGACCCCGGTACGGGCACTCGGCTCCCACATCAAGGGCACCAACGGCCAGAGCCAGGGCGTGGTGCCGTTCCTGAAAGTGGTGAACGACACCGCCGTGGCCGTGAACCAAGGCGGCAAGCGTAAGGGCGCGGTGTGTGCCTACCTGGAAAGCTGGCACCTGGATATTGAGGAATTCCTGGAACTGCGCAAGAACACCGGTGACGAACGCCGACGCACCCACGACATGAACACCGCCAATTGGGTGCCCGACCTGCTGATCGAACGCATGCGCGAAGACCGGGACTGGACCCTGTTCTCCCCCAGCGATGCGCCGGATCTGCACGACCTGTACGGCAACGCCTTCCGTGAACGCTACGAGCATTACGAAGCCCTCGCAGAGCAGGGCAAAATCAAGCTGTTCAAGAAAATCCCGGCCAAGCAGCTCTGGCGCAAGATGCTCACCGTGCTGTTCGAAACCGGCCACCCCTGGATCACCTTCAAGGACCCGTGCAACCTGCGTTCTCCCCAGCAGCACCGGGGCGTTGTGCACAGCTCCAACCTGTGCACGGAAATCACCCTGAACACCAGTGCCGACGAGATCGCTGTATGCAACCTCGGTTCCGTGAACCTGGCGGCCCACATTGCCAACGGCGAGCTGGACGTGCAGCGCCTGGAAAAAACGGTGAACACCGCCGTGCGCATGCTCGATAACGTTATCGACATCAACTACTACGCCGTGCCCCAGGCCCGCAATTCCAACCTGAAGCATCGCCCGGTAGGTCTCGGCCTCATGGGTTTCCAGGACGCGCTCTATCAATTGGGCCTGCCGTATTCCAGCCCGGAAGCGGTTGAGTTTGCCGACGTTGCCATGGAGCAACTCAGCTACTTCGCCATCCGCGCCTCGGCTTCGCTGGCGGGTGAGCGAGGCGCCTATGAGAGCTATGAGGGCTCACTCTGGCAGCAGGGCACCTTGCCGATCGACTCCATCCAACTGTTGAAGGAAAACCGCAGGGAAGGGGACCTGTCTGTGAACACCAACGCCCGACTGGACTGGTCTCCCGTACGCGAACTGATCGCAAAAAACGGCATGCGCAACAGCAACGTGATGGCCATCGCGCCCACGGCCACCATCTCCAACATCGTGGGCGTGTCCCAGTCCATCGAACCGGCATACCAGAACCTGTTCGTGAAATCGAACCTCTCCGGCGAGTTCACCGTGGTCAATCCCTCGCTGGTAAGGGATCTCAAGGCAGAAGGCCTATGGGACAACGTGATGGTGAACGACCTCAAATACTTCGACGGTTCCGTGCAACAGATCGACCGCATCCCGGCGGTACTGAAAGCCCGCTACGCCACTGCCTTCGAGATCGATGCGAGGTGGTTGGTGGAAGCCGCTGCCCGCCGCCAGAAATGGCTCGACCAGGCCCAGAGCCTCAACCTGTACATGGCCGAGCCCAGTGGCAAAAAGCTGGATGCCCTGTACCAGCTGGCCTGGGAACGTGGGCTGAAAACTACCTACTACCTGCGCTCTCTGGGTGCCACCGGCGCTGAAAAAACCGCCCCGGTTGCCGCTCCCCAGCCACAGGTATGCAGCATCGACGATCCGGACTGCGAAGCCTGTCAGTAACTGCTCACTTAACGATTTCGAGGCAAAAACCATGCTTGATTGGGACGACGAACCAAAAACTGAATCCAAGGCGGCGCATCCCGGCGCCCCGGCCCCGGTGAATGTGGACGACAAACGCGTCATCAACGGCGAGACCGACATCAACCAGCTGGCGCCGTTCAAGTACCCCTGGGCCTGGGAGTACTTCATGAACGCCAACAAAAACCACTGGACCCCTCTGGACGTGAACATGGCCCAGGACGTCCATGACTACCATCACCGGCTGACCGCACCGGAAAAGCACGTCTACGAGAACGTGCTGGCCTACCTCACCACCTCCGACATCCTCGCCATGCGCAACATCGGCCTGGCTGTGATGGAAAAGATGAGCGCGCCGGAGCTGCAGATCTACCAGGCCCGCCAGGTGTACGAAGAGGCCATGCACACCTGGGCCTACCAGCACTGCATCGAAACCCTCAACCTGGACCAGAGCGAGATCTACAACCGCTACCGGGTGGTACCGGAGATCAACGGCAAGATCCAGATTGCCAATCGCCGGCTGGATGCGGCCATGCGCCCGAATATGAACCTGCGTAACAAGGACGACCTGCAGGAATTCATCATGTCCTATCTGTTCTTTGCGGCGGTGTTCGAAGGCACCTGGTTCTACAACGGCTTCAGCCCCATTTTCGCCCTGCAGCGCCGGGGTCTGATGCGCGGCACTGGCGAGCAGCTGCAGTACATCCTGCGGGACGAGGCCATGCACTTCTCATTCGGCCTGAAAGTGGTCAACCAGATCGTGGAAGAGGAGAACATCACGTTCGATCCGAAGGCCGTGCGTGAGATGTGGGACGAATCCGAAGCCGCCGAGAGGGCCTATGCGGACTACATCCTGCGGGATCCGATACTCGGTTACTCCGCGGAATATCACAGCGAGCAGTTTCGCTTCGTGGCCAATCGTCGTGCCCGCACCGTCGGCCTCGAAGAGCCGTTTCCGGGTGCGAAGAACGTGTCGCCCTGGCTAGATGAGCAGGCCACCTTGCGCAAGGAGAAGAACTTCTTTGAGACGCGGGTGATCGAGTACCAGACCGGGGCTCAGTTGGAGTGGTGAGGGCTTACTGACCGGTAGCCGAGCGGACTGCGCACCCCTGCGAAACCTTGGCCGAGGACGTGGGTGTAAATCTGGGTGGTGCGCAGATCCACATGGCTGCAGCGGCATAACGATGTACAGCGAGCCAGGTCAGAAACTCATTGACCTCTCGGGGTCCATATCGCGAGGGTGCTTCATTTGCTGAAAACGAATGAAGTAACGGATCCAGTACCAGTAGGTTTTTTCGGTACGGATGCTGTAATGATTCACGCGAATAACCGCACGAACCTGGTCCCGTAAGCGAGGCTGTTTTCCTTTCATTCGTCCCGGCTCCCCGCCAATACTGTTTATTTGCACAGTGTTATTGGTGGCGTGGATTACAGACGTCAAATGATTACATGGAAAGGCAGTGTGTAGTGGGCTAACCTGTTGTTTTATAAATTTATCGGCACTGTGTTCTGTGATCCAGAAGCTGTAAAAACGAAGCGGTCAAATTTCTGCAATCATGAAGCGCTCTGTCTAATTGCTGTTAAATCAGTAGTGATACCGGAGCTGGGCGATAAGCAAAGCGTCATCCGTGACTTTGTAAACTATTCGGTGTTCTTCGTTGATCCGGCGGGACCAGTACCCGGCGAGGCTGTGTTTTAGGGGCTCTGGTTTGCCAACACCTTCGAACGGTTCTCGCTTGGTCTCTTTGATCAGCTTGTTGATTCGGTTAAGAATCTTTTTGTCGGTTTTCTGCCAGTACAGATAGTCTTCCCAGGCGTTCTCGGAGAAGATGAGTTTCATTCAAGAAGTTCCTTTTCTTGACCACCGTCTTGCTCCAGCTCGGCAACGGATTCCAGCAAACGCCGTGCGTTTTTTGGTGCGCGCAGAAGGTATGCAGTTTCTTGCAGCGCCTCGTAGTCCTCGAGGGAGATCATTACCACTGATTGCGACTTGCTCCGGGTGATGATCACAGGGGAATGGTCTTCACAGACCTGCTCCATCGTTTTTGCTAGATTGGTTCTAGCGGCTGTGTAGCTAATGGCATCCATAGGGTTGCTCCTGTACAGGATATTGATCATGATCAGGATACCGTACAGAAAAAGATTTAACAATCGGCTGCACAGCGACCGATTTTCCGCCGCTTCGCGGCTCCAAACCGGCGCGTGAGCCGGGCGTTATAGGTGACGTTCGTCTTGACGTACGTACCCAAAAGCGTACACTTGGTGAAAAGTTGAACACGAAAGAGGTGCGTCATGACCGGAATCACAGCAACTGAGGCGCGCAGCAACCTATATCGGTTGATCGACGAGACCGCCGAGTCCCACCAACCAATCGTCATCATGGGTAAGCGGAACAAAGCCGTCCTGGTTTCCGAGGAAGACTGGTCTGCAATTCAGGAAACACTTTACCTGCTCTCCGTACCGGGTATGCGGGAGTCTATTCGTGAGGGGATGGATACCCCCGTGGATGAATGCGATGAGGAGCTGGACTGGTGACATGGAAGTTGGTTTACACCAAGCAAGCCCAGAAAGATGCAAAGAAGTTGGCCTCCAGCGGCCTCAAACCAAAAGCCGAGGAACTATTAGCGCTGATAGCGGAAGATCCATACCGCAAGCCGCCTCCGTTTGAGAAGCTCATTGGTGATCTTGCGGGGGCCTATTCACGCCGCATCAATATTCAGCATCGTCTTGTCTACCAAGTGCTGGAGGAGGAGCAAGTGGTGAAAGTCCTCAGGCTCTGGAGCCACTACGAATAATGCATAACCAGCCGCTGTTGCCGAACAATTTTTCCACCGCTTCGCGGCTCCAAAATTGCCGCAAAGCTTCGCGTTAGCACTCAGAGAGGAAATGAATGTTTGTTGCCGTTTTGCCGACCAGTCTCCCGTAGTCCCAACCAGCACTGACTGACAACCTTCCCCTATTCAGCAAGAAGCGCAACCTTCTCCATGCCATATCTCACATCAGGCTGCGCGTACTGCTACCCTCGTACCATTAAACGCCGCATTCCCGGTCAGTGCGTCAATGCGCCCGGAATCAGTGACGTCGTTCATGCTCACGCCGGGTTGTCCCTCGGCGATCGACATGGCGGTGTCCGGCCGGTTGTGGCCCCAGCCCTGGGGCATGCTGATCACACCCTCGAACATATCGTCGTCGATTTCCACCGGCAGGTTGATGCTCCCGGAAGCCGAAGTAACCGTGGCCAGTTGTCCGTCTTCAAGCCCGATTTTGAGGGCATCTGAAGCGTTCATCTGTAACGTGCATGGGTTCTTGCCCTTGACCAGGCGGTGGGAATTCTGGGTCCAGGTGTTGTGGCTGCGAGGCAGGCGGCGGCTGATCAGCGTGAACGGATAGTCGCTGTTCTGATCTGCCTGCAACAGGCCCGAGGCATCCAGGCGTTTCAGATCCTTCAGGTATAGCTCGGGGGCAATGCGGATCTTGCCGTCCTCGGTCTGGATGCGCTGACCCAGGCAGGGCTGAAGTGGTCCCAGATCCACACCATGGGGGTTGGCTTTCAGGGTCTTCAGGCTCATGCCCTCTTTTCCGTAGGCGCCGTGTTTCAGGCCCAGATCCAGCATGGCCTCCGGCGTTACGCCATCGTCTTCCAGGCCCGTTAACTGCAGGGCCAGATCCCGTAGAATCTCCCAGTCGTGTTTCTGGTTCGGCGCTTTTTCGAACATCGGTTCCGAGAACTTGGCGGTATTGCGAACGGCGAAAGAGTTGAAGAAGACATCGAAGTGGGGCACTTCCAGCCCGGTCGTGGCCGGCAGGATGATATCGGCGTGACGGGTGGTTTCGTTCAGGTAGATATCCACCGACACCATGAAATCAAGGGCATCGAAGGCATCTTCCAATCGGGCTCCGCCGGGCGCCGAAAGCACCGGATTGCCGGCGATGGTGATCATCGCGCGGATCTGGCCCTCGCCCGGGGTCAGGATCTCATCGGCCAGGGTGGCCACGGGGAATTCGTTGTTGAAATAGGGCAGTTTTCGCACCCGGGACTCGTAACGGCCATAGGAACTCGGCTTGCCCTTTTTGTCTCTGACAAGATCAAAAGCCGGCTGGGGGAACATGGCGCCGCCGCGGCTATCAAAGTTGCCGGTGAGAATGTTCAGCATGTTGTTCAGCCACTGGCAGAGGCCGCCGAAGGACTGAGTCGAGGCGCCCATACGGCTGTAGCAAACGGCGCTTTTGGCCGCTGCCATCGCCCGTGCCAGCTCGCGGATGGCGTTAGCGCTCATACCGCAGGCGTCCGCCACGGTTTCCGGGGAATAGGGTTTGACGGCCTCGGCCAGTTGCTCCAGCCCGTCGATCCGGTCTTCCAGATGACCAAGGGTAACCAATTGTTCCTCAAACAGGGTGTGAACCATGGCCAGCATGAACAGGGCATCGGTTTCCGGGCGGATAAACAGGTGCTGGTCGGCCTTTCTCGCAGTCTCGGTGCGCCGTGGATCAACCACCACCACCTTGCCGCCCCGTTGCTGAATGGCCTTCAGGCGTTTGCCGACGCCGGGGGCGGTCATCAGGCTGCCGTTGGAAACAATCGGGTTGGCACCAATGATCAGCATGAAATCCGTATGGTCGATGTCCGGCACCGGAATCAGCATGCCGGCACCCAGCATGTAATTGGAGGCCACGTGATGTGGTAACTGGTCGGCTGAGGCGGAGCTGTAGCGGTTATTGGTGCACAGTGCCTTGAAGAACCGCGGCAGCATGATGGCGTTGCCGAAGTTATGGGCGTTTGGATTACCCAGATAAACCCCGACCGCATCCTGCCCGTGTTCCTGCTGGATGCCGCGAAACCGCGAGGCGATTTCCTCGAAGGCAGCTTCCCAGCTGATCTCCTGCCAGCCGTCCGCGGTGCGCTTCATGGGTGCTTTCAGGCGGTCCTTGTCATTGTAGAAATCCTGCAGTGCAACGGCTTTCGGGCAGATATGGCCGTGGCTGAACGGGTCGTTGTTGTCGCCCTTGATGGACAGGATCTCGCTACCCCGATGCTGGATTTCGAGGCCACACATGGCTTCACAGATGTTGCAGGTGCGGTAATGGGTCTGGGTGTCGGTCATGGCAAACACTCGGTCCGGATATTGTCGTTATTGGTTCTGGCAGTGTGGCACAAGCCGGCGGAAAATCAGACGGTCATAATTCACATAAAACCGGTCAATCCCGCCAAATGATGTTTCTGCCCGTGGCGGAAAGACAGCCCGGTTTTTCATCGTACAATAGCGCCATGACCAGATCCTTTTACCGCCGGGGCCCGGACCATCGTGCCGGTGCGCCGGTTACCTTTCTCGACGTCCGCCGTCGCTTCCAGTTCCGCTCCATCGAGATTGGCCGCTGGGTCACAGAGCCGGAGAAACAGCGCAGTGCGTCGCTGTTCTACGATGCTCTGTGCGACCTGATGACCATTCTTGGCGGCACCGAGTCGCTGGTTTCCCTGCGCGGCACCCTGGCTTTGCAGTACGGCATTGGCGGCCGACCCGGTGTATCGGCCCATTACACGCCGGCCACCCGCAGTTTCTCGCTGGCCAAGAACGCCGGCCCCGGCAGTATTGCCCATGAGTGGTTTCACGCTTTCGACCATTACATTGGTGAGAAGCTTTTCGGTGAAACCCAGAGAGGCCAGTTTGCTTCGAAACTCTGGCTTGGCCGCGACGACGCGATCAGGCATCCGTTGAACGATCGTCTGCAGGCCTGTTTCAAGGCGATTATCCTGGATGAAAAAGGCGCAGAGCCGAGCGAGCTGTTTCGATGCTCGGTGAAGGCCGACAAGGCGGCAGGCGTCCAGTATTTCAGCCTCCCCGAAGAGCTTTGCGCCCGCGCGTTTGAAGCGTTTGTGCAGGATGCAGACCTGAAGAATGCCTTCCTGGTGAGCGGAACCCGAGAAACGGAAGAGGCAAAACTGGGGCTCTATCCGGTTGGCGCGGAGCGGGAACGAGTCAACAGCGCATTCTACAGTTACTATACGGCCCTTGGCCGGGCACTCCGGCTGGCAGAGGAGTAATGGCTTGTGACAGCACTTGAGCTGAAAGTACCGCCGGTGGTTCTCGTCGCTTTTGTAGCGGTTGGGATGTGGGCTCTATCCCGGATTTCGCCAGACTTTTCGATCGCAATTCCAGCGGCAGGCTGGGTGGCGTCGGGCATTGCTCTGGTGGGTATGGCGATCGCGGTTCTTGGTGTATTGGCTTTCAGAACGGCGGGGACAACGGTAGACCCCAGGGTGCCGGATCAGTCCGAAAGTCTCGTGGTTTCTGGTATCTATCGATACAGCAGAAACCCCATGTATCTGGGGTTTCTGATGGTGCTGTGCGCCTGGGGGCTTTGGCTTGGCAACGTGCCGGCCCTGCTTTTCCTGCCGGCCTTTGTCCTCTACATGAACCGCTTCCAGATAGCACCTGAGGAGCGGTTCATGCGGGAAAAGTTCGGTGACGCCTTCACAAGGTACTGCACTGGCGTTCGCCGCTGGCTTTGAGAGGTATTGTCAGTGGTAGTGCGCTTGGCCTGCCGAGTTAAGGCGGTCATTCCAGGCTGGCAGCCTTTCTGTCAGTTTCCAGCCATGTCTTGAGGTCGTTCAGCGACTTAGGTCGGCAGACCCAATAGCCTTGAAGAAGGTCGGCCCCCATACTACCCAGCAGACTGGCCGCCTGCTCTGTTTCCACGCCTTCTGCCACCACCCGAAATCCCAGACCATGACCCATGCTGATGGCCGTCTCCACGATCATCCTGGCGCTTTCGCTGGTATGGATATCCTGCAGCAGGGCCCGGTCCAGTTTGATTTCGCTGGCCGGCAATTTCTTCAGGTAGGAGAGTGAGGAGTAGCCGGCGCCGAAGTCATCTATCGAAATTTTCAGACCAATCTGTGCCAGCGCTTCCAGGGCTTCGAGACCTTTATCCGGGTCGTCCATGGCTGCGGTTTCGGTGAGTTCCACGATGATCTGATCCGGATGCAGCTGGTATCGTTTCATCCGGGTTTCGAAAAGGCCTTTCAATTCCGTGGAAACCAGGTCCCGAGCGGAAACGTTCACCGATACTGTCAGTGCTGGATCGATGGTGTGCAGGCTTTTCAGGTCGTTCAGTGCCTGGTCGATAACCCAGCGGGTCAGGTGTTTGATCACGCCGGTTTTCTCGGCCAGCGGAATGAACTCTGCGGGGGGGACCCATCCTCGCTCCGGATGGTGCCATCGAATCAGGGCTTCCACTCCCTCTACCCGGCCTGTGGTCAGACTGACTTTTGGCTGATAGTGCAATTCCGGCTGATTCAGGTGCAGGGCTTCACGAAGATCAGCCATCAGCGTAAGCCGGCTTTCGTTGTAGATGTCGTTCCGGCGGGAATAAAAGCCGCTCTCGTAAGGGCCATGGGGTGCCATTTCCATGCCCACGTGGGCATTTCGGATCAGCAGGGCCGCTTTTTTGCCATGCTCTGGGTAGCTCGCGACGCCGAAACGAGGGCCGGGTTCGATGGCCAGGTGGTCGATCAGGACCGGTTCCGCCAGTCGTTTGAGGGCATTATCCAGAACCTGGAAGTTATCCCCGGTCTTGCTGACGTCTACCAGTACCCCGAAGCTGTCCCCGGACAGTTGATATACCCGTTCTTCGCGCCCGTAGGCATCCGCAGTCGCGTGAACCATGGGCAGTCTCTGAGCCAGTTCGGTCATTTGCTGGGCCATACGTTTCAGCAAGCGCTCACTTCGTTCAAGCCCCAGCGTGCGGTTGATCTCCTTGAGTCGTGTTACCCGGGCCACGCCGACCATATAGCGTCCGTTCGGGTCCTGTTTCAGTTGTTCGTCCACCATCCACTCGAACCGGTTGCGATTGGGAAGACCGGTGACCGGGTCGTGGGTCAGCGCTTCATTCAGTTTGTTCTGGGCCTCGTTACGGGCGTTTTGTTGCTCGAGAATGTCCGCCTGGGCCTGAATTTTCTGCTCCCGCTCCCGATACAGGCGGTCTGCAAGGGCGAGCGTGAGAATGAAAGCCTCCAGTCCGGAGCCAATCTGCATGGCGTATTCGGTAAAGAAGTTCTCCGGCAGCAGACCGAGCGCCCGGCCTGCCGTTGCCGATACCCCCACCGTAAGCGGTGTCCAGGCGATGGTGAAAAATACCCCGGCGCGAACACCGGCAGCCCAGGCAACCGGGCCTGCCACCAGGAGCAGCGAAAAGAATCCGAATGCGGAGATTGCCGCCACCCGGATGCCGGTGTCGTAGCTCAAGAACGGAGCGCTCAGGAAATACAGGATTTCGAATGCCAGCATGGCCTGCAGGGCGCGGTAGAGCCGCGGACTGTGTGAGCGAACCTTCAGGAACTCCATGCAGAACAGAATGGAAAACATCGCCAGAAAGGGAATCGTGAGCATCAGCACATGGGCATGCAGGAACGGCGACCCCGGGTAGACATGTTGAAGCGTATAGCCCCGAACTGTGGCGAAGAACAGGAAATACCCGAATATGGCCAGGGCGTAGTAGAGGTACAGCTTCTCGCGCAGGGTCAGGAAAACGGCCAGGTTGATCAGGATGATGACCGCCAGGCTGCCGTAGTAGAAGAAGTGCAGTTTCTGCTCGTTGGCGGCGGCCTCGTAAAAATCATTCTGGTGCCATATCCGCAACGGCACCACCATCGTGCCCTGGGTGGCGACCCGAATATAGAGTGTCTTCAGGGCGTCCGGGGCCAACTGGAATCGGAACAGCATATTGGGATGATCCACATCTCTCGGGTAGAACGGCCGGGTATCCCCGGTGCGGAATTCGCGAAGCAGGGTGACTCCAGAGAGCTCGTGGAACACCACGTCATCGAGCTGGGAGTAGGCCAGCTCGGCGATCAGCAGCTGGTCATGGTCAGTCTGGTTTCGCACCTGAACGCGCAACCAGTAGGCGGAGTCGGTGATTCCGAAGGTGGCCTTGCCGGACGGTCTGGCTTGCCAGGCGGATGGGGGAAGGGCGCGAACATCGGCCAGTGTTGCGTCGGCACCGGTGTCTTCCCAGTACTGGAAATGGCTTTCAATTGGTGCGTCAGAGGCGAGTGTAATCGGGCCGGCATCCGCGTGGACAAACTGGAACACGCACGAGACCAGGATCAGAACAAGGATACGCAGAGCATTGCTGAGGATCACCAACAGAAGACCCCGTTGTATGGCCAGTAGGCCTTTCTTTTTATCGTATAGTTCAGCTTAACAATCTTTCTGCTTCTGAAAAGCCGACAACCGATAATTAATGTAGCGAAATGTCTCATATTTCGATTTTCCCGATTTTGAGCTCCAGCTCTCTGGCGCCTCCCTCAGCCTGTAAGCGCCTGTCTGGATGGCGGCACATCTGCTACGTTGAAAGGATAAATCCTTTCCCACGGAGGCCTTTATGTTTGTCGCTGAAAAAACAACCGGGCACCTGATTGAGGTACTGGACACCCAGGCATTGTTTGATCCCCATATCGAGCAAGTGCGCGGCAGCCTCCATTATGGGGAGGAGGCGCAGGATCCTGAATATTATGCAAAGTCCGAACTGGCTTTTCCCTCCGGCGAAGCGCTTCCCGTGTGCTGGACAGATCCCGACTACCGCCGCCATAGCTGATCCTTCCTGTAGCCACCTCAGGGCCATACCAGCGTGGCTCTGAGGTTGTCCGTTTTTTAAACCGGTTTGAATTCTTCATCTGGCTTCTGTAAGCTTTTTATTAATTGAACGTTCAATTAATAAAAAGCAGGGCTGATTCGCGCTGCTTTTCAACCCTGGAATCAAGACGAGTAACCGAAGCCGCCATGCCGATTGTTGGAGTAAAAGACACACGCAAACAGCAGTTGATTGAAGCCACCATGGCGTCCATCGCCGAGCTGGGCATGCAGAACACCACCATTGTCAGCATCAGCAAACGGGCGGGCATGTCCTCCGGGATTATCAGCCATTACTTCGGTGGCAAACAGGGTCTGATTGAAGCGGCCCTGCGGTATCTGCTGGATCAACTGGGCAAGGAACTGCGGGAGCGCATGGCGAGGACCGACCGCTCCCCGGAGCAGCGGTTGAATTGCATCATCGAATCGAATTTTTCCGAGTTCCAGCGCTCGGCGCTGGCGGCCAAGACCTGGCTGAGCTTCTGGGCCCGGTCGATGCATGAGCCGGGGCTAAAGCGGCTGCAGCAGATCAATAACGCCCGGCTGTACAGCAACCTGCGCTATTCCTTTGCGCAGGTGCTCGAACCCGGCGCAGCGACCGAGGCGGCTCGCCAAACCGCGGCAATGATTGACGGTTTCTGGCTGCGCAGTGCTCTGAGCCTGGACCCGGTAGAAAGTTTTGAGGCCGGCGAGCGGCTCTGCAAGAAATTTGTCCACGAGACACTGGCCCAGGCAACCGCCTGAGCCGAGATTGATTCGAACGGCCCACAAGGCCTGAAGACACCGAACCGAGGTTAATTACCGACTATGTCTGCATCTCTTCCTGTTGTTCAGAATTTCGTCCATGGCCGTTTCCTGGCCAACAGCACCGGCGAAACCTTCCCTGTGGTGAATCCGGCCACCGGTCAGGTTATCTACGAAGTGGAAGTGGCGGATGAATCCGTGCAGCAGGCCGCCATTGAAAGTGCCCGGGCAGGCTTTGCCGAATGGTCCGCGATGACTGCCATTGAGCGCAGCCGCATTCTGCTGCGGGCGGTTGCACTGTTGAGAGAGCGCAATGATGAGCTGGCCGCCGCAGAAGTGCGGGATACCGGCAAGCCCTGGCAGGAAGCGGAAGCCGTGGATGTGGTAACGGGTGCAGATGCGATCGAGTTCTTTGGTGGTCTGGCCCCGTCCATTGAAGGCAACCAGCAGGACCTGGGTGGTGATTTTTACTACACCCGCCGTGAGCCCCTGGGCATCTGCGCCGGTATTGGCGCCTGGAACTACCCGATCCAGATCGCCTGCTGGAAATCCGCGCCGGCCCTGGCCTGCGGCAACGCCATGATCTTCAAACCCTCCGAGGAAACCCCCATGGGTGCGGTGAAGCTGGCGGAAATCTTTACCGAAGCGGGCGTACCGGCGGGCGTGTTCAACGTGGTGCAGGGCGCCGCCGAAGTGGGCCAGTGGCTGACCCATCATCCCGAGATTGCCAAGGTATCTTTCACTGGCGAAGTTGCCACCGGCAAGAAGGTGATGGCAGCGGCATCCTCCACCCTGAAGGACGTCACCATGGAGCTGGGCGGGAAGTCACCGCTGATCATCTTTGACGATGCGGATCTCGAGAACGCCATCTCCGCCGCCATGGTGGGCAACTTTTACACTCAGGGCGAGATCTGCACCAACGGCACCCGGGTGTTTGTTCACGAAGACTTGTACCCGCGCTTTATGGAACGCCTGCTGGAGCGTACCCGCAAGAACATCAAACCCGGCGACCCGATGGACCCGAACACCAACTACGGTGCCCTGATTTCCAAAAAGCATCAGGATCTCGTGCTCGATTACATCGCCAAAGGCCTGTCTGAAGGCGCCACCCTCAGTCACGGCGGTCGCGCGTTCGAGCCTGAAGACTCCAAAGGCGGCTTTTTTGTGGAGCCGACCATCTTCACCGACTGCACCGATGATATGACCATTGTGAAAGAAGAGATCTTCGGGCCGGTGATGTCGGTGCTGACCTTCTCCGACGAGGACGAGGTGATTGCCCGGGCCAACAACACCGACACCGGGCTGGCGGCCGGGGTGTTCACCAACGATATCCGTCGGGCGCACCGGGTGATTCACCAGATCCAGGCTGGTATCTGCTGGATCAACAGCTACGGTGCTTCCCCGGCGGAAATGCCGGTGGGCGGCTACAAACTCTCCGGCATCGGCCGGGAAAACGGGCGCGAGACCATCGCTCACTACACCCAGATCAAGTCTGTCTACATCGGTATGCAGGATCTGGACGCCCCGTTTTAATCCCGCAAGCCACAGAGGAGAACGCGTATGACAGAAAATCGATACGACTACATCATTGTGGGTGCGGGTTCCGCCGGTTGCGTGCTGGCCAACCGCCTGACCGAGGACGCGCGCCACCGGGTGCTGCTGCTGGAAACCGGCGGCAGCGACAAGAGCATCTTCATCCAGATGCCCACCGCCCTGTCCATTCCCATGAACACCAAGAAATACGCCTGGCAGTTCGAGACCGAGCCGGAGCCGTATCTGGACAACCGCCGCATGCACTGTCCCCGGGGCAAGGTTCTGGGCGGTTCTTCCTCCATCAATGGGATGGTGTATGTCCGTGGCCACGCCCGGGATTTCGACGAATGGGATTCCGAGGGCGCCACCGGCTGGCATTACCGGAATGTCCTGCCTTATTTCAAAAAGGCCGAAACCTGGGCCTTTGGCGCCGACGATTACCGGGGGGATAAAGGCCCGCTCGGCGTGAATAACGGCAACAACATGCAGAATCCGCTCTACAAGGCCTTTATCAGGGCGGGTTCCGATGCCGGTTATCTTGAAACCGACGATTACAACGGTACCCAGCAGGAAGGCTTCGGCGCCATGCACATGACCGTAAAGAACGGTCGTCGCTGGTCCACCGCCAACGCCTATCTGCGCCCGGCCATGGAGCGGGATAACCTGACCGTGGTCACCCATGCCCTGGTGCACAAGGTGTTGCTCGATGGCAAAACCGCCACCGGTGTCCGTTACGAGCAGGGCGGCAAGGTGCACGAGGCGAAAGCCGCCGAGGAAGTCATCCTGTCAGCGGGCTCTATCGGTTCACCCCACCTGCTTCAGCTGTCCGGAATTGGCAAGCGTGAGTTACTGGAAAAGGCTGGTATCGAGGTAAAGCACGAGCTACCCGGCGTGGGGGAAAACCTGCAGGACCACCTGGAGTTTTACTTCCAGTACCGCTGCAAGCAGCCGGTTTCGCTCAACGGCAAGCTGGACTGGTGGAACAAGCTGAAGATCGGTGTTCGCTGGATTCTCCGCAAGGACGGTCTGGGCGCCACCAATCACTTCGAGTCCTGTGGCTTTATCCGGTCCAAGGCCGGCGTCGAGTGGCCCGACCTGCAATATCACTTTTTGCCGGCAGCCATGCGCTACGACGGTAAAGAAGCCTTCAACGGAGACGGATTCCAGCTGCACATTGGTCACAACAAGCCGAAAAGTCGGGGCTTTGTGCATGTGCAATCGGCCGACCCGAAACAGGCGCCGACTATCCGCTTCAACTACCTGCAGCATGAGGCAGATCGGGAAGGCTTCCGGGACTGTGTGCGTCTGACACGGGAAATCATCAGTCAGCCGGCCATGGACGAGTACCGCGGAGCGGAAATCCAGCCCGGGGCCGAGGTCCAGACCGACGAGGAAATTGATGCGTTTGTCCGCCAGGCGGTGGAGAGCGCCTACCACCCGTCCTGCTCCTGCAAGATGGGCACCGACGAGTTGGCCGTGGTGGACCCGGACACAAGGGTCCGCGGCATCCGAAATCTCAGGGTGGTGGACTCGTCCATCTTCCCGACCATACCCAACGGCAACCTGAATTCGCCCACCATCATGGTGGCCGAGCGGGCAGCCGACCTGATTCGGGGCAGGGAGCCCCTGCAACCCTCTGATGCGCCTGTGGTGATGGACGACCAGTGGCAGGCTCGTCAGCGACCGGGACAGGCAAAGCGCGCGCTCGCATAGCGCGTCGTCATCCCACCCGGGCGTGCAATGCGCCCGGGGTTTTGCAAGCCCTCAGGATTTCCCTATCAGCGCGACGGTGTTCTGCCGTTTTCGGGCGCCCGATAGGCAAGTCCTGGGTTTGTGTCCGATTCGAAAGAAACAGTGCATAAGGAGCCTCTGATTAACTCCGAGTCACCTCTGGCCTTCAGAGCGTTTTACAATCAAGGCGCGACTTTGCAGTAAGGCTGGCTGCCTTTCAAAAAGTCGCAACGCGGAGTGTAAATCGCTCTGAAGGCCCCGTAGGGCGTGCTCTGAGAGCTTCACCTGCAGCGTTGCAGCTCTTGCCAAGGGCTACGGCCATTGGCTGCGAACTGCGTCTTGCATCTGAAGCTCTCAGAGCACGCAGAGGCGATTCGGAGTTGATCAGAGGCTCCTCCAAGTAGAGGAGGAACACCCATGCTGTTCACTATAATGATGACAAATAACTGGAGGTGCAGCGCATGACACTCTGGTTATCCGCAGGTCTGATCTTCACCTTCGCCGCCATTGTGCTGATTCTGTACAAATGGTGGGACATCCAGTGCATCGGCGTAACGCCGGTCAGAACTTTCACCTTTATTGCCATCCTGTTCACCTCCGGTCTGGATGTGGGGCTGATCATGTTCCCGCTGACCGAGTTCGGTGGCTATGGCGATCTCTCTGCCAGCCCGGAGTACGGCTTTGCCAATCCGCTGGCTATCGAATTCGGGTTCTGGGCGTTCCTGATCTGGGGCTTCTATTTCCTGACCTGTTTTTACTTCGCGATCATCGAGCCGCGGGTGCAGTTCTTTGAAATCCCACTGGTGAAGATTGTGAATAACGTGGTGATCATCGGCACCTGCGCTTTCACCGCCTATCTGTTGCTGGTGAATCTGCCCTGGTATCTGCCCATGTTGGGTGATGGCGAGTCCGTGGTGCCGGCGTTCTACTTCATCGTGTTTGCTGCGATTGCGCTGGCGGTCTACTCCAGCTCCAAGATCAAGTATGTGCGCATTCTCAGCCTGGGTTCGAGCCTGTTGTTCATTGCCCTGATTGTGGGCATGTGGTTCCGGGCGTTTGTAATGGGTGCCGGCTCGCCGGCGGATTTCTTTGGCACAGCCGGACTGATCGGTGAGTACTTCGCCAACATTCATCAGTTTGCCCTGCCCATCAATGACTACCATGAGTTCTACCTGTTCTGGTGGTTTGCCTGGAGCATCATGATCGGCCAGTTTACGGCCCGCTTCGTGAGTGGTATCCGCACCTGGCAGCTGTTGATCGCCATGCTGGTGGTACCGTCCATCGCCATCGGTGTGTGGTTTACCGTGCTTTACCACTACCACGCGGAAGGCATGCAGATTGCGGCGTTCACCAACCTTGCCATGATCTCAGTGGGTGTGTTGATGGTGGTGAACTCGCTGGATTCACTTATCCGGCTGTACACCGACAACCTGAATCTCACCGCTCAGCGCCTGGGAAGGGCGAACTATGTGGTGTTCAATTTCCTGGCCATGGTTGGCCTGACCATGCTGTTCCAGCTGGATTTTTTGCGGATTCAGTGGGTTGGCGCCCTGGTGATTGCCCTGTATTTCGGCTGTTTCGTCTACATCCTGGCGAAGAAACGGGCAGAAGTCGCTGCCATTAAAGCGTCACCGAAAGAGAATATTCTGGACTTCGGAAAGATTGAACTGGCGGGTTAAGGCCCCATAAACGGAGTGGCGGAAGGAGATTCCTGGCCGGAAACCAGAGATAGGTAAAACCTATCTCTGGTTTGGGAATTATCAATTTTATCCGCATCCTCGATATCCGTACCTTATGTGCCATCAATTCACTAACTTATGAATCCATCAACAAGGAGTTTTTTAATGGGCATCATTAACAGCGAAATCAAACCGTTCAACGCCACCGCTTTCAAAAACGGCGAGTTCGTTGAGATCAGCGAAGCCGACGTGAAAGGCAAGTGGGCGGTCTTTTTCTTCTACCCGGCCGACTTCACCTTCGTTTGCCCGACCGAGTTGGGCGACGTTGCAGACAAGTACGAAGAGCTGCAGAAGCTCGGCGTTGAAGTGTTCTCCGTGTCTACCGACACTCACTTCACCCATAAGGCATGGCACGACAGCTCTGAAACCATCGGCAAGATCCAGTACTACATGGTAGGCGACCAGACGGGCACCATCACCAACAACTTCGGTGTTATGCGTGAAGGCCAGGGCCTGGCAGACCGCGCTACCTTCCTGATCGATCCGGATGGTGTTATTCAGGCGATGGAAATCACCGCTGAAGGTATTGGCCGTGATGCAGACGACCTGATGCGCAAGGTTAAAGCGGCCCAGTACGTTCGCAACCATCCCGGCGAAGTATGCCCGGCCAAATGGAAAGAAGGCGAAGAAACACTGGCTCCGTCTCTGGACCTGGTTGGCAAGATCTAAGCTAACCTTCGGGAAAGCTTATGAACGAAAAACCCCGGATTTTCCGGGGTTTTTTGTGTCTGGAGAAAAGCTATCGCTCAGAGCGACTCTAGAATGGTTTCGGCGCTGGTGAGGTCGAGCCCCTGAGGGTCTACGTGAAGCAGCTCCACCTTGCCGTCGTTGACGATCATGGCATAGCGCTGGCTGCGAATGCCCATGCCATTGGCGGTGCGGTCCTGGGTCAGGTCCAGAGCCTTGGCGAACTCTGCCAGGCCATCGGCCAGCATCACGATCTCATCGGCATTGTGGGCCTTACCCCAGGCGTCCATTACGAAGGCATCGTTGACCGATGTGCAGACGATGGTGTCTACGCCTTTGGCGCGCAGTTTGTCGGCATTTACCACAAAACCGGGCAAATGGGCGGCTGAACAGGTGGGGGTGAACGCACCCGGTACCGCGAAAAGGACGGCTTTCTTGCCGGCAAAGAGCTCGCTGGTACGAACTGTCTCCGGACCTTTCTCGCCCATCACCTGAAGCTCGATATCTGGAAGGGCATCACCCGGCTGAATTGGCATTGCTGTTGTCTCCACTGTTGTCCTTGTTGAAATAGTCGGCGCCACGGGCCTTCAGGCGATAGAACTCTTCAATCACCCCCGCCATCGCCTCAGGACAGTAGGGCCGAAGACCACTTAATACGAGCCGTTTGGTCACTTCGCCCACCGGCTTTTTGTCGGCGGTCAGGCGGTATTCCAGAAGAACGTTCCCGCGCTTGCCGGCCGCCTCGAGCGTCGCGTTGTGCAACTCCAGGCCGGGGGAGGGCAGATCCAGGTTATCCAGGGCCAGGCTCATGCTCTCGTACATCACCATGGGGCGGTAGGGATTGAACATCACCCCGTTCGACTCCATTAACGGTTTGAGAGTATGGGGGAAGTTTTTCCCGGAGGCCGCCACGTAGGCACGGGTAATGGTCTCGATCAGCTGTTCATCGTTGGTGGTGGCGCCGCTGCGAGCCACCTCGATATAGACTTTTCCGGCATCGTCGCAGACTTCTATTGTGTCCGCGGTTTCAACGAACTTGAGCGGTACATTCTCTCCGAGCAGGCTGCGGAACCGGAAAGTCATGTTTTCCGAAAGCCCGAAGCGCGCCAGCACGATGGCAAAAAGCAGGTCGCCGGGAACACAGAAACGGCGGGCATCCGGATCATGGATGGGATTGAAATCCCCGGCGATTTCCTTGGCGAACTGGCTGGCTTGCAGGGCGGAAATTACGACGTGTCCGTCCTGGACGGAGTGGAAACGGTCTAGAAACATGCGTTGCCTATTCTGGGTACCAGAGAATGATGTTGCGACGTTGTTACAACATCATACTGCGGCAGGCATACCGCTGGATATGCGCTATTGGTCAAGCTCTGTTGGCGGCGGGCCGTAAGGTATAGCAAAGTTCTATCAAACAGTTTGGGTCAATTAATTTGAGCATTGGATTGCCGGACCGTATCTTTGCACCAACTTCAATTGACCACCGTATTTTTTCAAATACTTAGTTTCGAGATTTAAAGGAGAAGTCAGAACATGTTGGATGCCAATATCAAGGAACAGCTTAAAGCCTACATGGACAAGCTGCAGCAGCCGATCGAGCTGGTCGCAGCCTATGACGACAGCAAGAAGTCCCAGGAACTCCGGGAGCTGCTGGAAGAACTGGAACCGATGTCTTCCAAGATCAACCTGCGCACCGAAGAGTCCAATGATGTGCGTCGTCCCTCCTTCGCCATCAACCGTGTAGGTACCGATATTGGCGTTCGCTTTGCCGGCATTCCCATGGGCCATGAGTTCACCTCGCTGGTGCTGGCGCTGTTGCAGGTGGGCGGTCATCCCTCCAAGGCGTCCCAGGATGTGATCGAGCAGATCCAGTCGCTGGAAGGCCGCTTCGAGTTCGAAACCTATTTCTCGCTCTCCTGCCAGAACTGCCCGGATGTGGTTCAGGCCCTGAACCTGATGAGCGTGTTGAACCCGAACGTCAAAAACACCTCCATTGACGGTGCCCTGTTCCAGGATGAAGTGGAACAGCGTGAAGTGATGGCGGTTCCCAGCGTTTACATGAACGGCGAGCCCTGGGGCCAGGGCCGTATGACCCTGGAAGAGATTGTCGCCAAACTGGACACCAGCTCCAGCGAGAAAGACGCCGAGAAGATCAACCAGAAAGACGCCTTCGAGGTTCTGGTGATTGGTGGTGGCCCGGCCGGCGCCTCTGCTGCCATCTACGCGGCCCGGAAGGGAATCTCCACCGGTATCGCGGCGGAGCGTTTTGGTGGCCAGGTGGCGGACACCATGGGCATCGAGAACCTGATCTCCGTGCCTTATACCGAAGGCCCGAAGCTGGTTGCGGCCATGGAGCAGCACGTCAAGGAGTACGACGTGGATATCATGAACATGCAGCGTGCCGAGAAGCTGATTCCGGCCTCACGCCCGGGCATGCCCCACGAAGTACGGTTGGAAAACGGTGCAACTCTCAAGGCACGCAGCCTGGTGCTGTCCACCGGCGCGCGCTGGCGCCAGATGGGCGTGCCGGGAGAGGAAGAGTATCGCAACAAGGGTGTGGCCTACTGCCCGCACTGTGACGGTCCTCTGTTCAAGGGCAAGCGTGTTGCCGTCATTGGCGGAGGTAACTCAGGTGTGGAAGCGGCCATCGACCTCGCCGGCATCGTGGGTCATGTGACCCTGATCGAATTCGGTGCCGAGATGCGCGCTGATGAAGTGTTGCAGAAGAAACTGCGCAGCCTGAAGAACGTGGAAATCATCACCTCCGGACAGACCACGGAGATCACCGGCGAAAACGGCAAGGTTAATGGCCTGAACTACACCGATCGTACCTCCGGAGAGCAGCATCACATCTCCCTTGAAGGTGTGTTCGTGCAGATTGGCCTCGTACCCAACACCGAATGGCTCAAGGGTGACATCGAACTGAGTCAGCACGGCGAGATTATCGTTAACGATCGCAATGAGACGTCCATCCCGGGTGTGTTTGCCGCGGGTGATGCGACGACCGTGCCTTACAAGCAGATCGTGATCTCCATGGGTGAAGGTTCCAAGGCAGCGTTGAGTGCCTTTGACTTCCTGATTCGCAACTCCGTGGATGAAAGCGAAGAAGAAGCGGCGTAAACCAGAAAACAGTCGCCTGATGAGAGAGAAGCACCGGAGCGATCCGGTGCTTTTTTATTTGCCGAGCATTCGCTCCGAACTGAGACATTGGTTACCGATCCGCGCTTGTCTGTTACACGACAGCTCGGTAGTTTAGGCCCCTTAAAACCAACACCGCCAGATCGTCCAGAGGGTGATTCGTTTCATGAGGTCCTATCCAGCCCGCTTGCTGATCGGTTTCCTGCTCCTGCTGACAGGCTCTTTTGCTCATGCCGGCCCCAGGCCCAGTGTTGTTTTCCTGTCGCCGGATGACTCCCGGTTCTGGCAAATGGTGGCCGGATTCATGGAGGCGGTGGCGGAGGATCTTGAGGTTGACCTGGAGGTTCAATACGATCGGGAGAGTCATCGATTCAGCTATCTTCGCATGGCGAAGGACGTCCTGAGCCGCGAAGAGAAGCCCGACTACCTGTTGTTCATGTGCAAGGAGCATGTCACCGAATCCATGCTCAGGCTCACGGATGGGGCAGGCGTAAAGGCGTTTACCTTCAATACTGATGTACCAGACGCCGCCCGGGCCAGCATTGGTATGCCCCGAACCGTCTTGCCGGGCTGGCTCGGCCACCTTTCTCCGGACAATATTGCCGCCGGCCGTGTCCTGGTGACGCTGCTGGGCAAACAGGCCGAACAGTTGGGGCTCGCCTCCGAACCCAGCATTCCCATGGTAGCCCTGTCGGGAACTCTGGATTCCTCTGCTGCCAAGGATAGGAACCGGGGGTTGCTGGCGGCTGCCGTCCAGCAGCGCAGTGAACTCCTGCAACTGGTATATGCGAACTGGAGCCGTGACCTGGCCCGGGAAAAAACCGAAGTCCTGCTGAAACGTTATCCGAATACCGCCTCCATCTGGAGCGCGAGCGATGGAATGGCACTTGGCGCCATTGAAGCCGCCCAAAATGCCGGTCGGGCTCCGGGCAAAGACCTGTTGGTGGGCGGCATAGACTGGGAACCCGAGGCCCTGGAAAAAATCCGGCAGGGGGAGTTGCTGGCCAGTATGGGCCAACATTTCATGGGCGGTGGACTTGCCTTGCTCCTGCTGCATGACTATCACCATGGCCGGGATTTCGGTGATATGTCACCGGACTACGTATTCCGCTACGAGCTGGAACCTGCAACCCGGGACAATATTGACCAGGTGCAGCGTATTATGGACCCGGAGAATTGGAGCGCCGTTGATTTCCGGCAGTTCAGCCGCGTTGGTCAGATGGGGACGGCGAAGTCAGTGCCTGGCCCTGATGCCCTGTTGGATGCGATGACGGGGGCGCTGGCACGGTAGAGGTGCGGCGTTGCCTCGATCAGAGGAGGCTCTAGGACTTCGATACGTCCTGCACGAGACTCCCTTCGGGAATTGCAGGTTCCTCCTCGCCGGCAAAGAGATGGCCGTAGGCCGCCCGCACACCGGAGACGATGAATTCATGGGGCACATCGTCGAACAGGCCATGGTCGTTCACATACTCCATATGCGCATGGCCGTCCTCGGTGTACTCCTGGAACATGGAATCGTGCACCCCATCGAATTCCAGCGGTTCCACCTTCATCAGTTCGCACAGTTGCCGGTTGAACGCCGGCGTCGCCTTGACCCATTGTCCGTTCAGGAAGAGTTCGATGTACCCGTGCATACGGAAAATGTCCGACTGCAGCCATTCGATCAGTTTCGGGCTTGAGAGATGGTTGCGCACATCGGCCAGCCCCAGCCGGCTGGGTACGCCAATGGATCGCGCGGCGGCGCCCAGCAGAACCGCCTTCGGGATGCAGTAGGTCTCGCCGCTTTCCAGGGCGTAACTGGCGCTGAACGTGTTGGCATCGGTCCGGAACACGTAGGGGTTGTAGCTGATGCTGTCACGAACAGCGAGATAGAGCGCCTTGATCTGTTCCACCGGCTCATCAGGAACACCCTCCAGCTGTGACTCGATCCAGGCTTTCAGCCGGGGATGGTCATAGTCAAAAAAGGCGGTGGGCTGGAGATAGCGTTCCATAGTCATCAGTCCGGTCTCGGGATCAGACCCTGATCGTGCTCAATTGGCGGCCGACAGGCAATGGCGGTATCCGCCAGAACGATTGGGGAAAGTGCTCACAGCATGGGGTTTGCAGTCTAGAGGTCTCGCATTAATTCGTAGGTGCACATATTGACCGCTGAGGCCAGGTTCAGGGATTCGATTTGTCCCTGGCCGCGAATGCTGTACCGCACCGCCTTCAATTGATCGAGGGCCTCCCGCGGCACACCCCGGGCCTCGTTGCCAAACAGATAACAGTCGTGTTCCCTGAAGCCCCGGGATGCCATCGAACCGCCATTGAGGTCGAGGCAGGCAAGGCTCTGGTATCGGTCGGGAAGGCTGGCCAGATCAACGTCGGTTTCAAGCGGGACGTGAAAGAGCGCGCCCATGCTGGCTCGCACCACCTTCGGATTGAAGGGGTCCACACTGCCGGGGCTCAACAGACACCGGAAACCGCCGAACCAGGCGAGGGTGCGCAGAATCGTACCCAGGTTGCCGGGGTCCTGAACCTCATGCAGGTAAATCGCTTTTTCCCCGGGCACCGGTTCAGCCGGGCGCTCCGGCATGGGCACCACCGCCAGAATCCCCTGGGGTGTCCGGGTGTCGGCGAGCTGTGCCATCTGGCGATCGCTGATGACCTGAGTCCTGAACGGGCTCTGCCAGTGCTCATAGGCACCGGTGACGTAGAGCTGCGAGGCTTCCAGAGCAGGTTGGCGGGCGGCGGCTTTCTGCAGTTCAAGAATCAGGTGCTCGCCCTCAACGAGGTAGTGGCCAAACGACTGCCGGTACTTTTTCTGGTGCAGCTTTTTGATGTCGGCCAGATTCACGAGCGCGGTCTCCCGTCAGGTAGGCTGGGTGGGTTCTGAAAATCACAGATTGCTGGCCGGATTGTACGTGTGGCCGGCCCGGTTGTCAGGATTTTGCCGCCGCCCGGCGCGGCACGTACAATTAGCGCTTGGCTTTCCCGTTTTGAAGAGACCCCATGGCCCGATCCAAAAGCAGTAACCGCTGGCTTGAAGAGCACGTAAACGACCCCTTCGTGAAACAGGCGCAGGTGGACGGCTACCGCTCACGTGCCAGTTACAAGCTTCTTGAAATCAACAAGAAGGACCGGCTGATCCACCCCAACATGGTGGTGGTGGATCTGGGTTCCGCCCCCGGTGGCTGGTCCCAGGTGGCGGCCAAACTGGTGGGCCACAAGGGCCGCGTGATTGCCTCCGACATCCTGCCCATGGATGCCATTGCCGGCGTGGATTTTATCCAGGGTGATTTCACCGAAAACGATGTGTTCGAGTCGATCATGGCCACCCTGGGCGATGACCCGGTGGACGTGGTGATTTCCGACATGGCGCCGAACATCAGCGGCGTGACCGTTGCCGACCAGGCCTCGTCCATGTACCTGGTGGAACTGGCTCTGGACATGGCAAGCCAGGTACTAAAGCCCAAAGGCAACTTCCTGGCCAAGGTGTTTCAGGGCGAAGGGTACGATGAGTACCTGAAATCCGTGCGCGCCGTCTTCGACAAGGTTGTGGTGCGCAAGCCGGATTCCTCCCGCTCACGCTCCCGTGAGGTCTACATCCTCGGCAAGGGCTTCAAGGGCTGAGTCAGTCTGCAGCCCGGTCGAACCCCTGCATGACGTTGACCGCATTGACGCCGATGGCGTCGACGTCATAACCGCCCTCCATGGTAAACACCGTCGGCAGTCTCAGCCCGGCAAGGCGCTCGCCCAGGGTCAGGTAATCACCGGATTTCAGCTTGAAGAACGAAATCGGGTCGTCCTCGAAGGTATCCACCCCTAACGCAACCACCACGGCCTCGGGGGCAAACGCCTGAATTCGCTCACAGGCTTTCTCCAGACCCTGGCTCCAGACGCTGTAGGGCGTGTTGGGTGGGTACACGATGTTCAGGTTGTAGCCCTCGCCATCGCCTTCACCGGTCTCATCCTCGAATCCCAGGAAGTGGGGGAATACCAGGTCCGGGTCGCCGTGCAGGCTGATGGTCAGCACGTCGCGGCGATTGTAGAAAATCGCCTGGGTGCCGTTGCCGTGGTGGAAGTCCACATCCAGCACGGCGACCTTGCCATAGCCCTGGTCACGAAAGGCCTGGGCCACGATGGCGGCATTGTTGAAGAAACAGTAACCGCCGAACAGATCGGCGTGGGCATGGTGTCCGGGCGGACGGCACAGGGCAAAGGCGGCGCGCTCGCCTTCGGCCACCAGTTTCTGGGCGGTCAGGGCCACATTGGCGGAAGCCCGGGCGGCTTCCCAGGTGCCGTCTGAAATCGAGGTCTCCGCCGCAAAGCTGTAGTAGCCCAGCCGGCCGTCGATGTCCCTGGGCAGCCGATGGCGCATGCCGCGCCCGGCCCAGACCGCCGGGATGGCTTCCCCCGGTTTGCCGGCCGCCAGCCATTCCTGCCAGCAGGTCTCCAGGAAAGCCACATAATCGGCCGTGTGCACCCGTTTGACGGGTTCCAGACCAAATTCTTCCGGTTCCAGAATCTCTCCAAGGGCCTGATCCTTCACCCGTGCCAGGATGGTTTCCGCCCGCGAGGGTTTTTCGTGGGGCTCGATCAGCAGGCCGCCATCCAGTTCGGTTTTGACATGGCGGCGGCTGTGCAGTGGCGAGAAAACGGTTTTCATGGTCGGGGACAGTCCTGGCTCAAAGGTGCGAATTACTGTGGCACACGGTGCTCCGTGGCTCAATTCCGGTAATTATGTCAGGCTGAAGCCTTTTCCGGGGAGAAGGGATTTCCGTTATGGCAACAAACAGATACACCGTTGGACTATGACTGAGTTTATAGCAGATATGACCCTCGCCGAGGGACTGGGTCAGCTTTGTGGCCTGGTGGCCCTGGGGTTCTGCATTGCCGGCTTCGCCAACAAGAATGACGACCGGCTGATGGTGCTGCTGATCTCGGCCAACGTTGCCTTCGCTCTGATGTTTGCATTCTTCGAGAGCTGGACGGCGTCGGCACTGACGGTACTGGTGATCCTGCGCATTACCCTGGCCCGCAAATACCAGGGCAACTGGCAGATCATGTTGGCTATGCTGGCGGTCAATCTGGTGGTCGCCTGGGCGACCTGGAAATCGATCACTGACGTGTTCCCGCTGGCTGCCGCGGTTTTCGGCACCGTGGGCATGTTCATGCTCCGGGGTATTCCCCTGCGAATCGTGCTTGGGTTTGCGGCCCTGGCCTGGATGCTCAACAACATCGTGATCGGCTCCGTGGGTGGTACCCTGGCCGAGGGTATGGTGCTGGTCACCAACATCATCACCATCATCCGGCTCTATCGGCTGCAGAAGAAATACCCCGATTTTAACCCGGGTAGCTGATTCGGGTTTCAGGCCAGCCGCTGTGGATTCAGCTCCGGAGAGGCCAGTTCCCGTGAGGTGACACACAGCGCCCCGGCAATGGCTCCGGCCCTGAGGCAGTCGGTCAGTTCTGCACCCTGCAGGTAGCGGTGCAGGAAACCGCTGAAAAAGGCATCGCCGGCGCCGTTGGTATCGATCACCCCGGAGACTGCAACCGCTGGCTGCTCCAGCCATTGCCTTTCGCTGGTCAGCAGTGTCGCCCCCGCCGAGCCGTGAGTGCATACCACGAACTCCTTGCCCCGCTCGACCAACCTTTCCATGGTGGTCCGGTAGTCCGGAAGATTGTCGCTGGACAGGAAGATTACCCGGGCGGCCTCTACAAAGGGTTCATGATAGATGTTTTGTCCGTCGTAGTCGTGCAGGTCGGTCCAGATGGGCGTGCCCGCAGCCTTCAGCCACGGCAGGGCAGATCGGGTGTAACCGAGGATGTTCACCACCGCCAGTGAGCACTCTGACAGTACCTGTTGCGCCTGCCTCCAGTCGACGTGTTCAGGCTCCGGGGGCGGCTGGATGAACAGTGAAATGCGGTTGCCGTCCGCGGACATCAGGTTGACATGCTGTTCGGTCGGGGCGGCAGTCTTTTCGGTCAGAAGCCGGATCCTGGAGTGGCCGAGCGCTGCCTGAATCTGCTGGCCTTCCGTATCCCTGCCCAGCAATGTGTGAAAGACCACCGGTTGCCCGAGGGCCGCCAGGTTCAGGCTTTTGCCAGCGCCAGTGCTGCCTAGGGCCCGGTAGCTTTCGGTGGGCCAGATGGTCTGGGGCTGCGGTGTCGGCAGTTCGGGCAGGTGAATGATGGTGTCCAGCGAAGCGCCGCCAAGAATAAGGATCGGTTTTGTCATGGTGGTCTCGTCCACAATCCAGGAGGAAACGTCATTGTAGGCAGGGTTTCGATTCCGCAAATCCTCCCTCTGACTACGCCCCCGGTTAGCGACTGACTGAAACAACCGGGGGCCGGGACCACTTTGGCCAATTTCCCGGCAGCCCGGCCTGAGCTATCTTGACTGCAGGCCATTGATTATAAAAAGCGGACTGGAATCCGAGAGGACAGGCAATGAGTAACCAGCATTTCGATGTACTGATCATCGGCGCCGGCGTTTCCGGCATTGGCATGGCGTGTCACCTGAAACATGAATGCCCCGGGAAATCATTTGCCATCCTTGAGCGCCGTCAGTCCCTGGGTGGCACCTGGGACCTGTTCCGTTACCCGGGTATCCGTTCGGACTCGGACATGTTCACCTTCGGCTACAACTTCCGCCCCTGGACTGGCGGCAAGGTGCTGGCGGATGGTGCGTCGATCAAGAATTATGTGGCGGAGACTGCGAGGGAACACGACGTTGACCGTCACATTCGCTTTGGCCTGGCGGTCAAAACGGCGGACTGGTCGGGCGTCGACAAATGCTGGAAGCTCACGGCCCTGAACGAAGAAACCGGCGAAACCGAGCACTACACCGCCAGCTTTATGGTCGGTTGTACCGGCTACTACAATTATGATCAGGGCTACAAACCGGACTTCCCCGGCGAAAGTGATTTCCGTGGCCAGATTGTGCACCCGCAGCACTGGCCGGAGGGTCTCGACTACACAGGCAAGAAGGTGGTGGTCATTGGCAGCGGCGCAACCGCGATCACCCTGGTACCGACCATGGCGGAGAAGGCCGCGCACGTAACCATGCTCCAGCGCTCACCCACCTATCTGATGCCATTGCCCTCCACCGACAAGGTGACCCTGGCCCTGCAGAAAATATTGCCCGAGAAAACCGCCTACCGGCTGACCCGGGCCCGGAATATTTCTATTTCCCGTTTTCTATACCAGCGTTCCAGAAAGAGCCCGCAGTTCATGCGTCGGCTGTTCCTGAGCATTATCAAACGCAAGGTTGGCGACACCGCCGACATGCGGCATTTCACCCCCGATTACAATCCCTGGGACCAGCGCCTGTGTGTGGTGAAAGACGGGGATCTTTTCCAGGCCATGAAAGCGGGCAAGGCCTCCATCGCCACCGATCATATTGACCGCTTCACAGAAACCGGCATCCGCCTGAAATCGGGCGAGGAACTGGCGGCTGACATCATCATTCCGGCAACCGGCCTGGATATCCAGATGCTGGGGGGTATCCGGCCGACCGTGGATGGTGAAGAAGTGGTGATGAAAGACAAGGTCATCTACAAGAATGTGATGGTGGAGGGCGTGCCCAATGCCGGCATGATCTTCGGGTACACCAACATCTCCTGGACCCTGAAGGTGGATATTGCCGCCGAGTACCTGTGCCGGCTTATGAACCTGATGGACAAGCGTGGCTATCGAAGCGTGGTGGCCCGGGATACCGAAAACAGTCGCGGCGACGACACGGTCCTGGGATCCCTCAATGCCGGCTATATCAACCGCGCCGCAGATCGTCTCCCCCGTCAGGGTACCCGTGGGCCCTGGAAGTCCTCCCAGAATTACCTGGAGGACGTCAAAATCCTGCGTTTTGAGCCGATCGAGGATGGCTATCTGGAATTCGACGGCAAGCGGACCCACGCCAGTCAGAAAGAATCCGGTGGTTTCCTGCGGCCCCTGCGCTCGGCCCTGTTCGGAACCTGATCACTCAAAGGCCGAACGTATAACGTCCCGGTAGTTGCGGATACGCTGCACGTAGTGCACGGGCTCGTAGCCACGGGCGTATCCGTAACGGGTGCTGGGGTAGTATCGCTTGTCAGCCTTGAGGGGTAAAACCTCGGTCATTTCCTGCCAAGAGTCCGGGTTTTTGTTCAGGGTTCGAGCCAGTTCCCGGGCATCCAGAAGATGGCCCCGGCCGATGTTGTAGCTGGCCAGCGCCAGAAAGGTGCGGTCCGGCTCCGGAATAGTCTCGGGCAGGCGGCGGTGCCGGTCGGCCAGGTACCGTGCTCCGCCATCAATTGCAGCATCCGGGTCCAGCCGGTTGGTCACACCCAGTGATTCGGCGGTTCGTCGGGTCAGCATCATGATGCCACGGACTCCGGTGGGGGATTTTGCTGCAGGGTCCCAGTGGGACTCCTGGTAAGCGAGGGCGGCCAGCAGGTCTGCGGGCATCCCGGTTTTGGCCTCGGCTTCCCGGAATTGATCAATGAATTCGGGTAGCCGATCCTCAATCCGACGGTTCAGTGCCCGCAGATCGACAAAATCGAAATCACCGATATAGGAATAGTAGCGGTTTTCCATCAGGCCTATGGCTTCATCGCCATCGACGCTGTTCATCCACTCGTGGGCATCCGAGCCCAGATCTTCTGAACCCTTGGGCAGGTACCAGCCCAGATTGCGGCCCTCTGTGAGCGTCATTGCCACTTCCAGATGCGGGAAGTGCCGGCGCATCACCTGAACAATGTTGGAATCGGCGACGGTACAGCCGACGTCCTGCTCGGCAACATCCGAGAGAATTACTTCTGTCGTGCGGTCTGCATCTTCCTGAAAGCCGATGCCCGGGTGTTGCTCATTGAGCTTGTTCAGGGTTTCAACATAGCTGGAGCCGGCGGTCACCACAATATCGGTGCCCGGGATGTCCTCGGGTTTCCGGGGCATGGGGCGCGCATCGCGATGGCAGACCAGTTGCTCGGTAATCTCGGTGTGGGCCGGGCCCCGGGCGAAACGCTCATCCCGGGAGGCCAGGTGAGTCAGCCCGGCT
This sequence comes from Marinobacter sp. EhC06, assembly GCF_001650915.1. GTDB lineage: Bacteria > Pseudomonadota > Gammaproteobacteria > Pseudomonadales > Oleiphilaceae > Marinobacter. The sequence goes on from NZ_LXYO01000023.1 coordinate 631,062, forward strand.
GCCGCCAGATGGGTGTCGCCGGACTCCAGCGCAGCCAGAACCTCGCTGGTGGATTCCAGCATGTTCCATTCCACCTGCCAGCCACGCTGTTCGGCATAGGCGCTGATCAGCGCATGCTCGGGACCGACGGGATTTTCGTGGCGATCCAGATAATAGGTGGTGGAGCCGTTGCGGGTGGCGACTTTGAGTGTCCCGGTTTCCGACGGTGGTCTGAGCTCTGCTGTCGGCTGTGTTGTCGTCTGTTGGCTGTTATTTTCACTGCAGCCGGCGAATACGAGCGGCAGGATCAGAATGCCTGGGGCGAACTTCCATCGGGGCATGGCGGGGAGTTTCCTGTTTTTGTAGGATGGCTTCTACGTATTAACACGTATCTCCTTTAGACCATACTCCTGGATTCCGGAATTGGATCCTCTTCTTGGCCAACAGAACCAATGAGGATCTCAAGTATCCCGCCAGCAGAGAATGTGTCAGGCTGAACGCCCCTTCTTTACTACAGATCACAGGCGACCGTTGTATGGCCTCCGGTAGAAAAAGTAGAAAACGCTCTCTCTGGCATCCCACTTTCTGGGGGGCCTGGGCTCTGGTCTTCTTGCTCTGGCTGTTGTCATTTTTGCCAATGGGACTGAAGCAGCGATTCGGTCGCTGGCTGGGCAGGCTGCTTTCCAGAAAAATGCGATCCCGTGCCAGGGTTGCGGACGCCAATCTGGCGGCTTGCATGCCGGAACTGGATGAAGCAACCCGCAGCCAACTGGTTGAGGACGCCTTCGTGGCCTCTGCACGGGGTGTTCTTGAAAGCGTTCATGCCTGGTGGCGGAACATGACGCCCTATTGCGAGAGCGCCTTGGTGTATGGCACCGAGCACCTTGAAGAAGCGAAACGACGCGGCAAGGGGGTGCTGCTGATCGGTGGGCATTACAGTATTTTTGATTTCGCACTGCCCTTGATTGCCTGCAAGCTCGAGAAGCCCGGTTACATGTATCGCCCCAACAACAACCCGGTGATCGACCGTATGATCGAACGCGGCCGCCGACGCCATTTTGGTATCCGGCCCTTTACCAAGCGCCAGATCAGACCGATGTTGTCTTTCCTCAAAGAAGGGGGGCAGGTCTGGTTCGCCTGTGACCAGGATTTCGGCAACAAGTCGGAGGTGTTTGTGCCCTTCTTCGGGGTTAGTGCCGGCTGCATCACGTCGCCAAGCTTCATTGCCAGGGAGTCCGGTGCCGCCGTCATCTGCGTGAGTCATCTGCGAATGCCCGATGGCAGTTACCGGGTGGTTTTCTCTCCGATTCAGGAGTCCTTCGGCGAACATCCGGAACAGGACGCCAAAGTCTGGAACCGTTTCATTGAAGCCACCGTTCGTGAGCAGCCCGATCAGTACCTCTGGCTGCACAAGCGCTTCAAGAGCAGGCCGGAAGGTGCGGCAGCGATCTACTGAAGACCTTTTATGCGTAACGCTTTACGCTGTTCTATGCTCAAGACTTCAGCAAATGTTCAGGAGAATCCCATGCGCTGCATTCTCAGACTGGTTCTCGTGGCATCAACCCTGTTGTTCGCCACGCTCACTCATGCCGCAGATGGGCTGATCGCGGTGAAAAGCAGTCACGATGTCAAAGCGACGGCGGACAAACTCGAGTCTGTGCTGAAGGAGAAGGGCATGACGGTCATGGCCCGAGTTAATCATCAGCAGGGCGCCGAAAAAGGCGGTCTGGCGTTGCGTCCGACCGAAGTGGTTATTTTCGGCAATCCCAAAGTCGGTACGCCACTGATGCAGTGCGCCCAGAGTGTTGCAATCGACCTGCCCCAGAAAGCCCTGATCTGGGAAGATGCCAACGGTGAGGTATGGTTGGGGTACAACGATCCGCAATACCTCAAGAGCCGTCATGGCATTGAAGGCTGCGATGAGGTGCTCGGAAAAGTGAGCGGCGCACTGGGGAATTTTGCCAAAGCGGCCACTCAATAGATAAAACTCAGGCCACTATCGGGAAATCGGCTCCGGTTCATTCCGTGGGTGTACGGATCTTTTCCAGGCCCCTGGCCAGGGTTGCCCGTGACAGTTCGCCCATGTGGGAATCGATTAATTGGCTTTGGGCATTGTAAAACAGCGTGGTTGGCAAGCCATTGCTCCCCACGGCCCGGGCCAGCTGAGCCTGATCGTCCCGGTAGAGATTGTTCAGGTTCAGACGGTTTTCCTCAAGAAAGGAGTGGATGGTTTCCGGCTGTTCCCGCTGGTTCGCAAACACAAAAGCAACGTCCTTGTAGATATGTTGGGCCTCCTCCAGCACCGGCATTTCCCGGATGCAGGGTGGGCACCAGGTTGCCCAGAGATTTACCACCAGGGGTTTGCCCTGAGCCAACTGGTTCATGCTGACCAATTCGCCATTGAGCGAACGTAGGGTTATTTCGGGCATGCCGCGGGCCTGTTGTTCTATCAATGTGATGGTGCCCGCTGTAGCCGCCCAGAACAGGGCGCCCGTTAACGCGGCCGTGGCCAGTGGCTTGCGTTGAGCCTTCCTGCGCCACAGCAGGAAACCGGTGAAGACGATGGCGCCGATGACACCCCAGAGCACATCAAAACCGCCGTCCCGGATATCAATGATGCCCAGCAGGTCGTTCCGATAATGCTCGAAGTAGCTGATCACGAAGCCGATCCGGGCGCTCAGCATCGCTACCACAAAGATATCGGCCACCGATCCGGCTACGGGCACGCGGTATTTGCGGCCCAGCACCCCTCCAACCAGCAGAGCCAGGCCGAAGGCCATAACCAGTAGTAGGTGACCGATGGACAGGCTCAATGGGCCGATACTGACGCTCATTCCTGAAACTTCCTTATAAATCCGTGTTGGGTTGCGCTGATCAAAACACTCTGACTTGAGGATGTCCGCCAGGTTCCTTCGGATGCTTATTATAATCACCTATGGCTAATTGCCCGGGCCTCTGTTACTGTGCCTGCATCCTGCCTCTAGGGATTCCGCAGTTTAAGGCTTTAGGCCCGTGCGACCTTTCCATACGACCTGTCAGAGGACGTCACCCCGATAACGGCGCGTGACCGTAGTCGTCTTTTATTCCATGAATGTTCATGGCATCTGCCCGCATTCACCGAGAACGGTGGTCGTGGAGGCAGAATAATCAAGAGTTGATCCAATATGAGTTTTTCTTCACTCGGTTTGTCCGAGCAGCTGGTTCGTGCCACGTCTGACCAGGGTTATGAAACCCCGTCTCCCATTCAGGCCCAGGCCATTCCCGCCGTGCTTTCTGGCCGGGACGTTATGGCTGCTGCCCAGACCGGTACCGGCAAAACCGCCGGTTTTACCTTGCCCTTGCTGCAGCGTCTGGGTGAAAACCCGCGCACCGGCAAAGGCCCCCGCGCCTTGATCCTGACGCCCACCCGTGAACTGGCGGCGCAGGTTCATGACAGCGTGAATCTTTACAGCAAATACATTCCCACCAAGGCCGCGGTGGTCTTCGGCGGTGTGAAAATCAATCCGCAGATGATGAAGCTGCGAAAAGGCCTGGACGTGCTGGTAGCAACACCGGGCCGTCTGATGGACCTGTATCAGCAGAACGCTGTGCGCTTCAACGAGGTGGAAATCCTGGTTCTGGACGAAGCCGACCGCATGCTGGACATGGGCTTTATCCGCGACATCCGCAAGATCCTTTCGCTGTTGCCGGCCAAGCGCCAGAACCTGCTGTTCTCCGCCACCTTCTCGAACGAGATTCGTACCCTGGCAGAAGGTCTGCTGGATAACCCGGTTCAGGTTGAAGTCGCGGCCCGAAATACCTCTGCCGAAAACATCAAGCAGTCTGTCTACCCGGTGGATCAGAGCCAGAAAACCGCCCTGCTAAGCAAGCTGGTGCGTGACAACAGCTGGGACCAGGTGCTGGTGTTTACCCGGACCAAGCACGGTGCCAACCGCCTGACCCAGAAACTGGAGAAGGACGGCATCACTGCCGCCGCCATCCATGGCAACAAGTCCCAGGGTGCCCGTACCCGCGCGCTGGCGGACTTCAAGGCTGGTGAGATTCGCGTGCTGGTGGCAACGGATATCGCTGCTCGTGGTCTGGACATCAAGCAGCTGCCCCAGGTGGTGAACTTTGAACTGCCCAACGTGCCGGAAGATTACGTGCACCGTATCGGCCGTACTGGCCGTGCCGGTGAAAGTGGTCACGCCCTGTCGCTGGTCAGTGCCGATGAAGGCAAGATGCTTGCCGGTATCGAAAGGCTGATCAAGAAGCAGCTGCCGCGTACGGAAGTGGAAGGCTTTGAGCCGACCAACAACCTGCCGCTGAAACCCAAGGCGAAGGCCGATCCCAGCCGCGCCCGTAACCGTAATGGTAACGGCGGTGGTAATGGTCGTCCCGGCGGAAAGCCCAAAAGCTTCGGTGCCAAGCCAGGTGGTCGCAGCGGTGGCCGTAGCCAGAATGGCGGTGGCCAGCGGAGTCGTCCGGCTCAGCGCCAGAGCGCCTGAGGGCTGATTGGCAGTTAATAAAAACGGAGCTTCGGCTCCGTTTTTCTGTTTTCAGGTAGGCAAAAAAAGGCGGGGCCGGAGAAGCCCCGCATAGGAAAACGCACCTTCCGCCAGCCAACAGACCGTGGCGACCGGCGGAGGCACGGGGATCAGAACTTGTAGGACACGCCTACCATATAGACCCAGGGGTCGATATCCACGTCGATAGTGCTGGTATCGGCGACTGCATTACCCGCGTAGGCATTGATGGTGGCTTCGGTATCAATGTCGATCCACCATACCGCAGCGTTGATGCCCACGTTTTCGGTAATCATGTAATCGAAGCCAATTTCGGCCGCGAGACCAAAGCTGTCATCCAGCTCGATATCGGTGCTGGTAATCGTGCCGGCGGGGGTTCCGAGGTTGGCTTCTGCAACCGAGTCATAGACCCCTGTAAGAGTGCTGGTTGTCTTCTCTTCAAAAAAGTTGGTGTAGTTTACGCCCGCACCGACATAGGGCTGGAATTTGCTACCGCTGGGCATCGGGAAATATTGCAGCGTGATGGTCGGCGGCAAGTGCTTGGTCTCTGCCAGCTTGCCAGCACCACCCAGAACTGCGCCATCGCCTTCAATATCGTGTTTGAAAGGAGTCGCAGCGAGTACGCCAACAGCGAACTGGTCTGTCAGCATGTAGCTTGCAGTCAGTCCCAACTGGCTGTTGGAATCAACGCTGACGTTGGCGCCATTAATTTCGCCTACGCCTTCGGACTTGAGATTGCCACTGGAAGAATCCGGATCAACCGTTGCCACACCAACGCGGCCAATGAAATCACCAGCTTCGTACGCCTGAACAGCGGGAGCAGCAGCCATAACCGCTGCAGCCAGAACACCAAGTTTGAATGTACGGGACATATCCATCTCCTTAACCTGAATCGTTGATGACTGCAGATTAATGACATCGGGAAATGGAAACTTGATTTAGCGCAAGAATGCCCTGGCAGGTGAGCGGGTTTGATCAGTGGATTGATACAACTCAAAAAAATGGACGGTGGTGCGCCGACTGCGGCTTTTGCGGATGGTCAGGCCGAGTTCTTTTTTCGGACTGGCAGGCTTTCTTCCGGCACAAACACATCGCGAATGGACAGGGCCTGGCCATCGGCGTCCTGTACTTCCACCGTGTGTATCGGGCGACCGGTGGCGCGGTCGCGCAGGTCCAGCGGAGCCTCATCCGGGGCGGGGTTCCATTTATCTCCCCACTGGCGAAGCGCGATCACCACCGGGAAAAGATCCCGGCCTTTTTCGGTCAGGCGGTATTCAAATCGAGACCCGTGTTCGCCCACATCGACCTTGCGCAGAACTTCATTGTCCACCAGCCGCGCCAGGCGGTCGCAGAGGATATTCTTGGCAATGCCGAGTTCCTGTTGGAAATCCACAAACCGGCGGGTGCCATACATGGCATGCAGCACAATCAGGAGGGACCACCAGTCACCCACTTCATTGAGGGCGCGGGCGACGGAACAGCTGGAGTCATCAAAACGTTTTCTGGCCATGTCGGGAGTGTACCGAATAGGGTTGCATTTTAAAACCAGATTTAATAGGGTTGCTTTACGAAACCAAATTAGTGAGGTTGCACACTATCATGACCATGAATCTTGGCCCGCTTTTCGAACCGTTTGAACTCCATAACCTCAAACTACGAAACCGTGTGGCTATGGCGCCCATGACCCGTAACTTCTCGCCGGATGGCGTTCCGGGAGAGGACGTGGTGGCCTATTACCGTCGCCGTGCCGAGGCGGGTGTGGGCCTGATCATCACCGAAGGCACAACCGTCAATCACCCGGCTGCCAATGGTTACCCGAACGTACCGGCTTTTCATGGCACCGAGGCTCTTGAAGGCTGGAAGAACGTCGTCGACGCAGTGCACGAGGCCGGTGGCAGGATTTTCCCGCAGCTTTGGCACGTGGGTGCCGTCAGGAAGGAGGGTACGCCTCCGGATCCCTCTGTTCCCGGTTACAGCCCGTCTGGCCTGTTTGCTCCTGGCAAGCCCAATGGCAAAGCCATGAGTAAAGAAGATATCGAGGATGTTGTCACCGCGTTTGCTGATGCAGCCCAAGATGCAAAGGCGCTCGGTTTTGACGGTGTGGAAATTCACGGCGCCCATGGTTACCTGCTGGACCAGTTCCTGTGGGAAGGCACCAACCAGCGGGAGGACGAATACGGCGGCTCTATGGAAAACCGACTGCGTTTCGTAGTGGAGATTGTGGAAGCCGTCCGTCACCGCGTCGGCCCGGACTTCCCGATCATGCTCCGGTTCTCCCAGTGGAAGCAGCAGGATTACGAAGCCAAACTGGTTGATAGCCCTGAGGAACTGGAACGGTTCCTGAAGCCACTGGTGGAAGCCGGTGTGGACATTTTCCACGCCTCCACCCGCCGTTTCTGGGAGCCGGAATTTGAAGGCTCGGATCTGAATCTCGCAGGCTGGACCCAGAAGCTCTCCGGCAAGCCGACCATGTCCGTGGGCAGTGTCGGGCTGACCGAAGATTTCATCAGCGGCACCTTTGCCAGCAAGCAGGAAGCGGTTGAAAAAGCCGGAATCGATGAACTGGTGGAGCGGATGAACAACCACGAGTTCGAGCTGATTGCCGTTGGCCGGGCGCTTCTGCAGGATCCAGAGTGGCTGATCAAGGTGAAAGAAGGCCGCCTGAACGAAGTGGAATCCTTCGCCAAGAAGTCCCTCGCCAAGCTGTATTGATTATCCCCTTCGATCGGACGATCGAAACCTGCCGCAGAGTCCTCGGGCCTGCGGCTTTTTTGTGTTCGCTAAATCTGTCGTCTTCGTAATCGCGTCTGCTCATAGACACGCTATGATGGGTGAAATTCACCCGAATATGAGGGGATCCGTATGTCGATGATTGGTTCGGTTAAAACGCTGTGCGTGGTTTTGGTGATGGCGGCCATGGTGGGCTGTGCGACCGTCGGGAAAGACTTCGCCACCCACAATGTGGACCAGATCCAGATTGGTGAAACCACCCGGGCCGATATTCAGGAGATGTTCGGCGAGCCGTGGCGCACCGGGATCGAAGACGGCAAACGCACCTGGACCTATGGCAAGTACAAGTGGTCTGCCTTCGGTGAAGCGGAAACAACCGACCTGGTGGTTCGGTTCAACCAGGACGGCACCGTGTCGTCCTACGTATACAACACCACCGAATAACTCCCCAAGTAAACAGGCGCGGGGCTGCCTTCAGCCCCGCAGACCTTCCTCTAGCCCCGCAGACCACTGACCAGCTTGTCGATGCTTTCCTTGGCATCGCCAAACAGCATGCGTGCGTTGTCCTTGAAGAACAGTGGGTTCTCCACCCCGGAATAACCGGTGGCCATGCCCCGTTTGAGGATAACCACCTGGTGGGCCTTCCAGACCTCCAGCACCGGCATGCCGGCAATCGGGCTGCCCGGGTCTTCAGCGGCGGCAGGGTTCACGGTGTCGTTGGCGCCGATGACCAGCACTACGTCGGTATTCGGGAAGTCGTCGTTGATCTCGTCCATTTCCAGCACGATGTCATAGGGCACGTGGGCTTCCGCCAGTAGCACGTTCATATGGCCCGGCAGGCGGCCCGCCACCGGGTGGATGCCGAAACGCACATTCACCCCACGGTCCCGAAGGATTTTAGTCATTTCGCTGACGCCATTCTGTGCCTGGGCCACCGCCATGCCATAACCGGGAACGATGATTACCGACTGGGCGTTACGTAGTTCTTCACAGACGTCATCGACACTGGATTCGTGCACCGTCTGGTCAGAATCGGCTGCGGCCGAGCTGCTGCTGGTCTGGCCGAAGCCACCGAGAATCACGCTGATGAACGAGCGGTTCATAGCCTTGCACATGATGTAGCTGAGAATGGCACCGCTGCTGCCCACCAGGGCACCAACGACAATCAGCAGGTCATTGCCCAACATGAAACCGATGGAAGCGGCTGCCCATCCGGAGTAACTGTTAAGCATGGACACCACCACCGGCATGTCGGCGCCGCCAATAGCCATGATCAGGTGAATGCCGAGGACCGAGGCAATGGCGGTCATCAGGATCAGGGCAACAATACCCAGTGCCATGCTTTCAGTACCCAGGAACCAGGCCCCGAGCAAGACGCAGACAATGATCGCTGCCAGATTCATCAGGTGCCGGCCCGGAAGGGTCAGCGCCTTGCTGTCGATTCGGCCGTCCAGTTTGCCGCAGGCCACCAGTGAACCGGTGAAGGTAATGGCACCGATGAATATGCCGACAAACACTTCCACCAGTTTGATGGTGTGCTCGGTACCGGAGGTGGCAATCAGCGGCTCGATGTAGCCGGAAAAGCCTACCAGCACCGCGGCCAGACCCACAAAACTGTGGAGCAGGGCCACCAGCTGCGGCATCTGGGTCATTTCCACTTTGTTGGCGATGGGGATGCCAATGCCGACACCGAGCAACACGGCAATGATGATGGCGGTGATGCCTCCGTCTACGCTGGCCAGGGTAGCCCCCACCGCGATGATAATGCCGGCGACGCCGTAGAGATTACCGCGCCGGGCCGATTCCTGGTGGCTGAGGCCACCCAGGCTGAGAATAAACAAGATACTTGCGACCACGTAGGCCACGCTCACCAGTCCTGTGCTCATATCGGGCGTCTCCTACTTGCGGAACATTTTGAGCATGCGATGGGTGACCCGAAAGCCACCGCCCACGTTGATGCTGGCGATCAGCACCGCGACAAATGCCATGATGCCAACGGCAATATTCTCCGCCTGGGCCAGATGAAGAATGGCGCCTATCACGATGATGCCGCTGATGGCGTTGGTGACGCTCATCAGGGGGGTGTGCAGAGAAGGCGTCACATTCCAGATCACCTGCCAGCCAATAAAGCAGGCCAGTACGAACACGGTGAAGTGTTGCAGGAAGCTTTCCGGCGCGTGGGCGCCCACTCCATAGAGTGCCAGTGCCGTGACCACTAACAGCGCGCCTTTGCCGATCAGGCTGCGACGGTCTGCATCCTTCTTGGCGGCGGCTTTTGCTTCGGCTGAAGGCTCCTCGGTGCCCGGTGCGGGCTTCGGGCTGACCGGCGATTCAGGTTTTGGTGGTGGCCAGGTGATGTCGTTCTCGTTCACCACCGTCAGACCACGGATGACTTCGTCTTCCATGTTCACCAGTGGCTGGCCGTCCTTCTCCGGTGTCAGCTCGGTGAGCAGGTGCACCAGGTTGGTGGCGTACAGATCACTGGCCACCTTGGCCATGCGGCTGGGCAGATCGGTGTAGCCGATCAGGGTAACGCCGTGTTGATGGGCGACTTTGCCGGGTTCGGTCAGTTCGCAGTTGCCGCCTCGCTCGGAGGCCAGATCCACGATCACGCTGCCGGGCTTCATGGATTTCACCATGTCGGCGGTGATCAGTTTCGGTGCCGGTTTACCCGGAATCAGGGCGGTAGTGATGATGATATCCACCTCTTGCGCCTGTTCCGCAAACAGCGCCATCTCGGCCTTGATGAACTCGTCGCTCATCTGCTTGGCGTAACCACCGCTGCCGCTGCCATCCTCATTCTCGAAGTCCAGAACTAGGAACTCGGCCCCCATGCTCTCGACCTGTTCCTTCACCTCAAGACGGGTATCGAAAGCTCGAACGATAGCGCCCATGCTGTTGGCGGCGCCGATCGCCGCCAGGCCTGCCACCCCGGCACCGATCACCATGATCTTCGCCGGTGGCACCTTGCCTGCGGCCGTTACCTGCCCGGTAAAGAAACGTCCGAAGTGATTCGCCGCCTCGATCACCGCCCGATAGCCGGCAATGTTGGCCATGGCACTGAGGGCGTCCATTTTCTGGGCGCGGCTGATGCGGGGCAGGCTGTCGATGGCGAAAGACGTGATCTTTCTGGCGGCCAGCTTTTCCAGCAGTTCCGGATTCTGGGCCGGCCAGATGTAGCTGACCAGAAACGCACCCTCTTTCATCAGATCAGCTTCGTGTTTGCCCAGTGCAGGATTCTCCATGGGCGCCCGGACCTTCAGGATAAAGTCCGCCTCTTTCCACAGCGAGCTGGTGTCCGCTGCGATGGCTGCGCCCACTTTCTCATAGGCCGCATCGGAGTAATTCGCCGCCTCGCCGGCGCCGCCTTCGACGATCACGTCGTAACCAAGTCCGATTAGCTTGTGAACAGAGGGTGGCGTGGCGGCAACCCGCCGCTCGTCCTCAAAGATTTCCTTGGGGATACCGATTTTCATTATTGGTTTGCCTCCGGATTTCCCGATCAATCACTTGTTCTGGTTATCTACATACTAGTGCAGGTTGCCAGATCTGCCCGGAAAGCGGAGTTATCAGAGGTATATCAGCTCTGCCTGAGGGCGAGGCGTTCGACTTCCGTTTGCGACAGGTGATCAAGCATCGCACCCCGGAATTGCCGGTTGATGAAGTGTTCTGTTTCGGTCTGGATGGTTTCGCGCTGGGCAGGTTTCTCGATGTAGTCCATGGCCCGGAAAAGGATGTAGCGGATGGTCATGCGGGAGATTTCATGAATGGTCTCGGGCGGCACGGCGCTCACCAGTTGCCGCTCGATAATGTCTTCGGCCATTTCCCGGGCACTGGCTTCAAGCTGTGATTCCAGGGCCCGGCGCAGTATCGGGGAAGGGCCGTGGAGTTCCCTCACGGCCACCGTCGTTGCCGCCGGATTGGCCAGGAAGTAGTGGTACACAAATGCCACCGTATCCCGCGAGGCCTGTTCGGAAGAATCCGCCATCTGCCGCAGATCCCGGACACCGGCTTTCATCTCCTCGGCAATGTAACCCAATACCTGCAGGCCGAATTCATCCAGGCTTTTGAAGTGTCGGTAAAACGTATTCGGATTCAGCCCCGCTTCCCGGGCAAGCTCCCGCAGTCCCAGCGACGTCAGGCTCCGGGTTTCGGTAATCAGCCTAAGCGCAGCCTGGATGAGTTTCAGCTTTCCGCCGGTTAATGCGTTCATCTTTTCCTCTATACAGGGATGTGCCGCAAGGAGCGTGTTTTGGAAGCCCTTCCCACAAATGACCAGCCCCCCAATCAGAGCCCGCCGTAAAGGCCAAGTACCAGTCAACCGAGGCCAATCACCGAGCAGGCAGTATACGACTGTCTACTTCCCTGTGTATACATGTGTCTACCAGTCATCATGGCCAACCAGACAACAACAGACAAGGTCAAAAAGGCCAACACAGGAGTGCAGCAATGACACAGAACACACAGATCGCCATCATCGGCACCGGCTTCTCCGGCCTGGGTATGGCCATCAAACTCAAGGAAGCCGGTTACAACGACTTCGTGATCCTGGAGCAGAGTGACGACATTGGCGGCACCTGGCACCAGAACCACTACCCGGGGTGTGCCTGTGATGTGCAGTCTGCACTCTACTCCTTCTCCTTCGAACAGAACCCGAACTGGAGCCGGATGTACGCCCAGCAGCATGAGATAAAGGCTTACCTGAAACACTGCGCCGAGAAGTACGGGCTGATGAAGCATATCAAGCTGAACACCCATGTGGCCGGGGCGCGATTTGACGAGAACCGCCAGTGGTGGACCCTTGAGACCTGTGACAGTCCGGCGCTGTGGGCGTACATGCAGGAGAAGGGCGTGAAGCCGGGAGACTGGTTGGATCGCTCCGATAAGGGGCTGCCGGAATTCACCACGTTGAGGGCGGATATCCTTGTTTCCGGGATGGGGGGGCTGAGCACCCCGGCCTATCCGGAGATCAAAGGGATCGAATCCTTCACTGGCAAGCGTTTTCATTCCCAGGACTGGGACCACGACTACGACTTGCGCGGCAAGCGGGTGGCGGTGATCGGCACCGGTGCTTCGGCCATCCAGTTTGTTCCGGAGGTGGCGAAGCAGGCGGCAAGGGTGGACCTTTACCAGCGCACGCCACCCTGGATCATGCCCAAGCCGGATCGGGCTATCAGGCCGCTGGAAAAGCGGCTGTTCCGGGTGTTCCCGCAAACACTCAATGCCTTCCGTCAGAGTATTTACTGGTCACTCGAGGCCCGGGTGCTGGGCTTTGTGGGTAACCCCCGTATTCTGAAGCTTGGTGAACTGCAGGCCCGCCGGCATATTCGCAACCAGATTCCGGACAAGGCGCTTCGCAAAAAAGTTACCCCGGATTTCCATTTTGGCTGCAAGCGGGTACTGATCTCCAACAACTACTATCCGACCCTGGCGCAGGATCATGTCGATGTGGTGACCGAGGGTATCCGAGAGGTGCAGGGCAACACCGTGATCGACGGCCAGGGTAATGAGCGGCAGGTGGATTGCATCATCTACGGCACCGGCTTCCGGGCCCAGGACCCGATCCCCGCAGGCATGATCTTTGGGCGCAGTGGCCAGGACCTGCTGGACGCCTGGAAGGACGGCGCTGAAGCCTACAAAGGCACCACCGTCAGTGGCTTCCCGAACTTCTTTATGCTGATGGGACCGAACACCGGTCTCGGCCACAGCTCTATGGTGTATATGATCGAAAGTCAGATCCAGTACGTGCTGGATGCCCTGCAACAGATGCGCCGGCAGCAATGGAGCAGCATGGAAGTGAAGCCGGACGCCCAGAGCCGCTACAACGCTTCTATTCATGCGAAGTTGGGTGACTCGGTATGGCAGACCGGTTGCAAGAGCTGGTACGTCAACGAAAACGGTAAGAACACGACCCTATGGCCGGGTTTTACCTGGCAGTTCCGGAACCAGACGCGGCGCTTCGACGCAGAGCGGTATCTGTGTAAAGGCGCCAGTGACAGCGTTGCCGGAGTTGATCCTGCCATGGCCATCTAGCATCGGAGCAGCGGGGGCATTTCAGCCGGCTTTTAACGGTGGATAAGTTGCGTTTTGGCCCGGATAGCCAATACTTGAAGCAACGGTCTTGCCGGTATCGGCCAAGGATGTCCCCCAATGAAGCTGTTTCACTGCGGCCGATGCGCCAACCTGCTTTATTTCGAAAACAGCTGCTGTACCAGTTGCGGAGCAAACCTTGGCTTCGCGCCGGATGTGATGGATCTGGTGGCGATCGATCCGAAGGGTAACGATACCTGGGAAGAGGTCACCGCCAGCGATCAATACCGTCTATGTGGTAACTACCAGAACCAGGGCGCCTGCAACTGGCTGGTGCCTGGCTCTGATTCACACGCTTTCTGCGTTGCCTGCCGTCTTAATCGCACCATTCCCGACCTGAGCACCTTCCGGAACCACGATCTGTGGGTGCGGCTGGAGAAAGAGAAACGTCGCCTGGTCTATTCATTGTTGCGCCTGAAGCTGCCTTGCGAGCCCCGGCAGGAAGACCAATACGGCTTGAACTTCGATTTTCTTGCGGACCAGCCGGCGATGTTTGATGAGCGGTCGAAGGTAAAAACCGGCCACGCAAATGGCGTGATCACCATGAACATTGCCGAGGCCGACCCGGTGGAACGGGAGCGGAGGCGCAGCCAGATGGCCGAGCCATACCGCACTGTTCTGGGGCATTTCCGTCACGAATCGGGTCATTACTACTGGGACCTGCTGGTGCGGTCCGGGCCATGGCTTGGGTCGGTTCGGGAGATGTTTGGTGACGACACCAGAGACTACAAACAGGCGATGGACCAGCATTACCAGTACGGCCCGCCCGGTGACTGGCAAAGCTGGTATATCAGTGCCTACGCCAGTAGCCATGCCTGGGAAGACTGGGCGGAGACCTGGGCACATTACCTGCATATGGTGGATACATTGGAAACCGCCTGGCAGTTCGGGATGCGAGTCAACGCCCGCCAGAGCCCGGTAATGAACAGCGAACCAGACCCTGCGTTTGATCCCTACCAGGCCGACGATTTCGATGCACTGATCAAGCACTGGTTACCCCTGACGCTTGCGCTCAACAGCCTGAACCGAAGCATGGGGCATGACGATGCCTACCCCTTCGTGCTGGCGGCTCCGGTGGTGGAGAAGCTCCGCCTGGTACACCGAATAGCTCACGGTGGTTAACGAAAGGACCCCAAATGAAAAAGAACAAATCGATTGACTGGAAAAACTATGATCCCAACGACTTCTTCGATGAGCTGATTGCCGCCAAGGGCAAGCCCCGGCCTGCGGCCACGGCGATTACCGACTACCTGGGCAACCTTGACTCCGAGGAGATCCAGGCGCGCCAGCAGGCGGCTGAACTGGCGATATTGGAGATGGGGATCAGTTTCACCATCTACAGCGAGGGCGAAAACATCGACCGGGCCTGGCCCTTCGACATCATCCCCCGGGTGATTTCGCTTCGGGAGTGGGAAACCATCGAGCAGGGCCTGGCGCAGCGCCTGACGGCCCTCAACATGTTCATCAACGACATCTACAACGACCAGAACATCGTCAAGGACAAGGTCATCCCCAAGTATGTGTTCGCCAACTCCAAGAACTTCCGCGAGCAGTGCCGGGGGTTCACGCCGCCTTTGGGAGTCTGGGCGCACATCTGCGGATCGGATCTGGTGCGGGACAAAGACGGCACCGTGTATGTCCTTGAGGACAACCTGCGGGTTCCCTCGGGCGTCTCCTACATGCTGGAGAACCGGCAGCTGACCAAGCGGGTGTTCCCGGAGCTTTTCGACAACACCAACATCCTCCCGGTGGATGACTACACCAACCAGTTGTTCGACATGCTGGCTTCGATTTCGCCCCGGCCCCAGGACCATCCGAAAATTGCGGTGCTGACCCCGGGTATTTTCAACTCCGCCTATTTCGAGCATTCCTTCCTGGCTCAGCGCATGGGCGCCGAACTGGTGGAAGGGGCCGACCTGGTGGTTGGCGAGGATGACTGTGTCTACATGCGCACGGTTGAGGGGCTTGAGCGGGTGGATGTGATCTACCGGCGCATTGATGACGATTTCCTGGACCCGGAGGAGTTCCGCGCCGATTCCACCCTGGGCGTGCCGGGCCTCATGCGAGCCTGGCGCAACGGCAAGGTTGGCTTGGCCAATGCGCCCGGTGCCGGCGTGGCCGACGACAAGGTCATCTACGCGTTCGTTCCGGACATGATTCGCTATTACCTCGACGAAGAGCCCATCATCCCGAACGTGCCCACCTGGATGTGTGTGAACAAGCAGGACCAGGAGTATGTTCTCGAACACCTTGATGAACTGGTGGTTAAACCGGCGAACGAGTCCGGGGGCTACGGCATGCTGGTGGGGCCGCATTCCACCAAGAAGCAGCGCACCGAGTTTGCCCGGCTGATCAAGAAGAACCCGCGCAACTACATCGCCCAACCCACCCTGAACCTGTCCGTGGCGCCGACTCTTTGCGACGAAGGCCTGGCGCCCCGTCACCTGGATCTCAGGCCCTTCGTCTTGCAGGGCGTCAGAACCTACGTAACGGCCGGTGGGCTTACACGGGTGGCGATGCGCAAAGGCTCCCTGGTGGTGAACTCTTCCCAGGGCGGTGGAAGCAAGGATACCTGGATTGTGGACGAGGAGAACTGATGTGCTGTCACGTGTAGCGGAACGACTGTACTGGATGGCCAGATACCTTGAGCGGGCCGAGAACAACGCCCGGATGATCATGGCCTTCAATTCCCTGGCGCTGGACATGCCCCGGGAAACCCAGCTGTCCTGGAAGGGACTGGTGGCGGTTACCGGCATGGGCGCGTTGTTTGATCAGCACCATCAGAAGGCCGATGAACGCAACTGCGTGAAGTTTCTGATGGCGGATGGTTACAACCCGAGTTCCATAGCCTCCTGTATCAAGGCCGCCCGGGAGAATGTCCGTACCACCCGGGACCAGATCCCCACCGACGCCTGGGAGGTGATCAACGAGCTGTACCGGTACATTCTGGAGCACATAGACCAGGGGATCGGTAAACGGGCGAGATACGAATTTCTGAACGAGATTGTGGGTCGCTGCCAGATGCTCAATGGCTTGCTGGCCGGATGTATGAGTCACGATACGGGGTACGACTTTATCCGGGTTGGACGAAACCTTGAGCGGGCGGACATGGCCACGCGGCAGATTGAAGTCGGCGCTCTGCAGTTCCTGGATGGCTGGGATGGCACCGAAACCTATGGCGGGCTGTTGTGGACCAGCGTGCTGCGTTATCAGAGTGCTTTCCAGATGTACCGTCATAACGTGCGGCGTAAGGTCAGCGGGCCTCTGGTCATTCGCTTCCTGCTACAGAACGAGCCGTTCCCGCGGTCGGTACTGCACAGCCTCAGCGAAGTGGCCGGTGCCCTGGGCCGTCTGCCAAGGAACGAGATTCCGTTACGCACGGCATTGCAGGCAGTACGTCATACCCGGGAGGGCGACGTGGATGCACTGATCCGCAAGGAAGACGTGATCCTGTTCCTGGAAAACCTGCAATTGGAGATCGGTGAGCTTCACGACGACATTGCAGAGACCTGGTTTCCTGTCTACGAGACAGCCTGAAACTCCCAATTCTATTCGCCCGCGAGATAGGTTCCATGTCGATTCATGTTGCCCTGAGCCATACCACCCACTATCGCTATGAGCGCCCGATCACCCTGGGGCCCCAGATCGTTCGTCTGCGTCCCTGTCCGCACGCGCGAACCCGGATTCTGAGCTATTCACTGAAGGTTGAGCCCGACGGTTACTTCCTGAACTGGCAACAGGACCCGCAGGCCAATTATCTGGCCCGTCTGGTGTTCCCGGAAAAAACGGGCGAGCTGAAGATCACGGTGGATCTGGTTGCCGAGATGGCCGTGATCAACCCGTTCGATTTCTTCCTGGAACCCCGGGCGGAGACCATTCCCTTCGACTACGAGGAATGGCAGACCGCAGAGCTTGCACCCTATTTGCAGAAACTGCCGGAGACGCCGGAGTTCCGGAAATGGGTGGCCTCTATCGACCGCACGGAAACCCCCAGTGTGGATTTCCTGGTGGGTGTGAACCAGCGTGTTGCCGATCGAATCGACTACCTGATCCGGATGGAGCCGGGTGTACAGACCCCGGAAGAAACCCTGAAAAAAGGCTCCGGCTCCTGTCGGGATTCCACATGGTTGCTGGTTCAGACGCTCCGTCACCTGGGCTTGGCGGCGCGGTTCGTCTCCGGTTACCTGATTCAGCTCAAAGCGGACCAGAAAGCTTTGGACGGCCCGTCTGGCGCTGAGGAAGACTTCACCGATCTGCACGCCTGGTGCGAGGTCTTCCTGCCCGGCGCGGGTTGGATCGGTTTGGATCCGACCTCCGGTCTGTTTGCTGGGGAAGGGCACATTCCGCTGGCTTGCAGCCCCGATCCGTCCTCCGCGGCCCCGATTACCGGCATGGTGGAGGAGTCCGGAGTCGAGTTCGAGCACCAGATGAGCGTCCAGCGTATCTGGGAAGCACCTAGGGTGACCAAACCCTACACCGAGGACCAGTGGCAACGCATCGTCGGGCTGGGTCATGACGTGGACCAGCGTTTGACGGAGCTGGATGTGCGCCTGACCCAGGGCGGCGAACCCACGTTCGTGGCGAATCATGACCGCGACGAGCCTGAGTGGAACACCGAGGCCATGGGCCCCACCAAGCGCAAGAAAGCCATTGAGCTCTATCACCGGATGCGGGACCGGTATGGTGCTGGCGGGCTGGTGCACTTCGGCCAGGGCAAGTGGTATCCGGGAGAGCCGCTGCCCCGCTGGTCCCTGAACTGTTTCTGGCGCAAGGATGGCGAGCCGATCTGGCACGATGAGCGTTGGCTGGCGGATGAACGTACGGCGGGCAAGGCAACTCCGGAAGCGGCCCACCGGTTTCTGCAGGGATTGGCGACACAGTTGGGCGTTGATGAAGAACAGCTGTTCCCGGCATTTGAGGATGCCTTCTATTACCTGTGGCGGGAACGCCGGCTGCCGGTCAACGTCGATCCTTTTGATGCCAAACTCGAGAATGCCCTGGAGCGCAAGCAGCTCCAGCAGATTTTCAGCCGGGGTCTGGATGAGCCCGTTGGCTACGTGCTCCCTCTGCGCATCTCCGAAAAGGAACAGGCCTGGGAGACGGGCCCCTGGTTCCTGCGCAGCGAGCGCTGTTACCTGATTCCGGGCGGTTCTCCCATGGGCCACCGTCTGCCCCTGGATAGCCAGCCCTGGGTGGAAGAAGCCGATTACCCCTGGATACACGAGCAGGACCCCTTTGCGCCCCGTGGCCCTTTGCCCGCCAGCGAGGAGATCCGGCAATGGAACAGCCGGGGACAGACCGGGCAGGCATCGCCGGAACTGGAGCCGCCGAAAAAAGGAAAGTCGGCACCGGAGATTGTCCGAACGGCCCTGTGCGTGGAGCCCCGGGATGGCATTCTCCGTGTTTTCATGCCGCCGCTGGAGGAGCTTGAGCCCTATTTGGCATTGGTGTCAGCCATCGAGAAAACCGCCGCCGAGCTCAAGCAACCGGTATTGCTGGAGGGCTACGAGCCACCCTCGGACCCCCGGATCACCCATTTCCGGATCACCCCGGACCCGGGTGTCATTGAAGTGAATGTGCAGCCGGTCCGGACCTGGGACGAAATGGTGGAGCAGACCGAATCCCTGTACGCCGACGCCTACGAGTGCCGGCTGACCTCCGAGAAGTTCATGATGGACGGTCGCCATACCGGCACCGGTGGTGGCAACCATTTCGTCCTGGGCGCCCAGAAGGCAGAGGATTCGCCCTTCCTGCGACGTCCGGACCTATTACGCAGCCTGATCAGTTACTGGCATAACCACCCCAGCCTGTCCTACCTGTTCTCCGGCCTGTTTATCGGTCCCAGCTCCCAGGCGCCGAGAATCGACGAAGCCCGCAACGATCACGTGTTCGAAATGGAACTGGCATTCAGGGAGATGGAGCGGCTGTGCCCGGTGGGCAAGAAAGTCGCGCCCTGGGTGGTGGACCGGCTGCTCCGGGACCTGCTCACGGATGTGACCGGCAATACCCATCGGGCGGAATTCTGTATCGACAAGCTCTATTCCCCGGACGGCCCCGGTGGGCGCCACGGGTTGCTGGAATTGCGGGCCTTCGAGATGCCGCCCCATGCCCGGATGAGCCTGACCCAGCAACTGCTGTTGCGGGCGCTGGTGGCCAGATTCTGGGAGCAACCCTACAAGCCTTCCGGACTGGTTCGCTGGGGCACAGAACTGCACGATCGTTTCCTGCTGCCGCACTATGTCTGGCAGGATTTCGAGGACGTCATCGACGACATGAAAGCGCAGGGCTACCCGCTTGAGAGCGAATGGTTCGCGCCCCATTTCGAATTCCGGTTCCCCCGGATCGGCGACTACAAGGTCAAGGGCATTACCCTTGAACTGCGCTCGGCTCTGGAGCCCTGGCATGTCACGGGCGAGCATGGCGCTATTGGCGGCACGGCCCGGTACGTAGACTCCTCGTTGGAGCGCTTGCAGGTGAAGGTTCGTGGCGCTGCGCCGGATCGTTATCAGATCACCTGCAATCAGGTGCCATTGCCGCTGCAGGCCACCGGCATGGTGGGAGAATTCGTTGCGGGTGTGCGCTACCGGGCCTGGCAGCCGTCCCAGTGCATGCATCCAACCATTGGTGTGGATGGCCCGCTGGTGTTCGATATCGTGGATACCTGGAACGAACGCAGCCTCGGGGGTTGCGAGTACCACGTAACCCACCCCGGTGGCCGGAATTTCGAGACTCTGCCGGTGAATTCGTTCGAGGCCGAAGGCCGGCGTATGGCGCGTTTCTTCCGGATGGGTCACAGCTCAGGACAACAACCCCTGCGGCCGGTTCCGGAGCATCGGGAGTTTCCGTTTACCCTGGATCTGCGATATCACAAATAAGATGCCTGGACGTGTGGTTTGATGCTGGCTCCGGAGAGCAGAAAGCGGCTATGCTTCCAGCTCACTGACTAACGGAGCCTGTATTCAAGGTGGCGAAGCAGCACGCAGTAACTGACATCCTCCGCCAGTACCACCCGGTGCCGGATCGGTTCGATGAGCTTGGCTCCATGGGCTCCGGACCGAAGTCCCACTGGCGGCCATTGCTGCAGCAGCTCAACCTTGAGTCAGTCGACAGCCTCAATATCAGGGCCCAGGCTGTTTCCAATGCCATTGCCGAAGACGGCGTAACCTACAACGTCTACGAGGACCCTCGTGGAGATTCCCGGCCCTGGGAAGTGGATCTGCTTCCCCTGATCCTGGGCGCCGATGAGTGGCAGTGGCTATCGAAAGCGGTCGCCCAGCGTGCAGAACTTCTGGACAGCGTTCTGGCCGATCTGTACGGCGAGCAGTCGCTGTTAAAAGAAGGCCTCATGCCCCCCGCCCTGGTTTATGGTCAGGCGGGTTTCCAGTGGCCTTGTCAGGGGATTGAGCCAGCCGATGGCCGGTTCCTGCACCTGTATGCCGTGGATCTGGCGCGTGCGCCGGACGGCGGCTGGTGGGTGATGGCGGACAGAACCCAGGCGCCTTCCGGCGCGGGCTATGCACTGCAGAACCGGCTGGTGATTTCCCGGGCCTTCCCGGCGCCATTCCACAACCTGCCGGTGACCAACCTTTCGGAATTCTTCCAGGGTTTCCAGAACAGCCTGGCGGGCATGTCGCCAGCGGGAACCGAGTCGCCGCTGTGTGTGCTTCTGACCCCCGGCCGTTTCAACGAAACCTATTTCGAGCATGTGTTCCTTGCCCGCTACCTGGGCTTGCCCCTGGTTGAAGGCCAGGACCTGACCGTGCGTGATGACACGGTGTACCTGAAAACGCTCCAGGGGCTGCGGCGGGTACACGCCATTTATCGCCGGCTGGATGATGGCTTCTGTGATCCGCTGGAGCTTCGCGCCGATTCCGTGCTTGGCATTCCCGGGCTGCTGGGGGCGGTGCGGGCAGGCAAGGTGCTGATGGCCAATGCCCTGGGTTCCGGGGTTCTTGAAAGTGCGGCGCTATTCGGCTTTTTGCCGGAGATTTCCAAGAAGTTGCTGGGCTCACCTCTGGCCATGCCGTCAGTGGCGTCCTGGTGGTGTGGCGAGAAACCGGCCCTGGACTATGTCATCGAGCACCTGGACGAGCTGGTGATCAAGCCGGCGTTCGCGAGCATGCGAATGGAGCCGGTGTTCGGTTATCAGGTGAGGGGCGCAGAGCGGGACGCCCTGATTAAGAAGATGCATGCCCACCCCCATGCCTTTGTCGGGCAGGAGCTGGTGCACCTTTCCCAGGCGCCAGTCTGGAAGGGCGAGCGGGACCAGCCGTTGGCAACCCGGTCCATCGGCCTGCGGCTGTTCGCTGCGGCCACGCCCTCCGGCTGGCGGGTTATGCCCGGCGGGCTGACCCGGGTAGCCATGGACGAGGGCGTGGAGGTTATCTCCATGCAACGGGGTGGCTTGTCGAAGGATACCTGGGTGCAGGCCCGCTATACGGCTCCCTCCAAATCCCTGATCAAGAAACGGCTGCAGGTATCTGACCTGCTCGACGGCGAGCGGGACACGCCCTCCCGGGTGGGGGAAAACCTGTTCTGGATGGGTCGGCACTCGGAGCGGGCCGAGGCGACTGCCCGGTTATTGCGGGCGGCGTTCAACCGCCTGTCGGGCCACGATCAGGCCAGTGAGGAAGCCCTGCTCGGGCTGCAGCAGGCAGCCGAGCAGTTCGGAACGCTTCCGGAACCGGAAGAAGATGCGGTGCCGGAGCCGCTTCCCGGAATGTTGCTCAGGGCGGTCAGCGATCTCAAGTTTCCGGGCTCGATCGCGTCCATCCTTCAGGCCCTGTTGTTCAATGCCAGTCAGGTCCGGGACCGGCTGTCCTCCGACAACTGGCACACGCTCAATCGGGTGGGCAAGCCTCTGAGCCCGGCGCCAACCACGCCGGACCAGTCAATCCGGGCGCTGAATCTGGTGTTGCTGGACTGCATCTCACTGGCAGGCTTTGCCATGGATGACATCACCCGGGACGCCAGCTGGGTTTTCCTGGTCATCGGTCGGCGTCTGGAGCGCCTTGCCAATCTCTGTACCCTGATCTGCGTGCCACTGTTCAGTGACCGCTTCAGCCGCCACGCCATGCTTGAGTGGCTGCTGGAGGTGGCGAACTCGGAAGTGACCTACCGCACCCGATACCGCCGGACACCGGAACTTCTGGGCGTAGTCCATACCCTTGTGATCGACGCGAGCAACCCCCATTCGGTGATGTTCCAGCTGCGGCAGCTGCAGAAGGATCTGCCGGAGATGGGCCGGAAAACCGGTCAACTGTTTCCCCCGGACCTGAACGAATCGCTGCAGCGGCTTCAGGCGCTTGATCTGCATCCGTTTGAGCGCAAGCGCCCGGACAAAGCCTGTGAGGCCCTGGCGGAGCTGTTGTGCGACATCCGTTCCGAGGTCTATCGTGTATCGGATGAAATCCAGCGGCAGTGTTTCATTCACACCCGGTATTCCGACCGGCCTATGACACCGGATTGAGGCGCCTGTCATGACATTTGTCCGTTACCATGTGCGTCATGAGACCCTCTACCAGTACGATCAGGTGGTGGGGGAGTCCCACCATTTGCTGAGGCTCACGCCGCGGGCGCTGCCCTGGCAGAGGAATCTTGAGCATCATCTGGCGATCTCACCCGAACCTTCGGCAAGGCGCTCGTTTCTCGACTGCTTCGGAAACCGGATTACCAAGATTCATTTCACCGCCGACCACGAGTACCTGGGGATCATCAGCGAATTCTGGGTGGAGCTTCGTGAACGGCCAAAGCCCTCGGCAGCCGCTGCAAAAGTCCCCTGGGAAATCGTGCGCGACAGCCTGCGTTATCGCGCCGACAGGAAGTTCTCGCCGGACCATCTTCAGGCCACGGCCTTCCGGTTTGTGTCCACCAATGTGCCCATCGATTCGCAGTACGCCGCCTATGCCCGCGAGGCGTTTCTGCCGGGGCGCCCGCTGGTGGAAGCGGCGGAGGACCTGATGCGGATGATTCATCGCGACTTCCGCTTCGATGCGACGGCAACGGAAACCTTCACCCCGGTCGAGCAGGCGTTCAAGGCCCGTCGCGGGGTCTGCCAGGATTTCTCCCACATCATGATTGCCTGCCTGCGCTCGGTGGGCCTGGCGGCCCGTTACATGAGCGGTTATATCCTCACCCATCCGCCCGAGGGCAAGGAGCGTCTGGTCGGCGCCGATGCCACCCATGCCTGGGTGGCCATGTTCGTGCCGGATTTCGGCTGGCTGGAGCTGGACCCCACCAATGCCCTGAGGCCGGATCTGGAACACATCACCCTCGGCTGGGGCCGGGACTTTTCCGATATCACGCCGATGCGGGGCGTGCTGCTCGGCGGTGGCGACCATGAACCGGAGATTGCGGTCACCGTGGTGCCCGAGGAGGAGTTCGCCTCGCTGTACGCCGATGGCGAAACCTACCTGGAAGAACTCTCTCCCTGAACCGTCTGGTCGCTTTATTCCGGCTTGAGCCCCGCCATACGTTCACTTCCTTACGGCAGAAAATGTAGTAGCAAGCTATGCTTGCCCGCTTTCATTGACCGCTGGAATACCCGGAATGCTCGAAACCTTTTTCTCCACTTACATCAGCAGCACCATTCGCTTTCTGTTCCTGCTGGCGCCGTTTTTCGTGGTGACCATGTTCCTGGCGCTGACCCGGGGCCTGCCCGCAAGCGAGAAGACATCGATTATCCGCCGTGCCTGCGTTTCGGCATTTTTGATGGGTGTGATTCTGTTCTTTGCCGGTCCGTTGCTGTTCAGCGCTATTGGTATCACGCTTAATTCGTTTCGAATTGGTGCTGGCTGTCTGCTGTTCCTGACCGCCATCAGCCTGGTGACCAGTGGTACCCGCAATCATGCCACCGGACTGCCCGATGAGGATCGGGATGACATTGCAGTTGTGCCATTGGCCATTCCGGTGATGATTGGCCCGGCCACCATTGGTGCGATCATGGTGTACGGTGCCGAACTCAACCGGGTATCCGAAGTGGCCGGCGGGCTCCTGGGGCTGGTATCCAGCTTGCTGATCCTGGCGGTATTGCTGCACTTATCGGGTTACCTTGAGAAGGTGCTGGGCAAGACTGGCCTGAACATCATGTCCAAGATCAGTGGTCTGATTCTCTCCGCCATGGCCGCTGAAATCGTGCTGACGGGCATTGCAGGTTTTATCGCGTCCACCTAGAGTATTCCCCGTTCCGTTCTTGCTGCAGGGTGCCTGATGTCTGCCAATACCATTGAGCACAATCGCCAACGATACGATTTCGCGGGCGTAGAGTCGGTCTGGCTGTTTGGTTATGGCTCCCTGATCTACAAGGTCGATTTTCCCTTCCTGGAGCAGCGCCCGGCGTCGATTCGGGGCTGGGAGCGGCGGTTCTGGCAGGGATCGCACGACCACCGGGGAACCCCAGAGTCGCCGGGCCGGGTGGTCACCCTGGTCGAGAAGCCGAATGCTGTCTGCAAGGGCATGGCGTTCAGGGTGTCGCCCAATGTATTCGAACACCTGGATGTCCGGGAAAAGAACGGTTATCTGCGCCTGAGCACCACGCTTACCTTCGACGATGGCAGCCATGCCGAGGGTCTGGTTTATATTGCCACCGAAGACAACGAGGCCTTCCTGGGCCATGCGCCGGATGCCGATATTGCCCGCCAGATCGCCTCTGCCTCTGGCCCCAGCGGTCCCAATGCCGAGTATCTGCTGAGGCTGGCTGAATCGCTGCGCGCGCTTGGTGCCGATTGCCCCCACACCTTTGCCATTGAATCCCACCTGAAGTCTGCCGTTAAAAACGACACGCAGGGACATTAGAACGTCAAGCAGACCGGGCGTTTCGTAAAGATCCTGCAAAGCCGGCTTCGGGGCGCTGACATTCTCTCCCGGTTCGATAATCTGGGTTCAGAGGCATCCGGCACTGGGTCCGGATGCGAGATCTGTCTCTGAACAGAACGGGAGAATCATCATGAAGCGATTGTTGATCGGAAGCCTGGTAACGGCATTCCTGATGGCGTCTGCTCCGGTGATGGCCGACGACGATGACCGCCGGGGTCAGGGCTGGCAAAAACACCATGAACGCGGCAAAGCCGTACCTCCGGGCCACCAGAAAAAGTTCCTGCAGGCCCATTACCGCGACGACCGTTATAATCGACACCATCACAAGCCCCGGCACTACAAGCAGCATAAATGGGATCGAACACACCACGATCGCCATCGCTACCATGGCGACAAGCGCAAATGGGGCAAGAAGCACAAGCGCGATGTCTATCGCGACAGGCATGACCGCCGGCGTGACTGGGATCGCCACCATTCGGGCCACTACCGCATCAAGCTGGGCTATGGTGACGGATTGCCGCCGGAGGCCCGGATTGGTCGGATCATTTACGATACCTCTGTGCTCATTGACTCTTCCCGGCGCTGAGTAGGCCACCCCGGTTCCGGAGCCCCTGCCGCTCCGGGGCCGGATTGAACCCCCTCGCAGGCGCCTTGCGCCGATGCTGCAACCCGATCAGCAGCAAAGGCACCACGATCATCAGGCTGCCGGCCAGGAACCACAGGTCGGGCACCTCTCCGAACCAGATCCAGCCAATCCCCACGGCCCAGATCAGACCGGTGTACTCGGCGCTGGTGACCTGGTTGGCGTCCACCTGGCGGTAGGCCAGCAGTACGGTAATGTTGTAGCCCAGAATGAACAGGGCCGAACCCATGGCGCCGATCAGGATGCCCGAATCCCATTGCGCGCCTTCCCACCAGGCCAAGGCCCCGGCCGCTGGCAGAATCAGCAGGTAGTTCAGGAACAGTTTGTGGACGGTGCTCTGCTGTTTTGGCAGTTTCCGGACCAGCACGGCGTTGATGGCCAGGGCAAAGGCCGAGCCAAGGGCTGCCACGGCCGCCCAGTTGAATTCCACCGGCCGCAGGATGAGCACAATGCCGGCAAAGCCGCTGAAGACGGCGGTGACGCTCAGTGGTGTCAGCTTTTCCCGGAACAGGAACACAGAGAGCACCATCACCAGGATGGGCGCGGCATAGAAGACGGCGTTGGCAGTCGCCAGCGGCAGGTTACCCAGGGCTATCACCATGCACAGGATGCCGGCCAGGTGGATGTGGGCCCGGAAGGTGTGGATTTTCAGGCCGGCGAACAGGTTTTTCCGGTCCAGCTGTTTTGCCAGTGGCAGCAGAAAGGCCAGGGTGATCAGGCAACGCAGGAAGGCGAACTGGAAAACCGGCGCGCCGGGCTCGAGGAGTTTGATGAACACGTCAGAGATCAACGCCATGGCGTTGCCGATCACCAGCAGCAGGATGGCGCTGTTTACGGTTTTTCCTGACATTTTTTTCTCCTCAATTCTTCAACTTTGGGTGCATGAGCCCGGTCAGCAAATGGCTTCCGAAAACCGCTGCGAGTACATCCATGTACGCTTGCTCTCCGCCTTCCCTGGCTCCGAGCATTTTCGGAAGCCATTTCCTGCCCGGACTCCCCTAACTGGCTCAGGAATTCTATTTGGGTTTTAATATCCGATAAAATGATCTTTATTCGATAGCCATTAGAAAATTAGATAATGAAACTGCCACCCCTGAAAGCTCTGCCTGTCTTCGAAGCCGTTGCCCGTCTCAACAGCTTTTCCCTTGCTGCCGATGAGCTGGCGGTGAGCCAGAGTGCGGTTAGCCACCAGATCAAACAGCTGGAAACCTACCTTGGAGAGCAGCTGTTCTGGCGCAGTGGCCGGACGCTGTCGCTGACTGATCAGGGGCGCCAGTACCTGGATGCGGTCAGCTCAGCGTTGTTGCAGATTGAGCGGGCCAGTGAGCAGTTAGTGGGGCATGAGGAGGCCAGGATCCGGTTGTCGGTGTTCAGCTCGTTTGCCGTGCGCTGGCTGGTACCGCGGTTGCCTTACCTGCAGCGGCTGCATCCGCAGCTAGATCTGGCGCTTGAGATGAGCAGTGGGAACCCGGTGTTGTCGGACCGGGTGGCGGATTGTTTTATTACCATTCGCACGGATGCCTCCGCGTTCAGCTATGACAAGCTGTATGAGGAGCGGCTGTTTCCGGTTTGCAGTCAGGATTACTGGAAGCGTATGCGCCGGGAGCTGGGGCGGGATGATCAGCCGGAGCAGCGGGATGAGCCGCCGTTGTCGCCGGAGGAGCTGGCTCGGTTTCCGTTGCTGTCGACCCACAGTATTTTCGACCGTGCGGGCGGAGACTGGCAGGCGTGGTATGCGGCGGTGGATGAGCGCCTACCCGGCGCCGCGCGGGTGCAGCATTTCAGCCATATGCTGTTGGCGCTTGAGGCGGCACGGTTCCATCAGGGGGTGGCGCTGACCAACGACTACATGCTGAGTACGCGTCGGGATTCGGAAGATTTTGTGCGTCTGCCGGCCCATTCGGTGGCAACCGGTGACACCTTCTATTTTGCCTGGAAGACCAGCCGGCGGCAGGAGCGGGGGATCCAGACGCTTCGGCGCTGGCTGGTGGATGAGGCCATCAGGAGTCGGCTTTTGGCGGCGCCTTCGGGCTGAAGGCGCAGCGGTCTGGTTTGATGTCCAGCAGTGGCGTGCCATCCAGACAGTCCAGGCCGCGCACGATCAGGGTCCCTTTTTCTATACGAACCAGTTTGACCATGGACGTGCCAATCGGATTGGGCCGAACCGGGGAGCGCAGGGCAAAGGTGCCGAAGGTCTCGCCGTCGCTTCTGGGGCTTTGCCGGACCAGATCCCGGCGGCTCTGGTCCAGCCAGTAGAGCACCTCGATGGTGTCGTAGTCTTCGAGCCCCTTCAGCGCGTCGTGCCAGACAGGATCCAGAACCAGCTGGCATTCCGGTCCATCGAGGTTGCCCTGGCGAGGGCAATCCTTGCGATCACGCCAGGGGGTCCGGATGGCACCGATGAATCGCAACGTGGCGTCAGAGGCCGGTTCCAGTTCCACGGCCTCCTCATTGGGACGCAAATCTGCAAGATCGCTCATCGACCGGCCCGTACCTTATTTCTCATCTCTGGGTGGCCGTTCGACCACTTTGCGCTTGCCCTTGGCGCACCGGGACAGCGCTTTCAGGCCATCGGCATCGAAGGCATCCACGCGAATCACATCGTAAAGCGCTTCCAGTGCTTCCAGCAGTTTGTCGCACTCGTCTGCCTTGACCACGCCCTGGGCACAGGCCCAGTCCACCAGTTCCTTGCGCTGATGGCCCATCAGCAGGTCTATGCCGCCCAGTTCGTCTTCATCGCGGTTACGCATGGCGTCATGCAGTCGGCTGCGCATGTCCGCCGTCTCGTTGGCGAGTTTGTAGGCATTGAGGACACGCCCGAGTGGGTCTTCCGGGTCCATGGTGGTGTAGGCACCGCGACTGATGCGTTGGCGCACCGGGGTGTCTTTGACGATGGATTCCGCGACCTTCGCGCCCAGCTTGTCGTCCGGACCGTTAAGACCGGTGGCACCCAGCGGGAACACCAGCAGGCGCAAGGGCCAGCGCAGGGCCGGTACCGGGAAGTTGATGATTGCCTCGCGCATGGAGCCCTGGAGATCCCGGAGGCAGGTTTTCAGGCACCATTCCACCAGCGGCCGCTGATCATCCGGGTAACCTTCTTCATGCCATTGTTTGATCACGGCGGTGGCGTAATACAGCTGAACCAGGCAGTCGGCCATGCGGCCGGAGAGCCGCTGGCGCGCCTTGAGGCCGCCACCGACTGTTAGCAGGGTGACATCGGTCATCAGGGCGAAAGCCGCGGAGAAGCGGGCCAGTTGACGATAACAGGGTTTGATATCGCCCTGCCGTGGCACAGATTCAATCCAGCCACGGGTCAACCCCAGAAGAAGCGCCCGAAGCGCGTTGCGGGTGGTGTGGGCCAGATGGCGGTAGAAAATGCCGTCGAACTTTTTCGCGGCTTTGTCTTCATCTTCCATACCCGCGGCTTCGATTTCCTCAACAATGAACGGATGGCAGCGGATAGAGCCCTGGCCGAAGATCATCAGGCTGCGGGTGAGGATATTGGCGCCCTCGACGGTGATACCGATGGGCACCGCCTGATAGGCCCGGGCCAGGAAGTTCCGGGGACCGGTGATGACGCCCCGGCCAGCGACCACGTCCATGGCGTGGTTGATGACTTCCCGCATCAGATCGGTGTTGCGGTATTTCAGCACGGCGGATGGCACCGAGGGCCGCACGCCCCGGTCCAGCATGCCGGAGGTCAGCAGCCGGGCTGCGTCCATCATGTAGGTGTAACCGGCGATGGGCTCCAGGGCTTCCTGAACCCCTTCAAACTGGCTGATGGTGCGGCCGAACTGTTCCCGGGTGTAAGCGTAGGAGCCGGTGGCCAGGCTGGCCACCTTGCCGGCACCGGTGCCAAGGGCGGGCAGCGAGATGGAACGGCCAATGGACAGGCATTCCAGCAGCATGGTCCAGCCCTTGCCGAGCATGTCCTGGCCGCCGATGACCTGTTCCATGGGGATGAACACGTCGTTGCCCCAGGTTGGACCGTTCATGAAGACGGTGTTCATGGGCAGGTGGCGGGCACCGGCGTTGACGCCGTCGGTGTCCTTCGGCACCAGCACACAGGTCACGCCGATCTCATCCGAATCGCCCAATAGCTCGTCCGGATCGTAGACCTTGATGGCCAGGCCAATCAGTGTCGCCACCGGTGCGAGCGTGATGTAACGCTTATTCCAGGTGACTTTCAGGCCCAGCACTTCCTTGCCGTTCCACTGACCTTTGCAGACGATACCTTTGTCCGGAATCGCTCCCGCGTCCGAGCCGGCTACCGGGGATGTAAGGGCAAAACAGGGAATCTCGTCGCCGCCGGCGAGTCTGGGCAGATAGTGCTGTTTCTGCTCGTCGGTGCCGTAGTGCATCAGCAACTCGCCGGGGCCGAGGGAGTTGGGCACCATAACGGTGACAGCCGCAGACACGCTGCGGGTGGAAATCTTCATGACGATTTCGGAATGGGCGGTGTTAGAGAACCCCAGGCCACCGTCTTCTTTGGGAATCACCAGCCCGAAAAAGCCGTTCTCACGGATAAACTTCCAGACCTTGTCCGGCAGGTCGTACTGCTCGTGGGTGATTTTCCAGTCGTCGAGCATGGCGCACAGCTTTTCCACCGGGCCGTCCAGGAAAGCCTGTTCCTCGCTGGTGAGGTGGGCCGGTTTGGCGTCCAGCAACTTGTTCCATTTGGGCTTGCCGGAGAAAAGTTCGCCGTCCCAGTCCACCGAGCCGGATTTCAGGGCTTCCGCCTCGGTATCCGAGAGTTTCGGCAGCCGGCTGCGCACCCAGCCAAGCAGGGGGCGGCTGAGCTTGTCGAGGCGCAAGTCGCCGGGAATAACAAGGATTAACGCCAACGCCAGCAGTACACCGCCACAAAGAATGCTGATCAGGTGCCATTCATCCTGGAACAGACCCACAACGGTCGCAATGGACATGACGGCAGCGGCTGTGGTGCCGCCTATACCCAGGTAGATCAGCACCAGGGCACTGATCAGCAGAAGTAGAACACTCATGTGAAGACCTCCGTATCGTGAATGCAATCAGCGAGAAACTGACCTTTACCATCGGTCAAAGCCTGACCAGTTGCAAGAGGCGTGGGGGCGGGATGTAAAGATTGATTGCAGTAATGAAAAGCATTGTCAAAAACCCGCAAGTTTCTCTCCATTGATTGATCCAGACTGCAACTTTCGGAGAACACATAGCTTCATTCAATAAAAAGTACCCGGAGTCTAATGATGTTTAGCCAGCTCACCGTTGCGAAACGCCTTGCCCTTGGCTTTGGTCTGATTCTGTCACTGATGATTGCCATAAGTCTGGTTGGTAATCATCGGGTTGGTTTTATCGACAGGACCCTGACCGACGTGGGTGATGGCGCCGCCGTGAAGCAGCGCTACGCCATTAACTTTCGGGGCAGTGTCCATGACCGGGCAATAGCCATTCGCGATGCAGTACTGGTTGAGAACGACCGGGATCTGCAACGACACCTCGCGGACATTGAGCGTCTGAAGGCTTTTTACCGGGATTCCGCCGGCCCGATGGATACGATGTTCCGGGAAGAAGGCGCTAACAGCCGGGAAAGGGAACTGTTGGCAGCGATCAAAGAGATCGAGCGCAGGGCCCTGACGCTGACCGACGACCTCCTCGAGCTTCGCCTGGCGGGAGAGATCGACCAGGCCCGGGCATTTCTGCTCAGCGATGTCTCTGGCGCCTACTCGGAGTGGCTGAAACGGGTAAATGCCTTTATTGATTACCAGGAAGCGGTGGTTACAGGCGGCGTGGATGAGGTTCGCGAGGCAGCGAGTACATTCAATGCGTTGAACCTGGCCGTCACCGGTCTAGCGGTGGTTCTGGGAGCCCTGGTGGCTCTGGTGATCATTCGCCGATTGAAGAAGATTCTTGGCGGTGAGCCCGAAGACGTTGCCCGGGCCATTCGTCAGCTGGCCGATGGTGAGCTGGACCAGGAACTCCAGACACGGTACCCGGATAGCGTGATGGGCGCGCTGCAGGACACTGTGGAGCGATTGGGCGGCATTATCCGGGAAGTAGGGTCTGCCGCCGAAGAGCTATCCACTTCTTCCTCTGAACTTGAAAGCACTTCGGATAACAACAGCCGACAGATACGTCTCCAGGCGACCGAGGCGGAACAGATGGCCACGGCGGTGAACCAGATGGCCGCCACGGTGAACGAAGTGGCGGGTTTTGCCGCCAGCGCGGCAACCGCCACCCAGAAAGCCGACATCGAAGTGGAGAGCGGCAATCGCGTGGTGCAGGAAACCGCGGCCTCCATCGGGGAGCTGGCAGAAACCCTGGAGCAGGCGACGCAAACCGTGCAGCGCGTGTCCCAGGACAGCGCCAATATCGAAAAGATCATTGAGGTGATCAACGCCATCGCCGAACAGACCAACCTGCTGGCGCTGAATGCTGCGATCGAGGCGGCACGCGCCGGCACCCATGGACGAGGATTCGCTGTAGTGGCCGACGAAGTACGGTCGCTGGCATCGCGGACCCAGGATTCCACCCGGGAAATTCAGGAGATGATTGGAAACCTGCAGGCGGGCGCCGGCCAGGCGACCGAGGTTATGGAAAGCAGTCGGGAGCTCGCCCGTACCACGGTGGACAAGACCAGCGAGGCGGAGGCTGCTCTGGCCCGAATTCGGAATGAGGTGGGCGCCATCAACGACATGAATGCCCAGATCGCCAGTGCCTCGGAAGAGCAGAGTTCCGTTGCAGAAGAAGTTAACCGCAATATCAGCCGCATCCATGATGCCACGGTGGAGACCTCAGCCGGTTCCGAGCAGGTGGCCGGGGCCAGCCGTGATCTGGCCGTGCTGGCCGGTCAGCTGCGTTCCAGGGTCAGTGTGTTCCGGTTTAAAGGCTGAGTCCGCAGATCAGCAGCGCCAGGGTTGCCAGCAGCACCGCGACGTTGATGCCGAGGAGTGTGTTGAGTTGTTCGGGGCGGTTGAGCGCGCCGGGCAGCTTGACGCTTACCCAGATCGCCGCCGGCAGAGGCGCAAACGCGAGAGCGGTCCACAGCGGCAACCAGCCGATCCAGATTGCCGCCTCAAGAATGCCGTAGCTGCCCAGTAACAGCAGCCCCACCAGGCGGGCGGCGGCCGTCTTTCCGAGTGTAATCACCAGGTGTCGGCGCCCGACTTTCCGGTCCGCGTCGGCATCCGGTATCTGATTGATCAGCAGCAACTCACTGACCAGCAGCAGGCCGATGGTGGAAACGGTAAGAGCCGTTGCGTCCAGCCGGGCCCCCAGGGCAATCAGGCTGCCAAGAATCATCACCGGTCCGAATCCCAGCCCCGGAGCCAGCAGGCAAATCACCGGTGAGCGGGTAATCCAGCGGGTATAGGTGAGCACCAGAACTACTCCGGCGGCGCCAAGTACCAGCATGGGCAGACCCCGGAGCCATAGAAAGTAGAGACCAATGGCGACAACCAGTCCCAGGGTGCCAAAGGCGGCCAGCAGGACCTGCCGGGCGGCGGCGGGAACCTCTGGCAAGGCGCCACTGCCGCCGGAGAATGGCGTACGGTGGGTAATCAGATCCAGCCCGGAAACAAAGTCTTCGTACTCATTGAGCAGATTGACGGCGGCATGGGCGAGCAGAGCGCCAATCAGGACCAGCAGGGTATTGAGCAGGGCTGGAGGCTCGCCCTGGTGCCAGGCTACCGCCACGCCAAGGCCGGCACATAGCGGTGCGAGTACCAGGAAATTGGGTCGGGAGGCGCGCACCACCGCAACGGTTTCAGACATCGGGTCCTTCCTCGGCTAACAGAGCGGGTACTGGGGCAGATGCTCAGACGTAGCCGGCGGCAAACACCAGCCCGAGCACAACCGGCATGACCACAAGGCTGCCCAGATTGCTCAATAATACCAGCGAGGCGACCTTGTGTGGCTCCTGCCGATACTGTTCCGCCACCATGTAATTGAGTACGGCCGGCGGCAAGGCCGCGAATACCCATAGCGCCGCTACCTGCATTCCGGGAAGATCGAGAACCGCAATCATCGGCCACGCCAGGATCAGGCCGCTCGCGGGGCAGGCGATGGCGCCCAGCATACCCAGTTTCCAGTCACTGAAATCGATATCAAGCATGCGCACGCCAAGGGCAAAGAGCATCAGCGGGATGCACACACCGCCGAGCATGTTCAGGGTTTCCAGCAGCCACTCCGGCAGGGGCACGCCACCGAGATTGACCGACAGCCCGGCAATACTGGCAAACACGATGGGTAGCTTCAGGCGTTTTACGATGGAGGTATGGGGGTCGAGCATGTACAGCCCCACTGAAAAGTGCAGCAGCATTTCCACTATGAACAACACGATGGCCGCCGGCAGGGCCTCATCACCGAAGGCAAGCACCAGCAGCGGAATGCCCATGTTGCCGGAATTGTTGAACATCATCGGAGGCAGGAAGGTCTTCAGGTTCAGCTTCATAACCCTGGCCAGCGGGTACAGCACAATGCCCGATCCGAGCACAACCACGGTAGCGGCCAGTGCAAGCCTGGCATACTCCTGCAGCGGAGCCTGCTGGTCAGCAAGAACGGCGAAGACCAGCATGGGCACGAACAGTTCCATGTTAAGAACGTTCAGTCCCTGGATGTCGGGCGTCCGGTAGCGGCCATAGAGTGCGCCGCAACCGGCGATCAGAAACACCGGCAACATGGTGGACAGAATCTGGCCAATCATTGAACAGGCTCCAGGGAAATGTTTGGAAGTTTTTATTGGATAAACCGTTAGGTTCGCAAGTATCGCCCTGCTTGGGCAAGTGTTTATCGCCGATGTTCGACCAAAGCCGGATATGAACACGGTGGCGACATCATGAGCCGACGGTTGCGATGACCCTTCGGGCCCACCACAATACCGTTTCCCAATGTTGTTATCTGCCCTGGAGAGCCCCTGTGTCCAGCCCGTTTGATAAACCGGTTTCCCGGGAACACACCTGTTCCGTCAAATTTGATGCCCGCAAGGCGGTTTTTGGCACCGAGGATGTTATCCCGGTCTGGGTGGCCGATATGGATTTCGCGGCACCGGAGGCTGTCACCCGTGCGTTGAAGGAGCGGGCCGAACACCCGGTTTACGGCTATACCCTGTTTCCGGACAGTCTTTACCAGTCGATGATCGACTGGTTTGCCAGTCGCCATGGCTGGGAGATCCGGCGTGAGTGGATACTGATGGCGCCCGGCGTGGTGCCATCGATCAACGCCGCGTGTATGGCCTACGCCGGACCCGGTGAGGGTGTCATCATCCAGCCGCCGGTCTATCCGCCGTTTTTCAGTTCGGTGCGGCACAGTGGCCGGGTGGTGATCGAAAACCCGCTGGTGCCGGAGGATCCTGTCACCGGAGACCCGGGCCACTACCGCATGGATCTTGATCATCTGGAGCAATGCGCTGCCCGCCCGGATGCCCGAATCCTGCTGCTGTGCTCGCCCCATAACCCGGTGGGCCGGGTTTGGTCCGAGGAAGAGCTGAGGGCGGTACTGGATATCGCCCGCAGGCACCAGCTGGTGGTGGTGTCCGACGAGATCCATTGCGACCTGACTTTCCCGGATAAACCGCGCCACGCAATGCTGGCGAACCTGGCCGGTCCTGAAGATGCACTGGTAACGGCGGTGGCACCGAGCAAGAGTTTCAACATGCCCGGCCTCGGCCTGTCAGCCCTGGTGATCCCCGATGCTGACCGGCGCAAGGCAATGAAGGCTGTGTTTGAATCCATGCATCTGCCCCAGTGCAATCCGTTCAGTATTGCCGGGTTTGAGGCCGGCTACCGTCATGGCGGTCCCTGGCTGGACGATCTGATGGCCTATCTGCAGGCGAACCGGGACTATGTGGTGGAAGCTGTTGCTCAGCGCCTGCCCGGCATTCGCGTGTCCGCACCGGAGGGCACCTATCTTATGTGGCTGGATTGCCGCGAACTGGGCCTGGACGATGCGGGCCTGAAACGCTTTTTTGTCCGGGAAGCCCGTGTGGGCATGAACCCCGGACTCTCCTTTGGCGACCCGGGCAGTGGCTTTATGCGCCTGAACATCGGCTGCGCCAGATCGATTCTGGAAGAGGTCATTGGCCGCATCGAAGCGGCTCTCTAGTTAGTTGTCCGTTTCTCGTTACTGTTGGCCTTCCAGGGAACAATGATCCTCCACCAGTTGCCAGCGAGGAGGCTTGTTCATGCCGGGCATATCGCCGTTGGTTGCCCGGATAGCCTCCCAGATCTGGCCGCCGTGGGTGACCAGGCTGCCAACCGTGTAGCTTTTGGAAAAGAGCCATGGATCCGGTCGAACGCACATACCAGAGGCCGTCTCACCCCGCTTGCTTTTACCGGCGGTTTGGTTGGCTCCTGTCGGTGTTCCTTCCGGGTCGCCCTCATTGTTGGCCTGATCAACCTTTTGCTTCCGGCCCTGGCAGTCCGGCACAGAATCCAACTCCTTCCAATCAAACGTAATACCCGGCTCCAGGCCCTCGTGCAATTCGCGGGACTCATACCAACTGCCTTTGTGAAAGACCGCAGCGCCGGCTGGATAATAACGGGTAGGTACCCACTTGGACTCTTCGGGATCACAAGGTTCAGCCGCAACCGGTGCTGATAGGCCAGCGGTCAACAGGACCAGAACCAGGCAAAAGAAGGGGCGAGAATTTTCTGGGATAGATTTAATCATGGGTGTCTCCTTTTGCTAACTGCTCTGGAGTTGGGTAGTGGTACGTTTCCGGGTCTGCGTGGCCAGCACCAGCCCGGCCAGGATCAGCGCCCCGCCTATAACATGAAACAGGCCGAGGGATTCGGCCAGGAAAATGCCTGCAAGAATCGAGGCAAACACAGGTGTCAGGTACATGAAGATGGCCGCCCTGGCCGGGCCAATTTTATGCACACCGTGGTTCCAGAATCCATAGGCCAGGATCCCCGGGAAGATGGCGAAGTACAGCAACGGCATGGCGGTGCTTTTTGATAGCTCAAAGCCGCCGGAGAAGAAAATCAGATCCGTCAGATAGAACGGCAGCACAACCAGCGTGCCCAGAAGAATCTGCGTGGTAAGAAAGGTCAGCGCAGGCAGAGGCACGGCCTGTCGCCGCAATAGCACCGAGAACAGGCCCCAGCTGAATACCGCCGCCACCATGATCAGATCCCCCGGCTGGGCCTGAAGGCTGGTGAGCACCGATAGATCACCGCGGGCAATCACGGTAACGATGCCGGTGATTGCCAGTGCGATCCCGAAGGCCTGGACCGGACGGGTGCGGTCGCCGAGGAGAATCCAGGCCAGCAGTGCCACGAAAATGGGGATGGTGGCGTTGATCAGGGCAATATTGGTAGCGGTGGTTGTGGTCGCCGCCAGGTACAGCAGGGTATTGAACGCCCCCACGCTGAAGGTCGCCAGGGCCAGCATGGAACCGAATCGCTGGCGGATAACCTGGCGGTGGCGCCAGATACCCGGCAGGCCGAAAGGCAGCAGGATGGCCAGGGCGATAACCCAGCGCCAGAACGACATAGAGAGCGGCGGAATGTTCTCTACCGTGCCCCGGGCAACCACCGCGTTACCGGCCCAGAACAGCGGCGTAAGAACCAGACCGATGTAGGCCAGGCCGGGAATACGTGATAAAACTCCGGCGTTCTCGGAAGACACAAAGGCTCCTCTGGGTTGGTGATGCCCGAAAAAAGCCTAGCATACTACTCTCCGGGAACTTCTGCCTCCGTACCAATGTGGTAGGCGGCAAAACCGGCCATCACTACCTGGTCCACGGCCATACCGATAACCCGGCCATCGGTGGTGGACCGGATGGGGTGCTGGGCATTGGTGATCGGATCGGAGACGTAACCGAGAATCTCCCCTTCCGATACGTTTGCTCCCAACTCAATTTCGCTGAACAGGATCCCGCCGTGGTCCGCGCGGATCCAGTCGGAATCGTAGTAGACCGGCTCCGGATCGCCCCACACGAACATTCGGGAGATCATGCCCTGGCGTTCCATCAGGCTGGTGAGGCTGTTCACGCCGGCGCTGATCTGGTGCTGTTGGATACGGTGGGATTCGCCGGCTTCCAGGGTGACGGTGCGAATACCGGCTTCCACAGCGGCCGTGCGCAACATGCCCGCAGAACCGGAGCTGTGAACCACCGCCATGCGGTCAAAGCCCCGGGTGAATTCCGCCACGTCCGGGTTATTCATGTCGGCGCGAAGTTGCGGTAGATTGGTGCGCTTCAGTGAGCCGGTGTGAATGTCCACCAGCATGTCGCACTTGCGAATCACGTTCTCGAACAGTGAATGGGCAATCCGGTCGGCCAGGCTGCCATTGGGGCTGCCTGGGAAATGCCGGTTGAGATCTCGACGATCGGGCAGATAACGACTGCCCTGTTGGAATCCCGGCAGGTTCACAATCGGCACACCCACGACCGTGCCCGACAGTTTCTCCGGGTTCAGGTCATACATGGTCTGGCGGATGATCTCGATGCCGTTCAACTCATCCCCGTGAACAGCACCGGTGAGGCACAGCGTTGGGCCGGCGTTGATACCGTTGACCACCAGAACCGGGGTTGTCTGGGACAGACCGGCAATCTGGATGCCGGGGGTCCAGGCCAGGCGGGTAGACGTGCCCGGCATGACATCGTTGTCGAGCAGGGTGAATACCTTGCCCTCGCGAATTTCGGGTTCGGGTTGCGGCTCAGGTTCGGCCACCGCTTCGGTTGCCATAACCTCGGATTCTGCGGCATCTGCATCGGTATCAGCGGGCGCTGAAACCTGTGCCTCCGGTGGCGGTGCAACCTGCTTCAGATCGATATTCGGGGCCACTTTGCGGGAACCCGCTGAGGGGGTATCGATACCGACTCCGCCCTGTGGGGCTTCCGGCTTACGGGCCTTGTTGTCCTTCCCTTTGGTCTGCAGGGGGGCCGACTGTTCAACGTCTTCGACGCTCTCGTCCTCGGCCAGTTCCGCGATCAGGACTTCGGATTTTTTGCTGGCCTTTGCCGAATCGGTTTCGGCCAGAACAGGCGCCGACAGCCAGGGTATGACCAGGCTTATCAGCAGGATCCGGCGGGACGGTTTTTGAAGCCGCTCAAACAGCATATTTCCTCACGGTTCGTCAGTGTGCGCTCAAGGATAGAGTGCCTCTGGCGGTCATGAATACTGCTGTGACAAAGGTTTAATGCCACTTTCATGAAATCCGGGCAAGTTATAACGAAGACAGTTATACGCCGGAAAAGTGATTAACAATATGGGTGTTTTGCGAAATCCCGTGTGCTTTCGTTACTCCCGCGTTAGCTGTCGTGTACGGCATGCCACAGATCGTCCTCCCGGAACGCCCTGTGCTCGGCCTCCAGCTTCAGCAAATGCGCCAGGGCTGACCGTGCCGCAAGGCCGTGGATGGCGGCCGGAACATCGTCATAGGCTTTTGCGGTAAGAGCTTTCAGATCCGCTGGAGCCAGGGCTTCCAGCGCACGGGCCACCTTGTGCTCACGGGACAGGCGGTGGGTGATGAGGAAATCGATCACCGCTTCGGGATGCCCCATCAGAAAGCCGTGTGCTGGCGCAATGTAGCGAATGGATTCGGCCAGCAAGTCGTAGAGCGACTCGATGTAGGCCTTCATGTCGCCGTCCGGCGGATTAATGACCACCGTTGAGCCCTGCATGATGTGGTCACCGGAGAACAGCAGCTTCTGGTCGACCAGCAGAAAACACAGGTGATTCGAGGCATGGCCCGGGGTATGCAGCACCTTCAGGAGCCCGGCTTCGGTCACAATCAGATCACCGTGCTCCGGTTCATCGTCGGCCCGGAAAGTCTGGTCCTGGCCGGCACCCGGGGGCGCCGGCCAACCGAACACCCGGCAACCGGTGCGCTCTTTCAGGGCCGCTACGGCCGGCGAATGATCCTGGTGCGTGTGGGTCACCAGAACCTGATCAATCACTCCCCCGGTCACCTCCAGAATCCGCTCGATATGGGGCTCGTTGGCGGGGCCGGGGTCAATCACCGTGAAGCGTTCCTGGCCCAGAATGTAGGTGTTGGTCCCGGGCCCGGTCATCATTCCCGGGTTGGGCGCCGTCAGCCGGGTGACCCGGGCCGCAACCTCAACCGGCTCACCGGGAATAATCTCCGCCCGGGTCGAGCCTTCACCCTCCGGATCCAGCTTGGCCACCTCATCATAGGCCGGCGCTCCGGGTTCCAGCGTCACCGGCTTGCCCTTTTTGACCGCTGGCCAGGGCTGGTTGGGGTAGGGCTCGGGAGGATTGGCGTGGGCATAACGCATCAGTGCTTCGGTGGTGTCAAAACCGTTGAGCACCCGCAACGTCCGAATCGTCGGCAAGCCCAGCAACCGTTGGCCCTGCCGATGGTCCTCAAGGGCCTGCTCGGGGCGGATCCAGACATGATCGATGGTTTCGACACCGTCGTGCCCAGCCAATTGACCTTCCGGAGCGGGCGTCACGAAAAACCGGGTATCGAAACGCCGTGGCGGACCTGGTGGCGTAATCCAGTGGCCCAGATAAGCCAGTCGGTCGAGTGGAATCGCCAACCCGTGCTTTTTGCACAGACTGGCCAGCGACAGATCGCCGTCGAACACCGACTTCCGGTCCGCATGGGCCGGATGATCCCCGGATATCGGGTTGCCCTGCTTATCCACCGCAACCAGAACCCCGGACTCCTCAAAACACTCCCGAACCGCCGCCAACATATAGTCCGCGCCGCCCTCATCGACACTCATGGTCTGACTGATCTCGGCGTCTCCGGGCCCGATAATATGGTCCTGGCCGTGAGTCTCGTTTTCCTCGACCCGTCCGCCGGGGAATACGAAATAGCCGGGCATAAACACCGCGTCCCAGGTACGTTGCAGCAGCAGGACTTCAAGGCCGTCGTCCGTATCTCGAACCAGAACCAAGGTGGCAGCAGGGCGAATATCCATAAAACTCCAATCGCAGTTTTTATAATAGAGTGCGCCTACAAAGTACGAACGATGGCGGGGAAAGGCCTTCCAAAACTGACTGTCGCCATGGATGGCGACAGTCAAGCGTCACATGGACGTGCCGCAAGGAGCGTGTTTTGGAAGGCCTTTCTCCGCCGTCGCTACACCGAATCCAAAGGCGCCAAGGGTAAAAGGCAAGATAACCGATCTGACACAAAACGTCCCGAGATGAACACTAAAGTCGAACAGCGTATGATTCGCCCCAAGATCCCCAGTGAAAACAGGAACCCCCGTGGCCCGAATCAAACTCTCCTTCCCGGACGACGTCTTCTGCTTCGAAACCAGAATGCCCGTCAGAATCACCGACATCAACGGCGCCAACCACCTCGGCAACGACGCCCTGATCTCCATGCTCTCAGAAGCCCGGGCCCAGTTCCTGGTCAGTTACGGTATCCAGGAAGCGAGCAAAGACGGCACCGGCATTATCGTTACCGACCTGGCCACCATGTACCAGTCAGAATCCTTCTTCCCGGAAATGCTGCGCTTTGAAGTGGGTCTGATGGACTTCAACAAGTATGGCGGGGATTTCGTGTTCCGGGTCACCAAGGCCGAGAGCGGCCAGCCGGTGGCACTGGCCAAATACGGATTCGTCTTCTTCAACTACCACCGCAAGGAAGTGGTGCCGGTGCCCGAGAGCTTCCGCTCACGCTTTGCCTGAGGCGAGCTCCGCCTTCAAACGCGTCATGCCGGCCCGGTAGAAGCTGTAAGCCATGGCGCCGGCGAACAGATTGCCCACCAGCGCACCACTCATAAGCCCGAAGACGCCGTTGATCTGGCTACCGATCCAGAGCAGGGGCAGGAAGCACAGGAACAGGCGCAGGGTGGACACCAGCAGGGCCCGCATCGCCAGGCCGAGGG
The DNA here is from genome assembly GCF_001650915.1 of Marinobacter sp. EhC06. Lineage (GTDB taxonomy): Bacteria > Pseudomonadota > Gammaproteobacteria > Pseudomonadales > Oleiphilaceae > Marinobacter. Next base: position 672,610 of record NZ_LXYO01000023.1, read on the forward strand.
CATTGCACACCGACACCATCAGCATACACACGCCCAGACCGCTGTAGCTGAGCGGCACCCGCACCAGATAGCCGGCCAGAACCTCCTGCACATCACTGTCGCTTGAGAACAGCTCCGATACCAAGCCGGAAGCCACCACCCAGGTCAGGCCAATGGCTAGCTGCCAGACCACTACAAACCGGACCGCAAGGCGCACCAGTTTACGGATCTGCTCGATATCCCCGGCACCCAATAACCGGCCAATCATCGGCGGCATCGACATGGTCAGGGCCAGCACCACTACGATGGAGAAAAATTCCAGGCGGGTACCCAGGCCCCAGGCGGCAACGGCGGCGGAGCCAAAGCCGGCGACAAGAGCCGTTGCCAGCATAGCCGAGACAGCGGGCATCAGTTGGCTCACCATGGCCGGGGCCATGATGCCGTTGAGCTGTTTCAGGGCCTTCCAGAGGGCAAGCTCCTGAAGATCGAAACGCACCCATTGGCGTTTCAGGAGTTTCGGGTAGATGACCAGGCAGCCGATACCAAAAGAGGTAATGGTGGCCCAGGCGGCGCCAGGTAGTCCCCAGCCGAAAACAAAGATATAGAGCGGGTCCAGGGCGATGTTGGTCAGGCTCGTGGCCACCATCATGTATCCCGGTAATTTGGTGTCACCGTGGGACCGGCAAACGCTGTAGCCGAAGTACAGGAAGGCTCCGGTCCAGGCGGCCATCAGCCAGGGAACCCAGTACTGCCGGATAAGGGGCAGAAGTGAGTCTTCCGCGCCAAGCGCGGTCATGATGTGCCCCTGCAGAAACCACAGAGCCACGCAGATCACGAAGACGAGGCTGCCGCCAACGGTAATGATCAGTCCGCCCAGCCGGTAAGCGCGCAGTTCATCGCCGGCACCCAGTGTGCGGGAGACGATCGCCGTGGTCGCAATGCCCAGACCCACCTGAAGGCCGATGATCAGTTGCTGCATCGGCAGTGTGAAACCCAGTGCCGCCAGCGGATCCCGGCCAAGCTGACCGACGAAGGCACTGTCGGCCAGCTGGAAGGTCATCAGGGACAACACGCCGAACAGCATGGGCCAGGTCATGCTGTAGAGCTGGCGGGCCAGGGATGGGTTTTGGGTGGTGGTCTGCACGGGGCGTCAGGGGCCTTCGGTTTGGCTTGGAGGCGAGATTCTAACAGGTCTGGCTTTTGGTGTTAGCAAAGGCGCCGGAACGACTTACCAGGAGACGCCGTGAACCCATCCCTGGGAGCTTGGCATTGCCATCCCTGGCAATGCACACTCCTGGTAAGTCGTTCCGACACCTTTGCCCAGACCGTTGGTGGTGTTTCCAACTGCCAGGTTTTGAATTTGAGCGCCTAAAGCGCCTTCAACGCCGCATCATAATCCGGCTCGTCCTTGATCTCACCAACCAGCTGGCTGTGGAGAACCTTGTTGTTCTCATCCAGTACAACCACCGCCCGGGCGCAGAGACCGGCCAGGGGGCCGTCCTGGATGGCGACGCCGTAGTCCTGCTGGAAGCTGTAGTTCCGGAAGGTGGAGAGGGTTTCGACGTTCTTCAGACCTTCGGCACCGCAGAACCGGGCGGCGGCGAAAGGCAGGTCGGCGGAAACGACCAGAACCACGGTGTTGTCGAGGCTGCCGACCTTTTCGTTGAATTTCCGGGTGGAGGCGGCGCAGACGCCGGTGTCGATGCTGGGGATGATGTTCAGGATTTTGCGTTTACCGGCCCAGCTTTCAAGCTTGACCTCTTCCAGGCCGCTGTTGGTGAGGGTAAAGGGAGGCGCGTTGTCTCCGGTCTCGGGAAATTTGCCGCTCAATTCAATGGGATTGCCGTCCAGGTTAACACTGCTCATGGTATTCGCTCCTCGGTGTCTGGTTTAGAGTCTTACGTACTCTGTGTAGACCACTTTGGATGATTTTGCCTTAATTGCCAGTGGCACTTTGTGGTTCGAAACCTTTCGCAGGATAACGCTGAACCAGCAGCAGATTACAGGCCATGGCGAGTGCTGCGCAGGCGGCGATGATCAAGGCCATGACCAGAGAGGTGCCGTCGTGCAGGTGGCCGACCAGCATGCCAGCAACAGCGGCGACGGCCATCTGGGTGAAGCCGAACAGGGCAGAGGCGGAGCCTGCCATGGTGGGGAAGTTAGCCAAGGCGCCGGCCATGGTCTGCGGCAGGACCATCCCGGTGCCGATCATGAACAGGGCCTGGGGCAGAATGACTGCCCAGACGTTGAACAGTTCACTCAGTGCCAGCACGGCCATAAGGCTGCCGCCAGCAACGGCAATGATCAGGCCGCGAACCAGGATCTGGTCCGGCAGCAGCCGACGGCCGAGACGGACGGCGGTCAGATTGCCAACAATGTAGCCGGCCACCATGCAGGCGAAGTACAGACCGAACTGTTCTGTCGGCACGCCCAGGAAATCAATCAGCACGAACGAAGAGCCCGACAGGAAGGCGAACAGGCCGGAGAAGATCAGGGCATTAGTCAGGGTGTAGCCCAGGAAGCTGATGTCTTTCGCAATCGTGCGGTAGTTCCGCAGCAGGCTGCCGATTTTCAGGGACTGGCGATGCTCCGGACGCATGGGCTCGGGAATACCAAAGGCCACCACCACGGCCATCACCAGTGCATAGCCACCCAGGGCGAGGAACACCGAAGCCCAGCCCAGCCTGGCCGTCAGCAGACCACCGATGGTCGGCGCGACCGCAGGCGCCAGGGCCATGATACTGGCCAGGATGGCGAGAATCTTGGCGGCTTCGCGGGGCGTATAGATATCCCGAATGGCCGCCCGACCCAGAACCGGGCCTGCAGAACCGCCAAGGGCCTGCAGGAAACGGCACAGAATCAGTGTTTCGATGTTCGTCGCCAGGGCACAGCCAATACTGGCAATGGCGAAAAGCACGAAACCACCGATCATGATCGGTTTGCGACCAAAACGGTCCGCCAACGGACCGCAAATCAGCTGAGCAATCGCAAAGCCCACCAGATACAGGCTCAGTGTCAGCTGAACCTGATCGGTGCCGGTGCGAAAGTCTGAACCTATTTGTGGCAGTGCCGGCAGATACATATCCGTCGCCAGCGGCCCAAGGGCCACAGCGGCGGCGAGAAGTACCGTTGTCCAGACACTGGTCAAAGTCAGCATGGATTTCCTAATGCGTTATCTCGATGGCCCAACAGGCCGGGTTCGGTAAGGCTTTCCAAAACTGTAGAGGGCCATGGATGGCCCGAAACAAGCGCACATGGAAGTGCTCGTAGCGTGTTTTGGAAAGCCTTACCGGACCCGGCCGATAGGGGAGTGAGAGCAGTCTAGGCCACAGGTCGCTTGAAGATAACGCCAGCAAAGCTCATACAACCTATGAGCAAAACTAATTGATTAACCTTTCAGACCGTTGAGCGTAGCGGCAACGGCATTCACCTGGTTGCGCAGCCACTTGTGGGCGGGGTCGTTCTGATTGCGGCGATGCCACAACATCAGCAGGGTGAAGGGTTTGAAATCAAAGGGCAGCGGAACCCAGGCGAAGTCCCGGAGTAAGTGTTTGCTCATGCCCTCCGGGGCCGTGGCCAGCATGTCGGTGCCGCGGAGGAACTCTGGCAGGCCGGAGAAGTTGGAGACCGTCACCACATTGCGACGAACCAGGCCACGAGTGTCCATGGCGGTTTCCACAGTCGGTTTTTCACCCGTGGCAAACAACAGGGCAATGTGGTCTGCCTTCAGGTATTCCGGCAGATCCGCTGGCGGCTTCCGGTGTTCGGGATCGTAGAACACCACCATACGATCGGCCATCAGGCCCCGCTGCATAATGTCCGTCGCCTCCGGCGCATGTGGAGAAATCACCAGATCACAGACATCCTTTCGCAACAGATCAGCCCGGGGAATGCCGGACGGAATAACCTGGAGACTGATGCCAGGAGCCTCTTTCCGCAACGTGCGCACCAGCCCGGGTAACAGCAGATCCCGCTGGTAGTCATTGGCCGCAATGGTGAACGTGAACTCGGCCGTGGCGGGGCTGAACGGCGGGCCCGAGGACAGCGATTGAAGGTCGTCCAGAATCTGGCGGATATGGGGCCCAGCCTGAAGTGCGTAGCGCGTTGGCACAATGCCGCGCCCGGACTTCACGAACAGAGGGTCTCCCAGGGCCTGGCGCAGGCGTTCCAGGGTGTGACTCACCGCAGACTGGGTAACGCCCAGCCGCAGGGCGGCGCGGGACACGCTGCCTTCATCAAGCACCGCCAGAAAGGTGCTGAGCGCCCGGAAGTCCAGGTTGAATGTATCAATCGGGTTCATGAATGGCAGTGTAACCCGATGCCTTCGGTGGCGCTATGGCGCCTCGCGGGATTCATTTGCCTGAATGAATGTCCCAACAGCCTCCGCCAGATCTTCGAACCAGGGGTTGTAGGTCAGCCGGCTGGTATACACCGGACGCTCCGTGTCGTGCCAGGCACTGAACCAGAGATCCTCCTCCGGTAATTGACGGCAGCCCTCCAGGGAAATGTTATTCGGTTCCAGGCATCGCTGCAGTGGCGCGCCCAGGCCATAAAGTTCATTGTCTGGCGCGACCAGCAGCGACTGGTGAGAGAATTCCAGAATATTGGCATCCGGCAGATAGCTGTTCAGGAAACGGATGCGCTCATCGGCCTGCGCGTCGGGCCAGGGTGTGCGGGTATCCCGAAAGATCACCATGGCGTTCCCGGAGTTGCTGAACCGTTCCCTGAACTGCGTGACGAGAAACTCGAGATTGATCACCGAGTCCGCCTCCGTGGCGGCCAGGAACAAAGGCATATCGATACTTTCTTGCTGAATTATCCGGCCCTGGGCCGCCGATATGACGTCGCCGATCTGACTGCCGGCGTTGAAGGAAAACGACTCGTACTTCACCGGATTAAGCTCGGGCTCCTTCTCTACAAAATCAGCAAACACGTCGGCGATGGGCGCCAGCCAGAGGTAGTCCCGCAAACCGTTAAGCTGCCAGGCCGGTGCAATAGCAATCAGGCCTTCCGGCCGCGGCCCGGTCTCTGAAAGCGCGTAATCTGTGGCCAGTGCTCCGCCCAGTGAAAAACCGCCAATAAACGCCCGGTCTACGTCCTGTGACAGGGCAACAAAGTGATGGCGTACCTGATCGCGCCAGACGTCGGCGCTGGCCGTCACCATATCCCCGGGCCGGGTGCCGTGCCCCTGCAATAACAGGGTCCGGACCTCAACACAGCGATCTGCCAGGTAACGGGCCAGATCCCGGAACACAAAGGGCGAATCGCTCAGGCCGTGAACCAATAGGATCCCGGTACGATCCCCGGAGCTGCAACCCGCCGCCGGTTCCAGCCGGTACGGCAGGTTCCACTGAACCTGCTGCTCCCGCTCAAACCCGTCCACCGGCACCAGATTGGTATCGACATAGGCTTTGACAGATTCGAGGTAGCGGTCGAAGTCGGTCACCGGTTCGGCGCCCAGGGTTGATGGCCCGGGACTGTAGAGTTGAGTGCTGGTGGCGCAGGCGGCAGTGGTGGCCAGCGCGAGTAAAACGAGCAAAGTCCTGAGGATAGTCATAGCCGGCGAGTGGGTTTCGCTCCTTTGGTCATTACTGTCGTCATCGCTGACTGTGTTGAGTGATCGTTCAAATCCCGATACTGTGAATCCAGTATACGACCCCGAACCCCCTTCCGGATGAGGAGCCCCACCGATGAGCATGACCCTCGCTTTCGACGTCTACGGAACCCTGGTCGACCCCATGGGCATGTCCCGCCTGCTGGCGGAAGACGCGGGCGACAGGGCAGAAGCCGTGGCCGCGCTTTGGCGGGAGAAGCAACTGGAGTTCTCGTTTCGCAAGGGCCTGATGAAAGTCTACGAAGACTTCGGTGTCTGCACCCGCCAAGCCCTGCGCTACGCCATGGCCACCCACAAACTGACCCTGTCCGAAGAGCGCGAAAACGCCCTGATGGCGACCTACCTGTCTCTGCCCGCGTTTGACGATGCCTTGCCGGCGCTGAAAACACTGAAAGGGCAGTATCCGCTGTTCGCATTCTCCAATGGTGGTTATCCAGCGCTGGAGAAAGTGCTCGGGCACAACGACTTGCTCGACCAATTTGAAGGCCTGGTATCGGTAGACGATATCAAGAGTTTCAAACCCGATCCTGCCGTTTACACCTATGCCCGGCGTGCAACCGGTTCTTGGGAAAAGCCCCTGTGCCTTGTGTCCAGTAACGCTTGGGATGTGATTGGGGCCCGAGCTGCAGGATTACTCGCAATCTGGGTTCAAAGGGATCCGAACAAGGTGTTTGAAGATTGGGGTATTCAACCGTCTGCTGTAATCAACAGTCTTTCAGAACTAGAGGCAACCTTGAAGAACCTCTGATGCCAGCGGAGGCGGGTGTTGGGGTAGGCTTTCCAAAACTGTAGAGGGCCAAGGATGGCCCGAAACAAGCGCACATGGATGTGCTCGTAGCGTGTTTTGGAAAGCCTACCCCAACACTCGCCGGCAAACTCCAAAGCATCCCAAGCAGAAGACTCAGTCCGACCGCAAAGCCAACCACTCCGCCAACTCCAGCCAACTCTGACGAGGCGCCTTACTCCCGGCAAGAATACCCATATGGCCACCCGGCACAACCCGGAACGTCTTGTCCGAAGAGCTCACATGATCCATCACCCGCTTGGCCGCGCCTGGCGTAACGAGCGTATCGTCGCCGCCGGCGATGGCCAGTAAGTTGGCACTCACATTGTCCAGCCTGGCGATATCTTCGCCGATCTGGATTTCCCCTTTGGACAGCTGGTTGTCGATCCAGACCCGCACCACCGTGTCCTGAATGATTCCGCCGGGGTAGGCCACCATACGGTCAAGAAACGCCGATGTGGTGGCGTGACTGGTGACAAACTCCCGGTCACCCAGACGGATGATCAATTCCCAGTAACTCATCACGCTGGCAATCGGATTGGTCAGCTTGAACCCGATGGTATTGGCCCAGCCGGGAGTGTGAAACCAGTGAGGTTTCACATCATGAAGGCGGAACCCGGTGCGTTTCCGCACAAACCCGGCCACATCCGCCATGCGCTGATTCACAAGCCCCAGAATCCCGGAGGCATGACTGTCGATCGGCGAGCCCAGCACGATGGCGTTGCGCACGTGCTGATCGTTGCTGAGTGCGGAATAGAACAGCGTGAACATGCCACCCATACTCCAGCCATGCAGCGACAACTCCTGTTCACCGCTGTGCTCCCGCACCCGGTTCAGGTAGGCCGGTAGCAACTCGGCGACATAGGTATGCAGGTTGTAGTGACTGTGCTCCCGCGTTGGCATGCCCCAGTCAATCAGATATACCTCGAACCCCTTGGCACGTAGAAACCGAACCAGACTGCGCTGGGGAAACAGATCGTAGATCAGCATATTCACCGCCAGGGGCGGCACGATCACAATCGGTGTCTTATGGGCCGTTCGCTCAACCGGAATGGTCTCCCCTTCCAGTTCGATGAAATCCTCGGCCAGTGGCGGGTAGTAACGCAGGCTCACCAGACCGTCGGTATACAGAGTCTCAAACGGCGTCTGCCCGGCCTGAACCAGGCTGGCGGCCCGAAACACCCGGTCGAAAGCGTTGCCGGCATAAAGGGCCGTTTGCCGGGTAACGCCTGCCGCACGGTCAGCGGCGGATTTGAAGAGATTGGGCATGGGAATGTCCATGGAGAATTTGACGCTCACTATACGGATTACCGAACTCTGCTGTCCCGTCTTGCAGGTCAGACATCGAGATTATCCATGGTGAAGTGCAAATCACCATGGCAGAAGTGTCCAAACCGGTGGGCAAACCGGTCACTTCAGGCCACTGCCCAACGCGGTCTGTGGTTGCTATCATTAGTCCCTATTTGGAAACAATAACCAGAAACAGGACCGCCATGCTCAGCTTTCTCCCTGCCCCCGTCATCGGTGTACTCAATTCCATCCTGTTGGGAATCAACACCCTGTTCTGGTGCATCCTGCTCTACATCCCGGCCATTCTGAAACTCATCATCCCCATTCAGGGCTTCCGGGTCCTTTGCACCCGAGTCATCATCTGGATCGCGGAAGCCTGGGTTGCCTGCAACACCGGCTGGATGAAGCTGACCCATGGTACGAAATGGGATGTGAAAGGCGCGGAGAATCTCCAGCGGGAAAGCTGGTACCTGGTGCTGGCCAATCACCAGAGCTGGGTGGATATCTTCGCCATGCAGCGGGTGTTCAACCATCGGGCGCCGTTCCTCAAGTTCTTCCTCAAGCAGCAGCTGATCTGGGTGCCGGTGATCGGCCTCGCATGGTGGGGCCTGGATTTCCCGTTCATGAAGCGCTACACGCGGGAATACCTGATCAAACATCCGGAGAAGCGGGGCGAGGATCTTCGGTCAACCCGCAGGGCCTGTGAGAAGTTCCGGTACACGCCGGTAAGTGTGATGAACTTTGTCGAAGGCACCCGGTTTACCCAGGCCAAACACGACAAACAGAAGTCAGCCTACAAGCACCTGCTGACGCCCAAGGCTGGCGGTGCCGCCTTCGTGCTCGACGCCATGGGCGATTCGATCCAGACGCTGGTGGATGTGACCATCGCCTATCCGGACGGAGCACCCACCTTCTGGGAATTTATCTCTGGCCGGGTCAAGGAAGTCAAAATGGAAATCCACACCGTTGATATCCCGGAGCATCTGAAAGGCCGGGACTACTCAACGGATGCAGAGCACCGCCGGAACGTGAAAAACTGGCTGGGGGATCAGTGGCAGGCGAAGGATGAACGGCTGGAGCGGATGCTGGCCTCCTGAATCAGGAGGACAGTTTGGCCAGTGTTTGCAGCGCAAGCTCCCGACCGATTTCATCCAGAGTGATGGTTTGCTCGACTTTCTGAAAACCGCGATCGGTGGCTTTCCACTGGCGGCTCCCGGCTTTCTCAGGTGGAACGCCATTGGAACTGAGCATCACACGGATGCTGCCGTCGCGAACGTCCAGAACCTGCACTTCGAATCGGTCGCTGGCAAGCTTCCGAAACACCAGTAACATGTCCGCGTGTTCGCCCAGTGCGCGCATTTCCAGCCGGCGCTGATCCGGGGAGAGGCGAGAGAACTCACCGGTTTCCAGTGCGTTATCGGTAATACGCATGATGGCCGCCCGATCCACCACCGTGACGCCGGCCTCAACCATCTGGCTGACGAGCCCACTCTGGAGTTCAAACGCCGGTCCGGCAGGGCCTGTCTGGCGATTAGAACGGTATTCACCCTGCGCTGCTGCCTGGCCCTGTGCCTGGAGATTGACGTTGCCGTCGGGAATCTCCCCATTCAGAGAGGCTCGTGTTGATACCACGCCACGGGTGTTGCTGCTCCAGTCGCTGACCTGGTCGTCGAAGGCGCGATTCCAGAACACGGCCATGCGGGGTGGCTGTTTGCCGAAGGCACCTTTGAAGCGTGAGAGAATCACGTCCACGCTTTCTGTGCGCTGGGGTGCCGAACGATCTTCTTTCAGGTCTTCATCAGTCAACGGCTTCTGGGCCGGCGCCATCATCGGCGCAGCCTCATGGGTCTGGTCGGCGGCCAGGGCAAAACCCGGCGCCAGCAAGGGCACGCAGAGTGCCAGCGCAAATCGCATCATCAGTTAAGCTCCCGGACTTCCACGCGGTATTGCAAAGGTTGCGTGCTGGTAGACAGTTCACGATAGGTGGCGATGCTGTTCGCCGGGATGGTCGAGCGCTGCCACGTGGGTTTCACATCGGTGGGCACCCCGTCCTGATTGAAGAATTGGGTACGGGCTTCAATCCGGTAATCGTAATCCGTGTGGTTGCGCAGAACCACGTACACCTCTGTGGTTCCGGTTGCCGTTGGCCGCTGGCCGTGCTGGACCAGTGACAGGCGATAGCGTTCGCCGTCCTCCACTTGGCCGAACCCTCGGCTCCAGGTGCGCTGCAGGTTGTAGTCGGTGAATGCCACGGAGTTCATGGTGATTGGCGCGGTGCGCTCGATCAGGTCCGTGCTGCTGGCGGATTTGACGGCACAGCCAGACAGCAGGCCCAGGCAGACCGCTGCTGCGGCCATGGATTTAATCAGTGTGTTCATTGGGTTCCTCCGGAATCCGGACGGCGAGACGTGGCGAAGGCCAGACCTGCCCCGCGACCATCAAATTTGAATTCGGTATTGTCGGCAAGGCCTGGCACGGGCTGACCGGTGTTATCCAGAAAACGGACAGTGACTGGATCGCCGTCGGCGGCTGTTACAGGTAACAGGTGTATGGTGTCGGGCAGCCCCGCCCAGTACCGGATGTCTGCCCGGGTATTGGCGGACGCTGACATACCTTCGGCCGCAACGCTGATCAGGCTGATGGCGGCGTATCCGGCCCCGACGGCGCCGCCGGCAGCGCTACTGAAGCCGGCCAGCATGCTGTCCTGGCTGATGCTGCTGAGGGTGGAGCCGACGGCCCGGGTGTTTTCCTTGAACTGGATCTGGCCCTCGACAATCCGATCTATAGCCCGGCCCCCGCGAGTGGAGGCCTGGTAGAAAATATCTTCCATGGGGTACAGAGCGGACCATTCCTCACCGTTACGGACTTCGGCAGCCACATCCTGGAAGTTCTTGCCACGGCGATAGACCAACTGATAGTGCCCGACACCGTCACCCAGCTTTCTGGGAGACCTGCCCGTTTCCACGATCAAAAGCGCGTTGTCGTCGGCTTCCGGAATGGGGGCGTCCGGCCGATAGAGCTTCAGTTCCTCGAAATGCTCCCGTGCCAACTGGTCACTGCCCATTTGCATCGCGGACCAGCCGGCCAGATACAGTAGCAGTGCGAAGTCGGTACTGTTCTGCTCCTCTTCGGCAAAGGCGTCTTGCAGCAATCCAGCCAGGAAGCTGGCCCGTGCGTTGCCGTAGTCGCCTTCCTCAAGGTAGATCAGGCCCAGGTACAAGTAGACCATGGCGCGCTCATAGGGCTCGCCCTTGAAGTCCTTTTCGGCTTCTTCGTACCAGATGCTTCGGGCTTTTCGCGCGGCGTCGGTATCGGCGTAGACGTTCTCGATCTCCAGACGTGCCTGGGTAAGCGTATTCTTCGCTTCCTCGCGATAGCCGGCGCGGTAGGCCTTGACCCCAATCTCCATCAGGTTGAGGACCTTGTTGCGCCGGCCTTCTTCAAACAGGTTCTGGAAGTCGGCCTGAAGGATCTCGGGTTTGCTGCTGACCAGCGACTGTTCAGCCGGGGCCAGCGTTGCCCGGTCATAGACTTTCGGGCCGCTGGCGCAGCCCGCCAGTATGCCGGCGATCGCCGAGGCCAAGACCGGCTTCAGCCAGGTGTTATCGGTAAACCACATTGTCACGGGCCGCCTTTCTCATTTCGTAGAGTCCGCTCCAGACAATGGTGCCCAGCTCGAGATCGACCATCTCGAAGGTCACCTGGCTGTAGCGTGACTGGGTTCCGGTGTTGCGATCGATGGCGTCCAGTGACGAAATGCGGCCACCGAGGCGGAAGTCGGCGCCTGCCTGAGCAGCGGTTTGACGAATGGTGCCGCCATCCACCGCGCCATCCCGTTTCAGATCCCGCTCTTTCTGGACCATGTCGGAGAAGTGACGACCAACAAAGATCATCCGGCCGTTAGCAGCCCGGTTCAGTTCAATGCGCAGGCGATCGGTCAGCATGTTGGTGTTGATCACCGAGGTGCTTTCGTTCTTGATGTATTCGTTATCGATAATGATCCGGGGTGGTGTTGAACGGCCGGTGAGCATGGGGTTGGCCAGCATGTCACGCATCATCTGGTCAGTCATCGCGACCACATCCTGGCTCTCGATCCCCACGCCGCCCACACTGCCTGTAGTCGATACGTCCTCATAGACACTGGGCTTACCCTGTACGTTTTCGATCTTGCTGGCACAGCCGGAAAGAAACAGGGACGTCAGGACCAGAGCGCAGGCCGGTTTGAGAGTGTTTTTGGTGAACATGTATATCTCCAGTTATGTCAGTAGGCACGCGCGAGGGCTTCTGCCAATTCCGGGTAGATCTGTCGGGTTGCTTTCATGGCATCGGCAAAGTTGCCGGTGTGGCCGTATTTTGCTTTCAGGTAGCGAGCCATGGAATGAATGTCATCAAAGCTGCGGTCTGAGGAGGCGCGAATGGCTTCCCAGCCGCCTGAGGCGCTGATCGCCGTTTCCCGACCAACAGACTTGCCGATTTCGGCCCCCACGGCACCACCGAGAAAACCGCCAACGAAAGGAATCTGCTCCAGGGCTTTTTCTCCTGCGTAGGCGCCGGCTGCTGCGCCGACTCCGGTGCCAACCGTTGCGCCGATATTGGCGTTGATGGCGGAGTTCACCCACTCGGCAAGTACGTCATCGCTGGTATACGGGCTCATGTATTTGCCAAGGTTGTCCTGGCGAACCAGTTGTTCAAGCAGTTCCTCTTCGGTGGGAATCCGGATGTTTCCATCCCCGTCGCGAAGTTTACCGGTTTTCGCGGCGGCCAAGAGTTGTTTTGACGGTGCTTCGTTACTCATCCGGTCGACCAGTCGCTCCGGCAGCCCCCCCACCTTGAGTAAAGAGCGATGGTCATCTGTCATGCCCGTGTAGTATCCCGTCCGGATTTTCTTAACAATCTGATACTGGTCGCCCACTATTTCATAGGTTGCGGGAATGTTGTCCTCATCGGGATAGGCATTGAGTACCTGGATCAGCAAGTCGTCAGTTTTGGCTCCTTGATCCAGAGCGGCCTTGAGGTCTATACCACGCAGACCCTCCGGGCCAATCAACCAGGCCTTGTAGCGAGCAGGTAGCAGATCAACGTAGCCCGGTACCTGGCTGTTTGCTGCATGATAGGCAAGCGTGTCGGTCTCGGGTGCCAGGTCAATCAGCCTGAGCACCGCCGACGGGCGATAGACAGAGTTTGCTCCACTAGTCCTCAGATAGGCCGCAATTTCATCGGCAGTCTGAGGGTTTGCTTGCTCGAAATCCCTGCGCTGCTGATCAATGACTGCCAGGACGCTGTCTTTATGGTGCTCGGTGATGAAGTCTCGTGCCACTGCCTGTTCTGCGGCTTCATCACTCAGTGATCCCATAAACATCATTGGCGTTGGGAAATACAGGGACAGGTAGGAGTCAATGGAATAGCTCACGCGGCTCTCCAGCAGCGTTTCACCCTGCCAGCTCAGCGCGTAGATATCCTCGTACTGAACTGCGTCGTGATAGGGAATCAGTGACAGGGTGACCATGTAGCCCAGGAAACTGACGCCGTTAAAGTCTGCCGAAGCCTTCACTTCAGTCGTTCGCGTGACGACCACCTCAGGCGCATCAGGGGATTCGGGAACCAACCAGTCAGGACGATCGTCTCCGACGACGGTGAAGGGGACTGTCCCGGTGGTATAGGAAGCTGTGCTATTGGCGCTTACGCTGCTACGGTCGAATTGATAGACCTGACACCCTGCCAGAAAAACGGCCATGGCAAGACTGACGAAAGCCTTGCCTGCCCTCGAAGCCGCGGCGGCTTTTTTCCCAAAGCTTTGAAAACGACTGAACTTCATTTTGATACCCAAATTCCACTGGTTGAAATGAGTCCGGGACAGCGACACTCCGGAATTCGGGTAAATGTATAAACAATTTTTAATGGATGCGCCTCGCCTCAAGCGCACCAAGGTGAGGCATCTCTAATAATGGAATAGAAGGGTTAGGAATGTGTATTTTCTAACTAAATGAAAAATAGGCAGTAATTTCTTATTTCCGGAAAGTATAGAGAAATGAAAAACAATGCAAAAATTTGTTAACCATGCCAGTAACTGGCGTTGATGAGGCGTTTATCGTTTACTGATCATCGTCTTCAACGTCATCCGGATGTTCCCTCTTGTACCGCTCCCACTCTTCCCAGTCGTGGGGCGTTCCCGCATGGGGCCGGCGCAGATGCTTGGCGTGCTCCATGGCGTTGTGGCGCAGGCTGTGGTCCCGCTCTTCCTCTTCCTTGTCAAAACCGTACTTTTTAAGAAATTCGTCAGGGCTGATGGGCATGGCGCACCTCCATCAAAGGAATATGTCCTTGTAAGTACGATGCGCCTGCCTGCGTGGTTTTTCAACCGCCGTCGGAACTGGCCCCGGTGGGTATCTCCTGCGCTTCCACCAGCTTGAAATTGATCTGTCTGCGCTCCTCGTCTACCCCTGCAAAGCTGACCGTCACCGGCTGTTCCAGTTGGAATATGCGGCCGTTCTTGTTGTGGATCAGGCGAAGCGTGACCGGGTCAAAGCTGTATTTGCCATCCAGATCCTTGCAGCTGACGAACCCTTCCAGACCGTTGGCATCCAGCCTTACAAAGAAACCGGCCGGCACGGTGCGGCTGATCACACCGCCCATGGGTTCTTCGCCGAGTGTTTTGGCAAAGTCACTCTTGAGCCAGGCTTCCAGACTGTTTGCCGCCTGACGGGCGCGGATCTGTGCAGCCTGCAGGGCCTCGAGCTGATCCTCGGTCAAGGCTTTCATGGGGGTATCCCACAGTGCCGACTTGATCAGCCGGTGGACATAGAAGTCTGAGAACTTGCGCAGTGGCGAAGTAAACGTGGTGTAGGCGTCCAGGCCCATACCCTGGTGAGGCGCAGGCTTGAAGCTCAGCTCGGCCCGGGCCAGCTGACGGGACAGTATGGCCTTGACCGGCACCCCGGCTTCCAGGGCGTCGGTTTCCTTCATCAGTTTGCGGAAGCCCTCGGCCTGATGGGCATCAACGTCGGCCAGATGCGGTGCATGGCTGTCGATCAGCGCCCGGATGTTATCGGCACGATCATCACGTAGCCCGGGATGCTGGATAAACAGCCCTGCGGTCTGGTTGGTCAGGAAGTCCGCGGCGCAGCGGTTGGCGGCGACCATACACTCTTCCACCAGGCGATGGGCTTCATTCTGGATGGATGGTTCAATCAGCCGGATACGTTTGTTTTCATCCAGGCGGAGGCGGAATTCCGGCCGGTCGCCGCTTAGCAGCGCATGTTCACTGCGCCATTTCCTGAGTGCTGTCGCTGCCTGGTGCAATTGGTCCAGGCTGTTGGCAACGGCGTCCGGAAGTGCCTTGATCTCATCGTCTTCCCGACCTTCGATCAGGTTTGAGACGAGCTCGTAGCTGAGCTTGCCCTTGGACTGGATAACCGCCTGATGAAAGCTGTAGTCACCGAGGCTGCCATCATTGTTGACCTGGAGATCGCACACCAGAGCCAGGCGCCTGGTTTCCGGCATCAGCGAGCACAGGCGAGTGCTGATGCTGTCAGGCAGCATGGGCAGGGGCTCGCCCGGGAAGTAAATGGCGGTGGCCCGATTGAACGCTTCCTGTTCCGCCGGGCTGTCTGTGTCGATCATGGCGGTCGGATCGGCAATGGCAATCGACAGGGTCCAGCCCGTGGCGTTGGGTTCGGCGAGCAGGGCATCGTCCATGTCCTGGGTGCCCGGGCTGTCGATGGTCACATACGGGCGATCCGTTCGGTCTTCCCGTCCGGCCTCCCGGGACTCGATATCGCAGTCACTGAGGCTGTCGGCCTGCGCGCGTACGGCGTCTGGCCATGTGTCCGCCAGATCAAAGGTAGCCAGGGTGAAGGAGCGTTCAATGCCGGGTTCCCCGGCCTTGCCGATTACCCGTAATACCTTGGCCTGACCCTTGCCGTCCTTGATCGGATGCTTGTGAATCTGGCAATAGATGTAATCGTCCTGCTGGGCGTTCATTCGCTCCTTGGGGGGAATGAAGATCCAGCGGTTGATGCCCGGGGTCTCTGGCACCACGAAATGCCCTTTGCCTTTCACCAGGTACCGACCCACAAAGGTGTTCAGGCGGGTTTCCAGCAGTTCGTCCACCACGCCCTGGGTTTTGCCTTTCTCGACTTCCTGCTCGGTGACATTCACCCGGTCCCCGGGCAGTACCTTCTGCATCTCCTCGGGTGGCAGGAAGACATCCCGGCCCTCGTCAAGCGCTACAAATCCGAAGCGGCCATTGGTGGCTTTGACAGTTCCGGGGAAAACCACCTTGTTGTCCTTGATATCCGATTTCAGCTGGCGCAACTGGCTGAGGGCGTCGGCATTGAGCATGAAGTAACCTGGCTGGTAAAAAATGAATGATGGGGCGGAGTATAACGGTTATGGCGGTATGAGTCAGACCCGTTACGCGGGGTTAATCTCCGGGTCTTCCGAGGTGGTAATACAGACCCGGTTGCGCCCCTCATCCTTGGCCTGATAAAGGGCCCGATCCGCTTGACGAAGAATGGTATCGGTACTGTCACCCGGCAGAGCAAAGTAGCCACCAATACTGACGGTGACTTGGGTCCCGGTTTTTCGGCTTTCCTGTTCCACGGATTCCCGGATGCGGAGGGCGATACGGTTTAGTGTCTCGGGATCACAGGGCGACAACAGAACGACGAACTCGTCCCCACCCCAGCGTCCCGGATGGTCGTAGGGGCGAACTCCGGCTTTCAGCCACAGGGCAACCCGGCACAGGATCTGATCGCCGGCCTGATGGCCCAGGTTGTCATTGATGCTTTTGAAATGGTCAATGTCCAGCCAGATCACGCCAAAGCCGGTCTCTTGGCGGCGGGCTCGCTGGATTTCCTCATCCAGCACCTCGTCCAGACCACGACGGTTTTTCAGGCCGGTCAGGGGATCGACGCGGGCCAGTCGGTTCAACTCATCCGTTCTTTGAGCGACTTTTTCTTCGAGTTCCCGGGTAGAGTGGCCGAGGCTCTGGGTCATTTTCTCGAAATGATCCGCCAGCCAGCCGATCTCATTATCCGGTTTATCCAGCCGCGGCAGATCGAAGCTGCCTTCCCGGACTTTTTCCACGGCGTGTTCCAGGCTCATGATGGGCTTGAGAATCCGGGACTGGATGATCAGGTGGAACAGCACCAGTGTGACCAGCAGTGTGCCCAGGAACACCGCCACCAGCGGCCACAGATAGCTGGTTGGCAGGAGTGTATTGAGGTCAAGCAGGGTGATCTCGAACCAGCCAATGGCCGGCAGGAAGGCAACCCCGGCCAGATGCTTGCGGCCATCCACCGTCACGAAGCCGCTTTCCACCTGTCCGGCCTGGTCGCTCCGCTTCTTGAGAAGCTGCAGCATACCGAGAATCTGTTGCTTGTCCTGGGGATCATCGAACAGCAGGTCGACGGTGTTCTTCTGGCCTTCGGGTTTGATGATGCTGGCGAAGTCGATGTAGTTCCGGTCGCGGTAAAGCTGGATGGCGCCGTTGTAATCCACGAACAGGGTGGTGATGCCCTCCTGACCGATGTCGACTATGTCCTGGAGAAAAGCGTCCAGGCTCAGACCGGTACCGACCATACCGACAATTTCGCCGGCCTCACCGCGCATCAACACATCGATCCAGAGTTTGGTAACACCCAGCTCAGTATCCGGATTAACGTTGAGGTGGAAGTCCCGACCTTCCTCAATCAGCTGGAAAAACCAGGCGTCATCGGGTTTTTCCTTATCGAGAACATATCGGAACTGGCTGCCAGCGTACTCGTTCTCCTCGTTGTTGTAGTAATAGTGGCCATTGTTGACGAGGGCAACGAAGTAATTGTTGTCGCGGAAATTGGAACGAAAACTCTCCATCTGGCGGATGGCTTCAGCTTCGAGTGCGGCGTCATCGGGATTGGCGGCCCAGTTGATCAGGGCGGAGGAACTTGCCATTTGTTTGGCCAACCCTATTTCCCGCTCCAGGGACTGCAGCAGGCGGGCGCTGTCGTAGCGTACCTGTATTTCCGCGACCTGTTGGCCCCAGCGCTCGATGATGCTCTCGGACAG
The DNA here is from genome assembly GCF_001650915.1 of Marinobacter sp. EhC06. Classification (GTDB taxonomy): domain Bacteria; phylum Pseudomonadota; class Gammaproteobacteria; order Pseudomonadales; family Oleiphilaceae; genus Marinobacter. The sequence goes on from NZ_LXYO01000023.1 coordinate 690,324, forward strand.
CTCCCGATAGGCCAGCCACGAAGCCACGGAAGCCACGATGATGAGACTGGCGGCCAGGCCAAGGATGCGGGTTTTAAGGCTCAACGAGTATCCCTCTCGGATTTTCTGGGTTTCTGGGCGCCAATGATAGAACACTGGTTAACCAGAGTGTAGAAAAAACAGACAGGGACTGGCGGAAAGCGGGAGAAAAAAATCGGTCGCAAGGGCCGATAGATACCGGCCCTTGCCTGGTGATTCGCGTTAATTGTGCTCGGAAAAGATCCGGGTCTGTCCGGCCTCGTTAAACAGGATGACCTTGTAATGATCTTTCCGGTCGCCCATCTCCATGCCGGGTGACCCGATGGGCATCCCAGGCACGCTAAGGCCGGTGGCCTGGGGTGCCTCGCTGATCAGGCGCTTGATGTCCTCGGCCGGCACATGGCCCTCGATGACGTAATCACCCACGAATGCGGTATGGCAACTGCCAAGACCGGCAATCAGGCCTGCTTCGGCCTTGATCCTGCCCATATCGTTGGTGTTGGTCGCCTCCACCTCAAAGCCGTTTTTTTCTAGGTGATCAATCCAGTCACCACAGCAGCCGCAGGTCGGGGATTTGTAGACGTGGATGCTCTGGGCTGCGCCGGCTGCCAGAGCCGTGGTGCTGAATCCCAGGGCTGCCATCAGGCCAAAAGCCAGGGTGTGTTTTTTCATGGCAAGTACCTCAGTGGTGATGTTGATGTTCACTTGAGCCTGTGTCGTCAGAACCGGAAAGCCAGAACCACCAGACGATGGCTGCCATCAGGGCAAGACCTCCGACGTTGACCAGCATTGTTTCCATCAGTTCCGCTCCTGTTGCTGTTTCGGATCACTGTTGCTGTCGTTCCGTTCCGGACGGTGACTGGTTCGGAACAACCTCAAACGGTTGGCGTTGGAGACCACGGTGACCGAAGACAGGGACATGGCAGCGCCGGCCAGTATCGGACTCATCAGTATTCCCCAGACAGGGTAGAGCAGGCCGGCGGCCACCGGAATACCCATTGTGTTGTATACGAACGCGCCAAACAGGTTTTGGTGAATATTTTTCACCGTGGCCCGGGAGATCTCGATGGCATCAGGCACGCCGTGGAGCGAGCCTCGCATCAGAGTGATGCCGGCGCTCTCAATGGCCACATCCGTGCCGGTGCCGATGGCAAAACCGACGTCTGCTGCCGCCAGGGCCGGAGCATCGTTGATGCCATCGCCGACCATAGCGACTATGTGGCCCTTGCCACGCATTTCACTGACCACCTCGGCCTTGTCTTCAGGCAGCACTTCCGCGCGATAGTCATCGATGCCGGCTTTTTTCGCGATGGCCTTTGCAGTGGCGTCGACATCGCCAGTGACCATCATCACCTTGATGCCAGCCTTGTGGAGGCGCTGGATGGCAGCCTTGGAGTCCGGCTTGATGGCATCGGCAACGCCGATGACACCCAGAGCTTCGGTGCCCAATGTCAGAAACAGAGGCGTGCCGGCTTCTTCGGTAATCGAGTGGGCGGCATCGTCCAGATCGCCCAGAGCAACGCCCTGGTCTTCCAGCCAGCGGCGGTTGCCCAGACGCACGGGCTTGCCGTCGAGTTCACCTTGCACGCCTTTACCATTCAGGGCCTCGAAACCGGTCACCTTCTCCAGCTGAACGCTTTCTTCTTTGGCCTTCGCCAGAATCGCCTCGGCCAGAGGGTGTTCGGAGTGTTGTTCCAGCCCTGCCGCGAGGGCCAGCAGGCGTTGCTCGTCACCGTCGCTGGCATAAACCCGGGTAACTGCCGGATGACCTTCGGTGATGGTGCCGGTTTTATCGAGTATCACCAGGTCCAGCTTGCCAGCGGTCTGCAGGGCATCGCCCTGACGAATCAGCGCGCCGTATTCCGCGGCCTTGCCAACTCCAACCATTACCGACATCGGCGTGGCCAGGCCCAGGGCACAGGGGCAGGCGATGATCAGCACCGTGGTGGCCGCCACCATCATATGAACCACCGCCGGTTCCGGACCGACGTTGTACCAGACCAGCGCCGCCACGACGGCAATCAGCATCACGGTGGGCACGAACACCGACGAAATCTTGTCCGCAAGCCGTCCAATGGCAGGCTTCGAGCCCTGGGCTTTTTTCACCAGCTTGATGATTTGAGCCAGCGCGGTGTCACTGCCAACCCTGGTGGCCTCGTAGACAATCGAGCCATGGGTATTGAGGGTGCCGGCGGACACCTCATCGCCTTCGGATTTGTTCACCGGCATGGGCTCACCCGTGAGCATGCTCTCATCAATGCGAGTAGAGCCTTCGGCAATCACGCCGTCGACCGGCAGTTTCTCACCGGGCCTGACCCGAATGTGATCGCCCTTGCGAACCTCCTCTACTGGAATGTCCTGCTCTTCACCATCGCGAATCACCCGCGCGGTTTTCGCCCGCAGGTCCAGCAACCGGCGCACCGCCTCCGATGTCTTGCCTTTGGCCCGAAGCTCCAGCGCCTGACCCAGGTTGATCAGGCCGATGATCATCGCCGAGGCCTCAAAGTAGACATGGCGGGCCATCTCCGGCAACGCGCCAGGAATACTGGCGACGACAATGGAATAAAGCCAGGCGGTGCCGGTACCCAGGGCAATCAGGGTATCCATGTTGGCATTGTGGTGCCGAAACGCCTTCCAGGCGCCGGTATAAAAATGCCCGCCGGTGGCGGCCATCACGACCAGTGTCAGCACACCCAGCCCGAGCCAGGTGCCCTGATTGGCGTCGGTCACCATCATGGTGCCGAAGCCCATCCCCCAGACCATCAGCCCAAGACCCAGGCCCAGACTCACCGCCATCTTCACCAGCAGCGTCTTGTACTGCCTGCGGTCTTCCTCCTGTTTGCGCGCGTCGGCTTCGTCCTCGTCTTCAATCACGCTGGCGCCATAACCGGCACTTTCAATTGCCTTCACCAGCGCCTCGGGATCGGCATTACCCGTGGCCGTGGCGGTATTGTCCGCCAGGTTCATATGGGAATGGCTGATACCGGAGACCGACATCAGGGCCTTCTCAATGGTGTTCACACAGGAAGAACAGGTAGCACCGGTCACCGACAGATGAATCTGCCCGTCCGCACCGGCTATTGCCCCAGAACCAGTCGGAGCAGAATCAGCCTCGGTTGCCTGATCTTCCGAGTCGCCGGCGGTATCGGCCTCATCCTTATTCCCCGAGGAACAGCAACTGGCCGGCTCGGCGTCTTCCTGGAAAGGCTCGGCCGGGTAGCCGGTCTCGGTAACGATCCGAGCCGCCTCATCGGCATCCACGCCCTCCGGCAGAGCCACGGTCTGCTTTTCCAGATCGACTTCAACCAGCTCAGCATCACCAGTCAACGGCTCCAGGGCGCTGCGAATCTTCTTCACGCAGCCCTGGCAGGAAGCCCCGGAAATGCTGAGAGTGGTTTGTAAAACAGGTGTGTCAGTCATCCAGAATCACTCCTCGTTCTGTTCAGTTGCCCCGCAACAGGGCGCCGGATCATCCCAGTGTTCGATCAGCCGGCAAATGGTATGGCCATCCGGCGTGCCATCGGGCATGTCCTGCCAGGCCGCCAGCGCGGTGGTCATCCGTTTGCGTAACTGCTGCAGCTCCCGAATCTCCCGTTCAACCTCCGCCAACCGATGCTGAAACACATCCCGAACCATCGGACACGGCGAATGATGATCGTCCGCCTGATCCAGAATCTGTCGTATCTCAGGCAACGAAAATCCCAGCTGCCGCGCCTTACGGGCAAACCGAAGCCGTCGAAGATCCTCGGCATCGAACTGCTGGTAGTTGTTGTCCGGGTTACGGGTCGGTTTGAGCAGGTTCTCGCGGGTGTAAAACCGGACCGTATCCGGGTTGACGCCAGCGGCTTCTGCAAGCTCTTTTACTTTCATCGCCTTGTTCTCAATGTGCCAAAGATAATGGCTTCAGGAACCAGAGACTGAAGTCAGCGGAGTGTTGAGGTGGGTACGGCTTCCGAAAATGCTCTGAACCAGGGAAGGTTCAGAGCAAGCGTACAGGGACGTATTCACAGCGGTTTTCGGAAGCCGTACCCACCTCAGCACGGCAAACTCCAAACCAATTAAGAATAGACTAAAACCTGTGAGCAACTCACAGGTCAAAGGTTTTCTTGAGAAGGGAAAATGGAAGGAGGGCTATCAATCCCGCGAGCGTAGAAACGTACCGCAGGTCTTGCATTGATCCGGCGCCATCAGCTTTGCCTGCCAGCCAATCTTGTGGCCACAGGCCGGGCACGCCAGCTTGAGCTGCAGAACTATGATGGGCGTGATCAGGGCGGCGATCAGAACACCCAGGGGGCCCCAGCTTTCGTCGCTGGACAAGCCCAGCTGGCTGCTGAACACCAGAATGACGGTCAGCGCCACGAAGGCAAAAATAAAATAGTTCCGGTTCCAGCGTTCCCACTGGCGAATCTTATCGTCCTGCTCCGGTGTCAGGTATTGCGCGGCCATAGAATATCACCTGAAGGATTTAACCGTATCTTGGGGACGGGCCGCGGCAATTACAATCCGGAATCGGCCGTAATGCCCGCCACCAGAACGCCGGAAGCCAGAGCCTTTTCAAGGTCGGAAACCGGGATCGGCCGGCTGATCAGGTAACCCTGGGCAAAGTTGCAGCGTTGGTTTTTCAGGAAGCTCAGTTGCTCCTCGGTTTCCACACCCTCGGCAACCACCTGAATACCCAGATTGTGCGCCAGATTGATTACCGCCCTGGTAATGACGGCATCGTCGTGGCGTTCCGTAACCTCCGTGATGAACGAGCGGTCGATCTTCAACAGGTCGACCGGGAAATCCCGCAGGTAGCCGAGAGACGAATAACCGACACCAAAGTCATCAATAGCCAGGTTCACTCCCAACTGATGCAGACGGGAGAGCTGATTGCGATTGTGCTCGATATTCTGGATGAAGATCTCCTCGGTCAGCTCAACCTCCAGACGATCCGCCGGGACATTCTCTGCGGCCAGCGCTTCCCGGATATGATCCACCAGATCCTCGTCGTCCAGCTCCCGGCCCGAGAGATTGACTGCAATTCGCAGGCCTTCCTGGGGAGTGCCTTTCCACGCCGCCAGCTGCCGACAGGCGGCCATCACTACCCAGCGCCCGATATCGGTGATCCGGCCGCTCTCCTCGGCCAGGGGAATGAATTCCACGGGAGGTAGCAGCCCCCGGCGGGGATGGCGCCAGCGTATCAGCGCTTCAACACTCTGGATTTCACCGGTGTCCAGATTCAACTGAGGCTGGTAGAAGAGCACGAATTCGTTGTTGGCCAGGGCCTGGCTGAGATCTTTGTCCAGCTCCAGGCGCATGACTTCCCGTTCTTGCATGCCTTCGGTATAGAACTGGTAGGTATTCCGGCCCTGCTCCTTGGCGCGATACAGGGCAATGTCGGCATTGCGCAACAGCGTATCTGCGTCCAGACCGCTCTGGGGATACACCGCCACGCCCATGGTGCCGGTAATGCTGTGGGACTGCCCCTGAACGTCGTAGGGCTGGTCAAAGCACTGTTTGATCTGGCCGAGCAGGTGAATGATGTCGTCAATGTCGTCTACCTGCTGCTGGCAGAACATGAACTCATCGCCTCCGGAGTAGGCCACCAGCAGCCGTTCGTTACTCAGACGGTTCAGCCGCTCGGACACCTTGATCAGCAGCTCATCCCCGAACTGGTGGCCAAGCGAGTCATTCAGCGTCTGGAACCGGTCGAGGTCCAGCATTACCAGGGCAACCTGGCGCATCTGGCGATCCGCAATGTTCAGGGTGTGAGACAGGTCTTCCATGAAGAACCGACGGTTCGCCAGGCCGGTGAGGGTGTCGGTGGATTCCAGCCGCGCCAGATCCTTCTGGATCGCGGTGCGCTGTTCGATTTCCTGATCCAGTTCCCGGCGGGTCTTCAGCAACGCGCGGTTGCGTTTCAGAATGAGCTGTACCAGCAGCGTGGTCAGGCTGGTCAGAAGGCCCATCAACAGGAACGTGGTAAAGGTAAGGGCCGGCCAGTTGCTGTATTGGCGTTCGACCCATCCGACGGACGGGCGCAGCGTCAATGTCCAATCGAGTGTTGGTAGATTAACGGCCTGGCTTTTAGTGAATTCGCTATTGACCGGCTGCGACACATTCAGTTCATAGGTCACTTCGCCGGCTTCGCGGATTTCAATCCGGAACGATTCCAGAACCCGTTCGGTGAGGAGCTGGCGGGCCAGCACCTCCATCCGGAACACGCCAGCCATGAAGCCATTGTTTTCAGGGCCGGCACCCACCGGTGCATAAATCACCATGCCCTTGCCGCCCTGGCGCAAATCGATCACACCGGAAAGATCCCAGGTGCCTGACTGTTTTGCCAGTTCCAGTGCCTGGCGGCGCTCCTCGTTGAAGGCGACGTTGTAGCCGATGACCTCTTCGTTGTCGGTTATTGGTTCCAGCCAGCGGATAATGAAATCGGAGTCAATCCATTCGATGGCCTGGTAAACGCCGAAGTCGTCGAGGTAGTTGCGGGCATCCCTCCGCCACTCCTGTTCGGTTTTGGCCGGGTCTGCCTCAAGGCGTTTGGCCATGCGCCGGATCGCCTCGGCGTGGACCCGGAACTCCCGCTCCAGGTGGTTGGCCATGGCCCTTGCTTCATTGGCCAGATTTGCTTCGATCTGACTTTTGTCCTGTTGAACCAGTCCGTAGCGCAGGCCGGCTGCCAGGCCCAGAAAAACCAGGAAAATCACCACCGGAAACGCCGGGCTCAAGAGGCCCGAAACAACAGCTTTGGGGGGTGATACAGGTTGTTCCACAGGTTACTCCGTGACTTGAAACGGTGGTGCCAGACTGTTGGCAACGCCCACGCAATTATGAGGCATTTGTATCGGCTACCGCCATCAGTTGCTTGATTCGGTCCCGAAGTGAGACTCCAAAGGCACCGTCGGGCAGTGGCCGGGCAATATCCGGTGCAGCCTGACCAGTCTCAGAACCAGCCGATCCAAGATCCATGATCCGGGGTGGCACTGGTTGCTTGTCGCCATCGAGCAACACCTCCACCCTGGGTTTCAGCTTTCGTCCCGGGTGCGTCGCCACCACGATTGCTACTTCGCCCGTGGACAGTTCTACCAGACTGCCCGGCGGGTACACACCGATCATTCGTATGAATGCTTCCACCATGGTGGCATCGAACTGCTGGCCGCGGTTCCTGAAGAGGATGCGGATAGCATCGGAAGCCGGAAGTCCGTCCCGGTAGCATCGGTCGCTGGTAATGGCGTCGAAGGCATCAACAATGGAAACCAGGCGGGCGAACCGGCTGATCTGCCACTCTGCCAGTTGTTTCGGGTAGCCACGGCCATCGATGCGCTCGTGGTGGTGACAGGATACATCACTGATGATCGGATCAAGGTGCGGATCGGCACTCAGCAATTCGTACCCCAGGGTGGTGTGCTGACGCATGATGCCGTGCTCTTCAGGCGTTAACGCGCCGGGCTTGTTGAGGATCTCGTCCGGTACCTTCAATTTGCCAAGGTCGTGCAGCAGTCCGCACATGCCGACGGTTTCCAGATCTTCATCCGGCATCCCCAGGAAACGGGCAAAGGCGACACAGAAAATAGCCACCCTGAGACAGTGTTCGGCGGTGTAGGCATCCCGGGATTTTATGCGGCTCATCCAGAACATGGCGCTGGCATTGGCTTTCACACTGTCCACGCATTCCCGAATGATGGGGCGGGCGCTCTCGAGATTAAGGTCGTTGCCGGCCTCAATCCGTCGGGTGACCTCTTCCACAAAGGCCTGGGTCCGGCTCCAGGTCGCCTGCGCCCTGGGCAGTTCCTGTTGCAGCGAACGGGTTTCCGGGAGCGGTTCGTTGGTGCGACGCTTGAGTACCGAAATCTGATCGAGCACCGGGTTCAGGCGCTCTTCCTCATCCTCCACCAATACCCATTCACAGTACTGCCGCAGAATCTGCGCCTGGTTATCGTCGGTCAGGGTGAACCCCTGAAACAGAACCGGTACCTGGGTCCAGGGCCTGTCCAGGCTGACAATGCGCATGCCCGGCTGAAGAAGGTCCACCGGCAATCTCACCCGCTGGAGGGTGGAGACAGCGTCGTCACAATCGGTAGGCAGCGCCGATGGCGCCGAGACTGAGTGTCGGTGTTGTTTGCTGGATTTACGTCGGAACCACATGGCTCTACCAGTCTTCTGTATATGTCCGGTGATTATGTCAGACCTGAAAGGCCCGTTACAGAAGAGTGCCGGAAGTGTGACGCAGTTCCTGATTCAGGTCAGGTTTCAGGGGTGTTAAGAAACCCCGGGGATACCCAGGCGGGGGATTTCCTGCTTTGGACAACGATCCATCACCACCGTCAGCCCCGCTGCCTCTGCCCGAGCAGCACCTTCCTCATTGATAACACCAATCTGCAGCCACACTACCGGGATGTTGAGATCGATGGCCTGATCAATGATCGCATCGGTGCGTTCTGGTGCCAGGAACAGATCAACCATGTCCACCGGTTCCGGCAAGCTATGCAGATCGGCGTAAACGGTTTCGCCAAGCACCTTCTGGCCTGCCAGACGTGGATTGACCGGGAGGATTCGGTAGCCCTGGTCCTGAAGGAATTCCATGACCTCGTGGGAAGGCCGGCTGGTCTTCTCACTGGCGCCAACAAGGGCAATGGTCCTGACCGTCGTCAGGATGTCACGCATCTGGTCCGGGGTATTGCTGGGCATAATGCTGGGGAAACCTCGCTGAATTAACGGTGTGCCTGAAGACAGACAGACACGGATTCCGCGTAGCGTAGCGCGTGAGGCTTGTCGATTTCCACTTCGGCCCATTGCACTGCCTCATGCTCCATCACGATGGTCAGGACCTCGTGGGTGAGTCGTTCGAGTAGTGCGAACCGGTTGCCATCCACATGATGGATGATTTGCTTGGTAATGGTGCGATAGTTGAGGGCGGCTGAAATTTCATTCCGGTTTACCGCTTCAGAAGCATCGTAGGTCAGCGCAACGTTGATCAACACATCCTGCTGGTTGTTGATTTCCTCTTCCTTTATGCCGATGTAGGCTCTCAGGAGAAGATCCTTGATACGGACTTTTGCCAGGTGGTTCCCGTGGACGTCTGTCATGCGGCCTCCCTAGGGTCAGGTGCTTCAGCGATTGGTACTGATCAGAGTCAGAAACTCGGTGCGAGTAGCCTGGGATTTACGGAACTGCCCCAGCATCATCGACGTCTTCATGCGGGAATTCTGTTTTTCCACGCCTCTCATCATCATGCACATATGTTGGGCCTCGATAACCACCGCCACGCCCTTCGCGCCGGTGACGCTCTCGATTGCTTCGGCAATCTGCCGGGTCAGGTTTTCCTGGATTTGCAGGCGGCGGGCATACATGTCGACGATGCGGGCGAATTTGGACAGACCCAGCACCTTGCCCTGGGGCAGATAGGCGATGTGGCACTTGCCGATGAACGGCAACATATGGTGTTCACACATGCTGTAAAGCTCGATGTCCTGGACCACGACCATTTCGTCCATGGCCGACTCGAATACCGCATTGTTCACCAGGTCGCCCAGGTCCTGCTTGTAACCGCACGTGAGGAACTGCATGGCCTTGGCGGCGCGCATTGGAGTGTCTTGCAGACCCTCGCGGTCCGGGTCTTCGCCCAGGCCATCGATAATGGCACGAAAGTGCCCGGAGAGGTCGTCAAGGAGTTTGCTCATAGTCTTTTCCGGTTAGCAGTGTCTTACGAGGGCCAAAGCTTAAGGCAATTTGCCCACCATCTCTACGGTTTACGGAGTCATTGCCGGAAAAGACCACTTTGGCTGCCTCGCCCTGCGGTTTGGGCGATAGGGCTATGGCAGTGGGGACTGCTTTGTTCTACAGTTTCAGGCTGCAAATGTTCGCCGGGGACAATACATGGAAGAGGTGATGCCCACCGTCGGTGGGATTTCCGCCGCAGGGCGCGAAGAAGGCACCCTTGAAGGGTGGCAACAGGGAGGTAAGTGGTTCAGTTTCGAGGGGCATGCCATTTTCAGCCGGATGGCAGGTACGGGAGAACCGCTGGTCCTGATTCACGGTTTTCCTACCGCGAGCTGGGACTGGAACCGCCTCTGGCCGATGCTTGTTCAGCAGCACAATGTGCTGACTCTGGATATGCTGGGATTCGGTTTTTCAGATAAGCCCTCCAACTACGATTACAGCATCGAAGACCAGGCCGACCTGTTTCAGGGCTGGATTGAGGGGCTGAGCCTGCCGTCGGTGCACCTGCTGGTCCATGACTATGGTTGCAGTGTGGCCCAGGAGCTCCTGGCCCGTGAGCAGGAAGGCGGGCTGCCTTTCCGGATTGCCAGTGTCTGCTTTCTCAATGGTGCCCTTTTCCCGGAAGTCCACAATCCGTTGCTGATTCAGAAGCTGTTGAGAAGCCCCTTTGGCGGTTTGATCAGTCGAGGCCTGACCCGACGCAGTTTCGAGCGCAACTTCCGCCGCTTATTCGGCAGCCAGAATCCGCCGGACCGTCAGGACATGGAGGACTTCTGGCATCTGCTGACCTACAACAACGGGCGAGGCATCCTGCACCACCTGATCCAGTTTATGGAAGAGCGCCGTTGTCACCGGAACCGTTGGGTTGGTGCGTTGCAGAAGGCGACTCAACCGATGCGCCTTATCTCCGGTACGGCCGATCCTGTCTCCGGAGCCGGCATGGCACGTCGGTACCGCGAACTGATACCTGATGGCGACGTAGTCACTCTGAGGAATATCGGGCACTACCCGCATTTCGAGTGCCCCTGGGAGGTTTTCAGCGCCTACCGGGAGTTTCGTAAGCGCTGCGATCAGTAAGCGAGGCAGGTACTAAGCTTCAACCCGACGCAGAATCGGGCATGTCGTCGGCACCCCGTCCCACAACCGGGAGCGGCCGAGCGGCATTGACCACCTGGTTGCGCCCCCGGGACTTCGCTTCGTACAGCGCCTGATCCGCCCGGTTCAGCCAGACCGACCAGGTTTCCCCCTTGCTGACTTCCGCGACACTGGCACTGGCCGTCACCTTGATGTCTTCCAGGAAGGGCCGGGCACTGATGCTGGTCAGAAGCTGGTGGGCCAGCGCATCGGCATCTTTCTGGCGGGTTTCCGGCAGGACAATCATGAACTCCTCGCCGCCGATCCGGAACAACTGATCACTTTCCCTCAATCGTTTGCGCAAACGCAGCGCCATTTCCGTGAGAACCTTGTCACCGGCCAGATGGCCCCACTGATCGTTAATCGTCTTGAAGTAGTCCAGATCCAGCAAAATCAGGCTGGATACCCGCTCATACCGCTCCCGCATCTGAATCTGGCCGTTGAGAATGTCGGCAAGCTGTGACCGGTTCAGGCAACCGGTCAATGGATCCGTGGTAGCCAGGCGAGTGAGCTCCTGCTGAAGTTTGCCCACCAGGAAGGCAAAAATCATGGCAAACAGGCAGGTCAGGCCAAGGGAAAACGTGATTCGCCAAAAGTCGGCTTCAGGAAAGCGCAGGAAGGACACGACAGCCATAACCACCACAAAGATGATGTTGCTGCCGATTGCTTCTCTCAGCGGCAACAGGAAAAACAGGGCCGTGGCGGCAGGGTAGGCCCAGTAGAGGCCGGCGTGGCCATTGATGTGCGTGGAATAGGCAGCACTGACCACCGCGAGCAGGGGGAACAGTCGGCCTTTGAGAAAATAGGTGCCGCGGAACCTCAGAAAAGCGATGACCAGCAGGGCATTGACACAAAAGAGAACCAGCACGGATGACAGCAGATAATGGGATTGCTGCCACTGCACCATCACCAGGGGTGCTACCGCAATAAAGGCCCAGAAATGGAGGTGATAGACCAACTGGCGTTTGAAACCCAGCACCGCGAGGGTCGGGTTGGTTGCAAGGGTAGAGGGTGGTACCGAAAAATTCACAGCATACTCCCGCTGTCTGAGTCTTATCCGCCCGCGTCCTGTGCCGGGACCGTCTTGAAGTCTAGCATGGCCATTTCTCTAATTAAGCAGATAGCGTCGTTTATGACCACCATTAGTTTTGTTCAGTTGGCCGGGCCCTGTCCACTTCGCTAAACTCCGCGAGAACAATTCAGGGACACGCCCAGGGACCACCCTATGACAGCTATTCACACCCGAGAACCGGCCCTGACGATCCGGGCCGGCCGTCGCGCTTTGCAGCGCCTCAAGGAAAAACCGTTGTCACCGGAAGACGTACACGTGATTCCAGGTGCTGCCGGTGGCCCCAAGGCTCTGGGAATAAGTGGCCTGGACAAGGCCATATTCGGCGACTGGCTGCCGCGGGTGCCGCAGGAGCGATCGCTGATCGGCTCTTCGATTGGAAGCTGGCGATTTGCCGCCGTGGCTTCTTCCGATGACCCGAAAGCCCAGCTCAGTCGGCTGGCTGAACTCTATACCGCTCAGCGGTTTGCCAAAGGTGTCAGTGCTGCGGAAGTGAGCCGCAAGAGTGTGCTGTTTCTGGAGGAACTGCTTGGTGGTCGGGAAGACGCCATTCTGAACCACCCCTGGTACCGGCTGAACATTGTGGTGGTTCGCAGTCTTGGCAGGTTGGCGGAGGATGCGCGTGGGCGGTTGGGGCTTGGTCTGATGAGTGCCATCAGCGCCAATATGGTCAGTCGCCGGCATTTGGGCCGGTTTATGGAGCGGGGCATAATCCACGACGCCCGCCTCAAAGCGCCCGTGGCGAAGCTGGTGGATTTCCCCAGTCACGAAGTGGCGTTATCCCGCGAGAACCTGCTGCCTGCCCTTCTGGCCTCTGCCTCCATTCCGCTGGTTATGTCCGGTGTCCGCAATATTCCCGGCGCGCCTGAAGGGGTCTATCGTGACGGTGGCCTTTTGGACTATCACCTGGACCTGCCCTACCAGCAGCCGGGCGTGGTGCTATACCCGCACTTCACAGATAAGGTGGTCCCCGGCTGGTTCGACAAGTCATTGCCCTGGCGGCGGGGCGACGCCACCCGGTTACAGGATGTACTGCTGGTTGCACCCTCAAAAACCTATCTGGAATCCCTGCCTGACCGAAAACTCCCGGACCGGAAGGATTTTGAGCGCTATGTCGGTGATGACGCCGGCCGGGAGCGGGCCTGGCGATCGGCCATTACCGAAAGTGACCGCCTGGGTGACGAGTTTCTGGAGCTTATTGAAACCGGGCGTCTTACAGATATCGTCAGGCCCCTTTAAAGACGGTGTTTCTTCAGGAGTGTCTATACTGTTTCAGTACAGTTATGACTTGGGGGAACAGATGATGTCGGATGAAAAACCGCTGGTTGCCAGCAAGACACCTTTCTCTGTGATGGTGGAGGCAGGAAAGAACTATTTCTGGTGTGCCTGTGGCCGCAGTGGCAGCCAGCCATTCTGTGACGGCTCCCATAAGGGCACCGGTATAAGCCCTGTGAAATACGAGGCGGAAAAGAAAGAGTGGGTCTGGTTCTGCGGGTGCAAGCAGACCGGCAACGCCCCCTTATGCGATGGCACTCACAAAACGCTAGACTAGATAGCCAAACGTTGCAGTGTACTTATCCTGAAGCCTGACAGCCCGTGGACCGGGTCCTTCAGCGCCCGGACCCTGAGCACAACCGGGACCTCTGCTTCCTGGTTGCGGTGGAGTAGAGGAAGATCAATCCGCTCAATGGTGCGATCACTGCGAGCGGCCGCCAGGGCCCGTCGGTAGTTGGACTGAAAGGCCGGTGCAACCAGCTCCTCCAGGGGCTGCCCTACCAGGTCGGCCGGCGCTCGATCCAGAAGTTCGGCGATCTGTGGTGAAACAAAGCCGATCCTGCCATTTTCATCCAGTTCCCAGATCACGGCTCCGGATAGAGCCACCAGATCACGACTTCGCTGTTCGCTGTCATTCAGCGCCTGACGCAAAATCGACTTCTCGACCTGAAAGTTGGCGATCTGATGGTCAGCCCCGATTTCCCGCTGTTCCAGGCCAAGGTTATGAAGCGTCTGCAAATGAAGCCGCCGGTTGAGTAGCAGGGCAAGAGAGGCAGCGAAGACGGACAGCGCGAAACCGGCTATCCAGACCGTTTGCTCGGCCGCACGGGCGACCTCTTCCAGCCCCTCAGGAGAGGGCACGGTGGTGAGTATCCAATGCTGGTCCAGCGGTGACACTTCAGTGCGTAGTGCCCGCGTTGGGTCCACCGAACCGTTGGTTCGTATTTCCAGCAGTGGCATCTTGGTGTGGCGTTCGAGGGTATCGATACGCAGGCCGAGGGAATCGGGGAGAGTGTCGCTAAACAACGCCTGGAGCCAGACCGATACGGGCTGGCTGCTATCGCCCGCCTCCGATTGATTCGGCACGTTGGCCAGCAGATGATTGACCAGGGCCTGATGCTGGGCATAGTAACGGGCCTCAGCCAGGGCCATGGCCCGCCGTCCTTCGATATTCGCGGTAATTCCGGTTACCAGCAGCCCGGCTGCGACCAGAAGCAGGGGGATCCAGAGCCCTGGCCAAAGTACCGGTCTACGGAACCGGGCTGGAGCTGAGCTTTCCATGCCGGGCGTCCTTTGCGGCTGGGTCTTTACCCTTGGGTCAGACCGACTGTACTCCTATACTCTAGTCCAGCCCGGGGATAGAGGGAAATGCTCAGGCCCGGACTTTGCCGGCTGCGCCGTAGACCAGCAGGAAAACGGCGAAAGCCGTCACAACAACGGACGGGCCGGCCGGTGTGTCCAGATGCCAGGACAGACTCAGGCCGCCGCTTACCGCAACAAACCCGAACCCGATCGCCATGGCCACCATGATCTCCGGATTGTGGGCCAGTCGTCTGGCAGTTGCCGCGGGAATGATAAGCAATGCGGTGATCAGCAGCACGCCGACGATTTTCATGGCCACCGCTATAACCAGCGAAAACATCAGCATGAGAACCAGACGGAGACGTTCTACGGCAACGCCCTCCACCCGGGCCAACTCTTCGTGAATGGTGCTCATCAACAATCCGCGCCAGAGCACAGCCAACAGGGCCAGGATCAGTGTCGCGCCGCCGTATATCCACAGCAGGTCTTCACGACTCATGGCAAGAAGATCCCCGAACAGCAGTCCGGTCAGGTCCACGCGCACATCCGGCATGAAACTTAGCGTTACCAGGCCGATTGCCAGGGCGCTGTGGGCCAGAATCCCGAGCAGGGTATCCGTTGCCAGCGTCCTGGTTCGGGACAGCAGTACCAGTGCCATGGCCAGGACCACGCAGGTAATGATCACCCCAAGGTTCAGCGGCACGCTGATCAGAAAGCTCAGGGCAATGCCCAGCAGCGCCGAGTGTGCCAGGGTATCGCCAAAATAGGCCATTCTTCGCCAGACCACGAAACAACCCAGTGGTCCCGCCACGAGGGCAACGCCGAGACCGCCAATCAGGGCGCGCCAGAAGAAATCGTCCAGAATGGCGTTAATGATGGGCATGATCACACTCCGTGTGTCCGCCGTGTCCAGCTGCAGCGTTATGAGACTCGCTGTCCACCACATCCCCGTGCAGGTCGTGGCTGTGGTTATGGTGATGGTGGTAAACCGCCAGGGATTCGGCCACAGGTCGGCCAAACGTCTCGATAAATGCCGGGTCGTGGGAGATGTCCGCAGGGTAACCGCTGCAGCAGACATGCTGGTTCAGGCAGATCACCTTGTCAGTGGCCGCCATAACCAGATGCAGGTCGTGGGAGATCATGATGACACCGCAATTCAGGTCGTCCCGCAACTGGCGAATCAGGTCATACAGCGACGCCTGACCGTTGATATCGACCCCTTGAGCGGGTTCATCGAGCACCAGCAGATCCGGTTTGCGGGCCAGGGCCCGGGCCAGCAACAACCGCTGTTTTTCGCCACCGGACAGATGGTGCACGGAGGCATGCAACAGGTGGCCGACACCGGTGCGGGCAAGTGCGGACTCACATTCGCTGAGCGACTGCCCGCTGAGCAGCATGAACCGCTTGACGCTGAGGGGGAGTGTGGCCTCAAGAGTCAGATGCTGTGGCACGTAGCCAATCACCAGGTTCTTTTTCACCGACACCTGGCCTGCGGACACTTTCTGGATACCGAGGACAGCCTTGATCAGCGTGGTTTTACCGGCCCCGTTGGGGCCGATAATCGTGATGATATCGCCCCGATGGATCTTCAGGTTGACGCGGTCAACCGCAGGCCGTGAGTCAAACTGGACTGTGAGATTTTCCAGGCTTACCAGAGGATCACTCATGGTCCGGCTCCGACTGGCAACGGGGGCAAAGGCCGGCTATCTCAAGGGTAGTGTTCTCAGCCCGGAAGCCTTCCTCGGAGGCTGCTTTGCGCACTTCCGTCGAGACCGACGGTGCAGTCAATTCGAGAACATTGCCGCAGGCGCGACAGATCAGAAACATGCCGGTGTGGTTCTCACCCGCGTGGGTGCAGCCGATAAAAGCATTGAGTGAGGCAATACGATGCACCAGGCCGTGTTGTTGAAGGAAATCCAGCGCGCGGTAAACCGTTGGCGGGGCCGCGTTGTGGCCATCGGTGGACAGCTCCCCGAGCACATCATAGGCACCCAGGGGCTTATGGGACTGCCAGATCAGTTCCAGCACCCGTTCCCGGATGGGGGTGAGACGGGCATTCTGGCGCTGGCAAATGGCCCGTGCGTCAGTCAGGGCCTGGCTGACACAGGCGTCGTGGTTGTGGGGCCGATAGGGAATGGCTCGGGCAGACATGGTCGAAATCCTGCAAAATTTGAAACATTATAACATTTGCAGGAATGTCTGCCATGCCCGGCAATGAAACGGAAAACCGGTCAGTGTCGGGATTTGAGAACCAGGGATTCCAGGTATTCCAGGTTGGGGATCCAGGCGTTCTCGCCCTCTACCTCAACCAGCATGAGATCCGCCGGGCCTGGCTCGCCCTCCAGCTTCCTGACCTGTTCCTCGGTCAGACGGGCCTGGCTGGGAATACCCTGGGTGACCAGTGCCATAAACGGGATTTCCTTATGGTGGTCTCCGATGGTGTTGAGCACAACAATCCGGCCACGATTGTCGCCTGGAACGGTGAGGGCGCCACCGTTGGCCGCATCGTAGGAGATCACGGGGAGCTGGAGGCCCCGCCAGTCCAGGTAGCCAACCAGCCATTCCGGTGTGTTGGCACCCGCATCAGAGCTGGCGTAGTCGACTACTTCTGCAATCGAGACGTTTGGCAGCAACAGTTGCCGACCGCTCATGGGAATCATGACGCAGGAGAGGGTTTGGCTGTTGTCATTCATTGCTTGTTACCTCAGGCGGAGTCCCGTTTCTGCCGGCTCTTGAGCAGGCAGGATTCTTCAATGGTTTTTACCAGTTCCCGGGCCAGCTGCTCCGGGGTACCACAAAAACCGGCGCAACCGGTGGCGGCTACGGATTCCGGCATGGAGCTGTTGCCGCAGCTTGTGCTCTCCTGCACCCAGATCCGGCTACCGTAAGCTTTCAGCAGAGGCGCCGCAATAGCGCCATCATTGCCCATGCCGGAAAAAAGAATAGCATGGCAGCGCTGGCCGTAATGATCAGCGACATTCAGCAAAACCTGATCAATAGAGGGCCCATAGGGACCCGGCCAGGCTTTGCTGGTTTCCGTCAGGGTGCCCTGTTCGCCGAACTTCCACTCGTGCTCTACCGGCATCAGCACAACATCACCATTCTTGACCCGGTACCCTTCTTCCGCTCGCTTGAGCTGGTAGTGGGCGTGGCGCCCCAGCACCCGGGTAAGAACCTCGGTAAAGTTGCCATCAATGTGTTGGGCATAGATAAAGCCTACGGGCAGATTCGGAGGCAGGTGATCCAGGAACGTCTTTACCGCTGCCGGGCCACCCAATGAGGCGCCCAGGATCCAGACTTCCTCGGCCACCGATCCGGGAACAGCCGGGGGAATCCAGTGAGGCAGGTCCGGTGATGGTGTCGCCGCCGGCGTATCCTGTTCCAGCTGTGCCAGCGTGGCTTCGGAATCCAGCTCTTCCAGATGCCCCAGTTGCTGCTCCAGCTTGCCCAGCAGCCGTCTTTCCCAGCGAAAGTACTCGGTGCTTCCGGGCTTGGGGGCTTCATCCAGCCCGAACAGCACCGGTGCTTCCGTGTTTTCAAGCAGGTGATCGAACAGTAACGGGTGATCGGCCTCGTCCTCGAGGGTGACCAGCCAGAGGCTGGCATCGGGAAACTCCGGATAGCCCAGCAACCGGTCCGGATCCCCGGAGAAACGCACCTCGAGACCAAACTTGGATGTGGCAGCCTGCAGCCGATGACGCTGCAGGACCACGTCCGACACGATCCCGACCTTTGGCCGGCCGCACTGGCCGGCCATCACTGTCTTCCGGTCAGCCGCTCAATGGTCTCAAGCAGCTCGGTTTCCTGGAACGGCTTGCCGAGATACTCGTTGACACCAATGGCCAGCGCACGTTCGCGGTGTTTTTCGCCGGTCCGGGAGGTGATCATGCAGATCGGAGTTTCCCGCAGGTTATCGTCGTGGCGTACAAAGCTGGCAACTTCGAAACCATCCATCCGCGGCATCTCGATATCCAGCAGGATAATGTCCGGTTTGTGGTCCTGAAGCTGTGCGACCGCATCCAGGCCGTCTTTCGCGGTGATGACTTCCATGCCGTTACGCTCCAGCAGTCGTGAGGTAACCTTCCGTACCGTGACCGAGTCGTCCACCACCATGACCACGGTGGCCTGTTCCTCGTAACGCGCCGACTCGCGGGCCTTCTCGAGATTGGCCAGGCGCTGACGCTCGGACAGAATGTCGGAACGGATCATGGCCGGCAGATCGAGAATCACCACCACGTTACCATCACCCAGAATGGTGGCACCGGAAACACCCCGGACCGAACTGAATTGCGGGCCAAGGGATTTAACAACAATTTCCCGGCTGCCCATCAGGTTGTCCACCTGCAGGGCCATGGGCTGCTCGGCACCGCGCACCAGGATCACCGGCAGCGGCAGGGCCTGGCCCTGCAGCTTCGGATGGTGGTCACTGTTCAGCAGGCTGCCCAGGTACTGGAGCCGGTATTCCTGGCCGGCATATTCGTACAGCGGCGCATCCGGCTTGTAGTATTCCTCGAGCTCGTAGGTGCTGACCCGGACAATGCCCTCAATGGTGTTCAGCGGGATGGCGTAGAAGTCCTCGCCGGTGGACACCATCAGGGCCCGGTTCACGGAAACCGTGAACGGCAGGCGCACGGTGAAGGTCGTCCCGCGGCCAACGGCGGAATCTATATCCAGGCTGCCGCCGAGCTGCTTGATTTCACTGGCAACTACGTCCATGCCGACGCCACGGCCGGAAATCTGGGTTACCTGCTGAGCGGTGGAGAAGCCGGGTTGCAGGATAAACTGGAGGATTTCCCGTTCAGACAGATCCTCATCTTCCCGCAGCATGCCCTGACGGATGGCCTTGTCACGGATCACCGAAGAGGGAATGCCGGCGCCATCGTCGATCATGCGCAGCACCACGTCGCCGCCCTCCCGCGTCAGTGACAGCGTAACTTCGCCGGTTTCCGGCTTCCCGGCTTGCTTACGATCGGCCGGGCTTTCGATGCCGTGGTCCAGGGCGTTCCTGAGCATGTGTTCCAGGGGCGCGATCATACGCTCGAGGATGTTCCGGTCCATCTCGCCTTCGGCGTTGCGGACATCGAAGTCCACTTTCTTGCCCAGCTCGCCGCTGATCTGACGGACGATCCGGCGCAGGCGCGGCACCATGGAGGCGAACGGAATCATCCGGGTCTTCATCAGACCTTCCTGGAGTTCCGTGTTGATCCGCGACTGCTGTACCAGCAGGGTTTCAGTGTCCCGTACCCGGTCAGACAGGGTTTCCCGCAGGTCCGCAAGGTCCGAGGAGGACTCGGTCAGGGCCCGGGAGAGCTGCTGGATGGACGAGTAACGGTCCATCTCCAGCGGGTCGAAGTCGTCGCCGTAATCCGGACCGTGCTCTTTCTCGGCACTGAACAGGATCTGCGCTTCGGTTTCGATTTCCATCCGGCGCAGCTGCTCACGCAGACGTTCGATAGTGGCGGCCATTTCATCGAGGGTATGGCCAAAATCACTGGTCTGTTGCTCAAGCCGGCCACGGGTAATACTGGTTTCACCGGCCAGGTTGACCAGCTCATCCAGTAGCGGTGCGGATACCCGGATGGTTTCCTGGGCCGCCCGCTGGGCTTCGGCCGCCTGTTTACGCGCCTTTGCCGGCGATTTCCCGGGCTTGGGTGCCGGTGCGACCGGTTTTTCCGCCTTCGCTGGCAGTGTTGGCTCTTCGGCCTTTTTCGGTTCCGGCGCGGCCGGGGCTGGCGCTGGCTGTTCGGCGCTTGGCGCTGGCACGCCCACTCCCGACTCATAGCCCTTACGGATATCGGCAACCAGGGCAATGATGGCGTCGTGATCTTCGGTAATGGCCTGCCACTGTGATTCGTCCGGGGCATTGCCGCCCAGATCAATCAACCGGGTTTCAAAGGCGTGGGCCTTGTCGCCGAGCTGTGTGAGCTGGGACAGACGGGCGCCGCCCTTGAGGGTATGCAATGCCCGCTGGGCTTCCTGGTTGAAGTTGTGGTTTGCCGGCTCCTTGCGCCAGTCATCAAGCAGCTGCTCGAGCTGATCCATGATCTCGCCGGCTTCCTCCAGGAAGATTTCCAGCACTTCCGGATCGATCGCTTCCTGTTCCGATTCTTCACGGGGGGCTGCGGTCTCTTCGGCGGCAACCTCGTGGGCTGCCTGGAAGTCTTCAATAAGCCCGGTATCCGGTTCGGGTTTGCTGCCATCTTCCAGGCTGTTGAGCATGGTCTTGAGGCTGCCTAGTGCCCGATCGCTGAGGCTGAGCAGAGTTTTCTGGTTATTGGAGCCGGAAATCAGCGGATCCAGGGCGTCTGACCAGGCCTCTGCCAGGTTGGCAATCGGGTCGACGTCAGAAAGCCGTGCACCACCCTTGAGGGTGTGCAGTTCCTGCTGAAGCTGGGTCAGGCCGGTAAGTTCTTCCGGTTCGTCACGCCACTGATCCAGGCACTCGCTGATGGCGTCGTAGATTTCCAGGCCTTCGTCCAGGAAGATGCCAATAAGATCGTCATCGCTGGCCTGCGTCAGAGTCTCACTGAGGCTGCTGGTTTCTGGTGCTTCCTCGGCCGCAGACACAGCTTTTTCAGCCTCTGCCGGTTCTTCCTCACGGGCGTCTGAGGGCATCGCCTCGCCCCGCAGGATGGACTGGACGCGGGCGACCAGTTCATCGGCCGGCGGGCAAGGCTTCTGGGTGGCCACTTGCTCAACCATCTGCGCCAGCCTGTCATGGCAGGCAAACAGCAGGTCATTCATGGAGTCGCTGGCTTCCAGCTGACCTTCCGCAACCTTCTCGAACAGGTCTTCCAGCACATGGGTCAGGTCGCCAATGGCTTCAACGCCGGCCATCCGGGCGCCACCCTTGAGAGTGTGGACATCCCGTTGCAGTTCGGCGGCAATGCTCCGGTCCGAAGGATCTTCCGTCCAGGTGTGCAGTGCACTGCCGGTGGAGTTGATCAGATCGTAGGCTTCTTCCAGGAAGATGCCGACCAGTTCCGGATCCAGGTGGGAGAGGTCGGCGACACCGTCTTCTGATTCGCCGGCCTCATCGGCTTCGGCAAGGTCGGCCTCTTCCGGCTCGTCCACGTCCGGGAGCGGGACCTGTTCTCCAGTACCTGCTTCCGCTTCGGGCTCTTCGTCCTGACTGGCTACGTTGGTGACCGGCCGGGTGCCGGTGGCGTTGTCCATGTAAGCCTGAATTTCGCCAATGAGATCCGGAGCAGGGCGTGGCGGCTCCTTGGCCTCCAGATTTTCGACCATGCCTGCCAAACGATCGTGGCAGCGGAATAACAGATCGGACAGCTCATCGTTGATCGACAGCCGCTGCTCGGTCAGTCCCTCAAACAGGTTTTCCAGTTCATGAGAGAGATCGCCTACGGCCGGGATGTCCGCCAGCCGTGCGCCACCCTTGAGGGTATGCAGATCCCGCTGGAGCAGGCGCAGGATGTCCAGGTTGGCGGTATCTTCGCTCCAGCTCTGGAGTGCTTCGGCGGTACTATCGATGAGGTCGCGGGCTTCTTCCAGGAAGATTTCCGCCAGTTCCTCATCCATTTCGTCATCGGACTCGGCCGTTTCCGGGAGCGGCGGTTGCTCGGTTGTTGCGGGCTCCTCACTGGCTGGCGTCTCGGTCTCGTCCATCTCAAGGCTGAGATCGATCTCCTCAAGGTCGCCGGTGAATTCCTGCTCGAAAGCGTCGGGTTCCTGGTTTTCCGGGGTCTGAGTCTGTTTAAGCCCTTCAAGGGCGGCGACCATGTCTTCGCCCGACTCTGTGGCGAGCCCGGCCGCCACCTGGTCCATCATGTTGATCAGTTGTTCATGAGCGGCCCGCACGGTCTCGAAGAAAGCCTCGTCTGGCACTTTGTCGTGCTTCGCGGCCTCGTCATAGGTTTCCTTCAGTGCACCCGAGAGCGCTGCGACGTCGCCGAGCCCGGCTTCGGAGGCGCCGGAGGTCAGCTGCTCCAGCTCGGAACGCAGCGGGTTCAACGACTCCATTTCGCCGGGGTTGTCCGCCCAGTGATCAAGGATCCGGTCGGCATCAAGAACAATATCGAGACCTTCGTTCAGGAACAGCTGAACCAGCTGTGACGGCGCCTGCTCTGGGTGCTGGCGCGGTGCTTCCTCACTGTGGCTGCGCAGTGTTTCATCCGTCAGGTGTTCCAGTTTTTCAAGGAATGCCTCGGTGCCTGGCAGCGACGCCTGCGGGTTTTCACGGATCTGGGCCAGGCCCTGGGTCAGGAAATCGCAGGCGGATTCGATCAGCGAAAGCACGTCGCGGTTGGCGCGCTTGTTCTGGGCCCGTGATTCCTTGACGAAACGCTCCAACGGCGTGATCACGGCTGCGATCGGGCCGATGCCTGCTGTATGTGCGCTGCCTTTGAGTGTATGCAGGGCACGGGAGAGATCATCGGTGTAGGTAACCGTGGTTTTGTCACCGGCGGCCGAGAGGAAGTCCTTCAGTGTTTGCAGGTGGGTCTCAGTTTCGCTTTCAAAAATGTCCAGCAATACCGGGTCCACCGCATCCTCTTCAGCGGTCTCGGACTCTGCGCCGGCGGTGCCGGTCTCGGCTTCGGCCATCGCTTCCGAGCCATCCGATTCGGCGGCGGGCATCATGCTGGCATCGGGAATCTCGCCGTTGGCCAGGGCATTGGCACGGGCTTCCAGATTGGACGTGTCGACCGACGGCGCCCGGCGCTTTTCAAAATCCTCGACCAGGGCTGGCAGATTGGCGGTGACATCCTCCAGCAGGCTGGCGATGTCATCGTTCATGAAAATACTGCCGTCGATGACGCGGTTCAGCATATTTTCCACGGACCAGGCCAGCTCACCCACTACCAGCGCGCCAACCATACGGCCACTGCCTTTCAGTGTGTGGAAGGCACGGCGAACTTCCGACAGGGCGCTGCGGTCATCATGCTGGCGCAGAAGCATCGGCAGGTATTCACGAATGGTGTCCAGCACCTCACCGGCTTCTTCAACGAAGATCTCGAGTATTTCATCGTCAATCAGGTCGTCTTCATCGAAGGATTCTCCAGATGCGGCCTCGGCGGTATCTCTTTCCTCACTGGGTGAGCCTGCTTCCTTTGCTTCCTCTTGTGCATCGACCGCTGTGTCTTCGACCTCGGGAACTTCCGGTGCCTCTGCGGCCTCATCATCAGTACGGCGGGTCGTCGCCATGGCTTCGGCGCGGCTGATGAGCGCTTCAACGTCGCCTGCGGTCTGGCCTTCCTTGAATTCACGGATCAGCGAAGGAATACGGGCATTGACCTCGTCCACCAGGGTAAACATGTCGTCGGTGGGACGAATGGTCTGATCAATCACGCGGTTCAGCAGGTTCTCCACAGACCATGCCAGCTCGCCAATACTGGTCGCGCCAACAAGTCGCCCGCTGCCCTTGAGCGTGTGGAAGGCACGACGGACCTCGGTCAGCGCTTCACGGTCATCGTGATTCTGGCGCAGCCGGGGATAGAATTCATGGATGGTTTCGAGAACTTCCTCGGCTTCCTCAACGAATATGCCGAGAATCTCATCGTCCAGAAGCTCTGCATCCGAGCTCTTGGTTTCTTCGGGGGTGGCCGTAGCGGTGGTATCCGGTTGCTCTTCAACCGGCTCAACGACGGGTATGTCCTCGGCGGTGGTTTCCGTCCAGGTGGGTTCGGCCCCGACCGGGAAACCGAGAGATGAAAGACTGTCTTCCGCAACCTTGAGAATCGAGTCGTTTTCGCCAATCCCGTCGGCCAGGCGCTCGAGGTAATACTCGATGCTGGTGACCGCATCGGCCAGGATATCCAGTTGCTTCCAGTCCGGAACCTGTTTGCTGCCCAGCAGCACATCGGTAATGTAGCGTTCGGCCGAGGCCAGCATGCCGGCAACCCGATCCAGCGGGATCAGGCTGAGGCCACCGCGAATGCTGTGCAGCAGGCCTGGTACGTGTTCAATTTCCCGGGTATCCCATTGCGAGGCAATGAAATTCACGATGGCGGATTTAACCTGTTCCAGGGTGTTCCGGGATTCCCGGAGCAGCGCGCCGCTGGCCTCGCCCAGTTCCCTGGAGCCAAGGTTCACCGGGGCATCGGAGGCCTCTTCTGAGGACGACTCCTGCTGTCCTTCACTATCCAGGCCGGCGAGACTGGCTTCGACATAAAGCAGCGCGCCGGCGATGTCCATCAGAGTGCCATCATCGACCTGTTCGGTCTGGGCGCTGAGTTTTTCAACCAGTTCGACCTGCTCGGTAACCACTTTCCGCGGTATGCCCAGCCCCAGCACCGCCAGGGTATTGGCTACCTGGCGCAGACCCGGCAGCAGGTCCTCAAGCTCACTGTTCTGGCGCAGCTCTGAGCGAACAAACAGGTCAAGCTGATCCTTGAGTTTCGCCAGCTCTTCGTTGAGTGCGCCGACAACGGAATGAATGGCATCCCGACCCGGACCGGATACTCGGTGTCGGGCGGCATCAACGTCGTCTTCCGAAGGCAATGCCTGATTCAGACGGTAGGCATCCCGCAGGGCGCTGACCTGGGGCGAATCCAGATCCCGGGCACGGGCGACATAGTAAAGCAGGTGTTTAAGCAGCGCTTCCGGTGCCGGTTGCTGAAGGATATCCGCATGCTCGTCAGTCAGTCGGCGGATTTCACTGTCCAGCTCCCTGAGCAGGGATTTCACCGCCGCATTCACCGGGTTCACGTGTGCCTGCAGTGTTTCCACGAACGCACTGGCCGCTTTCCAGAGCTCGCCCCGGGGCGTTTTCTGGCACAGACGGATCAGCCGTTGAATCACCTTCTGCATGTACTCGAAATGGGCATCGAGATCCGCTTCCCGGATGACGCCGGCCAGAGCAAACTGGTACATCTGCCGCAGCTTGCGGATGTGGCCCAGAACCGTCGGGTCTTGCAGACGCTGGGACACCTTCCCGGTCACGCTGATGCGTGAGGGGGCCAGGTCCGGTTTGAACAACGAGGTATCAGACAGCAGGGATTCGCCACGGGCGGCCCGAAGGTCGTTCAGCAGTGGCAGCAGCACCATCGGAAAATCGTCCTGGCTGCTGGCCAGATGCTCGAGGTACTGGGGCAGCTGCAGGATGGCCTGCATCAGGACTTCAACGGCTTCGTCGATATTGGCAACGGTTTCGTTGAGCACGGCCTGGGTGAGCTTTTCCATTTCCTCGGTGAGCAGGGCTGCACCGTAGAGCTCGACCATTTGCAAGGTGCCGTGTACCTGATGGAGATAATTCAGGCAGAAGCGCAGGCGCGCGGTGTCGTCACGATTCTCGACATACGCTTCCAGTGCATGCTGACCCTGGGTCAGCGTGTCCTGTATCTCTCCCCGAACCCAGTCGAGGGCGATGCTGTCATGGTGATTGCCCATAACCACTCCGGTTATTCTTCGTCAGTCTGGCGTTTGATCCACGCCAGCACATGTTCCGAGGGGACTCTCTGTAACCCGGGAGGCTGCCAGTCGGTCAGCTCTCCCTGGCCCAGAACCAGCAACCCCCCGGGCGCCAGCCGCTCTGCAAGTCGCTTGACAATTTCCCGCCGGCGCCAGCGACGGAAATAAATCAGCAGATTCTGGCAGAAGATAATGTTCATCCCGTGCATGGGTGCCTTATCAAGATCCAGGACATTCAGTCTGGTAAAGCACACCCTGTCACGGATGCTGTTCACAATTTCTACGGTATTCCGCTCGGCCGGGCGGAAATACCGGGATTTCATGTCTTCGTCCATTCCCAGCAGTTTGCGGGGATTGAACTGGCCGTTCCGGGCTTTCTCGATCACCGGCTTGCTGATGTCAGAGCCGGTGACACCAAACAGCGGCTGCAACGCCAGCTGGCTCATGCATTCATTCAGCACCATGGCCAGGGTATAAGGCTCTTCACCGGTGGAACATCCAACACTCCAGGCCTCCAGGGGGCGCTTTTTCAGCTGTTCCCGTGGCCGGGTCAGGACATAGTCGGAAACCAGCCGGAAGGCGTCGGGATCCCGGAAAAACCGGGTTTCCTGAACCGTGAGCCGATCCACCAGCGTTGACCATTCTCTGATCGCATCGGGCCCGGATACGATTTTTTCGTAGTAGGCCTGATAGCTGCTGCACCCGATTTCCCGCATTCGAATGCCAAGATTCGTTTCCAGAAACGAACGGCGCTCGGCGGACAGAGTTATGCCGGTTCGGTGTTCCAGCAGGGTTTGCCACTGGCTGAACTGCGCCTCGTCCATATCCGGAAGTCGGCGCAGTGACCAGATGCCCTCGGCAGGTGACAGGTTGTTATGCATTTGCGCCATAAACCGTCAACAGCCCTGGAACGGAAATCAGCCCACCACCGGAACGTCGCTGTCTTCCTCTTCTTCCTGATCCGCCACGTCCTCTTCCGGCAAGGTGAAGCCGGCAACGGAAGACCGCAGCTCGGACGCCATTTCTGCCAGGTTACCGATGGACTTCGCGGTCGCATTGGTACCAGAGGAAGTCTGGGACGTGATTTCCTGGATAACGTTCATGGTGTTGGAAATGTGCGCGGCCGACGAAGACTGCTGACGTGCGGCGTTGGAGATGTTCTGGATCAGTTCCGCCAGGGACATGGATACGTTCTCGATTTCCTCGAGGGCGATACCCGCGTCCTGAGCCAGACGGGCACCACGGACCACCTCGGCGGTGGTGTGTTCCATGGAGATAACCGCTTCGTTGGTATCTGACTGGATCGTCTTAACCAGCGCTTCAATCTGCTTGGTGGCCGCGGAGGAACGCTCCGCCAATCGCTGTACTTCGTCCGCAACAACCGCGAAGCCCCGGCCCGCGTCACCGGCCATGGAGGCCTGGATCGCCGCGTTCAGGGACAGGATGTTGGTCTGGTCGGCGATGTCGTTGATCAGGGATACGATGTCACCGATTTCCTGGGAAGATTCACCCAGACGCTTGATCCGTTTGGAAGTTTCCTGGATCTGCTCACGGATGTTGTCCATGCCGCGGATGGTGTTCTGTACCACTTCCGCGCCTTTCTTCGCGATCGCAACCGACCGCTCCGCAACCGCGGAGGACTCGGCAGCGTTCGAGGATACTTGGTCGATGGACACGGCCATCTCGTTCACCGCGGCGGAGGCGCCGGCGATTTCCTGGGCCTGGTGCTCGGAAGCATCGGCAAGATGCATCGCAGTGGCCTGGGTTTCCTGAGCCGCTGACGCTACCCGTACGGCAGTACCACGAATCGCCTGTACCAGTCCGCGCATCTGGTCGATCGCGTAGTTGATGGAGTCCGCGATGGCACCGGTGAAGTCCTCGGTTACCGTGGCCTCCGTGGTCAGGTCACCATCAGCCAGGTCGGCCAGTTCGTCCAGCAGTCGCAGGATCGCGTTCTGGTTCTGCTCGTTCTGCTCTTGCGTAGTGGCCAGTCGGGCCTGGGCTTCGCGGTACAGGGCCAGACCGATAAACACAACAATGGCAACCATGGCGGCCAGGATGGCAAAGGCCAGGGTCGGGCTGACCAGGCGTGAGCCAGACTGGGTCCGGAAGTTCTCGGCCAGCACAGAGAGTTCGGAAAGCAGGATCTCGGAATTCTGGAAGATGTCGCTGGCAGCAGTACGAACCTTGAAGAGGTCGGGAGAGGCCTCAAGGATCGCGTCTACGTTCTGGGAGACGAACTGGAACAGTTCATCGACGGCTTCGAGGCCGTAAATGGCGTCTTCGTCATTTACCTGGGAGATACCCATTGCCGGGTTGCCGTTCAGCTGGCCTTCGAGCACTCGCCCGAACAGGCTTGCGTCACGACCGAAACGGTCGGCGGCAATAACCGCGTCTTCGTCACCGGAGAGTACGTTGTTGACCGAGCGAACAATCCGCTCCGCCAGCAGAGACTGGCGCTGGGCCAGTGCGATCTGTTCGGCGGGTGCGTCGTTGTCGAGCAGGATCTGTACGATATCGTCGTACTCAACCTGCAACTGCGGGATGGTTTCGTTCAGGGTCCGGGCAACCTCGTGCAGGCCGAGTACCGCATCCTGAGTAGAGAGGATGCTGTCGGCGTTTTCCCGCACGGTGTTCCAGTTTTCCTGAACGCCACTCTGCTGGGCCAGTTCACTCGGCGGCAGACCGGTTTCCGGATTACCCTCGGTTACGTTGGCCCAGAGCTGCTGGAATTCGTCACGGGAGCGGCGCAGCTGGTTGAAGGCCTCGGCGGTACCGCCGGCAGCCTCGGTCGCGTTCTTCGCAATCTCCTGAGAGAGCACCCTCAGTTCGGCGGTGTTGGCGATGTATTCCTGATCGTTCTGGCTGTCTTTGTTGATAATGAACAGCACCACAACGAGCAGGATAGTGAGTGCGATCAGCGCGGCGATCAGGCCGGCAACCAGCTTGTTGCCTCCCTGTCCCATACTGAGTCTTCCGGCTCTGTTCTTCATTTTCTGGCTCCCGGCCTCTTCAAGAAATTGGCAAGTTTGTTTTTTCGGGTTTCAGGCGGTCAGGGTGATGTTCCTGCCATTGTCACCACCCTTACCACTGTGCGACGTCCAGAAATCGTTCGTCCTCGAGCAGGTCGACGGCCGAAAACACTTTCCAGACTTCCTCGTTGCGTTCGTAGCCGCCTGAGACAAACGGTCGAACGTTTTCAGGTACGCCCTCGGGCGAATCCTTGAAACTGTCAGTCGCGAAGTACTGCATGCCCAATACACTGTCGACCACCAGCCCGCTGAAAATATCGCCCTGTTCAACCACCAGTACTCGCCGCTCCCGCTGGCTTCGGGAAGAGCGGGGAATATCGAAAAAGCCGGCGAGATCAACCAGGGGCAGGAGGCGGCCGCGGACATTGGCGGCGCCAAGCAGGAACGGGCGAACCCCCGGTATGTGGGTGAACCGGGGGACATGGAGGATTTCAGTGACTTCGCCCATGGGGGCAACGTAGCGTTCACCTGCGAGAACGAAGCCGATGCCGTTCCACAGTTCAACGGCTTCCTGTTGTTCCGGCAGGCCGGCAGCCAGTGACCGGCTGCGTGCGGCGATATCCGTCAGAACGGCAAAAGGGGCGGCCTGGGCGGACATGCATACTCCACGGTTGGGGATCAGGCAATCAGACTGTTGATTGTTTTGATCAGGTCGTCTTCGTTAACCGGCTTGACCAGGTAACCCTTGGCGCCCTGGCGGGTACCCCATACGCGGTCAGTTTCCTGATCCTTGGTGGTTACAATGACCACCGGGATGGAAGCGGTTTCCGGTGCACGGGTCAGTTGGCGGGTTGCCTGGAAGCCGTTCAGGCCGGGCATAACCACATCCATCAGAACCAGATCCGGGGTTTCGGCACGGGCCTTGGCAACACCGTCTGCGCCGTTGTCGGCGGTCAGCACTTCGTGCTGGTGCTTTTCCAGGATCGTGGAAATTTTCTTAACCTCGGTAGGGGAGTCGTCAACAATCAGAATGCGGGCCATGGTTTCCTCGATGGTTCTTGGGGTCAGCAGGTTTACTGTTCCGCCTGTGGAACGTATTGGCGGATGGTATTGAGCAGCTCATCCTTACTGAACGGTTTGGTCAGATACTGGTCGGAGCCGACGATACGGCCTTTGGCCTTGTCGAACAGCCCGTCCTTGCTGGAGAGCATGATAACCGGCGTCTTTTTGAAGGAGGAATTGTTCTTGATAAGTGCGCAGGTCTGGTAGCCGTCCAGGCGGGGCATCATGATATCAACAAAAATGATGTCCGGCTGGGAATCGGCAATCTTGGCAAGAGCGTCAAAGCCGTCAGTCGCGGTGATGACCTCACAGCCGACCTTTTTCAGAAGGGTTTCTGCGGTGCGACGTATGGTTTTACTGTCGTCGATCACCATGATCTTCAAATTCTCGAAGTTGTCATCCATTGTCCAACTGCCTTGCGCTCAGCGACTGTCGTTATTTTAAAACGGGGTTTTTAACACAAACCTTAAGGTTCTTCTATAAACCCCGCTCATTTATAGATTATGAATGGCCGGATAAAAAGTATTAGTTTGTGACCAAATGTACTTCTGCCCGCAACGTCACGTAACTGACTGAGGATTTCTCCGGATGCATTTGCAGCTCGGGTACAATACCATCTGATTTCACAGCATAGCACTTAATGCCCGGTCCGCTCTGCAGACCGGTTCGTGTTTTTAACCCTCAGGAGTGCAGGAACGCCCATGACCGTCAGACTCGGGATCGTGATGGATCCGATTGAAGATATCCACTTCAAGAAAGACAGCTCACTGGCCATGTTGCTGGCTGCCCAGAAGCGTGGTTGGGAAATCGAGTACATGGAGCTGCCGGATATGTATCTCGATGGCGGCCGGGCCATGGCACATACCCGCGACCTGACCGTCCACATGGATCCCGAGAACTGGTACAGCTTTGGCCCGAGCCAGGACCGGGCGCTGGGCGACCTGGATGTCATCCTCATGCGCAAGGATCCGCCGGTAGATCGGGAATTCCTGATGGCCACCTATATACTGGAGGCGGCCGAGCAGCAGGGCGCGCTGGTGGTCAATCCGGCATCCACGCTTCGCGACTGCAACGAGAAACTCTTTGCCACCCAGTTCGAGGACCTTACGCCACCGCTGTTGGTCAGCCGCTCGGCAAGCCGTTTCCGCGAGTTCTATGCCAAACACGGCGATGTGATCATGAAGCCGGTGGACGGGATGGGTGGCCATTCGATCTTCCGGATCCGGGAAAATGATTTCAACCTGGGTGTCATCATCGAAACCCTCACCAATTATGGCGCCCACCAGGCCATGGCCCAGAAGTACATTCCGGAAATCAGCGATGGCGACAAGCGTATTCTGCTGATCGATGGTGAGCCGGTACCCTATTCCCTTGCCAGAATACCGTCCCACGGAGAGAATCGGGGCAACCTTGCCGCCGGCGGCCGGGGTGAGGGCCGGGAGCTGACGGCCCGGGATCGGGAAATCTGCGAGCGGGTTGCGCCGGTGATTAAAGAGAAAGGCCTCATTTTTGTCGGCCTGGACGTGATCGGTGATTATCTGACCGAAATCAATGTCACCAGCCCGACCTGCATCCGGGAACTCGATGCGGCGTTCGGGATCGATATTGGTGGTCTGTTAATGGACGCAATTGCAAAACGCCTGGGCCAGGCATAATCCGGTAATGGTGACCGGGCAGGTTTAACGACAGGATCCGTATCAGGAATGGCAGTTCAGGTAAGCGACTTCGACCGGTTTTCCTTCACCCTTTTCATGGCACTGGCGGTGCATGCCATCGTGGTGCTGGGAATTACCTTTGCGCCTGAGCCACCCCGTTCCTCGGCCCAGACCATGGAAATCACCCTGTCCCAGTTTGACGACGAAGAAGCCCCGGAGAAAGCGGACTTTCTGGCCCAGACCAGTCAGAAAGGCAGCGGCACCCAGGAAGAGGCTCGGGAAATGACCACGCCCCAACCGGCAGAGGTCAGCCAGCCTGAGGTGGCTCAGGTCCAGCCGGAGCCGCCGTCCCAGACCGAGCCGCAGCCGCGCCAGGAAAAACAGGTGGTGCAGACCGAGAGTTCGTCCAGTCAGAAGGTTCAGCAGCCTGAGGAGCACACCAGGCCGGAAGAGGAACCTCTGCCGGTGCGGGAGAAAAAGAGCCTGATGGAACGCAGCCTCGAAATTGCCAGCCTGGAGGCGCGCTTCGATGCCCAGCAGCAGGCCTATGCCCGCAAGCCCAGGGTGATGCGTGTTACCGCTGCCTCTACGCTCAAGTCCAGCAACGCCTGGTATGTCCAGAACTGGGTCAGCAAGGTAACCCGGGTGGGCAATATCAATTACCCAACCGAGGCGCGCAATGCCGGAATCTATGGCACACTGAGGTTGCTGGTGTCCCTGAAGAAGGACGGCACCATAAAAGAGGTGGCTATCCTGCAGTCTTCCGGTAGTACCGTGCTGGATGACGCTGCCATACGCATAGTCAGGATGGCCGCGCCTTTTGCACCATTTCCGGACGAAATGCGGCAAGAGGTGGACGAACTCGAAATCATACGTACCTGGTCCTTCCAGCGTCGGGGGCTGACATCCGGATGACAGCATCAAAACACTCTCCCCATAGTTTGCGCCACCAGTTCCTGGTGGCATCGCCCTATCTCGCTGATCCGCGTTTCCATGGTGGCGTGATCTATATTTGCGAGCATTCCGACGACGGTGCCCTGGGGTTAATGATCAATCAGCCGCTGGACATCCACCTTGGTGAAATTCTGGAACAACTGGACCTGCCAGGAGGCGAACTGGATCTGCCGGTATTCAGCGGTGGTCCGGTGCAGCCGGAAAGGGGCTTTGTGCTGCACCCGCCCGGAACCAGCTGGCAGAATACGGCCAAGGTCACCGAAGATGTTCTGTTGACCACTTCCCGCGACGTATTGGCCGGCATTGGCCGCGCTGAGGGCCCAGATGAATACCTGGTAGCCCTTGGCTACTCCGGCTGGAGCGAGGGGCAGCTGGAAGAAGAGCTGGGCAGTAATGCATGGCTGACTTGTCCTGCCACCACTGACATCCTGTTCCGTACTCCCTGGGAAGAGCGCTACAAGGCGGTGTTGCAGCTGATCGGCATTGATCTCAATCAGCTCAGCGAATCGGTCGGTCATGCCTGAACCGGCCAGCCGTCGCGTCATGGCGTTCGATTTTGGTACCCGCCGTATTGGCGTAGCGGTCGGCCAGGAGTTGCTGGGCACCGGGCAGCCAGTGGCGCTGATTCCGGCCCGTGACGGTATCCCGGACTGGCAACAGATTGAATCCCTGCTCGAGGAGTGGCGCCCGGATCTGGTGGTGGTTGGCCTGCCGCTCAATATGGACGACACCGAGAACGACATGTGTGCCCGGGCCCGCAAGTTCGGCAAGCGTCTGCATGGTCGCTACCATGTGCCGGTCGAGATGGTGGATGAGCGGCTCACCAGCTTCGAGGCCAAGGGTGAGGTGATGGCCGCCGGAGGCAGTCGTGATTTTGGCCGTCACGGGGTGGATGATCGGGCCGCCGTGCTGATACTGGAAACCTGGTTTGGTCAGCGGGAAAATGATGCCGGCGCGTGACGCAGGCTGGCTTTTAAGACAGTGAGGACTGAATGACGGCATTGCTTGATATTGATCAGTTGCTTGACCAGATGGAATCCGGGCTGCGTCAGGCGCTTGAGCAACGGGGCGTGGAATCACCGGTTCTGATCGGTATCAGGACGGGTGGTGTCTGGCTGGCGGATGTGCTCAGCAAGCGCCTGGGTATCGAAGAGCCATTCGGCGAACTGGACATTTCCTTCTACCGCGATGATTTCAGCCGCATCGGCCTGAACCCCCGGGTCAAACCTTCAAGCCTGCCATTCGATACCGAAGGCCGGGACATCATCCTGATTGACGATGTCATCATGAGCGGCCGGACCATCCGCGCCGCCATGAATGAGATCTTCGATTATGGCCGTCCAGCCAGTATCATACTGGCCACCCTGATTGACCTCGGTGCCCGGGAACTGCCCATCCAGCCGGATGTGGCTGGCAAGACAATGGCGCTGGAATCCCATCAACGTGTCAAACTGCGTGGCCCCGACCCGCTCCGTATCGAGCTTCAGGAAGCCGGACAATAAACCTCCGAATCGGATAACAGGCGACCCATGACCGCTAACGACTCTTCCCCGCACCACTTGCAGCTGACCCGGGATGGTCAGTTGCGGCATTTTCTCACTCTCGACGGTCTGGATCGGGCGCTGCTGACCGACATCCTGGACACTGCGGACTCCTTTATCGAGGTCGGTGAGCGAACCATCAAGAAAGTGCCACTGCTTCGCGGGCGAACCGTGGTAAACCTGTTTTTCGAGTCCAGCACCCGAACCCGCAGTACCTTTGAGCTGGCGGCCAAGCGCCTCTCTGCGGATGTGCTTAACCTGGATATCAGCACCTCGGCCACCTCCAAGGGCGAATCCCTCTCGGACACCCTGCTGAACCTCGAAGCCATGGCCAGCGACATGTTTGTGGTCCGTCACTCCCAGAGTGGTGCGCCGCATTTCATTGCCGAGAGCGTGACGCCCGGCGTCGCCATCATCAACGCCGGTGACGGCCGTCATGCGCACCCGACCCAGGCCATGCTGGATATGCTCACCATTCGCCAGCACAAGGGACAGTTCGAGGGACTGAAAGTCGCCATCGTCGGTGATGTGCTGCACTCGAGGGTAGCGCGGTCCCAGATTCGCGCCCTGAACGAGTTGGGCGCGGAAGAAGTTCGTGTTATTGCCCCGGGTACCCTGCTTCCCAAAGACGTGGAAAGCCTCGGCTGCACGGTGGAATACGACATGACCCGCGGGATGAAGGATCTGGATGTGGTCATCATGCTGCGACTCCAGAAAGAGCGGATGGAAGGGGCATTGTTGCCCAGCGAGCGGGAGTTTTACCGGTTATACGGCCTGAACCAGCAGAAGCTGGCGCTGGCTCACCCGGAGTGCATCGTTATGCACCCGGGGCCAATCAACCGGGGCGTTGAAATCGAATCCGCAGTGGCCGACGGGCCGCAATCGGTAATCCTGAACCAGGTGACCAACGGCATTGCCATCCGGATGGCGGTTATGTCGATGGCCATGGGTGGTCAGGTTTCCGAACGGCAGCAGAAATTGAGTGAGAGGGGCCAGGCATGAGCAGTGTGAACACGTCCGGAATCAGTCTGAAGATCACCGGAGGCCGACTGTTCGATGGTCAGGGTGCGGAGCAGGAAAATACCGCACTGCTGATTCGGGATGGCCGCATTGCCGCGGTGGGCGAGGCCGCTGCCCGGGAAACGGCCGACGAGACCATCAGCGCAGAAAACAGCGTGATCACACCGGGGTTTGTGGATCTGTGCTGTAACCTCCGTGAGCCGGGCAATGGCCAGAAAGGTAATATCGCTTCCGAGACACTGGCGGCGGCCCATGGCGGTTTCACCACGGTATGCGCCTCACCGGAAACCTCCCCGGTAAACGATTCCAGTGCGGTCACCCACCTGATCCGTGACGGTGCTGCCAGCCGTTCGCCCATCCGGGTTTTGCCCATTGGTGCGATTACCCGGGGTCTTGAGGGCGATCTGCTCAGCGACATGGCCGGTCTGGCTTCAGCTGGCTGTGTCGCAGTCGGTAATGGCTCCCGGGGTGTGCGCAATGCCCGCATTTTGCGCCGGTGCATGGCCTACGCCCAGACCTTTGGCTTGACGGTGATGTTCAGCCCCGAGAACCAGGCCCTGGCCGCCGACGGCTACGCCCACGACGGGCTGGTGACCTCGCGGCTGGGTTTGCTGGGGATTCCGGAAGTGGCGGAAACCGCCGCGGTGATGGAAATGCTGTTGCTGGCGGAGGAAACCGGGGTTCGTTTGCACCTGAGCCAGCTCTCTTGCGGTCGCAGTGTTGAAATGCTGGCCGATGCCCGCAGCCGCGGTATTGCAGTAACTGCCGATGTGGCTATGCACCAGTTGGTGTTCACCGAGGACGCCCTGGCGGGGTTTGACAGCCGCTTCCATGTTCGGCCGCCACTGCGCGGCGAGAGCGATCGCAAGGCCCTGATTGCTGGCGTCCGGGAAGGCATTATTGACGCCATCGTCAGCCAGCATCAGCCCCATGATACTGCTGCCAAGCAGGCGCCCATGGCGGCCACTGAGCCTGGCTTGTCCAGCATCGAGAGTGTGTTGTCGCTGGGTCTTGAGCTGGTGGAAATGAATGAACTGGCGCTGCCTGACCTGATCCGGGCGCTGACCACCGGCCCGGCCTCCGTGCTTGGCCGGACGGCTCGTCTGGCTGAGGGGGAAACGGCCGATATTTGCCTGTTCGATCCCGATGCATTCTGGACGCCGAATTCGAAAACACTGGTTTCAGCCGGTCGTCATGCACCGGTGACCGACCGCGAATTGCCGGGTGTCATCCGTCTCACCCTCAGTGAGGGTCGGAAGGCCTGGTCCCAGGCCGTGATCTGATCTTGTCATACGGACTGAAAGTGCGGCAGAGGTTACGAAACCTCTGTCGACACCATCACAGAATCTCCCCCTATTGCTGAAAAACCCTTGATGGCAGGCACCTGTGCCAACGTATTCTTGTAGCCGTCGCCCTATGGTCGACCAAGGAAAGCGTGGCCTGGCCGGTAGCTTTAATCAGACCGGCGCCCGACAATAATAACCAGGAGTCATCCCGTGAAATCAGCAAACCTCCCCCAGCGGGTAGCCATGGCGGCTGCCCTCTGTGCCAGTCTGATCTTGCCCTCAATGGGTCAGGCACAGGCACAGAACGAGCCTCTGGAACGCAGTTTTTGCGTTTTTGACCCGGTTGGTGCCAATGGTCCTCTGTTTGCCATCACCAAGACCTTCCAGCCGGTTGCCCTGAAGAACGGCATCAAGCTGGACCTTCGCGCCTACACCGATGAGAAGGTGGCCGCCGAGGATTTCAAGGCGGGGCAGTGTGATGCCGTTCTGCTTACCGGCACCCGTGCTCGGGAATTCAATAAATTCACTGGCAGCCTTGAAGCCATGGGCGCGGTACCAGGCGAAGAGGAAATGCGGCTGCTATATAACACCCTGAGCCAACCCAAGGCCCGGCCATTCCTGATTGATGGCCCCTACGAAGTGGCCGGTGTGTTCCCGGGGGGAGCCATT
This sequence comes from Marinobacter sp. EhC06, assembly GCF_001650915.1. Taxonomy (GTDB): domain Bacteria; phylum Pseudomonadota; class Gammaproteobacteria; order Pseudomonadales; family Oleiphilaceae; genus Marinobacter. The sequence continues at coordinate 727,359 of NZ_LXYO01000023.1, forward strand.
TACCTGCACACCCGTGACCGCAGTATCGATTCGGTCGAGAAGCTGCAGGGCAAACGGATTGCTACCCTGGACTACGATCAGGCATCCGTCCGGATGGTTCGCCATGTGGGTGCATCCGTGGTGGGTTCCAATTCCGCCAATTTTGCCGGCAAGTTCAATAACGGCAGCGTTGACCTGGCTTATGCTCCGGCCGTCGCCTACACCCCGCTGGAACTGTACAAGGGCGTTCAGCCAAACGGTGCAGTGGTCAAATATGCCCTGGGGTACATGAACTTCCAGGTGATCATCCACCGGGACCGGTTCCCGGATTCCGCCGGCCAGATGGTCCGGGACCAGGCGATAAAACGCATTGACGAGGCTTATGAAATCATCGCCCAGGCAGAGGCGGAGATTCCTGAAGAAGTCTGGATGGAGCTGCCCCGGGAGGATACCGCCGAGTACGACAAGATGCTGCGCAAGGTGCGGCTGTCGTTACTGGAGGACGGTGTTTACGATGAGCGGGCTATCAAGTTGATGAAAGCGATTCGGTGCCGGGTAGATGCCACCCGCTCCGAGTGTGCCTCCGTCGCCGGAACCTGAGGCAGGAGTTGATCAGGCCCGCGTCGCGGGCCTTTGCCTGACTAGCGGATTTCGTCTTTAAGAGCCTTCCCGGCCTTGAAGCCGACGGTCTTGCTGGCAGGGATGCGAATGGTCTCGCCGGTTTGTGGGTTGCGTCCGTCTCGCGCCTCGCGACTGCGGATATTGAAGGTGCCAAAGCCGATCAGGGTGACATCTTCGCCCCGGGAGGCAGCGGCAGACACCTGGTCGGTAAACGCGGTAATCACTTCGCTGGCCTTGTCACGGGTCAGGCCGGTGCGGTCGGCAATGGCCGCGGCGAGTTCAGGTTTGCGCATCGGATACTCCTTTTATTGTATTTCTGTTGTTTCAGTCTCTGTCCTGGCCGGAATCACAACGACTCACGGTTGCTCCAATCTATAGTGGCTCCTGACTCATTGTGCAAACCCCGGGGCGGCAATGGTGTGTTTAATTTAGCGTCATTTGCGGCATCGGTCGCATAAAAACCGGGGCTCGTGGGCCATAATGCGTGCCTGGTTACAGTCTGTAACAAACCGGTTTGTCTGCCGGAGTCTGACCCGTGGCATCGCAGCAAGACTGCATCAGAACAAAAAACGAAAAGGTGAAGAAGGTATGACCCATTTCCGGAATCCCTCCCGCAAGGCGCTTTTTTCCATGTGCCGTGTACGTAACCTCATGGCGGCTTTTATGGCCAGTGTAGTCCTGAGTGGCTGTGGTGCGGTGAATCACGTGATGTACAAGACCACCGGGGATGTGATGCAGGGTTTCTCCAGGGATCACACGGTGCCGTTTCTGATGGAGAGCAATGACCTGGCCATGGGGTGCGCCATGAGCGAGGCGACTGCACCATTGCTGATGTCCTTCGGGCGAGTCACCAATGAGCCGGACCAGCTGGCGGTGATGCTTTATCTGTCAGCTGGCGGCTGTGCAGAGGAAGAGGCCAGGGAACATGAGTTGGCCGCCCTTGCCGCTCTGCATGCCATGAACGGGAATGCGGCCGAAGATGCCATGATCCGCCAGAAGCGGGCCCACAGCGTGGCTGCCCGGCGTTATTACAACGCCTGGCAGCACCACAATGCCCATTACGGAAATCCTGCCAATGGCGAATGCCCGGATTTCGATGACGACATGGACGAGTTTATCTACATGGCCGGTCTTCTCTCCGGCCTTCAGGCCCTGAACGCCCAGATCCAGTCCACCTCCTCTATTGGGGTGCCGGCCAACGTTGGTTCCATTGCCGCCCGGGCCACCAGCTGTCTTGATAATGAAAAATGGTGGGGCGCACCCATGGCTTTGCGGGCAACGGTATGGGCGATGATACCGGGTGCCCAGCCCGAGGGTGAGGATGCCTTTGAGCGGCTGGCTATTGCCGGCGAGCAGGGTGATGCTGCCGGTGTACGCCTGCCTTACGTCTTCCATGCCATCGCGGCCCTGAACAAAGGGGACGAGGCAATGGTACGTGACGTGATTCGGGAGCACGCTGAATCGGTCCAGAACACTCCGGCCAACGAGGACTGGCGATTCGTGGATGCCATGGCAACCGACATGATTGTCGCGGTGTCTGATCGTCTGTGGGTCGAGAACACCGGGCATCGTACGCCCATGGGCCAGCTCGGCACCTTCTGGGATGACCAGCAGGAAGAGGTAGAAACCATGGATCTGGACGATCTGCTGTAACCACTCCCTACCCAGAGTAATCAGTTATGTCGAAGGGCAGTTTTCATCGTAGCGGGCTGGAGTGGTTTTCATCACTGCCGGCCTGTCTGCTGTTACTGGCGGTGGTCATCTTCTCCACGAGCAGTGACATCCACAATCAGATGTTGCGCGGAGGTGAACAACTCTGGAGCGGCTACTACAAGTTGCGGATGGATCCGGTCCAGCCCACCTGCGACCCGAACCGGGATATCGACGCGGCGGTTGCTGAAGAAATGGCGGCGGATGCCGAGACGGATGACCCGATGGCGGCGTTGCTGGGGGCCGAGGAAAAAGACCCGGCTGACGTCCGGCTTGCTATCGAACGAGCGGTTGCTGACTGCCGCGAGGCCCACCAGAATTTCGAGAATCTCAGGGACCAGCTGACGCCGGGTGTAAAAGCCTACCGGGCCGTTGAACTGTTCATTGCCGACCTTATTGCGTTTGGCCTGGAATCACAGCGTTTCATTCTGGTGATCCTGGTCATGCTGTGTGCGGTGACCGCGACCCTGACCCGCCACCACATCGCCATGCGTGCCATGGAAACCCGGCTGGATTACACCGTCTCCCACACTCTTCAAACCATCGCCAATGCCATGCTGCTGGGCTCGAGCGCAATCTTCCGTCAATCCAGCCTGGGTTCAGACACGGCGGTCTCTTCCGAAGAGCTGTTGCTGCACAATTTCTGGATTATCGGTTTCGCCTGCCTCACGCTGGCCAGCCTCTACCGGCTCTTCCGGGTGCCTGATGATCTTGAGGAGGGCGGCAGCCTGAACAAGGCCTTCCTGGCCGTTCCGCTCTATACCGTGATGTGTCTGATCTCCGGCACCTATTTTGCCCTGATCGGACACGCGTCGGGGATTGGTATCTATCTCGGCAAGATGATGGAACTGTCCGACATGTTCCTGAATGTCGGTCTGTATGTGTGGGTGGGCATGATGCTGAAGCAGACCCGCCTGGCCACGCTGGTGTTCAATGTCTTCCGGCCCTGGCGCATGCCGCCGGAAATGCTGGCGGTTGTAGCGGTTCTGGTGGCTGCCGTGCCCACGGCCTACACCGGTGCCTCGGGCATATTCGTCATCGCGGCCGGTGCCGTCATCTACAGTGAGTTGCGTGCCGCCGGTGCCCGGCGGCATCTGGCCCTGGCGGCGACCGCCATGTCCGGTTCCCTGGGTGTGGTCTTGCGGCCCTGTCTGCTGGTGGTTGTGATTGCTTATCTGAACCGGGAAGTCACCACTGATGAGCTCTTTGGCTGGGGCATCTGGGTCTTCGTGCTGACCGCCACCATGTTCGCGATTGTGGCCCTGAGTGTGAACCGCCAGAGTGAGTTCAATCTGGCGCCTTCTGCCGAAGCCTTCCCGGCCATGACGCAGGCGCTCAAACCCTTGATTCCCTATGTTCTGGTAATCGCTGCCGTGGTGCTGTTCTATCGTTTGGCACTCGACGTGAGCATGGATGAATTCTCGGCGCCAAGGCTGCTGCCTGTGATCATGCTGGCAATCCTTGTGTACGAGCACATCAGCCTGAAAAACCGGAAAGGAAAAGCCTCGGGGGAGATCAACCACCAGGGGCTGGAGCGAAGTCTCCGTGGCGCCACCAACGATACGACGGCGGAAATTGGCGCGCTGTTGCTGTTGCTGGGGTTGTCGGTCAGTATCGGTGGTGTGATCGAGCGGGCCCACCTGATGGAGGCTTTCCCACAGTCGTTTGACAGTGCCTGGTCGGCAATGCTGCTGATGGTGGTGATCCTGGTGATCCTGGGCATGATCATGGACGCATTCGGTGCCGTGATCCTGGTAACCGCCACGGTTGCTACGATTGCCTACTCCAGCGGGATTCATCCGATCCATTTCTGGATGGTGACCCTGGTGGCATTTGAACTTGGCTACCTTAGCCCGCCGGTAGCCCTGAACCATCTGCTGACCCGGCAGGTGGTTGGCGAGTCGGAAGTGCTGGCGGCGCAACAGGAAACGGGGACTTTTTATCAGCGCCATGAGCGTATCATCATGCCGCTGATTGCCATGGGGATTTCGCTGGTGTTGGTGGCCTTCATACCCCTTATTTTTTACGCCTGAGGTTTTGGTGTTGGCTCTCTATCTAATGGCGACGCGCGATCAGTTCCCTGAGCGGTGCGGGAAGAAGGCGTCGCAACCGGTCTGAAACGCGCTGTTCGTGCCGTTGCCACAGAATGCCCAACCACACGATCGCCAGACCAATCAACGTGAGCGCAATTGGAAACAGAAGGCTGTTCTCGAAAACCTCGTAGGCAAGATAGCCAAGGTACCCGGCGACTCCCAGGCCGCCGAAGACCACGAATACCCGCCGGCCCAGAATGGCCCCGGTGAAAATCATGGCAATATTCATCATGCAGTAGAGCAGCTTGCTCCATTCGCTCTCAGACTCCATCAGGGAAAGTCCGCTCCAGAAAGCCGTGACACCGAATATGTATAACCAGAACGCAAAGTCGCGGCTGCTCTGATTTCGGATATCCACCCAGAAAGCCAAAAGGGCGATGAGGAGGCCGAACCACAGGGAGACCCATTTCCTGAGTTCCCAGGCAACGTACTCCTCACCAAACAGGAAGGGAGCCAGATCCATACTCATGTACCAGAGCGTGACGGCCACCGGCATGACAAGGAAGGGCAATCGGTAGCGCCAGAGCATGACTGCGCCTGAGGCCAGTGTTGCCAGTTCCATGAATAACCAGCTCCAGTCGATGTAGCGGTGGAAGTCCCGGTATTCATGGCCCCCCGACCACCAGCCCATGCCGGCCTGAAACCCGAAAACCGCGAGTGGAGTAAGGACAACGACAAAAGTGGCAGTGATCCCGGCAGGAATTTTCAGGTCCAGCCGCTTCAGGAAAAACTCGGTGAGCCACAGGCCTGCGCCGGCGTAGATCAGGGCAATCAGTAGCAGACCCCATCCACCAAGGCTTTCCCACGAGAGGGTCATGAACACGCTCATGGCCCCGATTGCAATCAGCCCGCCGAAGTAATAGAGGATGTGGGTGAAACGGAAAGAGGGTGTTTGTTGTTGCTGTTCTGAGAGGAACGTCCAGAGTTGGTCAGCCTGTTCGTCCGTTATGATCTGCTTGCCTGCGGCTTGATCGAGAAGACTGCGCTTCACTTCCATGAGTGCTTCACCACGAATAACCCTCCTTGTTGGAACCGGTTCAGCTCACCGATTGCCCCACATCTTCGACACCGCGGCATCGGAGCCCAACGTCCCGACGACCAACGACACGCCACCAATACCGAAGAAAACAAGCACGGGAATCAAGGCGCCTGCCTTACCGGTGTAAACGAGCATAGCCGCTGACACCGTCGCCAGAACGAGGAACAGGATGCCCACCACATTCAGCACGGTGCGGTGCGAATCTTTGTAGCTGGGCCCAACCTTTCCGGATTCCAGTGGTTTGAGAATAAACGAAAAGAGCTGGCGTAGACGCTGTTTCATGAAGCCGTTTCCTAGAGTGTGTTGGGCTATCATACAAAAAAAGCGCCGTGCTTTCGCAGGGCGCTTTTTTTACTTGCAGGAATCGACTCAGCTCAGCTTGGGACCGGCTTCGACGATAGAATCCGCCACGTCGAACTTCTTGAAGTTCTCGACGAACTGCGCAATCAGTTCCTGGGCCTTGCCATCGTAGTAGTCCGGGCTTACCCAAGTGTTACGCGGGTTCAGCAGCTCGGTATCCACGCCCGGAACATGCTTGGGCACATCCAGGTTCAGGGTGGGCAGGTGCTCGGTTTCCACGTCGTCCAGATCGCCGTTCTGGATTGACGCGATAATGGCACGGGTGGTCGGAATGCTGAACCGCTGACCTTCGCCGTAGGGACCGCCGGTCCAGCCGGTGTTGACCAGGAAGACCTTGCTGCCAAACTCGTCCATCCGCTTCATCAGAAGCTCAGCGTAAACACCGGCCGGACGCGGGAAGAAGGGCGCACCGAAGCAGGTGGAGAACGTGGACTTCAACTTGGACGAAGAACCCATTTCGGTAGATCCGACCAGCGCGGTGTAGCCACTCAGGAAGTGATAAGCGGCGCCTTCGCGGCTCAGGATGGACACGGGCGGCAGAACGCCGGTCATGTCGCAGGTCAGGAATACGATGTGGGACGGCTCACCGGCGCGGTTCTCGATCACACGCTTTTCAACATGCTCGAGCGGGTAGGCGCAGCGGGAGTTTTCGGTGAGGGACACATCGGTGTAATCCGGCTCACGGGTTTCCGGGTCGATCGTCACGTTCTCTACGATGGCACCGAAGCGGATGGCGTCCCAGATGATCGGTTCGTTTTTCTGGGACAGATCGATGCACTTGGCGTAGCAGCCGCCTTCGATATTGAATACGGTGCCCGGGCCCCAGCCGTGCTCGTCGTCACCGATGAGGAAGCGGTGCGGATCGGCGGAGAGGGTGGTCTTGCCGGTGCCGGACAGGCCGAAGAACAGGCAGGTCTCGCCGTCTTCACCGACGTTGGCGGAGCAGTGCATGGGCAGCACGTCTTTTTCCGGCAGCAGGAAGTTCTGTACCGAGAACATGGCCTTTTTCATTTCGCCGGCGTAGTGCATGCCGGCCAGCAGAACCTTGCGCTTGGCAAAGTTGATCATCACGCAGCCGTTGCTGTTGGTGCCATCGCGCTCGGGCACACACTCGAAGTTGGCGGCGTTCAGGATCTGCCATTCCTGCTTGTCGGCCGGGTTGTAGCTTTCCGGGCGGATAAACAGGTTGCGGCCGAACAGGTTCTGCCAGGCGGTCTCGGTGGTCATTTTAACCGGCAGATAGTGTTCCGGGTCGGAACCGACATGCACGTGAGACACGAACTGGTCTTTTTCGGCGATATAGGCTTCAACACGGTCCCAGAGGGCGTCGAATTTTTCAGCGTCGAAAGGACGGTTGATCGGACCCCAGTGGATATCGTCGGAGGTGCTGGGCTCCTCGACAATATAACGGTCCTTGGGAGACCGGCCTGTGCGGTCACCGGTTTTTACGACCAGGGAACCGTTGGATGCCAGCTGGCCTTCCTCACGCGCCAGTGCCACCTCGACCAGTCGTGCTGTACTCAGATCATTATAAGTGTTGCTCACTTCGACCTCGCCCTCGGGATGTCTTAGTGATTGCTCAGGCCGCCCCCCAAAATTGACGGAAATCTGAGCAATCGGGTCAATTCAGGCGCGCTATTATGCCAGAGACGCCGGTAAAAAACGACTGCCCGGGAAGCCTTGCTATCAGCGGGTTCCCGGCTAATCGAGTGTGCTTCTAGTGTAGCGTATGACCGGTGAAAAGATGATCAATATCATTTCTATCGAAGCGATAGTGAGCGTGACAGAACTGGCAATCCATCTCGATGGAGCCCTGTTCCTCCAGAATGCTGTAGCACTCTTCGCGGCCAATGGCTTCCAGGGCGCCGAGGGTGCGCTCCCGGGAGCAGCTGCACCGGAAGGCGACCGGCTCGGCATCGAACAGCCGCACAGTTTCCTCGTGGAACAGGCGATGAAGCAGGGTTTCACTGTCCAGCTCCAGCAACTCGGAGGCTTCCACTGTCCGGGCCAGATGGTTTACCCGCTCCCAGAGGTCTTCGTCTTCCTCCGTTGCACCCGGCAGGCGCTGGAGCATCAGTCCGGCGGCGCCGTTTTCATCGGCAAACAGGAACAGGCTGGTGGGAATCTGTTCCGAACGATCAAAGTATTCCTCAAGGCAGCCGCCGAGTGTCTCCTGATCGCGGGGTACCACGCCCTGATAGCGGTTGCCGCGGTTAGGCGTAATGGTGATGGCCATACGGCCCTCACCGAGCAGATCGTGGAAGCTGTCTTCGCTGACCGCATGCTCATCAAAACGGGCCAAACCACGAATGTGTCGGTCGTGGCTGCACTCGGCCATCAGTGTGCGCAACGGACCCTCTCCCTGGGCCTGAACGGACAGCGTGCCCTCAAACTTCAGAGTGCTGCTCATCAGAATACTTGCCACCAGGGCTTCCCCGAGGAGTTCCCGAACGGTGTCCGGGTAAGGCGCCTGGCTGCCAATTTCCTGATAGCTGTCGGCCAGTTGTACCCAGGCTCCCCGCACCTGGCTGTGTTCGAAAATAAAGCGCTGGAACTGGTCGCGGGATGCCATGTTGTGTCTCCTGAATGCTAAATGCCGGTCGTTGCACGTTGATTGAGGGCGGGGATGTAAAAAGGGTTCAGAGGCCGTTCTGTTCGCGAAAGCGCTGGATATCCCTGCGGTCTTTCTTTGAGGGCCTTCTGGCCGGAGGAAGCTGCGCGGCCTGCATGGTCTTACGTTGCCAGGCCATTTCCTCGCGTTTCTTAACGCTGTCTTCGGTTTCGTGGTAGAGCTTCTGGGCTTCGGGTGCACCCCGGCGCCGGTCGCTGATGTCATCAACAATAATGATTTTTTCCTGCCAGCCCAGGCGCAACGTCAGCTTTGCGCCGGCTTCCACCAGCCTGCCGGGTTTGCATCTCTGGCTGTTGTAGTGGACCTTGCCACCCTCGATCGCTTCCTTGGCCAGGGAGCGGGTCTTGTAGAATCGGGCGGCCCAGAGCCATTTATCGAGTCTTACACGTTGGTCGTCAGCGGTTGATGCCGTCATGTCTCCTCACCTGATGGGCTTGTGCCCCAATTATAACCCTGTCATCGGCCGGATGGCAGGGGCGAGCGTTGGCGAAGGGCTGGAAGAATTTCATCGAAGTGATGGATACAGGGGATTTCCGGGTGTCGCTGCCGTGCTTCCTGCTGGCTGTCCGGCGCCAGTACCGCAAGGCATTGGCCAATGCCGGCTGCAAGGGCACTTTCCAGCACCGGAAAGCTGTCATCAACCATCAGGGTGTTTTCAGCCCGATAGGGCGCCAGGCGCTGGAGATCGTGCCAGAAAGACGGGTCTTCCTTGGGCTTGCCGAGCTGATGGCTGGAGACAATGGCATCCACCCGCGTATCAAGGCCGGTACGCTGCAGCTTCAGGGCCAGGGGATCCGGGTGGCAGTTGGTGACAATCACCGATTGGAGTCCGGATTGCCTGAGTGCGTCCAGAAAATCGGTGACGTGCGGCCGGTAACCAATCCGGTCGCCCACTTCTGCTTTCAGGCCGGTGATGTCCAGGGATAGCCGCTCGCTCCAGTAGTCGGTGCAGTACCAGTTCAGCGATCCACGCTCAGCCATGATCATCGGGATCAGGCGATCTTTTGCTTCCTGGGGGTGGAGGTCGTAGTGCTCGGCATAGCGAGCTGGCAGGTGTTCGAGCCAGAAGTGATTGTCGAAATGCAGATCAAGCAGTGTTCCGTCCATATCCAGGAACACTGTGTGAAGAGAAGACCAGTCAACCATAGAGCAAAACAGCCTGAAGAATTTTCTTCAGGCTGCCGGAGTTCGCTCGTTGGGGCAAGCCGTGATAGTACGGAGGCTTGTCCGGTGGAGCCGGATCAGTTGCTGGTTTGAACCGTCTCGGGCTTCTTGCCAGTGCGGGTGCAGCCAAGACAGCGTACGAAGGTCGCCTTCGCAGGACCCATCACCAGTACTTCACCAGCCTCATCGGCGTTGCCGCCCAGCAGTGAAAAGGGCAGGGATACCAGGTAGACCGCGCTGCCCACAATAGTGGTTGCCAGCAGTGCCGGGCGAACAAAAATCGCGTCGCCGGTCATGGCCAGTGCTGACGGGGTTTCGTCCACGGCCTGGGCATGCCCGAGGGATGAGAATGCCAACAGGCAGGCCGCCACAGTGGCCACCAGAGTGCGGGAAATCTTGCGGGTCATCGTACTGTCTCCTGAGCTTTTTGGCCCTAAATACCAACCCATTATAAACCTTGGGCGTTAATCCTCTGTTAACTATGAATCATATTTGCGCATTTTCAAACGATTTTTCGTTGCTGAATGTGCCATCTCGTAAGCATTCAACGCTGGCAGCGTGGGCAATAAACCGTTGCACGGTTATTCATCCGGATTTCTTTCAGCGAAGTCTCACATTCCTTGCAGGGCTGGCCGCCGCGACCGTATACCAGCAGAGACTGGGCAAAGTAGCCGGGCTGCCCATCACTGTTCACAAAGTCCCTGAGCGTAGTTCCGCCCATCAGGATGGCGGCGCTGAGCGTCTCTCGGATCGCCTCGGCCAGCCTGTGATAGCGGTCCAGGCTGATTCGCCCGGCTTTGCGTCGGGGATGAATGCCCGATTTGAACAGGGCTTCGTTGGCATAGATGTTTCCAACCCCGACCACCACATGGTTGTCCATAATGAAGGACTTTACCGGAGTGTTTTTGCCTCGGGACAACCGGAATAGCATGGCGCCGTTGAACTCCGGGGCAAGGGGTTCGGGGCCAAGATGGCTGATCAGCGGGTGCTCACTGGCGGAGTCGGCCCAGAGCCAGCAGCCAAACCGACGGGGATCGTTGAATCGCAGGATGACCCCTGACTGTAACTCAAGGTCGATATGGTCGTGGGTCAGAGGTGGCGTATTGTTGGTGATAATGCGCAGGCTGCCGGACATGCCCAAATGAACAATCACGGTGCCCTGGTCCATGTTCAGGAACAAATACTTGGCCCGTCGGTCTATACTTCTTATGACCTGACCTTCCAGTTTCTCGCCAAGATCGGTCGGAACAGGCCAGCGCAGGCTGCCGTTGCGCACGGTCACACGGACAATGGTTTCGCCCTCGCAGTGAGGGGCAATGCCACGGCGGGTGGTTTCTACTTCAGGCAGTTCGGGCACGTGTGGGAGTCTCCGACAGAAAACGCATAAGTGTAATCAGTAACAATTTTGCATCCAAATGCTGTTGTTGTGGCTTACAGCTGTACGCTAAAGTTGGCAGGTTGGCCTCGCGCCAAAGATAATGATTTTGAGGATTTTCTATGTGGTTTAACGGTCTTCTTGACCTGTCGTGGATGCAGCTCATTCTGGTAACCCTCGGAATGACACACGTCACGATTGTCAGTGTAACGCTCTACCTGCACCGCCACTCGGCGCATAATTCGCTGGATCTGCATCCGGCCCTGAAACACTTTTTCCGGTTCTGGCTCTGGCTCACCACCGCCCAGAATACCAAGGAATGGACGGCTATCCACCGGAAACACCACGCCAAGTGCGAAACCGAGGAAGATCCCCACAGCCCGGTAGTGTTGGGTATTCGCAAGGTACTGTTCCAGGGCGCCGAACTCTATGCCGAGTCGGCAACTCCCGAAACCCTTGAGCGTTATGGTCAGCGGACCCCGGAAGACTGGGTAGAGCGGAACGTCTACAGCCGATACAAGATGCTGGGCATCGCGTTGATGGCGGTCATCAACCTGGCATTGTTCGGCGTTCATGGCATCTGGATCTGGGCGGTGCAGATGATGTGGATCCCGGTGTGGGCTGCCGGCGTGGTTAACGGCATTGGTCACTGGATGGGTTACCGGAACTACGAGTGTGCCGACAACGCCCGCAACATCAGCCCACTGGGTCTTCTTATTGGCGGTGAAGAGCTGCATAACAACCACCACACCTACCCGAACTCCTCCAAGCTGTCCCGTCGCTGGTTTGAAGTGGATATCGGCTGGGGCTACATCCGGCTGTTCCAGTTGTTCGGTCTGGCCAAGCCCAAGGGCTATCGTCCGATTGCCCACCATGTACCGGGCAAGTTGGAGGTGGACGTAGAAACCGTTCAGGCAATCGCCAATAACCGCTTTGACATCATGCGCCAGTACCGCAAGCGCGTTATGGAACCGGTGTTGCGCCAGCAGAAGTCACTGATGGATGATGAAATTCGTCCCCGTTATCGGAAGCTCAAGCAGCTGCTCTCCCGCGAGATTACGCTTATTCATCCGAAGGAGAAGGAAACTCTCGAGTCTGTGCTGGAACGTAACGCGGTGCTTCGCCAGATCTACGAGAAGAGCCATGAGCTACAGGCGCTTTGGCGTCAGCGTGGGCTCAAGCCCCAGGACAAGCTGAATGCTCTGATGGAGTGGTGTCGGGAGGCGGAAGCCAGCGGCATCCGGTATCTCGAGGAGTTTGCCGAGCACCTCAGAGCGTATTCGCTGAGACCCTCGGCCTGATCCGGCGCATAGAATCGACCTGAACCTGCTTCGGCGGTGAATACGGGGTCAGATGAAAGCTTTCATCTGACCCTTTTTTCATTCTGGCCCGGAAATGACCCGGAACAGCGAGTAGGTCACCTGGCCAGCGCTTTTTTGCCGATGCAGCTGCCAGGATGCAGGCACTGCCGGGGTCGGCAATTCGCTCTCGTGTTCCACATAAACCCAGCCGCCGGGCTTTATCCAGGCCTGCTCATTGAGCAGTGGGAACAGCTTTTCCAGCCAGCCCTGGCGGAACGGCGGATCCATGAACACGATGTCGAATGGTGGTCGGGTTCTCTGGCGCAGATAGCTCTCCACATCTGAGCACACCACCTCACCACCTTCGGATTTCAGCAGCCTGAGGTTGTCCCTGAGCGCCTTCGCCAGGGCCGGGGTGTGATCCACCAGGGTTGCTCGTGCGGCACCTCTGGACAGGGCCTCCAGCCCAAGCGCGCCGGAGCCGGCGAACAGATCCAGGCAGTCGCTGCCTGCGAGGTGAAAGGCGAGCCAGTTGAACAGGGTTTCCCGGGTTCGGGCGGGGGTTGGCCGCACGCCGCCGGCATCCGGAAATCGCAGTTTCCGGCTGCGCCAGTCGCCGCCGATGATTCGCAGTTCACCGGTACCGGTGTTGTTGCGCGCCCCAGCCGCACCGCGATTGGGCGGGTTGGTTCTTGAAGGGCTCTGGCTTGTGGGTTTTCGGCGCGCCATGGTCGCGGCTCCGGGGCTGTGCTGGGTTATGGGTATCTACGCGCATCTTACCGGAAACCTGGTCCGGCGCGATAATCAGGGCGGCCCTCACTTCACCGGGACAGTCTGCTAGAATACCGGCTTTCTTTGTCCCGCCCATTCAGACTGATGGATTGACTTTTATGACGGCAGAGTGGATTTCAATCGGCCTTCTGGCCCTTCTTGTGCTCGTATTTGTCCTGGATATCGCTGGTAACCGCAGCCGGGCGCCACGCCCGAAGCCGGTACCACAGCGCAAGCCAGAGGTTGCCAAGGGGCCAGCTCCGGAGCCGGAAAAAGGCGAGAGTGAAGCGCCCGCCGCCGAGCCGCAACCAGAGCCGGTGGTTGAGCCGGAACCGGCACCCGAGCCCGCTCCGGCAGAAGAGCCGCAGAAAGCGCCGGAGCCCGAGCCACAGGTCAGCGTTTTCGAGCGCATCAAAAAGGGGTTGGGCAAGACCCGGGCGAGCCTGACCGGCGGCCTGTCGGACCTGTTTTCCCTGAGCAAGAAAATTGACGAGGAGCTGCTGGAGGAAATCGAAACCACGCTGCTGATGGCCGATGTGGGTGTTACCGCCACCTCCGAAATCATTGATTCTCTCACCGACAAGCTCGAGCGCAATCAGCTCAAGGATGGGGAAGCCCTGCGCAAGGCCTTGAGGGATGAGTTGCATGGGCTGCTGAAGGACGTGACCAAACCGCTGCAGATCGATTCCGGCAAGACCCCTTACGTCATCCTCATGGTGGGTGTAAACGGGGTGGGTAAAACCACCACCATCGGTAAGCTCACCAAGAAATTCCAGAACGAAGGCAAATCAGTCATGCTGGCCGCCGGCGATACCTTCCGCGCCGCGGCGGTCGAGCAGTTGCAGGTTTGGGGTGAGCGCAACAACGTGCCGGTTGTGGCGCAACACACCGGTGCTGACAGCGCCTCGGTTATTTTCGATGCCATCCAGTCAGCCAAATCCCGTGGCGTTGATGTTGTGATTGCCGATACCGCCGGCCGACTGCAGAACAAGGACAACCTGATGCAGGAGCTGGAGAAGGTGGTCCGGGTGATGAAAAAGCTGGACGAATCCGCTCCCCACGAAGTGATGCTGGTGCTGGATGCGGGCACCGGCCAGAACGCCCTGAGCCAGGCCCAGGTGTTCCAGCAGGCCGTCGGTGTGAGCGGCATTACGTTAACGAAACTGGACGGCACGGCCAAAGGCGGTATTGTGTTTGCCATTGCCCGACAGTTGCAGTTGCCCATCCGGTTTATTGGTGTCGGCGAGCAGGTGGACGACCTGCGCAGCTTTGATGCCGAAACCTTTGTGGATGCTCTATTTGACGAGTAGCCCGGAATCCAGCCGCGTGGAAGCCGCCCATGATTGAGTTTCGCCAGGTCACCAAGCGTTACGACAGTGATCACACCGCCCTGCGTCAGGTCAATTTTGGCCTGGAGCGCGGCGAGCTGGCGTTTCTGACCGGCCATTCCGGCGCCGGCAAAAGTACCCTGCTGAAGCTGATCATGGTGATGGAGCGCCCCAGTGCCGGCGCGGTGGTTGTAGGCGGGCAGGTCCTGAACCGCCTGCCCCGCCGTCAGATCCCCTACATTCGGCGCCATATCGGGGTGGTCTTCCAGAACCACCAGCTGCTGTTTGATCGCACCGTTTTCGACAACGTGGCAATGCCTCTGGAAGTCATGGGTGCGTCGCCCAGAGATACGGGCCGGCGTGTGCGTGCTGCCCTGGACAAAGTGGGGCTGTTGCAGAAGGAAAAGATGAACCCGATGCAGCTTTCCGGGGGGGAGCAGCAGCGCGTGGGTATTGCCAGGGCGGTGGTGAACAAGCCCCCGGTGCTGCTGGCAGACGAGCCCACAGGTAACCTGGACCCGGCCCTGTCTGCCGACATCATGAATCTGTTCGGGCAGTTCAGTCAGGTGGGCGTTACCGTACTGATCGCAACCCACGATATTGCCCTGATTAACGAGATGGGGCGGCGAACGCTGAAGCTGGATCATGGCCGTCTGGTTACCGGCGGCGCCTCGGTTATTGGCGGAGGTGCCAATGGCCGCTGATCCGCGCAAAAAGTCACAACCAGCTCGGGGTGCCAACAAAGCCCGTTCGCCCTGGCGCGAGCAGGCGGAAAGCTATTTCACCCATCATCGCAAGGTTGCCGAGGATAGTGCCCGGCGTCTCTGGCGTAATCCGGTGGCCAGCCTGATGACGTGGACAGTGATGGGGGTTGCCCTGGCTTTGCCGGTGGCATTGCTGTTGTTGCTGACCAGCCTCCAGGGAGTCAGCGCGGGTTGGGAGAGCGGTGCCCGGGTGACCGCCTACATCGAGCTGGATGTGCCGCTTGAGCGGGCCCGGGTGTTGGGCAATGACATTGCCGGAGACGGCCGGGTGGCCGGTGTCGAGCTGGTTGATCGGGACCAGGCGCTGGCGGAGTTCCGGGCCTCATCGGGCCTGGAAGATGCCCTGGATTATCTCGAAGATAACCCGCTGCCACATACGCTGCTGATTACCCCGGAGGAAGGCGCCCGTTCCACCGAGGGTGTGGAGGGGTTGGTGCGGTTTATCGAGGGCATGGAAGGCGTAGAGCGGGTTCAGGTAGACCTGGGTTGGTTGCAGCGCCTGAACGCCATGACCGATCTTCTGGCCCGTGCCGTCTGGGCGCTGGCGATCCTGCTGGCTGCGGCAGTTGTGCTGGTGATCGGCAACACCGTGCGTCTTTCGATTGAGAGCCGCCGGGACGAAATTCTGGTTGCGAAACTGGTCGGTGGCACAGACAGCTTTGTCCGCAGGCCCTTTCTGTACACCGGCGCCTGGTTCGGACTCGGTGGCGGGATTGTTGCTCTTATATTATTGCAATTGTCACTCTGGTGGCTCAGTGGGCCCATAGAGCGGCTGGCAGGGCTGTATCGGAGTGATTTTTCCCTCGACGGTTTGCAGTTTGATGGGGCCCTGGCGTTGATAATTGTTGCGATGCTGCTAGGCTGGCTGGGCGCCTGGGTAGCGGTGAAGCGTCATCTGGATGACATGGAGCCGGGTGATATTGCCGGAGGGGGATGATCCGGATAGCGGGAAAACCGTATTGAAGAAACAGCTTCTACTGGCGTAGGTTAAGAGCCAGTAAAGCCACGGTGAAATTTCCAGGCAGTTGATTTAAAACGTTTTACTGGAGATTTCGGGAACTTTCAGGGTTCTTGGCGGTCTAAAGAGTAGTTGGTATATTTAAGGGCCGTTGGGTTCGGAGGTTAGAGCATGGGTACGAGTTTACAACTGGTTGATAGGCTGGTTCCGGGTCAGAATCTCGAGTCTTATATTCAGGCTGCGAGCCGCATTCCGGTGCTCACAGTGGATGAAGAGCGGGAGCTGGCAGAGCGGCTCCATTACGAAGGCGACGTGGAAGCTGCCCGTCAACTGGTTATGTCTCACCTGCGCTTTGTGATTCACATTGCCCGGAGTTATTCGGGTTATGGTTTGGCACAGGCCGACCTGATTCAGGAAGGCAACGTTGGCCTGATGAAAGCGGTTAAACGCTTTAATCCGGAATACGGCGTGCGCCTTGTTTCCTTTGCGGTGCACTGGATCAAGGCAGAGATTCACGAATTTATCCTGCGCAACTGGCGCATTGTGAAAGTGGCCACTACCAAGGCCCAGCGCAAACTGTTCTTTAACCTGCGCAGCCAGAAGAAAAAGCTTGCCTGGCTGAGCCATGACGAGCTGAACGCTGTTGCCGAGGATCTGGGTGTAGAGCCCAAGGTTGTCCGGGAGATGGAAGGCCGGCTGGCTTCCCAGGATACGGCGTTTGACGGTCCGCAGGATGACGATGACGACAACGCCTATCAGGCACCTGCGTATTATCTGGAAGACACTCGCAGCAACCCGGCAACCCAGCTTGAGAACGCCGACTGGTCCGATGATTCCAACGGCCGGCTGATGCAGGCTCTGGAGCAGCTGGATGAGCGCAGCCAGGATATTCTGCGGGAGCGCTGGTTGTCTGAGAGCAAATCCACGCTGCATGAGTTGGCGGACAAGTACGGCGTATCGGCGGAACGTATCCGGCAGCTTGAGAAGAATGCGATGAAGAAAATCCGCATGCAGATGTCCGAGGCGGCCTGAGTTATCGACTAGCTTTTTCGGCTACGTGATTAAAACGCCACCACCGGTTCCGGTTGGTGGCGTTTTTGTTTGTATAATCGTCTATCTGATTTCTGTGGGAGACGCGCTTGGGCAGCCCCTCCCAAAACACGCTCCTTGCGGCACATCCATGTGGCGCTTGGGCTCCGCCATCCCTGGCTCCGCACAGTTTTGGGAGGGGCTGCCCAAGCGCGTCCCGAACCTTTGAGTAAGGCCCAATTTACATGACCTCGACTAAACCTCATATCGCATTTCTTGGCATCGGCCTGATGGGCGCGCCCATGACCCGTAACCTCCTGAACGCGGGTTTTCCAATGACGCTGTGGAACCGCACGTCCAGCAAGTGCGAGTCCTTTTCATCGGAGGCGACCATTGCCGAATCCCCGGCGGAGGCGGTTGCCGGTGCCGATGTGGTGATCACCATGCTGGAGAACAGCGATGTGGTGGAGCAGGTCTTGGTGGCTCAGGGCGTGATTGATGCCCTGAAGCCGGGCGCGCTGGTGATCGATATGAGTTCAATTCAACCTTCCGTTGCCCGGCGCCATGGCGAGTTGGTTGCAGAGCGGGGCGCTGGGTATGTGGATGCGCCGGTGTCAGGGGGAACTGTGGGTGCGGCTGAAGCCCGCCTGAGTATCATGGCGGGTGGTTTGGAAGCGGATGTGGATCGCGCCCGGCCGGTGTTCGAGGCGCTCGGCAAATGCACGCGGATCGGGCCTGTTGGCGCCGGGCAACTGGCGAAGTTGGCCAATCAGGCTATTGTTGGAATCACCATTGGTGCCGTGTCCGAGGCGCTGCTACTTGCCGCGAAAGGCGGTGCGGATCCTGCGGCCGTGCGGGAGGCGTTGCTGGGTGGATTTGCGGGTAGCCGGATTCTCGAGCTGCATGGGCAGCGCATGATTGACCGGGATTTTGCTCCCGGTGCGCCAGCCCGGATTCAGCTCAAGGACATGCGGATGATTCTGGATGAGGCCCGTGCGGAAGGGTTAACCCTGCCCCTGGCCCAGCAGACTCACAATGAATACCTGTCGCTGGTGGCCAATGGCCACAGTGATGTCGACCACAGTGGCCTGCTGCTGGAGCTGGAGCACCTGAACGGTGCCCTGCTTGGCTCCCTTGGCCGCGGCCCGAAGGAGTAACCACGTCATGCCCCGTTTTGCTGCTAACCTGTCCATGCTGTTCACGGAAGTGGACTTTCCGGAGCGGTTTGCCATGGCCCGGGCCGCCGGTTTTGAGGGGGTGGAATATCTGTTCCCCTACGCCTATCCCAAAGAGCTGCTTAGTCAGATTCTGAACGACAACAAGCTGACTCAGGTGCTGTTTAACCTGCCACCCGGTAACTGGGATGCCGGTGAGAGGGGCATCGCTTGCCTGCCGGACCGAGTTGAAGAGTTCCAGGCCGGGGTGGATCAGGCGATTGACTATGCCCGCGCTCTGGGGTGCCGCCAGTTGAACTGCCTGGCAGGGCTGAAGCCAGATCATGTTTCAGATGACATTGCCTGGCAGACGCTGGTGGACAATGTCGGCTGGGCAGCGGCCAGGCTGGCGGACGAGGGCATCACTCTGTGCCTGGAAGCCATTAACTCTCGAGTGGACATGCCCGGTTTCGTGCTGGATACCTCCGGCAAGGTTCTCGCGTTGATTGAGCAAGTGGATGCAGACAACCTGCGTCTGCAGTATGACCTCTACCACATGCAGATTATGGAAGGGGATCTGGTGCGCTCAATGGAGTGCCTGTTGCCCTGGATTGGCCACATTCAATTCGCCGATAACCCCGGGCGGCACGAGCCAGGCACAGGGGAGATTAACTTTTTGAATGTTTTTGAGGCCATCGATGCCATGGGTTATGACGGCTGGGTAAGCGCGGAATACCGGCCCAGCGGGGCGACGGCTGACAGCCTCGGCTGGTTTGAGAGGAAGGTCTGACCGTCGCCATTGGCGACACCCTCTTACAAGATCGTAACTGGCCGGGTTGCCAACTTCTTCGTACCCTTGTCGTTACTGTAATCCGCTATCGGGAGGAGAGCCGGTGAAAGCGCTGGTAATCGAAGACGATCAGGACGTTGCAAATTATCTTGTCAAAGGGCTGAAGGAATCCGACTTCGTGGTCGATCATGCGGCCGATGGCAAGGAAGGCATGATGATGGCGGCCAGCGAAGATTACGACATCATGATTGTGGACCGCATGCTGCCGGGCATGGACGGTCTTTCCATCATCAAAACGGTACGTGCGACCGGAAACCAGGTGCCGGTTCTGATTCTCAGCGCCCTGGGGGATGTGGACGACCGTGTTGAAGGTTTACGAGGCGGCGGGGATGACTACCTGACCAAGCCCTTCTCGTTCACCGAACTGCTGGCCCGTATCGAGTCTTTGGTGCGGCGTAATCGCCAGTCGGCCGAAACCGAAACCGTATTGCGGGTGGCGGACCTGGAGATGGACCTGCTGGCGCGCACGGTAAAGCGTGCCGGCCAGAATATTGATGTCCAGCCCAGGGAGTTCCGTCTGCTGGAATACCTGATGCGTAATGCCGGCCAGGTGGTCACCCGGACCATGCTGCTGGAGAAAGTCTGGGATTATCATTTTGATCCCCAGACCAATGTGATTGACGTGCACATCAGCCGGCTGCGAGCCAAGATCGATAAGGAATTCGATACACCCTTACTGCAGACCATTCGGGGTGCAGGGTACATGTTACGTGAAACTGCTTAGCCAGCTCAGGACCTCGTCCTTCCAGCTAGCCCTGCTGTACATGGTGGTGTTTGCCACCTCGGTATTTCTGTTACTGGCCTTTATCTACTGGCGTACGGCGGGCTTCATGACCGCCCAGACCGACGAAACCATCGAAGCGGAAATCGCCGGTCTGGCGGAGCAGTACCGTGGCCGTGGCGTAAATGGCCTCATCACCATCATCCGTGAACGTGTTGCCCGCGACCCCAACGCCAAATCCATCTACCTGCTGACCACCGATGACTTCCTCAAGCTGGCCGGCAATATCGAAACCTGGCCGGAAGGCAGCCGTTCCGAGAGTGGCTGGATCAATTTCACCCTCAATGAATCCGTGGGCTGGACCGGGCCCGAACGCCTCGCCCGCGCGCGAATTTTTGAGGTTCAGGGTGGCTTGCGCCTGCTGGTGGGCCGTGACGTCGACGAACTCACCAATCTCAAGCGGGTGATTGAAACCGCCATTAACTGGGGAATGGGGATCACCCTTGCACTCGCGTTACTCGGTGGTTTTTTGATGAGCCGGAGCACGACCCGGCGCATCGAGGTGATCAACAACACCTCCCGCCGGATCATGAACGGCCATCTGTCCCTGAGAATTCCAACCCGCGGCACCGACGATGATTTCGACCAGCTGGCGGAAAACCTGAATCAGATGCTCGACCGGATTGTGTACCTGATGGAAGGTATTCGGCACGTTTCCGACAGCATTGCCCACGATTTGCGTACCCCCCTGACCCGCCTACGCAACCAGCTGGAAAACACCCTGATGTCGGTGGATAACGACGAAGCAAGGGAGCAGGCTGGCCGTGCCGTTGCCGAAGCTGACCAGTTGCTGGCAACCTTTAACGCCCTGTTGCGCATCGCCCGACTGGAAACCCGTGGCAATACCGCAGATATGAAGCCGGTATCGCTGGACGAGCTGGTTGCCGATGCCTGCGAACTCTATGAAGCGCTGGCAGAGGATAAGGACCAGTCCTTTGAACAGGAGCTGGAAAGCGGTGTGAAGATTGAGGGTGATCGTGACCTTCTGTTCCAGATGGTCAGCAATCTGATTGATAATGCGATCAAGTACACCCCCGAGCATGGCGTGATTGGCGTTGCCGTTCGCCGGGAGGGCGCTGAAGCCGTCTTTGAAGTTCGCGACAGTGGCATTGGGATTCCCGATGCTGAGAAAGACCAGGTTTTCCAGCGTTTCTACAGGGTGGGCAAGAGTCGGTCGCTACCGGGTAACGGCCTGGGGCTCAGCCTGGTGAGCGCTGTTGCAGAGATTCATCAGGGCCGGATTGTTCTGAGTGATACACAGCCTGGTGAAACCCCGCCGGGGCTGACTGTAGCGGTAAGAATGCCTGCCTTTACCGAAGCTCGTAAGCGAATCCGCGCAGCCCAAGCCGAGCAGCCGGCGGATTCAGCGGCCGGGGAAACCCGAACCGCCTCAGAATCCACTGGTGTAGATACTCACTGACTGGCGCGGAACCGGTTGATCTTCGACAGCACCGGGCCGATCAGGGCGTCTTTGCGGGACTCGATCTCGTGGGTAATCTTTTCAACCTGAGAGCGGCGACGATTTACCCGCACCTGAACGCTGTCCCACTCACCTTCCAGATGCTTCTGCTCTGCCGCCAGAAAAGCCGCAATGTTGTGACGGTTGATCTTGCCGGTAATGCCGTACTGGTCCAACCGGTAGCCAATAGCATCCACGCCATTAAGTGCCATGTTCAGCAGCGTTTGGGTATTCATGTTGGTGTCTCCGTGAAGGGAATCTGTGAGAAACAATATGCTCTTACGTTATGCTCCGATCCTAGAGTCTGCAACCTAATTCCCGAAGCCAGCGTTCGTAGTTTCCCTGACCAAAAGGTAATTCCTTGGCCACGCCGGTGTAATCCTTGGTGTGCATAATTGAAACTGTAGCTTTGGAAGCCTGCAGATTTGTTGCTTGCTTCTCCCTCCAGCACAGCGCTAGCCTTACCCCGTTTTTACGGGGTTTTTTTATGCCCTTCCATATTCTGATTTCCAATTGGTAGAGGACGTTGCGAGACCAATGACCCAGGTTCCCGGTAATGGCGGCCCCCGCCCTAGATACATCACGCCGGAAGGCGAACGGGCCTTGCGTGACGAACTGCAGTATCTCTGGAAGGTCAAGCGCCCGGAAGTGACTCAGGCCGTGCGTGAGGCCGCCGCCCTTGGTGATCGATCCGAGAATGCCGAGTACATCTACGGCAAGAAGCAGCTTCGGGAAATCGACCGTCGGGTGCGTTTCCTCAGCAAGCGCCTGGAAGAACTCACAGTGGTTGACCGTTTACCAGATGACCGCGACAAGGTGTTTTTTGGTGCCTGGGTAACGGTGGAAGACGAGGAGGGCGAGGAACAGACCTATCGGCTGGTAGGCGCGGACGAGTTTGATCTGAACAAAGGCTATCTCAGCATCAACTCACCCCTGGCCCGGGCCCTGATTGGCAAACGCCTGGACGATGAGGTGAGCGTTCGCACTCCGGAAGGCTGGAAGTCGGTATTCGTGGTTGGTATTCGTTACCAGGCGCCCGCCGACGACAAGTGAATAATGTCACAAAATTGGCGAGTGCCCGGGCAGGTTGTGTGATTTGTCGATAAACTGATCAAAATTTGTCACAACTGTACGCAGACAGGATAGTCTGCCGGGGTAATTGCCATGGGTATGCGTGGAAGAACCAGGAACGTCCAGAGCAGGCTAAGCAAACCGCTGGTGTTGGCGGGGCTGATTGCCGTTCCCGTTTTTACGGGTGGGGCGTTTGCGCAGAGCGACAAGCAGGATCCCGCTTTCCATTACGAGGAGCGTTCAACAATCCATACTATCCAGCTTAACTCCATGGAGGAGGAGACCCTGGCCAACACGGTCATCGAGGGTGGTTTGTCGGCGCCGGCTGCGGGTGTTCCACTGAAGCCCCGGGTTGAGGACGATTTTTACCTGGATCCGCTGGGCCTTCGCCCTGGTGATAGCCGCACTGACCTTGGCCGTTCCCAGATTCCGGTGGAGTTCCGGTTCAGCAATCCCAAGTCCATTCCCGGGCAAACCCACAGTAACAACTACGTGATTCGTCCGCCGGAGAACCGCACCTACGACGCTCTGAACATCAATATGAACGAGCGTTGAGGCAGAATGTCAGGCGGCGGCGCAGCCGTCGTTACCGGTAGCCGTCCTACCCAGTACATCCTCATAAAAGAATGCCAGGGCCTGGCTGGCCTGATTGAAACGCGCGCGGGATACCCGCATGCGATCACTCAGATACTCGAGAAAGAGCTGGCGATCTTCATTGGCCAGTGCATCAGGATCCTTCAGATCGGTGAACAGCACGAATCGGGTGATCCAGTGAAGGTAGGTCTGCTCTGAGCGGTGATTGAGCTTGTGCTTGTGAATGGCGTCCTTGACCCGTGCCACTAAGCCTGGCTGGGACTGTTCCAGCGCCTCGGTGATGTCCATAAATAACTCTTGCTGATGAATTGGTCTTGTTATTTTGGGCGCATCTTATGACAAGAGATTTACGAGCGCAAAGCTTTATTCAGGAAGATTGACTCTGGTCAGTTTATGACCAGAGTCTGGGCTGGAACGCCAGTTATTTCAGGGCTTCGAGCTTGTCGATGTACTTCTGCATGGCATCATCGCTGGACATGCCTTTCAACTTCTCCCAGGCATCAAACTTGGCGCGGCCGACAAAATCCATCATGCCCGGGCGCTTGCCGGACACATCGCCCTCGGTGGCCTGCTTGTAGAGGGCATAGAATTCCAGTTTCATCTCGTTGGAGGGTTTGAAGTCGCCCTCAGCGGTCTGGATATAGTTAACGGCTTCGTCGAAGCGGGTTCTCAGGTCACTCATGTTGATCTCCGTATGGTTTTACTTTGGTCCTGTTTGTTGAGCGAGTATAGCCACCGCCACTGGCTCCGTCATTGACCGAATCTTCTTTGGTTATTGGCGGAAAGGAAAGCCCGGGCATTCTGGCAAAAGCTTGCCCGGGTGCACATTACGGAAAAATGCTGGCCAGTTTTTGCTTGAGAAAGGCAAATGATCTGTGTAGAGTTTTTCTCGTTGCGTGCCAGGAGGGTGCGTACAAGGGATTGAACAATTGCAAATGATTTGCACAGGGAGCAAGCGCATGTCTTCAAAAGACGGTTCCGTCGCGCCTAAAGAGCGCATCAATATCAAGTACGTCCCCGCCACCGGAGATCAGCAGGCAGAAACCGAATTGCCGCTGAAGATGTTCGTTGTTGGTGATTTCAAGGGACACGCCGAAGAAACCCCGATCGAAGATCGCAAGGCCATTTCCGTCGACAAGAACAATTTCCGTTCGGTCATGAAGGAAGCCGGCCTGACCCTTTCCACCACCGTGACCAACAAGCTGGATGAGGAAGCCGACGAACTGCCGGTAAACCTGGAATTCCAGACTCTTGATGATTTCTCCCCCGACAGCGTTGCCCGTCAGGTTCCGGAGCTGAACAAGCTGATTGAACTGCGGGAAGCCCTGGTGGCCTTGAAAGGCCCTCTGGGTAACGTGCCGTCGTTCCGCTCCAAGCTCCAGGAACTGCTGGACAACGACGACGCCCGGGACAAGCTGCTGGCCGAACTGGAACTGGCCACCGACAGCAACGAGTAAGCGAACGCGCGCTCATAACTTCCGATTGAATTCAAAACGTACTGAAGGGATGTGGTATGTCTGATACTGCTGTGCAGCAATCTGCTGCCTCCGAATCCGTTGCAGAAGGGTCTTTGCTGGACCAGGTCATGGCCAACAGCCGTATGGCCCCGGCGGATGAGGGTTACGATGTCGCTCGCAAGGGCGTGGCAACGTTTATCGCCAACCTGCTGAAAAGCGAGGAGAAAGGCCAACCGGTCAATAAGGCTCTGGTGGACCAGATGGTGGTTGAGCTGGATCGGAAGATCAGCGCCCAGATGGATGAAATCCTGCACGCGCCCAAGCTGCAGGAACTGGAGTCTTCCTGGCGTGGCCTGAAGCTGATGGTCGATCGCACCGACTTCCGCGAAAACATCAAGGTGGATATCCTCCACGCCACCAAGACCGAACTGCTGGAAGACTTCGAGTTCGCGCCCGACGTCACCCAGACCGGCTTCTACAAGCACATCTATTCCACGGAATATGGCCAGTTCGGTGGTGAACCGGTCGGCGCGGTTGTTGGCAACTACGCCTTTACCCCGTCTACACCAGACATGAAGTTGCTGCAGTACGTGTCATCTGTCGGAGCGATGGCCCATGCCCCGTTCCTGTCCTCGGTGGCCCCGTCGTTCTTCGGCGTCGACAGCTACCAGGAACTGCCCGCCATCAAGGAACTGAAGGCCGTTTTCGAAGGCCCGAAATACGCCAAATGGCGCTCTCTGCGTGAATCCGAAG
This sequence comes from Marinobacter sp. EhC06, assembly GCF_001650915.1. Taxonomy (GTDB): domain Bacteria; phylum Pseudomonadota; class Gammaproteobacteria; order Pseudomonadales; family Oleiphilaceae; genus Marinobacter. Next base: position 752,602 of record NZ_LXYO01000023.1, read on the forward strand.
ACGCCCGCTATCTGGGGCTCACTTCACCGCGCTTCCTGCTGCGGGTACCTTACGATCCCACCGAAAACCCGGTGCGCAGCTTCAACTACAAGGAAGACGTATCGGCGGACCACGAGCATTACCTGTGGGGCAACACAGCCTACCTGCTGGCCACCCGCCTGACCGAAAGCTTCGCCAAGTACCGCTGGTGTCCGAACATCATCGGTCCCCAAAGTGGCGGCGCAGTCGAGGACCTGCCGGTGCACCTGTTCGAATCCTTCGGTCAGCTGGAAGCCAAGATCCCGACCGAAGTGCTGATCACCGATCGTCGCGAATACGAAATGGCAGACGAGGGCTTCATTGCCCTGACCATGCGCAAGGGCAGCGATAACGCGGCCTTCTTCTCCGCCAACTCGGTGCAGAAACCCAAGCAGTTCCCCAACACCAAGGAAGGCAAGGAAGCGGAAACCAACTACAAGCTGGGTACCCAGCTGCCTTACATGATGATCGTCAACCGCCTGGCCCACTACATCAAGGTCCTGCAGCGGGAACAGATCGGCTCATGGAAGGAGCGCCAGGACCTGGAGCGTGAGTTGAACACCTGGATTCGCCAGTACGTGGCCGATCAGGAAAACCCGCCCGCGGAAGTCCGCAGCCGTCGACCCCTGCGCGCGGCACAGGTCACCGTCTCTGACGTGGAAGGCGATCCGGGCTGGTACCAGGTGTCCCTGGCGGTTCGGCCCCACTTCAAGTACATGGGTGCCAACTTCGAACTGTCACTGGTTGGCCGGCTGGACAAGGATTAATCCGTGTTCCAGCACCCGGCCAGCGACGGATCGCAGGCCGGCAGCGGCAGCCTGTTCGAGAGACTGGAGCAGGCTGCCGAACCGGCCGGCCAGAGTATGGGAGAAGTCACCCACGTTGTTGAATCCATCAAGCGCCATCTGGTTCGGCTGCTGAACGCCCACCCGGGCAACAGCGCCAGCGTGCCGGATCTGGGCCTGCTGGACTTCAACGACGCCACGCTCGGCACCCACGATCTGAGCGTCCAGATCCGTGGCGCGATCCGGCAGTGCATCGAGAAGTTCGAACCCAGGGTGAAGCGGGTGGATGTGGTTAATCTGCCCCAGGGACCCGATCCGCTGCAGTTGCGGTTTCAGGTGACCGTGTACCTGAATGTCGGCGCAAATGACGACAAAACGACCATAGATTTAGTATTGGATGACAAACGTTACTACCAGGTGGTGTAACGAAACGGATAAGCAAACACCAAGGATGGCGAGAGACGGTGGGGATGCTTTTCTGCAGGGAAAAAAATGTCTGAGCGCAGCGAGTTGTTTTTTCCCGGAAGAAAAGTGTACCGACCGTCTCATACTCCCAAGGATGCGGTAGTTGTATGAAGTTAAATCGGTTCTACAGGGACGAGTTGAGTTTTCTCAGGCTTCAGGGCCGGGAATTCGCGGATGCCCATCCGCAGTTGACACGGTTTCTGTCCGAGCAGAGCACCGATCCAGATGTTGAACGGCTGCTGGAAGGTTTTGCTTTCCTGACCGGAAAGCTCCGGGAAAAGGTCGAGGACGAGTTCCCGGAGATTACCCACTCGCTGCTGAACATGTTGTGGCCGAATTATCTGCGGCCGGTACCCAGTTGCACGATCATGCGCTTTGATCCGCAGTTGCATGCCATCAGTGAGCGCCAGAGGGTAGACCGCCACACCGAGATCAAGAGCCGGCCCCTGGGCGATGCCAATCGCCAGACCCAGTGCCGGTTCCGCACCTGCCGCGCGGTGGACGTATTTCCCGTGAGCGTTGCCGCGGCCCATGCCGAACACTCGCGCGAGGTATCGTCTGTCACCGTGGACCTTGCGCTGCATACCGATCAGCCCCTGTCGTCACTGGGTATGGAAAGCCTGCGCTTTTATCTGGGCGGCGAGAGTCATATCGCCGAAACCTTGTTTCTCTGGCTGAACCACTATCTCGAACGCATCGATCTGGTGGTGGGGGACGCTGTATACCGCCTGCCGGCCTCGCTGTTGCAGCCGGTGGGATTTGGCAACGATGAGGCTCTGCTGCCGTACCCGAAGAACGCCTACCCCGGCTACCGCATTCTGCAGGAATACCTCAGCTTCCCTGAGGCCTTCCGTTTCGTGGACATCCACGGCCTGGCACGCCGGCTGCCTGCGCTGCAGGCGGACGAAATCAGCCTGCGTTTCCATTTCAGCCGTATCCTGCCGCCGGACGCCAAGGTGCGGGAAGACAATTTTCAGCTCTACTGCACACCGGCGGTGAACCTGTTTACCCATGAAGGCGAACCGGTGGATCTGAACGGCCGCCAGACCGAATACCGGATTTCGCCTTCCAGCCGCTCCCCGGACCACTACGAGGTGTTCAGCATCGAGCAGGTGGAAGGCTGGCTGGAGGGTCGGTCCGGGCGCGGTGAGCCCCGCATCTACACGGCCTTCGAGAGTTTCCAGCATGAGGTGGAACGGGACCGGGGACGTACCGCCCTGTACTACCGGGTCCGGGCCCGGGACAGCGTGCGCGGGGACGGTTTTGATCATTACATGTCATTTGTCCGGGGCGACGAATCCGAGTGCCTGAGCCGGCAAGAAGCGGTTTCCCTGACCCTGACCTGTACCAACCGCCAGTTGCCCAGCCAGCTGGCGGTTGGCGAAATCTGCATGGCGACCGAGAGCACGCCGGCGTTTGCCACCTTCAGCAACATTACCCGGCCCACGGCGACCCTGCGGCCAACCCTGGATGGCAGCCTGTTGTGGACGCTGATCTCGAATCTGTCACTCAATTACCTGTCCATGCTGGATGTGGATGCCCTGCGCACGGTGCTGCGGGTCTATGATTTCCGGGCTCTGGTGGACCGTCAGGCGGAGCGGGTATCCCAGAAGCGTCTGGCTGGTATTACCGGTATCGAGACGGCTCCGGTTGACCGGATGGTCAAGGGCCTGCCGGTGCGGGGGATCCGCTCGGTACTGAAACTGGACCAGCAGGCCTTTGCATCGGAGGGTGATCTTTACCTGTTTGGCACGGTTCTCAGCCAGTTCTTTGCTCTTTACGCCAGTATCAACGCATTTCACCAACTGGAAGTGGTGAACACCGATAATCAGGAACGGTACACATGGACGTTACAGCAAGGTCAGCAGCCGCTGATGTAGCCGAGCTGCAACCCGTTCTGGGCAATGCGCGGCGATACAGTTTTTTCCAGCTGGTGGATCTGATTCACCGGCACCACGGGGATGATCTGGAGCGAAACAGCGACGACCAGCCCCGTCAGGAACGGATCCGGTTTTCCGCCTCCGCGGGGCTGGGGTTTCCCGGCAGCGATGTGGTTTCGGCGCTGTCGCCGGAGCACGAGCATGCCCCGTATCAGATGGAAGTCAGCTTTCTGGGGTTGCACGGCTCCCAGTCGCCGTTGCCGGGCTATTACCTGGAGGATCTGGCCTGGGAAGCGGGGCAGAATCTGGGCATCCGGCGGCATTTTCTTGATTTTTTCAATCACCGCCTGGTCACGCTGTTCCACCGGGCGTGGCGCAAGTATCGCTATTACGTTCGGTTTCAACCCGGTGCCTCGGACGGCTTTTCAGAACTGATCTTTGCCCTTATAGGACTCGGCGACAGCCGGTTGCGGGAGGCAACACCGGTTAACTGGTCCAAGATGCTGGCCTATTCCGGCCTGATGGCCGGTCGCAGCCGGTCGCCGGAGGTGGTGAGCGGCATCGTTGCCCATTGCTTCGATCTGGACGATGTCAGTATTGAACAGTGGGTCCTGCGCAAGGTGGCCATCGCCGATGATCAACAGACCCGACTGGGCCAGGCCAACGCCTCTCTGGGCAGCGACACATTGGTGGGATCGGCCATTCGGGATCGCAGTGGCAAATTTGTGCTCCGGTTGCGGAATCTCAGCCGACAGCGCTTTGCGGATTTCCTGCCCAATGGCCAGGACCACCAGCGCCTGGTCAAACTGGTGGAGTTCGCTACGCGGGAGCAACTGGCCTACGACCTGGAGCTTCAAATGCGTCCGAAAGACATCCGCCCCATGGAGCTGGGGGAAGATGTCCGGCTGGGCTGGAATTCCTTCGTGACCCCGGAAAAGGCTCGGCGCCGACCGGCGGTCCGGATTCAGATTCGCCGGTAAACCCGGCAGGGAAGGCATTCATGGATGAACAACAGGCTGCGGGCCTCAAGCTGACAGTCACCAATCCGACCGTTGCCGGCGGTGGGGCAACCATCGAGCACTGTTTCAGCGTTCGCGGCGGCTCTATCGGCACAGCAGCCAGTGATACCTGGCGGTTATCGTCCCAGCGAACGGGTGCGGTTCCTGGCCACGCAGAGATCCGTTTTCTGGACGGCGGCTTCTGCCTGATTGATCGCAGTGGCCGGACCTACATCAATAGCGCAAGTCAGCCTGTAGGCCGGGGCCGTCGGGCACGACTGAATCATGGCGATACCGTCAGTATTGGTCGCTATCAACTTCGTGCGGAGTTCGCCGAGGCTGTTGGCGAACCGTTGCTTGAGAGCGGTGAGGCAGAGCAGGCCGGGCAACTGATTGATGTCGATGAAGGGCCACTGATGCGGGCCGAGGACTTAACCAGCCAGACCGGGAACCCGGAGCCACTGCAGAATCTTGCCCTGGTAGCCGGGGAGGCCGTCAGTGATGACCCATTGGCGCCCTGGAACGGGCAGCCGGACGAGCAGAAGTCGGATACTGATGCGCTGATGGCCAGCGAGACCTCCTGGCGCGCCGCTGAAAGGCATGTTTCGGATGAGTACCGTGAAAACCGCGACGTAGCAATGGGCCTACCCGTTCGCAAAGGAGAGAAAGACAGGATGCCTGAGATTGCAAAGAGCGCTGATCGCCGGGAGGCTTCAGATCAGAGCAGCAAACACATCAGTGGTGGCCCCCTGTTGCGGGGTATGGAAGCCGGGCTGGACTTTGCTGACAGCGATGAGATGCGTCTGTTCCTGGAGGAAGCGGGGCAGACTCTGAAGGCGACCGTGGAAGGGTTGTTGGCGCTGCACCAGGGAGAAGACAGCAGGCATCAGGCGCTGCGAACCCGCCTGCAACCCATTGAGGATAATCCACTGCGGTTGGGTGAGGGTTATGAAGATACGGTGCAGACCCTGTTCGCCAGCCACCGTAGCCCGGTTCACCTGTCGGCGCCGGCGGCGGTGCGGGAGAGTCTGCAGAGCCTGGATCACCACCAGCAGGCAACCCGTGAGGCCATCAGCGAGGCGCTGGAGGCCATCCTGCATGCCTTTTCGCCCGAGGCCTTGCTGCGTCGTTTCCATGGTTACCGTCGGGGACTGCGCCAGAACGAGGACGAGGGGCGCTGGGCCTGGGATATGTACCAGCATTATTACCGAGAGTTGAAATCCAGTCGTCAGCAGGGATTCGAGCGCCTGTTCCAGGAAGTGTTCGAACAGGCTTACGACCAGAACCTGCGCCAACTACAGAGGGAGAACCCGTTGTGAAGACCTGCAAATGGAGTTTGCTGGCCATCGTATTCGTGCTTGCCGGATGCAGCACCCCATATAACGCGGTCACCAAAACCGCAAAAGTGCTCTGGGACCCGGATATCCCGGTGGGGTACCCGGAGGATCTGCCCAGCCGGGTCGGTCTGACCATGGTGGCCGAACCGGATGTAAACCCGAACGAATCTCTGGCACCCACGCCCATTGCGTTTCAGATCATCGAGATGCGCGACAGCTCACTGTTGATGGCCGGGGATTTCGACCAGCTACTGAGTGACCTCGAGTCGTCACTGGGCCAGAACTATGTCGATCATAGCGATTACTCCCTGGTGCCGGGCCAGTTCAAGTTCATCGAACCCTTCGAGATTGGCCAGGACACCCGATTTATCGGCGTGATCGCCTTTTACGCCTATCCCAACCTGTCTCAGTGGAAGAAGGTGGTGAAGGTGGATCCAATCGGCGGCCGCTACAACCTGCTGGTGAACCTGCGGGAGCGGGAAGTTCAACTCAAGCATTCGGATGACACCTGATGGCGGTAACCAATCGAGTCGTCTGGAGTGATGGCCTGTTCATCAAGCCCCAACACTTCCAGCAACAGCAGCGATATCTGGAACACCAGATCAATGAACGGGCGCTCGCGATCTCCGATTATCTGTATGGCTTCAGCGACCTGGAACTGAACGCAGAGTACCTGAGTTTCGGCCGGGTTGGCCTGGTTCGGGCATCCGGATTGTTCCCGGATGGCACCCGCTTCAGTCTGCCCCAGGAAGACGTGATGCCTGAACCGATGGAAATCACCGAAGCCTCAGTGGCCAATCAGGTCGTCTACCTGGCGCTGCCGCTGGGCAGTGAAAGCCTGGCGGAAGTGGAATGGCCGGACGCCCCCGTGGCCGGCCGGTTCCGTGCCGACTCCCGGGAAATCCGGGATCTGCATTCTATCGACGGCGATGCTCACACCATTGATGTGGGCCGCGTGGCGCCCCGCCTGATGCTGGAGCGGGAAGATCGCAGCGCCTATGCGGCCCTGGCTATCGGCCGGATTCTTGAAAAGCGCCCGGACGGAAGCCTGGTGATGGATCCGAACTTCCTCCCCACCATGCTGAGTGTGCGAGCCGCACCCAGGCTCCAGAGATTTGTCGGTGAAATGGCCGGACTGATGCGGGAGCGGGCACGCAATATCGCCGAGCGTGTCGGTGCACCGGGGCAGGGCGGTGTTGCCGACGTGGCGGATTTCATGTTGCTGCAGATGCTGAATCGGGCCCATCCCAGGTTCATGCACCTGGCCCGCCTGCGCCAGTTGCATCCTGAACGGCTGTTCGAAGCCCTGCTGGAACTGTGTGGCGAGCTGGTGACCTTCACCGATGAAGGGCGCCTGCCGAGGGAGTACCCGGCCTATGACCACGATCTGCCGGAGGATTGTTTTACCCCGCTCATGCAGGTTCTGCGGCAGTCCCTGAGCACGGTGCTGGAACCAAGAGCCCTGGCTATCCAGCTTCAGCAGCGCCAGTATGGCCTGACCGTGGCCCCGGTTCAGGATGCCCAGTTGGTCCGGGATGCGGAATTCATTCTTGCGGTCAAAGCCGACATGCCGCTGGACGATCTGCGCAAGCAGTTCACCCAGCAGTGCAAGGTGGCCTCGGTGGAGAAAATACGGGATCTCATCAGCCTGCAGCTGCCGGGAATTCCGCTCGCTGCGTTACCGGTTGCACCCCGGCAGTTGCCTTACCACGCCGGCTTCGTGTACTTCCGCCTGGACGACCAGAGCCAGGCCTGGCAAATGCTCGACAACGCCAGCGGCTTCGCATTCCACGTGGCCGGCAGTTTCCCGGGCATGGAAATGCAGTTCTGGGCAATCAGGAGCTAAATCATGGCAGATGCACAGGTAATGGACTTACCCAACGGCAGCAGGAATTCCGGCAGCAGTGCGTTCAGTGATCTGATTTTTGCCAACAGCCGGGCAGCCGCTGAGGGCAACAGGGAAGGCCAGGTCGACGAGCAGTTCCAGCTCAGGGGGTTGGAACATAACCGCCTGATTGACGCCGCCACACCCTTGCTTGGCCTGGTGATCAGGATACGCAGGCTGGCGGATTATCGCGCGGTGGAAACCCTCTACCAGCAGGTGGTGGATGAAATCGCTGCCATCGACCGGGAACTGGTGGAACAGGGTTACGACCGGCCGGTTGTTGTCGCTTATCGGTACGTTCTCTGCGCCTTCATCGACGAGGCCGTGCTGGGAACCGACTGGGGCGCCCATAGCGTCTGGTCTCAGCACTCCCTGCTGTCCCGCTTCCACAACGAGACCTGGGGTGGGGAAAAGGTTTTTGCCATTCTTGCCCGGATGGAACAGGAACCGGCCCGCTATCGCGACATGCTGTCGTTTATCTACCTGTGCCTCTCTCTGGGTTTCGAAGGGCGGTACAAGGTGATGGAAAACGGCCGGGATGAATACGACCAGATTGTCCGTGGCCTGCACGAGCAACTGAAAGCGTTGCAGGAGGAACAGGACCAGCCGCCTCTTGCGGATGCCCGGGCGAACGTGACGCCAACCCGGAACCGGTTGCGCAGCGGCATGCCCGTCTGGGGCATTGCAGGTCTGTTTGTGGCGGTCATGGCCGGCATCTACTCCCTGTATAACATGGCACTGAACGAGCGCATCACGGACGTATTGCGCGTACTCGACCAACTACCGAAATAAGGACATCAACGTGATTCGGGTAGAACTGCCGGCGCTGATCGGGCGCCTCAACGACATTTCACGCCAGGCGCTGGAAGCCTCCGCCGCCCTGTGCATCAGCCGCCAGGGCGCGGAAATCACTCCGGCCCATTTACTGTTCAAACTGCTGGAAACACCGTTTTCCGACGTGCGCCAGATTCTGGAGCACACCGGCATTGAGCATCAGCAACTGCAACCGCTGGTAGGCGACAGCCTGAACGGAGAGGCGCAAAGTGCTGAGCCCTACCCATCGTTCTCGCCGCTGTTGGTGGAACTGATGCAGGATGCCTGGCTGCTGGCTTCCACCGAACTGGGCCACACCGAACTGCGTTCCGGCGCGGTATTCCTGGCCCTGCTGATGAATGCTGACCGATACCTTATGCCCCGGGTGGCACAGTTACTGGCGGACATCAACCGTGAGCAGCTGCGCAAGCAATTTGATCGGTTCACCCAGGGCTCCGCGGAGCGGCTGGAACCGAGCGAGCACGAATTCGGGCAACCGGTGGCCAGCGCGGATCTGGACCCGCTCAAACGCTACGCCACCGACTTCACCGGACTGGCCCGGGAAGACAAACTGGACCCGGTGGTGTGCCGTGACGCCGAGATCGATCAGATGATCGACATCCTCTGCCGCCGCCGCAAGAACAACCCTATTGTGGTGGGCGATGCCGGTGTGGGCAAAAGCGCCGTGGTGGAGGGCCTGGCTCTGCGCATCGTCAACGGCGACGTGCCTGACCGCCTGAAAAGCGTTGAGCTCTGGACCCTGGACATGGGCGCCCTCCAGGCCGGCGCCTCGGTGAAGGGTGAGTTCGAGAAACGCCTCAAAGGCGTTATCGAAGCGGTCAAAGGCTCCGCTACCCCCATCATCCTGTTCATTGACGAAGCCCATACCCTGATTGGTGCCGGCAACAGCGAAGGCGGCTCCGATGCCGCCAACCTGCTCAAACCGGCCCTAGCCCGGGGCGAGCTGCGCACCATCGCCGCGACCACCTGGCGCGAGTACAAGAAATACTTCGAAAAGGACCCGGCCCTGAGCCGGCGTTTCCAGCCTGTGGCGCTGGATGAGCCCACACCCGGCGAAGCCGTCCACATCCTCCGTGGCCTGCGCACCGTCTATGAGAAAGCCCATCAGGTCCTGATCGCCGACAGCGCCCTGAAAGCCGCCGCCGACATGTCTGCCCGTTACCTTGCCGGCCGCCAGCTACCGGACAAAGCCATCGACGTACTGGACACCGCCTGCGCCCGGGTCAGCCTGAATTTGAGCATGCCGCCCAGACGCCTGAGCCACGTCCGCAGCGAGCTGCATCAGCTGGCCATGGAACAGAACCTGCTGAGCCGGGAACACACCCTGGGGCAGAGCGTGGATGCCGAACGGGAACGGGAACTGGAAAAGCGCATTGCCGGGATCACTGCCGAATCCGAAGCACTGGAACAACGCTGGAACGACCAGCGCGAGCTGGTGGCACGACTGGTGGAGATTCGGGAACAGTTGCTCACCGGCGAATCGCAGGCCGAAGCGGATACCTCTGAATTGACCGATGGGGATACAGAAGAACGCCCGGACCTGAAAAGCGAAGCCGCCGCCATCGAGCAGGAACTGACTGAACTCCAGGCCGACGAGCCGCTGGTGCACGCCCGCGTTGACGCCAGACAGGTGGCCGAAGTCATCGCCGACTGGACCGGCATTCCAGTCAATCGAATGACCACCGACGAACTGGAGAAAATTACTCACTTGCCGGCGTATCTGCAGGAGCACATCAAAGGCCAGGACACCGCCATCGACTGCCTGCACCAGCACCTGCTCACCGCCCGCGCCGACCTGCGCCGGCCCGGCCGCCCCATGGGCGCCTTCCTGCTGGTGGGTCCCAGCGGCGTTGGCAAAACCGAAACCGTGGTACAGCTGGCCGAACTGCTCTACGGCGGCCGCCAGTTCCTCGCCACTATCAACATGTCCGAATACCAGGAAAAACACACCGTCTCCCGCCTGATCGGTTCACCTCCGGGGTACGTTGGCTTCGGCGAAGGCGGCATCCTCACCGAAGCCATCCGCCAGAAACCCTACTCCGTGGTCTTGCTCGACGAAGTCGAAAAAGCCCATCCGGAAGTCCTCAACCTGTTCTACCAAGCGTTCGACAAGGGCGAACTGGCTGACGGCGAAGGCCGACTCATCGACTGCAAAAACGTCGTATTCTTCCTCACCTCCAACCTCGGCTACCAGACCATCGTCAACCACGCCGAGTCCCCGGCCAGCCTGGACGAAGCCCTCTACCCGGAATTGGCCAGATTCTTCAAACCGGCCTTGCTTGCAAGAATGGAAGTGGTGCCCTACCTGCCTCTGGGCGAGGAAACCCTCAACCGAATCGTTGGCGACAAACTCCAGCGCCTGGCGGACCAGATCAAGGCCCGTTATCACACCGAAGTGGAACTTCAGGACGGCCTGATCGATGCCATCCGCAGCCGTGCGACAAGAAGCGAAAACGGCGCAAGGATGCTTGAGTCGATCATAGAGGGTGAATTGTTACCGCCGGTTTCATTGGCGTTGCTGGAGAAACTGGCTGCGAGGGAGCCGGTGAATAGGGTGACGCTGGGGGTCGATGAGCATCGATTCGTAGGAACTGTTGCCTAAGGCAACTGAAGCGTAGCGTAGCCTGCGGGGTGGCTTTCCAAAACCCTGCGGAGCCATGGGTGAAGAGCGAAAGCTCTTCACGTGTTGGCCAGGGATGGCCAAGACAGGACCCTCACTGCGACGCAGGAGCAGTAAGCAGTGAGGGGCGGAGCGGAGCGTACAAGGATGTATTCACAGCGTGTTTTGGAAAGCCACCCCGCAGACTGCGCGGTCGGCGAACTCCACAACAACCCAACAGGGAAAGGAAGAATGGGACGGATGCAGATGGAACTGCACACCGGCATAGACCTGGCGGTGGCCCTGATCCAGCAGGACAACCTGCCGGATCTGCTGAAAACCGCCACAAAACAGCTGGAAAACGCCTTCGGCCTGACCCGCTGCTGGGCACTCGAACTCGACCTCAGTGGCCGAACCCTGCACTGCAGCGACCTCGCCGAGCACGGCGAATTCGACTGCGGCGACTTCAGCCACCCCTTTGCCCACGTGCTGCAAACCGGCAAAGCCCGGGAACTTACCCGTGCCGCCAGCTACCGCCTCGATCACGCCGGCTTCCAGGCCCTGTTCGAGGCCAGCGACCGTCCCCGTTCCCTGTGGCTCGAGCCCCTCACCGGTAATGATGGCCGAACCCTGGGGATGCTCGTCCTGTGTCGGGACGAACCCGACTGGAACGGCATTACCGGCCAGCCTCTGTATTGTGGCCTACGACAACTGCTGGTTCATCAATGGATTACCCAGCTTCAGAGCCGCGACCAGGTCTGGCAGCGCCGCCTGCTCAAGCGGTCACTGGATCATTTGCACGACGCCGAAACCGTTCGCACCCGGTGCGAACAACTGGCCCGAACCCTGGTTGGCAATTCCCAGGCCATGACCAGCCTCCGGGCCCAGATCGTCCGGGCCGCCGGCAGCCAACTGTCCGTTTTGGTGCAGGGTGAAACCGGCTGTGGCAAGGATGTGGTCGCCCGCGGTATCCATGAACTGTCCGACCGGGCCGATGGTCCAATGGTGGTGGTCAACTGCGCCGCGATTCCCGATACCCTCCTGGAAAGCGAACTTTTCGGGCATACCAGGGGAGCGTTCTCAGGCGCCGACCGGGACAAGCAGGGGCTTCTGGCACAGGCCAACGGCGGCACCCTGTTCCTGGATGAAATCGGCGACATGCCCTTGGCCCTGCAGTCGAAGCTGCTCCGGGTGTTGGAGAGCCGTCAGTTCCGCCCACTGGGCGCCCGTGAGGAACAGCATTCCGATTTTCGCCTGGTAGCTGCCACCCACCAGCCGCTGCAGGCAGGTATCGAAGACGGCAGCTTCCGGCGGGACCTGTTTTATCGCCTGAGCCAGTTTCCGCTGCGGGTGACGCCCTTGCGGGAGCGCCCCGACGACCTCGAAGCCCTGAGCCGTCACTTTATCCGCCTGTATACCGAGCGTGAGGGTAGCGGGCCCATGGGCATTTCCAGCCACGCTCTGCACCTGCTGGCCGGATACGACTTCCCGGGAAATGTCCGTGAGCTGCGCAACATCATTGAACTGGCCTGTCTGCAAACTCCGGGCGGTGACGATATCCAGCCGGAAGTTCTGAGGATTAATGACCTGTTTGAAGAGTCCGATGGCTGGACCAGCGCACCCTGGGATGTCAGGGACAGAAATCCCGTGGATCTACCCGCTGTGGAAGAGATCCGGGATCTTAAAGCCGCGGCACAGGCCTTTGAAGCGGCGATTATTCGCGAGCGATTGCGCCAGTATGGTGGCAACCGAGCCCAGGCGGCGGAGAGCCTCGGCCTGCCAAAGCGGACCCTGGCCCACAAGTGCCTAAAGTACCAGGTGACAGAGTCATGATTCCCCGAAGAGTGCGATTAACCGATGGTGTTGCAGCGGCATTGGCGCTGGTTTCACTGGTGTCCAATGCCTGCGCTGGCCAGCTTGAGGATGCCCGCCTCTGTACCAGTGAGCCCCAGCGACTTGAACGGCTGGCCTGCTTTGACGAGGTTTTTGGTACCCCCCTGGCGGCATCCGGCAAGGAACTTGCGGCCCCGGATGCCCGGCGATCCGAGCGATGGCGACAGGCATACGCCAGCCTTGATGCAGAAAATGCCGGTGCCGGTGTGCTTTACCGGAATACCGGGCGAGCAGCTGGCCAACTGGTGACGGTTCCCGCTTTGGGGATTCAACCTCCCAGACCTCTGCTGGCCCTTCAGTGCCACAACAACATTACTGAACTCACGCTGATGCTGCCTGAGGCAATGGACGAGGAGCGGGTTCAACTGGGGTTTGGCCGGGGACAGACCGTCTGGCGGGTGCGGGACAACGGTTTCGTGCTCAGCGGCGGCCGGGGACTGCCAGCCATTCGTACCGTGAAAGCCATGATCGACGGCACAGAGGCCCGCATTGACTCGCCCAACAGTCGCATTGATGGCCTGCTGTTTGATCTCTCGGGATACCGCCGGGCAATCGAGCCGCTACGCGAGACCTGTGGCTGGTAAATGCCGGCTGAACACAGCGATTCAGGACAGCAACATGCAGATCATTGAGCAACATCCCTACGTTGAACAGGTTGTCTCACCATTGCCCGGCGATTCCGGTGTCGGCGAGGCACTCGGAGACGATGCAACGCTCGAATTTCTGGAAAACGAGATCATGAAGGTGGGCTCTCTGGCCCATACCGATATCGATTGGAGCAAGGTTGAAAGCGATGCCCTGACGATTCTCTCGGACCGCAGCAAGGATCTGAAAGTGCTCGGTTTTCTGCTGATCGCCCTGCAACGTGGCGGCGACGGTGAACGGTTCGCACTGTCTCTGTACCTGCTGCATCGGATCCTGGACGAATGGTGGGAGCAGGCCTGGCCGTATCCCGGGGACAAGGGCAAGCGGGCCCGCAAGATGATGTTCACCCAGATGCTCCAGCGTGCCGGCAAAGGCGTAGACGCCCTGGCGTTCGATGGCAGTGTTGGCGACGGTCGGGCTTTCTGCCTTGAACTTCTGGCCAGATTGATGGACCAGGCCGCTGGCCGGGAACTGCCGGAGGGGTCACTGCAGGATCTTAAACGGGCAATTGAAAAGCTGCCCAGTGTTAACGACGCCACGGCAGCCCCCGAAACCCGTCCGCAGGCAGGGCAGGTCGGCCAGGATTCGGGAACTGAAACGCCAGAGCAGAAACCCGCACCGTCGAAGCCTTCCTTGGGGGCACTCACCCTGGACCCGGGTGATGAGCGAGCAACCCGGCAGAGCCTTCTGAAAGTCGCGGACATGCTCACCGAAACCGGGCCGGACCAGCCTCTGGGGTACCAGGTCCGCCGGTATGCTATCTGGCAGAACATCACCACGGTACCGCCGACACGAGACGGAAAGCGCACCGATCTTGCCGCCGTGAGTGCCGATCGTGTGGCTGACTATCGGGAAGCCCTGGAAAAATCCGCAGACCTGGCGTTGTGGCAGAAAATCGAGCAGAGCCTGTCGGTCAGTCCATTCTGGCTGGACGGCCATTGGCTAAGTGCCCGGGTCGCAACGGCCCTTGGCCACCACGCCTGCGCAGAGGCAATCCGTGTGTCTGCAAAGGAGTTTGTCGAGCGCCTTGCCCAGTTGCCGGAGCTCACCTTCAACGATGGCACGCCGTTCCTCTCCCGCGAGGCGGAAGAGTGGCTCTGGTCCGCGCCGGCGATCGGTGGTTCCGCCGGCAGCGCCAACGCCTGGGAGCAGGCTTATGACAAAGCTCGGGATCTGGTTTCACAAAAGGGACTGGCTGCCGGGATGCAACTTCTGGAGGACGGGCTGGCGGAAGCGAGAGAGCCAAGAGACCGCTTTTACTGGCGTCTTGCCAGCGCCCGATTGATGAAAGACGCAGGCCTGAAATCACTGGCGACGCAGCAGATTCAGGATCTGCAAACGCAGGTTCGCGGGCTGGCTCTCGAGGACTGGGAGCCCGCTCTGATCAGGCAGCTTGAAAAGCTGGGCTGATCCCCGGAGCACACCAAGGAATCACATCAGGAATGGAAACCATGTGGAGAAAAGCTTTACTTATCGGTCGCTGGCTTCTGCCATACCTTAAAAACGCAGCCCCGGTCACCCTGACACTCGGCGTTATCGCCTTGCTGGTGGCCACCTGGTGGCTGGGGCCGCGCTGGGAACTCAATGGTGAGTTTCCATTAGCGGCCTGGCAGATGCGGGCCCTGGTAACCCTGGGCGTTGTCCTTGTGGTCGCGATGATGTGGGGCATGGTGCTGGCGCGCCGCCTGCGCAAGGTGAACGTCCGGCAGGCCGAAGCGCAGAAGGAACAGGAAGATCCGATTCTGCCCATGGAGCGCAAGCAGCAGCGCCTGCTGGATCGTCAGCTGGCGGCCCTGAAAAGCAACCTCCCCGGCCGCAAAGGCATTTACCGGCTGCCCTGGTATCTGGTGATGGGCCTTGAGGATGCTGGCAAGACCAGCCTGATTCAACGGTCCGGGCAGACCTACACGCTCACCAACGTAACCCGCAACAATCGGGTGGATCGCAATGCCTTCGGTTTTGACTGGTGGATCGGCGATGAAGGCGTGCTTATCGATCCGGATGGTGAACTGCTGAGCCAGAGTCAGGGTGAGGGCGCGGGCGCGGAGATCCAGCAGCGTCTTTGGCATCATTTCATCGCCTGGCTGGAGCGAAATCGTCCTCAACGTCCTCTGAACGGGGTGGTGCTGGCCATAGATCTGGCCAGTCTCAGCGTGGCAGACTCCGGCCAGAGGCGGGACCGGGCCATCCTGTTGCGCACGCGCTTGCGGGAACTGATGGAGCAGATCGGCTCCCGCCTGCCCGTTTATGTCACCTTCACCAAGATGGACCTGCTTTACGGTTTTGGCCCGCTCGTGCGGACCCTGAGTAAGCAGGACAAGGAGCAGGCCCTGGGCTTCACCTTCAGACTCGAAGGCCAGATAGATAACGACGATTGGCTGAACCAGTTCGCTGACCGATACACCGCCATGGTTGAGCGGCTTACCGATCGCTTGCCGGATGTTCTGGCCAATACCCGGGATGCCGAGGAGCGGGCAGCGGCCTATTCCTTTACCCGCCAGCTTGCAGGCCTGAAGCCTGTTCTGGAGCATTTCCTGACCGACCTGCTGTCTGCGGATGTGTTCTCGACACCGGCGATGGTTCGCGGCACCTACTTCACCTCGGTGTTGCAGGAGGGCGTGCCGGAAGATGCCTTTGTCTCGGCAGCTGCCGCAAACTACCAGATTGCCGGGCCCATTCAGCCTGCCCAACGGGCAGGGCAGTCCGCCACCCTGTTTACCCGGGCACTGTTCCCCGAGATCATCTATCCGGAGGCTGGCCTGGCCGGTGATAACCGACGGGTGATTCAGTCCAGGCAACGCCGGCTGGCCGTGGCCGCCGTGGTGGCTGTTTGTGCCGGTGCGGGTATGACCGCCGGCTGGCAGCATTTCTTTATCAAGAATGCAGAGGCCGCTGCCGCCGTGGAAGCCCGTGTTCAGGGCTTTATCGATAACTGGCAGCCGGTGGGCTTTGAACCGGACAACACCGGCCGGAACCTGCTCGGTCCGCTGGATGAACTTCGTGAGGCAACGCTGGCCTTTGGCGACCATCGCCGGAACTGGCCGTTGCTCAGTGATATGGGCCTGTACCGTGGCCATGAGGTGGGCCCGGAAGTTGAGGAATCCTACCTGGATATGCTGGCATACCAATATTTGCCAGCCCTGATGTTCGGTGTGATGGCCGAGATGGGTCAGGCGCCGGACAATAGCACTGAGCGCCTGGAGCATCTGCGGGTGTTGCGCATGCTGTATGACGCCAGTGGTCGTCGGGACGATATTGTGACCCGCTACATGCAGAACCACTGGCAGGAGGCGTTCCCCGGCCAGAGTGAACTGCAGCAGCGGCTACTGGGTCATCTGGACTATGCCATGGCGCATACCGATCTGGCACAGCTAACTCGCCAGGGCGATGCGGTTGCCGATATGACCCTGGCGCCGTTTCGTAGCAGTGTCGAGTGGGCACAACATGAGCTTGGTCGGATTGCCACGCCAGACCGGGTCTATCGGGATCTGGAAATTGAAGCAGAACAGGAATTCCGGGCACCGTTGGAACTGGCCCGGGCATCCGGGCCGGCATTCAGCACGGTGTTCACCCGGCTGGATGGCTATGGCGAGCCGTCGGACTCGGGAGCAGCGGTGGAAGAAGATCCATTGACCATCCCCGCGTTGCTGACCCGGGAGGGACTGGAAAAATGGTTCCTGCGCAAGTCCGGCTCGGTAACGGAGCTGGCTCTGGTGGACGCCTGGGTGCTGGGCCGCCGGGACAACGTTGACTTCAGCAAGGTGGATGAAGCCAGACTGCTGGCCAGTTTGCAGACCCTCTATGCCGAGCACTATGCCGAGGCCTGGCGTACTGCCTTGAGCCGCATCGATATTCAGCGGTTTGAGGACCTGAACCACGGCGTACGTATTCTGGAGAGCCTGACCAGCGGCCACGAGCCCCTGGCAAGCCTGCTCGGGCAGGTTCGCCATAACACGCGTCTTGTGCCTTCGGCAGAAGGGGAGAGTGCCGCAGCCCGGGAGCTTCTGGAGCAGTCGCCCCATTTTCGCATGTTGCAGGATATTGAACGGCAGTTTGCGGAGCTCAACCAGTTGACCCGGGAAAATGGCGATCAGCCAACCGGGCTTGAACAGATCATGCTGGTGGTCGGGGAACTTCACGAGTACATGCGCAACATCCAGGAAGCGCCAGACAAGGGCAAGGCTGCGTTGGCCGCCGCCCGGGCCCGCATGGGCCTGCAGGGAGCCGACCCGATCTTCACCCTGCAGCGCATGGCCGACAACCAGCCGGAGCCCCTGAACCGGCTGCTGACCCGGTTGGCCACGGAAAGCTGGCGGGTGGTTCTGGACCAGGCGGTGGCGCAGCTGGAGCGTGAGTGGTATCGCGAGGTGTATCAGCCTTTTCAGCAGAATCTGGCCCGCCACTATCCGTTTAATCCGGACTCCGGGCGGGATGTTGCACTGCAGGACTTTGAACGGTTCTTTGCCCCGGGCGGCGTATTGGACGCCTTCTATCAGGACAACCTGAAACTGTTCCTCGAGGATCACCCGGAACAAGTGGGTGATGCCCGACGTGCCGGCCTGGTGCGCGGTGCGGTACTGACTTCCCTGGAAAATGCCGACCAAATCCGCAGGGCCTATTTTACCCGGGGTGGTTCCCTGGATGTGGAGTTCGCGCTGGAACCGCTCAATCTCTCAGCCAACAAACGCCGCAGCGTGGTGAATGTGGATGGCCAACTGGTCGAGTTCAGCCACGGCCCGCGCCAGAGCATTCCGCTGGTCTGGCCCAATACCCTGCGGGACTCTGTTGAGAGCCGTATTACCCTGGTGCCGGTCCAGGTGAACCGTTCACCCCGCAGCCTCTCGGAAAGCGGCCCCTGGGCCCTGTTCCGACTGCTCGATAAAGCCGACATTACCGGCGTGAGCAGCAGCGCGGTGGATGTCCGGTTCCGGGTTGACGACGGGGAGATGCGTTATCGCCTCCACGCGGCCAGCAATACCAACCCGTTCACACAGCAACTACTGGCGGGGTACCGCATACCCCGCAGCTTGTATTAAACTCTTTCAGTACACTAGGGCCGCCCTGATGAGAGCAGGACGTTTTCATCAGGGCTGAGCCTTCGCACAGGATGGTGCGAAAGCCCGGATTTTCTTTTCTCTTCAGGGACCGAAGATATGCCCCAGGCAAACGGACTGCAATTTACCGCCACCATTGGCGAATACTCCTCTGACCACTTTTCCGTTGTTGGTTTTGCACTGACAGAACGGCTGTCCGAGCTGTTCCAGGGACGCCTTGACCTGGCCAGTACCGATCCGTCTGTTGGCGCCTCGAATGTGCTGGAGCAACCGGTGGATCTGGTGGTCTGGCAGGACGGGATGCCGCTGCGTCGCTTTACCGGCGTGGTCAGCGAATTTGCCCGCGGCGATTCCGGCCATCGGCGTACCCGCTACGAACTGGTTTTCCGGCCACCGCTCTGGCGCCTGGCGCTGATGCACAACAGCCGTATTTTCCAGAACCGGGGCACGGATGAGATTGTGCGTACCCTGCTGGAGGAGCGGGGGATCGTCGATACCGTTTTTGATCTTAAACGCGGCCCCGAGGAGCGGGAATACTGCGTCCAGCACCGGGAAAGTGATCTGGCCTTTGTTGAACGTCTGGCTGCGGAGGAAGGCTGGCACTATCGCTACCAGCATGGCGGCCTTGATGGCCAGGAGCCACCTGCACTGATTTTTGCCGATCATCATCGCGATTCGCCCAGGCTTGAGGCTGCCCCATACAACGGAAAAGCAGGAGGGAGTGCCCTCACGCCCTGTGTGTTCCGGTTTGCGTACCGGGAGCGAGTACGCCCCGCATCGGTCGCCATGAAGGATTACACCTTCAAAAACCCGGCTTACGCCCTGATGCATGAACAAGCTGGCGACCAGATCCTCCACCGGGTGGACTACCAGCACTACGACTACCCTGGCCGATTCAAGCAGGACGCCAGTGGTCGGCCGTTCACTGAAGCCAGGCTTGCGGCACTGCGCAGCGACGCCAGCACAGCCTTTGGCGAGAGCAATCGCCCGGATTTCGCAGCTGGTGCCAGGGTGCCGCTAACCGACCACGACAATGAAGCCATGAACCGCGACTGGCTGCTCACGGCGGTCACCCACACCGGCTCACAACCCCAGGCCCTGGAAGAAGAGGGTGGCAGCGAACCGACGCGCTATGGCAACCACTTTAACGCCATTCCTGCAGACCGGAGCTGGCGGCCGCTGTGTGAACACAAACCCCTGATGGATGGGCCCCAGATGGCGGTGGTTACCGGCCCGGAAGGCGAAGAAATCCATTGCGACCAATACGGCCGTGTGAAAGTGCGATTTCCTTGGGATCGCTATGCGTCAAATGATGAACACAGCAGTGCCTGGCTCCGGGTCAGCCAGGGTTGGGCCGGCGGCCAGTATGGTTTCACCGCGCTGCCGAGGATCGGCCATGAAGTGATCGTCTCCTTCCTGGACGGCGACCCCGATCAGCCCATCATCACCGGCCGGACCTGGCACGCCACCAACACGCCGCCGTACGCTCTGCCGGAACACAAAACCCGCACCACCCTGAAAACCAAGAGCCACAAGGGCGAGGGCAGCAACGAGCTGCGGTTTGAAGACGAAGCCGGCGAAGAGCAGATTTATGTTCGTGCCCAGAAAGACCTGGCACTGCGCACGGAAAACAACCGCACCGAAGTCATCAAGAACGATAGCCATCTGACCGTGGCAAACGATCAAAGGGCTCACATCAAAGGCAATGACCACGCCACGGTGGACGGTGAAAAACGGGAAAAAACCGGCAAAGACCGCAGTTTCAACGTCACTGGTACGTTGCACCTGAAAGCCGGTACCGCCTGGCTAACCGACTCTGGCACCGAACTGCACATCAAGGCCGGCCAGAAAGCCGTTATCGAAGCGGGTGCGGAAATCACCCTCAAGGCTGGTGGCAGCTTCGTGAAGATCGACCCCAGCGGTGTGGCCATGGGAGGCGCGGCGATCAAACTGAATGCTGGAGGGGCTCCGGGTAAGGGGAGTGGTCAGAAGGTTCAGGTGCCGGAGATGCCGGGGTTGGTGGAGAAGAATGGGGGGGCTGTTGCGCCGGTGGTCCTGCCGGAGACACCCGAAAGACCGATGGCCAAGTCCGACCAGATACGCGCCATCAAGAATGCTGCGAATCAGGGTAAGGGAATTTGCCAGGTCTGCTCACCAGAATCACAAGGTGCGATCTGATGGGGCAACTGGCTGGACTTCCCGGTAAGGGGAAGACGTTCATTCTTATTGATGGCGCCAAAGTAAATAATCTGCGCCAAGTTATTTATCGTGAGATCGAAACACCTCATTGTGATGCGCTCTACAGGGAAACTGAGCTTGCCGACCTATTGGAAATTTCACCGTGGCTCGTTGAAACGGGAATAGATAGCTCCCTGGCACTTAAATGCTTCGACGATTGGAAACATCAGGGTGTCGCCATCGTATTGCGGGCTGACTGCCAATTCCAAGAGGTCATGCACCACTTGCGTGGATTGCTTATGGCGAGGTTGGTCACGGGAGATGAGGTTGTGTTCCGGTTTTATGATCCTGAAATCGCGCGGCACCTGTTGAAACTGGATTCATCAGGTGAAAATGTGAGGCGATTGATGGGGCCTTGTAGCCTGTTCGCCATTCAGGATCGCCGCGAGGGTGATTGGGACTACTTTCATAATGATCAGCCCAGTAGTGAGCGGCAGGCTGAGAGGTTTAGCATTCGTGAGGAACACCAGGTTGCCATGGAAAGAGCAGCGGAAAAGACAGCCCTCAGGAAGCTCGAACTTCACGTTGCAAACTACTTTCCCCGTTTGCTTCAACAAATGGATTTGGATGGGCAGGATTGGGAGATGGTCTCGGCGCTAGTCGACGCGGCGAAAGCGCGGGGGTTGTACAGTACCCGCGATATCGCCCTGTATATCAATACGATTGGCTGGCTTGGACACCATGCATTCGACGACAGTGAAGTACAGACTCTGTGGAAAGAGAATTCCGCAGCGCCAGGCAAAGCCATAGCGCGAATTGCAGAATTCGCCGAGAAAAAGTCAACGGAGGGACTGCTTCATGGGTAGCGCTAACAGCTCAGCGTTTTTGCAGGGTGCTGATGACATCGACTCAGCGGCACAGATGTGCCCGCTCCAGTTCAAAACCGTTGCGTTGTATCCGGTACGTTGGGCGATCAGTCAGGAAGAAGTAGCGCTGCCACATAACTTCCGACCGCCCACCGTTGCGCTTGAAACCACTCATTACTGTGTACGAAAACTAACGCCCGGTTGGGTGTACATGTTTTCCGAAGTTTTCGGAACGCTGCATGAATACCGGGTCAATGAGCAAGGCCTGATAACCGAAGTACAGCCCGGTGTGAACTCCGTACTGCTTCCAGGTGCCGACGCACAAAGCGCTTTGCCCGCCATACACCACCCTGCAGAAGGCAAGGTGCTTCTGAAATTCGTGCAGCATCGGTGGACTGTGCGTTTGCAGGAACTTGTACGAACGGACGCACAAGTCCGCGAAGAGCACATGCAGTCGTTCGACCTGAGCGGGCTTCCGGAAAAACGTGAAGGCGTAAATATCAGTGAGACCGAAGCTATAAACGAAGTGGTTGAAGATTTTCGGCCAGAGACAGTGGATTTCGAGTGGAGCTTGACGGATTTTGCACAAGGAATCAGTGAGTCGGATTTGCAGGGGCAGTGCAAAAAAGAAACTGAATTTTCATATTGCGTCGCCCTCCACGATGAAATCGGTATCACCTCCGAGTTGGGCCAACTACATGCCCTTCATGTAAACCTGATTACGAATTACGCGGAGGAGCACGCATACGCCTACACCACCTCCCAGATGGTGGATGCGCTCATCGCCCGTGAGGCCAACAAGAAGGAAACGCCCGAAGAACAGCAGGAAGTCTCCGATGAACTGAAAGAGCGAATTCGTTCAGAGGAGAAAGACGCATTTATTGAAAGCTACGGCGCACAGCTTGAAGAGTATGATCAGACTCGGGCATTGGTGTTCGGCGACTGGAAGCGGTGGATTCACTCCGACCAGTTGGCCGGGAAGCTGGAGTTCAACGACTGTCACTGTGCTGAAGGGTTCAAGGCGGTTGAGCAGGAACTGGCGGATATACTGGACGGATATGTCGGTGCGGAAAAGGGCAAGGAAGACGCCGAGCGGTGGTTGGAAGCAGACGAAGGCGAAGCCGGCACTGTCGGTAACATGCTCAACACCGTGTTGTTCCTGGCATCTGCCACCAACGGTATTGCCCAGAAACTGAAAGACCTTCCCGGTTTTGATTATGGTCGCCTGAAGATTGTGGACAATATCTTCGACATGCCGGCGTATGTGCGCGTGAGCACCGCCACCGACGTCTTGATGCTGGAATTTGCCGCGCCCGCCGCAAAGATGGGAACCTGGGCGAAAGACCCTCAAACCTGGCCGCAGTGGAAAAAGTGGACCAAGGCTGTCCAGAAACGCTATGGCATTGATGTTCACCGGCAGGGAATAACCCTGAATACCGCAACGGACCTGCTCACGGCGGTCCACCGCAAGTCACTGGAGGCCGCTGGCCATAACCTGTCTGAACTTACAATGACGCCACTGGCCGCCGGCATGGCGGATGCCAGGATCAGGAATTACCTGCGCGGTACCATGATCGACATGTTCCACCTGACTCCGGATTTCAAGGACAACCCCTTTGGCTGGCTCCATACCCGGCTGGACCCGGTGGTTGAAAGCATCAAGCAGAACCGGGGCAAGTTCATTGGGGCCGTGACCTTCTTTCACGCGATTAATGTGGCAAGCCTTTTCTCCGGCCTGGACAAGACCCAGCAGGATGTAATGCTTGGGGACCGATCCGTCATCGACCGGTGGGGGTATTTTGTATCTGGCCTGTGGAGCATCGGCGAAGGTGTGGTTAACCTCAGCGGGTTGCTGATCAAGGAGGAGTACGCGAAAGCTCTCGGGGCAAACCTGTCGGCAGCTGGGGCGAGGGTGTCGGTGGCTCTAGGTATCTTAAAGGATGTGAAGATTTTGTCTGTTGCTGCAAAGAGCTTCGTGACAATCACCACAAAGACCCTTCCCTACGTGGGTGTTTTACTGTCGATAGGTCTGGAAGGAAGGCGGGGCCTCAAGGCCTTGGACACAGGCCATCACGCTATGGTGGCCCTGTCCGGGGTCCAGATAGGGCTGAGCATCGGTATCACCTACCTGACTACTCTGGCGGTGGCGGGTGCGGTTACCACCGGGGTAGGCGTAGCCGTTGTGCTCGTGGTAGGCGCGGTTCTGATTGCCATCTCCTTCGTTATCAGCGTGGTACAGCTATACATCGCCCGGTCCCGGATCGAGGATTTCCTTTCTATGTCATTCTGGGGCAATTCGCCCACGTTGCGTTACTGGGATGAGCAGTCCAGGCCATCGAGCGCGGAACTGCTGGAGGAAAGCCGAACCGTTATTTCTCAGGATGAAAGCGTCGATGTCAGGCGTTATTTTGAAGCGGAATTGGATGCGTTTTATTACATGCTGTTTTCTCCCATTATTCGGATAACCGAGCACATCGGTCGACATTGGGATATAAACCGGGGTGAGCATCAGGTCATGTCGGAAATGACCTCTTTTGTGGTGTATTTGCCGGGTTACAGTGATGGGAGTTGCACGTATTCCATCAGGCTGTTTGAGGTGGACACCAACTGGTTTGAGAAAGATGAACCGAAGGATATCTCAGACTTGTTTCATAGGAGGAAGCAGTTAGACGCTTCTACTGGGGGTGTTTTATTTCGGTTTGACCACTACAACCACAACAAGTGTGATCAGCTTGAAATGCTGATTGAGTACGAGAAGGACGGCCGGAAAGTCACGGGTGAAAACGGGCTTCGTATCATCCTGGACGGTAACGATGTGGAGGAATTGGGTGTCGATGAAAGACTCGCCTTTGAAGTGTGATTTTCCGGAGACGGGCCTGGAGCAACAGCTGGAAAAGAAGCTGTACCGTACTCATGGTGCGCGGCTTGCCAGCCCGCCGGCCAGGAAGGTGTCGGGAGTGTCCGATTCCTCGGAAGATATGGATCAGGGCGTTGCTTACATTAGTGAACGGTTCATAGACATTAGAACGGCCTTCTTGTCTCTTCGAAGGGCCATGCCAGTCATCGTAAGTATGTTCATGATAATTGTCCTGGCGTTGGGTTGGGTTGTTAGCTTGTTCTACTCAAAGGCGTTGCTTGGAGTATTGATCGCTTTTGGTCCTGTATGGGTAGCCGTCTACCTGTTCGAGATCTCCTTTCCGTACACGTTGCCGGTCCGGATCGACCGTAAGGAGGGGTTCGTCTACATAGGGCACCGCGGTACCTTCTATCGGATTCCCTGGGACGAGCTGGAAGTGACCTTTTCCTACAACTGGCAGTATCTGGGCTCTGGTGTAGTGTGGGAGCGGCAGTACTACGCCCACCTGTTCATGCGGGAGAAGCATTACTTTTGCGGGAAGCCCCCTAAGATGCCCCTGCAGCGCAAGAAGATCTATTCTGGGTTTAAAGAAGAGATTATGTATCGGAAATGGAACTTTATTGTCAGGTATTACAACGAGGGAGTTATTGAGGAGGATAAGGAGAATCTCTACGGAGCAAATTATGACTCATATAATCAGCACGTGGCTGGCCAAATGGGTCGTCGTATTTTTGGGAATGTATTATTTTTCTTCTTTATGCCGACCATAATATGGTCGAAGTATACACCCTTAAAGTACAAGTGGCCGAAGGAGATTGAAAAGATGTTTGGGAAGATTAACTATTACTGATCCAGTAATCGAGGTTTTCCTGACACTGAGTTCTGCCCTATTGAACTGACGACCGAGTGAGAAGGATAGCCGGAAAATCACGGGCGAAAATGGACTCCGCATTATTCTAAACGGCAATGACGTAGAGGGGTTAGGTGTCGATGAAAGACTCGCCTTTGAGCTGTGATTTTCCGGAAACGGATTTGGAAGAACTGCTTGACACCAGGGTATTCCACACGAGGGGAGCACAGCTTGCTAGTCCACCGGCGAAGCCAGTGGTTGGTGTTTCTGATTCGTCGGAAGATATGGAATTGGCTGTTGCTTACATCTGCGAACGATTTATAGATATACGGACGGCATTTTCCCTTTTCCGAAGAGGGATGCTGGTTGTGGTAAATCTATTTATGGTGATCGTTCTGTTACTAATGTGGTTTATCGATAATTTCTATTCGGAAGCACTAATGGCAACAGCGGCCTTCCTTGTACCAGTATGGGTTGCGTTCTATCTATTCGAGATCTTCTTTCCACTAACGCTGCCGGTCAGAATTGATCGCGACGGTAAGTGTGTCTACGTTGTCCGTCGGGGCACCTGTTACCAGATCCCTTGGGAAGACCTGGAGGTGGCTTTTTCATACAATTGGCAATATTTTGGTTCAGGCGTCATGTGGGATAAGCAATATTACGCTCATATTTATCTTCGGGATAAGTATTATTTCTGTGGAAGGCGTCCCAAAAGGCAGCTGGAGCGCAAGAAGATTTTTTCTTGTTATAAAGAGGAAGATCTTTATCGGAGATGGAACTTTGTTTTGAGGTTTTTTAATCAAGGCCTGCTTCCTGAAGATTCCAGTAATCTTGAAGTGGCTAATTACGACTCATATTTGGACGGGTTGCATGGGAAGCCTGTAATAGCAAAGTTTTTTGGTCATCTGGTATTTATTTTTCTTATGCCAACCGTTATTTGGTGGAAATTCTCTCCCTTCAAATACAAATGGCCGAAGGAAGTCGAGGCGATATTTGGGAAAGTTAATTATCATTGAGTTTGAGGTCTACCTTAATGGCTGCTATCGCTTCATGAAAGACTCGCCTTTGAAGTGTGATTTCCCGGAAACGGATCTAGAGCAACAGCTGGAAAGGAAACTGTATCGCACTCATGGTGCTCGGCTCGCCAGTCTACCGGCCCGAAAAGTTGCGGTGGTATCCGATTCTTCGGAAGGGTTAGACCATGCCGTTTCGATTTTTCAGCGTCGCGCTGCCGGTACTGATTTCCCTTCTTTTTTCATCTGTGGCGGTAGCGAAACCGCCCGGGCTGACACTCGCCAACGTGTATCAAAAGGGCATGCCGCTGGAAGGCTACTGGATCAGTGAAAACCTCGACGGGGTGCGCGCATATTGGACCGGCGAGCGATTTCTTTCCCGTGGCGGACATGAGTATCGGGCACCCGGTTGGTTCACCAGAGGGTTTCCGGAGCGCCCCCTGGATGGTGCACTCAAGGTACACATCCGTCGATTCAAGGAAGTTCACCGACCTAATCCTGGCTCCGGCGGTACCACGGTCGTCAAAACTGAGTTGCAGGACTTGCCGGATGGCGATTGGTGGATTCATCGGAGATTCTTGCCTGACGGCATAGAATACTGGCTAGAGACTCCCAGACCTTCAGGCTGGTGTTTCACGAATGGGCGATAAGGGCGCGAATGGTTGCGGACCTTGGTACTGGCAGAGAGTACGTATTTCCTGCACCACCGGTTAGGGATCCTCTGGTTTACCAGGAGCTCAGGCACGGCAATCATGAGGCTCCAGATTTTACTAAAGATGATGCTCCGTTCTGGGCTAGCTTGACTACCAATCGGCGAGCTTTGAGTGTTCTTTCTCATCGAAAACTGAACACTGTGGAGGAAGCCCCCGATGTCTGAAACCTCGTATTACGGCCCTACCGCTTGGCAACCCGACCGAGACAGTAGTCCACGTCTTCGTGGGCAGTTGGATCAGCGTTCCCGGGGTTTTCGCTTTCAGTGGACGGCTGGGCAGAAACTGTCCAAAGAGTATGTTTCCAACGTGGTCCCGGGCGACTTTTTGGAAACCTGGCTGCCGGGACAGGATGAGGACACTAACTGGTACGTTGAAGACGGCCGAGGTGAAGAGAGGAAGAGAGTTCCGATGGCCTGGATCAACCAGGAAAGCATTCGCTGGGCTACGCTGCCAGGCTCTTCTTGGCGATGGTTATTGCTCAAAGTATTTGCGAAGTTTACGTTGATTTTAGGAGGAGTGGGAATTTTCCTCGCTTCCGTGGCTGTTACGCTCCTTCTTGATGTTAGCGCTGAAGAAAAGAGGCAGTTATTCCTAGAGGGCTTTTTGCCGATACTTGTCTATGGAGGGGGCGGCTGCGCTCTCATTTGGGGGTGTGTCAGCCTCATCGAACACCTCTTCCCCAGCTGGATCTACAAAGACCCCAAAGGCCCTCTTTGGGAATTCAACCGCCGAACCGGCCTCGTCACCGCCTTCCGCAATCCCAAGAAAAAGCGGGACGCTGGACAGATTGCCTGGCAATCACCGTTTGCCGAATTTGATGGCTATGTCCACACTGGCCCGACGCACCAGGGCTTACCTCTTTATTACGGTGCGATGGTTCATCGTTTCCGGGAAGAGGCGCTGCCGCTGACCGACTTCCAGGCTGCGTCCAGCAACGATGAAGACCACAAGGCCCTATGGAATTTCTGGCTGCAATACATGGACAGCACCGCCCCGCTGCCAGATATTCCGCTGTTTGAGCCGCATCGTCACAAGGACCCGGTGACCGCCGAGCATGACAAACGCATCGGCCGAAATCCCCGTTACTGGCGGGATATGGACGAGGCCACCTACAAACAGAAAACGGACGAGATGTACAAACGCTGTCTCAAAGTCTTCAGTTTCGCCAGCAGGTGAGCTTACCTGCTCCTCGCTGAGGTGCTAGGCTTCCAACGACGTAGAAGGCATATCCTCGCTGGTGCGCCAAGGATTTAACGAAGTGAAAAGGAGTTCTTTGTGAAAGCATTTCTGGTTCTGATCTCTCTCTGTCTTATCCCCCTCTCCGCAAACGCCGGCGTCTACAAATGGGTCGATGCCAACGGCCAGACCCATTTCGGGGACCGTCCACCGGCTCAGGGGACATCCAGTGAAGTTGCGGTGAAGGCCGCTCCGGCGAGTGTGGATGCGGGTGCCCGGGAGCGACATCAGAAGATGACCGAGTTTCTGGAACAGCAGCAGGAAGAGCGAGAGGCACGTCAGGCAGCCAATGCCAAGGCTGAAGAGAAAGCGGAGAAGCAAGCCGAGCTGTGCAGA
Organism: Marinobacter sp. EhC06; assembly: GCF_001650915.1. GTDB lineage: Bacteria > Pseudomonadota > Gammaproteobacteria > Pseudomonadales > Oleiphilaceae > Marinobacter. The sequence goes on from NZ_LXYO01000023.1 coordinate 781,044, forward strand.
AAGCTTCGGGCGCGCCTCAAGCATCTGGCCAGCGTCTCAACCTTTTACAACATTAACGATCAGGGCGAGCGGGTCTATGTGAATGAGGACGAGAACACCCGTATTCGTGAGGATTTCCGGAAAAAGGTGAGGAGCACCTGCGGAAACGACTGATACGCGGTTGATGACCAGGGGCGGAAAGGAAGTCTGGCCTCTGTAGGAAAAAGCAACTGAGAGCAAAGGAATTGCCATGTCTTTTCGATTATTCAGCGCCGTGCTGCCGGTGCTGATTTCCCTTCTGTTTTCCCCCGTGGCGGTAGCGAAACCGCCCGAGCTGACACTTGCCAACGTGTATCAAATGGGCATGCCGCTGGACGGCTACTGGGTCAGTGAAAAGCTCGACGGGGTGCGCGCATACTGGACAGGCGAGCGATTTCTTTCCCGTGGCGGTCATGAGTATCGAGCGCCCGGTTGGTTCACCAGAGGGTTTCCGGCGCATCCCCTGGACGGTGAGCTCTGGATGGGGCGCGGCCGTTTTGCGGAATTGTCAGGAGCGGTGCGTCAGGTGGTGCCCGATGATGACGATTGGCGGCGGATTCGGTTCATGGTGTTTGATCTTCCGGATCAGAAGGCTACCTTCGATCAACGCCTGGTCCGGCTGAAGGCGTTGATCGAGAAAGTCGGGTCACCCCATATGGCGCTTGTCGATCAGCAGCGAGCGAGCAGCCATGAGGATTTGATGCTGCGTCTGGACAAGGTGGTGGCTGGTGGGGGCGAGGGCTTGATGCTGCGGCTGGGCGCCAGTGGTTACCGAAGTGGGCGCTCGAATGATCTGCTGAAAGTGAAACGGTATCAGGATGCCGAAGCAGTGGTGGTTCATCACCTGCCGGGCAAGGGCAAATACGAGGGGCTGATGGGGTCACTGCTGGTGGAGTTGGAAGATGGCAGGCAATTCCGGATTGGTTCCGGGTTCAGCGACTCCGAGCGAGCCTCACCTCCAAAACCCGGAACCACGATCACATTCAAGTACTATGGCCTCACCGCCACTGGTCTGCCTCGCTTTGCCAGCTTTCTCCGTATCCGGAACGATGAACCTGCGCGGTAATTGGGCGCGCAGGCGTACTGGCGCTTGACGGGGATCAAGACTGACGAAGGCAGCGAGCCCTACACTGAAATGAGTCAACTTCATCTCATCCCCCACAGTCACGGAGACTGCGCGAATGTCCCTGGAAAAACACGATCTGATTCACGAACTGCCCGAATCCAAAGAAGCCATTCATCTGCTGAAGACCAACAGCCATCACTTCGCCAAGCTGTTTGATGAATATCATGAGGCGGACCATGCCGTTCATCGCATTGAAACTGGCGCTGAAAACACGTCCGATGAATACCTCGAAACCCTCAAGAAGAAGCGACTGAACCTGAAGGATCAGCTGTTCGCGATGATTCGTGAATACGAAGCCTCAACGGCAGGCTGAGCATCACGCCCTCGTAACAAAAACGTCGTTCCGTCGTAACCCTCCTTGTGAACACTGATGATGCAGTATCATTCATTTCACAAGGAGCTGGTTATGAAGTTACGCACGATCCTGGGCCTGATGCTATGCACAGTCGCCCTCTCTGTGGCGCAAGCTGCGCCGGGTAAGTCACACCCCGACTCCTGGGTTCCACCTGGTCTGGATGACTGGAAAGATGTGCCTGCCCAATCCTGGCATAAGCGCGCTGGCGGTAAGCAGCCCATCCATCTGGGGCCAAGGCCGTTATGGCTGGTTGAGAATATGGATGAGGGCCCGCTGAAGGAGCGCCTGCAGTCCTGCAATGCCTGCCATCTCAAGCGTTCTGATTTCTCCATCGGCCACCGTGGTGCACCGCTGCAGTTTCCCGAACACACCAAGGAGTCCTACGTTGCCGCCGCGCAAATGGGCGCGGGCATTGTGGAATGCGACGTTGCATTCACCAAGGACCGTGAGCTGGTTTGCCGGCACGCCCAGAACGACCTGCACACCACCACTAACATCGTTGCGGTACCCGAGCTGAACGCCAAGTGCACCCAGCCATTTGTTCCGGCCGATCCGGCCTCAGGCACACCGGCCCGGGCCGAGTGTCGCACCAGTGATATTACCCTGGCCGAGTTCAAGACCCTGAAGGGCAAGATGGATGCCTACAACCCCATGGCAACCACACCGGAGGAGTATCTGGCTGGCACAGCCGACTGGCGCACCGATCTCTATGCCAGCCGGGGTACGCTGATGACTCACAAAGAAAGCATCGAGCTGTTCAAGGCGCTGGGGGTAAAGTTCACGCCGGAGCTGAAATCGCCGGTGGTGGATATGCCGTTTGAGGGTGACTACAGCCAGCAGGATTATGCCCGCCAGATGATCCAGGATTACGTTGATGCCGGAGTTGAGCCGGGGAATGTGTGGCCCCAGTCGTTCAATCTGGAGGATGTGCTGTTCTGGATAAACGAGACGCCCCGGTTTGGCCGGCAGGCGGTTTTCCTTGATCAGTCAGCGCCCACATCGAAAAACACGTCGTTGGCTTACATGGAGAGTCTTCAGGCACAGGGCGTGAATATTCTGGCGCCGGCCCTCTGGAAAATGCTGACGCTTGATAGCTACGGTGAAATTGTTCCCTCCGAGTACGCTGAGAATGCCCGCACCGCGGGTCTGGATCTGATTGCCTGGACGGTTGAACGCAGTGGGCCGCTGGCAAATGGTGGTGGCTGGTATTATCAGACCGTGACCGATGCCATTAACAACGACGGCGACATGCTTACCGTGATCGATGTTCTGGCTCGTGAGGTGGGTGTAATCGGTATCTTCTCAGACTGGCCGGCGACTACCACGTTTTATGCCAACTGCATGGGGTTGGCGGGGAAGCCCTTGAAGTCGAACCGATGAGTTAACGGCCGGTAACGTGCGCCTGAATTCCATGTGCTACGCTGGGAAGTGTCTCCGCAAAATATCAATGACTGGCGGAGCGCTCTTAGCCTGGAATCGCCAAATTAGCAGTAAATTTATTGTTTAAGGAGGCACAACATGGAAGCCAAATCGACGACTCAGGACGACTACAATCAGGTCAAGCGTGATCTTCAGGAACTGCGCGAGGATCTGGCCAAGCTGACCCGGACGGTTTCGGAGAGTCAGAAAAGCAACATCAGCAGTCTGCGTGATGAAATCCGTCGGGAGAGTCGCGAGGCCCTTGATCAGGTCAGGCAGAGGGGCGATGAGGCGTTGCATCGTGTCAAGGATGCCGGAGACAAAGCGTTTCACGATGTTGAACACAAGATTGAGGAGCGGCCGTTCCTCAGCATCATCGTCATGTTTCTCGCGGGTATTCTGGTAGGCAAGATGCTTGATCGCTGATCATGCTTGATTCCCCTCAGGTACGGGGTGCGGTGCGCAAGGCTGCCGCTGCCATCATCGGTTTTTTGCTGGCGATGGTCTTGCTCACCGCCCTGCTGCTGTTCGGATTTTACCTGCTTGTTCAGGCAGCCGTCCTTGCGCTGTCACCCTGGCTCGGCGAGGCCGGCGCCATGGGGCTGGCAGGGTTCGTGTGTATGCTCGCACTTGCGCTCGTCTTCCATCGCCTGACGCGCCCGGTTTCCTCTAGCAAGCGTCCCAAGGAGTCGAATGCTCAATCGGGCTCAGGTATTGATGCCATCCGCAATCTGATCAAAGAAAACCCCTTGGAAGCTGCCCTAATGGCCTTTGCGGTGGGTATCGCGGAACAGAAAGACCCGCGGCTTAAATCACTGCTTTTGCAAGGCGGCATGGAACTGATGAAACAGGCAGAATCCGCAGAGCTTGATGAGTCCACTTCTGGTGAGGATCCACTGAAAGACGATTAAGCCTCCGTAGATCCCGGATCCACCGTTTAAACTGAAGTCCTTGTTTCTCCTAAATTAATTCCGGATTACCAGATCTTAGTCCGGTTTTAACCCGGTTGGGCCAAAATTCCTTGTAGGGTGAGTTCAGGTAATTGAAAGACAGCTTTCGGTTGCCGGTGAAAGGATATCTGAACTCACCAGGAGGAACGCCTTATGAACTCTGCAATCCGTTTTACCAGTGCCGCACTTTTCACAGCCTCTTTTGTCACTGCGCCCGCAGCTTTGGCTCAGGGCAGCGTGGAGCGGGACCAGTCAGGCCCCTATATCAGCGGCAGCTACGGTGGCTACAAATCCCACGGGGGCGAGTTTGAGGATGAGAACGATCTGCTTGGCGCCGCCGTCGGCTACCAGTTTAATCCGTTTTTTGCCCTGGAAGCGGAGTACATCGATTTTGGCAACTTTGGCGAGGATAACGTGGAGGGCAAGCTGAAAGGCTTTGGCCTGGGTGCTGTTGGTCGTCTGCCTCTCACTGACAGCTTCGGCGTATATGGCAAAGCCGGTGCCTTTGCTTCTGCTTTTGATGTCGACGCATTCAACGAGAGTGAAACCTATGATGAGGTATCGCCCTTTGTGGGTGCCGGTGTGGATTTCAGGGTAACGCCGGATCTGACGGCATTCGCCGAGTACAATCGCTACAACATCGACATTGATAAAGAGGACTTCAACGGGCAGGTAACCAACAGCGGACCGGAGTTTGATACCGGCCGGGTCGGCCTGAAGTATCAGTTCTGATGAGTGCAAGGCGCAGCGCGAGGCTGCGCCTTTTTACAGTTACTGAACGTTCTCCTGTTCGCCAAACCGGTCCGCGAACAATGCCGACGAGAGATACCGCTCTGCAGTATCCGGCAGGACCACCACAATATTCTTACCCTGGTATTCCGGCTGCTTGCTGATCCGAACCGCAGCTACCACTGCAGCGCCGCAGGAAATACCGCAGAGAATGCCCTCTTCCTGCATCAGCCGGTGGGCCATGTCCATGGCGTCTTCATTGGATACCGCTTCCACCTGGTCGACCAGATCAAGATCCAGATTCTTGGGTACGAATCCGGCACCGATGCCCTGAATCTTGTGCGGCGCGGGTTTGGGATCTTCTCCGTTCATCACCTGACTTATCACCGGGGAATCCGTCGGCTCCACAGCGACGGTGGTAATCTGCTTGCCTTTGGTGCCCTTGATGTAGCGGGATACGCCAGTCAGCGTACCGCCAGTGCCAACGCCTGCCACGAAGATATCGATTTCACCGTCGGTGTCGTTCCAGATTTCCGGCCCGGTGGTGTCCTCGTGTATTCGGGGGTTGGCCGGGTTCTGGAACTGCTGGGGCAGAAAATGATTGTCCGGGTCGGCGGCAAAGATTTCTTCGGCCTTGGCGATGGCACCGGGCATACCTTTGGCAGGTTCGGTCAGTACCAGTTCTGCTCCAAGGGCTTTCAGCACCTTGCGGCGCTCCAGGCTCATGGAAGCGGGCATGGTCAGGACCAGTTTATAGCCCCGGGCTGCTGCAACAAATGCCAGTGCGATGCCCGTGTTGCCACTGGTGGGCTCCACGATGGTCATGCCGGGTTTCAGAGTGCCGCGCTTTTCAGCGTCCCAGATCATGGCTGAGCCGATCCGGCATTTGACCGAATAGGCCGGGTTGCGGCCCTCAATCTTGGCCCAGATAGTTGCGCCTTCGTTGACCCGGTTCAGTTTTACCAGCGGGGTATTGCCAATGGAGAGTGAGTTGTCCTCGTAGATACGTGCCATGGCGTTCTCCTTATCCTTGTGTTTTCCCGCATCTTAGCACCACTTCTGATCAGACCGCTCGTACCTCAAGACGGTTCCTGCCATTCTGTTTGGCCTGGTACAGGGCCTGATCGGCCTGTCTCAGAAATTCTGCCGGAGAGGCCTCCGGCCCCGGAATCCCCGTTGCCAGACCAATGCTGATGGTCAGCCGGATATCATTGTGACCGCATATGTTGCAGGCACTGGCGACAGCCTCCCGGAATGTCTCCAGACGGTTGCGGATTTCATCGCTGTCCTCGTAGCTCGCAAAAACCACGAACTCCTCGCCGCCAAACCTCGATAACCGGTCGGTTTCCCGACGAAAGTGTTTGCGCATGGTATCGGCCAGCGCTTTCAGGCAGAGGTCGCCGGCCTCATGGCCGAAGGTGTCGTTGATCTTTTTGAAGTGGTCGGCGTCGACCATGGCCACCGCAATACCGGAGTGGTGCCGCTGGCACCACTGGAAGCTTTTCCGGAACTCCTGGTCGAAGTAGCTTCGGTTCCCAAGTTGAGTCAGGTCATCGGTCACGCTCAGGCGGGCCAGCGTCTCATTGGCGACCGCCAGTTCCTTGTTCAGACGGCCCAGTTTCCGGTTCCAGTAGATCAGCAGGGCCGTCACCAGGGCGCCGGCAATCAGAAGCTGCCAGATCAGCGTATAGTCCACTGTCTGTTTCAACTGGATGTTGCGCCAATGGCTCTCCAGGCTCCGTCGCTCTTCCGTGGTCAGGCTGGACACCAGTTTCTGCATGATGCCAAGGAGAACCGGTTCGTCGTCCCGGATGGCAACGGCCAGCGACCAGTCTGCGGGGATCCTGCCAATGACTTTCAGGTCCGCCAGGCCAAGTTCCTGCATGTAGTAGCTGGCAGTTGCCAGGGTCGTGATGTAGCCGTCCAGCTCATGGTTCTGAAGGCGCCGGAGCCCCTCCTGCTCGTTGCTGACTCCGATCAGGTCCATGGACGGATAGCGGGTTTGCAGGAGTTCGGCAAAGGCATAGCCCTCGACAACGCCCACTTTCTGGCCGCGAAGGTCGCCAATCCGTTCGATGAATGGTGCTTCGATCCGCCCCAGGACGACGTTGGGAACTTCCAGGTAGGGCTCGGTGAAATTCATGAATTCGGACCGTTCCGGCGTTTTCATGGCCATGGCCAGCAGATCGCATCGGCGCTCCCGCGCAGCCTGCATGGACTGCTGCCAATTGTCGGTTGGCACCACGTCGAAATGGATTGGCGTGCGCTCGGCGAACAGTCGGAACACCTCTGCAGAAAGGCCTGCATGCTTTCTGTTTGCATCCCTACCCTCCAGGGGAAGCCAGTCGGGGTCAATGCACATGGACACCCGGTTGCTGCGGTTTTCCAGCCATGCCAGTTCCGCTTCTGTCAGGTTTGCCTTGCCAGTGCCGGGCTGTCGGGTTCCACCGCTGGCGCCGAGCCAACGGTCTTCGATGGTGCGGATTTCTTCGGCACTGATGGTGGCCAGGGCCTGATCGAGAATGCCGGCCAGAGGCGCAAGGCCCGGGCGTACGCCGAATCGGAGATCCTCACCCGGCAGGCCATCCAGAATCAGTTCCCCGGCGATACGGACCCCCGGAAGTCCCAGTTCACGAACCCAGAAATTGCCGTTGGGCAATGCCGCCAGAACCACATCGACCTGGCCTCTGGCGAGGGCTTCGAACATCGCATCCTGGGCGGTGAATATACGGGCGTCGTCTCCCAGCGCTTCCTGCAATGGCTGTTCGTAATAGATGCCGGAGCCCAGCGCCACTCGCATACCCTTGAGGTCCTCAAGGGTGTTAAGGGAAAGATCCTGTTCTCGGGTGAAGGCCACATTGGGGATGGTGTGATATGGCTCGGTGAAGCGGGTGAAAGCGCTGCGTTCAGGGCTGAACGACATGTTTGCCAGTATGTCGATCTCGCCGTTCCGGAACAGTGGCAACAGTTCGATCCACTGGCCGCCCACGGGAATTACCTGTAGCCCGGTCAGATCTGACAGCCGGTTCAGGATATCCACCGTCAGGCCCTGGATGCGCGTACCACTCTCAAAGCTGTAGGGGGCATAGTCCCGCATCAGCCCGACGCGGACCGGGCCGGTTTCCGCAATGAACCGGCGCTGTTCGGGGCTGAGAACAAAATTCCCGGAGCCAGAGAGACTGGCACCGCCAAATTCCTGCCAACGCTCCAGCAGTTCGCGTTTGCGCTGGTCCGGAATCTCCGCAAGGCCCTGACTGATCCGATTGAACAGGGCCTCATTGGTTTTCAGAACGCCGATGCGGAAGTCCTCGCGGGCAAGATCGCCCAGCGGTGCCTTGCCGGCAATGGCAAGGAAACGAAAGCCGGCCTCGTTGGCGTAATACTGAAGAGTAAGCTGCGGCCCGATAATCACATCCACCCATCCGAAAGCCAGTGCCCGAATCAGGCTGTGCAGCGAGTCGTATGTGTTGAGTGTGATGCCCTTTTCGGTAAGGGCATCGCGGTAATAGATGTCTCGCACGACACCCACTCTCAGACCCTGAAGGTCCTCAATGCTGTCGACATTCCCGACTGGATTCTGGGTGTCATGCATCAGGTAAGTCTGTCGAATGTGGTAAGGCTCGGTAAACAGGATTTGCTCTGCACGGTCCTGACGAAAGGAGATGCCATCAATAACGTCGAGTTCGCCCCGCATGAAGGCGCCGTAGACTTCTGGCCAGCTGCCGGCCCTGAAGGTGAACTTCAGATCAGCCTGTTCGGCGACTTCCCGCAGAATATCAACGGAAAAACCGGAGGCGCCGCGCCCCTCATTAAAAGAATAGGGTTTGTTGTCAGCGACGATGCCGACAGTAACGGTATCGGACACCTCCTGGGCCCAGGCCGGAGGTGCGGCGAGTAGGTAAACCAGTGCGAAAAGAACAGCGACGGCCACTCTCTTGAACGGGCATTGGCAGGGGGTGGCAAGGGAGTTCATCGGGGCGCCGGCGGTCCTCTACAGCTACATTACCAGTGTAGTCATAACCACCGGCCTTGCCTACTGCCTCAGGTGCTGACCGAGCGGCCGGTGTAATCGGAGAAATCGGGCTTCCTCGGCTGATGCTGGTCGTCGGTCATGTACGCTGAAGTCAGGATAAATTCCGCGGTTGCCCGGTTGCAGGCCACGGGGATGTTCCAGAGTGCGGCAATACGCAACAGGGCTTTGATATCCGGGTCATGGGGTTGAGGTTCCAGAGGGTCCCAGAAGAACACCAGCAGGTCGATTTCGCCCTCGGCGATCTTGGCGCCGATTTGCTGGTCGCCGCCCAGGGGGCCGCTGAGCAGGCAATGGATGTCATCCCGCTCCAGGTTGTCCCGGAGCAGCCGGCCGGTGGTGCCGGTGGCGTAGAGTTTCAGTGGGGCAAAACGGGTGCGGTTTTCGGCAACCCAGTCCACCAGTTCCTTTTTCTTGTTGTCGTGTGCCACCAAAGCGACGGATTTTACGGCCATTTGGGGTAAAGTCTCCTGTTATCACAGTTTTTACAGGGTCAGTGTTTCACAGCCTGACCCGGGACGGAATAGGAAAGAGGTTTATGTCCGCGACTGCATCCTTTGACTGGCAATCCACCCCGGCCGCCGTCTGGCGCCGCCATCGCTCGGGGCTTCGCGCCATCCGCCGGCTCGATCCGGTGCAGTGGCAGGATCTGAAGGGTATCGACCGACAGCAGCAGGCCCTGGCCCGCAACACCGAGCGCTTTCTTGCCGGCGAGCCTTCCAACAACGCTTTGCTCTGGGGCTCCCGGGGCACGGGCAAGTCCTCGTTGATCAAGGCGCTGTTGAATCGCTATCAGGAGCGCGGGCTCCGGATGATCGAGGTGGACAAGGACGATCTGGTCAACCTGCCGGAAATTGTCGACGAAATCTGCGATCTGCCGTTCTGGTTCGTGATTTTCTGCGACGACCTGTCGTTTGATGTTGGTGAGTCCAGCTACAAGGCCCTGAAAAGTGTACTGGAGGGTTCCCTGGAACTGCCTCCGGAGAACGTGCGGGTGTATGCCACCTCCAACCGCCGCCACCTTATGCCGGAGTTTATGTCTGACAACCTCAAGAGCGAGATGCGGGACGGTGAGCTGCATCCGGCGGAGGCCATCGAGGAACAGGTGTCCCTGGCGGACCGGTTTGGTCTGCAGCTGTCGTTCTACGCGTTTTCGCAAGGGGTGTACCTGCAGGCCGTGGATGCGCTTTTCCCGGAATTTGATGACCGGGAAGGGCTGCATCGCGAGGCGATTCGCTTTGCTACCGCCAAGGGTGTGCGCAACGGCCGAACGGCCCAGCAGTTCTACCGTCAGTTTGCCGGCGACCGGGATCTGGGCAAGCTTAAGTAGCTATTGCCGTTTTGCCATCTTGATGAAGTGATGGTGAACCACCCGAACCCCCAGGAAGACCAGGGCCATCACCACCGGAATGGCGATGCCCAGAACCAGGGTTTTGTTGAAGACGACACCGGCCTCGTAGACCGAATCCAGGCCGAACTTGAGCAGGCCAATCAGGTAATAGGTGATGGCCACCACGGAGAAACCTTCCACAGTGTGCTGCATCATCAGCTGAATTTTGGAGCGACGGTCCATGGAGCTGAGCAGCTGCTGGTTCTGGCTCTGGATGGCCAGCTCCACCCGGGTGCGCATCATGTCTGAGGCCCGGTCTACCCGGCGGGACAGGTCTTCCAGTCGCTCACTCACGGCTTCGCAGGTTTTCACCGCCGGTGTCAGCCGACGGGTCATGAACTCGGTCAGGGTCAGGTGGCCGGAAAGTTCGTCCTCCCGCAATTCCTCCAGCCGGGTCAGTACCAGCCGGTGATAGGCGCGGGTGGCGGAGAAGCGGAACGTGGAATGGGCCCGGAAGGCTTCGATACGGGCTGCAATGTTGGTCAGCTGGGCCAACAGTTTCTCTTCATCCACATCTTCGTTTTCCGCCAGTGACCGGGTGATCACCGCCAGCTTTTCGTCCATATCGTTCAGGGATGGCGTGATTTCCCGGGCAACCGGCAGCGCCAGCAGTGACATCAGGCGGTAAGTTTCGATCTCCATCAGGCGTTGGGTCAGTCGGCCCAGCTGGCTGTCCGACATGTGGTGGTTCATCACCATGAATCGGCCAAAGCCATCGCTGTGCAGCCGGAAGGTGCCCCATACCCGGGCGGCACCCTCCTGGGGACTGCTGCCAATCAGCCGCATGCCCTCGAAGTGCTTGCGCACGTAATCCAGGTCGCCCTCGGTTCCGTCAGAAGCGGGCCGGACTTCCAGGTGGAATGCCGCGATCACGGTACCGGTCAGTTGCTCCAGCCATCCTTCGGGCAGCGGGGTGATACCGGTCTCGGTAAAGGGTGTTTCATCTCCGGCTTCCAGATTGATAAAGGTGTAGGATGCGAACTCCATGTGCATCTCGCGACGCACCCGCAGTGAACCGAAGGTGTGTTCAAAGCAGCCCACCTCGTTTTCCGGCACCGGATGCCCCATCAGGCGATGGAGTTCCTGAAGATGCCGGAATTGCTGCTCCCGCTGCTCCGGGGTCGTCATCACCGCCATCTGGGTGACCCGCGCCGGGGTTGGAAGCACCTGAAACGGCCGTGAATGCAGCTCGTTGTAGAGATCGTTCCGAAGCGGATGAATATCGAGGGAGTCCAGGCGTGCGCTCACGGCGGGAAGTTCCTGTTTTCAAGAATGGATGGCAGGGATAATAACCCGGAAGCTTACGCCGTCAATGCCACCTTGGGTGCGGTTACGGGCTTCCACCCGGGCACCATGGTAGTCGGCAATCAGGCTGACGATCAGCAAACCCTGCCCCAGGTGGCCCTGTTCCTGGCCGTCCCGCATCGAGACAAACGGGCTGAAGATGTCGGTGGTGGTGTCTTCCGGCAGTGTCGAGCCCTGGTTGAAAACCGACAGGCAGAAGCCCTCTGGTGTGTTTTTCAGCCCCACTTCAATCAGACCATCCGGCGGTGTGAAATCCCGGGCGTTGTCCACCAGTTTGTCGAGCAGTTGCACCATCAGCTCCGGAGAACCGGTAATCGCGCAGCCCGCCTCGGGCCCTGAATAGCGGATCTGGTGGCTGCTGTCGAGGGCCTGGTAGGCGGCCGTGGCTTCGGCGGCCACTTCGGCCAGATCAAACTGTTCTTTATCCGCATGGTCCAGGCTCTGTTCAAGCCGAGCTGCTTCGCTCATGCCGTGGAGGATCTGCCGGAGGCGTTCGGTGGCTGAGGCCGCCCGTTCAATATACTGCCTGCGCTCTTCTTCTGAGTTGCTGTGGTTGAGGTTTTCCAGCGAGGAACGGACCACCGCGACAGGGGTCTTCAGCTCGTGGGACAGTCGCCTGGAAAAACTCTCCAGGTAGCGGTTGTAACCGTGGAGGCGGTCCACCATCAGGCTGAAGTGCCGTTGCAACTGGCCCAGTTCGTCCTTGCTTCGGGCATCCGGCACTCTGCCGGTGATTCGCCCGTCTTCGTCGATACTGGCACTGACAGCGCGCTGCAGCCGTGTAATCCGCCAGGACAGCCAACTGGCGTAGCCAAGCAGAACCAGGGTGATTGCGACAATGATGAGGGTGCTGCGGGCAATGACCGAGCCCAGGGCAGAGCCGGAGAGGGTCAGAAGCTGATCCAGTGATTGCTCCAGGATCAGCGTGCGACCACCGAAAACCTCCCGGGTGGTCAGCAGCCAGGCGCTGTCATCCTCGTGGCGGACCAGACCTGTCTCCGGGAGCGCTTCAACTGCCACGCGGTTAGTGCCGGTTGTGATGGCGGTCGGTTCCGGCTGGTAAAGGCGCACCAGACCCCGGAGCGCATTGAGACTGATCTGCTCCACCACCTGAAGCGGGCTGAGGCTGTCGAACTCCGGTGTTTTCGTGGCAGAGCCAGACTGCTGTCGCGCGATCACCCAGCCGGCCGGTTCAACCAGACGTACCCGTTGGCCCTGGTTCAGTTGTGGCTCCAGCTGGCGCTCGAGGGCCAGATTGCGACTGACCAGAACCGGCAGTGGGTCGACCGGCGTGGAGACGCCTGTTGTCTGGTCCTGGCCCCAAAATGCTGCAAAGCCCAGGCGGCTGCGGTCGGCGGGCATGGGCAATTTCAGTTCCAGTTGCCAGCCCTCGCCGGTGCCCTGCAAAAAGCCGGAGATACGGTAGTCCGGCTGTCGGCTGGCCTCTTCCAGACCGTAAAGCTGGCCCGGGGCTGGCGTTCGCAGCAGCCAGGACCTTCGGATCGCGTCGGGGGCAAGGTTACCGGGGGCAGGCTCCAGCCAGAGCCGGAGACGGTCATGGGGCTGGTCCGGGTTGCCGGGATTGAAGAACACGGGTTGCCGTTGGTTGACGCGGATCAGCAGATACAGGTTCCGCCGGTCGGTCACCGCCTGCCACTGGAGGGATGGCTCGCCGGCCTCTGTGCTGGTCTGGCCCTGCCAGTTTCTTGCCTGGTTTTCCTCGTCATACCCCGGCCAGTCGTCGCCATAACCATCCAGATTCAGGTTGCCGGCGAGGGGTTCGACGTAAATTGCTGGCTCATCAGGCCCGATAACGGTGGTGCCGATAATCTGGTCGCCGGCGGTCTGGGCCAGTCTCCCGGCCTGGGCCTGCAGTTGCTGCCGGGCCTGTTGTCGGAGGGCGTCGTCCAGTTCCAGGACAAACTGCAGGCCTGCCCAGGGAATCAGCAGCATCAGCAGGCTGGCGACGAACAGCTGGCGCTTGAGGTTCAAGGCTCAGACCTCACGGGCGTTCCAGCGATAACCCATGCCGTAGGCGGTCTGGATGCCATCGAAGGTCTCATCCAGTTGCTGGAACTTGCGGCGGATGCGTTTGATATGAGAGGTGACCGTGTTGTCGTCCAGCACGGTGCTGGCGGCTTCCATCAACTGTTCCCGGCTGCGTACATGGCCCGGGTGCTGGACCAGCGAGTGCAGCATCCAGAATTCGGTGACCGTCAGGTCAATGGGGGTTTCGTCCCAGGCGACGGTCATACGATCCACATTGAGGGTGAGCTTGCCCCGCTGGAGCACTTCGTCCGGCTTCTGGAGGGCTTCGGCCCAGGCGTCGGCCCGTCTGAGCAGGGCGGTAACCCGGGCCAGCAGGTGGTCCAGGCTCATGTCTTTGGTGACGTAATCATCGGCCCCAAGGCGCAGGCCGTGTACAGAATCTATGTCGCTGTCACGGGCGGTCAGGAAGATAATCGGCAGGGTCTGGGACAGTGACCTCAGATCCTGGCACAGCGCGAAGCCACCCTCCGGTTCATCGCCCAGGCCAACGTCGATGATGGCAAGGTCCGGCAATGACTGCCGCAACACCTGCCAGGCCGACGACCGGTCGCCATGGGCGGTCACGCGATAGCCACGGCGTTCGAATGCGGCGCGGTAGTTGTCGCGGATGGCGGGTTCGTCTTCGATCAGTACAACGTGTTTCTTCATGGTGGCGGCTGCTTCCCGTTGCCGGTGTGTGCCTATTTAACCACGGCAGGTGCTGATAACAAGGGCGCAGGCCGTTGTTGCCATAATTCATCATTTTTTGAGGGCGGTTTGTCGCTTTCTGCCATGGGAGTTCCTTTCCGGATTGCTGAAATGGCGGTGTTTCGCACAGTCATGCAGTCACAAGGATTCTCTCATGATGCTCTCTTATTTACGGCTTTACTCCCCTGTTTTAGACAGGAGTTCACCGCCCGGCAGCTCCGCGGTGGCCTCCAAAACACGCTGTGAATACGTCCCTGTACGCTCGGCTCCGCCATCCATGGCTCCGCACGGTTTTGGAAACCACCGCGGAGCTACCTCTGATTTCGCGGGATCTCGGCGACTTCGATTCAAAAGAATCGGTGAGGGCATTAGCCTATGGCTGGCAGTTTTGCTGATGCTGTTTGTTCACCCACTGTATGCCGAAGCCAATGAGGCAGACAACGTCGGCCAGTTGCATTTTGTCGATGGCCAGGGGCAATGGCAGGAACCGGCGCTGGTGCTGGACAGCGAATTCGACATTCAGGTCAGCGGACTGATTGCCGACACCCGGTTGTTGCGCAGTTTCCGGAATACCAGTGACCAGTGGCGCGAGGGCGTTTTCGTGTTCCCGTTGCCCGAGAAGGCCAGTGTCTATGGTCTGACCATGAAAGTTGGGGAGCGGACCATTGAGGGCAAGGTGCAGCCGAAAGAGACGGCGCGTCGGACCTATGAGAACGCAAAGCAGGCCGGGCAGCATGCGGCAAATGTGGAGCAGCAGCGTCCGAATCTGTTTACTGCCCGGGTTGCCAATATCCCGCCGGGGGAGACGGTTTCGGTTGAGCTGAAGTACCAGCAACCGGTGCAGTATCAGGCCGGGGTGTTCGAGCTCACTGTTCCAACCACGCTGACGCCGCGTTACATGCCGGGAGCGCCAGTTCGCAATGCACCGGATCAGTGGCAAGGCGGGTGGGCGCTGCCGACGAGCGAGGTGCCGGATGCCGGTGCTATCAGTCCGTTTACGGTAACCCCGGCTGATGTGGCGGATGACAGCCACCGGGCGGTGATCAATCTGGTGATTGATTCCGGGCTACCGCTGGAGAGCGTCTCCAGTCCGTCGCACCGTCTCGCGAGCAGTCAGGATGGCCAGACTTTCAGGATTCGTCCCGATGGCGGCGAGGTCCTGATGAATCGTGATTTCGTGGTGCGGTGGCGTCCGGTTGCCGGGCTGGAACCCTCCGCAGCGGTTTTTCACCAGTCCTGGCAGGGTGAGGATTATCTCATGGCGATGCTGGTGCCGGGCGAAAACGGCACCATGGCGCTGCCCCGGGATCTGGTGTTCGTGATTGACACCTCCGGTTCCATGGCAGGGGAATCGATCCGCCAGGCCCGAAGTGCCCTTCAGGCCGGTCTGGACACGCTGACGCCACGGGACCGGTTCAATGTGATTCAGTTCAACAGTCAGACTCACTCGCTGTTTATGCAACCGGAAGTGGCGACCGGCAATAACCTCGCCCGGGCCCGTCGGTACGTTGACCGTCTGCGGGCCGACGGCGGTACCGAGATGGCGCCGGCTCTGTCCAGAGCTCTGGAAAGTGCCAGTGAGAGTGAAGACGGCGCGCGGGTGCGTCAGGTGATTTTCATTACCGATGGAGCAGTAGGCAATGAGGCGGCGCTGTTTCGGCAGATCCGTCAGCAACTGGGCAAACAGCGGTTGTTTACCGTGGGCATTGGTTCTGCGCCGAATCGGCATTTCATGCGTGAGGCCGCCCGCTGGGGCCGGGGTACTTATACGGCGATCCACTCGCCTTCCGATGTGGATGGTCCTTTGCAGGCGCTGTTTTCGGCCATGGAGTCGCCGGTTCTGACGGATATCCGGGTTGACTGGCCCGGCCAGGAGACAGGCAAGGAGTTCTTTCCGAGGCGCCCGGGCGACCTGTTCCAGGGCGAGCCGTTGATTCATGTGGTGCGGGGTGCCCCGGCCATGGGAGAGCTGAAGGTGTCGGGGCGCCTGCCGGGTGGCAAGGACTGGACCAGAACGCTGGACCTGCAGCAGGCCGCCCCGGCAAGCGGGCTTCATCGCCATTGGGCGAGAGAGAAGATCGACGGCCTGGAGGATGAGGCCAGGGTGACGGGCCGGGAGCCGGACAAGGCCGGCATTACCGAACTGGCGGTCAGCCACGGCTTGATGTCGGCCTACACCAGTTTTGTGGCCGTGGATTCCACACCGGTGCGAAGTTCAGAGACCCCAATGGAAACGGATAATTTGCCCACTCTTCTGCCGGCGGGCAGCCAGACCGGCATGCTGCGCTATCCGCAGACGGCAACATCAGCGCCGCTGCTGATCGCGCTTGGCCTGGTCGGGCTGATGTTCTCCCTGGCGATCGTGTTGCTGCAGAGGAGGACACTTTCATGACAAAGCTGTTGCTTCTGTTATTGACCAGCTCTGCTACCTTGTTGGTATTCGGGTTATGGATTCCGCTCAAGGCGGTTATTGCCCAGGAATTGCTGGAGGTTGCCTGGGCGGAAAGCCAGGCCCGGCAGACGGACTCACGGCCGTGGCCCTGGGCGGATACCTGGCCGGTGGCTCGCCTGGCTATTCCGGAGCTGAACGACACGATGATTGTTCTGGCCGATACCCACGGCGAGAGTCTGGCATTTGGGCCCGGTCGGTTAACCGGTAGCGAAGATCCTGGCGGAGCCGTGATCATTGCCGGACACCGGGATACCCATTTCCGAAGCCTGAAAGCACTGGAAACCGGCAATGAGGTTCGCCTGCAAGGCCGGGATGGCCGTTGGCAGAGCTACCTCGTTGAGGGTGCCCGGGTTGTGGACAGCCGTTCAGAGCTGATTGACACCCAGCGTTTGCCGGCAGGAACGCTTCTGCTGGTGACCTGTTACCCGTTCGACAGTGTCGACGCTGGTGGGCCGCTGCGATACGTCGTCAGGGCTTCAGCAAAGGGTAAACAAAGGGAACAAATCGACACTGTTGCCGGAATATAAAGTTGGCGTACACTTGTGCGCCAAAAATTGGCTGCAGAGTTTGGTTGCATGGGTATTATCAGAAAACTGCTGGCGTGGCTGAGTGTCCCGATCATCTGCCTGTTCGCGCTGGTGTTCTACGCGGCAAGGCCGTTCAATCCGGATAACAACCGTATCCTGGCGCGCGTCGTCGCTCGTTTCGGGCGGGCGGTTCTGGGTATGGAGCGCCCTCTTGAAGGCTGGGAAAACATGCCACAGGACCGGCCTACCGTCGTCATTGCCAATCACCAGCACAATGACGATCTGTTTGTTGTGGGCGACTTGTTGCCGCCGCGCACCGTTACGGTTGGTAAATCGTCACTGGTCTGGGTGCCTTTCTTTGGTCAGGTCTTCTGGCTGGGCGGCAACGTTATCCTTAATCGTGGGCGCTCCCACAAGGCCATTGCGGTTATGAAGGCCACCAGCAGTGCCATCGCCCGGGATCGCAAAAGTCTCTGGGTTTTCCCCGAGGGCACCCGTAGCAAGGGCCGGGGCCTGCAGAAATTCAAAAAAGGCGCGTTTCACGCAGCGGTGGCATCCGGAGCGCCGATCACTATGGTGTGTGTCCAGGAATACGCCGATGAGGCGAAAGGCTGGAGCGGCCGCCGTGAATCGGTAGCCATCCGGGTTTTGCCACCCATTGAAACAGAGGGCCTCACCGTCGAGGATATTCCGGAACTGATGGCCCGATGTCATCGGCAAATGTCTGAGGCCATTGCCGCACTGTGATTCACTCCCCCGGAAGTGCTTGAAGCACCACTGGAAACAGGGCAGTCTTGCGGGACTGATCGTTTCGTTCAACGACCCTCAGGGAGAGGCAAGAGATGAATCTGATTCTGTTTCTGATTATAGGCGGTGTGGCCGGTTGGCTGGCTGGTTTGATCATGAAGGGCCGTGGCTTTGGCGTTCTGGCCAACATCGGTATTGGTATTGTCGGCTCGTTTCTTGGCGGTTTTGTGTTCCGCCTCTTGGGCCTGGCGGCCCAGGGTGCTATTGGTGAGCTGGTAACCGCAACGGTAGGCGCTGTGTTGCTTCTCGCTATCGTTAGTGCAATCAAGAAGGCCTGAGCATGATCGTACCCGTAACCGGAGTGTTTGCCGCAGTCATTGGCATTCTTTTGCTGGTGTTGTCGGCTCAGGTCGTCAAATTCCGTCTGAAGTATAAAAAGGGCCTGGGCGTCACCGATGACCGGGACTTTGAGGCGGCTGTCCGGGCCCATGCCAACCTGGTGGAGTACGCCCCTCTTGGTCTGATCATGCTTGCCATCGCAGAGCTCAACGGCGTTGCCAGCGGCCTGATCTACTGGACCGGCATGGCTCTGGTGGTTGGCCGCATCCTCCACGCCTTTGGCATGATCAATGGCCGAGGTGGCACCCACTGGGCGCGTATGGTGGGCATACTGCTGACCTGGCTGGCAATCCTGGTGGCTGCATTGTTGCTGCTGTGGAACGTCTGGCAGGTCTATGGCTAAGTTAATAACAGAACGGGGCGGCTCTGGGCCGCCCCGTTCTTGTTTCGATGACCTGGTTTTACGGTAGATCAGTCCTCAACCTGGCTCTCGTCGTTAAGGATAAGCTCCACTTCTTCCGCATCCAGCACCTGAGGCTCATAGGTCAGTCCCTGTGCCTCGATGACGCTTACAAAGGCTTTCAGGTGGCTTTTCGAGCCATCGAGAAGGTTGGAATAGGCAAGGATAATGGCGCGCTCATCGGTTTGATTAATCGCGGCCAGAATGTCTCTCATATCCTTCTCTTCGATCAGGCCTCCGACGAACAGGCCGTCAATGAACGAGTTTTTGCCCTTGGCGACCAATTCATTATAGAGGTTCTGGAGTTCTTCGTTGGTGAAGACGCCAATGGTGTCGTTTACCACTGGATCTTCAACGCCAAATTTGGTCAGCAGGTAATCAACGCTACTGGTATGGGATTCTTCGGAAAGCGCGATTCTGGCAAAGACCTGTGTTCTGTCGCCCCAGTGCTGGTCCATGGTGAGATAGACGTCCCGGGCAAGCTTTTCCTCTTCCCGCATGAACTGCAGATCGCTGACCTCAATGGTGGTCAGGTCTTCCGAGTTGGCAGTTTCCGTAGACCGATCTCCGCCGTCGCTGTTGCGGGGGCCGCCGGCAGCAAACGCTGCGCTGGTAGCAAACATCGAACCAATGAGTGCGGCAGTGATGAAGGGTTTTGTGTTCATAGTGACCTCTCTAGTCAGGTAATGGTTAAACCCTGGATACATGACTAAGACGAGGAAATTGGGCAAAAGGTTCGTTAAATAAAGGTAAGTTTGCTTTCTTTTTTGTAATTAAGTCACTGTTTTTGCTAAATAATAATTTTCACCCTTAATATGGCTAATCCGCTTAATACCATATAAATCAGAATAATTAAGATTCCAGAAAAGCCGAAGATTGGTTCAGTTGTGTGTCTCGTCGCTGGTGAGCGGGCGGCATCCGGCCCCCGCGATGACGGAAGTCCGGGGGCGGTTTTTGTCGTGGTTGCCTCGGCCTAGAGCGCCTGGGCCACATCCAGAGTCCGATATTCCAGTTCAACACGCCGGTTGGCTGCCCGATCTTCCGGGGTTGCCAGAGGACGGGCTGAGCCCCAGTGACTCACAAGAATCCGGGATTCCGCAACGCCTTCCTGCATGAGCATCCGCGCGACCGCGTTGGCCCGCAATCGAGAGAGAAACCGGTTGTAGTCTTCGGAGCCGAAGTTGTCGGAGTGGCCATGAATTCTGACGCTGACCGAAGGATGTTCCTTCAGATACGCGGCATGCTGTTGCAGGAACGCAATGTCATCACTGTTCAGCGAGTGCTTGTTGAAGCCGTAATGAAACTTCATACGGTGCGGGCGCCTGGTTCCGGCTTCAAAGTTGGCTGTGGTGAAGCCGGCGGCTATCGCGGCATTGGCAATCAGCTCCGGGTTATCCAATACGAGTACGGTCATCTGAAAAATCCTTGGTTCGGTATCCGGTTTTTCTTGTTATTCCTGTTCACTATTGGCTGGAGCAGGAACAACGGCAATTGGCGAAAGGTCGATATATGGCCCGGTACAGTCCGTCGATGGAACCGATTAAATGTCATTTCTGTGACATCCCAATGACAGCCGGACCAGTCGTTTGGGCTTTTCCGACTCTGTGGTGTGTGCCACATTTCCGGGATTGACCCCCAACGACCTTTGCGCTGGATTCCATTTGAGCGCGAAAAGAAGGCGTGGGTGTGGTAAAAAACACTCTTTCAGGGACAGATTATGATGAATTGTGACCGCCCATGCTGATTATCCCCGCCGAAAACGCCATTAACTGGAAACGCCCGCCCTGGGTGACCCTTGGCCTGATCATGGCCTGCCTGCTGGTTTTTCTTTTCTATCAGGGGGGCGACAGCCGCAAACTCGAGCAAGCGGTCGAACAATACCTGGCCGCCGACCTTCATGAGCTGGAGGCGCCAGCCTACGAGGATTACCTGCAGCGGCAAATCCAGTTCCAGGGCGAAGAGAGCCGGGTCTACGAGCTCCAGCAGTTTCAGCAACTTCGGGAAGAGAACGAGAACTTCTGGCTGGCCATCAACCTGATGATGGACCGGGAGTTCTACCAATACCTGCTGCAAAATCGCGATGTCATCTGGGCGCCGGCGGAACGGGCGCACTGGCAGGAACAGCGCGGCGTCATCGAGCAGGAGTATCTCCAGAAACTCAGTGCCAACCAGCTTGGTCTGGTGCCGGCGGATCTGTCGCTGTATACCCTGATTACCTACCAGTTTCTACATGGCGGCTGGGGCCACATCATCGGTAACCTGATCTTCCTGTTCCTGCTCGGATTTACCGTTGAGAAAGCGTTAGGGCCGGGCCGGTACCTGATTGCCTACCTGGTATGCGGAGCCCTCTCCGGCCTGATGTTTACCGCGGTTTCGGCGGGTAGCTATGTACCCCTGGTGGGTGCCTCGGGCTCGATCTCCGGTCTGATGGGCATGTACGTGGCCATTTACGGACTGCAGAAAATCCGTTTCTTCTATTTTCTGGGTGTCTATTTTAACTACTTCCGAGCGCCTGCTATCGCCCTGCTGCCCGTATGGGTGGGCAAGGAAATCTACGATTACTGGTACGCCGGTGCCACCGGCATCGCCTACATGGCCCACGCTGGCGGCCTGATTGCCGGCGCAGGCCTGGTCTGGCTGCTGGGCAAGAGCTGGCTGCAGGTGCGCGAGGAATTCTTCGAGCCGGAAGAGGAAGAGCAGGATGCCCGGTTCACCACCGGATACGCGCAGTCCATGGCCAGCCTCGGCCGGATGGAGTTTGATCTGGCCCGCCGGCAATTCGAGGCCCTGCGTGAGCACTACCCGGAACGCCATATCCTGCTGGAACATCTATACCAGTTGGCCAAACTCCGCCCGGACTTGCCCGAATATCGTGATCGCGCCAAAGAGCTTATGAACGATGCCCTCAGCCGGCGCCAGCCAGAGCAGATGATTGCTATCTGGCAGGAATACCTGGGCAAAGGGGAGAGCTATCAGCCACTAGCGGCAGAAGACCATAACCGGGTCCTGTTCACCAGTCTCAAGCAACATGACCTCAAGGCTGCAGAGAAAGCCTTCGAGCGGCTCAGAAGCACGGGCGATGACATGCTGACTACCGAGGCCTGTCGGTTGCTTGTGGAAGAGTTTGAAAAGCGCCAGATGGCGCCCAAAGCTCGTCATTATCGTCAACTTCTTCAGGCCGGCTAGCCTCGGGGCAGCAGGGTATGGGAGGGGCTTCCCAAAACACGCTGTGAATACGTCCCTGTACGCTCGGCTCCGCCATCCATGGCTCCGCACGGTTTTGGGAAGCCCCTCCCATACCCTGCGTCAGTCCTGGGCAGAAAACGTTGCTTTCGGTCCCTTCAGCGGCTCTTTATTCTGCGCTTGCCGCAGATAAACCGTAATCTGCTCATGCAGCGGATGATTCACGCATTTTTTCTGGATAAACGTCAGGAAGGCCGTCGCTTTTTCCCACTGGGACAAGCCGTTGGCCAGGGTCTGGGCGACCAGCAGATAGGCTGGGGCCAGCTGTTCGCTGTCCGGGAAGCGTTTGTGGAAATCCTGAAGCACTCGCAAGGCCGGTTTGAACTGGCCCCGGTGATAAAGGGCCCGGGCGCAGCGCACAGACAGGTCCGGATCCACCAGTTTGAAGCCAGGTTCTGCTTTCTGGATCGTATTCAGCACACCGGCGATGCCTTCGCCGTCGTTGCGGTCGGCTAGCCAGCCCAGAATGCGTGGATGGTAGCGGTAGAGTTCGTCGGTGTCCTGGCGGGCCGTCAGTAGCTGGTAGAGCTGGCCGATTCTCAGGGCGTTATCACGGTCCCGCTTCAAAGCTTCCTTCAACATGCTCTGCACCCGATCGTAGTTGCCGTCTTTCAGGTTCATATCGATATCGGCATCGAAGCGGGCGCTGCGGTCTCGCTGGTGGGTGTCCTGCCCGGCGGTGTCATCCTGGATGTCCGAGGCAAAACCCAGCTCTTCCTGGTACTGGAACAGCAGGTAGCCAAGCATGTGGAACAGAATCAGGGTAAAGGTACTGTTCAGGAAGCCGGCCAGGGGCTGGGCAACCCAGAACGGAAAGTGATTAACGGCAAAGTCTTGGGCCGCGCCCGAGGCGAGGGTCAGCAGGATCAGGTAGCCGTAGAGCAGGAAATAAGGGGTGCCAATTCGCGAGATCAGCACCGCCAGATTCATCGGATTCACCGCAGCACCCACAGAACGCTCCATGGCCAGAACCATGATGCTGGCCGGTAATGCCAGGATGACAAATGCCAGCGCCAGCATCATCAAAATCGGGCCGCCGAGCATGGCGGCAGCGCCAACCAGACCGCCCATCAGCACGAAGACCAGGAACTGCAGGATGACGATATCAAAGCCGCTGCCGGTAAAGGCGACGGACACGGCCGGCGGTTTCAGGTGACCTTCAGCGGTGTGGTTGATCACCGCATAGGTGTACTTGAAGAGGGCAAGCGCCAGCACTATCCAGGTAAGGATGCCAATCAGATTGGCCGGGGCAACCACCGGCACCAGGGTACAGATGGCGATAACGATCAGCGGATCGGTATGGAACGGGTAGCGGAAAAAAGCGCCGAGTCGCTGCCAGAAGGGGACCACCTCGGTGGCGGCGCCCAGGTATCGCATGGCCTTGCTGCAGTGGGGGCATAGAGCCCGGCGCTGGCGGGTGTCGGCATCGGGCATGCAGCGGCTGCAATAGTGAATCTGGCACTCTCCGCAGTGCCATTTGGCGGGGTCGCCGGGATGGTAGTGGCAATCGTGTTTCACAGGTGCTTGTGTCCTGGTCCATCAGAAAATCGTTGGCTCATGATGACAGATGTCGGTTTTGAGCGCAGCAAACCAGTTAACAGGTAGACTATTGTCAGTTCCCGGGCGTATCCAACCGGGCACATTTCATTATCCGGAGGTTGCTTGGAACGCCCCCAGAACAGCGTAACCGGTATCGACACCCGTGAAACCCGGCAGCAGTACACCTGGCGGGATATCTTCGGTCTTGCGCTCAAGCACAAGCCCCGACTGGTGCGCGCCAATCTTCTGGCGATCATGGCCACCGTTATGAGTGTGCCGGTGCCCCTGCTGCTCCCGGTTCTGGTGGATGAAGTGCTGCTGGACGAGCCTGGCCCGGTGTTGCCGGTAATGGACTCGTTTTTGCCGGGGAGCTGGGAAACACCGGTGGTTTATATCGGTCTGATGGTGGTGGTAGCCTTTCTGCTCCGGGTGGCGGCACTGTCGTTCAACGTCTTGCAGTCCCGGGAGTTTTCCAAGGTTTCCAAGGATGTGGTGTTCCGAATCCGTTCCCGGTTGCTCGGGCGTTTGCAGCGGGTGGCCATGTCGGAGTATGAGACCCGGGGCTCCGGCGGGATCAGTAGCCACTTTATTACCGATCTGGATACCGTTGACCAGTTTCTGGGTACTACCATCAGCCGGTTTCTGGTGGCCAGTCTCACGGTATTCGGTACCGCCCTGGTGCTGCTCTGGGTGCACTGGCAGCTGGCCCTTCTGATTCTGCTGTTCAATCCCCTGGTTATCTTCGCCACGATTCTGATCGGCAAGCGGGTCAAGGAATTGAAGCGCCGTGAGAACAGCGCTTACGAGGAGTTCCAGGGGGACCTCACCGAAACCCTGGATGCCATTCACCAATTGCGCGCGGCCAACCGGGAAAAGCATTACCTGCGTCAGCTGATCGACCGCGCCCGCAATGTACGTGACCACGCCATACAGTTCGAGTGGCGTAGCGATGCAGCCAGCCGGGCCAGCTTTGCCCTGTTCCAGTTTGGTGTTGATGCCTTCCGGGCAGCAGCCATGGTGACCGTGCTGTTCAGCGACCTGAGCATCGGCATGATGTTCGCCATTTTCGGCTATCTCTGGTTCATGCTGACGCCGGTTCAGGAAATGCTGAATATGCAGTACGCCTGGTTCGCCGCCAATGCCGCCCTGGCGCGGATTAACCGATTGCTGGATCTGAAGGAAGAGCCCCGCTATCCGGCACTTGAGAACCCGTTCCGCGACCGGCATACCGTGGGGCTTACACTGCGGAATATCCACTTTGCCTACGGCGAGGAGGCAGTCCTCCGGGGCATCAATCTGGAGTTGGCGCCCGGTGAGAAAGTGGCCCTGGTGGGCGCCAGTGGCGGCGGTAAATCCACGCTGATCCAGGTCATCCTGGGCATGTACACGCCCCAGCAGGGAGAAGTGCTGATTGATGGCGTGCCGGTTCAGCGTATCGGCTTGCCGTGCCTTCGCGAGCACGTGGCGACGGTGCTCCAGCACCCGGCGCTGTTTAATGATACCGTTCGCCAGAACCTGACTCTGGGGAGGGACAAGCCCGATGCCGCGCTCTGGGAGGCCCTGCGAATCGCTCAATTGGATAGCACGGTTGCGGCGATGCAAGACCAGCTTGATACCGTTATTGGCCGCCAGGGCGTCCGCCTGTCTGGCGGACAGCGTCAACGGCTGGCCATCGCCCGGATGATCCTGTCCGAACCCTCGGTGGTAATCCTCGATGAGGCCACCTCAGCGCTGGATGCGGAAACCGAGTTCCAGCTCCATCGGGACCTTGAAGCATTTCTCAAGCAGCGCACCACCCTGATCATTGCCCACCGACTCAGCGCCGTTAAACAGGCAGATCGAGCCTGTGTTTTCGAAGACGGTCGTATAATCGAAGAGGGTCATCACGACGAACTGATTGCCAGAGAGGGCCTCTACGCCCAGCTTTATGGCGAGCGCCAGATGTAATGGCGGCTCTCCGACGTTGGTCTGATATTCATCGCACTGATGCCGAACATTCATCGGCCCGCGGTTGAACTCTCGTTAATTGCTGCAATAGTTAAAGGTGACTTCACGCTGTGGAGTCCTTTCATCAGGCTATGGCCCGGTACGGAATGCTTTTCCGGGTCGATGCGTTGCTGAAAGGGCTTCGAAAGAGCCTTCCGGAACACGCGGATAACGACGAAAAGGAGGCACCACATGTCGAACGAAAGTCTCAGCAAAGACAGCCTGAATACCCTTTCCAGCCTGGAGGCTGGCGGTAAAACCTTTCACTACTACAGCCTGCCCAAGGCCGCGGATACCCTCGGAGATCTCAACCGTTTGCCATTCTCACTCAAGGTGTTGATGGAGAACCTGCTGCGCAACGAAGATGGCACCACCGTGGACAGAAGCCACATTGATGCCATGGTGCAATGGATGAAAGATCGCCACTCCGACACTGAAATCCAGTTCCGGCCTGCCCGTGTGTTGATGCAGGATTTCACCGGGGTGCCCGGCGTCGTTGACCTTGCTGCCATGCGCGAGGCGGTGAAAGCTGCCGGTAAGGATCCGGCCATGATCAACCCGCTGTCGCCGGTGGATCTGGTAATCGATCACTCGGTGATGGTCGACAAATTCGGCGACGCGTCGTCGTTCAAGGATAACGTGGCCATCGAAATGGAGCGCAACCAGGAGCGCTACGAATTCCTGCGTTGGGGTCAGCAGGCCTTCGACAACTTCCGTGTGGTGCCGCCGGGTACCGGCATATGCCACCAGGTGAACCTGGAGTATCTGGGCAAGACGGTGTGGCAGAAGGATCAGGATGGCAAGACCATCGCCTATCCGGACACCCTGGTGGGCACAGACTCCCACACCACCATGATCAACGGCCTGGGCATCCTTGGGTGGGGTGTTGGCGGTATTGAAGCGGAAGCCGCCATGCTGGGTCAGCCGGTCTCCATGCTCATCCCCGAAGTGGTGGGCTTCAAGGTTACCGGCAAGCTTCGGGAAGGCATCACCGCAACAGATCTGGTACTGACCGTCACCGAAATGCTGCGCAAGAAAGGCGTGGTGGGCAAGTTCGTGGAATTCTACGGCGACGGCCTGAAGGATATGCCAGTGGCCGACCGTGCCACCATCGCCAACATGGCGCCGGAGTACGGTGCTACCTGCGGCTTTTTCCCGGTGGATGAGCAGACCATCAAGTACATGCGCCTGACCGGCCGTGAAGAAGAGCAGCTCGAGCTTGTGGAAGCCTACGCCAAGGCCCAGGGTTTGTGGCGTGAGCCTGGCCATGAGCCGGTGTACACCGACAACCTGGAACTCGACATGGGCGAGGTTGAGGCCAGCCTTGCCGGCCCCAAACGCCCGCAGGACCGGGTTGCCCTGAAGAACATGAAGTCGTCCTTTGAGCTACTGATGGAGACGGCCGAAGGACCCGCCGAGAACCGAAAAGCCAATCTGGAGTCCGAGGGCGGCGGCACAGCCGTTGGGGCACAGGACGCCTACTTCGAGCACCCGTCCAGTCAGCCCCTGCACATGAACGGGGAAAAGACCCGGCTGGATCCGGGGGCGGTAGTGATCGCGGCTATTACCTCCTGCACCAACACCTCCAACCCGAGTGTCATGATGGCTGCCGGCCTGATCGCCCAGAAAGCCGTGGAGAAGGGGCTGAGCACCAAGCCCTGGGTCAAGACTTCCCTGGCACCGGGTTCCAAGGTGGTCACAGATTATCTCCGGGTTGGTGGTTTCCAGGAGGATCTCGACAAACTTGGCTTCAACCTGGTGGGTTACGGTTGCACCACCTGTATCGGCAACTCCGGGCCGCTGCCCGAAGAGGTGGAGCAGGCCATTACCGATGGTGACATGACCGTCGCCTCGGTGCTCTCAGGTAACCGAAACTTTGAAGGCCGGGTGCACCCGCTGGTGAAGACCAACTGGCTGGCGTCGCCGCCCCTGGTGGTGGCCTATGCGTTGGCCGGTAACGTGCGTCTTGATCTGGAGAAAGAAGCCCTTGGCACTGACAAGGATGGCAATCCGGTGTACCTGAAGGACCTCTGGCCCAGCCAGCAGGAAATTGCCGAGGCCGTAGAGAAAGTGAAAACCGACATGTTCCGCAAGGAATACGCGGAAGTCTTCGACGGCGACGCCACCTGGAAGTCCATCAAGGTGCCGGAAAGCAAGGTGTACGAGTGGTCCGACAAGTCCACCTACATCCAGCATCCGCCATTCTTCGAAGGCCTGAAGGAAGAGCCGGATGCCATTGACGATATCAAGGACGCCAACATCCTGGCGCTGCTGGGCGACTCGGTGACCACCGACCATATCTCGCCTGCCGGCTCCTTTAAGCCGGACACCCCTGCCGGTAAGTACCTGCAGGAACACGGCGTTGAGCCGAAAGACTTCAACTCCTATGGCTCCCGCCGGGGTAACCACGAAGTGATGATGCGCGGTACCTTCGCCAACGTTCGCATCAGGAACGAGATGCTCGACGGCGTGGAAGGCGGTTACACCAAATTCGTGCCCACCGGTGAGCAGATGGCCATCTACGATGCCGCCATGAAGTATCAGGAGCAGGGCACGCCGCTAGTGGTTGTTGCCGGTAAAGAGTACGGGACCGGCTCAAGCCGGGATTGGGCGGCCAAGGGTACTCGCTTGCTGGGCGTGAAAGCCGTGGTTGCCGAATCGTATGAGCGCATTCACCGCTCCAACCTCATCGGGATGGGCGTGATGCCACTCCAGTTCCCGGAAGGCACGGATCGCAAGAGTCTGAAACTTACCGGAGAGGAAACCATCAGCATTGAAGGCCTGTCGGGCGAGATCAAACCGGGTCAGACCCTGACGATGACGGTGAAATACAAGGATGGTTCTACAGAAAGCTGCGAGTTGAAATCGCGGATCGATACCGCGAACGAGGCCGTTTACTT
Source organism: Marinobacter sp. EhC06 (assembly GCF_001650915.1). Classification (GTDB taxonomy): domain Bacteria; phylum Pseudomonadota; class Gammaproteobacteria; order Pseudomonadales; family Oleiphilaceae; genus Marinobacter. The sequence goes on from NZ_LXYO01000023.1 coordinate 809,295, forward strand.
CAAACATGGCGGCATCCTCCATTACGTTGTGCGGGAGATGCTGCGCACTGCCTGAGTGCATTGGGCGGCAGGGCATAGCGGGCTGTCGCTATGCCCAATTCATCCGCCAGGGCAGGTTCAAGGCCAATACATTCAAGAGAGAAACGAGAGAGACCTTATGACCGATCAACCGTTTCTGACAGACGTCAAAACCCTTCGCGAAAGGGCCCGCAAACACATTGAAGAGGGGGCTCTGACCGAGGGCTATGGCGCCAACCGCGATAATGTGGTGAATATTCTGAACGAGGCGCTGGCGACCGAGATCGTCTGCACGTTGCGTTATAAGAGCCATTATTTCCGTGCCGATGGCATCAACGCCAATGTTGTTGCCCAGGAATTCCTGGAACATGCGGATCAGGAACAGCAACACGCTGACTGGCTGGCAGAGCGGATCGTGCAGCTGGGTGGCAAGCCCAACTTCTCGCCAGAAGGCCTGTTGACCAGATCACATGCGGAGTTCGTTGAGGGCGAAACGCTCCGGGACATGGTAGTTGAGGATCTGGTTGCCGAACGCATCGCGATCGACAGCTACCGTGAGATTGCCCGTTATCTCGGCGACCAGGACCCTACGTCCCGGCGGATTATTGAGGAAATCCTGGCCCAGGAAGAGGAGCACGCCGACGATATGGCCGGTCTTCTGGAAGGGCTGGATAGCTGAACCTCGCCGGCCAGTGACGAGCAAGGGCGCTGCCTGTCAGGTGGCGCCTTTATTGTCTGCGTCGGCCAGGGGCAAGCTTAGCCAGAAGCAGGCGCCTTTGCCCTCTTCGGAGTCGAAGCCGACTTCCCCTCCCATGGCATGCATCAGCTCCCGGGTGATGGCCAGACCCAAACCGGTGCCTTCCTTACTGCGTGACGATGAAGCGTTTGCCTGGGCAAACTTCTGGAATATCCTGTCCCGAAAAGTCTCCGGCACGCCGGGCCCACGATCCCTGACTTCCAGTCTTATCCGTGTTCCTGATTGCCGAATACCGACATCAACGATGTCGCCCTCCGGTGAGAACTTGATGGCATTGGACAGCAGGTTGGACAGGGCCTGTGTCAGCCGGGTGCCATCGAAACTGGCGCGGACCCCGGGATTGGCGTTGCTCAGTTGGATCTCGATGTTGTGCTGGTTTGCAAGCGGCTGGATTTCCTCCAGTGCTACCCGTACCGCGCTTTCGAGGTCCTGCACGGAGGCATCAATCGTCATATTGCCAGTGACCAGTTTCTCGATATCCAGTAGGTCATCAATCAGACGCCTGAGCTGATCGGTGTTGCGTCTGGCAATATCCAGCATTTGCGTGGTTTTCTGGGTAAGTGGCCCGGTGGCGCCGCCCAGAATCAACCCCAGAGAGCCAGAGATGGAAGTCAGTGGTGTTCGCAGTTCATGGCTCACTGTGGAAATGAACTGGTTTTTCATTTCATCAATTTTATGGCGCTCGTGCACGTCAGAGATATAGCCATGCCACAGGATACTGCCATCAGGCAGAGGTTCAGGCCGGGCGAGCCCTTCCACCCAGTGCCATCCGCCGGTCTTCCAGCGGATGCGATACTGATGCTGCCACTGCTCAAGTGACTCTGCAGAGCGCTGGATGGACTCCGCCACTCCTGCCAGATCGTCCGGATGAATCCGGTCGAACACAGGAGAGGCGTCAGCGGCTACCTCCTCCCCCGAAACCCCATAAATGTCCTGAATGCCCGGGCTGGTGTAGGGAAAGCTACTGTGCCCGTTGGGCCAGAGGCGATATTGGTAAAGCATGCCGGGGGTCTGGGTCACCAGCTTGTTTAGGGTTTCCGTATGCTGCTGCTGGTATATGGTGTCCGCGACCCAGCGTGCCAGAAGCGTGACGAACATGCGCTCGGTGGCGGTGAACGGCGTCGGTCTTGGATGCCTGGAGGAAATATTGATGGTGCCGAATATCTCGCCGTCAATCCAGATTGGGGCAGCCAGGTAGCTTTCCAGCCCGAAGACCTGGTAGCAGATATGGTTGCGATAGGCCGACTGCCCCATATGATCAATGGCCAGTACCTGTCCGGTCGCCACCATCAGAGAGCAGTAGGTGCGCTCCAGTGGAATGGTGGTGCCGTTGGTCAGGGTGTCCTGCAGGTGTGTGAAATGCCAGTGCACCGTGTAGGCGCCGCCGGTTATCCGGCTGACGATACCGGTCTCCAGTCCCAGATAGTTGCAGGCCATTTCCAGGGCTCGTGTCACCCTCTGGCTGGCGTCTCCTTGGGTATCCAGGGCAATTTCAGTAAGGATATTCAGGGCCCGGTTGCGTTCATCATAAAAATTCCCGAGCTCCCCCAGTCCGAACTCCCGCTCAACCAGGTCCGCGAGATCCCGTAAGGTGGCTTTGTCTTCGTCGGAGAACGACCGGGGTTTGCGATCAATCACACAGAGAGTGCCAACACGATGGCCGTGGCGGTCGTGAAGCGGCGCGCCGGCGTAGAAACGGATGTTGGGCTCGCCGGTTACCAGAGGATTGTCCACAAATCGCTCATCGTTCAGGGCATTCTCGATGACGAGGGGCTCTTCCCGCAGAATGGCATGGCCGCAGAAGGAAATATCCCTGGCTGTTTCCGGAGCTTCCAGTCCGTGCCTTGATTTGAACCACTGTCGGTTGCTGTCAATCAGCGAAACCAGCGCAATCGGAATATCGAAGGTGCGGGCGGCAAGACGGGTGAGCCGGTCAAATCGTTCTTCTGGCGGTGTATCCAGAAGCTTCAGCTCGTCCAGGGCACATAGCCGATGGGTTTCATCCGGTGGCAGGTCAGGGGGTTTCATGGCGCTCTCCAGTTTCCGGCACTTCGGTATCCGCAGCGGGCAATTCCACCCAGAAATGGGCACCGTTATCATAATAATAGCCGACCTCGCCTCCCATCAGTGTTGCAAGCTCCCGGGTGATGGCCAGGCCCAGACCGGTACCTGCCCTGGCCCGGGTTGAGCCGGACTCCGCCTGGGCAAAACGCTGGAAAAGCCGGGGCAAAAAATCTTCCGGAACGCCCTTGCCCTGATCCGACACGATAACCCTCACCCGGCCAGGTGCCGCGGCGTCGGATCGGATCCTGACGGTACCTTCCAGGGGAGAGAACTTGATGGCATTGCTGAGAAAGTTATCGAGGATTTGCCGCAGACGCAGCGGGTCGGCGATCACAAGTTGTGATTTGCACGGCTCAGGATTCAGAGGTATCCGGTAATGTCTGGCCATGGCACCGTTACCATCGCAAGCATCCTCAATGGCCGAGTTGACCTCGATGATTTCAGGGTGGATCGGCATCTGTCCGGCCAGAGCCTTGTTGAAGTCGAGCAGATCGGAAATCAGCCTTTGCAGTTGCTCGCTGTTGCGAAGTGCCACATCCACCATGGTTCGGGCTTTGAGCGGTAAATTGCCGGCGGCGCCGGAATTGAGAAGCTTCAGGGAACCATTTATGGAGGTCAGTGGGGTGCGCAGTTCATGGCTTACAGTGGAAACAAACTGGTCCTTCAGTACATCCAGGGCTTCCCGCTCCTCCATTAGCTGATTGAAGGCGCAGGCGACACTTCGGATTTCTGGTGGCCCGGCCGGTTGAAGCCGGGCAGAGACGAAACCATCCCGGCTCATGGCGCGGATTCTGGACGACATTTTCTCCAGCGGCCGGGTCGCAGCGCGGGCCAGTATCCAGGCACTTACTGCCAGGATCAGCATGGCAACGATGCTGATGCCAAGGAACTTCCGGAATGATGCCCACGCCGGCTGCGTTGCCTGCTCGTAAGGCACAGCCCGAAGGAACATCCAGCCTACGCGCTCCAGGTGACGGGTGGCATAGATCCATTTTTTGCCTGCCAGATCGGTTACGACCCCGGAGGTGACGCCGGACAGGGCGGCGTCGATGATCAGGTTTTCACCGGGTTCCGGAAGGTCCGGCATGGTATTGATGCCAGACAGGGCATCAACCTGGATGAAATGGTCGGTATCGAGAACCTTGAAAACCATATCCGGACGGTTCGCCTCCTGCGTTGGAATGATGCTGGCTTCGGCAAGATTGAGGATGCCGCCGGCAAAACCCAGAAGATCGCCATCATCACTTTCAATGGGGGCCAGGAACGATAGCAGCGGGAGACCGGTGGTCCGGCCAATGATCGGCCGGCTGATAACAGGCTCCCGCAATGCAAATGCTTCCCGGAAGTGCTGCCGGTCTGCGTAGGAGGTGCCGAGGCGGCCGGGAACATGCAAGGTCTCCGCGATGGCAACGCCGTCTTCATCGAATACTACGAGGCCCTCCCGAAAGTAGGCCTCCAGGGTCGGTTGCCGGCCCATAAGATTCTTGAGCCGTGCAAGTGGGAGTCGGTTTTCACCGTCCGTCAGCAGTGCGGCAAATGCCCCCAGAGCCTGCAGCCGAACCTGCAGGTCCTGGTTCACGCGATTGGCGCTGGTTTCGGTTTCGAGCAACTGGCGCTGGGTCAATACGTTTTCGAAGTCGCGCACCAGCTCGTTGTAAGCGATCGCCAACAAGACAGCGACCGTAATAATGCTGCTGAAGATGGCAATCAGCGCTACTCGACTGCCGAGGGACAGATTTCGCAATATACTTCCTTAAGGTTATGGCCGGCCGACCTTAAACATGGTTTTATTGAGGCGAGAATAGTGGATTTTGCAAGGGCGGCAAATCACATTCATCGGGAGACTTGATTTGGCTTCGCAGGAAAATGGCGATGTCTCGGAAAAGCTGGCTGCGCTGAGGCAGAAATTCCTTGTTCGCGCCAGCGAGGATATTCAGGTTCTGCGTGCCTACGCGGAGCAGACCCGCCGCGGTGAACTCTCTGCGGAGGGGCTTATCCAGTGTTACCAGCAGCTGCATCGGCTTGCCGGTTCCGCCGGTACCTTTGGTTTGCCAGAGCTGGGTGTTGCGGCCCGGGCCCTGGAAAAAAAGCTGAAGAGCCAGGCTGAAGAGCTTACAGAGACCGAAAACAACCACAGCCAGACCATTGATGTGAATGACGGCTTTGCCGACGGGGTTGATGCCCTGGCGAAACTGGTCGAAGTGAAAAGCGAAATCAGTGGCCAGACCCGGGCCGCCATTTCAAGGGCTGACATATTTGAGGGCAGTCACGGTATGCAGGTGAGCGTGATTGTCATGGACAGCGGCTGCGAGGGACTGGCGTCGCTCAGTGCCGAGATGGCCCGGTATGGTTTCAACTGTCAGACCGTTGACCAGAAGGTCTCGGCGTCAGTACAGGAGGTGCTGGCTGACACTCCAGGTGCTGCCGCCATACTATGTCGCGACGTAGCGGTGGCGGATGTCATGTCGCTCCGTAACCAGGCCACGGCAAAAGGGCTCCACAGGCGGTTGCCGGTCATATGTATCGGTCGTGATGGTTCGTTCAACAACAAGTATCACCTGGCAAAGCTTGGTGCGTTCGCATTCTTCCAGGAACCCGTGGATATCCCCGAACTTGCCGAACGCATAGAATCTCTGGCCATTGAGCGAAGCGCCAGTGTTCAGGGCCGGGTGTTGATCGTCGAGGATGACACCGAACTGGCAGAACATTATTGCCTGGTCCTTCAGTCGGCGGGAATCGAGGCGCGGGCTGTGTCGGACCCTCTGGATCTCATGCCTACGCTGTCATCCTTTCAGCCGGATATCGTCCTGATGGATGTCCAGATCGGTGATTACTCCGGGGTCACCCTGGCGCGGCTGATCAGGTTCGAGCCGCGCTGGCTCAGTCTGCCGATCATCTACCTTTCGTCCGAGGATGATCCGGATAACCAGCTGGAGGCACTGTCCAAGGGGGCGGATGAATTTCTGATGAAGCCTGTCTCAGATGATTACCTGGTTCGCTCGGTCAGGATCCGGTGCTACCGGGCCCGGCAATTGTCGGAACTCATGAATCGGGACAGCCTGACTGGTCTGCTCAAACATTCACTGATCAAGCAGGAAGTGGAAAAAGAGCTGGCCCGATGCCGCCGGGACGGCCACCCGTCCAGTCTGGTTATGCTGGATCTGGATCATTTCAAACAGATCAACGACACCTGGGGCCACCGGTACGGTGATATTGTCATTCGCACTCTCGCCAACCTGCTGCGAAACCGGTTGCGGGAGACCGACATGATTGGGCGATATGGTGGTGAAGAATTTCTCGTAGTCTTGCCGCACTGTGAAGTTACCGCAGCAGCGGAGCTTGTTCGGCGGATCGGCGAAAGCTTTGCGGAGCTGGAGTTCTCGGCTGGTGAAGGCAGTTTCCAGGTTACGCTCAGTGCTGGTGTGGCCGCCATAAACGATTTTGCCAACGGGGATGACGCCCTCGAGGCCGCTGACCAGGCACTCTACCAACGCAAGCGCAGTGGCCGGAACGGCGTCACCGTGCACTCTCTCCAATAGTCTTGCCCATGCATGCCAGAGGTGATTTCTTGAACGCATTGATACTTGAAGATGATGATCTCATTTCCGAGCTGCTGGAAACTGTGGTGGCCGGTCTGTATCCCGGTGTCAGTGTGACTGTAGTCGCAACTCTTTTTGAGGCGGCTCAACGAGTGGCAAAAGACCGTTTTGATCTGGTTATTGCAGACTGGAATCTGCCGGACGGGTCAGGGCTGGATCTGGTCAAAAAGGTTCGCAGTTCGGACCGCGAGGTGCCGGTGGTCATGGTGTCAGGGCGCTCTGACCGGGAGTCGGTGCTTCAGGCAGCCCATTACGGTATTGACGGTTACATTACCAAACCTTTCAATGTCCAGCTTCTGCATGAACGCCTCTCCAGACTGCTGAAGATCGAGTCCCGGGAGCCGGCGGTGGTTGCTGAACTGCTGGAAAATTCCCTGGAACAGCTGATTCAGCTGCCGTCCGATGTGGATCCGCAGGAAATTCTCGAGTTAATCAGCCGGCAGGACGAGTTGTCGCCGGCGCAGCTTGCGGAGCGGTGGCGGGAGGAAACCAGTCTGACTGCTCGCCTGATGGATGTTGCAAACAGCAGTTCGTTCCGGCGCTCCGGCAAGCCGGTGGAGACCCTCAGAGACGCCATAGCGTCGCTTGGTGTGGCCATGGCTCTCAATCAGGCTCTGGCATTGTCTCTGGATGTGTCCAATAAGCTTCAGCACGAGTCACTCAGGGAACTGGCGAGACAACATCATGAAATGGCCCTGCAGGTGGCCAAGGAGGCCCAGCGGTTGGCTATCCGGCTGAAAAAGCAGCCAGTCGTTTTTCAGCAGGCCGGGCTGCTCAGTCGTTTGGGAGAACTGGCAGTCCTCAAGGTGCTTAACCAGCACATTGCGGCGGGAGGCTCCCTGGCGGACAGCGAAGCGCAGCAGGCCCTGAATCAATGGTCACAACCCTATGGCAATCGTCTGAAGGTCCAGTGGCGGCTTCCCCTCGGTCTGCGTGAGCTGATCGGTGCTGTGCACTTTATCCCGAGCGATTGCACGCGGGACGACCGGTTGATTATGCGGGCGGCTGCCATGATGGCTGCTGATGAGAAGGCTACGGGAGAGTGCCAGAAGCTGCTTCGGCGTATTGGTCTGGAAACCGAAAACCAGTTACAGGAGTAGGGCCGTGGTGCCTAAAAAGGAAAGTGTGCCTCAGCGGGTCATGTATGTGGAGGACGACCCTGATATCCGGGCGATCGCTGAAATCGCGCTGCAGGACGTGGGCGGTTTTACGGCCCGGCTCTGCGAATCCGGGGCACAGGCGCTGGATGTAGCCCCGGCCTTTGGCCCGGAACTGGTGCTGCTTGATGTCATGATGCCCGGCATGGACGGGCCTGAAACTTTGCGGGCACTCAGGGAACTGCCGGGCATGGCGCAAGTGCCGGTCATTTTCATGACGGCAAGACTGCAGCGCTCCGAGATTGATGAGTACCGGGCCTTGGGTGCCGCGGGTGTGATTCCAAAACCTTTTGACCCCATGACGCTCGCAGAGCAGATTTCAGAGATTCTGGCCAGGGCCCGAATGGAACCATGAACGGTTTCTGGCTCGCTTCGAACAGATGCGGACGGGCGCAATTTCCGGTAGTCTGGCCAGCCTGAGCCCTGTTTTGATTGATGAGGTACCCATGTCATCCTCCCCGTCCCGGGACGAACTGAAAGCCAAACTGAATCTCGAGACTTCCCGCATCCGCTGGCATGAACTGCAGACTTATTTTGCCCGGGGGCAGGTGGTCAGGGTGGCGCCGGAGCTTGATCTGCTGGAGGTGGCCACCGAGTTGGCAGCGGACAACAAACCTCGTTTCGAACAGTGGATGCAGGACGGCCGGGTTGGCGAAGTTGCGCCGGATACAGCGCAAGACTGGTACGACCGCAACGCGGAGCTCTGGGCGGTGGTCATCGCGCCCTGGGTCCTGGTTCAGGACAGGTCTGGCAATGTTCTGCACTGACACCCCGACGTTATGAAGCTTCACTATTTTCACGGCCGCAGCCCGCTTCGGGACCTTGTGATGGTGAAGAAGGGCCAGCGGATTGAACTGCATATCAGGCCTGTCGGCGATGGCCGCTGGGGGCTGGTGGCTCTGTCTGGCCCGGACCAGGGACGACCGGATGGCCAGTTCTGTCGAGGCCCCTGGTCAACCCAGGCCCGTGCCGAATCCGTTCTCAGAAGTGTTGCCGGCACCATGATGGGAAAGGGGTATGAGCCCTGTCCAGCCGATTATGTCGTCTGGTCCGTGACTGCCCAGCGCCTTGCCCGAACCATCGGAACTCCTGAGGATGCCCCAGTCGGGCCTGAATCCGACCCCGACCAGTTCAAGCCCCTGACCTGATAACCTCCCTTTCTGTTTTTTTGAGGACACCATGCTGACCGGAGCCCTGCTCATTCTTGCTCCCCTGTTCCTGGGATTTGCTATCGCCCTGGAGAATCGAAGGGCCATGACTGTAATCCATTACACCGTCGAGGGCCTGGTCTACTTCATACTGCTGCTGCTCGGCCTGGGGCTTGGCCAGATGGAGGGGCTGGCGGCGCAACTGGGTGGCATGGCGGCCCAGGTAATCGCACTGGTATTGGTGCTTTTTGTCGCCAACATGTTCGGGCTATGGCTGTTTCACCGCTGGCAGCCAATGTCGGTTGAGCGGGTTGAAGGTAGTGTCAGCCCTGGCTACCGCAGGCTTTTCCTTGCCAGCCTGAAGCCGTTGGTGGCAGTGATCGCCGGACTGCTGGCCGGATACTACCTGTTGCCGGACATGCCCATGGCGGAACAGCTGGCCACCTGGGCACTGATGTTTCTGCTGTTCCTCATAGGTCTCCAGTTGCGTAATGCCGGCCTGTCGTTGCGCAAGCTGCTGATGAATCGTCAGGGTCTGGGGATCGCACTGGCTCTGACGCTCAGTTCCCTGGTGGCCGGGGCGCTGCTGATACCTTGGCTTGGGCTGCCCTGGCACGATGCCCTGGCGGTGGCCTCCGGGTTTGGCTGGTATTCGCTGTCCGGTATTGTGATTGGCGAAGCCCTCGGGCCTGCCTGGGGCGGGGTTGCCTTCCTCAACGATGTGCTCAGGGAGATCGTTGCACTGGCCATTATTCCCCTGCTCATTTCCAGTCGACCGGCAATGGCCATTGGTTACGGTGGTGCTACCGCCATGGACTTCACGCTGCCGGTTATCCGCAGCAGTGGTGGGCTGCCCTGTGTACCGGTGGCCATCGCCTCCGGTTTCCTGTTGTCTTTCCTGTCACCGGTTTTGATGGGGGTGTTCCTGTCTTTGGGATAAATTGACGCGGTGCAATGCATGCTGCGGTTTTACGGGTAGTATGTGAAACAGTAAACTAACGTTTATTGACAATTGTTAATGTCCAAGCCCGGTCCGGATCCTGATGCAGCGCCGTGAATTTCTTGGTTTTTCGATAGCAGCCGGACTGTCCGCGGCGGGATTGCCGGGTTGCAGCAGTTCCGGCCCTCTGAGATTCGGCATTCACCCCTGGATTGGCTACGAACCGCTCTATCTCGCTGACGATTTCAACTGGCTGCCGGAGACGGTTGCGCTGAGGCCGGGCACTTCTACAACCGACTCCATGGAAGGCCTTCTGGCCGGCGCGCTTGACGGCGCGGCGCTCACTCTGGACGAAACCATACGGGTCTGGTCCAGGGGATTGGAGCTGGTGGTGGTAGCTGTGGCCGATGTATCAGCCGGCGCCGATGTGCTCATGGTCAAGCCTGCCATTGATGAGCTGGCAGCATTGAGGGGGCAGCGAATTGCGGTGGAGCTGAATGGTGTCTCGGGCATTATGTTGTTAAAGATACTCGAGGTGGCAGGCCTTGGCCCGAATGACGTCACCAAGGTGGATCTGCCGGTTAGCCAGCATGCGGATGCCTGGTCCCGGGGGGAGGTGGATGCTTCGGTATGCTACGAGCCAACGGCTTCCATGATTGAGAGCTTGGGTGGAGTCCGGCTTTTTGATAGCAGTGATATTCCGGAAACCATTTTTGATGTCCTGGTTGTGACCCGCGAGACCGCAAAAAAGAATAGCAGCTCGGTTCGTGATCTGGTGAGAGCCCACTTTGCCGGTTTGCAGCACCTGGTAAGGAACATGCACGACTCCGTTTACCGGGTCGCCGACCGTCAGGGAATAGCACCTGATGAGGTCCGCTCAGCGCTTGCCACAGTTATGCTGCCGGACCTGGCTGCAAACCAGCGTTACCTCAGGGCAGCCGGCCCCATTGAAACGATGGCCGGCTCGCTTTCCCGCCTGATGCTTGCCGAGGGAATGATTGATCGGAACCCGAGCATCCAGCGTTTGTCAGATCCTTTGTTTCTGCCAGCGAGGGTCCCTTGAACGTCCGGCGCTTTGTTATCAGTGTGTTGCTGCTGATTGCCACGGAATTGATGGCGATTGCAGAAGTCAATGCTGATGAGACACTGACCTTGGGCGTATTTGCCTACCGGCCAGACCATGTGCTTCAGGAACGCTACCAGCCTCTGGCCGACTATCTGTCCCGGGAAACCGGGATCCGTATAAGGCTGGAGGTCCTCAACCAGGAGAACATGAGTCGGGCAATTGCCGCCAACCGGCTGGACCTTTTTCTCACCAACCCCAGTCATTTTCTGTTGATTCGGAGCGAGCGAAGTCTGACCGGTGTGCTGGCTACTCTGGTCAGACGGTCCCGCGAATCCTCGACCGCGAGTCTTGGTGGCGTGATTTTTACCAGGGCAGGGCGTAACGACATTGAGCATCTTGCCGATCTCCGTGACAAGACGATTGCCTCGCCCGGCGTTCATTTCCTGGGTGGCTACCAGACCCAGGTTCTGGAACTTCTGGACGCCGGCATTGATATCCGGCGAGTGAACCTGATTCGCTTTCTGGGCACTCATGACCGGGTTGTTCGCTCAGTACTGTCCGGTGATGCCGATGTGGGTTTCATCCGCACCAGCATTCTGGAACAGCTGGCGCAGACGGACCCAGATCTGTTCACCAGGGTGAAGGTTCTGAACCGTCAGCGGCTGGCTGGTTTCCCTTATGTTGTTTCAACACGTCTTTACCCGGAATGGCCCCTGGTGGCGTTGCCTCATGTAAACGAAAGGTCTGTGCGAAAGATCGCTTCGGCGCTTTTTGCCATCGAACCGGAAGATGATGTTGCGCTGGCGATTGGCATTGCTGGCTTTTCGCCGCCCGCGGATTATCAGTCCGTGGAGTATCTGGCGCGGACGCTGCGTGTTCCGCCTTATGATCAGGTGCCCCAACTGACCTGGGTCGATGCTTTGCACCAGTATCGGCTCTGGGTTTTTACCATTCTGGTCCTGGTTATGCTGCTGGTTGCATCTTCTCTATGGCTGGGCCGGAGCAAAAGGCAGCTGGCCTCGGAACAGAGACGTCTGCGACAGCTGATTCGGAGTTGGCCGCAAGCGGCATTACTGATCCAGGGCGGCGTATTCAGCGATACTAACCGGGCCTCTGTGGATCTGCTCAGGTACAGCTCCAGCGAATCGTTGATTGGCAAGGATCTGGCGGTTTTTTCGCCGGAATACCAGCCGGATGGTGAGATCTCCCGACAGAAACTGGCGTCCATGCTGGCCCGGGTATCCGAAGGTCAGGTCGAGCAATGCGAGTGGGTACTGAACCGCTCTGACGGTACCGAAGTCTGGGTTGAGCTCACCATGGCCCCTGTGCACACCGAGGATGAGCCGGAAGCGCTTATTCTGTGCTCACTGTACGACATCACCCGGCGGAAACGGGCAGAACAGCGCCAGCGTTTGGCAGCGAGCGTATTCGAATATGCCCGCGAGGCCATTTTCATCACCGATAATCACGGTATCGTGATTGATGCCAACGACGCGTACCTGGCCATTACTGGTCGGCCACGCAATCGGGCCATTGGGCGTCTGCCCCCCTTGCCAGTGGATGAGGGCACCGGCATCTTCGCCAGTGCCCGCGCCCAGGGATTCTGGTCAGGTGAGTTCGCAAGCCGAAGAAATGACGGCGAGCCCATTGCTTTGGCAGTAACCCTCAGCAGTGTTCGTGGCGATCATGGTGAAGTCTCGCACTTTGTCGGAATTTTCAGCGATATCAGCCGGCTCAAGGAGCAGGAAAGAAAGCTCCGGATTATGGCTCACTATGATGCCCTGACGGGAATGCCGAACCGAGTCCTGTTTGCTGATCGACTCCAGCAGGCCATGGCCCTGACCCGGCGACAGAGTGGCAAACTGGCGGTGGTTTACATTGATCTGGACGAATTCAAGCCGGTAAACGATGCCTTCGGCCATGAGGCGGGCGACCAGTTGCTGGTCGAGATTGCAACCCGAATGCGTGCAGAACTCCGGGAAGAGGACACTCTGGCGCGGCTGGGCGGAGATGAGTTCGCGGCTATCGTCATGAACGTTCAGGATGACGCATCCCTGGAAAGCCTGTTGGTGCGTCTGCTGGCCCGGGTGGCAGAGCCGGCCTGGGTCGCCGATCACAGCGTCGAGGTCTCAGCGAGTATTGGCTATACGCTGTTCCCGCAAACCGGGGATCTGGATGGAGATCAGCTGCTGCGGCAGGCGGACCAGGCCATGTATCAGGCCAAGCACCGGGGCCGTAACCGCTATGTCCGGTTCGTTGAGCCTTCTGCCTGAATCTCTCCATTGAGCAGCTCTGAAGAGGAGCGCCAATCCAGGGATTTACTCCATTGGTCACAGAGTCTGCGAACTGAACTCAGATCATCCAGGGTTCGTTCCCCCACAAGTGCTGGGAGTTCCCGGGTGACAATCATGGACAGCATTCGGGATTTGAGAATGTGGTAGACCTTCTCGGTTTCCCCAAAGGTTTCCGCTAAGCGTGCTTCAGATGCCACCAGATCACGCAGTAAATCGGTGTAAGCGTCCATTTCTGTTTTCAACGATGACAATTGTGCGAGTTTTCCGGCTTGCCGGAACTTCAGAAGTGCCGGGGCCAGGCCCGTTGCTTCGGCCAGATATCGGCAGGTTCGAATGGACAGGGTCAGAGTATCTACCGTGGCGGGCAACATTTTCTCGGCCCGAAGGCGGGAGATGTACTCCGTTATTGCGCTATTGAGGCTCAGGGCTGCTTCCGACCTGGCGCGAATCTGTTCCGGCATCAGCTCCTCCCGGTCAAGACATACCCGCAGGAGACCGCGGGTCAAACCGAACAGCCGCTTCATTTCCTGATCAACGGCTCCAACGGCCAGCTCCGGCGTGTTAATTAGGGTGTCATCCAGATAACGGGGCTCGGCGTTATCCTCCTCTTTGCTGCGGAACATACGCGCCAGGATATTTGCAAACGGCCTCAGCAGCGGCAGCATAATGGCGGCGCCAAGTAGATTGAAAAGCGTGTGGAATAGGGCCAGTGACATGGCGGCGTTGGTGTCGAGATCCAGCCAGTCTGTTACCGAGGCAACGAGCCAGAGCATCAACGGAAGTACCAGTATGGCAATGGCGCCGGTGACCAGATTGAAGATGACGTGGCCCAGGGCGAGACGCCTGGCATTTGCCGTTGCCTTGAGCACCGCGATAGCCGCTGTGGATGTGGTTCCAAGGTTGGCGCCGATCACCGCTCCCGCAGCATCCTGAAGGGAGAGAAGGTTGCTGGCGGCGGCACTGAGGATGATGGCCAGGGCAGCGCTGGACGACTGTGTCAGAACGGTCGCCAGAAACCCGAATAGAACGAATAACGGCAGTACCAGCCCCTGCCCGAGGAAGTCGGAGCTATCAAGCCCGACAGTCAGCTGGCCCAAGGAATCCTTCAGCACCGAGAGACCCAGGAAGAACAGTGCAAAGCCCGCCAATGCCTCCCCCAGAGATTGGTTTCTCTGGCCCCGGCTCAGTAGTTTCATGGCCACGCCTACTGCCAGAAGAGGCATGGCGAAGGCCTCGATCTTGAAGCCGAAACCGACAAGGCTCACCAGCCAGCCGGTCATGGTGGTGCCGACGTTTGCGCCAAAAACCACACCCAGTGAATGGCCTAGGCTCAGCAACCCCGCGTTCACAAAACCGATGGTGGCAACCGTCACTGCACTGGAGGACTGCACGATACCAGTAATCAGAACACCGGCGCCGAACCCCCTGAGGGGTGTGCGGGTCCAATGCCCGAGCATATGCCGCAATTGATGCCCCGCAGCGCTTTTCAGGCCATTGGTCATCATTTCCATGGCCAGCAGAAACAGGGCCAGGCCACCAAGAATCTGGAAAATAGTTGCAGTCATGTTGGTTCGTTTTGGTCGAAGCCCTCTTTCTCTGAGCTTAGCAGAGCCCGTGGCTAGCGGAGGTGTCGGCTACTCAAGCGAGGAATTTCCGGACGTCAATCTTATACTCATCCGGATCCACGGCCCGAAGGATACGGTCCTGGGTGCTCGGTTTCGCGAGATCGATGGTATCCACCGTGATCGGCATGCGGAACTTGGTATGGTACATCACGCGTACGGTCGGCAGTCTTTGATCGCTCTCGTTAGACTCGACCACCACGCCAAGACGACCGCTTTCCAGAAGCACCAGCGAGCCCACCGGGTAGAGGCCCAGGCAGCGGATAAACTGTTTGACCAGTACCGGATCCAGATGACTGCCGCTCCATTCCAGAAGCTTCTTCAGGCCCTGGGTTGGCGTCATGCCTTTGTGGTAGACCCGGTCTGCCGTAATGGCGTCGTAGACATCGCTGATCGCCACCATGCGACCATACTCCGAGATCTCGTCGCCCTTCAGGCCTTCGGGATAGCCGGTTCCGTCCAGACGCTCATGGTGCTGGGCCGCCGTGATGACGGTGAGCTCCCCAATACCCTCGGTGGTGGCAAGAATGTCCCGTGAGTGCCGGGCGTGAAGTTTCATCACCTCGAATTCTTCGGCGGTCAGGCGACCTGGTTTGTGCAGTATCTCATCGGGTGTGAGGATCTTGCCAAGGTCGTGGAGCAGGGCGCCGACGATGGTCTGGTGCAAGACATCCGAAGACAGGCCGCGGTAATTGCCAAACAGGGACATCAACACACTCAGGTTGACCGAGTGTTCCAGCAGATAATTGTCTTTCTCCCGGATTCGTCCCAGACAGCTCAGGGCATTGGCATTTCGGAGCACGGAATGCTGGAGTTCGTCCGCCAACTGATGGATGGGGGCCACATCGATGGCACCGCCAACCTTGGCGTGGTTCATGAATTCGCCGACCAGCCCTTGTGCCTGGCTGTGGATCTGCTGGGCGATGACCATTTCTTCGGCAAGCGGCACATAGGGCCGCAGCCCCGGCGTCAGTTCCCCCGCCTTTTGCAGAGCCGATTCGTTCCGGCGATCCACCTCTGCGGCCGTTTCCGAGTCCTGGGTGTCGAGCCCCTTCGAGGCATCGATATAGACGAATTCCACCCCCATCCGACGGATTTTCTCGATGGTTTCCTCTTTTTTGATCACACCGCGCTTGCGCTGGGTGTTATGGGGAATCCAGTCGTTGTTCAGGTCGGTTATGTACATGCCGACCTTGAGTGCGGATATGGGGACGCGTTTGATCATTCGCCGGGGAAGAACGTCCTCAGGCTGTTCTGGTAAGTCTTACCAATCACCTCATCCAGAGGCAGTTCTTTCACCTCGGCGATTTTCTCGGCGATAAAGGGCAGGTAAAACGGTGCGTTTTCCTTCCCGCGGTAGGGTACCGGGGTCAGGAAGGGTGAATCGGTTTCCAGCAGGATCTGCTCAATCGGCGCCATGCGCACGATATCCCGTACATTCTCGGCCTTGTTGAATGTCGTGATGCCATTGAAGCCCAGGCACCAACCCTGATCCAGCGCATACCTGGCAAGCCCCGGGCCGGACGTGAAGCTGTGGATCACCCCACGGCGCTTGAGGGTATCCTCAAACTCACCGAGGATGGCAATGGTGTCTTCATCCGCTTCGCGGCTATGGATAACCACGGGCCTGTCCGTGTCACAGGCGATCTGCAACTGACGCCGGAACACCTCGCGCTGCACGTCCCGGTCGGCGTTGTCGTAAAAATAGTCCAGGCCGATTTCGCCCACGGCAACGATCTTCTCATCCCGGGCGTGGGCACGGATTTCCGCTTCCACTTGGTCGGAATAGCTTTCGGCATCGTGGGGGTGGATTCCCTGGGTACCATACACCCAGGGCGCCACCTGGCTGAGTTCGCGTACCCTGGCAAGGTTGTCCGGGGACACCGCAATGGTGATCACTTTCTCGATATTGACCCCTTGTGCCTGTTCCAGGGTTTCCTCGAGCGGGCGGTCCTTGAGGTAATCCAGGTGACAGTGGGTTTCAATGATCGGGTGATCGAATACGGGAATCTCGCGACGTTTTTTACTCATTGCCGGGCACTACACTCCATCGCAACCTGCGTCCAGGCTGCTATTCTGTGAATTCAGGCTCACAAGTTTACCAGCTTGTTCGATTGTTGACCTGTATTACCTCCATAGGGAGTTGCACGGAGCACCTTGATGAAGCTGTCGGCGTTTGCCAGTACTTTTCTTTTCGACCCCGGAAAGCCCCGGTTCCGGGATTACCCGACGTTGCTGGATAGCGATGAAACGGAGCTGCCGGGACTGGAGGCCAGCCTGGAACAGATTGGCGAATATCAGCGCCGGCTCTGGGCGAATCGGGCCAGGGCGGTTTTACTGGTCACCCACGGCCCGGATACCAGCGGCAAGGACAGCCTGATCCGAACCCTGGCGACCTTTGCAGACCCCGCCGGCTTCCATGCCTGGTCGTTTAGCCGGCCCAAGGGCCCTGAAATCCGGCACGACTTTCTCTGGCGGGTCACGCCCTTTCTGCCTGGCTTTGGCGAGATGGTCGCCTTCAATCGCAGCCATCATGAGGCTGTGATCGCCGAGCGGGTATGGCCGGTCCATGAGCCTGACAGTTATAACTGGGAGAACCGTTACCGCTCCATCCGGAACTTCGAGCATCATCTGGTGGAAGAGGGCACCACGATTATCAAGATTTGGCTCAACCTTTCGGAAGACGAGCATCGTCAGCGCCTCCTGAAACGCCTGGACAAACCGCGCAAGCGCTGGAAGTTTGATCAGTCGGATATCGACGGCTGGGAGAAGCGTCGCCAATACGAGTCCTTTGCAGAAGAGGCCCTGGCCGCGACTCATACAGAGCAGGCGCCCTGGTTCATCGTGCCGGGTGACCGGAAACCCCAGGCCCGTGCCATTGTTGCGGCAGTGCTGGCTGAGCAGCTGAAGCAGTTGGCGCCGGATTACCCGAAAGAAGATGAGAACGTCTTGAAAGAATACCGGCACCTGTTGGCAAAAAACGGCGTGAAATAAACACAGTGGAGGAATGCATGCACATTGTTGTAGTCGGTGGCGGCGTGGTGGGAATGACCACGGCCTACGAGCTGAATCGCCGGGGCCACCAGGTGACTGTGCTGGAGCGCCATTCAATGGCCGGCAACGAGACCAGCAAAGCCAATGCGGCACAGCGATCCTATGGCGTGGTCTACCCCTGGGCCGATCCCTCAATTGTGTTCAAGGCCATACCCTGGATCCTCAAGCAGGACGGCCCTTTGAAACTGCGGTTTCCGCCGTCTGTGGAAACGCTGAAATTCATGTTCGCCACCCTCCGTTACGCCTGGTCGCCGGGCCTGTTCGGATTGAATCGCCGGGCCATGTTGCGGCTCGGTATCCACAGCCGGGAACGGTTCCTGGCTCTGGAAAAGGAGCTTGATCTTGCCTTCGACGGGGACCATCAGGGCCTGCTGCACCTGGCCAGCACCCCGGAGGCGCTGGAAGGCTACCGAACAACCCATGAACTTCTTAACGAACTCGGGATTCCTTCCCGTTTACTCACACCGGAAGAGGTACGCGAGGCCGAACCCGGCATGGTCGGCAACGGCCCGCTCTATGGTGCCCTGAGCTACGACACCGACGGCACCGGCGATTGTCACCAATTCTCCCGGGAGCTGGCGAAGGCCTGCGAAGCCAAGGGAGTGGTCGTTCGCTACAACGTGGAAGCGGAAAAGCTGATTGCTGATAACCACAAGGTCAGTGCAATTTCAGTCAGGACAAGCGATGGGGGTATGGAAACTCTGGAAGCGGATGCGTTCGTGATCAGCGCCGGCTGTTGGTCCAATCATCTGGTTCAGCCTCTAGGCCTGGAACTGCCCATTTATCCGGTGAAGGGCTACAGCCTGACGGTTCCCATGAAAGATTCAGAGCGAGGCCCCAACTCCACAATCCATGACGACAACTACAAAGTCGTCGCTACCCGTTTGGGAAATCGCTTGCGGGCCACGGGTTTTGTCGAGCTGGCGGATTTCAACCGGGATATTCCCGAAGCCCGACTGGCAACGATCAGAAAGTCGGTCGAATCCCGGTTCCCAGGTTGTGCGGATCTTGATGCCGCCGAAACCTGGACCGGCTTTCGCCCCATGACCCCGGATGGGCCAGCCATTATCGGGCGAGGTCCCCGACAGAATCTTTATCTCAATACCGGCCACGGCACCTTCGGCTGGACCCTGTCCGCCGGCAGTGCCGATGTTATCGCCCAGGTAATCGAAGGCGAGGAACCCGCCATCTGCCTAGATGCCTTCCGCCCCGCAAGATTCCAGGAGTAATCTCAATAAACCAGTGCGCGCAAAAGGCCTGGGAACCGGCCGGATAAGCCCTCCCGGGATCGTCGAAAACATGGATGTTTTCGTCGAGCGTACATGGACGTATTTACAGCGTATCCCGGGAGGGCTTATCCGGCTGGCTCTTTCTCCGAACTTGGTGCGCCTTAGGGGAAAGCACGCGCTCAATGTTCGAGCACAGCGTATGCACAAACCCTACATCCCGATCAGACAACAAGGGCAACCGCTCGAAAACCCACTGGGACAGTTTTCCCTCAGGCGGTGTATCCAGCTCCGGTAGCAGAGTTTCGAGCCGACCGCGGAGGGCGCCAAGACGATTTTCGTCGGCAGGCTCAGGCTGGCTATCCATCGCTTCCGAAAGCCCGGACATTTCCCAGGCATAGAGCATCACCGACTGGGCAAGGTTCAGGGAGGGGTAGGCGACCTTCATGGGGATGCCGGTGAGCAGATCGCACAGCGCCAGCTCTTCATTGGACAGCCCCCGATCTTCCCGGCCGAACACCAGTGCTGCGGTTGCTACGGAAGCCTCCTTGGTGGCCAAAACCTTCCGCAGATCCGAGGGGCCGTGCCAATCCTGGCGCTGATGCCGCGTCTTGGCGGAGGTTCCCATCAGCAGGTCTACGGAGTTTCTTACCGCAGAGAGATCGGGGAAAATGCGCGCATTGTCCAGGATGTGGTCGCTGCCATGGGCCAGCCAGTGGGCTTCCGGGCGGGTGTGCAGGTCGGAATTGACCAGCCAGAGCTCGCCAAAGCCCATGGTGCACAGGGCGCGGGCGGCTGCGCCGACATTTTCCGGAACCTTGGGTTCAACAAGTACAAAGGCCAGTTGCATGACGTTACCTCCGGCGGCGAGTTTACACCACGGCGCGGAATCTTTTTACCAGCGGTGGCAGCAGCTGAACGACTGGCTGGTGCTGCACCGGGAGTTCTGGCAACCGGCGCCGTTCATGACCCCGGAACCGGCCTGGGCAAAAGTTTATCCGCAACTGACCGCGATGCTGGCGGAGCTAACCGATGCAGAATGCCAGCATCTGGATGACGCCCCCATTGAGCTGGCCGCGCGAGCGTCCCGGTGGCTGCCGTCGCTGGAGGCTTATGCCGACCTGGTGCAGCTGCCGGAGCTTTTGCCATCAGCCGAGAAGGCATTGGAGGCGACCCTGCCGGAAATCCGGGCCACGGATATGCCCGGCCGGAAGCGACTGCAGTCGGGTGCTTTTGCCGCCGCACTGACGCCTCTGGAACACTCCGCCCTGGATTGGTGTTGCGGCAAGGGCCATCTGTCCAGGACGCTGGCGCCGTTTTGCCCTGGTGAGATACAGGGTCTCGAGTGGAATCCGGAACTGGTGCGTGACGGCAACCGGCTGGCCCAGCACTTCGGGGATCGGGTGTCGATCGGCTGCCAGGATGTCATGGCGGCGGAACTGGCGCTTCCTGGCAATCACCATGGTGTTGCGCTCCATGCCTGCGGCGACCTGCATAGACAGCTTCTGAAGCGGGGTAGCGAGGCCGGGTTGCCGAGGCTGAGTATTTCACCTTGCTGCTACCACCTGACCGACCAGACTATTTACCGGCCTCTTTCCAGACGGGCGTCGGGTTATCAGAAGGTGCTGCAACCGGGCCGAAACGACTTGCGGCTGGCGGTCCAGGAAACGGTAACGGCGCCTGCACGCGTGCGTGAGCAGACCCGGCGTATCAGCCAGTGGCGCCTCGGGTTCGATGGCCTGCAGCGGTTCCTGCGAGGGCATGACGAATACCTGCCAGTGCCTTCACATCCTGCCCGGCTGCTGAACGAAGGCTTCCCGGCCTTTTGCCACTGGGCGGCGGCAAAAAAACACCTGGAGTTGCCCAACAGCCTGGACTTTGATCACTGGTTGGCATTTGGTGAGCGTCGGCTGGCAGAGGTTCGCCGCCATGAGCTGGTCCGGCATCTGTTCCGGCGCCCGCTGGAACTCTGGATGGTGCTCGATTACGCGATCTATCTGGAGGAGCAAGGCTACCGAGTACGTCTCGGCCAGTTCTGCGACCGGGCGCTGACGCCCCGTAATCTGCTACTCGATGCCGTCAGGGTTTCCGATACTCTACCCGTTCAACACAGCCATCCCTGAAATACACATAGGTCAGCTCATAAAGCGCGCCGTAATAGCGGGTCTGGTAGATCCAGACTTCCTGCGGGCTGGTGTAGGTTTCAGGCGGATTGCCGAAGGCCCGGCGAACATGCTCCCGGGTCATGCCCCGGACCACCTGCTCGCGAACCAGATAACGGCGAAGATCGGTGGAATTGATAAACCGGCAGGTGCCGGCCTCTTCCTCGGGTTCTGACTCTTCGGCCTGTTCTCCGGGATCAGGTGCCTCTTGTGCCGGCAGGTTTTGATCAAAGCTGCCGCCAATGCGGTTGTCCCGTAACTCAATCGATTCGGCATCCTCTCCACAGGGCTGGCCGGAGAACACCGTATTGCCGTCTTTTTCGCAGCGAAAAACCTGGGCCTGTGCCGGCACTGCCAGAGCGGAGAGGGTAAAGAACAGGGCAATGGCTTGGAGCATCGGTCCCTCGCGTGTTTTCAGAAACAGAAAAGGCGCCCGAAGGCGCCTTTTCAAACTACTCAGATTGCGATCGTTGCTTAACGGCGAATCTGAATGCGCGCTTCAACCCGGCGGTTCTCAGCGCGGCCTTCCGCGGTGTTGTTCGAGGCAATAGGCGCTTCCTCACCGTAACCTACGGCGTTAACCCTCGACGGATCAACTCCCAGAGGGCCGGTCAGGCGTTCGGCAACGGCTTCGGCCCGACGCTGTGACAGTGCACGGTTGTAGTCGGCAGCACCACGGCTGTCGGAGTGGCCGGCGATTTCCACGATGGTTTCAGGATTCTCACTCAGGAAATCAGCCACCCGGCGAATCTCTGAATCGAAGGAATTGCCGATGACAGAGCTGTTGGTTGGGAACTGCACTTCGATGGTAAACGTCTCGATGGTTTCGACAACTCCCTCACAGCCGGTTTCGTCGACTTCAGCGCCGGCGGTAGTGTTCGGGCACAGATCCTGGCTGTTCACGACACCATCGTTATCGCTGTCCAGTTCGCATCCACGGTTGTCCACCTCAGCCCCGCGGGGAGTGTTCGGGCAGTCGTCGCGGCTATCCACAACGCCATCGCGATCGGCATCCGGTTCGCAACCGGTGCTGTCAACGACTGTCCCTGCAGGAGTGCCGGGGCACTGGTCCCGGGAATCGGGAACACCGTCCGCGTCGGAGTCCGCAGGTTGAGGTGCGGCCTGGGCAATGGTCCGGGTGAAGGCGAAGCTGATACCCAAAGAAACCTGTGTATCGAAGGTGCTCTCGTCAATACCGTGGAACTCACGCAGATCGCCACGCAGTGATACGGCGTCGCTGATGTTGTAGCGGAAGCCGGTACCCACGTTCACCCGGGTTTCGTCATGGTTGCTACCAGCGGTTCGGACACCACTGTTGTCAGAACCAAAATCGGCATTGCCGGCGCCCAGAGACACATACGGGTTCCAGGCCTCGTCCGGACCCGCAAAGTAATAGGTGCCATCGACCCTGACTTCCTCAAATTCGGATTCACCTGCCACGTATTTGCGATCAGCATCGGCACGTGAGTAGAGCGCCTCAACCGACCAGTGGGGGCGGAAGCGGTACTCAACACCAACACCGAAGGTGCCGGTCTCGCTCAGGTCGCGCTTGTCGTCAAACAGCTGGAAAGCGGCAAACGGGTTGATGTAGACGGTTTCCTGACGGTCGGCCATGGCCGGGGTTGCCAGAGTGGCGGCGAGGACCGCCGCGGAAATCGGACGCATGACGTTCATGCAGAACCTCCTGTTCATTGTCGTTTTGGTACAACACCACTTCATGAAAAGTGCTTGTATACCCGGAATTTAGGCTAGTAGGCCAAAAAAGACAAAAAAATGATACGGATTGTTACGTCCGCAATTGTACCCAGTTGACCTTTACGTGCCGGAAGTCGTTTCAGGCCAGAGCGGAAAAATACAGATGCGCGCTCTTCTTACTGAAGTTGAGGATCTCGCCGTTGTCGAAGTGCACTTCGAACGAACTCTCATCCTCGGCAACCACCGACCCGGGGCCGAAAATCGCGTGGCTAAGACGCTTCTGATGCCAGAGCGGTTCCATCGAACTTGCCGATGTTGCCGCCTGGCCTTCCAGGGTGACGCTCTCCCGGTCGGCATAGCGCTGGCTGACCGGCGTGAGGGGAGCGGTCAAGCGGATGGTTGAAGTTTCGGCCGGGATTCGTTCATCCAGCCAGCGCCCGAACTCCTCGGCCAGGGAGAAGCAGAATTCTTCCACAAAACGGCTCGGGCCCAGATCGCCGTCCAGATGCGGTTGCTTGCTCGCGGGTCGGGTAATCAGATGCAGCTGTTGGCGGGTTCGCGTCATCGCCACGTAGAGCAGCCGCCGTTCACTCTCCAGAAATCCTCTGGCATCGTCCTGGGGCCGCGGGCTGTAGGGCAGGTATTTCTCCTGCAGGCCGGGAATAATCACGGTCGGCCATTCCAGACCTTTGGTGCGATGAATGGTCGAGAGCAAAACGCCCCCCTGTTGCTTTTCCCCTGCCTGTTGTTTCAGGGCTTTCAGATGCTCCAGGGCACCCTCGGCGGTGACATCCAGGCTTTTCAGGTATTGCCGAAAGCCCTGCACGGTATCAATCCGCTCCTCGGCGCTCTCATGGGTCAGGGCCAGGCTGCGGATGCCTTCGTAGAGATCGGTGTGTTCGGCATAGACACTGATCAACCCGGCCACCGGGCCCCCATAGCTGCGCAGTTGAGCAAGCACCTCGCCCAGCTTGCGCAACTTGCGGGCCGCCATGGGTGCCAGGGCGTCGAAATCCATGGCCAGCAACCGCTCGTGCCAGCCGCCGGAAAACCCGGCCAGGAACCGCGCCAGTTGCTCGAGCTCGGGCTCTTTCAAGCCAACGTGGGGGAAGCGCAACAACTGCCGTGCCAGTTCCAGCCGATCCTCGTCCGGCAGATTCTCCAGTTTGCCGGTCACCACCATTAGCAACGCGGTGATCGCCTGCACCTCCCGGCTGAACAGGGCGCCCTTGCCGGCATCAATCCGGTAGGGAATCTGCCTGGCCAGCAATTTCAGCTCGATGGGGACACTCTGGCTCCAGACCCGGAACAGGATGGCCGTTCCGGCTCGAGCCGGTTCCGACTGGCCCTGAAGAATCTGCAACACCGTATCGGCATCGCTCTCCGCCCGATGCAGGGTGATCTCCGTGCCGGGCGTGGAAGGGTGGGAATGGCAGAGCACATCCTTGCGTCCGGTGTTGTGGCAGATCAGATGGTTTGCCAGCAACGCCACCCGGTGGCCGTAGCGGAAGGTGTAACTGAGGGTCTGCTCCAACGGGCTTTCGAACTCATCGCTGAACCGCTTGAGGATAAACTCGGGCTTCGCGCCCCGGAACTCATAAATCGTCTGGTCCGGGTCGCCGACCACCGTCACCCGGGCCCGGTCCCCGGCCACGTACCGCAACAGCAGATGCTGGATCTCATTGGTGTCCTGGTATTCATCCACCAGAATCAGATCCATCTTGTTGCCCACCAGCCGCTGCAACGGAGAATTCTGGTGAATCGCCATCACCGGCTCGTACAGCATGTCGGCATAACTGATCCGACCCTGGCTTTTACGCCACTGCTCAAAGCTGTGGAACAGATCAATGAGGTACTTGTGCTTGTCCGAATACCCCAACTCCTCAAACACGATCTCCGCCGGCGACAGCGTTGTCTTTACCAGGTCAATAAACCCCGTCGCCGTCTCGACAAAATCCTTCTTGTTGCGCCGGATCTCATCCGCCAGATCCTCCGGCGCCAGCCGACGGGTTAACTGCCAGGCCTGAAAACTGATCTCCTGCTCGGTCAGAATCTTGTCTGAAAACCCCGGCAGATAACCCTCTCGCACAAACCGTTTGTACAGCCGCAAGCCCATGGCGTGATAGGTCCGGATCTCCGGCAACGCCAGCCCGCTCTGAGCACACACCTCCTGCAGCTTGCGCTCGAAATCCACCCGGGCGCTGCGGTTGAACATCAACACCAGCATCCGGTCCGGATCATGCCCCTGTTCCAGCAGATACCGAATCCGCCACGCAAGCGTCGACGTCTTGCCACTGCCTGCCACGGCGGTAATCACCGAATGCTCATAGCCGGCGGTAATAATCGCCCGCTGTTCATCGGTGAGGTAATCCGGAAGGTTGGTGGTATCAGAAATTTGGGGTTCGGTCGGCATGGCCGGTATTGTAACGGCCTGCTGGTAGAGCGGATACCGCTGCCGCATAATTGAAAGTCCTCATTATGGCCGTTGGACTATAACTCACAGGTACGACAGTGAGTTGGGATAAGCCTTTCCAAAACTGTGCGGAGCCATGGATGGCGGAGCCCAAGCGCCACATGGATGTGCCGCAAGGAGCGTGTTTTGGAAAGGCTTATCCCAACTTACTGCCCCCGAAACTTGAAGGTCTGGAAAAATGGAAATAGCAGAATCAGTAAACGTACTGGGCGAAAAACTGGAAACCTGCGGCAAAGACCCGATTACCGGCTTCTACCGCGATGGCTGCTGCAATGTAGGCCCCGATGACTTTGGCCTGCACGCCGTCTGCGCGGTAGTCACTGCCGAATTCCTCGAATTCTCCAAAGCCCAGGGCAACGACCTCAGCACCCCCAGGCCCGAATTTGGCTTTGAGGGACTGAAGCCTGGCGACAGCTGGTGCCTGTGCGCCGCCCGCTGGCAGGAAGCGTTTGAAGCCGGCAGCGCGCCACGAGTGCGCCTGCGTGCCACCCACCAGGCGGCCCTGGAAAAGTGCGCCCTCGATGACCTCAAAGCCCACGGTGCCGACCTTAGCTGATGAGCCATCGCGGACCCGAAACTGCGCCGGACGCGGCGGCGTGGCGCGCCCTGCAGGCCAGCCTTGCCGCCAGAGGCGAACGCCGTCTGGTTCTGCTGGAGGGCAATCGGGAAAACAACCTCAGATGGCTTTCGGGCCTGCTGCCTGAGCTCGAACTTCAAACCGGCGTCTGGACCGGTCCGGCAGATCGGAGCCCTGATCCCCGCCTGACCCGGATCGTATCCACCGAGGCCCGACAATGGCTCGGCCGTGAAGTCTCCATGATTGTCTGGGACGGCTGGCAGGGAAACCCACCGGATGCCTTCGCTGCACTCTCGGGCGCGTTGACCGCCGGCGGCCTGCTGTTCTGGTTGATGCCGCCGCTGGATGACTGGCACCGGTTTGCCGATCCGGATTACCACAGAACCGGCCTGGACCATGGCGGGGAACATCCCTTCGCTGCCCGGATGGCCGACGTTCTCGCCGACCATGAAGCCGTGATCCGTATATCCACCGGCAGCGCGACATCGCCCTTGCCGGCCATGCCCCTCGTACCGGAGCAAAGCTTCCGAATTGGAACAACCCGCGATCAGGAACAACTGATCCAGCGTCTGGTCCGGTTTGGCCTCGGCCGGAGACGTCGGCCGCTCGTTGTCACGGCAGACCGGGGCCGGGGCAAGTCCGCCACTCTGGGTATGGCGGCGGCGGAATTGCTGGAGAAAGGCAGGCAGGAAATCGTTGTTACTGCGCCATCGCAACAGAATGTAGAGGCTCTGTTTCGCCACGCCCGCGAAGTTCTGGCAGATCAGCTGGATGAGGTGAACGCCGAGACGCTGACAACCCGCTCGGGCGGGCGCCTGAGGTATGTTCCTGTTCGGGAACTCCTGGCCTTGCGACCGGAGGCAGAGGTGGTTCTGGTGGACGAGGCTGCGGCCCTGCCAGCACCTCTGCTGAAATCGGTTTTGCTGGGCTGGCCCAGGGTAGCGTTCTCAACTACGGTCCATGGCTACGAAGGAGCCGGACGTGGCTTTGCCATTCGCTTCCGACAGGTGTTGGAGCAGTCAACGCCCCATTGGCAGTCGGTAACGCTGACCGAGCCGGTGCGCTGGTCCGGGAGTGATCCATTGGAGGCCCTGATCTCCCGGCTCTTTCTTCTGGCCGCAGATGGCAGTGGTTCAGCCGCCAAAACCGAAAGCAGAACCGGGGAGCTGGTTATCGAATCCTGGCAGCCGGCAACCGCCGGTGATGAGCCGCTGTCGAACGCCTTTGGTTTGCTGGTGGATGCCCATTACCGGACCAGCCCTGCTGATCTTCGGCAATGGCTGGACGACACGGCCGCCCGGACCTGGCGGGCGCGGATTGGCGACCGGACGGTTGGAATACTCTGGTGTGCGCTTGAAGGTGGGCTTTCGCCTGAGCTGGCTGAACAGGTCAGCCTGGGTACCCGTCGCATTCGCGGCCATCTGCTGCCGCAATCTCTGGCCAGTCACAGCGGCTACCCGGAAGCCGCCGCCCTGAAGGCGCTCCGGGTTGTCCGCATTGCAGTATCAGATGACGCCAGGCGGTCAGGTATTGGCCAGAGCCTGGTGGAGGCTGCAAGGGCGTACACCATTGAGCAGGGTGTTGATTACCTGGGAACCAGTTTTGGTGGCAGCGCCGAGCTACTGGCGTTCTGGCAGGCCTGTGGTCTTCATGTGGTCAGGGTGGGTTTGCAACAGGAGGCTTCCAGTGGTGAGTATCCGTTGCAGATGATCAAAGGCATCTCGCAGCCCGGCCTGGAAATGGAAGGACGTATCCGCACCCGACTGTCTGGCCACTGGCTTACCCTGGTGCCCGACAACTGGCATGGTCTGCAACCGCAAATGCTCGCGGATATAACGGCAGACCAGCCTCCGGGGCTGGCGTTGGATGCTGATGATCTGCGGGATCTTCGCAATTTCGCCAACGGTCACCGGGGCTTTCAGGTGATGGTGCCAGTGTTGCGGAAGCTGAGCCAGGCGCCGGGTATCATGGCCTGGCTGAGGGATCAGGACGGGCTGACCTTGTGGTGCCGTAGCGTGCTGCAGGGCCGCTCATGGTCCTCGCTCCAGGCAGAGAAACTCTGCCTTGGTCAAAGAGAAGGTGAGGATCACCTGCGGCAGTTGGTTCGCGATCTATTGGAAAATGGCCCGGGTTTGTGACCCGCTCGATTTAATTTCCAGTGGTGCCTGCCCAGAATGGGCCCAGCGATTCTTCCACCCCTTCACAGAGACTGTTTGCTATGGCCAAGGGAACCGGCGCCCTCCGTTTTTTGCTGATTTTGCTTCCGCTTCTTGCTTTCCTGTCTGCCTGCGCTTCCCCGAACCAACCGGTTGCTCTGAGCCCCGAGGCTCTCGCCGAGGCGGATGCACTTCTGATTACAGCGGCCGGGAATGGTGAAAAGCGGCGCGTGGAGCTGTTGTTGTCCGCCGGTGCGGATGTAAATACCAGTGACCAGAATGGTTATACCCCCGTTATGCGGGCGGCAGAGAACGGCCATCTGTCAGTGGTGAAGCTATTGGTGGCAGCCGGTGCCAACGTCAATGTCAGCCAGGGGGGTGAATCCCTGTTGATGAAAATCGTGGCCAATGGTGATTTGCTGACCGCAGAAAGGCTGGTGGCGGCCGGGGCCGATGTGAATTACCGGGCCAGGGACGGTCAGACCGCGCTGGACATCGCCCGGGCCACCAATAACCGGGATCTGGAAATGCTGCTGGTGCAGGCGGGCGCGCAACTCTAGTTCCCGAACGCTATTCCAGCCCCATCGGATCGGTTTCGTCATCCCACTCCGGAATGAAATGGGCCGCAACGACATCCTCTGGTACATCGGCAATCGCCGGGTAACTCCATTTTGGCTGGCGATCCTTGTCGATGGCCAGGGCCCGTATGCCCTCGGCCAGGTCCGGCCGGCGGATGCATTCCGAGACCATCGCCAGCTCCATTCGGAAGGCGTCCTTCAGGGACATCTGCTGTGCTTTTTGTAGTTGTGTCCAGACCAGCCAGGCCGACACGGGGCATCCGGTTCTCAAAGTGTTCATGCAGGCATGCCACCAGTCGCAGTCCACCTCCGCCGTGAGCAACTGATCGACGATCTCCGGCAGTTCATCGCCGGCGCTCAGCCGGGCAATCCGCTGTTCGTGTTTTGCAAGATGGCTGGGTGGCAGTGCCCGGTAATCCGGTGTCTGAATCTGATTGAGCAAGCGGAAAAGGCGGTTGTCGTCGGCAGCGGTTTGCCCGGTCCAGCGTTCCGACGCCAGTCGGTCCAGCAGACGGCCCCGGTCTTCCGGCAGAATGGCCATGTCCGCAAGGCCGACCCGAAGTGCATCGCTTACGTTCAGGCGAGCACCGGTCAACCCCATGAACAGGCCGAGTCGGCCGGGCAACCTTTTCAGAAACCAACTGGCGCCCACATCCGGAAACAGGCCGATGGTGATCTCGGGCATTGCCAGGGTGACATCCGGTGTCACCAGCCGATACCGGCAGCCGGCAAATACGCCAAGTCCACCGCCCATCACCACGCCGTGGGCAATGCCAAGCACAGGTTTCGGGAACCGGTGAATGCTGTAGTCCATCCGGTATTCGCGGTTGAAAACGCGCGCTGGTTCTTCCCGGTCCCGGGAGGTGAGCATGGTATCGTAAAGTTCCCGGATATCACCGCCGGCGCAGAAGGCTTTCTCGCCCGCCCCCTGAATCACCACGATGCAGATCCGGTCATCGTCGGCCCAGCGGTCAAGGATTTCCTGGATCTGCTCGATCATGTGCTCGGAAAGTGCGTTGAGCGTGCCTGGGGAGTTCAGCGTCAGAACACCAATATGGCCTTCGCGACAGGCAAGTTCCTGGGCCTCTACAGACATTGACGATATCTCCGGAGAATTAAAACAATCTTGGATTCGGAATCGAACGTACTTTCACCTTATTAGCCAGAACAGAAAAGAGGACGAACGTCGAAAAGACGTCCTTGACCTATCGCATTTGAGGTTCCCCGGCTCTGTGCTATAAGTGCTAGTCAGTTTACTGTCCGGCTTCCGAACCGGTCTGAAAATCTTGAAAACGATGATGAGAGGGTAATGACAATGAATCTGAAACACTACGCTGTTGCGGGAATTTTTGCGCTTGGCGCTGCTGTACCTGCAGTAGTCTCTGCCGCGGATGCCGAAGCTGGCAAGGCCAAGGCGGCGGTCTGTGCTGCGTGCCACGGCCAGAATGGTCTTGCGCAGATCCCGACCTATCCGAATCTGGCGGGCCAGAATGAGCAGTACCTGGTATCGGCCCTGAAGGCGTACAAGAACAAGCAGCGTTCTGGTGGCCAAGCCGCGATCATGCAGGGTCAGGCTGCTGCCTTGAGTGACACGGATATCGCCAATCTGGCGGCCTATTACGCCAGTCTTCCCGCAGACGGCGGCAAGTAAGCTCTACAGTGTCAGCGAGGCGGCTCAGGCCGCTCCGCTGACGATGCGATAGCTCGGTCTGTAGGCCGAAGAGCCCGGCAGTTTCATCCGGTTCTGGGCTACAAACTGTTCAAGCATGGCCTCGAGCGGTTTGATCAGGCTGGGATCACCGGCAATCTCGAACGGTCCCTTCTCCTGCACCTGCCGTATACCACCCTCCTTGACGTTCCCTGCCACGATGCCACTGAATGCCTTGCGCAGATTTGCGGCGATCAGGTGTACTGGTTGGTCCCGGTGCAGTTCCAGCGCCCGCATGTTGTTGTGATTTGGCTCGAAAGGTAACTGGAACACCGGGTCAATCTTCAGCATCCAGTTGAAGTAATAGGCGTCCTGCATGGCGCGCCGGAAGGTCTCAACCTCTTTCATGCCCTTTTTCATGGTCTGGGCCACGCGCACCGGATCGTCGATGATGATTTCGTATTTGCTTGCGGCTTCGTCCCCAAGGGCGTTCCGGATGAACTTGTCGATCATCTCGAAATATTCCGCGTTCTCCTGCCGGCCGGTAAACACCACCGGGAAGGGCAAGTCGGCATTGTCCGGATGCAGCAGGATGCCCAGCAGGTAGAGAATTTCCTCAGCGGTGCCGACACCACCCGGGAACACAATGACCCCGTGACCACAGCGGACGAAGGCTTCCAGGCGTTTCTCAATGTCCGGCATGATCACCAGTTCATTGACGATGGGGTTGGGGGCCTCCGCACCAATAATGCCCGGCTCGGTGATGCCAATGTAGCGGCCGTCTTTTACCCGCTGCTTGGCGTGGCCAATGGTGGCGCCTTTCATGGGCCCCTTCATTGCCCCCGGACCACACCCGGTACAGATGCTCAGGGCCCTGAGCCCCAGTTGATGACCGACATCCTTGCTGTACTGGTATTCGTCATGGCCGATCGAGTGGCCACCCCAGCAGACCACCAGATCCGGCTGTCTTCCCGCCTGAAGAACCCGGGCGTTGCGCAGGATGTGGAACACATAATTGGTCAGGTCTTCCGGGTCGTCCCGGCGAAAACCTGCGGCTGACTGGGGAATAGAATGGGAGTAGATGATGTCTCTGAGAACCGAGAACAGGTGCTCACGGATCGCCCGAAGCATCTGTCCATCAACGAACGCATGTGCGGGCGCATTGATCAGTTCCAGTTTCAGGCCCCGGGGCTGCGGCACCAGGCGGACATCAAAGTCAGCATGGGATTCCATCAGTGCCTGACAGTCGTCGGTTTCTACCCCGGTATTCAGAACCGCCAGGGCACATTGGCGAAACAGCCGATACAGGCCTCCCTCGCTGCGATCCTTGAGGCGGTTGACCTCATGATTGGAGAGAATTTCAAGGCTGCCCTCGGGGGAGACCAGGGCATTGATGGTGGTTTCCTGCATTAACGGTGAAACTCCTGGATGTTGCGGGAATGCCCGATTTTGAGGCACGCAGTCAAAAGGGTAGACTAAGGCCTTTCAGTACAATACGCCACCCGACAAAATTCCGATTTATGAAACTGCTTATTCGTCCCGCTCCAGAAGTTGCCATCAAGAGTAAACCTGTCCGTCGTCAGCAGATGCGTCACCTGCGGCAGAACATCCGAAAATTGCTGGCACGGCTGGATCCTGAAATTCGCGTGGAAGGCAGCTGGGATCGGGTGGATGTAGAGGTGCCTGACAACCGGGGCCTGTCAGGCCCTGCCCTGGAGGCGCTTTTGCGCATACCGGGCATTTCCACGATTCAGGAAATTGGGGCGTTTCCGTTTATCAGCCTCGAAGATGTTGCCGACAAAGCCGTTGAAGCTTTCGCTGACCGGTTGAACGGCAAAACCTTCGCGGTAAGGGCCCGTCGTCATGGTGAGCACAACTTCCGCTCCATTGATCTGGAACGGACGGTGGGCGCCGCCCTGATGCAGGCATCGGAGGCCAGGGGGGTTGATCTGAAATCGCCCCAGGTTGAAGTGCGGATTGAGGTCCATGGCGATCAGTACCACATCGCCCACCGCAAGCACCGGGGATTGGGCGGCTATCCGCTGGGCAGTGTCGAAAACGTGCTGACTCTGATTTCCGGGGGGTACGATTCCTCCGTGGCCGCCTACCTGATGATGCGTCGCGGCCTTCGCAGTCATTTTCTGTTTTTCAACCTGGGAGGCACTGCCCATGAGGTGGGTGTGCGCCAGGTGGTGCACTACCTTTGGGACCGTTATGGCGCTTCCCACAGCGCCAAGTTTATCTCGGTACCCTTCGAGGGCGTGGTTGCCGAAATCATGCGATCGGTGAATCACCGTCACTGGGGGGTGGTGCTCAAACGCCAGATGCTTATGGCGGCTGCCGAGATTGCCCGCAAGAACAACGCAGTCGGCGTAGTAACCGGCGATGCAGTGGCCCAGGTATCGAGTCAGACCCTGAGCAACCTCAACGTGGTAGACAGGGCCAGTGATGAAGTGGTCTTGCGACCTCTGGTGTCCATGGACAAGGAATCCATCATCCGCATCGCCCGGGAAATTGGCACCGAAGTCTATGCCCGCAACATGCCCGAGTACTGCGGCGTAATCTCCCAGAAGCCGGCCACCAGAGCCAAACTGCACCGCGTGGAGGAAGATGAGGCACTGATGGACGCTTCGGTGCTTGCCAGCGCGATTCAGGCCCGGGAGGAGACGCCGGTGAACCGGTTGCTGGAGACGACCGTGACGCCTGAGGAAGTGGAGCTGGTGCAAACGCCATCGGTGAATGATGTGATCATCGACGTGCGCCACCCCTCGGAGGGCGAGCAATCACCGCTGAAGCTGACCAATAACGAAATCCTGCAGATCCCGTTCTACGAGCTGAATCAGCAGCTACCGGAGCTGCCGGCGAACCGGCAATACCTGCTTTATTGCGACCGAGGCACCATGAGCCGGATGCATGCCGGGCATCTGAAGGCCGAGGGGCACGAAAACGTGAAGGTCTACGTGCCCGCCGCCTGAAACCTCAGCCTGCCAGACCCTTGAAAAACTGTTGGACGTTCTCGCTCAGGGCGTCCAGATCATACCCGCCTTCCTGCACCACCAGCGTTGGCAGTCCCAGCTGGCGCACGTGGGTGCTGAGCCTGCAGAACCCTTCGGAAGAGACTGACACCTTGGCCTGTGGATCGTTCTTGTAGATATCGAAACCGAGGGCGAGGATCAGGGCATCCGGCTGGTAAAGCTTGATGGCCGCCAGGGCTTCATCCAGTTTCGCGAAGAAATCGTCTTCCGTTGAGCCGTGGGGCATCGGCAGATTGATGTTGTAGCCAAAGCCTTCCCCTTCGCCACGCTCGTTCTCAAAGCCAGTGACTACCGGGTAGAAGTTGGTGGGGTCGCCGTGGATTGAAATATAGAGCACATCGCTTCGATCATAGAAGATTTCCTGGATGCCCTGACCATGGTGCATGTCGGTATCCAGAATCACGATCCTGGGGAACCGGGCTTTCATGTGCTCGGCGGCAATGGCGGCATTGTTCAGGTAACAGAAACCTCCGGCGGCATCACGGCGGGCATGGTGCCCTGGCGGACGGCACACGGCGTACGACGTTCTGTCGCCGGCGATCAGTGCATCAGCTGCGCCCAGCGCGCTTTGGGCAGACCAGTAGGCGGCATGCCAGGTGTGTTCGCCTATCGGACAGCTGCCATCGGCCTGATAGCGGGCCGCCTCGGCGAGAATGCCAGTCAGGTGATTGGGGGAACGGACAAAGATATTCGAGATGACCTCATCGCCCCAGTCGTCCATCTGTTTCCAGCGCCGATGCGCAGATTCCAGAAAACGCAGGTAACCCAGATCGTGAACTTTCGAGATCGGGCCAGCACCCTGGTCCGCAGGCTGCAGCACGGAGATACCCATTTCCTTGAGTCCGCCCAGCATTTCACCAGTGCGGGCAGGAATCTCCTGGGGCTGGCGCATCTGTCCCCGGGTAAAGTACGTCTGTGGAATGTGCTCATCCTGTGCGTGATGGAAAAATGCCTTCATTGTCCGGTCTCCTGGGTGTCTGATCCCCCGAGTATAGGCACACTCAGGCGATGATCAAAAGCCTGCCCTTGACTTTACAGGTCGGGATACAACATCCACTATGAAAGACATAAAACACTGACGCAACCAGATTACCTGGACTGCGCCCCACACGGGGGCGGAGCCAATCACAGAAGAGGAGCCGAGATGATCGAGTCACCCCTGCTGGAAAAGCTGACCGGCTATATCGGTGGTCGCTGGACTGACAATGAGCATGGCAACACCTTCGATGTTTACAACCCGGCAACGGGCAAG
The DNA here is from genome assembly GCF_001650915.1 of Marinobacter sp. EhC06. Classification (GTDB taxonomy): domain Bacteria; phylum Pseudomonadota; class Gammaproteobacteria; order Pseudomonadales; family Oleiphilaceae; genus Marinobacter. Next base: position 843,816 of record NZ_LXYO01000023.1, read on the forward strand.
GTGATCGCCCAGGTCGCATCCATGTCGGAAGACGAAGTGAACGCCGCCGTTGCCTCCGGCAAGTCGGCACTGCGACTGACCAGTCCCTACAGCATCGAGACCCGCCGTAAGTGGCTGGAAGACATCCGGGACGCACTCAAGGCCAACAAGGAGGAAGTGGGTCGTATCCTGTGCATGGAGCATGGCAAACCGCTTCAGGAAGCCCAGGGTGAAGTGGATTACGCCGCCGGGTTCTTCGATTACTGCTCCAAGCACATCCAGGCCCTGGATGCCCACACCATTCCGGAAAAGCCGAAAGACTGCACCTGGACCGTGCATTACCGCCCAATTGGTGTCACCGGCCTGATCACGCCCTGGAACTTCCCCATTGGCATGATCGCCAAGAAGCTGTCTGCGGCCCTGGCAGCCGGCTGCCCGTCGGTGATCAAACCGGCCAGCGAAACGCCGCTCACCATGATTGCCCTGTTCAGCCTGATGGACAAACACACCGATATCCCGGATGGCATGGTTAACCTGGTGATGGGCAAGGCCAGCGTGATTGGCAAGGTTCTGTGCGAGAGCCCGGACGTACCCATGCTCAGCTTCACCGGTTCCACCGAAGTGGGCCGTAAGCTGATCGTCGACACGGCAGATCAGGTCAAGAAACTGGCCCTTGAATTGGGCGGCAACGCACCGTTTATCGTCTTCGACGATGCCGACCTGGACGCTGCGGCAGACAATCTTATCGCCAACAAATTCCGCGGTGGCGGCCAGACCTGTGTCTGTGCCAACCGGATTTTCGTGCATGAGAAAGTGGCCGATGCCTTCGGTGAGAAGCTTGCGGAGCGGGTCAACAAAATGACCGTCGGTGACGGCATCAACGGCGACGTGGATCTTGGCCCGCTGATCAACCAGGCTGGCTACGACAAGGTTAAACGCCACGTACAGGACGCCCTTGAAAAAGGCGCCACCCTGGTCGCCGGCAAGAAGCCGGAAGAGCTGGGCAACGATTTGTTCTTCCCGCCCACTGTGGTACATGGTGTAAACCGGGATATGTGCTGCTACCAGGAAGAAACCTTCGGCCCGCTGGTACCCATGGCCCTGTTCCGCACGGAAGAGGAAGTCATTGAAGCCGGTAACGACACCGAGTTCGGCCTGGCCTCCTACGTGTTCACCAACGATGCCGAACGCGCCCAGCGCGTGGCTGCCGGCCTTCGCTTTGGCCACTGTGGCTGGAACACCGGCACCGGCCCGACACCGGAAGCGCCGTTTGGTGGTATGAAGGCGTCCGGCATTGGCCGTGAAGGCGGCCTGGAAGGTCTGTTCGAGTTCGTAGAAGCTCAAACGGTGCCGAGAGGCTTCTAACTACCGAAATAACAGCCCTCATCCTTGGGGGTGTCGCACGGGGGAGGTTCCCCTTCAGGACACGCTACGAGCACATCCATGTGCGCTTGGCTGTGGCCATCCATGGCCACAGACAGTCCTGAAGGGGAACCTCCCCCGCGCTCTTGCTTACATTAGGTGAGGGCTTTTAAGGTTTTAACTCCTGACTTTCTGTAGGTCGGATTAGCAAAGCGTAATCCGACAAACAACGACAAAACATCCCCACCCGGAAATCCCTCTTTTCTCCTGTTATACTCGTAAACCTGTTTATTTAACCAGTAGCGAACCGATTCTTTATGGACGTCTCCCACATCATCGATCCGTTGAACGATGCCCAGCGTGAAGCTGTTACCGCTCAGAACGATCACCTTTTGGTTCTGGCCGGCGCCGGAAGTGGCAAAACCCGCGTTTTGGTGCATCGAATCGCCTGGTTGATGACGGTGGATCGGGTGCCGCCCACTGGAATCCTGGCGGTGACCTTTACCAACAAGGCCGCCAAGGAGATGCGATACCGCATTGAGCAGATGATGGACATTCCTGCCCGTGGTCTCTGGTTCGGTACCTTTCATGGCATCGCTCACCGGCTACTGCGTTCCCACTGGAAAGACGCCGGCCTGCCAGAAAACTTCCAGGTGCTGGACAGTGACGACCAGCTGCGGCTGATCAAGCGGGTGATGCGGGAAAACCAGATCGACGAGAGCAAGTGGCCGCCGAAGCAGGCCCAGTGGTTTATCAACAGCCAGAAGGACGAAGGGCTGCGGGCGGATCATATCCAGGAGAATCCGGGCGATCATTTCCTGTCGATCATGCTGAAGATCTATCGCCAGTACGAGAAGCTCTGCCAGCAGGGTGGTCTGGTGGATTTTGGCGAGCTGCTGCTGCGTTCCCACGAACTCTGGCTGCATCGGCCGGAGCTGCTGGCCCATTACCAGAGTCGGTTTCAGCACATCCTGGTGGACGAGTTCCAGGACACTAATACCATTCAATACGCCTGGCTGCAGGTGCTGGCCAGCAACCGGGTGCCGTTGACGGTGGTCGGTGATGACGACCAGTCCATTTACGGCTGGCGGGGAGCCAAGATCGAGAATATCCAGCAGTACCAGCGGGATTTCCCCAACGCCCGGTTGGTGCGGCTGGAGCAGAACTATCGCTCCACCCAGATGATTCTGAAGGCGGCCAACGCGGTGATCGCCAACAACCAGGGCCGGCTGGGCAAGGAGCTCTGGACCGACGGCCCGGAAGGCGAACCGATCAGCCTCTACGCGGCGTTCAACGAACAGGACGAGGCCAACTACATCGCCGACAGTATTTCTGCCTGGGTGCAGGACGGCAATCTGCGCAGTGAATCGGCGATTCTCTATCGCTCTAACGCCCAGTCCCGGGTACTGGAAGAAGCGTTGATGCGCCAGGGCATTCCTTACCGGGTCTACGGCGGCCTGCGCTTCTATGATCGTCAGGAAATCCGCAACGCCCTGGCGTACTTGAGGCTGGTGCAGTATCGCCGAGACGATGCAGCGTTTGAGCGGGTGGTGAACGTACCGCCCCGTGGCATTGGCGCCAAGAGCCTGGCGGAGCTTCGGGAATTCGCGACCGAGCAGAGTATCTCATTGTGGGAATCCGCCGAGCGTCTGCTGGAAGCCGGGCAGGTGAAAGGCCGGGCCAAAACCGGGCTGCAGTCTTTCATTGCCATTATCGAAGGCCTCTCCGACATGGTGGGCGATGCTTCGTTGCATGGCCTGATGAAGCAGACCATCGAAAACAGCGGGCTGAAGGACTATCACGCCAGTGAGAAAGGTGAAAAAGGCCAAGCCCGGGTGGAGAACCTCGAGGAACTGGTCAATGCGCTGTCTGATTATGAGGTGGAGGATGGTGTTGATCCGCTGTCGGAATTCATCGCCCAGGCCGCCCTGGATGCCGGCGAATCCCAGGCCGAAGCCCATGAAGACAGCGTTCAGTTAATGACCCTGCACTCCGCCAAGGGTCTGGAGTTTCCTCTGGTGTTCCTGGCGGGCGTGGAAGAGGGGCTGTTCCCCCACGGCATGTCTCTGGAAGAGCCTGGCCGTATGGAAGAGGAGCGCCGTCTGGCCTACGTGGGCATCACCCGGGCCATGCAAAAGCTGGTGCTTACTTACGCCGAATCCCGGCGTTTGTACGGTCAGGAAAAGTTCAATGCGTTGTCGCGGTTCGTTCGGGAGATTCCGGGCGACTGTTTGCAGGAAGTGCGGCTGCGCAATTCGGTGACCCGCCCCGCTATGGTGGCGCGCCCGAATGAGAGCATGTTCAGCCAGGATTCGGCGCAGCAGTCCGGTTTCAGCCTGGGCCAGCGGGTGCGTCATCCCAAGTTTGGCGAGGGTATCGTGATGAATTCGGAGGGCAGCGGGCACCATACTCGGGTGCAGGTGAACTTTGATGAGGGCGCCAAGTGGCTGGTTCTGGCTTATGCGCCTTTGGAGGCCTGCTAATTTCCACTTTGGAGGTGGCACAGGTCGGGTAAGGGTTTCCAAAACACGCTCCTTGCGGCACATCCATGTGACGCTTGGGCTCCGCCATCCATGGCTCCGCACAGTTTTGGAAACCCTTACCCGACCTGAGCTTCAGACCATTTGCTAGCCGCTTTTACATAAGAACCGCGTAGATTACACCTGCCAGAACAATCCGGTAGATAACATACGGCCACATCCCCACCTTGTTCAGCCACTTCAGGAAGAAGTGGATCGCTGTGATGGCCATCACGAACGATGTAACCCCACCAATCAGAAAACCACTCCAATCCACGACTACATCGGATGTCGCCACTTCCAACAGTTTCACGGCCGATGCCAGCACGATGATGGGAATTGCCAGCAGAAAAGAGAACCTGGAGGCGGTTTCCCGGGTCATGCCCAGGAACAGGCCGGCGGTGATGGTGACGCCGGAACGGGAGGTGCCGGGGACCAGGGCCATGGCCTGGGCGATGCCTACCAGGACGGCGTCTTTCCAGTTCAGTTTGTCGAGCGTTCGCTGACGTTTGGGCAGCCAGTCTGCAAGGCCGAGGAGTAGGCCGAAGAACAGGGTGGTGAAGAAGATCACTTCCACCGCCCGCAGTTCGTTGTCGATCATGTCCAGCAACGCCAGGCCAGCCAGGCCAGCAGGGATGGTGCCGATCACGAGGTACCAGGCCACGGCGCCCTGGCCAACGATTTTGCGGCGGCTGATGGAAATCAGTCCGTCCCGGGCGATGCCAAAGACATCCCGTCGAAAATAGAGCACAACTGCCAGTAAGGTTCCCACGTGCACCGACAGGTCGAAACCCACGCCCTGATCGGTCCAGCCAAACAATGCCGGGGTCAGGATCAGGTGGGCGGAGCTGGAGATGGGCAGGAATTCGGTCAGTCCCTGGAGAAGGCCAAGGAAAAGGGCCTGGAAAACGTCCATTGCGTGGATTCCGTCAGATTCGGTGCGTCAGAAATGTGGCCGCGATATTAGCAGGGCGGGCTGGGGCTGAACAGTTACACGGGTCCCGAGTTCTGCCTCGGCAATGATTGTCACAAAAATATCATCATATGAGCCTACGGTTGCCTCAGAGACATCCCTAGTGAACTGAGGAGACAAACAATGAAAAAGCTTCTGACCCTGGCCTGTGCCACTATGCTCACACCGGTGCTGGCCCACGGCGCTTTTCAGCTCGACAGCCGTTATCAGGACAATGACGGTGATCTGATTGCTGATATCCCTTCCGACGAGTCAAAACTGGGGGATCCCTCAACCCTGGTCTTTGCCTATACCCCGGTGGAAGATCCGGCCGTTTATAAGGAAGTCTGGTCCGAGTTTCTCGACCACTTGGCGGACACCACTGGCAAGAATGTCCAGTTTTTCCCGGTACAGTCCAATGCAGCCCAGATCGAAGCCATGCGTGCTGGCCGCCTGCATATCGCCGGCTTCAATACCGGTTCCAACCCGCTGGCCGTCGCCTGTGCCGGCTTCCGCCCGTTTACCATGATGGCAGCGGCCGATGGCTCCTTTGGCTATGAAATGGAAATCATCAGCTACCCCGGGTCCGGTGTGAATGATGTGGAAGACATCCGTGGCGGCGAGCTTGCGTTCACCTCGCAGACATCCAATTCCGGCTTCAAGGCTCCCTCCGCCATTCTCAAGGCGGACTACAACATGATTGCCGGTGAGGATTTCGAGCCGGTGTTCTCCGGCAAGCACGACAACTCCATCCTCGGTGTTGCCAACAAGGACTACAAAGCCGCGGCGGTTGCAAACTCGGTGCTCAACCGCATGCTCAGCCGGGATGTGGTTAGCGAAGACCAGATTGTCAGTCTCTACAAGTCCCAGACTTTCCCCACCACGGGTTACGGCATTGCCCACAACCTGACACCGGAACTGCAGGAAAAAATCCAGGACGCGTTCTTCTCCTTTAACTGGGAAGGCACTGCGCTGGAAGAAGAATTCTCGAAATCCGGTGAAGCCCAGTTTGTGCCCATCACCTTCAAGAATCACTGGGAAGTGATTCGCAAGATCGACGCAGCCAACGGTGTTGCTTACAACTGTCGTTAACAGGCCGGGCGGTACCAAGTGCTGAAACTGGACAAGGTTTCGAAAACCTACAAGACCGGCGACAAGGCCCTCCACAATGCCTGCTTTGAAGTTCCGGCAGGCCAGGTGGTGGGCCTGATCGGACCCTCTGGGGCGGGCAAATCCACCCTGATCCGCTGCATCAATCGACTGGTGGAGCCCACTCAGGGCTCAATCACCCTGGGCGACACCGAGCTGACCGGATTGAATCGTCGGGAGCTGCGTCGCGCCCGGCGGCAGATTGGCATGATCTTCCAGGAATACGCCCTGGTGGAACGCCTGACCGTAATGGAAAACGTGCTGTCTGGTCGGCTGGGCTATGTGCCAGCGTGGCGCTCCTACCTGCGAAAATTCAGCGCGGATGATATCGCCCAGGCATTCTCCCTGCTGGGCCGGGTCGGCCTTGCCGATCATTACAACAAGCGGGCGGATGCGCTCTCCGGTGGCCAGCGGCAGCGCGTGGGCATTGCCAGGGCTCTGGAGCAGAACCCGGAACTGCTACTGGTGGATGAACCCACAGCTTCCCTCGATCCGAAGACTTCCCGGCAGATCATGCGGCTGATTCGCACCGCCTGTCAGGAGCGCAATCTGCCCGCGATCATCAACATTCACGACGTGATGCTCGCACAACAGTTCTCGGACCGGATTATCGGCCTGAAGGCTGGCGAAATCGTGTTCGACGGCGCACCGGATGCTCTCACCGACGAGGTGTTGACCACCATCTACGGGGATGAAGACTGGACCCAGCTGCGTGGCGACAACGGCGAACATTCAACGGATCCGGAAGCACCGGCGGTAGATCTGGCGGAGGGGGTGTAAATGGCTGAAGAGCCAGTGGCCCAATCCTATCCGACCCGCTGGAAACGACCTCCGGTACTGCTGACCCATCCTCTGTGGCGGAAGATCATTCTGTTTGGTGGCCTCGTCTACCTGGTGCTGGCCCTACAGACCGTTGAGGTCGACTGGCAGCGGGTCTATCTGGGGCTGGAGCGCGGCTGGCGATTCGTCCAGGGCTTTCTGGTTCCGGACTTCACATCGCGCTGGAATGACATCTACGCCGGACTGATGGAAAGCCTGACCATGACCGTGACGTCCACGGTGGCCGGTATCCTGATTTCCGTTCCCATCGGCATTGGTGCCGCCCGCAATCTGGCGCCGGCACCGGTATACCTGGCCTGCCGCGGCATAATTACAGTCTCCCGATCCTTCCAGGAGGTGATCATTGCCATCCTGCTGGTGGCCATGTTCGGGTTCGGTCCCTTCGCGGGGTTCCTGACCCTGGCCTTCGCCACCATCGGGTTCCTTTCCAAGCTGCTGGCCGAGGAAATTGAAGACTGCGACCGTAGCCAGATTGAGGCTATCCGGGCCACCGGTGCCAGCTGGTGGCAGGTGGTCAATTACGCGGTTCAACCTCAGGTCATGCCCCGTCTGGTCGGGTTGTCACTCTATCGGCTGGACATCAACTTCCGGGAATCGGCGGTGATTGGCATCGTCGGCGCCGGTGGTATCGGAGCAACCCTCAACACCGCGATCGACCGTTACGAGTACGACTCGGCTGGTGCGGTCCTGATCATCATCATCGCTATTGTTCTGGTGGTGGAATACTCGTCCTCATACATCCGCAGGTGGGTACAGTGAGCATTCAGGCACCCAGGGCACCATCATCCTGGCAGTTCCGGACCCCCAAGCAAACGCTACTGCGCTGGCTCGGCTGGTTCTGGCTTGTCGCCCTTACGGTTTTCTGCTGGCAGGTCATGAATGAAAACACCATCTGGGCCTTTGTCAGTGATGCGCCGGACCAAGCCGCCGACATCGGCGATCGAATGTTCCCACCGGCCTGGGGTTACATCAACAATCTCTGGGAACCACTCTGGGATACTATCAATATTGCCACCCTTGGCACTCTGCTGGGCATTCTGATCGCCGTACCTGTGGCATTTCTGGCAGCCACCAATACCACTCCCAGCACCCGGTTTGTGAGACCGCTGGCGCTGCTGATCATTGTCGCCTCCCGTTCCATCAATTCCCTGATCTGGGCTCTGTTGCTGGTGGCGATTATTGGCCCGGGGCTCCTCGCGGGCATCGTCGCGATCGGTCTTCGGTCCATCGGTTTTATTGCCAAACTGCTGTATGAGGCCATTGAGGAAATCGACGATAAACAGGTGGAGGCGGTGCGCGCCACCGGAGCCTCAGGCGCTCAGGTGATCGATTACGCGGTGGTGCCACAGATTTTGCCGGCGTTCTGGGGCATCAGCGTGTTCCGCTGGGACATCAACATCCGGGAATCAACTATTCTCGGGCTGGTGGGCGCTGGCGGACTCGGGATTCAACTCAACGCCTCGCTGAGCACCCTGGCCTGGAATCAGGTGGCCATGATCTTCATCGTGATCCTTGGTACCGTCGTGATCTCGGAATGGGTTTCCGCAAAGGTTCGTGAGGCGGTACTCTAGGCCGATGATCGATACCCACCCAACGTCCTTTGCCGGTGTGACACCCTCTCCTGCATGGGCCTTCGCCCAGTACCAACAAATCCGGGCGAACCTGCCTGAGGGCTTGGTTGCAGAAAAACAGCCTGAAACCCGAGCGCTGGATTCCCTGGCGCCGCTGGTTGATCGTTTTCAGGTCTTCGTCTTTGACGCCTTCGGCGTACTGAATGCCGGCCCCCGGGCGTTTCCTTCAGCCATAAGCCGTATCAGGCAGCTCCAGGAACGTGGCAAGACCGTCAGGATTCTCTCCAACGCAGCCACGGCCAGCCATAGCGCACTTCTCGCCAAGTACCATGGTATGGGATTTGCCCTTGGGCAGGATCAACTGGTTTCTAGTCGTTGGGTTCTTGAGCAGTCGTTAGTCCGCCAACCTCGTCAAGGCCGGTTCGGCGTCCTCTCACCGGAATCATCCGCTCCAGATACCCTGGGGGTGGACTGGCTGCCGGTCCGGCCGGGTATTCAGACGGGCGATCTGGACCGTCTGGATGGTTTTATCTTCCTGAGCAGTGAAGGCTGGAATGAGGAGGTTCAGGAAGCGCTTGCCCAGAGCCTGGCCCGCCATCCTCGCCCGCTGTTAGTGGCCAATCCCGACCTGGTGGCCCCCAGAGGCGATTGCCTGACCCTGGAGCCTGGTTACTTTGCCCACCTGTTGATGAGCCAGTCCGCCATAGAGCCGGAGTTCTTTGGCAAGCCTTATCGACCCGCCTTTGATGCGGTACTCCAAACTCTGGGGGGTATAGACCCCTCCGATATCTTGATGGTGGGCGACACGCTACACACGGATATTCTGGGCGGGCAGGCTGCGGGCATGAAAACCATGCTGATAACGGCGGAAGGCGCCTTGCAGGGTATGGATATTCCAGACTGCATTGCGCAGTCTGGAATTGCGCCGGACTTCATCGCTCCGATGATTTGAGGCTGTTCACTCAGGCGGGAAACCGGTCCCGGGTGCGATTGGCTATTTTGACCAGCATCAGCATGAGCGGTACTTCCACCAGCACACCAACAACTGTGGCCAGCGCTGCGCCGGATTGCAGGCCGAACAGTGCGATGGCCGCGGCCACGGCCAGTTCGAAGAAGTTGCTGGCGCCAATCATGGCGCCAGGCGCTGCGATACAGTGGCGTACTTTCCACAGCCTCGCCCAGCCGTAGGCCAGGAAGAAAATCAGGAAGGTCTGAACAATCAGCGGCACGGCAATCAGCACGATATGCAGGGGATTGTTCAGGATTACCTCGCCCTGGAAGGCGAACAGCAGCACCAGAGTGACGATCAGCGCCGCCGGGGTGACCGGGCTGAGCCGCTTCATAAAGACATCGTCGTACCACTGCTGACCGTGGCGCGAAATCAGGGCCCGGCGGGTCAGGTAGCCGGCTGTTAGCGGAATCACGATATACAGGACGACCGACAGCAGCACGGTATCCCAGGGCACCTGGATGTCGGAAATGCCCAGCAGGAAAACAACAATCGGCGCGAAGGCAAACAGCATGATGATGTCGTTCAGGGATACCTGCACCAGAGTGTAGGCGGCATCGCCTTTGGTCAGGAAACTCCACACGAACACCATGGCGGTGCAGGGCGCTGCACCCAACAGGATCGCCCCGGCCAGGTACTCGCTGGCCAGTCCCGGCGCGATCCATGGCTCGAACACCACCATCAGAAAAAACCAGGCAATGGCAAACATGGTGAAGGGCTTGATCAGCCAGTTGACGATGGTCGTGATCGCCAGGCCTTTCGGTTCTTTCCGTACACCGACCACCGCACTGAAATCAATTTGCGCCATCATCGGGAAAATCATCGCCCAGATCAGAATGGCGATGGGGATGGAGACCTGCGCGTATTCGAAGCGGGACAGAGTCTCGGGCACTACGGGCGCGAACTGGCCCAGCGCGACGCCGGCAATGATGGCCAGAGCCACCCACACCGACAGGTACCTGCCGAACAGGTCCATGCCTTCGCCGGAGCCTTCCGCCTGGGTGATTTCGTTATTGCTGCTCATTGCCTTTCCCTCACATGGACCGCTGGTTGACGCGTTTGGAGACTTCTTCGGCACTTTCCACCCGCTCGGAATACCGGTCGGTCAGGTAGTCACTCCGGTCCCGGATCAGCAGAGTGAATTTCACCAGTTCCTCCATCACATCGACGATGCGATTGTAATAGGGTGAGGGTTTCATGCGGTCGTTATCGTCAAACTCCATAAACGCCTTGGGCACCGAGGACTGGTTGGGGATGGTCACCATCCGCATCCAGCGACCCAGTACCCGTAGCTGATTGACGGCATTGAAGGACTGGGAGCCGCCACAGACCTGCATTACGGCCAGGGTCTTGCCCTGGGTGGGACGCATGCCGCCAATGGAAAGGGGAATCCAGTCAATCTGGGTTTTCATGATGCCGGTCATGGCGCCGTGACGCTCTGGTGAACACCACACCATGCCTTCAGACCACTGGGCCAGATCCCGCAATTCCTGCACCTTGGGGTGAGAGGCATCTTCTGCATCGGCCAAAGGCAGCCCCCGTGGATTAAATACCCGGGTTTCGGCGCCCATAGCTTCGAGCAATCGGGCAGCCTCTTCAACGGCCAGTCGGCTGAACGAGCGTTCACGCAGCGAGCCATACAGCAACAGAATCCGTGGCGGATGTGATGACGGCTTTGCCTTGAAGAGCTGGCCCGTTGTTGGAGCGTTGAACAATTCCGGGTCGACGTTGGGGAGGTCCTGATCCTGGGTGCTCATTTTTTGCCGGATTCCTTTACTCGTGGAGATGTTGGATCTATTATGCACAAAAACAGATATGCATGAAATCGAATATACGGAATCTGGGATATGAAGCGCCGCGTTTTGTTCGTCTGTACCGCCAACAGTGCCCGTTCCCTGATGGCAGAAGCCTTGCTCCGGGACATGGCCGGAGACCGGTTTGAAGTAGCCAGCGCCGGTACCGAGCCAACCAGGCCCCACCCCATGGCACTGCAGGTGCTTGAGGAAGCCGGCATTTCCACTGAAGGATTGCATAGTAAGCAATTGGCCGATGTGCAGGGGCAGTACTGGGATTATGTGATCACCCTGTGCGAGAAAGCCGCGAACGAGTGCGGTACGGTCTGTCAGCCTGCCCAGCAGATTGCCTGGGATTTTGCCGATCCGGTGCCGGCAAACCGCCATTCCACCTTTGCCCTCACTCTCAAGGAAATCAAAGAGCGCATTGCGCTGTTCGCGCTAGTGCACCAGAAAGAAACCGGAGCGAAACCCGCCAGCTATGACCCGGTCACGGTGTTCAAGGCACTGGCCGACGATTTCCGACTTGCGGCGCTGTTACTTATCCGCAGCCAGGACCAACTCTGTGTCTGCGAGCTCACGGAAGCCTTTGAAGCGCCCCAGCCAAAAGTCAGCCGGCATCTGGCAACCTTGCGGGATGCCGGCCTGCTGGCCACGGAGCGTCGGGGCCAGTGGATCTATTATTCCCTGAACCCGGGCATTCCACAGTGGCTGGGCCGGGTGCTGGATGAAACCGCCAGCCATAACGACCGATTGATAGAGAACCCGCTTGCACGATTGCAGGCCATGGCAGACCGACCGTCTGTCCAATGCCTGTAATCCTCGCGCGGTTTAGTGTTTGAACAGTTTCATCAGGAGCACACCATGAGCAAGATCAAAGTAGGCATTAATGGATTTGGCCGAATCGGTCGTCTGGCCCTGCGGGCCGCCTGGGGCTGGCCGGATATGGAGTTTGTCGCGATCAACGACCCGGGTGCCGATGCCGCCACACTGGCCCATCTGCTCAACTTTGACAGCATCCATGGTCGCTGGAGTCGGGAAGCCACTGCCGACGGAACGGATATCGTCATCGAGGGCCAGCGCATTCGCGTGACTCACAACCGCAGCATCGGTGAAACCGACTGGTCTGGCTGTGATCTGGTGATCGAGGCCAGTGGCGTAAACAAGAAGGTCAGCGCCTTGCAGGCGTACCTGGATCAGGGCGTAAAACGGGTCGTGGTCACGGCACCGGTGAAGGAGGCGGGCGCCAAGAACATTGTGGTTGGTGTGAACGATGATATTTTCGACCCGGCCACCGACCGCATTGTGACCGCCGCCTCCTGCACCACCAACTGCCTGGCGCCGGTGGTGAAGGTGATTCACGAAAAACTGGGTATCAAGCACGGCTCCATCACCACCATTCACAGCCTGACCAACACCCAGACCATCATCGATGCGCCCCACAAGGATCTGCGCCGGGCGAGGGCCTGCGGCAGTTCACTGATCCCCACCAGCACCGGTTCAGCAACGGCAATTATCGAAATATTCCCGGAACTGAAAGGGCGTCTGGATGGCCACGCCGTGCGCGTGCCGCTCACCAATGCATCGCTGACCGATTGCGTGTTTGAGGTGGAGACACCGACCGACCGTTCAGCGGTGAATCAGTTGCTCAAAGAAGCCGCTGAAGGTGAGCTTAAAGACATCCTGGGCTACGAAGAGCGCCCACTGGTGTCCATTGACTACAAGACCGACCCGCGTTCGTCCATCGTCGATGCCCTGTCTACCATGGTGGTCAACGGCACCCAGGTGAAGATCTACGCCTGGTACGACAACGAATGGGGCTACGCCAACCGCACCGCGGAACTGGCGCGCAGGGTGGGTGCTGCCTGATATGACGGCTGCCATCCGACAGTACCTGGTGATCACCGGCAACTACTGGGCCTTCACTCTGACCGATGGCGCTCTGCGGATGCTGGTGGTACTGCATTTCCACCAGTTGGGCTACTCGCCCCTGGAAATCGCCCTGCTGTTCATCTTCTATGAATTCTTCGGGGTGGTGACCAACCTGGTGGGCGGTTACCTGGGTGCCCGTATGGGCCTGAACCGAACCATGAACATCGGGCTGTTCCTGCAGATTGTGGCGCTGGGCATGCTGGCGGCGCCGGCGGCGATGCTCACGGTACCCTGGGTAATGGCAGCGCAGGCATTGTCCGGCATTGCCAAGGATCTGAGCAAGATGTCCGCCAAGAGCGGCATCAAGTTGCTGGTGCCGGATGAGCAGCAGGGCACACTGTACAAATGGGTGGCGATTCTCACCGGCTCCAAGAACACTCTGAAAGGGGTGGGTTTCTTCCTCGGTGGCGTGCTGCTGATGGCGGCCGGCTTTAAGGGCGCAGTCATCATCATGGCAGTGGCGCTGGGACTGGTCTGGCTGGCCAGCCTGTTTCTGCTCGGGCAGGACCTGGGCAAGAGCAAGGCCAAGCCGAAGTTCAGCGAGATCCTTTCCAAAAGCCGAGCCATCAATGTGCTTTCGGCGGCGCGGATGTTCCTGTTCGGTGCCCGGGATGTCTGGTTTGTGGTGGCTTTGCCGGTTTACCTGCACACGGTCTTTGGCTGGGACTTCTGGAAAGTGGGCGGCTTTATGGCCACCTGGATTATCGGCTATGGCTTTATCCAGACCATTGCCCCGCGCATCACCGGCAACATGGAAGGCAAACAGCCTGCTGTGCTCTGGGCCGCAGCGCTGGCTCTGATTCCTGCCGCCATTGCCATTGGTCTGACGGGGGGCTGGTCACCGCAGATCGTGATTGTTGGTGGTCTGCTGTTGTTTGGCGTGCTGTTTGCCGTCAACTCGTCCCTGCACAGCTATCTTATCGTTAGCTATGCCCGTGGCGATGGTGTGTCGCTGGATGTGGGTTTCTATTACATGTCGAACGCTGCCGGGCGTTTGCTGGGCACCCTTCTGTCCGGCTGGGTCTATCAGGCTTATGGCCTGGAGGCGTGCTTGTGGATATCGTCTGGACTGGTGGTCATGGCCGCGCTGCTGTCCATGATGTTACCCGAGCGGCGGCCAGTGACAGCCTGAGCACGCCTCAGAACCGAATGGCCAGCCCTGCGGCGGCTTCCACCTGCAGGTAGCCGCTGCTATCGAATCTGAGTTCACAGCCGCCTGAGCAGAACGCGGAACCTCCGGAATTCAGTGCAGTGTAAACACCGCGCAGATCCAGCCGAAGGCGCAGCTGGTCTGTCAGGAAGAACTGATAACCACCACCCAGAGACAGGGCGGCCCGGTGGTGGGTTTCGTACCCCGAATCGTCCGGTTCCAGCCGGGTAACCCCGAACACACCAGAGACAAACCCGCCGTGGTTCTGCCCGCCCGGGAAATACAGCCCGCCGAACTGGAGCTGGTAGATCGTCAGGTCGATGGACTCCACGCCCGGTGCGAACAGGCCATTGTCCAGTCTGGCCGAGGTGCTCTGCCGCCCGAAATAGAGTTCTCCCTGTTTGCCGGGCTCCGCCAGATCAAAATTGAACACCAGCCCCTGGCTTGCGGAATCCCGGAAGTCGATCTGGTCTGAAGTGCTGGCGCCGGCGGTCTCGATATCCACCGAACTGCTCATTCGATACCCTGCAAACGGTGCCAGGCTGACCTCCGCTGCTACCGGAGCGGCGATCAGTGCCGATGTCAGTGTGAACGTGAAAAGGGATCGAAGCTTCATACATCCGCGGCCTGTGTGGCTGGTCGTTGGCAGGGCAGTGTGCAATGGTATAACCGTTATGAAAGTTGGCGAGCCCTGGTGATGCTATCTTGACAGATTTGGTGCTGGAAAATCTCAGCGTTGGCACTCTGAGTAACGTGTCTTTGAGGATACCTGGTGGACAGGTTGTCTGTCTGTCCGGCCCCTCGGGCAGTGGCAAGAGCCGTCTGCTGCGGGCCGTGGCTGATCTGGAACCACACGGCGGCAGGGTTGCTCTGGGTGATACCGCCCAGTTGGATGTTCCCGCTCACCAGTGGCGACGCCGGGTTGTTATGGTACCGGCAGACAGTCAATGGTGGTTTGATGAGGTGGGTGGTCACTTCCCGGCTGATGCCAGGGCAGGATTGCCGTCAGCGCTGGGCTTCCCGCCCGGTGTTATGGAGTGGTCGGTAAGTCGGCTGTCCTCTGGTGAACGGCAGCGGCTCGCGCTCTGGCGGGCCCTGGTGCTTGAGCCAGAGGTTCTGTTACTGGACGAACCCACCGCCAATCTGGATAACGACAGCACGGAAGCCATTGAAACCTGGCTGCTCGATGAGATCCGGAGGCGGCAGATCGCGGTGCTTTGGGTCGCTCACGACCCGGCGCAGATCCATCGAGTGGCGGATGCCCACTACCGGATTCACGGCACCAGCCTGGAGCGCGTTAATGGAAGTGATTGATCTGGCCTGGTGGAAGCTGGGCCTGGCGGCCCTGCTGATTCTGGCGCTGGCCGGTACCGGGTATCTGGCCCGACTCGGTATTACCCGCAGCCTGCTGATTGCGGCACTGCGCACGGTCATTCAACTGGCGTTGATCGGGCTGGTGCTGGAGGCCCTGTTCGCGTCCTCTGCGTTCTACTGGATTGCGCTGCTGGCATTGGTCATGCTGTTGGTTGCCGGCCGGGAAGTGGTCGCGCGCCAGGGGCGACGATTACGGGGCTGGTGGGCGTTCAGTATCGGCACGGGGGCGATGTTTGTGTCGTCCTTTACCGTGACCATCCTGGCCCTGACTGTCGTGATCGGTCCCGAACCATGGTACGCCCCGCAATACGCCATCCCGCTGCTCGGTATGATGCTTGGCAACACCATGACGGGCGTGAGTCTGTCGCTGGATCGGTTGAATGACTCGGTCTGGCGCCAGCGTGCCGTCATCGAGAACCGCTTGATGCTGGGTCAGACCTGGCAACAGGCGCTGGAGGATATCCGGAGGGACGCCATGCGCAGTGGCATGATGCCCTCAATCAATGCCATGGCCGCCGCCGGTATTGTCAGCCTGCCGGGTATGATGACTGGCCAGATACTTGCTGGCAGCCCCCCGGCAGTGGCGGTGAAATACCAGATTCTGGTGATGCTGATCATCACCGTCGGTACCGGCTTCGGGGCTGTTATGGCTGTTTACTGGGGTGGGCGCCGGCTGTTCGACGAGCGGGAACGCTTGCGACTGGACCGGCTGGTGAAACCGTGAGTGGAAGGGCATGATGGCATTCAGGCACCAAAGTAGCATGGGCGAAGCAGGCCTACCGAGGCTAGGCTTTTGCTTCCGCTTGCTCAAATAAGAAAAAAACAATGATCGACCTGCTAAGACGCTATCCCCTTCCTGTCATCGTGCTGGCCCAGCTGTTCGGCACCTCGCTTTGGTTCAGTATCAATGGTGTCTGGCTATCGCTGTCCGCAGAGTTGGGTCTGACGGAAACCGATCTGGGCCGGCTGACGCTGGCGGTTCAGGCCGGGTTTATCGCCGGCACCCTGACCATCGCCGTCACCGGTCTGGCGGACCGCTTTGGCGCCAGCCGTATCTTTGCGCTCTCGAGCCTGCTGGGCGCCCTGGTTAATGGCGGATTTGTTTTCGCCGCAGGCGCACCGCCGCTGGATTTCCTCCTGCGTTTCGCCACCGGTCTGTGTCTGGCCGGCATCTACCCACTGGGCATGAAAATGGTGATCGCCTGGACCCCGAAATACGCCGGTGCCGCACTGGCCTGGCTTGTGGGCATGCTCACCCTGGGTACGGCACTGCCACATCTGATGCGCGGCGCAACGCTGGGCATGCCGTGGGAGTGGCCGCTGATGGCGGCATCCTGCCTCGCCCTGGCCGGAGGGCTGCTGGTGTTTCTGCTGGGCGACGGGCCGCACCTGCCGAAAAGCAGCGGCCGGCTGCCACTCAGCCAGGGCCTGGCGGCGCTGCGTATACCAAGGTTCCGGGCAGTGTCCGGTGGCTACTTCGGTCATATGTGGGAGCTTTACGCTTTCTGGACATTGACGCCCCTGCTGATCGGCCGGGAACTGCAGCGTCTGGGGCAGGGTGATGCATGGGTTCCCTGGCTGTCGTTCGCGGTGATTGGCATTGGCGCCGCCGGCTGCGTCGGTGGCGGCCGGCTCAGTAGAACCCTGGGCAGCGAGTGGGTGGCCCGGAGGGCGCTGATGGTGTCCGGGGCGTTCTGCCTTCTGTATCCCTGGATGAACGGACTGGCTCCGGTCTTGCTGATCGCGTTGCTGGTTGTCTGGGGGATTGCGGTGGTGGCGGATTCGCCACAGTTTTCGGCGTTGGCTGCCGCAACGGCCCCGAAGGAATCGGTGGGCTCTTCCCTGGCGGTGATGAATGCAGTTGGGTTCGGGCTTACCCTGCCGGCCATCTGGCTGACCAGCGCATTATGGGGGCACCTCAATGTCTGGGTGGTTCTGCTTCTATTCCCGGGGCCGGTGCTAGGACTGTGGTCGCTTTCCAGGGCACGACCTGACGCCCAGTCTGGTTAATGGCCGTGAGCGTGATTAAGCCCGAGACGTCCAAGCCGAAAGTACTGATACTCTCCGGGTACGACGCAGCCAGTCACAAACGTTGGCGTGAGCACCTGGCGGCGCTGTTGCCGGAATTCCACTGGCAGGCGCTGACATTGCCTCCGAGGTTCTTCCGTTGGCGGATCCGCGGCAATCCACTGAGCTGGCTGAACGAGCCGCTGTTGCAGGAACACTGGGATCTGATTATCGCGACATCCATGGTGGATCTTGCAACCCTGCGAGGCTTGCACCCGCGCCTGGCCCGTACACCCTGCCTGCTGTACATGCATGAAAACCAGTTCGCCTTTCCAGTATCCAGCGGCCAGAACGCCAGCGCCGATCCGCAGATGGTGAACCTCTACAGTGCCCTTTCTGCCGACTGTGTGGTGTTCAACAGTGGCTGGAACCGGGACAGTTTTCTGGACGGTGTCGACTCGTTCTGCCGAAAGATGCCTGACAGGGTGCCCGAGGGGCTGGTCGAAACTCTGCGTGACAAGTCCCGGGTGATACCGGTGCCGATTGAGGACCGGTTGTTTGCTGATCGCCTGACACTTTTGGGCCGGACCTGTCCGCATCTGCTCTGGAACCATCGCTGGGAATACGACAAAGGGCCCGATCGCCTGTTGAATTTCCTGCAGGTGCTGGAACAGCGCTCACTACCGTTCAGATTGAGCGTGGTGGGTGAGCGGTTTCGCAGTTATCCGAAGGCATTTGACCGGATCCGCGAACAGTTTGATCCTTGCATCGAACACTGGGGATTCTTGGAGAGCCGTGAAGACTATGATCAGTTGCTGCGCCAGGCGGATATGGTTGTCTCCACGGCACTGCACGATTTCCAGGGGCTGGCAATGCTCGAAGCCATGGCGTCCGGTTGCGTACCTCTGGCGCCGGACCGTTTGGCCTACCGGGAGTACGTGCCGGAACTGTGTCGCTATGACAGCTATGAACAGGATGCGGAGCGAGAGGCGGAAGCTGCCGCCGACAGCCTTGAAGCGCTGATGGAAAAAGGCGCGTCAGCCTGCCCGCCAGAAGGTTGGCGGGCATCCACGCTGGCTGGAGACTACCAGTCTCTGTTTGATGAGCTGATCAAAACCGGAGCAGGCAAGTCCTGATCCTGTTTCTTTTCCAAACCTGTCTCAGATCAAACCCGCCCCCTTGCGGTTGTCTCCGTCGATACTAGACTCAAAGCTGTCTGTCGGCCTCACCACAGGGAGTCGTGGCCATGGAGTTTCATACCCTCGACGGCAATGAAGCGGTGTCCTCAGTGGCTTACCGCCTGAGCGAAACTATTGCCATCTATCCGATTACCCCCGCCTCGGTGATGGGCGAACACGCTGATGACTGGGCGGCTCTGGGCAAACCTAATCTCTGGGGGCAGGTGCCCAGTGTGGTGGAGATGCAGTCCGAGGCCGGTGCGGCCGGTGCCATGCACGGGGCGCTGCAGGCCGGTTCCCTGGTGACCACCTTTACCGCCTCCCAGGGACTGCTGTTGATGCTGCCCAATCTCTACAAGATTGCCGGCGAGCTATCGCCGTTCTGCATGCACATTGCCGCCCGCAGCATTGCCACCCATGCTTTGTCCATCTTCTGCGACCATTCTGATGTAATGAGTGCCCGCGGTACCGGGTTTGCCCTGCTGGCGTCGGGGTCGGTTCAGGAAGCTCAGGATATGGCCGCAATCGGCCACGCCGTGACCCTGGAAAGCCGGGTGCCGGTGATGCATTTCTTTGATGGGTTCCGTACCTCCCATGAAATTTCCAAGATTGCAGCGCTCAGTGACGAGGATTTGCAGGCGCTGGTATCGCACGAAGGGGTGGAAGCACATCGTAACCGTCGGATGACGCCGGATCGGCCAGTGGTTCGGGGCACCTCCCAGAACCCGGACGCCTTCTTCCAGGCCCGGGAGGCCATTAACCCCTTCTATCAGGCCTTTCCGGAAACACTTGAAGCCGTGATGAACCGGTTTGCCGGGATTACCGGCCGCCAATACCGGCTGTTTGACTATGTCGGCCACCCCGAAGCCGACCGGGTGGTCATCCTGATGGGTTCCGGGGCCGAATGCGCCCATGAGACGGTGGAGTGGCTGCTGGAGCAGGGCGAGAAAGTCGGGGTCCTCAAGGTGCGCCTGTTCCGGCCCTTTGCCACCGATCGTTTCCTGAACGCTTTGCCGGATACGGTCGAGCACCTGGCAGTCCTGGACCGTACCAAGGAACCCGGAGCCCAGGGCGAGCCCCTGTTGCTTGAAGTCAGCGGTGCCTTGATGGAAGCCTACAGCCGGGGCGATCGCAAGGTGCTGCCCCGGGTGATCGGGGGTCGCTATGGTCTGTCTTCCCGGGAATTTACCCCGGCCATGGTGTGCGCCATTTTCGACGAGCTGAAAGCCGAAGCGCCGAAAACCCGTTTTACTGTTGGCGTGCGGGACGATGTGAGCCATCTCTCCCTGGACGTGGACAGCGAGCTGGATATTGAATCCCCGAAAACCCGTCGGGCGCTGTTCTTCGGTCTGGGTGCTGATGGCACCGTCAGCAGCAACAAGGCCAGCATCAAGATTCTGGGCGAGGGCACGGACCTGTTTGCCCAGGGCCACTTTGTTTACGACTCCAAGAAATCCGGCGCCACCACGGTATCCCACCTACGGTTCGGCCCGCTGCCGATCCGCTCCAGCTACCTGATCAACAGGGCCCAGTTCGTGGCCATTCATGCGCCCCAGTTCCTGGAGCGTTTTGATGTGATGGAGAATGCCGCCGAGGGTGCAACGGTGTTGCTCAATGTGCCCTGGCCGAAAGAAGAGGTCTGGGATCGGCTGTCGGAGGAGGTCCAGCGGGCGCTGGTCGAGCGTAAGGCCCGGCTGTTTGTGATCGATGCTGCCGAGGTGGCGGAAAAAGCAGGGCTGGAACGACGGATCAATACGGTAATGCAGGTCTGCTTCTTCGCCCTGGCGGATATCCTGCCCCGGGATGAAGCCATTGCCCACATCAAGGAATCCATTCGCAAAACCTGGGGCCGCCGCGGGCCGGAAGTGGTGCGCCGCAATGTGGAAGCGGTGGACTCGGCGCTGGACAATCTGCACGAGGTATCGGTACCGGACAAGGTAACGGCCACCCGCTCCCGACCACCGAGAGTGCCGGAGAATGCCCCTGATTTTGTGCAGAAAGTTACTCGCCTGTTACTGGAAGGGCAGGGGGACAAACTGCCAGTCAGCGCCTTCCCGCCGGACGGTACCTGGCCAACGGGAACCAGCCAGTATGAGAAGCGAACCATCGCCCTGGAAATACCCATCTGGGAATCCGACCTCTGCGTGCAGTGCAACTTCTGCGCAATGATCTGCCCGCACACCGCGATCACCAGCAAGGTGTTTGAGCCCGAGACGGTCAAAGGCGCGCCGGAGGCGTTCGAGGTGGTGCCGGAAACCCACACCTCGGAGCTGGAGGGACTGGATTACCGCATTCAGGTGGCGCCTGATGACTGCACTGGTTGCGGTCTGTGTGTCGAGGTCTGCCCGGCAAAGGACCGGACCCAGCCCAAACGCAAAGCCATCAATATGCAGCCAATCGAGCAGCACCGCGAGGTAGAGGCGGATAACCTGGCGTTCTTCCGGCAATTGCCGGATGTGCCCAGGGATCGAATCCCCCGTGATTTCAAATCCCTGCCGCTGCTGATTCCCCTGTTCGAATATTCCGGCGCCTGTTCCGGCTGCGGTGAAACGCCCTACATCCGGCTGCTCACCCAGTTGGTGGGGGATCGGCTGTTGATTGCCAATGCCACCGGCTGCTCCTCGATCTACGGTGGCAATCTGCCCACCACGCCCTACACGGTCAATGCCGACGGCCGGGGGCCCACCTGGAACAATTCGCTGTTCGAAGACGCTGCGGAACTGGGGCTGGGCATGCGCCTGGGGCTGGACAAACTCGTGGGTCGGGCCCGGCAGTTGCTGAACGGGTTCCAGGGGCAACTGCCTGACGCGCTCTATTCTGAGCTGACCAGCGTCTGCGCCACCGTTGATGAATCGGCAATGGCATCCCGGCGCACAGCGATTGAGCAGCTTCGCAGCTGGCTGGCAGACCAGCAGGGTCCTGAGGCAGGGGAGCTCGACAGCCTGGCCGACGAGCTCTGCCCGAAAAGTGTCTGGGTGATTGGCGGCGATGGCTGGGCCTACGATATTGGCTATGGCGGCTTGGACCACGTTCTGGCCTCGGGCCAGAACCTGAAACTGCTGGTGCTGGATACGGAAGTCTATTCCAACACCGGCGGCCAGCAATCCAAGGCCACACCCATAGGTGCCATCGCCAAGTTTGCCTCCGCTGGCAAGGCCACCCGCAAAAAAGACCTGGGCCTGCTCGCCATGAGCTATGGCCATGTCTACGTGGCCCAGATCGCCATGCAGTCCCACAGCAACCACACCACCAAGGCCCTGCAAGAAGCGGAGAGCTTCGATGGTCCGGCGCTGATCATTGCCCACAGCCCCTGCATTGCCCACGGTTACGACCTGGTGCACTCCCCAACACAGCAGAAGCGGGCGGTGGACAGCTGGGCCTGGCCGCTGTACCGGTTTGATCCCCGGCGTATTCACGAGGGGCTGCCGCCCCTGCAACTGGACTCTCTGCGCCAGAAAGTCACCATGAAAGCCTACATGCAGGAAGAAGCCCGGTTCCGGATGCTGGAGCTGAGGGATCCCCAGCGCTACGAACAACTGGTGGCTGCAGCTTCGGAGGCGGCCACTGAGCAGCGTGAACTCTACAAACAGCTGGCGGGGATCCACTTTGAGCCCCACGAATCTTCGGAAGCAGGTAACGACAAGGGTGAACGTCATGACTGAGCTGGCAACCCGTTGGCTGGGGCTGGAACTCCGTTCGCCCCTGGTGGTCGGCGCCAGTCCGCTGACCGATGATCTGGATTCGCTGAGAGCCTGTGTTAAGGCAGGGGCGGGTGCCGTGGTCATGCACTCGCTGTTTGAGGAGCAGCTGGTGGAGGAGCAGATGGCCGCCCACCGGTTTATCGACTCCCGCATCAATATGGACGCCGAGGCCCGTTCGTTTTTTCCGGAATCGGAAGTTTTCGGGATGGGATCAGGCAGTTACCTCCAGCGGCTGGAACTGTTGCGCCGATCACTGGATGTCCCGATAGTTGCCTCGCTCAACGGTATCTCGACGGGAGGCTGGACCGCTCACGCCCTTGAGCTGGAGGCCGCCGGTGCCCATGCCATCGAGCTCAACCTCTATGATCTGGCCACAGATCCTTCTGAGACCGCCACCAGTCTTGAACAGCGCCAGCAAGCGGTGGTCCGCTCAGTGGTTGAGCAGGTGAGCATCCCTGTCAGCGTCAAACTGTCTCCGTTCTATTCGGCATTGCCGGCATTTGTGGCCGATGTTGAAGCGGCAGGCGCTCGGGGATTGGTGTTGTTCAACCGGTTCTATCAGCCCGAGATGGATCTTGATGAGCTGGAGTTGAGCCGGGAAGTGGTGCTGTCTTCCAGCGCCGAGCTGCCGTTGAGGTTACACGCGGCGGCCATGCTGTATGGCCAGACGTCCCTCGAGATAGCGGTATCGGGTGGCGTGCACAGCGGTGATGACGCGGCTAAGGCGATCCTGTCCGGGGCGGCTACTGTTCAGGTGGTATCTGCCATCCTGGCGGACGGCCCCGGGGCGCTTGAGCGTATACACGACGGACTGAACCGGCGCTTGTCTGACATGGGTTATCGGGATCTGACCGAGGCGCGAGGAGCACTTTCAATGGCAAAGGCGCCCAACAGTCGAACCTGGGAGCGCCTCAACTATGCCCGCCTGCTACATGGCTGGAAATGAGAGCCTAAAGATTCTGTTCGGGAACTTCCCGGATTCGACCATGCTCATCAATCGCGACATAGACAAACAGGCCCTCGGTCACCTTGCGTGGATGCTTCGCGGTTCGGTCGAGGGTCCACACTTCCACGCTGATTTTCATGGAACTGCGACCAATATCCACGAGCTCGCAGTAGCAACCCACCTGCGACCCTACCCGCAAAGGTGACAGGAACTCCATCCGGTCCATGGCCACGGTGGCATTGCGTCCCTGGGAAATGCGCCCGGCCATGGTGGCAGCAGCGAGATCCATCTGTTTCACCAGCCAGCCGGCGAAGACATCGCCATTGGCATTGGTATCGGCGGGGAGAGGAATGACCTGGAGGGTAAGATCGCCACGAGGTGTGGGTTTGTCATCGTCTAACGCTGTCATAGTACTGCCTTCTTGCGAGCCTGGAATTGTTTTAACACGCATGGTAACGGGCTGAAGCGCCGCTGCAAGCAAATTTGAACATTCCTGACTATATTTCAGAAGCTGTAACAAAGTTGTCACAGAGTGCCATTAGTCTGCACCCATCGGTAAAGCACATCCGACACAACGTCCAAACCAAAAAATGGAGACATGACGTGATGAAACTGAACAAAGCACTCGCGACTGTAGCACTGGCCGGCTCCGTAGCCGCTATGTCTACACCAGCCATGGCCCGTGACACCATCAGCATCGTGGGTTCCTCAACTGTTTATCCGTTCGCCACTGTTGTTGCCGAGCGTTTCGGCACCAAGACCGACTTCAGCACACCCAAGCTGGAATCTACCGGTTCTGGCGGTGGTATGAAGCTGTTCTGTCAGGGCATAGGTACCCAGCACCCGGACATCACCAACGCTTCACGCCGCATGAAGACTTCCGAGTTTGAGCTGTGCCAGAGCAATGGTGTTACTGATATCACCGAGTTCCGTATCGGTTCTGACGGCATCGTGATCGCTAGCTCCAAGAATGCTGAAAACCTTGAGCTTACGCTTGAGCAGCTGTTCCTCGCACTGGGTTCCAAAGTGCCTGTTAACGGCGAGTGGGTAGCTAACCCGAACGAAAAGTGGAGTGATGTTGACTCCAGCCTGCCGAACAAGCCGATCCGTGTGATGGGTCCTCCTCCGACTTCTGGTACTCGTGATTCCTTCAACGAGCTGGCCCTGGCCGCTGGTTGCGATGAGCTGCCGGAAGCCGCCGACCTGAGCAAGGACGAGCACTCTTCGATCTGTGAAAGCGTGCGTGAAGACGGCGCCTTCATTGAAGCGGGCGAGAACGACAACCTGATCGTTCAGAAGCTGATCGGTGACACCGACATGTACGGTGTGTTTGGCTACAGCTTCCTGGAAGAAAACGCAGACCGTCTGCAGGCGGCTACCCTGAACGGTATGGTTCCGACTGCCGAGGCAATTGCTGCTGACGAATACCCGGTCGCGCGCTCACTGTTCTTCTACGTGAAGAAAGCGCATATCGGCGTGGTTCCGGGCATCAAAGAATACGTTGATGAGTTTATCAGCAACGCAGCCATGGGCCCGAACGGCTACCTGAAAGACGTTGGCCTGATCGTGCCCCCCCGTGAGGCCCTGATGGACCTTATGGACAAGGCCGAGGGTATGCGTAACCTGACCCTGGACGAGCTCAAGTAAGCCAGCGGTTCGGAGAATACAGAGGTGCGGGTCCCGAATGGGGTCCGCACCTTTTGCACGTTTGGACGATCCGGTGCCAGTGCAGAGCTGAACCTGTAAACTGTGCGCCAATACGAAGTCGAATACAGGAATTTTCATGCAACCGGCTAATCTTTTATTACTGACCCTGGTGCTGGCGATCGTGGCCTATTGGCTGGGTTACGCCCGCTCCCGGTCGTTGGCGATGCCGCTGGGTGGGATTCGTCATCTCAAATCCCTTCCGTTTTATTACGGAGCCAGGGCGGCATTGTGGAGTGGCATTCCAGCCTTGATCGTTCTTGGTTTGTGGGCGGCATTCCAGGGCAAGGTCATTCAGCTGATTGTAATTGGCGGCCTGCCGGACGGCATGATGCCCGCGAGCCAGGGTGAAGCGAGTCTTCTGCTGAGCAAAATCAGTAACGTTGCCAGCGGTGCATTGCCTCCGGGTTTCGCTGAGGCACCTATTGTTGATGCTGCGGAGAGGCTCAAGGCGTTGCAGGCCCAAAGCCGTTTGCTGATGTCCACACTTGTAATCTCTGTGGCCGTGCTCGCCGGATTCCTCGGCTGGTTGAGGATCCGACCCCGCCTGAACGCCCGCGCCCAGGTCGAGTCCATTCTCAAGTGGGTGTTTTTCGCCTGCGCGGCCCTGGCTATTCTGACCACCGTCGGGATCATTTTTTCAGTGGCCTTCGAGACTTTCCGATTCTTCGAGAAGGTGCCGTTCACAGAGTTCTTCTTTGGTAGTCACTGGAGTCCCCAGACCGCCCTCCGGGCTGATCAGGTCGCTTCCCAGGGTGCATTCGGCATGATTCCCCTGTTCACCGGCACCCTGCTCATTTCCGCCATTGCCATGATCGTGGCGGTGCCGGTAGGGCTGCTTTCGGCGATTTACCTGTCCGAGTATGCCGGCAAGAAGGTGCGCGGAGTGGTCAAGCCGTTGCTGGAAATGCTGGCCGGTATTCCTACCGTGGTTTATGGCTTCTTCGCCGCGCTGACCGTTGCGCCTTTTATCAGCGACGTGGCCGCTTCCATGGGTATCGAAGCGTCTTCCCAGAGTGCCCTGGCAGCCGGTGCCGTCATGGGCATCATGATTATCCCGTTCGTCTCCTCGCTTTCGGATGATGTGATCAATGCTGTGCCCCAGGCCATGCGGGATGGCTCCCTGGCGCTGGGTGCAACCCAGTCCGAAACCATGAAGAAGGTGATTTTCCCCGCCGCACTGCCCGGCATCATGGGCGGTATTCTGCTGGCCGTGTCCCGGGCCATCGGCGAGACCATGATTGTGGTCATGGCCGCAGGGCTTGCGGCCAACCTGACCGCCAATCCACTGGAAACCGTTACCACCGTCACTGTCCAGATCGTGACTCTGCTTACCGGTGACCAGGAGTTCGACAGCGCCAAGACACTGGCCGCCTTCGCATTGGGCGCCATGCTCTTCCTGGCGACTCTGTTGTTGAACGTCATTGCACTGAAAATCGTACGCAAATATCGGGAACAGTATGACTGATCAACGTTCACAGGCGGAGATTGTCCGCCAGTCGCTCAAGCGCCGCTACCGAAAGGAGCGTCGGTTCCGTGCCTACGGTGTAATCGCGATCGCGATTGCCCTTGGGGCTCTGTTGACCCTGTTTACCGATATCATCGGAAAGGGGTATACGGGGTTCATGAAGACCACCATCACCATGGATGTGCAGCTGGATGGTGAGATGATGTACCTGGATGATCCTACGGATGAACGCCAGATAAAGATGGCCGATTTTGTTGAGCCATTGGTTCAGTCCCTGATCAAAGAAATTCCAGGTGCGAGCGAAGAGAATCGCAAGCAGGTTCGCGAACTGATTAACCCCTATGCTTCGGTGGAGCTGCGCGATGCACTCAAGGCGAATCCGGAGTGGTTGGGTACGACTCAGACCATGACATTCCTCAGTCACACCGATGTGGATGTCTACGTGAAGCACGCGGGGGACGATGCCTACTCGATCAAGCTGAACGACCAGCAGAAAGCCTGGGTGGAAGAGCTTCAGGAGCGGGGCGTTATCGAGACCTCCTTCAACGATGTGTTCTTCAGCGGCGGTGATTCCCGGGATCCGTCCAAGGCGGGCATTCTTGGCGCCATTGTCGGTTCGCTGCTGACCATGTTCGTTACCCTGATCCTGTCGTTCCCGATTGGTGTGGCAGCGGCGATCTACCTGGAAGAATTCGCGCCCCAGAATAAGTTCACCGATTTTATCGAGGTGAATATCAACAACCTTGCGGCGGTTCCTTCCATCATCTTTGGTCTGCTCGGCCTGGCCGTGTTTATCAACCTGTTTGGCATGCCGCGCTCGGTTCCGGTGGTTGGTGGTCTGGTTCTGACGTTGATGACCCTGCCGACCATCATCATTTCCAGCCGCGCGGCAATCAAAAGCGTACCGCCCTCGATCCGGGAGGCGGCGGAAGGTATCGGCGCCTCCAAAATGCAGGTGGTTCTGCACCATGTACTGCCGCTGGCCATGCCGGGCATGCTGACCGGTTCCATCATCGGTATGGCTCAGGCACTGGGTGAAACCGCACCGCTGCTACTCATCGGTATGGTGGCGTTCATCGTGGATGTGCCCGATGGCTTCTTCGATTCGGCCACGGTTCTGCCGGTGCAGGTGTTCCTGTGGGCAGGTAGCCCTGAGCTGGCCTTTATTGAACGTGCGTCGGCAGCCATCATGGTGCTGTTGACCTTCCTGATCAGCATGAACGCATTGGCCATCTGGATGCGCAAACGTCTCGAGCGCCGGTGGTAAGGAGAATCTGAATGAATACTGTCAACACAACGATTACCAGTGAAGTTGGTCAACCTGAAGAAGCGGTAGTGCCAATTTCAGATGAAAAACCGGCGGAGACCGTCATCGAGGAAGGCAAAACGGTTGGCAAACCGTTCGCCGATGATCCGAAGTTCAAGCTTCGCGATGTCGACGTGTTCTACGGAGACACCCGGGCGATCAAGAAAATCAGCCTGGATATTGGCCGTAACGAAGTCATCGCCTTTATCGGACCGTCTGGTTGCGGCAAATCCACCTTCCTGCGCTGTCTGAACCGCATGAACGACAGCATTGATATCTGTAGTGTGAAGGGGTCCCTGCACCTGGACGACCACGACATTTATGATCCAAAGCGTGACGTGGTTGAACTCAGAGCCCGGGTTGGAATGGTGTTCCAGAAACCCAACCCGTTCCCCAAGTCCATTTACGACAACGTGGCCTACGGCCCCCGCATCCACGGGCTGGCCAATCGCAAATCGGATCTCGATGAAATCGTGGAGAATAGCCTCCGTAAGGCCGGTCTTTGGGAAGAAGTTAAAGATCGCCTGGACGCCAATGCAACCGGTATGTCTGGCGGCCAGCAGCAGCGTCTGTGTATTGCCCGTGCGATTGCAGTGAGCCCTGAAGTTGTGCTGATGGATGAGCCCTGCTCGGCGCTGGATCCTATTGCCACGGCGAAAGTGGAAGAACTGATTGCCGAACTGTCCGAGAGCTACACGATCGTTATCGTGACCCACTCAATGCAGCAGGCGGCCCGGGTATCCCACCGTACGGCCTACTTCCACCTGGGGCACCTGGTGGAAGTAAACGAGACCAACAAGGTATTCACCTCGCCGGAACATGAACTGACCGAGTCCTACATCACCGGCCGCTTCGGCTGATTCCGGACCTGAGGAATTTTGGAGAAGAACAGTATGCCTACTAAGAAGGACGACGTTTACGGGGATCATATCTCCCATAAGTTCAATGACGAACTGATGGAGCTCAAGACCGAGTTTCTGAAAATGGGCGGCATGGTAGAAGCCCAGGTCGAGAATGCCATTCAGGCGCTGGTGGATGGCGATGGCCATCTGGCTGACGAGATCCGCGCCAACGACAAGAAAGTCGACAAGATGGAAGTGGAGATCGACGAGGAAGCCACCCTGATCATCGCCCGTCGCCAGCCGACGGCAAGGGATCTGCGTCTGGTCATCTCGGTCATCAAGATGGTCGCCGATCTGGAACGTGTGGGTGACGAAGCCAAGAAAATCGCCAAACTGGCTATCAAACTGCAGGAAGAGGGCCAGGCCCCCCGCGGCTACGTGGAAGTGCGCCACATCGGTACCCACGTGCTAAGCATGCTTCACGATGCCCTGGACGCCTTTGCCCGGCTGGATTCCGAGCAGGCACTGCGGATCATGAAGGAAGACAAGCGCGTCGATGAGGAATATCAGGCAGCGGCCCGTACTCTGCTGACGTTCATGATGGAAGATACCCGCAACATTTCACGGTGCATGTCCGTAATGTGGGTGCTCCGTGCCCTGGAGCGGGTAGGTGACCACGCGTGCAACATCGCCGAGAACGTGATCTTCATGGTCAAAGGTGAGGACGTTCGTCATACGCCGGTGGAAGAGGCTGAGAAAGTCGTAGGTCGCTGATCGTTTGACTTGGGTGGCTGGCGGGGCTGGTCCGGCCTTTCCAGACACGCCCGCAAGTACGTCCCTGTAGGGCTTGGCTGTGGCCATCCATGGCCACAGACAGTCTGGAAAGCCCGGACCAGCCCCTCCGTTCAAACCTTGGTGCTGCCTATCAGTAGTATTTGGTAGTTACTAAGCACGCCTAACTGTGTGGTTTGACCGGCCGGCGTGTGGTGCGGCTTTCCGGGACTGTCTTTCGCCATGGATGGCGAAAGTCAAGCGACCAGGGACGGCTCGAGCGTGTCCCGGAAAGCCGCACCACATGCCGGCCCTCCCCATAGGTCTAAAGCAATCAGGCCTGCTTCATCTTATCGGTATACGGAGGCCAGCCCAGCGGCTTGCCGGCAAGGACGTGCAAGTGGATGTGGAACACCGTTTGCCCCGAATTTTCCCCGCAGTTCATGACAACGCGATAGCCGTCGTCGGCAAACCCCTTCTCTTTGGCAATCTTCGCTGCCACCAGATACAGATGCCCCACCAACTCCCGATCTTCTTCGGTAATGTCATTGATGGTGGCGATGGCTTTCTTGGGGATGACCAGAAAATGCACAGGCGCCTGCGGGTTGATGTCACTGAACGCCAGGGCGATGTCGTCTTCGTAGAGGATGTCTGCGGGGATTTCGCGGTTGATGATCTTGGTGAAAATCGTCTCTGACATGGTGGCTCCTTTTCACTTGTCCTTGGGATTGTTGTTTCGCTCTAAAGCTGATTCAGGCCCGGAATCCGGGAGGTTATCTGTCTCACGACGGCCGGCAGTTCCTCGTCGATGCCCATGGCGTATCGGGCCACCCGGTTGCGGGCGAAGGGCAGGGCCCGGGCGGCGCCGAGGCCGAGGTTGCGCAGAAGGTGGATCGGTGGAATCTTGTTGCTGAACAGATGGTAGAACAGATCCATGGTCAGCATCATTCTGCGGTTCGCCGGCCGGCGCTGTTGTTCGTACAGGTTCAGCCATTTCGAATCGGCCAGGTCGTCACCGGCGCGCTTGGCCTCTTTGAGGGCTGCCTGAAGGGCTTGCGCATCCTGGAAGCCCAGGTTCACTCCCTGGCCAGCCAGCGGGTTGATGGTGTGGGCTGAATCGCCGGCCAGGACCACTCGCCCGGCGTGGTAGTGTTTGGCGTGCTGGCGGGCAATGGGAAACGAGGCCTTGCTGTCGATGTGGGTCAGCAGTGGCAGGCTCGTGGGAAACGACGACTGGATCTCGCTCATCAGCGTGTTGTCGTCCAGCGATTTCAGGCGCGCCAGCTCTTCGGGTGAATCGTACCAGACCAGTGAGCCCCAGCTTTCGCCGGGATGTTCCGGGCCAGCGCTGTGCAGGGGCAGGAAGGCCCGGGGGCCGGAGGGGTGGAAGCCCTGCCAGGTAATGTCCTCGAC
This sequence comes from Marinobacter sp. EhC06, assembly GCF_001650915.1. Classification (GTDB taxonomy): domain Bacteria; phylum Pseudomonadota; class Gammaproteobacteria; order Pseudomonadales; family Oleiphilaceae; genus Marinobacter. The sequence goes on from NZ_LXYO01000023.1 coordinate 874,782, forward strand.
TGGCCCTTGATAGCGTACCGAGATGACCATTGCCTGCTGGTCATACTGGTTCCGGGTGGTGCCGATGCCGGCCAGGTCGCGAATTCGCGACTGGGCGCCATCGGCTCCAACCACCAGGGTTGCGACCAGCTCTCGGCCATCATCCAGGGTGACCGTCGCTGTATCACCGGACTGCGCCAGTAAGGCCACACCCTGACCGTGGAACAGGGTCACCTGGGGGCAGGCCTCGGCAGTTTGCAAGAGTGCCTGCTGGGTCACCGAGTTTTCGACAATATGCCCCAGGTGCTGTGCCCCCAGCTCGGTGGCGTCGAATTGAACTTCAGCCAGCTTTCTGGGCACCAGATTCTGCAGTGGATAACGGGTTTCATCCCACACGGCCAGGCGTCTGTAGGGCGTTGCCCGCATGCGGAGTATATGGTCCCAGGTGCCCAGGCTCTGAAGATAGCGCTCGCTGCCGGCGCTGAGGGCAGAAACCCGGATATCCGGGGCGCTGTCTGGATCAAAGGCGGGCGGCGGAGCCCGGTCAACCAGGGCAACGCGGAAGCCATTCTGGCCGAGGCCAGTGGCGAGGGCAGCACCGACCATGCCGGCACCAACTACCACAATATCAAAGGCTTGAGTCATATCGGTTTCCTGTCTGATGCCCCCAGTTTACGCGATGGCGGCAGCCAGACAAGAGACCGGGATCAAGCCGGCCAGAAAAGCCTTAGTACCCGGCCATTCCTGATACCCGCTGCTTGGCAGCGTCGTCCGGCCGGCGACGGCCCTTGACCAGCCACGCGGGTTTCTGGGCTCCCGGTTTGTTGAAGCCCTGGTTCAGTACCATGGGTTGCACAAGGGTCAGGAAATCAGCGGTTTTCATGTGGACCGATTCGCTGTGACTGCCCGCGGCGAAGGCAAGCTCCGGCTGCTCGGTCAAGGCTTCTGCGCAATACACGGTCATTCCGAACAGGTTGCCAAAGGGGGGCATGGCGCCTACTTCACAGTCCGGGAAGCGGTCTTTGAATTCCTGCTCATCGGCGAGATCGATAAAGTCGGTGTCCAGGATGCGTGATAGCCTGTCCCAGCGGATTCGCCAGGTTGCTGGCATGACCAGCATTGCCATTTTGCCATCCAGCTCGATGATCACCGTTTTAACGACGCGGTCGCCGGCAATCTTTACGTGGTGGGCCAGTTCCTGGGCAGTATACGCAGGAGGGTGAGAGAGGCACATGTATTCCACACCCGCCTCATCAAGGAATTCCTTCAACTGCTGTACCGGCATAGTGACAACCTCCTACCAGCAATGACAGCGTTCCGGAGCCTGTTTTGATCAGATTGCCTGGCCCCGATGGCCTGGCGGGGTCGGTAAACCCCGCCATTAATGGTCAGCTTAGTTGAGGTTACGCAGTTTGCGAGTAACCAGATGTATCAATGAGAAACCGATCGCGAATCTCAGTCGGTTTTAATCATATGCACATCGCGCTGGGGGAAGGGGATGCTGATGCCTTCGGCGTCGAACGCTTTTTTCACCTTCTCGTGCATGTCCCAGTAGAACGGCCAAAGATCGGCGGACTTGGTCCAGGCCCGCACGGTCAGATCGACAGAACTTTCACCCAGGGCGCCAACCACGATCAGAGGCTCGGGGTCTTTCAGTGCGCGCTCGTCTTCTTCGATAAGTCGCTTGCAGACGGCCTTGGCCTTGTCGATGTCATCGCCGTAGCCGATGCCGAAGCTCATGTCGCAACGGCGGGTCTCATAGGCGCTCAGGTTGGTCAGGCTGGCGTTGGCCAGTTGACCATTCGGGATCACGATCCGGCGGTTATCGAAGGTGTCGACAATGGTGTAAAGGATGGATATTTCCCGGACGGAGCCCAGGTAGCCCTGGGCGTCGATGACATCGCCGACCTTGAAAGGCTTGAATATCAGGATCAGTACGCCGCCGGCGAAGTTGGCCAGGCTGCCCTGAAGCGCCAGGCCGACGGCCAGACCGGCAGCACCGACGATGGCGATGAAGGATGTGGTGGCAATGCCAACCATCGACGCCACGGAAATCAGCAGCAGGATCTTGAGGATGACGCTGATCAGGCCGCAAAGAAACTTGTTCAGGGTGGGGTCTTTCTTGCCCAGCTTGTTATCGAGTACGTTTACAAACCGGTTGATCAGCCACATGCCCACAATCAATGTGACAATCGCCAGCACCACTTTCGGGGCATAAGTCATGACCAGGGCCATGGCTTGATTCATAAGTTCCGAGGCACCGCCCTCAGCGCCGAATAGATCTTCCATAAAGGACTCCTTGTTCGTTGGTATTCTTCATAAGTGTCGGATTAACGGACAAAATCCTGCAACAACGTGATTCGTCTACTTCTCTATATAGCAGACAAATGTCAGGGGCGTGTATTGCAGGTAAAAATGTTCAGTCAGTCGCTTACGCAATTGAGCGCTCACTGGCCCAGTCAAGAATGGTTTTGGGGCCTCCGCGGACAAGAATTCGGCCCTCTTTCTGGCTCAGCTGGTAGTCGTACATGGGGTCGTAATAGTCCTGAAGCAGCGCCTGAATCCACGCGTCATGGGCGCCAGTCAGTCCGGTGGCTTCCTGCTGCACAAGCGCCTCTTCCATCAGGCCGCGCAGCTGTTTATGCCGCTCGCCACCCAGGCGCTTGCGAATGCGATCAATGGCACTCAACAGGTAGTCCCGGAAATTCAGCCAGCCCGCTTCGGCTCCGTCGCGGTTCACGTAATCCGAGAACATGCCTTCAACATAGTCTTCCCGGATAATGGCAACACGCTCTGCCATGGGTTGCTCAAGAATCAGCAACGGCGACTCGGCCATGCGATCCTTGAGGGATTCGGGCAGGGCACAACGCCCTACCAGGCGGCTTTCATCTTCAAGGTAAACCGGGCCATCGTTGAAGTGACGTGCTTTGAGCATGGCTACGGCCAGTCGGTTCTCAAAATCGATCTGTGAGGGTTGGGGCGTTACCTGGCGCCCGAAACTGGAGCCGCGGTGGTTGGCCAGGCCCTCAAGATCCACCGGATTGGGGAGCTGTTTCAGTACCCGTGTCTTGCCGGTACCGGTGCGCCCGCTGAGAATCCGGAATTCGCCGGATTCAATCTGCGCTTCCAGGCTGTCGATCAGAAACCGGCGCAGTGCCTTGTAGCCGCCTTTGACCAGCGGATAGTCAATGCCAGCCTCCCGGATCCACTGTTGGGTAAGCCGGGAACGCAGGCCGCCCCGGAAGCAGAACAGATAACCCTCGGGATGGCGGGCAATAAAGCGCTTCCAGGCTTCAATACGCTGGGCCTTGATGTCGCCGGATACCAGCTGATGGCCCAGCTCGATGGCTTTGTCCTGGCCTTTTTCCTTGTAACAGATGCCGACCCGGTGGCGCTCCTCATCGTTCATCAGGGGCGCGTTTTCGGTTTTTGGAAAACTGCCACGACTGAACTCCACCGGTGCCCGGACGTCCATCAGCGGCACATCGTTCAGGAACAGGGAAAGGTAGTCGTCGGTGTCGGGTCTGCTTGCCATTTCAGCGGTAAACCAGTTGTCAGATGGAGGCGGCAGTATAGCGGAAATGGCTGTTTTCTGCTTGCCGCACCCTGTTTCCCGCCAGGGTCATGGGTACAATGGCGCCTCCGTGAAATTCGAGGTTGGATACCCCATGTCTGAGGACTGTCTGAATCAGCACCTGCGCAAAACCCTGGCCCGGGGCCGGGTGGCCGTGTCCCGCCCCGCAGGCTGTGAGCGAATCGCCCTGTATCTCTTTGATCCGACGGTGCTTGAAGGGCCCTTGTCCCATGAAGAAGCTCAGGCGGTGGTTGCCGAGCCTGCCTATTGGTCGTTTTGCTGGGCCAGCGGCCAGGTGCTCGCCAGCTGGATTCTGGACAACCCCAAGTGGGTCGAGGGTAAGCGGGTCCTGGATTTCGGTTCCGGATCCGGAATAGTGGCCGTGGCTGCGGCAATGGCCGGAGCAAGGGAGGCCATCGCCTGCGACATTGACCCGGCGGCCCTGGACGCAGCCAGTGCCAACGCGGCTCTCAATGGCGTTTCCATTGGCCTTTGCCGTGACTGGGCAGATCGCCCGAAGCATCTGGACGTGGTGACAGCGGCGGATGTGCTCTACGATCCTGAAAACCGGCCGTTGCTCGGAGTTTTTCGCGAGGCGGCACCCCGGGTTTTGCTGGCGGATTCGCGGATGAAAGTGTTGGGTGACAGCGCCTACCGCAGACAGACAACGATTGAGGCCCGGACCTGGCCGGATCTGCATGAGTTCGAGGAGTTCAATAAGGTGCGCATCTATCTCGCTGGAGTGACCAGCGGGAAGGCTGAAGCAGAAGCGGTGGGCTTAAAAAAATAAAGGGCAACCATACGGTTACCCTTTCTCGGAACAGGTCGGCGCATCCTTGCGCATTGGGCAACAGCCATGTTGCGAGATCCTTGAGCCACTCCGTGGTGCCGGCATCCGAGCCGGCTATCCGAATAGTTATCCCTTAAGCGAGGCGTCCCTGTGTCCTTGCCTCTCCCTGCAATCCATGCCGGGGTGCATCCAGTGCGTCGTCCATTTCCCTGTCGTCCTTGATGTAAACACTATACCAATTGGATTCTGACAAACGTGTGAACTGTGCACCCGTTACGATTGGGGTCGGCGTTGAATTATCCAATAAAATATACATATCAGTAAGTTAGGATTTCCCTAAGGGCGTATTCGCACCACTGCGCACGTGATGTCACCGCAAGATCTCACGTCTTTGTGAGATATATCTCACAGGGATCCTGGCGAATTTCGCAAATCCGGTTTTCCGACTCTGCGAATGCCGGGCCAGGGAAGGAGGCCGATGGCGATTCCGGCGCCGTCTGCTGCCAGATCTGCCAGGGAAAATTCCCGGTAGGGAAGGTTTGCCTGGATGATTTCGATCCCAAGGCCAAAGCTCAGCAGTGCCGGTGCAAACCAGATCGCCCGAAGTTCCGGCCAGGCCAGGCGGGTCAGTATGGTGAGTTCAAGAAAGGCGATCAGATGGTTAACCTTGTCGCTTGATGATGAGGGAATGGGGTAAGGATTGTCCGTTGTCGCAAGAAACCCGATGGCCAGCACGGAAACCACAAAAGCTGCCCGCCAGAGGGGGCGGTATTGCAAAAGGCTGGTCATTTGTTGTTTCAAAGTATCCATCGGGGAAGTCACTGAGCGTTCTCGGGCTGTGGGAATGTTGCCAACATGATATGCTTTGCGCCCCGTCATTGTCATTGAAGCGGAGGTCCTGCCAGCTATGCTCAAGGGTAATTTTTTTCGTGGACTGGGCTATCTGGGTGAAGGTTTCCGCCTGATTCGTCAGCCCGGCCTGCGGCTGTTCGTCATTATTCCACTGATTATCAATATTCTGCTCTTCGGCTTGCTGTTCTTCTTTATGGGAGAGCTTTTTGCCGGCCTGATCGCCGCCGCCATGGCGTGGTTGCCGGACTGGGCCTGGCTTCAGGCACTGGATTGGCTGTTCTGGATTCTCTACGGCGCGGTCATCGTGCTGATGTTGGCCTATGGCTTCGTGATTGTCGCCAACCTGATTGGCTCCCCGTTCTACGGCTACCTTGCCGAGTTGACGGAAAAACATCTGACCGGTCAGGAGGTGAACACCGACGACAGCTGGGCATCCATTATCAAGGACATTCCCCGCGCACTCTGGCGTGAGGTCCAGAAGATTCTGTATTACCTGCCCCGTGCCATCGGCCTGCTTATCATCGGCCTGATCCCGGTTGTTAACCTGGTTGCAGCCGTTCTGTGGTTTCTTTTCAACAGCTGGATGATGGCCCTGCAATACGTGGACTATCCCGCAGACAACCATAAGGTCAGCTTCCCCGCCTTGCGTCGTTTGCTGGGTGACACGCGGCTGTCTGCCTTCGGGTTCGGCTTACCGGTGGCATTGGCCGCCATGGTGCCGGTGCTGAACCTGTTTGTGGTGCCGGCGGCGGTGTGCGGGGCAACGGCTTACTGGGTGCGTGAGAACGGCGCCACAAGAACTTAATTGGTCTGGAGGTTTCTTGGATACATCGGAATTTGTTATTGGTCAGCGTTGGGTCAGCCACAGTGATACCGGCCTGGGACTCGGAATTGTCACGGATATCTCCGGGCGCCGGGTGACCCTCGGGTTTCCTGCTGCCGATGAAGAGCGCACCTACGCGATTGATAACGCACCTCTGTCCCGCATCATCTATCAGCTGGGCGAGGAGATTGAGACCTTTGACGGCGAGCGGTACACCGTTCGCGCGGTCGAGGATATCGGTGGTGTACTCATGTACCACGGAGACGATGGTACCGACCTGCATGAAATCTCCGAGGTAAAACTTGCAGGCTCGGTTAATTTTTCAGCGCCGCACCAGCGGCTGTTCGCGGGCCAGTTCGATCGCAACGGCGCTTTCCGGTTGAGGTACGCCACACTTCAGCACATGAACCGGCTGCGGGCATCCCCCGCCCAGGGGCTGATCGGCGCTCGCACCCAACACCTGCCGCACCAGATCTACATTGCCCATGAAGTTGCCCGGCGTCATGCGCCTCGGGTGCTGCTGGCCGATGAAGTCGGCCTCGGCAAAACCATCGAGGCGGGGCTTATCCTGCATTATCAGCTGCACACCGGGCGGGCAAAACGCGCCCTTATCGTGGTGCCGGACTCCCTCACCCATCAATGGCTGGTGGAGATGCTTCGGCGTTTCAATCTGCGTTTCTCCATCGTGGATCAGGGTCGCTACGATGCCCTGAAAGAGCAGGAAAGCGACGTTGATGCCCTGGTTAACCACATTTTTGGCGACGAAGACGCGGTCAATCCCTTTGAGAGCGAGCAGCTGGTGCTCTGCAGTCTCGATTTCCTGAAGAAAAGCCAGAAGGCGCGGGACGATGCCCTGAAGGCCGAATGGGACCTGATGATTGTAGACGAGGCCCATCATCTGGCCTGGAGCCCGGGAGAGGCCAGTCCGGAGTACCAGATCGTTGAGGAATTATCGGCGATCAGCCGGGGCTTGCTGTTGTTGACGGCGACCCCTGAGCAGGTGGGTGTTGCCAGTCACTTTGCCCGTTTGCGGCTGCTCGATCCGGCCCGTTTCCACGATCTGGAAGCCTTCCGGAAAGAGGAAGAGCAGTACGAGACGATTAACGCTGTTGTCCGTCGGCTTCAGGACGAAGAATCCGAAATCAGTGCCGAAGACCAGAAACTGCTGCGGGAATGGCTTGGCGAAGAGCTGGACCAGCTATTGGCCGGAGACAACCCACGGCAATCGGTCATCGATGCCTTGCTGGATCGACATGGCACCGGGCGGGTGCTGTTCCGGAACACCCGGGCGGCAATTCAGGGATTCCCCGAGCGCCGTCCCAATCCGGAGCCATTGGCTTGCCCGGCCATGTACGAAGGTCTGGCTTCAGGTATTCAGGGGCTGACCCCCGAGCAACTGGTGCCCGAGGAGCAGTGGCTGGCAGACGATCCGCGGGTGGCGTGGCTTGAGAAAAAGCTGGTCAGCCTGCGTCCCGCAAAGGTCGTTGTCATCTGTGCCAGCGCCGAGACCGCCATGGCCCTGGAGCATTATCTCCAGCTGCGGGCCGGCATCCGCAGTGCTGCCTTCCATGAGCACCTGAGCCTGATCGAGCGTGATCGCGCCGCCGCCTATTTTGCCGACACGGAGCAGGGTGCCCAGGCGCTGATCTGCTCTGAAATCGGCAGCGAAGGCCGTAACTTCCAGTTTGCCCATCACCTTGTGCTGTTCGATCTGCCCGCAAACCCGGACTTGCTCGAGCAGCGCATAGGCCGGCTGGACCGGATCGGTCAGACCGAAGCCATCGATATTCATGTTCCCTATCTGCGTGATACCAGCCAGGAGGTGCAGTTCCGCTGGTTTCATGAAGGTTTGAACGCATTCGCCGAAAGCTGCGCCGTGGGTGTTGCGGTTCAGGAAACGGTGCAGGCCCAGTGGCAGCAGGCTATTGATGGTGATGCCAGTATCTCCGACGAGCTGGTGAAAGCTTCTGAAAACGAGGCGAAACGCCTGAAAACGCTGCTGCAAAATGGCCGCGATGCCCTGATTGAGCTGAATTCCTGCCGGCCTGAGGTGGCAAAGGATCTGATCGCTGCCATCGAAGACGAAGAAGCCGAGGCCAGGGTTCGGGACTACATGATGGAAGCCTTTGACATTCTCGGCGTGGACGTCGAAGACCATGCCGATCACTCCGATATTCTGCGGCCCGGCGAACAATACCAGGCTGGCCATGTGGCCGAGTTGCCGGAAGATGGGATGACTGTGACCTGGGATCGAAACAATGCCCTCGAGCGGGAAGATCTGGCGTTTATGAGCTGGGAGCACCCGATGGTTACCGGGGTGATGGACTCGGTCACCAGTTCCGGTCTTGGCAAGGCCGCCCTTGCCAGCCTTTCCGTCAAGGCCTTGCCTCCTGGAACGCTGCTGATGGAAGCCCTGTTCACCGTGCACTGCCCGGCGCCAGAAGCCCTGCAGCTGACCCGCTACCTACCGGTCTCGCCACTTCGGCTACTGGTGGACGTGAATGGCAAGGAACTCTCGGGGGCGTTGCCCCACGACCGCCTGAACGAGATGTGCTCGAATATCCGCCGGCGCACGGCCCAGGCAATCGTGCCCCAGATACGGCCCCAGGTCGAAACCATGGTGGATCACGCTGAGCGGTTGTCTGAGCCTCACCTGGAACCCCTGAAAACAGCGGCACTTGAGCAGCTCGCAGCCAGTTTCGAGCCGGAAATCCGGAGACTGGAAGCGTTGCAGAAAGTGAATCCGGCGATCCGTGAAGAGGAAATCGACTTCTTCCGGAACCAGTTCGCGGCGGCGAAAGAGGCCATAGGCCATGCCAGCCTGGCTCTGGAAGGTATTCGTGTGATTGTGACCTCATAAATCAGGGTCTGATGGCCGTAACTGGCTGACTGTGCGGCATTTGCTGGTCAGCCCTCATCTGATGCGGTACCGTAAACGTAACGAATTGTAGTCTTCGAATTTTCCGAACCATGGATGACAGAGAGAACCTATGATGACTTTCATTCTGTTTGTAGTGGCACTGACCGGTTTGCTGATTGTGATGCGGCGCGAGTCAGGTGCAACTTCCGCTATCGGTGTGATGGCGGTAACCGGTTTGCTGTCCCTCATCTTTGCCTCCGGCTGGCTGGCTCTGTTGCTCTTTATTGGTGCCGCAATCACAGCAGCCGCGGGCCTTCCGGGCTTCCGTCAGAGTTGGCTGACTCCCCGCATTTTTGCGATGTTCAAGAAAGTCGCCCCTAAGGTTTCGGATACAGAGAAAGTTGCCCTGGAAGCCGGAACTGTCGGCTGGGATGGCGAACTGTTCACCGGTCGTCCGGACTGGCATAACCTGCTCATTAATCGCAATACCGGCCTCAGCGAGGAAGAGCAGGCTTTCGTGGACAATCAATGCACCCAGGCAATCTCCATGTGCAACGCCTGGGACGTTGCCGTTGAACGGGCAGACCTTCCAAAAGAGCTGTGGGACTTCCTGAAGAAAGAGAAGTTCTTCGGCATGATTATCCCGAAGGAATACGGTGGCCTGGAGTTTTCCGCCAAGGCCCAGACAGCGGTGTTGCAGAAACTGGCTGCCAATGAATCACTGATGGTCTCTGTCGGTGTGCCCAACTCGCTCGGGCCGGGTGAGCTGCTGGTCAAATATGGCACCGAAGACCAGAAAAACCATTATCTGCCCCGGTTGGCGGATGGCCGTGAGATCCCGTGCTTCGGCCTGACCGGTCCTCGCGCCGGTTCTGATGCAACCTCGCTGCCGGACACCGGTATCGTGTGCAAACAGAAGGTGGACGGCAAGGAAGTGGTCGGTATCCGGCTCAACTTCGAGAAGCGCTGGATAACCCTGGCGCCCATCGCCACCGTTGTAGGCCTGGCCTTCCGGATGTTCGATCCGGACGGGCTGCTGGGTGACACTGAAGACTACGGCATCACCTGTGCCCTCATCCCGCGGGACACCAAAGGCATGGAAATCGGCCGTCGCCACTGCCCGATTGGCAGTCCGTTTCTGAACGGGCCGATCAAGGGTAAAGACGTCTTTATTCCTCTGGATTACATTATTGGAGGTGTGGATATGGCCGGCCAGGGCTGGCGCATGCTGGTTGAGTGCCTGTCTGTGGGTCGCTGCATCACGCTGCCTTCAGGCGCTGCCGGTGCTGCTGCCTACTCGGTTGGCACCGCCGGTGGCTTTACACGCATCCGCCGCCAGTTCAATACGCCAGTTGCGGATATGGAAGGCGTGCAGGAGCCACTGGCCCGGATTGCCGCCAAGACCTATATTTCCCAGGCTGCTGTAAACCATACGGCCAACATGATTGATAAGGGCGAGAAGCCGGCGGTGCCTTCGGCAATCCTGAAGTACCACCTTACCGAGTTCCAGCGTGGTGTGCTTACCGATGCCATGGACGTTCACGGTGGCAAGACAGTGACACTTGGCCCGCGCAACTACCTGGGCATTGGCTACAGCGGTGCTGCCGTCTCTATCACCGTTGAGGGTGCCAACATCATGACCCGTAGCCTGATGATCTTCGGTCAGGGCGCCATTCGCTGCCATCCCTATGTGCTCAAGGAGCTGGCGGCCAAGGACAACGATGATATCAACGCGTTTGATGATGCCTTCTTCGGTCATGCCGGGCTGATTTTCGGCAATGCCGCTCGCGCCTTCACCCAGGCTCTGGGTCTTGGTCGGGCAGACGTTCCATTTGACAGTGCCAGTCGCAAGTACGCGCAAGCCGTTGCCCGCTTCAGCGCGGCCTTTGGCCTGTGCTCCGATGCGGCGATGACCACGCTCGGCAGCGAACTGAAAATGCGGGAGCTTATCTCTGCGCGGTTGGGGGACATGCTGTCCAACCTGTACCTGGCCTCTATGGTGCTGAAGAACTGGCACGAAACCCAGCCGGTGGAGGGTGAGAAGGAAGTGATGGAATACAGCCTGAGCCTGCTGCTGCATCGCACCGAGAGTGCACTGGATGAGTTTCTGCAAAACCTGCCGAACCGTGCAGTGGCGTTGGTTCTGCGCGGTGTTACCATGCCGCTGGGGCGCCGGTGGGACAGCCCCCATGATGATCTGGCCCGCAAGCTGGCCCGTGCAATTTCCACCGACACGCCAATCCGCAACAAGCTGATCGCGAGTGTGTGGACCACCAACGGTGAGGGTACCGTTGAGAACCCGGTAGCACGTTACAACGGTCTGCTGAAAGATTACGACAAGGCCGAGCAGCTTTACCGGAAGGTAACCAAGGCCTATGCCAAGGGCGAACTGCCGATGACGGCGTTGCATCCCGAAGAACGCTTTGAGGCTGCCCTTGAGGCCGGTGTTTACACCAAGGAAGAGGCCGATTTCATGCGCCAGTATGAAACCGTGGTTCTGGAGATGCTGACGGTAGACGACTTCCCGTTTGATGCCTTTGCGCAGAACAAGGAGTCTGTGATTGATCACAACCCCGCCTGACAAGGAACTACCCTGACATGTGGTTGTCGTTTCTTGCAGTCAGTGTTGGCGCCGTGATCGGCGCCAACCTGCGTTGGGCGCTGGGTTTGTGGCTGAATACGACCTACCATGCCGTTCCCTACGGAACCCTGGTTGCCAATCTCAGCGGAGGCTGGCTAATCGGTCTGCTGATCGGCTACTTCAGTCACGGCACCACATTGGCACCGGAGTGGCGACTTTTCGCCATCACCGGTTTATGCGGTGCCTTAACCACCTTTTCCACTTTCTCGCTCGAGATGTTTGCCGCAATCCAGGAAGGCAAATGGGCCATGGCCATTACCGGTATTCTGGCTCACGTGGTTGGCTCCATCCTCATGACTGCGTTGGGAATTTACACCTTCGGCCTGGTGAAGGGTTGATGGGTACCACTACCTACATATTTTCTTGAAAATACCCTTGGCAAGCTTCGGATTCAGGAGTAGAGTGAAGGGCGTAGGAAAGATTCAGCAAAGCATTTCATGAATAAGACGTACCTCCGCAGTTAGTAGTGACCGTCCTGTTTTTGATTCCGCGAGTTCTGTATTTCCGCAAAACGCCGACCTGACACCATAAAGGTGAGAGGCGGCAGATAATATGATTGATTTCAGGAAGTTTAAGTATGTCTACTACTACCGGTACTGTTAAGTTCTTCAACGAAGCAAAAGGCTTTGGCTTTATCACTCGTGAAGGCGGCCCGGACGTTTTTGTTCACTACAGCGCTATTCAGGGCAGCGGTTTCAAAACTCTGGCAGAAGGCCAGCAGGTTGAGTTTACCGTTACCCAGGGCCAGAAAGGTCCTCAGGCGGAGAACGTTGTTGCCCTGTAATCCCTGATGGATTCGGCAATAACCGCCAAAAAGGCAGCTTCGGCTGCCTTTTTTAATGTCTGAAAAAAGACATTGCATGATGCCCCGCTTTTGTCATTATCCCCTCTTTGTGTAATCTTTACCGGCCTGCTGCTCGTTTAACCGGAAGTCGAGATCTCCAGGAATCATTACATGCTCCGACTGCTAAAAGCTGCCTGGATCCTGTTCTGGGCCATACTGCTCACCCTGATTCTGTTTTTCCCGATCGTGATTGCTGCCCTGCTTGGAAAGCGGGGGGACGCCGCGTTTCACGGCACTCAGATCTACGCCTGGATCATCCTGAAGGTTTGCGGTATCCGCCTGAAAGTGCGTGGCAAGGAAAACATAGAGCCGGGCCAGCGCTACGTGATTCTGAGCAATCATGCTTCCTATTTTGATCCGCCCGCGCTGGTGCTCGCCCTCGGTCTGCAGTACCGGTGGGTGATCAAGAAGGAGCTGCGTAAGGTGCCCCTGTTCGGATTGGCTCTGGAAACGTCCCGGAACCTGTTTATCGACCGCTCCAAAGGCAGCGACGCCCTGGAAAGTATCAAGCGCGGTGTTGACCAGCTTCCGGACGGCACCAGCATACTGATTTTTCCGGAGGGTACCCGTTCGTGGGATGGCAAGTTGCTGCCTTTCAAGAAGGGTGGCTTTGTCATTGCCCAGGATGGTCAGCTACCGATTCTTCCCATAACCATCTGCGGCTCCCACCAACGTTTGCCCAAGGGCAGTGCGGCGTTCAGCAGCGGTGAGATTGAGATTGTAATCCATCCCCCGATGGCTTCCGGGGCTTTGCCGCTGGACGATTTGATGACCGACGTTCGCAACAGCATCGCGTCTTCCCTCTGAAAAAGAAAAACCCGGCGGTCAAGCCGGGTCCGTGACTCAGGGGCGTTGCCCGTTTTACTGGGCAAAAATGGCCTCGTAGAAACGCATGGTGCCTTCCCAGGAGCGGTTGGCGGCTTCTTCGTCATAGCCAATCGGCATGCCGAATTCCTCGGCGACCTTGTCGGCTCCCGGGTTGGTGAAGGAGTGCAATACCCCGGGGAAGCTCACCAGCGTGAGGTCTACTTCGGCGTGCTGCATCTCTTTCACCAGGCCGGCGACCTGCTCCGAGGGAACCATCTTGTCGGCACCACCGGTGTACACCTGAACCCTGGCTTTCACGGTTCCGGCTTCTGCGGTGATTGGGCTGCCAAGCGCGCCGTGGTAACTGACGACGCCGTCCAGATCCACGCCCATGCGTGCCATATTCAAGACGACTGCGCCGCCAAAGCAGTAGCCTTGTGCAGCAATGCGCGAAGCATCAACACTTTCATGATTCTGCAGGATTTCCATCGCCTTCATGAAGCGCGCTTTGACCTGGTCCATGTCCTTGGTCGCTTCCTGCATGAACTTCTGGGCGGTATCGGGATGATCCGCCTGTTTGCCGGAGCCATACATATCCAGCGCAAACGCCGTGTAGCCGGATGCCGCAAGCCGCTCCGCCTGATCCCGTGCGAATTCATTGTGGCCCCACCACTCATGGACCACCAGAACGCCCGGACGCTTCTCTTCGAACTCATCATCCCAGGCCATGTAACCGGTGAAGGTGGTTTCGCCGACCTTGTATTCGACAGTCTTGGTTTGCATTTCTGCCAGTACCTGCGTGCTTGCCAGAGTAAGTGAGAGGGTTGCGGCTGCCGCTGTTGCTTTCAGGGTTGTCATAATCTGTCCTGCTCCTTTGGGGTCGGATTGTCTTTTTGTCCGGAAATCTACGCCCGGAACCGGTAAACCGATGCAATCAGTTGCCCATCCAGTATAGGACCTTTTGACTACACTACAGTCAGAGACTCGCGAACCCGGACTGTTTTGGAGGTTGTCTATGAAAATCGGCGTGCCCAGGGAAATCAAGAACCGCGAATACCGTGTAGGCATGACGCCAGCTGCGGTTCACGAGCTGTGTGGCCACAATCATGAGGTTTTTGTGGAAACCGGGGCTGGCGCTGCCATCGGGTTTTCTGATGAGGATTATCGCCAGGCAGGGGCCCGGATTATTGATACCGGGAGGGAGGTTTTCGACACCGCCGAGTTGATCGTCAAGGTCAAGGAGCCCCAGGCCGAAGAGCGGGCCATGCTGAAGCCGGAACACACCCTCTTCACTTATCTCCACCTGGCTCCGGACAAGGCCCAGACCGACGATCTGGTGAAGTCTGGAGCTACCTGTATAGCCTATGAAACTGTTACGGACCGTGCGGGCCATTTGCCCCTGTTGGCGCCGATGTCGGAAGTTGCAGGGCGTATGTCGATCCAGGCCGGCGCCCACTGTCTGGAGAAGGCCATGGGTGGGCGCGGCGTCCTGCTGGGCGGTGTGCCCGGTGTCAGCCCGGCCCGGGTCGCGGTGGTCGGTGGTGGTGTCGTCGGCCAGAACGCCGTTGCCATGGCAGTAGGGCTTGGCGCCCAGGTGACGGTTCTGGACCGAAATATGGAGGTACTCCGACACCTGGACCATCTCTACGGCAACCGCATAACCACGCTGTTTTCCACGGCCCAGACCCTCGACCAGGCGGTAACCGAATCGGATCTAGTCGTTGGCAGCGTTCTCATTCCCGGAGCTTCGGCGCCCAAGCTGATTACCCGTGACATGATCCGTCGCATGCCGGAGGGGAGCGTCATCGTGGACGTTGCCATTGATCAGGGCGGCTGTGCTGAAACCTCCCGGGCAACCACCCACGACGATCCCACGTATATTGTTGATGGTGTGGTACATTACTGCGTGGCGAATATGCCGGGTGCCGTGGCGCGTACTTCCACGCTGGCTCTGAATAACGTCACCTTGCCTTTTGTGGCGGCCCTGGCTAATAAGGGTCCGGACCGGGCGATGAAGGAAGATCCGCACCTCAGGGCCGGGCTGAACGTGGCTGCCGGTAAGGTGACCTACAGGGAGGTGGCAGAAGCGACCGGGCACCCATACACAAACCCTGAATCCCTGTTGGGATCCTGAGTGTGAAATCCTCGGAGAAACCATGAAATTGATCGGATCCACCACTTCACCCTACGTTCGGCGCATTCGAATCCTGCTGGATGAGGAACCCTATGAATTCGTCAATCTCAATATCTATGGTGAAGGTCGGGACGAACTGCGGCGTAATAATCCGACCCTGAAAATTCCGGTGCTCGAAGACGGCGGTCAGGAAATCTATGATTCCCGGATCATCGCCCGTTATATCAGTGCCAAGCAGGGCCGTGACCCGCTGACGTGGGACCAGGAGAACCAGCTGACCATGGTAGATGGTGCCAACGACTCCGCGGTTACCATGCTGCTCTCGGAGAAGTCCGGCATTGATACCGGCGAAGACCTGATGTTCTACAACCTCCAGCGTGAGCGGATCATGACCACCTTACGCACGCTGGCGGCGATGGTAGAGGACGGTCAGTTCGAAACCTGGAATTACCCCGCTATCTGTCTGTACTGCCTGGTGGACTGGCTGGACTTCAGGGATCTGGTGGACTTCTCGGGTGTGGAAAGCCTGTTGTCCTATCGTGACAGCCACAGGGATTACCCGTGGGTTGCCGAGACCGATCCCCGCAATTCCTGATTCCGGGCGGCCGGCAACCGTCGGCCGCCTATCTCATAATTTAAGTTGAAATTAAGCCTTCTGAAAGGTTGCAGAAGCTATTCTGTGCTTTTATCTTTGGTCATTACTTAATCATTTAAGTGCTCATTCCGGACCCTGGTCCGATTTTTTTGAGCTACCGTCTTAATGCATTAAGTTTCAGATAAATTGCATCAAAAACAGACCTTACAAAAACAATACGAGGTTCCGACAAAATGAATTCTGGTAAGACACCAATCCGTAATCCCCTGGCCGTGGCAGTCTCTATGGGCCTGCTGGCCACGATGCCCCTGGCCGCCCAGGCCCAGGATAGCGTGGAAGAACGCCTTTCCGCGCTGGAAGAAAAGCTCGCCGAAGTCGAGCCCCAGGCCACAGGTGCCGAAGGATTTTCTTTCAATACCTACGCACGTTCTGGTCTGTTGCTGAATGGCGACCTGCAAAGTGCCCCGGGCGGCCCCTACCTGACGCCCGCCGGTTCTGTGGGCGGCGCGGTAGGCAGACTGGGTAACGAGCCCGACACTTACCTTGAGGCAATACTCAACTACAAGCAGGAAGCTGAGAACGGCACAAAATCCCACTACCGCCTGATGATCGCCGATTCCACCACCTCCAGTAACGACTGGACTGCCGGTGACGGCGCCCTGAACGTTCGTCAGGCCTACGTGGAATTCAGTGATCTTGCCGGTTTTTCCGGAATCTTCCGGGATTCTGCGATCTGGGCCGGTAAACGGTTTGACCGCGACAATTTCGACATTCACTGGCTCGACAGCGATTTCATCTTCCTCGCCGGCCTTGGCGCGGGCGTTTACGATGTGAAGTTCACCGAATCGGTGAAATCCAATTTCTCGCTCTACGGCAGAAGCTTCATTGACTTCCCGTCCGACCCGCAGACAGCAACCGAAACCTCAAGCACCGACAGTCTGATCCTGACCGCCAACAACTATTTCGGCAACGTTCAGTGGATGCTCAACGGCATCAACGCCCAGGATAACGAGACCCGGGTTGTGGGCGGCGTACAGGAAGCGGCAGACACCGGTTTTCACACTATGCTGGCCTACCACGGCGGTGACTTCTTCGGCCTGTCCGATGGCAACTTCAAGGTGGCAGTGATGCATGGCCAGGGCCTGGGTGCCGAGGCCAAGAACATCGGTGCGGACGGCGATCTGCATGAAGATGCGGTCAGCACTCGTCTGGGGATTTACGGTACCACTTACCTGAGCGAGAACTGGCGCATTGCCCCGGCCATCCTGGCGGAAACCAGCGAAGACCGCTACATCAAGGGGGATGAGTATCAGTGGCTGACGTTCAATGCCCGGTTGGCCCACGAGATCGGCAGCAACTTTGAAATGCAGTACGAGGCCTCCTGGCAGACCATGGATATCACCCCGCTGGGCTATGCCGGTCGGAATGCGGTTGACGGTGACTACTCCCGGTTTACCGTGGCGCCCACTTTCAAACCTCAGGTCGGCGGCTTCTGGAACCGGCCGGAGATCCGGGTGTTTGCCAGCTACTCCACCTGGGATGACGAGCTGGACGGCTATGCCAGCGGCGACGCTCTGGGTGACGCGGAAACAGACTTTACCAGTGGTCAGTGGACCTTTGGTACGCAGATGGAAATCTGGTTCTGAAACCGACAATAACAAACCGAGGTGACTAACATGTCCAGATTCAATCGTAACCTTTGGATGGCCGGCAGCCTGGCGGCGTTTGCCTTCGCTGGCGGCGTGCAGGCCAAGACTATCACCATCTCCTGTGGTGCCGTGGGTGCCGAGAAGCAGCTTTGTGAGGAAGGCACCCAGGCCTGGGCCGAACAGACCGGCCACGAGGTGAAGGTGGTTTCCACGCCTAACTCGGCGACTGAACGCCTTTCGCTGTATCAGCAACTGCTGGCGGCCCAATCTGAGGATGTCGACATCTTCCAGATCGACGTGGTCTGGCCCGGCATGCTGGCCCAGCACCTGGTGGACCTCTCGGAGTATACCAACGGTGCCGAGGATACCCACTTCGAGTCCCTGGTCCAGAACAACACCGTGGACGGCCGGCTGGTGGCCATGCCCTGGTTTACCGATGCGGGCGTGCTGTATTACCGCAAGGATCTCCTGGAAAAGTATGACCAGGAGGTTCCGGAAACCTGGCAGCAACTGACCGACTCTGCTCGCGTGGTGATGGCCGGTGAGCGTGAAGCCGGTAATGACCGCTTCTGGGGCTTTGTCTGGCAGGGCAGGGCCTATGAAGGTCTCACCTGCAACGCTCTTGAGTGGGTTGCCTCCCATAACGGTGGCACGGTGGTGGACGCCGAAGGCAATGTCACCATTAACAATCCCCAAGCCCGGGAAGCGCTGGCGCTGGCCAGCACCTGGATTGACGACATCTCCCCGCGTAGCGTGCTGAACTACACCGAGGAAGAGGCGCGGGGCGTGTTCCAGTCCGGCAATGCGCTGTACATGCGTAACTGGCCCTACGCCTGGAGCCTGGCGCAGAGCGATGACAGCCCGGTCAAGGACAAGGTCGGCGTCGTGGCACTGCCCAGAGGTGGTGAGCAGGGCACTCATGCCGGCACCCTGGGAGGCTGGCAGCTGGCTGTTTCCCGCTACTCCGCCAACAAGGACGAAGCGGCGGATCTGGTGCGGTTCCTGACCAGCTACGAGGAGCAGAAACGGCGGGCGATTCAGGGCAGCTACAACCCCACCATTCCCGGCCTGTATGAGGATGAGGAAGTTCTCACCGCAGTGCCCTTCTTTGGCGAACTGTTCGAAACCTTCAAGAACGGTGTGCCCAGGCCTTCTTCTGTCACCGGTGAAAGCTACGGCCGGGTCAGCAATGCATTCTTCAATGCCACCCATCAGGTGCTTTCTGGCGAGGCGGAGCCAGAGCAGGCGTTGAATGGTCTGGAGCGTCAGCTTCAGCGTCTTGGCCGCCGGGGCTGGTAACCGGCCATGGCTCATACCACACCGGCACCTGTAGAAACGGGCGCGGGCGGCAAGTCGCCAGCCCGCGCCCTGCCCGCCAAACGGCAAGCCAGCCGGGTGCGCCGCCAGCGCCTGCGAGCGGCATGGCTGTTCCTGATACCCATGCTGGTGGTGCTGGCTGCCGTGGCGGGCTGGCCACTGATGCGAACCATCTGGTTCAGCTTCACCGATGCCAGTTTCTCCAATATCAGCGAGTACGGCCTGGTGGGCTTCGAAAACTACCTGGTCTACGACAACGGCGCCTGGTACGGCGTGCTGGCGGATCCGACCTGGTGGAATGCAGTGTGGAACACGCTGTTCTTCACGGTGGTGTCGGTGGGTATGGAAACCGTGCTGGGTCTGATCATCGCGTTGACCCTGAATGCCCAGTTCCGCGGTCGGGGCTGGGTCCGGGCTGCCACCCTGATTCCCTGGGCGGTGCCGACCATTGTTTCGGCCAAGATGTGGGGCTGGATGCTCCACGACCAGTTCGGGATCATCAATGAGATGCTGCTGGGCATCGGCCTGATTTCAGAGCCCCTGAACTGGACCGCCAACGCCGATCTGTCCATGTGGGCGGTCATTATGGTCGATGTCTGGAAAACCACGCCCTTCATGGCGCTGCTCACGCTGGCAGCGCTGCAGATGCTGCCCTCGGACTGCTACGAGGCGGCAAAAGTGGACGGCATTCATCCGGTTCGGGTGTTCTTCAAGGTCACCCTGCCGCTGATCCTGCCGGCGTTGATGGTCGCCATCATTTTCCGGGTGCTTGATGCCCTGCGGGTATTCGATGTGATCTACGTACTGACATCCAACAGTGCGGACACCATGTCCATGTCGGTCTACGCCCGACAGCAGCTGGTGGAATTTCAGGATGTCGGATACGGTTCGGCGGCTTCCACGGTGCTGTTCCTGATCATTGCCCTGCTGACCATCAGCTATCTCTACCTTGGCCGCAAACAGATCGGGGGTGAGGCATGAACCGCAAACTGCTGAAGAAAATCGTGGCGAAAACCGGTTTCGCTCTCCTGCTGGCAGGGATCCTGTTGTTTACGGTGTTCCCCTTCTATTACGCGATCGTGACCTCGTTCAAGAGTGGTTCCGAGCTGTTCGATGTGACCTGGTGGATGAGCTCGTTCGATTTCTCCAATTACCTGTCGGTGATTGGCGACGGCTCCTTCGTGGGTAGCATCTGGAACTCGGTGCTGGTGTCCTTCGCCACGGTGATCATTGCCATGGCATTTGGCCTGACCGCCGCCTATGCCCTTGGCCGGGTGCAGTTCCGGGGCCGGAGTGCGGTGCTGATGATTGTGCTCGGGGTATCGATGTTTCCCCAGGTTGCGGTGCTCTCCGGGCTGTTCGAGGTGATCCGGGCCCTGGATCTGTACAACAACCCGCTGGCGCTGATCTTCTCCTACACCATCTTCACATTGCCGTTCACGGTCTGGATTCTGACCACCTTCATGCGGCAGTTGCCGAAGGAGCTGGAAGAGGCCGCCATTGTTGACGGTGCCTCGCCCATGACCACGCTGTTCAAGGTATTTATCCCGTTAATGTGGCCAGCCATGGCCACAACAGGCCTGCTGGCGTTTATCGCCGCCTGGAACGAGTTCCTGTTTGCACTCACCTTCACCCTCACCGACGACCAGCGCACGGTGCCTGTCGCCATTGCCCTGCTGACCGGCGGCTCCCAGTACGAGCTGCCCTGGGGCAACCTGATGGCGGCGTCTGTCATCGTTACGGTGCCGTTGGTGTTGCTGGTGCTGATTTTCCAACGTCGTATCGTATCCGGCCTAACGGCGGGTGCGGTGAAAGGTTAATTGAGGAGTTATTGTATGACCCAGTCACAGCCCTGGTGGAAAGGTGGCATTATCTACCAGATCTATCCCCGCAGTTTTCTCGACAGCAACGGGGATGGTATTGGCGATCTGAAGGGCGTTACCCGGAAACTGCCCTATGTCGCCTCACTGGGCGTGGACGCTATCTGGCTGTCTCCGTTCTTCACCTCACCCATGAAAGACTTCGGTTACGACGTCTCTGACTACCGCGGGGTCGATCCGATCTTCGGGGACATGGACGACTACCGAGCGCTGGTGGCTGAAGCCCATCGCCTGGGCCTGAAGGTGATCATTGACCAGGTGCTCAGCCACACCGCTGAAAACCATCCCTGGTTCGAGGAAAGCCGTTCCAGCCGGGACAATCCCAGGGCCGACTGGTTTGTCTGGGCCGACCCCAATCCCGACGGCACCCCGCCCAACAACTGGTTGTCGATTTTCGGCGGCAGCGCCTGGGCCTGGGACAGTCGCCGGGGCCAGTACTACCTCCACAATTTCCTGGCCAGCCAGCCGGACCTGAACTTCCACAACCCGGCAGTGCGCCAGGCCCAGCTGGATAATATGCGGTTCTGGCTGGAGTTGGGGGCGGATGGGTTCCGCCTGGACACCGTGAATTTCTACTACCACAGCCAGGGACTGGAGAATAACCCGGCCGTTCCCGCTGGTGAGAACAAGACCTTTGTTGCCAAGGGTGTGAATCCGTACACCTATCAGCGCCACGTGTACGATCTCAGCCAGCCGGAGAACCTGGCGTTCCTGGAGGACCTTCGTGCCCTGATGGGCGAGTTCCCGGATACCACCCTGGTGGGTGAGATCGGCGACGACCGGCCACTGGAGCGCATGGCCGAGTACACCCGGGGCAACAACCGCCTGCATATGGCTTATTCCTTTGACCTGCTTTCCGACCAGCATGGTCCGGAGTGGGTTCGCGATGTCGTGCGCCGTTTCCAGGACGGTCTCGGCGATGGCTGGGCCTGCTGGGCTCTGAGCAATCATGACGTGGTGCGAGTGGTCTCACGCTGGGGAGAGCGTGCCGAGGATCCCCACGCCTACGCCCGGGTGCTTATGGCCCTGCTGCTCTCGCTTCGCGGCAGCGTGTGTATTTACCAGGGCGAGGAGCTCGGTCTGCCGGAAGCCTGGGTGCCTTTCGAGGCTTTGCAGGATCCTTACGGCATTGAGTTCTGGCCGGAGTTCAAGGGCCGGGATGGTTGCCGTACTCCTATGCCCTGGACCCCGGAAGCCAACGGAGGGTTCACCACCGGCACGCCCTGGCTTCCGGTTGACCGCCACCATCTTGAGCTGTCGGTTCAGAGCCAGGAAGACAACCCGGACTCCACCCTGAACAGCATTCGCCGGCTGATCCGCTGGCGGCAGAATCAGCCAGCGCTGGTGCAGGGCGAGCTGGAGCTGAGCGAGAACACTGGCGATGCGCTGTGCTGGGTTCGCAGGGCAGAGCAACAGTCCATGCTGGTTGCGCTCAACGTCACCGGCGAGGAACTGCGCATCCCGGTGCCCTGTGAGATTGACCTGATTGCAACCGGCCATGGCTTTACCGGCTATATCGATGGCGGCGACCTTGTCCTGCCGCCTTACCAGGCTTTATTTGCAGAGTTGTAAAACTTCGCGGCGCCCGGCCCTGACCGGGCGACTAACAGAGGAGTCTCCACCATGGCATGCGTGGAACTGAAAAATATAAACAAGACCTTTGGACAGATTGAGATTCTGCCGTGCGTGAACCTGCGCATTGAAGATGGCGAATTTGTGGTCTTTGTCGGCCCGTCGGGTTGCGGCAAGTCGACCATGCTTCGGCTGATTGCCGGGCTTGAGGACCCCACCGGTGGGGATATCGAAATAGATGGGGAAGTGGTCACTGACCAGTCACCGAAAGAGCGGGGCGTGGGCATGGTTTTCCAGTCCTATGCCCTGTATCCACACATGTCGGTGTATGAGAACATCGCCTTTGGCCTCAAGCTGGGCAAGGCGAAAAAGAGCAAGATCCGCGAGTGGGTGGAGAAAACCGCCGAAGTCCTGCAACTGGAGAATTTGCTGGATCGCAAACCCCGGGAGTTGTCCGGCGGCCAGCGCCAGCGAGTGGCGATTGGCCGGGCCATGGCCCGGGAACCCAAGATCATGCTGTTTGACGAGCCGCTGTCCAATCTGGATGCCAGTCTGCGGGTACAGATGCGTACGGAAATCTCCAAGCTCCATGACCGCCTGCAGTCCACCATGATCTACGTAACCCACGATCAGGTTGAGGCCATGACCCTGGCCGACAAGATTGTGGTGCTCAACGGCGGCAATATCGAACAGGTTGGTACGCCCTACGAACTCTACGAAACTCCGGCCAGCCTGTTTGTGGCCGGATTTATCGGTTCGCCGAAAATGAACCTGATGCCCGGCAGGGTCGCAGGGGAAACCGGTGCATCGGCAACGACTATTGATATCCGGGGTCTGGGAGAAGTGACCGTCAACCGTGAGACCTCCGGCCTGAAGGATGGTGATTCGGTGACCGTGGGGGTTCGCCCGGAACACTTCAGCCTGGCGTTGTCCGGGCCCGATCACGGCCTGGAAGTGGTTAACGTCGAGTATCTCGGGAACGAAGCCTATGTCTACGTCGAACTGCCCGGCATGTCGGAGCTCATGGTTGTGCGACAGCCGGTGCCCTGTGAGGTTCAGACCGGACAGCGCGTGGCGCTGACCACCGAGCCGGAACTGGTGCACGTGTTCGATGCCAGTGGCCGGGCCCTCGGTCCTTTCAAGGCGGAAGCCGAGGCGGCGGAACGGCTGGCGGCGACCCAGTGAAATCCGAGAACCAAGGGCAGGGGAGACGAGTGTGACAGAGAAGCCCAGGCGTCTGACAGTGAAGCTGATGGCGGAGAAGCTGAATGTTTCCACCGCCACCATCTCCAATGCCTTCAATCGGCCGGATCAGCTGTCTGAAGGCCGTCGCCGTTGGATTCTGGAAGAGTGCAAGCGTCTGGGCTACATGGGCCCCAACGCTGCAGCCCGGAGCCTGCGCACGGGCCGAACCGGCAACGTTGGCGTGATGCTGGCGGATAACCTGGCCTACAGTTTGACCGACCCGGTGGCCAGTGAATTTCTGCATGGCCTCGCGGAGGTTCTTGATCGACGCCACATGAACATGCTGCTGCTATCGAGCCAGGACGATGACGAGCATCGGAGCCGGCTTCAGGAATCCATGGTGGACGGATTTATTGTCTACGGCTGGCTGAAAAAAGGCAGGACCTATGACCGGCTGCTACAGCACGGCAAAACCATGGTGGCGGTGGATTTTGATCTGGAAGGCTGTACCTGGGTCAACATCGACAACTATGAGGGTGCCCGCCGCAGCGCTGAGCATGCGCTCCAACAGCCCCCTGAAAACGTTGCGATTCTGGGTCTCCGTCTGGTGGACACGGACCGTGTCTGTCGGATCCGCGACCGGGAACTGTTCAACGAGGCAAGGGCGATTTCCGTTCGCCGGCTTCACGGTTATACCGATGCCCTGGAAGCTGCCGGCTACCAGGTGCCCGCCGAACGCATTTGGTCTACACCCACCAATACCCATCAGGACGCCTACCAGGCGGCACGGGAAGCCCTGACCAGCAGCCCCAGACCGGATCTGTTGCTGTGCATGAGTGACCGGATCGCCCTGGCCGCCATTCAGGCCGCACTGCAGATGGGGCTGAGAGTGCCGGAGGATGTCCGGATCGTCGGTTTTGACGGTATTCCCGAGGGCGCCAACATTCACCCGTCGCTGACTACGGTCTATCAACAGAGTGCGGAGAAGGGACGTATCGCCGCCCGGATTTTCCTGGGTGAACAGGAAGACGCCAACGTGCTGCTGCCCACTTGTCTGTTGGTGCGCGAAAGCTGCCCCTGATTCCTGCTCACTCCACATAGCAAAAGAGCCCGCAATGATGCCATTTGACGTACTCTGCTTCGGCGAAGCCCTGATCGACATGCGCGGTGAAAACGTCGACGGGCAACTGCGTTTTGTCCCCCAGCCCGGTGGCGCCCCCGCCAATGTTGCCGTTGGTGTGGCGAGGCTCGGTGGCAGGTCCGGGTTTGCCGGCCAGGTCGGTGCCGACCTGTTCGGCAACCAGATCCTGGCCTCGCTGTCCGGGTTCGGTGTGGATACATCGCAATTGGTGCAGACCAACAATGCCAATACCGCGCTGGCCATGGTCGCCCTCGATGAAGCCGGTGAACGCAGCTTCACCTTCTACCGGAATGCCACTGCGGATTTGCTGTATGAGCCGGAACAAATGCCGGACAGCGCTCTCGCCGGCCAGCCCATCTTTCATATCTGTTCGAATACCCTGACTGAGCCGGTCATTGCGGAAACGACCCTGGCCCTGGTGGCCCGGGCGCGAAAGGCGGGTAGCCTGGTGAGTTTCGATGTCAATTACCGCGAGCCACTCTGGCCGGATCCGGAACGGGCACCTGAACAGATTCGTGCCCTTGCCCTGGAAGCCGACCTGGTCAAGTTCAGCCGGGAAGAACTGACAGCGCTTTACGGTGACCAGGGTGATGCCCTGGTTGAAGAGCTTCGTGGTCGGGCTGTTCAGTTGGTGCTGGTTTCTGACGGCCCCAACGCCCTACAGGCCTGGGCGGGTGAAAGGCAGCTGACAATGGTGCCGCCGCAGGTGCGGGCGGTGGATACCACCGCTGCCGGCGATGCCTTTGTGGCCGGCCTCCTGTATCAGTTGGCCAGCCACGGTGTAACAGCGGACCGTCTTGGTCCGTGGCTTGCCCAACCCGTCAGTCTCGACCGGGCTCTGGAGTTCGCAGCCCGGTGTGGTGCCATTGCCGCAACCCGGTTCGGAGCCTTCGATGCCTTGCCGTCAAAAGCTGATTTGCAGTGCCTGTGACTGAGTGCCCCGAATGCCAGACTGGATTTTGATCAATTTCCCTTTCCTGATCGCTGTTCTTGACTATAGTTAAGAGTAAGGAACGGTTGCTGATCTGACAGTCTCCGGATCCCGTATTTCACAATACCAACAACAGCAAAGAAGGGGGTTGTCCATGCTCCTGTCACATGCGTTCGGTCTCTTCACCCATCCTGATGAAGAGTGGGCTTCCATACGAAAAGAACATGAAACACCGCGCCGGGTCTATGTTGCCTATGTGCTGATTCTGGCAGCCATTGCACCCATCTGCGCTTACATCTCGACGGCCTATTTCGGCTGGACGGTGGGCAATGAGCGGCTGATCAAGCTGACCGAGATCAGTGCAATGCAGCTCAGTGTGCTTACCTACCTGGCGATGCTGGTGGGCGTCTTTGCACTGGGCTATGCCATCAACTGGATGGCGAAAACCTATGGCGCCAAGGAAGAGCATGTGCCCTCCAACGGCATTGCCTTGGCCGCTTACTCCTGCACGCCCCTTTTCCTGGCGGGTTTTGCCCTGCTGTATCCGGTGCCCTGGTTCAATGCCATCGTCTTCCTGGTAGCTGCTTGTTACGGGGCTTACCTCATGTATGACGGGCTGCCGATTGTCATGGGTATCGAAAAGGAACGGGCGGTCATGTACGCCGGTGCGTTGCTGACTGTCGCCCTGGTGATCCTCGTATCCACACGGGTCGGTTCGGTCATTCTCTGGAACTTTGGAGTGGGGCCTGTATTCATCAGCGGATAGGCAGAATCCAAACGGAACGCCAAGGGGAGCCAGGAGCTCCCCTTTTTTATGGATTCTGGCATTTACCGCGCGCTTGTCGTGATTTGCCATCCCCCTGTCGTAATTTGGCAATGCGTTCTTAACGAAGCCCGACTAGGTTCTTCAGTTGGAGTAGTACCGGCAAAGGTCACAGGGTGCCGAGGCTACGAAGGATGAACGCAGGGGAAGACACAACAATGAAACGACTGACACGACGGGATTTTCTGAAGGCATCGGCCATTGGCATGGGGGCAGTGGTGGTCTCTACCGGCCTGGCAGGCTGTGTGCTGGACAGCTCCGATGAACGAACAATCAGCTTCACTCACGGTGTGGCCAGTGGCGATCCGCTTGCCGATGGCGTCATGCTCTGGACCAGGGCAGCGCCGGCGAATGGTGGGGCCCCTGTCGGCGTGGCCTGGGAGGTGGCGACGGATGAAGGTTTTGAGAACCTGGTGCATTCCGGCACGGCAGAGGCCGCTGAAGCCCATGATTTCACCGTCAAGGTGGATGTGCGCGGGCTGGCGCCCGGGCAAACCTATTATTACCGCTTCCAGACAACGGACCGTCAGTCACCGGTGGGCGTAACCAGGACACTACCGGAGGGCAGTGTCGACTCGGTGCGCCTGGCTGTGGTGTCCTGTTCGAACTACCCGGCCGGTTACTTCAACGTCTACCGGGAAATCAGTAAACAGGCTGATCTGGATGCTGTGGTGCATCTGGGCGACTACATCTACGAATACAGCTCCGATAGCAGCAGCTATGCGGCACAGGATGCTCAGGCGCTGGGCCGTACCTTCCCGGAGGACAACAACCTCGAGCTGATTGAACTGGTGGATTATCGCAGGCGCTACGCTGCGTACCGGGCAGACCCGGACCTTCAGTCCTTGCATGCCAGGGTTCCGTTTATCGTGGTGTGGGACGACCACGAGGTGGCCAACGACACCTGGGAGGAGGGCGCTGAAAATCATAATGACGGAGAAGGCGATTTCACCGAACGCAAGCTCAATGCCCTCAAGGCCTATTTCGAGTGGATGCCGATCCGTCCTGTGTTCGAGGGCAGCGACGAGGCCATTTTCCGGACCTTCCGGTTCGGCAATCTGGTGGACCTGCACATGCTGGATACCCGCATTATTGGGCGCGACCAGCAACTGGACTACATGGACTACTTCACGGGAGAAGGGCTGGATGCCGTCCGCTTTACTGAGGATGTTGGCAGTCAGAACCGCACCCTGCTGGGCGCAGAGCAGCTGCTCTGGCTGCAGTCTTCCCTGAACTATTCCACCGCAACATGGCAGGTGTTGGGGCAGCAGGTACTGATGGGCCGAATGAATCTGCCCGCGGAGCTGCTGGTGGCCATTGCAACTGAGCAGTTTGACGGTCTGCCGGAAAAACTGGCGGAACTGGCCCAGCTCAAAGGCCGGGAGCTCCAGGGGGATCCGTCCCTGACCCCAGAGGAATTGGCTCGCATCAATACAGTTGCCCCCTACAATCTGGATGCCTGGGATGGCTACCAGTATGAACGGGAAGTGGTGCTGGGTACTGCCAAGGCGCTGAACAAGAACCTGGTGGTGCTGGCGGGGGATACCCATAACGCCTGGGCCAACAATCTGAAAGACATCCAGGGCGACCAGATTGGCGTGGAGTTCGCCACAGCCTCGGTGACATCACCCGGTCTGGAGGAGTATCTCGGCATCCCGGATGACATGATTCAGGGCGCTGAACAGGCCATCAGTCTGCTGGTGGATGATCTGGACTACCTGAATGTGAATCAGCGCGGCTACATGTTGGTTACCTTTACTCCGGAAGAAGCTCGGTCGGATTGGTATTTCGTGGACACCATCAAGTCAAAGGATTATCAGATCGATGCGGCCCGCACTGCCTCCCGCAGGGTGTTGCCCGGACAGGGCAATCGTACTGTGGAGCCTGTAAACGCCGTATAGGGCGACAGGCAGGCCATTAGCTATCCTGTCCTTGATGCAGCGCAAACCACCCCGGATGCTTTCCGGGGTTAAATGGTGATGTTGCAACGGCAGGGAGCTTTCAGGGTATGGCCGAATCGATGGAACAAAAAGGCAGCGAAAGTCAGCAGTTGGAGCTCGAATGGCATGTGCTTCAGCCTGCTGATGCCCGGCAGCATCTGAAAGCAGAGGCGCCTCTGTCTGATGATGAGGTTTGCGCTCGTCTGGCCAGCCATGGCCCTAATGCGCTGTCGGAGGCTCGTGCAAAGGGGCCGTGGGCGAGGCTGGGCCGACAACTCAAAAATTTCCTGATTTATGTGCTGTCGGGGGCCGCCGTGATTACGGCCAGCCTGGGCCACTGGGTAGATGCAGGCGTTATTCTCGCCGTCGTGGTTATCCAGACCCTGGTGGGTTTTGTCCAGGAGGGCAAGGCCGAGCAGGCCCTGTCGGCCATTCGTCACATGCTTGCCCCAAAAGCCAGGGTGGTGCGGTCCGATGGCCAGCATCAGATAGACGCTGCAAGCCTGGTTCCGGGTGATACGGTGCTGTTGGAGCCAGGGGACCGGGTGCCCGCCGATCTTCGTCTGGAGAAATCCCACAACCTGAAAATCGATGAGGCCATTCTCACGGGTGAGTCCGAGGCGGTTGAAAAATCGACAGAGGCGGTCAATGCAGACGCTCCCTTGGGTGACCAGTCCGGAATGGCATTCTCCGGCACCATGGTTGCAACCGGCACTGGTCGAGGCGTGGTGGTTCGGACAGGCGCCAGGACAGAAATCGGCCGTATTTCCGGCCTGCTTGCCCAGACTACAACCCTGAAAACCCCCTTGCTGGAGCAGATGGACAGGTTTGCTCGAATCCTGTCCATCGTCGTTATTATTGCCGGCATAGCGATTTTCGTCGGCGGTTCCGTGTTCAGTGGGCTGCCATTCCGGGAGCTTTTCATGGCGGTGGTTGGCCTTACGGTTGCTGCCATTCCCGAGGGTTTGCCGGCGATTCTCACCATTACCCTGGCCATCGGTGTGCGCCAGATGGCACGTCGTCAGGCCGTGGTCCGTCGAATGCCGGTTATCGAAACCCTGGGAGCGGTGTCGGTGATTTGTTCGGATAAAACCGGAACGCTGACCCGCAATGAAATGATGGTAACCCGGGCGGTGTTGTCCGGGGTCCGGCTGGAGGTGACCGGCGAAGGCTATGATTTTGATGGTTCGGTGAGTGGCGAACAGGGGCATTCGTCGGACTCCGTCCTGCTGGACGAACTTGCCCGGGCAGCGGCCCTGTGTAACGACGCCCATGTCCACCATGATTCCGGCCGGGTCAGGGTCACTGGCGATCCCATGGAGGCCGCGCTTTCGGTGTTCGCCCGCAAGGCCGGTTTTGATGTTGAAAAAAGTGCCGCCGACTGGCCCCGGAAAGATGAAATTCCGTTTGATACCGAAAATCGCTTCATGGCCACGCTGAACCATGATCACCACGGGCATAGCGTGATCTACTTGAAAGGAGCACCAGAGCGAATCCTGGATATGTGTGCCAGCGAGGTTGGCGAATCAGGGGATGCCGGGGAACTGCGCCGGGATTTCTGGGAACAGGTCATTACAGAAATGGCCTCGGATGGTCTCAGAGTGCTGGCCCTGGCGCGAAAACCGGCAGAGCGGGGCATCGGTGAACTGGCTACTGAGGACCTTGAACAGGGGGCAGAACTGCTCGGCCTGGTCGGGCTTCTGGACCCGCCCAGGCAGGAAGCTATTCGGGCGATTTCGGAGTGCCACGATGCCGGAATCCGGGTCAAGATGATTACCGGTGATCACGGGATAACGGCAGGCGCTATTGCCCGCAAGCTGGGGCTGAAAAATACCGAGCGGGTGCTGACCGGTAAGGAGCTGGACCAACTGGATGATAATCAGCTTCGAGATCTGGTTGGCGAGGTGGATGTCTTCGCCCGGACCAGCCCGGAACACAAGTTGAGACTGGTAACCGCACTCCAGGCACTGCATGGGGTTGTGGCCATGACCGGGGACGGGGTGAACGATGCCCCGGCACTCAAACGGGCGGATGTAGGGATCGCCATGGGTGTGAAAGGCTCGGAGGCGGCCCGGGAAGCATCTTCAGTGGTGTTGCTTGATGATAACTTTGCCAGTATCGCCGCGGCCGTGCGAGAGGGTCGAACTGTTTATACCAATCTCAAGAAAGGCATCGCCTTTATGCTGCCGATAAATGGGGGCGAATCCATCAGTCTGATCACGGCCTTGCTGTTGGGGCTGACGTTGCCAATTTCTGCCTTGCAGATTCTCTGGGTCAATATGGTCAGTTCGGTGGTTCTGGCGATGACGCTGGCGTTTGAGCCCGCGGAGCCGGATGTCATGAAACGCATGCCCAGAGCCCGGGATGAGTCGCTGTTGAAGGGGTTTGTGGTCTGGCGTGTGGTGTTTGTTTCCTTGCTGTTTCTGGTGGGGATCTTTGCGGCCTGGTATTGGGCCATCCACCACTACGGCGATGAGAATACGGCCCGAACGCTGGCGGTCAATACTTTGGTCGCCATGGAGATGTTCTACCTGTTTGCTGTGCGTTACCTGGATTCGGCATCGATCACCCTGCGGGGGGTGCTGGGCACACCGATTGTGCTTCTGGCGGTTGCAACCGTGATTGCGCTGCAGTTGCTGTTTACCTATATGCCGTGGTTTAACGAAACCTTCGGCACACAGGCGCTGAGTCTTGAAATGCTGGGGTTCGCAACTGTGGCCGGGGTGGCTGTTCTGGTGATTCTGGAAATAGAAACGGCGTTTAGAAAACGCCTGCTCAGGGCAGGCCCCGGGTAATTACCGCCGGATCGCCCCGGCCCTCCACCGCCGCCAGCTCGGCACTGGAAAGCCATTCTCCCGGTGGCTTGTCCATAACGCTGGCACAGGCGGCCAGGGCATGGCCCCAGGAACAACCGTTGGCGAACAGCATGCCAGCTTCATTCAGGGTACCGCCACGATTGATGTAACCCAGAACCCGGGCCTGCGACGGTTCCGGGAACAGTGGAGATAGATGGCCCCTGAATACCTCAGGGCGCATGTGCGTGAGGGCAACCCGTCGGTGAATGCGATGGGGGAACAGGCGCTCCCTCTCGAATTCCGACAGGCAGACCTGGGCTTCCATCGTGTCTCTCGGCTGGCGGAATCTGCCGGGCTCCTGGATATAGACCAGCCGGAAGGGTGTGCCGGTTTCCCGCAGGCGTTCACATGCCCGTATGGCTTCGGATAGCTGATAGGCGCCATTGGCCATGAGCAGCAAAGGCTCGCCAGCGGAGGTGTCTTCGTCCACCACCAAGGCACCGTGCCTGGCTAATAGTTCTGCTTCCCGCATGTCAAAGACGCAGGGGCGCTCCCGTTTCGGGATCACCATACAGGTGATCTTGCCCCGCTCACTGAATACCGATGGCAGCGTCGCCAGGGTGCTGTTGTAGTCTGCCGGAAACAGCACCCGGGATACGTCGTTCATCTCCGCGAGCATGCTCTCGCAGAAGGTGGTGTCCTGATGGGATTGCTCGTTCTTGCCGTTCTCCCAGGTATGTGAGGTGGCGATAACCGGCAGGCCAAGCCAGCGCGCCGGTCGGCCCACTTCCTTCTGGTGCCGGGCAAAGATCAGCTCCTGCCGGATGGCGCCGAGCATCTTTACGCAGAAAGCCTCATAGCTGGCTACCAGATTCAGGCCCGCCTTGTTGGCCAGGCATGCCGATACCACAGCCTCTTCGTTGAGCGCGGTGATGATCTTGCCGTGGACCGATTCCTGGTCGTTCTCTGGATCGTTTACCCGGTGCTTCAGGTCGTCCAGGACGCCGCCGAGACGGTTGCTTGCCAGCTCGTCCGGATTGCCCACTCGGGCCCTGAGCCCGGGGTTTTTAGCCACCAGTGCCCGGAAAAAGTCATCCACAGCCTTCATTGGGGAAATGCAGTCCGGATTGGCCGGTAGCCGGGGGATCACGGGATCCGGCGGATTACGGGTCGCGAGGGCATGATCCCGCTCCAGGGGGCGTGATTGTCCAGCGTGCTGGTTCAGTTGAGCGATACAGCTCTGAAGTTGGTCCGGAGCCACCCACAATCTCGCTACATGTTCGTTAAACAGCTCCCTGGCCCGGGCGTCCATACGCGGGTTTCCGGGCAGCGGCAGGTTGTGGGCCGCATTGCTGCTGGCGCCATAGAACCCGTAACCCTTGGTGGTTTCTGCTATGCCATAGGGCACCCGAACCGGGTAGCTGCTTTCACCTCGTAGCGCGGCCTCGCCATTGGTGGTAAGGGCCTGTTCCATTTCGTAAAGAGCACAGACAAAGGCTGCAGGATCCCGGCCGTCAAAACGAAAGGGCACGAAGCCCCGGTGCTCAAGGTGTGCTTCAAAACGCTCGAGACCTTCTCGGGTGCCCAGCTCCGTGCGCTGTTCGATCCGCCGACCGTTGGCAATCATGACCGGCATGACGGCTCCGCAATCCTCGGCGCGCCACCAGCGTGGGATCCAGTCGCTGCCGCGCTGCTCCTCGGCGGCGCCGTCTGAAAGAAAAGCGATCAGAGATTCGCCGGGCAGAGGCATGTGGGCATATTGAAGTTCGGCAAAACCCAGGTAACCACCTTCCAGAATGCCGCCGGCGGTGTGCGGATTGACATGGCTGCCAAGGGGAGCAGCCATTGTGCCGTCCGGCTTCTGCCGGTAACTGTAGAAATCGGCCACCAGAGTGGACAGCCCGTCAGGCCCGCGGTAACGCTCCGCCTGTTCCGGATGCAGGTTTCCGGTGAGTACATTCAGGGCGTCTACCGCTGCCACGCAGTGCCCCTGGCCCATCAGCCAGCTGCGTGTGCGCCCGGTCAGATTGTTCAGGGCCA
The DNA here is from genome assembly GCF_001650915.1 of Marinobacter sp. EhC06. GTDB lineage: Bacteria > Pseudomonadota > Gammaproteobacteria > Pseudomonadales > Oleiphilaceae > Marinobacter. The sequence continues at coordinate 907,954 of NZ_LXYO01000023.1, forward strand.
GATAGCCGGCATAAGCCGGCACCATGTTCAGCGCGCCGCCGGTGTGTCCTTCCGGATTGGTTTTGAAATCCTGGGGCGCCAGGGGCTGACCGGAGACATCGACCTTGCGGGCGTAAGTCATATGAACCACCAACCACAGCCCGGCACTGGTCAGCCGGTCAAGATCGGCAAGCCTGCGATAAACGGTGGCGGTGTCTGGCTGGTGCCCGGCGGCAACCAAGTGCTCTGCCAGCATCCTGGCCTGATGTTTTGTGGTTTCGTTGTGCTGGATGACGCCATAGCCGTCGCACCAGCGCCGGTAATCCGGGCAGTCTGACGCGGTGTGATCCACCGGTGCTGTTTGAATGGGCGATGGCATGATGTGCATCCATGGTGTCAGTGTGTCAGTGGATTTTAAAACCACCGCTGTTAGCGGCCATTGATGCAGATCAGTCGAAACTGCATATTTCTGCGGACGACTCCAGGAGGAGCGGGTGGGTGGAAGGCTCTGCCAAAATCGTGCGGAGCCATGGATGGCGGAGCCGAGCGTACAGGGACGTATTTACAGCGTATTTTGGCAGAGCCTTCCACCCGGCCGCGTGCAGGCTCACTCGCCTGCCCGTTGCCGAATGCCATGGTTTCTGAGAGTCTGGTCGGATAAGCCATCTGTAAAGGAGACTCCCATGACGCAAGACAAGAATCAGGACAAGCGCCGGAAATATTCGGCACCGGTGGTCGATGGCATTGGCAAATCCGCCAGTCGCGCCATGCTTCGTGCGGTCGGGTTTACTGATGAGGATTTCAGAAAGCCCCAGATCGGCATTGCGTCTACGTGGAGTAACCTCACGCCCTGCAATATGCACATCAATCAGCTGGCCGAAGAGTCGGCCGCCGGCGCCGATGAGGCGGGCGGCAAGTCGCTGATCTTCAATACCATCACGGTATCGGACGGTATTGCCAATGGTACCGAGGGTATGAAGTACTCCCTGGTGTCCCGGGAGGTGATCGCCGATTCCATTGAAACCGTTGCCGGCTGTGAAGGATTCGATGGCCTGGTGGCCATTGGTGGCTGCGACAAGAACATGCCCGGCTGCATGATGGGGCTGGCTCGCCTGAACCGGCCTTCGGTATTTGTCTACGGTGGCACCATTATGCCCGGTGAGAACCATACCGATATCATCTCTGTTTTCGAGGCCGTAGGTGCCCATGCCCGTGGTGACCTGGACCTGATTGAGGTCAAGCAGATCGAGGAAACCGCGATCCCCGGGCCGGGTTCCTGTGGCGGCATGTATACCGCCAACACCATGGCGTCGGCGATTGAGGCCATGGGCATGAGCCTGCCGGGCAGCTCCGCCCAGAATGCGGTGTCAGACACCAAGGCGGCGGATTGTCGTGGTGCCGGCGCAGCGGTGCTGAATCTGCTGGAGAAAGACATCAAGCCCAGCGACATCATGACCCGGAAAGCCTTTGAGAATGCCATCACCGTGGTGATCGCCCTGGGTGGCTCCACCAATGCGGTGCTGCATCTTTTGGCCATGGCCAGCACGGTCGGTGTCGATCTGGAGCTCGAGGATTTCGTCGAGATTGGCAAGCGGGTGCCGGTGCTGGCGGATCTGCGCCCGAGTGGCCATTACATGATGTCGGAGCTGGTAGCCATTGGCGGTATTCAGCCGCTGATGAAGATGCTGCTGGACAGGGGGCTATTGCACGGTGACTGTCTGACCGTAACCGGCCAGACCCTGGCGGAGAACCTGGCCGATGTTGCGCCCTATCCGGAGGGGCAGGACATCATTCACGCCTTCGATAATCCGATCAAGGCGGACAGCCATCTGCGCATCCTGTTCGGGAACCTGTCGCCCACTGGCGCGGTGGCCAAGATCACCGGCAAGGAAGGCACGCACTTCACCGGTCGAGCCCGGGTATTCCATTCGGAAGAAGAGGCCCAGGAGCGAATTCTGGACGGCACGGTGGTGGCCGGCGATGTGCTGGTTATCCGTTATGAAGGTCCCAAAGGCGGCCCGGGTATGCGGGAGATGCTCAGCCCCACCTCCGCCATTATGGGTAAGGGCCTGGGTAGCGATGTGGCGTTGATTACCGATGGTCGGTTTTCCGGCGGCAGCCACGGGTTCGTGGTTGGCCATATCACACCGGAGGCGGCGGAAGGTGGTCCGATTGCGCTGGTCGAGGATGGCGACACCATTACCATTGATGCCGTCAGTAACCGGATTGAACTGGATGTCTCCGATGAAGAGCTGGAGCGCCGGCGCCAGGTCTGGCAAAAGCCGGCGCCCCGTTTCATCCGGGGCACATTGGCGAAGTATTCGCGAACAGTAAGTTCTGCCTCAAAAGGGGCAGTGACCGATTTGCCTTGATTGAGCTGGAGCTCATGTCTTCAGCTGTTCCGGCTTGCCCCAGTAGTATCCCTGGCCATACAGGCCGGGGAACTGCTGTAGCCAGGCGGCGATAGCTTCCTCCTCTACACCTTCGACCACGACATCCAGGTCCAGAGCCTCACCCAGGTCAAGCGCCGCTCGGAATATTCGCTGTCGAGCGGGTTCCGTGAGTATGTCACTGAGAAAACTCCGGTCGATTTTTAGCTCGTCCAGCTCGAATGTGGCAAGGGTTCCCAGCGACGAGTGCCCGGTTCCAAAATCATCGACGGCAATTCTGAAGCCACTTTGGCTCAGGGTCCGAATGACGTCTTTTGCCAAGGCTGTGTCAGCCATCATCGCTGTTTCGGTAATCTCCAGAATAAGATCGGAAGGTTGTGCCCCATGGTGCTGCACAATCGCCTTCACTTTTTCCAGAAAGTCCGGATGGGTAAGATCGTTTGCAGAAATATTGACCGCAACGGCAATGTGGTCCCCGTGACAGGCCTTCAGGGCGCTCATATCTTCGCAGACCCGGTCGACCACCCAGAGCGTAACGTGGTGAATCATCCCGACCTGTTCGGCTAACGGGATCCATCGATCCGGAGCAACCGTGCCGAAGTCCGGGTGTTGCCAGCGTATCAGGGCTTCCACCGAAGCAATACTTGCGTCCTGTATTCGCACGGTTGGTTGGTATTCCAGCCAAATGCTGCCATCACCCAGTGCCTCTTCGATATCCAGCATCAGCATTTGCTGCTGGTACTGCCAGTCCGCGATAGCCGGGTCGTAAACCGTAAGGGGCTGATGCGTATCCAGGGCAGCAAAGCCAGCGGATGAAAGGATTTCTGACGCGTCGACCCCATGCTCCGGAGCATGGGCGATACCCACCGATGAACTCCAGGATAGCGAGAATCGGCCTTCGCGGAAGTTCTCTCCCAACCAGTTCATGAGTGTTTTCAGTTTTTCCGGGTAAGTGTCCGGAGCGTCACTGTGGTAAAAGGCGAAGGCATGATTGCTGGTGTCAATGCTGGCGAGCGCATAGCCGTCAATCATGATCAACTGATCACCCATGATCCGTTTCAGGAATCCGTCGAGCTCCCACAGATAACTTCTGAGCAGATCCTCTGCCGTCCGATAGCCGAGAGCCTGTTCGATTTCGTTAAACCGTGTCAATTGAATCATGGCGACGGTGTAGGGCTGTTGTTGGCTATCAAGCTGATCCAGTGACTCCTCCAGCATGGCCCGATTGGGTTTGCCGGTAACACTGTGGGTTTTGAGGAGTTGTTTGTAATTTTGCTCAACGTGAGATCGCAGCGTTTGTTCCTGGCGGGCCCGAATATCGGAGGCCAGCCTTTTTTTGCGCTCTTCCAATATCTGACGGCCAATGCCGCTGGTCAGGATCAGAGATGCGACCGCTGCACCGATAAAGAATGCGGAATCGGTAAAACTGTTCACCGGGACCCAGCCGACAGTCCGTGCCGCCGAGATAATTGTACCCAGGAGAATGAAGAGCAGTGATAACGCAAAGTAGCGGGCATACACCTCGTGTTGGGCCTGTTTGAGAGCAAGGCCCAGAATCATCGAACCACCTGCCAGGGCGATTATCAGGAAGGAGTCCTGACCGACCAACGGAAGCCGCAATGGCATGGCCAGCAAATGTAAAAGGGCGAGCACACTCGTCGCATTAAGTAGCAGTCTCGGGAGTTTGGAGACGTGGATAAAGTTTGGCGTGATTTGGCAGAGTGAGATGAGGCAAAGACAAAGGCTGATGTTTAGTACTGCGTTAATTTCGGGGAAGTTTGGCCAAATTAACCATAGCCCGAATCCTTCCATAACAAGTTGCACGTGGATAACGGATAGAGTGAGAACGCCCAGCCAGGCCAGCCCCGGCAGCCTGAATTTCATCATGAAACTGAGGTTCAGCAGCAACGCGAAGACCAGGAGGCCGGTGATGAACGCCTTCCAGGTCATGGTGCCTGCGATGCTGCTTACAACGTTGTTCGGTTCCAGAATGGTAATGGGCAGTAACGTGGGGCCGGCATTTTGAACCTCGAACAACAGTATGGAAGTGCCCGTCGGTAATGAAACCGGCCAGATCCACGGTGGTAGTGAAATCAACCTGTTACCGGACGGGTAAAGGTCTCCCATTTCGCGAAGACGCTGGAAAACGCCGTTTTCATCGAGAATGGCGGGCCTGAGCCGATCAATGTAAGGCGCAGATACAAGCGCCCACTGTTCGACGTCTGTGGTTCTGGGGTTTTCCACGGTTACCTTGAAGGTGACGGGGCCATTGTAATAGCCAATGCCGGAGTTCTGTGACGGGGCCGCTTGCCAGTTTTTCTGCCGCCAGTTTTCGTCGTCTATAATCTGTTCCAGAGGGGCAACCAGGTAGTCGATCTGTTCAATGCGGGAGGACTGGGACGTTGACTCGGGCGAGTCGACGTGCGACAGCGGAGAAAGAGGGCTTTCAGGTCCATGGAGGAGGCTTGCGAGCAGACCGTATGCCATAGCAGCGAAAAGAAACAGGAATGGCAGCCACCGTCGAAAAGGTGTCAGCCCGGATTGGGCTCGGAGTTGTGACAGCACGGCTTTTTCAGTCTGATCTGTGCTGTCATCCATATGAAGCGACGGTCCCACTAAGAAGTGTTTTCTGACTCGATGAATCAGGCCGAATTTTAATGGTTTTCCAACTCCCTTGCATTTGCTATATGAAATTGGCGCAAGAAACTTTTCACCTGATCAAACAAGGCATTCGCTGGTATAGTTAACCCTGACCATCATATCTGTAGAAGCCTGTTTCCGGACCGGTTGCGCGATGCATGAATAAATCACAGGATCTGTACAAATGAGACTCGCCGGCTTTTCCCCTTTCGTGATCTTGATGTTGCTCTGGCTGCCTGGATCGCTTATGGCCCATCAAACGGGGGGCGATTCCCAAAAGCGGGCCGCAGAAACAGAAAATGGACCCAGACTTGCGTCGGTGAATGCCGCGGTTGCTGTGGCTGGTGATAGCGAGCTGATTTTCGGCAAGAACGCCGACCGTTCCGTACCCATTGCCTCTGTCACCAAGGTCATGACCGCGCTGGTCGTGCTGGAATCTGGCGAGCCGCTGGATGAATGGCTCACCTTTCATGAGCGGCATACGCCCGCCGCCGCCAACGCCTACAGCCGCATCCGTATTGATTCAGAGATGCGTCGCAGAGATGTACTGCGCATTGCGCTGATGTCCTCGGAAAATTTTGCCGCCTACACGCTGGCCCGCAGCCATCCGGGTGGATTCGATGCCTTTATTGAGGCCATGAACGCCAAGGCCGTGGCCCTGGGAATGACCGGCACCCGGTTTGTCGATCCCACCGGGCTGTCATCGGAGAATCTTTCAACCGCAGCGGATCTTGTGAAGCTGGTAAACGCGGCGGCTGACTATCCGGAAATCCGGGAATACTCCACCACCGGTTATTTCCGTGGGCAGTTCCGGCAGCCCCGTTACAGCCTGTCGTTCGGGAACACCAATGCCCTGGTGCATCGGGATAGCTGGGGAGTGGCCCTGAGCAAAACCGGCTATCTCTCCGAGGCCGGTCGCTGCCTGGTGATGATCTCGAAGATGAACGGCAAGGAAGTGGTGACCGTTCTGCTGGATTCCCTTGGTACCCGCTCGCCGATGGGCGATGCCGGACGGATCAAGCGCTGGCTTGATACCGGAGCCCGGGGTTCCGTGGCTGCTGCGGCGCGGCGCTACGAACAGGAAAAGAACGCGGCCTACGCGACCGCAGGCAACAGCACGGTCAGTGTGAACTGACCCTGAAAGGAATCCCGCCATGATCCAGATTTTCACCACCGGTGGCACCATCGACAAGGTGTATTTCGATGCCAACAGCGAATTCGAGGTGGGGCACAGCCTGCTGCCTGAGCTGCTTTCGGAATCCAATATCCATGAGGGCTATCGCCTTCGGGAGCTGATGCGCAAAGACAGTCTGGAGATGACTGATGAGGATCGCCAATTGGTATTTGCGGCGGCCAGAGAATGCGATTGTGACCGCATCGTTATGACCCACGGTACCGATACCATGGCGGATACGGCTGCGGTGTTGGCCAATCTCAAGGATAAAACCATTGTACTGACCGGCGCCATGCAGCCGGCCCGCATGCGCCGCACCGATGCGGTGTTCAACGTCGGGTTTGCCTGGGCCGCGGTGCAGTTGCTGCCACCGGGGGTCTACATCGCCATGAATGGCGAAGTGTTCGAGGCCGGGGCCGTGCGCAAGAACCTGCAGGCACAACGTTTCGAGCGGACCTGATTCAGGCCAGGCTGTCTTTCTCCTGGCAGGTCAGTTCCCGATAATGGCCGGGCTTCAGCGCCTTATCCAGTTCGACCTGCCCGATACGCACTCGGTGCAGCGCCTCGACGTGGTTGCCGACCGCCGCCAGCATGCGCTTGACCTGATGGTAGCGCCCTTCCGAAATTGTAAGCTCAATGATCCGCTCTTCCAGAGTCTTTACCCGGGCCGGCCGCGTGGGCTTCGGGTCGTTGTGCAAATCCACCCCACGTTCCAGTTGTTGTGCCGCTGCGTCGGTCAGTGGTTCGCTCAGCGTGACCTGGTAGGTTTTGGGGCAATCGGTTCGCGGTGAGGTGACCCGGTGCGACCACTGACCATCGGTGGTGAGCAACAGTAAGCCGGTAGTGTCTGCGTCCAGGCGGCCGGCAATGTGGAGGTTTCGGGTGATGTCCACAGGCAACAGGTCCAGCGCCGTTGGGTGATCGCTGTCTGTTGTCGCACTCACCACGCCAGCCGGCTTGTTCATCATCAGGTAGCGCTCGCCTGGAAGAGTCAGCAGGGCGCCGGCCAAGGCCACCCGTTCGCCGCCGGTTAATTGGGTGTTGGCGCTCTTGCAGGTTTGTTCATCAACCGTTACCTCCCCACGACTGATGGCCCGTTTGGACTCTTTTCGGGAGAGTTCGGTGCTGTTGGCAATAAACTGGTCCAGTCGCATGGTATTCAGCAGCGTTGTCCCGGAGCCGGTGAGCTCAGGCTGGCCAGGCAGAGCACCGGGGTTTCTCCAGTCATCCGGGACCAGAGCAAAGCCAGAGCTTCAGTGTTCACATCGGGGCGTGGAGTCCGGAAGCTGGCCGTGGGATCGATGCCGCTGCCATTTCGGGTCGCCAGAACAAAGGTAAAAGGGTGAGCGCCTGGGATGCCCAGCCGGATGTCGGTAGCCGTGATGCGGTTGCCGACCTCGTTGTAGTCCAGGAAGCCCCGGGTGAACCATTCCAGGCGCTGAGCCTCGGGCAGGTCCGAGACTGCCTTCGCCAGATCCGGGCGGCGCGGAAAATATTCAAGATTCAAGGGCGTATCACCGTCCAGGAAGCCGGTAACAATCTCTACCCGCTGATCACCCTGAAGAGCCGTGGCGCGCCACAGCAGGGTGTTGAAAGGCATGGGTTGAACCAGCAGATCGGGGTTTTCAAGTCCTGCCTCTGCGAGCGCCGGTTGCACCCGTTGGGTAATGACCTGTTGGGCCAGGACGCTCCAGCCCAGGTACAGGGTGGACACGACCAGCCCCGCAACTACCGCTGATTTGGCTGGCGGTCGGGCAAGAAAAAACAGGCAACCGGCCAGGAGGGGCAGGGTATAGAGCGGATCGATTATAAAAATGCTGCTGATGGCCACGGGAGGCCCGATGGGCCAGAACAGCTGGGTGCCATAGGTGGTGAAGGCGTCCAGCAGTGGGTGGGTGATCAGGATCAGGCCAGTCAGCGCGAGCCATCGCTGGAAACCCAGTTGCGGCTTCCAGCGCCAGAGTAACCAGGCAAGGGCCACCGCCAGAGGAGCCAGAATGAACAACGAGTGGCTGAAACCCCGGTGCTGGGTGAAATTGGCCACCGCCGTCCCATAGTCGATGACAACATCCAGATCCGGCAGGGTGCCCAGCACGGCGCCAGTCAGCAAAACCGAGCGGCCGAGGGTCTTGCCGGCAACGGCGCCGGCCAGGGAGGCGCCCAGGGCGGCCTGGGTTATGGAATCCATGTCAGATCAGTCTCGCGTCAAAATAGTTACCTGCAATAGTAGGCCGCCGGCACTCCGGTGGATCACTGGCCAGCAGGTATCCCCAGCTCCGCCAGAACCGATTCACCGGGATAGCCATCGGCTACCAATTTGTTGGCAGACTGAAACTGCCGGATCGCGGACCGGGTTGCCGGGCCCATGATGCCATCGGGGTTGCCAGGCTCATAGCCGCGTTGCTGAAGGGCTTTCTGCAGACTGATGATATTGTCGCGGGACAGTGCCGGGGCATCCTCGGGCGGCGGGTTCTGCAACTTGCCGGCACCGGCAATCCGGTCTGCCAGATGGCCAACGGCAATGGCGTAGAATTCGGAGCGGTTCCAGCCCATGATCACGCGGAAGTTGTCATAGGCGAGAAACGCCGGGCCACGGTGTCCTGCGGGTACCACCAGAGCGGCATCAATCGGTTCACGGGCCAGCGGATTGCCAAAGGCATCTGTGATTCCCATGTTGCGCCATTCCGCCAGCGGCAGACGACGCCCGTCCGCCAGGGAATAGTCGAATTTCTCGGGCAGAAGCACCTCACGCCCCCAGCGATAGTCGCCGTTCCAGTTCATGGATTCCAGGAACCTGCCGGCAGACATCATGGCATCCGGCAGGCTGTTCCAGAGATCCCTGCGGCCATCGCCGTCGGCATCCACTGCGTGTTTCAGGAAGACGGTGGGCATGAACTGGACGTGTCCCATGGCGCCGGCCCAGGAACCTTCCATCTGGTCTGCCGGTATGGCGCCCTCATCAATGATGCGCAGGGCCGCGATCAGCTGCTCGGTAAAGAAGGTACTGCGGCGGGGATCGCAGGCCAGGGTTGTCAGGGAGCTGGGCACCGGCATCTTGCCGAAATAGCTGCCAAAATTGGTTTCCAGGCCCCAGAAGGCCACCAGATAAGGCGCGGGCACGCCGGTTTCCCGGGTGACTCTGGCCAGCAGCTCCTGGTGTTCCTCCAGTAGTTCACGGCCCTTGCTGACCCGGGCCTCGTTAACCCGCCGGTTCAGGTAGTCGGCGAACGTAGTGGTGAACTCCGGTTGCCGACGGTCCAGTTCGATCACCCGTGCCAGATGCTGAACCTCGGACATCACCTCGCTGGCGGTCTTGCTGCTGACCCCGGCGGCAATGGCCTGTTCCTGAAGCCGGGCTTTGCACTCAGCAAACCCCGCCGGCTCAACCTCAGGGTTGTCCTGGGCGAGGGCCGGCAGGGACACAAATGACAGAAAACCGGAGAAAAACAAGCCGCGGGTAAGGCAGCCCTGGCGAAGAATCCTTGCAGGTCTGGTCAGCACACAAAACCTCTATCAGGCTGATGGTGGTGGAATAGTCCTGAGCCCATGTTAGCGCGTTTTTCAGCCGGAGAAACACTGTCCGGGCCCCGGTGGAGTGACAATTCTTTAACCTGACGGTTCCCGGCAAAAGGCGATTGTCGTCTTTTTGTTGCCGACAGGTTCCTGGTGCGGGGCTTTGTTCTATAGTTGGACCATAGAAACGGGTTGTGGATAGGGGAAGGTCTGAACTATGGCAATGCTGAAAGCGCTGGTCGTGGATGACGCCAGCTTTGTACGTGATCTGGTCAAACGAACCGTGCGCCAGCGTTTTCCGGTGATCGAAACAACCGATGCCCAGAATGGCCGGCGGGCCCAGTCGCTGATGTCCCGGACCGCGTTTGACCTGATACTGTGCGACTGGGAAATGCCCGAGATGTCGGGCCTGGAGCTGTTGCAGTGGATGCGCCAGCAGCCCCAGTACGAAAACGTGCCCTTTATCATGATTACCAGTCGGGGCGACAAGGATCATGTGATTGAAGCGGTGAAGGGAGGCGTTTCCGAATACCTTGGTAAACCGTTCAGCCCCGAGGGGCTGAGCAAGAAAATCATCAAGGTGATGGGCCGCAAACTGAAAGACGCCATGGACCGGAGCGGCAAGTCCATGGCAAGCCCTGCCGATGCCTTCAAGGAGTCCGCCAACCTGCTGACCCGCAAGCCGGAGTCCATGGCGGAGAACCCTGCCGCTTCAACCCTTTCGTCACCTGCGCAGGCAGCTCCTGTGGCAACGCCCAAACAGGCCCCGTCCCGCGGTTCGATGAGTATTGCCTCCGTGCGTTTTGCAGAAAGCACCCTGAAATCGGTGGTCAAGGATATCAATCTCACTGAAGTGCGGGTGATCGCCAAGCGGGATCAGGTGTTCCCGGGGATTCTCGACCAGGCAGTGGTGGACATTGAAACAGGCGAGGGTCAGATGGCCCGCCTTAATGGCTACGTGCACCAATTGCAGGCCGTGGACAAACGCCAGGACACTGATTTTGTCAGCGTCACCATCCGGTTTGTTGATGAAGACCCGAAAAAGCTTGAGGACCTGTCGAGGTTCGTCGCCCGTTTCCGGGCGGGGATGCGCTAGCTTTCCGCTTTCTCCGGGATGCGTTCGACCAGCCGTTCCCGGGGAAAATGGCAAATAAATTCACTGCCCTCACCAATCCGGCTGCGAATCTCCAGATTGCCATCGTGGTTGAGCAAGACGTGTTTAACGATTGCCAAGCCAAGACCTGTGCCGCCAGTATCCTTGTGGCGGCTAGGGTCGGCCCGGTAAAAGCGTTCTGTCAGGCGCGGTATATGGACCGGGTCAATGCCGATACCGGTGTCCTTCACCGACAGATGGGCGCCTTCCCGGTTGGTGGACCAGGATACGCTGATCTGACCGTTTGCCGGCGTGTACTTAACCGCATTGAAGATCAGGTTCGAGAATGCGCTGCGCAGCTGGCTTTCGTCCCCTTTCAGCAGGCGGTGGTCGCCGATATGCACGGTAATCTCGTGCTGTTTTTCGCCACTGAGTGCCCGGGCGTCATGGCAGATCTGAGCCAGCAGCTGGTCCACGTCCGTGAGCGTGTCGTTGACCGTCTGTTCACCGGTTTCGATTCGTGAGAGAAGGATCAGATCGGTGATCAGGGCTTCCATCCGGGATGACTGGGCGGCCATGGTGTTAATGGCGCGGCGCCACTTGGGCGGCAGGTCGGCGGCGTTGTCCACCAGAGTTTCCAGGTAGCCGCTGATGACCGTAAGCGGCGTTCGCATCTCGTGGGACACGTTGCCGACGAAGTCCCGGCGCATCTGTTCGAGCTGATACAGACGAGTCACATCCTTGGCGACGATCAGTCGGTCGTCGTCACCGAACAGGCTGATCTGGATCTGCAGGTGAATGTGCGGTTTGGCCGGGGAATGGATTTCCAGGGGCTCCCGATAATTCCGGGAATCGAAGTAGGTCTTGAAGGCCGGGGTGCGGATCAGGTTGTGAATGTACTGGCCCTGGTCCGTGTTGCGCCGAAAACCGAGCAAGTATTCGGCGGAGCCGTTCCACCATTCCATGGCCCCCCGGGAGTCGGTCATGATCACACCATCACGCATGGCGTTGGTAGACTCCTGCACCCGGTTGATCTGGGCCCGCAATCGGTCCTGGGTTCTCAGGTGGGTCTGGTGAAGTTTGTGGAGGTTGTCGAAGATATCACCCCAGAGCCCGATGCTTTGGGGCGCTTCGTCGGTGGCGCTCGGGTTGGACAGCCACTGGTAAAGGCGCCGTGCCTGCACCAGAGTCCACCACAGATAGACAATCAGCCCGAAGGTCAGGCCGTAGACAGGCTCACCGAAGTAAAGGCCAACCAGGGTGGAGCCAATCAGGCCACCGATAATGTAGCGCAGGTATCGTGACCAGTTGTGCTGCATCAAAAACTGCCTTGTGTCCGTTCCGGGGCTGATGCTCAGCTGGCCGGAGTTACTTACGCGGCTCTGGTCGAGAAACGATAGCCGGTTCCACGTACCGTCTGGATCAGGTGGTCGTACTTGTCGCCGAGAGCCTTGCGAAGCCGGCGGATGTGAACATCGACTGTTCGTTCCTCAACATAGACGTTGCCACCCCAGACCTGGTCCAGAAGCTGGGAGCGAGTATATACCCGTTCCTGGTGAGTCATGAAGAACTGAAGCAGTCGGTACTCGGTGGGACCCATGGTGAGGGCTCCCTCCTGGGTGGTAACTCGATGACCGACCGGGTCCAGAGTCAGCCCTTCCACTTCAATCGGGCTGTCCACGCCCGGCGGCGTCGCGCGCCGCAGGACCGCTTTCAGGCGGGCAACCAGTTCCCGTGGGCTGAATGGTTTGGTGATGTAATCGTCGGCACCAACCTCCAGACCCTGGATCTTGTTGTCTTCCTCAACCTTGGCGGTGAGCATGATAATAGGAATGTCTGCGGTCGCCTCCTCTTTTTTCAGGCGACGAGCCAGCTCCACGCCACTGGTGCCGGGTAGCATCCAGTCCAGGAGCACGAGATCCGGGTGTTTGTCGACAATCAGGGCATGGGCTTCCCGGGCGTCCGCTGCCTCCAGATAGTCATAATCCGCCATTTCGAGAGCCACGGCGATCATCTCGCGGATCGGGGCCTCGTCATCGACGATCAGGACAGTTTTTCCAGTCATGAGCTTTTAACCTGTGTCAGACCTTGGTTTGTTGCTGCCTCATTACAACGTCCAAGTGTTACAAGTATATGACAGGTTCAGCCAATGATGAGGTCAATCACCAGACCTGCGAAAACTGCGAAACCGGCCCAGTTGTTATTGAGAAACGCTTTGAAGCAGCCCTCACGTTCCCTTTCACGCGCCAGATACTGGTGGTATACGAACAGGCAGGCCATGGCCACGACGCCCAGGTAATAGAACGTGCCCAGTTCAGCACGATGGCCCACCATGATCAGGATCAGCACCACCATGCCCTGGAGCATGCCAATTATCGTCTTATCGGCATCGCCGAACAGGATGGCCGTGGACTTGATGCCCACTTTCAGGTCGTCGTCCCGGTCCACCATGGCGTAAAGGGTGTCATAGGCAACGGTCCAGAGGACGTTGGCCGTGAAGAGGAGCCAGGTGAGCTGGCTCAGTTCGCCCGCTTCCGCCGCCCAGGCCATGGGGATGGCCCAGGAAAAGGCTGCTCCAAGGAACAGCTGCGGCAGATGGGTGTAGCGCTTCATGAAGGGGTAAATAAACGCCAGCAGGGCACCGCCGAAGGACAGGTACAGGGTCAGCGAGTTGGTGAACAGAACCACCATCAGGAAGGAAACCAGACACAGGCCGGCGAACAGCGCTACCGCTTCCCAGGGTTTGACCCGGCCGGCGGTTAGCGGGCGATCCTTGGTGCGTTTGACGTGCTTGTCCCAGTCGCGGTCGGCAAAGTCGTTAATGGCACAGCCGGCAGCGCGCATAAAGAAGACGCCCAGGGTGAATACAATTACATTGCCGAGCCCGGGGCTGCCATCGCCCGCCAGCCACAGGGCCCAGTAGGTCGGCCACAGCAGGAGGAGGGTTCCGATTGGCCGGTCGATTCTGAGCAAGCTGGCATAATCGGCCAGCCGGCGCTGGATAGGTTCTGGCACAGCGTCAGGCAGCATGGCGTGCGTCCGTCTGGTGTTCTTCGAATTGAATAAGTGCAGGGATTATAGCCAGTCGCAGGAGGCCGGTTAAAGCGTGTTTCGCTGAAACAGGGCTGGCAGCAGGTATTCACCAACCAGCAGGGAGCTGTTGTGGCCACTGAACAGGGAGCGCCGCGCCAGTTCTGGCTGGGCGGGTATAACCGGTTTGCAGAGGCCGGTTTCCAGTGGGCCCCGTTGCCAGTGGGGGCTGGTGAACAGATAGGCGCCCAAAGGCCGGTTGCCCAGGTGCAATAGCCGTCGTCCCTCGCCTTCCAGGCATCTCAGGGGAATGACCGTTCTGGCCAACACCCAGGGCTGGTTGTCACCACAGAGGCTGACCTCCCGTATCCAGGCGTACTGGCGGTGCGGGATGTTGAGGCGTCTGGCCTCTTCTTTTGTCGGCGTTGCAAACCCCTCGCGGCGAACCTCAACGTGGAAGGAGCGGCTGCATTGCTTCTGCAGCGCGCGGGTAAACGAGCCCTCCACCTGCAGCCAGTAGCGGGCCGGCCCGTGAACGTCGGGGTTTCGGAGGCCGGCAGCCGTCAGTGATTGATACCAGTCCGTCGGGGGTATGGTCAGGCGACTGTCGATGTCAGAGACCCTTGACTGCATAGATGCCGGGCGCATTACGCCAGTAGCCTTTGTAGTCCATGCCGTAGCCGAACAGGAAGCGGTCCTCCACTTCCAGGCCAGTGAAATCGGCCTTCAGGTTCGGGCGGGCTTTGCGGTCATGTTGCTTGTCGACCAGAACTGCCGTCAGTACCTCACTGGCACCGTGGGCACGGCAGTAGTCGGCGATGGCGCACAGGGTAGTGCCCTCATCAAGAATGTCATCGACAATCAGGATGGTGCGGCCGTTCATATCTGCCTCGGGCTGGAGCTTCCACTCAAGGATGCCGCCGGTGGTTTCCTGACGGTATCGGGTGGCGTGCAGGTATTCGGCCTGGACCGGAAACCGGAGCCGGGGTAACAGTTGTCCGGTAAGGATCAGCCCGCCGTTCATCACGCAGAATAACAGGGGGTTACTGTCTTTCAGTCGGGCGGTAATATCGTCGGCCAGGTTGCCTATTGCAGTCTGTACCTGCTGTTCATCGACCAGGCAATCGGCTTCGGCCATTACCTGGTTCATTTCGGCGACGGTATCGGTCATATCGGTCGGTCCTGTCGTAAAACGGGCGATTATACCGGAGAGGCGCAACAGAAGGGAGGGGCGGTCCCTGTTGTCAGGTCTGTAATTGTGGCTATTGGCAGAAAACTCCGAACTGGACCGTCGGCATTGGCATTGGTCAATTCCGGGGCGATGGGTATGATGGCCTGATTCGACAGTTGTTCGTATGTGTAATGCGAACAAAACACTTGCGTGCATGATTGTCTGACAATTACTATTGCGGCCGGATGATATTGGGAGAAAACCTATGAAGAAGTGGCAGTGCGTGGTTTGCGGTCTGATTTACGATGAAGCCGAAGGCTGGCCCGAGGACGGCATTGAGCCCGGCACCAAGTGGGAAGATGTTCCGGAAGACTGGGTCTGCCCGGATTGCGGTGTCGGCAAGGAAGACTTCGAAATGATCGAGATCGGCTGATATTACCCGGCACGGCAGGTGAAACCCGCCAAGGTTCGTAAAATACAGGAACGCGGTTATGACTGAACAGGCCCCCATCGTTATCGTTGGCACCGGTTTATCCGGCTATTCGCTGGCACGGGAAATCCGGAAGCAGGACAAAGAGACCCCGGTTCTGATGTTGACAGCCGACGACGGCGTGAGCTACTCCAAGCCCATGTTGTCCACCGGCTTTACCAAGGGGAAGGATGCCGACGGGCTGGCCCAGGGCGGGACCGACGCCATGGCGGGGCAGTTGAATGTCCGGATCCGGACCTTTGCCACGGTCACCGGAATTGATGCCGACGCCCACGAACTCATTCTCGGTGATGAACGGCTTGCCTACAGCAAGCTGGTCCTGGCCTGGGGCGCCGATGTGATCCGGCTCGGCCTGGACGGTGATGGTCAGGAGCATGTGTTCTCGATCAATGACCTGATGGATTACCGCGCCTTCCGGGAAGCGCTGGGCGAGGGCAAGCGGGTGGCGATTATGGGGGCGGGTCTGATTGGTTGTGAGTTTGCCAACGACCTGCGCAACGGCGGTTATGAAGTTGATGTGATTGCCCCTTCCGAGGAGGTGATGCCCGGACTGCTGCCGGAGGCGGCCGCCCATGCTGTCCAGCAGGAGCTGGAGAATCTGGGGGTAGGGTTTCATCTCGGAACCGTGGTTGATCGGATCGACCGCAGTGGTGACGGGGTCAGTCTGACCCTGGCCAATGGCGAGACTCTGGAAGCTGATCTGGTACTGTCCGCCGTCGGCCTGCGCCCGAGGACGGATCTCGCCCGCGCTGCGGGGCTTGAGACTGCCAGGGGCATCGTGGTCAATCGCGCTCTGGAGACCTCGGCGCCGGATGTCTACGCACTCGGTGACTGCGCCGAAGTAGACGGTCACGTCCTGCTTTATGTTTTGCCGCTGATGGCCTGTTCCCGGGCGCTTGCCAAAACGTTGCTCGGTGAGCGCACCGAAGTGAGCTATGGCACTATGCCGGTGATGATCAAGACGCCCTGTTGCCCCACGGCGGTTTGCCCTCCACCGTCGGAAGTCGAGGGCAACTGGGAGGTTGAGCAGGATGGCAGCAACGTCAAGGCGCTGTTCAAGAGCCCCGGCGGCGATGTCCTGGGGTTTGCGGTAACCGGCAGCTTTGCCATGGAAAAGCAGGCCCTGTCCAAGGAAGTGCCGCCGATACACGGCTGATGCTCCTCTTCTATTCAACAGCCCCGGTTCCACGGGGCTGTTTTGTCATGGCCGGCGACGGCTTTTCATTGCGAAATTTCGCCGCTTGCGGTAGAAAACTCCTTCGTGTGCTAACGAAATCACAGGAGCAGGCATGCTTGAGGTAACCAAGAAACTGGTGGAGTTGCTGGATCTCTCGCCCATCGGTGACGACCACTTCCAGGGTGACAGCGAGGATCTGGGTTTTCCCAACGTCTTTGGCGGTCAGGTTCTTGGCCAGGCGTTGATGGCGGCCAGCCGAACCGTTGAAGGTCGCCTTTGCCACTCCCTCCATGCCTACTTTTTGCGCCCCGGCAATCAGGACATGCCCATCGACTACGAGGTCCAGCGGGTCCGTGATGGTGGCAGTTTCTCGGTACGTCGGGTGATTGCCCGCCAGGACGGCAAGGAAATCCTGACCGGCTCCATGTCGTTCCAGGTGGCCGAGGAAGGTTTCGAGCATCAGTTGACCATGCCGGACGCGCCTGACCCGGAAACGCTTCGCTCGGAACAGGAATGGGGCCAACTGCTGGCACCCCAGGTGCCGGAAAGAATGCGGCCGATTCTTACCCGGGATCGCCCGATCGAGATCCGTCCGGTAAACCCGGTCAATCCCCTGAAGCCGGAGAAGCGCCCGCCCCACAAGCAGAGCTGGTTTCGTGCCCAGGGATACCTGCCGGACGATCCCGTGCTTCACCGCTGCCTGCTGACTTACGCATCGGATTTCCAGTTTCTCGGTACGTCACTGAATCCCCACGGTCTGACGTTCATGAGCAAGGGGCTGCAGGTGGCTAGCCTGGATCACGCCATCTGGTTCCACCGGGATTTCCGCATGGACGAATGGCTGCTGTACGACAAGGACAGCCCCAGTGCTTCGGCAGGACGGGGTTTCAATCGTGGCAACTTCTTCAACCAGGACGGTGTGCTTGTGGCATCCACCACCCAGGAAGCCCTGATTCGTCAGAGGTCCTAGGCGGCTAGCCCAGCTTACGCTGGTCCGGTTGCTGATGGTTCTGGTCCAGCCAGTCCATCAGTTCATCGAACGGCAGCGGCGGTGTCAGCAGGTAACCCTGGATCATGTCGCAACCCATGTCCCTGAGCAGGTTGGCGGTGACGTCATCCTCTACGCCTTCGGCCACCACCTGATAGCCCAGGCTGTGGCACATATCAATAGTAGTCTGCACAATCACCCGGTCTTCCGCCTCGGTGGTAAGCTCGGTGACCAGCGACCGATCAATCTTGACCTCGCTCGCGGGTAGCTGCTTGATGTAGGACAGTGAGGAATAGCCGGACCCGAAGTCATCGATCGACACCGGGATGCCGGTGGCGCTGAGTGAGTTCAGCGCCCTCAGGGAATTACCCGGGTCCTGCATCATGGAGGTTTCCGTTACCTCAAAGATAATCGAGCCCTGATGGCTGTGATAGCTGTTCATCAGACGCTGGACAAAAATGGGAAAGTCCGGTTCCCGCAGGTTATTGGGCGAAATGTTGATGGATATGTTCAGAGGCCAGCCGCGCTCCAGCAGTAGTGAGCGCAGTTGCAGTGATTGCTCAAGTACCCATCGGGTCAGCGGTTTGATCAGCCCGGTCTGTTCCGCAAGGCTGACAATCTCATCGGCGCGGATTGGTTTCGCCCGGCCGGGCCACCGGATCAATACCTCAATCCCGACGATACGGCCTGTTTTCAGGCTCTGCTTGGGCTGCATGAACAGCGCCAGCTGGTTGTTGTTAAGCGCATGCCGCAGCTCCGACACCAGGGTCAGCCGGTCGGCGCTATAGGAGTCTTTTTTAGACTTGTAATAGGCAATTCCCCGCTCCCGGGCAGAATCCGATCCTTCGGCGATCACCGCACGGCGTATCAGGGTGTTGGCATCCGTACCATGCTCCGGGAAGATTGCCACCCCAAGCCTGGGGTCCAGGGGAATCTGCATGCCCAGATAGTCAATCGGGTAGCGTATGCCTTCCAATGACTTGAGGATAGCGCGCGGAACCGAACCGGTGGCATCGGCGTCGACAACAAAGGCGAATGTCTGAGGATCCAGTGATGCCAGGTAGAAATTGCGCTGGTCGCTCTGTTCTACCGGCATGGCGCCCGGCAGTTCCCGCGCCACGGCATTGTAGTGCTTGGACGCCAGTTCCAGAATCCGGTCACTGTTGCGGTGCCCGAGGGTTTTGGTGACCGACTGCAGGTTGTTCAGGTGGATGACGGCGACGCCATAGCGTCGCTCGGGGCTGCGCAACATCAGGTCGTTCAGCATCATCTCCAAGCTGCCCCGATTGGGAAGTCCGGTGAGCGGATTGTGCAGCGCATGATCCATCAGCTTCAGCTCCGCTGACCGCCGTGCCGCCAGGGCATTCAGTTCGGCTTCCCGGGCGTCCACCTTGTCCTGCCGTTCCTGGTAAAGCCGCGCCGCCAGGGCCAGTGTGAGCAGAATGGCTTCCAGAGCGGATCCGATCTGCATGCCGTAGGTGGTCACAAAATTGTTGGGCAGCAAGCCGTACTTGTTGGCCGCGGTTATTGCACTGCCCAACGTCAGTGCCGCCCAGGCCACCGTGTAATAGCCGGCCTGTGGGTTGCCCTTCCACCATTGCACCGGCCCCAGAACGGTGAGCAACAGGCAGCTGGGTATTGCCAGGGCTACGGTCAGCCGACTGCCGGTACTGTAATCGACGAAGAAAGTCATCAATGCAACGGCTGCGTTCACGGAAATGGCGAACACCACCAGCCGGTTGAGGAATGGGCCGGTTTCCCGAAGTTTCAGGAACGAGCGCGAGAACAGCAGGGTGAACAGTACCGCCAGAGGCACGGCCAGCAACATGATCTGATTCTGTGTTCCGGGGCTTTGTGGCCACAGGAACTGAAATGCCGCGCCGTTCACCGTGCCGATAAGCAGAAGGTAACCCAGCGTCGAGAGCACATAAAGCAGGTACACCGGCTCTCTGAGAGCGGCGAAGATAAACAGATTGAAGAAAATGACCGTGATCAGGATGCCGTAGTAGACCGAGTGCATCTGATCTTCAGTGGATGAATGCTCGAAAAAAGTCTGGGCGTTCCAGAGTCGAACCGGGATCTGCATGGCACCCTCGGTGTGCACCTCCAGCAGAATCTGGTACTCGCTGGCGATGCTTTGTTCGAAGGGGAACAGGAAATGCCGATGCAGAATAGGCCGCTGTTCAAAGGGCACATGATCCCCGGTCACTATGCGCCGGGCAATGCGGCCGTTTTCCAGCAGATGGAAGGTGAGCCTGTCCAGTTGTGAGTAGCGGACTTCCAGCAGATTGATAGTGGCAGGGTGGGCTACCCGAAACCGAAGCCAGACGGTATCCCGGATGTAACCGAAATTCGGGCTTTCTTCCTCGAGGGTTTGCCAGTCACTGGAGGCAAGGGCTTCACTGGCTGTCAGGTTTTCATCCGGGGCGGCGCGCAGATACTCGATTTGCGGTACATAGGAATCCTCAGCCCCCAGGGATGGGGCAGCCAGACCCGATAACAGCAGCAGTGTTATCAGTAAACGAAGCCAGAAAGTGGATGCCACGTCGTACCGTTTGATTGTCGTTGTCCAAAGGAGTATGGCGTGTCGCCTTTGGCGGCTCAAGTCACCGGCAGGGCCTGTTTGGCAAAATTTTGTAGCCAGGACTCAGATCTGCTCAAGCCATGACCGGACCCAGGGCAGGGCTTCGGCTTCCGGCTCCATGGTTTCCAGGGCATCAATTCGAAGCGTGTCTCCCACCTTGCGGGCAGCGGTTTCGTATAGCGCTTCCTCAACCAGGTCGCCGGCGCCACAGAAGGTGTCACCGTAGGAACTGTCGCCCAGCACGATGATGCCAAACGGCCGACCCGGTTGCTGGGGCAGTTGGTCCCGCAGATCCAGATAGAAGGGCAGCAGGTTGGCTGGCACTTCACCCTGCCCGGTTGTGGATGTGCAGACCAGAAGCGGATCGTTGTTCGAGGTGATGTCGTCCAGAGCCGGGTTCTCCAGTACGGTTACGTGGTGGCCATCGCCCTCCAGCTCCTTCTTGATGGCGCGGGCCGTCATGAGTGCGCCACCATAGACACTGCCCACCAAGATTCTGATTGATGTCATAGGTTACCTGTTCGCTGCCGTGGAAATGACCATACGGTCGTTCGGTGGCGCACGATCATAGCGGGAGTGCTTTGCTGCCTCAAGGTGAGAGGATGGGTGAGGACTCGTTTTCCTGGCTACGAACCCGCGGTGCTATCCGGTTGCGCCCGGATTCCTTGGCATTATAGAGATTCAGGTCGGCCTGTTTGAGCAGATCGTCAAGTGAGGGGGCCTTTGCAATAGAGCAGACGCCGGCGCTGATGGTTACCGGTAACGACTGGTCCCTGAACCGGAACGGGTGCCTGGCAACTTGAGACCGCAATCTCTCAGCCAGGGTCAGAGCCTGCAGCAGGGAAGTGTCAGGCAACAGGACCAGGAATTCTTCACCGCCCCATCGGGCCGCGACATCCGCCTGCCGAATCACGGTTCGCATCAAGGCAGCGAACTCCCGCAGGACATCGTCGCCAGCGTCGTGTCCGAACTGGTCGTTGATCTGTTTGAAAAGATCGAGGTCGATCAGGGCAATGGAGAAGTGATGGCCGGAGCGCTGGTAGCGGGAAAACTCCATGGTCAGGCGGTTCTGCATTTCACGGCGGTTGGCCAGCCCGGTGAGTTCGTCCGTCCGTGCCGCATGCTCGTGGGTTTCCGCAAGGGCCAGAAGTTCATTGCGTGCCTTCAGGCGGCTGGCTTCAAGGACAAAGCAGAAAATCGATTCGAAGGTCAGGGCAGCGAAAAAACGAATCTTGAAATCCATGCTGTATTCCGCGGACACCAGTGGCAGCCCGGGAAACTGGAATACCACTACCGCAATCAGGTAACAGAACAGCAGAACGGCCGTACCGGTTTTCAGATCGGTCAGGTAGAACAGCAGCGGTGGAAAGACGTAAAACCAGAGTGGCCCGGTGTTGTTCTCGCCGCCAGAGGCAATCAGGTAGGTGAAAAGCAGGCCGACAATAATGATCATCCCGGCTTTCTGGCGCGCACGGTTTCCGGTGCTGGCAAAGTACAGCATGTTCAGCGCAATCAGGCCGATGAAGGACCAGAGCACCCAGGCATGAGTTGTGTGTCCGGCGAACCAGGCCTTGGTACCGATGCCAACCAGAAAAGCGATGGCGGTTGCCGAGAGCCAGGTAAGCAGACGCGAAACCTGGGCGTCTTCCCGTTCGCCGGCAGCAAGCTGCCCGGAGGAAGGTGAATTAGGCATGGGAACCTTATTTTGCTGTTTTTGTAATTTTGACGCTTATATTCGGAATTATGAGTCAATTTAGTGCGTTTTTGCACTCCCGTCTGTGATGTGTTTAGTCTGTGTCAATTGTGACCGTTTTATTTCATTTTCATGTCAAAAATTTTATAGTTGCCGCGCGACAGAGCTCGCCCCCAATCCTCACAGACTAAACGAGACCTGATCTGTTATGGCCCGTTCGAGCGGATTCCTGGATACCCTTCTCACCAGCCCTACCACGGAACGATACAGGGTCGGCATCAGCCTGCTTTTCCTACTTGGTGTGTGGCTGACTGTCGGATCTTTCAGTCAGGGAATGCCCAACAGTATGTTGCTGATGGCCGCCGCGGTGATTGGCGGTTACATGGCGATCAATATCGGCGCCAATGACGTTGCTAACAATGTGGGGCCAGCGGTAGGTTCTGGTGCCCTGTCCCTGGGTGCCGCTGTACTCATCGCAGCTGTTTTCGAGGCCGGTGGCGCGATCATCGCCGGAGGCGATGTGGTGTCCACTATCAAGGGTGGCATCATTGATCCCTCCAATCTGGAAGAGAGCAGGGCTTTCGTATGGCTGATGACCGCCGCCCTTCTGGCGGGCGCCCTCTGGCTGAATCTGGCCACCTGGATGGGCGCACCTGTGTCTACAACCCACTCCATTGTTGGTGGCGTTCTGGGCGCAGGTATCGCCGCCGGTGGCTGGGGAATCGCAGACTGGGCGGTGATGGGCAAGATTGCGGCCAGCTGGGTAATCTCGCCGGTTCTCGGTGGGGCGCTGGCAGCACTGTTCCTGTTCGCGATCAAGAAGACCGTGTTGTATCGGAAAGAGGTCATTCCGGCGGCCAGGACCTTTGTTCCCTGGCTGGTGGCAATCATGGCCTGGGCTTTCGGAACCTATCTGATGATCAAGGGTGTGAAGAAAATCGTCAAAGTCGATTTTCTTGAGGCGACGCTGATCGGTCTTGCCGCGGCTGCGGTGGTGTTCTTCGTCATGCGCACCCTGGTGGGCCGCATGGCATCGACCATGGAAAACAGCTCGGCAGGCGTGAATACCCTGTTTACCTGGCCGTTGATCTTTGCTGCCGCCCTGCTGAGTTTTGCTCACGGTGCCAATGACGTCGCCAACGCCATCGGTCCCCTGGCGGCAATTAACGATGCCCTGTCCGCGAATTCTGTGGTGACGTCTGCCAGCATCCCGATGTGGGTAATGATGGTGGGTGCCCTGGGCCTGGCCGTTGGCCTCATGCTGTTCGGGCCACGCCTGATCAAGACCGTTGGCAGTGAAATCACCGAACTGGACAAGACCCGGGCATTCTGTATCGCCCTGTCGGCTGCGCTTACGGTGATCCTCGCGTCCCAGCTGGGCTTGCCGGTCAGCTCCACCCATATCGCCATAGGCGGCGTGTTCGGCGTTGGCTTCCTCCGGGAGTACCTGAAGTCCAACTATGCGACCCAGCTGCACAAGATCATGGAGCACCACGACCCCGCCGAGCAGGAGCGTCTCAAACCCTTCCTGGATGATTTTCGTAATGCCTCGGTGGAGGAGATGGAGAACCTTCTCAAGCAGGCCAAGAAGAAAAAGCAGGTGCCTTTGTCCAAGTCCGAGCGCAAGCGCCTGAAGAAGATCTACCGGGAAGAAATGGTGAAACGTTCGCACCTGGTGCGCATTGCGGCGGCATGGATCATCACGGTGCCGGCGTCTGCCATCATGGCCGCGATCCTGTTCTTTACGCTCCGGGGCTTGTTGATCTGACCGGGCTGGTTGTATAAACCGAGTTTGGTCATACTATCGTTAAAAAGGGGTGGCTCACCCCTCAAGCCTATTTGTCCATGGAGTGAAGTATGAGTTCATCCGTTGAAAGCCGTCAGGCGAAGATGATTGATGAGCTGAGGACCTTTATCAAGAAGGTTCTGAGCGATCCGACCATTGCCGTTAAATCCATGGAGATCGCCCGCAAGCATCGTGGCAAGCCGAATGCCGAGGAGCTGATTGCACAGGAGATCAGTGCCAGCACGAATATCCGGATTCCGGAGAACTGGAGTGAGGCGGACAAGATGTTCCTGGATATCATCCACGATGTTCTGGATGATGAAGAGGCGCTTTACTGAGGCCTTGTCTGCAGGCTTGGGAGAAGCGAGCCGGGCGGGGGATGGTTCAAAAACACGCTGTGAATACGTCCCTGTACGCTTGGCTCCGCCATCCCTGGCTCCGCACAGTTTTTGAACCATCCCCCGCCCGGTTCACCTGAGCCATGGTTGTGGCCAAAAATGGTCATGGCTAAATCTTTTGGGCCCTTCAGGCCTGTCTCGCGTTTGGCGTAGCCTGCTTCAGGACTGCATCCGCCATCTGGTGCAGGATGCTGATCTCATCCTCGATACCCTCATCCCGTGATAATTCTCTCTGTTCCGAAAGGATGTCTGCCAGGATTTCCCTGGTGGTCAACGGGTTAGCCAGTACCACCCGGAACACGATGCACGGGAAGTTGAAGTAACGGGCCGGCTCCAACCGGGTCCGTGACACGAACGCCTTGCCCCGTTCCCGCTGGGTTTTCTGGATGAACTTGGTGATCCGGTTCAGGCAGGTGTTGAGCTTTTCTGCCTGCAGCGGGTCGGCGCAGGCGAGGGCTTCCTGGACGTTTTCCGGGCAGTAGCGGTAGGTCAGGATGTTCAGTTCGGGCTTGGTAACCAGCTCGAAATCCGGTTCTGCTTCGATCATTTCCGCGAAGGTTTTGGCCTTGTCGATGCCCTGGTCTATCAGGATCTCGTAGCCTTCCCGGGCCAGGATTTTCAGGCCGGAGTGGATCAGCATGGACATGCCGGGCCGTGAGCCTTCCAGGGTGGTGCTGCCAAGATCCCGGGAGCCCTTGCGGATTATGTACTGGGCGTGGTGTTCAACGGCGCTGGCCAGGCTCGGGTCGCGGAATACCACGAGGCCCACGCCCATGGGTACGTAGAGCTGTTTGTGGGCGTCGAAAGTGACGGAGTCGGCCTTCTCGATGCCCCGCAGCAGGTGTTTGTAGGTGCGGGAGAACAGTGTGGGCCCGCCCCAGGCGGCATCCACGTGGAAGTGGGCGCCGAATTCCCGGGCGATGTCGGCCATGGCGTCCAGGGGGTCGACGTTGCCGGTTTCGGTGGTGCCGGCCACACCGCAGATGGCCATGACCTTGATTTTCTGGCGCTGCAATTCCAGGCACTTGTCCCGCAGGGCGTCGGTGTTGATGCGGTTTTCGTCGTCGGTGTCCACCGGTATCAGGGATTCGCGGCCCAGGCCGAGCACGTCGGCGGCTTTGCGCAGGGAATAGTGGCCGCGCCGCGAAACGACGATGGCGGCGCCTTCGTAGCCGTAGTACTTCAGCGCCCGGAACAGGCCTTCCTGGTGCAGGCCCCGGAAGCTGCCTTCAGCCGGGAACGCCCGGTTGCGGGCGACCCACAGGGCCGTCAGGTTTGCGACGGTGCCGCCGGAGCACATGGCACCCAGGGCATAACGGGGGTCGTGCATCCACTTGCGGTAGAAGGCGCCGTCTTCCTGATACACCAGGCGGTGGATCATGCCCAGTACCTGGCGCTCCATGGGCGTGAACGCCTTGGAGGTTTCGGTTTTGACCAGGTTCTGGTTCAGGGCAATCATGATCTTGGACAGCGGCAGCATGAAGTACGGCAGCGCTGAGGTCATGTGCCCGATAAAGGCCGGAGAGGCGGTGTGAACGGAATTGGCCACCAGTTTGTCGAGCAGGAACTGGGCCTGTTCAGATACGAAGACGGGCTTCTCGGGAATGCTGTAGTCGGAGAAGTCTTTCTCCACATCCGAGAGGTCCCGTTCAACCGCAACAATGTGTTCCTGCAGGAAGCCTGCAAGATTGCGGGAGATGTTCTGGTCAATCCGGCTCAGCGTCGATTCCGGTGCCTCAGGCACCGTGAACACGCGATACATGGCCTCTACCGAGGCCTGTGCGGATTTCTTCTTTCCGGTCATAGGCGCCACTCACATTCAGTGGTCATCCGAAGGGCCGGTTCCGGATGCCCTGCGGATACGGCCGGCATTCATGTCCGGCATTGGTTTCTGGTCACCTGCTTCTGGCAGGCGCACTGGCATCCCTGAGGGGGCGTAGTATACGGCGTGGCGACAGGTTACGCCACACGGCCGCTGCTCAGGTTATTGCTTCCCGGTCAGAGTATTTCCCGGTGTATTTCCAGTATGGCAGCATCCACGCGTTCTTCGATGGCTTTTTCGATCTGGTCCAGGCGTTGGGTAATCTGCTGGGAGGAGGTGCCCAGGGCGGCAATGGTCCAGGTGGCACAGTCGAGGGCCTCCTGGTCGGCGGTCTCGGCTACCGCGAGATCGGGTTCTTTGCCCCAGACGGCCTTCAGGGCGGTGAAGACTTTGCGCTTGGCTTTGAGGTCGTCGCAGCCGTAGAGCTGGAAGTGCAGGGTCAGTACGCCCACGTGGGGCGTGATAACCGACTGTTGGGGCTTTTGGCCCTCCCGCAGGAGTTTTCTCAGGGCTTCTGACATCTGTGGTTCCGACTTCGGTGCAGGAACTGGCGGAGGTAGGCTTTCCAAAACACGCTCCTTGCGGCACATCCCTGTGGCGCTTGGGCTCCGCCATCCATGGCTCCGCACAGTTTTGGAAAGCCTACCTCCGACAGTTCGCGAGTTCTCAGTAGGTCGGATTAGCCGAAGGCGTAATCCGACAGGTCTGGCTAACAGCGACCACTTACCCTACTACAGGCGTTGCCCGTTTGATAATGGCTGCCGGATCGGTGCCCGAGGGCAGGTTGCCGTAGTTCATACCGCCATTGGACTGGAGTCTCGAGGCGCAGAAAGCGTCGGCGACGGCGGCATCCGAGTGGCGGAGCAGCAGGGAGCCCTGCAGGGCCAGGGCCATGCGGTCGACCAGGTTGCGTGCGCGGTACTGGAAATCGCTGATGTCGGCGAAGTCATGTTGCAGCTGCGCCAGGAACTGGTCGAAGCGGCGATCTGCGCCTTTGGCTTCGGCGGCCTCCTTGAAGAAGGCGTCGAGGGTTTCAGGCTCTTTTTGCAGGGCGCGCAGGGTGTCCAGGCACTGGACGTTGCCGCTGCCTTCCCAGATGGCGTTGACCGGTGATTCCCGGAACAGTCGGGGCATGATGCAGTCTTCCATCACGCCGCTGCCGCCGATGCATTCCATGGCCTCGTAGGCATGATTCGGGGTGCGTTTGCAGATCCAGTATTTGCCGACGGGTGTGGCCAGGCGGGCCAGCAGTCGTTCGTGCTCCTTGTCCTGGTTGTCCAGGGCGCGGGCAATGCGCATGGTATAGGCCAGTGCCGCTTCGCTTTCCAGGGCCAGGTCGGCCAGGACATTCTGCATTAGAGGCTGATCGATCAGGCGGGCGCCGAAGGCGCTGCGGTGACGGCAGTGATGACTGGCCTGGGCGATGGCCTGACGCATGCCGGCGGAGCTTCCGATCATGCAGTCGAAGCGGGTCATGGCCACCATTTCAATGATGGTGGGCACACCGCGGCCTTCTTCGCCAACCATCCAGGCAAGGGCACCGCGCAGTTCGGCTTCGCTGGAGGCGTTGGCGACGTTGCCCATCTTGTTCTTCAGGCGCTGGACCTGCCAGGGGTTTTTGGTGCCGTCCGGACGCCAGCGGGGCATCAGGAAGCACGAAAGTCCTGCCTGTGTCTGAGCCAGTACCAGGAAGGCGTCGCACATGGGGGCAGAGACGAACCATTTGTGGCCTACCAACTCATAGGCCTGGCCGGGGCCTCCCGCGCCGACCGGATAGGCTCTGGTGCTGTTGGCGCGAACGTCGCTGCCACCCTGTTTTTCAGTCATGGCCATGCCAATGGTGACCGAGCTTTTCTGGCTGTCCGGCAGGTTGCGCGCGTCGTAGCTGTCGGCCAGGATGCGAGCTTCCCAGTCCGCCGCCAGCTCCGGCTGTTTCCGGATAGAAGGAATGGCCGCGAAGGTCATGGTGACCGGGCAGCAGTGGGCAGCTTCCACCTGGGAGTGCATGTAGTACTTGGCAGCACGGGCAACGTGTGCGCCCTGGCAGGGATGGCTCCAGGGGCTGCTGTGCAGGCCGTTGTCGAAGGCAATCCGCATCAGCTCGTGATAGGCCGGATGGAAGTCCACTTCATCAATGCGGTGGCCGTACCGGTCGTGGGTATTGAACACCGGTTTGTTGGCGTTGGCGCGAAACCCCAGGTCAATGGTTTCGGCGGCCCCTGCGAGAGCTCCGAATGCCTTGAGGTCCTCGGCGGCTTTACCGGCACCTTCCCGCAGGGCGGCTTCCTGCAGGGCAATGTCCTGCTCGAACAGATTGTAGTTCTCCAGGGCCGGCGGCTGATTGAAGACCTCGTGGGTGGTGGCCAGGTAGCGGTCTTCCTGGTCGTTTGATGGCATCTCTGGCCGGGGCTGCGGCGCGTTCATAGCTACCTCCTGGTGCCGGTTAACCCCTGCATACAAAAGCGGATGATGGAATTGACCAGCGGGTCATTGTTGTCTTCTGTTGCGCTGTTTTCCTGGGTGGTCTGTGTTGGTGACAGTGGACCAACCAGGCTTTCCGCGATGGCGCCGACCAGGCATGTACTGCTCTGGCAAGCGTCCTGATCCGGGATGCACCCTTCGTCAATGCCCTCGCGGATCGCTTTCTCGAACAGGTTGGCGTAGGCCTTGCGATACGCCAGTCGTTCCTCTTCCACTTTTGGGTCCACCGGCTCGGCGATCAGTGACCAGGCCATTTGCGGGCCTTTCAGCGCCCGCTCCAGCCGTTCGGCGCCGTTTCCGCCGGATGCGAGGGCCTCGGCGACCTTGTCGACTTCCCGTTGGGTCGCCAGTCGGAAAATTTCGGCGAACAGGTCTTCTCTGGACTCGAAATGCCGGTAGATAGTTCCTGTGGCAACGCCGGCCAAGCCGGCGATACGGGTCACCCGCGCGCTTCTGAAACCGCCCTCGGCCACGCACTGATAGGTGCAGTCCACGATCCGTTTTCGCGCCTCGGCCTTACGCTGGCGCATTTTCTCCGTTTCTCGATAGGCCATTCCGGCTCCCTATAAGTAGTGAATCATTATTCATTCTTTGTGTCAATTTTTTGAACCACAGACGAATATAAAATTTCCGCATGCAATTCAATTGCTTGTTGCTCGTTACAAAAATTTACAAAAAAGTCGTTGCCAGTAAATAGCGTGGTCACAAAAAGCAGATTATAAAGACGCCAAGACGAAGCCGCAGGCGGTCGTTCGTCGATACGGAGTGAGGTTCCCTGTGGGGTCGCAGCACTCGACCATCTGTTTTCGTTGATGGAGAAAAGATTATGAGTGAATTCGACGAAAGCAACCTGGAGCAGTCCGGAAGCTGGACCAGCGACAGTGACGACAACCATTCCATAGCCGGCCGTGCCCGCGTTCGTGCACAGTTGCAGGCAGACATTGAGGCGTTCCTGAGCCAGGGCGGAAAGATCCAGGAAGTGGATACTTCCTTCCGTTCTGATACACCGCGCAAGGTGGAAGTGGGTTTTAACAACCGCTCCCTCTGAACGTAAAGGCGGCAGTCCGGGGCACTCCGCCCCGGCTCCGTTTTTGATCCCTGTCTCGGTATGACCTGTCAGCGTCGTTTATCCTCTTTCATTATCATTTTGCGCCGTTAGCCTGGGCAAATCGCCAGTCACCCGATAATCCGGACACCTCTTTGGTAATGAAGCCTCGCATCCGTCTTTTCCTTGTTTTGCTACTGATCATAGCAGCTGTCGGCAGCTTCTGGAGGATGACTGCAGACCCGGTCGCCGTTGACGACCCGGTTGCTTCGGCGCCTGTTGACGAGCCCCCGATATCCGTAAGCCAGGATGAGGGCGCTGCGGCACCGTCCGACCTCGTCAACAACGCCTCTTCAGTCCGTATTCCCGAGCAGTTGCCGGCCTCGCTGGCAGGCACGTCGGTCCCGGACGGTTGGGACCGGACGGACCGTCTCGGCAATCTCATTCCGACCCCCCATCTTCGGCAGCTGTTCGAGTATTTCCTGTCAGCTCTGGGAGAGGAATCGCTGCAACAGTTGGTGGCGCGTATTGAGACGGCTCTGTCGGTGTTGGATGAGCCGGCGAGATCCCAGGCCCTGGCAACCCTGGGAAACTACCTGGAATACAAACTGGCTGTTTCTGATCTGGAACAGAGCTACGGAGAGGTGTCCGGACTTGGCGCCAGGGAAATGCAACGGAGGATGGCAGAGATCCAGGCCCTGCGCCGGACCTGGCTGGATGCTGACACTGCGGACGCTTTCTTTGCCGACGATGAGGCGGTGGACCGTTTCCAGATTGAAAAACTCAGGATCACAAGCGACGACAGTCTGACCGACGAGCAGAAGGCCGAGGCTTTGCGCCAGGCCGAGTCTTCTCTGCCGGAACCTCTCCGGAAGGCCAGGGAGGAAACCCGCCGGTTTGCGGACTATGAACAGGTACGCCGGGCGCTGGCAGATGATCCCGGGGCGCTTGCGGCCTGGCGTCAGGAGGCTTTTGGTGAGGCCGCGGCGGAAAGGCTGGCCCGGCTTGATCAGGAGCAAAAGGCCTGGGATCGCCGTTGGCAGGCCTACGCCAGCGAGCGGGACCGGTTGTTGTCCTCTGGGCTGGCCGAGCCGGAGCGCCGGGAAGCGCTGGAGCGGCTCAGAGCCAGCCACTTCAATGAAACCGAACGGATTCGTGCCCAGGCGCTGGATTCGATCCGGTAATCAGCCTGTCATTTAATCGCTTTATCCTGCTGAGGGAGTCTGCAACCAGCGGCGTTGGCCGTGTATGATGGCGCAAAGGGCGCCCGGCGAATGCCGCGACGGTCCATCAGACTTTTTGTTCAGCCATTCAGGAGGTTGTCAGTGCCGATTCCGACTCCCCGTGCTTTTCCCGCCACCCGTCTGCGCCGTAACCGGGCCAGTGAGTTCTCCCGTCGCCTTGTTCGGGAAAACCAGCTCACGCCGGACAACCTGATCTATCCGGTGTTCGTGCTGGAGGGTGAGGGCCAGCGGGAAAAGGTGCCTTCGATGCCGGGGGTGGAGCGTCTGAGCATTGATCTTCTGGTGGAGCAGGCCGCGGAGCTGGTGGAACTGGGTATCCCGGCCATTGCCCTGTTTCCGGTGGTGCCGGCTGAGAAGAAGAACCTGTCCGGCTCCGGGGCTTGGGATTCGGACGGTCTGGCCCAGAGAGCGGTTCGCGCTCTGAAAAAAGCCCAGCCGGAACTGGGTGTAATTACAGACGTGGCGCTGGACCCGTTCACCACCCATGGCCAGGACGGCATCATCGACAACGACGGCTATGTTCTCAATGACGTCACCGTCGAGGCGCTGGTCAATCAGGCGCTTTCCCATGCCGACGCCGGCGCCGATGTGGTGGCACCGTCAGACATGATGGATGGGCGAATTGGTGCCATTCGCGAAGCCCTGGAGAACGGTGGCCATGTGAACACGCGGATCCTGGCCTATTCTGCCAAGTACGCATCAAGCTATTACGGGCCTTTTCGTGACGCGGTGGGCTCGGCCGCCAATCTCGGCAAGGGGAACAAGGCCACCTACCAGATGGATCCTGCCAACGGTGACGAAGCATTGCATGAGGTCTCGATGGACCTGGCCGAAGGCGCGGACATGGTGATGATCAAGCCCGGTATGCCGTATCTCGATATCGTGCACCGGGTGAAGACGGAATTGCGGGTACCGACATTCGTTTACCAGGTCAGCGGCGAGTACGCAATGCACATGGCTGCGGCCCAGAATGGCTGGCTGGACGGCGATGCGGTGATGATGGAAAGCCTGATGGCCATGCGTAGAGCCGGAGCCGACGGTATTCTGACCTACTTCGCCGTGCGCGCGGCGCGATTGATGCGGGATCAGCGGCACGGATAAGCCAAGCAAATCATTCGCCGGTAGTGGCGAACACACTGGAATCGAGGAACCATGACAACGGAAACGGCGAAGAATCAGACGGCAGGGGATGACCGGAGTGTGCCTGCGCCGGTAGATGTGCCTCCGGTTGGTGAGGAAATCAACCTGGATGCCAATGAAAATTACTTTAACCGGGAACTGAGCCAGCTGCAGTTTAATTACCGGGTACTCAAGCAGGCGCTGGATACGACCCACCCGTTGATCAACCGTCTGATTTTCTGCTGCATCTTCAGCAGCAACATGGACGAGTTCTTCGAGATCCGCGTGGCAGGTCTGCGGCAGCAGATGAAATACGGCCGCGAAACGGTTGGTGCCGATGGCATGATGCCGGACCAGGCCCTGGCGGAAATCAGCCGTGTTGCCCACGAGTACATCCGCGAACAGTACGACATACTGAACAATGTGCTGATTCCCGAGATGGAGCAGGAGAACATTCATTTCGTCCGTCGTCGGGAGTGGACGCCGGAGCAGGCGGAGTGGGTGCGAACCTATTTTGAAGAGGAAATCCTGCCGGTGGTCAGCCCCATCGGACTGGATCCGTCACATCCGTTTCCACGCCTGGTCAACAAGAGCCTGAACTTTATTGTTGAACTGGATGGCAAGGATGCCTTCGGCCGGGAAACCGGCATGGCGATTGTGCCGGCTCCCCGCTCCCTTCCGCGTCTGGTGCGGCTGCCTGATGATGTCTGCAACGGTGGCGAGAACCTCGTTTTCCTGTCGTCTATGATCCACGCCCACGCCGATGAACTTTTCCCCGGCATGGAGGTGAAAGGCTGCTATCAGTTCCGGCTGACCAGAAATGCTGACCTTGAGCTTGAGGACGACCTGGAAGACCTGGCCTCGGCCCTTCGTGGTGAGCTGCTCAGCCGCCGGTTTGGTGATGGGGTGCGTCTTGAGGTTGCTGACAACTGCCCGGAAGAACTGGTGCAGTTCCTGCTCAAGGAGTTCGGCCTGACCGAGCGGGATCTTTACCAGGTGCATGGCCCGGTCAACCTGACCCGGCTGATGGCGGTCGGTGGGCTGGTGGACCGGCCGGATCTGACCTATTCCGGCTTTTCGCCGTCGATTCCCAAGCAGATCCGCAGCAAGGAATCGATGTTCGACGCGATCCGCAAGCGCCCGATCCTGCTGCTGCATCCCTATGAGAATTTCAGTCCGGTGGTCGATCTGCTGCGTCAGGCCGCCAAGGATCCCCAGGTTCTGGCAATTCGACAGACCCTCTACCGTACCGGGGCAGATTCGGAAATCGTGGAAGCCCTGGCAGATGCCGCACGCCGTGGTAAAGAGGTTACTGCCGTTATCGAGCTTCGGGCCCGTTTCAGCGAGGCTGAAAACCTGGAGCTGGCCAGCCGGCTGCAGGAGGCCGGGGTGATCGTGGTCTACGGCGTGGTCGGCTACAAGACCCACGCCAAGATGATCCTGATTGTCCGTCGCGAAGAGGGGCGGCTGCGTCGTTATGTCCACCTGGGCACTGGTAACTATCACGCGGGCAATGCCCGCCTGTATACCGATTACAGTTTCATGACCTGTGACGAGTCCATCGGCGACGACGTCAACAAGCTGTTCCAGCAGCTGACGGGCATGGGCAAGGCTCTGAAGATCAAAAAACTTTTCCATTCGCCATTCACCCTGCACTCGCGCCTGCTCAGCCTGATTGAGCGCGAAGCCGGCTATGGCGAGAAAGGCCGGATTATCTTCAAGTTCAATGCGCTCACCGAGATCCAGCTGATCAAGGCGCTTTACCGGGCCTCCCAGGCGGGTGTGAAAATCGATCTGATTATCCGCGGTATCTGCTGCCTGCGTCCGGAAGTGCCGGGCCTCTCCGAGAACATTCGGGTAAGGTCCATCATCGGACGATTCCTTGAGCATACCCGGGTCTACTACTTCGGCAACAATGGCCGCCCGGATGTGTATTGTTCCAGCGCCGATGGCATGGAGCGGAACCTGCTTAGCCGGGTTGAAACCGCTTTCCCCCTGGATGATCCTGAGCTGGCTGCCAGGGTCAGGGAAGATCTTGATACCTACCTGGCCGATAACTGCCAGTCCTGGGTACTGCAACCGGACGGCAGCTATATCCAGAACCAGCCCGGTGACGACGAAGAGCGCCTGGCCTCCCAGCTCGTATTGCTGGAAAGGCTGACCGGAAAGACCTGATTCCTGAATTGGAGAACGCGTTTGAATGCCAAATGGATGATTGCCGGCGCCGGTGTGCTGGCTGTGGCCGGTGGCCTGCCCTGGGTCGTGGGGTACGTCACTGAACAGCAGTGGCAGCAGGCAACGGAGGAGGTGAACAGTGCCCAACCGTTCCTTCGTATGGAAACTGATAACTACCAGAGGGGCATTCTCGGTGCCCGGTTCAATGGTTCGGTCAACCTGAGGAACCCGGAAACCGGAGAATCCCGGCAGTTTGCCTATCGTGCCACGGTGACCCATGGGGTAACCGGCAGCCTGATGGATTTTGAGCCCGAGGGAGGCTGGTCTTCAGGGGATCTGGACTGGTCTTCCGGCGAGGAGCCAAGGCTGACTCTGGAAACCCGACTCTGGGGCACTGCAGTACTTGAGCTCGAAGCGCCCCAGATGAGCGTAACTGACGCGGATACTGGGGAAACCCTCGCTTCGAGTGGCGGCCTGGCAAGAGTTGGGATCAGTGATGCAGGCTCGCACGCGGATGCCCTGATGGTTTGGCCGGCCTTAACCCTGTCTGGTCCGGATGTGGATATTCGGGTTAGTGACTTCCGCCTCGAGCAGACCATGAGCCATCTCACGGGTGAGGTCTGGACCGGCTCTGGCGAGATTGTGGTGGACTCGGTTGCTGTGACACCGACTGCGGACGCGGCCTTTACGCTCAAGGAGATTTCGGTGCGTAGCAGCAGTGAGTCAGTCAATGATGGCGAGCGTCTGGATTCGCGGATGGCATTCGAGGTTGGCGGCGTTTCAACGGCTGATGAACAGTACGGACCGCAGCGACTGGTGTTCGCATTGTCAGGGCTGGATGTGGCGGCCTGGAGTGGGCTTACCGAGAGCCTGTCATCGCTGCAGACCCTGGCCCTCAGCCAGGCCTCGGGAGGTCCTCAGCAGTTCGAACAGCAGATGGCTGCGATGCAGCAGGTAAACACGGCCCTGCGTGACCTCGCCGCTGCTGGCTTTTCGATTGGTTTCCCGGAACTGACCGTCACCACCCCGGAAGGTGTGGTTGAAGGCAGTGCCCGGATTTCCCATCCGGAGCTGACAGCGGATCAGAAGGGCGAGATGCTGATGGTGATGCAGCGGCTGACCGGCGAAATGGATCTCAGCCTGCCACTTGCGCTCGCGGAGGAGTATCCCGAATTCCAGCTGCAGCTTGCGCCTCTGATCAAACAGGGATTGCTGGTTCAGCAAGGTGATCGGCTGGTGCTTGATGCCAGTATGAAAGACCTGATGCTGGACGTGAACGGGGTGGAAATCCCTTTGCCCCCGTTGCTCTGAAGCCTGGTTTACTGCCACAAAAAAGCCCCGTTGATCGGGGCTTTTTTGTGGCAACAGGTTCAGCTGAACTTCTTTTTCAGGGCAGCCTCTACCGCTGGATCGACAAATTCCGAAACGTCGCCGCCCAGGGAGGCGATTTCCCGAATCAGGGTGGAGGAGATGTAGGACAGGTGATTGGCCGGTGTCAGGAAAACGCTTTCCACTTCGGGCGCGAGCCGGCGGTTCATGTCGGCCAGCTGGAACTCGTATTCGAAATCAGAAACCGCACGAAGGCCGCGGAGGATCACAGTGGCGCCCTGTTCACGGACGAAATCGGCCAGAAGGTTGCTGAAGCCGGTGACGGTGACATTGGGGAGGTGCGCAGTTGCCTGGCGGACCAATTCGCAGCGTTCTTCCAGATCGAGAAGTGGCTGTTTCTTGGGGTTGTAGGCGATGGCAACGACGATTTCATCAAACATTCTGCCGGCACGTTCGATCAGGTCGGTGTGGCCGTTGGTGATGGGATCGAAGGTGCCCGGATAGATGACTTTGGACATGCACAGCTCCTTTTGTTTAAGGCAAACAGGATATCAGGATCATCCTGAGTGCTGTAGTCCGGGACTCTGTTCCAGGCGGTCGCGACTTCGTGTGTTGCATATGTGCCGCCCCTCCTCCCGGGAAACGCTACAAGCACATCCCTGTGCGCTTGGCTCAGGCCATCCATGGCCTTCGACATTCCCGGGAGGAGGGGCGGCACATATGCGAGCTAGCAACGGAGCCTGCCTCCCCGACATTGGTACTAGGTGATGCTAAGTCTCTGCGCAAGCCTGGTGCTGTTTCTGGCTGCCAAAGCATAAACCGACAGTTGCGGGTTTGCGCCAATGCTGGTGGGGAAGATGGAGGCATCGTGGATGCTCAGATTGCTGACGTGGTGGTGTTCGCCAAAGCCGTTGACGACCGAATCTTGCGGATTGCTTCCCATGGCGCAGCCGCCCATCTGGTGGGCTGTGAACAGGCGGACCCGGTGGGGTGCCATGGGGAGTTGGTCGATGGCGGCTTTGGCGTCGGTCCAGTTGGTGTACCAGTCGGAATCCAAGTGCATCAGGCGGACTTTGTCGGCACCGGCGGCGAACTGGATTTCGGCCATGGTGTGGAAGGCCTCGCGGATGCCGGTCCAGAGGTAGTCGGTGACCGGGTAGTCCAGTACCGGGCTGCCGTCGTCGCGGAGGGAGACCGTGCCGCCGGGGCTTTCGGGATGGAAGCCGTCCCGGAGCAGGGCGATGACGGACTGCATGTGGGGCAGGCCGGCCATGTTGTTGATCTGGGTTTCGCCATGGCCGGGTATGACGCCGCTGGACATGCCCGGGTGCAGCGGTGGTACCTCGAGTTTGTAACCAACCGGGCCGTCGACGCCGTTGCGGAAGTTGAATTCGTCCGAGTAGATGGACTGGGGCGCGCCATAGAACGGATCGACGCGCTGAGGCATCTGGGCGACGGTGGCGTTGACCGG
This sequence comes from Marinobacter sp. EhC06, assembly GCF_001650915.1. Taxonomy (GTDB): domain Bacteria; phylum Pseudomonadota; class Gammaproteobacteria; order Pseudomonadales; family Oleiphilaceae; genus Marinobacter. Next base: position 944,746 of record NZ_LXYO01000023.1, read on the forward strand.
ATGGATGAACGAACGCTTGCCGATCCGCTGGTGCGGGTCCGGGATGTTGGAGCGAAGTAGCAGGCCGGGGCTGCCGATGGCGCTGGCGGCGACCACGAAGTGTCTGGCTTTGAGATTGACCTTGATGCCGGTCGGGGTGACGCCATCATCGGCAAACGCAGAAGCTTCCAGATGGTCGATCTGGTCCTGGTTCATTACCAGTCGGTCGGCGCGCAGGCTGTGGAATAGCCGGGCGTTGTTATCGAGCGCCCCCGGAATGGTGGTCATCAGGGCGCCCTGTTTTGCGTTGGTCGGGCAGCCGACGCCGCAATAGCCCAGGTTCCAGCAACCTTTGACGTTGCGTGGAATGATTTGCCAGCTGTAGCCCAGTTTCTCGCAGCCCTGGCGCAAGATGTCATTGTTGACGTTGGGGTCTGCCTGCCAGGGTGCCATGGAATGGCGTTCCTCACGGCCATCGAACCAGGGAGCCATGGCGTCTGGCCGGAGTTCTTCCAGTCCGAACTGGTCGGCCCAGTAATTCAGGGTCGGAGCCGGTGTGCGGAAACTGCTGGTCCAGTTCACGGTGGTGGAGCCGCCCACGCAGCGGCCCTGCAAGATGGCGATCGCCCCGTCCCGGGTTACCCGGCTCATGCCTTCCTGATAGAGGTTGGCATAGGAGCTTTGCTCGTCCATCTTGAAGTCTTTCTGGTAATACAACCGGCCCTCTTCAACCAGAATTACGGACAATCCGCTGCGGGCCAGAATCTCGGCGGTGGTGCCACCACCGGCGCCGGTTCCGATAACAACAACGTCGGCTTCCTTGGTCAGGTTTTCCGTCAGGTGAGCACCATCGGTGACTTTCCAGCCTGATTCCAGGCCCCGGGCAATACGATCGGTTAATGACATGCTTGGCTCCGTCAGATCAGCTGGTAATCAGGCGTTTTGGAATTGTGGCAAGGCGTCGACTGCATATTGCGGCGGCCCGGGATAGCCGGACAGGTGCCAGAAGTCCCGATAGCCGTAAAACGCCACGTTGCTGATCTTGGTCAGGGCAATGTAGCCATTGTTGAACAGCCCGATGCGGCTGGTGCGCCAGCGCTCCAGAAACGCATCCGCTTCCTCTGTAGTTACGTTCGGCCAGCTGGACCAGACCCGGGCTACGGTCACCCGGGTAAGCCCGAAGTTCAGCAGATCAAAGAGTTGCCGAAGTTCCTTCTGGTTGGCCGGTCCGAACTTGTGGATGCCGGCATCAATACGTTCAATGGTCCCGGCAATCGCCATGTTTCTGGCCTGGGGCTGCTCTGGCAAGCCCGGGCCAATCATGGCGGGCAGAAGGGCCTCGAACAGGGCAATGTCATCCTCGTTCAAAAACCGGAATTGGTAGCTGGCGTCCATCCGGGTGCCAACGGCACTCAGCCGACCTGCCGGCTCGGTGGCACAACCACTTAGCCCGGCGGTGACACTGACGGTACCCAGGAAGAGGGCACCGCCCAGTCCGGTTTTCAGAAAGCTTCGGCGGTCGATGTTTGTGAAATCACGAGAATGGGAAGAAGTTGGATGATCATTCATGGATCCGTCTCTTATTATTTTATTTTGGTGCCTGCAAAAAGCTTGATCGGCTGAGGCGGGTAGGGGGTTGCGGGACTGTGCAAAACAGGGATGTTTTGCTCAAGCCTACATGGACGTATCCACGGCGTGTCCCGAAAGCCCCTACCCGCCTCAGCCGGCCCCGAGGACCGAAGGCAAAGGATTTAGCGGATAAAGAACTTATAAACCAATTTGTGCGCAGTCGTCCCGTGGGGCGCATAGACAAACTTGCCGCTGTTGAACTTCTGCTTGGTGAAAATCGCCCGGTGATGGGAGAAGGTCAGGAACCCTTCGCGGCCATGGTAGTGCCCCATGCCGGAATCGCCGATACCACCGAATGGCAGATCGTCTTGGGCCACGTGCATCAGCGAATCATTGATACACATGCCACCAGAGTGGGTGTTATCCACCACATGCTGCTGCTGGGTCTTGTCGTAACCGAAGAAATACAGGGCCAGCGGCCTCGGGCGGTCGTTGATGTAATGGATGGCTTCGTCCAGCCCGCCATAACTGACGACCGGCAGAATCGGACCAAAGATCTCATCCTGCATCACCTTCATGTCTGGCGTGGTTTTCAGAACCAGCGTCAGAGGGATCTTGCGGGTGCCATCCTTGAGACTTTCCCGGGCCGGGTTGATCTCCACCAGTTCGGCGCCTTTCTGCCGGGCGTCCTCAAGGTAACCCTGCAGTCGATCGTATTGCCGCTCATTGATGATGGCAGTGAAATCGTCGTTGTCCCGCAGGCTTGGATACATCTCGGAAAAGCGGGCGCGGAACTCGTCAACAAACGATTGTACCCGGTCGGCGGGGCACAGCACGTAATCTGGCGCCACGCAGGTCTGGCCAGCGTTGAACGCCTTGCCGAAGGCAATGCGCTGGGCGGCGTCTTCCATTGGCACGTCCGGCGAGACCACGGCCGGGGACTTACCTCCCAGCTCCAGGGTGACCGGTGTCAGGTTCTCTGCCGCCGCCTTCATGACCAGCTTGCCTACCGACGTGGAGCCGGTGAATAGCAGGTGGTCAAACGGCCGCGAAGAGAAGTCTGCCGCCACGTCGGCCTCGCCATTGATCACCGAGACCAGGTCTTCCGGGAAGCTGGCTTCGATCAGTTCCTTGAACAGGGCTGAGGTATGGGGTGTGTACTCCGACATCTTGATCATGGTCCGGTTGCCCGCGGCCAGGGATGCGACCAGCGGGCCTACCGCCAGATACAAGGGGTAGTTCCAGGGCACGATTACACCCACCACACCTTTGGGCTGATAGTGAACCTTGTTGCTGGCGGGCTGGAACAGCACCGATACGTGGCGTTTAGATGGCTTCATCCAGCCGCTGAGGTTTTTCAGAGTGTAGTTGATGCCCTGGATCGACGGCATGACCTCGGCAATCAGGGATTCGTCTTTCGAGCGGCAGCTGAAATCGCGATCAATGGCTTCCAGCAGCCGATCCTGGTTGCCCAGCAGCACCCGTTTGAGGCGTTTCAGATTCTCCTGCCGCTCGGCCAGGGAGGGCATGGGATTGTTGCGAAACGCCTTTTTCTGGTCCTCAAACACACGGTGGGTGTGCTGGATCTGCTTCTTGCTCTCGGTGAGCTGGACGACAGTGGCTCCCATGATGCTTTCTCCTCTTTGGCCCCGATCAGAGTCCGTCGGCGGCCTGTTATTTCCGTTATTGAACGACTGGCGAAAAAGTGTTCAATTTGCGTCTGAGGGTATTATTAGAGTATATACTCTAGTGAGTCAAGCGGAGGCGGATGGCGAATCAGGCCATCTGTGAGCTCTACAACAACAAACGCCGACGGGTCTATGAAGACAAGAGACAAGATACTGCTCTCCAGCCTGGAGCTGTTCAATGAACGGGGCGAGCGCAACGTCACCACCAATCACATTGCGGCACACCTGGCCATCTCGCCGGGCAACCTCTATTACCACTTCCGCAACAAGTCCGACATCATTTACGAGATCTTCCTGGAATACGAAAAACTGGTGGATTTCTATCTGGATATTCCGGAAGACCGGGCTATGACCCTGGACGACATGACCTTCTATCTGGAGTCGGTCTTTGACGGTCTCTGGAGTTACCGGTTCTTCCACCGGGACCTCGAGTACCTTCTGGACAGCGACCAGAGGCTGCGGCAGGACTATCGTGATTTCACCAACCGCTGCCTGGCATCAATCAGTCGCATCTTCGAGAAGCTGGCGGAAGCGGGCATTATTGAACCCCAGGAAGAAGACCTGAGATCGGCCATGTCATTGAATGTGTGGCTGGTGATTACCAACTGGATGGCGTTCCTGAAAACGGCCCATGCGGCCGAGGAATCTGCCTGCCTCACGCTTACCGAACTGAAGCAGGGCATCTACCAGGTGCTCACCCTGGAAATTCCCTACCTGACGCCAGCGTATCGTGAGCGTGTGATGGCTCTGAGAGAGAAGTATCGGCCAGCATTGCACGACAGGGACGATCTGAACGCGACCCTGTGTAAGTGAAACCCGAAAATCTGATCAAAAAATGATCTGCCCCGGAACTTTTATCGAATACAGGACTCACAAAGGTGACGTTGGGAATTCGGACATTCCTTGCGTCTCCTGAGTGCGATCTCAGGTTTTAGCACGTCGCAAACCCTGACGTTTCACCGGTCTGCTATCTGGCAGGCCGGTTTTTTATTCCCTGCTGTTTCCTGTTCAAAAAACACCCTTGTAAGTGGTTTCCGAATTCGATACGCTTCCCATGTTACCGGTAACATATGCCGGCACAAAAACAATCAGGAGACGCGATTATGTTCCCGACCCGACTCGCGACTGGCCTACTGTCAGCTGCACTTGCCTTTAACGCCTTCGCGGCGGACTACACCTTCAAGTTCCAGTCCTCCGATCCCTCTGGCGTCAAGAACTTCGAGATTCAGCAACAATGGGCTGACCGCGTCGAAGAAATGACCGGTGGCCGTGTTGCCATTGATCTGCTGCCCGTGGGCAGTGTGGTAAGCCATACCGAAACTCTCGGTGCCATGAATATGGGTGTCCTGGATGGCCATGTATCGGTTACCGGTTATTTTTCCGGCAAGGATCCCGCGTTCGGGCTAATTGGCAATGCCGTGGGCGCCTGGTCCAGCCCGGACCAGCTCATCGATTACATCAATTATGGTGGTGGCTATGAGCTGATGAACGAGCTCTACGCGCCCTATGGCGTGAAGTTTGTTGGCGGTGGAGGCACTGGCCTGGAGTCGTTTGTTTCAAAGAAACCGCTGGACGGTGTGGAGGACCTCAAAGGCCTCAAGATGCGTGCACCGGAAGGTCTGGTGCAGTCGGTGTTTGCCGCCGCCGGGGCAGCGCCAGTGAACCTGCCAGGTTCCGAGGTCTACACCGCACTGAGCAAGGGTGTTATTGATGCTGCCGACTACACGGTGTTTTCCACCAACCACGAAGCCGGTTTGCACGAGATTGCCCCGCATCCGGTGTACCCAGGCTTCCACTCCCTGCCGCTGATCGAAATTGCCATGAACCTGGAAGATTGGGAAAAGCTTCCCGAGGACATTCAGACAATCATGACTGTCTCGGCCCGGGACTTCGCCCAGGATATCAGTACCCAGCTGGCCATGGCGGACAAGAAGGCCGTCAGGGAAGCCCGTGACAATCCTGATATCACCGTTCATGACTGGTCGGCGGAAGAGCGCCGGAAGTTCCGCACCATTGCCCGGGACCAGTGGAAGAAATACGCCGAGCAATCCCCCAATGCCGAGAAAGTCTATCAGTCGGTAACCGGCTATCTGGAATCCCAGGGCCTGCTCTGAAGGCGATGCCCCGTAACCAGTAACCGGGCGGGCAAGGCCTGCCCGGTGCGCGGAGTTGATTATGTCTACTGCAAACCTTTCCTCCGGGCCGGAGAGCACTCCGGGCCAGGGTGATCTGCTGCCCGAAACCGATGAGGATATCGGATTTACCCGCCTTGACCGCGCCATTGTCTGGCTGGGAAAAAAGCTGAGCCTTGTGTTCGCGTTGATTGTTCTGGTGTCTTTCTACGAGATTGTCCGCCGATATGTGTTCGGTTCGCCGACGCTCTGGGTGCATGAAACGGTGACCTTCGCTGGTGCCACCCTGTTCGTGCTGGGTGGGCTCTATGCCCTGGCCACCGATCGCCACGTGCGTATTGTGCTGATCTACGACGCCGTGTCCCCGGCCGTTCAGCGTTGGCTGCGGGTGGTTCACCATCTGTTCGGGCTGGCGTTCTGTTCGATGCTGCTCTATGCCAGCTGGTTCATGGCCAGGGGCGCTGTCTGGGCACCCTGGGGCGGCTGGCGCCTGGAGACTTCCGGGTCGGCCTGGAATCCGCCTTTTCCCGCCTTTCTGAAGGTGATCATTCTGGTGGCGATTGCTGTCATGACCCTCCAGTTTGTCCTGCACCTGATTCGTGATCTGCGTGATCCGGCACCGGCCGGGGAGAAAGACAATGTTTGAGCTTGCTTCCCTAGGAATTGGCTACGGCAGCCTGCTGATGCTGGTGATGCTGATCGTACTGTTGCTGACCGGCATGCAGCTGGCCTTTGCCACCGGCCTGGTGGCCCTGGTCTTTGCCCTGGGCTGGTTTGGCCCGGACGCGCTGCCGATTGTCAGCAGTCGTCTTTACAGCTTTATCGGTAACTACGTTTTCCTGGCGGTGCCGATGTTCGTGTTGATGGCGTCGCTACTGGATCATTCCGGCATTGCCCGGGATCTGTTTGATGCCATGGCTCGCTTTGGCCGCAAGTTGCGCGGTGGCGTCGCCCTCCAGACCCTGGTGGTAGCGGTGATCCTTGCTTCCATGTCGGGGGTGATCGGTGGCGAAACCGTGTTGCTCGGCATCCTGGCGCTGCCGCAGATGCTGCGTCTGGGTTACGATCGCAAGCTGGCGATTGGCACCACCTGTGCCGGTGGTGCGCTGGGCACCATGTTGCCGCCGAGCATTGTCCTGATCATTTATGGCCTGACCGCAAACGTCTCCATTGGTGACCTGTTCAAGGGCGCGTTCCTGCCCGCGCTGATCCTGGCGCTACTCTACATGGGCTACGTGCTGGTCAGGGTCTGGCTGAAGCCGGAGATGGCCCCCATCCCCTCCGACCAGGACCAGCCGGACACCCCGGCGCCGAACTTCTTCAAGGCCCTGCTGTTCCCGATTCTGTCGGTGGTGGTCGTGTTGGGCAGCATCTATGGCGGCGTGGCGTCAGTTACCGAAGCATCGGCCCTGGGTGTGCTGGGCATTGCCATCAGTACCTGGATCCGGGGCGAACTGTCTCTGGCTATGGTGCGCAAGGCCACCATCAGTACCCTGCGGGTGTGTGGCATGATCATCTGGATCGGCATCGGCGCCACCGCTCTTGTTGGCGTCTACAACCTGATGGGCGGTATCGAGTTCGTCCGCGAGATGGTTTTTGCAGTCAGTGGCGGCGATGGGCTGACCACCATACTGTTCATGATGTTTATTCTTCTGATTCTGGGCATGTTCCTGGACTGGGTCGGGGTAGCTCTGCTGACCATGCCGATTTTCGTGCCCATTGTCACGGAACTGGGCTACAGCCCGATCTGGTTCGGTGTGGTGTTCTGCATGAATATGCAGGTATCCTTCCTGTCACCGCCCTTTGGCCCGGCCGCGTTCTATCTGAAAACGGTTACGCCCAAGGACATCACTCTCGGCGAAATTTTCCGGTCACTATTGCCGTTTATTGCCTTGCAGATTGTTGCTCTGGCCCTGTTGATCGCATTCCCGCAACTGGCCTTGTGGTGGCAGTGATATGAGTGTCCGTAAAATAATCATCATGGGTGTGTCCGGGTGCGGCAAAAGCCTGATTGGTACCCGGCTGGCGAAACGCCTTCAGGTGCCGTTTTTCGACGCCGACGACTTTCACAGCCCGGCCAACGTGGCGAAAATGGCCAGCGGTGTGCCGCTGACCGATGCCGATCGCAGCGGTTGGCTGGATGATCTGGCGGGGCTGGTCAAGCATGAGCACGGCGGCCTGGTGCTGGCATGTTCCGCGCTCAAACGGGCTTACCGTGACCGGCTGAGGGCGGGTAATCCGTCACTGCAGTTTGTCTATCTCAAGGGCGACATGGAAACCATCTGGTCCCGGCATTCCAGTCGGGAAGATCACTACTTCAATGGTCGTTCCATGCTCGAAAGTCAGTTTCGCACACTGGAGGAGCCGGAGCCCGGGGAAGGGGTCATTGTCGTGGACGTCTGCGAACCGCCCGACCGGATTGTTGAGCGCTGCCTGGCAGTGCTGAGTACACCTGACCCGAAGCGAAAGAACTGAATGGTTAAAAAGAAGCGCCCAACACTGCAGGATATTGCCGATAGGGTCGGTGCCACGAAAATGACCGTGAGCCGATGCCTGCGGGGCGGCGATAATGTGTCTGAACACATGCGTGAGCGGATTTTCGCCGAGGCCGAGGCGCTCGGTTACATCCCGAACAGAGCGCCGGATCTGCTATCCAAATCCACCAGCCACGCAATCGGTGTGCTGCTGCCATCGCTGACCAACCAGGTCTTCGCCGATGTCATCAAAGGGATCGAATCAGTCACCGAACCGGCGGGCTACCACCTGATGCTGGCCCACTACGGCTACAGCCGCGAGGTGGAAGAGCGTAGTCTGGCCTCGCTGCTGTCCTATAACGTCGATGGCGTGATCCTGTCGGAAAGCCAGCACACCGACCGTACCCTGCGAATGCTGGGGACTGCGGGCGTGCCCACGGTGGAAATCATGGACACCCACACGCCGCCCTTCGAGCAGGCTGTGGGCTTTGACAATGTTCGAGCGGCCTATGACATGGTGCGTGAGATGATTCGTCGCGGTCGCCGCCATGTGGTGTACCTGGCTGTTCGGCTGGATGCCCGCACGTTGCAGCGACAAGAAGGTTACACCCGTGCCATGGAGGAGCAGGGGCTGATTCCCGTTACCCTGCGTAGTGAACAGCGCTCATCATTCAGTGTCGGCGCCACATTGCTGCAACGCATACTCATCGAAGCGCCGGACACTGACGCGATCTTTTGCACCAACGACGACGTGGCAATAGGCGCGTTCTTCGAGTGCCAGCGGCAGGGTATCGAAGTGCCGGGTCAGATTGCGATAGCAGGCTTCCACGGCCACGACGTTGGCCAGGTCATGGTGCCGACGCTGGCCAGTGTCATTACACCACGTGAGCAGGTGGGCCAGAAGGCAGCTGAGGCCCTGATCGCTCGCCTGTCCGGCGCGACCATGGACCAACAGGTGATTGACCTCGGTTACCGGATCGAGTGCGGTGGCACCCTGTAATTCCTTGTTACTCTGCTTCCAACCAGTCGATCAGCGCCTCCCGGCATTCGTCCACGCCCCGTTTTGACGTTGCGGAGAACATGATCAGATGTTCGACGCAGGAATAGGTTTTCAGGTCCCTGGCAATGCCCAGCATGACGGTTTTGGCCTGGCCGAACTTCAGTTTGTCTGCCTTGGTGGCCAGAATCATCAACGGCAGGTTGTTATGCTCGCACCATTCCACCATCATTTGGTCAAAATCGGTCAGCGGGTGGCGGATGTCCATCACCAAAACAAGGCCACGCAGGCAGCGCCGGTCATTCAGGTAGTGGCCCAGGTGCTGTTGCCAGTCGTCTTTCATGTCCCTGGATACTTTGGCATAGCCGTACCCGGGCAAATCGACCATTCGGCAATTCTCGCGGTTTAGAGAGAAGAAGTTGATCAGCCGGGTGCGTCCGGGGGTTTTGCTGGTCCGGGCCAGCTTGCCATTAGCGGTGATCGCATTAAGCGCGCTGGATTTTCCGGCGTTGGAGCGGCCGGCGAAGGCGACCTCGGCACCGAAATCTGGCGGGCACTCATCCAGACGGGAAGCGCTGATGAGAAATCGGGCGCTGTTAAAAGAGAGGCTTTTTTGAGTCAGATCAGGGTCCACAGCGGTTGGCTTTCCTTTGGATTTCAGTTATCAGGGATTAATGTATAATGCTACACCAATTCCGGGCGGCGCGCTGCGCGCGACCGCTGTCAGCCCCGGTTTTGAGCCTGACTGGTCAGCGCCTGCCGGCTGCATAGCGAAGAATACCCTTAAAAGATGAGAGAAGCGGAGCGAGCATGAAAAAACTGATCGCAGGAGTAGTTCTCGGTGTTGGCCTCACGGCGATGGCGCACGGGGCGGGAGATCCTCAAGCAGGCGAACAGAACGCAGCGGTATGTGCCGGTTGTCACGGACAGAATGGTGCCAAGCCCATTATGGGAGCCTATCCCAAGCTGTCCGGTCTGGGCGAAAAATACCTGTATCGCCAACTGGTGTTGATCAAGGATAAAGAGCGGAATATCGCGGAAATGACCGGTATTCTGGATAACATGAACGACCAGGATCTGCAGGATCTGGCGGCCTACTTCAACGCCCAGGACATGGTGGTTGGTCAGGCTGATCCGGATCTGGTCGATCAGGGCGCGGCACTTTACCGTGGTGGCAACATGGCAACGGGCGTCCCGGCCTGTGCCGGCTGTCACAACCCGCAAGGTGTTGGCAACGAGCCCGCCGGCTACCCGGCGCTGGGTGGCCAGAACGCCGAGTACCTGGCCAAGCAGTTGAAAGCCTATCGCGATGGCGACCGGCAGAGTGGTGTCAACGCATCGATCATGATGGACGTCGCCTCAAAGCTGACCGATGCCGAGATCGAAGCGGTCTCCAGCTACATCTCCGGCCTGAACTGAAGCCGCCGGACTGTACCGAAAACCCCGCCTGGTGCGGGGTTTTTTGTTGCCTTTCGTTTCTGTAACTGCTGACCTGTGGAACTTTTAAGGTACGCTGGGTCATAATCCTCCCAAAACGATATTCAGATAACCGGAGATTTTTCATGTTTCGATCCTTCAGAACGGCTTTCCTGCTCCTGTTGGCGCTGTCTGTTTCTGGCCTGGCCAACGCCGCAGAATGGAAAGAAGGCACTCATTACAACCGGCTGGATAACCCGGTAAGAACCGACAGTGATTCCGGTGTCGAGGTAGCGGAAGTCTTCTGGTACGGCTGCCCTCATTGTTACAACTTCAAGCCCCTGGTTGAGGAGTGGGCGGCTAATGCGCCTGATTACGTCAACTACGTGAAGATCCCTGCGGCACTGGGCAGAAATTGGGAGCCTCACGCCTACGCCTTTTATGCCCTGGAAGCCATGGGTGAGCTGGACAAGGTGCACGATGCCCTGTTCGATGCGCTTGCTGGCGAGCGCCGCCCCCTGAATACGCCGGAAGCCCTTGCCGACTTCGTCGCGGATTATGGGGTCGATCCGGATGAGTTTGTCAGCACCTATAAAAGTTTTGGTGTGAATGCCCGCATGCAAAAAGCCCAGTCGAAAATCCGCGGTGCGCGGATCACCGGAACTCCGACTATGCTGGTTAATGGCAAGTACACCGTCAGTGCATCCATGGCCGGCAGCCATGAGGCCGTTCTGGACGTGGTGGACTACCTGGTTGCCAAAGAGCGGGGCGAGGTGGAGTAAGGCCGCGCCAATACGCCAGAGCCGAGTACAACAAGCAGCCGGCCGGTTGAGACCGCCACTATGTACAAGCATATAAGAAAACAGTTGAATGGCATCCTGAAGCCGGCCGGCGGGCCCAGGGGTGCCTGCTCCGGGACTGAGCATGTTCCCGAGTTCGAGCCGCAGCGACACATTCGTTTGCTCACCTTCAACATCCAGGTGGGTATCAATACATCGTCCTATCGCCATTACCTGACGCGAAGCTGGCAGCACATACTGCCTCACCGTAATCGCATCGATAATCTGGACCGGATTGCATCCCTGCTGCGCGGGTACGACGTGGTGGCTTTGCAGGAGTGCGACGGGGGCAGCCTGCGCAGTGGCTATATCAACCAGGTGCAATACCTGGCGGAAGCGGCGGGTATTCCCTACTGGTACCAGCAGCTGAACCGGAATCTCGGGCAGATTGCCCAGCACAGCAACGGTCTGTTAAGCCGGTACCGCCCCCTGGACGTCACTGAGCATAAATTGCCGGGCCTGATCCCGGGGCGGGGTGCCATCATTGCAAGGTACGGAACAGAGCATGATCCCCTGGTGCTGGTGCTGATGCATCTTTCGCTCAGCAAGACGGCCCAGCAACGCCAGTTGGGCTATATCCGGGAGTTGATCGCTGACTACCGGCATGTTGTGCTTATGGGGGACATGAATGCCCACGCCGAGCAATTGCTTACCCAGACGCCCCTGAAGGAAACCGATCTGGTGCCCTTGCCAGGCACTGCCCACAGTTTTCCGAGCTGGCGGCCGGAGAAGGCGCTTGATCATATTCTGGTAAGTCCCTCGCTGGAGATCCGTCGCTCCGAGGTGGTGAGCTATCCGATGTCGGATCACCTGCCTATCGCCATGGATGTGGCGTTACCTGAGGGCTATCTGGAGAAGTTCTGAGCGACAGCGAGCCACAAAAAAGCCCGGCGCATTGGCCGGGCTTTTTTGTGGCTGCCGGATCAGGAATTACTTGATCTTGGCTTCCTTGTACGCAACGTGCTTGCGGACAACCGGATCGTACTTTTTGATCTCGATTTTTTCCGGAGTGTTACGTTTGTTCTTCTTGGTCGTGTAGAAGTGACCAGTACCTGCTGATGAAACCAGCTTGATTTTCTCGCGCATGATGCGGCTCCTTAAAATTTCTCGCCGCGGGCACGAAGATCGGCCAGCACAGCGTCAATGCCTTTTTTATCGATGATGCGCATGCCCTTGGTGGATACGCGCAGCTTCACGAAACGCTTCTCGGACTCAACCCAGAAACGGTGGTTCTGCAGATTCGGCAGAAAACGACGACGAGTGTGGTTCATCGCGTGGGAAACGTTGTTACCGGATACCGGACGCTTACCGGTAACCTGACAAACTCTGGACATACTTGCCTCCGACCTGAGCAATGGTCTCAATAATACGAATTCGTTTTTAATGCGTCTCTGGTTGCTAAGGAGCCATTACGCCCCCATTCGCGCCTCTAAACTGAACGCTGCTTGCCAGACGCCGCCAGAAAGGGACGCTTTTATACCAGAACTCGCCCCCCAACGCAAAAAATTGTTGGGAATTTGGCCAGTTTTCCGGCATTGGCGTGCACCGCTAAATGCCAGGCTTTACAGCAGACCCCGTTCGGCGAGAGATATTACCTCACCATGGCCAACAACCATATGGTCAAGAACCCTGATATCCACCAGGCCCAGAGCCTCTTTAAGTCGACGGGTGAGGGAAATGTCAGCCTGGCTGGGCTCTGCCACGCCCGAGGGGTGGTTGTGAGCGAAAATGACCGCCGCCGCATTGTCCTCCAGGGCCTGTCGCACCACTTCCCGTGGATAGACGGCCGCGCCGTCGATGGTGCCCCGGAACAACTCACGGTATTGGATGACGCGATGGCGATTGTCCAGGAACAGGCCGGCGAACACCTCGTGGGGATATGTTCCGAGTCGACTGGTGAGGAAGCGGCGGGTATCTTCGGGAGATCGCAGGGGGTCACCCTGGCGCAGTGGTTCATCCATGACCCGGCGCGCCATTTCCATGGCCGCCTGAACCTGGGCATATTTTGCCGTCCCCAGGCCTTTGACATTGCAGAACTGGCGTTGGGAGGCGGTCAGCAGCCCCCGAAGCCCGGAGAATTCCTCAATCAGGTAACGTGCCAGGGCCATAACCGGCATGCCTGTGGTGCCGGTGCGTAGAAATATGGCGAGCAGTTCGGCGTCAGAGAGGGTTTGCGCCCCGTGCGCGAGCAGGCGCTCCCGCGGACGCTCGTCCGTGGGCCAGGTGGAGTCAGTCATGTTGGCTTCCTTGCGTTGGTCATGTTCTGCCCGGGCGCTTCCTGCACCGAGACGGGCATCTCAGGGTTACAAAGGTTACTTTAAAAAGTAACAATCGGTAAACGTATGCCGGGCCAGGCAGGCTGTCGCTCCGGCCTGAGCATGCTATCTTATAAGCCTTTCATTTTATGCGTAAACGGAGCCCCTATGGCCGCCAGACGAATCCTCCTGGGAGTGACCGGTGGTATTGCTGCCTATAAAAGCGCCGAACTGGTGCGTCAGCTGAAGAAGGCTGGCCATGAGGTGCGAGTGGTCATGACCCGGGGAGCGGAAGCCTTCGTGACGCCGCTCACCTTCCAGGCCCTCAGTGGCGAACCGGTTCGGACCTCCCTGCTGGACCCTGAAGCGGAAGCGGGCATGGGGCACATCGAGTTGGCCAAATGGGCCGACCAGGTGGTGATTGCGCCGGCTTCGGCTGACTTTATTGCCCGTCTGGCCACGGGTATGGCGGACGATCTGCTGACCACCGTCTGTTGTGCAACCGAAGCGCCTATTGCGGTGGTGCCAGCGATGAATCAGGCGATGTGGAGTAACGGCCGTACCCAGAGAAATATCCGGCTTCTGCAGGAGGATTCCCAGATCGAGTTATGGGGACCCGATCAGGGAGCGCAGGCCTGTGGCGATACTGGTCCCGGAAGAATGTTGGAGCCAGAGGCGATTTTCGGTCTCATTGATCAGGGAAGCGATGGGGTACTAGCTGGCAAGACAGTGGTGATTACGGCGGGCCCCACACGCGAACCCATTGACCCGGTCCGCTATATCAGCAACCACAGTTCGGGGAAAATGGGCTATGCCCTGGCCGGCGCAGCGAGCAAGGCCGGCGCCCGGGTGGTACTTGTCAGCGGGCCGGTGGCACTGACGCCCCCAACCGGTGTCGAAGTGCGCCCGGTGACGACGGCGGAGGACATGTTGCGGGAAACGTCGGCTGCCGTTGATGAGGGTTGCGACCTGTTTATTGCAACCGCCGCCGTCGCGGATTACCGCCCGGAAACCTGTGCCGGGGACAAGATCAAGAAATCCAGTGAGGCCATGACGCTCTCGCTGGTGCGCAACCCGGACACCTTGGCAACCATTGCCGGGCGTGATGATGCGCCGTTTACCGTGGGGTTCGCGGCGGAAACTTCCGACGTGGCCAGCTACGCCACCGACAAAATGCAACGCAAGAAGCTCAACATGATCGTGGCCAACGATGTGTCGGCACCGGGCTTGGGTTTCAACAGCGACAATAATGCGGTAACCGTGTTCTGGCCGGGTGGCCAGACGTCTATCGGGCCGGACAGCAAAACGAACATTGCCCGAGCGCTGGTGGCAATGATAAGCGAACATCTTGGTCAGGCCGCCCGCTGATTCAGCGAAGCGTACCCGATACCACAATCGACAGGACCCCCAATGAGCAGGAAAAATCTTCAGGTACGTATTCTGGATGACCGTATCGGTAACCAGATTCCCTTTCCCGAGTATGCCACCGAAGGCTCTGCCGGCCTTGATCTCAGGGCCTGCCTGGACGAACCGCTGACCCTGGAGCCGGGTGATACCCAACTGATCCGCACCGGGTTGTCGATCCACATCGCAGACCCGTCACTGGCGGCCATGATCCTGCCCAGAAGCGGACTCGGCCACAAGCACGGCATAGTCCTTGGCAATCTGGTGGGGTTGATCGATTCGGACTATCAGGGCGAGTTGATGGTGTCCTGTTGGAACCGGGGGCGCACCAGCTTTACCGTGGACGTGGGCGAACGCCTGGCCCAGTTGGTGCTGGTACCCGTTGTCCAGGCCGATTTTGAGGTGGTTTCGGAATTTGACGCCAGTGCCCGTGGTGACGGTGGCTTTGGCTCCACTGGTACGCGGTGAGCTGGAGGCCGGCCACGCAGAACCGCGTGCCGGCGTCTATACTTTGCGGGTAACTGCTTGTCCAGGACGATAAAATTACAACTGCAGGATGGACTATGAAGCTGGGTAAAAAGAAAGATGCCGACGCGTCCGTTGATGAAAAACCATCAAAGAAGGCGGCAAAAAAGGAAAAGGCCAGTGCCTCGGGGCCCAAACTCAAGCGGCTTAATTCTGTGGCGGTAAACCAGTCACTGGTCGTGGTTCTGGCGGGCGTGATTGCTGTTGCATTGCTTCATTTTCTGGTGGTCCAGCCTTCGGCAAAGGAGCGCTTCGAATCATTGAAAGTCCTGGAGGCGGATGCCGCAGCGCTTCGCCTGAACCAATATTTTGACCAGGTCCAGAAAAGCGTTGATGGCCTGGCTACCCAGCCGCACGTGATTCAGGCGCTTAATAGCCGGAACGCGATACCGGCAACCGAGGTGCAGCTGGCGGATTCTTTGCCAGGCATTGAGGCGGTCCATCTGTTTCCTTACCGTGACATTCCGCGCACCTCAAGCAATGAGGGACTTTTGGGCTTCTCGGGTCTTGAGCTGGCCCGACGCGCTGAAACCGGCCAGCGACTCTTCCCCGATGCGTTTCCACGGGATAACCGCTGGTTTGTCCAGATGGCGACCCCGGTACGTAATCCGACAAGCAATGCGGTCATCGGAAGCCTGCTGATTATCTTTGACTCCTCTCAGATCCAGCCGTTGCTTCAAGTGGTCAATTCCAGCCTCGGTGGCCAGCTGGCGCTGGTGCAGACCGTGTCCGGTTCATCCCGCACAGTGGTCAGTAGCGGCAGTGGCTCCGGGAATGCTGAATCCCGAAGGCTAACCAATCCTGACTGGACGGTGACCTATACCCCCGCCAAATCATCCGCGGCGCCAGTGGACACGGTGATGATCGCCATTCTGGTCGGAGTTCCCGTGCTGATCGCTGCCATCATCGTCTGGGTCCTGCTGGGCGGTGCCCAGAAGGGGTTGCGTCAGGACGTGACGGCCCTGATCCAATGGGCCCACAAGGTGTTCGGCGGAGAGCGGGTGAAACTACCGACCTTTCGTTGGGATATGGTGGCCTCAACCGGCGAAGTACTGTACCGGTTGTCCCAGGTGGTTGAAAAACGGGTCGCCAAGGCCGGAGAAACGGCAAAACCCAGGCAGGGTGGTTCCGGCAAGTCTGGCGGCAGTGCCGCCAAGGGCGGCGATGAGCCGCTGTTCCAGGATAAGGACATGCCCGACATCGACATGCTCGATGGCGATGAGGACGTTCTCGGCTTCGGCAGCGGCGACGATACGGTCTTTGGGTCCGGTGATACCCCGGACGTGGAAGAGGTGGCCCTGCCTCAGGTGGAGCTGTCCCAGGATATTTTCCGGGCCTATGACATTCGGGGCATTGTCGGCGAAACCCTGACCGCCGAGGGCGTGGAGGTCATTGGCCGGGCCATTGGTTCCGAGGCCCTGGAGCGAGGTGTCGACAGCCTCTGCATTGGTTATGACGGCCGCCACTCCAGCCCGGATCTGGCGTTATGGTGACCGGCAGCCACAACCCGGCCAACTACAACGGTCTGAAAATCATGTTGGGTGGTGAAACCCTTTCGGGCGAGGCCATCCAGAAATTGTATCAGCGAATTCAGAGCGGGGATTTTGCCAGCGGTCGGGGCAGTCAGAGCACCGAGGATGTGCGTCGTGCATACCTGGACCGGATTGTTGGCGACATAGCGGTAGCTGCACCGCTTAAGGTAGTGGTCGATGCCGGCAACGGCATTGCCGGTGAACTCGGGCCCATGCTCATCGAGGAGCTGGGCTGCGAGGTGATTCCATTGTACTGCGATGTGGATGGTGATTTCCCGAATCACCATCCCGATCCTGGCAAGCCAGCGAATCTTGCCGATCTGATTGCCCGGGTTAAGTCCGAAGGGGCTGACATCGGTTTGGCCTTTGATGGCGACGGTGACCGACTGGGTGTGGTGACCAATTCCGGCAAGATCATCTGGCCAGATCGCCTGATGATGCTGTTCGCCCGGGATGTGGTGTCCCGAAATCCGGGTGCAGACGTTCTCTACGACGTTAAGTGCAGCCGCAGGCTGGCAGGTGTCATATCCGAAGCTGGTGGCAGGCCCATCATGTGGAAAACCGGTCATTCATTGATGAAAGCAAAAATGAAAGAGACAGGCGCCCTCCTGGCCGGGGAAATGAGCGGTCATATCTTCTTTGGCGAGCGCTGGTATGGCTTTGATGATGGCCTCTATTCCGCGGCCCGCCTGCTGGAAATTCTGGGCATCGAAGACCGGCACAGTGATGAAGTCTTCGAGGATTTCCCGGAAGATATCAGCACACCGGAGCTGAATGTCGAAGTGACCGAAAGCTCCAAGTTCGACATTATTGAACGTCTCGGTGAGGCCGGCGACTTCGGTGACGGCAACATCAGCACTATCGATGGCATTCGTGTGGATTACGCCGATGGCTGGGGGCTTTGCCGGGCATCAAACACCACACCAGTTCTGGTTCTGCGCTTTGAGGCGGAAACAGAGGACGCACTGGAACGTATCAAGTCTGTGTTCCGGGATCAGCTGCAGAAGGCGGCGCCGGATCTGGTGGCGGATTTCTGATCCCTGAGTCCACCGACGATTTTCAGACACGTATTAACTCAGGATTAACAAGGCGAAAACATGGCGCTGGATCGTGAAACAGCAATGCAGGTGGCTTCGGTACTGAGCCGGGGCCTGCCTTATATTCAAAGATTTACCGGCAAGACCGTGGTCATCAAATATGGCGGTAACGCCATGGAAAACGAAGACCTGAAGAGCAGTTTTGCTCGCGATGTGGTGCTGATGAAACTTGTGGGCATCAATCCGATCGTTGTCCACGGCGGTGGCCCTCAGATTGGCGAGCTTCTGGAGCGGCTGAACATCCAGTCGCGCTTCGTCAACGGCATGCGGGTGACCGATTCCGAAACCATGGATGTGGTGGAGATGGTACTGGGCGGCCAGGTCAACAAGGAAATCGTGTCCCTGATCAACTCCCATGGTGGCATGGCGGTGGGGCTTACCGGTAAAGATGCCAACCTGATCCGCGCCCGCAAGCTGGAGGTGGTCAACCGTTCACCTGAGCTGGAACGGCCGGAGATTATCGACATCGGCCACGTTGGCGAGGTTGCCAGTGTGAATGTGGACGTGATCGACATGCTCACCCGCAGCAACCTGATCCCCGTGATTGCACCGATTGGTGTGGGGCCCGACGGTGCCTCCTACAATATTAATGCCGACCTGGTGGCGGGCAAGGTGGCCGAGGCCATGAAAGCTGAAAAGCTGATCTTGCTGACCAACGTGTCCGGGCTGAAAAGCAAGGACGACAAGGTGCTTACCGGGCTCACGGCCAAACAGGTCAACGACCTTATCGAGGACGGCACCATTCATGGCGGCATGCTGCCCAAGATCCGGTGTGCCCTGAGTGCTGTGGAGAATGGCGTTCGCACCTCTCATATTATTGACGGCAGGGTCGCTCACGCGTGTCTGCTGGAGATCTTCACCGATGAGGGTGTCGGCACCCTGATTTCCCGTAACTGACGACACCCGACAAGGAGTCTCCAGATGAAGCGCCTGCTTGCGACGCTGGTAATACTGGTTCTGATCGGCTTTGCTGCGTTCAAGGCAGGTGTCTGGTGGTTCACAGACCAGCGCATGGCCGAAGCAAGACAGTCTCTGGAACCCTATGGTGTGCTGCATAGGGGCAGTATCAGTTCCGGCCTTGAGGGCAGGTTGGTCCTGAACGACGCCAGCTGGCAGGATTTCGAGCTTACCCAGCCGCTGGATATAGCCAGGGTGGAGTTTGATGCGGGCTCCCCCGTCAGCTTGCTGTCTGCTCTCGTCGATCCGACCAATCTGCCGGCCCAGTGGATCCTGCGACTCGATGGCCTTGGCCTGACGCTGGATCCGACGATGCTTCGCAACTGGGTCACCGCAGAGGGCGCCAACAGTGATGGTGATCCGGCGCTGTTTGTCCTTTCCTGTGCGCCAGATCCCCGCCAGCAATTGGGGAGTGGAGATCTGATCCGGATGGGCATCACAGCACTCGCCGGAGACGGGTTCGTGCGCCAGACCCCTGGAAACCTCCATGCGGAGCTGAATACCATCAGCACCGGCAGTCTTGAACTGGACTGGTCTGATGCCCGAATCCGGATTCAGGATTCAGAACTTTCCGTTTCCAGAGGTGCCGAGCCGATGAGCCTTACTCTGCGCGATGGGGGCCTGATGCGCCGCGTTGCCGCCTATTGCGCCCGCGAAGCCGGCATTGAAACCACCGTATGGGCCGGGCGCGTGGTGGAGGCGCTGTCCGCTGGACTTGAAGCCCGGGGCCTTGCAGCCAGCGACCAGTTGAAGGCGCTTTATCGGCAGTGGCTGCTCGAGGGCGGTGAGCTTACGGTCAGCTTGCAACCGGATCAGCCCATGTTCGGAGTTCCCGTCAGAGCGGATGAGAACGATGGCGAGGGCCTGAGCTGGCCGGTTCGATATAATGGGGCAGGTGTGCCAGACGTCTATCTGACCGAGGCTGAGCCTGTTATTCAGGAAACGCCAGAGGTGGCGGTTGAGCCGGTGGTGCCAAGGGAAGATCCAGAGACTGAAAGCTGGTATCCCGCAGACCTCGAGAATGCCGGTCAATGGGTCGATCGCCGGGTGCGGGTAACGCTATCCAACGACAATGTCGTGGAGGGCCGCCTGGTGAGCGTCAGCGAACGGGAGCTGGAAGTGGCCCGCGTGGTTGCCGGTGGTGAAGTCGCCTATCCGATGTTGATCCGGGCCATCGTCAACTTTGAAGTCTGGCGTCGGGGCCGTGCACAATGATTCCAGTGGGAATCTGAGAGGAAACTATGTCGCAGTCCGATAGCAAATCCGCAGCGGTGCCGGGCATTCGTGACATGCTTGCCCGCCTGATATCGCTGCCTTCCATCAGTAGCGCGTCGGCGAAGTGGGATCACAGCAACGAGCCCGTAGTGCGAACCTTGGCAGAATGGCTGGAGGCTCTCGGGTTTACCGTGGAAATCCTGGAAGTGCCCGGGATGCCTGGAAAGTTCAACCTGATTGGAACCCTGGGCAGCGGCCCGGGCGGTCTGGTGCTGTCCGGCCACACCGACACGGTGCCCTTTGATGACAAACGCTGGCAGAGCGACCCCTTTACCCTGACCGAGCGGGACAACCGCTGGTACGGGCTGGGCACCTGCGACATGAAAGGCTTTTTCCCGCTGGCCATCGAAGCGGCAAGGGCTTTTGTGGGCGAAGACCTCAAGCAGCCCCTGATCATACTGGCTACGGCCGACGAAGAGAGTTCCATGGATGGTGCCCGGGCCCTGGCCGAAGCCGGCAAGCCCAAGGCCCGCTACGCGGTCATCGGCGAGCCCACCAGCCTGAAGCCGGTGCGCATGCACAAGGGCATCATGATGGAGCGTCTGAAGTTCGAGGGCCAGTCCGGCCACTCTTCCAACCCGGCCCTCGGCCGCAATGCCATGGAAGGGATGCACGAAGCGCTCACCGAATTGCTGGCACTCCGGTCAGGCTGGCAGGAAAAGTATCGGAATCCGAACTTCGAGGTGCAGTTTCCAACCCTGAACCTTGGCTGCATCCACGGCGGTGACAATCCCAACCGCATCTGCGCCCAGTGCGAACTGCACTTTGACTTGCGCCCGTTGCCGGGCATGAACATGGAGACCCTGCGCCAGACCATCCTGAGCAAGGTCCAGCCAATCGCAGAACGCCGGGAACTGTCACTGGAATTCGAGCCGCTCTTCGACGGGGTACCGCCCTTCGAAACCCCGGCCGATGCGGCCCTGGTCAAAGCCTGTGAGAAACTGACTGGCCATACCGCCCACGCCGTTGCTTTCGCCACGGAAGCGCCCTGGCTCCAGAAGCTCGGCCTGGAAACCTTGGTTATGGGCCCCGGGTCCATCGATCAGGCGCACCAGCCCGATGAATTTATAGAGCTGTCTCAACTGGAACCAACCGTGAAGATTCTGCAGGGTCTCATCCGACAGTTTTGCCTTTAGGCTGGAGTCCGGGTCAAATAGGGGGCTGAACACTGTCGGGAGCCCTCTCCAAAACACGCCCGTAAATACGTCCCTGTAGGGCTCGGTCGCGCCATCCCTGGCGCTCCACGGTTTTGGAGAGGGCTCCCGACAGTGTTCGTCAAACTGAATTGCGGGCCGCGTAAAGAAAAAAGCTTGGAGTATTCGAATTGAAATCAAACGACTGGCTGCATGGATTCCGCCATTCATCCCCTTACATCAACGCCCACCGCGGGCGTACGGTGGTGCTGACCATTCCAGGGGATGCCATTGAGCACGGGAACTTCATCAACATCATCCATGACATCGCGCTGCTGAGCAGTCTTGGTGTGCGGCTGGTCGTTGCCTTTGGTGCCCGCCCGCAAATCCAGGCGCGGCTGGACGGCGCCGGCGTGGAATCGTCGTTTGCCAAAGGTCTGCGGATTACACCGCAAGAGCACCTCAGCATGGTGATGGAGGCCATCGGTGGCCTGCGTGCCTACCTAGAGAGCCACCTTTCCATGGGTTTGGTGAATTCGCCGATGCACAATGCCCGTATTCGGGTGAGTGGCGGCAATTATGTGGCCGCCAAGCCCGTGGGTGTGCTGGACGGTATCGATTTTGGCCATACCGGCAAGGTGCGCCGGGTGGATGTGGCTGGCATCGAGAAACTGCTGGAGCTTGGTCACATTGTTTTGTTGCCGCCCATGGGCTATTCGCCCACCGGGGATGCCTTCAACCTCTCCTACGAGGATGTAGGCAGCCAGGTGGCGGCGGCACTGCAGGCCGAAAAGCTGATGGTGTTTATTGATGATCCCGGCTTGCAGGAAGAGGACGGCGCCCTGATCCGGGAGCTGTCGGCGCGCCAGGCGTCCGAGCGTCTGGCTTCCGGCGCGGTGACCGGTCACGATGCCGACCTCCTCAGGGCGGCCTGTGATGCCTGTGTGAAGGGCGTACGGCGGGCCCACATCATCAGCTATGTGGACGACGGCGCGTTGCTGAAGGAGCTTTTTACCCGGGACGGTGCTGGCACACTGGTCAGTGGTGATCATTATGAGCAGTTTCGTCAGGCCCGGGTGGAGGACATCGGCGGGATTCTGGAGCTTATCCAGCCGCTGGAGGAGCAGGGCATTCTGGTTCGTCGTTCCCGGGAGATGCTGGAAACCGAGATTGACCGGTTTGTCGTGGCCGAGCGCGACGGGACCATCGTGGGGTGTGCCGCCCTCTACAGTTACCCCGAGGAGGGTGCCGGCGAGCTGTCCTGTTTTGCCGTGGATCCGAATTATCGCCGGGCCGGGCGGGGCGATGAGATTCTGGCGATGGTCGAGAAGCTGGCCAGGGGGCAGGGCATCCAGAAGCTGTTTGTGCTGACCACCCAGACCGAGCACTGGTTTCGGGAGCGTGGCTTCCAGCCTTCCACCGTCCAGGCCCTGCCGGGGCCCAAGCTGGCCTCCTATAACACCCAGCGGAACTCAAAGGTGTTCTTCAAACCGCTGTGACAGGGCAGCCAGGTAGTCGGACCTCTGGGGTTCGGGTTTTTCGGAGAGCGCCTCCACGGCCTGGTAAAAAGCCGGGAAATCGTAGTCTGCGTTCCGAAGCATCTGCCGGAAAGCCGGTACATGCTGGTTGTACTGGCGAAACAGCGCCAGATTGGCATTGTTCAGGCTGACCGGGGCCGGCCCGAACGGTCCGGGTTCAGGCCAGTCCGCAGAAAGTTCCTGATAGGCGATAGCCAGGTCTTGGAGGATGGCGGCCTTGCGATCTCGGAGATGTTGGTCTGGCAAACTGTCTGCTTGGGCGTAAAGGGCTTCCAGTCGGGCGCTGAAGTCCTCCACCAGGGCAAGGGTCTGGTTGCGGCGAGCAAGACGGCCCAACGCTTCGCGGAACTGGCCGGGCTTGCCCTGTTCCGATAACCAGAGTCTGAGCCCCTCCAGCTCCACCGCCGTCGCGAAGCTCTCGTTAAATGCGGTGTCATCGGCAATGTAGACCACCCTGTGGGCCAGTTCATGGAAAATCAGGGCGACCATGCGGTCCTCCTCCAGGCGGGTAAAACCAGTGTGCAGCGGGTCATCAAACCAGCCGAGAGTGGAATAGGCGGTCACGCCGCCAATGAAGGTGTCGAAGCCGTTGTCGCGGAATTGCGCCTGCTCGGCACGCGCATCGTCCAGGCTGAAGTAGCCCCGGTAGGCCTGGCAGCCGAGAACCGGGTAGCACCAGCGGTGTGGCTCCAGCGAGAACTCCGGTACGGCCACCAGGTTTACCACCACCCAGGGTCTTTCAAGCTGCACGTAGTCGCTGAAGGCGTCTCCCACCGGCAGGGCCAGTCTTTGAGCGGCGAATTCCCTGGCCTGTTGAGCCAAAGCGAGTTTTTCCCGCAGCTCCACCGGCGTTGTGTCGTCTGAGAAGACCTTCTCCACCGGTTCTCCCGACATCATCAGGGACATATGCCCACTGACAGCTTGCGAATAGTAGCCAATGGTCGAACAGCCGTTAAGCATTGTTACCAGTAGCAAAAGTAGATAGATCTGACTAAGCTGTTTCATGGGTCAGGATGTTATAGTGGATTGGTTTGCCTGTGGGGGCCAGGCCGCTATAGTACAATCATGGTCTCTATAGTAGCAGCCGGTGGCATCCGCCATCGTTTCAGGGACGTGAGTCGGTACCGGACATTGTGTCCGGTGACTGGTCCGGCTTTGCGAGATATCAGGTAGTTCATGGATCCGAGAGAACGTCGTAGCAGCCCCCGCCAACC
This sequence comes from Marinobacter sp. EhC06, assembly GCF_001650915.1. Classification (GTDB taxonomy): domain Bacteria; phylum Pseudomonadota; class Gammaproteobacteria; order Pseudomonadales; family Oleiphilaceae; genus Marinobacter. Next base: position 968,770 of record NZ_LXYO01000023.1, read on the forward strand.
CATCAAGCTTGCCGCCCAGATTGATCTGGGAACCGGTGAAGCCTGGCCGTGTCAGATCGCGGATTTCTGCGCGGAGGGGCTTTTCGTCCGTTATTCGAGCGAAACCTCCAAAAAGCTGGACCGCGCCTTTGCTTCCGGCACGCCGCCGGAACTGATTGTGCGTTTCCGTGGCCTGGACGGCGCCCGACGTCATGAACTTCATGTCAGTATTGTTCGCCGTATTGATGGCGCCATGGGGGTCAATTTCAGCCGTCCGAACCCGGAGGCGGTTGATGCCATGCTGCAACAGTGCGGTGGCTCCCGCCGACAGGATCGCTCTTCTCTCCGTGCCCCCAGCGACCGGGTCCAGTTCGTCCTGCACCAGTCTGCCAAGGCCGTGATCCAGTTCATCGAGCCGTTGATGGACGCCTGTTTCGTGCAGATGGTGGAGGGCCTGAAGCAGGCAGCCCAGAAAGCCTCGAATGACCAACAGGCCAATGAGTACATGGACGCCTCCGGCCAGATCCAGGCCCGGCAACGGGTGATCTGGCACCAGATGGCGCGAAGCCTGGAATCGCCGTTGAAGCCCGCCCCTAAAGGATTCCCCGGCTCCGAGCTGTCGGTGGTGGACAAGGGCGAGTTCGAGGACTGGCTGACCATCCGGGTGATGGTGACCAAGGCGGATACCCAGTATCGTGGCGACCTGCTGCAGCTGAAGCTACGGCTGGACAAACTTGGAATCGCCAACGCCACGGGCCACCACAACCCCCTCGGGCCATCTCTGGTCTGCGAAGCGTTCCACCATGGCCTTAACCAGCTCAAGGCTTCCCGGGAGGTGGAGAAGGTCTGCCTGCGGGTGTTTGAACAGACAGTGCTGCAACAGCTGGGTCCCCTTTATAAAGAACTGAACGATATCCTGATACGCCATGGCGTTCTGCCAGACCTGGATCTCAGCAAGTATCTGAGCGAGCAGGCCGGGGCGAAGCCGGAGGAAACGAAGGAGCAGGTTCAGCCAGAGCCCGTTGCGGAGGAGAGTGCATCTGCGAGGTTGAAATCCGAGCCAAAAGCGGATGAGGGTACTGCCAGACAGGCCCAGCCACGCCGGAAACCCGGAATGTTGGGCGGCGAATTCCGAGGCTACGCCCAGGCCGCCCAGACTGCATTCGCAACCGTACGCAATCTGCTCAACACACTAAGCGCGAGCCGTGTAGCCCGGGGCGATCCGGAACCCATGCCGTTTCAGCCAAACGCCAGACCACTATCGCCCGGAGAACTCCAGCGGGAGCTTCAGCAGTTGCAGTCACAGACCGTTGAAGCGGGTGAAGAGCTCGCGCCGTTGAAGGACCGGGTGGTAGAGAAGGTCAAGGCGAGCGGTGACAACAGGCTGGATGAGGAGCAGCAGGAAACGGTCGATGTGGTCGACCGCTTTTTCAAGTCAGTGGTGGAGAGCCCTAAACTCAGTGAGTACGCACAGCAGCGTATGCGGCAGTTGGAAGTGCCCGTTCTGAAAGTTGTCATGCGCGACCCCGCGTTCTTTGATGATCAGGACAGCCCGGTTCGGGGGGTGATGAACCGCCTGGCCCAATTGGGAGTCAAGGGTGGCCGTATCAATCCGGTGGTTCAGCGACGGGTTGATGAGCTGGTACAGCGGATTACCACGGATTTTGAGCAGGACACCGGAGTATTTGAGCATACGGTTCAGGAGCTGGACACTCTGATCGACCGTCAGAATCTCGTCTATCGCAGGAACGTCGAGCGTGTTACAGCGGCGGCAGAAGGCGCCCAGAAGGTGGCCGAATCCAAAAAGGCCGTGTCCGAGGTGCTGGATCAGAAACTGGGCGGGCGCAAGGTGCCCAAGGCCGTGCTTAGTCTGTTGGACGGCGGTTGGCGGGACCTGCTTTCTCTGACCTGGATCCGGCAGGGACCGGACAGTCAGCTCTGGCAGGATTATCTGGCGGTGATCGATTCCTTGCTGTCCTTCGCTGACGATCCCAACAGTTCCATCAACCTGCCGGAATTGCTGAGGGTCATCCAGGATGGCCTGGCTTCCATTTCCAGCAACCATATGCCGTCTTCGCAAATCCGGGACGAGCTCAAGCAGTTCCTGGTCCGCAGCCCGGAAAAAAGTCCCGAACTGGTTGAGGTGCCGCCGGCCAAGCCGGAGCAAGCGGACACGAAGAAGCTGTCCGATCGGGAACAGCGCAGCCTTCAGCGCTGGATCAACCGGGCTCAGCAATTGCGCACCGGTGATTGGCTCCGGGACCAGGAAAACCCCAACGAGCCCCAGTACATCCGCCTGGTCTGGATTGCCCGCGGATTCAGCCGTTTCGTGTTTGTGAACCATCAGGGCATGCGTGTGGTGGAGCTGGAGCTTGAGGCACTGGCCCGGCAAATGCGCAAGGGGATTATTGTTCCCGACAGCCAGTATGAGCGGCCGCTGGTGGATGAAAGCATCGACCGGATGGTTCGCAAGGTCTACGACCAGCTTTCCTGGGCCTCCACCCATGATGAACTGACCGGCCTTCTGGGGCGACGGGAATTCGAACGCATGCTGGATCAGCAACTGGCCCGCCGGGAATTCGAACGCATGCTGGATCAGCAACTGGCCCGCCGGGAAGATGAGCGCTCCCTGGTGCGCCTGGATCTTCGCCGCTTCCGCCTGCTGAACGATACTGCCGGCTACCAGGCCGGCGATGAGACCCTCAAACGGGTGGCGGATATTCTGCGCAGCCACGTGGGTGATGGTATGCCCGTGGCCAGACTGGCAGGCAATGAATTTGCCATGCTGGTGCCCTCCGAGAGTGCCAGCGATGCGGCCAGGGATCTGATCAGGGCAGTGGAGGCCGCCGAGTTCAGTTTTGGTGGTCGGGCCTATCGGCTTTCGGCCAGTGCCGGTGTGGTTCCCACTTTGCCGGCACTTGTCAGCGCAGAACGCTGGTTACGGGCCTCTGAACAGGCGTTGGCAGCGTCCCGGCAGCAGGGCCATGGGAAGGTTTCGGAGTATGCTCTGGGTGCTGAAGATCAGTCGCGCCAGGAGCAGATCGCCGCCAAGGTTGCCAGTCTTAGTGACCTGAATGAAGAGCGCATGTTGCTGCGCTGCCAGAAAATCATACCGCTGCACGCGAACGCCTCCATGGCGGCGCAGTATGAGGTGCTGATCAGCATGTACGATGATGAGGGCACCCTGATCACTGGCCGGGACTTCGTCCGCATGGCCGAGCGCTATGACCGTATGCAGGCGGTAGATCGCTGGGTGGTCGGTCACATGCTGGACTGGCTCAGGGAACAGGCGCCAGACCCGAGGCACTTCGGCGGTGTCTGTATTAACCTGTCCGGCTACTCCATGAACGATCAGTCGCTGCTGGAATTCATCTATGAGAAGCTGAGTGAGAAGGATGCGCCCATTGAGCGGCTTTGGTTCGAGCTTACCGAAGCTTCGGCGATCAACGACGTTCAGTCGGTGGCCGATTTCATAGTTGAGATGAAAGAACTCGGCTGCCGGTTCTGTCTGGGCAACTTCGGCAGCGGCCCAAGTTCGTTCGAATTCATGCGCTCGTTGCCGGTGGATCTGATCAAGATCGACAGTGCCTTTACCGGCCAGTTGGCAACCAGCGAGACCGATCGGGCGATGGTTCGCTCCATGGTGGATATGGCCCATTACATGCACCGGGAAGTGATTGCGTCCCAGGTTGAGTCCCGGGACGTTCTGGACATGCTTCGGCAACTGGGTGTGGACTACGCCCAGGGCTTCGTGGTCGAGAAGCCCCGTTTACTCGACAGCCTCACCTGATTCCGGCAGTCTTCCCCTATGTCAAAACGCCATCCGATCATTGCGGTTACCGGTTCATCCGGCGCGGGAACCACCACGACCGGCCAGATTTTCAGCCGGATGTTCGCTAGTGAAGGGCTGAACGCCGCCATGGTCAGTGGTGACAGTTTCCATCGTTACAATCGTGAGCAAATGGCCAGGCTGGCGGCCAAAGGCCAGTTCGGTGAGCGCAACCACTTCGCCCTGGCTGCCAATCACATCGACAAGCTGGAAGCGCTTTTCTACGATTACGGTCACACCGGTAATGGCCGGTACCGGCAATACGTCCACGATGAAGATCGCAGGCTGGTTGAAGCCGGACACAAGCCAGGAACCTTTACGCCCTGGGGCCCCTTACCTGCCGATACCGATCTGCTTTTCTACGAGGGGTTGCACGGCGGCGTGGTCAGCGAGACCTGCAACATTGCCCAGTACGTGGACCTGCTGATCGGTGTGGTGCCTATCGTGAACCTCGAGTGGATCCAGAAGATCCATCGGGACACCCACAAGCGCGGATACAGTCAGGAAGCGGTGGTGGAAACCATCATCAACCGCATGGACGACTATGTTCACGACATCGTTCCCCAATTTTCCCATACCCACATCAATTTCCAGCGCATTCCCCTGGTGGACACCTCCAATCCCTTTGTCGTCCGGGATGTGCCCACCGAGGACGAGAGCATGCTGGTGATCCGGTTCCGGGACCAGTCGGAAGTCGACTTTCCCTACCTGCTGCAGGTGATTGCCGGTAGCAGTCTGTCACGGCACGATACCCTGGTTATTCCGGGCACAAAAATGCCGCTGGCCATGGACCTGATTGTCAGGCCCATGGTGCAGCGGCTGATGGCAAGGAAGCCGTTCGCCTGATCGGTCAGGCGGTCAGATGGCCGTCCCGGTAATCCCGGAGGGTCTGCTCAATCTCCTCCCGGGTGTTCATCACGAATGGGCCGTACTGGACCACCGGTTCGCCGATAGGCTTACCGGCAATCAGCAGCAGTCGCGCCCCGGATTCTCCGGCACTGAGCGCAATCTGATCGCCGTTGTCAGCCAGAATGTTGGCGGCGCTGCGCTGCAATGAGCTTTCACCCAGGCTGGCCGTGCCCTCGTACAGGTACAGCATGGCGTTGTGACCTTCCGGGACCGGCAGGGTAAGACGTCCCTTGGGTGCCAGATGGATGTCAGCATAGACCGGTTGAGTACTGCCGCCCACCACGGCCCCCTCGCGGGGCTGGCCCTCGATCTCCAGGGAACCGGCGATAAGCTTCACTTTGCCACCGTCGAGGCTGATCTCGGGGATCTCTTCCGGCTGAATGTCCCGGTAGCCGGCGTCCGTCATTTTTTCCGCCGCCGGCAGATTCAGCCACAGTTGGAAACCACGCATCACGCCCTCTTCCTGCTGGGGCATTTCCGAATGGATTATGCCGCGGCCGGCGGTCATCCACTGCACACCACCGTTGCGCAGATCGCCCCGGTTCCCGAGATGGTCCTCGTGCAGCATGTGCCCCTCGATCATATAGGTCACGGTTTCGAACCCCCGGTGGGGGTGCGATGGAAAACCGGCGATATAGTCGGCGGCCTCGGCGGAACCGAACTCGTCCAGCATCAGGAACGGGTCCAGGCGAATGTTCTGCTGTTGACCGATGGAGCGCTTGATGCGCACGCCAGCTCCGTCGGAAGTTTCCAGGGCTGGAATAATCTGTTTCAGGGAACGCAGGGTCATGGTGTCCTCCTCTCGTTAGCTCTTGGCTCTATTTAAACGGGATAGGAGGAGAGAATAAAACGCAGAAATCTGGCGGGTGACATCAAAAAAACTGAAGGACCCGTGACGCCCCGGGCGGGGCGCCACAGGAGGCGATCATTCGACGTTGCGGGAGTAAAAAATCTCAAGCATTTCCCGGCGCAGACGGTCCTCGATGGACTGTGCTTCGGCTGGGTCGAGATCACCGGCGTTCACCCCGAACACATAGTTATCGAGGTTGAAATTCTTCAGCATCATCTTGGTGTGGAACAGGTTTTCCTGGTACACGTTCACATCGATCATCTGATACGCGTTCTGGGTATCCTCGGTCAGATAGTTCTGGATCGAGTTGATGTCGTGATCAATGTAGTGCTTGGTGCCGTCCACATCACGGGTGAAGCCGCGAACCCGGTAATCCACGGTGACCACATCGGAATCAAAGCTGTGGATCAGATAGTTCAGCACTTTCAGGGGTGAAATCAGACCACAGGTGGATACGTCGATGTCTGCCCGAAAGGTGCTCACGCCATCGTGGGGATGGCTTTCCGGATAGGTATGTACGGTGACATGGCTCTTGTCCAGGTGCGCCACAATGGTATCTGGCAGCGGGCCCGGAGATTCCTCGTTATCAGGCTCCTCGCCGTTGGTGAGCTCGTGCTCGGCGATCAGCATGGTGACCGAGGCACCGTGCGGCTCATAATCCTGGCGCGCGATGTTCAGGACGTTGGCGCCGATAATCTTGACGACGTCGGTCAGAATCTGGGTCAGACGCTCGGCGTTGTACATCTCGTCAATGTAGTCGATGTAAGCCGTGCGTTGTTCTTCGGTCTGCGCATAACAGATGTCGTAGATGTTAAAGCTCAGGGATTTGGTCAGGTTGTTGAAACCATGCAGCTGGAGTTTTGATTCCATGCTCAGCCCCTCCGGATCGTGGAGATGAATGACTGCAGAGCTGCATTGCTGCGCTCTGCCGAGGCCGCCACCGACTACTGACCGGGTTGTTCACCTTTTGCGCAGACCGGCGGAGAGGGTGCGTATTATGCACACCGCAAGTGATGTTGAATAGTATTTGCAATGACATTTTAGCATCCGTGATTTCCGCTGCACCCGACCCCGGGGATTCGGCGCATGCCACGCGCTGAAGCGGTTTGTCCGGCCTGCTAATCGGCCTCGTGAACCTCGTAGGTGTGACTGATCTCAACGCCAGCCTGTTCCAGCATGATGGATGCTGAACAATACTTTTCTGCCGACAGGCTCACGGCCCGCTTCACCAGGTTTTCCTTGAGGCTGTTTCCGGTTACCACAAAATGCAGGTGAATCCGGGTAAATACAGCCGGTATCGCATCGGCCCGCTCGGCTTCAAGCTCGGCGTGGCAGGCAGTTACATCCTGCCGGCTTTTCTTCAGAATGCTCATGACATCAAATGCGGAGCAGCCTCCCAGCCCCATCAAAAGCATTTCCATCGGGCGCGGGCCGAGATTTTCGCCCCCGTGGTCCGGCGGGCCATCAAGCTGGACGCTGTGGCCGCTGCCGCTGGTGGCTTTGAAACTGGCATTGCCTGTCCAGTCTACAGTTGCTTTCATGGGATGCTTCTCCGTTGTGATTGCGCGGGACGAACTTACGTCAAAGCCCCGACAAAGATGACCTGTGGCCGGATGCTAGCACAACCGGCCTCGCCAGGCAGGCTGATCACGGATACATGTTGTATACTCTTTCCGGTTGCCCGCAACAGACCTTCTTGTTATAAGTTGCGGAGTTTTGCAATAAAAAAGAACGAACCCGCATGGAAAGCCGGGTGCATAACAAACATTGGGACCCGCCAGTATCTGAGGAGGCACGACTCGCATTATGGCCACTATCGTCAAGCCGGTTGAGCAGAAAACCAAGCATCTCGACTATTTCCTTTCGCAGTGCCATCGCCGCCGTTATCCAGCCAAGAGCACAATTATCTATGCCGGTGACAAGAGCGATTCACTGTTCTACATCGTCAAGGGATCGGTAACCGTCATTATTGAGGATGACGATGGTCGTGAGATGATCATGGCCTATCTGAACGCCGGCGACTTCTTCGGTGAGATGGGCCTGTTCGACAACATGGATTCCCGCAGTGCCTGGGTAAAGGCCAAGACCGAATGCGAAGTGGCGGAAATCAGCTACACCAAGTTCCGGGAAATTGCCCAACAGGATCCACGGGTTCTGTACTTCATCGGCGAGCAGATGGCCTCCCGCCTGCGCCAGACCACCCGCAAGGTCGGCGACCTGGCGTTTCTGGATGTCACCGGGCGTGTTGCCCGTACCCTTCTGGACCTGTGCAAGGAACCGGATGCCATGACCCATCCGGATGGCATGCAGATCAAGATCACCCGGCAGGAAATCGGCCGTATTGTTGGCTGCTCCCGGGAGATGGTCGGCCGGGTACTGAAAACCCTGGAAGACCAGGGGCTGGTCAGGGTCAAGGGCAAGACCATGGTGGTTTACGGCACCCGCTGAGTCTGACCAATCACCCTGTTTTCCGGAAGGCCGCTTTCAACAGCGGCCTTTTTCCTTGCTCAGCCAGCGTAGCCGGTTGCGGTGCCCAGGAAGCTAAGCTATCAGGGCAACGGATCGGATCTGCATCCAGACGTTCATGCCCGGCGCAAGACCGAGCTGGGCGACGGCTCGGGAGGTGAGTCTCGATAGTAATGGCGTCGGCCCGGCCAGAAGCCGAACCAGGCTGATGCCGGGCGCCACATCGGGATCAATCTGGTCGATGACTGCAGGCACGAGATTCTGGATGCTCTGGTCGGGATTCTCGGTCAGGGCAAGGCTGACATCCCGGGCCAGTACCCTTACCCGAACCTGGTCTCCCGTTTTTAGCCGGTGGTCACATCGCAGCCAGAGCTGGCCGCCATCGAACCGGAAAAGTGCCAGGTGCCAGTGGTCGTCAAGATCGATAATCTGGCCTTCCAGCAAGGCACCGGCGTCGTCCTGGACGCGGAACGGATTATCGATGCCGGCCAGGGTATCCCTCAGTGGCCCCTGCGCGACCACACGGCCTTCTTCCAGCATCACAATGTGATCCGCCAACCGGGCAACTTCTTCGGTTGAATGAGATACGTAGATAATCGGAATAGCCAGGGTATCGTGCAGCCGTTCGAGATAGGGAAGGATTTCCTGCTTGCTGTTGAGGTCCAGAGCGGACAGCGGCTCATCCATCAGCAATAGCCTTGGGCTGGTCAGCAGAGCACGGGCAATGGCCACCCGCTGGCGTTCACCACCAGAGAGGCCAACAGGCATGCGGTCCAGGTGTGATTCCAGTCCAAGCCACCGCACGGCATCGTCGAATCCGATTTGTCGGTCGCCAGCCGGAATGCGCCGGTACCCGAATTCCAGATTCTTGCGCACGTTCAGGTGAGGGAACAGGTGGGTTTCCTGGAATACATAGGCCAGAGGCCGCTTGTGGACTGGCCGAATGAACGTCTCGGTTTGCCAGGGTTCGCCAAGGACGGTCATGGTACCGGGGGCGCTTTGCAGGCCGGCCATGCACCTTAACAGGGTGGTTTTGCCACACCCCGAATGCCCGAACAAGCCGGTGATGCCGGTGCCTGGCAAGGTCAGGTCTACGTCGAGGCCGAAGCCGGGGAATGTACACTGGAAGCGGGCACGGATGGTGTTGGAGGCGGTCATCTGATCGCTCCAGAGCGGGCTTTGCCGTTAAGCGCGTAAACAGTCACCAGCACCACGAAGGAGAATACCACCATGCCGGCGGACAGCCAGTGGGCCTCGGTGTATTCCAGCGATTCCACATGGTCGTAGATGGCGACAGAAAGCACCTTGGTTTCGCCCGGGATGTTGCCGCCGATCATCAGGATCACGCCGAACTCGCCAATGGTATGGGCAAAGGTCAGTACGGCGGCTGTTAGAAAGCCGTTCCGGGCCAGGGGCACGGCGACGAACAAAAACCGGTCCCAGGGCGCTGCCCGGAGCGTGGACGCGACTTCCATAAAGCCTTCACCAACTGCTTCGAAGGCGTTCTGTAGAGGTTGAACGGTAAAGGGCAGGGAATAGATGACCGACGCCACCACCAGGCCTTCGAAGGTAAATGGCAGCAGCCCGATACCCAGGGACTGCGTCATCTGGCCCACCCAGCCTTCCGGCCCCATGACCAGCAGAAGATAGAAACCCAGCACGGTAGGCGGCAGAACCAGAGGCAGCGCAACCACGGCCGCTATCGGTTGCCGAAGCCAGTGTCGGGTCCGGGCCAGCCACCAGGCGATAGGGGTGCCGATCAACAGCAGCAGTACAGTGGTCGTCGTGGCCAGCTTCAATGTCAGCCAGACCGGATCCCAGTAGGTTTCAAACATCAGTTGGTCGTGTCATTTCCGGTGTCGTATCCATAGCTCCGGATAATAGCAATGGCGGCGTCTGATTTCAGAAAATCCATCCAGGCCAGGGCGGCCTCGTTGCCGGCTCCGCGATTCAGCAGGATAACCTGCTGATCAATGGGGTGGTAGTAACTCTGGGGAACTTCCCAGAAAGTGCCTTTATCATCTTCCCAGGAGCGTACCTGGGACAGAGCCACGAAGCCGGCCTGGGCATTGCGGCTGACAACGAACTGGAAAGTCTGGGCAATGGAGTCCCCCCGAACGAGTTTCGGCTGCAGGACATCCCATTGGCCCATATGCTCCAGAACCTGCTGCGCGGCTAGGCCGTACGGGGCCGTCTTCGGGTTGGCGATGGCCAGCCTCGCGAAGGGCTGGCTGGCCAGATAACTATGGGCATCTTCAAAAGCTCCGGCGGCAGGACTCCAGAGCGCCAGCTTGCCCCGGGCGTAGGTGAACCGTGTGCCGGAAATGCCAGCCTGCTCCTGCTCGATCAGCGCTGGCCGTCGCACGTCGGCGGCCATGAATACGTCGAAGGGCGCGCCATTTCTGATCTGCGCGTAGAGTTTACCCGTGGATCCGAAGCTTGCGGACACGGTGTGCCCGGTTACGGCTTCAAAATGCTGCGCCAGTTCCCGGGCGGTGTCGGTAAAGTTGGCGGCGGCCCCGAGACTGACCTCGCCAGCAACAGCCCCGGTGATGGTGAAGCCAGACAGGCACAGAGCCAGTCCCAGGGTACGGAACAGCCTGAGGCCTCGAAGATAACCCATGCAACGTCCTTACAGAGTCAATCAATGATGGCTTGAGTTTGTGGTGACATTTCCGGATGCGCGACCGATGACGGTGAATCTGAGGTCAGGCACAAAGACCGGAGGTAATCCCGGACGTCGTCCCGGTTGGTCTCGTTGAGCATCTCATGGCGGCCGCCTTCGAACAATCTCAGGGTGACGTTTTCAACACCCGCCTCACGAATGGTCTGGAAGTGCCTTCGGACGCCACGCCCCATTTCCCCGACGGCATCTGCAGTGCCTGAAAACAGATGCACTGGCAGATCTTTGCGCCAGGCAGCCGGCGAAAGGCGCAGCATACCACCAGTGAAATCCCACCACAGGCCAACCGTGCAATCGAAACCACACAGCGGGTCGGCAATATAGCGATCCACCTGGTCCGGATCCCGGCTGAGCCAATCGGCATTGGTTCGGTTCGGGCGGAACTTGCGATTGAACTGCTCAAAGGTCATTCGGGCCACCAGACGGCTGCGGTGCTGCTTGCCGCGAACCAGACGGATCAGACCGATCAGGGTCCGGGATGCCAGGAGCTGGCCCCGGTCAATGCGGTTGGTGGCGCTGAGGATCAGGGTGTCCAGTTTGTCGCCGTGGCTCTGGGCGTAGGCCTGGGCAATAAAGGAACCCATGCTGTGGCCCAGCAGGTTGACGGGCAGCCCGGGAAATCGGGCACGGGTGTGTTGAACCATCTGATGCAGGTCGTCAACCACACGGGTCCAGCCATGCTGGTCGGCATAGTGCCCCAGGTCCCCGGAAGGGCAGCTCGGGCCATGGCCCCGGTGATGATAGGTGATAACAGCTATGCGGTTTTCCCCGAGCCAGCGCGCCAGTGGTGTGTAACGGTCGCCGTGTTCGGCCATGCCATGGCTGACAATGAGAATGGCGGTCGGTGCCGCCGGGGTAAAGAGCGTCCCGGTTATCGTGTGGCCATCACCAGCGTTCAGCGTCAGGGGATGTTCGTTCAGTGTCACGGCCCGTTTCCTTGTTGTTTTTCACTGTGGCCGGGCGTTGCCACTCCGGCGGTTTCCATAGGTGGGTAAGGCGAGACAATAATCCGCCTGGCTGCGCCATGTCGCGGAACAGGTCCACGTATTCGTGGGTCCATAGCACAATCAGGTTATTGGAGCGGATGGGCCGGGTGATTCCGTATTCGGGCGGATCCTGGGCATTTTCGTCGACAAACGTGCCGAACACGCGATCCCATACTATCAGCGTGCCGCCGTAATTACGGTCGATATAACCGGGATTGCGGCCATGATGAACCCGGTGATGGCTCGGGGTGTTGAAAACAAGTTCAACCCATCGGGGCAGTTTTCCAATCAGTGTGGTGTGAATAAAGAACTGGTACACCAGTGACAGTGCGTAAGCCACGCCAATCCAGACAGGATTGAGACCCAGCAATGCCAGGGGCAGATAGAACACCCACATGCCGTTGAAAATGTTGGTGGCATTCTGGCGCATGGCGGTGGAAAAATTCATCCGCTCCGAAGAATGGTGCACCACGTGCGCGGCCCAGAACCAGCGCACCCTGTGACTGGAAAGGTGCATCCAGTAGAAGCAGAAATCCACGCCCAGGAAGGTCAGCAAGGCAGTGAATGCATCAAGTTCCAGATCGAACAGGCGGTAGTGGTAACAGAGGGCGTAGGCAGGAAATGCAATCAGGCCGGCGAAGAGCAGCTCGGTCACCTGGTAGCCGGCACCAAGGGCAAAGTTCCTGATCGCTTCCCGGGTATCCATCAGCTTTGGGTTGTGCCGGATCTTTAGGTATTCCCACAGCGTAACGGCCACGAAGACGGGGGTGGCAACCACAAAAATCAGTTGCCGTTCATCCAGCGCCAGCCAGGGCGACGCCACCTTCCACAGGGCAAGCAGACCGCTTTCTTCCAGTACGGCCAGCATCATGTCGGTCAAAGCCATAGAGTTCCCGCCGGGTTCCAGTTCCTACAGGCTTATTTTGGCATGTAACCCGGGCAGTGGAATGTCGGTTCACGCCAGATTGGCTGACGAATTCCGACACCGGCGGACTCAGTTGGGCTGGCGGTTTTCACTGTAGATTTTCTCCAGGGGACGGATCTGCTGTTGCCACTGGTCCAGCCAGGTCTTGATGTCCCTGGGAATCCGGGCAGGTTTTGGCCAGGGCACCGGGTATTGCGCTGGCTGGAACATGGGCGCAAACAGGGCCGCGGCCGTCAGGTCGGCACGGGTGAACTGGTCGCCAACCAGAAAAGGGCGCTTGCTATAGATGTCTGCCAGCTCGGTGAGAAGATCTTCCATTACCTGCCGGGATTTTTCAGAGGTTTTCTCGTTGATCTTCATCCACTGGCGCATGACTTCATCAACCCGACTGAACGCCAGGCTGAGGATTATCCGGTTATAGAATGGCGTACCGGCAGCCAGCATGGGCACCACGATTTTGGGGCGCTGAAGGAAGTGGTGGTAGGAGTAGCAGCGTATGGCGGGGCCGGCTTCCTCGTCCAGCCGCCGTTCCCAGGCCAGCGCCTGCTCGCGCAATTCCGGATCGTTCGGAGTCAGGGAGTGCTCGGGAAAGGTCTGATCCAGGTAATCCAGGATGGCCGCTGAGCCCTGAACCACCTGGCCATCATGCTCCAGGACCGGTACTGACGAGGCCTGGCCAGTCAGTTTCCGGATGGTTTTTACATGCTGCCCGGGCAGCAGATTGACCGTTTCGTAGTTGAGTCCCTTGTAATCCAGGGCCCATCGGACTTTTTCGCAATAGTGGGAAATGGCAAATTGGTGAAGTTTCAGCGCCATGGGGTCGTCTCCTCGGTTCAGCGTTCTAGCATACTGCCGGTGAGGCGGTATAAGAAGTCTCGTCGAACACTCATGGTGGCCTCGTCCGTCGTTGGCTTCTAAAATGTAGGTCGAAAACATGCCTACAAGGGAACTGACCATGCACTCACGACGAGTTCTGATGTTGTCCGTCGTCACGGCGGCGGGCCTTGCTGTCTCCGCCTGCTCCTCTCTGCCCGATACCCGTCAGCCGGTTTCCGGTAGCTATGCGTGCGGGCAACTTGATATAGCCGTATCCGGTAATGAGGACAGCGATCTGATCAGTGTCGATTATCTGGACCGGCGGGTTCTGCTCAAGCCGGAGGAAAGCGCCTCGGGAGCCCTGTATGTTGCCCCGGGCGATGACCAGACTCGTTTCTGGAGCAAGGGTGAAAAAGCGACCCTGACGATACGGGGGCAAACGTACCCGGAATGTTTACAGCCGGGTGACCTGGAAATGCCTTTTGAGGCCCGTGGCAATGAGCCCTTCTGGCATGCGACGCTTGAGGGAGGCGAGCTGTTGTTAACACGCCCATTCGAGGAGCAGGGCACACGCCGTGTTCCGGTTGAACTGAGAACAGCCAATCGCCACGGTCGGGAGTATGTGGCGACGCTGGATGATCTGCCCATCAGGCTCACGGTGGCCCGACAACTTTGCGAAGACAGTATGTCTGGGGCGCAATACCCGGCGCAGGTGCGCCTGGTAGTTGGCAGTGACGAATTCACCGGGTGTGGCGGGGATCGTCAACGCCTCTTGCGGGGCGCCGTGTGGGTTGTTGAGGATCTTGCAGGAACAGGCATTATTGACCGGTCACGGATCACCATTGAGTTTCTTGAGGACAACAGAATGGCGGGTCAGGCTTCGTGCAACCGCTATACCGGCAGCTATCAGCTCAGGGGCGAAGGCGTTGCCATCGGTCCATTGGCATCAACCCGGATGGCCTGCGCGCCAGCGCTGATGAATCAGGAGGATCGGTTTCTCACCCTTTTGGGTCAGGTGACGTCAGTTCGTATTGGTCAACACGGCGAGTTGCTCCTGTCGACAGCCGACGGCGGGACGATGCGGGCGTTTCAGTCCGACCATGATAGTCCGTAACGGGCCAGTATCTCCGCTACCCGGCCGGTGCTCTGCAGGGCTTTGGCTCCCTCCGACAGGAGCGCTGCGAGCTCGAGGGAGTCACTGCCGACCGGGGAAAATGCAACATACAGCGGTGACTCATGGATCACCGTGGCCATTCTCAGACTTTCAGCGCTGCCATCCTGTTCCAGTTGCCACTGCATCACGTAGCGATCTTCCGGAAATACGTCAGAGCGGCGTTGGTGCAGGAGTTCGATAGCGCGGCTGAGCGGCGCCGGGCCCGAGAGTATCCAGACCTTTTCCGGGTTGTCCTGATACTTCGCGATATAGCTATCCAGTTCCGGTGAATAGGCATAGCCATTGATCGCCAGCAGGGTGAACTGGCTGAGTGAATCGACGCCACTGTACTGCCAATTGTTGTCAGGGTGGGTGTAGAGCGCAATCTTGGAGTAGCCAATGGCGGCCTTGGGAAACACAAAGTCCGGTGCATCTCCGGGAAGGGCTCCAACAACGGCATCCACATAGCCGTCCCGGGCTTGCTGGAGTGCCCGAGCCCAACTCATATTAACGTATTCCACATTGATACCTGCCAGGCCAAACGCTTCCCTGGCGATATCTATCATATAGCCTTCGTGCCCGGAGCCGGCTTCACAATTGTGAGGGCACCAGGGATCAGCGGCAATAACTACGCTCTGACGCGGCTCTGTGGGAGCCGGCGCTGCGGGAGCTGTCTTCGTTGCCTTTGCTACTGTTTCAGGAACCAGCGATGGCGGGTCCTCTGGCTGCGAGCAGGCGGCAAGAAAGAGCGCAATCGAGAGAACCAGGGGTTTTGCCATGGCGATAAAACCAGAATGCCGAAACCGTCGGCTTTACCTGAAGCATAGACCCTGGCGGCGGTTTTGTAATGAACAAAATGGTGCTAGGCCGCGGTTTTGCTCCTGTCGGCTGACGCGGCTGTCGGCACCAGTGCACGGGCCAGATCTTTCATGTGCAGAGTGCCCACATGCTGATCGTCCCGGACCACCCGGAAATTCAGGGACATGTCGCCTTCGGATTTCAGAAGTACCGATTCCAGGTTGTCTTTTTCCGAAATATCCCCGGCAAACTCGGAATCACCATCGTCCGGCGGGCTCATCACAGATCGTACCCTGAGCACCCGGGCCCGGTTGATATCGCTGATGAAGTCGACAATGTAGGGATCGCCCGGGTTTAGCAGAATCTCCTGGGGATCCCCCTGTTGCACCACTTCGCCGTCTTTCAGAATGACCAGGTGATCGGCCAGCTTCAGGGCCTCATCTAGGTCGTGGGTGATGAATACGATGGTTTTCTTGAGCTCTTCCTGCAGCTCCAGTAACAGGTCCTGCATATCGGAGCGAATCAGCGGGTCCAGTGCCGAGAAGGCTTCGTCCATCAGCATGATCGGGGCGTCGGACACCAGGGCCCGGGCGATACCCACGCGCTGCTGCATGCCGCCGGACAATTGATGCGGATACTGGTATTCGTTGCCTTCCAGTCCAACCCGGGCAAGCCATTTACGGGCATCGGCCTCAAAGTCCGAGGTTGTGTAGCCCCGAATGTCCTTGGCCATGCCGGCGTTCTCGAGCACCGTCTTGTGAGGCAGCAGGGCAAACTTCTGGAACACCATCGACATACGTTCCCGGCGGAGCTTGCGCAGCTGCTCCTCGGTGTAGCTCATGATGTCCTCGCCGTCGACGCGGATTTCACCGGCTGTAGGGTCGATCAGCCGGTTAAGATGCCGGATCAGGGTGGATTTCCCGGAACCGGACAGGCCCATGATTACGGTAATCTCGCCATCGTGCATATCCACGTTGATATCACGCAGGCCGAGGACGTGTCGCTGTTGTTCCAGCAGATCGGCTTTGCCCATGCCCTTGCGAACATACTCCAGGGCAACATCCGGGGTCGGGCCGAAGATCTTGTAAAGGTTTCGGATCGAAATCTTGATGTCTTTTGCCATGGGGCTTACCTCACTGCTTCTGGGAGACGTTGATGCGTGCCAGGGACGCCTTGGTTACCCGGTCGAGAATCACCGCCAGGATCACAATGCCAAGACCCGATACCAGGCCAACCCCCAGTTCCAGATTACGGATGCCCCGCAGGACCAGAACGCCAAGCCCAGGCGCGGACACCAGGGATGCGATGACAACCATGGCTAGACTCATCATGATGGTCTGGTTGACCCCTGCCATGATGTTGGGCAGCGCCAACGGGATCTGCACCTTGTAGAGTTTCTGTCGGGGCGTCATGCCAAAGGCGTCTGCGGCCTCAATCACGTCCTTGTCCACCAGCCGGATGCCGAGGTTGGTTAGCCGGATCACAGGAACAATGGCGTAGAGGATGATGGCGATACCGTACAGCTTTGACTCGGTGACACTGAACAGGAAGATAAGCGGGATCAGGTACACAAACGGTGGCAGCGTCTGCAGCATGTCCAGCACCGGTATGATCATGCGTTGCAGGGAATTGCTGCGTGCCATGGCGATGCCTATGGGTACACCCAGTAACACGCACAGGAAGGCACATACAAAAATGATCGCCAGGGTTTGCATGGCGTAATCATAATGGTCGATGAAGGCCAGCAGTACGATACTGCCGCCTACGAACAGCATCAGCTTCCAGGATTTGGTGACCACGAAAACAACCGCCAGTAACAAGGGGATAACGATCCACCAGGGCGTGTTCAGCATGGCGTAAAGTGCCCCATCCAGGAACCAGCTGAGCGGCTGGGTCAATGGATCGAGAACCAGACTCAGGCTGTCCTTTATTGCCAGAAACCCCTGTTCCAGGCCCTTGGTAAGCTCCCGGGACTGGGGAAAGGCGGCACAGGATTCGTTCAGGGCGTCCATGGACGGAAACGGGAGCTCCCATATAGAGGCCGGTTCGGCGCTCTCTCCCTTGTTCTTATTCAGCAAATCGGCCATCGACATGGGGCCGCTGCTTTTGCCTTCAGAGCACCACTGCTCAAGGCCCAGTGATGAAAAAAGCGAGTCGTAGGTTGCCATGGGCGGTCAGTCTCTCCTGCACGCGTCTGAAATCAGAACGGTTTTCGGAAAACGGCCCGGGACACAGATAGAGTGTGTCCCGGGCGGGGCAGGTCGATCAGTTAAGAACGTTGGCCAGCCGCTCTTTTGCGGAGTCGTTGAGCCAGGTTGACCACTCGTCGCTGTTATTGGTGAGGTAGTAAACCGCAGCTTCCTCGCCCGAGGCGTTGTTAGCGTCCATCCAGGCCAGGATGCCGCTCATGGTCTCGGTTTTAAACGTCAGCTTGCTGAGCATCTCGGCAACTTCCGGCTCGCGCTCTTTGAAGTCGGTGGTAACCGACGTCAGGATCGTGGCCGCCGGGAAGTCGGAAACACCCGGGTTGTCGACATCCGGTGTCTGGTTTTTCTGGTGCACGTCCGGCTTGATTTCACCGAGGTCAACCCGGGTCATGTCGTACTTACCAAGGGGAACGGTCGGGCCCCAGTAGTAGCCGAACCAGGGCTCTTCGTTCTGGACAGCGGACGCCATGGAGGAGGCCAAGGTCTCACCGGAACCATGGTTGAATACGTCAATGCCGGACTCTTCCAGATCCAGGGCGCGAATCAGGTTGTCACTGACAACACGGCAGCCCCAGCCGTCCGGGCAGTTATTGAACCGACCGCCCACGAGCTCGGGATTGGCCATTACGCCCTCGATGGTCTTCAGTTCAGGGTGCTTCTCGGCAAGGTAAGTGGGAATCCACCAGCCTTCAACGCCACCCGGATCCAGCACTTTGCCCAGGCGCTCAACCTTGCCCTGTTCTTCCAGGCGCAGGTAGGCCTCGCCCGCGGAGTTGAGCCACAGCTCGGTAACAATGTCGGGCTCACCGTTCTCGGCAACCGAGGTTACCGCCGGAACGGTATCGGAAGGAACGATGGTGACGTCACAGCCATAGCCCTGCTCCATAATAAAGGTGGCCACGTTGGTGACGACGGTGTTGGACGCCCAGTTCATTTCCGTGATGGATACCTCGCCGCAATCGGCCTGGGCCGCGACGGGTACGGATAGCGCGCAAAGCAGTGCAGCAGACTTGAGCTTTCGCATAGTCACTTCTCCTTCTTCAGGGTTTGTGATTTTTGGAGGGTGTTGTCGGTGTTAGTGCCGATACAAAGGGGCCGCGATCCGAAAGGATCGGGAAAACAGCTGTTTTATGGTCGCTGTCATGGTCGAACAAATCAGAACATCTCGGTTAATACCTAGTAACAAGGATAACGAAGCTCAGCTCAGTTACAAGGGCGTATTCCAAATGTATCTATAAAAAGGACATGTTATGCTTCCAAGGAGCTGTCAATAAGTTGTAGCAATCAACGGTTACACTCCGCGGATCTGATACCGGAGAACGCCATGACAGAGCTGCGCGACCTGACGCCCCATACGTCGATTTCCCAGGAGCAGGGCAGCCGCGATGGTCGCCAGCGCCGGCTGTTGCGAACCTTTCTCCCGGAACTGGTCGGGCTTGAGCGACTGCTGGCAGAAGCGCCGGAACTTGTAACCACACAAGTGGTTGAGCGCATCGCCATGAAGGATCTGCTGCTGCCTATTTACCGGGTTGATATCGGCTCATCCCGGCCGGATGTGCCGGCGGTATTGATTGTTGGTGGTGTGCATGGGCTGGAGCGCATTGGCAGCCAGGTGGTGATGGCCTGGCTGAAGTCGCTGCTCGCCAGAGTGACCTGGGACGAACATCTGGCGGGCTTGTTACAGAAGGTGCGGATTACCCTGTTGCCCATACTCAACCCGGGCGGCATGTACCTGAATCAGCGCAGTAATCCAAATGGCGTGGATCTGATGCGCAATGCGCCAATCACCGCCCAGGATCGCAGCGCGTTCCTGCTCGGCGGGCAGCGGATCTCACCCCGTTTTCCCTGGTACACCGGAGACCCCGAACAGGGCATGGAGCCTGAAAACCAGGCGCTGGAGGCAGTGATCGAGGGATTGCTGCCAGGGCGGCCGTTCAGTGTGGCGCTGGACTGCCATTCCGGCTTCGGTATGCAGGATCAGATCTGGTTTCCGTATGCCTACCGGAGACGACCCATGCGCCGGATCGCTTCGGTTATGGCGCTGAAGCTGATCTGGGAACAGGCTTATCCCAACCACGACTATCGGTTTGAGCCCCAGTCCCGGCATTACCTCACTCACGGTGATTTATGGGACTACTTTTACAAACAGGTCAATCGTGAAAATGCCGGTGTTTTTCTGCCTCTCACCCTGGAAATGGGGTCCTGGCGATGGATCCGCAAGCGGCCTCGTCAGCTGTTGAGACTGGATGGATTTTTCAATCCCCTGGTTCCCCATCGTCACAAGCGGGTTTTGCGTAGCCATCTGGCCTGGATGGACTTTCTGGTCAACGCCGCCGCCAGCCACGAAAACTGGTTGCCGGTTCGCGAGGAGGAGTCCATGCTGAGGGAAGCCGCGATCATGCACTGGTATCGCGATTCTTACTAGCGATTCAGTGGGTCTGGGCACCATTTATCGGAACTTCTGTATGCACTGGATTCTGTTGCGGGGGCTCACTAGGGAACACGCGCACTGGGGAGATTTTCCGTCTTGCCTGCGGGAAGCGTTTCCCGACTACCAGTTCCATACGGTTGATCTGCCTGGCACGGGTGTGCACTATCGGGAAAACAGCCCGTCAACCGTGACGGCTATCCGGGAGAAGGTTTCCAGGCAAGTCAGCCATATTCCCGGACCCTTCAGCATTCTGGCGCTCTCGATGGGTGGTATGGTGGCACTGGACTGGGCCCAGCACGCCCCCGAGGGCCAGATTCAAAATCTGGTTCTGATCAACACCAGTTCCGGCTTCAGCCCACCCTGGCAGCGCATGCGGCCGGGAGCCTGGCCAAGGGTGCTGCGCCTGTTGGGGCGCCGGGAGCTGTTTGATCGCGAGCGGGACATCCTGAGGCTTACCTCCAATCGAGAGATCCCCTTATCACTGGCAAAACAGTGGTACAGCATCCAGCGGCAGCGCCCTGTCAGCCCCCGAAACGCCCTCAACCAGCTGACTGCAGCGGCCCGCTATAAGCCAGGCGAGAAGCGCCCGCTGACAGACGCCCTGGTGCTGGCCAGCCGGGGTGACCGTATTGTTCATTGGCGCTGCAGTGCGGCGCTGGAAGAACGCTGGCAATGGACCATGAAACTGCACCCGGATGCAGGGCATGACCTCCCCCTCGACGACCCGGAGTGGATTATCCAGCAGCTCCGCAACTGGTTGCCGCGCTAGCGCCGGTTGCTTGACGCAACTCTTCTTTCCGGTCAGTCTTCTCGTTTTGAACTGCCAAAGCCGTCATTGATAAGGAACGGAGCCGATAATAATGAAAATCTTCGAAACCAAAACCGCCCCCAACCCCCGCCGCGTGCGCATGTTCATGGCCGAGAAAGGTCTTCTGGACAAGGCCGAGTTCATCGAGATTGATCTGCAGAAGGGTGAAAACCTGACCCCGGAATACACCGCCCGGAATCCGATGAAAAAGGTGCCGGTCATGGAGCTGGATGACGGCACCTGCATTGCTGAGACCATGGCGATCTGCCGTTACTTTGAAGAGAGCTACCCGGATACGCCGAGCCTGCTGGGCGACACCCCTCTGGAAAAAGCACAACTCGAACAGTGGCTGCGCTGGATCGAGTATTACTTTTTCATGCCCACCGGCATGTGTTTCCAGCACACCACCGGTTACTTCAAGGACCGGATGAACCCGATCAAGGCGTGGGGCGAGGAGTGCGGCAAGAACGTGGAGAAGTTCATGCACTTCCTCGACAAGCAGCTGGAGGGCAAGGAATACATCTGCTGCGACCGGTTCACGGCCGCCGACATCAATGCCTTTACCACTGTGGCCTTTGCCCGCGTCGTCGGTATCCGCATCCAGCCCGAGCAGACCAATCTGCAGGCCTGGTACGACCGCATCAAGGCCCGTCCTTCGGCCCAGGCCTGAGGCCCGGGCTACCTTGGAACTCGAAGAGAAACGTTAATGACCACAACGGATTCAAGCCTCCTATGCGCGTTGGCTGCGATTGACCTGGCGAATAAGGCCGACCCGAACCAGGAGCGGGTTGGCGATGAACTCCTGCCAAAGGAGTATGCCTACAGCCTGCACATGACCCGCTGGCTGTTCGAGCTTGAATCCGAACCGTCCGAACGCATGCAGATCGCCTGCCGGGCCCAGCACATAGAGCGTTGGACCATGCCGCGGAAGGACTATCCGGAAGGCCGCAAAGCCTATTACCAGTGGCGTCAGGCCTGTGGCCGGATGCACGGCGGGCGGGCGGCGGAAATCATGGCAAAGTGTGGTTATCCGCCGGCCGAGTGTGAGCGGGTAGAGACCATCCTGACCAAGCGTGAACTGAGGCAGGATGAGGACACGCAGCTCCTGGAAGACGTTGCCTGCATGGTGTTTCTGGAACGATATTTCGCGGATTTCTACGAGGAAAAAGCGGACTACGACCGGGAGAAGTGGTTACGCATCGTGCGCCGGACCTGGGGCAAGATGTCTCCCCGCGGGCACGAAGCGGCGTTAAAGCTGGCGGAAGGCATGCCGGCGCACCTGCAGGCTCTCATGGAAGAAGCGCTGGCCGGGTAAAGCAAAGAATTATCGGAGCCTCCATTTCCCCTGGGGCTTGCTGTGATGATTGCTCTTTTCATATGATAATTATTCTCATATGAACGAAGAGCAATATCATGCGAGCGTCCGAACGTTTCAAGCCCCGGGTTCTGATTGTCGAAGACGATCCCACCCTGAATCATCAGATAACCAGCCTGCTTGTTTCGAGAGGGTATAGCGCCCACCAGTGCTACGAGGGCGAGGGTGGTCTGATGTCCGCGCTCAGTCAGCGTTTTGACCTGATACTGCTCGACGTTCTGCTACCCAGCCTTGATGGATTCGAGGTATTAAACCGCCTTCGCAAGACTCACCAGACACCAGTGATCATGCTTACCGCCTGCGGTGCTGAGGAGGACCGTATCCTCGGCTACAGCTGCGGTGCCGATGACTACGTGCCTAAGCCCTTCAGCTTTACCGAACTGATGTTGCGCATTGAGGCGCTGCTCAAGCGCACCCTGGGTAGCAGGGACCAACGGGCCGACCCGGATACCCTCACCGTTGGGCCGTTGACACTGAATCGTCCAGTCTTGTCGGTGCATTTCGACGAGACCCCGGTTACGCTCACCCAGATCCAGTTCCGTTTGCTGTGGATCCTGCTGCGGCACCAGGGCGAAACGCTCAGCAAACCCTATCTCTACCAGGTGGTCCTCGAGCGGGAATTCAGCCGGTACGACCGAAGCCTGGATATGCACCTTAGCCGGGTGCGGCGGAAACTGGTCGAGGCGGGAATGCAGCCGGATCGCTTGCAAACCCTGCACGGCAAAGGGTATTGCTTCCAGTGAATCATCGTCTGTTGTGGAAACTGTGTGGCACGCTGGCCCTGGGCACCCTCGTACTGTTCTGGACGATTTCGTTTTTGGGGGCCGAGACCGAGCAGAAGATGAGTTTCATTGCGGAGCAGCATCAGCAAACCATCAAGGCCTGGGGCCGGACCGCTGAGCGGCTTTACCAGTCAGGGGATGAACAGGCCCTTGCACGCTGGCTGGAAGAACTGCAGGCGCGCGAGAATACCTGGGCTGCAGTGGTGCGTTCTGATATCCAGCCCCTGGCCGAGAGCCGGCTGACCGATCGGTTTCGTGAGGGGTTTCGCCTGGGCCGGAGTGTGGAGTGGAAAATCCATCTCTACTTTGTCGAGAACCCGATCATGGAAGTGACCTTTGCCGATCCGGCTCTACATTTTCTGGTGCTTTTGCCCGAACGGATGCGACCGGGAACCTATCTTCCCGAAATCAAACTGATGCTGAAACTGGCCTTGCCGCTGGCGGTCCTGGTGATCATGTGCCTGGTGATCTATCGCCACCTGATGACCCCCCTGCGTCAGCTTGAGTTCGCCACGCGTCAGTTTACCGACGGCAATCTCGGAGTGCGGGTCCGGGCGATGTTGGGTAACCGTAATGATGAGCTTGCGGCACTGGCAGAGACCTTTGACCGAATGGCTGAGCGCACCGGCACCCTGATCCTGACCCAGCGTCGCCTGATTGCGGACCTCTCTCACGAGCTGCGTACGCCGCTTGCCCGGATTGAAATGGCCTTAAGCTGCGGGCAGGAGGGAATCGATACCCCGCATCTGCTGCCCCGCATCCAGCGTGAATGCGGGACAATGCGCAACCTGGTTGAAGACACCCTGACGCTGGCCTGGCTGGAGAATGAAAAACCCAGCCTCAGCGAAGAAACCCTGGACCTGATCGATCTCTTGGACAGTATCCTCGACGATGCCCGGTATGAATATCCGGACCACACCATTGATGCGGAGTTGCCCGACGGGGCCGAACTTGCCGGAAGCAGTCATCGGGCACTGGCCCAGGCCATTGAGAATGTGATTCGCAACGCCTGCAACTACACGCCGGCGGGCGGGACGGTCCGGATCAGTCTCAGGGCGAGCGAACGAGGTTATCGCCTCGAAGTGGCCGATCAGGGGCCGGGCGTACCATTGGAGCAGTTGGATCTCATCTTCAAACCCTTCTTCCGTTCGGCCAAGGCGCGGGATCACTGGCCGACCGGTTACGGTTTGGGCCTGGCGTTGGCCAGGCGCCAGGTAGAGGCAACAGGCGGCTGGATACGCGCGGAGAATCTGTCTTCTGGCGGTCTGTTGATGCGTATATGGCTACCTATGAACGCTAGTGAGAATTAGTAACAAATGTAAAAGTTCTTCACATTACCAAAGCTTCAAAGAAGAATGTGCGCCAAATAGGAATTAGTCGCATTAAACGGAGCGCACATGAGTACCCATATAATCCGGACCACGACCCGTCCTGCACCCCGCTGCAAGCCGCTTTGCCTGGCGATCGCCACGTTGATGGCGAGCCCTCTGGTGCTGGCCCAGAGCGAGACTGAATCCTTGAAGCCGATCGAAGTTACCGCTGAGCGCAACGCCGAGAGCGATGTCGTGGTGACCGAGGAGCAGATTGAAAAGTTTCAGGCGAGCGACCTTGAAGATGTGTTTGCCAGCCAGCCCGAGGTCGCTGTGGGTGGTTCCGTCGGTATTGCCCAGAAAGTCTATGTCCGGGGTATCGAGGATCCGCTGTTGAACGTCACCATAGACGGTGCCACCCAGGCCGGCGCGCTGTTCCATCACACCGGCCGTCTGGCGGTGGAGCCGGAACTGCTCAAGCGGGTTGAGGTGGAAGCCGGCGCGGGTCGGGCCACCTCCGGTGCCGGTGCTCTCGGTGGCGCTATCCGGTTTGTCACCAAGGATCCGGAAGACCTGCTGCGCCCGGGCGAGCAGTTGGGCGCCCTGGTGAAGTTTGGTTCCTTCTCGAACACCGACGGTTACCGGGCCAGCACCACGCTGTTTGGGCGCCTGAGTGACCGCTGGAGCACGTTGGTGTCAGTTAACCAGAGTGACCATGAGCGCTTCGAGGACGGCGACGGCAATGAGATTCCCGGCACAGACTCCCGCCAACAACTGGGCTTCGCCAAGATCGTCGGCCAGCTCCCGGGCGACCAGACCCTGAAACTGAGCCATGAGGTTCGTACCGATGAGGGCGAGCGACCGCAGCGCCCCCAATGGCAGATCAGTGGGTTCAACCCGCTTTATGACCTGGACGGTCGCCGCGACACCACAACCGTGAACTATGGATTTGAACCGGCGGCCAACCCGCTGGTGGACCTGGGCCTGACCGTATATTACACCGAGTCCGAGCTGGAACAGAACGTGGTCAATCGCTGGGGGCGCTATTTTGGCTTTACCCGCAGCATCGGTGGGGATCTTCGCAACAGCTCCGAGCTGGGCAGCCATACTCTGACCTACGGGGTGGACTATCGCGAGGACAGGGTCAATGCTGGCGGTGCCGCCAATCGTCGGGCCGAGGAAGAGAACGGAACCGTTACCGGCGTCTACCTGCAGGATGATTACTGGCTCACTGACCATCTTCTGCTGAGCGCCGGCGTGCGATACGACGACTACCAGCTCGACGACAACAACGACCAGAGCTTCAGTGAAAACGACGTCAGCCCCAACGCCAACGTGGCCTGGGAAGTGATCGATGGCCTGACCCTGAGGGCCGGCTACGCGGAAGCCTTCCGGGGCCCGAGCACCCACGACACCTTCAAGATCGACCGGGCCCAGAACGATCCGGACCTGAAGGGCGAGAAGGCGAAGAACAGGGAAGTGGGTTTTGATTACATCTACCGCAACTTTACGCTCTCCGGTGAGGTCTATCGCTCGGAAATCCGGGATGCCATTGCCGATCCGCTGTTCGGGCCGGTGATCTACCAGAACATCGGCGACCTGGAATCCGATGGCTACCGCATCGGTACCAGCTATCACTGGCAGGGTCTGCAGGCCGGGCTGAGCTTTCACAGCAACGAGGCCGAGGTCAACGGCGAGCCGCTGACCGTCTACGTCCACAACCTGCTGGGCAACAGCATCGGAGACACCTGGGTGGCGGATCTGTCCTACCGCTGGGACCGCAACTTGGAGTTCGGCTGGCAGGGCCGCTTTGTCCAGGGTATCGACGATCTTGAAACCTCCGTCGGCACCATCGACAAGCCCGGTTATGGCGTACACGACCTGTTCGTGCACTGGCTGCCCACCGGCAACGAAGACTTGCGCCTGACCCTGACCGTCAAGAACGTAGGCGACAAGCAGTACATCGACCACGCCAGCAACGCGGACTACGAGAGCATTCCCGGCTACGAGGGCGTGATTGGCCTGCCCGAACCCGGCCGGGATATCCGGCTTGGTCTGGCCTTGCGGTTCTGAGGTCCCGATGCGTCTGAATCCATTGCATGCCGCCCTGTTGGGCGGCGCTTTGCTGTTGTCTGCATCCCTGGCCCAGGCGGCGAGAACGGTGACCGACCTGGCCGGACGCTCGGTCACCGTGCCCGATCAGGTCCAGCGGGTGGTGCTGGGAGAAAGTCGATACATACCGGCGCTGGCGATTCTCGAGGGCGATCAGGTGGTGGGTCGCCTGGCTGGACTGCTGCCGGATTTTGAAAAAACCGATCCGGCGGGCTATGCCCAGTATCTGGACCGTTTTCCGGCCCTGGCCGAGGTGCCACGGGTGGGTCATGCCTCGGCCGACAGCTTCAGTCTGGAGAGTGTCCTTGCCATGGGCGCGGATCTGGCCATTTTCAGTGTTGAGGGGCATGGTCCCAGCGCTCACAACCGGGCGCTGATCGACCGGCTGGAGCGGGCCGGTGTGGCGGTGGTGTTCGTGGACTTTCGCCAGGACCCCCTGGTCAATACCCCCAGAAGCATTAGCGTGCTGGGTGAGGCGCTGGGCCGGGAGGCTGAAGCACGGCGCTTTAACGCCTTCTACCAACGCGAGCTGGCGCTGGTTACCGACGTGGTGAAAACGATTCCCCGGGACCAGTGGCCGACGGTGTTCCTGCACAGCCGCGTGGGCCTGCACGACAGCTGCTGCGAAACCATGGTCCACGGCATGATGGGCCTGTTTCTCGAAGCCGCCGGCGGCCGGAATGTTGCCGCCGATCGGATCCCCGGTGTCAGTGGTGTGTTGAACCTGGAATACCTGATTGCCGATCAGCCGGATCGCTACGTGGCGACCGCCATCGGATCCGGTGGCCTGGCAACTCCGATTCAGCAGCAACCCTACGTGGTGTTGGGTGCCGGCGTGTCGGAAGCCATCGCCCGGCAGTCGCTGCAACGCATCACCAACCGTCCGGGACTGTCGGCGCTTACCGCGGTGCAGGAGCAGCGGGCGTTTGCGATCTGGCATCACTTCTACAACACACCGCTGAACGTGGTGGCCGTGCAGGCGTTGGCGCGCTGGTTCCATCCCGAACAGCTGGGCCACCTGGCACCCGAGCAGACCCTGGCGACGTTCTATGAGCAGTTCCAGCCCCTGCCCCTGAACGGCACTTACTGGGTGGCCGCCAAGGGAGAGGCGCCATGACGCTGGCGTCCACAACGGAACACCTGCCAACCGCGAAGACGGTTGAACCCGGTGAAACCCTCGCCGGCCAGTATCGCCGTTTTGTGGTGCGCCGGGTGATCTGTCTGGTGGCTTTGGCCCTTGGCTGTCTAGTGGCGCTGCTGGTGGATGTGGCATCCGGCCCGGCCATGCTTGGATTGATGGATGTTGTCCACGGCCTCCTGAACCCTGACACACTGGATGCCGGTACCCGGGTGATTATCCAGGATATACGTCTTCCCTATGCCCTGATGGCGGTGGTGGTCGGCGCCTGCCTGGGCCTGGCGGGCGCCGAAATGCAGACAGTCCTCAACAACCCGCTGGCCAGTCCCTACACCCTTGGTGTGGGCGCCGCAGCCACCCTGGGAGCCTCTGTCGTCATCGTGTTCAACCTGTCGCTGTTCGGTCTTGCCGCGCACATCCTTCTGCCGCTGTCGGCGTTTGTCTTTGCGGCGGCTGCCTCCCTGCTGATTCTGTTGCTCTCAAGAACACTGGGCGCATCGGTTCATGCGGTGGTGCTGTTCGGGATTGCGTTGCTGTTCGGGATCAATGCCGTGGTGGGCCTGATCCAGTTTGTCGCCGATGCCGAATCGGTTCAGCAGATCGTGTTCTGGACCATGGGCAGCCTGGCCCGGGCGTCCCTGGACAAGGTGATGATTGTTGCCGTCGTTCTGGCCGCCTGCCTGCCGTTTTCCCTGCGCAACGCCTGGGCCATGACCCTGCTGCGCAGCGGCGAGGAGCAGGCCCGCAGCCTGGGCATCCGGGTGGAGCGGATGCGCCTGCTGGTGTTGCTGCGGGTCAGTCTGCTGACCGCCGCGGCCATGGCGTTTGTGGGGGAAATCGGCTTCATCGGGCTGGTGGCGCCCCACATCGCCCGCCTGATGCTCGGAGAGGATCACCGTTTTCTGTTGCCAGGCGGCGCCCTGGCCGGGGCCCTGCTGCTGTCGCTGTCGTCCATCGCCAGCAAGCTGCTGGTGCCCGGCGTGGTACTGCCGGTGGGCATTGTCACCGCTCTGGTGGGTATTCCCCTGTTCATTGCCCTGATTGTCGGGCGCAGCCGGAGACTTGCCCTGTGAGTCTGAAACTGACAAACGTGACCGCCGGCTACCGCCGCCATCCGGTATTCCGTGAACTCTCGCTGCCGGCCATCGCGCCCGGCTCTCTGGTTGCGGTGGTGGGACCGAACGCGGTGGGCAAATCGACCCTGCTCAAATCCCTCGCCGGCGTTCTGCCGGCCCGCGGTTCGATTGCCCTCGGCGGACAGGAACTCGACCGCCAGAGCCCCGGCGAACGGGTCCGCCAGATTGGCTACCTGCCGCAACCGCTGCCCCAGGCCATTCCCCTCGTGGCCTACGAGACCGTATTCAGCGCCTGCCGGTCGGCCCGGAGTGACTGGAGCCGGCGGGAAACCGAGCAAGCCATCGAGGCAGTCTTTGAAACCCTGGGCATCCGCGAACTGGCGCTGAAGCGCCTGTCGGAGATGTCGGGCGGCCAGCGCCAGATGGTCGGGTTGGCCCAGGTGCTGGTGCGTCAAACGCCACTGCTGCTGTTGGACGAGCCAACAAGCGCCCTGGACCTGCACTGGCAGCTCAACGTGCTGAACGCGGTGCGCGCGGCAACCGCCAATGACCGGGCTATCGCCCTCGTGGCCAGCCACGATCTGAACCTGGCTTTGCGTTTCTGTGATCAGGCACTGGTGCTGTCGCCCGGCGGCCGGGCAGAGCTCGGGGAGCCCGAGCAAGTCCTGACTCCGGGGCTGCTGGCGGACACCTACGGCATCGAAGCCCGTATCGAGCGCTGTTCCCGGGGCCACCCCATTGTCTTGGCAGACAATCCGCTGTCTGCCGCGCGTCAATCCCTTTGACACACTATTCACTCACACCAAGGAGTTCGCGATGCCAGCCATGAATGCCCGTGTCACCAGTGCCAACCCCGGTCGCCTGATCAATCGTTTGGCCAAGCATTTCCGCCACAAGATCGAGTCGCAGTGGACCGAAACCGACGGCGTCCTGACGTTCTCGATTGGGGTGTGCCGCCTAACAGCGGTTGATAACGCGCTGCGGCTGGAATGTCAGTCCGACACGGAGAAAGAACTGGAAGAGCTTGGTCAGGTGGTGGCCTCGCACCTCATCCGCTTTTCCGGGGATGAGGTGGCCGAGGTTCATTGGCAGACGGCTACGGCCTGAGACTGGCGACTCTCTTCAAGTAAGCGCCGCAACTGGCGCAGGTCGCTTTCCACGACCCGGTAACTGTCAGGGCCGAACCACTCCAGGGAAATATCCAGTGGATTGGACTCGGCCGGTCGCCGCCAGTTTGCGAGCGCCGCCAACAGCGGCCGGTAGTCGCAGGCGCCCTCAAGAACCGGCACCATGCCGTCGCGACACCCGGCCGGCGAATAGACGTTGGCGGGTGCGAACACGCCCAACTGGCTGTAATGCCCAATGTTCTTGAAGTGGCAATGCCGGATCCACTTCGCCAGCTGCTCGAAGGCGGTGCGGGGATCGGCCCCGGATTCCCAGACGTGCAACACATCGAAGTTGATGCCGAGGGCCGGATGGTCGGCGTCGACCAATAGCGCTAATGTGGATTCCACGGTATCCGCCAGGGTTCCGGGATGGGTTTCCAGTATCAGGGAAAGGCCCTCATCTGCAACGCATTGGGCCAGAGTCCGAAGGCGACGGGTCAGCCCCCGACGCCGGTCCGGCGATACATCTGCGCTGCCCAGGTGGCCTGCGAAGGTTCTGACCTTGGGCGCCCGCCAGCGACGTGCCAACCGGCACAGTTCCCGAGTGTGGCGGATGGCTTCCACCTCGCTGCCCTCCAGTGGGAGGTAATCACTGACCATCGGCACTGTCAGATCCTGAGAGCGAAGCCAGTGGCCGTCCAGCTCCGGCTGGTCAGCAAGGTGGCGGGCATGGACGCCCCACAGCTCGATGCCGTTGAACCCCTGCGTCTGCGCCCAGGCAGCGAGTTCCCGAAGCGACACCAGGTGGTGACGAAACGAAATGGTACAGAGGTGGAAGCGAATCATGGCAATACCTCTGCGGTCTTTCTGGTGGGCACCCCAGGGCATAGCCTCGACTCTGCATGCTTCTGCCAGTGCCGAAACAGAGCCAGTAGCTGCGCCTTGATGGTGAACTCACGGTCATCCTGTTCATCCAGAAGCGCTTCCACACCCGCCAGCAAGGCATCATTCCCGGACATGGCGAGTTTTAGGGTCCGATACTGGATCTGGGTGTAGGTTTTCACAAGTCGATCAATGTCCTCGCACACAGCCTCGAACCAGGAGTCGCCCTCGGCGGTTAGACCCTGATCCTCAAGCAGCCAGGCAAAGGCATGTTCGTAGGCGTACTTGCGAATGGCCATAACCGGTATTTCCCGAAACGCACCGGGCAGTTGATCCAGAGGCCGGACCGCCCGGGCTCCAGCATGGGCCCGGAAGATCTGGCGAAGCGCGTCCGTAAACGGGTTGGTGTCAGGTTTCATGCACTGGGCGAAATAGGCGGCCACAGTCTCCGCCGGCGTGTGGCGAATGTCCAGACCGTCGAACCAGAATCCACCGGCCGCGGCCGGTGAGCGCACTGAATCCAGAATCCGGTCCTTCGGCAGTGGCCCTTCCCAGCGAAAGTCGGGGTCGGACATGAACCACTGGTCCGGGTCGTCGGTGGCCTCCAGCAGCACGTAGTGCGGGAAGGGATTCTGGTGGAACTTGTTCTCCCGTTCCGGCAGCCGGAACAGGTCTAGCATGACCATCACCTGGCGATCTTCCGGTCGGTTCTCCACCAGTGACACCAACTGAAGGATGTTGGCCTCCTTGGATTGGTCATGGTCGTACCAGGGCTCGATGCGCACGCCGTATAGCAACCGGTACCATTCCCGGAACTGGTCATGGCGTGTATGAGGCGAGTGGTAGGACAGCACGAACCGGCTGTCGACGGAAAAGTCCGCATCCCATACGCCAAAGTAGAAGGGGCGATGGTCTACGCCCGGGGTCCGCTTGATCAGCTCGCAAACGCAACTGACGAAGCAGTGTACCTTGATCATCGGGACACCTCCGCGCTCTGGCAGCCCGCAAGGAGGTTCTCGAGGTCTGCCACCGTCTCTGGTGGATTGGCCAGCAAGGCTTCTTCGGGCAGATACAACCCGTGTTCCAGCTCCAGATGCACAATCAGCTGCAGCAGCATGATGGAATCCAGGGCCAGATCGCCGTTCAGACGGGCGCTGCCGTTGAACGCCGCCAGGCGGGCGTTGGGCAGATGCTGTTCGATGACGATCTTGATGGCGTCGCGGGCAGCCGTCATGCCGGCACCTCCTGCTTGCGCGCTGCTGTCGGCTCGTCAATGCTCAGCAACCGACGGCTGACCTTGCCGTTGGCAAGGCGTGGGATGGCATCGACCTGTTCCAGCAACGCGGGCACCTGGTGGGGCGAAAGTCGGTCCCGGCTCCATTGCCGGAGATGGTCAATCTCCAGTTCTGCATCTGCCACGAACCGCAGGCACACGCGCTCCCCGGCAAAGCTGTCCGGCTGCTTGAACGCCACAGCGTCGGTGATGCCCGGGTAAGTCAGAAACACGTCCTCCACGGCACCGGGGTAGACGTTGATGCCGGCGACGTTGATGGTGTCGTCGGCGCGGCCTAGGAAATGCAGGTCGCCTCGGGTATCGAAGTACCCCAGGTCTCGACTTTGAATTTCCTGGCCGGTGGCCTCCACGGTGATCTGGATTTCGTCCGGGCACTGGGCGGAAATCCCGGCCTGGACTGCAAGATGGGGCAGGGGCTGGCCAAGCTGACCGGGTTCGTTCAACGCCGGGGCCAGGGCGACACACCCGGCTTCCGAACATCCGTACTGTTGACACAGACGCTGGCAGCGGCCCTGAACCTGGCGCAGCACCGGCGCCGGCAGCGGCGCCCCGGAGAGCATGACAGTATGCAGCCGTTCGGTCGCGGGCAGCATCTGTATCAGCAGGCTCACCAGAGTGGGAGAGGCGTAGAGTAGATGATCGGGGACCGATTTCAGTTGGGCCAGAAGGAAGCGGGGATTCAGGCTGGTGACTACGTGTGGCTGGGCTCCTCGCGCCAGGGACGCCAACACACCGCAGATCAGGCCGTAGGAATGGGTCACCGGGCAGGCCACCACGGGGGTCAAGCCCCGGGCCTCGATGAACTGGGTGACGTAGGCGTTCACCTCAAGGTCTATGTCCCGCCAGGAGCGGGCGATGGTTTTGGGTTTGCCGGTGGTGCCGGAGCTGAGCTGGATCAATTCGCCGCCGGTCACCGAGGGTGCCGGGGTGTCGTTTATCGTCTCGGGCAACGCGCTATCCAGGCCGTCGCCGAACAGCAGCAGGTTGCATCCGGTATCCAGGGCCAGTGCCCGTGCAGCGTGGCGGGGGGTGCCCGGGTGGATCGGCAACACACTTGCGCCCCGGTCTTTCAGCCAAAGGCAGAGCGCCAGCCAGTCGGCGGTGCGTTGCAGACAGACGGCCAGTCGCATCCGCGACGTGTCCCGAAACGAATCCAACGTCGTCAGCGGCTGGACCAGCCGCTCACAATCCGTCTGGCTATAGGAAGTATTGTCGACATGGAACAAAGTGGCGGTCACGATAACCTCTCCTGATGGTAATCGTTGATGGGTTTGGGTACTAAGGGCGCCTCAGCCGTCAGCGCATTGGGCACCTGGTGGCTGGTTGAGGCTGCGTCGGTTTGCAGCTTTCGCCGCAGCAGTGATTCGGTCCGGATCCAGGGCCGGTCCCAGCCAAGCTTGGCCAGGCGGGGGCGCAATGCCGGGTGTTGCGCGCCATAGTTGGCAAGCAGGCGGTGGATCTGGCGCCAGAACCGGCGTTCATCGAAGCCATAGGCCTCCTGCAGAACCAGCGCCAGCTCGCTGAGGTTGTAGATAAACAGGGTGTCCATCACCAGCTCCCGCAATGCTTCCGGTCCGGACATGCGGTAGAACTGGTTGTCCGGGGCCCGGCTATAAAGACCCTGGCGCGGGCCGAAGTCAGGTTCCGGAATGTCGGAGGGCAGATAATCCCGGGCGTATTCCACACTGTCGTGGAAATCCCGCAAAATAAGGGCCTGGGGCCAGCCGTTGCGGACCACCAGCAGGCTGTTCTGACCGTGGGCCTCAAGGCCGATGCCGTGGGCTGCCAGCATGTGCCAGACTGGCAGAATCACTGTTGCCAGTGTCGCCTCCAGCCAGGGCTGCAGCCCGTAAAGTTCAACCCAGGGGTGGATGAAGGGCAGTCCATCCGGCTCCCACTGCGCCAGAGCATTTAGCGGAATCGTCTGCTCGTCCTCGGCCAGGCGCGTGGCAATGGAGGAGCGCCAGATGGCCGCCAGTTCCCCTTCGAGGCCAAGCGCCTCCCGCGAGGACGGTTCCCCTGCGGAAAAGGAAAGGCTGGCATACTCCGACAACAGCCTTAGCGGGTAGGCCCGGGCAAAGCGGGGGTCGGCATCGACCACAGACTGCAGCCATTGGCTGATCACCGGCGCCGAGGGCACCGAGTGAGGTTCCAAATGCCGGCGGGAGGAAGTGTTATGGATGCCCAGGGGAAGCTTGATGCAAGCCCGGGTTGGATCACTCATGTTGAACAGTGATCGCAACGACTGGCTTGGCCGGTAACGATCACCCACGGGGCCCAGGCCGTGGATATCCAGGGACGCCAGCATTGGCGCCAGGTTACTCTGGCTCAGCGCCTGCCAGTGCCATGGGTGGGCGGGCAAAGGGCCATAGTGTTGCCAATCCAGGCCTGCCCGATGAAAGGCTGCACGCAACAGGTAGGCTCCCTCCGCACCAAGCTCGGCCTGCCAGAAGGCCATCTCCGGCACGGGCAGTTGGCGGGTCAGGCGGGCCCGTGGCAGGGCCAGCCAGTGAAGCCTGAAGCCTGCGCTCGTCTCCGGGCTGTACCGAAGGAGGTCGTTTTCGTGCAGCCCCAGGCGGCTTTTGTAGCAGGGGTGGTACGGGTGTCCCTCATGCAGAGCCCGATCCAGGTCCTCGCCGTGCAGCTGGCGCCGATTGGCCAAATGATACGAGTGGCGCATGGCATCGAGCCGCCGCGTGTTAGCGACGGTTGCAAGCAGCTCGTGCAGCAGCCGGTCCCGGCCGGCCTCGGTGGTCGGTAGTTGACTGGCCAGGGTCGACAGGTCGGTGGCCGCCCTTCGACCATTCACAGTTAGCATCAGTGTGTCCAGATCGAGACGCAGGCGACCAAACCCGCGGACACGGCCCAGGCATCGCCCCTCCAGGGCGCCCAGAGTGAAACTCAGCCACTGCCAGCCAGCAGCGCCCGGCCTGGTCAGGCCATAGCCGATGACTCCCTCGAACATCAGGGCCTCTAGCAATTGGCGCATGACCCGCTGCCCGGCTGATTCGCTGAGGGCCATAACTGGACCCAGTCCGGCGGTGTCGGCATCAGGCGACATCATGACCCACCTCGGCCATGTTGTTCATCGTGCTTGGAGTTTGGCTCGACTGGTCCAATCGATACAGTGGATTGGCGATGCTGGTGTAGACTGCCATTTCCAGATCGGCATTCAGTTCATCGACATCGTGCACCCGGGTAAGGAGATTGCCTTTGTAGGGCAGGCGGCTGTCTTCCAGCACCATGGTAACCAGAGCGAGAGCCGGCCCGGTGAGCGTGGCGCGCTGCGAGCGCAGGAAATGCCGCAGGTTTTTAAGCAGCTGGATCTCGGGGAGAAAACCGTCGCCACCCAGTCGGGCAACGACTGAAAGCAGCTGGTTCACGAACAGGTAATAACAGAAGCGATCCCGGATCATGGCATCCCGGTAGAACAGCTCCGGGGTCTCCTGCAGATCGGGGCACAGCGACAGCAGTTCCTCTCGCCGGCTTTCCGACAGATAGTAGCCCTGGTTGTCCCGGTAAAAGCAGAGTTGCGGGTAGCCACCGCTGATATCCAGCAAGCTGTTCTGCTGATGGGCCTCCAGGGCGATACCGTGGTCGTCATACAGTCTCAGGGCAGGGCCAATGGCACAGTCAAGGTAGTGTTGAAACCAGTCGCGAGCCACCGCAGTCATGCTGCGGTTTTCATTCAGCGCCAGCCCTTCAATCAGGCCGGACAGCCGCGAGTGCCTGCCCGGCAACGGATCCTGGGTCAGCGCCGCCAGGCTGACAATGCCGGCATCCTGGCCTCGTGGGAACGGATTGTTTCGGAAGATGACTTCGAAGCCGCTTTCGCACTGCCCCGGCAGTTTGACGGTCAGGTAGGCCGGGTCCTCAATGATCCGGAACTTTGTCTCCGTACTGGCAAAGCCGGTTTTGCGGATTAGCCGGCTCATGGCCACCCCGGCTTTGAGCTCATGGCGCTTGCTCACCCGGAGCGAATTGGTCACCTTCACCGGAATTGAGAATTTCAGCATCCATTCCGACTGCTCGCTGTAAACAGTCCGGACCGAGGAGGTGGCGGAGAATTCCGGCCCCAGCGCGCCCAGAGGCTGGATCAGCCCCTGATCCATCGCCGCCATGACGTCCGGCTGCAACAGCAGCCAGTCCGTCTGCAGAGGATGGGCGGGCACCAGGTAATGATCCTGTGGCAGATTGAGCGAGCCTTGGCCGAGGCTGAGCAGGGTTTCCGCCATGGTATGGGCGGGCAGTGGCGCGTCAGAATCCTCCTCAATGCAGGCGGTGTGTACCAAGAAGTAATGCAACCGGAAGCGTCCGGCCAGTTCCGGTGCGTAGGCATCCTGCTGCCAGGCGGCCATGCCCTGGCGGCTTTTCGGCGTGGGGTGGGTGGCGTGGCCAAATAGCAGGGACTGTTCCGAGGCAATAAACCGGTTGTCGCGCAGTGCCGCGTCGCCCCTGCGATGCTCGACACAGCGGATCATGACGTCATAGCTGTCGGTGAGCCGATGGAGGAACTCCAGTTCCCTGCTTTTCCGAAGCTCGGGCACCATGCCGGCAGAGAGTGAGTAGAGTTCCCGCACCAGAAGACAGAGGGCATGGAACGGCTCGATATCGGACCAGCAGTGACGTGCCTCCAACCATTGCCGGACCCGGCCATACCGGTGCCGGCCGACGGCGGACCGGTACAGAACATCAATGGCCAGTCGCGAGCGCTGGCTGCCAAGGACAAGCTCACAGACCCAGGGGCCGAGGAACCGCCCGGACACGTCATCGGTTCGGGCGCTGGCCACCTGCCACTGCCCGAAATCCACCTCTTGCAAGTAACAGTGCAGGAAGGCCTGAAAACTGGCCTGTTCGGCAATCGCCCGGGCAGACGGTCCCATGTCCTCTCTCCAAATCCGAAATTTGGATCAAATCTAAATGAGAATCGAATGCATGTGAAAGGGTTTTACATTTTTTACAATTGGGCGCTGGCGGCCACGACGCGATGGGGGCGAAAACGCAAAAACAGCGCCACCGCCAAACCAAAGGTCAGCCATTCCGCCAGGGGCAGCGCCACAAGGAGTGGCCAATCCGGCGCAAAGTGGGCGATGGCAACCAATAGAAGTGCAGGCAGCACCAGGCTTCGCGAAAAGGCGACCATAGCCGAGGGAAGGGCCTTGTGCATGGCCGTCAGGTAGACCGAGAGCAGCACATTCATGCCGTTGACCAGGAACAGCGGCCAGAGTATTTCGAGGAACTGGTCCGCCAGCCGGGCCGTTGCCGGATCGGCGGAGGTATCGAGAAACAGTCGGACTACCTGGTTTCCGAACAGCCAGGCGGTGACCACCAGGCTGACCGCAAGTGCCAGGATGATGACGGCTCCACGGCCCATAAATCCGCGGATCCGCCTGGCATTGCCCGCGCCCAGGTTGTGGCTGATCAGTACGTGCATGGCATCGGATATGCCATAGAACATCATCAGGCTGAGAAAAATCAGGTAGTTCACCACGGTGAAAGCGGCAACACCGGCCACGCCCTGTGTGGTCATCAGCAACCAGTTGATTAGCAGCATCACCAGCCCGACGGACAGCTCGTTGATCCACTCAGAGACCCCATTGCCAAAGGCTCTGGGGATCTCGCGCCAATTTGTCTGTCGGAACTGGAACATCAGCTTGCGGCCGGCTTTGCGGAAATAGCGGGCCAGAACCGCGAACTGCAGTATCTGCGCCAGGCCCGTGGCCACGGCGGCACCCCTTAGACCGTAATCCAGATAGCCCACCAGCAAGGCATCCAACAGGATGTTCGCACCGGCACCAATCACCAATGCCGTGGTCGCCAACACCGGGAAGCCGTCCACCCGGACAAAGTAATACAACACCATGGTGACCAGCTGGGGCACCAGCACCCAGATGATGACCAGGAAATACTCGGACATCAGGGGATAGATTTCGGCAGAAGCGCCCAGCAGCCGGTAGATGGGGTCGTGGAAAAGCAGCCCGGCGATTGCACCCGTCAGCGACAGGGCCAGGGTTGCCATCAGGCATTTGCTGAACATCGACGACGCAGCGTCCGGCCGGCCTTCACCAAGATAGCGACCGGCCCGAACCGTGCCGCCAATGGCTAGTGCCAGGGCAATACCAAACAGGAAGGTAAACCAGGGGATCAGCAGATTAAGGGCTGCCAGGGCTTCCGCCCCGGCGAAATTGCCAATAAAGATGCCATCGACGATATTGGCCGTGGTCAACGCCAGAAGCCCGGCTACCGAGGGCAGGGCATACCGGAAAAAAACCGGCCAGTAGGGGCCGATCAGAATAGGATTATCGGATTCCCTGTTGCTGACTTCGTCCATGGAAAATCTGACCGTTGCCGCCCCGAATCAGTAAAACAGTTCACTGAGTTTTTCTCCGGGCTCCGGCGCCCGCATGAACGACTCACCCACCAGGAACCCGAAGATGCCACGGCCGGTCATGGCCTCGACATCGTTGCGAGTCATTATGCCGCTCTCGGTAATGGTCAGCCGGTCTTGTGAGATGCGTTCATGCAGTTCAAACGTGGTGTCCAACGACACATCGAAGGTATGCAGATTGCGGTTGTTGATGCCCACCAGAGGCGTCGTCAGCGTCAACGCATCATCCAGTTCCTCGCCATCGTGCACCTCCACCAGTACATCTAGCCCGATCTCATGGGCAATACCTTCCAGCTCCTGCATCTGGTCTTTGGTCAGGCATGCGGCAATCAGGAGGATGCAGTCGGCGCCGATGGCGCGGCTTTCGTAGACCTGGTAGGGAGCGACCATGAAGTCCTTGCGGATCACCGGCAGACTGCAGGCACTGCGGGCAGCGACCAGGTAGTCCTCGTGGCCCTGGAAGAAGTCGCGGTCGGTGAGTACCGACAGACAAGCGGCGCCGCCTTTCTCGTAACTCTCGGCAATCACTGCTGGTTCGAACGGATCCCGAAGAATGCCCTTGCTTGGTGAAGCTTTTTTGATTTCTGCGATGACAGCGGGAGCCCGCTGTTCAATTCGGCTGCGCAGAGCGTCGGCAAAGCCTCTGGCTGCAGGTTGATCCCCAGCCATGGCTTTCAGGTCTGCAATGGAAACCCTCGGTTTCCGCTCGTCGATCTCTTCCCACTTCCGATCAACAATCTTTCGAAGAATCGTCGGCGTCTTGTCCAAATGTCGTTCAGTCATTAGCGGCCTGCAAATCAGGTGATTGGGCCGGTGGCGGGGACCTTTCCAAAACACGCCCGTGAATACGTCCCTGTAGGGCTTGGCGTCAGCCATCCATGGCTGACGACAGTTTTGGAAAGGTCCCCGCCACCGACCCGTCGAGCTTGGTTATTGCCTTCGTTTTGAAAGGCTCAAAAACACTGGGAAAAATCAGCCAGCTCTGACATCTTGCCGGCAGCTAGACCAGAGCCCATGGCGTCGAGGGCCATATCCACACCTTCTTTCGGCGTCTTGGCCAAACCAGCGACATAGATCGCTGCGCCGGCATTGAGGGCAATCAGGTCCCGGGCTTTCTCGGCCATTTCGTCGTGACCACGACCGAAAGCTGCTTTGATGAGATTCAGTGAGTCGTCGGCGGTGTCCACGGTCAAGCCCACCAGAGCCTGGCTCTTGATGCCAAGATCCTCCGGGGTGATGTCGTATTCGGTGACCTTGCCGTCTTTCAGTTCAGCCACATGGGTGGCGCTGGCCAGACTGATCTCGTCCAGGCCATCCTTAGAGCACACCACCATGATGTGCTCCGCCCCCAGGCGATGCAGCACTTCCGCCATCGGGCGACACAGCTCCCGGTTGAACACGCCCACCAGTTGGCGCTTAACGCCAGCGGGATTGGTCATCGGGCCGAGGATATTGAAAATGGTCCGGCAGCCCAGTTCCTTGCGGGGGCCAATGGCGTGTTTCATGGCGCCGTGATGGGCCGGGGCGAACATGAAGCCGACACCGATTTCCTCGACGCAGCGGGCCACTTCCTCCGGTTTCATGCTCAGGTTGATACCTAGCTTTTCCAGCAGGTCGGCACTGCCGCTCTTGGATGAAACAGCCCGGTTGCCATGTTTGGCCACAAAGCCGCCGGCCGCGGCCACCACAAACGAAGCGGCGGAAGACACGTTGAACAGGTTGGCGCCATCACCGCCGGTGCCGACGATGTCTACCAGAGGTTCGGCCTTGACCGTTACCTTGGTGGCCAGCTCGCGCATGACCTCGGTGGCACCGGTGATTTCATCAATGGTTTCGCTTTTCAGACGCAACCCCATCAGAAACGCGCCGATCTGGGCGTCCGTGGCCTCGCCGTTCATGACGATACGCATCACGTCCTTCATTTCCTCCCGGGACAGGTCCAGGTTGGAGGCAATGCGGTTGAGAGCTTCTTTCATGTCCATGTGTCGGCCTCTTATTGTGTTCTCAGAAAGTTGCGCAGCAGCTCGTGACCCTGTTCCGTCATAATAGACTCCGGATGGAACTGCACGCCCTCAATGGGCAGCGTCTTGTGGCGAACCCCCATGATTTCCTCGATGGAACCGTCGTCGTTGCGGGTCCAGGCGGTCACTTCCAGGCAGTCGGGCAGGGTGGTCTTGTCAATCACCAGACTGTGATAACGGGTCGCCTGCAGCGGGTTGCTCAGGCCACGGAATACGCCCGTGTCCTTGTGGAATACCGGGGACACCTTGCCGTGCATGACCCGGCCGGCGCGAATAACGTCACCGCCGTAGACCTGGCCAATGGCCTGATGGCCCAGGCAGATTCCCAGGATTGGCAGCTTGCCGGCAAAATGCCGGATGGCCTCCATGGAGATACCGGCCTCGTTCGGGGTGCAGGGGCCAGGGGATATCACCAGCCGTTCCGGGTTCATCGCTTCAATCTGTTCGATGGTGATTTCATCGTTGCGATACACCTGCACATCGGCGCCCAGTTCTGCTAGGTACTGCACCACGTTGTAGGTGAAGGAATCGTAGTTATCGATCATCAGCAACATAATCTGTTCCTCCGCCTCAGTGGTCGAAATCGTTGTAGGTCATTGCCACCGCACGGAAAATCGCGCGGCCCTTGTTCATGGTTTCCTTCCACTCGAGGCGGGGCACCGAATCGGCTACCACGCCGGCGCCGGCCTGGATGTGCAGGGTGTTGTCCTTGATCACGGCGGTACGGATGGCAATGGCGGTGTCCATGTTGCCGTTGAACGACAGATAGCCCACGGCGCCGCCGTAGACGCCGCGCTTGACCGGCTCCAGCTCGTCGATGATTTCCATGGCCCGGATCTTGGGCGCACCACTGAGGGTGCCGGCGGGCAGGGTGGCCCGCAGCACGTCCAGGCAGCTGGTGTTGTCTTTCAGCCGGCCGGTGACGTTGGAAACAATATGCATCACGTGGGAGTAGCGCTCCACGATCATCTTGTCGGTGAGCCGAACCGTTCCGGTTTCCGACACCCGGCCGGCATCGTTGCGGCCCAGATCGATCAGCATCAGGTGTTCGGCGATCTCTTTCGGATCGGCCAGCAGTTCCGCTTCCAGGGCCTTGTCCTCGGCATCGGTGGCACCGCGCTTGCGGGTACCGGCGATGGGGCGGACGGTGACTTCCTCGTCTTCCACCCGGGCCAGGATTTCCGGGGAGGAGCCCACGATATGGAAGTCCTCCAGGTCCAGGAAATACATGTACGGGGACGGGTTCAGCACCCGCAGCGACCGGTACAGGTTCAGCGGTGGCGCCTCGAAGGGAATCGACATGCGCTGGGAAATCACCGTCTGCATGACATCGCCGTCGAGCACGTAGCCCTTGATCTTGTCCACCGCGGCTTCGAATTTGTCCTGGGTAAAGCCGGAGATGAAGTCGCTCTCGTCCACGGTCTTGCCACGAAGGTGTTCGGGCGTGCGGGGCGCGTCGGCGGTTTGCCGGTGCAGACGGTTCTCCAGTTCATCAATTCGGCTCTGCGCCTTGTCAAACGCGCCTTCCTCGGCGGGATCGGCATGCACGATCAGGTGTAGCTTGCCCCGCAGGTTGTCGAACACCACGATCTCGTTGGACACCATCAACAGGATGTCGGGCGTGCCGATTTTGTCCGGGGGGCAGCTCTTGCGCAGCCGTTTTTCGATGTAGCGCACGGTATCGTAGCCGAAGTAGCCCACCAGGCCGCCGTTAAACCGGGGCAGCTCGTCCAGATCCGGTGCATGGAAGCGCTTCTGGTAAGCCTCGACAAAGGCCAGTGGATCGTCCACTTCTTCGGTTTCGACAATCTCGCCGCCGCGGCTGATTTCGACCTTGTGGTCAAAGACCTTCAGCACCTCGTGGCTGGGCAAACCAATGATCGAATAACGGCCCCATTTCTCGCCGCCCTGGACGGATTCGAACAGATAGGAGTAGGGCCCGCTAGCCAGTTTCAGATAGGTGCTCAGAGGCGTATCGAGGTCGGCCAGAACCTCGCGGTACACAGGGATGCGGTTAAAGCCGGCGTCGGCGAGCTCGGCGAATTGCTCGGGTGTCATGGTGCGGTTTCCTGAAATCTGATCTGCATTGTGGACGGAAGCCTGCGCTTCCGTCAGGTGCTGCGGGCTCGACGGGCAGGTGCCGGCCAGCCTCCGGGCTTGCTCAGCCGGTGCGCCATCGCCACCATCGTGTTGCGCGGGTAGTCAGGATGCCTCGCGCTGCAGTCAGATTCAGTCCCTGCACGGCAGGAATCTCCCGTAAAGACATGCTCAATGTAAGTTCCTTGTGAGATTACAAAAGCTCGGCCAGCGAATCAACAACCGCATCGGCACCGAGGGTATCCACGGCGGGCCCATAATTGTATCCGTAACGGACTGCCACGCAGGGAATGCCTGCTGCCAGTGCGGCATTAATATCGGCCCCGGAGTCGCCCACCATCACCGTAGTTCCCCGGGTTCCTCCTAAAGCCTCCATGGCATGAAGCAGGGGCGCGGGATCGGGTTTCTTGACCGGGAGGGTGTCGCCACCCACGGTCAGATCAAACCAGTGGTCCAGTCCCATTTGCTCAAGCAATGGCGCCACAAACTGTTCCGGTTTGTTGGTGACGATGCCCAGTCGGCAGCCCTGGTTCTTCAGATGCGTGAGGCAGGCCTCGACACCGGCATAGACCACTGAATGCTGCCCGTTGATGGTGCCGTAGGCGTGATAGAAAATCGCCAGGGCATCCTTGAACAGGGCATCGTCTTTAGGCCGAGCCGGTTCCCAATCTACCTGGCCGGCCAGCGCCCGGCGAACCAGAACGCTGGCGCCGTTGCCTACCCAGTTTCTCACCCGGTCAATGCCGGCCGGAGAGCGGCCAAGGTGTTCGAGCATCTGATCAACCGCTGCCGCCAGATCCGGCGCACTGTCCACGAGGGTGCCGTCGAGATCGAACAGGGCAACGCCCGGCCAGCGGGGATTGAACAAACCCGCCAGGCTCATTGGCTGATCACCCTGCGGGCCTGCTCCAGTTCTTCGCGCATGGCATCAATGGTGGTTTTATAGTCGTCGGTGTTAAAGATGGCAGATCCCGCCACAAAGGTGTCGGCACCGGCCTCGGCGATTTCCCGGATGTTCTCGGTCTTCACGCCACCGTCGATTTCCAGGCGGATATTGTAGTTACTGGCATCGATGCGTTTGCGGGCCTCCCGGAGTTTGTCGAGCGTGCCGGGAATGAACTTCTGGCCACCGAAGCCGGGGTTTACCGACATCATCAGCACCATGTCCAGTTTGTCCATCACATGATCCATGTAATGCAGCGGCGTGGCCGGGTTGAACACCAGGCCCGCCTGGCAGCCACCGTCGCGGATCAGCTGCAGTGAGCGATCAATGTGGTTGGTCGCTTCCGGGTGGAAGGTAATGTAACTGGCCCCGGCGTCGATAAACATACGGATGAGGTCGTCCACCGGCGACACCATCAGGTGCACATCGATGGGCGCGGTTACGCCGTGCTTGCGCAGCGCCTCGCAGACCATGGGGCCAATGGTGAGGTTGGGTACGTAGTGATTGTCCATCACATCGAAGTGCACCACGTCGGCTCCGGCGGCCAGCACGTTATCGACTTCCTCGCCAAGACGGGCGAAATCGGCGGACAGGATGGATGGGGCAATCAGGTAAGGATTCATGACGGCTCTCTCACAACAATGGATAATGGCTTGGTCAGCGGTCCCTGCCGCACATTCAGGATGGCTGCTAGTCTAACAGCTCAGTGGCGTTTTTTCGCAGTCAAAGGATCAGTATCTGTGCAGAGATTCGAGATTTGCCGGCCGGTCGTGTTCTGGTTTTTTATCCTGGCCCTGATGTTTGCCATGCCGTCCACCAGCTTCGGCCAGGACGAGGCTGACCAGGCCAGTGGGGCTGAAGATTCGGCGCCGGCTACGGAGTCTGCAAGCCGGTCCCTGATCTGGACGGGCACCGGCGAGCGCTCCCTGACCCAGACCTTTCCCGAGGCAGCGGTATGGCTGGAACTTGAGGAGGGCGATCGGGCACTGGGGCTGTTCTATCCGGAAGCCAGGTTGCCGGCCCGCGGCGCGGTGCTGGTTCTGTCGGACGAGGGCGAAACCGCCGCTTCCGGCGTGACCGGGGCACTGGCCGCGGGGCTGGCTTCAAGGGGCTGGGCCGTGCTCACTCTTGGGCTGGAGTCGCCCTCACCGGTACTGAGTGACGTCCTGATGCGGCCCGTGGCAGAAGAGCCATCGGCGGAAACGGAGGCGGGTGAGCAGGAAGCACCGGAATCGGTAATGATCGATGTCATGGCTTCAGAGAGTGCCGATGACCTTGAGGCGCGCTACCGAAGCCGGATCAGCCAGACGCTCCAGGCAGGGCTGGCCCAGTTGGCTGAGCGGGGCTATGAAACACCGGCTGTTCTGGGAGTCGGGCGAGCCAGCATACACGTTACCAACCAGGTCCTGGAGGGGGCTGATGCCGCTGCGCTTATCTGGGTGGCCCCCCAGTTTTACCCCGTTGACCGTCCAGATCTGCCCGAACGTCTGGAGTCGCTGAGCACTGAATTGCTGGAGCTTTATCCGTCCGGAGCCGTTGATGATCAAACCAAATGGAGTATGGGGATGCGTTTGCGCCGGGCCGGGATGAGTGGC
Source organism: Marinobacter sp. EhC06 (assembly GCF_001650915.1). Classification (GTDB taxonomy): domain Bacteria; phylum Pseudomonadota; class Gammaproteobacteria; order Pseudomonadales; family Oleiphilaceae; genus Marinobacter. The sequence continues at coordinate 1,013,729 of NZ_LXYO01000023.1, forward strand.
TTTGAGCGACAACCGATTCCCTGGCTCACGCCAGCGCCCGGAACTCTGGGCGATGGGATCGCCAGCCGCGTTGCTGCCTGGCTGGAGTCCCGCCAGGACTAGCGGACGGTGTTGTGGCGCTTTATCAGTTCCCAGGCCTGCTGATAGTGAAGTAATCGTTCCTTGGCAAGGCTCTGATCGCGGGGGCTGACCTGCTGTTGGGCCAGCTTGTCCGGATGGCACTCGGATACCTTCTTGCGGTAGGCCCGTTTAATGATCTCCAGTGAATCCCGCCGGGTAACCCCCAACAGCTCGCACGCCTGCTGATAACTGGTGGGACGGGAGAGGTTTTCACTATGCCGGGTCCAGACCTTGCTGGCATAGCTGTCGAAGATGTCCTCGCTGACGCTCACCGGCAGACCAATCTGGTCAATGGCATCCTCGCAGCGGTAGCGTCTGGGCTTGCCGGGCCGGCCGTTAAGCTGGCTGGCGTGGCACAGGCAGATGGCGGTTTTCAGGGCCGGAGCCGGCCAAAGGCGACGGGAAAGGCGCACGGCCAGCCCGCGGATGAAGGGCAGTTGCCCGGCTGACTTGCCGTCCTGGAACCAGCCAATGGCGCGCCGTCGCTGTCGCTTTGACAGCCTCATGGCTTTTATCAGGGATTCAGCATAGCCAATGTCTGCTTCGGTCACCCGCCCCTCTGACTTGGCGATGTAGCCCAGGAAAAAGAACAGGGGGCGCCTGCACCAGCGGGGCAGGTGGGCGCGCTCGATAAGAGCCGGCGCCTGATGGCCGCAGGCAGAAAGCTCCCGCATCAGGCTGGAGAACTCGGCTTCCATCCGGGCCGGCAGCACCGGTTGCCGTTTACTCCCTGCCATGGCTTTCGGATTCCCTGTTGCCCAGTTGCCTGTCCAGCGCCTGGAGGCGTTCCGGGGTGCCGACGTCTACCCATTGTCCCCGGTGATAAAGCCCTTTCACACGGCCTTTGCCTATGGCATTGCGCAGCACCGGGCCCAGCTTTCCCGCCCGATCGGTCAGGCCTTCGAACAGACTCCGGTGCAACAGGCTGATGCCGGTGAAGGTCAATTTCTCCGGCCCGTCGCCAATGAGCCATCCCTGATCGGTCAGATGAAAGTCACCTTCAGGGTGATGTGGCGGGTTATCGGTAACAACCAGCAGGGCGTCCGCGTCAGCCGGCGGTGTCAGTTGTGACAGGTCGAAATCGCTCCAGATATCGCCATTGATCACCAGAATCCAGTCAGACTTATCATCGGCAAGCAGGGGCAGGGCGCGCACTATGCCACCGGCGGTTTCCAGGGGCTCGCCTTCCCGGGAGTATTGAATGGACAGTCCGAACTGTTCGCCATTGCCCAGGGTCTCTTCAATCTGGTCACCCAGCCAGGCATGGTTGATCACCACGTCCCGGATTCCCGCCCGGCGAAGGTGGTCCAGATGGTAGCTGATCAGAGGCTTGCCGGCGGCCTGGAGCAGGGGCTTTGGTGTGGCCAGAGTCAGTGGCCGCATGCGTTCACCTTTGCCGGCGGCAAGAATCATGGCTTTCACGGGTGCGGACGCTCCTGGCAGGGGGCCGGGCCAATGCTCGCCTCGATCCGGGGCATGACCGTGTCGCTGAGCCATTCGTGGAAGTGGCGCAGGGCCGGCTGCCGGCTACTGGCAACGATCAGGTACTGCACGGTTCGGGGAATGTCATTGAGATAACCGTGCTTGCCATCGCGGATCGACAGCCGCGCGAAAATCCCGGCGGCCTTCAGGTGGCGCTGCATGCCCATCAGTTCAAACCACTGTCGGAAGGTTTCCGGATCAGCCCGGTGCAGGCTGGCGTCCCGGCTGCTCTGGCGAAACACCTCCAGCCAGTCGCAGATGCGCTCCTCTGGCCATTGGATGTAGCAGTCTTTCAGGAGGGACACCACGTCGTAGGTGACCGGCCCGGTGACTGCATCCTGGAAATCGATGACACCGGGGCGCGGTTCATTGGGGCGAACCAGCAGGTTGCGGGAGTGGTAGTCCCGATGAACCGTCACTTCCGGTTGCGCCAGGGCGCTCTCCCGCAGCATGGAAAAGGTGGTCTCCAGCAGAGCCCGCTCGCTGTTCTCCAGACTCATGCCCAGGTGCTGCTCCAGCAGCCAGTCCGGAAACAGCGCCATTTCCCGCTCGAGCAGGGTGGCGTCGTAGGGCGGTAGCGGGTAATCCTTTGGGGAGGGCTGGCGGGCAATGAGGGTCAATTCCTCAAGGGCGTTCCGGTAAAGCTGGTCTGCGGAATCGGCGTTCAGTTGGCCAAGCATCAGCTGGTCGCCAAAATCCTCCAGCAGCAGGAAACCCTGCGTCAGATCGGCCTGGATGATTTCCGGCACGGCGATGCCCTGATGGTGCCAGTGTCGTGCGATGGCCACAAAGGGCTCGCAGTGTTCGTGTTCCGGGGGCGCATCCATGACGATAAAGGGCACGCCGTCACCGGGAGCCGTCGCCTGATTGGCGCGCTGCCAGACCCGGAAATAGCGGCGAAAACTGGCATCGCCAGAAACCGGTTCGGCTTCGCTCTGTTCAAAGCCGGGGAACTGTCTGACCCAGTTGGTCAGCAACTGCAGGCGGGTATCCATAGCTCGGGTTGCGATCCTGAAAATAAGTTGTCGCTGACAGCGAAAGTTAGCAGACGAGTATAAAGAGGGTAAATCGGTTTTGCAGCGGAGTTTCCGTTAACAACCCCGGAGGGCACGTGTAAACTAGGCGGCGGTTAATACTGCCCGTCCTCCAATTCACCCGGAACAGGATCCAGCCACCGTGCCATGTCCCGAACGCCCACTGCAATCGCCGGAAAGCCGGTGGCAGAGCCGGTATGGCCGCGTGTTGCTGGCCGCGCTTCTAGGGTTGGGGGGTGCCGCCAGTTATGCCCAGACAGCGCCATCCGCAGCGGAAATTGACTGGAGGCCCAGGGCGGAATTGCCAGCCGAGGTGCGGTCTTCGTTGCCCCTTTTCTGTGACGGTGGTTATTTGCCGTCCGGTAGAAGCAATGGCGTCGGCAGTGCGTTTGCCAATGGCGCTGATGCCGAACAACCGCTGGAGGCCAGCGGCCTGAATGCCCGTTATGAAATTGACCGCGAGTTGTTTCTCCAGGGAGATGTCCGGATTCGACAGGGAGGCTTCCAGGTAACCGGTTCAGAAGCCCGGTACAGCCAGCAGCAGGGCGCGGTATCAGTCCAGGGGCCACTGGTCAGCCGAGGTGATGGCTTCCTCCTGACCGGTGAGAACGCGAATTATGATGTCGATACCGGTCGCCTTGACATCAATACCGCGACGTTTCTGCTGCACGGGCCCGAAATGCGCGGTCGTGCAGGCAGCCTGGCGCGGATCAGTGAAGAGCAGGTCGTTATTGAAGATGGCTTTCTGACCACCTGCGGCCCGAAGCAGAACGACTGGGCCATTGTTGCCTCGGATATCCAACTGGATCGGGCCGAGGGATTTGGCACCGCGAAGCATGTTCGGCTGGAGGTTCTGGATGTGCCAGTGTTCTACTGGCCCTGGGCCAGCTTTCCCATTGATGATCGCCGCAAGTCCGGCTTCCTGTACCCACAGTTCGGCTCCTCCAGTGCCGGCAGTGGCGGTTTTCTCGCCGTGCCCTACTACTTCAACCTGGCGCCGCATTACGACGCGACACTGACGCCCCAGTACATTCACGGCCGGGGTCTGTTCAACGAAATTGAAGGTCGCTACCTCAGTTCTCTCGGGGAAACTACCCTGCAGCTCGGGTACATCGGCAATGATTCGGCGTTCCAGGAAGAAAATCCCGGTGAATCCGGTGAGCGCTGGGCCCTGGATGCCACGACCCGGGCTGCCTTTGGCCGTGGCTGGCGGGGCTACGGAGATTTTTCCGTGGTGAGCGACGAAGACTATCTCAGCGATCTGAACCGCAGCCTTGAGATCAACCAGGCAACCCATTTGCAGAGAAAGGGCGGGGTAGCCTACCGAAGCGACAAGCAGTATTTCGATGCCTACCTCAACGATTACCAGACCATCAGTGATCGCATTGCCGACGTGGACAAGCCCTATGCCCAGTTGCCGGAAGTTATCTACGCAGGGGAGACCGGTGCGGGCATTGTGGAGGCCAACCTGGAAAGCCAGTACACAGTTTTTTACCGGGATAACGAAGCACTGACCGGTCTCGACCGGGCCAACGGCCAGCGTTTCCGGGCGCGGCCGGAGCTGGCGTTGCCGATGCGGGCATTGTGGGGGTTCAGCCGGCCTTCGGTCAGCCTTGACTACACACGCTATGACCTGGATGACTACGTACTGGGCGATGGTACCTTTGATCGCACTGTGCCGGTTGCCGAATGGGATAACGGCTTGTATTTCGACCGACAGAGCAGCCTCTTTGATGTGCCCTACAACCAGACCTTGGAGCCCCGGCTCTATTACGCCTGGGCCGATGCAGATCCGGATCAGAACGATATCCCGGATTTCGACACTGACCTCCAGACCTTTCGTTTTGAACAGCTGTTTCGACCGGACCGCTTCACCGGCGGTGACCGGGTAGGCGATGCCAACCAGTTGACCGTTGCCCTGACCAGCCGTTTCAATGACCTGCTCACCGGGGCCGAGCGTGCCCGGTTCAGTATTGGCCAGGTCCAGTATTTTGAGGATCGCGAGGTGACGCTGTTTGGTGAAGGTGCCGGTACCAGGAGCCGTTCACCGCTGGCGGGGGAGGTCGTGCTTAACCCGCTCGATACCCTCGAAATCCGCTCTTCCGGGCTGTGGGATCCTGATACCGGGGATACTGAGGAAGGACGAAGCCAGTTGACCTTCCACTCCAGTGATTACCGGTACCTGGCAAGCGTGGGGCACACATACAGCCGGGGCGAATTGGAACAGTCGGATATTGCGGCGGTTTTCCCGGTATCGGACCGTGTTAGTCTGATCGGCCGCTGGGTCTATGATTCCAATCTTGACCGGACCGTCGGATCCCTGGCCGGGCTGGAATACAATAACTGCTGTTGGAGTGTTCAGGTGGTGCACCAGAACTACCTGACCGACGACCGGGAGCTGGATAGCCGCATACTGTTCCAGATCCAGCTGAAGGGGCTCGGCGGCAGCGATGGTGCCTCATCGAGTATTTCCGAGGCCATTTACGGTTTTGATGAAAGGGAGCGTCGTCGTTTTGGAACTCCCTGAGTGGATCCCGGACTAAGGCCCCCAAAACGCCAGAAAAGCTCAAATTCTATTTGCAGAGGTGATTATGAAGGCGACCCTTCGCCATGGTGTACAAGCGTTACTGATTCTTCTTGCCGTTCTGGCCCCGCTGTCTGTTCAGGCCGAGCGTAAGCTGCTGGATCAGGTAGTGGCCATCGTCGACGAGGATGTCATCCTGCAGACCGAGCTGGAGGCGCGAATCAGTACCATCACCAGCCGGCTCAGCGCACAGGGAACGGCGTTGCCGCCGCGGCAGGTCCTGGAAGAGCGCGTGCTTGACCAACTGATCACCGAGTCGATCCAGATGCAGATGGCAGACCGCGCCGGCATGCGCATCAGCGATAACGAGCTGAACGAAACCATGGCCAACATCGCCGAGCGCAACGGCATGAGCCTGGCGCAGTTTGAAAACCAGCTGGCTGCCGAAGGTGTGACCTATAACCAGGCCCGCGAGCAGATCCGCAGGGAGATGCTGACCAGTCGCGTTCAGCAGCGTCAGGTAGGCAACCGGGTTCGGGTAACCGATCGGGAAGTGGAAAACTACCTGGAAAGCCTGGAAGCCCGTGGTGGCAACAACGCCCAATACCGGCTTGCTTATATTTTTGTCAGCGTTGACGATCCGTCGGACGATGCAGAGGTGGATGCGGCCCGGGAAAAAGCCCAGCGTCTGCGCAATGAGATTGCCAGTGGCCGTGATTTCCGCGAGGTGGCCGTTGCCGAGTCCGATGCCAGTAACGCCCTGGAAGGCGGGGATATGGGCTGGCGTGCCGAAGGCCAACTGCCGTCTCTGGTGGCCCCGGTTGTGCCGGAGCTGCCGGTGGGTGAGCCATCGGAAGTTCTGGAAAACAACAGCGGCTTCCACCTGGTGATGGTGATGGACAAGCGCGGTGGCGAGCAGCAGCAAATGATCCAGCAGCATCGTGTCCGTCATATCCTGGTTCGGCCTTCCGAGGCAACTACCGACAACCAAGCCGAGACAATGATCCGCGACCTGTACCAACAGCTTCAGAACGGAGCCAGCTTCAGTGCCCTGGCCAGGGAGTATTCTGATGACCCGGTGTCTGGTTCCGATGGCGGTAATCTGGGCTGGGTGAGCCCCGGTCAGATGGTGCCCGAGTTTGAGCAGGCCATGCTGGCGGCTGATATTGGCGAGTTGCGCGGGCCGTTCCGCTCCCAGTTTGGCTGGCACATCCTGGAGGTGCAGGAACGCCGCCAGAAAGATATCAGCGGTGATGTGCGCGACGCCGAGGCCCGCCAGGCCATCTATCGCCGCAAGTTCGAAACCGAATTGCAGAACTGGCTCCAGGAAATCCGCGATGAGGCCTTTATCGAGTTCAAAGGCGAGTACGCCAAGGACGCGCCTGCAGAAGAAGAGCCGGTCTCCTGATGACTAAGCCCGTGGTGCTGGCGCTCACCGCCGGCGAACCCGCCGGCATTGGTCCGGAGCTGTGCCTACAGCTGGCGCTGGAGGCCAGGACCGGGGGTGTGGTGGTGGTCGCCAGCAGGCCACTGCTGGAGGCCCGGGCGAAGCAATTGAATCTGGCGGTTGAACTGCGTCCCTGGCAGCCCGGCGAGGCGCCAGAAATGGAAGCAGGCCTGTTGTCGGTGCTGCACGTGGAAGGTTGTGCCAATCACCAGCCGGGAACGCTGGACACCGGCAGCAGCGCCTATGTACTCAGAACACTGGAAGTCGCCGCCAATGGCTGCCTGAGTGGCGATTTTGATGGCATGGTGACGGCGCCTGTCCACAAGGGTGTGATCAACGAGGCAGGCATCTCGTTCAGCGGCCACACCGAGTTCCTACAGGAGCTCTGCGGGGTGGATCGTGTGGTCATGATGCTGGCGACCGACGAGTTGCGGGTTGCGCTTGTTACCACCCACTTACCGCTCAAGGACGTTTCCGCCGCCATTACCCCGGAGCGCCTGACTCAGGTAACGCGAATTCTCGATGCTGATCTGAAAAAGTTCTTCGGCGTTGCCCGGCCCAGGATACTGGTGGCAGGCCTGAACCCTCATGCCGGCGAAGGTGGTCACCTTGGTCGGGAGGAAATCGACACCATCGAGCCAACCCTGGAGGCTCTTCGCGCCGAAGGCATTTCTCTGACCGGACCTTTACCTGCCGATACCCTGTTTACCCCGCACTGGCTCGACAAGGCCGATGCGGTTCTGGCCATGTACCACGACCAGGGACTGCCAGTATTGAAGTTTCAGGGCTTCGGGCGGGCCGTCAACATTACCTTGGGGCTGCCGATTGTCCGCACCTCAGTGGATCATGGCACCGCCCTGGATCTGGCTGGCACCGGCCGGGCTGATGCAGGCAGTCTGCATACGGCCCTGAAAGTGGGCGAGCAAATGGCTCGTTGTCGCAAATCTGCAATTGAAGAGACCCGTTCGTGAGTAACAAAGCCGGCCACCAGGCCAGAAAGCGGTTTGGCCAGAATTTCCTCCATGATCCAGGGGTCATAGAGCAGATCATCCGCGCCATTAACCCGAAACCCGATGACGCCATCGTGGAAATTGGTCCCGGCCTGGGCGCTCTGACCGAAGAGATACTGGCCGTGAACCCAAGGCTTCAGGTGGTGGAGCTGGATCGCGACCTGATTCCGGTGCTGCGCACCAAGTTCTTCAACTACCCCGAGTTCCGGATTCACGAGGCGGACGCGCTCAAGTTTGATTTCAGTGAGCTGATGGTGGATCGTCCCCTGCGGATCATCGGGAACCTGCCGTACAATATATCCACGCCCCTGATCTTCCACCTGCTGGCGCAGGCGGACGTCGTGCAGGACATGCACTTCATGCTGCAGAAAGAGGTGGTACAGCGGATGGCAGCGGTGCCCGGTGACAACAATTACGGTCGCCTCGGCATCATGACCCAGTATTTCTGCAAGGTGCAGCCGCTGTTTGAAGTGGGTTCCGGCGCTTTCCGCCCGGCGCCGAAAGTGGATTCGGCGATTGTTCGGCTGGTGCCCCATAAGACACTGCCCCATCCGGCGAAGGATCTGGCGACGCTCCAGGCTGTGGTCCGCACGGCTTTTAACGCGCGCCGAAAAACACTGCGCAAGGCTCTGGGCGGCATGGTGTCGGCCGAGCAGCTCCAGAGCCTGGGCATCAATGACGGTCTGCGTCCGGAGAACCTCTCCCTGGCCGATTACGTGGCCATTGCCGATCTGCTTTTTGAAGAGAAGGGCACAGCTAACCCGGTAAACGAGGCAAGTGATGACTGACTACGCCATTGGCGATATTCAGGGCTGTTACGAACGCCTGAGAGATGTCCTGGACAAGGTGGATTTCTCCCCTTCCCGTGACCGCCTTTGGGTGGCCGGCGACCTGATCAACCGTGGCCCGTCCTCACTGGCAACCCTGAGGTATATCGAGAGCCTTGGAGATTCGGCGGTGGTGGTGCTTGGAAATCACGATTTGCATCTGCTCGCCGTGGCGCTGGGCGGCCATCAGACCCGCCGCAAAGATACTCTGTCCGATATCCTTGAAGCGCCAGATCACGACCGGCTGGTGCACTGGCTCCGGCAACAGAACCTCTGCGTTCACGACCCGGTCCGGAATCTGGTGATGACCCACGCCGGTCTGCCCCATATCTGGACGGTCAGTCAGGCCTTGGCCTGCGCCCAGGAAGTGGAAGCTGTAATTCGGGGCGGTGCCGCCGAGGAATACTTCACCCAGATGTACGGCAACCAGCCCGAACGGTGGGATGAAACCCTGCAGGGTATGGACCGCTGGCGGATCATTACCAATTATTTCACACGCATGCGCTTTATTGCCGAGGATGGCACCCTGGAATTGGCGGCCAAGGAGAGTGTCGACAGCGCCCCGGAAGGTTTCGAACCGTGGTTTCATTTCCCTCGTACTGACGATGTCCGTGTGGTGTTTGGTCACTGGGCAGCCCTGGAAGGAAAAACCGGCAGCGACCGGTTTATCGGCCTGGATACCGGGTGTGTCTGGGGTGGTGCCTTGACCATGATGAATCTGGATACGGGAGAAAAGATCCACTGTGACTGCTGAGTCCGTACAACACCCAGCAGGCCGCGTCCTTGGGTTTCCCCTGGTGGCGGGGGGCTTTCTGGCGCTCCTGGCGGTGATGGCTGGCGCCTTTGGTGCACACGGGCTGCGCAACCTGGTCAGTGAGCGAGGGCTTGAAGTTTTCCAGACCGCCGTCACATATCAAATGTATCATTCCATAGCGCTGGTTCTGGTGGCGTTGCTGGCCGGACAGGGGCTTTCCAGGAAGTTACTGGGTTGGTCGGCGGGATTTTTGCTGGCCGGCATCCTGTTATTCAGTGGCAGTCTTTACCTGTTGGTGCTGACAGATATCCGCTGGATCGGCCCGATCACGCCCCTTGGTGGGTTGTGCTTCATGGTGGGCTGGGCGCTGGTAATAACCTCCGGTCTCCGCCGGAACAAGTAATGAATACAGAGGTTCAAGAGTCACTATGCAGGTTCAGGTGAATGGCGATGCAATGGAACTGCCGAATGGCGCCACCATTGCCACGCTGATTGAAAAGATGGCTCTCGCGGGCAAGCGGCTGGCGGTTGAGGTGAACGAGGACATTGTGCCACGAAGCCGGCACCCGGAATTTACCCTGAGCGATGGCGACCGTGTAGAAGTCGTTCACGCTATTGGCGGCGGCTGAACAGTCTGCCCAGCCCACCCATGACGGCGGTTCCCATCCTCCCGTAACAAACGATTCAGGAACACTATGACAGAGACATCCGAACTCCAGCTTCCAGAAGACAGACCGCTCGAAATCGCCGGACGGGTCTACCAGTCCCGTTTGCTCGTCGGGACCGGCAAATATCGTGACATGATGGAAACCGGCCATGCCATCGAGTCCAGCGGTGCCGAGATTGTCACCGTTGCGGTTCGCCGTACCAATCTGGGCCAGAACCCTGATGAGCCGAATCTGCTGGATGTGATTTCCCCGAGCAGCTATACCATCCTGCCCAACACCGCCGGTTGCTACACCGCCAAAGATGCCGTGCGCACCTGCAAGCTGGCCCGGGAGCTCCTGGATGGTCACGACCTGGTGAAGCTGGAAGTGCTGGGTGAGGAAAAGACCCTTTACCCGAACATGACCGAGACGCTCGTCGCCGCCGAAGAACTCATCAAGGATGGCTTCAAGGTGATGGTCTACTGCTCGGATGACCCGCTGCTGGCCAAACGCCTGGAAGACATGGGTTGTGTGGCCATAATGCCGCTCGGTGCGCCGATAGGGTCCGGGCTGGGTATCCAGAACCGGTACAATATCCGGTTGATTGTGGAAAACGCCAAGGTACCGGTGCTCGTGGATGCCGGTGTCGGCACTGCCTCAGACGCCACCATCGCCATGGAGCTGGGTTGCGACGGCGTATTGATGAATACCGCCATTGCCCAGGCGAAAGACCCGATCAAGATGGCCAATGCCATGCGCCTCGCCATCGAGGCTGGCCGGGAAGCCTACCTGGCAGGCCGTATGCCCAAGAAACTCTATGCCAGTGCATCCTCGCCCATTGATGGCACCTTCTTCTGATCTCGGGCACAATCCTGACTAACGATAACCGAGGGCCGGCGCTGAACGACCGGCCCCGACAACGATAAATCAGAGCGCTGCTGTCCTGCCATGACTGATCAGAAACCCAGTCGCCGCGAGGCGATTCTTCATGCTCTTGTGGAACTCCTGGAGACCGATCCGGGTGCCCGAATCACCACCGCCGGCCTCGCCAAATCCGTTGGCGTTACCGAGGCCGCTTTGTATCGGCATTTTCCCAGCAAGCGGAAAATGTTCGAGGCGCTTATCGAGTTTGCTGAAGAGGCCGTGTTCTCCCGCTGTCAGGTGATCCTGCAGGAGCAGGAGGACGTGCGGGTTCGCCTCCAGCAACTGGTGCATCTGGTGCTGGTGTTCGCGGAGCGTAACCCTGGTCTGTGCTGTGTGCTGACCGGAGACGCCCTGATGGGCGAAAACGACACCCTTCGAAAACGTGCCTCCCAATTCTTCGAGCGCCTGGAGACCCAGGTACGGCAAACCCTCAAAGAAGGCGAAATCCGCCAGGGCCTGCGGCCCAGAACCACGTCCGCCCGGGGCGCAGATTTTGTCCTGGTGTTCGTCGAAGGCCGGATTCAGCGGTTTATCCGCTCGTCGTTCTCGCGGTTGCCCTCTACTGACTTCGATGAGAGTTGGGGGTTGGTTGCTGAGGGTGTTTGGGGCTGAATTTTTCGTTCGCCTCTTAAAGATTCCTAGCCTGCTTGACCTGGAGTTGAGGCGAAGGCAGGAAGGGCTTTCCCGAAACCGCTACGAGCACGTCCATGTGCGCTTGACGTCGGCCATCCATGGCCGCCGACATTTCGGGAAAGCCCTTCCTGCCTCCGCCTTTCCGGCCTTTTCGATATCTCTCCAATAATAGAACCACGAAGCCTGTAGGTTGGATTAGGCGAAGCCGTAATCCAACAAAACACTTTGGGAATACCTTCACTGTGTCGGATTACGACTTCGTCTAATCCGACCTACCAAATTTCCCAAGATGAATTCGCGATATCACCGTAGCAATGCCGGCACGGGATGGGAACCTGCTCCCCGGAATGTCGCCGGCCATGGATGGCCGGGGTCAAGCGCACATGGATGTGCTCGTAGCGGTTCCGGGGAGCAGGTTCCCATCCTGTGCCCGCCCCGAAGCTAACAGGCTAGTGACAACGCCCGAGGGCAAGCGCCAGCACAATCAGTCATACCCAGAGGCAGACCGGAGGATAGATCGAACAGGCTCCCAGACAGCCGGCGCCGAGATCAGAATATCGCGACCCCAGAGATCGGCAGGATAGCCCACAGGTACTTCGCTGAAGTGGCCCGCTGTGGCACCTGCTTCCAGGGCGATCAGGCGCGCGGCGGCGAAGTCCCAGGGGCTGACGTTCTCGTAGTAGATATCCAGTCGGCCACAGGCCACCCAGCAGATATCCAGGGCCGCCGAGCCAATACGGCGCAGGTCGCGGCACTGACGAATCATGGCGTCCAGGCGTTTGACCAACGGCTCAAGGCTGTCTTTGGTGTAGGGGAAACCGGTGGCAAACAGGGAGTCCCGAGGAACCGTTGCGCCACTGTGCCGGATGGGGCGGCCATTCAGGGTTGCGCCTTCTGAGCGGGTCGCCCGGAAGGTTTCGCCCGGGAAGGGCGCATGCACCACACCCGCCTGAACGCGGCCTTTTTCAGCATAGGCAATGGATACCGCCACCTGGGGATGGCCATAGGCGTAGTTTACGGTGCCATCGATGGGATCCACGATCCAGAGCGGGGTGTCCAGCTCTTCGGCCTGGCTCAGGTCGGGCATGGTTTCTTCGGAAAGGATTCGGTGGTCGGGGAAGCGCTTGCGGATGGCTCCGGTGATGAATTCGTCGGCCATCACGTCGGCGTGGGTTACCAGTTCGGTCTGGTGCTTGTAGTCGGTGCGCAGGGTCTTGCCGTCCCGCTCGCGGCGAATCAGTTCGCCGGCCTCCCGGGCCAGGTTTTCGGCAAAGTCGGTAATCTCGAGCAGAGAAACAGAATCAGACATGGCGCCCCCGTTGATATCCCGTAAGAGAGTGAGGGCGCCAGTCTAACACGGCAGAATCAGAGGCCGTTCAGCCACTGCTCCATCTTGTCCATGGCGCTGACCAGCCGCGGGCAAGCCTGTTTTACGAAGTCGTCGCCCAGTTCCTGGTCGGCATAGTCGCCGCCCGCGAGCTGGAGGGATTCGGCACCATCGAAGTCGACGAAGGCCAGGCGGGCTGCCAGGTGATCCGGCACGAAGCCGAAGTCGCTGGCGGGCAGGATGGCCACGCCGGTGTTTTCCAGCAGGGCCTGGCAGAAGGCCTGGCTGGTTTTGATGTCTTTCCTGGCCAGTTGCTCCCGGAACCCGGAGAAGTCCGGGAACAGGTAGAAAGCTCCTTCCGGCTTCTGGACCACCGCGCCCATGTCGCTCAGTCGACGATGCATGTACTCGCCAACAACTTTCAGCACCCGGCGGGACTGTTTAAGGTATTCCTCGATGTCGTCACCGCCGTTGAACGCCGCGATAGCTGCGTGCTGGATGGGGGCGCTGGTGGCGGTATAGGTTTCGCTGGCGATGATGGCCATGGCGTCCTGCAGCGGCCGAAGTTCCCGGGGGAAGATGAACGTGCCCAGGCGCCAGCCGCCGGCACCCGCCCACTTGCTCAGGCCGGTACTGATGATGGTGCCTTCCGGGTAATAGCGTGCGATGGATTTGTGCTTGCCCTCGAAATGCACTTCACCGTAGATCTCGTCCGACAGCAGAATCAGCCGGTATTTGCGGGCCACGTTAGCAATGGCCAGAAGCTGGTCATCGGTGTAGGTGCACCCGGTAGGGTTGGACGGGTAGTTCAGGATCAGGATCCGGGGCCGCGAAGGATCATCGCGACAAATGATGTCCAGTTCTTCCGCCGTTAGCTGCCAGTTGTTCTCGGCATGGGTCGGCAGCCAGTGTACCGAGCGGCCGATGATCCGGGCTTGCGGGGCGTAGGAAACCCAGCTGGGGCGCGGAATCAGGAGATCGCCGTAGTAGGCCAGCTGCAACATGAACAGCAGTTCCTTGGAGCCCGGGCCGATCAGGACATCTTCCCAGGTACAGCGCATGCGCTCGCTGCGGTTGATGTAGCCGGCAATGGCTTCGCGAAGGCCCTTGAGGCCTTTGACCGGAAGATAGTCCTTTTCGTGGGCGTGCTCCTTGAGCGCTTCCACCACGCGATCAGGAACCGGGAAGGGGGATTGCCCCAGCCCGAGTTTGATAATGTCCTTGCCCTCGGATTTGAGCTGGTTGCTCAGTTCGTTGATGCGAAGTGTGGCCGAGGGCTGAATGCCCCGAACGTTCAGATTGATCGCGTAACGGTGGTCGTTTTGGATGTCCATTGTCCCTGTCTGTTGGTTGGAAGTGACCCCGTCAGTATAGAAAACCCAAACATATCTGTGATGTCGTGGCGGATAGGTGATTGCCGCAGTTTTTCGTCAGACTTTGGTCTTGGCTAGCGGGATTTGATCCAGACTTCCACGCGACCATTGCGCGGGCTGCCACTGCCACCAACCGGCATGTACTGGCCGTAGCCGGTGTAGGCCACGTCTGGAACATCCACTTCCTGAAGCGCCTTGCGGACTGACAGGGCCCGGAGCTCGGAGATCATCTGGGCACGTAATTCATGACTCTGGGTGTCGGCAAACCCGATCAATAGCAGATCGTCAGCGGATCGGCCGTTCTGTACCAGGTACTGCTGAACTCGCTGCAGGTCCCTGCGGGCCTTGTTATCGAGTCTGGTCCGGCCTTCTGAGAAGCGGAAATTGACCGTCAGGCGATGGTAGTTGCCGGTCAGGCGGCGAAAACTCTCGGGCGTCGCGTCGTCGAATTCCGGCTTTACTGCGATGGGGTTCTGAGAGATAAAGCCGGACTCGGCCACCAGTGCCTGACCTTGCTGGCCCAGGGCGAATCCGATCAGACCGGCGGAAAGCGGTGGGACATCGCTTCCCGGCGTGTACATGAACAAACGCCGTGACAGCGGGTAGTCCTCGCTGGCGACGGTGAGCTGGTTGGGGCGCAGGGCTGGTGCATTGCCTTCCGAAATAGCCAGGAGTTTGCTGTCCCGAACGGAGGCCAGGCCGGAGAAGCCAATGCCCGACGGATCCCGGCTAACGTCATCCGACAGCTGGTCGTTGGATTCATAGCGTTTGGCATTGCTGTCCAGTTCGAACTGTTTCCCCAGCACCAGCGATTTGAAGGTGTCCCAGGTGCCGGAGCGGTCATCCCTGGCATAGAGGTGGATCGGCCGGTTCGGGCCGTCCAGCTCTGACCAGTTCCGGATCTGACCGGAAAACACTCGGCCCAGGGTTTCGATGCTCATCTTGCTGACGGGGTTGGATGGGTGTACCAGAATGGCCAGTCCATCAATGGCAATCACGTGTTCGCTCTCGGGCGCAGTGAGGTCTGCGCGGGCCTGGAATTGCTCTGCTTCCTGTTGTTTTACCGGGCGGGAAGAGGCCCAGATGTCGGCCTCGCCGGCGGCCAGCGCCTTGAAGCCGGTGCTTGATCCGTGCGCTGCAACCAGTACCTCGGCCGCCCGATTGTTCACAGGCGCTCGCAGGATCTTTTCGTTTTCCACGCCCGTGCCCCTGGCTGCAACCTGCCCGCCGCCATGCTCTTCCAGGTAGCCGGTAACGAGCATTGGCGCCAGGGTAGCGCCAACGGTATTGGAACCGTGGATTTCCAGATCATAGGCCTGGGCCTGGAACGCCAGAAAGGCCGGTAGTAGCAGTCCCGAAAGTGTTGCAGTCATCCGTGTGAGTCGCGGCATTTTTACGAAAACCTTTACCAGTCAGGTGGTTGAGAACCGAGAAGGATGCTTCAGAAATATGACAGTTATGTTTCATTGATCGCGCGCCATGGCGGTGACCGGGAAGGATCTGTAAAAAAGTGTTAAGCAGTCCGCGGAGTGCAAGGCTCGGCTGGCCTATAGTGATGCATCCGCCGTAACAAAAATAAACACAGCGGGCAGAGGCACTTTCATGGGTGCCATCACATCAGAAACGGGGCAGGCTGCTGCTTGTCCCACTCAGTCGCTTCCCCTGAAAAAGGTGTTGCTGGTTGATGATCATGCCCTGTTCTCCCAGGGTTTGGCGGGTCTTATCCGTCAGGAGGGGCTGGCCGAATGCGTTATCACGGCCAGCACGGTCGAGGTTGCCGCAAGTCTGTTGGCACGCCAGAACGATTTTCAGCTTATCCTGCTCGATATTGCGCTTCAGGGAGAGACGGGGCTGGCCCTGTTACCGAGGCTGGCACGTTACCGCAAACCACCCCCGGTGGTGATTATCTCAAGCAGCGAAGATGAGGTTACAGTGCGGGCGGCAAGGGCGGCCGGCGCCAGTGGCTTTCTGGCGAAATCTGCCGGTCGGTCGGCGTTGGTCAGCATGGTTCGGTTTGTGAGTCGTGGCGAGGGTTACTTCCCGGGTGGTGTTGAACCCGTGGCGCAGGATCTGTCGTTAACACCAAGGCAAATGGATGTGCTCCTGCTCCTCGCGCAGGGCTTCCCCAATAAACGCATCTGCCAGAGTCTGAATCTGACCGAACACACGGTAAAAACCCATCTCAAGGCGATTTTCAACCAGCTTGGTGTTCATAACCGGACAGAGTGCGTGAATCTGGCTCGTGCACGCGGGTGGCTGTGACGGCTGCAGGTAGTCGTACCCAGAACACCGAACCCTGGCCAGGCTCGGTGTCGACTCCGCACGCTCCCCGCATCAGGGCAACGAATTCGCGAACAATCGTCAGGCCCAGCCCCAGACCCGGGTAATCGGTCTGGCCATGCCCCCTGACATAGGGCGAGAACAGGGTATCGTTCAGCCCGGGTGGCAGACCGGTTCCGTTATCCGAGACCTCCAGCAGCACCTGCGTGTCCACTCTGTGTGCGGACAGGTTAATAACATTGCCGCCGCTGTGTTGTACCGCATTGAACATCAGATTCTGGAGTACCCGGGACAGCAGGGAAGGGTCCGCCATGACCATAAGGTTGCCAGCGCTGTGGTCAATCTCGATGTTCACCTTCCTGTTGCCCAGAGAATCAGCCAGCAGATCGCTTATATCCTGGAAAATCGGCGCCAGTGGCGTGGGGCGGATATCGGCACGCACCATGCCCTCGTTCAGTCTGGCGCTGTCAAAGACGGTGCCCAGCAGGCGGCGAAGATGCCGGATCATGTCCTTTAACTGTCTGATCACGGGATCCTTTCCAGGGTCGCTATTGCCCGGCGACAGGCTTTCCAGCGTTATGTCGATCACGTTCAGGGGCTGGCGCAGGTCATGGCTGGCTGCGGTGATCAGTTCGGTTTTGCGCCGACTTTCATCCCGGGCCGCCCGATGCAGTCGATCCAGTAACTGACGGTCCAGGAAGTGCGCGCGATGGCGGTATTCGCTGGTCCAGGTTCCCACCATGCCGATGATGTTGGCCGTCGTCAGAAAGAACAGATTGGTCGCGATGGCAGAGCCGGACATCCCGTTCCACAGCTCAATCATCAGGTAGCTGATCACCAGCACCAGTGAGACCAGGGACGCGCTGAAAAATGGCAGCCCCATGGCAAAGTATCCGAACATGAGCATCAGGATCATGCCCTCGTAGGGCAGTGGAAACGCAACTTGCCGCGCCGCTGCGATGATTGTCACAACGCTGAGACCGCCCAGGAGGTAGGCGAGGGTATAGATGCGTTCAAAGGTACTGTCGGAGGGAACCGGACGGTGGGCGAGCCAGACCACTACGGCAATGACCGGGCAGGTGAAGGCGAGCCGGATGGATACCGTGACCTGTGCCAGCTCGGGCGGCAGGGTCAGCGCATCCATACCCGCGTAGACCAGAAACAGGACCAGCCCGGCTACCGAGACCGGCCGGGCCCGCTGCCGGATCAGACCCGCCCGGGATTGCCGGTATGCCTCTTCGAGGTCTGGCGCGAAACGCAGGTTGCGAAAACCAGCGGCCTGCTGCTGTTCGATCTGCTCGGTCGTCATGGCCTTGTCCAGTGGCGGGCAAGTCTCTGGATTGTAGCTGGCCTTGGCCCGCCTCTTCGGGAACTCGAGCACATTCTGGTCAGCCGTTGCCCAGCATCTTCAGCCGTGCCCAGGTCCTGTCCTGCTCCTGCGGGAAATGTCGCTCCAGCAACGCCTGCCGCTGCTTCTCCAGATCGGCCTCTGCCAATCCTGACGAATCTGCCTGGTCCATCGCTTCCCGGAAGTCCTGAAAACGCTGGTCAAACTGTTCCCGCTGCTTCAGATAACTCACGACACTTTCGACACTGTCCTGATTCACGCCCAGCTCTGCCAGTTGACGTCCGGCTGCCTCCGGAGAAGAAGCAGACTCGATGGCAGCGGTCCGTGCCTGTTGCTGTCGGGTGCTGGCATGCAGGTGTTGTTCGGTTGTTCTCAGTTGTGCGGGCAACTGGTTGCGGTGCCATTGGACGAGAGCCTGCTTGCCCTGGTCGCTCAGGTCCGTGCGCTGCTGAATGGCAAGGGTTGCCAGGGTATATTCGCTGTAGGCCTCTTCGAGCCCGAAGAAGGCCTGGTGCGCCTCTGCGCCGAAGGTGGCCGCCCGCAGCTGTTTCAGCTGTGCCAGGGCGTCGCCCAGAGCACCCAGTTGGTAGCCCGGATTGCCTGCCCGGGCAGGATCGAGGCGCATTTGCATGACCTGCAGTGACGCCTGCTTATAGGCAAGGTATTCATCAAGCAAAATCAGCGCCTGGGCGGAAGCGGGCTCTGGCAGATGAGCTCGGGCCATAGCCTCGATCTGTTGAATCGCCGTTTCCGGAGATACTTCGCCGACCGTGCTGAGGAAGTAATCGAAGAAATCCCGGACCTGGAGGTTGATAACCAGCTCACCTTTGCCATTGGCTGTCAGGGCGCCGTCGATTTCCGTACCTGAAAGTGAGGCTGCGAAGGGTTGCGGACCGAGTGACTCCGGAGTCGTGGCATGCTCCGGGCCCTGGGCAGCGTTGTCTGTGGCGAGTTTTTTGCTGGATTCGGACGAACGCGTCGGGTAATCCGCTGAAGTAGCGGATTGCGTTGGTACTGAAACCGTTATTTCGGCTTCTGTCTGGGCTGTTCCGGCAAGACCGTACCAGAGACCACTGCCGGCCAGGATGGCCGACAGGGCACCGGGAAACAGCCATCGACGGGCTTCGATGGATGTCCGTTTCATGGTTACCTCACAGACCGCGGTTTTTCAGTCTGTTCGCTTGAGCGCGGTAGAGGGTGACCGGGTTGGTCCAGAGGGAGCGGGCACCCAGCAGGTGGTTGATAGCATCCACATGGTTCATGTCGTAGTGGGTGCCGATCACCCGGCCCATCATGGTTGAGCAGACGCCTACCAGCCCGTCGTTGGGCTCGCTGCCAAAGGCCAGGGCGGTAACACCCAGGAAAGGATCGGTAATGTCGAAAACATTGGTCCACACGCCCCGGCCGGTCCAGGAGAAGAACTTGATGCGGTTGCCGTCGATCCAGACATCCTCACTGGTGCCGGCGCAGCTATTCCGGTTCACGCCTTTCCAGCCAAGGGCGTCGTTGAGGCTGGTTGTGCCGGGTGTGGTGAGGGTCTCCAGGGCTGCCAGCCCGTTCTGCGGGTTGTTCGCTCCGGACAATGCATTGACCAGGTCGCCCAGGGCGTTGGCGATGGCATTGGCGCCGCCCTCGACATAGCTGCCCGGTGGAAGTATCCCTCGGACCACATCGGCTACTTTGGAGCCTTTGTTGACGCCATCGATGGAGGTGACTGAGGCAACCCGGTGGGGAATCAGGGCGGCGGTCACTCGGGAGGTAGGCGCGCCCTGGCTGTGGGCCATCAGGTTGACTTTGGAATGGCCGAGACTGTTGACGTAGTTCGCCAGTTGCTGGCCCCGCTGCTCACTGCTGTTGACGAAGGAAACGCTGGCGGAGTACACCCGCGCGCCACTGCGTTCAAGATTCCAGGGGATCGTGTGGAAATAGTTGACCAGGCCGCCAATGGTGTTGAACCCGGTTACACCATGAACCAGGACAATCGGATGGCGGGTCTGGGTATAGCTGGCGTGACTGAAAAACGAGACTGACAGCAAGGCCAGCCCCAGCAGAACTGCTGTGGTGAATCGAATACGCATTTATGACTCCTGTTGTTTTTGTTGACGACTGCTTCAGGCAGCCGACGGTCGTCGATGCGTTGTCGATTATTGGTTCGAAAGGCGTGATCAGGAATCGCCCAAATGGGTGAGGACAGGGAGGCTGCGTATTTAGGAAAACCGGTGGGGTTCCAGTTCCATATGCTGGATGCGCTGGCCCAGCATGATGATGCGGCCAGTATACCGTTCCTCGCCGGTAGACGTGAAATCGAACAGGAAGCGGCGCCATACGCGGATCCGGCCCTGATCGTCGCGCTTGAACCAGAGACCACGGAGGAATACGGCGTCGTCCAGCAGCATCACGTCCATGCTTTTGCAATAGCGACGCGCGGCCTGAAGCACGAAATCCTTGATGGCTTTGGCGCGCCACCAGTACCAGACAGCGAATCCGGCCACGAACAGCCAGAACAGGGTTCCAAGAGTCACGGTTGCAGCGATCTTCCAAGGTTGGTCAGAGAGTTGATCGCCAGCCTACCTTATTGCGTCGGCTCGGGGAATCGTTGCCGCTTTTCTGCTGCCGGTTCTGGCAACAGTCGGTCACACAACATCTGCAGGAAATGACTGGTCAGCAACTGGGCCTGATCCACGTTATTGCCCAGATGTTCCGACTCCTCCCGAGCGTTTTCGCTGCTCTGGACGGAACGGTTACCGAGCTCCAGAAGCCTCGCTGCCTGACGTTCCACCTGCACACTCAGTGCGGCCTGCTGTTCGGTAGCCCCGGCCACCTCATGGGTACAGGAGGTGATGACATCCACATCCCTGAGAGTCGCCTCCAGCGTTTCGCTGGCTTCACTGGCGATGCCTGCGGTTTGCCGGCAGCAGTGGGTGCCGTTGTTGATCACCTCAACCACTTCCCGGGTCTCGGTCTGCAGGGCTCCGATCATCTCATCAATCTTGCGGGTGGATTCATGGGTCCTCTTAGCCAGGCCCCGCACCTCATCGGCAACCACGGCGAATCCGCGGCCTGACTCGCCGGCGCGGGCAGCCTCGATAGCAGCATTCAGTGCCAGCAGATTGGTTTGCTCCGCAATGTCGGAGATCACATCGAGAACCATGCCGATGGCCTCGCTCTTTTCAGACAGCGTCTGCATGCGCTCATTGGCGACAGACAGCTGGTCCCTGAGCCCGGAGAGCGACTGGTTCATGGATGTCATCTGGCCGCGACACTGGCCGGCCGACTGGCGGGCATCGTCTGTTGCATCGTGGGTGCGGGCGGTCAGTTCACTAACCCGGAGGACGCTCTCGGCCAGTTCTTCAAAGGCCCGGGTAATGTCCTGGATGTCATCCTGCTGGCTGCGAATGCTGGCTACCGAATTGGCCACCCACTCGACGGTTCGCTGTTTTCGGCCATGGAGCTTGCCGACATTGGCATGCATGCGGGCAGACACTGCCCGGAGCACTGCATCGCGTTTCTGGCGATCGAATTCGATCCAGGCACCTTCATCACGACGACCGGTATAGATCCAGGGCATGCCCGGGTGGGCCTCGCAGCACGCCGACCTTGCGCTGCCCATCATGGGAAGGGTAAGCCAGACCAGCACTGCAAATACGGCCAGCAGCAGTCCTTGCAGTATCAATAGATGGGGCAGGGTGAGCTCGGACAGGCCGAACCAGAGAAGCGCGAATGCCAGCATTCCATAAAGGCAACCGAGTTTCAGTGGCAGCGGTGGGCTGATCGCCAGGTATCGTCGTGGCACTTTGCCCTGGTTCCAGGCTGCATAGAGTTTCTCAGCCCGGGCAACCTGATCTGGTCGGGGACGGGTGCGAACCGACTGGAACTCAACAATCTCGCCGTCTTTGCGTATGGGCGTAACAAAAGCGTCCACCCAGTAATGATCGCCGTTTTTGCAGCGGTTCTTGACCATACCCCGCCAGGATTCGCCGGATTTAATGGTCTGCCAGAGATTCTCGAAGGCTCCCGGTGGCATGTCCGGATGTCGTATCAGGTTGTGGGGCTGGCCGACCAGTTCGTCAATCGTATAGCCTGCGACTTCGGCAAACTCTTCATTGGCGGCGGTGATCTTGCCGCGAAGGTCGGTGGTGGTGATCAGGTGGTAGTGGTCCGGGTATCCCCGTTCTTTTTGGCTGACGGGTTCATTGATTCGCATGAAGTATCCTTGCCTCGGTGGTGGTGCTTGTCATCTTGACTAACTATTAACCGACTCTGGTCTGTTCGATATCCGGATATTGCAATAATTGAACGTATCTTCATCTTTTCTTGTGCTTTGGTCGTAACCATCGTGTTTTTGCAATATGTGGCTAGGTCAGCGACAGATACTGCTTATGCTAACAAGTGGAGCTGGTCGGACATGATTCAGGGGCTGCTTAAAAAAGGAGTGAGCAGTGCATGCAGGCATTACAACAACAAGATTTCAGGGCTCTCGTAGACAACCACCCAAAAGCCATCATGCTGGCAACCAGGGAGCCCAGGATTCTTTACGTGAACGAGAAATTCCGTTCAGTCACCGGGTACCGGTCGGACGAGGTGCTTGGTCAGTCTCCTTCGCTGCTCAGTTCGGGATTTCACTCCCGTGAGTTCTATCAAGCTATGTGGAAGGCTATTGGTCATAAAGGGCGCTGGGAGGGGCTGGTCTGGAATCGGCGCAAGAACGGAGAGACCTATCCGCAGTGGTTGACGATCTATCCGGTTGAGCACGAAAGTCACCAGTTTTACGCGGGCGTTTTCATGGATGTGGGCGATATGACGGCTGATGACGAACGCCTCGCGTCGCTGGCCTATTACGACCCGTTGACGGAGCTGCCAAATCGCTCGCTGTTTCAGGAATTCCTGAAGGCGCGAGTCTCACAGAGGGCACAGGACGGCCGGGCGTTCGCGGTTCTGTATATCGACCTGGATTTCTTCAAGTCCGTTAATGATTTGCATGGACACGATTGTGGTGACCGGGTATTGCAGCAGGCAGCTCTGTGTATCCAGAGCGTGCTTCGCCGCGGGGACGTCGTGGCCCGCCTATCGGGAGACGAGTTCGCTGCCATTATCGAACTTCAGAATGACGATGACCTCGAGAGCGTGTGTCAGCGGATGGTTCAGAGCTTCAGGGCGCCCGTGATTGTCGATCATCGTGAGTATTTTTTGTCGGCATCTGTTGGGTCCGCCGTTTATCCGAACCATGGCAGTCAGGCATCCGAACTGC
Organism: Marinobacter sp. EhC06; assembly: GCF_001650915.1. Taxonomy (GTDB): domain Bacteria; phylum Pseudomonadota; class Gammaproteobacteria; order Pseudomonadales; family Oleiphilaceae; genus Marinobacter. Next base: position 1,036,707 of record NZ_LXYO01000023.1, read on the forward strand.
TGCAGAACGCGGATCGGGCCATGTACGCAGCAAAACTTGCGGGGCGGGCCTGTTTCCGGGTCTATGATGCGATCGACACCGAGCAAGGTCGGCATGCCGAGCTGCTATCCGAGGCGTTGATTGTTTCACTGAAAACGGCGCCCGAGGAGTTCTCGGTTGTTTATCAGCCACAGTACCACCTCGATACCGGCAAGATGGCGGGGCTGGAAGCACTGCTCCGTTGGACTCACCCTGAGTTCGGCGCCGTGTCACCTGCGGATTTCGTACCGATCGCGGAACAGCGAGGCCATATCCACGAGCTAACGGAGCATCTGGTACGTCGCATTGAATCGGATCTCTCCGAGTTCCCACACTCATTTCTCCGTGGCCTGCGGCTTGCTCTCAATATTTCGGCCCGACAAATCACGGACTCCCGTCTTGAAGCTCTGTTAAATCCACTGTTTGAAAGAATTCGAGTGGTTGGCTGGTCGCCCGAAATCGAGATCACTGAAACCCATTTGATGAACCTGTCCCACCAATACCTGGATAAGCTGCGCGAATTCGGTGAACAAGGAGTAGTTGTCGCAATCGATGACTTCGGCACCGGCTATTCCTCTCTGGCCTATCTGCACACACTGCCGGTTCAGGTGCTGAAAATCGATCGACAATTCATTCATCGGCTGGGGAGCGAATCCCGTGATTCACGTATCGTCTCGGCCATTTTGGCGATCGCAGATGCGCTGGATTTGGAGGTGGTAGCGGAAGGTATAGAGAGCAGTGAGCAGCATAGGAAACTGCGTGAGTTGAAATGCCATCGGGGCCAAGGGTACCTGATGGCTCGGCCGGCTCCCTGGGACACATGGAACGATGATCTGATTGATCAACATCAAGATAACAGTAAATAACCCTGCAATGATTAAGGTCTTGCAAAATTTGGCTAGTGGAACGGCGCAGTCTCGGATAGAAGTAACCCAGGCTTTCCACGAAGGAATTTATGGGACCTACATATCGAAAGTCGGCTCTGGGCGCATACCTGAGACTGAACAATGCTTCCTTGGATGAATGGCTCGCCGCCCTGCGCGAGTTGTCCGGCTGCGATGACATGCATTGCCGGCTCCACTCGGGCAGCGGAAGAGTCGGTGCTCTGTCGGTGCTTGAGAGTGAACTTGGGCATGTGATCTCACTGAGAGCAGGCAAAAGCATGGACGTTTCCGGCTGCCGGGCCTCGGATCCGGTACTCTTGTTTCCGGGGGCCGGCATGCCTGAAATCAACATTCGAGGCGGAGGCTGGGGCACCTTGGATCAGCTGTTCCTTGCCCGTCCCGAGGACAGGTTTGAACTCCGTTTGCCACCCAAGACTGAAGTCATAATCTTGAAGCCAGGCAATGGTGCTCTGGATGATTCGCGACCGCGATCGTCCGGGGCTTGGCTATCCGTTTTGCAAGTCATGATCGGCTGTTACCTCGACCGTTTGCCCTTTGTCCGCGATGATGACCAAGCGAAAGGATTAACAAATCGTCTTTTCGATTCAATGAAAACGCCCTGGACACCCGGGAAGGCAGCCGTGTGCTCGGAACGTACCCTTGATCGTCGTTTGCAGAGAGTGGTCGAGAAAATTATGCAGGATCCTGTTTGGGAGTTTGATCTCAAGGAACTTGCGAATTTTGCCGGGGTTAGCGAGCGTAACCTCTATTATCTGATGAATCGGGAAACGGGTATTACACCCTATCGGTTCTATCAGAGGGCTCGTTTGACCCGGGTTCGTGAGCGGTTGGTTGACTGTCAGTGTGAGGTGCCACACATTTCCTGGTACGCCGCGGATGAGGGGTTCTCGCACCTTGGCCGATTTGCCGCCATATACCGGGAGCATTTTGGGGAGCTGCCCAGCGAAACCGTTCAATGGCGCCGAAATCTGCTGAGGCACAGCGACGCTTCCCGGGCGGAGCTTGTGGCGACATGAATGCCGCCGGCAATAAAAAGCCCGGCGCACGTTGCCGTGGCCGGGCCTGATACCTCAGTCCGCCTCAGTGAGACGGAGCCGTCTTTTCTTCGAGTTCTGAGCCGTGGTCCTCTTTCTCTTCGCCAGAACCGTGGTGATCCCGGCCCAGCAGGATGTAGAACGCCGGCAACACAAAGATGGTGAACAAGGTACCAATACCCAGTCCGGCACTGATCGTCAGGCCGATGGCAAAGCGGCTTTCCGCGCCCGGGCCAATAGCAATCAGCAGCGGCACCATGGCAAAGATCAGAGCCAGTGATGTCATGATGATTGGCCGCAGGCGAATCGCCGCCGCCTCGATCACCGCATCCACCTTGTTAAGCCCGCGTTCCTTCTGTAACTGGTTGGCGAACTCGACGATCAGGATGCCGTTCTTGGACACCACCCCGATCAGCGTGATCAGGCCCACCTGGGTGTAGATATTCATGGTGGCGAAGCCGAGCACGATGAACGCCATTGCCCCGGCCACCGACATGGGCACCGACACCAGGATGATGAACGGATCCCGCCAGCTTTCGAACTGCGCTGCCAGAACCAGGTAGATCACCAGCAGCGAGAGGAAGAAGGTCACCATCAGAGCGCTTCCCTGGGTAGCCAGCTGGCGGCTCTGACCGGTGTAGTCGTAACTGAAGCCCTGAGGGAAAACCTCAGCCGCGGTCTGCTCCATGAAGTCCATGGCAGTACCGGCGGCCACGCCGGGCATCACCACACCCTGGAGTGTCAGGGAGTTCTGCTGGTTGAACTGGGTACGGTTGGACGGCTCAACATCTTGGCTGAAGCTGACGACGCTGCCCAGTGGCACCAGTTCGCCGTTATCCGCCCGAATGTAGTACTCATTAAGCGCCTGGGCGTCCAGCCGGAACTGCTGGTCAACCTGTGGAATCACCTGGTAGGAGCGGCCTTCCATGCTGAAACGATTGATGTAACCGCCCCCAAGCATGCTCGACAGGCTCTGGCCAACGTCCTGCATGGACAGGCCCAGGTCCGCCACCCGGTCCCGATCGACGTTGATGCGTGTGATCGGACGATCAAAGTTGATGGACTTCTGCAGGAACATGAAATTACCGCTGCCCATGGCTTTGCCCAGCAGTTCATCCGCAACCTGATCCAGCTGCTCATAGCTGCTGCCGGTGGTAATCACGAACTGGAACGGCAGACCACCGCCGGAGCCGGGCAGGGACGGTCGCGGGAACACTGCGGTTTGCAGACCGGTTACATTCTTGAGCTCGGAGTCCAGCTTTGGCTGGACTTCAAACTGACTGATCTCCCGCTCACTCCAGGGTGCCAGCTTAAAGCCACCGAATACCGCATTGGGGCCGGTAATACCGATGATCATGAAGTCCTCGTTGTAGCCCGGGACCGTAGACATCCGCTCCTGAATTTCATCGCCGTGCTCCAGCAGGTAATCCAGGGTCGAGGTCTGGGGGCCAAGCCCCTGATAGAACAGAATGCCCTGGTCTTCCGTGGGAGCCAGTTCGTTCTGACTCATGGAAACCATGAAGTAAATGGAGCCCAGCACCACCACGGCGAAGAAAACCACCACCGATTTGGTCTGCATCAGTGAGCTCAGGGCAGCCTTGTAGCTCGCCGCCAGGCCATTGAACGTTTTCTCAACCACCTGCTCGAATCTACCGGGGTTGCCATGGGGTTTCAGTACCTTGCCCGAAAGCATGGGGGAGAGCGTCAGGGCAACAATGCCGGAAATCACCACGGTGCCCGCAAGCGTGAACGCAAACTCGGTGAAGAGCGAGCCAACCAGCCCGCCCATGAAGCCGATAGGAGCGTATACCGCCACCAGGGTGGTGGTCATGGCAATGATGGGAACCGCCATCTCCCGGGCACCATTGATCGCGGCCTCAAAGCGGGATTCGCCTTCTTCGATATGCCGGTGAACGTTCTCCACCATGATGATGGCGTCATCCACCACGAGGCCGATGGCAAGCACCATGGATAGCAGGGTAAGCAGGTTCAGCGAGAAGCCGAACATCAGCATGATAAAGGCGCCGCCGATCAGTGACAGCGGCACCGCAACCGAGGGAACGATAGAGGCCCGAACCGAACCAAGGCACAGGAACACCACCACCAGAACGATAATCATGGCTTCCAGCAGTGTCTGGATAACCTCGTTGATGGAATCTTCGATAAAGTCCGATGCGTCGTACGCCAGGCGCACATCCAGTCCGGACGGAAGCTGGCTTTCGATATCGGGCAGCTCGTCCTTCACCAGGCCTGCGACCGTCAACGGGTTGGCGCCTGGAGCCAGTTCAATGGCGACATAGGTGGCCGGCTGGCCTTTATAGAGAGCCAACTGATCGTAGGTTTCTGAGCCCAGCTCAACACGGGCGATATCCTGCAGGCGGATCTGGGTGCCATCGGATTGCTTGACCACCAGGTTGCGGAACGCGTCCGGATCAGCCACATCGGTGTCGCTGGTCATGCTGATTTCGGTATAGGTGCCCTTGGTGTTGCCGACGGCAGCCTGGTAGTTGTTGGCGCGAAGCTTTGCGACCACTTCCTGAGGCGTCATATCCACCGCCGCCAGACGTTCCGGATCCAGCCACACCCGCAGAGCGAATTTCCGGCCCAGCAGTTCCGCCTTGCCGACACCGGAGAGCGCCTGCAGCCGGGGCTGGACCACGCGGGTCAGATAATCGGTGATCTGAGGCACCGCCAGTTCGTTACTGTAGAAAGCGATGTACATCAGGGCCGTTGAGTCACCGGTCGTGGAGGTGATCACCGGGTCCTGGGCTTCGGCTGGCAGCACGTTTCGCTGGCTCGCCACCTTGGCCTGAATTTCTGCCAGGGCCGCGTTGGCGTCGTAGTTCAGCACCATCTTTGCTTCGATGGTGGAGGTGCCCTGGGAACTGGTGGACGTCAGATAGTCGATGCCACTGGCTTCGGCAATTGCCTGCTGCAGCGGCGTGGTAATGAAGCCCTTGATCAGGTCGGAACTGGCACCGGGATAGGCCGTCGTGACGGTCACGGTGGTGCTTTCGAGTTCCGGGTACTGCCGGATTTCCATTTCCATGGCCGCCCGGGCACCCAGAAGCAGAATCAGCAGACTGACCACCGTCGCCAGTACGGGACGGTGGATAAATATGTCAGTGAAGCGCATTACTCAGATGCCCCCTGCTTCTGGTCTTCTTCCTGGATGGCCACCTGCTGGCCTGCGCGCAGGCGCAGCAAGCCCTTCTCGACGACGGTTTCGCCGGCTTCCAGGCCGGACAGAACGGCAACACGGGTATTGCGGGTTTCACCGGTGGTCACCGTGCGACGGTTAACGACCAGATTGCCATCTTCATTCTCTTCAACCACAAACACAAAATCGCCGTAGGTGTTGTAAGAGATGGCGGTGCGCGGGACGGTCACAACCTCGTTGTCCTCAGGCTGCTGGGTCAGAACGGTCGCAAACATGCCCGGGCGCAACAGGTTGTCCGGGTTGGAGAGTGTGGCCCGGATTCTGACAGTCCGTGTTTCCGGGTTAACCGAGGTGTTGATGGCGCTGACAGATCCCTCAAAATCCTGCTCCGGAACGGCGGCGACAGTGGCTACTACCGGATAGCTTGTCTTCACGTTCGGCAGGTTTTTCTCGGAAAGGGTATAGTCGACATAGATCGGATCCAGCATGTTGATCTCGACAATCGGGGTGCCGGTGGCAATATACTCGCCCTGGTCGACCATCCGGATACCCAGCGTGCCATCAAAGGGCGCTCGAATGATTTTCTTGCTCAGTTGGGCCTCGGCTTCATTCACCCTTGCGCGGGCCGCGTCGAAATTGGCCTTGGCTTCATCGTACTGGGACTGGGATACTGCGCGCTTGGGGAGCAGGTCGGACACCCGCTTGAACTCCTGCTCGGCCAGTTGCGCCTCGGCGCGGCGTGTGCGCAGAGCTGCTTCATCAATGGCTGCATCAATCCGGATCAATACGTCGCCACGTTTTACCACGTCACCGGATTCGAAATTGATGGTCTCAATGACGCCCGGAACTTCATTGGCCACCTGGATGCCGTTGATGGCTTCAACACTGCCGACAGCCTTGATGGCTGGCGTCCAGGCTTCGTTCTTGGCCTCAATCGCGGAAATCTGGGCCGGTGGCTGAGGCTGGGACATCTGCTCTTGCATCTGGCCAAACTGGTAGAACTTGTAGCCGAAGATGCCTCCGAGCACTACGCCTAGAAAAATAATGACGATTAAAAAGCGGGAAGCAGTGCGCATGGTTCGGGTCCTGAGGATCTGTGTCAGATTTTGGGAAGCATAGCATCCTACAAAATCAGGGTCGCTATTGTCACCGGGTTGTAAGTATTTCTATCTAGACTCCGGGCTTGCCGGATTTGACAAACATCATGGCTGTTTCGTGGCGGGCGGCTTTCCGCGCAGGGCACTGGTAATGTAACAGGTGTCGGTGACAGAATTACGACGGTATTCAGGGTGAGGATCAACCATGCAGTGGATTCTGGGGCTCGCGTTGGCAGCCGCCGTGTTTGTAATTCTGAAACAGTGGGGCGCATTGTCCGCCGAAAAGAAAAAGGCGGCCACCTGGAAGGTGGTCCTGGTGATTGGTGGCGCCTTGCTGGTATTCATGGTGCTGACCGGGCGCGTCCATGTCCTTACGGCGGCGGTGGCGGCCGTGATTCCCCTGTTGCGCAAGCTGCCAGCCTTGCTGAAATTTGCCCCGGCCATCAACCGGTTCATGGGATCAAAGCAGCAGGGAGAAGGGCAGGCGCAGGCGAACCGCCAATACGGTCCGGGCACGGATCTCACGGGCCAGATGTCAGAGCGCGAGGCCTGCGATATCCTCGGTGTGAAAGCCGGCTGCACCGAAGAGGAAATCGTAATGGCTCATCGCCGGCTCATGCAGAAGCTTCACCCGGACCGGGGCGGAAATGATTACCTGGCAGCCAAACTGAATGAAGCCAAGCAGATTCTCCTGGGCAAGCGAAACGCCTGAGGTCAGGGCAGAATGTCTACTCGTACTTCAAAGCTGCGGTTTTCAGAGCGGCTGCTGTTCACCTGGTAGGTGATGCCACTGCGCTCCTGGCTGGAACGGGTTGCTGTGCTGCCCAGGGACACCCACTGTCCTGGTTCAACCCGACGAATGGTCACCACCGCCTCCGTTTCATAACCGTCCAGGTTTGCCGGCTCCTCCTCGAACGAGACAATGCTCAGTTCTACCGCCTGATCGGAAATCACCTGGGGGCTGACCAGGAACCCGCTGCGGGTTTCGACCTGTTGCAGGAAGGCCGCCGGGTTCCGACCCCCGCGAACGGCGACAGGAATTGTCCGGATCTGGCCCGAAGTAATATGCGCCGACTGGCCATCCTGCATGACCAGTGTGCGTTCCTGGGCGCTGCCGGTACTGGTAACGCGGCGTTCCCCTGAGATTTCGGCCTGGCCTCCGGAAGCGGAAATGCCGGCACCGGACCGTTTGCCGCCGCTATCTGTTCTGGAGCGAACGGTGATTCGCAGTTGTACCGGCGCCACGTCCAGCGTCTCGACAAGCCTTCCGATTTCGTCCAGCAAGTCTGGTTCTCCGCGCACCACCAATTGTTGGCCCCGGGCAGTTACGGTCACCGGCGAGCCCTGGTAAAGCTCGCGAATCTGCACGGCCACGTCTTCCCCGGGCCGGTTTTCAAGCTGATAGGCACGTGACTCCGCCTGGGCCAGGGCGGAGTAGGAAAACAGCCCGAGCAGAAGCGTCAATGCGAGCATCAGCGGGTATCGTCGGAGGAAAACAGTCATTGATTGCTCCCAACCATTCAGCCGTAAATGAAAAAACTCCGGCGTACGGGTTGCCAAGTTGAAAACCGGGGGTATATATTGAAAAGCATGAAGACGACACACGCGACCTGTCAATTGAATGTTTTGCAAGCTTTCGGCACCAAGCCGGCGGCTGCGGTCGCTGCTGTGTTTTTCTGGTGGTTTGGTTATGGCTTTTATTTTAGCCAGAGCCGGGGCCGCCCATAGGATCTTCATCGAACGAATAACGAGGAAGGCAGCCCGGCAGAAAACCCAGGCTGCCACCGGACTCAAGAAGCCCCGACTGGTAGCCCAGCCGGGGCTTTTTTGATTCTGACGCAGGGAAACGGGAACACTGACATGAACATGCCCTTGAACACTGAACTGACCCAACAGGATGCGGAATCTCCAGTCCGGCACCGACAGGAAGTGGTTCTGCCAACGCCAGCGGAGCTCAAGCTTCAGATGCCGGCCAGCGACTCTGTCGTAAGTCAGGTCGATAACCAAAGGCAGGCAATACGGGAAATTCTGCACGGCAGCGACACCAGAACCCTGATCGTGATGGGCCCCTGTTCCATTCACGATGAGGTGGCTGCCCTTGAATACGGGGAGAAGCTGAAGGCGCTGGCGGATGAGGTCAGCGACCGCTTCCTGATCGTTATGCGGGCGTATCTGGAGAAACCCCGGACCACCGTCGGCTGGAAAGGGCTGCTGTACGACCCGGAGCGCACCGGAGCAGGCGATCTGAATGAGGGGCTGCGCCGTTCCCGTCGCCTGCTGTTGAATCTGGCGGCCATGGGGCTGCCGCTGGCCACCGAAGCCCTGAGCCCGTTCGCCATGGATTACCTGGGTGATCTGGTGAGCTGGACTGCCATCGGTGCCCGAACCACCGAGTCGCAGGTTCACCGCGAAATGGTCAGTGGACTGCCCATGCCCACCGGCTTCAAGAACGGTACGGATGGCGGCATTGCGGTGGCAACCAATGCGATGAAGTCAGCTTCCCATCCTCATCACCACCTGGGGGTGTCTGCGACCGGCGCGCCGGTCATGATTACCACCCGCGGGAACCCTGATACCCACCTGGTTTTGCGCGGTGGCCGCGGTATTACCAACTACGATGCAGTAAGTATTGAACAGGCCGTCGGCGCACTGGGGAATGCCGGCTTGTCCACCGCGGTGATGGTGGACTGCAGCCACGATAATGCCTGCAAGCAGGCTGAGCGACAGCTAGATATCGCCCGGGAAGTGATGGCCCAGCGCCGTGCCGGTAACCACCATATCCGTGGTCTGATGCTGGAAAGCTTCCTGGAGCCGGGCCGGCAGGACGACGGCGAAGACCTGCGCTACGGCTGTTCGATTACCGATCCGTGTCTGGGATGGGCCCAGACGGAGGCTCTGATCCGCTCACTGTAGACAGTAGCAGCTGGCCGGCAAGCAACAGCAGAACGCCTCCCATCAGCCGGTCCAGCCAGTGGCCAAACCGGTTAAATCCCCGGCGGACCCTGGGCAGGGTAAAGAACATGGCAACCATGGCAAACCAGAGCCCGGTGGCCAGGGCCATGTAAATGCCGTAGCCGGCCTGGAGTGCGATGGGCGTACCGGGGCTGATCACAACAGAGAACAGGGAAACAAAAAACAGCGTTGCCTTGGGATTCAGAGCATTGGTCAGGAAACCCAGTCGCAGGGCTGAAAGACCGGATTGCCCACCTGTCGGGTTCTGTTCCACATGAACGCCACCGGCCCGGGCCCGCAGACACTGCAACGCAATCCAGGCAAGGTAGAGGGCCCCCAGCACCTTGAGAACATTGAACAGCATGATCGATTGCTGGATCAGCAGGCCAATCCCCAGCAGGGAGTAACAGACATGCACCAGAATTCCCCCGCCGATACCGATTGCGGTCAGCAGCGCGTTTCTGCGGCTCTGGCAGAGCGCCTGTCTGAGCATTACCGCGAAATCCGGCCCGGGACTTGCCACTGCCAGCAAGTGGACAAGGGCCACCGTCAGAAATTCCGGCCAGTAACTCTGCATACTGCCAACTCCTCTCCTGCGCCTGCCGCGGTCTGAAAAGTATGACAGCATAGGCCGAATCCATGCTTTTTTCACGGTGTGGGTGAAACTTGCCATGGCTTCTATACTGAGATCACACCCTTCGAACCTTCCTTGTTCCCCACTGCCGGGAATGCCTGCCAGGAGACCTTTGTATGGAAAAGCGAGCCGTAGACGTTGCCATTATCGGAGCAGGTACCGCCGGTATGGTCGCATATCAGCGTGTGCGCAAAGCGACCGACAAGGTTGTGTTGATCGAAGGCGACCAGTACGGAACCACCTGCGCCAGAGTCGGGTGTATGCCCAGCAAGCTGTTGATAGCGGCCGCTGACAACGCCCACCAGATGCAGCTTGGCGACCTTTTTGGCGTCTCTGCCGGTGCCACCCGGATCGATGGCAGGCGGGTTATGGAGCGGGTGCGAACCGAACGGGACCGGTTTGTTTCTTCCGTCATTGATTCGGTTGAGAAATTTCCGGAAGCACATCGTCTGAAAGGCCACGCCAGGTTTGTCGGCCCGAATCGTTTGGTGGTGGGCGGCAATCTCGAGGTACAGGCCGCGCGTATCATCATCGCTACCGGTTCCCGGCCCAATATCCCAGGCTTTCTGAATGAAGCCGGGGACCGGCTGGTAGTAAACGACGATATTTTCGAATGGCAGGATCTTCCGGATTCGGTTGCGGTATTCGGTCCGGGCGTGATTGGTCTGGAGCTGGGGCAGGCGCTGAGCAGGTTGGGTGTTCGGGTCCGGATGTTCGGCGTCGGCGGGGCGGTCGGCCCGATCCAGGATGACGCCATTCGCGACTATGCGCTGAAAACATTCAACGACGAATTTCCGCTGGATCCGGATTCGGACGTAAAGAACGTTGAGCGGGTTAATGACGGTGTCGCCATAACTTTCGTGGATGGGAATGCTGGTGAAAAGACGGAAACCTTCGATTACCTGCTAGCGGCAACCGGGCGTCGGCCCAACGTCGACGGGCTGGATATCCAGAATGCCGAGATCCAACTGGATGAAAAGGGCATGCCCCTGTTTGATCCCCATACCCTGCGTTGTGGCCATAGCCACATATTTATCGCCGGCGATGCCAATAACAGTCTGCCACTGTTGCACGAGGCAGCCGACGAGGGCCGGATAGCTGGCGACAACGCGGCTTCTTACCCGGATGTGCGAACCGGACTTCGCCGGACGCCGTTGGCGGTGGTTTTCACCGATCCGCAGATTGCGACGGTCGGGCTGACGATTCACCAGGTGGGCGAGCGTTGTCGCGGTTGCTTTGCCGTCGGAGAGGTGTCCTTCGAGGATCAGGGGCGCAGTCGGGTGATCGGCAAAAACCGGGGGCTACTGAGGGTTTACGGTGAGCATGGTAGTGGGCTCTTTATGGGAGCCGAGATGTTTGGCCCTGCCGCAGAGCACATCGCCCATCTGCTTGCATGGTCTGCCCAGCGAAGACTGACCGTCACTGAAATGCTGGAAATGCCGTTTTATCATCCGGTCATCGAGGAAGGTTTGAGAACCGCACTGAAAGACCTCAACCGCAATCTCAGTATCGGCCCGGCGCCAGAAGAAGGCTGCACCGACTGTGGGCCGGGTATCTGAGCCGGCCCTTGATCGGGATCAACAGGTTTGGGGCTGACTCTGGGATATCGTTCCTTCTGGAGCTCTTGCGTTCCGCTGGCGGCGGGCCCAGATCTTTTCATGGAAGAAATAGGCAACGGTATTAATGGCCGGTTCCACCATGGCAATCAGGCTTCCGATGAGGATGTCACCTGTGAGCAGGTAAGCCACGGTAAAGGCGACGGTAAAGTGGGTAAGGGCGAACGTCACCGTCTTGATCAGCGACTGGTCGCCATTCGTGCCATGGTTGTGTACGAACAGTTTTAAAGCGCTCATGGTTCTCTCCGGTGACGTTTGAGCATGTTTCCATTACACGCCGGTTGAGAATGATTTTTAAATGAATTGTATTGAGGATTTCGATAGTCCCGAGCTATCTTTTTAGGGGTTTTTATAGTGTTATGCAGCGTCGCTATCACCGAGATTAGCAAACTAAACTTCCCAGCGTCCGGCCAGCGGGCGTATCTTAAAGTTTATCCTGTTCACATAACTGCCAAGGAGACGCGTTATGGGTAAGAATTTTATTGGTCTAGATACCGAGAAAACGGCAAAACTTGCAGATTCTCTGAATGATCTGCTGTCCAACTATCAGATCTTTTACATGAATGTTCGTGGATACCACTGGAACATCAAGGGCGACAACTTCTTCGAGCTCCACGTCAAATTTGAAGAGCTGTACGACGATCTTCTACTAAAGATTGACGAGATCGCAGAGCGGGTACTGACGCTTGGCCATCGCCCGGCTCACGCCTACAGCACCTACATAGAGCGATCTGAAGTTCCGGAGCGCAAAGATGTTTCCGACGGCAAGGAAGCGATGGAGAACATCGTGGAAAGTTTTGCCAAACTGATCGGCAAACAGCGCACATTGCTTAGCCTGGCCGGAGAGGCGGAAGACGAGGGCACCGTTGCCCTGATGAGCGACTATATCTCGCAGCAGGAAAAGACTGTCTGGATGTACCGCAGTTATCTCGGTCACTGAGTTCAGCGAACTGAATGAATGGCGACCTTCGGGTCGCCATTTTTTTGTCATTTTCATCAATTGGTAATCGTAGTGACTCGAAACTGACGCCGAAATGTCACGCCTTTGACCTAGCGTGTGTAGGGATTCTCTACATCAAGCTATTCCAGAGGCGCAATGTCATGTTTCGAAAGACCCTGCTTTCCGCAACCATACTTTCTTCCCTGTTGGGCCTGAGTGCCTGTACCGATGACGGTGACGATGGCGCTGATGGTGCCAATGGCACCAGTAAATCGCTGATCGAACTCAACGTTTTGGGCACCTACCAGGCTCCGGGTGATGTGTTCGACGTGGGCGCTGCCGAGATTGTTGCCCACGACCCGGCCAACCAGCGTCTGTTCGTGGTTAATGCCGGTGCATCGACGGTGGATGTACTGGATATTCAGGATCCCTCCCAGCCGGTTCTTTTGCAGACCATTGATGCGACCGCCGAGGGCGCCTCTGCAAACAGTGTTGCTGTTTACGGAGATCTGGTTGCTGTGGCTATCGAGGCAGACATCAAGCAGGACAACGGCAAGGTGGTTTTCTACAACACCACAGATCTCGGCAAAGTCGGAGAGGTCACGGTTGGCGCTCTGCCGGACATGGTGACCTTTACCCGAGACGGCATGAAAGTGCTGGTAGCGAACGAAGGTGAGCCCAGCGACGACTACACCAATGATCCGGTCGGATCCGTCAGCATTATTGATCTGTCGGCGGGCGTCGCCGGGGCCACAGTAACCACGGCAGGATTCGAGGACTTCAATGCCGATGAGGCAGCCCTGAAAGCGAGCGGGGTGCGGGTATTTGGTCCGGGCGCAACTGTCGCCCAGGACATGGAGCCGGAATACATTGCCGTCTCTCTGGATAACAAGACGGCCTGGGTCGCCCTGCAGGAAGCCAACGCCGTTGCCGAGCTGGACATTGAAGCCGGCGTGATCAATGCGATCCTGCCCCTGGGTTTCAAGGACCACAGCGTTATTGGCAATGAGCTGGACGCCAGCAATCGGGACAGCGGTATCAACATCCGGAACTGGCCGGTAAAAGGCATGTATATGCCGGATGCGATCACCAGCTATGGCTACAACGGCAAGACCTATTACATCACCGCCAACGAAGGCGATTCCCGGGATTATGACGGCTTCTCCGAAGAGTACCGGCTTGAAGATCTGACCCTTGATGCCACGGCCTTCCCAAACGCGGCCGATCTTCAGCTGGAGGAGAACCTTGGCCGTATCAACGTGACTTCAACCATGGGTGTCAGCAATGGATGTGACCCCAGTGACCCGGCGACAGATGCAGAAGTCGACTGCGAATACAGCGAAATCTACACCTATGGCGCGCGGTCTTTCTCCATCTGGTCCGCCGATGGCAAGCGGGTCTTCGACAGCGGCAGCGAATTCGAACGTATCACCGCCAGTCTGCTGCCAGACAACTTCAACGCTACCAACGATGAGAATAATTTCGACAACCGATCCGATGACAAGGGCCCGGAGCCTGAGGCGGTGACCGTTGGCGCAATCAACGGCCAGACCTTCGCGTTTATCGGTCTTGAACGGATTGGCGGGATCATGGTCTATGACGTGACCAACCCCCAGAATCCGGAATTTGTTCAATACCTGAATAACCGCGATTTCTCGGTGTCCGATGCAGATCTTCAGGCCGGAATGGCGGGTGATCTTGGACCGGAGGGCATTGCCTTTATCGCCGCAGAAGACAGCCCCAATGGGCAGCCCTTGCTGGCAGTGGGTAATGAAATCAGCGGAACCACCACCCTGTACGGTATTGACGTGATTGAACTGACTGCGAACTGAGTTCAGGGCCTGAACGAAACCCGGGAGTATCGTTATCGGTGCGCCCGGGTTTTTGTTTTCCGCCTCAGACAGCGACTTTCAACGGCGGCACTTCCTGATGGAGGAACCACTTCTCAGTCACCACTTTTCTGGTAAACCAGTGCGAGCGCATCAGGCTGCTGGCCAGTGGCATCTTGACCCAGTCCGGAACCTGCCAGCCCTGATCCGTGTCCGCTGCGCGGTTGCCAAAGCGTTCGGCAATGGCATCGCCGTAGACCTGCAATGAAGACGCTGAATAATCCGGCGCGTTCCGTATCACATCCGCCGCAAGCAGCGCCGATTCGATTGCTGGCCGGATGCCTTCACCGCTCTGGGTGTAGGCCAGGCCGGCGGAATCGCCGATCAGCAGAATGCCGTCGTCCACCAAAGGCCGCTCTGCATGGGCATAAAGCAGATAGGCGTGGCCCTTGAAGCGCCCCGGCAGGTCCTCCGGGATGCGTCCGGTGGACTTCATATCATCGACAAACGCCTGGAGATGACCGGTCAGCTTGTGGTTGTCCTCCCGGCCCAGGCCGATATTCAGGTAATTGCCTTTGCGAAAGACCCAGGCATAGCCCTTGAGATCGCGACAGAACCAGAGCTCCGGGGTATCGCCTCGGGCTTCGCAAGCCGAGGCCTGCTCCGGTGTCATTTCAAACTCTACCTCTTTGGCGGCGACGACGGTCTCATGGCCACCCGGACCGTCGCCAAGTAACCGTGCAACCGGGCAGAAATGGCCACCGGCGCCGACCACCAGGGGTGCTTCCCAGGTGCCGTTGATCACCCAGTTGCCGTCTCTTCGGACGATGGATTTCACCGGCGTGGCAAGCTGCTTGGGGCTGTTTACGCGGCCGAGCAGATAATCGTCGAACTCACACCGGCGGATGCCATAACTGACCACCTCGCCGTGATCGTTTTCAACGGCCTGCTGGCCCATCATGCCGATGCGGAAACGACGAATGGGCTGAATTGTTCGTCCTTTTCCGTACTCCTCGGGGTTAATGTTAAGGGTTTCCATAACGGCAGGGGTCACCCAGCCGGCACAGGTCTTGTCCCGTGGGAAATCCTGCTTGTCGATGATCAATACTTTTTTGCCGCTGTTCTCAAGAGCGCTGGCCAGGGTGGAGCCGGCTGGGCCGGCACCGACGATGATCAGGTCGTAATAGTCCATCAGGCCTCCTCGGGTGCGGCAGGAAAGTTGTAGAGATCCTGTCTGTTCTGGGGCAGCTTGTTGTTATCGCCGTGACTGAAGACCACCTGGAACAGCTGCAGGGAGCCGGCCCTGAAGGCGGCGATGGATCCGGCCAGATACATGCGCCAGGCCCGGGTGAAGTGGCCATCGTACATGGCGGTTACCTTGTCTTCGTTCTCGTTGAAGCGCTCCATCCAGTGGCTCAGGGTCTGGGCGTAATGCAGGCGTAGATTCTCGACATCCAGCACCGAGAAATCACCGTGCTCGCAAATCTGCATGAATTCGCCGATGCTCGGTGGGTAGGCGCCGGGGAAGATGCGTTTCTCGATCCAGGCATTCATCAGCATCGGGCGATTACGGCCAATGCTGTGCAGAAGCGCGATGCCGTCGGGTTTCAGGCTCCGCTTGATGAGCTCGGCCAGGGCTTCGTAGTTTTCCTTGCCCACGTGTTCCAGCATGCCGATGGAGACAAAGGCATCATACTGTCCGCTGATATTGCGGTAGTCGTCTTCGACGTATTCCACCAGATGATCCAGCCCCTGTTTGCGGGACTCTTCCCTGGCATAGGCCAACTGTTCCCTGGAGATGTTGTAGGAGTGCACCCTGACGCCGTAGTTGCGGGCCATGTAGCGGGCCAGCCCGCCCCAGCCACAACCGGCTTCGACCACGGTCATGCCGGGTTTGAGCCGAAGCTTGCGACAGACGTGTTCCAACTTTGCCAGCTGGGCTTGTTCCAGGGACAGGTCCGGGCTCTCATAATAGGCGCAGGTGTACTGCATTTCTGCGCTGTCCAGCCAGAGTTGGTAAAACTCGTTGCCCAGGTCGTAATGGTGGTGAATGTTTTCCTTGGCCTCGGAGATACCGGTTGAGCGGGGATTGTGATTTCGCCACAGGGCTTCCAGCCATTTCGGCCATTTCTGGCGCGCCCGATGAACTGAGCGGTAGAGGGTTTCCATCAGGTCAGGCAGGTCGCCTTCTACCTCCAGGCGACCGGCGCTGTAGAGATCGCCGAACGCCAGGTTGGGATTGGTTACCAGTGCGTATAGGGCTTTGGGGTCGGTCAGGTGCAGAGTGAACTGTGCGTGTTGGCCCTCCGGTTCGATGACATCGCCGTTCCAGAGCCGGAAGCGGAGAGGAGGTGATCCCGCCATACGCATGAGCTTGGCAATCAGCCAGCGCTCATAAGTGTGCGGTGACCGATCAACGTGTGTGCTTTCCAGTGGCAGCGTCAGAACGTGGCTTTTGGATTCTTGCCCGTTGTCACGGGGTTTCTGGGCAGTGCTCTGGTTCATGGACTCCGCTCTCCCTTGATAACCTCAACATCAATGTTTTTGTCGACGTATTTACGTCAGGGTTCCCGAATACCAGTCTGAGAATCGCCGGTTGTCCGTTCAGTATAGAAAAGGCTGAGATTTTGTCAGGTTGAGCAAGAATAGAAGAGAGTTATCGGAAGGATAGCGACGCACAAAATAGAAGGGTAAAAAAAATACCGGGCCCTGAGGCCCGGTATTTTTGGTCAGTATGAAGAGCTCATACCAAACCATTCCGGGAAAATCACAATCAGTGCCAGCACAAACATCTGTATCAGGATGAATGGCAGGACACCCTTGTAGATATCCGTTGTTCGCACCTGGGGTGGTGCGACCCCCTTCAGATAGAACAACGAGAACCCGAATGGTGGTGTAAGGAAGCTGGTTTGCAGGTTCATCGCGATCAGGATGGCGAACCAGAGCATGTTGATGCCCATGGCTTCTGCCACTGGCGCAAGGATCGGCACGATGATGAAGGAGATTTCAACGAAGTCGATGAAGAAACCCAGCACCAGGATGACCACCATGGCCAGAATGATAAAGCCCCACTTTTCACCGGGCAGCTGGAGCAGCCACTCTTCCAGCAGGTAGTCGCCGCCGGTGTAGCTGAACACCATGGAGAATGCGGTGGCACCGATCAGGATTGCGAAGACCATGGCGGTCACCTTCACGGTGTCCTTGGACGCATCCCACACCATTTTGAAAGAAAACTGCCGGTAGATAATCGCCAGAACCACAGCGCCAACGCCACCGAGGGCGGATGACTCGGTTGGCGTGGCAATGCCGGTGAAAATCGAGCCCAGAACCACCACAATCAATGCCAGCGGCGGAATGATCGCCAACAGCGCATTGAAGATTTCCTTCTTGCGGGATACGCCTGGCTCATCCGGCATGGCCGGAGCAGTTTCAGGCTTCAGTCTGGTCAGAACCAGGATATACACGATATATAGTCCGACCAGCACGATGCCGGGCCAGACCGCGGCCTTGAACAGATCCCCGACCGGAAGGCCAAGCACGTCACCCAGGATGATGAGGATGATTGAGGGCGGTACGATCTGGCCAAGAGTACCGGAGGCACAGATAGTCCCGGTGGCCAGCCGCTTGTCATACTTGTGGGCCAGCATCACAGGCAGCGAGATCAGGCCCATGGCCACCACACTGGCGCCCACGACCCCGGTAGAAGCTGCCAGAAGGGCACCAACCAGAATCGTCGAAATGGCCAGGCCGCCAGGCAGGCCGCCAAACAGCCGCCCCATGGAGGTCAGCAGCTGCTCTGCCAACCGGGTGCGCTGAAGCACCACGCCCATGAAAATAAACAGAGGCACAGCCATCAGAACGGTATTTTGCATCACGCTCATGATGCGATAGGGCATGAAGGCAAAGAGGTCCATGCCCTCGGCGAATATTCCGAAAAACAGTGCAACGCCACCGAAGGTGAATGCTACGGGGAAGCCCAGCATCAGCATCAGCAGGGCGACACCGAACATAATCATACCGATCATGCGAGGCCTCCTGCGCTGTGCTCACCTTCGTATTCTTTCTCTCCCGACATAACCCGTATCGCATAGGTGACCATATTCAGGCCAGCAATGCCGATGAAGACTGCACTGATAGGGATGACAGACTTGATAATCCAGCGGTGGGGCAGACCGCCGGGATCGCCACTGCCTTCACCCATGTTGTAGGAGTCCAGGGCAAAATCGTAGCCATATATGCCGATCAGGTAGGCAAAGGGAATAACAAAAATAATTGCACCCACCAGGTTTACCCAGGCCTTGGCCTTGTTGCTCCACTTGGTGTAGAAAACGTCGACCCGAACATGACCATCCGTGCGCAATGCGTAGGGTATACCCAGCAGGAACACCACCGAATATAGGTGCCACTCCATTTCCTGCATGCCGATTGAAACGTTATTGAAGGCGTAGCGGGCTACGACGTCGTAAAAGACGTTGGCTGCCATCAGTATCATCGCGACACAGGCAACCCAGCCACAGAATGTGGACAGGCGCGAGAGCCCCTCGTCCAGTTTGATAATCCACCGCATTGATGATCCCCCGCCAGGAGAGCTGGCGCTTTTTCAGTTGCTATAAACGACAAAACCGGGATCACTCGTAGAGCGATCCCGGCTCCGTTTCAGCCTATATCTTACTCGACTTCGGCCATGGTGTTGAGGTAAGCGCGCTCGGAAATGTTGGTGTAAGCGCGGCTCTGCTCAAGATAGTTCTGCTGGGACTCGATGATCTTGGCAGCCATGTCGCTTTCAGCAGCTGCTTCTTTCAGCAGCTTGTTGTTGGCGGCATACATCGCGTCGAAAATGTCATCCGGGAACTGCTTGATCTGGACATTCGGGTATTCTTCACGAATGTTGGCCCAGGCTTCGGCGTTGGCGTGCTGGGAATGAACCAACATGTCGTAGGAAGCGGTACGCATTGCAACACGCATGATTTCCTGCAGGTCCGCCGGCAGCTTCTCCCATACCCGCTTGTTGATCAGGAACTGGAGCTCGGTGGCCGGCTCATGCCAACCGGTGTAGTAATAGTCGGCAATCTGCTGGAAACCGAGACGCAGGTCCAGAGCTGGGCCTACCCACTCAACCGCATCGATGGTGTTGCGCTCAAGTGCGGTATAGAGCTCACCCGGAGCGATGTTGGTGGGGTTTACGCCAACTTCAGCAAACACTTCACCAGCAAAGCCGGGGATGCGCATTTTCAGACCTTCCAGGTCTTCCAGGGAGTTGATTTCCTTGCGGAACCAGCCACCCATCTGCACGCCGGTGTTACCGCCCGGGAAGGACAGCATGTTGTGGGGCTCATAGACTTCCTGCATCAGTTCCATGCCGCCGCCGTGGTAGAACCAGGCGTACTGTTCCATGGCGTTCATGCCAAACGGCATGCTGGTGAAGAACAGGGTCTCGGGAACCTTGCCTTTCCAGTAGTAGGATGCGGAGTGGCCCATGTCGTACTGACCAGCCTTGACCATATCAAACACACCCAGCGGGGCTTTGTGTTTGTTGGCGGAGTCGATGCGGACTTTGAGTCGTCCGTCAGACATTTTCTCTACGGTTTCGGCAAAGCGCTTGGTGGTATCACCGAAAATCGGGAAGTTTGGCCCCCAGGTTTCTGCAAGGCGGAGTGTAAAGGTGTCTTGGGCGAGCGCCTGTGTGGAGGCAAAGGTTGTTGCCACAGCCAGCACAGCCGCGGAAAGAACAGAACGGATCTTCATTGCTCTTCTATCCTCTTATCTTTTTTGTGGGTCGAGGGTCCCCCTTTTGGGGAAAAACCACTCTTGATGCTAGTTCACGTTAGCAATTATCGTTAACAAACGAAATCAAAAACCGCCAGGTGTACGACCTTGGTCGTAAGGCGGATCAGAGGTCTTCCATCCGGCCAATCTGGCTGGCGAGACGCATGGCCTCATGCTCTTCCAGGGCCAGAAGGTCTTCCAGCAGTGACTTGGCTTCGGGGATTTCCGCCTTTCCGATCAGGGAGTCGTAGAGGTCCATGACCTGGTCGTGGAAATGGAATACCTCTTTGGCGATGTCAGCGAACGACATGGAGGCGTAGTGAGTATATGAGTCGGCGCTGGCCTTGATCGGCTTATGGTTCAAATAGTCGTACATGCGGGTGTGCATGGCCTTGGGATCAGCCTGCTTCTCAAATTCAGTGACGGCTTTTTCCAGCAGGGCCTCGTGACCAGCAAGGTAATCAAGAAGCGCGCTGGCACGTTCGTCGTTGTTCAGTTTGGCAGATTCTTTCAGGCACCGCGCCAGATATGCGTGCAGCTGTCGGGTCCATTCGATAAGGTCCTCGAACGTTTTTATCTCCATTGCATTGCTCCTTGCCGGGGCGGATCGTTTGTAGTTGGCTTTACCGGTAAGTCTAGTCAAAATTAGAGGTTATTGGGTACCTGAACCGGACCCGGGAACCAGCAGAGCGGAAATTGGCTATGGCAACGACACTCGGCATCATTGAAGGATTCTACGGCCCCATGTGGACCTGGCAGGAACGTCGGCATCTGGTCCGCACTCTGGCCCCCCACGGCTACGGATTTTATCTCTATGCCCCCAAGGCCGATGCCTTCCTCCGTCGCAGGTGGCAGCAGCCCCACCCACCGGCCATGGCCTCTGAGCTGGCCGAGTTTGCCCGTTTCTGCCGTCATGAGGGGATGCGTTTCGGGGTGGGCCTGAGCCCGTTCGAGGTATTCAACCGGTTCGACGATGACGCTCGCGCAGCGTTGGCAGACAAACTCACCCAACTGGAACGCACAGGCATTGATGAACTGGCGATCCTGTTTGACGACATGCGCTCCGATACTCCCGACCTTGCCAGCACCCAGGCAGACATAGTGCACTGGGTACGTGATCGCACAACCATCAGGCATCTGAGTGTCTGTCCCAGTTACTATTCCGACGATCCGGTGCTGGACCGGGTGTTCGGGGAGCGTCCGGCAGATTATCTGGAGACGCTCGGACGCAAGCTGGACCACTCGGTCAACGTCTTCTGGACCGGAGAGGAAGTGTGTTCCCGGGAAATATCTCCAGGACATCTGAAACGGGTCGGGGATCTGCTCGGGCGCAAGCCCGTACTCTGGGATAACTACCCGGTCAATGATGGTGACCGCATGTCTCAACACCTGCATCTTCGTGCGTTCACCGGGCGGCCTGCGGCAAATGCAGCGCACCTGGCCGGCCACGGGATCAACCCGGCCCTGCAGCCCACATTAACAGCGATTCCGGCCATAACCCTGGCAGAATCCTATCGGCTTGGGCCGTCCTATCAATACGGTCAGGCGTTCCGCCATGTCGCCCGGGAGGTGCTGGGCAGGGAACTGGCGGCGCAGCTGCATGCGGATCTACTGGTGTTGCAGGACACCGGTCTGGGCCGGATCAGTGATGAAAAGCGGCAGAGTCTTCAGCATACCTACGATGCCTTTGACCACCCCGCGGCCAACGAGATCCTGCGCTGGTTGGCGGGTGAATATCAGGTGACTGATGAGATGGTGGCAACGCAGTAGCCTCGCCGGCTACCGGAGATAATACTCGACCGTTGAGACCACCCGAACGGTTTTAACCGGTTGTTGCCCTTCCATGATGCCCGGTGCCTGATCCCGTGCCAGTATCTGGAAAACGCCCTGATTGGCCCGGCGCAGGCCCCCGAGTTCCGCCTTGGCATCCTGGGCGAACTGGGCGGCGGCTTCCCGCGCCGATGCCGTGGCCTCCGCAATCATTTCCGGCTTGATTTCGTTGAGACCATTAAACAGATAAGTCGGGCCGGATGGGCCGTAGTCGGAAGACAGCACCACCCCCGAGTCCACCAGCTCACTGACACCCTGTGCGGCCTGTCGAATCCGGTCGATATCGGTGCTGCGAACCATAAGAGTCTGACTGATGATGAATTTCTGCTCGCCGTTATTGGCCTGGTAGGGGTTGGCCCTGGTATCGGTGACATCCAGGCGCTGGAGCTCGACCGCATCCTGGTCAATGGCCTGCAACTTCAGGAATGCCATGATCGCATCCCGGCTACTTCTGGCCTTGTCCTGGGCCTCACTCAGCGACGCCCCGGTCGCAACAAAGCGGATAGGCCACAAGGCAAGATCTGCATTCACTTCCCGTTCAGCCACACCCTTGACGGTGACATAGCGGTCGCCGGTGCGCAGGTCGGTAAGGCCGCTGCCGATCAGAGCTGCGGAGATAATGGCGCTGATACCGAGAATCAGCGAGGCGAGAAGTTTCATGGAGTGTTCCCTGTGTTGCACAACCGGAAAGTTCCGGAAAGCGTCCGTTTGACAGCTGCTATCCTGAAGATCAGGAACAAGATTAGCGCTTCACGCCCCAGGCTGAAAGGGAGGAATCATGACGGCTGTGAAAGTTGAGTGTGTCAAAGGCAACATCGCCGCACAGCAGGATATGGATGTAATCGTGAATGCTGCCAATGCCGAACTTCTGCCCGGCAGTGGCGTGGCCGGTGCCATTCACAGTGCGGCCGGCCCGGGGCTGGCAGAGGAATGCCGCGCACTGGCGCCCATCAGGCCAGGCCAGGCCGTAATCAGTTCGGCCCATAACCTGCCGAACCAGTATGTCATCCACTGCCTGGGGCCGGTCTACGGAGTTGATGAGCCATCCGACCGTTTGCTGGCGGATTGTTTCAGGAACGCCCTGTTGCTGGCAGATCGTCATGGGCTGGTGTCCATTGCCTTTCCTGCCATCTCTACCGGTGTTTTTGGTTACCCGTTGCAAGATGCAGCCGCCGTGGCCATGAAAGCGGTCGCCGACACCCGGGCGGATCTCAATTCTGTTCGCCTTGTCCGGTTTGTCCTGTTCAGCGATCAGGACCTTTCCATATTCGATGAAGCCCTCAAGCACGAATCGGGCGTGGCAGATCGGTAGCGGCGATTTCTAGTCACAGGTCTTGTCGGTCGATCGGCTGAAACGGGCCTGCATGGCTTTGCGTTCGCGCTCGGAGTCCTGGAATTCGTCGGGCAGGGGCTGGATGAAGTAAACGAAGTCACCTTTTGCGCGATTCCGGTCCAGTGGTGGTTCGTTGACGTCCGAAGGCCAGAATACCGGACTGACAACGGCAACAGATAACTCTGGTGCTCGCTGTTTCAGCAATGCCACCGTTCCCAGCCCCTCTTCGCTGTGGAAGGTGCCGGTCAGGTGCAGGACCTGGTGCCCCGGATACTCTGCCCGGGCCTGAAGAATGCCGGCGGCCATGGTGTTGTCCCGGAGCAACTGGGCCTTGTAGGTGTTCTCCATCCGCTGGCTCATGGTGTCGTCAGCCTGATGGCTGGCGCCAATGGCTGCCATGAACTTTTCCCGGTAAGCCGGGGTGTCCATGAAGGGATCGGCGGGTAACTTCTGCTTTATGGTCTCAGAGACACTGTCGAGGTACTCAGGGCCTTTCCGGCCCACACAGCGGACCACTTCTGCAGGCGCATTGGCAGCGATCACCGGCAAATTGAGCTGGCGTGCAAATTCCACCAGTGGTCGGTAGAAGCCGCGGTAGTTGTCCCAGGCGCCGGCATCCTCAATCATTTCGGTTTCGCCGATCTCACCCTGCAGATACCCATTCAGCTCATCCTGATGGTCCAGATTGAACTGCTCCATGGCAAGAACCTGCTCTGGCCGCAGCCGATACAATGCCGCCTGAAGCCGGGACTGCAGAAGATGGGAACCGTGGTGCCCATGGTATTCCCCCACAACCACGACATCCGTGTTGACCAGTCGCTGCGCCAACTCCTCCGGAGTCAGGACGGTGTTGTTTTCCGGCCGCACTATCCGGGCATCGTACTGGGTTTGAGGTGCCGACAGTGTGGCTTCCTGAGCATTTGAAGAAGGCATGGCGGTACATCCGTTCAGAGCAGAGAGTGAGGCAAATAGCAGGGCGGGCGCGAGAACTTTCATGGTATTCCTTACGTTATGATCACAGTCAGGATCTTTTTTCGCGTTCTTCGCGCCAGTCCGGCCCCAATCTTTCTTCCACATATTCCCGGATGAATTGGCGCACTCTCTGGGAGGGCGTTACATCCTCCTGCTTGCACAGTTCCTCAAAGGCGGCCTTTTTGTCCGGGTCGATCAGCAGCGTCAGGCGGGCAGTGCGTTTTTCCATAGGGTTGTTCTTCACGTCTGGTGATTTTCAGATATGTTAATCAGATTAACATTGAATGGATATAAAATGAGCATATAATTTACAGGCATCCGTTGCAATTCCTGAACCTTGGCAATTAACGAGCCTTTCATGCCGCATCGCGCCCACCTGTTCTCACTCCGGATGGCTCACGCATTCCGGGAAGCCTGCATTGATGAACCCTATCGGGGCCGCCGTTTCCTGCGCGACCTGATGGCCGGTGTAACGGTGGGTATTATTGCCATACCACTGGCCATGGCGCTGGCGATTGCCAGTGGTGTTGCACCACAGTACGGGCTCTATACCGCCATTATCGCCGGGTTTGTGATCGCACTGACTGGCGGCAGCCGGTTCAGTATCTCCGGCCCCACCGCCGCCTTCGTGGTCATTCTCTACCCCATCGCCCAGAACTATGGGCTGGGTGGTTTGCTGTTGGCCACTTTGATGTCCGGCGTTCTGCTGATTCTCATGGCCCTGATGCGCCTGGGCCGCTTCATTGAGTATATTCCCGAGTCTGTCACCCTGGGATTCACCGGAGGCATTGCGGTGGTGATTGCCACTCTGCAGGTCCGGGACTTTCTGGGCCTGCCGGTTGGCGATATGCCCGAACACTACTGGGACAAGCTCGCGCTACTGGCAGGAGCGCTGCCGGAGTTCGATGGCATGAGCACGCTTGTGGCTGGTGTCACCCTCGCCTGCATGTTGCTCTGGCCAAAACTTAAAACCCCGGTGCCACCCCACCTGCCGGCCGTGGTGATCGGGAGTCTTCTGGCGCTGTGGTTGAATGCCCAGGGCGCATCGGTTGAGACGATCGGCTCAAGATTCAGCTATCTGTTGCCGGATGGTTCAGTGGGGGCCGGTATTCCGCCTTTTCTGCCGGAATTTGCCTGGCCCTGGCAGCAGGCGGGAGCATCGGGAGAGCCGATCGGGGTGTCCTGGTCGCTGGTTCGGGATCTGCTGCCAGCAGCCTTTGCCATCGCCATGCTCGGTGCTATCGAATCCCTGCTCTGTGCCGTAGTACTGGATGGCATGACCGGCAAACGTCACAGCGCCAACAGCGAGTTAATGGGGCAGGGCCTGGGCAACATCATTACGCCGTTTTTCGGCGGCATTACTGCGACCGCAGCCATTGCACGTTCGGCAGCCAATTACCGCGCCGGCGCCGAGTCACCGGTATCCGCAATGGTTCATTCTCTGGTGGTGCTACTCGCCCTGGTGTCGCTGGCGGGGCTACTGGCGTACCTGCCCATGCCGGCCATGGCGGCCTTGCTGATTATGGTGGCCTGGAACATGAGTGAGGCGCCTAAGTCGCTGCATCTGCTGAAAACAGCGCCGCGCAGCGACATTCTGGTTTTTCTCACCTGTTTTTCGCTCACGGTATTGCTGGATATGGTGATTGCCATCACCACCGGCGTTTTGCTGGCGGCGGTCCTGTTCATGCGGGAAATGGCACAGATGACCCGGGTCACGGATATCACCCTGAGCAATCGTATTGCTGACTACGAACTGCCCGATGGCTGGCAGGTCTTCAAGATCAACGGGCCTCTGTTCTTTGCCGCCGCCGACCGGATCTTCGGTGAGCTGGCGGCTCTGTCCCGCAATGCCCGCGGGTTCATCCTTTATATGGACGGCGTCACGATTCTCGATGCCGGCGGGCTGTCCGCCCTGAACAAGCTCATCGCCACCTGTGAACGGGACGGCACTCAGATCGTCATTGCCGATCTCCAGTTTCAGCCTTTGCGAACCCTCGCTCGCGCCGGGGTTACGCCGGTAGCTGGCGTTAGCCGCTATACTTCCTCCCTGGACGAAGCCTTGCGTCTGATTTCTCGACCCGGCGCTGAGACTGATCAGTCTTCCGGATAAAACGTTGATTCTTAAAGTCTCCGAATGGTTTACCCTTTGGCGATGAGAATCCGTCCAAAAAAAGGAATGACATGCTGCCTTTCCGGCTGATCGACCGAGTGAAATTCATACTGGAGCGCCAACTGGTGAAGGGTGCCGGGTTTCAGCTTCTTGTGGTCGGTGTGTTTATCGGCCTGATATCGCTGATCGGCGGCCTCCTGGTGGTTCCCCAGGGCGGTGACTTCGAGGAGCCGGGCTCGGCCATCTGGTGGGCTTTCCTGAGACTGACTGATCCCGGTTATCTGGGTGATGATGTAGGGACCTGGCAGCGCTTTGTTTCAACCCTACTGACCATCAGCGGTTATGTGGTGTTTATGGGCACCCTGGTGGCCATCCTGACACGGTGGTTGATTGCCAAAATGGCGGACCTTGAGCGGGGCCTCACGCCGGTGACACTCAAAAACCATGTGGTGGTGTTGGGCTGGACCAGCCAGACGCTGCCCCTGCTCTCCGAGTTGCTGGGTTCCAGCGGCCGGATGAGACGGTTTCTGGAAAAGCATGACGCCCAGAAGCTCAACCTTGTCGTGCTGTCGGAGGACGCCTCTGCGGCTCAGGTTCATGAGCTTCGGAGCGAACCAGGTATCGGCCGCCGAGCCCGCCAGATCATCCTGCGTTCAGGGTCGGCGATCCAGCCGGATGCCCTGCACCGGGTGGCCTGCCTGGATGCAGCGGCCGTGATCGTTCCCAGCGCAGCCCATGAGGCCGGCAGCCTGGTGACATCGGATGTGGAAACGGTTAAGGCGCTGCTTTCCATTGCCGCCCAGGCAAGACACTTTCAGGCTTCCTTGCCGTTCGTCGTGGCTGAGATCCAGGACGTCCGAAAGTTACCGGTGATTGAACGGGCCTATCCCGGCGCGGTGGAAGTCGTGGCCGGCGATGCCACCATCAGTCGTCTCATGGTTCAGAACATTCTTCATCCCGGGCTGTCGGAGGTTTACAACGAGTTGCTCACGGCCGGCGAGGGCAACGAAATCTATATCCGGGGCGGAGAATCGCTGGGCGGAATGACGCTTGGTGAGCTGGCCGCGGCCCGGCCCGAGGTTATCGTGTTGGGGCTTCTGAAACATCGCGATGCAGGCTGGGACGTCCAGCTGCTGGCACCTTCAGACTCGCGAATTGATCCGGCCGATCGCGTCGTCATTATGGCCCGGGACTACTCCGAGACCGAACCCGATCCCAAAAAGGCAACCTTGCCAGGGCTGGAGAGAGGACAAGCGGTGCGTGTCGACCGGCATGCCGATCAGGCGAATCACCGGGTTCTGGTGTTGGGCTGGAACCGGCGGGTGCCCAGTCTGATCGCGGAATTTCTGAGCTACGGACACCGTCATTTTGAAGTGGACCTGGTTTCCGTGGTTCCGAGAGCCGAGCGGGAACAGGCCATTGCCCAGTACGTGGAGAATTCCGAACGCCTGACCTGTCGGCATATCGAGGCGGATTACATGGTGGAAGGTGAGCTGCGCCGGATTGGGCCGGCGGGCTACGATACCGTGATCCTGCTTAGCAGCGACCGTCTGGCCTCAGGCGAAGAGGCCGATGCTCGGGCGATGGTAGGTTACCTCCAGCTTGAGGATATCCTGGCCGAGTTTGCCCGAAGGCCCCAGCTGATAATGGAGCTGAGTGACCCGGATAACCGCCACCTTTTGTACGGGCACCAGAGTGAAATGTTGATCAGTCCCATGATTCTGAGTCACGTTCTGGCCCAGGTTGCCCTGCGGCGGGAGCTTCGGATCGTGCTGGATGAGCTGTTCACCGTTGGCGGTGCCGAGATCCAGTTCCGGGACCCCGCGGACTACCCATTGCCCGCCAGTGCGACTTTTCAGGTTCTGGAGAAGACTGTGGCAGCAGAAGGTGAACTTGCCCTGGGTGTCTTTCGCAACAAGGCCAATGAACGTGGGCGTCACCTGCAACTGAATCCGTCCCGGAAGGACTATCTGGAGTTGCAGCCGGGCGACCGGCTGGTGGTGATGTGCCTGACCTGATCGGTCATCAGTCGATGCTCTCGAGCAGGGCCGCCATGATGTCGTCCATGACCACGAAGCCTTTGAGATCATTGTCGGCCAGAACCAGAAGACGCTTTACCCGGTATTTGCTCATCAGGCTCGCCGCATGTCGGACGTTCAGGTTCTCACCGACGCTGATCACAGGCTTGGCGCAGGCGTCGTAAACATTCAGAAGATCTATATCGCCGTCTTCGGCGATGACGGTTTTCAGTACATTGGTATAGGTAATCAGCCCCCAGGCATCGTGCTCGCTTGTCTTTTCCACCACCAGAGACTTCAAAGAATGCTGCTTCATCTTTGAAAGCGCCTCACGGATGCTGGCAAACGGAGAGATGGTAACTACGTCCCGCACCATCACATCTTTGACCAGTTTCATGGCTGTTCTCCGGTTACAGTGAATCTTTCAGGTGTTGTTCGAACTTCGCAACCTGTGACATATCGATCCCGCCCAGGTGTTCGAGGGGAATCGTGAACACAAGGCCCTTTGAATCGTTATGGTCTGGCATAAGTATCCTCTGTATGGCCTTCAGAATATCGAGCGAAAGGCCCTTCTCCAGCACCATCAGCAGAATGCTCTGGCTGCCATCGTAGGTCAGGCCGAAGAAGGTTTTCTTGGCGGTGTTACTGATGCCTCGACCGGAAAGCACGGTAATGCCACCGGCGCCAAGATCCCTTGCGGCATCGACGCAGTCCTGCTCCTGATCCTCGGGAACGATTGCAACCAGTACCGAAAATTTCATGAGTCTGTTTTCCTCTGCTTTGCAAGCATTTCAACAACGATGGCGTAGCTCATCACCGTCACAATCGGAAAGATGGACGCGAAGGCGATCAGACCGAAACCGTCGATCAGCACGTTGCGGCCTTCAATGCTGCTCGCCAGGCCAATACCCAGAGCGGTCACCAATGGCACGGTAACCTCTGAGGTGGTTACGCCGCCAAGGTCGTATGCCAGGGGTATGATGCACCTGGGCGCCAGCGCGGTCAGAATAATTACCAGAATATAGCCGCCAATGATGTAATGGTGAATTGAATCGCCACTGATAATCCTGTGGACCCCAAGGGTGATCCCCACGGCGACCCCGATGGCCACTATGATTCTGATTGCATTGCCATTAATGGTGCCGGCGGCCGCCTGTTCCGCCTGATGCCCGATCGCGATCAATGCCGGTTCGGCCATGGTGGTGGCAAAGCCGATCATGAACGCGAACAGATAGACGAACACGAAGCCCTCCATGCTCATCAGCTGCCGGGCCATACTGGTGCCAATTGGAAAAAGGCCCAGTTTCAGACCGACCACGAAGGCATAAAGCCCCAGCACCACCAGCGCAAACCCGAACAGGATCTTGCGGGGATTGGTCAGCCCCCGGCGCAATACCAGATACTGAAAAAACAGAATGGTGATAATGATTGGCAGGACATCCCGGACCATCCCGGCAAGATCGAGTAGCATGCCTAGCAGAACCGGTGTTTGATCGGCTGTTCCATTCTGGGTCAGGGTTGGCAGCACCGTTGGATCTGCCGTGTCACCGGAATAGACCACAATCCCGTAGAGTTGAACGGTGATCATGGGGACCATTACAGCGAGTGCCACCAGGCCAAAACCATGGAGTAGCGGATTGCGCCCCCGAATGGAAGCCGCCAGACCAATGCCCAGAGCTGCAATCAGGGGAACGGTAACGATATTGGTGGTTACGCCGCCGGAATCGTAGGCAAGGCCGACAATTTCAGGTGGCGCGAACCAGGTGATGATCACCACCACGATATAGCCGATGATCATGAACCAGTGGAGCGGGTAACCGAAGATGGTTCTGAATACGCCCAGGGCCACCACCAGGCCGACAGATACGGCCACGAGGATTCTGAGCGTGAGGGCCTTGATTTTGCCCTCGCTGACTTCTTCCGCTTGCTGGGCCACAGCAATCAGCGCCGGTTCTGCCACTACTGCTGAAAAACCCATGGCGAAGCCGAAAGAAAGCAGAACCGGTACGGAGCCCTTTCTGGCAAACTGATTGGACAGGCTTTTTCCGACCGGAAAAATGCTGAGTTCAAGACCCTGGAGAAACAGGGCAACGCCCACCGCCACGATCAGTAACCCGATGGCCATCGCCAGTGTGTTCTCCGGCATTTGCTGGAGAATGACAAGCTGGAAGAAGACAACAACGGCGATGATCGGAAACAGGTTCTTCAGGGCATGCACAAGGGAATGGCTGAAAGTTCGCAGATAGAACACTGTTTGCGCCTGGTGGGTTCCGGTAGGAAGTGCTCATCAATAACAGTAACAATAGTCACTGTTCCTGTGTTGATCCAACTCAAAACCTGCACCTTTTCGGCATTCACCAGAAAAATGCCGAAAATAGATCATATAAATTTCAATTATAAATTTGAAACCACTAAAGTAACCACCAATGTCATCGCTTTGCTCAAAAAGTGAGCAGGCTTTTGGCTTCGGAAGTTGCTGTACGCTTCTCCCTATCGACTTAGAAAACCAACGTAGAAAGGATTGAGACCATGCCCTACGCACAAGACGTTGACCAGATTGCTTCCCTGTTGAAGCAGCACCCGACCTGGAACGCTATCAACCCGAAGCACGCCGCTCGCATGCGCGCCCAGAACAAGTTCAAGACTGGTCTGGACATCGCCAAGTACACAGCCAAGATCATGCGCGAAGACATGGCGAACTACGACAAGGACACTTCCCAGTACACCCAGTCCCTGGGTTGCTGGCACGGCTTCATCGGCCAGCAGAAGATGCTGTCGATCAAGAAGCACTTCGGTACCACCAAGCGTCGCTACCTCTACCTGTCTGGCTGGATGGTTGCTGCCCTGCGTTCCGAGTTCGGTCCGCTGCCTGACCAGTCCATGCACGAGAAGACTGCCGTATCCGGCCTGATCGAAGAGCTGTACACCTTCCTGCGTCAGGCGGATGCCTGGGAACTGAACCACCTGTTCCGTGCCCTGGAAGAAGCTGAGAAAGCCGGCGACAACGCCAAAGCTGAAGAGCTGATCAAGCAGATCGACAGCCACGAAACACACGTTGTGCCGATCATTGCCGACATCGACGCCGGTTTTGGTAACGCCGAAGCCACATACCTGCTGGCCAAGCAGATGATCGAAGCCGGTGCCTGCTGCATCCAGATCGAGAACCAGGTGTCTGATGAGAAGCAGTGTGGTCACCAGGATGGCAAGGTAACTGTTCCGCACGCCGACTTCCTGTCCAAGATCAACGCCGTTCGTCTGGCGTTCCTGGAGCTGGGTGTGGACGACGGTGTTATCGTTGCCCGTACCGACTCCCTGGGTGCTGGCCTGACCCAGAAGCTGGCCGTTACTGAGGAGCCTGGTGACCTGGGCGACCAGTACAACAGCTTCCTCGATGGCGAGTACATCGACGACGCTTCCCAGATCGACAATGGCGACGTTGTCATCAAGTCTGACGGCAAGCTGATGAAGCCCAAGCGTCTGCCTTCCGGTCTGTTCCAGTTCCGTCCGGGCACTGGCGAAGACCGTGTTGTTCTGGACTGCATCACCAGCCTGCAGAACGGTGCTGACCTGCTGTGGATCGAAACCGAGAAGCCGCACGTTGGTCAGATCGCAGCCATGGTTAACCGCATCAAGGAAGTGGTGCCCGATGCCAAGCTGGTCTACAACAACAGCCCGTCCTTCAACTGGACCCTGAACTTCCGTCAGCAGGTATTCGACGCCTGGAAGGAAGAGGGCAAGGACGTTTCTGCTTACGACCGCGACAAGCTGATGAGCGAAGAGTACGACAACACCGAGCTGGGTCAGCTGGCCGACGAGTGGTGCCGTAACTTCCAGCGTGACGGTTCACGCGAAGCAGGTATCTTCCACCACCTGATCACCCTGCCGACTTACCACACTGCCGCCCTGTCTACTGACAACCTGGCCAAGGGCTACTTCGGTGACGAAGGCATGCTGGCCTACGTTGCCGGCGTACAGCGCAAGGAAATCCG
The DNA here is from genome assembly GCF_001650915.1 of Marinobacter sp. EhC06. Taxonomy (GTDB): domain Bacteria; phylum Pseudomonadota; class Gammaproteobacteria; order Pseudomonadales; family Oleiphilaceae; genus Marinobacter. The sequence goes on from NZ_LXYO01000023.1 coordinate 1,068,910, forward strand.
TCAGGGCATCGCCACCGTCAAGCACCAGGATATGGCTGGTTCCAACATCGGTGACGACCACAAGGAATTCTTCGCTGGTGACGCGGCCCTGAAGGCCGGCGGTAAAGACAACACCATGAACCAGTTCGGCTAATAGACTGTTCAGGTGTTGCTGAAGCGGGCCCGAGGGTTCGCTTCAATCCCCAAAACCCCGCCTAGAGCGGGGTTTTGTTTTTCTGACACTGCGAATTTCACGTAAGTGTCTGAGACGACGCTATAAAACGTACCTATCCTCCTTTTTGTTTGCCCTCCCTGTTTCATTCCTGAAACAGTTTCAACGGTGCCAGGGCCCGTTGTTTTTCGATTGAATAAAAGAAAACCCTTTCAAAACATACACCTGATTCCAGTTTCTCAATTGTGGCACGGGAATCGCTCCTTTGTTCTGGCGGGTCTGAACCTTGGCTTACCCGAAGGCTAGCGGGTTGGGTCGGATCCCTTAAAAGCCAATAACTTCAAAGGAAATGACATCATGAACACCAAAAAAACACTGCTAGCAGCTGCCATCGCAATGACAATGGGCGTTTCCGGTTTTGCCTATGCGGACCAGGGCGGAGATGGAGATCCGAATACCAATGCGGACAACACCTCAACCGCCAACAACGACCAATCTGGCAACACTGACTCCGGTAACGACAACTCCACTGACAACTCGGACAACAGCACTGACGTGGCTGATTCGTTCAAGATTGCCGACAGTGGCAACGACAACTCCACGGATAGCTCCGATAACTCAACGAATGTTGCGGACAGTGCGAACGACAATTCCGACAACAGCACCGATGTGGCTGATTCGTTCAAGATCTCCGACAGCGGCAATGACAATTCGGACAATTCCACCAACGTTGCTGACAGCGGTAATACCGCCGTGGCTGATAGCGGAAATGACAACTCCGACAACTCCACCAATGTGGCAGACAGTGCGAACGACAGTTCGGACAACTCTATTAGTGTGGCCGACAGTGGGAATGACAGTTCGGATAATTCCACCAACGTCGCCGACAGCGGGAATGACAGCTCCGATAACTCCACGAACGTCGCGGATAGCGGAAACGACAATTCCGACAACTCCACGAATGTTGCTGACAGCGGCAACACCGCGGTGGCCGATAGCGGAAATGATAACTCCGACAACTCCACCAATGTGGCAGACAGTGGGAATGACAGCTCTGATAATTCCACGAACGTCGCGGATAGCGGAAACGATAATTCCGACAACTCCACAAATGTAGCCGATAGCGGTAATACCACCGTCTCGGATAGTGGCAATGACAGCTCCGACAACTCAACCAACATTGCCGATAGCGGGAATACCACTATCTCCGACAGCGGAAACGACAGCTCCGATAACTCATTGGCTCTGGATCTGGATGTGTTCCTGAACAACGCTGATCTGGACGGCAGTGTATCGGGTGCTTCAACCACCTACGGCGATGCCAACGGCAGAGCGTCCTACACCGATGCCCGGAACCGCAATGAAATCTCTGGCGGTTCAGCGAACTTCACCGGTGTTGGCGCCTTTGCCCAGAATGCAGGCAATGGCAACGTTACGCAGGCGAATGTCAGTGTAATGTCCAACCTGTCCACCGGCCAGTAAGGAATCCGGGCCGCATCTAAACGGGTGCGGCCCGGTTATTCCGGGAGAACTGCCATGGGTTACGTCATCAGAGGGAAACTGAAGGCTGCCTTGCTGGCATTATTGCTCGGAACATCGGGATTTGTTTCGGCCGAGCAGTGGATGGATGCCATGACCCTGACGGAGGATCAGTTGGCGGATGCAAGTGGTCGCCAGGGAGTTTCGATGCAATTGCAGGTTAACAATAACCAGCAGAGTGCGAATGTCTCCGACAACCTGCTGACCGGAAATGTTGTCACCGGAAATAACAGTATTTCCGACAACGCTTTCGGCAACATGAGCGGGGTTGCCACGGTTATCCAGAACACGGGTAATCAGGTGGTCATTCAGGATAGTACCCAGATCAACATACTGATCAATCACTGACGGAGGTGGGCCATGACCAGGAAGGTTCTTGTCGCGGTTTGCGCGAGTGCCGGGCTGCTATGGTCCACCGCATTTGCCGGCTCGGTCATGGTGCCCGGTATTGGCGGTGATATCCGGCTCACGGTGAACAGCTTCGAAAGCCGTCGCTTTGACAGTGTCCTGCGCCAGCAGTACGACTTCAGCTGTGGCTCCGCAGCGGTCGCCTCGTTATTGAGCTTTCATTATGAGGATCAGGTCAGCGAGCACGATGTTTTCATTGAAATGCTGGCGTTGGCAGATGAGGAAAAGGTGCGCCGGCATGGGTTCTCCATGCTCGATATGAAGCGCTACCTGGCATCCAGAGGGTACCAGGCTGATGGATTCCGCTTGCCCTTGGCCGGGCTCAGGGAGAAGGTTCGCCTGCCGATGATTGTGTTGCTGAACATTGAGGGTTTCCGTCATTTCGTGCTGATCAAGGGCATCAGTGAAGACGAGGTGTTGATAGGAGACCCCGCCCGGGGTATGAAAATCTATTCTTACTCAAAATTCAGCGAGTACTGGGATGGTACCGCCTTTGTAATTCGCAGTCACCTTGATCGGGGGCGTGATCACTTTCTCGCCGATGGTCGTTGGCCCCAGGTGGCCAGGGCGCCATTGGAAAAAGGCCTCGGTGGGCCATCTCTCGGCCACACGCTGCCATACTGGCCCTCCGCGAGGGAATGGTGATAATCATGAAGGGCAGGATGCCTAAGGTCGCATTGCTGGCTATTGCCTGCACGACCTTATCGCCGGTTACCCGGGCTGAACTGAATCCCGGGGTTGACCCCATCAGTGACACGGAGCTTTCGGAGTATCGTGGCGGCTTCCTGATGGATAACCTGGAGATCAGTATTGGTCTTGAGCAAATCGTTGGTATTAACGGTGACACCCTGGTGATCAATCGATTGACCATTCCCAACCTGAACCAGCCCGTCAATGACCGTTTGCTTGATCACCAGATGCAGACCGTATTGGAGGTGATCAGCGCGAACCGCAGCGGTGGTGCACGGGTAGCCAGCAATATGGCGGGTCCCAACGGCTGGATGACGGTGGTTCAGAACAGCCTGGATAGCACTGTGATACAGAATATGCATCAGCTGAATATCGAGCTGAACAATCTGGGTGCCGGGAATCAGCTCCCGGCCCGGTTCAGTGATCAACTGATTCAGTTGCTTGGCCGCTGAGAGATTCTTGATTCCTTCCTAGAGACTGATCGGAAGCTTGAGTGTAATCTCGCTGTTAGGCGCGTTTTCAGTAACGCCAATGCTCACCGTCAGGCTCAGGGATGTGGACTGCGACAGGCGCTGGGACAGCCCGAATGACAGTGACCCGATCTGAATACGGTCGAAATTGGATTCAAAGAGATCAATGTTCCTCTCGAACGTGGTTTTTCGGATAACCGAGTGATCATAGCCCAGGCTGAACGACGTGCGCTCGTTAAAGGCGAACCCCATCCCGAAGCCAAAACGCACGATATCGCCGGGGTCGACCGTGCCTCCGTTTTCAAAGCCTTGCTCCTCTTTGAGGGTCCAGACATAACTCAGATTGCCGAACAGCACGGCCGGGTCGGTCGGGTAGATGAATGAGAGTCCAGGTTCGAATGCCCAGAAGCCTGAACCTGTTGGCCGGCTTTCCAGTTCGATGCCAATGGGATTACCCTGACTATCCTCGATGACCCTCTGGTCAACGTCGTAGGGGCCTTCGCCGGTTGGCGCTCTCACCCGCAGCGCGCCAATCACGTAGGGCCAGCCGCCCAGGCCATCGGTTAGCTGATAGCGGGCTGAAACTTCAACATCACCGAGCCCCTCGCCGGAGGATTCACGCAGTGTATCCACCGGCGTGCCCTGGAAAACCTCACGCTCTCTCAGATCCTCATTGATGCTCAGGTATGGCACACGGACCGCCGCTTCAAATTTGCTGGTAAATCCGTATTTGAGTGACATGGCACCAACAAAAATATCACGCTGGATCTCGGAAATGTTGATCAGTCCGATCAGCAGTGCAGGGATCACCGTGTAACCTTCGATCGCGACTGCCGTTGAGTTGCTATGGGCGTGGGAGAAAGAGGGTTCAATGGTGAAACGGCCTGGCCGGGTCACGATGCCACGGTCGGCGGTAATGGAAGCAATATCGGTTGCCGGGTCGTGGCCTTCGTCAGTCGTTGCCCGGACACTCGTCGGGGCGGCCGAGGCATCCTCGTCGGCCTGAGCGCCTTCTGCCAACATGGAGTAGCCCAGAGACAGTAGCGGGATGAGCCATAGTGTGTTTTTTTTCATGGGGGAACTCCTTCAGTTGTCTTTCTGCGGCCGGATTGATGTGCCATGAGGCACGCGGTGCTTATCCATCAGCCGGTAGAGCGAAACCCTTGAAATGTTCAGAAGCCGGGCGGCTGCTGACACGTTGTTGTGGGCAAGCGCGAGACTTACCGAGATTGCCTGCCGGTCCGCTCTTGATCGAAAAGCGTCCAGTGAGAGTTCTCGGCTGCGGTCGTGGTTGTCGGTTGGGGTGGCGGTGAAACCCATGTCTTCGGCCCCGATCTGTGGGCTTTCTCCCAGCAATAATGCCTGGCGCAAGCGGTTCTGCAGCTCCCTCAGGTTGCCTGGCCAGGGGTGGCCAGCCAGACAGATCAATGCATCGTCAGTGAGGCGCCTGGTGGCTTTAGCCGAAGGTGTGGCCGAGAGTATCCGACTGGCCAGAATGGGAATGTCTTCCTTGCGTTCCCGCAACGGTGGCAACAACACATGCAGGCTTCCAAGCCGGTAAAACACATCGCTTCGGAACGCCCCGGTCTTGACCAGCTGTTCAAGCGGCTGCGTGCTTGTCGCAATGAGCCGGGTGTCGACGCTGATGGGATGATTGGAGCCCAGGCGCTCGATCAGGCCTTCCTGGAGAAAACGCAGAATAGCCGATTGTTGTTCTGAGCAAAGCTCATCGACACCGATCAATAACAAAGTGCCGCCATTGGCCGCTTCAATTCGACCTTTCTGGGCACTCATGGCATGGGTAAATGCCCCCTTTTCGTGGCCAAAGAGCTCGTTCTGGGTTAAAGATCGGGGCAGGGCTGCACAGTTCACTGCGATCAGCGGCTTGTTTCTACGTGGCGAATTGTCGTGAATGTAACGGGCGGCGGCTTCCTTGCCGGTTCCGTTCTCGCCGTAGATCAGTACGGATTCTTCAGTGCGGGCAAATTTCCGTAATAACTCTCTTACCTGCCGGATCGCCACCGACTCACCCTCAAGAGCAACGTCGTGATAACAGGCGGGTTTCGCCCGTGACGCCTTCGCCTGAAGCTCAGACATACCCCACAGGTGGCCGAGAATGCCATTGAGTCGGTCGGCCTGGAGCGGAAGTGTATGGTAGTCCTTACAGTAACGGTTGATCAGAGCACAGATTTCCGGGTTCTGGATCTGATGAGGTTCCAGGGTGGCAACCCAGTGCTGGACCGGAATCGTGTCCAGCCACTCGGGCAAGTGGGCCAGTTGATCCCGTTTCAGGGAGCCCAGATCAAACACGCCAACTCTGGCCCCACTGCCGGACCTCTCGCCTGCGCAGCGTTTGTCTGTCGGGGGAACATGAATAAGCTGCCAGTCCCTTAGCAAGGGCCCGCTGGCAGCTAAAGCCGGGTACACCGCCGACAACCAAACAAGCGGTCGTTTTTCCTTCATGGCGACTCTCCCAGAGAATGTGCCTTGAAAAAAACGAACTGCTGAACGTTCAGTAAATGCTGGTAATACCGGAACTGCTCGATCCGATCACTGCCCTGTGACCGCATACGGCTGGGGGAAACAGGCAAACAACTCCTGCTGGCGGACATTCAGTTTGTATGCCAGTTTATACACTTTCCGACCTTTCAGGAGGTTAGGGTCAGAGGCTTCTGCCAACCCGGGTTTTCTGTAAAGTTTGCCGACACAGGTTGCAAGCCGGATGGGCAGAGGCTGAAGCCATGGAGGTACAGTGAGCGCCAGTCAGGCAATTGTTTTTTTGATACTGGGTTTCGCCCTTGTATTGTTCGTCTGGAACCGGATCCGTTTTGATCTGGTGTCGCTGCTGGCACTTCTGGCCGTCGCTATCACCGGCATTGTGCCTGCGGATCAGTTATTCGATGGCTTTGGCCACCCGGCTGTTGTGACTGTGGCTGCGGTTCTGGTGATCAGCCAGGGTCTGGTCAACGGCGGTGTGGTTGACCGCCTGGCACGCCTGCTCGGTAAAGTGGGGCACCGACCAACGCTACAGGTGTTGATGCTGACCTCGGTGGTAGCCCTGAGCTCGGGCTTCATCAACAACGTCGGTGCGCTTGCACTTCTGATGCCGGTGGCGATCTGGATGTCCCGGGAAGCCGGGCGGTCTCCCTCCCTGCTGCTGATGCCCCTGGCGTTTGGCTCCCTGCTGGGCGGGACTATGACCCTGATCGGCACGCCTCCGAATATCATCATTGCCAGTTACCGGGAAACGGGTTCCTTTGGCATGTTTGATTTCGCGCCGGTGGGCCTGGCAATAACCGTGGCTGGCATTGTCTTTATCACGCTGTTCGGGTGGCGTCTGACCCCCAGACGGGGGAAACCCGATGACGGCGGCAAGCTGTTCAGCGTGGGGGATTATGTTACCGAGCTTCGGGTTCCGGACGATTCCTCGCATATTGGCGCAACACTGCATGGCCTGCTGACACGCGCTGACGCCGAGAAGGATGTGGTGGTGCTCGCGCTGATCCGGGATGACAAGCGGTCACTGGCACCATCGACGTTTTCCGTTCTGCGCGGCGGCGATCTGCTATTGGTGGAGGCGGATACCGATGCATTGCAGGAATTTCTGGACAGCACCGGGCTTGAGTTGGCGAATGTGGAGGAGTCTTCCTCCGAAGAGCCCGACGACGATGAGGAGGTCCCGGAAAAACCGCGTGAAAAGTCACTGTCCGAGGGTGACGTCCGCTTGATGGAGGCGGTGATCACACCAGAATCCGGTTTGATCGGGAAAACCGCTAACAGGCTCAATCTTCGTGAACAGAATGGTCTCAATATTGTCGCTGTTGCCCGCCAGGGGCAACGGTTGCAGCGACGCCTGGGTGATATTCGGTTTCAGGCCGGCGACATTCTTCTTGTCCAGGGCGAGGAGGAAACCTTGCGAGTTACCCTTCAGGGGCTCGGCTGCCTGCCGCTGGCCGAGAGAGGCCTCCGGTTTGGACGGGAACGCAACGCGCTTCTGGCTGGCGGGTTGTTTGTGGCTGCCATCGCCGTAATCGTCGTTGGCTGGTTATCGCCACCGATCGCGTTGGTTGCCTGCGCCGTTGCCATGGTTCTCAGTGGTGTACTCAGCAACCAGGAAGCTTACCGGGCGATCGACTGGCCCGTTATCGTTCTGTTGGCGGCAATGATTCCGGTGGGCAAGGCACTCGAAACCACCGGTGGGGCGGAGCTGATAGCGTCCTGGATGCTGATGCTTGGCTCCGGGGGCGATGCCTGGATGATCGTTGCGATTGTCCTGGTGGGTACCATGTTGCTCTCGAACGTTGTGAACAACGCGGCGGCTGCCATCCTGGTTGCCCCTATTGCCTTGAGTCTTTCGGGCCAGTTGGGCATTGCCGCAGATGCCATGTTGATGGCGGTAGCGAGTGGCGCCTCCTGTGCATTTCTTACCCCGGTGGGCCATCAATCCAACGCGCTGGTAATGGAGCCCGGTGGCTACCGGTTTGGCGATTACTGGCGCCTGGGGCTGCCGCTGTCTTTACTGGTGACCCTGGTGGCGGTCCCTGTCATTCTGGCTGTCTGGGGGTGAGGCCGTTTAACCCGGCTTTGAACTCTCTGGTATGCTGAGCTAACTGTATTTTTTACGAGTGGCTGGCAATGACAGTGATTGAGCAAATCGATCAGGCAAAGGCGGAATTGCTGAATCAGCTTGAGTGGACAAGGAAGCGTACCGAGACCCTGGTGTGTTCGCTGCCGGAGGTCGCGCTGGACGTTCCCTACCATCCGGGCGTCAATCCGCCGTTGTGGGAGATGGGCCACGCTGCTTTCTTCTACGAGGTGTTCGTATTCAACCTGCTGGATGGCATGCCAAGCCACGACCCATCCATGGACGATCTCTGGGATTCGTTCCATATCGAGCATCGGGATCGCTGGAATCGGGAGTTGTTTCCCGGGCGACAGAAAACCCTCGAGTATTTCAATCTAATCTATGATCGCGTGGCCGAGCGGATCGAAAAAGAGCCGTTAACCGACCAGGCCCTTTACCTATACCGATACGCGATCTACCACCAGAACATGCACATCGAGTCGATGATCTGGTGCCGTCAGACTGTTGGCTACCCGGCACCTCCCGGCACCGATCTTTTTCGTCCGGCACCTGGCGCGCCGCATCACGGCGACGCGGTGATTCCGGCAGGGGAGTGGCTCATCGGCATGCCGGGTGACTCGGAGCGGTATGCCAGTGAAGACTTTGCCTTTGATAATGAAAAGCCACGGTTTACCGTGAAGCTCGAGTCGTTCGCCATTTCAAAATGCCTGGTCAGTAATCGCCAGTTCCTGGAGTTCGTGGAAGACGGTGGCTATCGGCGACCCGCTCTCTGGTCTTTCGGGGGGCAGAAATGGCTTCAGACTGAATCCGATGTGGCCCTTGTTCATGGCAGTCGAGAACCGCTGTTTCGGGCCCCCCGTCACCCGCTTTATTGGCGCTGGCATGATGAGCAGTGGCAGGAGCGGGTGTTCGATCGGTGGCAGCCTCTGAATCCGGAGTCACCGGTCACCCACGTGACGTTCTGGGAGGCGGAGGCGTATTGTCGATGGGCAGGGCGTCGCCTGCCGACGGAGTATGAATGGGAAGTGGCGGCCCTGGGGAATCGCCCTGGCGAGCCCTTCCGGCGTTTCCCCTGGGGCAACTCGACGCCAACCGAGCAACTGGCGGATCTGAACGGGCGCGCCATGGCCCAGAACCCGGTGTTTGATTTTCCCGATGGTGACAGCCCCTTTGGCTGTCGGCAGATGACCGGTACGGTCTGGGAATGGACCAGCGACCAGTTCCTGCCTTACGACGGTTTCAAGGTGGATATGTACCCTTTCATGTCCACCCTGCAGTTCGGCGATCACAAAGTCACCAAAGGTGGCGGCTGCGCAACATCATCCTGTCTGATAAGGGGCACCTACCGGCAGGCTTACCTGCCCCTGCGTAATGATGTCTATACCGGGTTCCGGACCTGCGCTCTTGAACAGGAGTAACCGACGGGCTGTTCTGGCCGCTCCGATTACTCGGGTTTGCCCATTGCCCGGGACGGTTTCGCGGGTGTCTTGTCTATCAGGTGGCTGGCCAAGGCAACGCCGGTCTCGCTCATGGTCAGATAGGCTTCGTCGGCGCCGGCTTCCCGGATCTGTTTTGCTTCATCCTCGTACATGGTGTGGGCCACGATAAAGCCCTTGAAGCCCAGCTTCCGGAGCATTCGTGCGGCGATCAATTTGCCCTCGATATCACCCATTGCAAGGATTACAGATTGCACCGCAGGCATGTGCAGGCCGTTCCAGAAAGAAGCATCTTCGGCGTCAGCAAAGACCACGTTGCGGCCTTCTTTCTGGTGTTGAAGGGCCTTCGCAGGGTCGGAATCCAGCCCCATCAGTTTCGGCTGATCATCGCAGAGCCAGTCGTAGGCGGCGGTTCCTGTCCGCCCCATGCCCATGATCAGAACCCGGGTGTCGCCCAGTGACAGCGGTTGTTCATCCGGATGATGCTTGCTGCCTTCAAACCGGCTGAGCCCCTGGGCGTAACGTTCATAAAGACCGTGGGCAAATCGGTTGATGGGTGCCGAGACCAGGAACGACAGTGATACCGAAATCGCCAGAGGCACCAGCCATTCAGGTAAGGCAACGCTCGCGACAATCAGGCCGAATTCGCTGTAGTTGGTTAGTGCCAGCGCACTCAGGAAGCCGCTACGGGCCCGCAGGCGGAAGGCCAGCAGGAGGAAAAAGAACAAGATGCCTTTCAGCGGCAGGACCAGCCCGGCGATTATAGCAAAGAGGAGCGCATCCCCATCGGGCAGACCGCCAATGCCAATCTGCAGGAAGAAACCCACCAGGAACACTTCCTTGACGCTCCACAGCGACTTGGAAAGCTCCTGTGACCGGGGGTGATTGGCCAGCATGGCGCCGAAAACCAGCGCGCCAAGCTCGGAGCTCAGACCGACCGCCTCGAAGCCAAGCCCGCCGACAACGAGCGCGAGCAGCAGTCCCAGGAGCACCAGCAGTTCGTCGTGGCCACTGGCATCCAGCAGCTTGAACAGGAGAGGTCGAAGCAAGGGCAGCCCGAACACAATCAGAGCCCATTCGGAGGGTGTTTTCCCGGCCGCGAGGCTCATGACGACCAGGGCAATCAGGTCCTGCATGATCAGGATGCCGATGGCGACCCGGCCATGGAATGCCCGCAGTTCCCTTTTGGATTCAAGCACCTTGGCGGCCAGCACCGTGCTCGAGAAGGACAAGGCGATGGCCAGCATCAGCGCGGTTGACCAATCGAGGTCCATCAGCAGGTATACACCGGGGGTAAATACCGCGCAGGTGATGCCAAAGTGCAGAAGACTGCCGCCAATCACTTCCGGACTGACGATGGAGCGGAGCTTAAGTTTCAGCCCCACGGTGAAAAGCAACAGGAGCACCCCAAGGTGCGCGATGTGTTGGAGAACGTCGGTCTCCTCAATCACAACACCGGTTGCCTCTGCAATGCCACTGAGCACAAAGCCTGCAGCCAGGTAGCCGACAAGGGGAGGGAGACCAACAAGCTTGACCAGCAGGCCAAGGCCGAAGGCAAAAGTAATCCAGATCGCTTCAGGCATGGGGTATCAGTTCGGAGGTCAAAAGCACAATGGTTGCTAGGCTACCCTGTTTTGCCGTGCCCTTGTAGTCGCTGAAGGTGGAATGTGGATACTATTGTTTAAACGGGCATCAGTCAGCCGGCTGGTCGATAAAGGTCCGGAACAGCTTTGCTGATTCGGCCGGGGCCTCCACCATCGGTGCGTGGCCGATACCGTCCATCAGCTCCAGCCTGGCATTCGGGATTGCTGCCGCGAACACCTCGCCGTTTCGGTAGTTAATGACCCGGTCTTCCTTGCCCCAGATGATCAGGACCGGGGCCTGAATCCGGGTAATGGCATTGCGGAAGTCTGACTCGAACCCGGCATCACGAATGGCCGCAAAAATGACCTCGTTGACTTCCCGATTGGCAATGGCCCGCTCTTCCATAACGCCCATGATAGGCCAGGGCACAAAGGGTTCTTTCTCAAGTGCAAACTCCATGAGCCGCTCGAAGTCACCGGGCTTTTTGGGAATCAGCGGGTTGTCCCCCTCCATCACCAGATCCACCAGTTCGCTTTCGTACTCCAGAATGCCGGCAGGATCGAACAGCACGGCTGATTTCACTTTCCCGGGATGGTTGGCAGCATAGAGTGCAGTAATCGCACCTCCCATGGAATTGCCCATAATATGGGCATCATCGACGGAAAGTGCCTCCAGAATCTGCGCGACGTACCCTGCCTGATCTTCCAGGCGATAGCCGATATCCAGGGGTTTGCTGCTGTCACCATGCCCAGGCAGGTCGATCGCGTAGACATTGAAATCGTCGGTCAGGTGACCGGCCAGACGGGTCCAGTTGTCTTTGTTGGCCCCGAAGCCATGGATCATCACAATGGTGTCGCCATTAACCGCCTGGTGATTTCTCAGGTAGGCGATCTCCAGGTTATCGACAGCCACGGTGTCCGCTTCCAGGCCTGCGGAGGACCGCTCAAGCCCGATGGCCGTCTCGTAAATGCCCTGGCGTGAGCAGGCGCTCAGAAGGAGTGAGACAGTCAGAACGAAAACAAGGTTCAGTGATAGGGGGCGTTGCATCTGGGGCTCCTTTCGGGCGGCTCATCGGCATCCGTTGCGAGGCGTTTACATTACCCCATAAAAAAGCCCGGTCAATGACCGGGCTGCGTTTTCGCGGACTGGTTTTGGCCAGACGTCAGGATTGCTCGCGGGCAATGGCCCGGAAAGCGATGTCCTTGCGGTAGAACGCGCCATCCCACTGGATCCGCGAGGCCAGTTCGTAGGCCCGTTTTTGGGCCTCGGTGACGGTGTTGCCAAGCGCAGTGGCGCATAGCACTCGGCCGCCATTGGTGACCACCTGGTCGCCATTAAGACGAGTGCCGGCGTGAAACACTTTCTCGCCCTCGGTCTCGGTCTCCGGCAGACCGGAAATGGCGTCGCCCTTGTTGTAGCTGCCGGGGTAACCACCGGCTGCCAACACGATGCCCACGGAAGCGCGGTCATCCCACTCGGAGGGGCACTGGTCCAGCTTGCCGTCGATGGCCGCATCACACAGTTCCACCAGATCGGACTTCATTCGCAGCATGATCGGCTGGGTTTCCGGATCTCCGAAGCGGCAGTTGAATTCGATCACCTTTGGGGCACCGCTGTTGTCAATCATCAGACCCGCGTAGAGGAAACCCTTGTAGGGGTGGCCCTCGTCCGCCATGCCGCGCACGGTGGGGTAAATCACCTCGTCCATGATGCGCTGATGCACGTCGGCAGTGACCACCGGAGCCGGCGAGTAGGCGCCCATGCCGCCGGTATTGGGACCGGTATCGCCATCACCAACCCGTTTATGATCCTGGGACGTGGCCATGGCCAGCACATGCTCGCCATCCACCATCACAATGAAGCTGGCTTCCTCGCCTTCAAGGAATTCTTCAATGACCACGCGGCTACCGGCATCACCAAACGCGTTCCCGGCCAGCATGTCGCGGATGGCATCTTCGGCTTCTTCCAGGGTCATCGCAACGATCACGCCTTTGCCGGCAGCCAGGCCATCGGCTTTGACGACGATTGGAGCACCCTGCTGGCGAACATAGGCCAGGGCTTCGTCCACATCAGTGAAGTTGCCGTAGCCGGCTGTCGGGATCTTCTGACGGGCCAGAAAATCCTTGGTGAAGGCCTTGGAGCCCTCCAGTTGGGCAGCGCCGGCACTCGGGCCGAAAACCCTCAGGCCACGCTGCTCGAATTTATCCACGATGCCTGCCACCAGCGGCGCCTCTGGGCCGACGATGGTAAGCCCGACATTGTTGGTGGCGGCGAAGTTGGCCAGGCCGTCCAGATCCATTACATCGATATCGACATTTTCCAGGCCTGTTTCCCGTGCCGTGCCGGCGTTGCCGGGGGCCACAAATACACGGTCTGCCCTGGGGGATTGTGCGGCTTTCCAGGCCAGGGCATGTTCACGGCCGCCGGAGCCAATAACGAGAATATTCATGAGCGTATTCCTGTTTTGTCGGATAACGCCGTTGGCTAATCCGACCTACTGTATTCGAGCTTCAGTTCGTAGGTCGGATTAGCCAACGGCGTAATCCGACACTCCCAAACCTTCCCTTAATGCCGGAAATGACGCATGCCAGTGAACACCATGGCAATGCCGTGCTCGTTGGCCGCATCAATCACTTCCTGGTCGCGCATAGAGCCGCCAGGCTGGATTACAGCGGTAATACCCGCTGCTGCGGCAGCGTCAATGCCGTCCCGGAACGGGAAGAAGGCGTCGGAGGCCATCACCGAGCCTTTCACTTCCAGGCCTTCATCGGCGGCCTTGATGCCGGCAATCTTGGCGCTGTAGACCCGACTCATCTGGCCGGCACCGACGCCGATGGTGCGACCGGCCTTGGCGTAAACAATGGCATTGGACTTGACATATTTGGCCACTTCCCAGGCAAACAGCAGGTCATTGAGCTCCTGCTCGGAGGGCTGACGTTCTGTCACCACCTTAACGTCTTCCATGGCCACCATGCCCAGGTCACGGTCCTGCACCAGCAGGCCGCCGGTTACCCGCTTGTAGTCCATGGAGCGCGCACGATCGCCGTCAAACTCGCCGCAGGCCAACAGACGCACGTTTTTCTTGGCGGACACCAGTTCCACCGCTTCCGGAGCGACAGTTGGCGCGATGATCACTTCCACAAACTGACGATCGATGATGGCTTTGGCGGTTTCCGCATCCAGCTCCCGGTTGAAGGCAATAATGCCGCCGAAGGCTGATGTCGGGTCGGTGGCGAAGGCCAGATCGTAGGCCTGACGGATATCGGCACCGATGGCAACACCACAGGGGTTGGCGTGTTTGACGATCACGCAGGCCGGATCGGCGAAGGGCTTCACGCATTCCAGGGCGGCATCGGTGTCGGCCACGTTGTTGTAGCTCAGCTCTTTGCCCTGGAGCTGTTTGGCCGTGGCCACGCAGGCTTCCTTCGGGTTGCGCTCGGCATAGAAAGCCGCGCGCTGATGCGGATTCTCGCCGTAACGCATGTCCTGGACTTTCACGTACTGGGCGTTGAAGGTGCGGGGGAAATCAGCGTTGTCGTTGTCCGGCGTGCGGCCGCCCAGGTAATTGGCGATGGCACCGTCGTAGCCTGCCGTGTGCTCAAACGCCTTGACCGCCAGATCGAAGCGGGTGCTGTAGGTCAATTGGCCATCGTTGGCATCCAGTTCTTTCAGAACCCGGCTGTAATCGGAGGCGTTCACCACGATCGCGACGTCGTTGTGGTTCTTGGCGGCGGCGCGAACCATGGTCGGCCCGCCGATATCAATGTTTTCAATGGCGGTTGCCAGATCACAGTCCGGCTTCGCCACTGTCTCCTCGAAGGGGTAGAGATTGACCACGACCATATCGATGGGGCTGATGCCATGCTCGGACATTACGGCGTCGTCGGTACCACGGCGGCCAAGAATCCCGCCATGGATCTTCGGGTGCAGGGTTTTTACCCGGCCATCCATCATCTCGGGAAAACCGGTGTAGTCGGAGACTTCGATTACCGGGATGCTGTTTTCTTTCAGGAGGCGGTAGGTGCCACCGGTAGAGAGCAGCTCAACGCCGCGTTCGGTCAGGGCTCGTCCGAATTCGACGATACCGGTTTTATCACTCACGCTGATCAGGGCGCGACGGACGGAGGTGTTAGCCTGGTTTGCCATGGGTCACTTTCTTCGCTGGAGATGAACGAATAAGGGCCTCGCGAATGGTGTCCGGGAGGCCCTCTTCAAATGTCTGGATTATAGCAGACCGTACTGCTTCAGCTTCTTGCGCAGAGTCCCGCGGTTCAGGCCCAGCATGGTGGATGCCTTGGTCTGGTTGTTGCGGGTGTATTTCATCACCTGTTCCAGCAGTGGCGCTTCCACTTCGGAAAGCACCAGCTGGTAGACCTCGGTCACCGGAGCGCCATCCAGTTGGGCGAAGTAGTTTTTCAGGGCCACCTCAACGCTGTCGCGCAGGGTGACGGTGTTGCCGCTGCTGTTCACCGTCTGCAACTGATGGATATCATCGTTGGCCGGGGTGCTCAGGTTGTCGTTTGCCAAAGTCTCAGCGCTCATGCTGCGAATACCTCTCCATTTCGTAAGCCTGCAAAATACTGTTGAATCGTGTCTCTCTGCTCCAGCGCATCGTCGATGGCGTTGAAGCGTTTGCGGAACTGTTTACCCGGATCGTGGGACTGCAGGTACCAGCCCACATGTTTTCTGGCAATACGCACACCCATGGTTTCGCCATAGAAGGCGTGCAGTGCCTGGAGATGCTCGGTCAGAATATCCTCGACCTCATCCAGCTCCGGTGCGGCCATGTGGCTGCCGGTTTCCAGGAAATGCCGGATCTCCCGAAAAATCCAGGGGCTGCCCTGGGCGGCACGGCCAATCAGCAACCCATCGGCACCGGTATGGTGAAGCACGTCCCGGGCTTTCTCCGGCGATGTAATATCCCCGTTGGCAAACACCGGAATGCTGATGCGGGACTTCACATCGGCGATGGTGTCGTACTCGGCGTTGCCCTCGTACTTGTCCGCACGGGTCCGACCGTGAATGGCAACAGCCTGGATGCCGGCATCCTCCGCCATCCGGGCAATAACCAGTGCATTGCGGTTGTCCCGGTCCCATCCGGTACGCATCTTGAGGGTGACGGGAACATCAACCGCCTGAACCACCGCCTCAAGAATCTCGCGAACCAGGGTTTCATCTTTCATCAGGGCCGAGCCGGCAGCCTTGTTACAGACTTTCTTGGCCGGGCAGCCCATATTGATGTCGATGATCTGGGCACCAAACTCCGCATTTTGACGCGCGGCGTCTGCCAGCATTTGCGGATCACCGCCGGCAATCTGCACCGAGCGGGGTTCCGGCTCACCCTGATGGTTAAGGCGTGACCGGGACTTGCGCGTATGCCAGAGTTTGCTGTCCGCTATGACCATCTCCGACACCGCCAGACCGGCGCCCAACCTCCGGCATAAAAGACGGAAAGGGCGGTCCGTTACGCCAGCCATGGGCGCAACAATCAAAGGGTTGGGCAAGGTGTACGGCCCGATTTTTGCCGTTGGCAGCATGATCTGAGTCCGTGTCACAGCGGGTTAAGCAAAGGTCGGGCTGAGCGGTTGTTCAATAAGTAACCGATCCAGCATCCGAAAGGCGGTAATGATACCGCCGGGTGGACCATGATTGAAGGGGCAGGGCGGTGAAAAAATTGATTATTTTTCGCCCTTTCTGGTTGACTTTTGTTCTGTGCGATGGCCGTCGGTAATGGCTGTCGAGTAAATACTTCCTTACTGCATCAGGGTGCGTGGGGGCGGAAGAGGATGTTGTAATTCACTGCGTCACGACCGGGATCCCGGATGTTGATGGCAATGCGCACGGGCGTATCCGTGGGCATGGCGTCCAGCTCCCTGCCTTCGCCGGCCAGGTATTCTTGGGGCGTGAACAGGCTTTGGGCAACCACATCGCCATTCAGGTTGGAAAAGGTCAGGGCAATGGCAGGGAACGGTTGTTCGAAGTCGGCCCGGTTGATGATCACAGCATCGACTACCAGTTGCGAGCGGTTATCCGGGTCGGTCCGAACCACCAGTTTCCGGCTCTGTATCGCCTCAACATTGATCAGCGGTTTGAGCTCGCAGCCGGCCAGTTCACAACCTTTTTCATAGAATGGCCGCAACTCGGGAATGGCGGACAGGCGGTCGAACTGGAACCAGGTTACCTGGGCAATCAGAACGCCGATCAGGCCCAGCACAATTACGCTCCACACTATGGTCCGGATGCCGCTTCCGCCCGAATCGACGGCAACGGGGTCGCGACGCAGGTCCCGGAAGGGCGGGTCGGCATGGAAGGCGTCGGCCGGTCGATCCGGTTCATCGAAATCGAAACCGGATTCGTCCACAAACTCATCGAACGGATCAGACTCCTTGGTCGGCCGGGTGCCAGCGGAAGAGGGTGTTGCTGCCTGCTCGAACACCGGTTCTTCTTCCAGACTCAGTTCTGGGCCGGGTTCCGGTCTGGTTTCCGGCTCGGGCGCTGGTTCTTCCGGTTCGGGCTCGGGGGCCGGTTCCGGGGGCTTCGCAGCAGACGGTTTCGTTGATGCGGGCTCGTCATCCTGCAGAATGGCTTCGGCCCAGCTTTCATCGACTTCCTCGTCGGAACTGTCAGTGTCAGCGTCCTTGTAGTCCGCTTCGTCGCGCTCGTCGAAGCTGCGGAAGCTGTCGCTGAGCTCGTCATCGGAAAAGGTCAGCTTGGTGCCGGCGTAACGGCCTTCCGCCGCATCCTCTTCCGGGTTGTCAGCAAAGACAAAATCTTCCTCGCTTACGCCGGGGCCGGCCGAAGATGGGGTGTCTGCCGGTTTCTCAGGGGCGGGTGAGGTTCGTGTTTTTTCGCCCCCGCCGGGGATAACCTGGTGTTCGATGGCGTTGAACACTTTCATGCAGTTCCCGCAGCGTACCTTGCCCTTGGCAATGCCAAGCTGTTCTTCGGTTACCCGGAATCGGGTCTGGCAATTCGGGCACTGTGTCTGCAGGCTGCTCTGGGTCATGCTTCTTCCTGAAAGCGACTGGGCTACGAGTGTCGGAGTTTAGTCGTTAAGACCGGTTTCGTCATCTGTCGTGGCGCCGTCCTGTGAGGCGTATCCACTCTTCCCGCTGCTCGGGCTCGTCCATGACGAACCATGGCTCATAGGCGGCCATTACTTCCCGGGCCTGGTTAGACAGGATGCCGGACAGCACCAGATCGCCGCCGGGCCTGGTCCGCGATGCAAGATGGGGCGCAAGGCCGATCAGGGGCTGGGCCAAGATGTTGGCAAGCATGATGTCGGCTTTGGTTTCGGGCTCGTTGTCTGGCAGGAACAGGTCCAGCTTGCTGTCTTCGACACCGTTGCGGCGGGCGTTTTCCCGGCTGGCTTCGAGGGCCTGCGGATCGGTATCGACACCAATCACATGGTCTGCGCCAAGGAGCAGGGCCGCAAGGCCGAGAATGCCGGAGCCACAGCCGTAATCGATCACCTGCTTGCCATGGGGATCCTGGCCATCAAGCCATTCGAGGCAGAGGGCGGTCGTTGGATGGGTGCCGGTACCGAAGGCCAGACCGGGGTCCAGCATCAGATTCGCCGCATCCGGGTCAGGTGCGTCATGCCAGCTCGGGACGATCCAGAGCCGCTCGCCGAATTTCAGGGGCTGGAAATCGTCCATCCAGGCCCGTTCCCAATCCTTGTCCTCAACCAGAGTGACGTCGATTTCCGGAAGGGCCTGCTGGGTTTGCTGGTGCCAGGCATCCCGGATATCGGCGCAGAGCTGCTCGATATCCCGGCCGGAATCGAACAGGCCGGTCACGGTTGTCTGGCTCCATAAAGGGGTGGTGCCGGGATCCGGCTCATAGAGAGGTTGGTCGGCGGCATCTTCCATGGAGACGGCGTCAGAGCCCATCTCCATGAGCAGATCCTCAAGCTGATCCGCGTTGTCCGGATCAGCCGGGATCTGGAGTTGTATCCAGGGCATGATTAATCCCGCATCAGTTTCTCAAGGTAGTGGATGGTGAAGTCTACCTGTTTAAAGCCACCATCGCGTACCAGTTTCCGATGCAGAGGCTGGTTGGTCTTGATGCCCTCGACCACCAGTTCGTCCAGCGCATTCTTCATGCGCCGTCGTGCGATCTCGCGGTCATCGCCCCAGGTGATCAGCTTGGCCACCAGCGAATCGTAGAAGGGTGGAACCGTGTAACCGCTGTAAAGGTGGGAATCGACGCGGACGCCATTGCCGCCGGGGGCGTGGTAATGGGAAACCTTGCCCGGGCTGGGAACGAAGGTTTTCGGGTCTTCCGCGTTGATCCGGCATTCCATGGCGTGGCCTGAAATGCGTATGTCATCCTGGGTGTACTGCAGTGGCAGGCCGCTGGCGATGCGCAGTTGTTCGCGGACAATATCCACGCCGGTCACCATTTCGGACACCGGATGTTCAACCTGGACCCGGGTGTTCATTTCGATGAAATAGAACTCGCCGTCCTGGTACAGGAACTCGAAGGTGCCTGCGCCCACATAACCGATTTCCTTGCAGGCATCGGTACATGCCTTGAGGGTGCGCTCCCGGGATTCCGGGTTGATGTTCGGGGCAGGGGCCTCTTCGATGACTTTTTGGTTCCGGCGCTGCATGGAGCAGTCGCGGTCGCCCAGATGAATGCAGTTGCCGTGCATGTCAGCAAGAACCTGGACTTCCACGTGTCGCGGGGTTTCCAGGAATTTTTCCAGGTATACGGTCGGGTCGCCGAAGGCGTTCTTGGCTTCACTCTGGGTGATCTGAACACCTTTCAGCAGTGCAGCCTCCGAGTGAACCACTTGCATCCCACGACCACCGCCGCCGGAAGCCGCCTTGATCATGACCGGGTAGCCGATTTCCCGGGCAATCCGCAGGGTCCGTTCCTCGTCGTCATCCAGCGGGCCATCCGATCCCGGCACGGTTGGAACACCGGCCTTGATCATGGCATTGATGGCCGACACCTTGTTGCCCATCAGGCGGATGGTGTCGGCCTTTGGTCCGATGAAGCGGAACCCGCTTTTCTCAACCTGCTCGGCGAAATCGGCGTTTTCGGCAAGAAAGCCGTAGCCGGGATGGATACCGACGGAATCAGTGACTTCCGCAGCACTGATAATGGTCGGGATATTCAGGTAGCTGTCGGTGGCACTGTTCGGGCCAATACAGACCGACTCGTCAGCTAGGCGTACATGCATCAGATCACGGTCGACCTGGGAGTGCACTGCCACGGTCTTGATGCCCAGTTCCTTGCAGGCGCGCAGAATCCGGAGGGCAATTTCACCCCGGTTCGCGATCAGTACTTTCTCTAACATGGCCATGAGTAACTATTACCCCGTTCAGGAAATGGCGACCAGGGGCTGGTCAAACTCAACCGGCTGGCCGTTCTCGACCAGAATCTCCGTGATGGTTCCGCTTTTGTCTGCCTCAATCTGGTTCATCATCTTCATGGCTTCCACGATGCAGACTACATCACCGACATTGACGGTCTGGCCGACTTCCACGAACGCCTTGGCAGTGGGCGATGGGGAGCGATAGAACGTGCCTACCATCGGGGATTTCAGGGTATGGCCGGTCGGGGCGGCAGGTGCGGAGGATTCTTCCGCAGCCGGAGCTGGGGCGGAAGGCGCAGCGGCCTGGGGTGCCGGGGCCGGGTAATGACTCACGTACTGGGTTCCGGCGGCCGGCTCACGGCGGCGGGAGATACGCACCGAATCGTCCGCTTCGTGAATCTCCAGCTCCTCGACGTCAGATTCCTCGAGCAGCTCGATCAGTTTCTTGATTTTACGAATATCCATAGTCAGTCCAGTCCCGTTTTGTCAGGTCTATCGGTGAATGCGTTTCAGGGCCGCCTGGAGTGCGAGGTCGTACCCCTGGCTGCCCAGCCCACAGATAACGCCTTCGGCGATATCCGAGAAATAGGAGTGATGCCGGAACGGTTCCCGTGCATGCACGTTGGAAAGATGCACTTCAATAAAAGGAATTCCCGAAGCCAGCATGGCATCCCTCAGGGCAACGCTGGTGTGGGTGAATGCGGCTGGATTGATGATGATGAAATCCACGCCTTCCGCCCGGGCCTCGTGAACCCGTTCAATCAGTTCGTATTCGGCGTTTGATTGCAGGTGGAGCAGATGGTGCCCGCGCTCTGCCGCCTGTGAACGCAGCCGGTCGTCGATATCCGCCAGAGTCTCGTAGCCATAGACCTCCGGCTCGCGGGTGCCGAGCATGTTGAGGTTGGGTCCATGGAGTACGAGAATTGTCGACATGGTGCTGTCTGCCTTGGTGTCTTTTTACAGGATCGCCGAACTTAACGGCATGTTCCCCCAATGGTGCGTGCTTGTTTTGTTCAGATCAACACTTTTTGACAATCGTCCCTGTTGTCCATTGGTCGTAAAAAGACGGCAAATGAATCGAAAAGGGATCTTTCCGCTGATGACAATCATTGTCGTGAACGGCGGAACGAACTTCTATACGACGTTGGTTTCATAAAAGGTAGCAGCCGGGCAGTGACTGAGCCATGCCCGACCGAAAATTGTCGTGAGAGTTTTGCGCAGATGGATGCGGGCCGGGACGGCCCGGCATCAGGAATCCGCCAGAGTCACGCAGTTGCGGCCAAGTTCCTTGGAACTGTAGAGCGCCCGGTCCGCCCGTTCGCACAATGCCTGGGAGGTGTCGTCATTCCAGGCTGCGATGCCGCAACTGAAGGTGACGTTGAATTCCCGGTCGCCGGCCGGCTGTTGCAGCTCGGAGAAACGCTCCCGGATTTCGTTCAGTACGTTCCGGGCATCGCTCGGGCGAGTATTGGGCAGGATGATGGCAAATTCCTCTCCGCCGTATCGGCCAATGTGATCGGTCTTGCGCAGGCGCTGCTTGAGGAACATCGACAGGCTTCGTAATACACGGTCACCAATCGGGTGGCCAAAGGTGTCGTTCACCTTCTTGAAGTAGTCGATGTCGATCATTGCAAAGCACATCGGCTGGTCTTTCTGGCGAGCCCGCACAATCTCCTGGTCCAGCAGGTGTAGCGTATGGGTGTGATTGAACAGGCCAGTCAGGCTGTCACGGATCATCAGCGCCAGCAGGGAGCGGGCCCGGCGCCCACGGTTGTGGATAGTGGCTATCAGGTGTTTCGGGTCGATTGGTTTGGTCAGGAAGTCGTCGCCCCCGAGGCTCATGGCATGGAGCTGTTTGCTGACGTCTTCTTCGGCCGACAGGTAAATAATGGGCACGCTGTGGAAGCGATCCTGCTGGCGGATCACCCGGGCGATTTCCATGCCGGTGCAGCCGGGCATATACATATCCAGGATGATGATCTCCGGAGAGAACTCCTCCAGGGCGTGGATAATCTGCATCGGGTCGGTGATGATGTGGGCAGTCATGCCTGCCTTTTTCAACACCGTTTCCATGTACTTGGCCTGGGCCCGGGAGTCGTCCAGAACCAGAACCTTGTAGGGCTCCACGGTGTTGCCGTGGGTGTAGGTTTCGATCTTTTCGATCAGTTGGCCGGGGTCGACGGCAGGATAGAAGAACTCTTCCCCGCCACAACGTGAGGCCTGCAGTCGGGTTTCGATGGAGCCGTCCTCGTCGCTCATGAAGATAATGGGGATGGGCGTGTCGTGGCGTTCCTGCAGGTGCTCGATGGTGGTAATGCCGGCGTTGGCCGAACCGCCAAAATTGACGTCCACCAGGATGGTTTCGGGTTTATGGAGAGCGCAGGCTTCGGTGAGTTCATCGGCGTTGGCAAAGGCCGAGGCCCGGAAGCCGAAAAACTCCAGTTGCCGGATCAGGCGGCTTGCCATTTCCTGGTTGGCCAGAGCGATGTAGACCGGGGTGCGGCGGAACTGGTGGGGCGACTCGGAACTGTTGAGGTCGGTCCTGCGCAGGGTGCTCTGGGATAGAGTCTCGATGGCATCCTGCAGCTGTCGCTCAAGGGTGTCGTCCAGTGCCGAACCAGGTTCCCACTGTTTGATCAGTTCCAGCGTGGTCTGCCCGGCCCTGGCGTGGCTGTCCATTTCGAACCGCTGGGCGTAACGCACCAGCTTATCGGCGGCGGCAGCAAACTCGTTGCGGTGGGCAGCGGCCTTGTCCCGGTCTTCGTGAATTTTCTGCCAGGTGTCGAGAACAACCCGGGCCTGGGTTGTTACACGGCGTGCGAAATGCTGCCTGAGTTTTTCTTTCTGGCTTTCGTCGTTCATGTTGCTCGGGCCTGTCTCTTTTTCGTTATTGGTCGTCCTTCCCCGGTGCGGACGATTTTTCAACCTTAGTCCTTTTGCAGAGTCTATAGTGTTTAATGTTGTCGGCGTAGGTTGCGCTATGTAAATGTTTGTCAACTCTGCGGTGCAGGTCACAATCACCTGGCCGGCTGGCTCACAGCCAATCCGGAGAAGCTCCCCATGGCACGGAAGCAAATCCCCATAAAGCGCAAGCAGCAGGGCGTGGTAACCCTGCGAACGATGCTTCTGGTGTTGACTGGAAGTTTGCTCGTAACCCTGCTGGGGGCTGTTTTCATTACCAGCTACGGGTATTTCCGGGATTATGTCTCGGACCAGTTGGCCGGTCATGCCCGTGACGGGGCAACGGCCATAGGTTTGTCCCTTTCCAACGCCATTGACGGCCGTGACCCGGTTGCCTCGGCCTCACTGATTGACGCGGTGTTCGACAGTGGGCGATACCTCTCAGTCAGCTACCTGAATCATCAGGGCGACCAGATTGCAGGGCGCGCCATGACTCTCAGTGAGGTGGCTGTACCCTCCTGGTTCCGTTCTTTTGCGGATCTTCCCCTGCCGGTAGCCGAGGCAGAAGTGGTCCGCGGCTGGAGCCGCCTAGGCACTGTTCAGGTAATCAGCCACCCCGGTCGAGCGTACGAAGATCTGTGGCGAATCACCATCGGTCTGACTGCCAGTACGGCTGTCATCGGGGGTATCGGGCTATTTGCAGTTTTCCTCCTGCTTCGTCGCACCCTGCGCCCGCTGCACGCCCTTGAGGATCAGGCAAAGGCACTCGGCCAGAGGGATTTCAGGAAGCGGGTTTCCATCAAGTCGACCCGTGAAATCAACCAGGTGACCGACGCCATGAACCAGATGGCGGATGATTTGGGCCAGCTTTTCGAGGGGCAGGCCAAACTCATTCAGCACCTGCGGCGGGTCAATAACGAGGATTCGGTCACCGGGCTGGCCAGCCGGAGTGCCTTCGACCAGCGTCTGAAAGTGGAAGTGGAATCCGAGGAAAAGGCCGCGCCCGGGATTCTCATGCTGATTCAGCTGGCGGATTTTTCCGGTTATAACCAGGCTTATGGCCGGAGCGAAGCGGACCGGCTGCTGCTGCGGATAGCGACGGTGATTGCTGATTTCGTCATGCAGCATGCCGGGTCCTTTGCAGGGCGCAGGACCGGTGCCGAGTTTGCCGTTTTCCTTCCCGGCGTGATGCCGGCAGACGCCGGAGTCTGGTGTCGGCAACTGGTGAATGACCTCGACGGAGTGTATTCGGATCTTGCCTCACCCATGGATACTGCCGTACATGCCGGGATGGCCCGAACGCTGGAAGGCCGTGGTGCCCGCGATCTCATGGCGGCTGCGGATGAGGCGCTGCGGACCGCCCAGAGCGGCAACGGCGCGGGCTGTCACCTGGCCGATCCCGAGAAGGATGGCCATCACAATCTGGAAACCTGGCGGGTGATTATCAGCCAGGCGATCCGCCAGCAGACACTGTCGTTGTGGCTCCAGCCCATGGTCAACGAGGGCCGGCTCATGCCGGTTTACCATCAGGTTTTCTCCCGCATTGATTCCGCCGAAGGCGCTTTGAGGGCAGGCACCTTTGTGCCAATGGCCGAGCGCTTCGGGCTGATTTCCGATATTGATCGCCTGCTGGTTCAGCGGGTACTTGATCGTTTGAAGGATTTGCCGGACCAGCCACTGGCCGTCTCGCTCGGCAATGCGTCCGTCGCCAGCGAGACCTTCCGTACGGACTTGCTTGAGCAACTGCAGCAGTCCGGTTCACTGGCACGGAATCTCTGGATCGGTATCTCAGAACAGGCTATTCACCATCATCGGACGGCCGTGGGGCTTCTGGTCAGGTCGCTGGGCCGTCTTGGGGTACCGGTCCTGGTCGACCGCTTCGGCGTTGGAGGCGTGCCATTCAGTTACCTGAGAAATCTGAGGTTTCAGGGGCTGCGTATCGATAACAGTTTCATTCACGATATCGACACCCACGAAGATAACCGCTTCTATATCGAATCCGTGGTGGCAATCGCACACAGCCGTGGCGTGAAAGTGTTCGCCACAGGAGTGGAAACTGCCGCGGAATACTCGGTACTCTGTAAACTGGGTATCGACGGAGCCATGGGTTACCATCTTGGTCGGCCGTTTGCCGCTGACAACCAACAGACAGGGGATTAAAAGTCATATGCCAGGCAAAATCAGACAGTACTTCAAGGACAAAAAAGACGATGTTCAGGATTATGCTGGTGGTAGCGGTGTAATCGGTAAACTGATTCTGGCGTTGGTTGTGGTCTACCTGCTGGTGGCGTTGGTGCTTGGCATGATCTGGAGCAGCGAGCCGGACACCTTCTCGGTGCGCGAACACACCCGCTCGGTTGCCAATTCCATGGAGAGAGAGCCCATTACCGGGTTCGCCACAACCGTTACCATGATCAGAATTGCAGAAACCCTGCTGGACAAGCCCGGTGGCTACATCTCCAACGATATTTTCCCGCCGGGACTGTGGCTGGATAACATGCCCAACTGGGAATATGGCGTGCTGGTCCAGCTCCGTGACCTGTCTCGTGCCATGCGCAAAGACATCAGCCGGTCCCAGAGCCAATCCGCGGAAGATACAGATTTGACCATCGCAGAGCCCCAGTTCCACTTTGATAGTGAAAGCTGGGCAATTCCGTCTACCGAGGCTGAGTACCGTCGGGGCATCACCGCTCTCAAACGTTACCTTGATCGGCTGTCGAGCCCGGACCAGGCCGACGCCCAGTTCTTCGCCCGCGCCGATAACCTGAGCAACTGGCTGGCGGATCTGGAGACTCGCCTCGGAAGTCTGTCCCGTACTCTTGGTGAGAGCGTTGGCAAGGCCTCGGTATCAGACTCGGTGATCACCATGAACTCCGGTGATCCTCTTGCTGAGGAAGCGACCGGAGAAGATGTGAAAACGCCCTGGACCAAAATTGACGACGTGTTTTACGAGGCTCGCGGAAGTGCCTGGGCGCTTCTGCACATTTTCCGGGCAATTGAAGTGGATTTCCGGAAAGTGCTCCAGGACAAGAATGCCATGGCCAGTGTCCGGCAGGTAATCATCGAGCTGGAGGGTGCCCAGGGTGAAATGTGGAGCCCGGTCATTTTGAATGGCAGTGGCTTTGGCGTGCTGGCCAACCACTCGCTTACGATGGCTGCATACCTTTCCCGGGCCAATTCTGCGATCAGTGATATGCGGGATCTGCTGTCCAGGGGCTGATGCCAGCCAGGGTTTATCCAGAAACAAAAAACCGGGCGCGAAGCCCGGTTTTTTTATGCCATCAAACCAAGAAGAGCCCGGCTCAGCCTTTGTAGGCGTTCACGGAATCCACGATGGCTTTCTTAGCGGCAGCGGCGTTGTCCCAGCCTTGCACCTTCACCCACTTGCCTGGCTCAAGGGTCTTGTAGTTCTCGAAGAAATGCTTGATCTGGTCGCGCAGCAGCTCGGGCAGATCGTCGATTTCCTTGACATCGTGGTAGGTGGTGGTCAGCTTGTCATGGGGAACTGCAACCAGCTTGGCGTCGCCACCGGCTTCGTCTTCCATGTTCAGCACACCCACCGGGCGGCATCGAATCACGGAACCGGCCTGGATCGGGTAGGGGGTTACAACCAGCACGTCCAGGGGGTCACCGTCGTCGGCCAGGGTGTGCGGGATGAAACCATAGTTGGCCGGGTAGAACATGGGGGTCGCCATGAAACGGTCTACCAGCAGGGCGCCCATGTCTTTGTCCAGTTCGTACTTCACCGGGGAACTGTTGGCCGGGATTTCGATGGCAACGTAGATGTCTTCAGGCGGGTTCTTGCCTGCGGGGATGTTGTCGAATTGCATGTGCGATCCTTCCTGGTACGTTAAAGGTACGTTTGACTGCGGTTAAAAAGTGGGCGCAATTATACGGGAGTATCCTGCAGTTCGAAACTAAACCTTGGTCGTTGAGTTGGGTGCAAGCGGCTATCTGGCAGGGCTTTCCGAAAAACGCCCGTGAATACGTCCATGTAGGGCTCGGTCGCGCCATCCCTGGCGCTCCACGTTTTCGGAAAGCCCTGCCAGATACCCGCCCGGAACTCTCGATAATGCCGACCGTAAACGAAAAAGTTTTGCGGTTAGCGATGGGAGGATCGCACAAATGTTGCGAGGGCCGTGTCAGTAGCTTTTCCAAAACTGTAGAGGGCCAAGGATGGCCCGAAACAAGCGCACAGGGATGTGCTTGTAGCGTGTTTTGGAAAAGCTACTGACATGGCCCCCCACCAAAACCCGGCAGGCTGGGTCAGGACAAGAGTGCTAATGCGGAACCCAAGGCTCAAAGCTTGATCTGCTTGGCAATGAGCTCTTTCATGATTTCGGTGGTGCCGCCGCCAATAGAGAGAATCTTGGCGTCCCGATAGAGGCGCTCGACCACGGTTTCCCGCATGTACCCCATGCCACCGAACAGCTGCACCGCTTCCCGGGTGACTTTTTCGCAGACATCCACCGAGAAGTTCTTGGCCATGGCCACTTCCTTGATGGGGTTCTTGCCGGCCTGCATCAGGGCGGCACAGCGGTAGGTGTATTCCCGGGCCACGTCGATCTGGGTGGCCATATCCACCAGCTTGTGGCGGGTCACCTGGAAGCCGGCAATGTTGCGGCCGAACGCCTTGCGTTGTTGGGTGTATTCCAGGGCAGCCTCGTAGGCGAGTTGAGCGGTCATGTAGGCCATGATGGCCAGGCTGAGACGCTCGAACAGGAAGTTGCTCATGATGGCGATGAAGCCGGCGTTTTCGGCGCCGATCAGTCGGTCTGCCGGAACACGGCAATCCTCGAAAAACAGCTCGGCGGTGTCGCTGGCCCACCAGCCCATTTTTCGCAGTTTCTTGCCGGTGGAGAAACCGGGCATGTCCCGGTCGATCAGCAACAGGCTGATGCCGCCGTGGCCCTCGCCACCGGTGCGCACGGCTACAGTATAGTGGTCAGCGCGCATGCCGCTGGTGATGAACGTCTTGCTGCCGTTGACGATGTAATGGTCGCCGTCCCGGACTGCCCGGGTTTTCAGGTTGGCGACGTCGGAACCACCGCCGGGTTCGGTGACCGCGAGGGCGGCGATCTTTTCGCCCCGCAGAACCGGTGGCACGATCTGTTCCCGGATTTCCTTCTTTGCCCATTTGGCGACTGGTGGCAGTCCGATATCCAGGGAACCGAGGCCTGCCACCAGGCCGCCGGAGGTGGAGCGCATCAGTTCCTCGGAGACAGCCACTTTCAGAAAGATGTCCCCCTCTCCGATGCCGCCCAATGCTTCGGGAAAACCAATGCCCAACAAACCTGCATCCCCGGCCTTCTTGTATAGATCCCGGGGAAATTCACCCGCTTCTTCCCAGTCGTCGATGTGCGGCAGTACGTGAGTTTCGATGAATTTGCGGGCGGTCGCGCGGACCTGCTGGTGGGTTTCGTTGAAATAATCGGACACGGTGACGCTCCCTCTGATCGCAATCAATGCAGAGCAGTGTCGCCCAAATATCGATACCAAGCAAGCGCTTGGTTGTCGGTGCGCCAGGCAATAAAAAAGCTGGCCCGAAAGGCCAGCTTCGACAGTCAAGGAGCGACAGGGAGGCCGTCAGGCGCCTTCGCTCGAGATGCTCTTTACGCCGTCTTTGGTTCCCAATAGCAAAAGATCCGCGCGGCGGCGGGCGAACAGGCCATTGGTGACCACCCCCACGATGTTGTTGAGCTGCTCTTCCACCCGGATCGGTTGGGAAATATCCATGTTGTGGACATCGATAATGATGTTGCCGTTATCGGTGACAACGCCTTCGCGGTAAACCGGGTCGCCCCCCAGTTTCACAATCTCCCGGCCAACATGGCTCCGGGCCATGGGGATGACTTCCACGGGCAGGGGGAAGTTGCCCAGGATGCCGACCATCTTGGAATCATCGGCAATGCAGATGAAGGTTTTGGCCACCGCAGCCACGATCTTTTCCCGGGTCAGTGCAGCGCCGCCACCCTTGATCAGTTCCAGGCGTTCATTGGCCTCATCGGCGCCATCCACGTAGAACTCGAGCTCACCGGCGCTGTTGAGGTCGTACACCGGAATGCCGTGGCTTTTCAGGCGCTCGGCGGTGGCTTCGGAGCTGGCCACCGCGCCATCAAAGTCGGTCTTCAGGTCGGCGAGCATGTCGATGAAAAAGTTGGCCGTGCTTCCGGTGCCAACGCCAATAATGCTGTCGCTATCAAGGCGGGGCGCGATGTAGTCGATGGCGGCTTTGGCGACGGCTTTTTTCAGTTCGTCCTGGTTCATTGGAAGCTCCGGATGCAAATCAGGTTGGGTTTCTCTGCATTATAGCGCTTTAGCGAGCTCTGCTTATAGACGGCTGCCGTGCAAACTTCCTACACTGTTGGTTTTTTCAGCCGACCATCGACCGTAAACCAACCAGAAGCCGGAACAGTTATGCCGCAACGCTACATCAAGAAGATACTCGATGCGCGCGTCTATGACGTGGCCATCGAAACACCCCTGACTGAAGCCCGTAGTCTGTCCAAGCGCTTTGGCAACAATATTCTGCTCAAGCGTGAAGATCTTCAGCCGGTGTTTTCCTTCAAGATTCGTGGCGCATACAACCGGATTGCCCAGCTTTCCGAAGAACAGAAAGCCAAGGGCGTGATCTGTGCCTCCGCCGGGAATCATGCTCAGGGTGTGGCGCTGGCAGCCAAGAACCTGGGTATCAAGGCGGTGATCGTGATGCCCCAGACCACGCCCGAGATCAAGGTACGCTCGGTCCGTGATCATGGTGCCAAAGTGGTTCTGAAAGGAGACGCTTTCGATGAAGCCGCAGCCCATGCCCAAGAGCTGATCCAGAAGCACGGCTATACCTACATCCCGCCCTACGATGACCCGGATGTCATTGCCGGGCAGGGAACTGTGGCCATGGAGATCATGTGGCAGTTCAGCAAGCCGATCCACGCGATCTTTATCTGTGTTGGCGGCGGCGGGCTGATTGCTGGCATGGCCGCCTACATCAAGTACCTGCGCCCGGAAATCAAGGTGATCGGTGTCGAGCCCGAGGACTCCAACTGCCTGCAGGCTGCCATGAAGGCGGGCAAACGGGTGGTACTGGACGAGGTAGGCATCTTTGCCGACGGCGTGGCGGTCAAGCAGATCGGCAAGTATCCCTGGGAAATCTGCAAGGATCACGTGGACGAGGTGATCACCGTGTCCACTGACGAAATCTGCGCTGCCATCAAGGATGTTTTCGAGGACACCCGCTCCATCGCCGAGCCGGCCGGTGCCCTGGGCGTGGCAGGCATCAAGAAATACATCGAGCGGGAAAAGGTTGAGGGTGAAAATCTGATTGCCACCCTGAGCGGTGCCAACATGAACTTCGACCGCCTGCGCTACATTTCCGAGCGCACGGAAGTGGGCGAGAAGCGCGAGGCGATCCTGGCGGTGACCATCCCGGAGAAACCGGGTGCCTTCAAGACCTTTATCAATGCGCTGCACAAACGCAGCATCACCGAGTTCAACTACCGCTACGCCGATGCCACCAATGCCACGATTTTTGTGGGTATCCAGATTGCGGCAGGAGGTCACGGCCGCGAGGACTTGGTTCAGGAGTTGCGGGAGAGCGGCTACTCGGTGGTCGACCTGACCGACAGCGACCTGGCCAAACAGCACATCCGCCACATGGTGGGTGGTCACGCGCCTACCATCACCAACGAGAAGGTCTTCCAGTTTGAGTTCCCGGAGCGCCCGGGGGCGCTGCTGAAGTTCTTGATGTCCCTGGGTACCCGCTGGAACATCTCCATGTTCCACTACCGCAACCATGGTGCGGCCTACAGCCGCGTTCTGCTGGGGGCTCAGGTGGAAGATGACGAGGTTCAGGATTTCGAGAAAATGCTGGATAAGGTCGGCTTCCGCTATGAAAACATGACGGATAATGAAGCCTATCAGCTGTTTCTTGGGCAGGGTAACGCCCGGTCCTCCTAGCTCGTGAGTTCAGTGCGGGAACCGGTTGGGGACACCCTTTCTGAAACACGCTCCTGGCGGCACATCCATGTGTTGCTTGGGCTCCGCCATCCCTGGCTCCGCACAGTTTCAGAAAGGGTGTCCCCAACCGTTTCGTAAGCTCCGAGAAAGCTTACTGAATTTTAATCTGTCAAAAATTGTAAAAATGAGGATAGGTGTTAATCTTTCCTCTGATTCTTGAAGTGAAGAATAGCTCACTGATTTACCGACAATTTCGAAACTGCATTTTGAGGAACTGAAGCCATGGGCGGCAAGCCTGACATCATCAAAGCCATTGTGCTGATTTTTGCCATCGGCCTTGTGATTACTGGTTTCACATCCATCCACGCCTCGGAAGACAAAGACGCACGAGCGGCCAACCTGGTTGGTTCCGTTCAGGTCATGAATCAGCCGCTGAATCGGTAACGTCGCCTATCGGTTACCACGCTGTGCAGGGGCACATCCCAGGGCTCTATCGGTAGCTTCTTGACCTTCTGGAAATCATGGGCCAGGCCAATCAGTTTCGGGGCCAGTCTTGGCCGTATCCGGCTGAAAGCAAAGGTCCTGTCGTAGAACCCGCCTCCCATTCCCAGTCTTCCGCCCTGTTCGTCAAAACCCACTAACGGAAACAGTACCGCATCCAGTGCCCAGGCCGGGCGCCGCAGGCCTCTGCTGAACGCTGGCTCGGGGATGCCAAACCGGTTGGCGGTGAGTTCTACGCCGTCGTAGTAGGGGCTGAAAACCAATCTGCCTTCATGAATTGGATGCAGTACCGGCAGATAGAAGCGGATGCCCTTGCGACGTGCGATGTCGAGATAGACATGGGGGTCAATTTCACCGTCGTTGGGCAGATAGATGGCAATGTGCCGCGCTCGGTGCAGGTCCGGATTCTTGAGCAGGTTCAGGGCGAGGTACTCGGCAGCCTGTTGTTGTTGCTCAAAATTCAGTTCGCGCCGATGTTGCCGCAGGCGTTTGCGAAGTTCACTGCGTGAGAGGGTATCCGGATGGGACTGGAACGGTTGAGGCTCGATAAACTGGCTCAAAATAAAGCTTCCCGGGCTGCCGTTATCGGATGTTGCCCTTGAACCCAAAGTTCAAGGTCGGTGGCCGCTGTGACATATTAGGCTTTCCCCTGTCGGGGACGTGCTCACAATGCCCTGAAGTAGCCACCTGGGTAATGCGCATCGGCTCGAGGACGTATCCGACTATCCCGAACAGCCCAGGAAGTTAAGTCCATTATACGGGCAGTGTCGGGGCCGATTGCAACACCTGTCTCAGAATCTCTGCGGAATTATCGGCCGGAGCCATCGCCCAGGGCACCGTCCAGTTTGTTGTCCATGGCACGCAGCAGAGTGCTGGTGGCATCTGACATGGTGTCGCGCTCGAGCAGTTCGTGAGTGATGTTCAGGGCCGCCATAACGGCAATGCGTTCTGTGCCGAAAACCTTGCCGCTGGCGCGGATTTCGCGCATTTTGCTGTCCAGGTGACGGGCAGCCCGCAGCAACGCTTCCTGCTCTTCTTCGGGACAGGCGACCAGATATTCCTTGTCGAGGATTTTTACCTCAACCGTGGTGGATTGCTGTGCCATCAGTGATGCTCCAGTGCCCGAAGGCGGCTGATCATGGCTTCGATCTTGTGCTTCGCGTGATCGTTTTTCTGCACTAGCTGGGCCCGTTCCCGGTTCCAGTCGTCCTGCAGTTCCCGCAATGTGGCGTTGTCCCGCTCAAGTTTCTGACAGCGTTCAATCAGCCTGTCCAGCTTGTCCGCTAATGCCTGTACTTCGGACTGTTCCATGACGTGCCCAGCAGTGGTTTGAGGTAATTGCAACTAACTATAAGTGTGGACGCTAAGTCGGTCAATTTACAGGCTTGTCATTGCGTTCCCTGCGTGATGCGCATCACTGATCGGCGGCCTCGCCAAATCCCAGTCGGCGGCTCTGGCGCCAGGTGCCGAAAGCCGGTATCAAAGCCACCATAAAGGCGGCGACAGGAACTGCGGCCAGTAGCGCCCACTCGGTTGCAGTCAGGGGGCGAAGCGCGATCTGCAGGCCATAGTTGGCCAATAGCCAGGGACTGGCCAGTGAGAGGCCGGCCATGCCAATGACCAGCGCCAGCACACAGGCCGCCAGGGCAAGGGCGACACACTCAATGATATACAGTGAGGCGATCAGTGCCGGAGAGGCACCGGTTGCCCGCAGTACGGCAATTTCATGGGCCCGCTGGGCCTGCAGGGTCAGAAGAACGGCAATCAGCCCTATAAGACTGGTAATCACAACAAAACCGGTAATGCCCAGCAGCGCCCTCTCAAACTGGCCCATCAGTCGCCAGAGTTCGCTCAGGGCAACTCCCGGAAGGATGGCTGATAGCGGTTCACCGGAAAACTGGTTGATTTCCCGCTGTATCCGGAAAGTCAGCACCTGTCTTTCGATGCCGACAAACGCGGCGGTAATGGCATCGGGTGTGAAATTACGGTCTTCCGCCTGTTCCCGGGTGAGCGTTCGGCCCGGAATCGCGACCCCGGATTCCCAGCCCACGTGCATGGCCTCCATGCCATCCAGACCAATGTACACCGCCTGGTCCACTGGCGTTCCGGTGGGCGCCAGTATGCCGGTAACGGTAAACGGCGTGTCTTCATGGTTGGAAAAGCTGGTTCGCCCACCGCCATGGGACAGAACAATTTCTTCGCCCACTTGATGCGCCAGCGACCGTGCCACGCCAGCGCCCAACACAACATCAAAGACCCCTTCAAACCACTGGCCTTCAGCCAGTTCAAGTGGCAGGTCGCGACCGTAACGGAAGTGCTGCAAAAAGTTCTCGTCGGTGGCGACGACACGATTGCCCCGGTAGCTGTCTCCCAGGGAAATCGGAATCAGCCACTCGAGGCGGGTATCCTCTTTCAGGCTCTGGTAGGTCGACCAGCGAACGTTGTTGGTGGCATCGCCAATGTGAAACACGGTGTACAGCAGCAGGTTCAGCTGGCCACTGCGGGCACCGACGATCAGATCGGTACCGCTGATGGTACTGGTGAAGGACTGTTTGACCTCGGTGCGAAGATACTGGATGCCCAGCAACAGGGAGACGCTCAGGGTGAGCGTCAGGCAGACCAGGGCCAGTACCTTTTTCCGGTACCACAGGCTGGCCATTGCAAGCGTCAAAGCAAGGCGTGCTTTCATGTCCGGTCACCCCGCAGTTCCAGCTGATTACCAAAATGGCGGGCCAGGGACTGGTCGTGACTGACAAACAGCACCGAGGTGTTATGCCGGTGGGCAAGATTCAGGAGGAGTTCCAGAAACCGGTCCCGGTTGTCAGCATCCAGTGCCGATGTGGGCTCGTCCGCGAGAATCAGGCCCGGGGCGCCAATCAGTGCCCTGCCAGCGGCGATCCGCTGTTGCTGGCCAATACTCAGCCTGGTGACTTTCCGCTGCCAGTGATCTTCGGGAATCGACAGGGCGGCAAGTAATCTTTCAGCTTCGTCTGCGACTGTAGGTTCGGTTCGCTTTTTGCGCAGTTCAGACAGCCCGCAGGGCAGGGTGACGTTGGCTCGGGTGCTCAGGTAAGGCACCAGATTGAACTGCTGGAAGATAACCCCCATGTGGTCGGCCCGGAACTGGTCCCGGACGCCGGCGCCCAATTGGTGGATGTCGGTATCCAGTATCCGTACAGAGCCAGTGTCCGGGCGAAGCATGCCTGCCAGAAGGCTGAGCAGTGTGCTTTTGCCGCTGCCGCTGGGGCCGTGCAGGAACAGATGGTCACCACGTTTCAGAGCGATATCCGGAAAACGGAGGGGCGCCTGTACCGGGTCCCAGGAAAAACCAAGCCCGCTGACTTCGATGGCGGTTTCCGTGCTCCGGGAACTGTTGCTGGTTGAGTCTGTCTTGCTGGTCATGTTGGTTGCTGTCTGCCCGGTGTATGATGGCGGTTTGCGAATTTCACTATCAGGAGTATGTGGTCCAATGATGTTTGCCCCGGCGCGTTTGCGCTTTGCGCTGCCCTCTCTCGCCGCGCTTGCACTGGTGCTCTTGATCCCGACGACAGGTCGGGCAGAAACCCGGGAGATTGACTGGCTTGAACTGATGCCGGCCGAGGATCTGGCGCTGCTGGAGAATATGCCAGAGATTGAGCATGAGGGCGATGGCCCGCCGCTGTTGCCGGACGAGATCATGACCGGTCGGGTTGTGCCGGAGATGGGCGATGTGGAAGGGCGCATCCCCGGCTTCGTGGTGCCCCTGAAGACGACCGAGGATATGCGCATACTGGAGTTTTTCCTGGTGCCCTACTACGGCGCCTGTATTCATGTGCCGCCACCGCCCCCGAATCAGATCATTCACGTCAAGTACAAGGAAGGTTTCACGCTTGAGGCCCTGTACGATCCGGTCTGGATCGAAGGCAAGCTGGTGATCGACCGTACCGAGAACGACATTGGCACCTCTTCGTACTCTATGGTCGCAACCGAGGTTGAGCCCTACGAGGAATAGCTGGCGAGCCCCATTATTGGGTGCCTGGCCTGAAGCTGGTCTCGCCGCGCTCCAGGCGGCCTGAACCCTGGCCCCCTGACCAGACCCACTCGACATTCAGGTGTTCAATCTCGGGAAAGCGCGCTGTGAGAGGTGTAGAGAGTTCCTCGGAAGCATCCAGCCCGGAGCAGTTCAGGGTCTGGGTAACTTCGAAATCCGAGTGGGTGGAGCTTTTCTCGTCCTCATGCTTGTCCTCATGGTCATGGGCGTGACCATGTTCGTGTTCGTGATCCTCACCGCCCGCCTGATGGTGCACCACCGCATTCATGACTTCGCAGCCAGCCTCGGCGGTATCCACCAGGGGGGTCTCACCGAGCCAGTTGGTGGTTTCCGTGACCAGCGCTTTCTGTTTCTCGGTCCGGGCACGGTGTTCGAAACCCAGCAGGTTGTAGGCTGGTGATGTGAAAATCAGATCAATCTGGTTGCCATCGATGGCAAGTTGCAGTTCGGCGTGACCGTGCTGGTGAGCGCCGGGGTTGTCGCTGGCGAACGTGGAGCCGGTAGTCAGAATGGTCGCGGCCAGGATGGCGCTGGTTACCTTTGAAGAAGTCATGGCAATGTCTCGCGGTCTCTAGTGTTACGTTATAACATATTGTTCTCTCCCCGGATAAAAATCAACAGGCAGTGCCTTGGCATCGCCTGAATGCTAAAGTAGACCTTTAATTCACCAACACAGGATCCGCCTGTTTCATGTCAGAAACCGACACTTCCGGTGCTGCCCGCGCAGCAGAATTTGAGCGCTGGGCCAACGTTTTTACTGCTCACAAGGCATTCAGCCACCCATCCGAATTGCACGGCGCGCTCTGTGGTCGCCTGGCGGCCGGATCCCGTATTGAAGAGCCGGAGTGGCTGGCAATGGTGTGTGAGCAGATGGGACTGGCTGAAGATGCGGCCGAGGAGTCTGACGATCTCGCTCCTTTTATGAACAAGGCCTATGAGCAGACCCTGGAGCTCTTGAAATCGGCCGACATGAGTTTCCACCCTTTATTGCCTGATGATGACTACGCCATCGAGCAGCGGCTGGAGGCCCTGGTTTCCTGGGTTCGCGGATTTCTCGAGGGTATGGCATTGTCGGCCGGCGAGTCCCTTGGCCAGGCGCCAGACGAGATCCGGGAGCTGATCGAGGATATGGTGGCTATCAGTCAGTTGTCCGAAGAGGAAGAAGCGGACGACGAGAGCGAGCAGCAGTTGCTGGAGATTACCGAATACATCCGGCTGGGGGCGCTCGCCGTGTTTACCGAATTCAATGCCCCCGAACCGCCGAAGTCTGATTCGCCGACCCTGCACTGAGCCGGGTCCTGATTGCAGGAGAGACTATGAACTCCATGATTCCCGTAAAGGAGTTTGCCGAGCGCCGTCGCAAGCTGATGGAGCGTATGGCGCCAGACAGCATCGCGATCATTCCGGCCGCCCCGGAGCGTGTCCGTAATCGGGATGTGTTGCACCCGTTTCGCCAGGACAGTGATTTTCATTACCTGTCCGGTTTTGGTGAGCCGGAGGCTGTGCTGGCCCTGATTCCGGGGCGTGAGCACGGAGAATCGGTTCTGTTCTGCAAGGAGCGTAATCCGCAGAAGGAACTCTGGGACGGTTTCCTGGTTGGCCCGGAAGGCGCCATCGAACGGTATGGCCTGGACGATGCGTTTCCGATTGCAGACATCGACGACATCCTCCCGGGCATGATTGAAGGTCGCAGCCGGGTCTACTATCCCTTGGGCAAGGACGATCATTTTGACGCCCGGGTCATGGACTGGGTGAAGATGATTCGCAGCAAGGTTCGCAGTGGCGCCCATCCGCCCGGCGAATTCGTGGCCCTGGAGCACCTGCTTCATGACCTGCGGCTGTACAAGAGCGCCAATGAGATCAAGATCATGGCCAAAGCCGGCCAGATCAGCGCCGAAGCCCATTGTCGGGCCATGAAGCGGGCCCGCAAGGGGGGCTTCGAGTACAACCTTGAGGCGGAACTGATCCACACCTTTATGGAGCATGGCGCCCGCTCAACGGCTTACCCGTCGATTGTGGGTGGGGGCGCTAATGGCTGCATCCTGCATTACATCGAGAACAGTGCACCGCTGAAAGACGGCGATCTGGTACTGATCGATGCCGGCTGTGAATACCAGTGCTACGCCTCTGACATTACCCGCACCTTCCCGGTCAGCGGAAAGTTCAGCAATGAGCAGCGGGCCCTGTATGAGGTGGTGCTGGCAGCCCAGTACCAGGCCATTGAGGCGGTGTCGCCGGAAAATCACTGGAACCGACCCCACGAGGCGGCGCTGGAAGTGCTGACCCAGGGCCTGATTGATCTGGGGCTGTTGTCTGGCACCCTGGAGGACGCCATTGCCAGCGAAGCCTACAAACCCTTCTTCATGCACCGCACCGGCCATTGGCTGGGGCTGGATGTGCACGATGTGGGCGATTACAAGATCGGTGATGCCTGGCGCCAGCTGGAACCCGGAATGGCCCTGACGGTTGAGCCGGGGCTGTACATTGCGCCGGATAATACCGACGTAGATGAGAAGTGGCGTGGCATCGGCATTCGCATCGAAGACGACGTGGTGGTGACCAAAGACGGCTGCCGTGTGCTGACCGAAGCGGTACCGAAAACCATTGCCGAAATCGAAGCCCTGATGGCGGACTGACACCCTGTGACCAAGCCTGATACCGATCTGATCATTGCCGGTGGTGGCCTTGCCGGAGCAACCCTGGCGTTGGCGCTGGCGCGGATGGTGCCGTCGCTTCGGGTGACCGTGGTCGAAGCGTTTCCGCTCTCACCCGATGCCCTGCCGGAGAGCTACCAGCCCAGCTACGACGCCCGCTCCACCGCGCTGGCCTGGGGCTCCCGGTTAATCTTCGAAGAGCTGGGGCTCTGGCACCGGCTCGCCGAGCATGCCACGCCCATTGAACATATTCATGTTTCTGATCGGGGGCGTTTCGGCGCCACCCGGCTGCATGCCGCCGAGCATGGCCAGGAAGCGCTTGGTTATGTGGCGGACAATCGCTGGATGGGGCTGTGCCTGATGCGTGAGCTTCTGGAGACCAACGTCCAGTGGCGGGCGCCGGCAGAAGTGACAGATATGACGCCTATCCCCGGCGGCGTCCGGGTCCGGCTGTCGGAAGATGGCGAGGATGCCCCGGAACTGACGGCTCGCTGTCTGGTGGTCGCAGATGGCGGTCGCTCAGGATTGCGCGAGAAACTTGGTTTCAGGCCTGATCGTCACAACTATGGCCAGAACGCCCTGATCGCCAATGTCTCTACCAGTGACAGCCACGGATTCACTGCCTTTGAGCGGTTCACCGATGCCGGTCCCATGGCTCTCTTGCCCCATGGTTCTCCCACGCGTGCCGGGCACCAGTCGGCACTGGTCTGGACGTTATCCGATGAGGTCTTGCAGGAGGTTCTGGAGCTGCCAGACGACGAGAAATGTCGCTGGCTTCAGGACCGGTTTGGCTGGCGTCTGGGCCGGTTTACCCGCATCGGTGCCTGTCATCATTATCCGCTGACCCTGACCACCGTGGACGAGCCGGTGCGCCCCGGGGTTGCGCTGGTGGGCAATGCCGCCCATGCCCTGCATCCGGTAGCAGGCCAGGGGTTCAATCTGGCCCTGAGAGGGCTGATGACACTGGTTGAGCAGTTCCGGCTGGCGGAAGAGCAGGGCCGATCCATCGGCGATCTTGAGGTGCTCAAGCGCTACCAGGCCCTGCATCGTCAGGATTGGCAGCAGACGGTGCGCTTCTCCGATTCTCTTGTTCGCCTGTTCGGGCAGTCCATGCTGCCGGTAACTGCCGCCCGCGATGCCGGACTGGTGGGCCTTGACCTGCTGCCGGGTGCGAAACGCTGGTTTGCGCGCAAGGCCATGGGCCTGGGTGGTCGCCGGGCGGTGATTGACCGGCCCGGAAACCTGAACCGGGAGGCACCAGGTCATGAGTGAAGTGAAAACCTTCGATATTCTTGTGGCCGGCGGTGGCATGATCGGCTCCGCCCTGGCTCTCGGGCTCTCGCGCCAGGGCTGGCAGGTGGCACTGGTGGAGGGTTCTGATCACGAAACCCTGGTTCAGGCACCGGACCCTGCCACCACCGTTGCAAATTTCGAGCCGCGGGTCAGTGCCATTTCGGTCGCCAGCCAGCAGTTGCTGGAGCAGCTCGGAGTCTGGTCCGAGGTTACCGCGGGCCGACACTGTCCTTATCAGACTATGACAGTCTGGGATGGTGACGGCACGGGGCGCATACAGTTCGAGGCATCCGAGCTTCAGGCGCGCGCCCTTGGAACGATTGTTGAAAACCGCAGCATCGTGCGGGCGCTGTTCACGGCGTTGGAACAAAGCCCCGTTGAGCTCATCGAGGGCGCGAGGATTATTTGCTGCAAGCGATTTTCTGAAAGTTACACGGTTGAGCTGGAGGATGGCCGAGCCTTATCTGCCGGATTGGTGGTGGGCTGTGACGGTGCTAACTCCCGTCTGCGTCAGTGGGTAGGCCTGCCAACCCGAGAGTGGGACTACGATCAACTGGCTATCGTGTGCACGGTGCGAACCGCCCAGAGCCATCGTTTTACCGCCTGGCAACGGTTTTCAACGACCGGTCCGCTGGCGTTCCTGCCCTTGTTGACCGAGTCTGGCAGTGAGCATTTCTGTTCCATTGTCTGGTCCCAGGATACCGGGGAAGCCCGGCGCCTGATGTCTCTGGGCGACAGTGAGTTTGCCGCCGAACTTGAGCGCGCCATCGAGCGCGAGCTTGGCACGGTTGAAGCCGTTTCCAACCGGTTCGCCTTTCCGCTTCGCCAGCGCCACGCCAAAGACTACATTGCGCCCGGTTTTGCCCTGGTAGGCGATGCAGCTCATACCATCCATCCGCTGGCAGGGCAGGGCGCCAATCTGGGCTACGGCGATGTGCGCGCGCTGCTGGATGAGCTCTCTCGGGCAAGGAAAACCGGCCTGAGTCCAGCGAATAGACTGGTTCTGGCGCGCTACCAGCGCCGCCGAAAAGGCGAAAATCTGACCATGATGGCCGCCATGGAGGGTTTCAAGCAGTTGTTTGGCCGTGATGAGCTGCCGGTTCGCTGGCTGCGCAACACCGGCCTGCGCTGGCTCAACCAGCTGGGGCCGGTCAAAAATCGCATTGCTGCCGAGGCCATGGGTCTTAACGGCTGAACAGAAAAGGAATTTTACAATGGCAGGAAGCAGTCTTCTGGTTCTGATCGATGACATCGCCACCGTGCTGGACGATGTCGCCCTGATGACCAAAACCGCCACCAAGAAAACTGCGGGTGTTCTGGGTGACGATCTTGCACTCAACGCCCAGCAGGTGACTGGCGTGAAACCTGCGCGGGAGTTACCGGTTGTCTGGGCCGTCGCCCGTGGTTCGATGATCAACAAGGCCATTCTGGTGCCGGCGGCTGTTGCGATCAGTTTTTTTCTGCCCTGGCTGGTCACGCCGTTGCTGATGCTCGGCGGTGCCTTCCTGTGTTTTGAGGGGTTCGAGAAACTGGTGCACAAGTTTTTGCATCGG
Organism: Marinobacter sp. EhC06; assembly: GCF_001650915.1. Taxonomy (GTDB): domain Bacteria; phylum Pseudomonadota; class Gammaproteobacteria; order Pseudomonadales; family Oleiphilaceae; genus Marinobacter. The sequence continues at coordinate 1,109,983 of NZ_LXYO01000023.1, forward strand.
GAGGAAGATCAGAAGCGCAAAGGGGAGCTGCATGAGGCCCTGAAGAATCCGGAAGTCGATCTGCGGGCAATCGAGAAGGACAAGATCAAGGGTGCGATCCGTACCGATTTCATCCTCTCTGCGGAGATTATCGCCATTACCCTTGGAACGGTAACGACCCAGACCATCGGCATGCAGTTTATGGTGCTGGCCGTGGTCGCTATCATGGTCACAGTTGTTGTTTATGGCCTGGTGGCGGGGATCGTAAAACTGGACGATGGCGGCCTCTACCTCAGTCAGCAAGACAATCCAGTGCTCCAGAAACTGGGCTCAGGCATTCTGTGGCTGGCTCCCTATCTGATGAAAACGCTCTCCATTCTTGGCACTCTGGCGATGTTTCTGGTGGGTGGTGGCATTCTCACCCACGGCTTTACTCCGGTTTACGACGCCATTCATCACTTTGCGGAAGGTTTTAGTGGTGTGGTTGGGATGCTTGTGCCAACGATAGCCAATGGCCTGTTCGGTGTGGCAGCTGGCGCGTTACTGGTCGCCATTATTACGCCACTAACGCGATGGTGGCAGGCGAGGAGCGCCTGAGAAGACCGGGGCTCTAGAGACAGGCGTCGAACAGCCGGCTGACCAGGACCGGTACTGCGGTTTCCACCCGAAGAATGCGGGGACCGAGGTGGACACTCTGGCAACCGGCTTCTTCAAGTTTGCCCACTTCGTAAGCCGTAAAGCCACCCTCCGGCCCAACGCAGAGTACCGTCGGCTGGTTCAGGTGAACGGGGCAGGGGGTGTTTGTGCCGGGGTGCGCTACCAGGGCCTGCTTGTTTGCCAATAGTGCCGGCAACTCGTCTTCCACAAAGGGTTTGAACAGCTTGCGGATCTGGACCCGTGGCATCAGGGTGTCTTTGGCCTGCTCCAGTCCGAGGGTGAGGTTCTCCCGGAGCTGCTCCTCTGAAAGCCACGGCGTCTGCCAGAAGCTCTTCTCCACCTTGTAGCTGTTGATCAACCAGAGGTCTTTCACACCTAGTGCAGCGCAGGTTTGCAGGATACGGCGGAACATCTTCGGCCGGGGCATGGCCAGCACCAGGGTGAGCGGAAGTGGTGAAGGGGGAGACTGGTCCAGCGTGACCTTGAGTTCCGCCTCGGTATCGGTAAGCCGGACGACCTCGCCGACTCCCATTTGGCCACCCGCCCGGCCCACCGGCACCGTATCGCCGGCAGTTACCTTGATGACAGACTGCAGGTGAGCCAGACGCCGGCCACGCAGGACGGCCCGGTCAGGCGCTACGAAATCTTCGTCAAACAGTAACGCCAGATTCATTCGCCGGCGGGCTCATCGCTGTCCGGGTCTGCGACTTCCCGTTTCGCCAGTCGCCCGAACAGGATGCCGATCTCGAACAGGATCCACATGGGTACTGCCAGCAGGGTCTGGGAAATGATGTCAGGCGGCGTTAGCAGCATGCCGATGATAAAGCAGCCCACCACCACGTAGGGGCGCTTGGCTGCCAGATCCGCCGGTGTGGTGGCCCCGGTAAGGATGAGCAATACGGTGGCAATCGGAATCTCAAATGCGACACCGAAGGCAAAGAACATCTTGAGCACGAAATTGAGGTAGCTGGTGATGTCCGGTAATTCGACGATGCCTTCCGGTCCTATCGCGGTAAAGAAGCCGAACACCAGAGGGAAAACCACGTAATAGGCGAATGCCGCACCTGCATAGAACAGGATTACCGAGGTAAAGAGCAGTGGAAAGGCCAGCCGCTTTTCATGGGCGTACAGTCCCGGGGCGATGAAACTCCAGAGCTGGTAGAGAATGATCGGGATGGCTGCGAACACGGCCAGCACCAGGGCCAACTTCAGTGGTGCGAAGAAGGGCGAAGTAACATCCGTTGCGATCATGGTCTGGCCAACGGGCAACAGGGAACGGATAGGTTCAGACAGCCACAGGTACAGCTCGTTGGCAAACGGATAAATGGCAGCGAAGCAGACCAGCACCGCAAGAACCATTTTCAGAAGGCGATTGCGCAATTCGAGCAGGTGCTCGATCAGTGGCATTTCCTGCTGTTCCGGAGGCAGCTGGTTGCCATCGGGTTTTGCATTCATGAACGGTTATCCGGCGGACTTTGCGGGGTTTCGCTTTTGGGTTGTTCCTTCCCGGCAGCGCCTGTATCCGGCGTCTGCGAGGCATCACTGGTATCAGCCTGATCCTGTGGCGGAGCCTCGGAGGCCTTTGCCTGGCCAGACACACGTCGTGTCGCCGGTGCTGGTCTTGGCTTCTGGGTCTCGTTCTCGGGCAGGATCATGTGCTCGTACTTTTTAGCCTCGTCCAGGGCGCCGCGCACGGTTTTCTGAACATCGTCCAGGCCAACATCCCCCGCCTTGCGAAGCTCCTCACGGAGCTCATCGGCTTTGAGCTGCCGGTCCAGTTCCGAGGTGAACTGGCTGACCATGCGTCGGGCACCACCCACCCAGCGGCCCGCAGCACGGGCAGCCGTGGGCAGACGCTCGGGGCCGAGTACCAACAGCGCGATGACGCCGCAGATCAGCAGCTCAAGAAAGCCGATATCGAACATTCAGCCTGGTCTCAGCTGTGGGACTTGTCCCGGGGCTTGTCTTCGGCCGCAGCCTGTTTTTGCGGCTGCTCCTCTTCCTTGCCTTCCAGGGAGTCCTGGTTCTCGGTCTTGGAGTCCTCATCGCTCATGGACTTCTTGAAGCCGCGAATGGCGCCACCGAGGTCGCTGCCGATGTTGCGGAGTTTCTTGGTTCCGAACAACAGAATGACAATGCCGAGTACGATAAGTAATTGCCAGATGCTGATACCCATTACGGGGTCCTCGTTTTAATGTTTCTGTTCAATGACATTGTACGTTACCAGAACCGTTACGCGGAAACCCCTTCAGAGGTATTACCGCTCACTTGTTCCTCGACGCTTTTTCTTCCAGGCCTGACAGGTCGAACCGGCTGGCCAGTTCGTCCAGGATGTCCTTCGGGCCAAGGCCCAGTCTCGACAGCATGACCATGCTGTGGAACCAGAGGTCGGCGGTTTCATAGACCACGTCCCGGGTTTCCCCGGAATGCTCTGCGTCCTTGGCTGCCAGCAGGGTTTCCGTGCACTCTTCCCCCACTTTTTCCAGGATCTTGTTCAGGCCCTTGGCGTGGAGGCTGGCTACATAGGATGTTTCCGGGTCTGCCTCTTTCCTGGCCTCCAGAACCCTCGCCAGGTTTTCCAGTACATCGCTCACAGTCCTTGCTCCTCAGTTGCTGCCGTAAATAGTGCCGGGGTCCTTGATCACCGGGTCAACGCTGACCCACTGACCGTCTTTCAGGGTCCGGTAGAAGCAGCTGCGTCTGCCAGTATGGCAGGCGATGCCGCCTTTTTGTTCTACTTTCAGCAGGATGACGTCCTCGTCGCAGTCCAGTCGAATGTCCCGGATGACCTGTTGGTGCCCCGAGGTTTCCCCTTTGCGCCAGAGCTTGCCCCGGGAGCGCGACCAGTATACGGCGTGCCCTTCTTCGGCGGTCAGCCTGAGCGACTCGCGGTTCATCCAGGCCATCATCAGGATATCGCCGGTGTCGGCGTCCTGGGCGATGGCCGGAACCAGACCCTCCTCTGTCCAGCGAATGGCATCCAGCCAGTCAGGGGTCTCGACGTTATCCGAGCTATTTTGCATTTTTGTGAATCCTGAAATCTTTATCGGTTATCGGCTGCCCCGGAGCATGAGCCCGCCAGCGACGGCAAACAGGGCCCAGCTCCAGGCAGGCACGCTTTCAATCCACTGCCGGCTCTCGGGCTGAGTGCCCAGAAAGCCGCCTGCAATGAGCAGTACCGCCAATGTCGCCCGCCGCCAACGCCGCTCGGTACGGACCTGCTGCTCCCGGAGCAACGCCAGTGTTGCCCGGTTCTGGGGCTCGGTGGGCCCCGCCTGCCGCAGTTGCAAGAGCGCATCGTGCACCAGCTGGGGCATTTCCGGCGACTGTTCCAGCCAGGAGGGAAGGTGCGACTGCAGCGACTTGATCAGCCCCGATGGGCCAATCCGCTTGCGCATCCAGGTCTCAAGGTAGGGTTGCGCGGTACTCCACAAATCCAGATCCGGATAGAGCTGACGGCCCAGGCCTTCCACGTTCAGCAGGGTTTTCTGCAGCAGGACGAGCTGAGGCTGCACTTCCATGTTGAATCGCCTCGCTGTCTGGAACAGGCGTAGCAGGAAGTGGCCGAAAGAGATGTCCTTTAACGGCTTCTCGAAAATGGGCTCGCAAACAGTACGAATGGCGGCCTCAAACTGGTTCACTGGCGTGTCGGGTGGCACCCAGCCGGACTGGATATGTAGCTGCGCAACCTGCCGGTAATCGCGGCGGAAAAAGGCCAGAAGATTTCGGGCGAGATAGCTCTGGTCATCCGGTGCCAGGGTACCGACGATCCCGAAATCAATCGCGATATATCTCGGGTCCGACGGGTTGGACGTATCCACGAAGATGTTGCCTGGGTGCATGTCGGCGTGGAAGAAGCTGTCCCGGAACACCTGGGTAAAGAAAATCTCGACGCCTTTTTCGGCCAGCACCTTCATGTCGACGCCAGCGGCCTTCAGGGCGGCGGTATCGGCAATGGGGATGCCGTGAATACGCTCCATCACCAGCACCGATTTGCGGGTGTAGTCCCAGTCGATGAACGGGATGTAGATCAGTGAGGAGTTCTCGAAATTCCGGCGCAGCTGGCTGGCGTTGGCGGCCTCGCGCTGCAGGTCCAGTTCATCGTGGATGGTGGAATCGTAGTCGGCAACCACTTCCACCGGGTGCAGGCGTTTGCCCTCGGACCAGTATTTTTCCAGCAGGCCGGCCATCAGGTACATCAGGGCAAGGTCCTGGCGGATGACCCTCTCGATACCGGGGCGCAGTACTTTCACCACCACCTTCTGGCCGTTGAGCAGGGTGGCCGCATGCACCTGGGCAACCGACGCGGACGCCAGCGGGTCCGGGCTGAACTCGGCAAACAGGTCCGAGACCGGGGCGCCGAGGGAGGTTTCGATAATGCCCCGGGCTTCATCGCTCGGAAACGGCGGTACCCGGTCCTGAAGGTTTTTCAGGGATTCGGCCATGTCATCCGGCAGCAGATCCCGTCGGGTGGAGAGAATCTGGCCGAACTTCACGAATACCGGGCCCAATTCTTCAAGCGCCAGTCGCAGGCGATCGCCCCGGTCAAGCTTGGGTTTGGGGAACAGGTGCCAGGGCGCAAGCAGGAAAAACACCTTCAGGGGCGCAGGCAGCTCTGCGATTGGCAGGAACGTGTCCAGCCGATAGCGGCAGAATACCCAGGCAATTCGAAACAGGCGTTGCAGGCGGGTCACAGGTTCTCCGGTTCGTCAGTCTTGCCGCGGTTTTCAACCAAGTTCAGCCGGGCTTCCAGTCTTTCGGTGCGCAGGTTCAGTTCGTCGATGTCCTCGAACGTGGCTTCCAGTTCTCGTCGCCCGGGCAGGGCACGACTCTCTTCGTGCACATACTCCTCGATATTGGCGTTCAGGGACTGAAAGGCCTGACGGCTCCAGCGGATGGCGCCACGAATGCGCTGACCCAGAAAGTGTGCGGGTACATCACCGATATGCCGGGCCATGGCGGCTTCCCAATCCGGCTCAAGCTGGTTCAGTGCGCGCTGCAGCTGGTGGGCCAGGGCCGTGTCGCCGGTAACTTCGAGGCGGCCATCGGCAAAGACCCGGTCATCACCGGTGGCCAGTGCCGCAAAGGCGATGGGTTTGCCGGTAACCTCAAGAGCAGGTTGGTCGACCGGCTGGCTGCCAACCCGAACGCGGTTTCCGGCGCGGTCCAGGGTGTAGGTCAGGGGGAAAGGATCGGTAATGTTGAACTGCACCGGGCCTGCCAGTGCTTCCATCAGGGCATGATGCCCCGCCGGATCCAGTTCCAGCGCCCGGTTCAGGGCGCTTTCCAGGATCGCGGAGACAGCGGAAAGCAGGGTGGGGCCGGGAAACATCAGGGCTTGATTCCCACATGCAGGGCGACAATGCCGCCGGTCATATTGTAGTACTTGCAGTTCACCAGGCCGGCATTCTCCATCATGCCCTTGAGGGTGTCCTGGTCCGGATGCATCCGGATGGATTCGGCCAGGTACTTGTAGCTTTCGCTGTCGCCGGCGATAAGCTGGCCCATCAATGGCAGAGCGGAAAACGAGTAGGTGTCGTAGGCCTTGCTCAGCAGAGGGTTGGTTGGCTTGGAGAATTCCAGGATCATCAGTTTGCCACCGGGCTTGAGAACCCGGGCCATGTCGCGCAAGGCCTGATCTTTATCGGTGACATTGCGCAGGCCGAAGGCGATGGAAACCGCATTGAAGTTGTTGTCCGGGAACGGCAAGTGCTCGGCGTCCGCCTGCACGTATTCGATGTTGCCGGCATAGCCGCGGTCTGTCAGCCGGCTGCGGCCCACCTGCAGCATGGAGGCATTGATGTCGGCCAGCAGCACCTTGCCGGAAGGACCCACCAGATCCGAAAACTTCATGGTGAGGTCGCCAGTGCCGCCGGCAATATCCAGTACCTGGTGGCCGGGACGCACGCCAGAAAGCTCGATGGTGAAGCGCTTCCAGAGCCGGTGGATCCCCATGGACATCAGGTCGTTCATGAGGTCGTATTTGCCCGCCACGCTGTGGAATACTTCGGCCACCTGGCTCGCCTTCTGGCTTTTCGGCACATTGCGAAAGCCAAAGTGGGTGACGTCATCCTGGCCGGAATTGTTTGCGGCCTGGTTGGCTGGCGTTTGCTGCTCGCTCATGGGAGATGTCCTGTCAGAATCTGAACCCCGTATTCTAACCGCTGACGGGGTTGCTACAAGGGTGGCGGTGAGTTAAATAGCGCCCTAAACTGTAAATTCGTCCAAATCCGAGAGAAAACGTTTTCATGTCCGTCATTGATGTACACCGCCCGCATACCCTGGATAAAGAACACGCGAGAGAGGCTGCCGAAACTCTGGCCAAAGACCTGTCCAGCCAATTCGACGTACATTACCAGTGGGAAGGCGATCACTTGAAATTCAAGCGCAGCGGCGTCAAGGGGCACCTGAACATTACCCCGACGGATCTGCACATTCATCTGGAACTGGGCATGATGTTGCGGCCCTTCAAATCCCGGATCGAGCAGGAAATCCACTCCCAGCTGGACCAGATCATCAAGGCCTGATCAGCCGGGTTGTCGTCGACTCAGAGATTGTCCGGCAGGCTGAACGGGTCTGGACGACCGTCGAGTATATTGCGCATCACTTGTTGTTCCCGGGAAACCAGCCGGTCGATCAGTAATTCCACATCGTCCATCTTCCGGAAGGCCGAATAGCCCCGGTGCAGGAAACTGTGCAGGTCGCTCAGATCGGCCATTTCCGCCGGACCCCGGGTCATCGACAACAGCCATCCAAGGGTGCGGTTGCGGACATAGCGATCAAGCTGCTGGCCTACGTCAGCCACCAGGGTGATCTGCTTCTCCCTCTGGTCCAGCTGTCGGCTTTCCCGGAAGGCGGCGCAGTAGTCCTCAGTGGTTATTGCGTCGGCGGGCACGCCCTGCTGGTGGAACAGCTCGGCCAGCTCAAGATCCAGCCGCTGGGTGATCAGGTTCAGCTCCACCAGACCAGCAAACGTGTCCAGCAGGTTATCCGGCAGCCACTTCACCATCTTGGGGAAGACCCGATCAATATTGTCGTCCCGGTGTGTCATTCCTGCGGGCGCGTACAGATCGGTCAGCAGGAACTCCAGGCCATGATGGTAGCCGGGGTGATGGTAGAGGTCTTCATGGGTCGCCTTCAGCCGCTCCGCCTGCCAGTCTGCAACGTGAAAAGCGTTCTCCAATAATGGGTGCTCCGCCTTCAGATGCCGAAAATCATGGTAGTCCAGCAGCAGTTGTTGCAGCCGACGAGCGCTTTCGGAGCGGGCTTCGGTAGCGACGAGGCGCTCACGGTACATGGGCGATGGCTCCACTAAACCTGAGGAAAACAACGTAGTTTAGCGGAGCTACGGCGGTCTTGCAGTAGGGCAATGCCCGGGCATTAGCCCTGTGCGGCTGCGGGCAGCGTTTCGAACCCCGGGACCCATTCCTTGCTGTCGAGGGTGATGAAGTGGCTCGGCGCCTCGGTTTCGACGATTCGCATGGTGGTCGGGCTCTGGCGGGCGCTAGCCAGCATGGATGAGCGATCCAGAATGCGGTCGACCGCCGGAATCAGGAATGTGCCGTGGCGCACATGGCTGTAAACGCTGGTGTCTGTACGTGCCATCCAGTCCATGATGTTCTCGATGTTACGAACAATGGTCAGATGATCCTTGGTGGCGGAAAACAGTTTGCTCAGCAGTTGCTTCTTGCGCGGGTTCATCTTGCCAAAGAAGGTCTGACCGTAGGCTGACGACGGAGCGCTGTTGATCAGGCGTATCAGCCAGGGCCACATACCGTGGCTTACAGGTTCCAGAATGGTGGTCACCAGCGCCGACAGCCTGCCGTTGGGGAGCACGGGTGCTTCCAGTACCACTTCCACGTCGTCATACAGCTCTGGCCATTGCTTGATGGCCTCCAGGATCACCGCCCCGCCACGGGAATGACCATGAACCCGAATGTTGTCAGTGGTGGGCAGGCTGGAAAGCGCCTGGTTGAGAATGCAGGCGTCGTATTCGATGGTGCCTTCAAGGTGCTTGATCGGCACTTCCCATTCCGGGGTCTCCGGGGTCACGCCGTTCACCGGGATGTGGTAATTGCTGCAGGTGAGCAGGATCAATTCGGTGGTGGGCGCTTCATAGGCCTGGGTGAAGTAGCAGTGGTTCTCCAGAAAGCCGTGCACGCCGACAACGGTCTGCTCGGCCTTGCCACTGTGGTTGCGAACGGACACAGCGCCTTTGCCAACACGATACACCCGCCCGGAGAACATTTCCGAGTAGGCGCTCTCAATCGGTTTTATCAGTTTGCGAACGTGGCTCGCTTTCATAACTGCTCTCCCGTCCAGCACGGCAATGACCTGTTATTGGAATTAGGGTGTGCTGGTAAGCCTTTTGTACCCTGATCATCTCGCTGTGTTACTGGCCCTGAATAAAGAATTTTTGATCCCTCAGGGCCAATCGATCACGGATCGACAGCGCGTAATAACCATTGCACTACGGCTTATAACCAGTATAGGACTGAACAGTTACTTACGTGTAATTTTTTGTAACAGCGTGCGCTGGTGCCGCATATGGAGCCGGAGGGGCATGTCTGGCACAATGCGGAGTTCGGTTTTTACTTACCTTCACCACTTTTCCAGGGACGTTCGGGTTTGAGTCACGAACAATCGCATCTCCTGCTACCTGCGGATTCGGCCTGGCTGGCCCTGGAACGCCCGGAAAACCCCATGACCATCACCGTGATGCTGCGGGTTGATGGCCTCACTGCGCCCCGTTTCCGGGAATTCCTCCGGGTGTACTGGATGGCCTGGGAGCGTTTCCGGTACATGCCGGTCAAGCGCTCGCCCGCCTGGTGGTGGGAGCAGGACCCCATGTTTGATGTCCGCCACCACCTGGATGTGGTGGTAGACCGTTTCACTCCGGAAAGCCTGCAGGAGTGGGTGTCGGTGCGCCTGAACCAGCCTCTGCCCATGTATCGCCCGCGCTGGAAATTCTGGCTGGCGCCCAATGCCGAGGGCGGGGCGGTCCTGTTGCTGCGGATTCACCATTGTTACGCGGATGGTCTGTCCCTGCTGGGCATTTTTGAACGCCTCTGCCCACCGTCGCCCCAGCAGCATCCGGCCATATACGGCGCTCCTGAAACCGCGGAGCTTTCACGGTGGACCGCTGCAGCAAAAGTCTGGCTCGGGCAACTGTTGGCCTCCGGAGAGTCAGCAGGAGAAGCGCATGGCGTTGCCGGAGTAGACGAGTCTGATGGCAACCAGTGGCAGGATGCCGGACGCCTGCTGGAGCGGGTTGCCCAGAAAAGTCTCAAGCTGGTCCATGAATTTTCGGAATTCCTGGTGGAGCCGGAGGATTCAGACACCGATCTCCGGCGGCCACTGCTGGGGCGACGGCACTGTCGCTGGTCTGAACCGGTACCCCTGGAGCGCTTCAGGGCCATTGCCCAGGTCACCAATGTGACGATCAACGATGTGCTGCTGAGCTGCGTGGCGGCGGCTGTACGCACCCGCCTGGGTATTGAAGGCGAGGACCTCGATGAAGCCGTGCTGCATGCCGCCGTACCGGTGGATATTCGCAGTCGCCTGCCCGAGGAGCTCAAGCCGGCACCCGGCGCGCTGGGCAACTATTTTGGCACCGTGTTTGTACCTTTGCCGGTGGATGGTGAAAGTCCCCTCGAGCGACTTTTCCGCATCAAGCACGAAACCCGCCGTCTTAAGAAAAGCTGGCAGCCCGGCATTGCCTGGGGTCTCGCGGCCAGCGCCACGATTGTTCCAGAGCCTTGGCGGGAGCCGTTGGCCGAGGTGTTCTACCGCAAGGCCAGTGCCGTGGTGTCCAACGTGCCCGGCACTCCGGAGGCCCGGTATATTGCCGGCTGCCGGATAACCGAACAGATGTTCTGGGTGCCCCAGGCCGGGGATATCGGTTTGGGCATCAGCATTGTCAGCTACGCCGACCAGGTGCAGTTTGGCGTCGTTGCCGATGAGGCGGTGATGGCCGACCCCGAAGACTTCCTCAACGACTGCCTGCAGGAACTGGCTCAGTTCCCCGGCGACTGATCCGCCGGGTCGTACTCCCAAAGTTTCAATTCAAGTGCCTCCCAAATGAGCAGAAAACCTGCTCTGTCGAAGCATTTTCCCCCTCCCTCGCATCACCGACCATGGAATTCAGGCGACCGACCGCGCCTGGAGAGTCCGGATAACCCGGGTCTCCGATCCCAGATTTCCAAAAACAACCGGGGGAACTATGAAAAACAATAACGTCAGAAAGTCAGGGTTAGCCATTGCCATGGCAGCAGCCATGTGTGCCAGCACCGGAGCCAACGCTGCTGTTGAGCTGTATAACCAGGAAGGCACCAGCTTTTCCGTGGATGGCTACTTCAATGCGTTCTATGTAAACCGTGACGACAAGCAGAACGACGTTCGCGATTCCCGAATCAAGATGGGCTTCCTGCCCAACACCATCGGCTTCAATTTCAGCAAGGACATGGGTGATCTGACCCTGGGCGGACGTTCCTCGTTCTGGACCACCATCAATGACAGCCTTGATTCACCCACAGACACCGCCATTGACGTGCGCCAGTTCTATGCCACGGTGGACGGTGATTTCGGTCAGGTTCTGATCGGCAAGGACTTCGGCCTGTATGCACGCTCCAACATCTTTCTGGACGAGATCCTGATGGGATTCGGCTCTCCGGGGGTTGCCGGTGGCGTGTCCTTTGGCAATATCCGCGCGGGCTACCCGTATCCGACACCGTCGGCCCAGATTACCTACAGATCGCCGGATATGAGTGGCCTCAAAGTTGCGGCCGGTGTGCTGGATCCCGCCGACACGGTGACCGGTGCCAATGACGAGAATGACGCACCGCGATTCGAGTCCGAGGTAACCTACAACGCCAACCTGAACGACGTGGCCCTGACCGGCTGGGTGAACGGTCGCTATCAGTCTGCTGAAAATGGCAGTACGACCGTCGACAGCACAGGCCTTGGCTACGGCGTCAAAGCGTCGGTCGCGGGACTAACTCTGGCCGCTTCCGGTTTTACCTCCAAGGGTGATAACCCGGTTCTGATTGGTAATGTCGCCGTGACTGAAGACGACGCCGACGGTTTCCTGGTTCAGGGCTCCTATGCCTTCGGCGCCAATCGCGTTGTGCTTTCCTACGGCGAGACAGACGCTGAAATCCTCAATCTGGAAACCGAAAGCACAACGCTCGGGTTCTTCCACGATGTAAACAGCAACTTCAAGCTGGTTGCCGAGTACAACATGTACGAAGACAACAACCGCACCACCGGTGCGACCACCACTGAGGCGGATACCATCGCGCTTGGCGCCATCGTGATGTTCTGAGCACTAGCCGGCGTTGCGGGTGGCAGGAGGCCCCTCGCAGCGCCGGTTTGTCTAAGACTAAAGTGCCGGTTTGCCTGAATGGAAACCGGCAGCGCCATCAGACATTGATTCAGGAGGCAGTTTAATCAATGGCTTACGATCATTTTGGCGCGCCTATTAAAAGCACTGAAGTCGCATTGGCTGCGTTTACGGATGCCGTAGAATCGGTGAAAAGTCATCCGTTTTCGGGAACCGCGTTTATGAAGCCAGCGACGACCCTGCCTGCGGTCCGGGTAGCGAGCTCCAGCGTTCGCGATCCGATGTTGGCCGCCACCAATCTTGCCAGCCAGCTTAGCCATGAGCATCTTGGTTGTGTGCTGTTCTTCTGTTCCGCGGAATACGACCTGGGTCGACTCGGTAGTGCCCTTGAGCACAGTTTCCAGGACGTGCGTGTCTGCGGCTGTACCTCAGCCGGGGAGATCACGCCGGAGGGATACGGACGCGGCTGTATCACCGCCATCGGGTTTGACCGCCGCTATTTCGCCATCGACTGTGCGCTGATCCGGGAACTGGATCGGTTCACCCTGCAGGATGCCCAGGGCGTGATCGACGGCCTGCTTTCTACCTGTCGGGACGCCAGGCTTGCGCCGGTCAAGGGCAACACCTTTGCCATCACGCTGCTGGACGGGCTGTCGAGCCGTGAAGAGTTGGTGCTGGCAACACTCAATTCGGCGCTTGGCACCATTCCCCAGTTCGGTGGCTCCGCGGGCGACGATGAGCGCCTGGCCAACACCCATGTGTTCTTCGACGGCCAGTTTCATACCGGGGCTGCCACGGTGTTGCTGGTGAACACGCCCCTGGATTTCCGGGTGTTCTCCACACACCACATGGTTGAACGCAGTGAAAAACTGGTGGTAACCGACGCCTGTGCGGAAAGCCGGACGGTCTACGAGCTCAACGCGGAGCCGGCAGCCGATGCCTATGCCCGCGCCGTCGGTGTGGATGTCGATGCCCTGGATCGCAAGGTTTTCGCACTCCGGCCCATGGGGGTGAAAATCGGCGGTCATTACTTTGTCCGCTCGGTGCAGCGAGTGAACCCGGACAAAAGCCTGACCTTCTACTGCGCGGTGGAAACCGGGATTGTGATGACGGCGATGGAGCCGGAATCTCTGCTGGACAGCGTTCGCACCCAGATTGAGGCGGCAGAGCGGGTCGTGGGGCCGCCCCTGGTCACCATTGGTTGCGACTGTTTTCTGCGCCGGCTGGAGGCAGAACTGACCGGGGAAGTGGAAGCGGTTTCGGAATTCCTGCGTCACCACAAGGTGATTGGCTTCAATACCTACGGCGAGCAGTTCGACGGCATGCACATCAACCAGACGTTTACGGGGGTGGTCATTGGCCAGCCTGATGTCCGTTCCGGACAAGATTGAAGCACCCGTCGAGGACGAGCGGGACCGGCGAATTGCCGAGCTTGAGGCGGAGAACGAGCGCCTGAGGCGGATTCGCGATGCCCTGATTGTCCGGGTCGAGTCCGGTTCTGCCCACAAGCCGGAGCCCTATGCGGCCTTCGAGCACTCGGTGGTGCTTGCCGAGCAGGTTCGGGAGCGAACCGAGGCGTTGAACCAGGCCATGGAACAGCTCAAGGGCAGCAACAAGGCCCTGAACCGGGCCCGGGAAGAAGCAGAGACAACCCGCCAGAGATTGAGCGATGCCATCGAGAGCATTGCCGACGGCTTTGTTCTGTTCGATCACCAGCATTGCCTGATCCAGAGCAACAGTCGGTTCCGGAGTTACTGGCGTCATGCCGGTGTAGATGCGCCGGGCCAGGGTACCCGGATTGCAGAGTTGAAGAGCCAGGCGGTGGCCTGCGGTCTTGTATTGGAGGAACACAGCCATCCGGATTCGGAAGGGGTGGTATTTCTGCTCGCCAACGGCCGCTGGGTTCAGGTTACCGAGAGGCCGACCCGGGAAGGCGGGTTGGTGGTGCTTTACTCCGACATCACGGATGTGAAGAACAGCGAAATGGCCCGGCGGATCAAGGCGCTGGAGGAGAGCGAACGCTGGATCCGGGTAGTAACCGACCACGTCCCGGCACTGATCGCCTACATTGGCGCCGATATGACCATCCAGTTCTGCAACAAGGTCTATGAGTCCTGGTACGGGCGCAAAGGCGAGTCGCCACTCGGCAAACGTCTCAACGAAGTGCATTCGCCCGAGTTTTATCAGCGGCTTCTGCCCCAGATTCTCGATGTCATGGACGGCCACAATGTCACCTTCGAATTCGAGGAGACCGGCGAGCAGGGAGAGGTGCGCCACATGCTGCGCTCCTACGTTCCCAATTTCGATGAACAGGGCGACATCATCGGTTTCTTTGTGTTGATCCGGGACATCACCGACCGCCGCAAGACCGCCCTGGCCCTGGAACAGGCCTATGACAACCTGGAACGACGGGTGAAGGAACGCACCGCGGCCCTGACCGGCCTGAACAACCAGCTGCGCCAGGAAATCACCGAGCGGGCTGCCGTAGAGGCCCGGCTTCGGGATGCCAAACTGGAGGCAGAACGGGCCAATCTCTCGAAAACCAAGTTCCTCGCTGCGGTCAGTCACGACCTGCTGCAGCCTTTGAATGCCGCACGGTTGTTTACCAGTGCACTGCTGGAACAGTCGTTCGGGCCCAAGGCTGAAGGCCTTGTTCGGTCGGTCAGCACGTCCCTGGATGACGTCGAGAACCTGCTGGGCACCCTGGTTGATATTTCCAAGCTGGATGCCGGCGTGATCAAACCGGATGTCACCGCCTTTGATCTTCGGGACCTGCTCAACAACATCGCCCGGGAATTCCGGCAGATGGCCATGGCCGAGGGGCTGCGACTGGATTTCGTTGCCAGCTCCGCGATTGTGGAGTCGGATTCCCAGTTGCTGGCGCGGATCCTCCGGAATTTCCTGACCAACGCCATCCGCTACACCGGCAACGGCCGGATTCTGCTTGGCGTTCGTCGACAGGAGGATCATGTCCTGTTGCAGGTGTGGGATACCGGCCCTGGTATTCCCGAAGACAAACTCACCGAGATCTTTCAGGAATTCAAACGAATTCGACCGGCCGGCTCACAACCCGATAAAGGCCTGGGGCTTGGCCTCGCGATCGTGGACAAGATATCCCGCATGCTCGGGCATGAGGTTACGGTTAACTCAATCGAGGGCAAGGGATCGGTATTCAGCGTCCGGGTTCCCGTTGGCAAGCTGAAGCCCAGACAACCAGCGCCTGATCAGAACCGCGCCGAGTCTTTCGGCAGCGGTCTTGGCGGTGCCCGAATCTGGGTGATCGATAACGATCAGTCTATCTGCCAGGGTATGCGAACCCTGCTGGAGGGTTGGGATTGTCAGGTGGTGACGGCGGTGTCCCTGGAGGATCTCGAACGCCAGCTGGATCCGGCCAGCAGTGCGGTGGACCTGATACTGGCGGACTATCATCTGGACAACGATGAGAATGGAGTGGATGTGGTGGCTGAGATCAATGGGCGCCGAAGATGCCCGGCGCCGGTGGTGATGATTACCGCCAACTACACCAATGAGCTAAAACAGCATATCCGCGAGCTGGGGCATCTGCTGATGAACAAGCCGGTGAAGCCCCTGAAGCTGCGCAGTGCGCTGAGTCATTTGCTCAGGAATTGAGGTTGCCGATGGCTGTCGGGTTACGGCTGCGCCTAACCCGACCTACGCGGGGATGTGTGCTCGAAAGGTAGGTCGGATTAGCCAAAGGCGTAATCCGACAAACACACCAACTCACCGCTTCAAATACTGACTGAAATCCACATCACTGGCAGACAGAATTGCCTGAACCCGGTTGTGAACCCCGAGCTTGCGAAGGATCGCAGACACATGGGCCTTCACCGTGGTCTCGGCGATGTTCAGGTTATAGGCAATCTGCTTGTTGGATTCACCCTTGGACATGCGCTCGAGCACCAGCAGCTGGCGGCGGGTCAGGGAGTTCAGCAGCTCCGGTGAAATCGGATTATCCTCATTGCGGCTGCGGCGGGTGTTGCTTTCCTTGCCGGTGCGGATGATGTCCGAGGGCAGGTATACATTGCCGTTCAGGATCTGCTGGATGGCCTCGGTCATCTGGGCCCGGGGCGAGGACTTGGTAATGAAGCCGCAGGCGCCGTAAGTAATGGCCTGCAGTACCACCTGTTTGTCTTCCTCGGCAGAGACAATCACCACCGGAATGGTCGGGGCCTCATTGCGCAGCGTGATCAGACCGTTGAGGCCATGCATGCCCGGCATATTCAGGTCCAGCAGGATAAGGTCCAGATCGTCGTTCTCACGAGTGATATCGAGGGCGCTGTCCAGATCGTCGGTTTCGATGATCTCGCTGCCCTCAAAGCCAGAGGCGATAACGCTGCTGATGGCTTCGCGGAACAGTGGGTGGTCGTCGGCAATCAGAATCTTGTAAGCCGGCTCCATGGATGGGTCTACCTGTTTGTTTTCAGTGTCGGGAATGGCTTCCGAATCATGATAGCGTTTTTCAGAAGCATGATGGCAGTTTTCGGAAGGGTAGTTCTCGGTAGAGAGTGCGGCTTCGAGCTCGTTCAGCATGGCGGCCTCCTGTGCAGAGAATCGCCGGAATCGGTTCCGATCCTCTGTTTATTATTGTGATGGTTTCATTACACGCCATCTTGGTCTCGGGTTGAATGCGACCATCGCACCAAAAAACAGGCACCAAAGTACTATTCTTGCAAGGCTGTGGGCTTCGTATCGTGGAGCAATGAGCCTACAACCAACAATAACGACCGTCTCCCAATCCTCGCTTGCCGATCCCTGGATCAAACAGGGAATGGTCGCACTGCTATGTCTTCTTTTGAGTCTTGCAGGCAGTGTCCATGCCCGGGAAGGAGCGCCTGACCTGCCCGTGCTGTCTGTCAGCGTGTTGCAGTTTGGCACCGCCC
Source organism: Marinobacter sp. EhC06 (assembly GCF_001650915.1). Classification (GTDB taxonomy): domain Bacteria; phylum Pseudomonadota; class Gammaproteobacteria; order Pseudomonadales; family Oleiphilaceae; genus Marinobacter. The sequence continues at coordinate 1,126,861 of NZ_LXYO01000023.1, forward strand.
ACTGGGAGCTCGACCATCTCCTGCACCGGAAGCTGGACCGGGAGCATGGCTACCAATTGGAATTGAAACCGGTTGCCAACCTGCCGGCCTCCAGACTGGCGGTCACCAGCGGCTCGGTGCACGGTGCCGTCGCCGATCTGCTCTGGGCACAGTCGCGATTCCAGGCCGGCACGCCCTACCTGTACGTGCCGTTCTCCTCCCAGATTGGCGATATCGTCGTCGCTGACAGCTCAACGATTCGCTCGGTGGAGGATCTGGCGGGCAAGCGCATTGGTGTTGCCGGCGGGCCGGATAGCAAGGGTTGGATGCTGCTCAAGAAGGTGGCTCAGCGCCAGGGAATCAATCTGGAGGAATCCGCCGAACTTCAGTTCGCAGCTCCGCCTCTGTTGAGCCAGGCGCTAAAGCGCGGGCAGGTGGATGTTATCGTTACCTACTGGCATTTTGCGGCCCGCCTGAGAGGTGAGGGCGGCTGGCGATCGGTGTTTGGTATGGCTGACCTGCTCACTGAGCTGGACCTGGATCGCAACCTGCCGGTGCTTGGTTATGTCTTTCCAGAGCGCTGGGCGCGAGACAATGGCCCGCTGATGGATCGGTTTGCCGCTTCCCTGCAACAGGCCAAAGCCGAGCTGGCGGAGAGTACATCCTACTGGCAGCGCTTGCGTCCTCTCATGGGAGATCCGGACGACAGTGTTTTCGCAGCATTACGAGAGGGCTTTGTCGCCGGGACGCCTGCGCCGCAAACGGACCAGAGAATCGCTGACTTGCAGCGTTTGATGACTCTCACCGGCGCCGACCCGGACAACCTTATGCCGGCTTCGCTGTTTTACCGGAGCCAGCCGTGAAAGGCCGTGCCGGACGGCCGCCGCTGTGGAGCTACTGGGTAGTCCTGCCGTCGTTTGTCCTGCTCTGGGGGCTCATTGCCTGGCTGCTTCAGTCGCCCTTGCTGCCGACGCCCCTGAACGTGCTGGACACCCTGATTCGTGAATCGGCGACCGGCGAGCTCTGGCATCATCTGGGCGCGACCCTCGGGCGTGTGGTGGTCGCCTTTATTCTGGCCATGATCATTGGTACAGCCATCGGCATCGTCATGGGCCGTTCGCCAACCACCAATGCCCTGTTCGATCCCTTGCTGGTGCTTTTACTGAACCTGCCGGCCCTGGTCACCATCATCCTCATGTATGTCTGGTTCGGCCTGGTGGAAGTGGCCGCCGTGATGGCGGTCGTGATCAACAAAGTGCCCAACGTGGCGGTTACCGTCCGGGAAGGCGCCCGCAGCCTGGACTATAGGCTCGAGGAGATGGCCACTGTTTACGAGTTCACCCGGTGGCAACGGTTGCGGGAAGTCTGGGTACCCCAGCTGTTTCCCTATCTCATGGCGGCCACCCGGGGCGGCCTGGCCCTGATCTGGAAAATTGTCCTGGTGGTGGAGCTGCTCGGCCGTTCCAGCGGCGTTGGCTTCCAGCTGCATATGGCATTTCAGGTGTTCGATGTGGCCGCCATTCTTGCCTACAGCCTGGCGTTTATCGCCGTCGTCCAGCTGATTGAACTGGCCATCCTCCAGCCCCTTGAGCGCCGGTCCAGTCGCTGGCGACAGCCGGAGGCGGCCCATGCTTGAGCTCAGAATCGCAGGCCGCGATTTCGGCCTGCCAGTGCTCGGAGAGGTCTTCGCAACCATTGCGCGAGGCGATCGCATCTGCCTTCTGGGACCATCGGGTATTGGCAAGACGACGCTGCTGAACGCGATTGCCGGTCTCGATAAATCGGTGCCAGAGAGCGCCGTTATCGGTCGGAACCAGCTCCGGGTGGGCTACCTGTTTCAGGAGCATCGCTTGCTGCCATGGCGGACTTTAAACGCGAATCTTTCGCTTGTTGGGGCCAGTGATGAGGAGGCTGAAACGTTGCTGGGTCAGGTTGGCTTGTCCGGCTATGGACACTACCTGCCGGATCAACTGTCACTTGGCATGGCCCGGAGAGCCGCCCTGGCCCGCTGCCTTGCGGTGAAACCCGACTTGCTCTTGCTGGACGAGCCGTTTGCCTCGCTGGACCCTGTGATGGCAGGTGAACTCAAGGCGCTGATTGCCGGGATTCTGGATTCGCGTCCGAAGATGGCGATGATCTGCGTTACCCATGATGGCGAGGATGCAGAGATCTTGGCGAACCGTCTGTGGTACCTGGATGGCAAGCCTGCGCGTCTTCAGTGGGATGACGCTATCGGTGAGCCCGGATTGATCGATGGGCTGCTTGGGAGGCTTCGTGATCTGGATTTGACGGGCTCGTAGGTTGATCGATGGGTGTCCGCAGTCTGTCGGATTACGCTTTGCTAATCCGACCTACGAGGTCTGCCCTCCTCCGAATCAGGCAGGCTTGGAAGCCCCAAGTATCCTGGTGCGTTGCGGCCGGAAGCCAGCGGTCGCTAGCAAAGCTAGGGTAACTGTCACGCCGGCGGTAATTCCGTAAGCCATGGGATTCCATTCCAGATAGAGCGAAAACCGGATCGCCTCCACGGCGTGGGTAAACGGATTGAACTGACAGATCCAGTAGAGCCAGGGACTGGCCTCGTTCATGCGCCAGAGCGGATAGAGCGCTGAGGACATGAAGAACATCGGGAAGATAACAAAGTTCATCACCCCGGCGAAGTTCTCCAGCTGCTTGATCCAGGTGGCGATCAGTAGGCCCAACGCGCCCAGCATCAGGCTGGTGAGAATCAACGCCGGCAGCACGGCCAGGTAGCCCCAGAGTGGTGGCTCCACATCCATCAGCAGTGCCAGCAGCAGGAACACATACACCTGGCCGATGGACACCACACCCATGGCCAGCAGTTTGGTCACCAGCAAAAAAGGACGGGGCAGGGGGCTCATCAGCAGCACCCGCATGCTGCCCAGCTCCCGGTCGTAGACCATGGACAGGGCGCCCTGCATGCTGTTGAACAGGATGATCATGCCGCACAGCCCGGGGGCGATGTAGGTCTCGTAGGTGATGTAGGTTTCATAGGGCGGGATGATGGAAATGCCCAGAACCGCACGGAATCCGGCGGCGAACACCACCAGCCAGAGCAGTGGCCGGACCAGTGCGCTGGCGAAGCGGGTGCGCTGCTGCCAGAAGCGCAGCCATTCACGAGTCTGGATGCCTACGAAACAGTGCCAGTAGTGAGCTGCTTTCATATCAGCCGGCTCCGGTCAGGGAATGGAAGGTTTCCGCCAGATCCCGGGTGCCTTCGGCTTCGCAGATGGCCTGGCCCTTGCCGTCGGCCAGCAACTGGCCCTGGTGCAGGATCAGGACCCGGTCTTCGGCACGGACTTCCTCGATCAGGTGGGTAGCCCAGAGCACAGTCAATCCGTCTTCCTCGCACAGGGTTCGGACGTGCTCGTTTAGCGCTTTGCGGCTGGCAACGTCCAGGCCCACCGTGGGTTCGTCGAGCAACAAAAGCGAGGGCTCGTGCAGCAGGGCGCGGGCAATCTCCACGCGCCGGCGGTGACCGCCGTTGAGCTGGCGGACGGCATCGTTGGCCCGGTCCAGCAGGCTGAAGCGTTCCAGCTCCCGGTCACCGCGGACTCTGGCTTCCTTGCGGGAAAGACCATGCAAGGCGGCGTGATATTGCAGGTTCTGGCGAACAGTCAGATCCAGATCGAGGGCGTTCTGCTGGAAAACCACGCCGATTCGGCGCATGGCCTCGGCCGGCTGTTTTTTCAGGGACTGCCCGGCCAGCAGGAGTTCGCCCTGCTGTAGGGCCAGCAGGCGGGTGAGCAAACCAAACAGGGTTGATTTGCCGGCGCCGTTGGGCCCGAGTAGGGCGTGAAAACGGCCAGAGGTCAGCGCAAAGCTGACCTCACGGAGCACCGGCTTCTCGCCGTAACGAAAGCTCAGGTTGCTCGCTTCAATGGTCATGACGTCGGATCGATGACCACGCCCCAGGGGTAGCGGCCTACCTTGATGGACTTGATGACCTTCATGTCTTCCACGTCGATCACGGAGACATCGCCGGACACGCCGTTGGTGGTGTAGAGGTGCTTCTCATCCTTGTCCAGATCCAGCTGCCACACCCGGGCGCCGACCAGCAGGTAATCCAGAACTTCATAGGTTTGGGCATCAACAACCGCCACATGATTGGAGGGACCGAGCGCTACGAAGGCGTATTTGCCATCGGACGTCAGTTCAATACCCACTGGCTGTACCCGATCCTGATTCACGCCCGGTACCTTGAAGGACATCTCGTGGATCTGCTCCAGGTTGTCCACGTCGATGATGTGCACGGTGCCACCGATTTCCGCGGAGGCCCAGGCAATCTTGCTGTCCTTGCTGAACTCCACGTGGCGCGGGCGCTGGCCGACCACAATGTTCTTCTCGATCTCGAAGGTCTCGGTGTTGATCCAGTGCAGCATGCTGGTGGTTTCGGACGTGTTGACCGCCCACTTGCCGTCGGGGCTCACGGCCATCCCTTCGGGTTCAATGCCCACATCAATCTGGGCCAGAACATCCTTGGTATCCACATCCACCACCGTCACGATGGCGTCGTCCTCGTTGGCAATGTAAAGGTGTTTGTTGTTCGGGTGCAGCGCGAACTGCTCTGGATCTTCACCGGAGGGCAGGGTGTCCACAATCTTGCGGGTGGCAAGGTCCAGCACCTGGACGGTGTCGTCGTCGCTGGCACAGATGTACAGCTTGGTGTAGTCCTTGGAAAGCAAAATGCCCCTGGGCCGCTGGCCCACATCGATGGTTTCAAGAACCTCCTGGGTCTCGGTATCGATCACCGACAGGGTGTTGTCCTTCTCGTTGGACACATAGGCCACGCTGGCCAGAGCCGGTGTCGACAGGCCGATCATGGCGGCCAGGGCGGTCTGTTTGAACAGGGTTTTCATGGTGTAACTCCTTCTTGTTTTGAAAGTTGGCAACCCACGGGGTCAGCCGTTGATCCGACACTTGCTCTCGGGACGATCAAAGCCGAGCGTGTCCATTTCGGTATTTGGGTGAAGAAAACCCTCGAACGGGGCGGTGGCGACCAGCCCTCTGGGATGAACCAGGGGAATGGGTTGTCGCAATTGGCCATTCCAGTCCCGGTAAGTGACTTTGCGGCCCTTGAACGCAGCCAGCTGGAATTTGTCGCTGAACAGGAAGTTCCGGATATCCACGGTGCTGGCGGAATTCAGGTCGGTCACGGCGGTGCCGATTGAGCGAATAGCCGCCCATGCGGCGTAGTCTTCGCTGTTCATATCCCGATCGGCCAGCTCGCGAAAACGGTTCTGGAGTTGCGCCGCACCCCAGCTTTCCACCACCCGGTGCCAGGTGACCGGTGACATACCCTGGGTGCCCACCACCGGGCGCGGCAGCCAGGTGTTGAACGGCACGTACTCGCCAAAATCGCCCCGCACGTCAGCGACTACCACCGCGTCGTAATCGCTGGCCTGGGTAAACAGGGGCAGCTCTTTTGAGGCGGTGCGACGCAGGTCGGCGTCAAAGGTCCAGGGCTTGTCTTCGACGATCTCCAGTCCGAAACGCTTGGCCGAGCGGCGGAAGGCATCGGCCCAGCCCTTGTCGGCCTCAGTGGGCCCGGTAATCAGAAACACTTCATCCCAGCGCCGCTGGTTCAGCCACTGGCCGAGGGCGTCGGTGAGCATCGAGTAGCTGGGCATGGTGTGCAGCAGGTTGACGTGGCACTGGCCGGTGCGCAGGGCATCGTCCTTGGCGCCAGCGTTGAAGATCAGGGTGTTGTCCCCGGCCTTTTCGGTGAGGGCTTTCAGGGTCGAGGCAGGCGCATTCACCACAAACAGGTCGAAACCATTCTCGCGCATGGCATCAAAGGCTGCGATGGCGCCTTCTTCCGAATCGGCAACCTCACTCTGGAGTGAGTAGGTCTGGCCCAGAAACTTGCCGGTGGTGCTGTTGTCGTTGATGGCCAGTTCGGCGCCTCGCAGGCCCGCGTCCTCAGGTTCTGGAATGACATTGGAAAGCACCGGTCTCTGATCCGGAACCCACTGCAGATAACCAATCCGCACATCGAGGTTCTCAGCCTGAAGTGGGCTTGCCGCCGCCAGTGTGATCAGTGAAGTGGCCGCTGTCCGGGACAGAAAAGACATGGGATTCTCCGGTTTGTTGTTGTGCTTCCAGCTTAGAGAAGGGAAAAAGTCCCGGAAATATTCAGAAAGTAGGAAAGTGGCGGTACTAAAGAACTATTCCGGTGAAAACTGGCGGCTTTAGCATGGAGATAGAAAGACTGTTTCCCCGCAACGGATAAAAACAATGACCGTATACCGGAAGATTTCCCTCTTGATGCTGGCGGTTTTCCTCCTGGTCTACCTGCTTGGCGCGCTGCTCTACACCCAGCAGGCCCGGCATGATGTCCAGCGCGAGCTCGACGGTGTGGCCGGCCTGGCACAGAGCCTGGGAAGCCCCGCTGATCTTCCGGAATCTGTCGTCAGTAGCATGCGTCACCTGACCCCGGCGGCTGAAATGGAATCCGGGACCGGCGGCGAAGTGCCCGCCTGGTTCGTGGCGATGATTACCAGAGAATCTTCCCGGCCGGTGGCCAATGGCTGGCAGGTTGATCCCGCCGACGAAGTTGAGGAAATCTGGGAAGGGTTCCTGCTGATTTCGGGTTCCTACGCAATCGGTATGTGCATGTGTTTTCTGGCTCTGTACGTGATGGTCCGGCGCGGCATACGCACACTTGCCAGTCTGTCCGAGGCCATGGGCGCGGTATCCGCGGGTCAGCTGACCTCCAGGCTGCCACGTCAGGGCGAGCAGGAACTGGACGCGCTGGTTTGCCGGTTCAATTCCATGGCCGGGGAGCTGGAGTCGGAGCAGCAGACTGTCAGTCGTCTGCTTAATGAACTGCTGCAGTTGCAGGACCGGGAACGGGAGCACATCGCCCGGGTGCTGCACGACGACCTTGGCCAGTACCTGACCGGCATTCGCGCCCAGGCACGCAGCCTGCTCTATGATCCGGAACTGAGTGACCGGCAAAAACAGCAGGCCAGGGATCTGGCGGAGCACTGCGAGACTATCCAGAAGCATTTCCGGCACCTGTTGCAGGATTTGCACCCACTGGTGATGGAACAACTGGGTCTGGGCAGTGCAATCCGGCATCTGACCGAGCAATGGCAACAGCTCAGCGGTCTGGAGTGTCGACTGGCCATGGATGAGCGCCTGCCGGACTTTACCGGTGAGCAGCAGACCCACCTTTACCGATTCCTGCAGGAAGCCCTGAACAATGTCTCCCGACATGCCAACGCGTCCTGCGCAACGCTGGCCGTTGCCCGCAAAGACAACGAGCTGAGCATTGAGGTGCGTGATGACGGTGTCGGCAATGATCAGCTGCCAGGCAATGCGGGTCTCGGCGTACGTTCCATGTGTGAGCGGGCCCGCTGCCTGGGTGGTGAGGTCAGGTTTCTTAGCCGAATGGGCGAGGGAACTCGCATTCGGCTTGCCGTACCGCTCAGCCCGAATACCGGAGGTGTGCTGTGAAACTGATGATTGTGGATGACCACCAGGTAGTCCGCCAGGGCATCGCCAATCTGCTGCGCTCGATGCTGCCGGCGGTGGCCATTATCGAAGTCGACAACGGTCAGGACGCGGTTGCCCGGTATGGCGAGTTGCGACCGGACGTGGTGCTGCTCGATATGGGCCTCCCGGACATCTCCGGTCTGGAAGTCGGGCGTCGGCTGCGCCAGCGCTGGCGTGGGGCGGCTATCCTGTTTTTTACCATGCACGATGAGCTACCCATGGTAAGGCAGGCCCTGGATGTTGGTGGTCTCGGGTTTGTATCCAAAAGCTGTGCGCCCGAGGAGCTTGCAGAAGCCGTGAAGCGGGTCGCTGCCGGCCAGCCTTACATTGAGCACCCGATTGCCACCCGGTTGGCTATGAACCAGGAGCGCCCCGTCGATCATCGGCTCAGGGATATGACCCAGCGGGAGATGGAGGTATTGCTGATGTACGCCAGGGGCGAGAGTGTCGGCGGAATCGCCGAACGGTTGTGTGTCAGCAGTAAAACGGTTTCCAACCACCTGGCCGGCCTGAAAAACAAGCTTCAGGTGTCGTCATCCGTGGAGCTGATTCATCTGGCGGTGGATGCCGGTCTGATTCGTTATGGTCAGTTGGAGGAAGCGAGGCGGGTCTGAGCCCGCCCCGGGGTTACCAGTCAAAGGGGCAGGCCGTACAGCCCTCCATATAGGTGCCCTCAAAGGTGGCATAGTGGATTCGGGTTCCGGTCAGGTCTGCATCAGCCAGGTTGGCCAGCCCAAGCTTGGCTTCCTGAAGATTCGCCCCTCTCATGTTGGCTCCTTTCAGGTTCGCCTTCGGTAGCCAGGAAATCTCGAAGCTGCTAAAGGGCATGGTGGCGTTTACCAGGGTGGCACCGGAGAAACGGGAGAAGTCGAAGTTGGCGCCGGTCAGATCGGCCCCGCTGAAGTCCGCACCCTGGGCGAACAAATACTCGCCCTGCATCCCCTGTAATTGGGCATTCTTCAGCGATGCGCCGCGCATGCTGGCCCGGTAGACCTGAAGGCGGTAGCCCGTGACGTCGTCAAGGTTTGCGCCATCAAGGTTGGCACCTCGCAGGCTGGTATGGCTCAGGTTGGCGCCCGACAGGTTGGCACCTCGGAAGTTGGCAGAGCGCAGATCCATATTCGACAGATCCGCTCCCTGCAGGTCAGCGCCGGCACAGCTGGTCTCCCGTTGCAGCTTGCAGCCGTTGATGACAGGGACTTTGTCCAGGTCAGCCATGTAATCGCCGGCCAGTGCCGGTGCCATGAACAACAAAAGTGAGGCGGTAGCCAGAGGTCTCATGATTTCACTCCTGAATCAAGGCCGGAAAAAGGGGCCTGGCGAAGCGCCAGGCCCAGTCCGGAGGGCATTTAGCGGGAGGCCTGTGCCCAGGAGGGCATCTTGAAAACCCAGAATGACCCGCCCTGGGAAATGGGCTTGGTAAGCTCGGCCATGTCGCCGCCCCAGAGCGGAACCGCGCCGCCGTAGCCGGAGGCAACGCCTATGTACTGCTCACCGTCCATCTCCCAGGTGATCGGTGAGGAGATGATCCCGGAGCCGGTCTGGAACTTCCAGAGCTCTTCCCCGGTTTCAGCATCGAATGCTTTCAGGAAGCCATCGCCGGTGCCGGTGAATACCAGCCCGCCCTTGGTGGCCAGCACCCCGGCCCACAGTGGCAAGCGTTCCTTGTGCTCCCATTCGATCTCGCCGGTGAGCGGATTCATGGCGCGAAGGATGCCCACGTGGTCGTCGTACATGCGCTTGATCCGGAAGCCCTGGCCCAGATAGGCGGCGCCTTTCTTGTAGGTCACCTCTTCTGTCCAGTAATCCTCTTTCCAGTGGTTCGCGGGCACGTAGAACAGTCCCGTATCCTGGCTGTAAGCCATGGGGTTCCAGTTCTTGCCGCCGAGGAAAGGTGGAGATACCTCAATGGCCTCGCCACGGGTTTCACCCTCTGCTACGGGTGGCGGACGCTGACCTTTTCTCTCCACAGGGCGGCCATCTTCACCAATGCGCTCGGCCCAGGTAATGTTGTCCACGAACGGAAAGCCTTTCTTGAATTCACCGTTCTCGCGGTCGACGACATAAAAGAAACCGTTGCGGTCGGCATGGGCGGTTGCTTTGACGGTTTCGCCGTTCTCGTCGTATTCAAACAGCACCAGCTCATTGTTACCGGAGAAATCCCAGGCATCGTTCGGCGTGTGCTGATAGAACCACTTCACTTCGCCAGTAGTGGGGTCTACACCCACCTGGCCGGAGGTGTACAGGTTGTCGTAGTCGGCAGGATCACCGCCGGGTGATGTGCGTTTCCAGGTGTTCCAGGGCGCGGGGTTACCGGCACCAATGATGATGGTATTGGTTTCCGCGTCGAAGCTGGCGCTTTGCCAGGGGGCGCCGCCGCCATGACTCCAGGCTTCAACCTTGCCTGTTTCGGTGTTGGGATCATCCGGCCAGCTGGGCGCGCGAGGATCCCCGGTGGGCGTGCTTTTCTCGCCGTTCAGGCGGCCATAGTGGCCTTCAACGAACGGGCGCATCCAGACTTCTTCACCGGTATCCGGATCCCGGGCAAACAGCTTGCCGACCACGCCGAATTCATCCCCGGACGATCCGTGAATCAACAGGACCTTGCCGGTCTCCTGATCTTTTACCAGAGTCGGAGCACCGGTCATGGTGTAGCCGGCTTCATGGTCGGCGAATTTTTCACGCCATACGATGTCGCCGGTGTCCTTGTTGAGGGCAACGATGCCGGCGTCGAGGGTGCCAAAGAAAACCTTGTCGCCAAAAATGGCTGCACCCCGGTTGACCACGTCACAGCAGGGACGGATGCCTTCTGGAAGACGGTGGTTGTATTCCCAGAGTCGTTCACCGGTTTTTGCATCCAGGGCCCACAGCCGTGAGTAGGAGCCGGTCACGTAGATGACGCCGTCGTGGACCAGTGCCTGGGATTCCTGACCCCGTTGCTTCTCATCACCGAACGAGAATGACCAGGCCGGAACCAGACGCTCGACGTTGTCCCGGTTGATCGTGGTCATCGGGCTGTACCGCTGGGCCTTGGGGCCAATGCCGTAGCCCAGCACGTTTTCCGGTGTTTGGGCATCGTTGGCGATATCCTCCCAGGTCACATCTTTGGCGCTAACCTGGCTGGCCAGGCCTGCCGCTGAACCCAGAGCCAGGGCCAGGCCAATCCCGCGAAGCAGCGGGCGTTTGCGTGTTTTGATGTTCATAGTCTTTCCCCTTGGTTTTTGTTGTAACCATCGTCTTGCTCATGGCATCGACGCTTCGAGTATCGGCGCAGGCGATTCGCTGTGGCGACGGAAAAGCCCATCCCGGAATCGGGAAGTTGGCCTCAAAAACCGGGAAAACTTCCCGAAAAGGCTCCTTCTTCATGAAAAGTGGAGGTTTTCAGGTTTTCAGGCGGGCATCTCGTGCTTTGGCCTTCGCTCTGAGCGTCTACTACCAAGGAACTAAACCAAAAACCCCAAAGTGGCATTCGGATTGGACAAGGGGATTCCTAGACTGGAGATCAGCAAGTTGGCAACTGACAAATCCAACAGCCAACCACGGGGAATCCAATAACAGAGGTAAGACCAATGGCAATGTCCTTTTCACTCAAAACCATCATGGCCGCGGCCATGCTTGGCCTGGCCGGCTTCGCTATTGCGCACGGCAATGTCACACCACAGGAAGTGGACACGGGCAATCTGCCGGAGCTGGGCGATGACGTCCGCATTGAGAATCCGTTCCGTGAAGGCAATGAATTCGGCGAGTTCAACGCCCAGGCGGTCAAGGTCGGCGAGAGTGCCTACGCTGGTAACTGTGCCGCCTGCCACGGCATCCGGGCGATGTCCGGCGGCCTGACACCGGATCTTCGCGAGCTGACCGAATGGGATGACGAGTACTACATCGGGCGGGTAATGAATGGTACCGACCGGGGCATGCCGTCCTGGAAAAAGAGCATGGACCAGAACGCCATGTGGGCAATCCGCACCTATGTGGAATCCCTGCCCAAGCCAGAGTGATGAGCACGGCTTCTAGCAAAACGAACGTCTGAATTCGGGTCGGCCCTGTGCCGGCCCTTCGTCGTTGAGAGAAAAGGTGGGAGAAAACAATGAAAATACTGTCTCGAATGCTTGCCCTGCTGCTGTTTGCCCAGGTTGTCCTTGCCCAGGAGGTAAACGACGGAAACGAACTCCTCAACCGGCCTGCGGATCGCACCTACGACATCATTCTGGAGTCCGGCTATCTGAAAGTGGGCGTCTATGAGAATTTTCCACCTTATTCCTACCAGGTTGATGGTGAGCCCCGAGGCATCGATATCGAACTCGGCCGCCGGATTGCCGAGGAAATGGGTGTTGAGTTCAAGGTGCACTGGATTATCCCGGATGAAAACCTGGGAGACGACTTGCGCAACAACGTCTGGAAAGGCCACTACCTGGCCAAACAGCGGCTTGCCGATGTGATGCTGCGGGTGCCCTACGACAAGACCTACGCCTATATGCAGGATTCCACCGGCGAATACATCAACGAGCAGGTTGTGCTGTTCGGCCCTTACCAGCAGGAAACCTGGCAGATAGCCTACAACCCGGAAAAGCTCGACAGTGTCGAAACCGTGGCAGTGTTCCAGTACAACCCGATCGGCGTCGAGATCGATACCCTTCCAGATTTTTATCTGACTTCAGCATTTGGCGGCCGTATGCGGGAACAGGTGCGCCACTTCCACAAGGTAGCCGAGGCATTCGAGGCAATGCGTAACGGTGAGGTCAGCGCTGTCATGGGTATGCGGTCGGAGATAGATCACGAGCTTGCCAAGCCTCAAAACGGCGACTTCAAGGCTGCTGGCAACGGCTTCCCGGGCATCGGCAAGCAGGTCTGGGATGTAGGCATGGCGATCAAGCATACCCATCGGCAGCTGGGTTATGCCCTGGAGGCCATCGTCGACAGACTGGTGAAAACCGGAGAGATGAATGAGCTCATGGCCAGCCAGAATCTTCGCTACAGCGTGCCCGGTTACTACCGGGACTTTCTGGATGAGAAGGCCATTGCCCGGGCGGAAGGGGATCACTGACCGTCCATTGGGGACCCCACGGCCGGTGAACTCTGGGAAGTAGTACTACCAAGTGATGAGGAAACCTGTTCCGGGGGGCAATTGTCGGTTTTGCCGCCAATGCGAAGAATCGTACCAGAGGCGGGAAAAGTTCCCGGTTCACCGAGAAATCGAAAACAAGAGACTTGGAGAGCGCAACCATGAGAACCAACAAGTTCGGGATTCGCATTGCGGCCAGTGCCCTGGCCCTGGCAGTTTCCTGCGGAGCCCATGCGGTAACCGACGAAGACATCCTCAACGATCACAAGACCCCGGAAGACATAGTCAGCTATGGCATGGGCACCCAGGGCCAGCGATACAGCATTCTGGAAGACCTGAATACCGGCAACATTCAGTATCTGCAGCCGGCCTGGGCCTTTTCCTTCGGCGGCGAAAAGCAACGGGGACAGGAATCCCAGCCGCTGGTTAAGGATGGCGTCATGTATGTGACAGCCTCCTACTCACGTATTTACGCAATTGATGCCAGAACCGGCGAGGAAATCTGGCAATACGATGCCCGCCTGCCGGACGGCATCATGCCTTGCTGTGACGTGGTTAACCGGGGCGCTGCCATCTACGGCGACAAGGTGATTTTCGGCACACTCGATGCCAAGCTTGTTGCCCTGAACAAGGACACCGGCAAGCCGATGTGGATCAAGAAAGTGGCCGATTACCAGGCCGGCTATGCGATCACTGCGGCTCCCATTGTCGTGAAGGGCAAGGTTATTACCGGTGTTTCTGGCGGTGAATTCGGTATTGTCGGCAAGGTTGAAGCCTACGACGCCAACACCGGCGATCTGGTCTGGACCCGGCCGACTGTCGAAGGCCACATGGGTTATGTCTACAAAGATGGCAAGAAGGTCGAGAATGGCATTTCCGGTGGCAAGGCAGGGGTAACCTGGCCCGGCGAAATGTGGAAGAACGGCGGTGCAGCGACCTGGCTGGGTGGCACCTATGATCCGGACACCGATTCCCTTTTCTTCGGTACCGGTAACCCGGCGCCCTGGAACTCGCATCTGCGCCCCGGCGATAACCTGTTCTCTTCATCCCGTCTGGCGATCGACCCGGACGATGGCAGCATCAAGTGGCACTTCCAGACCACCCCGAACGATGGCTGGGATTATGACGGCGTCAACGAGCTAATCTCCTTCGATTACGAAGAGAACGGCGAAACCGTCAAAGCCGCGGCGACTGCCGACCGCAACGGATTCTTCTATGTTCTGAACCGGGAGAATGGCGACTTCATTCGTGGCTTCCCGTTTGTGGACAAGATCACCTGGGCTGAAGGCCTGGATCCGGAGACTGGTCGTCCGATATTCACAGAGGGCGGTCGTCCCGGTAACCCCGCGGACCTCGACGGTAACAAGGGAGAAACCGTAGTGGCTCAGCCCGCGTTCCTGGGTGGCAAGAACTGGATGCCGATGGCCTTTAGCCAGGACACCGGTCTGTTCTATGTGCCGTCCAACGAATGGTCCATGGATATCTGGAACGAGCCAGTTTCCTATAAGAAAGGCGCGGCGTTTCTGGGGGCAGGCTTCACCATCAAGCCGGCCAACGACGAGTATATTGGCGTGCTGAGGGCCATGGATCCGAAAACCGGTGAGGAAGTCTGGCGCTATGAGAACCCGGCCCCGCTCTGGGGTGGCGTGATGACCACCGCGGGCAACCTGGTATTCACCGGTACTCCGGAAGGTTACCTGAAGGCGTTTGACGCCAAGACCGGGGAAGAGCTCTACCGCTTCAACACCGGTTCCGGCGTTGTCGGCACGCCGGTGACCTGGACCATGGACGGCGAGCAGTATGTCTCGGTTTCAACCGGCTGGGGCGGTGCGGTTCCGCTCTGGGGTGGTGAAGTGGCCAAGGTGGTCAAGGACTTCAACCAGGGTGGTACCGTCTGGACATTCAAGCTGCCAAGTGATCGCGTGGCCAGCAACTGATCGGGACGGATACCGGCCTCGAGCCGGCGAGTAACAGGGGCTGCCTTCGGGCGGCCCCTTTTTTTGTTCAGGCCGCCTGATTTCTTGCGGTCTCACTGACCGACTGGTTGATGTCCTCATACAGCTTCCGATCAGTCTGACCAATCGGCAAGTCGTAGGTGATGGTGGCGCCGAACGCTTGCGGGTCATGGGGATCGTTGCGCACCTTGTCGAAAACCAGCAGCCGGGTACCCAGGTAAAAACCTTCCTTCAGATCGTGGGTCACCATGAAGATGGTGGTGCCTGTCTCCTGCCAGAGTTTCAACAGCAGATCGTGCATGTCGCCCCTTATACCGGGATCCAGAGCGCCGAAGGGCTCGTCCAGCAGGAGCACCCGTGGCCGCATGATCAGCGACTGGGCAATGGCCAGCCGTTGCTGCATGCCGCCGGAGAGTTCGTGGGGCCACTTGTTCGCCGATGGGCTCAGGCCCACTGACTCCAGCATGGCGTCCACTTTCTCCAGGGCTTCGCGGCGGGCGCTGCCGAACAGTTTGCCCAGCCAGGGCTTCTGTTCCAGTTCCAGGCCCATCAGCACGTTCTGACGCACCGTCAGGTGTGGGAATACCGAGTAGCGCTGGAATACGATACCCCGGTTTCGGTCCGGCTCGCCGGGGAAGGCCTCACCCTCCAGTAACAGTTCGCCGCGGCTCTGGGTTTCCTGGCCCAGCAGCATTTTCAGGAAGGTGGATTTGCCACAACCGGAGGCGCCCACCAGAGTGCAGAATTCGCCCTGCTTCACGCTCAGGTTCAGGTTTTCCAGGACCACCTGGTCACCGTATTCCTTCCAGAGATTGTTGACGGTAATAAAGCTCATCAGTGGCCTCCTGCGTTGTACCAGGGGAACAGTCTGCGGTTGGTAAGACGCAGACACTGGTCGATGACAATGGCGAGAATGGTGATCCAGATGACATAGGGCAGGATGACATCCATGGCCAGGTAGCGCCGAACCAGGAAAATCCGGTAACCGAGGCCTTCGGTGGAAGCAATCGCTTCGGCGGCAATCAGGAACAGCCAGGCGGGGCCAAGGCTAAGGCGCACGGCGTCGATCAGGCGGGGCAGCACCTGGGGCAGGGCCATGCGGGTGATCACCTGCCAGGAATTGGCACCCAGGGTCTGGATCTTGATCAGTTGCTCGCCGGGAAGTTCGCGGACTCGCTGGGCCACATCCCGCATCATGATGGGTGCGGTGCCGATCACGATCAGCATGACCTTGGACAGCTCGCCCAGCCCGAACACAATAAAGAGGATGGGTAATATGGCCAGCGGCGGCACCATGGAAAGGGCAGATACCAGTGGCGCCAGGTTGGCCCTGACCAGCGGCAAAACGCCATTGAGAATGCCGACCACCAGCGCCAGTAAGGCGGCAATGCCAACGCCCATTCCCAGGCGTGCCAGACTGGCAGTGGTGTCCTGCACCATCAGGTAGTCGCCGCTTCGGCGGTCTTCCTGGAACGCCATGCGTTCCACGGCGGCGGTCATCTGCTCAAGGCCCGGAAGGAGTTTGTCGTTGGGGTTTTCTGCCAGGCGCTCCTGGGAGGCCAGGCTGTAGACAAGCATGATCAACAGGAAGGGCAGCAGGCCCAGCAGGGTGGCTGAAACGCGCCCGGGGTGATGGTTGATCATTCGCATGAATCGTCTCCTCTGGTTACACAACACGGCAAGGTCATCGCGGGTAACAGCGTCCCTTGCGATTCAGTCTCCCGGGCTTTTGTCCCGCCGTGTAACCTCCCCAGAGGTCGGTAACTCTCGGACCAGCCATCCGGGAATCTTGACTGCCCGGACCGGAACCCTAGTCACCCATTTTGTCCGTCGCTCTGCCTGCGGTGTTGTGAACAGTGCTTTGAGCGGATCGGGTTTTTGAAAACCGTCGGTCGGAAACAGTGCAGATGGCATGCCAGATCCGAAGAGCGGGCGAAAACGGGTCATCCCGGCAAATGCATCGGCAAAAATATGCACCGGGTTGGTGCGGCATAGGTTCGGGTGCTCGATCATGACGCCTTTCCCGAGAGCAAAGCGCGGGCGGCCGCAAGGATGCGATTGTGGCTTGCAGCCTCCCGGCCCGCACCACCGGCAACGTGGCCCCAGTCCGATTCCAGCGATTCCAGCGATTCCACGGTTGCGCCGGGCATCCGGCGACCGTCGTCTCTTGCGTCTGCTTCGGTAAAGTAGAGATCGGTGCTGCCGGGCATCATTCGGGTAGGCATGGCAATGGCAGAAAGCGCCGCTTCGTAGTCTTTGCCAAATACGGGGTTGTCGCTGATATCGCCGTTCTGCCAGGTATTCAGTACGGTGAGTAGATCGTTGGCGTCCTGGCCCAGATGATCCCGCTCCCAGAACCGCAGCAGGTCTTCAATAGAGTTGAATCCGAGGTCGCGCCAGAGCTCGTGACGGAAGAATGCCTGGGAATAGGCCCAGCCGGCATAAACCCGGCCGAAGGCCCGGAGTCCGCGTTCGGGTGGAGCCTTGTAGCGGCCATTCTCAAACGCGTGGTCGCAGGTCAGTGCCGCCTTTACGCCCTCCAGAAATACCCGGTTGTGGGGATGGCACCGTGCGGTGCAGCAGGTGGCCAGCACCGCGCGCACCTGCGTCGGAAACAAACAGCCCCACTGCAGCGCCTGCATCCCGCCCATGGACCAGCCCATCACCAGCGCGATCCGGGCATCTCCGAAGATGTCCTCCACCAACCGCTTTTGTAGCATCACGTTGTCGTACAGGGACACGGCAGGAAAGTCCGGGCCGCCCTGTTCTCCGGAGGTGTTCGAGGGTGAGGATGATTCACCAGCCCCTAATAAAGCTGGAATCACAATGCAGTATCGGTTCGGATCCAGTGGGCTGGTGTTTCCAACCCAAGGATCATTACCCGCCGCTGCACCACCGTAGTACGTGGGCAGCAGAATCAGGTTGTCTTTTGGTGCATTCAGCTCGCCGATCCGGTGATACCGCAATCGTGCGGAGTGCAGCGTTCCGCCGGAGGCCAGAGGCAGGTCGCCCGCTTCATAATCCTCTACAAGCCATTGCTTCGCCGACATTTTGCCCTCTCTTTCAGGCTGATTGGTTACCTGAAGTTTCTCGTCTTCGCTCTTATATACACGCTGGCATGTATGTTGAATGGCAAAAGCAAAGAAAGAAACGTGCCAGAACCCAAACTGATTGCCCGCATGACGGGCCGGAGCGAAAACAGGATGACGGAATTGACCAACACCCAGGCCCTGAAAGAGAAGCTCACAGAGGCTGGTGTGAAATACGCCATTGCCAGCTACGTGGACATCCACGGTGTGACCAAAGGCAAGTTCGTGCCCGTGGCTCACCTGGGGCAAATGATGGAAGGCTCGGAACTTTACACGGGTGCCGCCCTGGATGGCGTGCCCCAGGATATCTCCGACGACGAGGTAGCCTCCATGCCGGATCCCGATGGGCTGGCCATCTGCCCCTGGAATCGCCAGCTGGCCTGGTTCCCGGGCAACCTGTTCCTCAACGGCGCGCCTTTTGAAGCCTGTTCCCGGAATATTCTACGGCGTCAGCTGAGTGCCGCGGCGGATATGGGGTATCGCTTCAACCTGGGTATTGAGACCGAGTTTTTCCTGTTCCGGGACACCGAGGACGGCGGCTTTGCGCCCCTGAGCGAACGGGACAACCTGGGCAAGCCCTGTTATGACCCCCGCACTCTCATGGACAACCTCCCGATCATGGATGAGCTGGTAGATGCCATGAACGAGCTCGGCTGGGATGTGTATTCTTTTGATCACGAAGACGCCAACGGCCAGTTCGAGACCGACTTCAAATATGCCGACGCACTGACCATGTCTGATCGCCTGGTGTTCTTCCGGATGATGGCCAACGAGATTGCCCGCAAACATGGCGCTTTCGCCAGCTTCATGCCCAAGCCCTTTGCCGACCGCACCGGCAGTGGCGCCCACTACAACATGTCGCTGGCGGACCTGAAGACCGGCGAAAACCTGTTCGAGCCCAGGGGCGACGACCTGCACAACTGTGGCATCAGCAAGATTGCCTATCACTTCACTGCGGGTGTGCTGAAACACGGTGCTGCCATCAGTGCCGTGATAGCGCCGACGGTGAACAGCTACAAGCGACTGGTGCGTCAGGGCAGTATGTCGGGCTCCACCTGGGCACCGGTATTCATGTGCTACGGCTCCAACAACCGCACCAACATGATCCGGATTCCCGGCATGGGCGGGCGCATTGAATGCCGTGCCGCCGACATTGCCTGCAATCCCTATCTCGGCAGTGCTCTGATCCTTGCCGCTGGCCTGGAGGGCATTCGTGAAGGTCTGGAGGCAGGCGCACCGCACCACGAGAACATGTACAACTACAGCGATGCCGAAATTGCCGAGCAGGGCATCGAGTATCTGCCCCGGAACCTGGGCGAGGCCGTGGAGGCTTTTGAGGCCGATCCGCTGGCGAAAGAAGTCTTCGGTGAAGCTATGTTCAACAGCTTCATCAACTTCAAGAAAGGGGAGTGGGAGAGCTATCAGAACCACGTGTCGTCTTGGGAGGTCGACCGTTATCTGAAGATGTTCTGATAGCTACATGGGGCGGTGTCAGCTCCGGAAGCCAGGATCGATGCGGTCCAGCTTCCGGAGAAGCCCGGGCCAGGCAAGGTTGCCGCCCATACCCTTGGTGACCTTCTTTGCCTGCTCACGAATCGAGCTAAGGATGGCGTCGGGAATACGCACCAGTGGTTGTCCGCCAGACATAGCCTGAATCTGCACTTCGCACGCGCGCTGCAGGATGTACATGTTCAGGAAGGCTTCGGCTACGCTGGGCCCGGTGGTCAGCAGGCCGTGGTTGCGCAGGATCATGAACCGGGCGTGGCCCAGATCTGCCTGCAGGCGCGCTTTCTCGTCTTCGCGCAGCGCCACGCCTTCGTAATCGTGGTACGCGAGTCCGGATAGCGGGAATAGACTTTGCTGGGACAAGGGCAGCAAGCCTTCCTTCTGCGCTGACACAGCCACACCGGCGGTCGTGTGGGTGTGCATCACGCAGGCAGCATCCTCACGAACCGCATGGATGGCGCTGTGAATGGTGAAACCGGCCGGGTTGATGTCGAAATCGTCTGGATTGATCTTGTTGCCTTCCTGATCAATACGCACCAGGCTGGAAGCCGTAATCTCCTCGAACATCATGCCGTAGGGGTTGATCAGGAAATGATGCTCGTCACCGGGAATTCGCACCGAGAGATGGGTGAAGATAAGGTCGTCCCAGCCGTAGAGAGCAATCAGGCGGTAGGCGGCGGCAAGGTCAATGCGAAGCTGCCACTCCTCCTCACTGACTTCACCCTTTCTGGATGGAATTGCCAATTGCTCGGACATAGTGCTGACCCCTCGGAATCGGTTGGTTTTATTGTTGATTGACGGTCAATGTAGCGCCCGCAAGAATCGGATGGAAGGGGGCGAAGCAAACGCGCATCATATGGATGATGGGTTGTGTGCACATGAAGGAGCCAAAGCATGGAAAGTTCCCGAACCCCGATGCGGGACGAGAAGGATAGTGACGCGAAAGCATCCATGCCCGTTGCCGATCGAATGGTCGCACTGGCCAGATACATCGAGAGCCGGCCAGATGAGTCGTTGAGCCTTGCCGACCTCGGCGCTGTCGTTGGGTTGTCGCCATCCCGCGTACAGCGGGTGTTCAAGGAAACCTTCGGTGTCTCACCAAAGGCTTATCAGGATGCACTGCGCCTGAACCATTACAAGCGGGCGTTGAGAACAGGCCAGACCGTGACCGATGCAATCTACGATGCCGGCTTTGGTTCGGTCAGTCGCGTCTACGGCAAGGCGGACCGACAGGTCGGCATGTCGCCGTCCCGTTACGGCAAGGGTGGGGAAGGTGAAACCATCACCCATGCCTGCCGGCAAACCTCACTCGGCCTGTTGATGATGGCCGCCACCGATCAGGGTGTGTGTTTTGCCGAATTCGGGGATGACGAGGCGGCACTGGGAGATCAGTTACAGAAGGAGTTTCCGAAGGCTCGACTGGCTCCGTCTGGGGCAAAGGCATCGCCGGAGCTAGATGCGTGGATGTTGGCTCTGGATGAGCATTTGAGCCAGAACGTGCCCAGACCGGATGTCCCTCTGGATATCCGTGGCACCGCATTCCAGACACGCGTCTGGAAACTCCTGTTAAGCGTCCGTGAAGGTGAGGTGGTGAGTTACACGGAGCTGGCAAAGCGACTGGGCGAGCCCAAAGCCGTTCGAGCTGTGGCCTCCGCCTGCGGGCGGAACCGCATCGCGGTATTGATCCCGTGTCACCGGGTATTGCGAAGCGACGGTTCCCTCGGCGGTTATCGCTGGGGGCTGGACCGAAAGCGGGAATTGCTTGAAAAGGAGCGTCCCGGTAGTTAACTGGACGTGTTCGGAGTGATTATCAGGGATAACTTTCTCCCTGATTGATTCATTGGCGCGACCCTAGCCATCGCAATTGAGAGCCCGTAATTGCGGGCTCTCCTGGTAAAGCACTTTGTGTTTATTCGGTTACGTCGATAAGCACGGCCAGGCCGAGTTCATCTGCGTTTCCGGTGTCACTCTCCATAAAGCGGGTGCTGAATACGCCCAAACTGCCGTCCGCATTGAAGAAACCATCCAGGACGGTATCACCCTCATCGCTCCCGATGGTGATTTCAGTAGCACCGTTTTCGGCGATGGTGTACTCGAATGCCATATCATCGACAGCGTCCACAGATACCTCGACCTCTGAGCCAATGCCACTGTCCTTGAGTGTTTCGGAGAACCGACCATTGACGCTGCCTTCTGTCGCAGAAGCCATGGTCATCAGAGTATTGAACTGGCTGGCCTGTATGGCAATGGTTCCGTTGATGGCATCGTCAAAATGCATCGCAAGGAACATCAGGCGATAGGTCTTGCCTTCCAGATTTAGCTGTGACGCAGGCAGTTTGACCATCATGGTCTTCTCGAACATAGCTTCATTCTGGTTAGTGCCGGAGGAGCCGGTGAAGTCGATGTAGTTTCCGGAGTCGTTGACGAAGCCAACCATAGACTCTTCTTCGTTGACAATGGTGCCGTCTGACTGGATGTTCAGGGCAACGTCTGCTTCTGCAGGCTCGGTTCCCGAGTTGTAAGTAGCACCGCCGGCGTTAACTTCCAGGCTATGGACATTCGCCTGGGCAACGTCGACAGTGAAACCATCGAAGGTGACGGTGTTGACCTCGGTTCTGAGTTCAATGCCGCCACCAAATAAAGAGCTTTCGAACCAGACACGGCCATAATCACCGGACAGGTTTGCAGCGGTCAGACTAGTCGGCTTGCGTGAGAACACCTCAAAGACACGGTAAATGTCGTCCCCGTTCTTGTTATTCGGATCCAGGGAATAGGTGTCGCTGTCCTCATTGTAGACAACGCCATAAGCGATGGCCGCTTCATGGGAAAGCCCAAAAAGTAGTCCGGTATTCTTAACCTTCTGGAAGCTGTAGGTAACTGCAGGGTAACGTTTGGCTCCGGTTCCGGTTCCGTTAGGCCCTTCATCGTAGACATCTTCCTCGAACTCACCTTCGACGGTCAGGATTCCTTTGGCGTTGAAAGTGGCGGGGAAGCTTTCGTCTTCGAAGGTCTCCGAAGCTACTTCATAATAGATGTACGGAGTCTGGAGACTGCTGCCATAAATATCCCCGTAGGCCAAATCTTCCTGAGTGAACGCCAGAGTCACTGTTCCGTCGCCCTGGTCGGCAATGCTGAAATCACCAAGCCAGATTTCGTGGGCGAGTTCGCCAGAACCCGAACCGTCAATGTCGCTCAATTCCATGGTGATTGCAGCACTGTAGTAGTTGCCCGATATGCTGGTGCCATCGCCGGCCGGCGCAGAGGCCGCAGCCACCTCGTTTTCAACGAAAGCACCAACATTGTCTTCCAGGGTGGCAAACATCTGATCGAGATTGGCGCCTGCGGTGAGGTCAAACTCTTCCACCTTGCCGTTGAGCTTTACAACATCGGTCACGACTAGCTCATCCAGATCAGCGCCCTGTTGGATGAACTTGCGCAATACGAATTCGGACATTGGGGTAATGTCCACATCCTGCTCCACTACCTGGGCACGCAGTTCGTTATTATTCTGACCAGTAATGCGAACGATCAGATTGCCCGCAAGATTGACGCCCTCCGGCAAGGTCAGTTGGTAGTCGCCGGTGATGGACGTCTGTGAGGTCGCCAGTACGTCACCGATCTGGTTACCGTTGTCATCGACGCGAATCAATTCCACCAGGGCGCCCTCAACCGGCTCCAGCCCGGTAATGGCCGCCGCAGCCGGCGGTATTACGAAATTTATTGCAACTTCGAATAAGCTTTGTTGCTCAAATTGGGCTATCTGACCGCCCGGTGCTGTAGCAGTACCGGAAACGGTTGTGCCGCCGTCATTGCTGTCGTTGCTGTCGTTGCTGGAGGAGCTGCTACCACCGCAACCGGTGAGAACGAACGCAGAGGAAATGGCTGTCGCCAGAGTCAACTTCTTGAATTTTCCCATAACCGCACCTTATTGATAAATATCACATTGATTGGGTATTCGGGAAACTAGCATCGGGTTTATATCAAGACATGCCCCATTTAGGGGATAAGTGTGGCGCAGTGGCTTATTCTGAAGATTCCATTACGTCAGGAGGCTGGTAACTGCTTTAAGCTAATAACTTTTTCGTTATTTGTAATTGTTTGTTTAGAGGTCGTAAAAAAGGAGCAAAATATCTGCGAGTTTCTAAATATTAACCAGTTTTTGTGGTCTGGCAGATTTTAAAAGCGCACGCCAGCGCGGGTTTCTATGCCCAACGCGGGGAATATGGCCGACGCCATGTCTTCTGCCTGTCGCAAGGATTAAGGATTAGTGTAACAAGGCCGACAATAACCGGCTGATCAGCTCCCCCTGCCGCGAACAGCCGGTCTTCAGAAATATCTGTTTGAGTTGCGAACGTACTGTAGCGACGCTGCGTCCCAACCGGTCGGCACATCCCTGGGGATCAATCCCTGCAACCAGGTTTTCGCAGACCTGGGCCTCGGCCGGAGTCAGATTGAAGTAGGCAGCGATGTGCTCAGCACTCGGGAGGACTCGATTCTCGGGGTCATACACGGTAACCAGAACTCCCCCGGCCAGCAATTCACTGCTTTCAATCGGACGTAGGACAAATAGCAGTGGACTACGGCCCTCTCGTTTGAGAATGAGCGTCTCAGAGGAATAACTTTCCTTGCCCATGCTGGAGCGAACCACCTGGGCAGACGTACGGAAGAACGCCGCCTGCAAGTCTTTCTCTGCGAAGCTGAAGCGATCATGACGGATGCCCAGGCAGCGTTCCCGTTGAATCAGGTTGCGGGCTGTTTTGTTGGAATACAAAACGGTAGCAAGACTGTCGAGTACAAAAGTGGCATCGGGCAATACTTCAATCACGGAGGCCAGTGAGGAGGCCGCTTTGCTGCGTGATTCCAGTTGCCGGTAAAGCAGGACTGCCTGCCGGATGTGTGGGACCAAACGGTTGAGGGATTGTAGCTCTGATTCCTGATATGGCCCTTGAGCCACTGTACGCTGGATGGTTAACAGGAAGGTATGTGTAGGGGTGCTATCCACGACCAGCCAGGCTGAGTCCAGCATATCCTGATCATTCTCCCACTTCGAATAGTCTTCGCCAGGCTGGAAATCCGGGAGCAATGGGAGGGCGGACTGAAACAGACCGGGGCGCTGTTTAATGGCCTGATTGGTGACCACATCCTGGGCAATCATGTTGTTTTCGAGGTACCAGCTCAGGAACTCATCGGAGAGGCCGTGGTACCACAGGTGATCCATTTGCAAGGGGCGCTTGCGCACAACGAGTAGTTGAGCAGCGCAGCCATTGATCAGGTTAACCAGTTTTTCCAGAAATCCGTGAAAACCTTCCCGATCGGTCAAGGCGCCGTAGAGGGATTGGATCAGGGCGTGCTCATTCTGCAGGTCCAGTGTCGCTGTTTTCATTACCCCAGGGTCCTAACCAGAATGGGCACTATCTGAAGCTGCAGTATTGTTGATCAATAATAAAAGATGCAGCTAGGTTGGCTTGATCTTAGTCGATGCAGATGCCTCCAAACGTAAAAAAAGGTAAAACTTCCCCGGTTCCAGTCCCTTGCACAGCCGAAGCGTCAGGATCGATCATCTAATTCAACTTGCCCAGTAGTCGCCAGAACTGTCGCTGGAAAAATGATGCTTGCTGTTTCAGTGAAAACAGCTTCGGCGCAAACAGCCAGGTCTGGGTAATGCCCATCAGATAGGTGTAACTCAGCAGTCCCAGATCCTCCGGGGCTTCCTGTGTAGAAATCAGACCCTGATCAGCGGCCTGGGCGACCAGGTCCCGGAACATGGTAATAATCGACTTGGTCAACGCCCGTTCCCGCTTCAGCGTCCGGCTCATGGCATCGGTTAGTTCGGTCTTGTTCAGCAGAATCTCGAACGACTGACGATATTTACGATCATTGGCCAGCAGGCCCAGCCAGCGCTCGATGAAATGGTCCATGGCCTCAATGGGCGTTTCCCGCATGCCTGAACATTCCGCGACCAGGGCTTCCAGGGGTTCCTGGGAGTAGGCAAGAACGGCTTCGTAAAGATCATCCTTGTTCTCGAAATGCCAGTAGATCGGTCCACGGCTACAACCGGCTTCTTTGGCAATTCGGCTTAACGTTGTCAGCGAGTATCCGTCCCGGCTGAAGAGCTTCAGAGCAGCTTCCAGGACCGTTTGGCGTGTCTTTTCGGCATCTTCCTTGGTACGGCGCATAGGTCTTTTTCTCGACGCTTCACTGAGGGTATGGGGGTGTGGGCTGATGGCTTCTCCAAAACTGTGCGGAGCCATGGATGGCGGAGCCCAAGCGCCCCAGGGATGGGCCGAAGGAGCGTGTTTTGGAGAAGCCATCAGCCCACACCCATGCTCCGAAGCCCACAAAAAAAGGGCACGACTAATCGTGCCCGATCCTAGCAGAGTTTTAGAAGACGATCGCTCAGATCTCCCCGTCTGCCGCCATCTCCATATAACTGTCATTGAACAGAAGCTTCACGTTCCCTGAGTCACCCATGATCGAACCATCCGGAAACTCGATGCCAACGAAGTCCGGGCTCATGGCGCCCTGGCCGAGCAGTCCCTTGTCAAAAGAGAACTGACGAACGCTGTCCATGGCTTCCCGCGCTTCTTCGCTGTTAATGAAATCCACCGACATCTGCGGTTCCCAGAACATCTTCATGCCCGCCAGCTGGGCTTCGTAACCAGCCTGGTCGGTTCCGGAAAGCTCACCGAGAAATGCCCGCGCTTCCTGACCTTCTTCACTGTCGGAGGCTAGAATGCTCATGGTTTCATACCAGGCGCCGACCAGCGCCTTGCCCAGCTTCGGGTTATCTTCCAGAGTTTCCGTGTTCACCAGCGTCAGATCCTTGATATGGCCCGGAATCTGGCTGGAATCGAACAGCTTGGTGGCACCCGGGTAGGCTTCCACTTCCGCCAGCAGCGGGTTCCAGGTAGCCACGTGGCGGACATCATCGGTCTGGAACGCCGAAACCAGATCGGCGTCGGAAATGTTCACCACGCTGATATCCCGCTCTTCCAGACCAACGGTGTTCAGCGCACGGACAAGCAGGTAATGGGAAACGGACAGCTCAACCAGGTGCACGGTCTCGCCTTCCAGATCGGCAATGGACGCCGCATCCTTGGACACCAGGCCGTCGTTGGCATTTGAGTAGTCACCGACGATCAGGGCGGTGGTATCCAGGCCAGACGCTGCGGGAATCGACAGCCCGTCCATGCTGGTGGCGACCACACCGTCAAACTGGCCGGCGGTGTACTGGTTGATGGACTCGATGTAGTCATTCACCTGCACGATATCCACCTCGATATCGTACTTGTCCGCCCACTTCTTCATGATTCCGTAGTCCTCGGCGTACTGCCAGGGCACCCAGCCGGCATAGATGGTCCAGGCGATGCTGAAGGAATCCTTTTCCTGGGCCATTGCACCCATGGACAGCGAGGCCGTGAACAGACCGGCCGCCAGACGTTTGGTGATGTCGCGTGTATTCATGGTGTCTCTCCTCGGGCCTTGCCCGTGTTTGCAGGTTTGGTCTTTTTCAGGTTTTTTTGGTTGCTGGCATTACTCGGTAATCTCTTCAACGATCACGACCGGCGTTCCGGGCGAGACCGCCTGTCCCGCTTCCCGACGCACGTCCACCACGCGTCCGGTTACGGGGCTCAGTAATTCGATTTCCATCTTCATGGATTCAATAACCGCCACCGGCCGCTGGGCATCGATGGTGTCGCCGGGCTTGACCAGACATTCCCAGAGGTTGCCGGCTACATGGCTTTCCACCGCGTGCTGGCCAGCGGGCAGGTTGGCAATGTCGTCTTCGCCGGTGTCCTCCATCGGTGCTTCGGAACTGAAGTTGATCTGGCCAGACTCTATCCAGCGCTGCAGTTCCTCGTCGAAGGCCTGTTTGCGCTTGGCTGTGAAGGTCTGGATTTCGTCGTCGTTGTTTGCCAGAAACTGCTCGTAGTCCTTCAGGTTGAAGCGGGTTTCCTCCACTTTTATCGGGTAGTCGCCGTTGGGAAAGTCCCGCCGGATTTGCTGCAGTTCTTCAGCACTGACTTCATAGAAGCGCACCTGGTCAAAGAACCGGAGCAGCCAGGGCTTGCCGGGCTCGAACAGGTCGGTCGTGCGGTAGCGGTTCCACATCTGCAGGGTGCGACCAACAAACTGGTAGCCGCCGGGGCCTTCCATGCCGTAGATGCACAGGTAGGCGCCGCCGATGCCTACGGAATTTTCCGCGGTCCAGGTGCGGGCCGGGTTGTATTTGGTGGTCACCAGCCGATGCCGGGGATCCAGCGGAGTAGCGACCGGCGCGCCCAGATAGACGTCGCCCAGGCCCATGACCAGATAGCTCGCCTCGAAAAGCGTCTTCTTCACCTCATCGATGCTGTCCAGCCCGTTAATACGGCGGATGAATTCCAGGTTGCTCGGGCACCAGGGGGCGTCCTTGCGCACCGACTGCATGTATTTGGCGATGGCGGTCTGGCAGGCCTCGTCATCCCAGGACAGGGGCAGGTGTACGATGCGTGCGGGCACATCCCACTCGGGCTGCTTTTCCAGTTCCTTTTCAGCGCTGATCAGCAGATCCAGCAGCGTGCGTTGGCTCAGTTTCTGGCTGTCGTAATGCACCTGCAGGGAACGGATGCCGGGGGTCAGCTCCAGAATGGCGTCGTGATCCTGATCGCGCAGCCACAGCATCAGCGCGTGGGCACGGAAGCGCAGACGGATATCCAGTTCCATCGGGCCGTATTCCACCAGCACGTAATTGTCGCCGGCAGCCCGGTAGACCACGCCGGTTTCATGTTCGTTGGTGCTCAGCGAGTCCAGAATCGGGGTGGTCGGCTTGATGGGTTTGATGTGGGCCGTAGCGGCGGTCAGTGTTGCCACGGACTCGTCCAGCGCTTCCCTCAGGGCCACAGCCTGGTCCTGGCTTACCGGTACAAACTTCACCTTGTCACCGGCTTTCAGCTGGCCCAGTTTCCAGAGGTCAGCGCTGATGACGGTCACCGGGCAGACAAAGCCGCCCAGGCTGGGGCCATCGGGACCGAGAATGACCGGCATATCGCCCGTGAAATCCACGGTGCCAACTGCGTAGGCGTTGTCGTGGATATTGGACGGATGCATACCGGCCTCGCCGCCATCACTGCGCGCCCATTCCGGTTTCGGGCCAATCAGGCGAACGCCGGTGCGGCTGGAGTTGTAGTGGATCTCCCAGTCGCTGGCGAAGAAGGTGTCTATGTCTTCTCCAGTGAAGTAATCCGGCGCGCCATGGGGGCCATAGGTGACGTGCAGCTTCCAGGTCTTGCCGATGGTCGGTTTCAGTTCGGCAGGAAGGGCTGTCAGACTGGTTGGCTCCGAATCCGCCAGGGCCAGCACATCGCCGGCCCGCAAGGCGCGACCACAATGGCCGCCGAACTGGCCCAGGGTAAAGGTGCTGCAGGAGGTCAGGTATTCCGGGCAGTCCACCCCACCGCTGAATAGAACATAGGCCCGTGCTCCGTCCGCCGTGGTGGCGCCCAGCTTCAGGGTGGCGCCGGCGGGTACGTCTATCACCTGCCAGAAGGCGACCGGCTCATCGTCCAGCGTGGCGTCCAGTTGGGCGCCAGTCAGCGCAATCTGTGTGGCGCGGTTGAAGGTGAGCACTGGCCCCTTCAGGGTGATTTCCAGGCCAGGAGCCCCTTCGGGATTGCCCAGCAGTCGATTGCCAAGCCGGAACGAATAGCTGTCGAAAGGACCCGAGGGCGGGACGCCGATCTCCCAGTAGCCGATGCGACCGGGGTAGTCCTGAATAGTGGTCAGGGTGCCGCCACTGAGCACATCCACCGTCGCCGGCTGGTAATCGAATTCGTTCAGAGTACGGGTGAACAGGCGACCCTCGGCAAAGCGTGGGTCTTCCAGCACCTGGCGCACATACTTGAGATTGGTTTCGATGCCATAGAGCTGGCTGTTATCCAGGGCCTGCATCAGCCGCTCGCGGGCCGATTCGCGATCGGCCTCATGCACGATCACCTTGGCGAGCATGGGGTCATAGAGCGGCGACACCTCGGTGCCCGGTTGGATCCAGGTATCGATTCGCAGGCCATCCTGTTCGGGCCAGGCCACGTTGGTGAGTAGGCCGGCCCCGGGTTGGAAATCCTTATTCGGATCTTCCGCATAGATCCGGGCCTGGATGGCATGGCCGGACGGGACAAGGTTGCTGCCCAGTTCTGACAGGTCGGGCAGGGTGCCGGCGCCCAGTTCTACCATCCAGCGCACCAGGTCCACACCAAATACCTGTTCGGTCACACCGTGTTCCACCTGTAAGCGGGTATTCACTTCCAGGAAGTAGAACTCGGTGGTGTCTGGGTCATAGATAAACTCAACGGTGCCGGCACTGCGGTAGCTGATACTTTCGCCCAGCTGGCGCGCGGTGGCGTGCATGCGTGTGCGGACGTCCTCGGTGAGCCCGGGAGCCGGTGCTTCTTCAATCACTTTCTGGTTCCGGCGTTGGGCGGAACAGTCTCGCTCGCCAAGGGCCAGAACCTGGCCTTTGCCATTGCCAAATAGCTGCACTTCCACATGGCGGGCATGTTCCACGAATTTTTCCAGGAACACGCCGTTGTTGCTGAAGTTGTTCTGGCTCAGGCGCTGGACCGACTCAAAGCTCTTGCTCAGATCGTCCGGGCCGTAGCAGCGGGACATGCCGATACCGCCACCGCCGGCAGTGCTTTTCAGCATCACCGGGTAGCCGATGGTGTCGGCGGCTTTTAGCCCCTCCTCCAGATTGGTCAGCAAGCCGGTGCCTGGTAGCAGTGGTACGCCGGCGCTTTCAGCCAGTGACCGTGCCGTATGCTTCAGACCGAATTGCTCCATCTGCTCGGGCGTCGGGCCCAGGAAGACCACGCCTTCGGCTTCACTGCGTCGGGCAAAATCGGCGTTTTCGCTCAGGAAGCCGTAGCCGGGGTGGATGGCACCGGCACCGCTCTTACGGATCACTTCAAACAGTTTGTCCTGGTCCAGATAGGTGGCTGCCGCCGGGCCTTCGCCGAGGGAATACGCCTCGTCCGCCTGACGCACATGCAGCGAATCGGAATCCGCTTCGGCGTAGACGGCAACCGAGGTCAGACCCATGTCCCGCAGGGTGCGAATGACCCGGCAGGCGATAGCGCCGCGGTTGGCGATCAGGACCTTTGAGAATCTGCCGCTCAGCTCCATACCAGCACCTCAATCGGTGTCGGGTTCCAGCCGTTGCAGGGATTGTTGAGCTGCGGGCAGTTGGAGATCATCACCAGAATGTCCATCTTCGCTTCCAGCTCTACGTATTTGCCGGCATCGGAAATCCCGTCCGCGAAGGTGAGTCCGCCGTCGGCCGTGACCGGGACATTCATGAAGAAGTTGATGTTGTGGGTGATGTCCCGCTTGCTCATGCCGAGATCTTCGTGCTCGGTCACCGCCACCAGCCAGCTGTCGCGGCAGGCGTGCATGCACTTTTTCTCAAGGGCGTAACGGGTGGTGTTGCTCTCGGCCGCGCAGGCGCCGCCCAGGGTGTCGTGCCGGCCGCAGGTATCGGCGGTGATTTCCAGCATCACGTTGTTTTCAGAGGACATCAGTTTCGAGCCGGCCGTCAGATAGACGTTGCCCTGCTCACGGATGGTGTCCACGGCGCTGTAGCGCTCGGTCGGATTGTGGGCGTTGTAGAACAGGGTGTCCGCAGCCTGGTTGCCTTCCAGATCCAGGATCCGGACGGTCTGGCCGGCTTTCACCACTTTCAGGAAATACTCGCCAGCCGGCACGGTTTCGCGGAAGGCGGCATTTTCGGGCTTCAATGTGCTTTGCTTGATCATCTCCGGCCTCCCATTACTGCATCAGGTGATAAAGAGCGTTGTTGGCAAATGCCCGTGTCGCCTCGGGCGACGAGGTCTTGCACGGATCGGCATCGGTCACCGGGGCCGCCTTGAACAACTGGTACCGCAGCGGATGGCTGGGATACTCGCTGGCCGGATTCATCGGATGCGGGCAGGTGTGCAGCACCACGATGGTGTCCATCTCGAAACGCAGGTCCACCGTGGCGCCGGCGTGGGAGTGACCCTCTGCGAAGGTCATGGTGCCGTCGTCGTCAGTCTTTACCTTGCTGAACCAGTTCAGGTTGGCGGTCAGGTCTTTCTTGCCGAGGCCGTATTTGGCCAGCTCGTTCAGGAAACTGTTGAACCCGTTTCGGTGGTAGTTGTTATGGGCTTCCTGATAGGTCTTTTTGCCCCAGCGCTTTTCCACCAAGTCGGCATTGCAGGTGCCGGCGACGGTGTCGTGCCAGCCCAGGTCATCGCGGATGATGGAGGCAAATACCCGGCCCATGTCCGAGAGCAGCACGTGGCCTTTGGTGAGCAGGAAGGTGTGCTGGTTTTTCAGGGTGTCCGGCATGTTGTACCGCTCGAGCGGGTTCTCGGGGTTGTACATCAACATGCCGACATTGGCCCCGCCGGTTTCATCAATCAGGCGCAGAACGTGGCCGCGGCGCATGATAAAGGACCAGTGGGATCCGCCGGGAATCAGATCGTCGTAGAGGGGGGCTGCGGTTTGCAACATGGCCTTTTCCTCCTGGTTAGGCAATTAAAAAGCGAGAGGCGTCAGTAACTGAGCGATCCTCCCGGGCTTTTGTCCCGCCGTGTAACCTTGGAAAAGGTCGTCAACTCTCGGACCAGGCGTCTGCCTTCGTAGGCAGACCGGAACCCTAGTTGACCATTGGTCAGATTGTGGCGCTTTGATTGTGGTTTCAGTAACCAACGTCTCGCTGCGTAGTGGATACTCTGCAGAGTCCATGCCAATCGCCAACTTACTGATTTTATTGTGGTAGAAATTCAGGGGTGGGGCAGGGGTGCTTCTTGGCTGGGCGAGCGCACTGTTTTTGTGCATCTAACAGTGCCTTTCTTGTGCATTTATTTTCGGAGAGTGATTTCGGAGCCGCGCCAATGGTGGCATGGCCTTCGAGCCATCTACTACCAAGGGAGGAGTTTTTCGCCTCCATCGCATCATTCAATGATTCGAAATTGAGGTCTACATTGAATGGGTAAACGCGAAAGGCCGCGTTGCCCTGCGACAAACACAACAAGAGGTCGAGATCATGATCTACGCACAACCAGGAAAGGATGGCTCCGTCGTTTCTTTCAAATCCCGTTACGAGAACTACATCGGTGGCGAGTGGGTTGCCCCGGTAAAAGGCCAGTATTTCGAGAACATCACACCGGTGACTGGCAATGTGATCTGCGAAATTCCGCGCTCCAGTGCCGAAGATATTGACCTGGCCCTGGACGCAGCACATAAGGCGGCACCTGCGTGGGGCAGGACCTCACCCACCGAGCGTTCCAACATCCTGCTGAAAATTGCGGATCGTATCGAGGCCAACCTCGAGAAGCTCGCAGTCGCTGAAACCTGGGACAACGGCAAGGCCGTGCGCGAAACCCTGAACGCCGACATTCCCCTCGCGGCTGATCACTTCCGCTACTTCGCGGGTTGTCTTCGTGCCCAGGAAGGCCACATGGGCGAGATCGACCACAACACCGTGGCGTACCATTTCCACGAGCCGCTGGGCGTGGTTGGTCAGATCATTCCGTGGAACTTCCCGATTCTGATGGCGGCCTGGAAACTGGGCCCCTGTCTGGCCGCCGGTAACTGCACAGTGTTGAAGCCTGCGGAGCAGACCCCTGCCAGCATTCTGGTACTGATGGAAATCATTGGCGACCTGTTGCCGCCGGGCGTACTGAACATCGTGAACGGGTACGGCATTGAGGCTGGTCAGGCCCTGGCCACCAGCAAGCGCATCGCCAAGATTGCTTTCACCGGCTCCACCCCGGTTGGCTCCCACATCCTCAAGTGCGCGGCTGAGAACATCATCCCTTCGACGGTTGAGCTGGGCGGCAAATCCCCGAACATCTACTTCTCCGACGTGATGAAAGCCGAGCCGGAATTCATCGACAAGTGCGTGGAAGGTCTCGTGCTGGCGTTCTTCAACCAGGGCGAAGTCTGCACCTGTCCTTCACGGGCACTGGTTCAGGAAGACATGTTCGAAGAGTTCATGCAGAAGGTGGTTGAGCGGACCAAGTCGATCAAGCGCGGCAACCCGCTGGACACCGACGTTCAGGTCGGCGCCCAGGCGTCCAAGGAACAGTTCGACAAGATCATGTCCTACCTGGCCATTGGTAAGGAAGAAGGCGCTGTGGTGCTGACTGGCGGCGACCGCGAGCATCTGGATGAAGAGTTCAACAATGGCTTCTACATCCAGCCCACCCTGTTCAAGGGCGACAACAAGATGCGCGTGTTCCAGGAGGAAATCTTCGGACCGGTTGTGGGTGTTACCACCTTCAAGACCGAGGAAGAAGCCCTGGCCATTGCCAACGACACCGAGTTTGGTCTGGGTGCCGGTGTATGGACCCGCGACACCAATCTCGCCTACCGGATGGGCCGCAACATCCAGGCTGGTCGGGTGTGGATGAACTGCTACCACGCTTACCCGGCTCATGCTGCCTTCGGTGGTTACAAGAAGTCTGGCGTCGGCCGTGAAACCCACAAGATGGCGCTCGAGCACTATCAGCAGACCAAGTGCATGCTGACCAGCTACGACACCAACCCGCTGGGTTTCTTCTGAATCTGTGAGCGGTAAGCGGGCCTCCCACACGGGCCCGCTTGTGAGTCAGCACATTGGATGTGCACCTTCATCCCCCGGTGTCTGGCCGGGGCGACTCTCTGATGAGAGTTCGGGTTTTTCTGTCACTCTCTTTGGCCCTTCCCAGGGCCTTTTTTCGTTTCAGACCAGGGCACCAGTCTGCTGCTGGTTTTTTGCGACCTAGGGAGGCACCAAAACAGTTCCAAAGTACCATATTGGCCCCTTGCCCCGGCCGATAGGATGGGAACTGGGTTATCGGCAATGTCGTTGATTCACCCGCAATGCGCTAACAATCATGACAATAGAGGTGAGCATTATGTGGACCAAACCAGCCTACGAAGATCTCCGCATCGGTTTCGAAGTCACCATGTACTTCGCCAACCGCTGAGTGCTGAAGCGGCCAGCCACGGGCTGGCCGTTTTGCTTGTGGAGTGACCCACCATGTTGATTCACGTTCTGGGCTCCGCTGCAGGCGGCGGCTTTCCCCAGTGGAACTGTAACTGCGCCAACTGCGACGGCTTCCGTAAGGGCACCCTGAACGCCCGGGCCCGCACCCAGTCTTCCATTGCCATCAGTGAAGACGGCGAGCACTGGATTCTGTTCAACGCCTCCCCCGACATTCGTGCCCAGCTGGCTTCTTTCGAAGCGATGCAGCCGGCCCGGGCTCTGCGTGATACCGGTATTGACGCCATCGTGCTGATGGATAGCCAGGTGGACCACACCACCGGTTTATTGTCCCTGCGCGAGGGGCTGCCGATGGACGTCTGGTGTACCGAACAGGTGCATGAAGACCTCAGAGGTGGTTTTCCGCTGTTCACCATGCTCAAGCACTGGAACGGTGGCCTGAACTGGCAGCGCATCGAGGCGTCGGAGCAGACGCCTTTTACCATTCCCTGCGCGCCATCCATCGAGCTGACCGCCATTCCGCTGCTGAGTAACGCACCCCCATATTCACCGCGCCGGGACAACCCGCACCCGGGCGATAACATTGGCCTGTTCCTGAAGGATACGCGCACCGGCCAAAAAGTGCTGTATGCGCCGGGCCTGGGTGCGCCGGATCAGCGTATCCTCGACTGGATGAAAAAAGCGGATGTCCTGTTGGTGGACGGTACCGTCTGGCACGACGACGAAATGATCCGCCAGGAAGTGGGCACCAAGACCGGCCAGGCCATGGGGCATCTGGCCCAGAGCGGCCCGGGTGGCATGATCGAGGTACTCGACGCCATGCCGGCCCAGCGCAAGATCCTGATACACATCAACAACACCAACCCGATCCTGAACGAGGACTCGCCGGAGCGGGCGGAACTGGTCCGCCACGGCATCGAGGTGTCCTGGGACGGAATGCACATCGACCTGTCGGGGCAGCCATGAACGCCAAAGCCAACACCGCTATGAACCGGACGGATTTCGAGCAGGCCCTGCGGGCCAAAGGCCAGTACTACCACATCCACCACCCGTACCATAAAGCCATGTACGGCGGGCAGTGCACGCCCGAACAGATCCGCGGCTGGGTGGCCAACCGGTACTACTACCAGATCAAGATTCCCCAGAAAGACTCCGCCATCATGGCCAACTGCCCGGACGCCGGTGTCCGCCGGCTCTGGCTGCAGCGGATTCTGGATCACGATGGCCACGACGGTGACGTTGGCGGCATCGAAGCCTGGCTGTCTCTGGCCGAGGCGGTGGGCCTTAGCCGGGAAGAGGTGATTGACCAGCGCCACGTGCTGCCGGGTGTCCGTTTTGCGGTGGATGCCTACCTGAACTTTGCCCGCCGGGCGACCTGGCAGGAAGCGGCCTGTTCGTCCCTGACCGAGCTGTTCGCCCCGGAGATCCACCAGTCCCGCCTGGACAGCTGGCCCGCCCACTATCCCTGGATTGAGGAGAGCGGCTACAGCTACTTCCGCAAGCGCCTGTCGGAAGCCCGCCGGGACGTGGAACACGGTCTGACCATTACCCTGGACCACTTTACCACCGAGGCCCAGCAGGCCAGGGCCCTGGAGATCCTGCAGTTCAAGCTGGATATCCTCTGGACCATGTTGGATGCCATGACCATGGCCTACGGTCACCGCACCCCGCCGTACCATACCGTGACCGACGAACAGGTCTGGCACCGGGGGCTGTAATGGAGGTGGGTATGCATGAGGTGCCGCGTTTTCGTCGAGGGTTCCGGTTCCAGTGGGAGCCGGCCCAGGAGAGTTATGTGCTGCTTTATCCGGAAGGAATGGTGAAGCTCAATGGCAGTGCCGGTGCCATTCTCAATCAAGTGGACGGCCAGCGTACCGTGGCCGACATCGTCGCCAGCCTGGAACAGCAGTTCCCGGACGCCGGCCCGCTTGGCAAGGACGTAAGCGATTTCCTGCAGGACGCCCGGCAACAACACTGGATTGAACTGTCATGAGCACGACTAACCCCCACAACGCCGGGCCACCCCTGTGGCTGCTGGCGGAACTCACGTATCGCTGCCCGCTGCAGTGCCCCTATTGCTCCAACCCGCTGGACTTTGCCCAGACTCAAAGAGAGCTGACGACCGAGGAGTGGGTAAGCGTGCTCCGTCAGGGCCGGAAAATGGGCGCGGCCCAACTGGGCTTCTCCGGGGGCGAACCCCTGGTGCGCCAGGACCTGGCGGAGCTGATTGCGGAAGCCCGGCACCTGGGTTACTACACCAATCTTATAACCTCAGGCCTGGGGCTGACGGAAGCCAAAGTGGACGCCTTTGCCGAGGCCGGGCTGGACCACATCCAGGTCAGCTTCCAGGCCTCAGACCCGGAGCTGAACAACGCCGTGGCCGGCTCCCGCAAGGCCTTTGACCAGAAGCTGGCCATGGCCCGGGCGGTGAAAGAAGCCGGCTACCCGATGGTGCTCAACTTCGTGATCCACCGTCACAACATCCACCAGATGAACGACATCATGTCCCTGTGTGAGCGCCTGGGCGCGGACTATGTCGAGCTGGCCACCTGCCAGTACTACGGTTGGGCCTTCGAAAACCGGGAAGGGCTGATGCCGTCCAAAGCCCAGCTGGTGCAGGCGGAACAGGAAGTGAACCAGTACCGGGAACGGCTGCAGCAATCCGGCTCGGCCATGAAGCTGATCTTTGTCACGCCGGACTACTATGAAGAGCGCCCGAAAGCCTGTATGAACGGCTGGGGCAATCTGTTCCTGACGGTCGCGCCGGACGGCACCGCATTACCCTGCCACAGCGCCCGTTTGCTACCCATCGACTTCCCCAATGTCCGAGACATGGATCTTCAAAGCATCTGGTACGACAGCCCGGGGTTCAACCATTACCGGGGGGATAGCTGGATGCCGGAGCCCTGCCGCTCCTGCGATGAGAAGGAAAAAGACTTTGGTGGCTGTCGCTGCCAGGCCTATCTTTTGACCGGTAATGCCGATAACGCAGATCCAGTATGCAGCAAATCGTCGTATCATGATCGAATCTTGGCAGCGAGGAGAGCTGCCGATCATGCCACGGCCGGCCTGACTGAACTGGTTTATCGAAATGCGGACAATTCACGGCTTTTCTTCCGGGGCTAACAACTCCGTCATTGATTCGGCACCGGGCGGCCATCAACACGACAAAACGGTGCTGAGTGCCTATGAAGCCTGCTCGGCCCATATCCAGCGCGGGGAGCTTACGGTGTCTCCGGCGGGAGTGTTCTGGCTGGAGTCGGATCCGGCGCGTGGCTTCAACACCCTCTGGCACCTTACTGATCAGGGACCGGTTCATCTTGGTCCTGATGATCTTGGCATCTGCAGCCGGGTCAACGGCTACGGTGGTGGCGCCCTGGCGGCTGCCGACAACGGCGTGTTCGTGGTTGGCGAGGATCAACAGATACGGTTTGTCAGTCTGGCCGGCGGCGAGTGCGTTCGCCTGACCGATGATCCGGAGGCGGCCTACGGTGGGTTGGTCGCTGACCAGTCCCGTAATCGAGTGCTCGCGGTGCGGGAAGCGGAAGGTCAACAGCAGCTGGTTGCCGTCTCCATGCAGGGCGAACGCTCGGTCCTTCATGCCGGACTGGATTTTTACAGCGCGCCCGCGGTCTCGGCCGACGGAAACCAGGTTGCCTGGACCAGCTGGCAGCTGCCGGATATGCCGTGGCTGCGTACCCGCCTGTGGACCGCAAATCTTTCTGCAGATGGGCTGCTGGAGCAATGCCGGGAATGGCCCACACTTTCTGAGGCTTCGGTACAGCAGCCGGTGTTCGATGGCAACCAACTCTGGGTTTTGTCAGACCAGGAGGGTTGGTGGCAACCCTGGCATATCGATACTTCGGGCGAGGGAGGATGGCACGCCAGCGATTCGCCAGCCCGGGATCATGCCAATGCCCCCTGGCAGTTGGGCGAATCCCACCACTGCCCAACCGGCAGGGGCGGTTGGGCCAGGGTTCGTTATTGTAATGGCACGGGTGAGCTCTGGCTAAGCTCCGGCCAAACCGGTGAAGAAATCCGGGTTGCCCGGGACTTTGGCGACTTCCGTTGTCTGCAGTCGGCTGGCGAGCATCTCTACTGCATCGGACGCGCCGCCACCCGCCTGGACGCCGTCCTCCAGATTGATCTCGAGACCGGCCAGGCCCTCAACATTGCCGGGGGCGAAGAGGCCATGCCAGAGGCGCGGGCGGCACTGCCACTGGATATCGAGATTCCGGCTCTGAACCCGAGTGAAGCTTCTATCCACGGATTTTTCTACACTCCGAAGCTGGCCACGCCAGACGTCCCTCCACTGATTCTGATTGCCCACGGAGGACCCACGTCGGCGGCCTACCCGGTGTTCAATCCCCAGGTTCAGTACTGGTGTCAGCGGGGCTTTGCCGTCGCCGAAATCAACTATCGAGGCAGCACCGGCTTTGGTCGTGAGTTCCGCCTGGCCCTGGAAGGTCGGTGGGGTGAAGTGGATGTCGCGGATATGGAACGGGCGGCAGACCACCTTGCCTCCTTCGGTCTGGCTGATGGGAGACGGGTGTTTATCCAGGGTCGCAGCTCCGGGGGTTACACGGCCCTGATGGCGATGATCCGGAGCAGGCGTTTCACCGCTGGCGCGAGCATGTTCGGCGTAACGGATCCGATGCGTTTACGGGCTATGACCCATCGGTTTGAATCCGGTTATCTGGATTGGCTGCTGGGCTCGCCAGAAAAATACCCGGAGCGGTGGCAGGAGAGAACGCCGCTGTTTCACGCCGAACGCATTACCGCGCCAATGATCTTTTTCCAGGGCGGACAGGACCGGGTTGTGGTGCCTGAGCAGACCCGGGCAATGACCGAGGCCATGAAAGCCGCGGGCAGGGCGCCGGAGCTGCACTGGTTTGAAGACGAGGGGCATGGTTTCCGGCGACAGGCCAATCAGGCCGGCATGCTCGAATGGATGTTCAGCTTCTACCGAAAGCATAGCCAAAAGGCCAATGATCAGGCGGAGAACTTGAGTTAAACTCTCGGCTATTCCTATAACAACAAACGGTCGAGTGCAGTCTGAT
Organism: Marinobacter sp. EhC06; assembly: GCF_001650915.1. GTDB lineage: Bacteria > Pseudomonadota > Gammaproteobacteria > Pseudomonadales > Oleiphilaceae > Marinobacter. Next base: position 1,166,037 of record NZ_LXYO01000023.1, read on the forward strand.
GAGTCACGATATCACTTCCTTGCGCAAGTTTGTGTCACCGGAAATTGTGTTTGGCGCCGGTTCACGTAAGTCCGTGGCCAACTTCGCCAGTAATTTCGGTGCCCGGCATGTCTTTCTGGTGTCCGATCCGGGTGTGGCTGCCGCCGGTTGGGTCGATGAGATCGTGACGCTGCTGACCGATGCAGGTATCCGCTCCACCGTTTATAGCGGTGTTTCACCCAACCCCAAGGTGGACGAGGTGATGACCGGGGCCGAGTTCTACAAATCCAGTGAATGTGATGTCATTGTCGCCATCGGTGGCGGCAGCCCCATGGACTGCGCCAAAGGCATCGGTATCGTCGCCACTCATGGCCGCAGCATCCTGGAGTTCGAGGGCGTCGACACCATCACCAACCCGTCACCGCCCCTGATACTGATTCCGACCACGGCGGGCACCTCGGCGGATGTTTCCCAGTTCGCGATCATTTCCGACCCGAACCGCCGTTTCAAATTTTCGATCATCAGCAAGGCCGTTGTGCCAGATGTGTCCCTGATCGATCCGGAAGTTACCGAGACCATGGACGCCTACCTCACCGCCTGCACCGGCGTCGATGCCCTGGTGCACGCCATCGAGGCTTATGTGTCCACGGGCAGTGGCCCGCTGACGGACACCCATGCGCTTGAAGCGATCCGGCTGATCAACCGGAACCTGGAGCCGCTGGTGGACAACACCGCAGATCCCTATCTCCGGGAACAGATCATGCTGGCCTCCATGCAGGCAGGGCTGGCGTTCTCCAATGCCATTCTGGGTGCGGTGCATGCCATGTCCCACAGCCTGGGCGGGTTCCTGGATTTGCCCCATGGCCTCTGCAACGCCTTGCTGCTGGAACACGTAGTGGCTTACAACTTCCAGTCTGCCGAAGACCGTTTCCGCCGGGTCGCGGAGGCCATGGACATTGATACCCGTGGTATGGCCAAACCGGAAATCAAGAAGCGTCTGATGAACCGAATTGTGGCGCTCAAACGTCGGGTTGGACTTGAAGCACGGCTGGCCCAGCTGGGTGTTTCGGTATCCGACATACCGCACTTGTCCGGATTTGCCCTGCAGGACCCCTGCATTCTCACTAACCCCCGAAAGTCGTCGCTGCGGGATGTCCAGGTTGTCTATGAAGAAGCCCTCTGAACTCAAGGAAGGCGAACAGGACAGTAGCTACGGAATTGGCGATCTTCTCGGGCTGGGCAGCCAGTCCGTCCGCAAGAACTATTACCCCGCTCTGCAGGAGCGAATTGACGAGCTTGAGCAGGAACGCAACCGCTACAAGTGGCTGTTCGAGAACGCCCTGCACGGGATCTTCCAGGCCAACCTGCGGGGCGGTTTTCTGGCCTGCAATCCGGCCATGGCGAGGATCTGCGGTTACGACAGCCCCGAGGCGCTCACGGAAAAGGTCATCCGGCTCCGGGAACAGCTGTTCTGCAGTGCCAGCGAATTCGACGCCATACGCCAGGAACTGCTCAACGAAGGCAGCCTGAGCGCCCGGGAGACCCGTTTCCAGCGTGCCGATCGCACACCGGTCCACGTTGCTGTCACCCTGTTGCGACGTCCGGATCTTGGTCCGGAAGTGGTGGAGGCCTTCGTTGCGGACATCACCGAAAGGGTTCTCGCCAGGCAGAAGCTGGAGCAGCTGAACACCACTCTTGAGCGGCGCGTGGAAGAGCGAACCGAGGCGCTGCAGAATGCCAACGTGGGCCTGCGCTACCAGATCGAGGAGCGGGAGAAAGTCGAGCGTGAGCTGGTCATTGCCATGGAGGCTGCCAAAGAGGCCAATCGCAGCAAGGACAAGTACCTTGCTGCAGCCAGTCATGACCTGCTCCAGCCCCTGAACGCTGCCCGGCTGATGATCTCCGCGCTGCAGGACAGCACGCTTCCTGAACAGGAAACCCGCATGGTGCACCAGGTGCATCGGGCTCTGGAGGGCGCCGAGGACCTGCTGGCGGACCTGCTGGATATTTCCAAGCTTGATCAGCAGGCGATGAAGCCGGACCTGGTGTACACCGATGTGGCCGCCCTCGCCAGATCCCTCGGCGAGGAGTTCGAGGCCGTTGCCGCCAATTCGGGCCTGGGCTTCCGGGTCCGCACGATACCAGCGACGGTCCGGACAGATCAGCGCATGCTGACCCGTATCCTTCGCAATTTGCTCAGCAATGCCTTCCGCTACACTCGCAAAGGCGGCGTGGTGATGGCCCTGAGGTCTAGGGGGGACCGGCTGCGGATTGAAGTCTGGGACACCGGTGTTGGCATTGAGGAAGACAAGCTCCGGGACATCTTCACCGAGTTTCACCAGCTGTTGCCCCAGGGCACCGGCGGCCGGCAGGGCGTAGGCCTGGGGCTGGCCATCGTGGAACGTATGGTCCGGGTGCTGGGGTACGACATTGATGTGGCCTCAAGGCCTGGTCGTGGTTCCCGCTTCGTGCTGACCCTGCCGCTTGATCCAGCCCAGGCCAGACCGGATCTGCCCCGTGCGGATTCGCTCCAGAATTTCGCCGATGGTTTTGACGGTGTGCCGGTACTGGTGATCGACAACGAGCCGGCGGTGCTGGAAAGTATGCAGTTGCTGCTGGAGAGGTGGGGTTGTGAGGTGCTGACGGCTGCCAGCAAGACCGAAGCCGTAGAGGTTCTGGAGCAAACCGGCCAGATACCGGCCCTTATCCTTGCGGACTATCACCTGAACAACGAACGAACCGGCTACGATGCGGTGCACGGGGTTCGCCGCCACCTTGGCCGGGATATTCCTGCCGCCATCATTACCGCAGATCGCAGCGACGACACCCGCAAAATACTGCGCGCCCAGTACCTGCCGATCCTGAACAAGCCGGTGAAACCCAACCGACTCAGGGCCCTGATGACCAGTCTGCTTACCTCCGCGTCGTCCTGACGCTCCTTCTAAAGGATTCCAGCATTCAACAGCCAAGTCCATTTCTGGCACTACCTGGAATCGCCAGATAAGGACGCAGATGTCGGTTGCTCCTCTGCCACAGCAAGACCCGAAGCAGCCGAGGAGCCATTGACGTCTCAAGCGGCTGCCCTATCATTAAATTAGGGCATCGCTTGTTGAAGAGCCATGCAAGTTCACCTATTCCGGATGCTGCAATGCCCAATGATCGTGATTCCAGTTCATCTCCCCGGCCTAAAGGTTCTCGCCGCTCGTCGTCCGATCCGATCTTGCCCTGGGGGGAGAGCTGGGACAAGGCCGCTCAAAAGCACTTTGACCGCAGTGACTGGATTGAGCTGGCAGCTACCGTTCTGCTTTCGCTGGCGACGATCGTGGCCGCATGGTCGGCCTATCAGTCGACCCGGTGGAGTGGCGAGCAATCCATTACTATGACAACGGCTTCCGCCAAGCGGATTGAGGCCACCCAACAAAACGCCATCTACACAAGTCAGGTTCAGCTCGACGCCATAGCCTGGGTCACCTTTCTGGAACACATTCAGGCCGGAGACGAAAAGGGAGCCGCGTTTCTGAGAGATCGCTTTCGCAAGGAGTTTGTTCCCGCATTCGATGCCTGGATTGCGCTGGTGCCTGAGGGTGAGATACCACCGGGAACGCCCTTTGATCTGTCGGACTACAGGCCCGAAGCAATGCGCAAAGCAGAACGACTCAACGCGGAGGCTGACGCATTGTCTGCCGACGCGGCCGAAGCCAACCGGATTGGCGATAATTTCGTGTTGGTTGCCGTCGTCATGGCATCCGTGCTGTTTTGTGCCGGCGTGGGCACCAAGGTGAAAGGAAGGAAGCTTCGCCTCACCATACTGGTCATGGGCGCGGTGCTCTTCATCGGGGGCCTGAGTTTCATGTTAAGTCTGCCCCAAATAATTGCCATATGATGACCGAACGTGCGTGGGGAGAGAGCGCGAATGCGCCGAGACGTGCAGGCAAGACAACCATGCAAAGAGTAATGCGGGTAATGCCCTGATGGTTACGTGAATCAGGCTTCGCAGCAGCGTTTGCTTTAGTCATGGCACTCACCGGTTGCGTAACGGGCGGTGGATGATGGCTCAGAAGCCGTACGTTATGTAAAGGGTAGGGCCGTCGTACTGCACATCATAAGACTCCCGCGTGTTGTCGCTTTGGTGCTTCACATCCATGGCGGTATACTGGTACCCAACCCCGATACCGAAACGGTTGGCGAAGCGGTAGTCGGTACTGACGCTAGCGAACCGGTATCTACCGTCGTAATCATCGACGTTCAGGCTCAACCATCCTGAGTTGAAGTAGGCTGTCCACCGATCCGAAAGCGCGTAAAGGATCTGCATGCGCAGGTTTGGCAGCGGCGCCAGTAAGTCGTTCTTGGAGCTGGTGACGCGCAGGCTGTCGTCATTCAGAGTAACGGTGGCGTCGAAGCTGACTCCAAGCTCGAAGGCGTGAAGGCCGCCCCCTAGCTGCAATTCAAAACGGTCTGTTTGCAGGACACTGTACATGACATCAAGCATGTAGATGTCGGCGGAAAACTGCGAGTCCAGCGAGGCGCCCGCCTCATAAGTCTCGCCGTCGTACTCGAAGGTCTCGTTGACCACCCTCTCACCGCTAACCCGGTTTATATAGGCGTTCGCTACCAGGGTCCAGCGCGGGGTAAAGCGCCAGCGATAACCAAACAGTCCGCTAACGTAAGTGTCATCCACTCCCAGGTCGTCGAGCGATATACCTCCTAGTGGCCTGCCCCGAAGTGCTGCAGCGACCGCAATATCTGCAGACTGCTCGTAAATCCCCAGAATGAACTCGTGACGCTGCGTCAGTGCTGGATTTGTCGGCTCTGCCCAGGCCACTGACTGCCCGTAGGCTAGCATAGCGAGACCCGCAGCTTTTGCAGCTATACCTGCGGACCTGTGCCAATTTGACTTGCGCATATCCCCCCCCCTCCCTTCTTTATTTTGACACAGGCCACCCTTCCTATTGACTGAAGTATAGCAATCCCGAGTCTAAGCTGGTCAGAAGTTCTACCGTTCGCTGATCCGCAAGCAGTAGATCCGTGACACTCCTGTAAGACCTTCTTACATACACTCTGAAGCGCTTCGCGAAATACTCCCTCAACCGGTCTCCGATACCGGCAGGTTTCAAAACATCTGAGGGAGTAACAGATGAAAACAACAACGATTGGCCGGAAAGCCGGCAGTGGATTTGGGCATTGGTGGCTGGCAATGATCGGCGCTGTGCTGTTGGCCGGTTGCGGCGGTGGGGGCGGCGACACCGAGGTTTCAGACCCTTCTGATTTCGAACCCCCGGCGGAGCCCGTGAACATAGGGGGCGATGCCGAGCTTTATGATCCCGAGCGGCTGATTGATGTGTCGGTCACCATGAGCTCCGCCGATTTCAGCAAACTGAAATCGGAAGCCAGAACCCTGGCCAGCACCGATCGGGAATGCGTGCCCGAGTTCGAATACACGGAATTTACCGCCAGTGTCACCATCGACGGTGCCCGCATGGACCGGGTGATCGTGCGCAAGAAAGGCTACATGGGGTCCCTGAGCCCCAGTATCCCCTCTCTCAAGCTGGACTTTAACGATCTCTGGCCTGGTCGCACCTATCAGAACATGACCCGGATGACCCTGAACAACAACCGCCAGGACCCCTCCAATGCCCGCCAGTGCATGGCCTATGACCAGTTCCGGCAGGCCGGACTCGCGGCGCCGAAATGCAACTACGCCAGGGTATCGGTCAATGGCGAAGACCTGGGGGTGTTTACCAATGTTGAACCCATTAAAAAGCCGTTCCTGACGCGGGCATTCGGGGATGATGATGGTAACCAGTATGAGGCCCAGACGGCGGATTTCGGCACCTGGCTGAGCCGGCGTTTTGAGAAGAAGACCAACGAAAAAGAAAACGACCGGACCGACCTGCACGCCGTTACCGATGCTCTGGCGTTGCCCGATGAACAGATGGTGAATGTGTTGCCGCAGCTGGTGGATGTGGATGAATTTATCCGGCTCTGGGCGCTGGAAACACTTTTGGGCGCCTGGGATTCTGCCTCTGGCAATGCCAATAATTTCCACATTTACCGGAACCCCGGAGACGGCCTGTTCCATTTCATTCCCTGGGGCGCCGATACCGCGTTTCGCGGGGCACATCCTCTCAAGCCGCTGACAGGCGTGCTTTATCGCAACTTCTCGCTGGCGGACCGGCTGTTCAACATTCCCGAATACCGGGCGCGCTATGTGGCCGAGCTTGAAAACCTGCTTGCCACCCAGTGGGACGAAGCCGCTTTGTTGGCGGAAGTGGGGCGGATAAGTGAGCTCACTGGAACCAGCGCGGAGGCGACTGCCAGCCTGAAAGCCTTCATCGGTGGTCGCGGCGAGGCCGGCGATGACGATTTCCGGCCTGCACGCAGGACTGTCATTGAACAGGCCATTGCCGAAGAAACGCCCTCCGGGGAAGTTTACCGGCTTGCGGATACGGAGCCTGACTGCAGTGCCCCGGCGACAACCAGCCTGACTGGCTCCATCAAGTCTGAAGACGGAGCCGACACTGGAGCCTTCCGCTTTACGCTGCCCGGAGGTCGGGCGGTGAACGCGAGCCTGACCTTTGCCGCCTTTGAAGTGGACAGCCTGGTTTACTCGGTTGATCGCGAGTCGAAGCCGGCGGTGATCAGCCTGCTGCTGATTGGCGCGGACATCAACGACAACTTCACGCCCTATGTGCTGCAACTGTTCATAGAGGCATCCGACTATGTGCCTGGAACACACCAGTTCCACGGCTTCGCCACCAACGCTCTGCTGTTTGAAGTGGACGAAAGCCAGCCCGGGGATGTACGCACCCTGGCCCTGGGTGCCCAGGGCAGCATTACCATCAGCCGAGCAGGCACCGGCGCCAGTGAGGGCGACGTGGAACTGACCCTGAATGCCACCCTGGAATACGATTCGGGCATCCAATGAACATGGCCGTCGCCAGCCCGCCGGAGGCATTCCGCGGGCATTGCCTGGACGAGCAGATGCAGGCCCGTTTGATGAACCGGGTCGACACCAAGTTTCTGGTGCCGGCCCACCTTCTGGATGCCTGCCTGCGCGGATTGGAGCACCACTACTCCATTCTGGAGATCGGCGGTAACCGGCGTTTCACCTACGACACCCTGTACTTTGATACACCGGGTCGCCAGCTTTACCTGGATCACCACAACGGCAAGTTGAACCGATTCAAGCTCCGCGTCCGGCACTACCGCGAAACCGGGGGCAGCTTCCTGGAGGTAAAGAAAAAGAGCAATCGGGAGAGAACCATCAAGAGCCGTTTGCCGCTGACATCGCAGACCGTTGCGAACAACCGGGTGATCCCTTTTCTTGAGGAGCAATTGGGCCGACCGGTGGCAGGGATGCTACCGGCTCTTTTTGTCGGCTATCGCCGGATGACCCTCATGAGCCCAATGGGGACCGAGCGCATTACGGTGGATACAGGGCTGGGTTTTCACTCGCCCGACCGTCGAAACGGGGTGTGCCTGCCGGATGTTGCCGTTTTCGAGGTCAAGTACGATCGCAAGATCCCATATTCCCCCCTGCTTGAACGTCTTGGTCAGCTTGGCTGCCGGCCCGTGCAGTTCAGCAAATACTGCATCGGCACCAGCCTGCTGTTCGGCCACGAATGCAAAACCAATCGCTTTAAACCGCTGTTAAGGAGACTCCATGGAATCTGCAGTTGATTTCCATTTTGTGATCCGGCTTTTGATCAATACCGCCTCTGTGTTTGTGCTGATTCGTTGCTACTACGCCTGTTCCCGTCACCGGGAGAATGCGGCCTCGTTCATTCTGTTCGGCGTCGGCGTTTTCCTGGTGACCGCCTTGTTGCACTCGGTCACCGTCACCATGGGCTTTGCCTTCGGGCTGTTCGCCGTTTTCTCGATGCTCCGGTACCGAACTGAGGCCCTGGGCATAAAGGAAATGACCTACCTGTTTCTGGTGATTGCCATGGCACTGCTGGCGGCGGTTGGCACCATGCACCACCTGGAACTGGTGTTACTGAATATGCTGGTTATTGTTCTGGCGCTGGTGCTGGAAACCCGTGTGCTTTTGCCACGGCACAGCGAGAGGGAGGTGGAGTACGAAAAGATCGAGAACGTCCACCGGGACCGCCAGGAGCTGCTCATCGCGGACCTTCGTGAGCGCACCGGTCTGGATGTGTTCCGGGTGGACGTGGTGTCTGTCAGTTATCTGAGAGACACCGCCATGCTGCGCATGCATTTTCGCCAGGAGGCCGATCATGTTCGCTGAGCTGAAATGGGCATTGCTGGTTATCGGTCTGACACTGGCGTTTACGCTGCAGCCACTGCTCGTTCTGGCGTCACCGCTGGAAGCTGAACTGGGGGGTTATGTTGCCGCCGGTGTCGACCATTACGGCGCGTTTTATGACGAAGATGGCGAGCGCAGCACAACCCGGGGGGTACTGCGAAATGCAAAGCTTGAACTGGAGCTGGGCTGGGGAGAGCGCTGGGAGGCAGAGCTGGATGGCAGCTATAAGATTGAAGGTGACAAGAAAGAGCTGGATCTGGGCGATGCCTACCTTCTGTATGACGGGGAGAACCGTTTCGAGGCCCGGATTGGGCGCTTCAAGGAGCCTTTCGGCCTGGAACGCCTCGCCAGCTACACCAGTCTGAACACCAGCGAGCGTTCGCTGGTGACCTCGGCGTTCGCACCAGGTCGTTCCACCGGCATTATGGCGGGGCAATACCGAAAACGCGGCACCTGGTCCCTGGGCCTGTTTACCGATGAACCCGATGGTGGCTCCACTCACGCCATAACCGCGAGACTGACCCGTGCCCCCATTCGTTCAGAGATCCAGACCCTGCATTTGGGTGCAGCCGCCTCTTATCGTGATCTCGGCGACAGCCGTTTTCAGATCAAGGATGAAGGGGAAGTGTTCAGTGCCGACAATGTCATCCGCAGCCCAAGGTTCGAGGCCCGTGATGCCTGGCTGGCAGGTCTTGAAGCCGCCTGGCTTTATAATCGCCTGACCCTCGTGGCGGAAGCCATGGCTCAGAATGTGCGGCGAACCGATGGGGCGCGCTGGCAGTTCGGTGGCGCTTACCTCCAGGCCGGTTTGTTCCTGACAGATGACCAGCGTTATTACAGCCGGGGTGAGTTCGACCGGATAGAGCCCCGGCACCGGGCGGGCGCCCTGGAACTGGTCGCCCGACACAGTGCTGTGGACCTGAGAGACAGGAACCTGGGAGCCGAGGCGAGTGTGACGCTGCTGGGTCTTGCCTGGTATCTGGGCGAGCTGTTCCAGCTGCGTCTGAATTACCTGATGCCGGATATTCGCGGTAACACCCTGATGGCCAACCCCGACGGAGACGCCGTCACTCTGCGTGCGGTGCTGCGGTTCTAGGTAGCGTGAGGGTGACCTGTGTCCATTGGCCGGGCTCGCTGGTAATCGACATGCTGCCCTTGTGATGTCGCATGATGGTCTGGCAGATGCTCAGGCCCAGCCCAAGGTTGTCCGGCGTATCACTGGTGGAATAGAACGGATCAGTGAGGCGCTTGATGTCGTCCGGCGCGATGCCCTGGCCGTTGTCTCGAATCACGATTCGGTGGGCACTGTCAGAGCTTTCAGCAGTTATCTCGATTTTGCCGGGCCGCTGGTTTTTGCTGACGGCAGAGACGCCATTGAGCAGCAGGTTAACGAACACCTGGGTCAGGGCAGATGGATAGCAGGGAACGGTCGTCCCGTCCGGGATGTCAGTCTGAAGCTCGACATCTCGGAGCTGATGCTGGCAGAAGCGGGTGGCGGTGCTCACCAGTTTGCCAAGGTCTGCCGTTTCCAGATGATGTTCCGGCACCGGACGGGAGAACTCGATCAGGTCAGACACAATATCGGCAATGCGTTTCTGGTGGGTGCTGGCGTCGGCCAAAGCATCTGCCAACTCGGGGTCCCGGTTTACCGAACTGGCAAAATCCACCGCCTGGCTGGCACAGTTCAGCGGATTCATGATTTCGTGCAACAGCCCCTTGGCCATATGGCTCAGGGCCTGATGTTTCTGTTCCTGGGCCAGTCTTTCTTCCGTTGATTTCAGGGTTTCCAGAGTGCGGGAAAGTTGTCGATTCCTGTCCCGAAGCAGAAATTGAAGTGCCAGCAGGTTGCGCAGGAACTGTGACAGGAACCAGGCCGACAGCGGCGCGACCACCAGACACATCAGAATCAGCCAGTTGGTCAGAATGCCGATCAGGGTTTCGGCCACCTGATGGCTCTCCACAGCCGCGAAAGTGGACAGCACCAGCAGTGCCAGGTTGATCAGGATAATCAAACTGGTGTGTAACAGGGACAGGGTAATAATGCCCACGGAGCTGATGAAAAAGAACAGCCCCACGATGGGGGCAAGGGAGGCGCCGGTCGTCGTGTACCCCAGGTAGCTGAACGCTGCCATGTTGAAAAACACCAGATAGACAATCGTCGGCGCTGCCCGGCGCAGGCGGGTGAACCGGTGGGCGACGATCAGGCCGCTCAGGATCGCTGTGTAGATCAGGTAGATGCCGAATACGTCCGGTGCATCCGGGTTCAGCGCCAGACCGCCCAGAAACAGCAGGGTACCGATAAAGGCAATCGCCAGGTAAACATCGGCGAACAGAGGCAGCACGCGGTACCGATACTGGGTGTGGTAGAAGCGCTCGAACCGCCGCTGGCGATAGGCGGGCAGCTGGCGGATCTGATCCATGCCGGAAAGCAGTTTCACTCGGCGGCTCCGTGTTGGTGTCGTTGCATGAAGAGTATCAGCTCGGGCAGGCGCTCGAAGCCCAGCTTGACGAAAATCCGGTCCTTGTAGGAATGCACCGTCTTGCAGGACACGCCAAGCCTGCCGGCAATGTCCCGCACTGGGAGCCGGCTGGCCATCAGCTGTGCCACTTCCCGTTCACGTCCGGACAGGGCCTGGTAGGCGAGCATAGCGGCCGGTGCTGGTTCCTGTTGCCAGTTACCGACATAGACCTGCCCGTTTCGAATGTAGAACAGCGTCTTGATCAACTCCTGCACTGGCTGGTCTTTGGACACCACGGCCTTGATGCCGGCTTCCAGATAGATCGCCATCCGCCCGCTGCTGACCGGCGTGTCCGATATCAACAGTACGGACAGTGAGGGATTCACCGCCAATGCGTGCTCGGCGATAGTGAGCCCGTCGTTGTCCTGCAGGTTTTCCTCAATCAGCAGTACCGAAGGGGTGGCCGTCTTCAGGCGATTGAGCGTTGCCACTCCGGTCTCCGATTCGCCAACCAGTTCGACCTCATCGTGCAAGAGAATCTGGAACAACAAGCTGTCACGGAGCAGTCGCTGCCCCATGGTGACGTACAGCCTGAGCCTGCGCTGGCCTGCGACCATCAGTCTGTCCCGGCCGGCAGACGCAGGCTGAACCGAAGACTCTGGTCGCCTCCGGTTACATCAATGTCGCCAGCAAGCAGGCGGGTGCTTACGAAGAGCATCAGCAGGGCGCTCTGCTGCTCCAGTAGCGGTCGGGAGAGCCGGGTGATAGGGGCCAGCAGGTGACTGTAGATGTGGAGCGCACTGGTGTTGGCGACGGTGAGGTGGGCCCCGGCCTGGGCTATATCCAGAGCGGTGCGCTTCAGCCCCGAAGCGTTCAGAAGCGTTGCCAGCGACTGGCAAAGCGCCGCCAGGGGTGTCTGTGTTTCGCTTGTGGCTCCCGGGCTCTCCCAGGCGTCCACCAGAGCCTGGTCAAAGGCTTGCTGGTTCAGGGTAGCGGGCATCGGGCCTGGTTCCAGGGTATCCAGTTGCCGGCACACCAATCCGACAAAGTCCCGCACCAGATCATGTTCGAGAGCCGTTTCCCGGCTTGCGCGGAGGTGGGGTGGTTGGGCGGGCAGGGTACGGATCGTTGCAAGGGCGTCCAGAAAGTCGGCGGTTATCGGTTCCCCGGTATAGCCGTCCACTTTCTCTGACAGGTGATCGAGCAGACGGGCACGTCGCTGCTGGCGAAGTTCCGCGAACTGTTGCTCTGCCATCGAGCGGGAACTGTCCCGCGCTGCAACCAGGGCGCGATGATGGGCAAGCGCCTTGCGGAACAGTATCAGCAAGTCGCCAGCGTGCCAGGGCTTTTTCTGGTACCGGAAAATCCGACCTTCATTTACTGCATCCATGGCCACATCCACTTCGCCCCAGGCCGAGGTGAGAATACGAACAATGGTCGGATGCGACTGACGGAGTTCGTCCAGCAATTCTTTGCCATGCATCCCGGGCATTCTCTGGTCGGTCATCACTACGGCAACATTGCTGTCATCTCGCAGGGTCAGCAGTGCCTCTTCGGCACTGGCGGCACTCAGCACGCGGAACTCGCTCTGCATGTACTCCAGCTGCCTCGACAGATAGCGTGTGGCAGTTGGTTCGTCATCCACAATCAGAACCGCTGGTCTGTGGCCCGCCAGAGCCTGCCCGGTATCCGGAAAGTGTGAGTGTTCTTCACGGGTGAGCGCGGCTGCCAGCACGTGCGACCGGATCACATCGAGATTGACAGGTTGTTCAAAACAGCGATCAATCAGTTGATCATCCAGCAGTGTCACCAGAAGGTTCAGGGCAATGGCATCCCCTATGAGTATCTTCAGAATCCCGGGATGTTGGTCCCGGGCTTTTGCCAGCAGCGACGATTGCAGGTGATTGTCCGGTTGGTTCGGAACCAGAACGATGGCCGCAGGTAGTGTGGAGGTCGAGGCAAGGTGGTCAAGGGCCGCCTGATCCGAGGCGAATGCCTGAACAGTAAAATCGTTGCCAAACAGGATTTCGAAATGCTGCCGTTCCTGGTCGTCGTCATAGCGAAGAAGGATCTCCGCTGCTCCGCTGGTTGCCATGGTATTCAGGGTTCCTGCTGATGGGGTTGGGAAGAGATTAGCAATAGCAACGGAGGATGGGTGTAGGAAATTCCTACAAATGGGGTCTTTCTGATGGTGGGGGCGTTGTTCTGTGACAGCCTTGGCACTATGGGCTGTTTCGAATTCAGGAACGACTACACTTATCACAGGTTCATCGAAAGGGAGATAGCCATGACAGTTCCGGAAAGTGGTCTGACGAATCACGAAGTAACAATCTGCCTCGCAGGTGGTGCCGTGCTGGGCCCGTTCAATGCAACCTGGAGCAAGGATTCCGGGGGCGATGTGCGTGAACTGGTCCGCGAATACGACGCTTTTCTGCAGGGTGAAAAACAGCACCGCTACAAGTTTCACCTGCACGATACCTATACCAACACGGTTCATACCCTGATCCTTAATTTTGAACAGGTTACGGGCATCTGCGACCATGTTCGGCTCAGATCCCAGGGCGGCGGCTGAGCCATGGCCTGGCCTCGGGCGTACACGCCACAAAGCCCACAGAGCAAATGGACGGACAGGAGGGAATATGAGCGAATTCAGAACGGAAACCGACAGCCTCGGAGACGTCCAGGTACCTGCTGATGCGCTCTGGGGCGCGCAAACCCAGCGCGCCGTGGAGAATTTCCCGGTCAGTGGCCAGCCTATGCCTCAGGCGTTTATTGCCGCAGTTGCACAGATCAAGCGAGCGGCTGCGGAAGCCAATACCAGCCTGGGCCTGCTCGATAACGATCTGCGGGATGCGATTGCCCAGGCTTGTGAGGACATCGTAAAGGGCGAGTATGCGGATCAGTTTCCGGTGGACCGTTACCAGACTGGCTCCGGTACCAGCACCAACATGAATGTGAACGAGGTGGTCGCCAGCATCGCCTGTAACGCGGGCTTTGAGGTGCACCCGAATGATCATGTGAACATGAGCCAGAGCTCCAACGACGTGATTCCCACAGCCATCCATGTCAGCGCCGTGATTGCGGCCAAGGAAAAGCTGCTGCCGGCGTTGTCCCATCTTTGTGGAGTGCTGTACGAACAAGAGGCGGCGTTTTCGAGCCAGGTAAAAACCGGCCGTACCCATTTGATGGATGCCATGCCGGTGACGCTCGGCCAGGAACTGAAAACATGGCGGGAGCAGCTGTTGGCCGTTGAGAAACGGGTGGAAGCCGCCGCTGATGAACTGCTGGCGGTGCCCCAGGGCGGAACGGCCGTGGGCACCGGGATCAATGCGCTGCCGGAATTTGCCGGCCAGTTCGTCAAGTTTCTGCGCGCCAATACGAGCTATCCGTTCACGTCTCTTGAACACAAGTTTACCGGCCAGAGCGCGGTCGATGCGCCAGTGGCGCTCTCCGCTCAACTGCGGGGTGTGGCCATTGTTCTTACCAAGATCGCCAACGATCTGCGCTGGATGAACAGCGGCCCGATTCACGGCCTGGCTGAAATCAGTCTTCCGGCATTGCAGCCGGGAAGCAGTATCATGCCCGGCAAGGTCAATCCTGTGATCCCGGAATCCGTTGCCATGGTAGGTGCCCAGGTGATGGGGCTGGATAGCACGGTGGCCATCGCCGGCCAGTCCGGTAACTTCCAGCTCAACGTGATGCTGCCCCTGGTGGGCGGTAACCTGCTGGATATGACGGACTTGCTCGCTAACGCGGCCATCATGCTGGCGGACAAGGCGATCAAGGACTTCACGGTCAATGCCGACAACCTGAACGCGGGTGTGGGCAAGAACCCCGTACTGGTGACGGCGCTTAATCCCGAGATCGGCTATAGCCTGGCGGCAGACATCGCCAAGGAAGCGTATAAAACGGGCCGGCCAGTCATCGATGTGGCGGAGGAACGCAGCGGCCTGAGCCGGGAGCGGCTTGAGGAGTTGATGGATCCGCTCAAGCTGACCCGGGGCGGTATCGCCTGATCGGTCGTTTCAGAGGGGCGCAAACGCTTGCTGATCATCCTGGAGCTGTTTGTGATGCTGGTGCTGGCCAACGGTACGCCGGTGGTCGCAGCCGGTTTGTTGAAGAACCGCTGGTCGGCGCCGGTTGATGGCGGGCGGCTGTTGTCCGATGGCCGCCCTTTATTCGGTGAAAGTAAAACCTGGCGGGGCGTTCTATCGGGCGCCATGGCTTGCTCCCTGTTTGCCCTGGTGACCGGGCTGGGGTTCGTTTTCGGGCTTCTGTTCGGGCTGCTGGGGCTGGCCGGCGATATGCTGAGCAGTTTTATCAAACGTCGACTTGGGATGGCCTCCAGTGCCCGTGCCGTCGGGCTGGATCAGATTCCGGAAGCACTGCTGCCCATGCTGCTGGCGATGTGGTGGCTGCCGGTGAGTCTGTGGGTGGTGCTGGTTGTGGTGGTGCTTTTTACCCTGTCCAACATTTTTGGCTCACCGCTGCTGTACCGTCTTGGAATTCGTCGGCAGCCTCATTAATCCGGCCCCCGGGTCAGGGTGTGAAGGGTCACCTCCGGCGGGCAGTTCAGCCGAACGTTGACAACAGATGTGCCCGAGCCGGGTGAGGTGTAGCCCTGCATGCCGTTCATCCGCCAGTAGCCTCGTCCGAGGGTCCTTGGGCAGTCAGAGTCCAGAGTTACTGGTATGCCGCCGGGCAGGCAGATCTGGCCGCCGTGTGTGTGGCCGCAAAGAAAGACGTCATAGCCAGCATGGGCGGCCTCGCGCCAGATCTCCGGCGTATGGCTGAGCAGGATGCTGGTGCCTCCGGCAGGGATCTTGTCCCCGGCCTGGTGCAGGTTGTGGACCTTGAAGAAGTGGGCGTCGTCTACACCCGCCAGGTAGAGGGCCTGGCCGTCGCGCTCAATGGGCGCCATTTCGTTCATCAACAGCTGGTAACCCATGTCCTCCAGTGCCGGCACCATGCGAACGCTGTCGTGGTTGCCGAGCACGGCATACGGCTTGCCTTTAATGCCATCCCGCAGTCGTGCCATGCCGTCCAGGGCGCCTTCGATCGGGCCCCAGGTCAGTTTCCGGTAATCGCCGGTCAACACGCACAGGTCATAGTCTAGTGGTTCGATCTGGTGTAGCACTGCCTGCAGGTTTGCTTCGTCCATGTCCACGTGCAGGTCGGTCAGGTGCAGGATACGAAAGCCCTCAAAGGCTTCCGGCAGGCCGGGAAGGTTGAAACGGTTGTGCACGGTGTTCAGGCGCCGGCTGTTGCTCTGGCCGCGGCCCCACAGGCCGACCATGCGCAGGCAGGTACGGATAAAACCGGGCGCCGTGGCCCAGTTTTCCAGATGGAAGGAGCTGTGATCCTGCCCGAATACCTTCGCTTCAGCTTCCCGTTCAATCCCGAGTCTCTGGCGGGCGTGAACAGGGCCGAGCCGCAGGCTCAGGCGGTATTCCAGGAGCTCATCCTGATTTTCCGGTGTGCGAGCCCTTGCCGTCATTTTTCTTCCCTTGTATGCCGAGCCGGGCGTGGCCGATGTGCAAAGTGGCAAACCCTGTCTCACATTATGGATGGCCCTCGAAGGTATGCAACCAAAACGACATAATGTTCATGTTTGATGACACACTGGCATTCGAACCGTCCAACAACCAGACCCAGGGGATTTATGGCTGCATCACCAGGCGATGAAGAACTGTCTTCCTGGCAGATTTTCCTGTTGTTCCTCCGGCTAGGGCTGACTTCTTTCGGCGGTCCGGCAGCCCACCTTGGTTTTTTTTACGATGAATTCGTGAAGCGTCGGCAGTGGCTCTCAGACAGCGCCTACGGAGAGGTAGTGGCCCTTTGCCAGTTGCTGCCCGGGCCAGCTTCCAGCCAGGTGGGCCTGACCATCGGTTTCCTGCGAGGCCATTACACTGGCGCCTTCGCAGCGTGGCTGGGATTTACCCTGCCATCGGCACTGATCATGATCAGCTTTGCACTGGGTTTGAGCGCCTGGCCCGCCGCTGCCAGCGGCGGCTGGATACACGGCCTCAAGCTGTTTGTTGTGGCGGTGGTGGCCCAGGCTATCTGGCAGATGGGGCGAACCCTGTGCCCGGACCGGCCCCGAATCGCTATGGCGTTGCTGGTTGCCGTGAGCCTGCTGGTGATGGGCGAAACCTGGATGCAGATACTGGCCCTGGCCATTGCCGGGGCTGTCGGCTCCTTTCTGGAGTTAGCGAACAGTGCGGCATCTGAACCGCTGCGTGTGCCGCTGCAATCCCGTAAACCTGTGCTTTTTGCCGTGGCCTTTGGGGTCCTGTTGCTGGTTTCGTTCCTGCCTCAGGCGACAGGCAGCCCCGGCTGGATCGCTGCTGAATTGTACCGGGCCGGTGCCCTGGTGTTTGGCGGCGGGCATGTTGTGCTGCCCTGGTTGCAGGAAGGTTTCGTGGCCTCCGGTGCCATGCCGGCGGACACGTTCCTGGCGGGGTATGGCGTTGCCCAGGCGATGCCGGGGCCGCTGTTTTCCTTCTCAGGATTTCTGGGTGGTTCCCAGGCCGGTGCTCTCGGCGGTGTGATCGCCATACTGGCGGTTTTCCTGCCAGGAACCCTGCTGGTATTCGCAGGTCTGCCATTATGGAGCTGGCTTCGGGAGCATCGCCGGGCCCGGTCGGCACTGGCGGGTGTCAATGCCGGGGTGGTGGGGCTGCTGCTGGCGGCGCTCTATGATCCGGTATGGACGTCGGCGGTCCATGGCGCAGTGGATCTGGGAATGGTATTGATTCTTTGGCTGTGCCTCGCCGTATGGCGGGTTCCGGTCTGGCTCCTGGCGCCGTTGAGTGCGCTGGGCGGGGTGATCCTGCTGCCCTGACCAGCGTACATATAAACCTGCTGGCGCGAGCGGGCATACGGGTTGGCAAATCCGCGGGTTTCCAGCCACAATCGGGCCATCACAGGCAGAAAACTTGAACGCAGAGGTCACCATGACGACATCATGCAGTATCCCGGGTCTCAACGTTCCCCGTAGCCGTTTCCCCGATCCCGAACAGGATCTGCCCGCGGCCGGGGGTGAACAGCGGGTTGTGCTGGCCGGCGGCTGCTTCTGGTGTGTAGAGGCGGTTTTCCTGGCAATTGATGGCGTTATCAGCGTCGAATCCGGTTACGCCGGCGGTCACGCCAGCTCCGCCAATTATGAGGCGGTATGCTCGGGTACCACCGGTCACGCCGAAGTGGTGGATGTCCACTATGATCCGGCTAAGGTGAGTTTTGGCGAGTTGCTCAAGGTGTTCTTCTCGGTTGCTCACGATCCCACCCAGTTGAATCGCCAGGGCAATGACCGGGGCACCCAGTACCGCTCGGCCGTGTTTTATGAGACTGCCGAACAGCGGCGGGTGGCTGAGGCCTACATCCACCAGCTCGATCAGGCCGAGGTATACCCGGATCCGATTGTGACCACGCTGGAGCCGCTGGAAGCGTTTTACCCGGCGGAGGAGTACCACCAGAATTTTGCCGCCCGGAACCCCTACCAGCCATACATAATGGCCGTGGCTGCACCGAAAATGGAAAGACTCGTAGACAGTTATCCTGATCGCCTGAAGCCGGAATTTACAGACAACGACGCAGGCAGCACCGCCTGAGGAGGCAGACTATGGGAGTTTCCGCTGCAGGTTACGACCTGACACCACTGAATGAAGTACAGGTCGAGGAGAAGGCTGCGGATCTGACATCGGAAGAGCGGCGTGTGCTGCTCGACCATGGCACCGAGCACCCGTTCTGTGGGACCCTGCTGGATAACAAAAAAGCCGGCGTTTACCACTGCCGGCTCTGCGATCTGCCTCTGTTCAGCTCGGACTCGAAGTTTGACTCGGGGACCGGTTGGCCAAGCTTCTTCCAGCCCTTTGATCCGGAACATATCCGGTATATCGAAGACACCAGCCTGGGCATGACCCGCACCGAAATACGCTGTCCCCGTTGCGACAGCCACCTCGGCCATGTCTTTCCCGATGGCCCGCCGCCAACCGGGCAGCGCTACTGCCTGAACTCGGTAGCCATGGTGTTCCAGGAAAACGCCTGAAATGAAAGAGGGGCCCCAGGGCCCCCGATTCTATTTATTGCCGCCTGTCACAGTGGCGACATAGTGTGCCACCGCCTGAATCTGTTCCTCAGACAATGACTCGTTGAATGCCGGCATGATACCAACCCCGCTGGTTACGGCGTTGACCACCTGTTCCTTTGTGGGTTTGAGTTCATCCAGGTCCGGGCCGACGGCGCCAGCGGAACCGGCGTCCGCCAGGGTATGGCATATGGTGCAGGAGGGTTGTGCGTCCTGACTGAATACCTGTTTTCCCTTTTCGAGGTCGCTGGCCATTGTCAGGGGCGACAGTCCGATCAGGGCTATGGTGCCCAGTACTGCAGTTTTTCTCATATGATTGCTTTCCGGAAAGGTCGGAGCCGCCGTGTTCCAGGGTCGGCTCCGCCAATGATCAACTGATGGCAACCGTGACTCCGTGGTCGCTCCAGCCATTGTGGCCGTAGCCACGTTCATTCTCGATCCGGCCCTCGGGTTGGGTATTGCCACGGACATCGGTCGCCCGGCTGACAATCCGGTGCTCTCCGGCCGGCATATCTGTTGCCAGGACAAAAGGCCTCCAGGCATAGGGGCCGAGGTCCGGCCCCAGGAAGCGAGCCTGTTTCCAGGTTTTGCCGCCATCCACTGAGACGTCGACCTTTTCCAGCGCAACGGTGCCACCGAAGGCCACGCCGTAGATCATGTTGCGGCCGGTCCGACCGCTTTCCAGGGGAGCGGTCACCCAGGATTTAACGTTCATTTCCCACATGGAGGGTTGGTCCGGTGAGCCTTTGACGCCAACATCGCGAACCCGGTAGCCAGAGGCCTGGATCTTGGCGTCTGTCTGATTCTCGGTGAAGGCGAGATTCTTGACGTATTTGACGTTATTAACGCCATAGTAACCGGGGACAACCATGCGCAGAGGCCCACCGTGGGTATGGGTGAGCGGCTCATCGTTCATTTCCCAGGCCAGCAATGCGGTTTCCAGCGCTTTGGTCGGGACCGAACGTTCCACCATGATGGTCTTGGGGTCGATTCCATCAGGCAGGGACTCGCCACCGGTGGCGGTGATATACCTGGCGCCATCAACCGGCCCGCCAAGCGCTTCCACCACGTCTGCAAGTGGCACGCCCGTCCACATCACGCATCCGGCCGCGCCCACTGACCATTGTGTACCACTGGCTCCGTGAGGGAAGAACGCGCGTCCGTTCCCCGAGCATTGCAGCACGGAGGCAACGGTAGTAATGCCCATGGCCTTCAGTTCACCGACAGTAAGCGTGCGGGGATTCTTGACTCCCTCGATCCGAACCTCCCAGACATCCGGGTTATCGGTGACCGAGGCGGGTGGCGCGGGCAGGTTATTGCGCACAAACAGCCGGTCGCTCGCGGTAATCACACCATTGCCGATCGCCCCCCGCTGGGTTTCCATGGTGTTGGTACTGTGAACGATCAGGGCGTTGCGTTCTTTCCAGGCGGCGTAATCAGGCAGCGATTTTGGTTCCTCGGCCTTGGCAAGAGGGGTAAACCCCAGCACGCTTACCGCCGCCATGGCGCCGGCGCTGCCAAGCAGCAGGGTGCGCCGGGTAGGGTTCTGCAGGCCCGGGTCATTCGGGCCTCGCATCAGAGCTGTTTCCTGTTTCATGATCCGTCTCCTTTTTAGGGTTGTCGTCGGACGGTGGGACTGCTCTTTCAATTCGGAGTGGTTATATCCTTATATCTTATAGGTAATGCTCAAAAATTAATCAATACTTTTGTGCGTTATCCAATGGGTTTTTCAATCGCTATAATTCGCCGCTACTGAAATCCCCAGCAAGACCGGGAAATAACCCGGGAAACAGAGAAGGGTAGCTGTGATGATTCGATTGAAGATGAATCCGCTAACGGAGTCGGCGACGCTTCTTCGGCGGGCGGGTGTGGTTCTGGGCAGTGTCGGGCTGACAGCACTCTTTTCCATGCTGGTTTTGCTGAGGGCATTGTTCGGAAGGTTGAACCGGCCAATCGTTGATCAATACTGTCGTGAGTGGTCGGCGTCGCTGTTACGGCTGGTTCGTGCCAACCTGACTGTGCGTGGGCATGTGCCGGATTTCACCGATGGCCGGCGCTACATCATCATGTGCACTCATGCCAGCCACTACGACATCCCGGTCACCTTTGTTTCGTTGCCGGGCTCCATCCGCATGCTCGCGAAAAAGGAATTGTTCAGTATTCCGCTGCTGGGGCAGGCCATGCGTGCAGCGGAATTTCCCTCCGTGGACCGTTCCAATCGGCAACGGGCGGTCAAAGACCTGGAAAAGGCCCGGGCGATGATGGAAAGCGGAATCGTGCTCTGGGCCGCGCCCGAAGGGACCCGGTCACCGGATGGTAAGCTTTTGCCATTCAAGAAAGGCTGTTTTCACCTGGCGCTGGATACCGAGGCGGTGATTGTGCCGGTGGCCGTGCGCGGCATTCATCGGGTGTTGCCGGCCCGGACCTGGCAAATCAACCTGGGGCAGCCGGTGGACGTCCGGGTTGGCGAGCCGCTGGAAACGGCCGGCATGACCAAAGCCAACCTGAATGAGGTGATGACTGAGGTGCGCTCAAGGCTGACTGAGCTGTTAGGAGATGGTGAAGCCGGTTAGCACCGGCCTCACACAGGTAAGGCAGATCAGGCGGTGCCGGCGGCCACTACCGTGGACAACAGATAACCGGTATACGCCACGTACACCAGCACCAGGATGCCACCATCCACCCGGCTCACCAGTTTGCGCCATCCGGTTAGGCCAAAGCCCATCAGGAACAGCCCCACCGTTAGCGCCAGCATCAGCGTCCAGTCCCGATAGAGCACTTCGGGATCCACCGCCAGCGGTTCAATGACGGCGGCAAGGCCCACCACGGCCAGGGTATTGAAGATGCCTGACCCGAGAATGTTACCCAGAATCAGGTCGTGCTCGTTCTTTTTAACCGCCGCCAGGGCTGAGGCAAGCTCCGGCAGGGAGGTGCCGATGGCAACGATCGTCAGGCCGATGACCAGATCGCTGACACCAAGGCTCTGGGCGATCGTGACCGCCCCCCACACCAGCATGCGGGAGCTGACGATCAGCAGTACCAGGCCTATCACCAGCCAGATAACAGCGGTTTTAAGGGGCATGGGATGGGCGATGATCTCGGCATCGGCATCGCCTGCCAGGGGGTCCGCCTTGCCTCTCAGGCCCTGATAGATTGACCAGCCCATAACCGCGGCGAAGACCGCCAGCAACACCCAGCCGTCCAGTCGCGAAAGCTCACCGTCGATCAGTTGGGCGCCGGCAATGAGCGTGAGTACGATCAGCAGTGGCAGCTCTTTGCGGATCACCTGGGAATGCACTGCGATAGGCGCGATGATGGCGGTCAGGCCGACAATAAGCGCAATGTTGGTGATGTTGGAGCCATAGCCGTTACCCAGGGCCAGGCCTGGGTTGCCATCGGACGCAGCCATGGCCGAGACCGCCAGTTCCGGTGCCGAGGTACCGAAACCGATAATCACCATGCCGATCAGAAGGGTGGGCATGCCCAGATGTTTGGCGGTCGCCGCGGCGCCCTCCACAAATTTGTCGGCACTCCAGACCAGCAATACCAGGCCGGCGATGATTGCGCCAAATGCCATGAGCATAGAAAGACCTCAGTTGATGAAACGTCCGAGCATGAAAACTCCGGCATAGCCAAGGGTATAGGCCGCCAGAAGGTGTGCAAGATACCGCATATAGGCCGCAAAGGTCAGCCCCGGGATCTTGCTCATTGCCACGATGCCGGCGGCTGAACCGATCACCAGCAATGATCCGCCCACGCCCACCGCGTAGGTCAGCCCCATCCATTCGCCGGGGCTCATATCGATGCCGGCTTTCAGCAGTGCTGCCGTCAGAGGCACGTTATCGATCACGGCCGAGAAGATACCCATCAGGTAATTGGCGTAGAGCGGTGGCAGGATATCGTAAATGGCCACCAGCGAGTCCAGTGCGTGAATCTCCTTGAGCATGCCCACAAGCAACAGGATGCCCAGAAAGAACAACAGGGTTTCGAACTCGATGATACGGATATATTCGAGAATCGGGTCCAGATCAGAGTCGTCGCTCATGAAGCGCGATACCAGGAACATGATGGACAGGCCGAACAGAAAGGTCAGAACCGGTGGAATTCCGAACAGGGCGTTGCCGGCAATGGTGCTCAGGATTGTTAACAAAAACAGGCCGCTGATGACCGCATCCACCCGTCGCACCGGGGTGGTGTTGGAACGAAGTGTTACGGTGCCTGTCAGTCCCCGTGAGAGGAAGACGGCAAGGATGAAAACCGTAATCGAGGCCGGGATCGCCAGAGTGAGCAGAGTCAGTATTTCCACCTTGTCCGCGAGGAAAATCATCAAGGTGGTGACGTCGCCGGTGATCAGGGAAACGCCTCCTGAGTTGACCGCAAAGACTACGAGCGTGACGAACTGGATACGCTTTTTCAGCTCCAGATCCAGCGAGCATGAGACTAAAGTGGCGGTGATATTGTCTGCCAAAGACGAGAAAATGAAGCAGAAAAGACCGGTCAGGAACAGTAGCCGCCGCTCGCTCACCTGTTTCGGCATGATCAGGTAAATCACGTTTTCGATCATACCCTTCTTGTTCAGGTAAGCGACGAATGTCATCGCTGCGACGAGAAACAGCCACAGTCCCGCGATTTCGGCAATGCTCTCGGACAGGCCGGCGGAAATGGCAGACGTTTCATCCGCGTTATCACTGAACAGGAAGAGCAACATCCAGCTCATGGTGCCAAAGAACAGCGTTACCTTGGCCTTGTTGATGTGGATGACCTCTTCAAATATGACGCCCAACAGCGCCAGAACCGCAAGAATAATCAGAAACGCATCAAGGGCAGACATTGGGGTAATCCCGTCCTGGTTTATCAGAGTAGAGGCCGAAGCCGGCCAGACAGATCCTGCGGGCGGATTTTAGACCTTTGACCCGTAGCAAACCACTGTTCGTAAGTGCACGTATCGGCAACTGAAACCAGCAAAAGCCTGATAAAGACGCAACGATTGACAATCGCAATTTATTATCCCGCCGAAAATCGGGATAATTGCGCGCACATTCAGACCGGAAGCAGACGGCGGCGCCGTTTACCTCGCGCCCGACCGGCTTTCGACAGGCCTCCTTGCTGATCGTGAGGGGGCAAAAAGGCTCAACACTAGCTAGGGTGAAAACCAATGGCCGTTAGACAGGCAGACGTAGTGCTGGTCGGCGGTGGCGTCATGAGCGCCACTCTCGGCATGATGCTCAGGCAGCTTGATCCGTCCCTGGACATCGTCATGGTGGAGCGTCTCGACCACGTTGCCCATGAGAGCACAGACGGATGGAATAACGCAGGTACCGGGCACGCCGGGTACTGTGAGCTTAACTACACTCCCGAAACCGACGATGGCGATGTGACCATCGATCGAGCCCTGCAGATCAACGCCCAGTTTGAGGTGTCCCTGCAGCTCTGGTCCTACCTGGTGGAGCAGGGCATTCTGCCGGAGCCGTCCACCTTTATTAACCGCACGCCGCACCAGAGCTTTGTCTGGGGTGAGAAAGATGTGGCCTTCCTCAAGCGCCGGTACGAGCGCCTGAGCGCCCACCACCTGTTCCGGGAAATGGAATACACCGAGTCCCCGAAGGATCTCGAAGAATGGATGCCCCTGATCGTCAATAACCGGGATCCGATGCAGCGTGTTGCCGCCACCCGGATCAAGCACGGCTCGGATGTGGATTTCGGTTCCCTGACCCGCAGCATGGTGAGCTGGCTGGAAACCCAGCCCAACTTCGAGCTGATGCTCAGCTCACCGGTGCACTACATCGATCAGCGGGACAATGGCCGCTGGAAGATCCGGGTCAAGAACCAGAAAACCGGCGAGCTGACCAAGCTCGAGACCGGCTTCGTGTTCCTCGGGGCTGGTGGTGGTGCGCTGCCGCTGCTGCAGAAGTCCGGTATCGAGGAGGCCCGCGGCTACGGTGGCTTCCCGGTCAGCGGTCAGTGGCTGGTATGTGGCAAGCCCGACATTGTTCAGCAGCACAATTCCAAGGTGTATGGCAAGGCGCCCATCGGCGCGCCGCCCATGTCGGTACCGCACCTGGATACCCGGATCATTAACGGCGAACCGGCCCTGCTGTTTGGTCCCTTTGCCGGTTTCACCACCCGCTTCCTGAAGCAGGGTTCCATCTTTGACCTGTTGGGTTCGGTGAAATCCACCAACCTGAAGCCGATGCTCTCGGTGAGCAAGAGCAACATGGACCTGACCCGCTACCTGATTGGCGAGGTGTTCCAGTCCCACAGTGACCGGGTGGCATCGCTGCGCAATTTCTTCCCGGACGCCATGGAAGAGGACTGGCAGCTGCGTATGGCCGGCCAGCGAGTACAGATCATCAAGCAGGTTGATGGCGGCGGTGGCAAGCTTGAGTTCGGCACTGAAATCGTGGCGGCGAAAGATGGAACGCTGGCGGCACTGCTGGGTGCCTCTCCCGGAGCCTCCACTGCAGCCAACGCCATGATCAACGTCATCGAGCGGTGCTTCCCGGAGAAGATCAAGACCCCGGAGTGGCAGGAGCGCATGAAAGAGCTGGTGCCGTCCTACGGTCAATCCCTTGTCGAAGACGAAGCACTACTGACCAAAGTCCGCGAGAGGACCCTGTCGACCCTGCAATTGGGCTGATATTCCCAAACGGTCTAAGAAACCGAAAGGCACTGCGACTGCTGGATTCAACGCCAGTGATCGCAGTGCTTTTCGCGTTTCTGGAAGGGCCGGAATTTGCGATTTCACAGCTTCCGCGTAGGGTTATAAGGCAACCCTTATGAAAGGAGATAGCCTGTGAGTGAGCAAAAGTACAATCCTGAGAAAGGGTATATCGCGCTGTTAGGCTGGAGCCTGAATGCGGTTGAAGCGGCCGACAAGTTTGATCGTCGGTATGTTGTTGTGGCACCGGATTGGGCGGAAGCCTACTGCGAAGAGCATGACATTCCCTACGTGCCCTGGAATTTTGAGCGCCTGAATGACCGCTCTGTGGAGATTTCCCAGACCCTCAAGGAGATGGGCGTTGATGTTGCCATCCCGTTGTTTGAGGAGACTGTGGAGTGGGCCGGTGCCATCAACTCGGTGTTGATGGACAAGCCCCGTCTGTTTGGTCAGGCGATGTTGTTGCGTGACAAGGCCCTGATGAAGCGCCGTGCCCAGCTCGGTGGCATCCGCGTGGGTATTTTTGAGGAAGCCCACGATAAGGGCGATGTTATCCGGTTCCTCAAGCGGGTAAACCAGACGCTGCTCAAACTGGATGGCGACCCCAACGACCCGATCCACCTCAAGGCGTTTGACAAGGCCGGGTGCCTGGGGCACCGGGTTATCCGTACGCCCGACGAAGTCGATACTATTCCGGAAGAAGAATTTCCGGTACTGATGGAATCGCACCTGGACGGCTGGGAGTTTGCGGTCGAGGCCTGGATCCATAATGGCAAAATCGCCTTTTTGAATATCTCCGAGTATGTGACCCTGGGTTACTCCGTATTCGTTCCCGCAACACCGGACCTTGAGAAGTACCGGGACCAGATTCGCGGCGAAATCGAGAAGCTGATCAAGACCTTTGATATCGAATTCGGGTTTATTCACCCGGAATACTTCGTGACCAGCGACCGCACCATGTACTTTGGCGAGGTGGCCTATCGTCCGCCCGGCTTCAAGGTGTTCGAGCTGCTTGAGCGTGCCTATGGCTTTAACGCCTACCAGGGCATGATTCTGGCCTTTGACCCGAAAACCACGGAAGAGGAAATCAAGGCTTTCTTCCCGAAGGAAGTGGTGGATGCCAAGGGTTACGCCGGTTGCTTCGGTGTCTATCCGCGTCGCCGGGTTGTCAGCAAGCTGGAGATCCCGGAAGAGACCGAAAACCACGAGTATTTCGAGTCTCACGAGCTGACGCCGCCGCTGGAAGAAACGGTCACCAAACGGACTGCTTTCGGTACCCACTGGGGTCTGGTGTATTTCTTCGGTGAAGATCCTTACGTCATGCGGGACCTCCTGAAACATCAGGAAGACCTCGATTTCTATGTATAATCAGGAGCAGCATTAACAACAAACGGGTTTGGTGCCAGGCCCTGAGGATTATCGTTTGAACGATCACCAACCGGGCAGCGCAACGCCAGCTGTGAATTTCGACAAGCTGGTACAACGGCTGGATGATGCAATCCAGGCCATGGAAGAGAGCCGGTCCTTTGCCAGGGCCGGCAAGCTTCCACGCGTGCTGGACATTTCCCGCAGGGTCCTGCTGCAGCCGGGTGGCTGCCAGGTCATCGAGGAGCGCGCCGAGCGACTCGAGCTGGCGGGTGTTTTCGCCGGTACCGACTGGGCCGAACCCGGTATCCTTCTCCCCACGCTGACAACCCATTCGCTGCAGAGCCAGAATGCCGATACCGTCGTCATCGAGGCTTTCAGTGAACTGAGGTTGCTGGCCGTGGCCCGGGGCAGCTACCTGCATCCGTCTGTATCGGCTGAACAGGCACATCACTATCTGACCCAGGTGCTGGCCATTAACCTGGGCCTGTTGTTTGGTATGACCGGCGAGGCTGAACGGGAGCAGGGCAAGCTCGCGCTGATCAGTCAGGCTGTTGTCCAGTACGTGGCGCACCACATTGGCTACGAACATGTGATTGACAGTCTGATCGAGGAAATCTGGCGGATCCTCGAGCAGCGTCCGATCCAGGTATCGGACGTGCGCAAGATGATCACGCAGATAGCGCTTTGCCGGGCCGATCCGCAAGCCGATCTGGGCAGCGCGGGTCGCGGTGCCGATCGACTCATCTCAAGCCTGTATGGACCCACCCGGGCCTGCAGTGAAGACCCCGGAACCGTGGTGTACCAGCAACGACTGGAAACCATGGATGCCCAGGCCCTTCAGAACGAAGCCACCGGTTTTGCGCGCTCCATGCACGATACCGGATTGGTTTCGCCCTACCACGCTTCGTTCATACGGTTCATTCTGGCAGACCAGGACGCGCTCCTCAGCGAGGCATTGGGTCTGTCCAGTACCGGCCGGGATTGCCTGCTGTGTTACCGGGAGCTGGTGCACACGTTGATCGAGGAAGGCATTTATCCGGAAACGGCCCAGGGCATTTATGGCCTGGCGCTGTTGCTGGAGCGCGGCATTCTCTATCAACCGCCCGTTGCGCCGGCGCTCTGGCGCCAGGCGCGCCTGTCGCTCTGCTCCCATGCTCGAGAACGCCTTGAGCTGGCCTATGGCTACCAGCCCCAGCCCAATGCCTGGCTGATTCAGGGCGTGCTGAACATGCTGGGGCAGCCGCTGGGTGTGGGGCAGGGCAACAACCCCACCTGCCAGTCTGCCCGTGCACTTTCCATGTGGGCCTATAACGATCCGGACTATCTGTTGCAGATGGTGGCCTGGGCCGCCCGGGACAACGAGATCGTAATGCACTTTGAGGGCCAGCCCGTGTCGTCGGCACGAAGTGTCGGTGGTGTTGCTTCCGAGGTGACGCTGGATCTTGATCCGGTTTCCCTGGTGGTTGTGCCGCACCTCGACCGGATATACGTGGAGATGGGCCGATTGTGCGTTGGCCGCGAGGGTGATCCTCATAAATGGGTGAATCCGGAATTCCATGGCTGGTCCGCCGGCCGGGGGTTTGCCATCAACGTAGACGTGAGCACTGGTAAGCTGCACGAGCTGGAAGGCTTTATCCGCCATTTCTACGCCAGCTATCACCCCTACTACAACGGTAATCAACCACTGATTCATCCGCAGCCGGCGGGTATCGCCGTTACCGACAGTGCCGCCCGGTTTATCGGCTGGCATGCCATCACCATACTCCGGGCGGCGCTGGACCCGGATGGTGAGATGCGGATTTACTTCTTCAATCCCAATAACGACAGCGGCCAGAACTGGGGCGACGGCGTCAAAGTAAGTACCTCCGGCTACGGCGAGCGTTTTGGCGAGTCGTCGCTGCCTTTCGAGCAGTTCACATCGCGGCTGTACATCTTCCACTATGATCCCCTGGAGCGAGGAGAGCCTGCGGAAGTGAACGAAGACGCGCTCCGGCGCGTAACAGAAGGTGTATATCGCAGCTGGGGTCAGGATCGCCTGCCGGCAGAAGCCCTTCAGGCGGAGCCGCCCAGAACCGATTGATCCCGGAACCTGCCGATTACCCGGAACCCACAGATCAAGAGGAAGGCCATGGCCAACGAACACTCCCCGGCCCGTAACGGGGCCGAGTTGTTTATCCGGGCGCTGGAAAACGAAGGCGTTGAATACATTTTCGCGGTGCCCGGTGAGGAGAATCTCGCCTTCCTTGAAGCTCTGCGGACCTCCAGTATCAAGCTGGTACTCAACCGCCATGAACAGGCTGCCGGGTTCATGGCCGCCACCTATGGCCGCCTGACCGGCCGGGTGGGTGTGTGTCTTTCCACACTGGGGCCAGGAGCCACCAACTTCGTAACCGCAGCCGCCTATGCCCAGCTCGGCGGTATGCCGATGATGATGATCTCGGGCCAGAAGCCCATCAAATCCTCCAAGCAGGGGTTGTTCCAGATCCTGGATGTGGTGGATCTGATGCGTCCGCTTACCAAGTACACCCGGCAGATCACCAATGCCAACACCATACCCGCCAAGGTTCGGGAAGCTTTCCGTCTGGCTTCCGAGGAACGCCCGGGTGCGGTGCATCTGGAGTTGCCGGAAGACATTGCCGACGAGGTGCCTGAATCCGACACCCATATTTTCAAACCCAGTGATGCCCGCCGGCCCTCAGCCAGTCCCAAAAGCCTGGAGATGGCCTGCGAAATGCTTCGCGAAGCCCGGCATCCCCTGATCATGATTGGTGCCGGCGCCAACCGGAAGCGGGTGTCCCAGGCGCTGCTGCACCTGGTGAATGTCACCGGCATCCCGTTCTTTACCACCCAGATGGGCAAGGGCGTGGTGGATGAGCGTCACCCCCGTTATCTGGGCAACGCTGCTCTGTCGGCCGGGGATTTCGTGCACTGTGCAATAGATCGGGCAGATCTGGTGATCAATGTCGGCCACGATGTGGTGGAGAAGCCACCTTTCTTCATGACCCCCGGCGGCAAGAAAGTCATTCATGTGAACTTCAGTGCTGCCGACGTGGACCCGGTGTATTTTCCTCAGCACGAGGTGGTGGGAGATATCGCCAACAGCGTGGAATACATGGCCGAGAACTGTGGCCAATGCGCCAACCACGACTTCACTCGCCTGATGGAAGTGAAAGAGGCGGTGGACGCCCACCTGCAGGAGCGGGCCGAGGATGCCCGTTTCCCGGTGATTCCCCAGCGTATTGTTCATGATGTACGTCAGGTGATGCCGGAGGACGGGATCATCACCCTGGATAACGGCATGTACAAACTCTGGTTTGCCCGCAATTACCCGGCCTACGACAACAACACCGTGCTTCTCGACAACGCACTGGCGTCCATGGGCGCCGGCCTGCCCAGCGGGATGATGGCTTCCATGCTGTATCCGGATCTCAAGGTGATGGCGGTCTGCGGCGATGGCGGCTTCATGATGAACAGCCAGGAACTTGAGACCGCGGTACGCCTGAACCTTAACCTGGTGGTGTTGATTATCAACGACAGTGCCTACGGCATGATCAAGTGGAAGCAGGGGCAGGAGGGTTACACCGATTTCGGGCTGGACTATCGCAATCCGGATTTTGTCACCTACGCCGAATCCTATGGTGCCAAGGGGCACCGGGTGACCCGCACGGAAGACCTGCGGCCAACGCTGGAGCAGGCCCTGGCAGAGGGCGGTGTCCACCTGGTCGAGGTGCCGGTGGATTACAGTGAAAACCGTCGGGTGTTTGATGAGGAGCTGGCGGAACTGACCTGCAGGTTGTAAGGGGTGTATCATGCTCTGCGGATGTTGAACCCGAGGTAACACAGCAATGATCCGTTTCCTTACCCGTGGCCTGATTGCCGCCCTGACACTGACCATGCTCGCCGGTTGTAGCAACCCCGAGACGCCCCAGGAAGTGGCGGCGGCCTTCTGGCAGGCCATGGCCGAGAACGATGCCGGCGACGTGATGGAGTACTCCACCCTGGCGGACACCGCCGCGTTCGACGGTTACCAGCGGAGCTGGACGGATGCTGTGCCATCGTTCGGGCGGGTGGTCATCGAAGACCGTGAAGCCACCATCGTAACCCGCCTGCCTCCCGAGGCGGGCACCGAGGGCGAGCGGCTGGAGCTGGTCACCTACCTTGTGCGCGTCCAGGAGCACTGGCTGGTGGATTACGACCGCACCGGCGAGGCCATCCTCAATCCCTCCCCGTTCAACAGCATCATGGGTGAGCTCAGCCGGCTTGGCGACGAGCTCAGCGCCCGTTTCTCCTCATCCTCAGACGACTTTGAGCAGCAAATGGAACAGCTGGCTCAAGACCTGGAGGCCTATTCTGAGGAAATGGGCCGGCAGGCAGAGAGCGCCATGGACGAGTTCGGTAAAAAGCTGCAAGAAGCCATGCGGGAGCTTGAACGCTCGGTGGAAGAAGCCCTGAAAGACAATGAGCCAACACCCGAGGAGGACCGGGTGATCCTGGAACAGGCTGCCCGGGATCTGGATCGCCAGGCCGATGAGCTGAGCGATCCGACCATGGAATCCCTCGCCAACGCCAGTCGTACCGTGGCGGAAACCGGCGAACGCTTCACCCGCCTGAGCGAGGATAC
The DNA here is from genome assembly GCF_001650915.1 of Marinobacter sp. EhC06. GTDB lineage: Bacteria > Pseudomonadota > Gammaproteobacteria > Pseudomonadales > Oleiphilaceae > Marinobacter. The sequence continues at coordinate 1,197,474 of NZ_LXYO01000023.1, forward strand.
CCTGAACCGTTATCAGGATGAGTGGCAACAGAAGCTGGCTGAGATGCGCGCCGACGCAGACGAATTCATCGAGCAGCTCAGGCCTTAACGGGCCTGCTCTGCGCCTCTCAACATGGCCTGAAGCAACTCTTCGGCATCAAACTTGGTCAGGGCCTCGTTGGCACCAACCTGATTGGCATAACTCAGGCTCATCTCACTGTTCAGTGATGTATGCAGAATGATGTAGGGCTGCTTCAGCGCTGAATTGTCCCGGACATTGAACGCCAGCTCGTACCCGTCCAGCCCCGGCATCTCGATATCGCTCACCAGGATGTCTGTGGGCCGGCCCAGTTCGTGGTCCCGCAGCAGGATCTGCAGGGCATCATCGCCATTGGACGTTACCTGATAGGGGATGTCCTTGCTGTCCAGCACATCCGAGAGCTGCTTCCTGGCAACCTGGGAATCGTCCACCATGAGAATGTTCAGGGCCTTGAGGGTCTCACTCTGCACATCTGTGAGCACTACCTCCTGGGTATCCAGGGATTCCGGGTACACCTTGGCCAGCAGCAATTCCACATCCAGCAACTGGATGATATCGCCCTCCACGTCCAGCAGGCCGGTGATAAAGGCCTTGTTGCCCAGGGCCTTGGGCGGCGGCATTACTTCCTTCCAGTCGGTTTCGATAATCTGCTGAACGCTGCGCACCAGAAAACCGATCTCCTGGCGCTGGATATCCGTGACAATAATCGAGGCCTTTTCCTGTTCTTCCCGGGTCAGCGGTGGGTAGCCCACGGCCGCGGCCATATCAATAACAGGAACGGCGGAACCCCGGAAAGTGGCCGTGCCGATGACCGCATGATGGCTGTGAGGCAGCTTGGTCAGCCGCATGAAAGGCAGGATTTCCCGGATCTTCAGGGTACCGATCCCGAACAGACGCTCGCCGGAAAGCCGGAACAGCAGAAGTTTCTGGGTCTGCTTCGCTTTGCTGGACATAAAACCGGGTCCTTTCAACTGCAAAAGCCCCTGAAGCAGGAGCTTTTTCAAGAAGTTGGTTCAACAGGCTGTTTGCCGGACATTGTTCAGCCCGCAAACCAGGGGTATGTAGCAATAGTAGCAGCTTTACCGTGAACGGGGATTCAGAAGGATTGTTTCAAATGGTGACAGAGTTTCTCTATGCCGTGGCGTCACCAGGGAAGATTGTTTAAAACGAACCAGGCTGTGCCACCGGTCGCCAGAATTGCCACCAGCGCGAGCAGGCCATCCCGGGCCACAATGGCCAGGCCAAACGCCATCAGGGCAATTCCGGCACCGTTGGCGCTGAATGGAATTACCTCCATCAGTGGCATGGCAGCGGCCACAACCATACAGATGATGGCGATAACATATTGGCCCGGCCCGCGAACCAGCCAGAGTAGCCGTTGTTTGGTCCAGCGATCCATAAAACGGGCCGGCTTTGCCATCCAGTCCAGTCCCTTGGCAAGCTTTTTTCTCTCAATGTTCCGGCGCGCCAGCTTGGACGGAATCCAGATCGAGTGTCGCTGGAAAATCAGTTGCCCAAGGGTAAGTAACACCATCAGGCCGAGCAGGGTGGGCACCCCGGGAATGTCACCAATCAGCGGCGCCAGCGTAATAACGCCGGCGATCAGAACGAGCGGGCCAAATGAGCGCTCACCGACGGCTTCCAGTACATCGCCCACAGACACCTGAGCCTGTCCCTCGGTATTCGAGCGGAGGCGCTCCAGAAGCTCTGTCAGGCTGGCTGGGTCGTCTGGCTGGTTCATGGCGTTGGTTGAGGCTCCTTTCAATATTTCTCAGACACTACCTTGATTGAGTAAAGAGTGCATGACCATCAGATGACGGAAGGGTTAGCATCGATCTGGTTTTTCAGCGGTTTTGAGCCAGGGACTTATTGGTCTATATTGAACAGAGTTTCCTTCCTCAGCGGCACCAAAGATGTATACAGGCAAGAGTAGCGGATTCCCGTTCTCACAGTCGTTGCCCCCGCGCTTATTTGGACCAGTTTTTCGCAAATCTGCTTTGGTCTTGGCGTCTATGGTCTGTTTTGCGGCCCCAACCTATGGCGACTGCGACATCACCTTGCGCTGGGATGATGACCCGCCGTATTTCATGGTCCAGGATGATGAGGTGGTTGGTATTGATGCCGATCTGGTTCGTGAAGCTATGAAGCGCCTTGAATGTGGCCTTTCTTTCGAAAAATTGCCTTGGGCAAGGGCGCTCCGGGAACTGCGTGACGGGCGGGTGGATATGCTCTCCGGTGCCTATCAGACGCCCGAGCGCGAACAGTATGCCCACTACTCGAAAGTGGTTGGCCTGGTATCCCCCAATATCTTGTTTGTTCGGCGGTCTGACGAGGGCAGGTTCGATTTGAGCGGGTTGCGAGAACTGCTGGAATCGGATTTCAGACTCGGCGCCCAGATTAACGTGTCTTATAGCGACGAATACAGCGCCCTTGTCCAGAATCCGGACTATGAACAAAACATTCAGTATCTCTCCCGCCGGGAGTCGCTCTGGAGAATGCTGGCCCGCAATCGAATCGATGGCGTGGTTGCCAGCAGGCTAACCGGCCTGTACGAGATACAGGAACTGGGGCTTTCCGACAAGATCATGCCCAGCTCACTGGTAGTGTCCAATAAACCCGCGTACTTCGTTTTCTCCAAAGCATCGGTTGGCTCCGAGTTTGTGGCAGATTTTGATCTTGTGCTGCAGGCGATGCTGGATGACGGGACGTTTGCGGCCATTGTGAATCGGTATGTTTGCGTGCCCGGAGGCTCTGGGCTGGCAGAGGCGCAGGCGGATAGGGGCGCATGCCCGTTGGCGATTCGTTGACGTTCGGCCAGGTTTTGGAGAGCGTGTAACGAAAAAAGCCCCTGAAATCAGGGGCTTTCTCTTGGTTTTTTGGTGGAGACGGCGTCCAATAGTGTAACGCTTGTAGGTGCATGAATTTATTGTATTAAAAAAATTATAAGTTACTAAGATACCCCCAGAAATACCCCCACTTTATAAGCGGTGCCCTCTGTTTTTATCCGACTTTCCGGAAGCGTAGCCCGCCAAAATCCTTGGAAAAATATTTTATCAATCTTTTTCGATACAGTCGTTATTGCTCGATACAAGGCGGCAGGTGGCAGGCACGCGGCCCGGTCTCGGGTATCCCCAGCGGCAGGCAGTGGAACCGCCAGCACCAAGCGGGACTGGGGCGGATACCCCCCCCAGCCGCTGGCGGGCATCTGAGGTAGGTAGATCATCACCAGGTACAGGACGGTTCAGCAGCTGGCGGACAGTAGGAGGCCGGGGCGGCCCTCAGGTTGGTGGGGTGGCAGGTGGCTGATCCGCTTCTCGGAGGCCGGACCCGCTAGTTTTTTTCTTGCCGGGACCATGAAGCAAAAAGGCGGCCCATGGCCGCCTCTTTCGTCTTTTAGAGCACTTTCATTAGGCTGCGCTAGCAGTTGTACGTTCTTTCATTGCTTCCGCAATAACACGCAGTACACCCCTGTTCGCTCCAACGACTTTCAGGGACCCAAGCACTTTATCAAGTCCAAACTGCATTACCAGAACACCAAAAAGCTCATCAGCGTAGGACGATGAAATTGAAACGACGGAACTCAAGTCGTAGACGACCACAGAGCCACGTGAAATAGCAGACGCCAGCTTTTCACGTTCAGAAACAGCAGCACTGCGAGATGCTAACGAACAACCATTGATTGTATATTTTTCAGTGTTCATTCTATAAACCTCCTAACCGCTCCATAATTGCGGCAACCTGATCATCAGGCTCGTCTTCTTCCCTGCCTAATTCATCCTCGTACAATCTGCACGATAAAGCAACACCCTCCCACTCGGGGCACGAACTGTACATCATTTGACCGTCAGTATCCATCTGCAAGCAGCCTGTCCCGCTGACAAGGGTGAGTTTTCCTCGGTATTTCCTTATCAGCTCAGTGAGCTTCCAGAGACCCAGCCCTTGATGATTCAGGCGGCTTGTTACTCTCGGAACCGCCGCGCCAAAGGGAGAACCACCAATAATGTCTTCGGGAACAGATTGCGCCCAATCGTCATCATCATCAGCGTGTTTGGTAGAGTTGTTCTTAGTTACGCACCATTGTATGGCTTGGATGTCATCATCGGCTGCTTTGCCATAACGCCTTAGTTCTCGCAAGAAACCATGGCCAGTATCAGCCAGTGCGAACTCGATGGCTGGCCTGCCTCCATTGTCCCAATCATTCCATTTTTGGGCCATTGACACACCGGTTGATCTCCCATGCGCCCACACGTTGTCATGCAGCTCACCGATCACGTTCATTAAATCGATGCTGCCCTGTAAGTCAGGGTTGGAAAGCATTTCTCTAACACAACTAACGATTTGGTTGTTTGCCGCGTCCGTTGACTCAATACAGTCTAGGCGAGTTAAAGGAGAGTAGGTTGATCCAACATTTTTTCGGCAGTATTGGTAATCATCCTCTCCGAATACGCAGTCATTGAAGCCTATGGCAGATGAGTAATCCAGGGTCTTCTGATCCGGGAAATAGATGTTCTTGTTGGCAATGTGGTGTCTCCGAGCTGTGCTGGCAAGCATTACCCAGGCACCCGGATTAACAAAGCCTTTGGGAATGACCAGGCTTGGGGTATCTGATTCAGACGGGTTGCCAACTACTTGCAACGCGGTTTTCAAATCAATCTGCATTCCCTATCGAACTCCATAATCCATTTTGTGGTTCAGATGCTATCCGCAGAGCGGCAGTATTGCTAGGGGACTAAGCTTTTCTCGTATCGCATCCCGAGTATACCTTGGTCGATGATTGGCCATCACCAGGTAAAGGGCAGTTCAGCAACTGGCGGAGAGGAGGCAGCAGGGATGGGCCTCGATCTGGCGGGCAGGTCGGTGGCCTGATCCCGTGCCGGGAGACCAGCAGGGGCAGAGGGAGGCCGGCTCCCGGAGTCAAGGCAACGCAACGATTAGGGGGTTGGTGTTGTGGTGGTTCGTTATGAAACTGAAAGGGAACCAGGGGCGAGCCTAGGCCGGTTGCCCCTGGCTGGTTATTGTTCGTAAGGGTTGCTGCTGCTGATCACATAAACAACTTCAAACGTTGCAAGAACGATCATTTCTTTCTGGCCATTCTCTGGAAAGTCCAGCGTTGCACCGGTGTAGGCAATACTTTTGCAAAGCCCGCCCAATGTGTGATCGTTGCTCAGCGCATCATCCAGCAGACCGGATAACATGGCGTTGCCTTGAGCGCTGGAATTTAGTGAAACGTCACGGGTTGCAAGTTCTGCTACTTGAAGAGTTACTGTGCAGTCATACTTACCGTATCTGTTTTTTTCGGTGGTTTCTGTTGGGTCCCATAGAGCCCTCGCAGGTAGGCCCGATTCCCCATCAAGGCGATCCGCACGGGTTGCACTGATTCTATCTGCAAATGCTTGAACTACCTGTTCCCTAATACTTACTGGCATTAGTAACCCCTCAAAATGTCATCCAGCTTTTTGTTGAATTGCTCCACTTGGTATTCCGAAAGAGATTTAGCCAAATCATCTTTAACGTCAGTGAAGACTTGAGAAAGTGAAGGCCCGTGAAGCCTTAAGCGGCCATTTTCACGTTTCGCTAAGGCGGGCAGGTTGGAGTTTTTGAGTTTAGGAAGAATGAACCACTCCGGACCAAGGCTGATAGGTGAACTGTTTGGTTTGATTTTCACTTTCAGCGGCTGGTCAAGGTTCGCTACAGAGAAGAAACCTTTCTTGTACTTCAACAGGGCACCATATGAAGCCCTGCCCGTATCCGGGTTTACGGCATTCACTCCATACAAGTAATAAACCAGCAGCAGGCCACGGGAGGGGGTAATAATCTTCGCCGTCAGGTTTCCAGTGGTTGCTTTTTTAACCTCTAATCTGTCTCTGATATAGGCCGCCGATAGATTAACCTGAGTCCGTATGGCCTTGTTTGATTCTGTTTTACCCTTCGACGCAGTCGCGTTCAAAGAGCGCATTAACGCCTTTGGGGTGCCCGTGGTCAGTCCAGCCATGAGCATTTTCACTTTGTTTACGCTGGCTTTATCAACTTCAACTTTCATTGGAATATTGCCTTTTTATGGGTCTAAGGGGAGCCATCGTTTTTGCCTGAAATGTCCCGTGGTAATTCAAATTATGGCCTCGCTTTTTCTGGCTGTGGTCCGTCCTGAGATTTCCTCCACTACTTAAAAACGGTCACAACAGGAGAAATCAAAAGTTTTTGTCGGAAAGCCCGGCCAGGCCGCCGCGCGTAGCCCTCTGGGGAAATCAGTACCGGCTACAGGGCGGTTCAGCTGTGGTTACGCGAATTGCCACGGCAGGCAATGACACAAGACTACGAGGGACGGCAGAGGCGAACACGCCTAGAACTTGGGGCGTTTTCTTGTCTTGAATCTATGACGGTTTGCAGGTGATGCCGGTGGCGGACAGCCGGCCCGGTCTCAGGTACCCCCAGCGGCAGCAGCTCGGCACCAGGTAAAGGGCGGTTCAGCCACTGGCGGACAACAGGATATCGGGAGCGGCCCTCAGGTGAGTCGGTGACCTGACCCCATGGCCGGAGCCCAGCGGGGACAATCGGAGACCGGTTCCCAGTCCCGGGGCAGCGGAATGGAGGCAGTCAGCACCGGGCCTGTACCAGATACCCTCAGCACTGGCGGATCGTCACCAGGAACAGCAGCGTTCAGCCGCTGGCGGGCAGTCGGGAACCGTAAGCGGCCTTCACGTAAGCCGGTGGCCTGATCTCATGGCCGGGGCCAACATTGGCACGGAGGCACAGGCATTGAACTGGGGCGGTACCCTGTACCTACTGACAGAACTGACAAAAGCCCCTTCCGTCAGTTTTGTCAGTAGCGTATCCGGAGGCGCGCCAGAAACCGGGGCTCAGCAGGCCAGGCCACCACCAGGTGCAGGGCGGTTCAGCCGCTGGCGGACAGCACGGGGCCTGATCCCATGACCGGAAGGTCAGCAGGGCAGCCGGAGACCGATTTCCGGTGCCGGGGCAACAGCTGGGCGGGAGACCAGCCCCAGCGGTTGCAGGCCATCACCAGGTGCAGGCCAGCGTATTCAGATAAGCCCTTTTTACCTAATTTATATACATAGACAAAACTGACAAAAGTCTTTTTATTTTTATTAAATAAGGGGTTAAGTATAAGAAGCCGGGAGCAGCCCTTAAGCCGGCGGGCAATCCGGTGGCCTGATCCCAGGCCGGAAGGTCAGCAGCGGCAGCGGGAGACCGTCTCCCGGTACCGGGGCAAATACCCCCAGCCGCTGGCAGGTTGTCGCAGGTGTCAGGCAGTGCGGGCACCCGGCCCGGTCTCAGGAACCCACAGGGGCAGAAGATCATCACCAGGTACAGGGCGGTTCAGCCGCTGGCGAGTGGCGGGAGCTGCCCACAGACTGGCGGGCAGGCCGGTGGCCTGATCCCTTGCCGGGAGGTCAGCAGCAACAGCGGGAGACCGGCTCCCGGTGCCAGGGCAACGGCAGGCGGTGAACTGCCCGCACCGGTCCGGACTGGGGCGGATACCCCCAGCCGCTGGCGGACTTCCACGGGGTGCAGGCAGGGCGGACAGCCTGCCCGGTCTCAGGTACCCCCAGCGGAGGTAGATCAGCCACCAGGTACAGGACGGTTCAGCCACTGGCGGACAGCAGGGAGCCGGGAGCGTCTTTTAGGTCGGTGGCCCGATCCTGTGCCGGTATGTCAGCAGCGGCAGCGGGAGACCGACTCCCGGTGCCAGGGCAACGGCAGGCAGTGGAACCGCCAGCGCCGGCGCAATCTGTGGCTGATACCCCGAACGGTGGCAGATCAGCACCCGGTGCAGAGCGGTTCTGTCTCTTCGAATGTTGTTCAATTTATCCGGTCTTCCTTACTTTGTTTTTCTGTTTTTATCTGTGGTTCTTCCCAAGGCTTCCGGGTTGATCCGTATTCTCACTTTATAAAACACCCCAAAAAATGAGAGGAAGGAAGGCTAAGTATCTGATATGTCTACAGAAAAACCGCGCCTCTGCGCACCCTCAGTGACGGTAACCCTCAGAAGGACCCGTTCAATTTTCCTGAAGCAGTGGGCGTGCATTAGGTTCTGGTGTGGTGGTGTGCCTATTGTTCTACTGCACCCGTGACGGTTGCCAGGACAACGGCAGGCAATGAGTCGTTGGCTGTGTTCGATGATCACCAGGTAAGAGGCGACCCGTATAAGCGGTCGAGGAAGGAAGGACTAGGCCGGGGCCGGGGGAGCGTTTAGCGTAAACGATCAACACCGGAAATCAGGTAGCCTTATAGTTAGCCCAGTGCCCAGCCTGGCATCAAGGGGAGGTAGAGTCAGTGTCTACATCCAGTAGAAGAACTCCCGCCACTTGCTGCCGATTTCACAGTATCTGTCCCGAGGGCCGTAGCAGTAGTCACATTCCAGAACGTGATTAATAAAATGATCCCGTGCCTGTTGCTTCCGCTCCGGCCATGCATTGGAGGTTGACGGCTTCTCTACATTAACTGGTGGCGCTGGTTGCTGTTCGGGGGCTTCAGCCCAGGGTTCCGGCTGGCTGGTGTCTCGCTTCCAGAAATAGCCGGGGTCCTTGAAAAGCCTTCCATAGTCCGCCAGCACTTCAGCAGTCACAATCCCGTCTCGAATGTCTGTCAGGTCATCATCAGATAGGCCGGCTTCTAGGTCTCGCAGGGGGAGCCCGGACAATTCACAGGCCCTGACTATCTCACAGTGAACGGATACTGCTTTTGGAGTATCCTCGGATACGCTACTGACAAAACTGACGGAAGGGGCTTTTGTCAGTTCTGTCAGTTTCGGTTTATCCCTTGTGGGGAGTGAATCTACTCGGTTTAACCAACGCCCATTTTTCCCTTTACCCTCTGAACTGCTACTGACAGAACCGACACAAGGCCGCGAAGCTCGCGGCGCTGATTCCGTTGGGGGTGTTGAGTCCTTGCCACTTAACCGGGAAAGCCAGCGCCCCATGACTAGCCCTCACTTACCCAGTAAAAACGAACGGAAGGACGCCCGCCCGTGTCGTTCTGGTAATGGCGTTTGATCTGGTTGTATTCCTCCAGGACGTCGATAGCGTCCTGTATCTGTTCTCGCTCGGTGAGCCCTGTCCATCCCTTGCGCTGTACTTCCCTTGGAGTGAAAGGCGAGGGGAGCTTGTCTTTTCGGAGCTGCATTAATTTCGCGCCTTTAATGGCCGCGTTATCAACAATGGCGTACAGGCGTTTCGCATGGCTTTTCAGATAGTCTGTAAGCTCCAGAGCCATAGCTAAGGAGTGTTCTGATATTGTGGTTTCTTCTGTTTCGATAAGCTCAAATATCAGGCTTAATGCCGCTACAGTCTTAGGCATTTTCTGAAGGTGGGCAGACAACACGGGATGGACATCATCTCCTCGTGATTCCGCTTGCATCTCTTCCCACCAGTCAATAAACATTGCTTGTCCGGCTTCATCAAATCGCGCCCGCTTCCCTTCTCTCGGTATGGCCGCCAGCCGGTGGAAGCAATCAGCATAAGCGTTGTAAATGTCGTCATTCGGCGGCACGTCGTGCCATTTGACGCTTTTCGGGATATCTGGCCACACCGCAAGCTGAAGCCTTTGCACAAAACCATCATTGCCGTGACCCCGAACGGCCCCACGTATCAGCGGCGCTATTTTGCTAGGCTGAATGCCGCCAATAACGGCCAGGGTCATTTTTTCAACGCGGACAATGGCCCGGCCAATGCGGTCAGTGGTATGCGAGTTGTCACCCTCATAGCATTCAAGATAAAACGCCCGGTCTGACGCGCCCTCTTCCTTTTCCAGTTTGGACAACCAGCCCGCCAGCTCATCCCGAACCAATAGCAGGCCATCCGGGTTCTGGTTCATCAAAACCCCCAGTTGTTCTATGGTGGAATCGTTAACGATAAATCGCTTTGGGGTGGGCTCTTCTATATCCCCGACACTGGCCCGCAGGGCTTCCCGTGCCCCTTCTTTATCGCCCTTTTTGGATAGGCGTTTGGCAGTATCTTCCGCCTGTTTTTTCTCAATTTGGGAGAGCTTCAATTCGGCTTCATATTCGGTTTTTTCTGCCTCGTATTCTTGCCAGGCGGCCCGCTCCATACCCTTCAAGGGGGCCAGTGCAGCACCTACCGCCGGTGACTTGCTTGAAGCCGGGCCACCAATCACAGCGCCCCATAGGTTGGGGGTTAGGCCCCAGTCATCATGCTGTTTCGGGCATACTCTGATTTTGTTGCCGACAACGGCAGAAAGCCCGCACAGTGCAGCAATGGCCACGTAATCGGGTGGGCATTGTTGCCGGGTTGCCACATCATCCACAAAAGCCCGGATCTGTTCCGGCAGAGCCTCCATAGGCAGCGGCATTACTTCCGGGTTATCTGGTGGCAGCGGAAGCGGTGGCATCATTTCTTTGGGGTTCACCAGAGGTGGCGGGGTGTTCTTGCTGGGGTCTGTCACTACTTCACCTCATTCAGCCAGGTTGCCAGGTCGTTGAAGTCGGAAAGGTGAACCGGGCACCCTTCAGGCCATTCAGGTAAGGCAAGGCGGGCCGCTGATAGCTCCGCTGCCTTTCTTGCGGCAGCTGCTCCCGGGTTGCCTTCCGTTTTCCTGTCGTCATCACCGCACACAATGAGGTTACAGGAGGGCCAGCGCTGGCGGGTTGCCACTGCCACGGCGGGAAGGTTCCCGGCATCAATGGCAGCCAGCACAAACGCAGCAGGCATGGAAGCGGCCAAGGTCACCCCGGTTGCCCAACCTTCACATATCAGAACCGTGTCAGGTTCTCCGCCAGCTGCACCGGTCACAGGTATGAAGCGCTCCTGTTTGGCCCCCCCTGAGAGCAGCTTTTTGGAGCCGTCAGGCTGAATAAACTGAAGGCTTGAAAGCTCCCCACGTATGTCCCTTATATCGAGAACCAAGGCCGGGCCGATCTGGCGGGCTCTGAGAGGCTGAACTTGTTTTTTCACCAGGTAAGGGTGATCCGGTGCGGCAGGTCTGGCGCTCTTCCAAAGTTTCCGGGCGCGGTGTGCAGCGGTGGCGTGTCGTTGTTTCAGTTGTGACTGGCGGGCCGTTTTGGCCTTTTCCATGCGCTCCCTAAGCTGGCGGCGTTCTGCTTCCGTCAGTTGGTCTTGTCCCTTGCTGCACCAGTTCTCTGCTATGCCGGCCCGCCAGCTTCCAAAGGCTCCAGCTGGCACCCCATCGAGGTGCAGGACATACCAGCCGTTACGGCTCCCTTTCTTATCGCTTTCAACGCGGAACCGGTGCAGCTCACCATCACAAATGAAGTTGGTTTCAGGGGCAGCGGGCAGGCCGGCGTCTGCCAGTACTTGGCGGAAGCTGTCGATAATATCCCCGGTGCTATATTGGTGACTCATCACTGCCCCTTACCGGTTGAAGCCTGAAACGGAATGTTTAAATAGTCGTCAGCTCCTACCAGCTGGCTATGGATGTAGAACAAAAGGTTCAGGTCTTTCAGGCTGAAGAATTGGTAGGCTTTTTCTTTTGGCAATCCCCCTTGAAGAAGGGCGCCTATCAATGTCCGCACAGCTTCAATAGCTCGCCTTTTCTTGGTCTCAGAATCCGGTATTGGAATTGCGTTGAGGGTATAGGGTGATATTGTTGCTATCTCAATCAGCCCTTGAATCAGACGGTCTGTTACCAACTCATCAGGAATTTGTGCATCGTTCTCCGGCTGGCGGGCTTCGATCAAACGAACTGCTAGGTTTAAAAGCCTGTCAGGAGCGGAAGTGCGAGGGCTGTTATGCTCAAGCATTTGAATCAGCCTCCCGCTTTTCTGCCTGCTCTTTAATCCATGCCTGTACTTCTGATTCAAGCCAGCCAACGGAGCGGACAGATAGTTTTATCGGTTTTGGAAACCGGCCCTCTGCGATCAGTTCATAAAGTTTTGTGGTTCGAAGGCCGACCATTGAAATCACCTCAGGGCGGCGAAGAATGCGTTCAGTCATAAATCAAGCTCCTATGGGGTTACGCGAATTGCCACGGCAGGCAATGACACAAGACTACGAGGGGCGGCAGAGGCGAACACGCCTAGAACTTGGGGCGTTTTCTTGTCTTGAATTTATGACGGTTTGCAGGTGATGCCGGTGGCGGACAGCCGGCCCGGTCTCAGGTAACCCCAGCGGCAGCAGCTCGGCACCAGGTCAAGGGCGGTTCAGCAGCTGGCGGACAGCAGGATATCGGGAGCGGGCCTCAGGTGAGCCGGTGACCTTACCCCCTGACCGGAGCCCAGCGGGGACAATCGGAGACCGGTTCCCCGTGCCGGGGCAGCGGAATGGAGGCAGTCAGCACCGGGCCTGTACCAGATACCCTCAGCACTGGCGGATCATCACCAGGAACAGCAGCGTTCAGCCGCTGGCGGACAGCAGGGAGCCAGGAGCTCGCCTCAGGTGAGCAGCCGGGCCGGTGGTCTGATCCCGTGCCGGAAGGTCAGCAGAGGCAGCGGGAGGCTGGCACCCGGTACCAGGGCAACGGCAGGCAGTGGAACCGCCAGCACCGGCCCGGACTGGGGCAGCTACTCCCAAACGCTGGCGGGCTTTCCGTAGGTGGCAGGCACGGCGGACAGCCGGCCCGGTCTCAGGTACCCCCAGCGGCAGCAGCTCGGCACCAGGTCAAGGGCGGTTCAGTAGCTGGCGGACAGTAGAGAGCCGGGAGCGGCCCCCGATCTTGCGGGCAGGCCGGTGGCTGATTCTGTGCCGGGAAGTCAGCAGTGGCAACGGGAGGCCGGCTCTAGGTACCAGAGCAGGGGGAGGCGGTGGAGCCGCCAGCACCGGCCCGGGAGGCTGCCCCATGGCCGGAGGCCAGTTCCCGGTATCGGGTAGGACCTCTTTCACTCTTCTGGGGTTTGATCGCGGTTGGTATCTGGTTCTTTTACGTAATGGATTTTTTTGGCTTCGGTGTATAGTTGCTTAACAACACTGCTCCCGCCCCTAAACCCTTTTGTTTTCATGCTTTGGGCGGCAAGCTCTAACGCTTCATCATAGGAGTAACCCTCATTGCGGAACCGGTTTACAATGACCCAACTTAGCCCCGTGTATTCCAGCCGCTGGCGGGCGTTTGTGAGCTTTACTCCTTTGTGAATCTTGCCGGTTACTCCAAAGGCGTCATCTAGGGTTTTGACCTCCAGTCCTATCAAGCGGTGTGCGGCTTTGCTGACAGCGCTCCCGCACCAGTCCGGCAAGGGAATTTTGGCCACTACGCACCAGTTCAATGCCTCAAAAAGGGCGAGCGGGTCCCCTGATTCCCATTTCTCCCTTTTGGCTGGGATGAGTTCGGTTATACAGCAACGCCTGATTTCTTCCAGGGGGAGCGTTTCAAGGCTGGCTGTATGAATCACCGGGCTTTCAGATAGCGCATTTTCAGCCCTCCAGCGATTGGCGGCAGCTTTGGACGGAAAGGCCGGGGATATTACCTGCTCCCAAGGCTCACCGTCCGGGCCGGTGGTCTCAAGTACAATAACAAATTCAGCCATTGAATCCGCCAGTAGTCAGGCTGATTGTTTGGCTTCTATCAGGTCGAACAGTTGCCCATTCAGCAGCTCTGAAGCGGTAGCCAGTCCACCTATGAAAAAATCACTGTCGAGAAACTCAGGGCGGCCCGTGCATCCCCTCGCGGCTAAGATTTCCTGTTGCAGTCTGGCCACTACTTCTGTGGCTTCCCTCAGCTTTTCCAGTTGTTCAGCTTGCATGGTTTCCATTGCGTTCATGGTTATGTTCCTTTCTCAGTGGTGGTTAGGTTTAGGCTGTCTTGCCACGGTTGAGGGCTACTACATTCCCCTTGCCGGTTCTCAGTTCATCCAGATAATCCGCCCACGTTTGCAGCATGGCGCGGCGGGCTTCAAGGTGGGTGGTTCGGTTGTACGCTCTTCCGGTGGTATCGCGGACAGAATGGCCTAGCTGTTGCTCTATGTACTCGGAACGAAACCCCAGATGTTCCGCCAGCACAGTACGAGCCATGGCGCGGAAGCCATGAGCGGACATCTTGTCCTTCAGGTCTAACCGTCCGAGAGCTGCCCCAATAGTGGCGTTGCTCATGGGGCGCTTTCGGTCCCGCACACTGGGGAATACATACCGGCCCCGGCCCGTGACTGCCTGAACCTCTTTCAGGATTTCCACGGCCTGCCGTGGCAGCGGGGTGACAAGTTGAAACCCGGTTTTGCTGGCGGTGAAGTGCCATTCAGCAGCTTTAAGGTCAATATCCGCCCATTCCGCCTGCCGTAGTTCACCAGGTCGAACAAACAGCAGCGGAGCCAGCTTCAGGGCCGCACAGGTGGCAAAGTGGCCCGGATAGCCATAAAGAGCTTTCATCAAAGGGCCGATTTCTTCCGGCTTGGTAATGGCGGGGTGATGTTTGGTTGGGGGTACTTTGAGAGCGTCCCTCAGGTCTGGGGTAATATCCCGCTCAACTCTTCCGGTGGCTATCCCATAGCGGAACACTTGCCCGCACAGGGTCTTAACCCGTCTGGCGGTCTCGATGTGCCCCTTGTCTTCTACCTTACGAAGTACCCCCAGCAATTCACCAGGGGTAATTTCTCCAATTGGGCGGCGGCCTATGTGCGGAAAAGCATGAACCTCAAGGCGGCGGAGGTTGCGGCCTGCGTGCTCTTCAACCACAGCGCTTTGGTGTACCTCCCGGTACCATTCACGGGCAATGGCTTCAAAGGTGTTGGAGGCGGCAGCATACCGGCTGTGCTTGATCTGCTTCCTGTGGTTGCTGGGGTCTATGCCCTTATCGAGCAGGGCGCGGGCTTCATCCCTCGCGGCCCTGGCATCCTTCAGGCTGACTTCAGGATATACCCCCAGAGCTAAGAGCCTTTCCTTTTTGGCATGGCGATACTTCAGACGCCAATACTTCCCGGATTTCTGAACATGAAGGAAGAGCCCGGCCCCGTCGAACAGCTTATAGGCGCGGTCCTTGAACTCGGCATTCTTGACGCTGGTAGCAGCCAGCTTGTTAACGGCCTGTTTCATGTCGGGGTGTCCGTTTGGGGGTACAAAAAACCAACCTTGAGCGATGTACCCCTAAATGTACCCCCACTTTTCCCGGCTTTCAATGTATTCCGGCGAACCTTCGCGCAACATTCAGGCATTAAAAAACCCGCTGTGGCGCGGGTCTCAGAGGTGATCGGATTGTTCCGATTTAGAATTTGGTGGAGACGGCGGGAATTGAACCCGCGTCCGCCAGTACTCAGCCTTGAGGTCTACATGTTTAGCGTCTCTCTATTGATTTAAGTTCAAGCGACCCGAGAGCCAGGGTGCAAAAACCGAGTTCTTTAAATCTTAGCCGTTAACCAGTGAACTCTGGGTAACGGAGCATCCCGTAAGCGATGACGTCCTGAGATGTTGCTTCCGGGCTACGGGCGACCCGGTCAGGACGACTAGCAGCTTACGCTGCTAGTGCGTAGTTTTCGTCGTTTGCGACTATTGCGTTGCAGCTTTGGATTAACGAGATTGGCTGCCATCTCGACATGCACTCAAGGGTTCGCCACCAGCGTCGAAGCCATGTCGTCCCCTTACCTTCAGTATATGTGTCCGGTTTGCCGGACTTCAAGGTTTGTTTGTTGCAGTTTTGTGCTTACAGGGCTGTAGATGTACCTACAGCCCTAGCTGGCCTTGCGTTCAATGGCATCGTGCCGGCCTGCCAGAGCCGCGTGGCTCAGGGCCTCGAAGCTTTCCCGGAAGTAGCCCATCACGGCATCCGGGTCGGCGTGAATGGCCTTGTCCACGGTGATGCCGAATTGCACGGTGCCGGCGTAACTGAGGATGCTCATGCCGATTCCAATGGTGCCGCTCTGGGGCACCCAGAACATGGGCTGGGTCAACTTGCTGCCCGCCAGGTACAGTGGCTCTTTCGGGCCCGGCACGTTGGTCAGCACGGCGGAGGCCTTGTTGCTGAGCAGATCCAGCGCCCGCCGTTCAATAACATCGGGGCCCCGGCCGAAGATATCAAGCAGGCTGTAGGTAACCTGGGCCTGATAGGACTGCTTGAGGCGGTTCATATTCTCCTGCACCTGCCGGAAGCACATCAGAGGGTCCATGACTTCCACCGGCAGCGTGACCAGTACCAGGCCGAACTTGTTGCCGAGGGTTTCTATGGGCTGATCCAGCGGACGCAGGTTGAACGGCACGGCCACGCGAATTCCGCACTCGGGAATCGTCTCTTTATGGGCTGCAAAATGCCGCTGTAGGGCCCCGGTGACCGTGCAGAGCAGGGCATCGTTGATGGTGCCGCCCAGGGCCTTGGCACAGGCTTTCACTTCGGCAAGATCGAGAGGATCCGCCCAGGCCACCTGCTTGCGTCCGGATAGCGGTTCCTTCAATCCGGTTTTGGGCTCTACAGGGGCCAGACCAAGCTTGAGCAGATCGAAGGCTACGCCGCTGGCGGTGGAAGCCAGTTTCAGGGGGTAGTTGGGTTCGTCACGAACAGATTGAATGAACAGTCTCGCCTGATTGGTCGCCGTTTGCGCGCTGTCTACGGCGCGGTGCAGGAAGTTCTGGATTGCCGATCTCTGGCGGGGTTTGGAGCGACGCTTGCGAGCCACTTTGCCCAGCCTGGGTTCCGGCGTTCTATCGGTGAGTGACAGCATCACGCGCACCAGCGAAATGCCGTCGGCAATGCAATGGTGAATGCGGATCAGCAGAGCGCCACCGTCGCCGTAATTGTCGATGTAATGCATTTGCCAGAGGGGCTGCCGGAAATCCAGTGAGGTGCTGTTCATGTCACTGACCAGCTTCTGGAGTTCCGCCTTGTCGGCCTTGCCTGGAAGGGCGATGCGGTGCAGGTGATTGTCCAGGTCGAACAGGGGATCGTCCTGCCAGTAGGCGCGGTCTCCGGTGTCTATGACCCGTTGCCGGAACCGGTCGAAGCAGAGAAACCGCTCCTCAAGCGTGTGCCTGAGGCGGCTCATCGAAACCGGTTTTTCCAGCGTCCACACCCCACAGATCATCATGGGGTTCTGGGGCGAATCCATGCGCAGCCACGCGCGGTCTACGGCGGACATAGGTATCTGTTTGGGTGACATAAGCGGCTCCCTTTGCCCTGCACCGGAAATCCCGAGTATAGGCCTGTTGGAATTCTGAACAAAGAGAGTGAGTATGCGACATACCCGTCGACGCCGGCCATGGCCGGCGTCAGGTATTTGTTAATTCCTGGCGGGCAGTATCAAACGTTGGCTTCGCGCAGGATGCGCTGCTTCTGGCGGTTCCAGTCGCGCTCTTTCTCGGTGGCGCGCTTGTCGAACAGCTTCTTGCCTTTCACCAGGGCGATTTCGCACTTCACCTTGTTGTTTTTCCAGTACAGCGCCAGAGGGATGCAGGTGTAACCGGCCTGATTTACCTTGCCAACGATCTTGGCAATCTCCTTGGCGTGGAGCAGGAGCTTGCGCGTGCGCGTGGGGTCTGCGATCACGTGGGTGGACGCCGCAATCAGCGGGGTGATGTGAGAGCCGAGCAACCAGGCTTCGCCGTCCTTGAGCAGCACATAGGCATCCACCAGCTGGGCCTTGCCCGCACGGAGGGACTTCACTTCCCAGCCCAGCAGGGCGAGACCCGCTTCAAAGCGTTCCTCAATGTGGTACTCGTGCTTCGCCTTCTTATTCAGCGCAATGGTGTTGCTCGGCGTTCCGGGTTTTTTCTTGCTCATGAATCAATGAATCCGGGGTCGGACGAATGAACGGGCCGGCCTTGCTGTAGCCGGAAAAAGGCGCATTGTAGCCCAACAGTGCCAGACCGGTCACGAAATCAGCGTTGTGGCGGCTTCTGGTTCGTGCGCAGGGGGATCCTTCAGCTACAATACTGGCCCAGACCTTCTCCCCGACCTGCTCAGTGGCCTCAGGGACGCGAATGCCTACGCCGTATCAGACACATATCGGGTCCTTTACCCGAAAATCAACCTTCTTCTGGGCCGCGGTGGGCGCTACCGTGGGTCTTGCCAACCTGTGGCAGTTCCCTTATCTGGCCAGTCTGCATGGTGGTGGCCTGTTCATCCTGCTTTATCTTGCCTGCCTGCTGCTGGTCACCCTGCCGCTGATGGTGACCGAAGCGGCCATAGGTCGCTATTCCCGACACGGAATTGTCCTGGCCATGGACGGGCTGATCCGTAGTGCCAAGCAATCCCGCGCCTGGATGGCGGTTGGCCGGCTCAGCATACTGGCCGCCTTTCTGGTGCTCTCATTTACTGCAGTGTTCGGTGCTATCGCCCTGGCCTACGTGTTTTTCGGGGCGCTTGGCCGGTTTTCCGGTGCTGGCGAGTCCGAGGCAACCGGCATTCTGGCGGGCTTGGTGTCAGACCCCAGGGAATACCGGGTTTTCATGGGTTGGCATGTCTTTTTTCTGCTGCTGGTGTTGTGGGTCTCGGCCCAGGGTGTTGTGAAAGGGCTGGAGCGGGCCCTGCGGGTGGTGGTACCGGGCGCCCTGGTGCTGATGCTTGTGCTATTTGCCCTGGCCGCCTGGCACGGGCGGATCGATGGCGCCATTAACCATATTCTGGCGATGCATCCGGAGGATCTTTCCTGGGAGAGTCTGAAGGCGGCACTGTTCCATGCGTTCTTCACGCTCGGTCTAGGGATGGGCGTCTGGGCCATACTGGGTTCCTACACCACGCCCCACACCCGTCTGAAGCGCTCGATTCTGGCGGTGGTGCTGATGGATACCCTGGTTGCCATCCTCGCGGGCCTGATGATTTTCGCGATGGCGACCGACGGCAACAGCTTTGACGGTGAGCGGGGCTTCAGCCTGCTGTTCGTCTCCATGCCGGTAACACTGGCCCAGTTGCCGGCAAGCCAGTTTGTGATTGCGGCCGTATTTTTGTTGGTGGTGCTGATTGTCTGGACCACGTCGCTGAATCTGCTTGAGCCGATTGTTGGCTGGTTCCGGGAGTGGACCGGCGCGCCCAGAAGTCTGTCGGTGCTGCTCATTGGCCTGGCGGTATGGCTTGCGGGTCTCGCCTCTTTGTTGTCATTTAATGTATGGGCCGAACAGCGGGTTGGCGGCGCTACCCTGTTTCGCTGGCTAGAGCTGGTAACTGGCGGCCTGCTGATTCCTCTTGTGGCCATCCTGATCGCCCTGTTTACAGGCTGGTGCCTGACCAGGCATCTTTCCGGTACCATGCTGGGCGCTGCGCCAAGGCTGTTCGCTGGCATCTGGTTCTGGGTGATGCGCCTGGTCCTGCCCCTTGTTGTGGCCTGGATAGGGGTGCAATACACGACCTTTTCACTGGTAAACCTTTGCAGCAACGGCAATGCTGCGGCCTGGTGTGAGCAGCCTGCCGCCATGATTTCTGAGAATGGTGAGGCGCCACCGAAAGAACGGCCGTTTGCCACGACAGGCGCAGAATCCGATGAAGAAACGCCAGGGGGCGACGAGACAGCGCCTGCGGCGGACCAGAAATCGCAGGGGGAAGAGGGTGGCGATGGTAAGTCAGGCGAAAAAGCCCCAAAACAGGACGATATCCTTTATCATAGCGTGTGATTAAGGCTGTCTTCCTTCCCAGAAGTCTGCAATCTTTTCACAGCGTGTTTGCAAGCAGGACAACCGGTTCCAATGCCCCATCAGATTGATAAAACAGCTTTGGTTATGCACTCCGCCGAGCGCATGTTTCACCTGGTCAACGATATTGCCCGTTACCCGGAGTTTTTGCCCTGGTGTGCGGGCGCGGAGATTCACGAGCGGCAGCCGGAGCAGGTCACTGCGTCCCTGGAAATCGCCAAGGGTGGGGTGCGCCACAAGCTGACGACCCGCAATCAGTTGCTGATGCCGGAGGCGATTGAGATGAATCTGGTGGACGGTCCTTTCCGCAACCTGACGGGCCGCTGGCATTTCAAATCCCTGGACGAGAACGCCTGCAAGGTGATTCTGACCCTGGAGTTCGAGTTTTCCGGATCGCTTTCAAGGATGACCTTCGGGCCCGTTTTCAGCCAGGCTGCCAATACCATGGTGGATGCGTTCTGTCGCCGTGCCGATGAGCTTTACCGGAAGGAGGGTGCATAATGCAGGTGGAAGTGGCCTATGCCAGGCCTGACCGGCAGGAAATTGTGCCGGTGAACGTGCCGGAGGGAACCACGGCTCTGGAAGCTGCCAAGTTATCCGGAATCACCGATATTTTTCCGGAAATTGATCCCGACACCATTGATATGGGCGTGTTCGGAAAGGTCATCAAAGACCCGGCGGCGCACGAACTTCGCGAAGGCGACCGGGTGGAGCTGTATCGCCCGCTCAAGATCGATCCCAAGCAGGCGCGATTGAACCGGGCGAAAAAGAAAGACCAGGCTCAGTAGGCCGGGGTTTCTTCCAGTAGCTGGGCCTCGTAGTAGGCGTACTGGTCGTCTTCGTAGTAAACGATAATTCGTTGTTCCTGGATGTCCCCGCCCTCTCTCTGAAACGTATACACATAGTATTCGCGGGAGGGGTCAACCGGGTTGAGCATGAGGGGTGTTCCCATAACTGCGTGCACCTGGCTGCGAGGCATGCCTTCGGTCAGCTGCGTCAGCTCCTCATCGGTAACGATGTTTCCCTGCTGGACGTTGATTTTGTAGACGCCCGGAAAAACGCAACCGGATAGAACGAAAGTGAGAATGAGAGCTGTGAGCTTTTGCATCGCCGGGGGAAATCCTCTATCTTGAAATCGCCTGCCAGAGGCAGGTGTGACACGGGTTAACCGTTCAATGGCGGCTTCATCATACCGGAAGCCGTGAGGCACACCAAAGAGTGAATAGTAACATGTCATCCGAAAACGCCGAATTACGAAAAGTCGGTCTGAAAGTGACTCTGCCGCGAGTGAAGATCTTCAATATCCTGGAGACAGCGGAGGAGCATCATCTCAGTGCCGAAGATGTGTACAAGAAGCTTCTGGAGCAAGGCGATGACGTGGGGCTGGCAACAGTCTACCGGGTGCTGACCCAGTTTGAGGCGGCGGGGCTGGTCCTACGCCACAACTTTGAGGGCGGGCATGCCGTGTTCGAGATGGCTGGAGATGATCACCACGACCACATGGTCTGCACACAGACTGGTGAGGTAATCGAGTTCGTCGACGAGGTCATTGAAGAGCGCCAGAAGAAAATCGCCGAAGAGAATGGCTACGAAATCGTTGACCACAGCCTGATTCTGTACGTAAAGCCTATCAAGTCCTGAGTCTTGTTCAGTCAGTCTTATGAAAAAAAGGGGCGGGCTTTTGGCCCGCCCCAACAGCTCTCAGGATCGAGAGGGGTAGTGGAAAATTGCTCGCGGCTCAGTGATGGGTTGCCTGCCCCTTTGAAAACATCTCCCGGGCATGTGCGATCGTGTGTTCGGTCATGTCCACGCCTCCCAACATTCGCGCTACTTCACTGATTCTGCCCTGGTCATCCAGCGTCTCGATTTTCGAGAAGGTTGCATCCTGTTCGGTAAACTTGCTGACAAACAGGTGCTGGTGACATTGGGCTGCCACTTGCGGCAGGTGGGTCACGCAAAGTACCTGCCCGTTGCTGCCAAGGGTTCGAAGTAGCCGGCCAACCACTTCGGCCGTGCCACCGCCAATACCGACATCCACTTCGTCGAAGACCAGGGTGGGCGTGGTTGAGGTCTGGGCAACCACCACCTGAATCGCAAGACTGATCCGCGACAATTCACCGCCGGAGGCCACTTTGGCCAAGGGTCGAGCTGGCTGGCCCGGATTGGCGCTGACCAGGAATTCAATCTCTTCCAGCCCGTGGGGTGCCGGCTCCTCGCCGCTGTTCCGATTCAGATGGGTAATGAACTGCATGTTGGGCATGCTCAGCTGGGCAAGCTCGGCTGCGACCCGTTGGTCCAGCTCGGCAGCCGCCGTGGCTCGAGCCTCCGAAAGCTTGCCGGCCAGTTCATCGAAGCGTGCCCGCTGGCGTTCCAGCTCTGCTTCCAGTTGTTCCAGGCTGCCTTCGCCGCCGTCCAGTTCGGCCAGCTCGACGCTCAGGCGCTGATGCAATTCCGGTAATTCCTCGGGTGTGATCCGATGCTTGCGGGCCATCTGGTAAATGGCGCTCAGCCGCTCTTCCACTTCCGACAGACGTGCCGGGTCGGCCTCATAGTCTTCGACAAAGTGGCGCAGGTTGTCGCCGGCCTCGCTGATCTGGATCTGGGCTTCGTTCAGCATCTGGATGGTGTCAGCCAGTGCAGGCACATCCACAGGAAGCTGTTCCAGTTGTTGCAGTGCCTGGCGAACCAGATCAGCCGCGCTGGTTTCATCTTCCGTGCAAAGCAGGGCCGCCTGGTGGCTGTTGTGCAGAACTGTGTCTGCCTGGCTCAGTTGGGCCTGTTCCTGTTCCAGCTGTTCTTGCTCGCCGTCTTCCAGTGCCAGGCGGTCCAGTTCTTCCACCTGGTAACGCAGCAGTTGCAGCTTGGCCTCCGCTTCATCGGCATTCTGCCGGCGCTCGGTCAGCCGTTGGCGGATCTGGTTCCAGGTTTTCCAGGCTTCGCGGGTGTCGGCGGCCAGAGCCTCAACGCCGGCAAACTCGTCCACCAGCTTGCGGTGGGTTTCCTTGCGCAGCAGGGACTGATGTTGGTGCTGGCTGTGAATGTCCATCAGTAACCCGCCGAGTTCCTTCAAATGGTTCAGCGGGCAGGGTTGGCCATTGATGTAGGCGCGGGAGCGGCCATCTTTGCTGATTACCCGGCGCAGAATGCAGTCGTTCTCGTCATCCAGCTCATGCTCTGCCAGCCAGGTGCTGGCCTCGGGAATGTCAGATACGTCGAAGGTGGCTGTGATATCGGCGCGCTTGGCGCCATGACGAACCGCGCCGGCATCTGCGCGCCCCCCCATGGCCAGCCCGAGAGCGTCCAGCACGATGGATTTGCCGGCGCCGGTCTCGCCGGTGAGCGCTGTCATCCCCTTGCTGAATTGGAGTTCCACCCGTTCGGCGATGGCGTAATTGGAAACCGTAAGTTGAGTCAGCATGCAGATACCCTCCGCGTTCTTCCTGAGACCGGCAAAACACTGTTGATGTATACAGTGACTGTGAATATATACAGGTTTTTGCTGTTTGCAAACCTGTTGAGGGGATTTTCTTCAGGATTGCAGGCATTGGTGGTTGAAACCTGAAGAGCGGGCCCCATATCCGTTCGCAACGACATTTTCCGGCTCGCCGCGGCCGGAGCCCATGTTTAACCGGCCACTGACAGCGGGCCGCTTCAGAATAATCAGGAGTAGTCATGAGCACTGACGAGAACCGGAATGAGCACGAGGAACTGAACGAAGCCCTCGAGGCTGCCAAAGAGGAAGCCCAGTCTGCTGAAGCAGAGGCTGGCGAGGGTGAAGGCTCGGAAGTGGAGGCGCTCAAGGCCCAGGTTCAGGAGTTCCAGGAGCAGATGTTGCGCTCCCAGGCGGAGATGCAGAACGTTCGGCGCCGCGCCGAGATTGACGTGGAGAAAGCCCACAAGTTTGCCCTGGAAAAGTTCGTTAAGGAGCTGCTGCCGGTTGCAGACAGTCTTGAAAAGGCGGTTGAGAGCACCGAGGGTCACGAGGAATCAGGCGAGCTGGTTGCCTCCATTCGCGAAGGCGTGGAGATGACTCTGAGTCTGTTCATGTCCAGCCTGAAGAAATTCAATGTTGAGCAGATCAACCCTGTGGGCGAACCGTTCGATCCCCAGCATCATGAAGCCATGTCCATGGTGCCTGCGCCGGATGCCGAGCCGAACAGCGTGGTTGCCGTGGTTCAGAAAGGGTATCTGCTGAATGGTCGTGTTGTGCGGCCGGCCATGGTGGTGGTCGCCAAAGCGGAAGATGCACCAAAAATTGATGAGCAGGCTTGAAAAGCCGATTAAAGCGCCAATATAGCCAGTAAATAGCGACAGCGGAGGCAAATGCCCTCCGGGAAAGCATTCAGAAGAATCGGAGTGACTCAATGAGCAAAATTATCGGTATCGATCTGGGAACGACCAACTCCTGTGTTGCCATCATGGATGGCGATAAGGTGAAGGTTATTGAAAACGCCGAGGGTGATCGCACCACCCCGTCCATCATCGCCTACACAGACGATGGCGAGACCCTGGTTGGCCAGTCAGCCAAGCGCCAGGCTGTAACCAACCCGCACAACACCCTGTACG
This sequence comes from Marinobacter sp. EhC06, assembly GCF_001650915.1. Classification (GTDB taxonomy): domain Bacteria; phylum Pseudomonadota; class Gammaproteobacteria; order Pseudomonadales; family Oleiphilaceae; genus Marinobacter. The sequence goes on from NZ_LXYO01000023.1 coordinate 1,221,525, forward strand.
CCATCAAGCGTCTGATCGGTCGTCGTTTTGAAGACGACGTGGTTCAGAAAGACATCAAGATGGTGCCGTACAAAATCGCCAAGGCGGACAACGGTGACGCCTGGGTAGAAGTGAAGGGCGAGAAGATGGCGCCGCCGCAGGTGTCTGCAGAAGTTCTCAAGAAAATGAAGAAGACTGCAGAAGACTACCTGGGTGAGAAAGTGACCGAAGCGGTTATCACCGTGCCGGCTTACTTCAACGACAGCCAGCGTCAGGCTACCAAGGATGCAGGCAAGATTGCCGGTCTGGAAGTGAAGCGGATTATCAACGAGCCGACCGCGGCTGCCCTGGCTTATGGTCTGGACAAGAAGAGCGGCGACCGCACCGTGGCTGTATATGACCTGGGCGGTGGTACCTTTGACCTGTCCATCATCGAAATTGCCGATGTGGACGGTGAGCACCAGTTCGAGGTTCTGGCCACCAACGGTGACACCTTCCTCGGTGGTGAAGACTTTGACCTGAAGATCATCGAGTACCTGGCAGACCAGTTCAAGAAAGACAGCGGCATCGACCTGCGTGGCGACTCCCTGGCGATGCAGCGCCTGAAGGAAGCTGGCGAGAAGGCCAAGATTGAGCTTTCCAGCAGCCAGCAGACCGACGTTAACCTGCCGTACATCACTGCAGACGCGTCTGGTCCCAAGCACATGAATGTGAAGCTGACCCGCGCCAAGCTGGAGTCCCTGGTGGAAGACCTGGTCCAGCGCAGCCTTGAGCCCTGTAAGGTGGCTCTGGAAGACGCGGGCATGAAGGCTGGTGAAATCGACGAGGTTATCCTGGTTGGTGGTCAGACCCGTATGCCGCTGGTGCAGGAGAAGGTTAAAGAGTTCTTCGGCAAAGAAGCCCGCAAGGACGTTAACCCGGATGAAGCCGTGGCCATGGGTGCTGCGATTCAGGCGGCCGTTCTGTCTGGCGACGTGAAAGACGTATTGCTGCTGGACGTAACCCCGCTGACCCTGGGTATCGAAACCATGGGTGGCGTGGCAACTCCGCTGATCGATAAGAACACCACGATCCCGACCAAGAAGTCGCAGACCTTCTCTACAGCGGATGACAACCAGACTGCCGTGACCATTCACGTGGTCCAGGGTGAGCGCAAGCAGGCGAACCAGAACAAATCTCTGGGCCGTTTCGACCTGGCAGATATTCCGCCGGCGCCGCGCGGCGTTCCGCAGATCGAAGTAACCTTCGATATCGACGCCAACGGTATCCTGAACGTGTCCGCGAAGGACAAGGCTACCGGCAAGGAACAGTCCATCGTGATCAAGGCCTCTTCCGGTCTGAACGATGACGAAATCGAGAAGATGGTTCGCGATGCCGAAGCGAATGCTGAGGAAGATCGCAAGTTCGAAGAGCTTGTCCAGGTCCGCAACCAGGGTGATGCAATGGTTCATGCCGTTCGCAAGACCCTGAAGGATGCCGGTGATAAGGTCAGCGACAGCGAGAAGGAGTCTATCGAAGCTTCCATTAAAGAGCTGGAGGAGGCTCTGGAAGGTTCCGACAAGGAAGACATCGAGGCCAAGACTCAGAAGCTGACGGAAGTCTCTTCCGAGCTGGCCCAGAAGATGTATGCAGATCAGGCGGATCAGGCGCAGCAGGCCGGTGGGCAGGAAGAAGCCCAGGGCCAGCAGTCTGACGACGCCGTCGACGCTGAGTTCGAAGAAGTCAAAGACGACGACAAGCGATAAATCTGACGTACATCAGGCAGTTGGAAAACGCGGGGAGTTCCCCCGCGTTTTCCGCGTTTAAAAACAGGGTTTTAAAAGCATGGCCAAGCGCGATTATTACGAGATTCTCGGGATTTCCCGGGACGCGGACGAGAAGGAAATCAAGCGAGCGTACCGAAAGCTCGCAATGAAGTACCACCCCGACCGTAACCCGGACGACACCGAAGCCGAGAACAAGTTCAAAGAGGCCAGCGAAGCCTACGAAGTACTGGCAGAGCCGTCGAAGCGGGCTGCCTATGACCAGTTCGGTCATGCCGGCGTTGACGGCCAGGCTGGCGGTGGCGGATTCGGAGGCGGCGGTGCCAGCTTCTCCGATATCTTCGGCGATGTGTTCGGTGACATCTTTGGTGGCGGCGGCCGTGGCCGCAACACCCGTGGCGCCGACCTGCGCTATACCTTGGAGCTTGATCTGGAAGAGGCCGTGAAAGGCAAGACGGTCCAGATCAAGATTCCGGGGCATCGTGAATGTGAAGTCTGCGACGGCAGCGGTGCCGAGAAAGGCTCCCGCCCGGAAACCTGCGGTACCTGTAAGGGAATGGGGCAGGTGCGCATGCAGCAGGGCTTCTTTACCGTACAGCAGGCCTGTCCGACCTGTCGGGGCTCCGGCCAGATCATCAAGAACCCCTGCAAGGCCTGTCACGGCCAGGGCCGGGTTCAGGAAGAGAAAACACTGTCGGTTAAAGTGCCACCCGGCGTGGACACCGGCGACCGCATTCGTCTTTCCGGTGAAGGCGAGATGGGCGTTGATGGCGGCCCCCCAGGCGACCTGTATGTGCAGATCGCCGTACGCGAGCACTCCATCTTCACTCGCGATGGCCGCAACCTCTATTGCGAAGTTCCCATCAGCATTGTTGATGCCTCCCTCGGTGGAGAGCTCGAGGTGCCGACACTGGATGGCCGGGTGAAGCTGAAGATTCCACCGGAGACCCAGACCGGCAAGCTGTTCCGTCTGCGTAACAAGGGTGTCAGCCCGGTTCGTGGCGGTCCTGCTGGTGACTTGCTGTGCCGTGTGATCGTGGAAACGCCGGTGAATCTGACCAAGCGCCAGAAAGAGCTGCTGGAAGAGTTCCAGAAAACCCTGGATGGCAGCAACGGCACAGAGCATGGCCCGAAGAAGAGCTCCTGGTTTGAAGGTGTCAAAAGCTTCTTCGACGAAATGAAATTCTGATCGGCCCGACAAAAGGAACGCGAGCATGAGGGTAGCAATCATCGGCGCCGCCGGGCGCATGGGAAAAGTCCTGATCGAAGCCGTAGACGGTACCGAAGGCCTTGAACTGGGTGCCGCCGTTGTCGAGCCAGGCAGCAGCCTGATCGGTGCCGATGCGGGCGAAATGACCGGGATCGGCAAAACCGGCGTGAAAATGGCCGGCAGCCTGGCCGATGTGAAGGACGAATTCGATGTCCTCATCGACTTCACCTTCCCGGACCTGACCCTGGAGAACGCCGAGTTCTGCAAGGCTAACGGCAAAATGCTCGTGATCGGCACTACCGGCATGTCCGACGCCGAAAAGCAGCAACTGGCACTGGCCGCCGAATCCACGCCAGTGGTGTTCGCACCCAACATGAGCGTCGGCGTTAACGTTGTCCTCAACCTGCTGCGCACCGCCGCCGCAACCCTGGGTGACGACTACGACGTCGAAATCATCGAAGCCCATCACCGCCACAAGAAAGACGCGCCCTCCGGCACCGCCCTGCGCATGGGCGAAGTTGTCGCCGATGCCCTCGGTCGCGACCTGAAGGAGTGCGCCGTTTATGGCCGTGAAGGCTTCACCGGCGAGCGTACCCGCAAGGAAATCGGTTTTGAAACCATTCGCGCGGGTGACGTGGTCGGTGATCACACCGTGTTGTTCGCCACCGAGGGGGAGCGCATCGAAGTGACCCACAAGGCCAGCAGCCGGATGACCTTTGCCAAAGGTGCGATGCGGGCGGCGTTGTGGCTGGCGGATAAGCCTGCGGGGCTTTATGACATGCAGGATGTTCTGGATCTGAAGTGAAGTTTGTTTGTCGGATTACGAGGCTGGCGCCTCTAATCCGACCTACCTGCTTGAGGGCACTCTCCGAGGTGGGGGATTGGGATTTCTTTCCCGGGAATGTAGAGGGCCAGGGATGGCCCGAAACAAGCGCACACGGACGTGCTTGTAGCGGTTCCCGGGAAAGAAATCCCAAGCGCCCGCCGGTGTCTCGGTCCCAGTCGTGCAAAGACATTTCCCATGGACACAAACCTCCATATTTTTTACAATAAGGCGGTTTGACTGCACCAAGCGTACCTTTGCACCAAGTTTCTGAAAAAGCGGGACCGAGTTAAGACTCCGTCTCGCTTTTTTGCAACCTGAATTTGCGCTTGCGTTCCTGTTCGTGACGAACCGATACGCCACTCGATGAGGATACAAGCCTTGAGCACACCAGCAATCCTTGCACTCGCAGACGGAAGCCTGTTCTACGGCACAGCCATCGGCGCTGACGGAGAAACCAGCGGTGAAGTGGTGTTCAACACCGCCATGACCGGCTACCAGGAAATCCTGACCGACCCGTCCTATTCCCGCCAGATCGTTACCCTGACTTACCCGCACATCGGCAACACCGGTGTGAACGAAGAAGACATCGAGTCAGACCGCATCCAGGCTGCCGGCCTGATCATCCGCGATCTGCCTCTGCTGGCCAGTAGCTGGCGCAGCAAGGGAACTCTGGACGATTACCTGCGAAGCAACAACATTGTTGGTATCGCCGACATTGATACCCGCCGTCTCACCCGTATCCTCAGGGACAAAGGCTCCCAGAACGGTGCCATCGTTGCGGGTGAAAACGCCACCGCTGAGCGTGCGCTGGAACTGGCCAAAGCCTTCCCCGGCCTCAAGGGCATGGATCTGGCGAAAGAGGTTACCTCCGACAAGATCTGGTCCTGGAGTGAAACCGAGTGGACCCTGGGCGAGGGTTACGGTGAGCGTGAAGAGTCCCGATTCAAGGTGGTTGCCTGGGATTACGGCGTGAAGCTGAACATCCTGCGGATGCTCGCCTCCCGAGGCTGCGACATCACCGTGGTGCCGGCGCAGACTCCGGCCTCCGAGGTTCTGGCGATGAATCCGGACGGTGTGTTCCTGTCCAACGGCCCCGGGGACCCTGAGCCCTGTGATTACGCCATCACCGCTATCAAGGAAGTGCTGGAAACCGAGATCCCGGTGTTTGGTATTTGTTTGGGTCACCAGTTGCTGGCCCTGGCCAGCGGCGCCAAGACCATGAAGATGGGGCACGGCCACCACGGTGCCAACCATCCGGTGCAGGACATCGCCAGGGGCACGGTGATGATTACCAGCCAGAACCACGGGTTTGCCGTGGATGAGGCAACACTGCCGGCCAATGTGGAGGCGACTCACAAGTCCCTATTTGACGGGACCCTGCAGGGCATTCGCCGGACCGACAAGCCGGCCTACAGCTTCCAGGGCCACCCGGAAGCCAGCCCCGGTCCCCATGACGTGGCCCCGCTGTTTGACGAGTTTATCCGCCTGATGGAGGCGCGATCGGCCTGAGACCGATCGCCACGGAAAACTCACGGGCGCCGCGTGTTGCGCTGCCAGAATTCAAAAGTTGCTGACAGGTTTACCAAGACATGCCAAAACGTACCGACATCCAAAGCATCCTGATCCTGGGCGCCGGCCCCATTGTGATCGGGCAGGCGTGCGAGTTTGATTACTCCGGAGCCCAGGCCTGCAAGGCGCTGCGCGAAGAGGGTTACCGGGTTATTCTGGTTAACTCCAACCCGGCAACCATCATGACCGACCCGGTCATGGCCGATGCCACCTACATCGAGCCGATTACCTGGAAGACCGTCGAGAAGATCATCGAGAAAGAGCAGCCGGATGCGCTGTTGCCCACCATGGGCGGCCAGACTGCACTGAACTGCGCCCTGGACCTGGAGCGCCACGGCATCCTGGAAAAGCACGGCGTGGAAATGATCGGCGCCAACGCCGATACCATTGATAAAGCCGAAGACCGGGACCGCTTCGACAAGGCCATGAAGAAGATCGGCCTGGAATGCCCCCGGGCCACCATCGCCCACTCCATGGAAGAAGCCTGGAAAGTGGCTGACGACATCGGCTTCCCGTGCATCATCCGTCCGTCCTTCACCATGGGCGGCTCCGGCGGCGGCATTGCCTACAACCGCGACGAATTCGAAGAAATCTGTACCCGTGGCCTGGACCTGTCGCCGACCAACGAACTGCTGATCGACGAGTCCCTGATCGGCTGGAAAGAGTACGAGATGGAAGTTGTCCGGGACAAGAACGACAACTGCATCATTGTCTGTGCCATCGAGAACTTCGACGCCATGGGCGTGCACACCGGTGACTCCATCACCGTGGCACCGGCCCAGACCCTCACCGACAAGGAATACCAGATCATGCGGAACGCCTCCCTGGCGGTCCTGCGTGAGATCGGTGTGGAAACCGGCGGCTCCAACGTCCAGTTCGGCATTAATCCGGACACCGGGCGCATGGTGGTGATCGAAATGAACCCGCGGGTGTCCCGTTCCTCGGCGCTGGCGTCCAAGGCCACCGGTTTCCCGATTGCCAAGGTCGCTGCCAAGCTGGCGGTGGGCTACACCCTGGATGAGCTGCGCAACGAAATCACCGGCGGCGTGACCCCGGCCTCGTTCGAGCCGTCCATCGACTACGTGGTCACCAAGATCCCCCGGTTTACCTTCGAGAAGTTCCCACAGGCCGACGCCCGCCTGACCACCCAGATGAAATCCGTGGGTGAGGTCATGGCCATTGGCCGGACCTTCCAGGAATCCCTGCAGAAAGCCCTGCGCGGCCTGGAAGTGGGCTCCGAAGGCTTTGACGAGAAACTCGAAGACCTGGACTCCGAGAATTCCCGGGAAACCCTGACCCGCGAACTGAATGTGCCCGGTGCCGACCGCATCTGGTACATCGGCGACGCTTTCCGGGCTGGAATGACGGTGGAGGACCTGCACGAACATACCCACGTGGATCCCTGGTACCTGGTGCAGATCGAGGACCTGATCAGGGAAGAGCAGGCGCTGAAGAGTGCCGGCAAGGCCGACATTGACCAGGCGACCCTGTTCCGTCTTAAGCGCAAGGGCTTCTCCGATGCCCGTCTGGCCAAGCTGCTGGGCATCTCCGAGGTGAGCCTGCGCAAGCTGCGCCACGACCTGGGCATCCGCCCGGTCTACAAGCGCGTGGACACCTGTGCCGCGGAGTTTGCCTCCGATACCGCCTACATGTACTCCACCTACGAGGAAGAGTGCGAGTCGGACGCCAGCGACCGCGACAAGATCGTGGTGATCGGTGGTGGCCCCAACCGGATCGGCCAGGGCATCGAATTCGACTACTGCTGTGTGCACGCGGCCCTGGCCATGCGTGAAGACGGCTATGAAACCATTATGATCAACTGCAACCCGGAGACCGTGTCTACCGACTACGACACCTCCGACCGGTTGTACTTCGAGCCGATTACCCTGGAAGACGTGCTGGAAATCATCCATGTCGAGAAGCCCAAGGGCGTCATCGTCCAGTACGGCGGCCAGACCCCGCTGAAACTGGCCCGAGGCCTGGAAGCGGCCGGCGTGCCGATTATCGGCACCAGCCCGGACGCCATCGACCGCGCCGAGGACCGGGAACGGTTCCAGCAGATGATCACCCGCCTCGGCCTGAAGCAGCCGGAAAACGCCACCGTGCGCAGCCACGAGGAAGGCATCCTGGCAGCCCGTGAAATTGGCTACCCGCTGGTGGTTCGCCCGTCCTATGTACTGGGCGGTCGGGCCATGGAAATCGTCTATGACGAGGAAGAACTGGTTCGCTACATGCGCAACGCGGTGCTGGTCTCCAACGACAGCCCGGTGCTGCTGGACCACTTCCTGAATGCCGCCATTGAGGTGGACATCGATGCCATCTCCGACGGTAAGGATGTGGTGATTGGCGGCATCATGCAGCACATTGAGCAGGCCGGCGTGCACTCCGGTGATTCTGCCTGTTCGCTGCCGCCGTACACCCTGTCCCAGCAGGTTCAGGACGAAATGCGCGATGCCGTCAAGAAGATGGCCATCGAGCTGGATGTGATTGGCCTGATGAACGTGCAGCTGGCCTGGCAGGATGGCGAGATCTACGTGATCGAGGTTAACCCGCGAGCCTCCCGGACCGTGCCGTTCGTGTCCAAGGCCATTGGTGTGTCCCTGGCCAAGGTGGCCGCCCGGGTGATGGCTGGCAAGACCCTGAAAGAGCTGGAGTTCACCCAGGAAATCATCCCGCGCTACTACGCGGTGAAAGAGTCGGTGTTCCCGTTCAACAAGTTCCCGGCGGTGGATCCGATCCTGGGGCCGGAAATGAAGTCTACCGGTGAGGTCATGGGCCTGGGTGACAGCTTTGACGAGGCTTTTGCCAAAGCCGCATTGGCTATTGGCGAGCGTCTGCCGGCCAAGGGGACTGCGTTCATGTCGGTCCGGGATGTCGACAAGCCCGGCGCCGCGAAAGTGGCCCGTGATCTGGTTGAGGCCGGCTTCAAGCTTGTGGCCACCACCGGCACTGCCAAGGCCCTGAAAGAGGCCGGAATCGAGGTTGATCGGGTGAACAAGGTCCGTGAAGGCCGTCCGCATATTGTGGATGCCATCAAGAACGGTCAGGTTCAGCTGATCATCAATACCACCGAGGGTCGCAAGGCGATTTCCGACTCGGCCCAGATCCGTCAGTCGGCATTGCAGACCAAGGTAACCTATACAACAACCCTGGCGGGCGGCGAAGCCTTCTGTCGGGCCATCAAATTCGGCCCGGAGCGCACTGTACGCCGCCTCCAGGATCTTCACGCAGGAAAGTGAGACTATGGCTGACAGAGTACCGATGACAAAGGCGGGCGAGACCCGCCTCCGCGAGGAGCTTCAGAAGCTGAAGTCCGAAGACCGTCCACGGGTTATCGCGGCGATTGCCGACGCCCGTGAGCACGGCGACCTGAAAGAAAATGCCGAGTACCATGCTGCCCGCGAGCAGCAGAGCTTTATCGAAGGCCGGATCCAGGAAATCGAGGGCAAGCTTTCAGCTGCTCAGGTGATCGACGTAACCACCATGGAGAATACCGGCAAGGTGATTTTCGGTACCACGGTGCATTTGCTCAACATGGACACTGATGAGCAGGTGACCTACAAGATCGTTGGTGAGGATGAGGCGGATATCAAGGCAGGCAAGCTGTCGATTTCCTCTCCCATTGCCCGGGCCCTGGTCGGCAAGAGCGAGGGCGATGTGGTCGCGATTCGCGTGCCTTCCGGTACCGTGGAATATGAGATCGAGCAGGTCGAATACGTCTGATCCGATCTGCAGGTAACAAAAAGCCGGCTCGGGTTTCCCCAGCCGGCTTTTTTGTTCCTGCTGGCCCAGACGTCGGGTCAGTGCTTGTGGCGCAACAGATTGGAAAGCTTGGGGTTGGGCTTTTTGGCCCGACGCAGAATAACGGCGATCTTCCCGATGGTCTGAACCAGCTCAGCGCCAGAGGATTCGCACAGGGCAGTGATGGCTTCCTGTCTTGCCTCGCGGTCCTGGCTCGCCACCTTGATCTTGATCAGTTCGTGATCGTTCAGTGCGCGCTCCAGTTCTTCCTGGAGTCCCTCGGACAGGCCTTTGTCGCCAACGATGATAACGGGCTTGAGGTTGTGGGCAATGGCCCGGTATTCCCGGCGCTGTTCCGGTGAAAAACTCATGATGTAATCTCTTTATCGGTGCAATTAACAAAAGGTCAGCGGCGAAAGTGCTGACACGAACGTATAATCAGGAGATTGTAACAGATCGTTGTGCTGTAAAAATGGCCGTTAACACGTATCAACGCGGTTGCAGCACGCTGAAGGAACCAACCCGCGGGCGATGGGTCAAAACCTCCGAGGAAGTGGGCTGTATCCGGGGTTGCTGTTGTAATTTCAGATATGACGCCCAATATGAAGGTTAGGGCTGCTTTTCATCGAAAAGACTGTATGCCTCATGTGGCCGATACGGATGGGCCGTTTCTGGTGGACGGGCGTACAATTGGTGTAAGGTGTCAGAAAAGGGTGCTTTGCAAAAGGTATACCCTTCAATTCACAGGTGATGATCCTTGAACGATATGGCAAAAAATCTGGTTCTCTGGCTAATTATAGCCGCCGTGCTGCTGATGGTGTTTCAGAACTTTTCTCCCACCACCACCGGCCAACAAGTCAATTATTCCCAGTTTGTGGAGATGGTCCAGGAAGGCCAGGTCCGTCAGGTCACAATCGATGGGTTGCAGGTTCAGGGTACCCGTGGTGACGGCTCCCAGTTCCAGACAATCCGTCCTCAGGTGTCTGACAACAAGCTGATGGACGATCTTCTCGCGAACAACGTTGAGGTTATCGGTAAAGAGCCTGAGCGCCAGAGCCTGTGGACACAGCTGCTGGTGGCCGCGTTCCCGATACTGATCATCATCGCTCTGTTTGTGTTCTTCATGCGTCAGATGCAGGGCGGCGGTGGCGGCAAAGGCCCCATGTCGTTCGGCAAGAGCAAGGCTCGCCTGATGAGTGAAGACCAGATCAAGACCACTTTCGCGGATGTGGCCGGTGTTGATGAGGCCAAGGAAGACGTGAAAGAGCTGGTGGACTTCCTCCGGGATCCCAGCAAGTTCCAGCGTCTGGGTGGCAGCATTCCCAAGGGCGTTCTGATGGTCGGCCAGCCGGGTACCGGTAAGACCCTGCTCGCCAAAGCTATTGCTGGCGAAGCCAAGGTGCCGTTCTTCTCCATCTCCGGTTCCGACTTTGTCGAAATGTTCGTGGGCGTGGGTGCTTCCCGTGTTCGCGATATGTTCGAACAGGCCAAAAAACAGAGCCCGTGCATCATCTTTATTGACGAGATTGATGCTGTCGGTCGCCATCGTGGTGCCGGTATGGGTGGTGGCCACGACGAGCGTGAGCAGACTCTGAACCAGTTGCTGGTTGAGATGGACGGCTTCGAAGGTAATGAAGGCGTTATTGTGATCGCCGCGACCAACCGTCCGGACGTGCTCGATCCTGCGCTGTTGCGCCCGGGCCGTTTTGACCGCCAGGTTGTGGTTGGTCTGCCTGACATCATTGGTCGGGAGCAGATCCTGAAGGTGCACATGAAGAAAGTGCCCCTGGCTGACGGTGTTGAGCCGGTGCTGATTGCTCGCGGCACGCCCGGGTTCTCCGGTGCGGACCTCGCCAACCTGGTAAACGAGGCAGCTCTGTTCGCCGCCCGTCGTAACCAGCGTCTGGTGTCTATGGAAGAGTTTGAGCTCGCCAAAGACAAGATCATGATGGGCGCCGAGCGCAAGTCCATGGTCATGAGCGAGAAGGAAAAGCGGAACACGGCTTACCATGAGTCTGGCCACGCGATTGTTGGACGGCTGATGCCGGAACACGACCCGGTTTACAAGGTGAGCATTATCCCGCGCGGCCGCGCTCTGGGTGTCACCATGTTCCTCCCGGAAGAGGATAAGTACAGCCACAGCAAGCGCTTCCTGATCAGCTCGATCTGCAGCCTGTTTGGTGGCCGGATTGCCGAAGAGCTGACGCTTGGTTTTGACGGTGTCACCACCGGTGCTTCCAATGACATCGAGCGGGCGACCAGTCTGGCGCGGAACATGGTGACTCGCTGGGGTCTGTCCGAGAAGCTTGGGCCTCTGCAATACGATACCGACAGTGAAGAGCCGTTCCTTGGCCGTTCTGCGGGTCAGTCCCAGACGGTGTACTCGCCGGAAACTGCCCAGCGTATTGATGAGGAAGTCCGGAACATCATCGACAGCTGCTATGAGAAAGCCAAGCAGATTCTGATCGACAACCGGGACAAGCTCGACCTGATGGCCGAAGCATTGATGAAATACGAAACCATCGACCGCTACCAGATCGATGACATCATGGAAGGCCGCGAACCGCGCGAGCCCAAAGGTTGGGGTGGTAGTGGGCCTGCTGGAGGCGTCAAGGCCGACGAGCCTGAAGCTTCGCCGGAGCCGAAAGCGTCTGATGATGGTCGTCATCCCGGTGTTGGCCGACCGGCTGGAGAGCACTGACGGCTAACGACCTCAGGTCAGAAAATTAGTGTAGTTCCCTGCGCCGCCCGGATTCCGGGCGGCGTTTGTTTTTGTCATTGTGAACAAGGTTTGCCATGAAAATGAATTTTGCCGGGCGGGAACTGGATATGTCCCGCTGTCACGTTATGGGCGTTCTGAATGTAACACCGGATTCGTTTTCCGATGGCGGCCAATTTAACCGGCCGGATGCGGCTCTCGCCCGGGCAAGGCAGATGGTTGCCGACGGTGCCACCTTTATCGACATCGGTGGTGAATCTACGAGGCCGGGTGCGACACCGGTGTCGGTCCAGGAGGAGCTTGACCGGGTTTGCCCGGTGGTCGAGGCTGCCGCGCGCGAGCTCGATGCTGTGATTTCGGTAGACACCAGCGCGCCGGAGGTTATGGCGGAGACCGCAAAGCTTGGGGCTGGCCTCATTAATGATGTTCGGGCGCTGCAGCGTGACCGTGCACCTGAAGTGGCAGCACAAGCGGGCATCCCGGTTTGCATCATGCATATCCAGGGAGAGCCGGACACCATGCAGGATCGGCCGGAGTACCGGAATGTGCGCCGGGAAGTCAGTGCCTTCCTGGCGGAGCGCATTCGTGTTGCAGAGTTCGCCGGTATTCGCCCTGAAAACATTCTGCTGGATCCCGGCTTCGGGTTCGGGAAAAGCCTCGAGCATAACTTGCAGTTGTTGGCCTCCCTTGAGCAGATGCATATCCTGGGGCATCCCCTGCTGGTTGGCGTTTCCAGGAAGTCCATGCTGGGCCATATCACTGGCCGGGACGTGAATGAAAGGTTGCCTGCAAGCCTTGCGGCCGCGACAATAGCCGCCATGAAGGGTGTCAGCATTATTCGCGTGCACGATGTCAGGGAAACAGTAGACGCCGTCCGTGTGGTGGCGGCAGTGAAGGAGGCAGGTTAATGTCCGAGAGAAAGTACTTTGGTACGGACGGTATTCGCGGGCGCGTGGGCGAGTTCCCGATAACGCCGGAATTCATGCTCAAGCTGGGCTGGGCCGCCGGTCAGGCCTTCAAGCGGGATGGCCAGCGCAACAGCGTGCTGATTGGCAAGGATACCCGGCTTTCCGGTTACATGTTCGAATCCGCCCTGGAGGCGGGTCTGGCTGCGGCGGGCGTTGATGTAAAGCTGCTCGGCCCGATGCCGACGCCCGCGATCGCCTACCTGACCCGCACTTTTCGCGCCTCGGCGGGCATCGTGATCAGTGCTTCCCACAACCCGCATCACGATAACGGTATCAAGTTTTTCTCGGCGGCCGGCACCAAGCTGGACGATGCCCTGGAAGCAGAGATTGAGCGCTGGCTGGACAAGCCCATTGAAGTCTGTGGACCAACCGAGCTGGGCAAGGCCTCCCGCGTGGACGATGCCCCCGGCCGGTATGTGGAATTCTGCAAAAGCACCGTTCCCAACGAATTTGCCCTCGACGGCATGAATATTGTGCTGGATTGTGCCCATGGTGCGACCTATCACGTGGCGCCCAAGGTGTTTCGTGAGCTTGGCGCCAGGGTTTCTGTGATCGGCGCGGATCCCGATGGCCTGAACATCAACCTCAACGTTGGCTCAACTCACCTCGATGCTCTTAAAGCGGCGGTGAAGGAGAAGGGCGCAGATCTTGGCATTGCCTTCGACGGTGATGGTGACCGGGTGCTGATGGTAGATCGCGACGGCTCCGAAGTGGATGGCGACGAGCTTCTCTACGTCATCGCCTCCCAGCGCTTTGCGGAAGATCGCCTGAAGGGCGGTGTTGTCGGTACGCTGATGACCAATCTGGGCGTTGAGCTGGCGCTGAATGAAATCGGAATCGAATTCGAGCGTGCAAAAGTTGGCGACCGCTACGTCATGGAGCGTCTGCTCGCCAACAACTGGGTCCTGGGTGGCGAGGGCTCAGGGCACATGGTTATTCGCGACTGCACCAGTACCGGTGACGGCATTGTCTCGGCGCTGCAGGTCCTGCTTTCTGTCTGGAAATCCGGCAAAACGCTTTCCGACCTTCGCCGGGGTATGAGCAAGCTACCGCAGAAAATGATCAATGTTCGCGTAGAGCAGCGCTTTGATCCGTTCAGTCGTGACGATATCGTTGCTGCCGTTCGCAAAGCCGAAACGGAGCTGGGCAGCTCCGGGCGAATTCTGCTCAGGGCCTCCGGAACCGAGCCGCTGATCCGGGTGATGGCGGAAGGCCAGGACGCCACCGAGATTTTGCGAGTGGTCGAGGAACTGGCGAAAGTTGTGGAGAAATCCACCGCTTAATTTTGTGTTTTCAGGCGGTTGTCTGCGGGAAGGGAGTGCTGTATAGTTCGCCCTCCCTCACGTTCGGGAACTGTTATGCGTCGAAAGATCGTAGCCGGAAACTGGAAAATGAACGGGTCGAAAGACCTGGCACAGGCGCTGGTAAGCGATGTGCGATCCCAGGCGGCCTCTCTTGATAATGGCGTCGAGGTTGTTATTATTCCTCCCGCAATTTATGTCGGAGACGTAGTCGCTAACGCAGGTGAGAGCCTGTCGGTTGGCGTTCAGAACGTAGGGCAGTGGGCGTCCGGTGCCTACACTGGCGAGATTTCTGCGGAAATGGCGCTGGATCAGGGCTGTCAGTTTGCCCTGGCCGGGCACTCCGAGCGTCGCCAGCTCTTCGGTGAAAAAGACGATGTGGTTGCCAAAAAGGTCGAGCGGATCATTGCAGCCGGGCTTCACGCGGTGCTTTGTGTCGGTGAGACTCTGGAAGAGCGTGAGGCAGGTAAAGCCGAAGCGGTTGTCGCCTCCCAGGTAAGGGCAGGATTGGCGAAGATTGCAGAGGGCCAGTGGCAGCGTGTGATTGTTGCCTACGAGCCGGTCTGGGCAATCGGCACCGGTAAAACCGCAACGGCGCAGGATGCCCAGGCGATGCATGGGTCGATCCGGCAGGTGCTTTCAGAGATGGGCGCGCCGGCCAATGAGATATCCCTGCTTTACGGGGGCAGCGTAAAAGCGGATAATGCAGCCGCTCTTTTTGCCGAGCCGGATATTGACGGCGGTTTGATCGGCGGAGCGTCGCTCATAGCAGAAGATTTTGTAAGTATTTGCCGGAGTGTTCCGGCGGGTACCTGAATTTAAAGGTTCGCGAGAGTCGTTATGGATTGGGTAGAGACACTGGTAGTCGTTGTGCACGTGGTGATCGCGGTGGCGCTGGTGGGTCTGGTGCTGATCCAGCAGGGCAAAGGCGCAGATGCCGGCGCTGCCTTTGGTGGTGGTGCATCGCAGACTGTGTTTGGTAGTCAGGGTAGCGGCAGCTTTCTCACCCGCTTTACGACCCTGCTCGCAGTGGTATTTTTTGTAACAAGTTTCTCGCTGGCGATTTTTGCCAAGCAGCGTGCCGAAGTGGCAGGGGAAGCGGGTATTCCTGTTGTTCAGGAGTCCAGCAGTGCTGCCCCCGCTGATACCGCTGCTGACAATGGTGAAGCCGCAGCCAGCGAAACCGAGGGTGGGGAGTCTGATCTCCCTGAACTCGAGTAAGAATGTTGCCCGGGTGGTGAAACTGGTAGACACGCTATCTTGAGGGGGTAGTGGCGAAAGCCGTGCCGGTTCGAGTCCGGCCCCGGGCACCATAATAGAAGAAAAACGGCTTGGATTTCCCAGGCCGTTTTTTTTGGTCAGTCCTTGACCAGTCTGCCTGGCGTCTCTATACTCCGGCGGATATTGGGACCTGCCGCGTGCTGTTGGCGGGTTTCTGGCAGGCCAGGTGTCTGTCAGCAGGAAGCGGTACACCGGTTTGCTTCCTGCGAGTTCTTGCAACAAAAGGCCCCATTGTTCGGGGCTTTTTGATTAAGGGGCCTGGCGTAACGGGCCCTGGTGCATAAAAAGGGCTGATAAAACAGCCCTTTTTTTGTTTTTGGGGCCGGTAAATTGATAACGGAGAAGGCGCAACTTGTCAGCCAAGCTTAAGCAACTGGAAGACATTCTTCAGCCTGTAGTGGAAGGTTTGGGGTATGAGTTCTGGGGCATTGAATTCCGCTCACAGGGCCATCATTCCCTGTTACGGGTGTTTATTGACGATGCTGAAAACGGCATCGGCATCGACGACTGCGAAAAAGTCAGTCGTCAGATCAGCGGTGTGATGGATGTGGAAGATCCCATCCAGACCGAGTACACACTGGAGGTCTCATCCCCGGGGATGGATCGCCCGCTGTTTCGTCTTGAGCAATACGAGGCCTTTGTTGGTCACCAGGTTCAGATTCGTCTCCGGATGGCGTTTGAGGGTCGCCGGAAGTTTCAGGGGCTGATCAAAGGCGTGGAAGGTGATGATGTGGTTGTGGTCGTTGATGATCACGAGTATCTGCTGCCATTCGACAGCATTGAAAAAGCCCACATCGTGCCGGTATTTGAGTGAACGATTTGAATGAAGTCCGTGGACGCACAGTTGATTTTAAGGGCAGGGCAATCCAATGAGTAAAGAGATCTTGCTGGTGGTTGAATCCGTCTCGAACGAGAAAGGTGTCGAGAAGGATGTCATTTTTGAGGCGATCGAACTGGCACTGGCCACCGCTGCCAAAAAACGCTTTGAAGACGAAGAGGCGGATATCCGGGTATCAATCGACCGGAAAACCGGCGAATACGAAACCTTCCGCCGTTGGTTGGTGGTGGATAATGACGCCGTTCCTGCGCTGGGCACCGAGCTCACCCTGCAGGAAGCGGAGGAAATCGACTCGGCCCTGAAGCCTGGCGACATCCACGAGGAAAAAATCGAATCCGAGGCCTTTGGCCGGATTGGTGCCCAGGCGGCCAAGCAGATTATCTTCCAGAAAGTGCGCGAAGCCGAGCGCATGAAGATTGTCGACAGCTACCGCGACCGCGTTGGTGAGCTGGTTTCCGGTACCGTCAAGAAAGTGACTCGGGACAATGTCATTGTTGATCTGGGTGCCAATGCCGAGGCCCTGCTGCCACGTGAATTCCTGATCCCCCGCGAGACCTTCCGCATGGGTGACCGGGTGCGTTCGCTGTTGCTGGAGATCCGTACCGATCACCGCGGCCCGCAGTTGATCCTCAGCCGTACGTCGCCGCAGATGCTGATCGAGCTGTTCCGCATCGAGGTGCCGGAGATTGCTGAAGATCTGATCGAGATCCGTGGCGCTGCCCGTGATCCCGGCTCCCGGGCCAAGATTGCGGTGAAAACCAACGATCGCCGTATTGACCCCGTTGGCGCCTGTGTTGGCATGCGTGGCTCCCGGGTTCAGGCCGTGTCCAATGAGCTGGGCGGTGAGCGTGTTGATATCGTGCTGTGGGACGACAACCCGGCCCAGCTGGTGATCAATGCCATGGCGCCTGCAGAAGTGGCGTCCATCGTTATGGATGAAGACCGGCACACCATGGAAGTGGCTGTGGCGGAAGATAACCTGGCACAGGCAATCGGCCGCAACGGCCAGAACGTTCGCCTGGCCACGGATCTGACAGGCTGGACCCTGAACGTGATGACCGAGGAAGAAGCCGGTGAGCGTCAGGAGCAGGAATACAGCCGGCTTGTCGAGCATTTCACTGGCAATCTGGACGTTGATGAAGAATTTGCCGGTGTGCTGATTGAGGAAGGGTTTACCTCCATCGAAGAGGTGGCCTATGTGCCAATGGAAGAGATGCTGGCGATCGAAGGCTTTGACGAAGAAACTGTCACCGAGCTGCGCCGTCGTGCCAAGGACGTCCTGCTGAACCAGGCCCTGGCAAGCGAGGAAGCGCTCGAGGGTGCTGAGCCGGCAGAGGATCTTCTGGGCATGGACGGCATGGACCGTAGCCTGGCCTTCAAGTTGGCCGGCATGGGTGTGCGCACCATGGAAGATCTGGCAGAGCAGTCGGTTGGCGACCTGCTCGAGATTGAAGGTATGGATGAAGAGCGTGCTGGTCAGCTTATCATGACTGCACGTGCCCCCTGGTTTGAAGACCAGGCTTAATTCGGGAGGAGGACCAGTATGGCTGAAGTAACGGTAAAACAACTGGCCGAAGATGTAGGCGCTCCCGTGGATCGTTTGCTGAAGCAGATTGTGGAGGCTGGCCTGAAAGCCCGCTCCGAGAATGACTCTGTCTCCAGCGATGAGAAGCAGCAGTTGCTGGCCTATTTGAGAAAGACCCACGGTGAGGCCGACGCCGAACCGCGCAAGATTACCCTGAAGCGTAAGACCACCACCACGCTCAAGGCCGGTAAGGCAAAGACCGTCAATGTTGAGGTTCGCAAGCGCCGTACCTATATCAAGCGGGCTGAATTGCAGCCCGAGGCTGAAGCGCCAAAACCGGAAGAGCCGGTAGCGGAGCAGCAGCTGGAGCAAGCACCGGTGGAAGAGGCGCCAAAGGTAGCCGCCGAGCAGGCAGCGCAGCCGGAGGCAGAGAAGCCCGCCGAGGCAGCGACATCAGAGCAGTCGGAGCAGGCAGAGAAGGCCGAGCCGAAGAAAGAGCCTGAGCCCGAGCCGGTTCCCGCTCCGGAAGACATGCCGATGCCGCCGCCCGAGGGTGAAGGCAAGGATCGGAAGCCGAAGAAAAAGAAAGAAAAAGTTCGCGAACGCGGCGATGAGATCGAAGAAGGCAAGCCAAAGAAGAAGCAGGCTGGCCATCGTGGTCCTCGCAGTCGTCCGGTGGAAGAGCCGCTGGTTATCTCCGAGGATGAGGAAGAGACCACGCTGCGCAAGCCGCTGCGTGCGAAAAAGAAACCCAAAGAGAAGCGTCATGCTTTCGAGAGGCCGACCAAACCAATGGTCAGAGAAGTAGAGATTCCGGAAACGATTTCTGTCGGCGACCTAGCCCAGCGTATGGCGGTCAAGTCGGCTGATGTCATCAAGACCCTGATGGGCATGGGCGTTATGGCCACCATCAACCAGGCACTGGACCAGGAAACAGCGGTTCTGGTGACCGAGGAGCTGGGTCATAAAGCCAAGACTGTAAGCGAAGATGCATTCGAGGAAGAGGTTCTGAGCGAATTCTCCTTCGAAGGTGGCGAGAAAACCAAGCGTGCTCCGGTTGTGAGCGTGATGGGTCACGTTGACCATGGTAAGACCTCCCTTCTCGACTACATCCGTCGTACCAAGGTGGCCTCGGGTGAGTCTGGTGGCATTACCCAGCACATTGGTGCTTACCATGTAGAAACGGATCACGGCATGGTGTCCTTCCTGGATACCCCGGGCCACGCGGCCTTTACTGCCATGCGTGCCCGCGGTGCCCAGTGCACTGACATCGTTATTCTGGTTGTCGCCGCCGATGATGGCGTGATGCCGCAGACCAAGGAAGCGGTGCAGCACGCCCGTTCCGCCGGTGTGCCGATCGTTGTTGCCATCAACAAGATGGACAAAGAAGGGGCGGACCCTGATCGAATCAAGAGTGAGCTGGCTGCTCTGGAAGTTGTCCCGGAAGACTGGGGCGGGGACGTTCAGTTCGTACCCGTTTCCGCTCACACCGGTGACGGCATCGACGCGCTGCTTGAGGCCGTCTTGCTGCAGTCCGAGATCCTCGAACTTGAGGCCTCTACGGATGCACCGGCCAAGGGTGTGGTCGTGGAATCCAGCCTCGAGCGCGGACGCGGTTCTGTAGCGACCGTTCTGGTTCAGAACGGTACCCTGCGCCAGGGTGATATGGTTGTTGCCGGTGCCTATTTTGGTAAGGTCCGGGCGATGACTGACGAAGCTGGCAAGCAGGCCAAAGAAGCTGGCCCGTCGATTCCGGTCGAGATTCTCGGTCTGAACGGTACACCAGACGCCGGTGACGAATTCTTTGCAGTTGCCGACGAGAAGAAGGCCAAAGAGCTGGCCGAATTCCGTCAGAGCCGGGAGCGGGAGCAGCGTCTCCAGCGCCAGCAGGCGGCCAAGCTTGAGAACCTGTTCGAGAACATGGGCAAAGACGAGGTCAAAACCCTCAATGTCGTGCTCAAAACCGACGTTCGTGGTTCTCTGGAAGCCATCACCAAGGCCCTGCAGGACCTCGGTAATGAGGAAGTCCAGGTCAAGATCGTATCGTCCGGTGTCGGTGGTATTGCTGAGACCGACGTCAGCCTGGCCATGGCCACCAGTGCGGTTATCTTCGGCTTTAACGTGCGTGCCGACAGTGCCTCCAAGCGCCTGGTTGAGCAGGAAGGCCTGGATCTTCGCTACTACAGCATCATCTATAACCTGATTGATGATGTGAAAGCGGCCTTGACCGGCATGCTGGCTCCGGAATTCCGCGAAGACATCGTTGGTATCGCCGATGTTCGCGATGTGTTCCGTTCGCCGAAGTTTGGTCAGGTGGCCGGTTGTATGGTTACTGAAGGTACTGTGTACCGTAACAAGCCGATCCGGGTTCTGCGGGATAACGTGGTTATCTTTGAAGGCGAGCTGGAATCCCTGCGTCGCTTCAAGGATGACGTACCTGAAGTCCGTAACGGCATGGAGTGCGGTATTGGCGTTAAGGGTTACGACGTGAAAGTCGGTGACCAGATCGAGGTCTTCGATCGCGTCCGGGTCGAGCGCAAGCTTGAGTCCACGGGGGCCTGATGCCGAGAGAGTTCAGCCGTATTGATCGCATCGGCGATCAGATGCAACGGGAACTGGCCCAGCTCATCCAGCGGGAAGTGAAAGACCCGCGGGTGGGCATGGTCACGGTAAACGCGGTCAAGGTCAGTCGTGACCTTGGCTACGCTGATATCTATGTGTCCCTGCTTTCCACCGAGGAACTGACGGAGGAGTCTCCGGAGGTCAAGGAATCGATTTCGGTGCTCAACAAGGCCTCAGGCTTTCTGCGCGGTCAGGTTGGGCGCGCAATGAAGCTGAGGGTTGTGCCCCAGTTGCGGTTTCACTTTGATACTTTGCAGGGCTACAGTCGCAAGATGGATAGCCTCATTCGCGAAGCGGTTGGCGACAAGCCGGCTGTGGACCGCAATGGTGACGAAGACCAGGATGATCCGGAGCGTAACGCTTGAGCCGTAGACGTAAAGGCCGTGACGTTAACGGCATTCTGGTTATCGACAAGCCGGCCGGAGTCACCTCCAACGGCATTCTGCAGCAGGTCAAGCGCCTGTTCGGAGCCGCCAAGGCTGGCCACACCGGCGCCCTCGATCCCCTGGCTACAGGGGTGTTGCCTCTGTGCTTCGGTGAGGCCACCAAGTTCTCCCAGATGATGCTCGACAGCGACAAGGCCTACATTGCCACCGCTCGGCTCGGAATTAAGACCGAGACCGGTGACAGTGAAGGCGCCGTTGTTGGTGAGAAACCGGTACCCACAGGTCTGACCTCTGATGTGCTGGAGCCGGTTCTGGACCGTTTCCGGGGCGATATCCAGCAGGTTCCCTCCATGTACTCGGCGCTCAAGCACAAGGGGCGTCCACTTTACGAATATGCCCGGGAAGGGATCGAGGTGGAACGTCCGGCAAGGCCGGTCACCATCTATGAGTTGACCCTCCTGGACGTTCGTGAGAATGAGCTGGATATCGCGGTCAGCTGCACCAAGGGTACGTACATTCGCTCACTCGTTGAGGATATTGGCGAAGCCCTGGGTTGCGGTGCCCATGTAACGGCATTGCGCCGCACCATGGCATCCGGGTTTACCCTGGCCAACGCCCATGCGGTGAGCGATCTCGAGGCGATGCGCGAACGGGGTGAAAGCCTCGATGGCCTGCTCGTGGCGCCGGATGCCGCGCTGTCCATGTTCCCCGAGCACCGTCTGGCGGGGCCGGCGCTGGTATCGATCTTGAACGGACAACCGGTTAGAATACCGGGTCGGGCCTATGAAGGCTTCGTACGTCTCTATGCAAATGAGAGCGCGAACGAAAGCTTTGTGGGGCTGGCAGAAGCATTCCCGGAAGGCGAGCAGACCAATCTGGTCCCACGCCGACTGGTGAAGAGCAGCGGAAAGCGTTAGGCGCGCCGCTGTCTAGCCGGGCTGTAGAGATGCGCGGTTCGGCCGTATTCGAAAGCATCGCAAACAATGAGGTGAGTTATGGCACTTTCTGCCAACGAGAAAGCACAGATCGTTCAGGATTTTCAGCAAGGTGATGGCGATACCGGTTCCCCTGAAGTTCAGGTGGCACTGCTGAGCGCCAACATCAACAAGCTGCAGGATCACTTCAAGGCCAACAAGCAGGATCACCATTCCCGCCGCGGCCTGATCCGGATGGTAAACCAGCGTCGTAAGCTGCTGGACTACCTCAAGCGCAAGAACGCCGACCGTTACCTGGAGCTCATCCAGCGTCTGGGTCTGCGTCGCTGATCCGGGTCTTTACGACCTGAGGGCTGCGCCGTTATTTTTGGTGGCAGCCGTCAACCGGCAGGCTCTGTAAAGGGCCTGCCGGTTGTGCTTGTCTCTCACTGCAGTTGGATTGTCTGTGTTATCGAAGGATTCCCTGTCGTAATGGAAAGCCGAAATTGATAGCAGGTTGTTGAAAAGCCCGGGCCCGGCGGCCTCTGGAATGCCGCCCTTCAGACCGGGGTTTTGCAACAGCCTGTTAGCTTTCAGACGGGTTGCTCTTCAGACCACAGCAAATCATCTGCAGAACTATGGTTTCGAGCGCAGGGGCGCCCGAAACGAATCAATCTGGAACAGATAGACCAGGAGTTTTTTGTGGATCTGAAACCTTTCAAGAAATCATTCGAGCTTGGCGGCAAGACCGTCACTCTGGAAACCGGCCGTATTGCCCGTCAGGCAACCGGTTCCGTACTGGTAACCGTAGATGATATCTCCGTTCTTGGTACCGTTGTTGGCGCCAAAGAAGCCAAGCCCGGCCAGCCGTTCTTCCCGCTGACCGTGAACTACTTCGAGAAGACCTACGCTGTGGGCAAAATCCCCGGTGGCTTCTTCAAGCGTGAAGGTCGTCCTTCCGAGAAGGAAACACTTACTTCCCGCCTGATCGACCGTCCGATTCGTCCGCTGTTCCCGAACGGCTTCATGAACGAAGTTCAGGTCATCACCACGGTTATGTCCTCCAGCAAGAACCAGGATCCGGATATTGCTGCAATGCTGGCGGCTTCTGCTGCGCTGTCCATCTCCGGTATCCCGTTTGACGGCCCTATCGGTGCGTCTCGTGTGGGTTACACCAACGAGCGCGGTTACTTCCTGAACCCGACTTTCGAAGAGCTGGAAACCTCCCTGCTGGACATGGTTGTTGCCGGCACCGAAGACGCGGTTCTGATGGTGGAATCCGAAGCCAAGGGCCTGACCGAAGACCAGATGCTGGGCGGTGTTCTTTACGGCCACCAGGAAATGCAGACAGCGGTTGCCGCCATCAAGGAATTTGCCGCAGAAATCGGCAAGCCCCGTTGGGATTGGCAGCCGGCGACCGAGAATACAGAGCTGCTGAACGCCATCAAGGCCGACTTTGCCGGTGCTATCGAGGAAGCCTACGGCATCCGCGACAAGATGGCCCGTTACGAGCGCCTGGGTGAGGTGAAAGCCGCTGCCGTTGAAAAACTGGCCGGTGAAGAGGAAGGCCAGCCTTCCGAAGACGAAGTTAAAAAGTACTTCGGCAAGATCGAGAAGAGTGTGGTTCGCCAGCAGGTTATCGATGGCAAGCCCCGGATCGACGGTCGTGACAACAAGACTGTCCGTCCGATTGAAATTGAAGTTGGCGTTCTGCCCAGCGTTCACGGTTCCGCCCTGTTTACCCGTGGCGAGACCCAGGCCATCGTGACCACCACGCTGGGTACCTCCCGCGATGTGCAGATCATTGATGCCCTGGAAGGTGAGCGCAAGGATCCGTTCCTGTTCCACTACAACTTCCCTCCGTACTCTGTAGGTGAAGCTGGTCGTGTGGGCACTCCGGGCCGCCGCGAAGTTGGTCACGGTCGTCTGGCCAAGCGTGGTGTTCTGGCGGTTATGCCGACCCTGGAAGAATTCCCGTACGCAATCCGTGCGGTTTCCGAGATCACCGAATCCAACGGTTCCAGCTCCATGGCCTCTGTCTGTGGTTCCAGCCTGGCGCTGATGGACGCAGGTGTGCCCATCAAGGCGCCGGTTGCCGGTATCGCCATGGGTCTGGTCAAGGAAGGCGACAAGTTCGCGGTACTGACTGACATCCTGGGTGACGAAGATCACCTGGGCGACATGGACTTCAAGGTTGCCGGTACCCAGGAGGGCGTAACTGCCCTGCAGATGGATATCAAGATCAATGGCATCACCGATGAGATCATGGAGCTTGCGCTCGAGCAGGCACACGCAGCGCGTCTGCACATCCTGGGCGAGATGAACAAGGTTATCTCTACCCCACGTGCCGAACTGTCTGCCCGTGCTCCGAGCATCACCACCATCAAGATCAACCCGGAGAAGATCCGTGACGTTATCGGTAAGGGCGGTTCTGTTATCCGCGCGATCTGTGACGAAACCGGTGCTTCCATCGATCTGGATGATGACGGCAACGTGAAGATCTACGCTGACAACCAGGAAGCTGCCCAGGCGGCGGTGAACCGGGTCAAGGAAATCACGGCTGAGATCGAAGTAGGTGCTATCTACAAAGGCCGCGTTGAGCGCATTGTGGACTTCGGTGCCTTCGTTAACATCCTGCCCGGCAAGGATGGTCTGGTGCACATTTCCCAGATCTCTGATCGCCGCATCGAGAACGTGACTGACGAGCTGAGCGAAGGTCAGGAAGTTCTGGTGAAGGTCCTGGATGTGGACAACCGTGGTCGCGTGAAGCTGTCCATGAAGGAAATCAAGGAAGGCGATCAGCCGACCGATTTCTCTGCCTGATAGCTTTCGGGCTTAATTAAAACCCGCCTCTCCTCTGGATTGGCGGGTTTTTTTATCTGCTTGGCTTGGGTGCAAGCGGCTGTTGGGTTTCCCTTTTCAAAAGACGCTACGAGCACATCCATGTGCGCTTGTTTCGGGCCGTCCCTGGCCCTCAACACTTTTGAAAAGGGAAACCCAACACCCGCCCGTGGATCACAGGTAAACGCGGTAGGTCGGATTAGCCAAAGGCGTAATCCGACAAAGAAAACCCGCCGCTCCTCTGGATTGGCGGGTTTTTTATTGCCCCATAAACCGAATCATTTCCTTCCGATACCCGGGAATAACAAACGTCGCCCCATGGGGCGTATCTGTCTGCAAAAACTCCTTGGGCTCCTCCGCAGCTTCGTACAAGTCCTCCCCATGATGAAAGGGAATAATCCCATCGCGCACACTATGGATCACCATCACAGGCACCGGGCTGATTCTGGGAATATGATCCACCCCCTCGTAATCCTCAGGAATGGTCCAGCTGAGCGGAATCTGCAACGGCCAGGTAAGCCAGAACTCGCCCAGTTTCTCCCGGGCGATTCTACGGAAGCCTGAGAATGTGCCGTCCAGAATGACACCATCCAGGCGGGGCTGTTCTTCCCGCTGAGTCCATTCACTGGCCAGAGCGATTCCCAGTCCGCCGCCGAGGCTCTGGCCCAGTATGTATAGAGGCCGTTCACTCACTTCTGGCTTCTCAATCAGCCAACGCAGGCCGGTTTCGACGTCGTGCAGGGCGCCTTCGATGTCCGGGTCACCGGTGGATTTGCCGTAGCCCCGGTAGTCGATGGTAAAGACGTTGTAGCCTCTCTCGGGCAGCCACGCAACGTTGAGGATGTGGCTGCTGATGTTCTGGGCGTTACCGTGCAGGAAGTAGACAGTGCCCCTGGCGTTGCTCTCAGGCGCTTGTGCGGGCAGCCACCAGCCATGCAGGGTCTCGCCGTCCTCGGTATCAAGGTAGACGTCCTCGTATTCCAGGTTTAGCCGGTCCGGGGTGATGTAGGTGACCCGATCGGGGTAGAAGAATACGCTGCTGCAACCGGAGAGCAGCAGAAGGGCAACCAAAAGCCCGCTTAACCGGGCCTTGGTGGCGGTCAGAAGTAGGCGTGAAGTCCGGCGTGCCATGTGCTCTGGTACCTGTCGTAATGATTTTCCCGGATGAATTCAGCAAACAGGCTGAATTCGCGGCCGATGTGCCAGTTGGCTTTGGCGTAGAGCTGGTCCTGGCGGTGCTGGCTGCTGACAATCCAGGCCTTGGTTTTGGCACCGGCAAGCAGGCTGAACTGGTTGTTCTGATGGAGCAGGCCGATATCCGCGCCCGGCGCAGCATCATAGCCTCGACGCAAGTCGTCGTCGATTTCCAGGTCGGCGGTGGCGATGGCAAAGGCCTGGGTCTGGTTGCCAAGGCGCCAGCTGCCGCCGGCTCCGCCCTCAAGATAGGGCGCTAGGACCCGGTCGGTGCCGGTGTCGGTTCGGCGGCCACCAAACCCAACCTGCCAGGACAGTGGCGAGAAAAAGGCGTTCCGCGGGCTTAACGAGCGAATTTCCACACCGGTGAGCTGTTCAAGTTGAAGCTCGTTGTTGTCGGTATAAAGGCGCGCGTCGAGCCTGAGGAATTGAAGCTGGGCGCCGGTGCGGTAGCCGGCCGGCGGGTCCAGGACGTCGTGGTAGGCCGGGCGCAGGGTCACCTGGGTGAATTCCCGGTGTGCCTGCTGGCCAGCCCCGAGAGTCAGTCTAAAGGTGTCGTGGCCCTGGTCGTCTCTGACAACAGGCTCGGGTGGTTCCTCTGGCGGGGCGACGTTGTTGATCCGGCTGCGCTCTCTCAACAGGTCATGGGAAAGTGGTGCAGCGATTTCCCGGGGCCAGCCGTCGGCCTCGCTTTTGTAGCGAACGTAGTCGTAGGTGGCATCCAGAACATGGGCCTGCTGCTCGGCTGGCAGTGAACTCACCTCATTGGCAGCGGCGGCTACATAACCGTTGGCGATCGCCGCCGCGAGGGTCTGGTGATCGTCGGGCAGGGTAGAGAGACTGTAGGCCACGGAGGTGGCAGCGGAAGGCCGGTAATAGACTTCGCTGACCAGGTCCTTGTCCACTACCCAACGTACCGTGTCCGACGGGATGGCGTGAGTGCTTACTTCTCCCAGCAGGTCCGTGCCCGGGCGCGCGATGTCTATCAGGGCCAGCAGGCGGTAGGCACAGTTTTCATCGAAGAAGTAGTAGTCGAAATTGCGATCTCTGATCTCCCAGGCGTGGGCGATCATCAGGTCGACTTCGTCCTGTGTGAGGTTCAGTTTGTACTCCCACAGGTCGCGATGCTCGATGTCCGAATACAGCCGTATTTTTTCATAGTAGGGCTGGACAGTTGTGATACCGGGATAGCCACCGAAAATGCCCTTGTAGGCGAACAGGAACTCACTGTCGTGGGCCGCGGCATCGGCGGCATAGGAAATTGTGTTGGCCAGCAGCAGGTTGGTCTCTTCATCATCCTGAGGTGGGTCAAGGCGCAAAAACGTATGGCCGAACATGGAAGAGGGGCTGTTCAGGTAAGAGGCGGCAAACACCAGGGTCACCGTCTCAGTGTTCAATGTTTCCGACCATTCCCGGTAACCGGGGCACTCGATTTCCGGGAGCGACAGATCGAGTTGCTGGCTGAGCCAGGCTTCCCGGGCCGGGAAACGGCAGCGGGCATGGCCATCGCCTTCGCCGGGCTTCTGGATGGCTTCAAGGGTTGCCTCCAGCTCTGCCCTTGGTGAGTGCTTGCCGTCTTCGCTCAGAAAAAAGGCCGGATCGTCGGCCTGGCTGGTATATCCCTCGCCAAAGGTGTCGGGCTGATAGTGGATAAGTGTGAGCCAGGCAGGATCGAGATGGAGTTCGGATGTGTTTTCAGGCGTATTAGCCTGGGTTGGCAGGCTGACTGCAAGCCAGATCAGCGCTGGCCCAATGCGAAGCATGTTGCCCATGGGTGTTTACTGCATCCGGGGTTGAACGGTATGGAGGATGGAACAATGCGCCGTCCCTGGCGCATGAGAGTCCATTCAATGAGTCAGTATCAGGCTGCTACGTACTTGCTGAGTGACTCGTTTTTCTCCAGCAGCGCGACGATGGCATCGACCGCTTCGCCGGAGGTGGTGTCAGAGCTCGGGAAAATGGTGGCAAAGTTATCCTGCAGGACTTTCCGGAAGGCATCGCGATCCGCTTCGTCAACCCCCAGAAGTACTGCCAGAGTGTCCAGGTTCTCGCCGGAACCGCGGGACATGTCACGGGCGACCTTGTCGATGTTGCTGTCCATGTACATGGCCATGGACTGAACGGACTGGTTGGTTTGGCAGCCAAGGGTGCCTGAAGTCATGCCAAAGGTCTGGTTACCAAAGGTCCCGTTGGTGGTAGCGGCCAGTACATGGGGGGCAATGCCGGATTGTCCTTTCCAGATCATGGCGCCGACACCACAGCCCGGTTGGGCAAAGGCCATGGAGGAGGCACCCAGAAGAATTGCACCTGCGATCAGTTTTTTCATTATCCACTCCTTTCTGTGGTTTAAAGCTCTCGTCGCAATACACAATGCTGCCCCTGACGTGGAGCAGCATTGCGAAAACGGCCCTGACTGGTCTTGTGGAGACAGGTTGACCGTTGATTTGAGTATAGTTGATCTCCAGCCAACGCAAGTTTAAAGATTGGTGAGTAATTGATTCGGCCCACAAAAAAACCGGTGCATGTTGCCACACACCGGTTTTGACCTTGCTTTCAGGAGGTTTTGATCAGCCGCCCAGGTAGGCGTTCTGGACATCCGGGTTTTCCAGCAGATTCTTGCCGGTGTCGTGCAGGCGAATCTTGCCGGTTTCCAGCACGTAGCCCCGGTCGGCCAGGTTCAGCGCCTGATGAGCGTTCTGCTCCACCAGAAAGACGGTGATTCCTTCCTCGCGAAGCTGGCCGATGATCTCAAAGATCTGCTTGATGATCAGCGGTGCCAGGCCCAGCGATGGTTCATCGAGGATGATCATGTTGGGTCTGCTCATCAGTGCTCGCCCGATGGCCAGCATTTGCTGCTCGCCGCCGGACATGGTTCCGGCGCGCTGATGCTCGCGTTCCTTCAGGCGCGGAAAGAGCTCATAGACGTGCTGCTGGCTCTTGCGGATTTCTGCCTTGGTGTTGAAAAAACCACCCATGTGGAGGTTTTCCTCGACCGTCAGGCCAGAGAACACGCGGCGGCCCTCCGGAACAATCGAGATGCCGGAGCGCATGATCTGGGCTGTGGATTCATTGGTGATTTCCTTGCCTTCCAGAAAAATGCGTCCGGCACTGGCCCGGGGGTTGCCGCAAACAGTCATCAGCAGGGTGGTCTTGCCAGCACCGTTGGCGCCGATCAGTGAGACGATCTCACCCTTTTTGACCTCTACAGACACCCCGTGCAAGGCCTCGATCTTGCCGTAATGGGTATGGACATCTTCTAGTACTAGCATGTGGTTACCTCAGGCCTCGCCCAGATAGGCTTTGATCACGTCGTCGTTCTGGCGGATTTCTTCCGGCGTGCCACTGGCCAGGGGGCGTCCCTGGTTGATCACGTTGATGCGGTCGGAAATATCCATTACCAGGCTCATGTCGTGCTCAATCAGCACCACGGAAACGTTGTAGTCCTCTTTCAGGCTGATAATCAGCTGATTGAGTTCCTTGGTTTCCGCCGGGTTGAGGCCGGCTGCCGGCTCGTCGAGCATTAACAGCTTGGGCTCGGTCACCATGCAGCGGGCAATCTCCAGACGCCGTTGTTGGCCATAGGCGAGGTTGCCGGCTTCCCGGTTAGCCAGGTCCAGCAGGCCAACCCGATCCAGCCAGTAGGCGGCCCGATCCAGGGATTTCTGCTCTTTGGTCCGGTAACTGGGGGTTTTGATCAGGCCAGAAATCAGGTTGGTGTTCAGGTGGCGGTGTTGAGCCACCAGCAGGTTTTCCACCACCGTCATCTGGCTGAACAGCCGCACATGCTGGAAAGTGCGCACCATCCCCAGTCGGGAGATCTTGTAGTCGGGTTTACCCTGTACTTCTCTCCCCTCGAACAGGATCTTGCCGCCGGTCGGTTTGTAAAAACCGCTCATGCAGTTGAATACGGTGGTTTTGCCGGCCCCGTTGGGACCGATGATGGACACGATTTCGTGTTCCTGAACGTCCAGAGACACTTCGTCTACCGCCAGCAGGCCGCCAAAGCGCATGGACAGATTCTGTACTTCAAGCATCGTCTGTCACTCCTGCCTTTTCAGTTCAATGTGAATGCGGCGCATGGGCATCAGGCCCTGCGGACGCCAGACCATCATCAGCACCATGGCGGCGCCGAAGATCAGCATGCGGTACTCGGAGAATTCACGGGCCAGTTCGGGCAGGATGGTGACGGCGATCGCCGCCAGTACCACACCGATCTGTGAGCCCATGCCGCCGAGTACCACGATGGCCAGGATGATGGCGGATTCGAGGAAGACAAACGATTCCGGGCTGATAAAGCCCTGCTTGGAGGCGAACACGGTGCCGGCAAAACCGGCAAAGAAGGCACCAATGGTAAAGGCGGACAGCTTCACCGCGGTGCGGCTCAGGCCCAGGGAGCGGGCAGCGATTTCATCTTCCCGCAGTGCTTCCCAGGCCCGACCCACGGGCATCCGCATGAATCGACGGATAACGAGCGCGGTGAATACCGCCAGAACCAGGGCAATCAGGTACAGGAAGATAACCTTGTGCTCACCGCTGTAGGCGATGCCGAAGGTTTCGTGGAACGAGGTGTTGCCTTCTTCCTTCACCCGGCGCCCGAATTCCATGCCGAACAGGGTCGGATCCGGGATGCCACCAATGCCGTTGGGGCCGCCAGTCAGGGTTGTCCAGTTATTCAGCAATATCCGGATGATCTCGCCGAAACCCAGGGTGACGATGGCCAGATAATCCCCTCGTAGCCTGAGCACCGGAAAGCCGAGCACAAGGCCAAACAGGGCGGCGAGCAGTGCGCCGATGGGCAGTGCCAGCCAGAACGAGATGCCCAGGTACTGTGACAGTAGTGCAAAGGTATACGCACCTACGGCATAGAAGGCCACATAGCCAAGATCCAGCAAGCCGGCCAAACCAACCACCACGTTCAAGCCGAGGGCCAGCATGATGTAGATCAGCACCAGCGTGGCCAGATCCACTGCACCACGGGATACGAAGAAAGGCCAGAACAGGGCAAGAACCACAATGCCGGTCAGCACCCAGGACTCAATCTTGGCCCGGCGGTTTTCCGCCATGGGCTCCTTGCTGGATTGGGGCAGGGGATGCGGGAGACTCCTGAGGGTCCCCATGATCTGGTCCCGGAATAGCTGGAACAGGAATACGATCACCGCAGCGAGCAACACCATGACAACGGTACTGGCATCGGCCCCGGTCAGGGTCACGTTGATGCCCTGTGCCTCAAGATTGAAGCCGATGATCGGGTAGGAAATGATCAGTGTAATGATCGAGCAGAAGAGCGCGTGTCTGAAATTATTAGCAGCCATCAGATCTTCTCAACCTCCGGTTTGCCAAGCAGGCCGGTGGGTTTGAACAGCAGAATCAGGATCAGCAGGCTGAACGAGATCACATCCTTGTATTCACCGCTGAGGTAGCCGGAGGTCATGCTCTCTGCCACGCCCAGTATCAATCCGCCCAGCATCGCACCAGGGATGCTGCCAATGCCGCCAAGTACCGCTGCGGTAAAGGCTTTCAGCCCGGCAATGAAGCCGAACAGAGGATCGACCGAACCGTAGTACATGCCCAGGAGCAGGCCGGCAACCGCCGCAAGTGCCGCACCGATTACAAAGGTTGCGGAAATGATGCGGTTGGTGTCGATGCCCAACAGGTTGGCCATGCCCAGGTCCTGTGACACCGCACGGCAGGCACGGCCAGTCCGTGAGCGGGATATGAACAGGGACAGGGCTGTCATACAGATCAACGTGGTGATGAAGATGGTTATCTGCATATAGGACAGGGACATCTGGAAGCCGTCACCGGAACCGAAGTTGAAACCGCCGTCGATCAGCGCCGGAAAACCGATGTTCCGGGAGCCCTGTGCCAGATGAACGTAGTTCTGGAGGAAGATGGACATGCCGATGGCGGAGATCAGCGGGATCAGGCGATGACGCCCCCGCACAGGCCTGTAGGCCACCCGTTCCACTGCCCAGCCCATGGAGCTGGAGACGATCATGGCGCAGAGCAGCGCGACGATCAGTATCAGAGGTAGCCAGGCAATACCAAGAGCGGCGAGGCCGGTAATGGCAATCAGCGCCGTGTAGGCACCGATCATATAGATTTCACCATGGGCAAAGTTGATCATGCCGATGATGCCGTAAACCATCGTGTAGCCGATGGCGATCAGGGCGTAGGTGCTCCCGATCGTCAGCCCGTTGATGAGCTGCTGAGAGAAATAAAGGAGGTCTTGCATTGTTATGGGACTCCGAAAGCCTGCTCCCTCCGCTACCACACCCCATGCCCGGGATATCCGGGCAGGAAGTGGGGGAGGATCAACAGGAGCCTAGAAAAACACCTTCTCCCGGATCGCGGTGAGAAGGTGCTCTCATGATTACCGTTTGTTAACGATTTTGGCTCAGTTTACCGGAGTTTTGCTTCCATCTGAATGCCATTCGTACACAACAAACTCGAACGACTTCATGTCGCCCGCTTTGTCGTATTCAACGGTGCCGATCGGAGTCTGGAAGGTGCCTTCGCGCAGGGCGGCAGCAACATCAAACGGATCGGTGGAGCCCGCGGCTTCAATGCCTTCGGCAACCAGTTGCACGGCAGTGTAGGAGGTCAGAACGAACGGACCGGAGGGATCCTCGCCTTTGTCTTCGAACGCTTTAACCAGCGCCTGGTTTTCGGCTTTCTGGTCGAACGCCGGTGGCAGGGTTACCAGCAGGCCTTCGGCGGCTTCGCCGGCGATGGTGTTGATGTCCTTGTTACCCACGCCCTCGGGGCCCATGAAGCGGGCGTCCAGGCCAGCGGAGTCAGCCTGGCGCAGGATCAGACCCAGTTCCGGGTGGTAACCGCCATAGTAGACGTAATCCACATCAGCCTGCTTGAGTTTGGTGACCAGTGAGGAGAAATCCTTGTCACCAGCGGTGATACCTTCGAACATGGCGATTTCAACGCCCGCGTCCTTCAGGGTGTCACGAACGGCGGTGGCAATACCTTCACCGTACTGCTGCTTGTCGTGGACAATAGCAACGCGCTCTGGGCTCTGGGAGGCAATGTAACGGGCCGCGACCGGACCCTGCATGCTGTCCAGGCCGATGGTACGGAACACCAGTTCATAGCCACGCTCGGTGATTTCCGGGCTGGTGGAAGCCGGGGTCACCATCAGGATGCCTTCGTCTTCGTAGATGTCGGAAGCCGGCTGGGTGGAGCTTGAACACAGGTGACCGATCACGAAGCGTACGCCGTCGTTGACCAGACTGTTGGCAACGGTAACGGCCTGCTTGGGATCACACACGTCGTCGTATTCCACGGCAACCAGCTCTTCACCCATAACACCGCCGTTGGCGTTGATCTGCTCGATCGCCATGCGGGCACCGGAGAATTGCATGTCACCATACTGGGCAACGGGACCTGTCATGGGGCCGGCAATACCGATCTGGATTTCTGCAGCGGCGTGGCCGGCGCCCATCAGGGCTACGGAAGTACTAACAGCGGTTACGAGTTTTTTTACTGAAGTTCTCATTGAGTCTGTCCTGTTTTATTTCAGGGTTATTCTTGTGTTCTCAGAGAGTTAAACAAACACCACACCTCACTGCTTGTCAAGCAACTGGGCTGGCGTTTGCTCCGGAACACGGGCCTGTCTGCAAAGGCAAATCCCGTGCCGCTCTGAGCGGTGTCACGCATCCGTGCCGTCTTCTTCATCCTGTGAGACCAGCGCCCGGAAGCTCTCATGTTCACGTAGCTGGTCAAAACTCACGTCTACGGAAGCATCGTCGCGGTATGCCTCCGAAATTTCAATAGCTTTCTTCAAGGTACTGACTGCGTCCTCCCAGCGGCCGATTTCCGCATAGGCGCATGCCAGCTGATAGTGCGCGTGGCCATTATCCGGTGCAAGTTTCAGTGCTCGCTGGCAGAGACTGATGGCCCACAGCGGTTCCTGCATTTCCAGAACGGCGTCGGCCTTGTAGCTCAAAGCCTCCACATCATCCGGGCGAAGATCCAGAATCTGATCGTAGGCAGCGATCTTGTTCTGGTGTGAGGTTTCCTGGCTGGCTTTGAGCCAAAGGGAATGCACTTCGTTAGTGCGCTCAATCTCGGCCTGGTTCTGGTGGATAATGTCGGATTTCTGCTTCAGCTGTTCTTCGATGAATTCGAGTCGCTTCTCGTATTCAATCACCAATTCGTTAACCCGCTTTTCCGCCAGGCTGGTTAGCTGGTTCCGCATATCCCGGATGGAATTCCAGCCGATAACCACGAGAATGGATGTGGCGCCCGCTATCAGGTAAAAGAAGTAGGTAACAGTGTCAGTGGCGTAGGACATGGTTTTGTCGGCAACCGACAGTTCCTTGTCGACCACCTTTTCGATCAGTTCCGCCCGGGTGTTTTGCATCTCCTTGCGAAGTGCCTTGCTTTCCTCAAGCAAATACAGCTCCACGAAGGGTGTGTACATGGGCTCTTCCAGGGTCTTGATGCTCTCTTCCAGGTCTTCCGCGGTGAGCTCTTTTTCAGGTCCCAGCTCATCCTGGCCATAGAGGGTGCCGGCGAATGTCGTCATGAAAAGAAAAGGCAGCAAAAACTTGATCATCGGGCGCAATCCGTCCGTCTGTCTGTCGAAAAGAAATAAAGTCGTGACCTTAGCATAGTGGCTGGCCGAAAAAATGCCGGGAATCTCCCTGACTTGCAATTCTCGGTACAAAGACCTCTAATAGTTAGGGGTATAAATAAATTGCCAATACCGAATCGGAGTATTGCTGTGAATAGTTATGAAGATGTGCTGGTGGCTTTAAGACGTGTCATCCGGGCGACAGACCTTCACTCAAAGCGGCTGAGCAAGCATGCCGGGCTGACCGGGCCACAGTTGCTGATCATGAGAACGATTCGGGATCTTGGCGAAGTGACCATCGGCACCATTGCCGACAAGGTCAGTCTTAGCCAGGCAACGGTAACGACGATTCTGGACCGGCTCGAGCACCGGAATCTGGTGTACCGGGTACGCAGCACTCAGGACAAGCGGAAGGTGCATGCTCACCTGACCGACGAAGGGGCGGATCTGCTGGCCCGGGCGCCGAATCCGCTGCAGGAGGATTTCATCAAGAAATTCCAGAGCCTGGCAGAGTGGGAGCAGACCATGATTCTGGCCTCACTTCAGCGGGTGGCCAATATGATGGATGCCGATGATATTGATGCGTCGCCGGTGCTGACCGTGGGGTCGGTTCTGAAGGACGACGGGTGGAAAGAGAAAGCCTGAGCAATGGTGTCGGATTACGACCCGTTGGGTCTAATCCGACCTACAATTCAGCTATCCAAACTCGTAGGTCGGATTAGCGAAGCGTAATCCGACAAACCCGCTTCCATCAATGCACCGAAGACCCGCTCTTGGGCTTATTGCCAAAGCACACCTGGAACACATCGCTGTAATGCTTGGCGAAGTTCACCACCAGACCTTCCTTAAGATACTCCGGCAGTTCTTCATAGTCGCCACGGTTCGCTTCCGGCAAGATCAGGTTGCTGATTTTCTGCCGGCGCGCCGCAATGACCTTCTCCCGAATACCGCCCACCGGCAGCACCTGTCCGGTCAGCGTAAGCTCACCGGTCATGGCGATGTTTTGCTGCGGCGCTTCTTTGCGGGCGATGGACAGCAGTGCGGTGGCCATGGTGACTCCGGCGCTCGGGCCGTCTTTGGGCGTGGCTCCCTCGGGTACGTGCAGGTGCACGAAGGATTTGTCGAAGAAAGTCGGGTCGCCCTTGAAGCGTCTTAGGTTGGATGACACATAGCTGTAGGCGATCTCGGCGGACTCCTTCATCACATCCCCCAACTGACCGGTCAGTTTGAAGCCGCGCTGAGAGCTGTGGATTCTGGATGCCTCGATGCTCAGCGTGGCCCCGCCCATGGCGGTCCAGGCCAGGCCGGTGACGACGCCGGTGCCTTTGAGGGATCTCTCTTTCTTGAACGATGGCTGCCCGAGGTAACTCTGCAGATCCGAAACACCCACCTTCACCGGTTGGTCCGGGTTCTCCAGCAGCTTCACGATGCCCTTGCGCAGTATCTTGTGAAGCAGCTTTTCCAGGCTCCGCACGCCAGCTTCGCGGGCATAGCCCTCAATAACCTGCTTGATGGCGGCGTCGGTGATGTTGAACTGCTTTTTCAGCAGGCCGGCCCGCTTCAGGAGTCTGGGTAGCAGGTAATGCTTGGCGATGGCCAGTTTTTCTTCCGCGATGTAACCGGACAGGCGAATCACGTCCATCCGGTCGAGCAGTGGCCGCGGAATCGTATCGAGCTGGTTGGCGGTACAGATGAACAGAACCTTGGACAGGTCCATGCGGACATCCAGATAGTGGTCCAGGAAGTCGCGGTTCTGTTCCGGGTCCAGGGTCTCCAGCAGGGCTGAAGCAGGGTCGCCCTGGAAAGACGCACCGATCTTGTCGATTTCATCCAGCATGATGACAGGGTTCGCCACCTTGGAGTCTTTCAGCGCCTGGACAAACTTGCCCGGCATGGCGCCGATGTAGGTGCGTCGATGGCCTTTGATTTCAGCTTCATCCCTCATGCCACCAACGCTGAAGCGGTAGAATTTCCGGCCCAGTGCATCCGCCACAGAGTGGCCGATTGATGTCTTGCCGACGCCGGGCGGGCCCACCAACAGGAGGATGGAGCCGCTGACCTCGCCCTTGAAGGTCCCTTCGGCCAGGAACTCGATGATGCGATCTTTTACATCGTCCAGGCCGTCGTGATCCCGGTCCAGAATCCGGCGGGCTTCGGCCAGATCGAAGTGGTCTTCCGAGTGGACGCCCCAGGGAACCTGGGTCAGCCAGTCCAGATAATTACGGGTGACGCCATATTCCGGCGAACCCTGTTCCAGCACCTGCAGTTTTTCGATTTCATCGTTGAAGCGCTCCTTAACCGCCTCGGGCGGGTTGAGCTCCGCCATGCGTTGCTGGAAACGCTCCACATCTGCGGTCTTGTCGTCTTTGGCCATTCCCAGCTCGCGCTGAATGACCTTGAGTTGTTCCTTCAGGAAAAACTCGCGCTGATGTTTTTGGACCTTGGCGTTTACCTCTTCGCTGATTTCCGACTGCAGCCGGGCGACTTCCTGCTCCTTGCGCATCAGCAACAGGACCTTCTCCATGCGGCGGAGCAGGGGCACGGTGTCGAGCACGTCCTGCAGTTCATTGCCCGGGGCACTGGTCATAGAGGCGCCGAAATCGGCAAGCGGGGAGCTGTCGTCCGGGCCGAACCGGGACAGGTATTGTTTTACCTCTTCGCCATAGAGAGGGTTGGTGCGCAGCAGCTCCTTGATCGCGCTGATTATGGCCAGGGTGTAGGCCTTGAGCTCGTCTGCGTCTTCTTCCGGTTCTGTCGGGTATTCAACTTCCACCAGGTAGGGCGGCTTGCGACGCAGCCACTGGACGATCCGGAAGCGCTGCAAACCCTGAGCAATAAACTGGACCTTACCACTGTCGTTCTGGGCATGATGCACGCGCACGGCGCAGCCCACCGTCTCCAGCTGTTCACTGGCAGGGATGCCGTCTTCCGTTTCCTGCTCTTCCACAAAACAGATGCCCATGACCTTGTGATCGGTCTCGCCGACCCGTTTCAGGGTTTCCTGCCACGGATTCTGGTTCACCACGACCGGCTGAACCTGGGCCGGAAAGAAAGGCCGGTTCGAAACGGGCAGCACATACATGCGCCGGGGCATCATCTGCTGGGGCAGGGCGAGGCTTTTGCTATGCTCGTCCTTGCCGATGTATTCGGTCACGTCCTCTTCGAATTCCTCAAGTGAATCGTTTTGCGTGTCATCATTCATGCCGCGAGCATCCATCCGGAAAGGTTGTGAATCCGCCCGGGACGGGCTGCTGAGTGGTTGTCCCGGAACGTTGCTTACTAGCTATGTAACGGCAGATACGGTGATTTCAAGGAGTTGGCCTTGACTACCTGGCGCTTGAATTTCCACGACTTGGCCCCATGTCCCTGACAACTCCGAACGATTCATTCGACTTTTTCAGGTGCCCTGCATGAGCAATTCTCCCTACATTTTTGAAGCCACCATGGAAAACTTCCAGCAGAAGGTTATGGAAGCCTCTGCCAGCACGCCCATCCTGGTGGATGTCTGGGCCGAGTGGTGCGCTCCCTGCAAGCAGTTGATGCCGCTACTGGAAAAGCTTGCCGACGATTACCAGGGCGCGTTCATGCTGGCCAAGGTGAATGCAGACGAGCAGGAACAGCTCACATCCAGCCTGGGTGTGCGCAGCCTGCCCACCGTCATCCTGGTCAAGAACGGCCAGGCCGTGGATGGCTTCAACGGCGCCCTGCCGGAGAGCGAAATCCGCAAGGTTCTGGACAAGCATGTGGAAGCTCCCAAGGAAGACCCTTACGAAAAGGCCCATCGGATCTGGGAAGAAGGGGACGTCGAGGGAGCGCTGGCCATCCTGTCCCAGATGAATCAGGAGGATCCGGAAAATCTGAAGGTCCTGATCGATCTGGCCCAGCTGAAGGCAGAAATGGGGGACCTGGAGACGGCTGAACAGGTGCTTGATAGCCTGCCGCCGGAAGAGAAGATGCAGCATCAGGCCAAGCAACTGGCGGCCCGGATCAAGTTTCTCAAGCAGTCTGCCGAGTTGCCACCGATCAAGGATCTTGAGATGGCCCTTGAGCAGGATCCGAAAGACCCGAACGCACTGCACCAGTTGGCGCTTCATCACGTATTACAGGAAAATAACGCCGAGGCCATGGACCTGCTGATCCGCCTGATGCGGGTAGACAGCAAATACAAGGACGAAGTGGCCAAGACAACGCTGATTGAGCTGTTCGACAAGCTGGGCAACAACAACCCGGATGTACGGACCTATCGCCGGAAGCTCTATACCCTGATGCACTGATCGTTTGGCGTTAGCCAAATACAACGTAGGTCGGGTGGAGCCCAAGGCGAAACCCGACTGGTATTTCCGCAATGCTCATACTCCCGCCCCAACCCGACAACTGCGAACTTTGCGAACGCCCGGTTGCCAGGCTCACCCGGCACCACCTGATACCCAAACACCTGCACCGCAAAAAACGCTTTCA
The DNA here is from genome assembly GCF_001650915.1 of Marinobacter sp. EhC06. Taxonomy (GTDB): domain Bacteria; phylum Pseudomonadota; class Gammaproteobacteria; order Pseudomonadales; family Oleiphilaceae; genus Marinobacter. The sequence continues at coordinate 1,260,250 of NZ_LXYO01000023.1, forward strand.
GAAGCTGTTCTCCAAGGAAGATCTCATCACCCGAACGCTCTGGGTGTGCCGTCCCTGCCACAACGCTATTCACAAAGCCCGTTCGGAATACGAGTTGGGTCTGTACTTCAACACCCGGGAAAAGCTGTTGGAGCTGGAGGAAATGCGGACGTTTGTTGAGTGGCTCAAGGACAAGCCGGAGGGGTTTGTGCCGAAGTTTCGAAGGGGCTGAACGAAAGAGGGCCAGATGGGAGCTCCCATCTGGCCCTCTTTGCACAAAGGCAATGAGCTTTTAGCCGTTGCCCTTCTTCATCTCTTCATACTCATCCTCAAAGAAGAATTTCTCTTCTCCGAAGGCCGGTTCCAGCTCATGCAACCAGGTCGCTGTCTCGCTGTACTTGGCAAAGAACGGGCGTTGTACCCAGTCCGGGTTGCGGCCCTGCAGGAAGCGCAGCACGAATACCTTCTCACCGTGGATTTCGGTGATGCCCTGAATCTCCACCTTGCCGGGGCCGGCGCTCATGGAGGGGCCGCGGGCGGTGCGGGCCAGGCCGCTGACCTTTTTCATGGCCTCCCGATAAATGTGGAAGGCCTCAACCAAGGGCACTTCAAAGTAGTTTTTGGCGCCGGTGTCCCGCTCTACAAACATGTAGTAGGGGATGATGCCCAGCTGCACTTCTTTCTTCCACAGCTTGGCCCAGGCGTCGGCATCGTCGTTTACGTGCTTGATCAGCGGGCCTTGGGCGCGGATCTCGGCACCGGTGGCACGAATACGGCGGATGGCCTCTTCGGCAATCTCGGTGGTGATTTCCTGCCAGTGGTTGTAGTGGGCCATGATGGCCACGTGTTTGCCGGCATCCACGAGACGGGCGAACAGGTCGATCAGTTCGTCGGCATCCTTGTCGGTCACGAAGCGGTAGGGCCAAAAGGTGAGGGCCTTGGTGCCGATGCGAATGGTCTGGATGTGATCGAACTCCGGCTGCAGCAGCGGTTCCAGATACTGCACCAGGTTCTTGGTCTTCATGACCATCGGGTCACCGCCGGTTACCAGCAGGTCGGTTACCTCGGTGTGCTCCTGCAGGTAGCCGTGAAGCTTCTCAGCTTCGGTGCTGGCCATTTTCAGATCCTTGTCACCGACAAACTGCGCCCAGCGGAAACAGAAGGTGCAGTAGGAGTGGCAGGTTTGACCCTGGGCCGGAAAAAACAGCACCGTCTCGCGGTACTTATGCTGAACGCCGTCCAGCACTTCACCGTCCAGCTCCGGCATGTTCATTTCCATCTGGCCGGCCGGGTGCGGGTTCAGTTCATCCCGGATTTCCTTGGCGACGGCCTGGATCTCTTTCTTGTCGGCACCTTCCCGGTGCATTGTTGCCATGCGTTCGTAATGCTCGTCTTTCAACATGCCTTTCTGGGGGAAGACAAGCTGATAGATCGGGTCGTTGGGCACCTTGTCCCAGTTGATCAGTTCATTTATCACATATTCGTTGACCCGAAATGGCAGCACGCTGGCTACCACTTTCATTTCAAACAGGGTCTCTTCAGGGAGATTCTGAATGACTTCAATCTTGTCGAGCTGGCGGTCCGTGTAGACCTTGAAACGCCGTTCCTCGAACTCCGTAGTGGGAATCCGGTTCGGAAAGGTGACGATGGAGTTCATAGATCGCCCTCTGTTGGTGCCAATGACAAAAAAGTGGTCCGACCACTTTTTCGGTGGTTAAAAATCAGGCAGGCGAGTATACATAAATCGGGAATTATTTTCAGGTCTAATAAAAAAGTTCCGGTAAATCAGGAAAATGCAGGAGAGTATCGGGCGGAAAATTCAATAAAAATCGCCAAATGCAGCGAATAAGCGGCGAATTGCAGTAAGTGGATCGTTTAGCGTGGTAATCAATTTTTCTGTTGATAAGAATGCTACGACATTGGTCGCAATCTGGTTGTCTGTTGGTCCAAAAACGGTCATTCTTCCGTAAGTAACCGAAAGAAGTCCGCTCGAAAAGGATGTTCGTAGGGCTTTGATTGAACTTGATAGCTAAAATGTAGTAAAAATACTACGTAATCAGGTGGGCCAATCCACGCACTTCGCCGGCGAGCCGGTCATCCTTTGGGCCAAAAGCCCGTGAATCGGGGGCGATCAGACAGGAAAAGTGTGAAAGCTGTTCTATGCTTTGTACAGGTTCTGTGTACTGGGAGCCGGTACACCTGTCAGGCTGAAAATACCCACAACAAAACACTGCATTCCATCGCAGCTTATCGACACCGCAACGCGCCAGGCTGCTGATCGTGGCGGCGCTGCACTTTTTGATGCCAAGGGGAGGGTTTGATGTACCAGGACGATGATCCCATTGAAACCAGTGAATGGCTGGATGCGCTGGAATCTCTGATCGAGAACGAAGGCGTAGACCGGGCCAAATACATTCTTGAGAGGCTCTCCGAGCGGGCGAGCCGCGATGGAACCGAGCTGCCGTATTCCATAACCACGCCGTTCCGGAACAGTATTCCGGTTTCCCAGCAGGCGCCGATGCCCGGCGACCTCTTTATGGAGCGCCGTATCCGTTCCCTGATCCGCTGGAATGCCATGGCCATGGTTATGCGTGCCAATCAGCGTCCCGGTGACCTTGGCGGGCATGTTTCATCGTTCTCGTCGGCGGCGACGCTCTACGATGTTGGCTTCAACTACTTCTTCCACGGCGGCGACGAAAAGCGCGAGTCCGACCTTGTTTACTTCCAGGGCCACTCTTCACCGGGCATTTATGCGCGCTCCTTCCTTGAGGGGCGTTTCGACGAGAAAGATCTCGACAAATACCGTGAGGAAGTCGATGGCACTGGCCTCTCTTCCTATCCGCACCCCTGGCTGATGCCGGAATACTGGCAGTTCCCCACGGTTTCCATGGGCCTCGGGCCGATTCAGGCGATTTACCAGGCACACGTAATGAAGTACCTGGACAGCCGTGAACTCATCGAGATGGGCGACCGCAAGGTGTGGTGTTTTGTCGGCGACGGCGAGTGCGACGAGCCGGAAACCCTGGGTTCCATCTCTATGGCCGGCCGGGAAAATCTCAGCAACCTTATCTTCGTTGTTAACTGCAACCTGCAGCGTCTGGATGGTCCTGTTCGTGGTAATGGCAAGATCATGCAAGAGCTTGAGGGTGTGTTCCGGGGTGCTGGTTGGAACGTGCTGAAAGTCGTCTGGGGTCGCCACTGGGATCCGCTGTTCGAGAAGGACAAGGACGGCAAGATGCAACGGGCCATGGACGAGGTCTGCGACGGCGAGCTGCAGAACTTCAAGAGTAACGGCCCGGCTTACACCCGCAAGCACTTCTTCGGTAAGTATCCGGAAACGGCCAAGCTGGTTGAGGGCCTCTCTGACGAGGAAATCAACAAGCTTAACCGTGGTGGTCACGACCCATACAAGATCTACGCGGCATACCACCACGCCATCCATAACAACGGTGGCCGGCCAACCGTTATCCTGGCTCACACCATCAAAGGCTATGGCTTTGGTGAAGCCGGTGAGGCGCAAAATACAGCCCATTCCCTGAAGAAGCTGGATATTGAGCAGCTGAAGTCATTCCGCGACCGCTTTGCGGTGCCGCTGAAGGACGAAGAGCTCAAGGACGTTCCCTACTACCGGCCAGCGCCGGATAGTCCGGAAATTGTCTATATGAAGAAGCGTCGGCAGGAGCTCGGTGGCTTCTATCCCAAGCGCCGCAAGGACTGCCAGCCGCTGCAGATTCCGGAGCTGGACATCTTCAAGGCAGTGCTGGACGGTTCCGGTGATCGGAAAATCTCCACCACTATGGCATTCGTCCGTATCCTGACGGCACTGACCAAGGACAAGCGCATTGGTAAACGCGTGGTACCCATCGTGCCCGACGAAGCGCGTACTTTCGGTATGGAAGGCATGTTCCGTCAGCTCGGCATCTACACCGCCGAAGGACAGAAATATGTTCCGGAAGACCGTGACCAGATCATGTACTACCGGGAAGACAAAAAGGGCCAGATTCTTGAAGAAGGTATCAACGAGGATGGCTCCATGGCGGCCTGGATGGCAGCGGCAACGTCATACAGCACCAACAACTTCCCGTTGATTCCGTTCTACATCTTCTACTCCATGTTCGGCTTCCAGCGGGTAGGCGATCTGGCGTGGGCCTCCGGTGACATCCAGGCCCGTGGCTTCCTGATCGGTGGTACCGCTGGCCGGACCACCCTGAACGGCGAAGGTCTCCAGCACCAGGACGGTCACAGCCATGTGCTGGCCAACACCATTCCGAACTGTAAGGCCTACGATCCGGCCTACGGCTACGAAATGGCCGTGGTGCTCCGCAAGGGCATGAAAGAGATGTTCGAGGACAACCAGAACGTCTTCTACTACCTGACCATCGAAAACGAGAACTACGAACAGCCGGCAATGCCCAAGGACTGTGAAGACGGCATCATCAAGGGCATGTACAAGTTCGAGTCTGTTGAAACCAAGGGGCGCAAGAAAACCCCGCGGGTTCAGCTGCTCGGTGCTGGCGCGATTCTCAACGAGGTGCGCGCAGCAGCCCAGATGCTGAAAGACGACTGGGGTGTAGCCTCTGACGTGTGGAGCGTGACCAGCTTCAACGAGCTTGCCCGTGAAGGCCAGCACATTGAGCGCTGGAACCGTCTGCACCCGGACGACAAGCCCAAGAAGGCCTACGTAACCCAGTGCCTGGAGAAGCAGGACGGACCAGTGGTGTCTTCGACTGATTACATCAAGCTGCACTCCGAGCAGCTCCGGGCGTTCATTCCCAAAACCTACCTGACTCTCGGTACCGACGGCTTTGGCCGGAGCGATACCCGGGAGAAGCTGCGCAGCTTCTTTGAAGTGGACCGTTACTACGTAACAGTCACGGCGCTGTCAGCCCTGGCTCAGGATGGGGAGGTTAAGAACGATGTGGTTCTCGAAGCCATGCGCAAGTACGGAATCGATCGCAACAAAACGAACCCGGTGCTGAGCTAAGGAGACCGCCATGAGTGAACAGGAAATCAAGGTTCCGGATCTCGGCGGCGCGGATGAGGTCGAGGTAATCGAAATCACCGTCAGTGCAGGAGATTCCGTTGAAGCAGAAGATCCGATTCTGACCGTAGAGTCAGACAAAGCGTCTGTTGAGTTGCCGTCGCCCGGTGCCGGCAAGATCACCAAGATCACTGTAAAGGTGGGTGACAAGGTCAAGGAAGGCGACGTTGTCGGGATGATGGAAGCCAGCGCCGACGGCGGTGGCTCTGACGATGCCGGCAGTGATGACTCCGAAGGAAAGCCGGAGGAGAAAGCCGAGGAAAAGAGCGAAGCCAAGCAAGAAGAGAAATCCGAAGAGAGCAAACCGGCGCCGAAGAAGGCTTCCGGTGGCTCCCGCAAGGAGACCGTCAAGGTTCCCGCGCTGGATGGCTTTGATAATGTCCCGGTGATCGAAATCAACGTGTCGGAAGGCGACACCATTGAAGCCGACGATCCGCTGGTAACGGTGGAATCCGACAAGGCCACCATGGAGATTCCTTCGCCCTACGCCGGCAAGGTGGGCAAGATCCTGGTGTCCGAGGGCGACAAGCTCTCCGAGGGCGATGAGCTGCTGGAGATGACCGTTCAGGAAGGCGGCGGGGAAGAGGAAGAAGCCTCTGAGTCGGCATCTGAAGAACCGGCGAAGGAAGAGAAGTCCGAGCCGAAGTCCGAAGAGAAGCCAAAGCAGGAAGCAGAGTCCGCCCCTGAGCCCCAGGGTGCAACCTACGAGCCGCCGACGCCGGGCGCCAAGGTTCACGCTGGCCCGGCCGTTCGCAAGCTGGCTCGGGAGCTGGGTGCTGATCTGGCCCGCATCAAGGGCTCTGGCCCCAAGGGCCGGATTATCAAGGACGATGTCCAGGCCTATGTGAAGAGCCAGCTCAAGCAGGCTCAGCAGGGCGGTGGTGTTGCCACCGGATCCGGTATTCCCGGGGTCAAGCTGCCGGACTTCAGCCAGTTTGGTGAGGTGAAGCGTGAGGCCATGTCGCGGATGATGTTCGCCACGGCCAACAACATGCAGCGCAGCTGGTTGAACGTGCCCCACGTGACCCAGTTCGAGGATGCGGATATCACCGATATGGAGGATTTCCGCAAGGGCCAGAAAGCGGCCGGCGAGAAGAAGGGCGTGAAGATGACGCCGCTGCCGTTCCTGCTGAAGGCCTGTGCCACGGCACTTGCGGAACTGCCTCAGTTCAACGTGTCCCTGGACATGGAGCGTAAGGAGGTGGTTCGCAAGAAGTACATTCACATCGGGATTGCGGTGGATACGCCCCATGGGTTGATGGTGCCGGTGATCCGGGATGTGGACAAGAAGGGCTTGTGGGAGCTGGCGGCGGAAAGCGCCGAGCTGGCTCAGAAGGCCCGGGACAAGCAGTTGAAGCCGGCAGAGATGCAGGGCGCGTGTTTTACCATCACCAGTCTGGGTGGTATTGGCGGCACCGCATTTACGCCGATTGTGAATACGCCGGAGGTGGCGATTCTGGGGGTGTCCAAGGCGGCGATGAAGCCGGTTTGGGATGGCAAGGAGTTCCAGCCCCGGTTAATGCTGCCGTTGTCGCTGTCTTACGATCACCGGGCAGTGAATGGGGCCGATGCGGCCCGGTTTACCACGGTGCTCAGTCAGCTTCTTGGGGACATTCGTACCCTTCTGCTGTGATAGCTGCTGGATCCGCTCCCAGCCTTTGAGGTTTGGGGGCGGCGAGAGGCGGGCAATACGATTCAGGACACGCTACAAGCACATCCCTGTGCGCTTGTTTCGGGCCATCCCTGGCCCTCTACAGTCCTGAATCGTATTGCCCGCCTCTCTCGTTTTAGCTCCTTCCTGATCGCTTTTCCGCACAAACAAAAACCCCGGCCGGAGCCGGGGTTTCTGCTGAGTTAACTAACTTCTAACGGAAGTATTAGAAGCTGTACTGCGCTGCGAACAGAACACGGTTTGCGTCGGTGGAGTCACCGGCAACAGTTTCCTGATCGAAGTAGCCGTATTCAACACCGAACATGACGTTCTGTACTGGTGACCACATGTAGTTCAGGAACACGTTCTGGTTGGATTCCGCGTCAGCATTGGTGGTAGCACCCGCTGCAATCGCGTCGTCCAGGTCCAGCATAGTGGTACCGTAGCCCAGGTTGATGCTACGACCACCGCCGAGCGATACGCTTGTGCCGATCGAACCGCCGACGCCTTCGATGGTTTCAAGGCTGTTGCCGTCTACGTAGGCACTGGGGCCGAAGTAGTTGCTGCCTGAGCGCCACAGGTAACCGTTGGCACCGTCAGTATAGTTGATCGCGCCTTGGATAGAGATCATGTCGCTCAGAGCAAACTTGGCCGCACCAAACACCGCGAAGCCCATGGCGCTGTCATCGTTGGTGCCGTCATCGGCAGTCACTTGGCTGATCAGAGCGGCAGCTGAGTATGACAGTGCGTCAGCGGAATCCTGAATGCGAGCAGTCAGCGCTGGAGCGGAAGTGCGAGTGTTTCCGCCTGCGCCCAGAACGCCCTGTGAACTCGGATCTTCAAGAGAGAAGGACAGAGCGCCAGTGGTGTAGCGGATCTGCTCGGTACGATCCTGGCTGCCCGCAGTACCTGCCAAGCTGTCGAAGTCCAGAGTCGGTGTGTTACCTACGAAGCTGGTATAGTTGGACCAGTTACGACCGGCCATGAAGCCGTTGTATTCACCGTATGCGTGACGCATACGCAGACTGCCTGCGCTATTGCCTGAACCACGGAAGTCACCTTCCACGGTGATGGCTACGCCAGACGCGTGCTTAACCTTAACGCCCAGACGGCTCTGTTGAACGTCAGCGCCGAAGTGACCTGTGATGTCTTCATCACCACCGGTAAACGAACCGGCGCGAGTAGAAACCGCTCTGTCAGCGTCCAGGTCGTAACTCATGTTCAGACGAGCGTAGCCATACAGGCTCGCTTCGGTATCGTCACCTACGTTCAGCGTAAGTGCGCTCGCTTGAGAGGCAACCCCCATTACTACTGTTGCTGCCGTCGCACGAATTGCCAATCTCAGTTTGTTGCTTTGCATCGTTGTTGTCTCCACACATTTTTGTTGTTGGACCCAAAAACAAGGTAGTTACGAATTCGTGACAATTCAAATAAATTCATGCAGAAATTAGACGAATGTCTATAACAGCTTTTCGTTCATATACAGACATCTGCAGTTGCCAGTGAGGCGTAAACTTGTTCCATGACGTCCGAAAGTACAGTCCTTGAGTCAGCCACGTTCGCGTTTCTTGATATTGAAACCACCGGCGGCAATTCAGCCCGGGACCGGATTACCGAGATTGGTATCCGGTTCTGGCGGGCCGGTGAGGTGGTGGGCGAGTGGCAGACGCTGCTGAACCCGGAAACGCGGATTTCGCCGTTTATCGAAAACTTTACCGGCATTTCCAATGAGATGGTGGCGGATGCGCCTGTGTTTGAAGAGATGGCGGATGAGCTGGAGGCGCAGCTTAAGGGCAATGTGTTTGTCGCCCACAATGCCCGTTTTGATTACGGCTTTATTAAAGCAGAGTTCCGCAGGCTGGGGCGATTGTTCTCGGCCAAGGTGCTCTGCACTGTGAAACTGTCCCGCCGGCTGTATCCGGAATTCCGGCGCCACAACATGGATGCGCTGATCGCTCGCCATGGCCTTGCCCAGGTTCAGCGGCATCGGGCCATGGGGGATGTGTCCGCCATGCTGTCTTTCTTCGAGCATGCTCGTGCCGAGAAAGGGGATGTGAAGTTCGAGAATGCCCTGCGTGAACTGTTGCAGCGCCCGAGCATTCCCTCTCACCTGCCGACGGATATCCTGCAGGATCTGCCCCGGGGGCCGGGGGTGTATCGCTTTTATGGTGAGAACGATGTGCTTTTATATGTGGGCAAGAGCACAAACATTGCCCAGCGGGTGGCTTCGCACTTTTCCGGTGATCACAACTCTGCCCGGGGCGTGCGCATGTCCGAGAGCCTGCGTCGTGTTGAATGGACGGAAACCGCTGGCGAGCTTGGAGCCCTACTACTGGAACTCAAGCAGATCAAAACCCTGAAGCCCCTGTTCAATCGCCGCTCAAGGGCCGCCAAGAATCTGGTAAGCATTGAGCTCTCGAAAAACGAGGCCGGCTATCTACAGGCGCGGCTGGTTCGCGAAATCGAGCCCCACCGATTGGGGGATTATTTCGGGTTGTTCCGCAGCAAGCGGGATGCCGAGCGGGCGCTGAGCGGTATTGCTGGCAAAAATGAATTGTGCAACCGTTTGCTGGGACTGGAGCCAGAGCACGAAGGCCCCTGTTTCCAGCGCACCCTCGGGCGCTGCAAAGGTGCCTGCGAAGAGCTCGAGGATGTCGAGCGTTACAACCTGAGGGTGCAGATTGCCTTTCACAGTCTGCGCCTGAAGACCTGGCCCTGGAAAGGGCCGGTGGGCATTGTTGAGCAGGATGCCCGGTCCGACCGTACGGATATCCTGGTGGTCTATAACTGGATGCACGTGGCCACCCTCCGCAACGAGGAAGAGCTGCAGGACCTTTCCCTCCGCGGCCAGGCGGTCACCTTTGATCTGGATTCCTACAAACTTTTGATCGGCGCCCTGATGGATCGGAACAAGGGTAGGGGCATGCAGCACCGGGTGATTGAATTGCCCGCCATCGGGGAACCGGATGTTCTTATGCCGTGAGTGGCGTATTATGGTGCAAGAGTCCGCACACCTACTTACTTGTCTGGCGCGGTCACTCTACTATTTTTAATTGCTTAGCCGCTTTCCCGAGAGAGATCTATGAATAAAGAACCCGTCAGCCGCGAACTGTTCGATGAAGTCATGGTGCCCAACTACGCTCCCGGTTCCATCATCCCGGTGCGAGGGGAGGGCTCCCGGATCTGGGATCAGGAAGGCCGCGAGTTTATTGATCTCCAGGGTGGCATCGCAGTGACCTGCCTGGGCCATTCCCATCCGGGGTTGGTGGGTGCGTTGCACGATCAGGCCGAGAAAATCTGGCACCTGTCCAACGTGATGACAAACGAGCCGGCCCTGCGTCTGGCCAAGACCCTGTGTGACCTCACCTTCGCCGAGCGCGTGTTCTTCGCCAATTCCGGTGCTGAGGCCAACGAGGCAGCCTTCAAGCTGGCTCGTCGCTATGCCTGGGAGCACTATGGCAAAGAGAAGAACGAGATCATTTCGTTCAAGAATTCCTTCCACGGGCGAACCCTGTTTACCGTGAGCGTTGGCGGCCAGCCAAAATACCTGGAAGGTTTCGAGCCAGCGCCGGGTGGTATTCACCACGCCGAGTTCAATGACCTGGAGTCGGTGAAGAAACTGATCTCCAAAGAGAAAACCTGCGCCATCGTGGTTGAGCCGATCCAGGGGGAGGGCGGTGTTATGCCCGGCGATCAGGCGTTCCTTCAGGGGCTTCGTGAACTGTGCGACGAAAATAACGCATTGCTGGTGTTTGATGAGGTTCAGTCCGGGGTTGGTCGAAGTGGCCATTTCTACGCTTACCAGATGTACGATGTGGTGCCGGATATTCTCTCCAGCGCCAAGGGGCTTGGCGGCGGCTTCCCGGTTGCAGCCATGCTGACCACCGCCAAAGTTGCCGCCAGCCTGGGTGTGGGTACCCACGGAAGCACCTACGGTGGTAACGCACTGGCCTGTGCAGTGGCCCAGAAGGTGGTGGATACCGTTAGCCAGCCGGAGATTCTCAAGGGTGTGAAAGCCCGCTCTGACAAGCTCCGCAAGGGCATGATGGATATCGGTGAGCGCTATGGTGTGTTCAGTGAGGTTCGCGGCGCCGGTCTGCTGCTTGGTTGTGTGTTGACCGCGAAATGGCAGGGCAAGGCCAAGGATTTCCTGAACGCCGGCCTTGAAGAGGGCGTGATGGTTCTCGTCGCCGGCGCGAATGTGATTCGTCTGGCACCGTCCCTGATTATCCCGGAATCGGACATCGATGAAGCCCTCGAGCGTTTCGAAGCGGCAGTGAAAAAACTGACGGCGTAAGGAGATTTTATGTGGCTGGTACGTCCGGCTCAGCCGGATGATCTGGACCAGATTCTTGCCATGGCGGGCACCCAGTGTGCCCGTCTTTCCTCCACTCTGCCCAAGCAGGGCGATGCCCTGGCCTACAAGATCGAGCAATCCCTGGCTTCTTTTGCCGGCAGGATCAGCGCCGAAGATGATCCGCCCAGGTTTCTGTTCGTGCTGGAAAACACCGAAACCGGAGACATTGCCGGCACCGCAGGCATTGATGCCCGCGCCGGCAATGGCCAGCCCTTCTACAGTTACCGGCGGGATGCCCTGATCCATGCATCCCATGAGCTGGGGGTGTCGCGCCGGGTGGAGGTGCTGTATCCCTCCCATTCGCTCACCGATGTCTCGCTATTGTGTTCGTTCTCCATCCGGCCCGAACTCCAGGATACCGACGCGTTCGAGTTGTTATCCCGGGCCCGGATTCTGTTCATTGCAGATCATCGGGAATGGTTTACTCCGCGGATGGCGGTGGAAATCCAGGGCGTGCAGCAGGAGGATGGCAGCGTACCTTTCTGGGACAGCCTTGGCCGGCACTTCTTTGATATGGATTTCGAGACGGCCGACCAGTACTCCGGCCAGCTGAGCAAGACCTTTATAGCCGAACTCATGCCTCCAAATCCCATCTATGTCACGCTGCTGAGCGAGACGGCCCAGAACGCGATGGGGCAGCCGCACCAGATAACCGTGCCTAACTTTGAGCTGCTTCAGAGGGAAGGATTCCAACCGGGAAGCTATCTGGACATTTTTGATGCCGGTCCGGTCCTGGAGGGGCGCACCGATAGCCTGAAAACTCTGGTGACCAGTCACCCCAAAGAACTTCATGGGACCAACGAGGATACCGGCGAAACCTGTCTGATCGCTGCCGGCGAGCGGGAACAGTTTCGCTGCACCCTGACACCGGTCGCCGAGACACTGGACGACAAACTCAAGGTTCCGGTCGCTACCTGGAAGACGCTGAACAGGACCGCGGGCGACCGGGTAAGGATTGCGCCGTTATGACAGGCTTCGGAATGGCAAAGTACGTGGCTGCCGGGCTCAGGGAGGCGATCGTATGTTGGTAATTCGCCCGTTACAGGAAAACGATCTGGATGACCTGTACGCCATGGCCCAGAGCGCCGGGAAGGGGCTGACCACCTTGCCGGCGGATCGCGAGCTGCTGCAGAAGAAGATCAATCACGCCCGTGAAACCTTCAACCAGCGCATTGCGCCGGAAGCGGGGCTGTATCTGTTTGCCCTTGAGGATATTCAGCGCAAGAAGACCGTCGGAATCAGTGGTATTCAGGCCCGGGTCGGTCTGGACGAGGTGTTCTACAACTACCGTCTTAGCGTCACAGTGAATGCCTCTAAAGAGCTGGGTGTTCACGTACGCACGCCCACGCTGCACCTGTCCAATGACATGACCGACACCAGCGAAATCTGCTCACTGCTGCTGTCCGATGATTACAAGGGCGGGGGCAACGGGCTGCTGCTCTCCCGGTGCCGGTTCATGTATCTGGATGAATTCCGCAAGCATTTTTCGGAAAAAGTATTCGCGGAAATGCGCGGCGTGTCTGATGCTCAGGGCCGAAGCCCGTTATGGGATGCGCTGGGAACCAAGTTCTTTGATATGGAGTTCAGCGAGGCTGACATGCTGTCTGGCCTGGGCAATAAATCCTTTATCGCCGAGCTGATGCCCAAGTATCCGATCTACCTGCCCATGCTGCCCGATTCGGCCCGGGCAGTGATTGGCCGGGTTCACGACAATACCGCGCCAGCGCTTCGCATGCTCCAGTCAGAGGGGTTCAACTTTAACGGGCTGGTGGACATTTTTGATGGTGGCCCTGTGGTTGAAGCCTTCGTGCACAACATCCGCACGGTACGGGAAGGCATGAACCGGCACGCCATGGTGACTCGAAAACCTGTGAACCTCGACGTGCCTGCCGATGAGCGGGTGATGGTGTCGAACCGCTCATTCCGGGATTTCCGGGTGACCACCTTGCCGATAGATTGCATCGGGCCGGATACCGTCAGCCTGCCGCCGGAAGTGGCCGAGGCATTGCAGATTGAATCTGGTGATCCGGTTCGTCTGGCCCCCTTGAAAGACTCGGGGATGCTGACCAAACATAGTTATAGAAGCTCAGTACCGGGAGGTGCATCGAAATGGCAAAGCTGACAGGTGAACTGTTTATCGACGGGCTCTGGCTGCCGGGCCATGGGCCGATATTCGAATCTGTCCAGCCGGTGACCGGTGAGACAATATGGGATGGCGAAAGCGCCAACCTGGAGGATGTTGATGCGGCCGTTCGTGAGGCCCGCAACGCGTTTCTGAAGTGGCAGCGCAAGAGCTTTGCCGAACGTCAGGCTGTTGTCGAAGCCTTTGGTGAGCTGCTTGAGGCTCACAAAGAAGAGTTGGCCCATCAGATTGGCCTGGAAACCGGCAAACCCCTGTGGGAATCCCGCACCGAAGTGGCGGCAATGATCGGCAAGATCGGCATTTCTGTGAAAGCCTACAACGACCGCACCGGCATATCCGAATCCGATGTTGCCGGTGGGCACGCCGTGCTCAGGCATCGGCCCCATGGCGTGGTGGCGGTGTTCGGCCCCTACAACTTCCCGGGGCACCTTCCGAATGGCCACATAGTGCCCGCTCTGCTGGCCGGCAACACGGTAGTATTCAAACCGAGCGAGCTGACGCCGGGGGTTGCCGAGCTGACAGTAAAACTCTGGGAGAAAGCCGGCATTCCGGATGGAGTGATCAACCTTGTGCAGGGTGCCTCGGCTACCGGCAAATCCCTGGCCAGCCACCCCGGGATTGATGGCCTGTTCTTCACCGGCAGTTCTACCGTAGGGCACCTTCTGCACAAGCAGTTTGGCGGCCAGCCAGAGAAAATCCTGGCCCTGGAGATGGGCGGCAACAATCCGCTGATCGTGCAGGACGTGGCCGATGTGGATGGTGCAGTGCATCATGCCCTGCAGTCGGCATTCCTGTCGGCCGGCCAGCGCTGCACCTGCGCGCGCCGACTCCTTGTGCCCAAAGGCAAGAAGGGCGACGCCTTTCTGGACCGGCTGGTGGAAGTTTCCTCCCGCATCAAGGTGGGTGAGTTCGATGCCGATCCGCAGCCGTTTATGGGCTCCGTGATTTCTGCCGAAGCCGCCGAAAAACTCCTGGCTGCCCAGTCCAGCCTTCTGGAGAAGGGCGGCAAATCCCTGCTGGAAATGAAGTCCCTGAAGCCGGGAACCGGCCTGCTGTCGCCCGGTATCATTGATGCCACCGGGCTTGATGTGACCGACGAGGAATTCTTCGGTCCATTGCTGACAGTCTATCGCTACAAGGGCTTTGATGACGCTCTGGAGCTGGCCAATGACACGCATTACGGGCTTTCAGCAGGCATTCTCACAGACGACCGGAAACTCTATGAGCGGCTGGTAGAAGAGGTTCGCGCGGGCATTGTGAACTGGAACCGGCCACTGACCGGAGCCAGCAGTGCCGCGCCCTTCGGTGGGGTTGGCGCCAGCGGTAATCATCGCCCGAGTGCCTACTATGCTGCCGACTACTGCGCCTGGCCCATGGCTTCTCTGGAGGCCGGCAAGAGTGAGCTGCCAGGTTCCCTGGCACCCGGCCTCAATTTCGATTAACGGGACCCAGTGTCATGGTGAAACACGCGGTAGAAGCAAACTTCGATGGCCTGGTTGGCCCCACCCACAATTACGCGGGGCTGTCCTGGGGCAATGTGGCTTCCAAGTCCAATGTCAGTTCCGTCTCCAACCCGAAAGAGGCGGCACTGCAGGGCCTGGCCAAGATGAAGCGCCTGGCGGACCGGGGCTATGTGCAGGGCATTCTGCCGCCCCATGAACGCCCGCATATTCCTACGCTTCGGGCCCTGGGGTTTGAAGGGACAGATGCCCGTGTGCTGGAGCAGGCGGCCAAATCCAGCCCGTCCATACTGGCGGCAGTCTCCTCTGCGTCGCCCATGTGGACGGCCAATGCGGCCACGGTGTCGCCCAGTGCTGATACCTCAGACCACCGCGTGCATTTCACTCCTGCGAACCTGAGCGCCAAGTTCCACCGTTCCATCGAACACACGGTGACCGGGCGCTCCCTGAAAGCCATCTTTGCTGACGAAAGCTACTTTGCCCACCATCCGGCGCTGCCATCAGTGAGCCACTTCGGGGATGAGGGCGCCGCCAACCACACCCGGTTGTGCGCCGGGTACGGCGAGCCCGGGGTGGAACTCTTTGTGTACGGCCAGATTGCATTCAACGAACAGGCGCCGGCACCGCATAAATACCCGGCGCGACAGACCCTTGAGGCATCCCAGGCAGTGGCGCGACTGCATGGCCTCAAGGATCAGCATAGGGTCTTTGCCCAGCAGAACCCGGAAGCCATTGATGGCGGCGTGTTTCACAATGATGTGATTGCCGTTGGCAATGGCAATACCCTGTTCTACCACGACATGGCGTTTCTCAACGAAGAGCAGGTGCTGGCGGATATCCGGGAGCGCCTGACCGGTGCCGAGCTGGAAGCGGTTCGGGTCAGCAGTGCCGATGTGCCGCTGGAAGATGCGGTGGCCTCCTATCTGTTCAACAGCCAACTACTGAACACGCCGGATGGCATGTTGCTGGCGGTGCCCGGCGAGTGCCGGGAAGTGGCTTCCGTCAGTCGTTATCTGGATAGCCTTGTGAAGTCCGGCGGGCCTATTACCTCGGTAGAGGTGTTTGACGTCAAACAGTCCATGCGTAACGGTGGTGGCCCGGCCTGCCTGCGGTTGCGAGTGGTGTTGAATGACGATGAGCTAAGGGCTATCAATCGGGGCGTGCTGCTAACGGATGAACTCTATGCGCGCCTGACCACCTGGGTGGAAGCCCATTATCGGGATGAACTCAGCCAGGATGAGCTGGGCGACCCGATGTTGCTGGAAGAAGTTCGCAAAGCCCTGGATGAACTCACCGGGATCATGGGCCTGGGTTCCATCTACGATTTCCAGCTTTAGACGCTTGTTGAGCCCAAGGCCGTCAGGCGGAAATCGACGACGTCAGCATGTCCATGGTGTGCCGGATCAACTGCTCGGCCGGAAACTCCGGGTTTCCCTCGCCCATTTCCGACTGGCAGAGCAGGATTACCCCATGCAGGGCGCCGCGCAGGTACAGGGCTGTCTGAACGGGGTTGTTAATCCGGTCCCTGTTCATGGTGCCGTCCTGAAGCCCCAGTTCGATGGCCCCCACCATCAGTTCCATCAGGTCTGATTTGGAGCACAGCATTTCCTCAGCCTGGCTTTCATCGGCCTCGGCCATGGCGGTGGATGCCTTGGTCAGTGCCGAGAAATAATCCGGTTCCTCCAGATAGAAGCGATAGTAGGATTCCCCCATTGCCCGTATCTGGGCCAGACCGTTGTCGGCGGTCTGCCTTGCCTCTTCGAATCGCCGGAACAGGGCGTGCCCCGCCCTGAGCATGATGCCCCGCTGTATCGCCGCCTTGTCCTTGAAGTACACGTACAGCAAGGCCCGGCTGAGACTGGCGGTACGGGCGATGTCGTCCATGGACGTGCGCTCGTAGCCCTTTTCTGAGAACACCAGTTCGGCGGCATCCAGAATGGTGTCGTAACGGGCCTGTTTTTCTCGCTCGCGGCGGGTTTTCAGCGGTTCGCTCATTCAATCATCCGGTCAGTTGGCAACAGCAGGCATAGGATACCTGAAAACGAATCAAACCCGATTATTGACAAAATGTCAAAGAATGACATGATGTCTAAATCGACCATCGGGTTTCTCCAGGGACAGGACCCCGCCAACTACACAAGCATGGATGAAAGGAAGAGTCATGACACCACTTCGAATCCCCATCGCCATCGTTTCGCTTGCGGTTTTCTCACTGTTTCTGTCGGGCTGTAAAGCCAGCGACGTAGCCCCGGAATCCGGGCCTCAGAAGGTTTCAGTGCGTGTGTCAGAAGTTACCGGCGGTGAAAGCCAGGATATGCCGCTACGGTTCTCGGGCATTGTTCGCGCCACTCAGCGCGCCACACTGACATTCCAGGTGAGCGGTAACCTGAAGGAGCGGGCGGTGGAGCTGGGTCAGACAGTGCAGGCCGGTGATGTTCTCGCCCGCGTCTACAATCCCGGCCTGGAGCCGGCCCGCGATTCTGCCCGGGCCCGGCTGGAAGAGTTGAGGACGCAGTATCAGCAGGCCCAGCGGGAGTGGGAGCGCTCCAGCCGATTGCATGAGCGTGGTGTAGTGTCGGAGCAGACCCTGGAGCAGCTTGCAGCGCGGAGGGACTCCCTGGATGCCAGCGTGGCAACGGCGCGGGCGTCGCTGGCGGAGGCAACCCAGTTGCTTGAAGAAAGCACGCTGCGGGCTCCGTTTTCCGGCCGGGTAGAAGCCCTGCTGGTCGAGCGGGATGAATTCGTCGCGGCCGGTCAGCCGGTGATGCGGCTTTCCTCTCCTGAGGGGCGCGAGGTTGAGGTGAGGGTGCCGGCGTATCTGCTGGATCATGTGACGCTTGAGCAGACCTTGCCCGTTTGGTCGGTGCAGGATCGCAGCCTGCCGCCCCAAACCGGCTCCGTGGTCGAGATTGCCCAGGCCAGTGCCATTCGCGGCGAACTGCACCCGGTTCTGGTGAGCCTGCCGGTTAATACACTGGAGCCCGGAGCACCCGTGGAGGTCGGTATCACGCCAGTTCGGGAGTCGGCTCTCACGGTGCCCCTGCTGTCGGTGATCCGCAATGCCGAAGGCGTCAGCGTGTTCCGGGTTCGGGATAACGTGGCCAACAGGGTTGCGGTGGAAGTCGACCGGGTTGTTGGTGAGCGGGTAGTGGTTACCTCCGGTGATCTGTCCCCGGGTGATCAGGTGGTGTATGCCGGTATGACGCGTTTGGCGGACGGTGATGCCGTGGAGGTGCGGTGATGACCCGCCGGCTTCTGAACTGCCAGCGCCTTCTCGGCATGGTAGTGACCATGCTCTGCCTGCTTGGTATCGCCGCTTACAGCACCATGCCGCGCCAGGAAGATCCGTCGTTTCCCTATCGGGCGGGCCTGATCAGCATCAATTATCCCGGCGCCAGCGCCGAGGCCGTCGAACGGCTGGTGCTTCGGCCCCTGGTGGATGAGCTGCGTCAGGTGGAAGAGGTGGACTTCACCCAGTCAACGGCTCGCACCGGCGTGGCCCTTGTCCGCCTGCGTCTGAACGATGATATTTATGACACCGACCCGGCCTGGGACCGGGTACGTCAGGCCATGGAACGGGCCAAGCAGGACTTCCCGGATGATGTGGGAAGGATGGTACTTGATGATCGGCTGATTGATATTCCCGCCATTGTCATGGCCGTGGGTGGTTCGCCCTCGGTCACCGAATTAACCGACATCGCCGAACGGCTCAAGCAGAACCTCTCGGATCTACCGGGAGTGTCGCGTATTGAGCGGGAAGGCGATGCCGACGAGCAGATTACCCTGGCCTTGGACGATGCCGCGCTTTACCGCCTGGGCATATCCCCGGCGCGGGTGCTGGACACACTGGCACGGCGCAACCAGACCATCCCCGGTGGCTTCGTGGTGGTTGATGGCCGCCGCCTCTCAGTGCTTCCCAACAGTGAATTTGCCGATATTGACGCGATTCGTGCCACGCCCATTGAATTGCCCGACGGCTCCCAGGTACCGCTGGCCGCGGCCGCGGATGTCTGGCGTGGGCCCGTGGAACCGAGGCAACCGGAAACCTGGTACGACGGCGAACGGGTGGTGCTGGTATCCATCATCATGGAAGAGGGCACCACCGATGCGATCCGCTTCGGCGAGCGCGTGCGTGAACGCATGGACCAGATTCGGGGCGATTTTGAACCCTACGAGATCCGGGAAATGTTCTTCCAGCCAGACAAAGTGCAGGAACGGCTCGATAACCTGGCCTGGAGCCTGGTTCTGTCAGTGCTGATCATCGTGGCAGTGGTCTTTACCGGCATGGGTATCCGGATGGGCCTGCTGGTGGCCTCGATCCTGCCCATGGTCGCCCTGATCAGTGTCGGGCTCTACGATCTGGGGGGCGGTGTGCTGCACCAGATTGCGGTGATCGGCATGGTGATCTCGCTCGGCATTCTGATCGACAATGCCATAGTGATCGTCGAAAACATTCAGGGTCACCTGGATGAGGGCATGCGCCGGCTGGACGCCCTGCGCAAGGCCGTCAGTGAGTTGGCAGGCCCGCTGGGCGCCTCAACGGGAACCACGCTGGCGGCCTTTGCACCCCTGCTGCTGGCCAAGGGTGGTGCCGCTGATTTCACCCGCGGTGTGCCGGTCATGATCATGCTGACACTGTCCGTCAGCTACCTGCTTGCTATTTCCGCCGTTCCCCTGCTGGCGGCCAGGTTCCTGAAACCCCGCCGCAAAGCCGAGCAGGACCGGTTGATCGGTGTGGCGCGGTTCCTTGGCGGCCTGGTCTCCCGTTACCCCGGGCGCCTGATTGCCACCGGCGCCATACTGGTCGGAATCAGCCTGGCCATGACCCCCTTTATGGCCCAGCAGTTCTTTCCCAATGCCGATCGCCCGAGGGTGATTGTCGAAGTCTTCATGCCCGAGGGCACCGACCAGGCCCGCACCGCTGAAGCAACGGAAAGCCTCGAAAGAATTATCCGATCACAGCCTGATGCCCTTGAAGTTCACCGTTTTGTGGGCTTCACAGGGCCGTCTTTCTATTACAACCTCCAACGCGCCCCCCAGGCCCCGAACCGGGCCCGGCTGGTGGTTACCACTCCCACGCTGGAAGACACCACCGGCATGATTCGCTGGATCCGCGCTCATGTTAAGGATCAGATGCCGGAACTGGATGTGACCGTGGGTATCCTCGGGCAGGGTCCTCCCAGGGCAGCGCCGGTGGAAATCCGGGTTTACCACGCCGACGATGGCACTCGGATAGAAGCGGTGGAGCAGATTTTCAGCATTCTCCGGGGCGTCGAGGGCACGGTTGATGTCCGCCATGATCTGGATATTGGCGTACCCAGCATTGCCATCAACGTCGACGACGCCACGGCGGCCCGATACGGCCTGACCCGCGCCGATGTGGCCCAGAGCCTGTACGGCCAGAGCTTTGGTGTAGTGGCCGAACGCTATCGTCAGGAAGATGACCCCATTCCCCTGGTGCTGCGTTCCCGTGAAGGCACGGCCCTGTCGCTGTCGCGATTGCTGTCCGTGAATATCTACAACGACCGCGGCGACGCCGTACCACTCTCGGCCGTGGCTACCGTGGACACAACCTGGGAGCCGGCGGCTCGATACCTGCGTGATGGCGTGAGAATGAACACCGTCACCGCAAACCTCGAAACCGACTACAGTTTCAGCCAGGCGCTGGACGGCCTGTACGCCGGCCTTGAAGAAAACCCTTTGCCGCCGGGCACTCGGATGGCCATGGGCGGGGATGCCGAAGGCTCCGGTGAAGCCAATACCGCGTTGCTCACCGCAGCCCCAATCGGGATGCTGTTGCTGCTGTTCTTCCTGCTGCTGCAGTTCAATTCCTTCCGCCGGGTCGGGATTATCTTGCTGACGGTGCCGCTGGCCACCGTTGGCATCTTCCCGGGGCTTGTGCTGTCCGGCTCACCCTTCGGTTTCCAGTCCCTGTTAGGCGTTATTGCGCTGGTGGGTATCGTGGTGAACAACGCCATCGTTCTGCTGGACGTGATGGACCGGGAACTGGAGAAAGGAAAAGACATCCGCGATGCCATGCGCAACGCGGTAGAGCAGCGCACCCGCCCGATCCTGCTGACCACCGCAACCACCGTGGCCGGCCTGCTGCCCCTGGCGTTTTCAAGCTCCACGCTCTGGCCGCCCATGGCCTGGGCCATCATCTCCGGCCTGCTGGCCTCAACGGTGCTCACGCTGCTGGTCATCCCGGCTGTCTGTACCCAACTGATCAAAGTCAGCGTGCCGGAACCTGAAAACGCCCCGGCCTGACCAGCTGAAAATGGGGTCAGATGAAACTTTCATCTGACCCCGTTCTTGGCCGGATCATCAGCCCAACTCTGTGGCCAATGGGCACCTCCGGATTGGGGAACACAATCGCCTCCGGCGAATGCCCCACCCGGTAACTGGTTTCATCATCCTCCCAGATGACAGTGCCGGGCTGGTACTCGGTGAAATTGGCGACATCGTCTGGAATATGGAAACGGAAGTTCTTCCCGGTGTTCAGAATCTCATGCACCACCTCGAACACCGTCAGGTGATCAAACGGCGGTTTACGATACGGAGCAGAAAGCCCCCGGAACCGCCGCCGCAACGCATCCCGAGTCCCCGAGAAACGTCCCAGATCATTCTGCCCGAACGGCCGCACCTTACCCAGCTCCACGGTAAAGCTCTCCGCCTTTAGCAGCGACGAGGAAAACGACGAAAACGTCGTACCCGCTTTATGCTGCAGCAGAAGCGTCTCAACCTCCGCTTCCAGCAGAAAATCACACTGATCCAACGGCACCGTTCGACTCTCAACAAACGGATACAGCGCAAACCGCTCGCGATGAGAAGGGCGAATGGCCGTGTGCAGATCGTAGTGAGAAAGCGCCTGGGGATTGGCCATGGCAAACTGCCGGCAAGCCTCCTCAAGCTCCTGCGCCCGCGCAGCCTCGGCCAGCCCTTTATGCTCGCTCCGCCCATGAGCGCCATCGAACAGCCGGTTCAGATTCACCTCCATAAACCGCTCCCCGGCCACCATTGCTGGTGGATTCCCGAGAATCAGCAACACCGGACAGGCAAGCTCCCAATCGCCCTCAATCAATTCGGAAACCAGCCCGTTCAGAACCTCAATAGGCGCAGTCTCGTTGCCATGAACACCCGCTGAAACAATGATTGCCTCGGCATTCGGATTGCTGCGGCCTGCAGGAGGAACAATGTCCAGAACGCCAACGGCTTTGCGGCTGATACGGGTGCCATCGGGGAGGAGGGTTTTGGTTTCAGGAAGTGACGCTTCCGCGTTGTCGAGGGTATGCGAAAGCCAGTCAGAGTTCGTTCCGAACAGGTCTTGTTTTGCCGACATAGAAGCCCCGAAACAGGTCTGGGGGCGGGCAGGGTATTGCCTCCCGGGAATGTCTGAAGCCATGGATGGCTTCAGTCAAGCGCACATGGATGTGCTCGTAGCGGTTCCCGGGAGGCAATACCCTGCCTGCCCGGGCACTTAGGTAAAACGCACGGAAGTCAGCCGTTCACCGGCCGCTGATGCTTCAGCAGATGATTTTCGAGTTTGCGGAAGGCGAACACCAGAATAAAGGTCAGCGCCATATAGCAAAGCGCCACGAAGATAAACGCATCAAACGGCGCATAGAACCGCGAGTAAATGTTACGGGCCGCCCCCGTCAGATCCACGATGGTCACCACACTGGCAATGGCACTGGCATGCAGCATGAAGATCACCTCGTTGGAGTATGCTTGCACCCCCCGCCGCGCAGCACTAGGCAACACAATGCGCCGCATGCGCATAAACCAGTTCATGCCATAGGCCTTGGCCGCCTCAATCTCACCGTGGGGCGTCGACACAATGGCCCCGCGGATAATCTCCGTGGTATAGGCCGCCGTGTTCAGCGTGAACGCCAGCAGGGCAGGGTAGAAAGGCTCCCGGAAAATCTCCCACCAGAAGGTTTCCTGTATGCCCTCAATCTGGGCCAGCCCGTAATAAATGATGTAAAGCTGAATCAGAAGCGGCGTGCCGCGGAACAGATAGGTGTAAAGCCACACCGGGCCAGACACGAACGGATTGCGAACCGTCCGGAGGATGGCCAGCGGGACCGCCACCAGCAAACCGATAACCAGTGACAGGAACACCAGGTGCACCGTAGTGACCATGCCATCCCAGTATTCCATGATGGTCATGGCGGTAAAGATTTCGTTCTGGTTCAGCCACTCGGCAATGAAATCAGGCATCCGTTAACTCCCCTGAACCACGCCGACATTGGCCCGTTTATCGAGCCACTTGATAAACAATTCAGACCCTGCCGTAAGGGCCAGGTAAACAAACGCCACCGGAATGAAAAAGTGGAACGGCATGCGCTCCGCCTTGGCGGCTTCCTCGGCCACACGAACCATGTCCGTCAAACCAATGATCGAAACCAGGGCGGTGGTCTTCAACAGAACCTGCCAGTTGTTGCCCAGACCGGGCAGAGCATGGCGCAGCATCTGCGGCAGCATGATTCTGCGGAAGGTATGGAAACGGGTAAAACCATAGGCCCGGGCAGCCTCGATCTGGCCGGTTTCAACGGCCAGGAACGCGCCCCGGAAGGTTTCGGTCATATAGGCGCCGAAAATCAGCCCGATCGTTACAACGCCGGAGATAAACGGATCGAACTGAAAGAAAAAGTCGATTTCGTAAGCTTCCCAGATGTAATCCGAGAGCATGTTCACTGCCACCTGGCCGCCATAGTAGAACAACAGCATCATGACCAGGTCTGGCACGCCACGAATCAGGGTGGTGTAGGTGGTCGCGATACCTTTGGCTACCCGGCTTTGCGACAGCTTGGCAGACGCGCCAACCAGTCCCAGGGCAACCGAGAGAGCAAGGGACAGGAAGGCCAGTTCAATGGTGACTATTGCCCCATCCATCAGGGCCGGGCCATAGCCTTTGAGATCAAGCATGGGAATGTCCGGTAAGCAGGGGTGACCCCAACGGGCCACCCCTCGGCAGATTTACATCTTGATGTCGTAAGCGAAGTACTTCTGCATGATGGTGTCGTAGGTACCATCCTCCTTCAGGGTGCGAAGGGCAGCGTTCACTTCCTCTGCAAGCTCGGTGTCGCGTTGGCGCATGGCAACACCCACGCCTTCGCCCAGCTTGACCGGCTCACCGACTTCCTTGAAGCCTTCCTTGGAGAGAACGGTTTGCTCGCCTACCGGGTAATCTACGAACACAACGTCCAGGCGCTGGCCTTCAAGGTCCAGGACCATATCGTCGGCAGTGGTGTAACGCTTGATGGTGACAACGCCGCCCATGTTTTCTGTCACATAGGTGTCCATGGTGGTGCCGCGCTGAACGCCTACGGTCTTGCCTTCCATCGCACTCATGTCAGTGACGTCGGTGTTGAAGCTCTCAGGGCCGAACCAGCCACCCGGGGTGTTGTAGTACGGCTCGGAGAACAGAACCCGCTCTGCGCGCTCTGGTGTGATGGACATGGAAGACATAATCAGATCGAATTTACGTGCCAGCAGGCCCGGGATCATGCCGTCCCATGCCTGGATCACGAATTCGCAGTTGGCGTTCATTTCTTCGCACATGGCTTCTGCCAGTTCAACTTCGAAACCGGTAAGTTCGCCATTCTCGTCCTTGTACTCAAACGGCTCGTAGGGCACGTCGAATGCGATGCGGAGATCCCGTTCCTGGGCTTGTGCTCCACCAGCAATCAGGGCGAGGGCGCAGCTTGCTGCAAAAATCATTTTTTTCATGTGTCACTTCTCCAGTGGTTTGCCTTTTGGGCTTTATTTTTGATGGAAGTTTTTGGTTCCAACATTTTATTTCTTCACCGGTTCAAGATAGCACCGAGTGTCAGAAGTTGGGAGTCAGGAACTGCTTCATACGTTCCGAATCCGGGTGATCAAACACTTTCTCGGGGGTACCCTGTTCCTCGATCACGCCCTGATGCAAAAACAGGACCTGACTCGACACATCCCTTGCGAATGCCATTTCGTGGGTGACCACGATCATGGTGCGGCCTTCCTCGGCCAGGCTTTGCATTACCTTCAGTACTTCCCCCACCAGCTCAGGGTCCAGTGCCGACGTGGGTTCGTCAAACAGCATGACCTCCGGTTCCATGGCCAGGGCCCGGGCAATGGCCGCCCGCTGCTGCTGGCCGCCGGACATCTGGGCCGGGTAGTAGTCCTTGCGCTCGTAGATACCCACCTTGTTCAGGTAAGCCTCGGCGCGCTCGATGGCTTCCTTCTTGGGTACCTTGAGCACGTGAATCGGAGCTTCAATGATGTTCTCCAGCACGGTCATGTGGGACCAGAGATTGAAGCTCTGAAACACCATGGAAAGTTTGGCGCGGATCAATTCAACCTGTTTGTTATCCGCCGGAATACGTTCGCCCTTGCGGTTGGTTGTGAACCTTATTGGGTCGCCGTGCACGATAATGTCGCCGGAGGTGGGAGTTTCCAGCAGGTTTATGCAACGCAGGAAGGTACTCTTGCCGGAGCCGGAGCTGCCGATCAGGGAAACCACGTCGCCTTTGCGGGTCTCCAGTGAAATACCTTTGAGCACTTCAAGCTGGTCAAAGGTCTTGTGAATGTCCCTGCAGATCAAAGGCGCTTGGTCCGCCATGGGTGACTCCTGGGGCTGTAATTCAAAGGCGCATGTTTTACGGACTGTGGACCCGGAAATCAATCCCTTGAAGGGAGCGTTTTACCGAATTTCACCGCCGTTCGCTGCATGTCATTGTGGTCGAATGATTGTTCAATGCAAGCTTTTTGCCATGCTCAGGTGCCTGCCCGGGAATATTCATTGGCCGCCTCCTGATTGACTGGCAGCCTGATCAGTGTGCCGCCATCTTTTTCCATATCTCGCATGGCTTCGCTGACGAAGCGGACATGGGCCGTGGCGGCCTTTTGAGCGCTGGCCGGTTTTCCGGCGATCACGGCTTCATAAAGCTGCCGGTGCTGGCGGACGATTTTCTTGCGCATCTCTTCCCTCGGGTTCAGGTTGGCAACCGAAGCCTGAACGGTCAACAACATCATGTTTTTCAGACTGTTGAGTACATGCACCAGAACCGGATTGTGAGATGCCTCAACAATCGCCAGGTGAAAACCGTGGTCGAGCCGGGCATTGCTGAGCGGGTCAGTGTCTTCCAGGGCGCGGAATGCCTTGGTAATGCGATGCCGGTCCAGCCGTGTTGCCCGCTGTGCAGCCAGGTAGGCAGCCTGGCCCTCCAGTTGCTCTCGCACTTCCAGAAGATCGAACAGCGTTCGCGGGTGCCCCTCGAAAAGATGCATCAACGGGCTCTGTTCCCCGAGTTCGTTGGCTCCGGGCACCATGCTGGCCACAAACGAGCCTTTGCCATGGCGGGTTTCGATCACGCCACGCCCCTGGAGCTCATGGAGGGCTTCCCGAATGACCGCACGGGACACGCCCAGCCGAGTTGCCAACTGACGTTCGGACGGTATCTTCTGCTCCGGAGCGAGCCCACCGTCAAGGATAAGGCGCTCAAGCCGGTATGAGATTTCCTGGGAGATTGCCATTTGGCTGCCTGTTTACGCTCTCTGGTCTGACCAGTGAATGCTTTTGATTGTTGGTGTTTCCGTTGTCAGCTGATGTGCGTCCGAGCCCGTTAAATATGGCCGATTCAGAGGATTTCGTCCATTTTTAATACTTCAAAAACTGGTCAGACCAGTGGTCTCCGAACTGGACTAAACCCGGCGCGACTACGAATATCATTCTAATGTCGGCCTTTGCCGGCGTTGCCATAGACGCTGATAACAACAAAGCCAACGGAGACGTTTCGATGAATTCGAAGAATAACATCCGAAATAGCTGTGACACTGGCGAGACCCCACCTCGCAGAAGTTTCCTTAAAACAATCGCCATGGGCGCCACTCTGGCAGGCGCAATGCTGATGGGTGCAGGTCAGGCCCAGGCTGCCACTACGTGGAAAATCCAGTCCACCTGGGACGCGGGCACCGTGGGTTACACGCTCTTCGAGGAGTGGTGTAAGAGTATTGAAGCCAAGTCTGGCGGAGAGCTGAAGTTCCAGTGCTTCCCGGCCAAGGCTGTCGCTGCAGACAACAACGCACTCTTTGACGCGGTACGTAACGGTGTTCTGCAGGGTATGAATCCGTTCACTCTGTACTGGTCAGGGAAGATCCCTGCTTCCGTTTTCCTGTCCTCCTATCCAGCCGGACCTGATCAGCCCCACCAGTGGGACACCATGTTCTACTCCATGGGCATGCTGGAAAAGACCCGGGAAATCTACAAGAAGTTTGGCCTGTTCTATGTTGGCCCCATCCAGCACGACGCCAACATCATTCACTCCAAGCAGCCGGTTAACAGCCTCGAAGATCTCAAGGGCATGAAGATTCGTGTCCCGGGCGGCATGGTGGCCGAGGTATTCCAGCAGTTCGGGGTTTCTACCGTAAGCCTGCCGGGGTCAGATATTTTCCCGGCGCTCGAGAAGGGAACCATTGATGCAGCGGACTACGTAGGCCCTGCGGTTAACTACGAACTGGGCTTCTCCCAGGTGACCGACTACATCATCTTCGGACCTCCTGGCGTCATGTCTATCTACCAGCCGGTCGACCTGATGGACCTGACCGTCAGCCTGCGTGCCTGGAACTCTATCTCGCCCGAACTACAGCAGCTGGTTGAGGACGAAGTGCGTATTTACTCCCAGAAGCACTACCTGGCCATCCAGGAGCGCAACATAGCGGCTATGGAGAAGTTCAAGGCAGAGGGTGACACGGTTACGCGTCTGAGCCAGGAAGATCTTGAAACCTGGCGTAAAGCGGCAATCCCCATCTGGTTCAACTGGGCCAACAAGAATGAGGACGCACGCGCCATTCTGGATATCCAGCTGAAGTACATGATGAACGACACGGTTGGTTACATTACCGAAGAAGACATCAAGGGCTTCTAAGTTCCAAAGCTCAAACAAAAAACGATAATCGGGGAAGGCAGGGTTAGCCGACTAAGGATTAGCCCTCCCTTCCTCGCTCTTTGATCTGGGTGGTAACAACATGTCTGATCTGAGTTCCTTTGGCTTTGTTTTGCCGCACTGGTTCTACTGGGGCTGGCTTGCGGTAATGCCATTGCTCATGATGGCTTGGGATAAGTGGAGCAGTAAGCACGGTGGAGATGACGCCGAGCCAGAGAAAACGGTTTCCGAGTTACAGACCGAAGAAGATGATCCGCTCGCTCATTTTGAATATGAGGGTAACTGGTTTACGAAAATCGTTGACTGGATGTGTGAGAAGTCAGGCCTTTTCGTTGCGTTCTGGACGATCAACGCAGTGCTTTTCTATTTCTTCGAAGTGGTGATGCGCTACATCTTCAACATGCCAACGATCTGGGTGCATGAAGCCAGCTTCCTGATCTTCGGGATGCAGTACATTCTCGCTGGCGCCTTCGCGCTGTTGCATGGTGCTCACGTGCGGGTGGACGTCGTCTATAACTTCCTGCCGGTTCGCGGGCGCGTGGGCATGGATATTTTTACGTCCATGTTCTTTTTCATATTTGCGGCCGTTCTGGCGACCACATCCTGGACCTTCTTCCAGGACTCTCTGATGATGCAAGAGACCACGGTCGAGACCTGGGGTATCCAGTATTACCCCGTGAAAGGCGTGATGTTTTTGGGCGCAATCCTGTTGCTGCTCGCCGGCTTTTCGAAGCTGCTTAAAGACATCGTACTGTTCATCCGTCTCGGTCAGGAGCGCACATCATGAGTACAACAACTGCAGCGCCCAGCAATGGCATGGCCGGGAAACTGGGTACATGGTTAATGATCATCGCCACCGTGGGTCTGGCGTTTGTCATCTGTGTTGAACTGATCAACATTCTCTTTTACGACCCATGGAGTGATGAGAAATTCCTTTTCAAGCTATCGGGTAGTCTTTCCGGTGTCGAAATCGGGCCGCTGACCTACCTGATGTTTGGATCTCTGGCTGTAGCCCTGATGATGGGGCTGCCGCTTGCCTTCGTGACCGGTGGCCTTGGTGTCATGTTCATCTATCTGGTGGGTGACGCCATGATGTTGAACATTGTCCCCGGCCGGATCTTCCCGCTGATGGCGAACCCGGACATTGCTGCGATCCCTCTGTTTATCTTCATGGCGTCGATGCTTGAGCGTGCGGGCCTGATCGAAGAAATGTTCAGCGTGGTTTACAAGTGGATGGGCGGTATCAGTGGTGGTCTTGCCGCTGCAACCATTGTCGCCTCTACGATTCTGGCTGCGATGGTCGGTGTTATCGGCGCCGCCGTTGTCACCATGGGCATCATCGCACTGCCGGCCATGTTGAAGCGTCATTACGATCACAAGATAGCCATCGGCTCTATCATGGCGGGTGGAACCCTGGGTATCCTCATTCCGCCTTCGATTCTGGCCATTCTGTACGCCGTGGTAGCACAGCAGTCCGTGGGCGAGCTCTATCTGGGCTCTCTGTTGCCCGGTCTGATGCTCTCTGGTCTGTACCTGACTTATGTCCTGGTGCGCAGCTGGCTGAATCCGAAGCTGGGCCCGCCGATTCCGGTGGAAGACCGGATCAGCCTGAAAGAAAAACTCAAACTTCTGGGAAATCTGATTGCGCCCCTTGCGCTGGTTGGTCTGGTTCTGGGGCTGCTGTTTGGTGGTATCGCCACGCCGGTTGAGGCGGCAGGTATCGGTTCCTTCGGTGCCATTATCGTTGCGATGATGCACAAGAAGTTCTCGATCGCGGGGCTTCGCGAGGCGTCTGTGACCACAGCCAAGGCCTCTGCCATGGTTCTCTGGATCATGTTCGGTGCGTCGGTTTTCGTTGGTTTCTACATCCTCCAGGGCGGCCAGCAGTTCGTAACCGACGCCATTCTGGGCACGGGCATGTCGGCATACGGAATCCTGTTCCTGCTGATGGTTTTGCTGGTAGTCCTGGGTATGTTCCTTGACTGGGTTGGTATCCTGTTGCTGGCGGTACCCATCTTCATACCGATTGTGAAAGCGCTGGAGTTTCCTGGCCTGTTCGGCTTCCCGCCAGTTGCAGGTGATGACGTCGTGCTCTGGTTCGGTGTGCTGTACCTGGTGAACATGCAGATGTCGTTCCTGAGTCCGCCATTCGGTTACGCACTTTTCTACATCCGCGGCGTTTGTCCTCCGGAAATCTCCATGGGTACCATCTTCAAGTCGTCCCTGGTGTTCCTGGCGATTCAGGCGTTCGGACTGTTCATGTGTGTCCTGATCCCCGGCATCGTAACCTGGCTGCCAGGGCTGGTTTACGGTTAATCAAATCAAGGAGTAATGCTTTATGTTGACGATCAAACGACTGGACCTTGCCGAGGCGCGCATCCTCATTGAGGGCGCCGCGGAAAAGGCCCGCGAAATCGGCGTGCCCATGTGCATCGCTGTGGTGGACGAATCCGGCAACCTGGTGGCCTTCGAGCGCATGGACGGTGGCAAGATTACCAGCGTAACCATCGCCCAGGACAAGGCCTTCACGGCGGCTGCAGCCAAGAAAGCCACCCATGACTACAACAAGGTGAACGTGCCCGGCAGTCTGGCTTTCGGCATTCATACCGAAGTTGGCGGGCGCATCAGCTCTGTTGGCGGTGGCCTGCCGGTGATCGTTGACGGCGAAGTAGTGGGTGGTATCGGAATCAGTTCCGGTACCCCCCAGCAGGATATGGACTGCGCCCAGGCCGGTCTTGACCACTTTGAAACAAAACGCGGTTGATGACTGTCACACAGACGTAATTCACACCCAGAGAGTGCTATGACTACCAAGCCGAAAGTCAGCAAAGCCGAGCTGGCGGAGCAGTTCCGGGCGTTTATCGACCCGGACTATGTCATCACTGATGACGAAACCATGAAGCCCTACGAATGCGACGGCATGTCGATGTATTGCGAGATGCCGTTGCTGGTGGTGCTGCCGGAGACCGTTGAACAGGTGCAGCGGGTGATGCGTATCTGTAACGAGAACGCAGTGCCGGTAGTGGCCCGTGGTGCCGGAACCGGGCTCAGTGCCGGTGCCATGCCCAACAAGGAGGGCGTGGTGCTGTCGCTGGCCAAGTTCAATCGCATCATCGACATTGACCCGCTGGCGCGAACGGCCAGGCTTCAGCCCGGCGTTCGCAACCTGGCTATCAGTGAAGATGCGGCCCAGTTCGGCCTTTATTACGGCCCGGATCCTTCCTCCCAGATTGCCTGCACCATCGGCGGCAATGTGGCGGAGAACTCCGGCGGCGTGCACTGTCTCAAGTACGGTCTGACCGTTCACAACATCCTCAGCGTGGAAATGGTCACTGCCGAGGGTGATGTGGTGAATGTGGGCAGCGATGGCCTGGACAGCTGCGGCATGGATCTGCTGGCACTGATGACCGGCTCTGAAGGTCTGCTGGGTGTGGTAACCGAAGTCAAAGTAAAACTGCTGCCGAAACCGGAAGTGGCCCAGGTAGTCATGGCCGGTTTTGATGACGTTCAGAAAGGCGGTGACGCCGTGGGCGGAATTATCTCCCACGGCATCATCCCCGGTGGTCTGGAAATGATGGATGGCCACGCCATCATCGCAGCGGATGATTTTGCCCAGGCCGGATACCCGCGGGACGCCAAGGCCCTGTTGTTGTGTGAAGTGGACGGTACCGAAGAGGAAGTCCACGAGCATATCGCCGAGGCCGAGGAAGTGTTCCGCAAGCTCGGGGCGACCTCTGTCCGGACTTCCCAGAGTGAAGAAGAGCGCGCGCTGTTATGGAAAGGCCGTAAATCTGCTTTCCCGGCCGTAGGCCGGATTTCCCCGGATTACTACTGCATGGACGGCACCATTCCTCGCCGTCATATCGCCTACGTTCTCACGGAAATGGAGAAAATGTCCGAGGAGTTTGGCTTGCGTGTCGCAAACGTGTTCCATGCCGGCGACGGCAACCTGCACCCTCTGATCCTGTTTGATGCCAACGTACCCGGGGAGTTCGAGCGCACCGAGGCCTTCGGCTCACGCATTCTGGAAATGTGCGTGGAGGTGGGCGGCTGCATCACCGGTGAACATGGCGTTGGCGTTGAGAAGATTCGCCAGATGGCCGTTCAGTTCAACGATGAAGAACTCCAGCAGTTCCACGACGTAAAGGCCGCATTTGATCCCGCCGGCATCCTGAATCCGGGCAAGGGCGTTCCGGCCCTGCGGTTCTGCCAAGAATACCGCTCCCTGGAGCACAAACAACACACGCACGAGCATACGGAAGCCGCCCATGGCTGATATTTCCCAACAACTGAAGGAGCAGGTGCTCCAGGCCCGGGACAGCGGGCACAAACTGAATATTGTCGGCGGTGGCACCAAGGCTTTTATGGGCCGTGAAGCCGACGTCGATGCCGGAACTCTCAACGTGGGCGAGCACACCGGCATTGTGGATTACCACCCGGTGGAACTGGTTCTGACCGTCCGCGCCGGCACGCCGCTCAGCGAGATCGAGGCCACGCTTGCCGAGGAAGGCCAGTGCCTGCACTTCGAGCCACCGCATTTTGGTGCGGCCTCCACCATCGGTGGCACCCTGGCCTGCAATCTTTCCGGGCCGGGTCGCCCCTGGGCGGGCTCGGTTCGGGACCAGGTACTGGGTATCCGGCTGCTGAACGGCAAGGGCGAGCATCTTCGCTTTGGTGGCCAGGTGATGAAAAACGTGGCTGGCTATGACGTTTCACGTCTCCAGGCCGGTGCCCTCGGAACCCTGGGCGTGATCACCGAAATCAGCATGAAAGTAATGCCCAAGCCTGCCGCCTCCCTGACCCTGGTTCAGGAAATGGGCATGGACGAGGTGATTCACTACATGAACAGCCGGGCGGCAGAGCCCAAGCCGATCACCGCCGCCTGCTGGGTGGACGGTAAGGTTTATCTGCGCCTGGCTGGTGCGAAATCCGGCGTGGAGGCCACGGCTGAAAAGTGGTCCGGAGAGGTGATGGAGCAGGGCGATGAGTTCTGGCGGCAGGTGCAGGACATGCAGCATGAGTTTTTTGCCGGTAACGACGTACCGCTCTGGCGCTTCTCGGTCGGTTCGACGGCGGCCACGCCGAAACTGGAAGGTACCTGGTTTATCGACTGGGCCGGTTCCCAGCGCTGGTTCCGGGGCGCTGGTGAGCTCAAGGATATGGAACCTGCCGCCCGTGCGGCCGGTGGCCAGGTCAGCCTGTTCCGTGGTGGCGATCGCACCGCAGAGGTGATGCATCACCAGCCGGAGGCCCTGAAGGGCATTCAGCGCCGTATCAAGAATGCCTTTGATCCGGACAACATCTTCAATCCCGGACGTTTATACAGCTGGTTGTAATTATGCAAACGAATCTGGTTCAACAATTTGCCAACACCAAGGAAGGCCAGGAAGCCGAGTCCATCCTGCGGGCCTGTGTGCATTGTGGCTTCTGCACCGCAACCTGCCCGACCTATCAGGAACTGAACGACGAGCGAGACGGCCCACGGGGCCGGATCTACCTGATGAAGATGTTCCTGGAAGGGGCGGAAGTTACCGAGAAGACCCGCGAGCACCTGGATCGCTGCCTGACTTGCCGTAGCTGTGAAACCACCTGTCCTTCCGGGGTTCAATATGGCCGCCTGGTAGACATCAGCCGTGGCCTGATGGAAAAGGAAATGCCCAGGGAGCCGAAAGACAAGTGGCTGCGCTGGGCCCTGGCACGGGTGATTCCGAACCGCCAGCTGTTCGGTTTACTGCTCCGCCTTGGGCAGATCTTCCGCCCGGTGTTGCCGGAGAAGCTACGCACCAAAGTGCCGCCGAGAAAGCAGGCCAGCCCATGGCCGGCGGCCAGTCATAGCCGGATAGTGCTGGCACTGGCAGGCTGCGTGCAGCCTTCGGCCACTCCGAACACCAATGCCGCCGCCGCCCGGGTTCTGGACCGCCTTGGTATTACCATGGTGGAAGCGCCCGAGGCCGGCTGCTGTGGCGCCGTGAACTACCATCTTTCCGAGCATGAGAAAGGCCTGGAAAGGATGCGTCAGAACATTGATGCCTGGTGGCCTGCCATCGAAGCGGGTGCGGAAGCGATTGTGATGACGGCTTCCGGCTGTGGCGCCATGGTGCAGGATTACGGTCATCTTCTGAAAGACGACCCGGTCTACGCTGCCAAGGCGCAGAAGGTGAGCGAGCTGTGCACCGATCTTGGTGCTTTCCTGCTGAGACAGGACCTGGAGAAACTCAAGGTTCGCCAGGATCCCGGCAAGGTGGCGTTCCACTGCCCCTGCACCTTGCAACACGCCATGAAGCAGAATGGCGTTGTTGAGCAGGTACTGACGCGGGCCGGCGTCAATCTCGCGGCAACAAAGGATAAGCACCTCTGCTGTGGCTCTGCTGGCACCTATTCGGTGACCCAGCCGGAGATGAGCCAGAAGCTTCTTGGCAACAAGCTGAAGGCTTTGACCATCGATAATCCGGACCGCATCGTAACTGCCAACATTGGTTGCCAGATGCACCTGGAGACCAAATCACCGGTGCCGGTGCAGCACTGGATTGAGCTTCTGGATCAGTAGAGCTTAAACCGGGGTCAGATGAAGTTCCCATCTGACCCTTTTTTCATATACCCCAAGGCCACGGTTTTTTTCGTTATACTGCCCCACCAAATTACCGAACCACAGGGAGTGGAACCGTATGCCAAGGATGATGGCTGGTCTCGTTTTGTCTTTTTCTCTCGCTTCAGTAGCCAATGCCGAGGTCTACACCTGGATAGACAGCCGGGGCGTGGCACACTTCTCCGATTACCCGCCGGGTGAAATTCCCCATAAGCAGCTACAGGTACAGGCGCCTGTCACCGTGCCCATGTCCGAGAACCTCAGGCAAGGCAAGCGTGTGTCCGGAATCCGCAAAGACGTTGAAGGCCTGCTTGCCTCGGGTCGTCCGGGAAGTTCCGGCATGAGCGCCCAAGAGAAAGCTGATGCCGAGCGTGAGAAAACTTGTGCAACCTACAGGAGCAAGCTGGAGCGGATTCAATCCAAACTGCGGGCGGGTTATAGCAACGACCGGGGGAATGCCCTCAGGCAGCAACGCAGGACGCTCAGCCAGAAGCTGAGCCGTGAGTGCATCCTGCGTTGATTCAGCCCGATATCAGGCGCGCTTGAAGCTCGCGAGGGCGACGGCGGCGGTGACGAACAGCCCGCCAAACACCCGGTTCATTTGTCGCTGGCGGCGGGCGGTGGTCATGAACCGGAACAGTTGGCTGGCGAGCAGGGCATAGCCCAGCATCACCAGGCAGTCGACCAGGATCAGGGTGGCGCCCATGGTAATCAGCTGCGGGCCATGGGGTGCTCCGGCCACCAGAAACTGCGGGAACAGGGCCACCAGAAATACAGTGGCCTTGGGGTTGGTCAGGTTCACGAACACGGCATTCCAGAACCTTTTGTGACCGCTAACGGGCTGGCGGTCATCGTCGATGGATTCCATCACCGGCTCGCGCCATTTGGAAATGCCCAGCCAGATCAGGTAGGCAACGCCCAGCCACTTGATGACCGACAGGGCGATGTTCGAGGAGGCAATGATGGCGCCCAGCCCGGCACCCACCAGCAGAATCTGGATGCCAAAACCAAGTTGCAGCCCCATGATGGCCGGCAGCGAACGGCGAACACCGTAACGCATGCCATTACTCATGGTATTGATCGCCCCGGCCCCCGGGGAAACGCTGATCAGTACGGCCGCAACTAGGAAGGTCAGCCAGGCTGCAAGTGACATAAATTACGCTCCTGAAAAAGCCAAGAGATACACCGTATAGGCCACGAAGGCAAGCAGCAGGGCGCCGCCCTCAAGACGGTTGATGCGCCCCGGCCCGTGGAAGCCATAGCACATTGCAAACAGAACCAGGGTGAGGGCAGCCATAACCGGGAGGTCACGGGTGAGCACTTCCGGCGCCACCGACATGGGCGCAATCAGCCCCGCAATGCCCACAACGGCCAGGGTGTTGAACAGGTTGGAGCCCAGAATATTGCCGAGGGCCAGGTCGTGCTCACCCTTGCGGGCCGCAATGATGGATGAGGCCAGTTCCGGGAGTGATGTTCCAACGGCCACTATGGTGAGGCCGATAACCAGATCGCTGATGCCGAACATGGTGGCCAGATCAACGGCGCCCCATACCAGAATGCGGGAGCTGACAATCAACAGCAGCAGTCCGACCACAAGCCATAGAAGCGCTTTGCGCAACGGCATGGCATGGACTTCTTCGTTCATCTCTTTCGCGAGCGCATCGTCCGGTTGACGGAAGCCCTGGTAGATACTCCAGCCGATCAGCAACACAAAAACTAGCATCAGGCCAACTGCATCCATACGGCTCAGGTCACCGTCCCAAAGCTGCCAGCCGGCGAAGGCGGTTACCAGAATCAGAATGGGGAGCTCTTTGCGCATGACCTGCGAATGCACGGCGATTGGGGCCATCAGCGCTGTGATACCCAGAATCAGGGCAATGTTTGTGATGTTTGAACCGTAAGCATTGCCCAACGCCAGCCCCGGGTTGCCCTGGGATGCGGCAAGGGCAGAAACTGCCATCTCCGGCGCAGACGTGCCAAAACCAACCACAACCATGCCAATCAGCAGTGGGGGCATACCAAAATGGCTGGCTGTGGTGGCCGAGCCTTCCACAAATTTGTCCGCACTCCACACCAACAGAATCAGACCCGCGATGATCGCCCCAATGGCCATCAGCATTTCAATCACTCCTTGTGGTCAATTGCCGTCTCGGCAGCGCAAGAATCGATGGTGCCACGGGTTCCTGCAATAGGTACAAATGCGCTTAGATCATAAAACCGATCCTGCGGTAATTGATTTCAGTCAACCCTTCGACGGGCGCTGCAATGTTAGTTTGGTTAAACATTGATCAGAGAAGGAGGGGGATCATGGCACAAGGAACTCAGAGCATCGTTGTTGCCTGTGATGGTTCAGAGCATTCGTCACACGCAGCGAAAATGGCAGCCGAGCTTGCTAAAGCTACCGGCCAACCACTCAAACTGTTAGCGGTATTCCCGGGCACCAGGGTCGAGAGACTGATTGTAAGTGGTGTGTTGCAGAGCGACATTGATGAAGAAGCCAATGAGTATGGTCGCAAGGCATTTGATGCCGCGAAACAGGCTTTAAGCGGACTTGTTGAGCCTGCTGAAGAAGTTCTGCTTAAGGGAGACCCCGCCAAGGAGATCGTCGAATATCTCGACGAGAATTCCGGCGCCCACCTGTTTCTGGGGCGGCGCGGCGACTCAATGCTGAGAAGCCTCACTCTTGGAAGTGTCAGTGAGAAGGTCGTCAGGCATGCCCACCGCCCGGTAACGGTGGTTAGTGAGTAAACGGCAAAGCTCGGTAAACACTCCAAAGCCCGCATCAAGCGGGCTTTTTCATTCCTGATCCATTCTCCCATACATGATTCGCCACAATTCATGCGAAATACAACTGAGATAGCGCAGGGCCCAGGCTTTTATGCTGACCGAGTGAATTCAACTAAACGAGGTGGCTATGAAGACGACGGAATTGATCGAGAAGTGGCTCGATAAATGTGACCTGGCGAGACTGGCTCAGGAACGTTACGAAGAAGATCCGAGCCCCACTAATTACTCGGAACTGAAAAGAGCCATGTGTGAACGACGGCTGATGGAAGAGCGCATTGATCCCAGGACTAGCCATGCCCAGAGAGTCTCAGCTTGAGTCGGTTTTCTCGGGCGTCAGAAAACCACAAAACCCGCGCAAGGCGGGTTTTGTCTGGCTTCTTAATGGTGCCCGGAGGCGGCACCATCAGCCCTGTATTGGTGCGGCCTGTAAGTGAATTGTCGTGATTTTGTCGTGACTTTCGGGGGTCAAGTTTCATGCTTCTCGGTTCCCTTGCGCCGGAGCACCTGACGCTACACCTTCAACACTCCATAGCTGGAGGCCCGCCGACCGCACCGGCCAGACCGCGGTATTCGATCCAGGCAATCGCTATGTCATCGAAAGCCTGGGCATCCAATTCCAGTATCACCCTGGTCGGTGATCTCATTGTGGCAACCCGAACGCTATAAGAGGGCGGGTTGCAGGCAGAGAGGTAGGCGCTGGCGGGCGTGTCGCTATTCACGCCCGGCCGAAACCGAACCGAATAGTCAGTACCCGCTTTTACTTCAACTGAAGTGTCATATCGGTTTTGCTCGAGCTGCAGACGCCGCTCCTCCGACCGTGTGTATATATGGATAGCGAGATACAGAAGGGCAAATAGACCCGCCATGATGACGATGATTGCGAATACGAGTGCCGTTGGGTGAATCATATGATCTCCTTGTGGCTGATTAGGCCTAATCGTTTCTTACCGGGAGATTGCACTTATTCCGTTCCACCAGTCTGTGCCGCTGCAACCGACTGCAAAGATGCTGCGAGGTCGTTGAGTACGTCTTCGGAAACCACACATCGGACGCCGGCATATTGATGCTTGGATGATTGATGGATCCCGACGATGATTCGGTCATCAATATCCAAATAATACTCAGCCGGCTTTCCAGCGACCTTGGCTTCCAGGCGGTATACCTTGAGCCCCTCGCTTATCAGTATTGGCGGTTGGTCTTGAGGCAAGGCAGTCTTTGTTGAGGAAGTAGATGTGGGTACGCGGTGATCGAAGACGATCTTCACGTAGATAAGCAGAGAGCCGATGGCAATGGCGCCAATGAACAGAAGAACAAGGATGATCGGATCAAGAATCATTATTGAATTCCTTTAGGGGCGCCCTTCTCTTACGGTGTCGGCACATTTTGGAGAGGGACAGTTTTCTTAGTAGCGAGGTATGGTTTCCGTGATGGTATGCGGGCGTTCTTGCAGAGCCGGGAGCAACACTTGGGTTCTACCCCACTCCACTAGACACTCCTAGCCTGTGATTGGACTTACCCCTCCATGGCCGACCAATTTAGTGATGGTTTCTCCAGACCAGAGCTCGATAAATTGTTTGCTTTTAAACAAAAGCGAACATCCGGACTGCACGACAAACTCGCAAAATATCCTCTATAAGGGGTAAGTCCACAGGCGTTTTAAAACCGTCTGTGGAAACGGGGTAGAACCTGTAAACATCCCTGTTTCAGTTGCACCGCTGATTAGAGTTTTC
>NZ_LXYO01000024.1 GCF_001650915.1 Marinobacter sp. EhC06
CGGAGTCTGTCAACGTAGATGTCGCGTTTAAGTCATCAGCTCTTTAACAATTGGCCGCCTTTTCCGGGTTCAGAGTGACTGATTCCGGCAAGCTGAAGTTTCGGATATCACCAGACCAGCGACGCGGGTTCTCGGCTTTCGCCGCTTCGATAATCTGTTTTCGCTGGGCCAGGATCTGATCAGCTTCGCCCGTATGGCGTTGCTGAGGTGTTACGTAGTTCAAGGCGCTGTGTCGGTGCTCGGTGTTGTACCAGCGCACGAACGCCAGTACCCATTTGCGGGCCTCCTCGATCGTTCTGAAGCCGTTTACCGGGAACCCCGGGCGGAACTTCAGGGTTTTGAACAACGACTCCGAGTAGGCATTGTCGTTACTGACCCGGGGGCGACTGTTCGAGGGCGTAATACCCAGATCGTACAGTTTCTCCAAGAAGGTCGAGGCCTTCATGGGGCTGCCATTGTCGGAGTGCAGCACTAGAGGCTTGTCCTTCGTCGCCAGGTGTTCACGCCAGTAGGCCTTCTCGATGAACTCGCTGGCAAGCTCGCCGGTCTCACTGTGATAGACCTCGTGACCGACGATCTTGCGGCTGTATACGTCCAGCATCAGATACAGGTAGAACCAGGTGCCTTTTGCTGGCCCCGGCAGCCATGAGATATCCCACGACCACAGCTGGTTCGGTTCTGTGGCCTTGTGTGTAGTTGCCCTGCGCTTGCTCTGGGGCGCTTTTTGCCGACCTCTGGGGTGTACTTGATCCTTCTCCCGCAGAACCCGATAGAAGGTGGATTCCGAGGCCAGGTAGCGACCCTGATCCAGTTGATCCGCAACGATGAAGGCCGGCGGACAGCTTCGATATTCCTTCTGGTTGCACAGTGAGACCACGGCCTGACGCTCCGCCTCCGAGAGTTTATTGGTGGGTGCTGGTCTGGGCACCACCGGTCGTTGATCGGCGCTGACGGCCTTATCTGCCGTCCAGCGCTGATAAGTGCGTATACTCAGGTTCAGCAAGGCGCAGGCCTTGACCAGCCGGGCTCCGTTACCCTGAGCCTCTTGGATCAGGGTAACCGCCTGCTGGCGATCCGGGAGGCTGGTCATTCGTCCTCGTCTTTGGGGCCCCAGATCGCCTCGGCTTTTTTTGACAGCGTCAGCAGTGCAGCCGTTTCTGCCAGAGCTTTTTCCTT
Source organism: Marinobacter sp. EhC06 (assembly GCF_001650915.1). Classification (GTDB taxonomy): domain Bacteria; phylum Pseudomonadota; class Gammaproteobacteria; order Pseudomonadales; family Oleiphilaceae; genus Marinobacter. The sequence goes on from NZ_LXYO01000024.1 coordinate 1,177, forward strand.
GCGTCGCAACTCGGCTTCGAGTTTTTTGACTCGTTTTTTCTCAGCCCTGGCCGCTTGCCGATTCTGCTTGGCCTGTTCATCCGACAGGGCATTGGCTCCCATGCAGGCGGCTTTCCAGGTTTCGATTTGTTCCGGGTAAAGGCCGTTCCTACGGCAATATTCACTAACTTCCGCCTCCGTCATCGGGGCGGTTTCCAGAACAATGCGGAACTTCTCTTCGCTACTCCACTTGTCTGGATGAGCTGAATTCGATGGCAAAACGGCACCTCGTCCTCTGGCGGCTTTACGCCAATTGTACAAGGTTGCGGTACTGATGCCTTCCTGGCTGGCCAACTCGGCAACAGTCAGACTGTGAGGTGGGGCCATCTTCTGGAGAATGGCTTCTTTACGTTCCGGTGAATAATGGGGCATGGTTGTCCTCTGAAATATTCAGGCGACAACTACGCTGACACATAGGG
>NZ_LXYO01000025.1 GCF_001650915.1 Marinobacter sp. EhC06
CCTAATCAGACGGGTGAGTTATGGCTGCGCGGTGTTCCGGTCATGAAGGAGTATCTTAACCTGCCCGAGAAGACCGAGGAGGTGTTCCCGGGTGACGGTTGGCTGAAGACCAACGACATCGCCTCCAGAGACGAAGATGGTTATATCTACCTCCATGACCGGAAAAACTTCTTGATCATTACCGGCGCGGTGAATGTTTTCCCCTCCAGTGTCGAGGCTGTGTTGAGCCTGCATGAGGATGTCGAGGAAGTCGCCGTGGTGGGCGTTCCCCATCCGGATTGGGGCGAGGCCGTGGTGGCGGTGGTCAGAGCACGCGAGGACTCGGAGCTGACGCAAGCGAAGTTGCTGGAGGTGTGTAAGGGACGGCTGGGCAAGCCGGAAATTCCCAAGCTCGTGTTGTTCGTTGACGAACCGCTGCCCAAGACCCTCTCTTCGAAGCTGCGTAAAAAGGATATTCGTAGTTGGGTTTTGGATAACCCAAGCCTTGTACCTTGGTCGATGGAAGAGGCCTGAATCGGTTTACGGAGCCATCTGATGAAACACCCATTGCTTATAAATTTGGATTCCGGGGTCCTCGCCCCCTGCGATGTAGATCTTGGCTTGACGGAATTGAAGGCTGAGGATGGTGTCGCTCGGTGCCTTTGGTTACCCAGCGAACGCTCAATCAATGCTAATGGCGTCGTCCAGGGCGGCTATATCGCGGCAGCCTGTGACGCAGCTATGGGCTATGCCCATGCCTCGCGGCTCGAGAACGCTGAGGGGTTTACGTCGGTGAATCTGTCCGTAACATACCACCGGCCGCTCAAGCAGGAGGTTGCCGAGGTGCGTGCCGACGTTGTAAGAGCCGGTCGTCGAACTTCCTATGTGGAAGCAACCGTGAGTATAGAAGGGCGGCTGGTGGCCAGTGCCGTCGGCACCCTGTTTATTCTATAGCGTAAAGAAAGTGCCTGGTTCACGGCGAACGTGAAAACATTGATGATGGTTATGCTGGAGTGCACACGAGCTGCTTGCTTCAAGGTAACTAACTTTGACGGAGAATAAGAAATGAAACTACAAAAATCCCTCACGAGCCTCACCAAATGGGCAAGGCACTTCACCTTGGTTGTAATCGCGGTCATGAGTTTATCAGCAATGCCAGCTAGGGCCGAAGATCCGATTCGCATAGGGGCGGTCAAGTCCGTCACCGGTCCTGCTTCTTATATAGGCGAGGCCCAGAAAAATGCTCTGGAATTGATGGTCGAACAGGTCAATCAGGAAGGTGGGGTACTTGGGCGCCCACTGGAGTTGGTTCTTTATGATGATGCGACCAACCCCGAGCGCGCCCGGACCATGATGCAGCGGCTGCTTACTCAGGATCGAGTGAGCGTGGTGATTGGTGGCAGTCTCACTCCGACAACCTTGGCAATGGAGACGTTGGCGTCTCGCCACGGCGTGCCTATGATTTCCCAGGCAGGGTCGCGTGTTGTTGTCTCGCCAATTAGAAAATGGCTATTCGTTAATCCTGAGAGCGAGGAGATGGTTGCCAATAAGACCTTTGCTCATATGGTAAAAAAAGGCATTAGTAAGGTTGCGTTGTTATCCAGTTCCGCAGGTTTTGGTCGTGCCGCACGACAAACATACTCGGAGTTGGCGGCGGAGTACGAGGGAATCGAGGTTGTCATGGACGAAACGTACGCCAAGGGCGATTCGGACATGACTGCGCAATTAACTCGCATTCGTGGGAACTCCGACGTGGAGGCAATCATACTGCTCGATGTCGGCAACGAGCCAGCCATCATTGCCCGTAATCATGCGGCCTTGGACCTCAATGTTCCACTCTATTCGACGCATGGTCTGGCGGCTCCTGAGTTCCCGGAACTGGCTGGGCGGGCCGCCGACGGTATGCGCATGCCGACTCCCGCTATGCTCGTGGCAGAACAGCTACCGCAGGGCTCAAGTGAGCGAGAGTTAGGCATGGCGTTCCGTAAGCTCTACCAAAATCGTTACGGCCGTCCGCCTAATAGTTTCGCTGGCTATTCTCACGACGCTCTTCTGCTAGTAGTCGACGCGATCAGCCGGGCGGGCAACACCGATCCCGCAGCGATCCGTGATGCCATGGAGCAAACCCGCGACTTGGTTGGTGTGAGTCGAAGTTACACGTTTGGTCCCGATAACCATGGCGGTTTATACGAGGAGAGCGATATGCGAATAGTCGAGATTCGCAATGGCGGCTTTGTTCTCGTGGACTGAGTAGAGTTGGAAGCTACGCAACGAGTTTCATGAGGCATGTGGTGGCTCTTGGCGTTGGTCGAGAACAGAAGTTGAGGGAGATTCAGCTGAATTGTAATCCACCGAAGGAATTCCTGTACCTTACGGAGGGTGGGGTTCTGAAGCTCAAAAAAACTATCAATATCTGGTGGTTTTTAAATGAGATGTTCATGTGCCTTGGGCCGAGAGGGCGAGATTTGTTATGAGCGTTGGCTGAGAGCTGAGTGTAATTAAAAGACTGTTCTTTTGAAAAAATCCGATCAGAGGAAGAGCTATGGCCAGATTTCAGGTGTACGACCGCACAACTGGAGACCACTTTACCTGCAAGGAAGGCCAGAGTGTGCTCAAGGCCATTGAGCAGAGGGGGTTGAAGTGTGTTCCAGTGGGCTGCCGGGGTGGTGGTTGCGGATTTTGTAAGATCCAGGTACTGGAAGGGCAATTCGAAAGCGGCAAGATGAGCAAGCGGCATGCCCCGCCCGAAGCCGTTGAAAGAGGGGAAGTTCTGGCCTGCCGAA
>NZ_LXYO01000026.1 GCF_001650915.1 Marinobacter sp. EhC06
AGAACTCTAATTACGCATGCACCGATTTTAGGGGATGGTTACAACCTGGACTGCAACCAATTCTGAGCGTTATGGCTGTTTAAGAAGGCTAAAAAGTATTCAGGCACGACATGTTGCGTATCTAACCGATAAAAAACGATCGCCTGATTCATGTTGTATTCTGGCCATGACTCATCCAACAACGCAGTTTTCCCAAGCGGGGGACCAACGATGTTCATCAAAATATCGCCGGGATACGCCTTCGACCTAGCCAGAAACTTTTCGTGAGCTGCTTTTGATACGTAGATGAAATCAGAGTCTTTTTGAAGACTGCCATAAAAAGACAAGTTATTAACCCTCAAGAATGGGATTCCGCCATTCTCTGATACTTCCGTTTTGGGAGGTGTGGTCCCTTTAGATACTTTAAGGCTTACCGAATCGGCTTCTGTAATTGCCCAGTCGCGAGGAACGACATCTGAGAAAGGACTGCCGGGCATTGATTCACACACCATAACCCAGCTCCTGCAAATACCCGTCCATCTGCTCGTTCAGTCTGGCGATCTCAGCCTCGATCTCTTTCCGCTCCGCTTGCACGGCCATGAGGTCGATCTCTTCCTCTTCCTCAAATGTGTCCACGTAGCGGGGAATGTTGAGGTTGAAATCGTTTTCTTGGATTTCCTCGTGGGTGGCCGCGTAGGAATACTTGTCCCGGGTGTCGCGCTGCTTGTAGGTGTCGACCACCTTGGCGATGTTCTCATCGGACAACTGGTTCTGGTTCTTGCCAGCCTTGAACTCGCGGCTCGCGTCAATGAACAGCACGTTGTTGTCGGTTTTATCCTTGCGGAACACCAGAACGGCCGCCGGGATACCAGTGCCGTAGAACAGCTTCTCGGGCAGGCCAATCACGGCATCCAGCAGGTTCTCCTCGATCAGCTTCTGACGGATTTTGCCTTCCGCTGAACCCCGAAACAGGACGCCGTGGGGTACGACCACGGCCATGCGGCCGGTCTTCGGCTTCAGGGTCTCGATCATGTGCAGGATGAAGGCGTAGTCGCCCTTGGACTTTGGCGGTACGCCGCGTCGGAATCGGGCGTAGGGATCGCTGTCCGCGCCCTCGAAGCCCCACTTCTCCAGTGAGAACGGAGGATTGGCCACCACGATGTCGAAGTGTTTCAGGCCGCCATTCTCATCGAGCAGCTTGGGGTTTCTGATTGTGTCGCCCCATTCAAGTTTGTGGTTGTCGATGCCATGCAAAAACATATTCATCTTGGCCAGGGCCCAGGTGCTGCCGATGGCCTCCTGACCGAACAAGGCGAAGTTCTTGGAGCCGTCGTTGCCCTTGCGGATCTGGTTGGCGCATTTGAGCAAAAGGGAGGCGGAACCGCAGGCCGGGTCGCAAATCTCGTCGCCTTCCTTCGGTTCGACGATCTCCGCCATCAGCTCTGAGACTTCCGGCGGGGTATAGAACTCACCGGCCTTTTTGCCGGAGGTGGCTGCAAAGTTCTTGATCAGGTATTCGTAGGCGTTGCCTATGACATCCAGCTTCCCGATTCGGCTGGGGCGTAGGTTGAGCTCTGGCCGGGCGAAGTCTTCCAGCAGGTGCCTGAGGATATCCTGTTTGTGTTTTTCGTCGCCCAGTTTGTTGGAGTTGAAGCTGATGTCCTGGAATACGTCAGCCAGCTTAACGATGTTGGCGTCTTCAATGGCATGTAGGGCCTTATCGATTCGCTCTCCGTTGCCTGGCTCGTGGCGCTTTTCATAGAGCGCGTAGAAGCCAGCGTCTCCAGGCAGGACGAAACGCTCGTTTTTCATCAATTCCTGAATGAGTTCGGGGGAGTCGCCATATTCCTTTTTGTAGCTGTCGTAATGGTCCTGCCAGACGTCGGATAGGTATTTCACGAACAGCATCGTTAACACGTAGTCCTTGTAGATGCTTGGGTCTACGGTGCCCCGGAAGGTATCGCAGGCATTCCATACCGCTTTGTTGATCTGATCCTGCTTGATGGCATCGTTACTCATATCGGGTCTCTGTGGTCGTATCAGGACGAAGTATTTGTTGGCCGACAGCATCAACCATGCGTTGCCGGTTTTCGATTAACTGTTGGTAGAGCTGCACTTCACGGGTGGCGGCATCGGCCAGTTTCACCATCCGCTTCTGCCGCTCGATAGGTGGCACCACGATGGGTAGGCTGCCCAACTGAGATTTGGTGATGCTCGGCGCCACGGAGCCCTGGGAACACGCGGCAAAGTATCGCTGGGCATCCACGTGGTTTAGCTGCCACGCTAGAAATTCCGGCATCAGGTTGTAGGCATCAGGCTTGAGCCGGATATGATAGAAATTTGGGGTGCAGACGGTGTTATGGGGGAGCTCGGCGACCAGGGCAGCGTCGTTCCGGGTGCCTTTTGCCATAAAAATGATGTCGCCCGGCCAGAGGTAATCCGGTCGCTTTCGTCCGGGCAGGGTAACCCGATCCAAGGTTACACCCAGCTTGTCTGTCAGCGGCTGGCCCAAAACAAGGTGCCGATACTGCACGACGAAGGTGTTTCCGCGCTCCTGCAAGGGAAGTTTGCCGCGAAACGGGTACCCGGGCTGGATGGAGGCCAAATCTCGTAACAGGAGCGACCCTTTTCGTGCGCGTTCCATGCAGTATGCTCAATGATGCATTTAATATAGGCAGCGTAGTTACTGTTGCATCATTTGGCAAGATGCATTTCGTTGTCCGATCCTGCTCCCAGTTCGGAATTTAATCTTCTTTTGAGCTAACTCCTTTACGCGCGACATAGGCTTCAAGCAGGTGCGGCGCCAAAAGCTTCTCTACGGGAACAGGGGAGGTCGACTCAATGTGCCGTACCAGGTCAATGATCGTCGAGATGTTCCCATCCAACTTCCCCTTCAAAGCTCTTATTTCAAGCTGACTTTCCACGTAACGTTGTTTATAGCCGGCCCGGGTTCGTCCGTGCTTTGCGCTGTTTTTGTCACGTGCGCTTTTTATGCCGGCACGCTCCATCTGCAGGTTGGCGTAACGATCAATTAGGGGCCGGCGGCTGCTCAATGAGCTGAGTTTGCCTTTGATAATGGTCTTAGAAACAAGTCTTTTGTGGAGGGCCGCCGGTGTGATTGGCGCCTCTTCGTAGCCGGACGCCAACATCAGCATCAATTCGTGCTCGATGGCCTTGGTCAGCTTTTCACCTTGCAGCGCCATGGCTTTCCTCCTGAGGCTGATTCGAGTCGGGCAGGGCAGCCGCAAAGCGGTCTGCCAGGGTTTCCGGGCGAGATACGTTGTGGAGTAATCCCGAGGGGAACACCTGCAAGACGAGGTTCTTGTCGCGGGCTTCTCGGGCACGCTCGACGGTAATTTTCATTTGGCTCGTCATCTCACGGCTTTCCTGAAGTGCCTCTTCATAAGCGGGGTCGTTTGCTCGGTGCCGTTCAAGCTGCTCCAGATGCGCTGCCATGTTCGTGTAGTTGCGCTCCAGCCCCTCCAGTTCGCCCGGTCGGCCGGTTGCCAGGAGATTGCCACAACCGCCGCCCTGGAGGCATTTGAGCTTCTTGGGGCATCCATGGAGTGCCAGGTTGCGGGTGCAGGCGCCGTTCACCACCAGGTGAAAATCCCGGCCGTGGGTTTCAATGAAGGTTTGTGCATGCTCGGGACCTTCCTGGGTTTTAGTAAGGTTGTAGTCGTTTTGTAACTCGCCGACCAGAACGCCCGCATCCAGGGCCGTGGAAACAAAGTTCAGTGTTTGCTCTTCGGTGTCGAAGGCGTGAAACGCCTGGCGTAGGGGGCGCTCGAGATGCTGCGGGGCGGCCTTAGCAATGCCGAGGTCCTGTACCAGTTCGGTGAGCAGTGTGTCGCCGAGTTCAGCCAGGGCAGAGACAGAACTTGCGGTACCCTCAGGCGCGGCATCGCCATGTTGGTTGGTGCTTGGCAGGGGAGTTTTTCGGTATTCGATCAACCGATTTTGGGCAGACTGGCGCTCGTTTTCCGTGAGGTGTTGATAATAGCGGTTCTGAGTGATGTCCATCCTGCCCATGATCATGGCCTGCAGATGCTCTGACACACCGGCTAACGCTAAAAACGTGTTCAGGTTGTGGCGCGGATGGTGGGACTTCCACTCGATACGGCCACCGTTTTCCTCTGTGTACTCCCGAACATCGAAAACACTTTTATTGGCTGCGTTGCCGCCGATAAAGGCGTTCAGGTCGACGAGTTTCATCGGCTGCACGGCGGGCAACACTCGAGCACCCCGGGCCAGGCCGAGAGGACTGCTGGGGCCGACTATAAGCAGTTCGTCTATCCGCATTGTGACGCGGCGTTGGCCGACCAGGAATTCGTAATTAATCGGGTTTGCCGGATCCGGCAGATACGATCGCACCACTTCCTCGACATCGGCAAAACTGTATATGGGCTCTTGAACCTTACCCCTGGCAACCCCGGGTTTGGTCTGAAATCCAATAGGCGAGAGCTTTCTGGCTTTAACCCAACTGCGAACGCCATTTTGGAGGCGCTGGTAGAGAGGGCGCTCATCTTTCGTCTCGGTGTATCGAACGTTACTTTCGATGATGTGGTTGATCAGGTCCGACTCGGTAACGGTGGATTCATTCCAGTTCAGGATGTGCTTTCCGCCAGATTCAACGATCCACCGAGCGTGCTGATGAAACGGGTTCGTCAGTTCGAGAATTCGAAGATAAGCCCGCCTGGCAATTGGCGCGGCATTGCTTTCGAACCAGTGAATGCGGTTTTCGGCATGCTTCTCGGCGTAATAGCGGATTCCGTACTGCTCCATTGGTGAGCCGTCTACTGCAATTATTGGCATCCCGGTCTCTTTGCTCTGCAAAGGGCGGGTAACCCAGCAATCTCGTGGGAGGAAAAGCACTTCATCGCCTCGCAGACCGGTGCAGAATAGGAGGTCTACCACCCGGCAACCCAGCTCTTCCCAATAGTGGCGAGGGCTGGTCGTGATCGCGGCAAAGCCTTTTAGAGCGGCGAACGTGATCAGCCTTTGTTCGTCGTCATCTCTGGACCGGTCATCAACCACACCTTCCTCTACCGCTTTCCGTGCGACTGTACCTCGGTTCTTTTTGTTATCCGCTGTGTGTTTGTGCTCGTACTGTGGCGCCGTCAACGTCAGGCCTTCCAGGATCAGCAGCCGCTGGACGGTATTCGCGTTCGTCATGGCATCGAAGACGTTCTTGTAGCCCACAGAGACGAGCGTTTCGTCGATGTACTGGAAGACCGATGTGTCGATGTAGATTGGATTGGTCTGCTGGCGAGTCGCTCTGAGGCCAGCATAAATGCGTTTCAGAGTCAGGTGGGTGAGCAGTAGGCTCTGGGGTGAAGGCTTTCTATTGGCCGGGGCTTTCTCATACTGGTGCACCACAACTGCCTTGATGAAATCGACATAATCCCAGTCGGCGATCACCTGGCTCTCAAATCCCTTCATGCGGGAAATTTCGGTGTGAGCCATTGAGCTTTTTCCCGCTCGAATGGATAGCCAACCGGTGCTTTGATTACCCCAGGTCGTCGCACTCCAGGGTTGCTGAGTTACAGGCTCGATCTCGGCCTCATAATAGTCCCGACGGGCCTGGATGAAGCGCTGAAGATTCTCGATAACCTGCTTCACTGGCAGCCCTTCCGATTCTTGCAGTGGTTAATCACTACCTGAACCTCGGCAATCACGCCCTCGAGCTGCAGAACGGCAGGATTTCGGTGGGTTTGGCCGGCGGCGTCTGAAATCGCAAGCTGACTCGCAGCCTCGGCCTTTAACGCGTCCCTGACGCCGGCGTGGTCTCCATCCAGGAAGGGATTGAAGTCGCTGCAGCCATAACAACTCCGGACCGGCTCAAAATCGCAGGAGCTGGAACTGCATCCACCAATGCCTGTAAACAAACGGTTATCGACCATGCCCGCGACTTTCCGGCCGCGCCAATCTGATTCCTCGCCGATTTCACCGGTGAGGATCATCCCCATCATTTCCTGGTAGGCCGCGTTTTCACCAAGAGCTTTTTGTTTGATCACCGCCAATTCCGGCGTTGCGGCGATATAGTGACGGGCCGCCACGGTGCTGCTGTGGCCAAGTACTCGGGCAATCTGATCGGCCGATGCACCAGACATCGCCAGGCTATGGCCAACATGGTGCCGGAAATCATAGGCAGTCAGGTGAGGGAGGTGGCGTAGGAAATCCTTGAGCTCGGCGGTTTCTGGCATTGGGCCGACGAAATTGCGGGCGGCCCAGGCTCTTAATCGAGAATTCAGAGCCTTGTCAAAGCTTTTGGCCATCGCAAGGGATCCATCGGGGAACCGCAGCAGCTGGCCGTTTGCCAGATCCGGCCGACATCGATCTATCAAAGCCTGGATGATGGTGCCGGCTTCCGGGCTCAAATCCAGTTCAAATGGAGCCTTGTCGACCCGCTTGGCCTGTTTGGCAGGCGGTATGCTGATGGAGAAATAGCGATTGTGCCGGTTCTTGAAGTCTTCTTCTTTCAATTTGAATAGCTGAGCAGGGCGCATGCCGCTCTCAAGGCAGAGGATTGTTATGGAAAAGCCCCGAAGGTCCTCGGTTGTAAGCGACTGAATCTTTCCAATATCCCTGCCAATCCCCATCTCAAGGAAGCGCAGGACAGCAGGTTTTAGTTTGATCTCAAGGTCGTAATAGGACTGCCAAAGGTCCCTGGTGAAAGGAGGCGCCATTGACTCAAGATCAATCAAGTCATCGACACTGAAACCCGGCAACGAAAACTCACAGCAGAGGCCAATTATTCTTTTCCAAGGGAAATAGCCTGGTCTATTTTCAAAGTTGAAGAGTCGTTCAATACAGCTTTTTGCGGTGAATGATTCAAGCCCTGAGAAAAACGTTTTATGCGTGTAGAACAGCTCGTATGTGTAGCCGGCCGAATAAGAGGAAAGCAAATGCGACGTGGCCCAGTGTAAAAATTGACCCAGTCGACCTAACTCTTCATCTCGAAGAGGCTTTGCTGAATATTCCCGGTTGATCGAATATGACAGCGCCGCAGAGTTCTTTCCTAATTCACTGAAGTTAAGATGATATTTCTTTCCTGATGAAATGATCGTCCAATCCAACGTACCTGCATCAATCTGTTGAGTGTCATTTGGATCAGACGTGTAAAGGTTAATGAATCGTCGCGTTGGCCGCTCCCGCAGCGCTTTCATAAGTTCATCCGTAAACAAACTATCTGATGTTCCGGTACCCAATCGCGCACACAGTGAGGAGCGCGCATCGGAAAAGCTCTCGTCCTTGAGTGTTGATCCATTTGAATTCATCGGCACGCGGCCTCCCGCTTTTTAGAATTGTTCCGGTTTGTATATCTTGCGTTGCGCCCTGACGCGTCGGACATTTGCCAAATTTGCGCTCTTAGCGATATACCTCGCAGCGTACTTTTGTGGCATCGGGCTTTGTTCGCTCCATCCGCCTAGCTGGCGAAGTCGATCCTTGGCCAACTCAAAATCGCATCCGTCCCGTTCGACCAAGGCCTCAAAGGTATCCGTTGCCCACGTGAACCGAAACATGTGAGGGTGGAGCGTAACCAAGGTTCCTCCCAGCTCAGCGCAGCACAGGTGAGGGAAGTGTTGCTTTACTGAACAATACAGAGCGTCAACTACGTCCTGCGCGGTGCGTAATGATAGAGGGTTGCGACTTTTCCTAGTGTTGACCAATAAAAACGGGTGGGTGGGTCCACCTCTGAGATGGTCAACGTAAAGCTCCCAAAGTTTCACGTCCTCCGGTGCTAGTTGTATAAGCCGCTCTGACCAAGCGTTTTTGAGCTTTGGCGCGACGGTTCTTGGATCGGCAGAACCCTCATAATTGGTGATTGCTACAGCATGTCCAGTGCCAGAAGAGTATGGAACGAGGGGTAATCCCCCCGAAAAACAGCGGTGATCAAAAGTAGAAT
>NZ_LXYO01000027.1 GCF_001650915.1 Marinobacter sp. EhC06
TGTAAACATCCCTGTTTCAGTTGCACCGCTGATTAGAGTTTTCCGCCCGTTGGTGTTTCGCCAAGTATTCCCATGGCGTCAGGTCTTCCAGTGAATCGTGGGGGCGCTCATCGTTGTATTCCGTCATCCAGGATTCGGTCAGTTCTCGGACTTCGGTGAGGTTCCGGAAGACATACATATTCAGGATCTCGTCCCGATAAGTCCGATTGAAGCGCTCAACATACGAATTCTGAGTGGGTGTGCCCGGCTTGATAAACTCCAGCTCGATACCGTGTTGCTCAGCCCAATCTGCCAAGGCAATCGAGATGAATTCAGGGCCGTTGTCCATGCGTAGTTTGGCCGGGTAGCCTCGCCAAGCGATGATGCGTTCCAGAACCCGTATGACCCTCGGTGCTGGCAGATTCAGGTCAACCTCGATAGCCAGTACCTCCCGGTTAAAGTCGTCCACCACGTTAAACGTCCGGAACCGGCGACCACAGAACAGACTGTCGCTCATGAAATCCATGGACCAGCATCGATTAACGGCGACTGGCACGCTCAATGGCTCCGGGTTTCGTGTCGGGAGTCGTTTCTTGCCCCGTCGTCGTTTATTCAGGTTGAGTGCGCAATACAACCGGTGGACCCGCTTGTGATTCCATCCGTGACCCCAGCGTCGCAGCACTTTGAACAGTTTGCTGAAGCCGTAGGCGGGATAGCGCTCAGTCGCGCTTTGAAGCGCTGCAATCACCGGTTCATCCCGGGAGGTGTCCGGCCGATACCGGTATACAGAGTCACTGATGCCAGCGATTCGGCAGGCTCTGCGGATGCTGACACCGTGAGCCTGCTTGAGGTAATCCACCAGTTCTCGTCGAACGGCTGGCTTTACAGCTTTTTTTCGATCACATCCTTCAACAGTTTGTGATCCAGGCTCAGCTCAGCGTACATCTGCTTCAGCCGGCGGTTTTCCTCTTCAAGCTCCTTGAGGCGCTTCACATCAGAGGCTTCCATGCCGCCGTACTTTGATTTCCAGTTGTAGTAGGTCGCATCGGAGATGCCGTACTCCCGGCAGACTTCCTTGACCAGGCGACCGCCCTCGACCTCCTTCAGGATCTTGACGATCTGTGACTCGCTGTATCGTGATTTTTTCATGCTGTTCTCCGTTTGCCTCATTGTAGGCCGGAGAACTCTAATTACGCATGCACCGATTTTAGGGGATGGTTACA
>NZ_LXYO01000028.1 GCF_001650915.1 Marinobacter sp. EhC06
TGACCTGCCCCCAGTCTTTAATCCAACTGCTCCCTAGTAATGTCCGGTACTTTTGAATCAGTTTTTCCAAGTCGGAGAGCGGAGGCAAACTCCAAGGGTGTCTGATACCCCAAGGATGAATGCGGACGCTGCTCATTGTAGTCCAAGCGCCAAGTGCTGATCTTCTCCCGGGCGTGTGCGAGATCCCGGAACCAGTGTTCATTCAGACACTCATCCCGGAATTTTCCGTTAAAGCTCTCGACGTAACCATTCTGCATCGGCTTTCCGGGCTGAATCAGCTTCAGTTCAACACCATGGCGGTAGGCCCATTGATCAAGCGCTCTGCCAGTGAATTCCGGCCCTTGGTCGGTTCTAACGGCTTTCGGGTAGCCTCGGAAGGCTGCAATGCCATCCAGGGTACGGACTACCTGTTCACCCGAGATGCCCATGGCCACGGGAATGTCGAGGCATTCTTTGGTGAAGTCATCCACGATCGTCAGGCATTTGATCCTGCGCCCGTTGGCCAAGGAATCCATCACGAAGTCCATGGACCACGTATGATTCGGTGCATCTGGCAACACCAGGGGCTGCCGTTCCACCATCACGCCTTTACGGCGCTTGCGTTTGCGGACGGCCAAGCCTGCCTCTCGGTAAAGCCGATAAACCTTCTTGTGATTCACCTCAGCACCTTCACGGCGCAGCAACTGGTGAACACGCCGATACCCGAACCGACGGCGTTCAAACGCAATGGCTTTGATGCGCTCCGTCAGCTCATGCTCTTCTGGGGAACGCTGAGACTGATATCGCATCGTTGCGCGGGATAACCCGACGAGTGAACAGGCTTTGCGCTCGGATATCGCTGTCTCCGACAGCATAGTGCGCACAGCCTCGCGCTTGTTCCCGACGGTCAGTACTTTCGGTTGAGCGCGGCCTTCAGAGCTTCTGTGTCCAGCATGGACTCGGCCAGCAACTTCTTGAGCCGGGCGTTCTCTTCCTCAAGAGCTTTCAGGCGACGGGCTTCAGAGACTTCCAAGCCGCCATACTTCTTGCGCCAGGTGTAGAAGGTTGCGTCCGAGATGTTGTACTTCCGGCAGAGCTCTTTGACCGGAAGGCCAGCCTCGGCTTCCTTCAGAATGGGAATGATCTGTTCTTCGGTGAATCGCTTCTTCATGTTCATCGTCCTCTCTGGTGATGAACATTACTAAGATCAGAATGGATTAGAAAGTTGGGTGCAGGTCA
>NZ_LXYO01000029.1 GCF_001650915.1 Marinobacter sp. EhC06
GTGTTAATCCGGAGGCCTGGCCCCGTGGTCTGCGGGGCATGAAAGCCGTACGTTTTGATCACTGCGCGTTCTGCGGTCCAGAGCTAGCGGCCACCCACGACATTTTCGTGAACGTACTGGGCTTCGACTTGGCTGAGCAGTTAGTGGACCATGAAGGCTCCCGGATTGCGCAGTTCTTTACGGTGTCTATGAAGGCACACGACGTTGCGTTCATCTACCATGAGGAGAAGGGGAAATTCCACCATGCCTCTTTCTGGCTGGAAACCTGGGAGGAAGTGCTGCGCGCGGCGGACCTGATCACCATGACCGATACCTCCATTGACGTTGCACCGACCCGTCATGGCGTAACTCATGGTAAGACCGCTTACTTCTTTGACCCTTCAGGCAACCGTAATGAAGTGTTTTGTGGAGGTGATTACTTCTATCCGGATCACGAGCCAGTCACTTGGAATTCTGAAGAAATGGGCAAAGCGCTCTTCTATCACGACCGGCAAGTTAACGAGCGTTTTATACACGTTTTGACCTAACTGGTGCGGTAGAGGAGGCCAAAGGCCTGGCGGTAAGCATTCTAGTGTGCATCCGCTACCGGGGTAGTGCTGATTCGTTATAGGCCTACATTGACATAAAAATATCTGGATTGAATGGTAAGATAATCATGCACACTTATGTAGATAGCCCAGAAATTGGGAGTGAAATATCTGCGGGAGGCTACCGCACAAACCTACACGACTATGGTGAGGGTGGTTTCCCGGTGATGATGATCCACGGTTCGGGCCCCGGCGTAACCGCTTGGGCGAATTGGCACCTGTTGATTCCTGAGCTGGCCAAGCATCGCCGTGTGGTGGCGCCGGACATGCTGGGCTTTGGATACAGCGAACGTCCGGACGACCAGATCTACAACCGCGAGCGCTGGATGAAGCACGCGGTGGGCGTGATGGATGAACTGGGTCTTGCACAGGTTGATCTGATCGGCAACTCCTTCGGCGGTAGTCTGGCCTTGGCCCTAGCCATTGAGCACCCAGACCGTGTCCGTCGATTAGTGTTGATGGGTTCAGTGGGTGTCAGTTTCCCGATCACGAAGGGGCTGGATCAGGGCTGGGGTTACCAGCCGTCACGGGAAAACATGCGCCGCTTGATGGATGTGTTTGCTTTTAATAAAAGCTTGATCACCAATGAGTTGATTGAAATGCGTTATCAGGCAAGCATTCGCCCGGGGTTCCAGGAGTCGTTTGCCGCTATGTTCCCGGCTCCTCGCCAGCGCTGGGTGGACAACCTGGCCAGCAAAGAAGAAAGCATCCGCAGATTGCCCCACGAAACGCTGGTTCTGCATGGTCGCGAAGATGAAGTCATTCCGCTGGAGGTCTCTTACAAGCTCGCGGAATTGATAGATCGCGCTCAACTCCATGTGTTCGGTCGCTGCGGACATTGGACCCAGATTGAGCACGCCGACCGTTTTGCCCGATTGGTCAATGATTTTCTGCTCGAAGGGGATCAGGCCACTACTCGAGACATGTAATGGATAAGCAAAGAATCCATTATTTTGTTGACGCTTTCTGCGAAGCTATGGTCAAGCAGGAAGCCGTCTGTCTCCTCCACTGACCAAAGCCGTGACGAAGACAACATAATTGATGTTGAACTAAACCGCTTCGCGGTAGCGAGCGGGCCTGGGATTTCCCGCGAGATCCGGTGAACTTGGCTAACAGGTCGAACCGGCACTGGAAAACCCCGTAATCACGATGAGCCTTAAGCTCGCTGAATCAATTGGGAGCCAGTGCGCGGATAGTCCATCAGGGTCTGATGGCTACAAGACGGCATCATTAAAGAGACCGGATACACGTAGGCAGTCGTACCTCAGTCGCGATCAAACAAAGTGCTTGCAATCAAGAGGAGGGGTCGATAAACAGTGACTTCGCAGGCCAATATACCTCGCAAAGCACCAACTGGGCTAATGTAAGCTAAATCTGAAAACCTTCACCTCAGGATAGTCCTGTTTGAATTGCAGGAGAACCCG
>NZ_LXYO01000030.1 GCF_001650915.1 Marinobacter sp. EhC06
TTCGGCAGGCCAGAACTTCCCCTCTTTCAACGGCTTCGGGCGGGCATGCCGCTTGCTCATATTGCCGCACTCGAAATGCCCTTCCAAAACTTGGATCTTACAAAACCTCCAACCCTCCAGGCCACACGAACAAAATTCAGGCCCCGCTATTCCGGTGCCTTGAACTCACCCTGCCCCCTCAGCCGCATAACACCAAGACGGTCCAAAGCCACCATTCAATCAATAAGCACAAAGCCGCCATCGCGAATCTCAACCATTCGCGAACTACTCTGCTCAAACACACCGCCATGGTTATTGGGAGCAAACGTAAGAGTGCTGGTCAAGCCCACCAAGTCGCGGGTCTGCTCCAAGGAATCACGGATCGCCACAGGATCGGAGCTTTCCGCTCGGCGGATCGCGTCTACCAAAAGCAACAAGGCATCGTGGCCATAGCCGGCAAAAGTGTTCGGCACATGGCCATATCGTTCCCGGTAGAGTTCACGAAAGGCCACGCCCATTTTGTACTCCGTCGAGCTCTGAGGCAGTTGCTCCGCCACGAGCATGATCGGTGCATTCATACGCACCCCCTCAGCAGCCTGTCCCGCTAAGCTGGGGAACTCGGGGGCAGCCATAGAGTGGCTCGTGTACATGGGAGCATCGATCCCCAAAGCAACGTAATTGCGGACTACAATGGCCGGTTGATTACCGGCATCGAGATTGATGATGGCCTGCACGTCCGCATTACCACGAATGCGGGTTAATTGAGCAGTCATGTCCGAGTCACCTTTGGCATAAGTTTCGTCCATAACAACCTCGACGTTGTATTTTCCAGCTTCGTCGAGAAACGTTTCACGCGCCGCGCGACCAAAACCCGCCGAACTGGACAGCAATGCAATCCTATTGATGCCCTCGCTCTTCATATGCTCATAAATCACGCTCGCAGACATCACATCGCTCTCGGTAACGGAAAACAGCCATTCTTTTACCGGCTCAGTGAGGATCCGCGCCCCCGCCATAGTGATCTGAGGCACGCCGTGGCGGGACGCCAACGTCTCCATAGCTAGAGAGCTGGGCGTGATACTACCGCCAATCACCGCGCTCACTCGATCCTGAGTAA
>NZ_LXYO01000031.1 GCF_001650915.1 Marinobacter sp. EhC06
GTCTTGTTGGTGCACGGCTCCGAGCCGCTGTCCACTTTGGGCTTCATTATCTAAGCAAATTTTGTGGCTGGGTCGAGATCCATACAAGATCAAGGTCGGTTGGAATTCTGGGGAGAAGCTGGGGGAGTAATGACTAAACATGGTATTGCCAAGTCGGCGATCATCGGGCTGGGGTTCAGCGAGCTCTCGCGTGAATCTATCGGGAGCGCTCGGAAACTGGCTGCTGACGCAGTTCGCGACGCCCTGGCTGACGCAAACCTACGTCCTTGCGATGTTGACGGCCTGTTGATCAACCGAAGCCCGATAGCGGATCCGGCCAGCATGCCCTTGACTCTACAGGACGATCTGCAGTTGGCGAATCTGCGCCTGCTTTCGGGTATCGAAGGTCAGGGTTCATCTGCGGTACAAATGGTCCAGTATGCCACGGGTGCCATTCGAGCCGGGATGGCACGCACGGTGGTGTGTGTGTTTGCCGACACCCCTGTGCAGCCACAAGGTGGGGGGCAGGCCTTTGCGGCGCCGCTGGCGATTAGTGGCATTCCCGGTTGGGAGGCTCAGTGCGGACTCTACGGCGCACCGGGTGCTTACGCTCTCGCTGCGGATGAGTACCTTTCCTACTACGGTTTAGATCGAGATTGCCTGGGTGCTGTCGCTGTGGCCGATCGGGCGTGGGCGGCGCGCAACCCTAAGGCATTCTTGCGTAAGCCTCTAAGTATTGAACAGTATCGGGCGTCTCCTTGGGTGGTGGAACCGTTTCGGGTTCTGGATTGTGCCTATCCGGTCAATGGTGCGGTTGCCGTGGTGGTCACCTCCGCTCGACGGGCCCCCAACCTTGCCGAGCGCCCCGCCTACGTTCACGGTATGGGTCAGGGGCACGCGGGCAGCGCGGCGCTGGCCGAGGCGCACGATGGCTTGCCGCCCATGGGTTTAGGGCTTGCTTGCCGTATTGCCTGCGATATGGCTGGCGTGGGGCCAAAGGACATTTCAGCCTGCCAGTTCTATGAAGCTTTCTCGCTCACCACGCTCCTTGGCTTGGAGGCTATTGGTTTTTGTGAGCCCGGTACGGCGGGCGCCTTCGTGAAGGCGGGCGAGACGTCGCCCGGTGGTCGGTTGCCCTGCAATACCGGGGGTGGCCATCTGTCAGGCTACTACCTGCAGGGCATGACGCCATTGGCAGAAGCGGTAATCCAGGTCCAAGGTCAGGGCGGGGAGCGCCAGCTCGATAATGTGGCTTTACAACTGGTGACGGGCAATGGCGGGGTTCTCGATTATCATGCCGCTTTACTACTTGGGTCGGAGCCACGCCTGTGAAATCTGTCAAATCGGAGGAGGCAAAGGTATGAGTATTGAGAGCTCGCCAGTCAAGGATCATCCCTTCTATCAGGGGTTGCACCGGGGTCATTTGTTGTACCTGCGCTGTGATGCCTGCAATAGGGCGTTACCCTACGGTGCGAGTTTGTGCCCGCGCTGCCCGGAGTCCTCCATCCGGTGGGAGTCCAGTGCCGGTCGTGGACAGGTGCGGGCGCGGGTGACCTTTCACCGTAGCCACCGCGAAGACCTGCCAGCACCGTACGACGTGGTGGTTGTGCAACTGGACGAGGGGGTCAGGCTATTGGGGCGTTTATCGCCGGTCGCGAAGTCGGTGAAGGCGGAGGCTCGGGTAAGGGCTCAGATTGACCACGGTGATCTGGCGTTTGTCGCAGAATAACAAACAGTCAGCGGCTACGCTGGCGAACGCAGGTCCCTCTATGGGACGTGACATAAGTTAAGGAGGAGAAAATAACAATGTTACCTCGCGATTTGCTTGCAC
>NZ_LXYO01000032.1 GCF_001650915.1 Marinobacter sp. EhC06
TCTGAATACTACGAAAAATTAAAACCTTGATACACCAAAAGTCAAAACTTTAACATTCATATTCCATCTCTCTTTTCACAACATTACTAATAATCACTTCCATTTTATTGCTAATTTCTTCTCCGCATTCTTCAGAAAAAATATAAAATTTGGAGTTAACTGGATCTTCATATCTCAATTTCAAATCAAGCGGATAAGCACCATTTTTTAACAACTGCATTACTCGACAAAAAATATCAACAGAAAAACTTTTAGGATTTTTGGATTCGCTTGCTCGATCATATGACTCACAACGATCCTCAGCCACCCTGTCAATATATGACTCATCCAGAAGAGACATAAGGTAAAACTGCTCTACCCCCTTTGCCCTTACCTTCTGCAATATCTCAAATTGCTCGCAGTCGGGATTCACAATATTGCACATGACAGAGGTTGAAAATAAATAGCACTCAAATAAAACTTTCTCTTCCGTAAGTTCCCTCGTGGCAAGAAACTCATTTTCGAATTTTTCATATACATAACAGGCGAGCAATCGAGCCGCAGTGTTGAACGCTGCTTCGGTTTGGTCCTCAAACACCATTCTCAACAAGGACTCGGAATCACTTTTAGGCCTAAAAGCTAAATGATCTCTAACGGTGTCCCAAGATTCCTTCACTTTTACGAATTTTCTAAAATGACAGACATCCTTTTCTCTCTGCTTTCTAAAAAACATTGAAAGGCCTCCCTACTCATCTCTTTTAACGTAGTCAACGACGACATATCGGGCAAAGCACATACGTGAATTTTTCTTCTGGGTCGGACTTGAGAACCACGGAGTATTGCTCTCTGGTGCTCCCTCCCCTTCATGCAAACGACTCCGCAACTTATTCTTAGCATCTTGAACCATTGAAGCTGTATACACCCAGACGTTCTCTGGGAATCTTCTAACTAACTGTTTTTATTGTTGTTTTTTTTCGAAGAAATGAAGCATGACACGCGTGTCAGAATTTTTTCAAAAAAATCTATATATTTCAATTAGCTATGAACAAAACGCTAGATATGATATCTAACGTGCCCACAAGGCTGTCCAGAGAGAATACCACCAGCTAGACTGACCCGACAGTTTCCACACGGATAGCAAGTTTCCCTGCAAGTCAAAATTAAGGAGTAGTTTTGCCCATCCCTAATGTTAGTGACATTTCTGGATTGATCACCAGTATCACCGCATCTGCGAAAATTGGTACATGTCTTTTGGTCACCACAGCAATGTACTTCATTTCGAAGAGATTCGGACTAGGGGAATGGGAAGCACTGCCGGCATGGTCAGACCCGGTAGCCATGATTTTACTGTGGTGGAGCGCAGTATCGGTGCTCTGGGAGGCTGTACCGCGGGTTTGGAAATTTGGGTTTAACACTACTAAAGCGGTCGTTTACCGGAAGCGCGCAAAGAGAGCCTGTAAATAAATCTGTGTAACTGCCCACCTCACTATAGG
>NZ_LXYO01000033.1 GCF_001650915.1 Marinobacter sp. EhC06
GATTACTCAGTCGTGGGCAGTTACACAATTTGGTTTACAGGCTCTTGCCATACCGTAAACAGCTGAATTTTTTTTGGTTAGTTGCGCTTACCTATTCCGGTTACTATCTAGTCTTGTTTGTTGTGGCGACTATGGCATTTCTAATATCGACTGGATTGATAGCTAAACTTGCGCCATACCTTCCTAATGATCTAAAAAAAGTTCTTGATGGATCCCCGGAGTTCATTCCCCCTTTACTCTCAGCTGCATTGCTGTACAAAGCGCACGATATGCGATTCTTTCGTCAGCTCGATAGGTTCATCGTTGATCGGCTATTGAGTGCTAATCACCTTGCCGAGGATTATCACCAACTGAAAATGTTACTTGAGAACGTCGACTTTTTTCCCTCTAGAGTGGAGCTCATAGCAAACATGAAATTGATGGAGGACTTCGACGTCTTTGTGTCAAATCCTTTAAAAGAACCAACAGACCTGCATTCCGGAGATTCGATCACGGTGTGGCGAAAGGTATCTACGCTTATTCGCTTTTGTGATGCTTGCTCAGCTGAGGACAAGGATACGCGGTTTAAGGCACAACTCGATGAACTTCGGGAGGAACATACACGCCGCACGGGCGTAGCACTCCAAATGTTGCGACTTAAACTATCAGCGGAGACCTTCCAAGGTATAGAACAACAAGTCGACCATCCTCACCCGCTCCAGAAAGTGCCTGATCAGGAAAAGCATGCGGCTCTGATCTTGACGTCTGAGGAACTCAATCGGACTAGCAAGCTTCTGTCCAAATATTTGATCGCTGATTACAAGAAACTTATGTCGGCCCTTTCTGCAATAGCAGCGCACTACGTAATATACTCAGGCCCAGACTCCGGAAGGAGGCTCAAGCAGTTGGTTGACTCAGGATTTCAGGGGCTCGGAAGCTTCCGGGAACTTACGTTCCATAAAATCATCTTGGTGCTAGCGGCTGTTTTTACCTGCGCCTTGGTATTATTCTATATCCGTTTTGCCAGCTTCTCGGAGATGCCGTCCGAGAAAGCCTTTATTCTCAGCATCAACATCGGAATTATTTATGCTTTTTCAGCGCTTTGTGGGGCATTGATAGGTTCAAGCCGTCGCTTAAAAGTAAGTGAAGAGATACCATGGGGCTGGTATTTTCTGGCAGGTTTTCTCGGGTGGTGCGCATGGCTAAGCGTGACCATGCTGACACGGTTTTCGCCGAAACCCACGAATGGCCTTGTCGAGTTTTGGAAGGAAATTGAGTTCTTCATTACCACCGATTTGATTTCCCGTTTTCCCTGGTCTATCCCGGCTTTTATGTTCGCAACAGGCATTGCGTTATTAACACGCATCAATCCGCTGACAAAAAGGAGACGTGACATTCAACCACATATTAGTGATGGTATCGCGCTGGGCTTTGTTCTTCTGACAGGTTTGTGGATTTGCCTCATTGCTCACCATGGGATGAGAACCAGTTTCGCTGACAAAAATTTGACCCCTTTAGATTTGTCTTTTCTGCTGGAATCATCAGCCGTTTGCTTTGTCTTCGCTTTCGTCATTGGCGGAACTATTATCGGCATCGCGCGAGATGTCGCTGAGTCAGGATTGGCGGTTGAGCAACGTGAGCTTTAGCGCAGTAGGCTCCCTAATCAAGCTTTAATTAAACCCCGAATATGGACTCACTCTCATAAAATGGGCACACCGTATCAATTACGAGGAAACCACGACGGCGAAACCGGGACAGAACTATTTTAAAGATCCTGGTTGGCGGTTATTACTGCGTTGAACAATACGGTTGGGAAAACCGAGCACAATCACCCTGGCCCGTCTTGGCACCAGCGTCTCCTACTTTTCAGGCGCGGGATCCATCATGTGCGCACAGACCCAATGTTGACCGAAGTGCCAAGGTGTGGATAGTCAAACAAATCACGACTGAACCATCAGGGAAACCGCAATAATAAATCCGTCCCAGTTTTCTCCCAATGCTTGCCTGAGCACCTGAAAAGAAAGATTTGCCCCAGTTTTCGACACCCTAACTATCTGGATCCAAGGCCTCTGAGAGAGCTCTACCCAAAGCACCCATCGGCATATTATGCTTTCTGACATTTACAAATCTATCACCAACGCTCCCTCGCTCTATATAATCATCATAACTCATCTTATTCTTCTCCTTCGATTTATTGATCCTATCCACCTTCCTCTTGAACACATCATGATAATTATACTTGAGGTTATTAAAAACATACCTCAACACTTCATCAATATCATCATGCTTTTTCCGTCTGAGGCAGACCTCAATAAAATAAGAGAGACCATTTAGAGCTTTAACTTTAACGTCGTGATCAAAACCCTTAAGCTGATCATATTTTATACATTTAAAAATCTCGCAGCCCGGAAAGTTATAAATCCTATAAAACCCTTGACGCTGCTCAGAAAATAGTCGCCTATATTCCGTTTTATCGACATCCTTAAGTCGAAAGCTATCCTTAAGCTCCTCTCTCGCATCTATAAGGATCGTCGTTTCATACCTCATCAGAATACATAAAAATTCTAACCTTTCATTATCGTCCTTGAGCGCGTCGAGCCTCAGAAGGTTTTTTATAAGATCTACGGCTTTCGCTTTTTCTTGGTCTACACCACGCCAAAGGTAGGTCGCATAGGTTTTAATGAATCTGGGAGAGGCGGCATATGCATGCTGATGTTCATCAAGAACCGACACCCCTTCGTCATAGCTACCATTATCCTCAACCAAATATTGGGCAAGATTTATTATTGCTTGAATTCTAATCTCTTCTGGCGTAGCTTTACGGGAAATCAAAGCCCTATACTTCTGCTTGACTTCGCTTGGTTTTCTCGTCAATCTAGAATTGTCAGCATCATCAAGTAGTGAAAGATCATTATCTAAGTTCTTATCCCTACCTACCATTTGCAGCCTACTAGTGACAGACCCATCCTCTTGGAACGAATCTTTCATGATAGGAACTATCTCGCTAGAGTAAACTTTAAAATATTTCTCATCAATTACCGTTATTATTTTCAACTTAACCAACTCTTCAATCGATTTATCGAAGAGGTGCTCTTCTCTTTCCATATTTAAGATATACTGCAATTTACTCAACAAATTACTTAGATCATTATCTGAAGTAAGAAGCCCCATGGCACCAAAAATTTTCCGAGCGCTTGGAGACAAATACTCAATAATTCGACCATACAGAAAATCAATCGCGTTCGAATTATCCTTTATATTAGCCTCGAACATTGCAGATATTGAACCATCCTGCCCATATACCATGGCACTTTGAAATATAAACAGGGGCCTACCACTTGTCACCTCATGAATAGAGTTAGCTAATACCTCTAAATCTCTCCCTTTTTTATAGAGCCGGCTATCAATGGACAATTCATTTTCTAAAACACTATCAAAGAAGGAAAGTGACTCTTTCGGTGACAGCTCCTTTACTTCTATCTCTTCACCGGTAATATTACTCGCAGAACGCGTGGTAATAACGACCTTATGATTAATTATGTTAAGAGACTTTATGAATTCCAGAAGTTTATCTTTTTCGTCTGAACCAAATGTCTCATAGTCATCCAATATAATGAGCATTCGACCGTTAAACTCAACAATACCTGACGAATCAGAGCTATTTATCCCGAAAGCAATGCTATTTATATATCTAATAACATCCTCATAGGAATCCACCCCACCTGAGAGACTTTCAATCACTCCCTTATGGTAATTATACTTCCTATCCTTGGCCGAAATGAATATAACATAGTCAAAAACAGACTCCTCTTCATTTAAGAGGGTCTCACAAACCCTTTGAATTGAAGCCGTCTTGCCGACCCCGCCATGCCCCCACAACGTAGAAAAAACAGTAGACTTATTCTTTTTCAAAAAGTGAACAATTTTTTTTACTATTAGCGTATCAATATATTTTTTATAATTATTCTCAAATCTATTGATTATAGTTCCGTTAGCAGATTTAACCCTACTTTCGTCTAGCTCGACAACATCGTCAATTAAACCGCATACAGAAAAATACTTCCTACCAGTTTTTATGAGCTGATTAAATACCGCTCGCGACGCAAGCTTATCTTCTACATAAGAATAGATATAAAAATCATCTATATCACTAATATTGATGAATGGCGAAACCTTATAAAAATTCGCACCCGACTTAATGTAAACACCATCAACTTCCAACTTCTCAGACTCTCTAGAAACAGAAATTGGAGAATACTCACCACTAGGTTTGTATGATATTCCTTTTGAAGCAACATCATCAGATGAGAACACACTTACTATCTCAACTTCATTTTTTAGAAAAAAAGGTCCTTCATCACAAATAGTATTATATATTTCTGACAATATATGAAACAGGCTCTCTGAATCATCTTCAAATGAAAACCCATGTCCAACCTTTTCGTTTCTGATAGTAGGATATTTGTTTATACTTGCTTGGAATTTTTTAAGCTTACCTTTTCCAAAAACCTCACTATCCACATCTAAAGATCTTGAAAGGCTCAAAATACTTCCAATTGAAGGGCGCACAATCATTTTCTGGAAATGAACACGACTTTCTTCCGCTATACGATCAACATTCTTGTTCCAAAGATACGCTAACAGGAGAATTAACACATACTCTAGCCTTGATTGCTCTTGCGTCGCGGCGTCTCTGTAACGGCCTGTAAAGGCATTCAATTCAGATTTTTCACCGATTTTTTTGGTTATGTAATCCATGCTAACCCTTAATTGGAAAGGTATTTCATTAAAACTTCAGCTTTTATAGCTCTCAACAACAAGACTTAGTCGCCCACCCGAATACAGGCTTTTAATTCTTAAACCTTATCTATAATTGCCCTTTTGTCTTCGCAAGCTTTTAAGCTACTGCGGGAAGCGCTGCCCGAACATTAGTCGGAACCTCAATTTCATATGGCCAAATCAACACTTCCTTCCCTCGGCGCCGCTTATATGCGCTATAACTAAGGTAGAACTCTCGATGAGGCAGACTGGAATAAAGTTCCCGTATAGGCTGAACATCGTCATATGTCATTATCCAGGGAAATTTGACTCCAGAATTTAATGCTTCTGAAAGCTCATAATGCTCCCGTTCAGAGAACCGGTTCATATAAAGCTCAGCACCTTTAACATAATAGGGGGGATCTAAATAGACGAAATATTCTTGCTCTCGACCGTGCTCTCTATTTATACGTTTGAGCAGCCGAGTCCCGTCTTGACGAGACACATTAATTCGATCTGAATATATCCCTATCCTTCTGATACGGTCGCAAAGCCCCTCCCTGTTGAACCTTGCATCAATTTTGTAGTTGCCCCTTTGATCGTAGCCTCCTATTGGGCCTCCATTATGAACAATTCCTGACCTAGTGGTTCTGTTAAGGTAGAAGGTCGAGAAGCCCAGACTAAGAGGGTCAGAAAGTGAACATTCATTATAGATAGCACGCTGATGACGCCACTCGTTAACACTTAAATCCACAGACTGAGTCATGTTAATAAACTGCTCATTATACTCAGTAACAGCTAACCAGAATGAACTGATCCGTGGATCTGCATCGTTTATGGTAATTGCCTCAACGTATTCTTCAAATAGTAGTCTAAGCGCGGCACCCGCACCGCCTGCGTATGGCTCCACGTAGTGAGGCTCTATAATCTTGTTGTGCGCCATCAGCGCAATCAAAAACTCAGAAAGAACCGCCTTGCCACCTGGGTAACGGAGCGGACTGTAATGTTCAGCCATGTATCATCCTAAGAAACAAAATTAACTCAAAATAATCTCAAGCATCGGCTCGGCTCTATCCCACAACGCCCGGAGATCTCCCTCCGTTGGGGTAACGTGCGGATTGTGAGTAAACTCATTAAACCCATCGATGGTTATAAAGTAGTCGCCATCTTTTGCGGCAAGAGATCTTGCGGCTTTATATCCATCAGCCGCCATTCCATGTAGAATTCGCTTATCGACAGCGTAGCTTATAAGATCGCGAAGGGGCGGTGTCCAATCTGGATTATAATTTCTTTTTTTCCCATTTTTATCGAAATGATCACAAACTGCTTTTGCATGTCCTTCTTGTTTTATATAACTCCACAGGGCCACATCCATTAGCACTCGAAGCATAACTCCAGTTGAATTACGCTGCTCTGATATTCTCAGAGACTTAAGTTCTTTAAAGATCGAAGATACTTTCGTGGTTTTCGATCGACAAACAAAACCTCGTGGCACAATTGATGTTGATGGTTTGGGTGTTTTTGGCGAAGTATGCTGACGCTCCCGTTGCCCTCCAGAATCGTCTCGCTTAGCATCATCGCCGTCAACAACAAATGCATCAGGATCAAAAGATCCGCGCTTTTTGGTTCTTGGCAGCGCCGTTTCTGCTTGCTTTATATAATCTTGAAAACCTTTTTTGTCGTTTATTTTTCGGGTCATCCCTTTGGTTGTTGCGTCAGCGACGACTCTAGCAAGAACCGCTTTGAATCGCTCGGGATGGGCGACGCCCACAAAACCTTTCTCATCATCAAGCTCTACACCTAGGAACTTGCGACCTATCTGCGAGTCGATAAAACGCTCCAAAGTGGTCAAAGGAAAGCGCGGATCTTCGACCCGCTTTCGGACATCGGCATCTAAATCAAGGGTCAAGGCAATTCTGTGGAGCTTTTCAGTACGTAGAAAGCTGCGGATCTGGGCAAGGGAGATACCTAACTGATCTGAAATTTCCGAGGGTTGTAGCCCTTGCATTAAAAGCTCATGGTAGAACCGTGCCTGCTGAAGAGAAGACCAACGACGCTTGGAGTCTCCTGTGTGGAGAGCAGCAATGATTGGAGCAGCTGACAATCGATCAGGCACAACTGCGACGTCGACTTTTCCCAAGGAAGCCAAGTCCGCTTTAGCGGAGAGAGACCTGAAATATTTAACCAGTGAAGTTGTTGGTGCAAGTTCTGGACTCAGCAAAAGTTTTATCGCGGCTAAACGTCGATTACCCTCGAGTACAGTGAAGCATCGGCCCGAGGGCACGACCACCAGGCGCTCGTTAGCAAACAAGCCTATCTTGGCAATCGACGCTGCCAAACTTTTCACGTCCTCATGAGCTAGAAGTTCGTGGAGTAACTGACGCTGGCTGTCCGATCGCCGGTCTGAAGGAATCCTCGTATTTTTGGGGTCTAAAAGCAGGCTTCCTGTTTTTACCTTTGTTGACCTAGTATCTACAGACACATTTTCTCCCTTCCATTCTATATTGCAGCCTATCAGCTTATCTCTCTGACGCCCTCTGGTTTTCTATCTGAGGCCCACAATTACAGCCAGCAACCTACAGCGAAAGGGACAGACTGTATTTACATCGACCTAATTGATAGCGCGAAAAAGGAATAATCAAAGCTCAATATCGTCAAGCTCGCCACAACTTGCAGTATGCGGTTTTAGCAAGTAAAGACAGGAAAGCCGCAAAGCTCCAAAAAAGGCTTCAATCGAGGTAGAAAGGTTTATGGTTGTCATCCCTAACAATCGGTCATAGCTAGCACTTAGCTACCTACACTAGACCATCACTTAGCAGTTTGTCTGCGTTAGTTACAAAAATACAAAACTCCACGTCGGGAACCTCCGGACGTGGTGTTTCGAAAGATAGGACTATGAAGTCCTCAGAAGGCGGAGCGTCGGCTATACAGTGAGATGCCTTTTGATCAATTCGTCAGTCAGTTGCTCAATAATGCCCTCGGCAACCCTCCTCCCCCGATCCAAAATCGCAAACCGATCCGCATACTTCCTCGCAAACGGCAACTTCTGCTCAACCAGAAGAACGGTCAGCCCATCCTCCTCAATCAGCCTCCGAATAACCTCCCCGATCTGCGCCACAATATTCGGCTGAATCCCCTCCCCCGGCTCGTCGAGAATGAGAAGTCGGGGCTCAATCACCAGCGCCCGTCCAATCGCCAGTTGCTGTTGCTGCCCGCCGGAAAGGTCACCGCCTCTCCGATGCCGCGTTTCCTTCAGCACCGGGAACAGCTCATACACCCGCTCCGGTATCTTCTTGCTGCCGTCCTTGCGCACAGCCAGGCCGGTGCGTAGGTTTTCTTCCACGGTCAGCAGGGGGAAGATCTGCCGGCCCTGGGGCACGTAGCCAATCCCGAGGCGGGAGCGGTCTTCCACTTTCTTTTTGGTGAGCCCCACATCCCCGGCGAATTCAATGCTGCCGCTTTTGGTGGTTTCCTCGCCCATGATGCATTTCATCAGGGTGGTTTTGCCCACGCCGTTGCGGCCCATTACGCAGGTACACTGGCCCTGGGGTACGTCCAGGTCCAGATCCCAGAGGGTGTGGCTTTCGCCGTAGAACTGATTGAGCTTCTGGATCTTCAGCATTACGCCTCCTCCCCCAGGTAAACCTTGATCACTTCCGGGTCGTTGGAGACCTGGTCCATGGTGCCTTCGGCCAGCACGCTGCCCTGGTGCAGCACGGTCACTTTGCGGGCGATGGAGCGCACGAAGCCCATGTCGTGTTCCACCACCACAACCGACTGTTTGCCGGCGAGGCTGGTGAGCAGTTCGGCGGTGCGTTCCATTTCCTGTTCGGTCATGCCGGCCACGGGTTCGTCCACCAGCAGCAGGCGGGGTTTCTGCATCAGCAGCATGCCGATCTCCAGCCACTGCTTCTGGCCGTGGGAGAGGATGCCGGCGAGGCGGTCCCGCAGGTCTTTCAGGCCGATCATTTCCAGCACTTCGTCGATGCGGTCCCGGTATTCGGGTTTCATGATGGCGGTGAGCGTGGGGAATACGCGCTTGTCCGCCGCCATGGCCAGTTCCAGGTTTTCAAACACGGTGAGGGCTTCGAACACCGTGGGTTTCTGGAACTTGCGGCCGATGCCCAGGGAGGCGATGTCCGGCTCGTTCATGGTGAGCAGGTTGTGGCGGCTGCCGAACCACACCGAGCCGGTGTCCGGCCGGGTTTTACCGGTGATGATGTCCATCATGGTGGTTTTGCCCGCGCCGTTGGGGCCGATGATGCAGCGCAGCTCACCGTCGTCGATGGTGAGGTTGAGATTATTGATGGCCTTGAAGCCATCAAAGCTCACGTTCACGTCTTCCAGATACAGGATGGGGCCGTGGCGCACGTCCACCGGCGACTGCACCTGGGTCAGAAACTCGAACACGTGTTCGCGGTCGGTCAGTTCCTGAAAAATGCTCATGCGGTGGCCTCCTGCCCGGTGGGTGTGTCGTTATCGGTTTTGGCTTTGCGGCGTTTCTGCAGCAGCCCGGCAATGCCCTTGGGCAGGAACACGGTTACCAACACAAACAGGCCGCCGAGGGCGAACAGCCAGGCGTCCGGCATGATGCCGGTGAACACGGTTTTGGCGTAGTTCACCAGGATGGCACCGATCACCGCACCGTAGAGCGTTGCCCGGCCACCAAGGGCCACCCACACCACGATCTCGATGGAGAACAGTGGCGAGAATTCACTGGGGTTGATGATTCCTACCTGAGGCACATACAGCGCCCCGGCCACACCCGCCAGCATGGCGGAAACCACAAACACGAACAGCTGCACCCGCTCCACCCGGTAACCCAGGAAACGGGTACGGGCCTCGGCATCCCGGCAGGCCACGCTCACCCGGCCCAGTTTGCTGGTTACGATGCCCCGGCAAATCACGTAGCCAATGGCCAGAGCAATGCCGGTGGCGATGAACAGCCCGAGGCGGGTGGCGTCGGTGCGCAGGTTGAAACCGAGAATGTCTTTGAAGTCGGTAAGGCCGTTGTTGCCGCCAAAGCCCATCTCGTTGCGGAAGAAGGCCAGCATCAGAGCGAAGGTGAGCGCCTGGGTGATGATGGAGAGGTATACCCCGGTTACCCGTGAGCGGAAAGCCAGGAAGCCGAACACCAGCGCCAGCAGGCCCGGGGCCAGCAGCACCATGATGAAGGCAAACCAGGCCATTTCGAAGCCGTGCCAGAACCAGGGCAGCTCCAGCCAGTTCAGGAATACCATGAAGTCTGGCAGCACCGGGTCGCCATACACGCCCCGGTCGCCGATCTGGCGCATCAGGTACATGCCCATGGCATAGCCACCGAGGGCAAAGAAGGCGCCGTGGCCCAGGCTGAGGATACCGAGGTAGCCCCACACCAGGTCCACCGCCACCGCCAGCAGGGCATAACACAGGTATTTGCCCAGCAGGGTGACGGTAAAGGCGCTGACATGCAGGGCGCTGTCCTGGGGCATGAACAGGTGCAGGAAGGTCACCACCACCAGGGCCGCGAACAG
Source organism: Marinobacter sp. EhC06 (assembly GCF_001650915.1). GTDB lineage: Bacteria > Pseudomonadota > Gammaproteobacteria > Pseudomonadales > Oleiphilaceae > Marinobacter. Next base: position 10,251 of record NZ_LXYO01000033.1, read on the forward strand.
TACACCCAGGAAAACTTGCGTGGATCGCTCTTGTAAGGGTCTTGTTAACCACATAACTGGTGTCCCTTCTGGCTAATTATTTGATTCACTGAGCCTCTGAACGCCTTGAGAGCAAGGCGCAGTGGCGAAGGTTTGGTGGTTCCAAATCGAGGCGCTGCAACGCGGCTATCGAGGCGTTCAGAGGCTCCCGAAGGGCGAGGCGCACGCGCCTCGCAGTGGATTAAAGAATTGGCTAGACGGGACACCCTAGCCCTCCGCAGCCCGGCCTTTCTGGGGGAAGAGCCCCTTCGGCCGTTTCTGGATAAACAGGATGATGAACACCAACACGATGATCTTGGCGAGTACGGCACCGGCCCAGGGTTCGAGCAGCTGGTTGATGGTGCCCAGGGAGAGCCCGGCAATGAGGGTGCCCCAGAGATTACCCACGCCGCCGAACACCACCACCATGAACGAGTCGATGATGTAGTTCTGGCCCAGGTTGGGGCCCACGTTGGTGAGCTGGGACAGCGCCACCCCGGCCAGGCCGGCAACGCCGGAGCCCAGGGCGAAGGTCATGATGTCTACCCGGGTGGCGCGGATGCCCATGGAACGGGCCATGGCGCGGTTCTGGGTAACGGCGCGCACTTCCAGGCCCAGGCGGGTCTTGCGCATGATCAGCATCAGGCCCGCGAACACAATCAGTGCGAACGCGAGCACGTACAGGCGGTTCAGTGTGAGCGAAAGCGCGTCGTTGATCACCAGGGAGCCGCTCATCCAGTCCGGGGTTACCACGGTGCGGTTCTGGGGAGAGATCACGGTGCGCACCAGCTGCTGCAGGATCAGGCTGATGCCGAAGGTGGCCAGCAGGGTTTCCAGAGGGCGGCCTTTCAGGTACTGGATCACACTGCGCTCGATGATGATGCCGGCGGTGGCGGCAACCATGAAGCCGGCGGGAATCGAGAGAATCAATGCCAGGCCAGGCTGGCCGGGGAAGAGTTGCTGCATGCCCCAGGTGGTGTAGGCACCCAGCATGATCAGTTCGCCGTGGGCCATGTTGATCACGCCCATCACGCCAAAGGTGATGGCCAGGCCGATGGCGGCGAGCACCAGAACCGAACCCAGGGAGAGCCCGAAATACAGGGTCTCGGCGGCGCGGTTCAGTTTGAGTTTCTGTTCGATGCTTTCCAGGGCTTTGGTGGCGCTTGCCGCCAGTTCCTGGTTATCGCTGCGGGCCGCTTCGTTCAGGGCGGCGCGGGCGCGCGGGTGCAGGCTGCCAGCAAGCACATCCACCGCCTCCAGGTTGCCCTCGCCTACCCGGTAGATGGCCAGGGCCTCTTCAATGCGATTGCGCACGGCGGCGTTTTCTTCTTGCTCCAGCCGCGCTTCCAGGGGCGCAACCAGCGAGGCATCCACTTTGCCCATCATGTCCTGTGCGGACGCTTCACGCACATCCGGGTCTTTGGCATTCAGGTCCAGCATGGCAAGTATGCCTTCAAGCTGTCCCCGTATGCGGTTGTTGATGGCGACTCTGTCCAGCTCTCGGCGGGACATTTCACCCATGTTCTCTCCGGTCAGCGGGTCGGCGATTTCCCAGTCCCTGCCCCGGTTATTCAGTACCAGTACCACCTGCCCGGTGTCTTTTACCCGGCTCAGGCGGTTGTTTCCGTAGGCTTCGAGCCAGCCCCTGGCTCTTTCATCACCGCTGCTGACGATGGCGTTCACCGCCTCTTCCACTTTGCTCGCTGGCGCGTCTGCCAGGTTGATCAGCAGAGCCTTGCCAGGGTCGTCTTCCTGCGCCGTTGCGGGCAGCGACAACAGGCAAACCAGGGCGATAAGCAGCAATGTGAGCGATCGGCAGATGCTCATGAGTGTGTCCTGTCTGTTGAAAGCGTGGTGCGGGGTGGCAACCGGAGGCAGCATCGCTACCCCCGGGTTGCCTGTATTGCGATGTCGGTTGCTGTGCCTTATTCGTCAGCAGCCGCCATTTCACCGGCAGACGCACCACAGGTGCCGGTTGCGGTGTTGAAGGTTCCGCAGAACATGGGCTTGCGCCAGTCGGCGATCATGTCCCGTGAGCCCGGCAGGTAGTCAGACCAGGCATCGCCAGCAACCAGAGACGGGGTCTCCCAGACCACGGAGAACTGGCCGTTGTCCTGGATCTCGCCAATCAATACCGGCTTGGTGATGTGGTGGTTGGGCATCATGGCAGCGTAGCCACCAGTGAGGTTGGGTACGGTTACGCCGATGATGGCGTCTTTTACCGCGTCAACATCTGTGGTGCCGGCTTTCTTGACCGCTTCCACGTACATGTTGAAGCCGATGTAGTGGGCTTCCATCGGGTCGTTGGTTACCGCTTGCTCGTTGCCAGTGTGCTCGATCCACTGGTCGATGAAGTCGTAGTTGGCGTCGTTATCCACGCTCATGAAGTAGTTCCAGGCGGCCAGGTGGCCAACCAGCGGGGCGGTATCGATACCGGAGAGTTCCTGCTCACCCACGGAGAAAGCAACAACCGGGATATCGGAGGCAGCGATGCCCTGGTTACCCAGTTCCCGGTAGAAGGGCACGTTGGCGTCACCGTTGATGGTGGAAACCACGGCGGTCTTCTTACCGGCGGAACCGAAGCGCTTGATGTCAGAGACGATGTTCTGCCAGTCGGAGTGACCGAAAGGCGTGTAGTTGATCATGATGTCTTCCTTGGCCACACCCATGTCCATCAGGTAGGTCTCAAGGATCTTGTTGGTGGTACGCGGGTAAACGTAGTCAGTACCCGCCAGTACCCAGCGCTCCACGCCAATTTCATTCATCAGGTAGTTCACCGCAGGAATCGCCTGCTGGTTGGGCGCAGCGCCGGTGTAGAAGACGTTTTCGGAGGATTCCTCACCCTCGTACTGAACCGGGTAAAACAGAAGGCCGTTCAGCTCTTCCACCACCGGCAGTACGGATTTACGGGAAACCGAGGTCCAGTTACCGAAGATCACGTCGACTTTTTCCTGGGCCAGAAGCTCCCGGGCTTTCTCGGCGAACAGCGGCCAGTTGGAAGCCGGGTCCACAACAACCGCTTCCATCTGGCGACCCAGTACACCGCCCTTGGCGTTCTGTTGCTCGATCAGCATTTCAACGGTGTCTTTCAGAACGGTTTCGCTGATGGCCATGGTGCCGGAGAGGCTGTGCAGGATGCCCACCTTGATGGGGTCTTCCGCGGCTACGGAATTGAAAGAGATGGAAAGTGCGAGTGCAGAGAGGCCCAGTTTCACGTGTTTTTTGAGGCTCATGTTGTGCGTCCTTTTCTTTAGTTGGGTCTTGGGTTCGAGGTTGCAGTTCGTCTTGAAACGCACAGGAGCCACTGCATCTGCTGTTCCACATTCCATGTATATCGATACAAAACAAACAGTTATCTAGTATACAAGCCGAACCCGAGCTGCCACGGAGCCATCAACACCCCGCCAAACCCCTGTTTTACCGTTCAGTTTTGGTGCGCCCGCACCGGCCTTGGGCGCCCTGCGCCGGAGCACTTCTGAGCCAGAAATCACTAACCACCTGTTTTTAAAGATTTATCCAGAATTTTTCGCAAATGGCACAGGCATTGCCATTCCACATGTATACAAGTTGATAACGCACATGAGGACGACCAATGCCTTCAACACTCGGATGGACCATAAAGGACTGGCAGAACGCCTATAGAGAAGGCGCTTCGCCCGCGTCATTGCTGGATGAGTTACTGACGGGGCTGGATACCACAGACGTGGCCTGGATTTCCCTGCTGGATGGCGACGGCCTGGCCGCCGCCCTGGTTGAACTGGAACAGACCCTGGAAGCCGCCGGCGGCGACAAGGCCGCGCTGCCGCTCTATGGCGTTCCGTTCGCGGCGAAAGACAACATTGATGCGAAGGGCCTCGAAACCACCGCTGCCTGCCCGGCTTTCGCCTATAGCCCGGAAGAAGACGCCACCACCATTGCACGCCTGAAGGCCGCCGGCGCGGTAGTAATTGGCAAGACCAACCTGGACCAGTTTGCCACCGGCCTGGTGGGTACCCGCTCGCCCTATGGAGCCGTGCCCAACAGCTTCAAGCCGGATGTGGTCAGCGGCGGCTCCAGTTCCGGCTCGGCTTCGGTGGTGGCCCGGGGCCTGGTGCCGTTTTCCCTGGGCACCGACACCGCCGGCTCCGGCCGGGTACCGGCCGGGCTGAATAACCTGGTGGGGCTGAAGCCCACCAAAGGTCAGTTCAGTATTCGCGGCGTGGTGCCGGCCTGTCGTTCACTGGATTGCGTCTCCATCTTTGCGCTTACCGTTAACGATGCCGGGCTGGTATCGGATGTGATGACCGGTTTCGACGCCGGCGATGCGTTCTCCCGCAAGGCGCCTTACGCCCTGCCCCTGGACGGCCCCGCCCTTCGTCGCCCCGGCCCGATCAGGCGGCTCGCCATTCCAGAACATCCGCAGTGGTTCGGTGACCAGCAGGCGGAAGCGGCCTGGAACACCGCCATCAGCCGGTGGCGCGAGCTGGATGTTGAGCTGGTTCCCATGGATTTCGGCCCCATGCTGGAACTGGCGGCGCTGCTCTATGAGGGCCCCTGGGTGGCCGAGCGCCACGCCGCCGTGGAAGCGTTCATGGCCAGCCACGCCGATGATATGAACCCGGTGGTTAAAGGCATTATCAGCAACGCCGGCAAGTTCAGCGCCACGGATACCTTCAAGGCCCAGTACCGCAAGGAGGAGCTGCAACGCCAGATCGATGAACTGCTGGTCGATGTGGATGCCCTGCTGGTACCCACTGCACCGACCGCACCCACCATTGAAGCGGTCAACGCCGACCCGGTTACCCTCAACAGCGAACTGGGCACCTACACCAATTTCGTGAACCTGGCGGACATGAGCGCCCTGGCGACCCCCGCCGGCTTCCGGGACGACGGCCTGCCTTTTGGCGTAACGCTGATCAGCGGCGCCTGGAAAGACACCGAACTGCAGCACCTGGCCTGCCAGTGGCTGAACGCCCACCCGACGCCCCTGGGCGCCACCGATAAAGACCGCCCGGAAGAAACCCCGGGCGCAGTCATTTCAACGCCCACGGTTCAGGTGGCGGTGGTTGGCGCTCACCTCAGCGGCATGCCCCTGAACACCCAGCTCACCGAGCGCTTCTCGGTGCTGCTGGAGCAAACCACCACCTCCGCCAATTACCGGCTCTACGCCCTGCCCAACACCACACCGCCAAAACCCGGCCTGAAACGGGTAGCAGCGGGCGAAGGCGAGCAAATCATCGTGGAAGTGTGGGAAATGCCCGCCTCGGCCTTCGGCTCCTTTGTGGATCTGATTCCCGCGCCCCTGGGCATCGGCAACGTGGAACTGGCCGATGGCCGCTGGGTAAACGGTTTTATCTGTGAGGGCTACGGCTTCGACGGCGCCCGGGATGTTACCGAATTCGGCGGCTGGCGCGCCTACATCACCGCTCTTAAATCCGGCACGGCATAAGGAGAACCGCCATCATGTTTAGCAAAGTACTGATCGCCAACCGAGGCGAAATCGCGGTCCGCACTATTCGCACCCTCAAGGCCATGGGCGTTGGCAGTGTTGCTGTCTATTCCCACCAGGATCGCCATAGCCTGCATGTAACCCTGGCCGATGAATCGGTAGCCCTGACCGGAAACGGCGCCAGCGAAACCTACCTGGACAAGGCCCAGATTCTGGCGGCCGCGAAGCACACCGGCGCCGAGGCGATTATTCCGGGGTATGGCTTTCTCTCCGAAAACGCCGACTTCGCCGAGGCCTGCGAGGCCGATGGCATTGCCTTTATTGGCCCCACGCCCGACCAGATGCGCGAGTTCGGGCTGAAGCACCGGGCCCGGGAACTGGCGGAAGCCGCCGGTGTGCCCCTGGCGCCCGGCAGCGGCCTGCTGGAAAGCCTGGACGAAGCCCTGCAAACCGCCGACCGGCTGGGCTACCCGGTGATGCTGAAAAGCACCGCCGGCGGTGGTGGTATCGGCCTGACCCGCTGCAACAGCGAAAGCGAACTGCGGGACGCCTTTGAAACCGTGCGTCGCCAGGGCCAGAGCTTCTTTAATGACAGCGGTGTGTTCCTGGAGCGTTTCATCGCCCGGGCCCGCCATGTGGAAGTGCAGATGTTCGGTGACGGCGCAGGCAATGTGGTGGCCCTGGGCGAACGGGATTGTTCCCTGCAGCGCCGGAACCAGAAAGTGGTGGAGGAAACCCCGGCGCCGAACCTGCCGGCCGCCACCCGCCAGAAGATGCTGGATGCCGCCGTCTCCCTCGGCCAGTCGGTGAGTTACCGCTCCGCCGGCACCGTGGAATACATCTACGACGCCGACCGGGACGAGTTCTACTTCCTGGAAGTAAATACCCGCTTACAGGTTGAGCACCCGGTGACCGAGTCTGTCACTGGTCTGGACCTGATCGAATGGATGCTGAAGATCGCCGCCGGCGAAAGCCCGGACCTGGCCGGTTTCGAGCCGGAACTGAACGGCGCCTCCATGGAAGTGCGCATTTATGCCGAGGATCCCCTCAAGGACTTCCAGCCCTCCCCCGGTGAACTGACTGACGTGCACTGGCCGGAAGACGATGTTCGGGTGGATACCTGGGTGGAAAACGGCAGCGAAGTGTCCGCCCACTACGACCCGATGATTGCCAAGCTGATTGTGCACGGCAAAGACCGGCACGACGCCCTGGCCAAACTGAAAGCCGCCCTGGCGGAAACCCGGTTGATGGGCATTGCCACCAACCTGGATTACCTGCGCCAGGTGGTGGCCCAGCAGAGCTTTGCCGATGGCATTGTCTCCACCCGGGCACTGGAGAGCTTCGAGTTCAAACCCTCCGTGGCCGAGGTCGTCAAACCCGGCACCTACACCACAGTGCAGGATTACCCTGGCCGCGTGGGCTACTGGAACATCGGCGTGCCGCCCAGTGGCCCCATGGATGACTACGCCTTCCGGATTGCCAACCGCATCGTCGGCAACCACAGCGAGGCCGCCGGCCTGGAAGCCACCCTGATTGGCCCCAGCCTGAAGTTCCACAAGGACTCGGTCGTCGCCCTGACCGGTGCCCTTACCGAAGCCACTCTCGATGACAAGCCGGTGGAATTCTGGAAACCCATCACCGTGAAAGCCGGCCAGGTTCTGGCGGTGGGCAAGGCGATCAAGGGCTGTCGCACCTACCTCGCCGTGCGCGGTGGCTTTGATGTACCGGTTTATCTGGGCAGCCGCTCCACCTTCGCCCTGGGCCAGTTCGGCGGCCACGGTGGCCGGCCCCTGCGCCCAGGCGATATGCTCGGCATCAGCCAGATCAACCTGCCGGCCTGCACCACCACGGCACCGACACACGATCCCGCCCCGGCGGACCCGGACCTGATTCCGGACTATCCGGACCACTGGGAGATCGGAGTGCTCTATGGCCCCCATGGTGCGCCGGATTTCTTCACCGAAAAGTCCATCGAGAAGTTCTTCGAGCAGGACTGGGAAGTGCACTACAACTCCAACCGCCTGGGCATCCGCCTGAACGGCCCCAAGCCGGAGTTTACCCGGGCCGACGGCGGCGAAGCGGGCCTGCACCCCTCCAACATCCACGACTGCGAATACGCCATCGGCTCCATCAACTTCACCGGCGACATGCCCGTGATCCTCACCAAGGATGGCCCCAGCCTGGGCGGCTTCGTGTGCCCGGTGACCATTGCCAAGGCAGAGCTGTGGAAAGTCGGCCAGGTGAAACCCGGCGACACGATTCGCTTTGTGGCCATTGATAACGACACCGCCGTGGCACTCTCCGAACGCCAGGAACTGGCTATCAAGAGCCTGATGGCACCGCCGATGGTGGATCTGGTGAAGCCGGACCTGGCTCCGGTAAACGACCTTTCCGCGACGATCCTGGCCCATCTGGAAGAAACCGACGGCCGCCCGGAAGTGACCTACCGGCAGGCGGGCGACCAGTACATCCTGCTGGAATACGGCCCCAACGTGATGAACCTGGGCTTCCGCCTGCGCATTCACGCCCTGATGGAAGCCATCGCCGACGTGCAACCCAACGGCCTACTGGAACTCTCGCCCGGCGTGCGCTCGTTGCAGCTCCGGTACGACGCCCGCATCCTGCCCCAGGCGGCGCTGATGGAGTACCTGCTGGACCTGGAAGCCACCCTGCCGCCCACGGATGAACTGAAAGTCCGCAGCCGGGTGATTCACCTGCCCATGGCCTTCGAAGACAGCGCCACCCTCGAAGCGGTGGATAAATACCGCCAGTCCGTGCGTGATACCGCCCCCTGGCTGCCCAACAACGTGGACTTCATGCAACGCATCAACGGCCTGCCCAGCCGCGAGGCCGTCCGCGACATCCTGTTCTCGGCCCGCTATCTGGTGCTGGGCCTGGGCGACGTCTATCTCGGCGCCCCCTGCGCTGTTCCGCTGGACCCACGGCACCGAATGCTCACCTCCAAATACAACCCGGCCCGGACCTACACCGCGGAGGGCACCGTGGGCATCGGCGGCGTGTACATGTGCATCTACGGCATGGACTCCCCCGGCGGCTACCAGCTTGTCGGTCGCACCCTGCCGATCTGGAACAAGTACCTGAAGAACCCACAGTTCGCTGAAGGCGCCCCCTGGCTGCTACGGTTCTTCGATCAGGTGTGCTACTACCCGGTCACCGAAGCCGAACTGGACGAAATGCGCGACCAGTTCCGCGCCGGCCAGCTGACGGTAAAAATCGAGGAAGAAACCTTCGACCTGAAATCCCACCAGGCCTTCCTGGACGCCAGCGCCGACTCCATCGCCGAATTCCGCGAACTGCAGCAAGCGGCCTATGCTAAAGAGGTGGCCCTGTGGAAAGACAGCGAAGCCGAGGAACTGGATAAACTGGCCAAGGCCCCGCCGAAAGCGGACATATCCGACCTGGCGAAGTTCGGCGAGCTGGTGAGTGCGGAGATTGCCGGTAACATCTGGAAATGCCTGGTGAAGCCGGGTGATACCGTGGCGGAAGGTGATCCGCTGGTGATCGTGGAGGCTATGAAAATGGAATTCGAGATAAACGCAACCCAGGCCGGGGAGATCAGCGCGATGCATGTGGAGCCTGGCAAGGCTGTTACTCCCGGGGAGCCTTTGTTGAGCATCAAGATCTAGGGCTTGGTCTGGCTTGGGAGATTGCTCTCCTCTGGCTGCATGCTTTGGAGTTGCGCCGATGGGGGCAGGCAAAGGGAGTCGGGGCGGCTGGTGGGGTGCGGGTTTCAAAAGTGTGAGCAGCATGGATGCTGCGATCAAGCCCCATGGATGGGTTCACGGCGTCTTTTGAAACCCGCACCCCGCCAGACGGCCCAGCGGTCAATCACCGAGCCAATGGACCAAACCAAGAGACCTCCCGAAAATAAGGGAAAGAACAATGGCAACAAACACCAAAAGAAAAGAGTCCATGGCAGACAGGGTTTACGAAGCCCTTAAGGACGACATCTTTGAGTTCCGCCTGATCCCTGGTGACAAATTCAGCGAGGGCGATGTAGGCACGCGCCTGAAAGCCAGCCGCACGCCGGTTCGGGAGGCCCTTTACCGATTGCAGCGGGAAGGCTACGTGGAGGTTTTGTTCCGCAGTGGCTGGCAGGTGAAGCCGTTTGATTTCCGGCAGGTGGAGGAGCTGTATGACCTGCGGATTACCCTGGAGCGGGCGGCGATGCACAAGATCTGTGGCCTGGATGAAGAACCCTCGGCAATCCGCATGCTGACCGCCATCTGGAACCCGGATCACCCCTCTGAGCGAGCCGTGGGCAGTACCGTTCGGGCGCTGGATGAAAGTTTCCATTGTGACCTGGTGGCGGCAGCCGGTAACCGGGAGATGACGCGGATTCACCGGGAGATCACCGATCGGCTGCGGATTATCCGTCGCCTGGACTTCACTCGCGATGACCGGGTGGACGCCACCTACGTGGAACACGCCGCGATTCTGGAGGCGCTTCGCAACGGCATGGCCAGCGAGGCGGCGGATCGGTTGACCCGCCATATCCGGGCCAGCCAGAAGGCGGTTCGCGAAATCACCATGGAACGGATTCGCGAGGCCGCTGAAGCCCATCGCAGCGGGCAACAAATTGCCTCCCAGGGCGCGTAAATACTGAACTCGCGTTCATTTTCGCCGCCGCCGAAATGCTTACAAATCTGTAAGACATATCGCACAAACCCCGAAGCGATTCTCCGATAGGTAGGAATTCGATCCCGAGTAGAATGGTCAGTGTCAGGGATGACAAGCCAGCAAGGAACGTTGGCTCAAGGACGAGAACTCCAGGGAAGAGTCCTCCACGGCTCAGGAGTTGCCCAAAGGATCAGGGCTTACAGGGATGACCACAGGGAAGACGCGCTCAGGATGAGTCGCACGCCTGAAGGATCAGGCAGGGGTCAGCCACGGAATCGGGGATCACAAGGAAAGTGGTCCCGTCCGTGCACTCCCCACTCCCACAGACATTTCTGCTCTCTTCTTACATTTCGCTTCTGCTGCTTTGCGCCCTGGCACCACACCAATAACGCAAATTAGCCTCAGGAGCTTACACCCATGAAGCGCACACCGCTTTTCGCAACACTCGTTCTGCTGTTCAGCCTGGTTACCGGTTTTGCTTACGCCCAGGAAGCCGCTATCAATATCAACACCGCCGATGTGGCTACCCTCGCCAGCCTTAACGGCATTGGCCAGAGCAAGGCGGAAGCTATTGTTGCCTATCGCGAAGCCAATGGTCCGTTTGCAGTAACCGCAGACCTGGCGAACGTGAAAGGAATCGGCGAGCGCACCATTGAGAAGAACGCCGCGCGCCTGACCGTCAAGTAATACCCCGGGCAGTGGCTCGCTGCCGCTGCCCTTCCCCTTCCTGCCTCATCCCCCGCTTTCTATTTCCGGCTGCCCATAAAGTCGTCTGGCAACACCGCGCCCGCCACCCTATTATTGCTGGATAACAATTCAAAAACCGTTGAGCATCCGCACATGGTTGATCCGATCAAGGTTTATCCGTCCAAACCTGCGAAAGTCTATTTCTACGGCACCTGTCTGGTGGACATGTTCTACCCGGATGCGGGCATTGCCGGCGTGGAGCTGCTGGAGCGGGAGGGCATTGAGGTGCTGTTTCCGCAAGACCAGACCTGCTGCGGCCAGCCGGCCTATACCTCCGGCTATCATGACCAGGCCCGATCAGTAGCCAAAGCCCAGCTCGATCTGTTTCCCGGCGACTGGCCCATCGTGGTGCCGTCCGGCTCCTGCGGCGGGATGATTCGCAAGCACTACCCGGATCTGTTCAAAGACACGCCGGACGAAGTGAAAGCCGCCGAGGTGGCCGGCCGGGTCTGGGAGCTAACGGATTTTCTGCTTAACGTCTGCCATATCAAGCTGGAAGACCTGGGCGAGCCCACCACGGTGGCCATGCACACCTCCTGCTCCGCCCGCCGTGAAATGGGCGTGGCCGAGGTGGGGCCGAAGCTCCTGGGCCAGTTGAAGAATGTGAATCTGGTGGAGCAGATTCGGCCGGAGGAATGTTGCGGCTTTGGCGGTACCTTTGCGGTTCGCCACCCGGAGATTTCCGGAGCCATGGTCAGTGAGAAGGTGGACACCCTTGTGGACACCGGCGCCAAAGAATTTGTCACCACCGATTGCGGCTGCCTGATGAACATTGCCGGCTACGCCGAGAAGAACCAGAAGCCGGTTTCAGGCCAGCACATTCTCAGTTTCCTGTGGGCGCGAACCCAGGGCAAAGGGGGGCAGTAGTCATGAGCGAGACAGCCGAGCACACTGGCCATCATATCGATGTAAAACAGTTTCACCCGAGGGCTCAGGCGGCCATTCACAACCCCAAGATCCGCAAGAACTTCCGTAGCGCCATGGACGGGCTGATGTCCAAGCGCAAGACGGCGTTCGAGGGCTGGGACCTGGAAACCCTGCGGGATCTGGGCGCCAACGTTCGCCTGCGGGCCCTCGCCAACTTGCCGGACTTGCTGGAGCAGCTCGAGAAGAAGCTGACCGAGAACGGCATCAAGGTGCACTGGGCGGTGGACGGCGACGAGGCCTGCCGGATCGTAAGGGATATCTGCAAGGCCCGGGATGCCAAGACGGTGATCAAGGGCAAGTCCATGGTCTCCGAGGAAATGGAGCTTAACCATTACCTGGAGGAACAGGGCATCGAAGCCCTGGAATCGGACCTGGGCGAGTACATTGTGCAGCTGGCGGATGAAACGCCATCGCACATCATCATGCCGGCGATTCACAAGAACACCGGCGAGATCTCCCAGTTATTGCATGACAAAACCGGCACCGATCTCTCCAACGATGTGGAATACCTCACCGCCAGTGCCCGCCTGCAATTGCGGGAAAAGTTCATGAATGCCGATGTGGGCGTTTCCGGGGTTAACTTTGCGGTGGCGGAAACCGGCACCCTGTGCCTGGTGGAAAACGAAGGTAACGGCCGGATGACCACGACGGTGCCCAAGTGCCACATTGCCGTTACCGGCATCGAGAAGGTGGTACCGAGCATGGAGGACGTCTCTGCCCTGCTCGCGCTGCTGACCCGCTCTGCCACCGGTCAGCACATCACCACCTACTTCAACATGATCTCCGGCCCCCGCAAGGCCGAGGAGCTGGACGGGCCGGAAGAGGTTCACCTGGTGCTGGTGGATAACGGCCGTTCGTCCATCTACCAGGATGACGAACTGCTGGACACCCTGCGCTGCATCCGCTGCGGCGCCTGCATGAACCACTGCCCGGTGTACACGCGGGTGGGCGGCCATGCCTACGGAACAACCTATCCGGGCCCCATCGGCAAGATCCTGATGCCGCACCTGATTGGCCTGGACGAGGGCCGGCATCTGCCCAGCGCCTCCAGCCTGTGTGGCGCCTGTGGCGAGGTCTGTCCGGTGAAGATTCCCATACCCGATCTGTTGGTGCGGCTGCGCCAGGAATCGGTGGATGGTGACAAACTGCACCCGGCCAAGGTCCGTGGCCATGGCGCCAAGCGAAGTTCCATGGAAGCGATGATCTGGAAGGGCTGGGCCTGGATGCATGCCAGCCCCGGCATTTACCGTTTCGGCACCGGTGCCGCCAGCAAGTTCAGGGTGTTACAGCCCTCGAAAGCCGGCGCCTGGACCGATTACCGCACGGCGCCCAAACTGGCCGCCAAAACCCTGCACCAGCGGATGAAGGAGCGTGGCCAATGAGTTCCCGGGAAACGATTCTTCAGCGTCTGCGCAACCGAACCGGCGGCGAACTGACGGTGCCGGAATGTGACTTCTCGGTTCTGGTTCGGGATGACTGGTCGATAAAGGAGCGTATCGAGCGGTTCGAGAAGATGATCGAATCGGTTCACGGCGAGGTGCACCACTGCACCGAAGACATGTGGATGGATCGTCTGGCCGAGGTGCTGAACACCCGCGGTGCCAGAAATCTGCTGATTCCGAAGCAACACGAAATCGGCCGGGCCCTTCGCGATGCCGGCCGTGATGATCTGCCGGAACTGCTGATTTACGACGAGCCGATCGAAAGCTGGCAGGCCCACCTGTTCAACGAGGTGGACGCCAGCATTACTTCCACACGTGGCGGTATTGCCGAAACCGGCTCGTTAATCCTGTGGCCGAACGATGATGAGCCCCGGCTTATGAGCCTGGTGCCGCCGGTGCACATCGCCGTACTCAGGGCCTCGGAACTCTACACAACCTTCCATGAAGCCATGCAGGCCCAGAACTGGGCCGCTGGCATGCCGACCAATGCCCTGCTAATCTCTGGCCCTTCCAAAACCGCCGACATCGAGCAAACCCTGGCTTACGGTGTTCACGGTCCCAAAGAGCTGATTGTGTTGATGATTGAATGATCCAAGGCGCCCTGTTGATCGCCCTGGCTGCCCTGCTATGGGCGACCACGGGCATCGTTGCAAAGTTTCTGTTTACCGGTACCGAACTCCAGGCCATCACCCTGGGGTTTCTGAGGCTGGCGGTGGCCCTGCCGTTTTTCTGGCTGTTGATGCGGCGGGAGCAGGCACGCCTTGAGCGCGCAAACCCGGGCGCCAGTGTACCCGGCAGCTCGCTACGGAGCCTCACCCGCAAAACCCTGATTCCGCTGGCAGCGCTTGGGCTGTTCCAGGCGTTTTACCAGGGCAGCTACCTTCTGGCCGTGGATCTGACCGGGGCCGGCATTGCCACCCTGATCGCGCTCTGCCTGCCCCCGGTGCTGGTGGCCATTCTTGCTGCGCCCTTGCTGGGAGAGAAACCCGGCCTGCTGACGGTTCTGTCCCTGTTTGCTGCCATTGCCGGCACGGCCATGCTGGTACTCAGTGATATGGACACCAGCGGCACCTTGCGGCTGGCCGGCATTCTGGTGGCGTTACTGGCCGCCTGTGTATATACCGGTTTCACACTCACCAGCCGCTACAGCTCCGCCGGTACACCGGTGTTTACCACGGCGTTTATCTGTTTCTTCACGGCGGCGTTGATTCTGTTGCCGGTCGTGGCCGTGAGTGGCGGATTCGAGGGGCTGGAAAGCCTGGAGTTCGGGCACTGGCTGATGGTGGTCTATGTGGGCGTGGTGCCAACCTGCATCGGGTATGTGTGCTTCTTCACTGGCATGAAAACAACACCGGCAACGCTTTCCAGCATCATAGTGACCCTGGAACCGCTGTTTGTGGCTCTGCTGGCCTGGGTGTTCCTGGAGGAGATTCTGGGGCCGATTGGTATTGCCGGGGCCTTGATTCTGACCGCAGCGGTGATTGTGGCTTCCCGCTACGGCCGTAAACCCGCAGCCGGCCAGGAGGCCGCTGCGGATTAAGGAGGATCAGTCTTCCTTACGCTGCTTCTCGAGCATGTCCGGCTGCAGGATTTCAATCCAGTAGCCGTCCGGGTCTTTGATAAAGGCCAGGCCTTTCATCTTGCCGTCGTCCGGCTTTTTCACGAAATCCACACCAAGCTTTTCAAAGCGGTCGCAGGCGGCATAGACGTCTGGCACGGCTACGCCAATGTGGCCAAAGCCCTGGGGCTCGTCGTTGCCATTGTGGTAGCCAAAGTCGTTGTCGTCTTCGGTGCCCCAGTTATGGGTCAGCTCAAGCATGGCTTCGCGGCCGAAGGTAAAGGTGGTGCGGTGGGCGTCGTCGTGGGGCACGAGGCCGGCCTGACGATCATCCAGGTAACCCAGGAAATACAGGGTGAACTTCATTTCGGGGAAGTCCAGTTTGCGCACCAGGCGCATGCCCATCACTCGGGTGTAGAAGTCCATGGAGCGCTCGGGTTCTTTGATGCGCATCATGGTCTGGTTGAATACGTAGCCTTCGGTTTCGGGAACGGGGTCTTCGTGTAGGCCGGGGGCCTGTTCGAAATGCTTGGGCATTTTGGTTTTCCCTTTTTTCCGTGGAGTTCAAACAATATACCTGTGTGCGTTTCAGGGGGATTTCAAGGGCATAAAAAAGCCCCCGGGGCCAGAGACTAACCGCCGGGGTCTTGAGGGCCGGTTTTTTAGGCCGGCGTTTCTTCAGAGACGCTCTGAAGATCTGTGGCTGGCAGGGCCATGAGGGGGTTCTTTCTTCCGGGAATCCGAACTCGCTTCGCTCAGACAGTCGTTTCCCTGCAGAAAGAACCCCCTCACACCCCTGCCGACCGAACCTTTGGAGTGGCCCGCTTTCAGGCCAACTGGTGTTCTTCTCCTTCGTAATAAGCCTCCACTCTTGGGTTCATTACCCGCCGCCAGAGTGGGGGGAACATTGCCAGGACGATCATTGCGGAGTAGCCGGCCGGTAGCTGGGGAGCCACTTCGTGGTGGCGGAGGATCTGGTAGCGTCTCTTGGCCCAGGCGTGGTGGTCGCTGTGGCGTTGGAGGTGGAACAGGAAGACGTTGGTGAGGAAGTAGTTGCTGTTCCAGCTGTGTTCGGGGCCGGTGCGTTCGTAGCGGCCGTTGTCGAGTTTTCTCCGGTGCAGGCCGTAGTGTTCGAGGTAGTTGACGATTTCCAGCAGGGTGAAGGCAATGAAGCTCTGGCCGAGGAAGAAGACGGCGCCGAGCCAGCCGAAGGCGATGGTGAAGGCGGCCAGTACCAGGGCGCTGATGCTGTACCACCAGATCAGTTCGTTGTGCCAGCTGAGGGCTTTGTGGCCTTTGCGCTGTAGGCGTTCGGCTTCCAGTTTCCAGGCGTTGAGGAAATTGCGCACGTAGGCCTGGGGCAGGAAGTTGTAGAGGGACTGGTTGTAGCGGGATGAGGAGGCGTCTTCGGGGGTGGAGACGTGTACGTGGTGGCCGCGCAGGTGTTCGACTTTGAAGCCGGCGTAGCAGACCAGTGACAGCAGGAAGCCGCCAGCCCGGGTTTCGAGTTTTTCGTCTTTGTGGATGAGTTCGTGGGCGACGTTGATGCCGAGGCCGCCGACGATGCCGATGGAGACGATCCAGCCAATACTTCCTATCAGGCTGAATGTGTCGGAAGCCAGTTCCAGCATGCTCCAGACCAGCAAGGCCGCGAAACCGGCGACCCAGCCAAGCGTGATGGCTTTATAAAACCGCTCGCCGACCATTCGTGGCACGTCGGTTTCTTCGTCCGGGTTCAGGAAATCCTTGCCCAGCAGCATGTCCAGCACCGGGATGATCCCGAAGACAACGACGGGAACGCCCCAGGAAAACAGGTTTACCAGATCGGTTGCGTGGCCGGCGGCCAGCAGCAGGGGCGGTAACGCCAGGGGGACCATGGCTATCAGGTAGCTGTACTTCTTCAGGGTCAGCAGTATCCGCCGGCGGGTGGACTCGCGGTCCACCGATAACTGCGTTGTGCTCATTGGGCTCTCTCCATCGAATGCGTGTTGGTGAAACTCTGATCACCTGTTGTTTTCTGCATTATTGTCCTACAATACATCAGCCGTCAACCGCTCGAGAGGAGTTTTTTTGACAATTGTCAGGAATCCCCGGCGGATCAAGGCGTTGTGACTGTAAGACTCAGAGGCTGTGATAAACTCATGCGCACACACTCCCATGCCGGCCGGATAACCGCAGCAGCCGACCGGTTTTTACGACCTGTTCAGAGAGCCTTTATGGATTTTCAGGTGCCCAACACTCTGGCCGAGCAGATTGCCAATTACTTGGCAGAGCGGATCATGACCGGGCAGATTCGCCCCGGTGAGCGGATTCAGGAGGCCACCCTGGCTGGCGAGCTGAAGGTCAGCCGCGCGTCGGTCAAGGAAGCTCTTTATACCCTGGAGCGCTGGCATCTGGTGGAGATCACGCCCCGCAAAGGTGCTTCGGCAACCCGGCTGGACGCGGCCCATGCTTCCGAGCTTTACGATGTGTATATGCATTTGCTTATGATGATGGCGGTGCGGCTCTGTGAGCGCTGGCAGGAGAGCGATAAGCCGCGGATGCTGGGGGCGGTCAGTAACGTTGTTGAACAGATAAAGGATTCGTCCAGCGACATTTCCGGGGTGGTTGAGGCGAGTTTCAATGTGATGGATGCCTGCTGTGAGGTGGTGGGGAATCCTTATCTCACGGAGGCTTTGTCGAATTTCAAGCCGGCGGTCAGTCGGGCCTATTACCTGAGCGCTGATCGGTATCGGCGGGGTCTGGCGCAGACCAGTGAATTTTTTGCCAATCTGCCGCAGGCGGTTCTGGCGAGGGATTCGGATAAGGCGCAGGCGTTGATTCGGGAGTTTGCGGAGCACCAGAAGTCTCTCATTCAGCAAGCCCTCGCTTCGTAGTTTGGTGCAAGCGGAGCGGATGGTCGGGCTTTCCAAAACACGCTGTGAATACCTCCCTGTACGCTTGGTCGCGCCATCCCTGGCGCTCCACGGTTTTGGAAAGCCCGACCATCCCCTCCACCCCTACCTTTTCGATGCTTCGATTGTGACAGAGAGCACGGATCTAGAAGGTTTCGCCCTCTATCGTAACAGTCTGTAACAAACCAAAGTTTTTGCTGCATTGGTTGTGCTGTCCCCCTGCGGCCCGGGGAGTGTTTAACACTCCCCGCTAAAAACAATAAACCAGACTTTTGGGGCCACCATGACTCAGTCACTTGCCTGTCGTCGAAACACCACATCTTCCACGCTCTCGCTTTGGGTGCTCGCCCTGTCGCTTCCGCTGCCAGCTATGGCGGAGTTCAGGCCGTTAGATGATGGTGCATTGTCTGGTGTAACCGGGCAGGCGGGGGTAACGATTGAGCTGGAGACCAAGCTCAGCATTGATCGGTTCAGCTGGATTGATGAAGGGTCGTTAAATGTGAATGGGCTGAGGTTGTCCGGGCACAACGATACGGTGCTGGATAACATGAAGCTGACGATCGATATTGCCGGCGATGGGGAGGTGCTGGAGCACGGGTTTTCGGAGATTGCCCGGCGGGCACAGGCGGGGTTGTTGGACCAGAATGACCCGGATGTGGCCGATGCTCTGGCGAAGTATTCCGTCGCGGGCTCTTTTGGCAAGCAGTTCAATAGCGGTGATCTGGTGATGCACCTGGGTGCGACGGATTATGGCGATCCAAGCAGCCTGGATGATTATCTGCAGGCGGTGGATTTTGAGCTGGCGGTGGACAGTGTGACCACCTCAGGCAGTGAAGGCTCCGCCACGCTGTTCTCGGATATCCTGCTGCAAGGGCACATCGGGCCAACGGATCTGGTGATTCGTAACGGGGGTAGTTCTACTCGCACTCTGGCGAACGGCAACGAGGTGTCTGGCTCGGAACTGCAGCTGGATACCCATTTCGAGATTACCAACGGTAGCCTCAACTGGGATGCAGCGGATGTGATTCTGCTGTTCAACTTTGCCGCAGTCGGTATTGAGGGCCTGCAGATTCACAACCGGCGGGGCGATGACACGCTGGGGCATTTCGGTATGGCAAGTGCCACTGCAAAACTGTCACGGGGCACCAGTTCTGCCTCAGGCAACGAAGGGCTTTCGGTGCATGATGTTGAGTTCCGGGCGGATATCGATATGCCGGTCTTCAAGATGGGCGGCACCAGCATTGGAAGCGTTCAGTTCACGGACTTCGCCATCACCAACACCACCATGATGGTGTATGGCCACTAGCCAGACACTGGACACCAACCACACCCTACCCTGTAAACTGCCCGTCTCACTCTGACGGGCAGCCCATGACTCACTCCACGGACATCAACTATTCGAAGCGCGCCTCGGGTAAAAGGCTGGTGATGTTCAGTCTGTTATTCGTGGCGCTTACCGCTGCCGGGCTGTATGCCGTTTACGATCTGTTTGCCGAGCGTACCCTTACCTTCGACGCCAGGCTGATCGCTCCGGAAACCCTGTTATCGGTGGTTGGCCTGTTGCTGGTCTATTTCATCTCGGATGGCCTTCGGCTGTATTTTACCTTGCGGGCGCTGGGGCACCGGCTGCCATTGCCGGCGATGTTCCGGCTGGTATTTATCAATCTGTTTTTCTCCAACATCACTCCCATGGCCACCGGGGGCGGCTTCGCCCAGATCTGGTTCCTTAGCCAGCATGGCGTTCCGGTTGGCAGGGCCACGGCAGCCACAACGATTCGAACGGTACTGGCGGTGCTGTTCATTTTCTCGCTCACGCCGGTATTCCTGCTCACGCTCAAGTCCCTGGACGGCAACTCGATTGTCGGCGATATCGGCACCGCGCTGGCGTTTCTGATTGTTCTATACCTCGGGTTTTTCCTGGTGCTGCTGTTCCGGACCCGCTGGCTGATCGGCCCGTTGACCCGATTGCTAACAGCCGCACGCCGGCTTCACCTGATCAGCGAACGCCGCCATCAACGCTGGCAGTTCAAGGCGCGCCGGGAGATGCTGCGGCTTTCCCGAAGTTTTGGCGATTACCTGCGCGGCGCCCCCATGTTCGTGTGGCTGTCTGTTCTGTTCACTGCGGTATTTCTGCTCAGCCTGTTCAGCTTCCCCGCGCTGCTGATGCACAGCCTGGACTACAGTGTGGACTATGTGGTTTCGGTGGGGTTGCTGGTTGTCACCACCTTCGTTATGTATTTCTCGCCCACACCAGGTGCCTCTGGCGTTTCCGAGGGTGTTTTCGGGAGTTTTTTCCGGGATATCCTCTCCGGTAACCACCTGATACTGGTCATTGTCTGCTGGCGGCTGCTGACCATTTACCTGGGCATGATTGTCGGGCTGGTGGTGCTGCAGAAGGAACTCGTTGCCAATCGCAGGAGAGCAGGATGATTTTCCGCAACCCACTCAAGCTTCTGTTCTACCTCTGTCTTCTGGTGGTGGTTCTGCTGGTTGGCTACAAGACCTACCTGAACCTGTTCACGGAAGATTTCGAGGGCGTTCATACCGAACAGGTAGAGCAGATCCATCGAAAGCTTGACCCCGGAGAGCCGTTCAGCTTTGCAGTGGTGGGCAACATCAACAACTCGGTGGGGATTTTCGAAGACCGCATTATTCCGGAACTGAACCGGTCCGGGCTCGATTTTCTGGTCTCGGCCGGTAACGCGGTCAGTGGCGGCGGCGAGGACAAGTACCGGGCCCTTTACGGCACTCTGAGCCATCTGGAGATTCCATACCTGCTGACCTTCGGCGCCCACGAGTTCGAGGATTTTGGCAGTTTCCGTTTCTACGATCACTTCGGCCCGCATTTCTTCAGTATTGAGGCTGGCAACAGCCGGCTGATTTTCCTGGACAGCACCGGCAAAACTCCCTGGCGCTGGCAGATCCGCTGGCTGAAAGATCTGCTGGCCCAGGACTCGTCGAAGGCGAGAATCCTGTTTATCGGTCACCCTCCCCTTCATCCGGACGAGAATGCCCCGTTCGATCAGAAAGACGATTACCTGGCACCGCCCGAGTTCCGGGACGCACTCCTGGAGGCAATTGAGGAGCATGACGTTCGACGGGTGTTTTCCTCCAATCTTTCACTCTATGCAGAGGAGCAGGTAGGAGATACCACCTTTGTCACTACCGGCGGCGCCGGTGGCCTGGTCATGAACAACGACACCAGTTTCTACCACTACGTGCAGGTAAATGTAGACGCCGATGGCGAGGTAACACACAGCCTGCAGCGCCTGGAAGTGGGCCAGCACCCGATTCTGAAGCGGCTGGAAAGTCTCTGGTTCTTTATCTACTCACTGTTCTACACCGGTTATCTGAACTTCATTCTGATCGTCGCCGTGTTTGCGGCCATTGCCATCAAACTGTACGGCGCCATTTTCATCGGCAAGGATTATTATCCGGACTACGACCTGGACCCGGCCCCCTGGCTCGAGAAACCGATGCGGGTGGCGATGTTCACCAACAACTATCTGCCCTTTATCGGCGGTGTACCGATTTCGATCGAACGCCTGAGGCGCGGCCTGGAAGCGCTGGGCGACAAACTGCTTGTGGTGGCGCCCCGTTACAAGGGTCAGCCCGAGGCAGAGCCCCACGTTCTGCGGGTACCCTCACTTCTGGCCATGGGAGAGAAGCGGGAATTCCGGCTGGCCAATATTTTCCTGGGTCGGATCCGCAAGAGGGTCCGGGCGTTCAAGCCGGATATTATCCACCTGCATCATCCGTTCTGGCTGGGGTCGCTAGGACTGTTTGTGGCGCGCACCCTCAGGATACCGGCCATCTACACCTACCATACCCGTCTGGAGCATTACGCCCACTTTGTGCCACTGCCGGGCATGCTGTTCCGGAACCTGATTTCCCACGCCCTGATCAAGCGCTTTGCCAACAAGTGCGACGGGGTGATTGTGCCGACCTACTCCACCGAGGAATACCTGCGGATGATCGGGGTAAAAACACCGACTTTCGTGCAGCCCACGGGCATCGAATACCACAAATTCCAGGAGGTTCAGGAGAAGGACGTTGAGGAGCTGCGGGAGAAGCTGCAGCTGAAGAATGAGAAAGTATTCGTCAGCGTTTCCCGGCTCTCCAACGAGAAGAATATCGACTTCATGATCGAGGCCATTGATGCCCTGAGACAGGAAACCGATGTGCCGTTCCGGTTCCTGATGATCGGCGATGGCCACCAGAAAGACCGGCTGCAGAAGAAGATTGAAGACCTTGGGCTTCAACAACACTTCACCCTGGTCGGCGCCGTTCCGCCGGACGAAATGGCCATCTGGTACCGGCTGGGTGATGCCTTCCTGTTTGCCTCGATATCTGAAACCCAGGGCATGGTAATCCTGGAGGCCATGGCGGCCGGCTTGCCGGTGGTGGCGGTTCGTTCCAGCGGTATTGAGGACGTGGTCCGGCACGGGTTCAACGGCTTCAAGACGCCGGAGAAACAGGACCAGTGGCAGGCGCAGGTTAAAAAACTGCTGGAAGACGACGAACTGCGTGACAAACTTTCCTCACAGGCCCTGGAGTTTGCCAGGGACTATTCCGTGGAGCAGTTTGCCAGTGATGTTCGCACCATTTACGCCACCACCCTGGCCATGTTTGCCAAGAAACGGAAAGGCTCGGCAAGCCAATCCGAATAGGTAGGGTTACGGTTTTTCGCGGCGGCCTGATCGGGCTAGACTGAATTCACGTATTAAAAAGACAGTTTTAGGCATCGGACCGACTGAATTATCGGAGACTAACGTGAGCGGCATCCCCGTCGGAATCAGCACCTGCCTGCTAGGCAAAGAAGTTCGCCATGATGGCGGCCATAAACATTCCCGCTATTGCACCCAGGTGCTTTCAAAGCACTTTGACTTCCGCTCCATCTGCCCGGAGCTGGAAGCCGGCCTGGGCGTGCCCCGCCCCGCCATCCACCTGCGCGAATACAGCGATGGCCTGCGCCTGATTGAAACCAAAGGGGCAGCGGATCATACCGACGCCATGAAGGGCTTTATCGAGCAGATCATGCCCACCCTGGCGAACCTCCGCGGTTATATCCTGATGGCCAAGTCACCCAGCTGTGGCATGGAGCGGATCAAGGTCCATAACGAGGAAGGCAACGTGACCCGCCGGGATGGCCGGGGCATGTTCGCCGAGGCGCTGCTGCAAGCCTATCCGCTGATGCCGGTGGAGGAGGAAGGACGCCTCAATGATGACATGATCCGGGAAAACTTCATTGAGCGGGTGTTTGCCTACGACGACTGGATGCAGAACGTGGTCGGCGACAAGCTCTCCGCCAAGGCGCTGATCGAGTTCCACACTCGGCACAAGTTCCAGCTTCTGGCTCACTCGGAAAGGATTTACCGCCAGCTGGGCCCAATGCTTGGAGATCTGAAATCCGAACCGCTGGAAGACATTGCAGAGCGCTACATCCAGCTGTTCATGGAAGCCATGAGCAAGAAGGTGAGCCGGGGTTCACACATGAACGCCATGCAGCACCTGATGGGCTATCTGCGGGATTCCATGGGTGACGAAGATCGCAAGGTGCTGATGGAACAGATGGAAGCTTACCGCCGGGGCGAGGTGCCTTTGGTGGTGCCGATGACCCTGCTGCGCATGGCTCAGCGGAGGGAGCCGGTGGACTACCTGCATGCCCAGCAGTATCTCACGCCTTACCCGGATGAGCTTGGCCTTAGAAACAACGTTTGAAATCGGGGTCAGATGAAAAAGGGGTCAGATGACATTTTCATCTGACCCCTTTTTCATTTCATCCCAGGTTCGACAGTTCCATCAGAATCCGTAGATTAGCGAGAGCGACGTTTCAGTGTCGGTGTCTTCAGAGCCTGAGGGCGGATCCGACAGATGCTTGACCCGGAACGCCGCCTTCATGGAGAGATTCCCCACCACGTTCGCCTGCAGTGACGTTTCCGATTCAGTCACCATGTTGTTCTCATCCAGGCCTATTTCCGTGCTCAGCTTCTGGCGGAACAGGGAGTTTTCCGAGAGCGCGTAATCAAACTGGCCGGCCAGGCGGGCGATCGCCTCTTCTTCGGCATCCTCGCCCTGGGCATTCACCATTTCCAGTTTGTTGTAGCGGTAACCGCCACCGACTGAAAGATCCAGGAAGGAACGCTCGCCGGACGTCCACACCCGGTTTCCATAACCGGTGGTTGCTGAGGATTCGAAATCGTAGCCGGAGAAGCGGTCGTCCTCGTAGGAGCCCCGGAGAAACCAGTACTGATTCTTTGAAAACTTGTAGTTGGTTTCCAGGGCGGCAAGATATTTCTCGGCGGTGGTTTCGTCGTCGGTCTCTGAATAATTGGTGCGGAATTCGCCGGTGTTGCGCCAGGTTTCGACTTCATGGACCAGCCCCAGGCGGCCCTTGATGTTGGTCTCTTCGGTATTGCCCGAGGTGATCAGCACACCCAGCTCGGTTTCGCCCTTCCAGTTGTCGGCCTCCTGCGCACTGGCAAAGGGCGCGATAGCAACTGCGGTAATGGCTACAGCCTGTCGTAAATCCATGAAGTCTCCTTTCTGGGTTGGTCAGGCCCCGTCGGTGCTTCTCGCCCTCTCGCCATCCAGGCTTTTCCGGGCCTGACGTTCTCTTTCAGCCTTTTTCCGGGCCTTGCGCTCGGCAATGATGCGCGCGGCTTCACCGCCAACGTGGGCTTCGCCGCGCTCTTCCGCCAGACGCATCTGGCGTTCCCGCTCGGCAAACCGGGCTTTCTGCTCTTCGGTCAGCGAATCGATGCACTGATGACAGCTCACACCCTGCTCATACTCGGGGCGCTGCTTGTCTTCTTCGGTAATCGGCCTGCGGCAGGCATGGCACTGGTCGTAATCGCCACGCTCCAGCCGATGGTTGACCGTTACCCGGTCATCAAACACGAAGCACTCTCCGTGCCACAGGCTCTGCTCCTCTGGCACCTCTTCCAGGTATTTCAGAATGCCGCCCTTGAGGTGATAGACCTCCTCGAAACCCTGCTCCTTGAGATACGCAGTGGACTTCTCACAACGGATACCGCCAGTACAGAACATAGCCACCTTCTTGTGCTTCGAAGGATCCAGGTTCTGCTTCACGTATTCCGGGAACTCCCGGAAGGTATCGGTCGCCGGGTTGACGGCATTCTTGAAGGTGCCAATTTCCACTTCGTACTGGTTGCGGGTATCCACCAGCACCACATCCGGATCGGAAATCAGATCGTTCCACTCTTTCGGATCCACATACGTGCCAACAATCCGCTTCGGATCGATACCGTCCACACCCATGGTGACGATCTCTTTCTTGAGCTTCACTTTGGTGCGTTTGAACGGTTGGATGTCCACAAAGGACTCTTTGTAATCAATGCCGTTGAACCGCTCGTCGCTGGCGATCCAGGCTTTTGCGGCATCAATGCCTTCACGGCTGCCGGCGATGGTGCCGTTGATGCCTTCACGCGCCAGCAAAAGAGTACCGTGCACGTCCTTCTCAAGCATCAGATCCAGCAAGGGCTGGCGGAGGGATTTGTAATCATTCAGGACTGCGAACTTGTACAGTGCGCAGACGACAACGTTGTTGCTCATCATGTTCTCCTGCGGGCCGGACCGTAAATCCGGAGCATGGTTTCGGGGTTCATCAAAGGCTGGAGCCTGAGAGGGCGCAAATTTTAACCAACTCAGGCTCACAATCAAGTTCGGGGTTACCCGGGGATCACAGCGTCAGTCCGCCTCATTGGCCAGCTCACGTTCAACTACGGCCGAGAGCTGCCCCCAGCCGGGACGTGTCAGGCGAATGTTATCCACCAGAACTGTGGGTGTGCTGGTGACCCGCAGCTGCATGGCAACCTGGCGGCTCTGCTCGACAGCTTCACGGTGCAACTCGGTAGTCATGCACCGGCGGAAGCGCCGTTCTTCAAGGCCAAGATCACCGGCGTAGCGGGTAAAGGTGGCAACCGGATCGTTCGAGCCGCTCCACTCGGTCTGGGAATCGTACAGGCGATCGTGCATGGCCCAGTAGGCGTCCTGGTCGCCGGCACAGCGTGCTGCCTGGGCGGCGGGCATGGCATTCTGGTGCTGCTGCAACGGCAGATCAAAATAGACGAAGCGAACCTTGCCGGCGTCCACGTATTCCTGTTTCAGCTGCTTGCTGGCAGAGGAAAAGTTGCCACAGGCGGGGCACTGGTAATCAGCAAATTCACGCACCACCACCGGGGCATCTTCGGGGCCGACAGAGACGCCGTATTGGTCCAGTTGGGCTGGGAAATCGTCGGCATTGGGCGCCGCGACTGGCAGTTCGTCAGAGGTCGGCTCGGGTGCGGCGGTCAGGAAAAAGACACCGAGAAGCACGGCGGCCAGAACCAGCAGACCAATGCCTGCATATAGCGGCTTGTTGGTTTTTGCTTTTTTGGGAGGCGGTGCACCGGTTTCCTTGCGACGTTTTGCTTCACCCATGGAGGGACTCCTTATTGTGTTTCTGGTTTCCGGAATTAATTAGCTCGCGACCGTTTTCAGATCGGGCGTGGCACGCTAAGATCCTTTATATCCTACAAAAGTTCCAACAAAAATTAAGGAATCCTCATGCCGTTGCCCGCTTCCCTGAAAGACGCTCTCTCACTGCCTCTGGTAGCCGCTCCCATGTTCCTGATCTCTGGACCGGAACTGGCGCTTGCCTGCTGCAAGCAAGGCATCGTTGGCAGTTTCCCGGCTTTGAACCAACGCACCAGCGAAGGCTTTGAAGACTGGCTGATCCAGATGAATGAAGAGTTGGCAGCCTTTCGAAGTACGAATCCGGATGTCACAACGGCGCCCTACGCCGTTAACCTGATCGTGCACCGGACCAATCCTCGCTGGCAGGCGGACCTGGAACTGTGCGTAAAGCACAAGGTACCCATCATCATTACCTCACTGGGTGCCGCCAGCCAGGTGGTGGAGGCGGTGCACAGCTACGGCGGTGTAGTGTTCCATGACGTGACCAACCAGAAGCATGCCCGCAAGGCAGCGGAGGCGGGGGTTGACGGTATCATCGCCGTGGCGGCGGGTGCCGGTGGCCATGCGGGCACCACCAACCCGTTCGTTCTGGTGCACGAAATCCGGGAAGTCTTTGATGGCACGATTCTGCTCGCCGGTGGGCTTTCCCATGGTGAGGACCTGCTGGCCGCCCAGGCCCTGGGCGCGGACCTGGCCTACCTGGGCACCCGTTTTATCAACACGTTCGAGTCCCAGGCCGACGAAGCCTACCGGAACATGATCATTGAGGCGGTGTCTGGCGACATTATTCACACACCCGCGGTATCCGGTGTGCCCGCCAGCTTCATGCGACAGAGTCTGGAGGCGGCCGGCTTCCCCATGGACAAATTAAACCAGGCCGGCGAGATCAACTACGGGGAAAAGCTGAAGCCCATTGATGATGAAGCCAAGGCCTGGAAAACCGTGTGGTCTGCCGGCCAGGGGGTCAGCCAGATCCACGATGTGCTGACCGTCCCGGACCTGGTGGGCCGTCTGACCGACGAATACAGAAGCGCCCGGGAACGCCTGCTATCTTCAGGCTCCTAAACCTGGAACTGTGAAGCTTTGTCCTTCAGCGAGGTCAATGTCCGGGCAATCTGGCCGCTAGCCTCATCAGAGCGCTCAATGGCTTCAACCATCTGGCGGGAGGAGCCGGCAATATCGCTTACGCTCACGCTGACCTCACTGGCATGCCGGCCCTGCTCTTCTGCCACGGATGAAATCGCCAGGGCCCGATCCTGAAGGCTGCTGAGCAACTGGTTGATCCGATCGAAATGTTCATCGGCCCGGCGGAACTCCGCGGAGGATTCCGCAACCTGGCCAGAAACCTCACCGATAGCGCTGACCGCCTGTCGACTGCCCTGCTGCAGGCGTTCGATGATGGACTGGATTTCGGTGGTGGATTCCTGGGTCCGGCTTGCCAGGGTGCGGACCTCATCGGCCACCACGGCAAAGCCCCGGCCGGATTCACCGGCACGGGCCGCCTCGATGGCGGCGTTCAGTGCCAGCAGATTGGTTTGCTCTGCGATGGCGCCAATCACCGACAGCACTGATCCGATCTCCTTGCTCTGGTGGTCCAGCTGATTCACGGCTTCTACTGCCTGTTCAACGTTACGGACCACCTGATCCAGCCGGTTCCGCACTTCCCGGGAAATACCGGCGGTGGCCTCGCTTTCGGAACTGACATTGCTGACCGAGCCGGCGATGTCCTGAATGTTCTCCGCCACCTCGGAAATACTGTGGGACATGGCCTCCATGGTGCCGGACACCTCGGCCACCTCCTGCTCCTGACGATTCACCGCGGCCACCGCACTGCGGCTGATGTCGCCCTGAGCCTGAGCCTGACCGGCGGCCGATTCGGCGGACTCTTTGACGTCGGAGACCAGCTCCTGGATTCGAGCAATAAAGCGGTTCACGCCTTGCGCCATTTCCGTGAGCTCATCCTTGCCCTTCATGGACACCCGCCGGGTGAGATCAGCCTCACCATCGGCGATACCCCAGATCGCGGAGCTTAGACGGAACACTCGTGGCAGCAACCCGCCACCCAGCACCAGCGCCACCAGCAGGATCAGAACCACGACAGAACCAATCGCCAACATACTGAGGTTGGCAGAGAGGCTCGAAGCCTCGGCATTCAGCGCTTCAACCGTGCTCTGGATTCTGGAGCGGGTATCTGAATCCATGCCTGCCAGCTGCTGCTGAAGGCGCTGGTTCACCTGTTCGGTTTCCGCCTCCAGAGTGTCGCGAAGGGCATCAATGCTGCCGGTAATCGTGGCACTGAATTCCTGTTCCAGGGCGGCCAGATCCCGATTAATGCCTTCCAGGGACAATCCGAGTTTCAGCTGGCCAATGGCGGAACCCTGGGGTGCAATATCAGCGGTGATGATGACCACGTTGGGGTCACGACTTGCCGCATCCAGGACCTTATTTGCCGCACCACGGCCTTCCCCCTGCTCCATTAAGGTGCGCACGCGGTCATCGGTGCGATCCACATAACGGGTCAGGCGATCACCGTACTGGTCGTAATACACCGCGAACAGCACCGATTCCCGGGCGTCGGCCAGTTCCACCAGATCGGTCAGGCGGGGTACATCCCGATCCCAGATCAGCGGAGCAGCGACGGCAGCCAGCACATCGGCCAGCCCCTGGGCTTCGGCCATGACAGCGGTTCGAACGTTGCCGGCAACGCGTTCCTGTTGTGCGGTTTGCTGGCGGGTGAGTTCGGCGGAGAGTTCCTCGGTGGTCTTCTGCCGCATGGTCTCCAGGCGGGTTCGGACATCCTCGCGGGTATCCCCGAAGGAAGTGCTGACCTGTTGGCTGCTGGCCTCAAGGGCAGAGCCTGCGGTATTGACCAGACGTTCCACCTGACTGGAAATCAGCCACTGGCTCACCACCACCTGAACCAGACCGGCGACCACCAGAACGATGAAAACCGGTCGGAGAAGGCTGCTTGAGATCAGCCGCCGGATAAAACTGAGTGACATACGGACTCCGCTAGCATGTGTGCTTCATGCATCCTGCACAGTCGGCAACAGCGTCCCTGCATAGCATGTCCGTATGTATAGCAAAACCCGGGCCGGAGTGGGCCGCATTTATGTACGGGTTTTGTAGTTAATCGTCATCGTCTTCTTCGAGTTCGATTTCTTCGGCGATGAAGTTGTTCAGGTCCCCGGAATATTCAACTTCGAGGATCAGAAGCTCACCCTCATCGAAGCGGTCAATAATCTCATCTTGAGAATTATTATCATAGGCTCCTGGTCCAGCATCCATAGACACACCGAGAATCGTGATAGAGCTGGGGGTAATGTTCATAAGCTTCCCTTCAAGCTCATACTGATCAAGGTCGTCGGAATCAGCGATTTCGTCGTCCACCTCCACCTTCAAAGCTTCGATGAAGGCGTCTGCGCCCTGCCCTCTCTCGATCCCCTCGACCTCCACTGTGGTACTGCCAATGGGGAGAGTCTGAAATGAGATACCGGAGCCGTCTTCAACGGTGAAAGCTGTGGTCGGAGAAATCAGAACTTCAACGCCACCTATGATGAAGGTGTTATCTGCCGCTGACGAAATCACGCCCTTAACCTTCGCATTACCGTCCCGGAGTTCGATTTCATCTGCTTCAATAACCGTATCCGAGAGGAACTTCCCTTCCACCTGAATCAGAAGCCCCTCGATGAGGTCCTCGAGAGTGATACCGTCATCAAGTTCAGTCGCATCTGTCACCCGAACTGTCAGACCTCCCATCGTAAACTCGCCCGGCCGCGTGGCGCCGCCAGAAGGGGTGTAGGGGGAATCAATTGTCGCGGTGAATTCGATATCGTCTTCACTGCTGCGACTAAAGCGTCGAGCGTCATCCCGGTCAATCGTAGCTGCAGTCAACACGTTTCCTGCCAGGGTTCCCTCTACTTCCAAAACAGTTCCATCGATCAGGTCCGCCTCTGTCAGTCCTGACCCGAAACTGACGCTGTTATCATCATATTGAACGGTGATCGTGCCAATTGTGAACTCATTGATCGCCGTATCCACCGCCGATACGCTGCCCTCCAATTCAATATCGGTCAGATCCGGATCGATTGTCCTGATGTAGCCAGCCCGATAGGAGCCATCGGCCTGGCGCCAGGCGCTGACTCGGACATGATCGGCAATTGGGGATCCTTCAAGCAGAGTGGCGTAGGTTGTACCGCGCACCACCGTCTGGCGATCTACCCGCACTGACTGTCCCATGACTGCAAGGGTAACGAATTCACCGGCACCACTCGGATCAGGAGTCACCTGACCTACCGGACCGCGCAGCGTATCGTCGTAACTGAGCTTTTCAGCTGTCCCCGTTCCATCATCACGCCACTCGCCTTCGACCCTGAGAATCATCCCTTCGCTCAGCAGGCCCTCAGCGGTAATGCCATCGTTGCTTTCAACTTCCCGATTCGGAATGTCATCGGTGCTGAACTCCACACCATTAACAAACACACTCCCGAACCCGGAAACCGGACCAACGCTTGAGCCTGTACCCCGGATCCCGCCATCGGCAATATCTAGGCCTCCGCCTCCCGAGCCACCGCAGGCGGAAATAGCACCAAAGGCCACCGTACCGGCTGCCAGCCCGAAAACACGATTGCGGAGTTGCCGTTTCATAGCTTTCTTCTCCCTGCCCGGCGTTCCCGGCCGGTGCTCTTCAGTAAACATCGTTATAACGCCTGCGAGGAATTTCGTCTTCATGCCTGAACACTTTGTTGATCCGTGACTCACCATGCAGGCGGGGCTGCGACGGCGCGTAAACGCTGCGTCTAAGCAAGAGGTAACCGTTATCCAGGGACTCAACTACGCCCTTACGAAGCAGTTCATTCAGCACCACTGTCGGTGCAAAATCCGGGTTGGTCGCCCGCACCAGATAGCTGAAAGAGTTCGATGAACGATTGTCGGTCATAAGCATGACAGGGTGGTGATGCTCATCGAGAAACTCGCTGGAGCTGATCCAGGAGCGAATCACCTGCCGGGACGATGCGGAAAGTATTGTGCTTGCAAGCTCCGTTGGCTCCCAGCGACAAATGATGTTCGGCTGCCTCGTGAGACTCATAGCACTCAATCTCCTTTCGGCTCTTTCCCGGCAGGCTCTTCAAAGAAGAAGATGCTCACGCCGGTGCGGACCGGGTCCCCGGAGTCACTGCCAGACTTCTGCCCCGCTATATCGCGATCATGGGGACCAAGCCACTTGTCCAGTTGTTCCAGCAATGCCTGGGACTGGGCAGCAGCATGCTTGCGCCAGTTCTCCATCACTTCCGGAGGAATGTTGTTGTAGGTCAGGGTTCTCTGGAACAGTGGTGGCTGCCCGGACTCGCCACTGACCAGATTATGATCAATGGTCGCTATGAGATCTGATACGTCCTCGCCGAAAATCTGGAGCATTTCCTCGCTGTCTCCGGCCGGTACATAAGCCCTTTGCTGCAGTATCAGTCGGCCCGATTCACCGTCTACCGACACCACGCCTACCCGAAGCAGTTCATCCAGCACGGCGCGGGGCGGCATGTCACCGCTGTAGCGCTTGACCAGTTCACTGAAACTCCCCGGGCCGTCGAAAGACAGCATGGCTGGCTCGCCGTCTTTGGCCTGGAAGAACGCATCGTGAACCCAACCTGATACCACCCGGGACGCCCGGTTGGCATGAATTACATCGCGGCTCCCAGCATTTTCCCCTGCCAGGATCTCCCGTTGGCGCTTCACCTCCTTGCGGGTCAGCCCGGTCATAACCGCGGCGCGTGAATCCGTGGGCTTTCGCCGGCCGTCGGTAAAGTCCTCCAGGGCGGCTTCCACGTAGGCACGTTTCACCAGCTCGGAGAACTCCCCGAAGGGAATGCCGTTTCGCAAGAGCAACCTCGCCAGAGGGCGCAGAATGCGAAACAGCGCTTGATGCAGGGGGTTGGACTTTTTCATGTTTGGGATTGTATTCCCATAGCCACGTCGAAAGCCAGGAGGCGGGCCGACAACAGTCCGGCCCGCGCCTTCGGCTCACTGATCAATCATCACCACTGTCATCATCACTGTCGTCGTCACTATCGTCGTCGACTTCAACATTGTCGGTCAGCTCGTACTGACCACCGCTGGTCTGGCGGTACTCGATTTCCACTTCATCACCAACCTGGGCACCGGATAGGCTATAGCCATTGCGGAGCACCTCAAGATTCATGATGGTGATCGAGTCGGCTCCGATCGCAGTCACCCGTGCTTCGAGTTCGAAATCGTCATCGTCGTCATCATCCTCGCGCTCAACGCTGAGGGCTTCGAGGAATCCGCCCTCACTGCTGCGCTGGCGGCCTTCAATTTCGAGATAGTCACCCACCTGCAGGCTCTGGACATCCTGAACGCGACTGCGCCGTTCATCGTCATCATCGTCGTCGTCATCAATCAGGGTATTGCTGGTGAGCTGAACCCGAACGCCACTGACGAGCATGGATTCATTGGCCAGATCAATGGATTCGATAAGGCCATCCAGTTCGGCGTCGGACTCCCGGCCCTCGATCTCCTCAGCCACAAGGACACCATTGCGGAAATCCCCTTCCACTTTCACAAACAGGCCATCGGCCAGGCTGCTTTCGCGGAGATCGTCGAACTCGGTACCCCCGTTAATCTGGACTCGCACCCCATTTACCGAGAACTGACGGCTGGCAGAGTCATAGTCGTATATGCTTCCGGAGATTTCGACGTCGTCATCATCGTCGAAGAGGTCATCCTCATCGTCGATTTCTTCGGCCATGATGGTGTTGCCGTTCAGAGTCCCTTCCACTTCCACCACGATTCCGTCTGCCAGATCATCCAGGGAGAAGTCGTCATCGCCGACAGCACTGGTGTAATCGATCAGAAAACCGTTGATGGTGAACGTCTCGGCTCTTGTATCCAGATTGGCGACAATGCCTTCAATCTCGACTTCATTATCATCATCAAAATCCACGCCGATTTGCCGGGCGCCAACAAAGCTGGCGCGGAAGCTGCCATCCTCAAGACGCCAGGCGCTGACCCTTACGCGATATCCCTGGGGGTTACCAGCGAGGGTCGTCGGAGTCACGCCACGAAAGACAGTTTTGCCGTCCAATGAGATTGTCTGGCCCAGCATCGTGAGGCTTCCGGTGCGGGTTACATCGTCCCAGCTCATACCGGAAATAGGCCCGCGCAGGGTATCGTCGTAACTGACCCTGTCGGCCCGGCCCTGGCCACGGTCATCCCAGTCGCCCTCAACTTTGAGGATCATGCCCTTTTCGAGCTGATCCTCACGCTCCAGGCCATCGTCGCTGCTAACGCTGCCATTGGTTTCAAAGCGAGTACCGTTGACGTAAACACTGCCGAAGCCGGAAACCGCCCCAACACTGGTACCCGATGAGGTGCCACTGATGGAGGTGTCTCCGGAGCCACCGCCACCACAAGCGACAAGGGCACCGGCCAGAGCCCCGGTCATGGCCAACTTCACTGCGATTGCTAAAGGTTTGCGATTCATCGTTCTTCTCCAGGCTTGTTATTGCGTCCGCGGGCGACCACGCTTAACCACCCAATCGTAAATTGGGATATTTTTCCCAATCCATGATTTGGGAATTTAATCCCATTTTTTGAGGCTGTCCAGTTTTTGATCATGAAAATTTTGTGAACTTTATGGAGTGGAAAACGTAAATCTTTGAACAGTCAGTCAAAACAGGGTCAAAACCATGCTGGGATTCTTGAAAGGCGATCCGAAGAAAAAACTGCAGAAGGAATACGAGGCGAAGCTCGCCAAGGCACTGGATGCTCAGCGCAATGGCGATCTGAGAACTCATGGAACGCTCATGGAGGAGGCGGAAAAGATCTACGCCGAGATTCAGGCGTTGGAAGAAAAGAAATAGGCGGGGGAGCGTTTACTCCCCCATCAATTGCCGGATGCGGTGATTGAGACGACCGACTTCCCGACGCATTTCCTCCACCTCGTCGAGCAACTCGAGTGACATGGCAAGGCCGGGCAGATTCATTTTCAGGTCCCTTTGTAATCTCTGAGCCTTGCGCAATCGGCTCAGGGCAGCGATATCGAACTCCCATTGCCGGGCCTCTGGAGAGTCCTCAAGCGGGGCAATAATCCCGTAGTCCACCAGTTTGATGACAAACTCGGCATGGCACTCGCCACGCTCGCAGATTTCACGCAGGGTGAAGGTGCTGCCATCCTGGTCGAGCACCTCTACCGTCAGAATATGATCTTGCTTGCTCATACCTTACTCCCGCTTAAACGTGAAGCTTGCTGCGTGGATTGAAGTTCTTCTCTGCCTCTGCCAGTTGCTCGTAGAGCTTCTCGGCTTCCGGGCTGTGTTTCTCGGGCATGGCGATTTGCAGAATGACAATCTGATCACCCGGATGTTTGCCCGGGAAGCCCTTGCCCTTGAGCCGAAGCTTCCGGCCACTGGTGGAGCCCTTCGGTACTTTCAGATTTACCTTTGCGCCAACGGTTGGCACGGTCACCGTTGCACCCAGGGCCGCTTCCCATGGCGCTATCGGCAGAGTAACCAGGACATCCCGACCTTCCACGGCAAAGTGTGGGTGCGGCGCAAACTCCACCTCGATGAACAGATCGCCCGGCTCACCACCGCCTAAACCCGGCGCGCCCTGGCCTTTGAGGCGGATATGCTGGCCTTCGCGCATGCCGGCCGGGATCTTCACTTTCAGGGTCTTTTGCCTGGGAATCACCCGGCCATGCTCATCGGCCTCATGGACCGCGAAAGACACCTGTTTTTCACAGCCGTGAAACGCCTCTTCCAGGAACAGCGCAATCCTGGCGTGCACGTCCTCACCGCGCATTTTCATGTTCTGGCGGAAACCGCCCCCACCAAAGCCACCGGAAAAACCGCCCCGGCGGCCACCACCGAAAATCTCTTCGAAGAATTCGCTGAACTGGCGGGCGTCGGCTTCGGTATAACCACCACCACCGAAGCCAGCCCCACTCTGCCAGCCCGGAGGTGGCTCGAAGGAACCATCCGCACGGGCGCCGTATTTACGCAGCTGGTCATATTCCTCCCGTTTTTCGGGATCTTTCAGTACTTCGTAGGCTTCACCAACCTCTTTGAACCGGGTGTCGGCATCCTCTTCCTTGCTGACATCCGGATGGTATTTCCGTGCCAGCTTTCGGTAGGCCTTTTTAATCTCCTCGGCGGAGGCAGACTCACTGACACCGAGTACGGCGTAATAGTCTTTGAAGTCCATGGCACTCCTCGTTACTGATCATCATGCATGATCAATTATTGATCTCTGATACCTATATTTGACGCTGGCAGCGAAAATACAAGCACCCAGTGATGCCCAGTTGCGATAGATCAAACGCGGCGGAACTTGTGGCCATGCCCACTGTGGTAATTCGTATAGCATCTTGTTTCGGGAAAGGTGACAATTGCCGGTTTTACTCTTTCCACCGGCTTCAGGGAGTGCTTTTTGAGCAGCGAACCAGCCACACGACTCCGGATTTTCCTGATCGAATTCGCATTGGCCCTGGGTGGCTTTGCCATCGGTACCGGGGAGTTCGCCATCATGGGCCTGATGCCCAATGTGTCGCAGGATCTCGGTGTCACCGAACCGCAGGTGGGACACCTGATCAGCGCCTATGCGTTGGGGGTTGTGGTGGGGGCTCCGCTCCTGGCAGTGATCGGCGCCCGCTTTTTCCGGCGCCAGTTGCTGATCTGGCTGATGGGCTTTTATGCGGTTGGGAATCTGGCGAGCGCCCTGGCGGCAGACTATACCGGGGTCATGATTGCGCGCTTTGTGGCCGGCCTCCCTCATGGGGCGTATTTCGGCGTAGCCTGCCTGGTGGCGGCATCCCTGGTACCGGTCCATCAACGGGCGAAAGCGGTCAGCCGCGTCATGATGGGCCTGACTCTGGCGCTGCTGCTGGGAAACCCCATGGCGGCCTGGATGGGGCAGTCGCTGGACTGGCGTTACGTGTATATGTTCGTGGGCCTGATTTCCGTGATCACACTGACCATGGTGATCTCGGTGCTGCCGGTGGATCCGCAGGAACAACGGAAGGGGTCGTTCAGCGAAATCCGGGCTTTCAACCGGGCCGGTATCTGGTTCGCCCTGGCCATCGGCGCTATCGGCTTCTCCGGTATGTTTGCCGTGTTCAGCTACCTGGCGCCCACGCTGCTGGAAGTAACAAAGGTTGAGGAGTACTGGATTCCCCTGGCCCTGGCAGTGTTCGGGCTGGGCGGCTTTACCGGCAATCTGCTCGGCGGCTGGTTGTTCGATCGGTTGGGATTTCGGGCGGTCGGCGTCATTCTGTTGCTGAGCGCCTGCATTCTCCTGGTATTTCCATCCACCACCGGCACGCTTCCAATATTGCTGGTTGCCTGTTTCCTGGTAGCTATGATGGGTGCTCTGGGACCGGCACTGCAGACCCATCTGATGGATGTAGCCCATGGCGCCCAGAACCTGGCGGCCGCCTCACATCATGCCGCCTTCAACGTTGCCAACGCCCTCGGGCCCTGGCTCGCGGGTATGGCAATCACAGCGGGGTTCGGCTGGTCATCGACGGGATACGTCGGGGCTACTACGGCAACCCTGGGGCTGCTCATTTTCCTTGCGGCCTGGCGCCACAAACAAAAAGGCCCCCGCAATGCGGAGGCCAATCAGGTTCCGATCTCTTAAGCTTACTTGACCTTGGGGTCCAGCTCGCCAGAGGCGTAGCGCTCGAACATGCGCTCAAGGTTAACCGGCTTGATCTTGCTGGCATTGCCGGCACAACCGAAGGCTTCGTAGCGTGCGATGCACACTTCGGTCATGGCCTTCATGGTTTCCTTCAGGAATTTGCGCGGGTCGAACTCGGCCGGGTTTTCGGCGAGGAAGCGACGGACCGCGCCGGTGCTGGCCAGGCGCAGGTCGGTGTCGATGTTGACCTTGCGCACGCCGTGCTTGATGCCCTCTACGATTTCTTCAACCGGTACGCCGTAGGTTTCGGGGATCTCACCACCGTATTCGTTGATGATCTTCAGCCACTCCTGGGGTACGGAGCTGGAGCCGTGCATAACCAGGTGGGTGTCCGGGATGCGGGCATGGATGGCTTTGATCTGGTCGATGGCCAGGATGTCGCCTGTGGGCGGACGGGTAAACTTGTAGGCGCCGTGGCTGGTGCCGATGGCGATGGCCAGGGCATCAACGTGGGTTTTCTTGACGAAGTCCGCCGCTTCTTCCGGGTCGGTCAGCATCTGGCTGTGGTCCAGGGTGCCTTCGGCACCGATGCCGTCTTCTTCACCGGCCTGACCGGTTTCCAGGGAACCCAGGCAGCCCAGCTCGCCTTCTACGGAGACACCACAAGCGTGGGCCATTTCAACGGTGCGACGGGTTACGCCGACGTTGTATTCATAATCGGTGGGGGTTTTACCATCTTCACCGAGGGAGCCGTCCATCATCACTGAGCTGAAGCCCAGCTGGATGGAGCGCTGGCACACGGAGGGGCTGGTGCCATGGTCCTGGTGCATGACCACCGGGATGTGCGGGAATTCTTCGATGGCCGCCAGGATCAGGTGGCGCAGGAAGGGGGCGCCGGCGTACTTACGGGCACCAGCGGAGGCCTGAACAATCACCGGGGAGTCGGTTTTGTCGGCAGCTTCCATGATGGCGCGCATCTGTTCCAGGTTGTTGACGTTAAAGGCTGGCACACCGTAACCATGCTCGGCGGCGTGATCCAGCATTTGCCGCATCGAAATCAGGGCCATGGGTCGTCTCCTTCATTTGGACTATGGGTAGTTGAATTCTGTTTCTGTGCAGGACTCCTCTGGTCTGGCCTGGGAGTCTGCTGCGGCAGGTGGGGGAACCCTTCCCGGGACACGCTGTTAATACGTCCCTGTACGCTTGACTGCAGCATCCTTGCTGCAGACAGTCCCGGGAAGGGTTCCCCCACCTGCCTTGCGATTCTGGTCTTGTTGTTGGACCCGATCAGAACCGCTTTTGTTTGTTTACTCGCCGCGCTCTTCCAGTACTGCTACTGCCGGGAGTGTCTTACCTTCTACGAATTCCAGGAACGCGCCACCACCGGTGGAGATATACGAGATTTTGTCAGCAACGCCGTACTTGTCAACGGCGGCAACGGTGTCACCGCCGCCGGCCAGTGAGAAGGCGTCGCTTTCGGCGATGGCGTGAGCAAGCGCCTTGGTGCCGTTGCCGAACTGGTCGAATTCGAAAACGCCAACCGGGCCGTTCCAGAGGATGGTTTTGGCGTTCTTCAGTACGTCGGCGAACTTGCCGGCGGTTTCCGGGCCTACGTCGAGGATCATGTCGTCGTCGCTGACGTCGGCGATGTTCTTGGTCGTTGCGGTGGCGGTTTCTGCAAATTCACTGGCAACAACCACGTCGACCGGCAGCGGGATTTCAACGCGGCTGGCGATTTCTTTGGCGGTGTCGATCAGGTCGTGTTCGCACAGGGATTTGCCAACCGGGTGACCAGCCGCTGCCAGGAAGGTGTTGGCGATGCCGCCGCCCACGATGATCGAATCGCAGACCTTCTCCAGAGCGTTGAGGACGTCCAGTTTGGTGGAGACTTTGGAGCCACCAACAATGGCCACCACTGGCTTGGCCGGGTTATCCAGGGCTTTGCCCAGGGCTTCCAGTTCGGCCGCCAGCAGAGGGCCGGCGCAGGCTTCGGGGGCGAATTTGGCTACGCCGTGGGTGGAGGCCTGGGCGCGGTGGGCGGTGCCGAAGGCGTCCATCACATAGACGTCGCAGAGGGCCGCGTACTTTTTCGCGAGGTCTTCGTTGTCTTTCTTTTCGCCTTTGTTGAAGCGTACGTTTTCGAACAGGACGACTTCGCCATCGGCCACTTCAACGCCGTCCAGATAGTCCTTGATCAGACGAACTTCCTGGCCCAGAACCTTGGTCAGGTGGTCGGCGACGGGCTTCATGGAGGAAGCTTCGTCGTACACGCCTTCTTCCGGGCGGCCCAGATGGGACATCAGCATGACTTTGGCGCCGGCGTCTTTCGCGGCCTTGATAGTCGGCAGTGACGCGCGAATGCGGGCGTCGCTGGAGACTTTGCCGTCCTTGACCGGCACGTTCAGGTCTTCACGGATCAGCACTCGCTTGCCGGCGAGGTTAAGGTCGGTCATTCTCTTGATGGCCATAACGTTCGTCCCTTCAACAAAATTTCAGATTAAGAATGTTTGGTTAACCAGCTTTTGCTGACATCGAGCATCCGGTTCGCGAACCCCCACTCATTATCGAACCAGCACAGCACTTTCACCATGGTGCCCCCGGTTACCCGGGTCTGGCCGCCGTCGACAACGCCGGAGTGGGCGTCGTGGTTGAAATCGGAGCTGGCCAGCAGTTCGTCGGTATAGCCGAGTATGCTCTTCAATGGGCCGTTGGCGGCCTCTTTTAACAGTTTGTTCACCGCTGCCACGTCGGTGGCTTTGGCCACGTTCACTACCATGTCGATGGCGGAAACGTTCATGGTCGGTACCCGCATGGCCACCGAACTGAACTTGCCTTCCATGCTCGGAAGTAACCGCTCAATACCTTTTGCAAGACCGGTTTCCACCGGAACGATGTTGTGCAGGGCGCTGCGGGTTCGTCGCAAATCCTGGTGGTGGTAGGCGTCGATGACCGGTTGGTCGTTCATTGCAGCGTGGATCGTGGTGGTACTCCCCTGCTCGACACCCAGCGCTTCGTCCAGCACCTTGATCACCGGCACCAGACAGTTGGTGGTGCACGAAGCAGCGGCAACGATGACATCATCAGCCGTGAGATCGGCGTGGTTAACACCATAGACCACGGTGCGATCGACGTCCGACTCGGCCGGCTGCGAGAACAGCAGCTGTTTGGCGCCGGAATCGATGTGTTTCTGGGCCGTGGCACGATCAGAGAAGGCGCCGGAGCATTCCAGCACCAGATCGACATCCAGCAGACGCCAGGGCAGTTCTGCCGGATCAGCATGACTCAACACACGGATGGCATCTCCATTGACCATGAGATCCTGGCCCGATACCGAAATGTCACCCTGGAAACGGCCATGGGTGGAATCGTATCGGGTCAGGTGGGCAATGGTGTCGATATCCGACAGCTCATTAATAGCGACCACCTGCAGGTGGTCGCGGAAGCCATTTTCATAAAGCGCCCGCAACACGCACTGGCCGATTCGGCCGTACCCGTTGATGGCGACACGAAAAGGCGCAGAGTCTGTCATCAGGCGTCCAGCAGCTCAGCAGCCACTTCCAGAACGTTGTCGACGGTGAAGCCGAATTCCTTGAACAGCTCGCCAGCAGGGGCAGACTCACCGAAGGTGGTCATGCCGATGATGCGGCCGTCCAGGCCAACGTACTTGTACCAGTAGTCGGCAATACCGGCTTCGATGGCGATGCGGTTGGTCACGTCCAGCGGCAGAACCTGCTGCTTGTACTCGGCGCTCTGGGCATCGAATACATCGGTGGACGGCATGGAGACCACGCGAACCTTGTTGCCCTGCTCCCGCAGTTTGGCGGCAGCGTCCTGGGCCAG
This sequence comes from Marinobacter sp. EhC06, assembly GCF_001650915.1. Classification (GTDB taxonomy): domain Bacteria; phylum Pseudomonadota; class Gammaproteobacteria; order Pseudomonadales; family Oleiphilaceae; genus Marinobacter. The sequence goes on from NZ_LXYO01000033.1 coordinate 50,877, forward strand.
GCCGACTTCGGAGCCAGTGGCAATCAGGATCAGGTCCGGTGTGCCTTCGCTGTCTGACAGAATGTAAGCGCCCTTGGCCACATCCGCGAGCTGCTGTGCATCGCGCGGCTGTGCCGGCAGACCCTGACGGGAGAACACCATGGCTGTCGGGCCATCGGTGCGCTCGAGAGCTGCTTTCCAGGCCACTGCAGATTCAACGGTGTCAGCGGGGCGCCACATGCTCATGTTGGGCGTGGCGCGCAGGCTGGCCATTTGCTCGATCGGCTGGTGTGTCGGGCCGTCTTCGCCCAGGCCGATGGAATCGTGGGTGAACACGAAGATGGAACGCTGCTTCATTAGTGCGGCCATGCGCACGGCATTGCGGCAGTATTCCATGAAGATCAGGAAGGTCGCGCCGTAGGGTACGAAACCGCCGTGCAGGGCGATGCCGTTCATGATGGCTGCCATGCCGAACTCGCGAACACCATAATAGATGTAGTTGCCGCTGGCGTCTTCTTTGGTTAGACCCTTGGTGTCGGACCAGATGGTCAGGTTGGAACCGGCCAGGTCGGCAGAGCCGCCCATCAGTTCCGGCAGCAGCGGGCCGTAGGCGTTCAGGGTGTTCTGGGAAGCCTTACGGGAGGCAACGGTCTCGGCCTTGTCCTGGCACTCCTGGATGTAGGCCTGAGCCTTCTCGGCGAAATCAGCAGGCAGTTCGCCGGCCATGCGACGCTTGAACTCAGCCGCCAGTTCCGGCTCGGCCTTCTCGTAGGCGGCAAACTTCTGCTCCCACTCGGACTGGGCAGCGGCACCTTTTTCACGGGCATTCCAGGCACTGGCAATGTCGGCCGGGATTTCGAACGGTCCGTGCTGCCAACCCAACTGCTCGCGGGTCAAGGTGATTTCGTCGTCACCCAGGGGGGCGCCGTGACAGCTTTCCTTGCCCTGCTTGTTCGGGGAGCCAAAGCCGATGATGGTCTTGCAGCAGATCAGAGTGGGCTGATCGGTGTTGGCACGGGCCGCTTCGATGGCCGCGCGAATAGCGTCGGCGTCGTGGCCGTCGACTGCGGGAATCACCTGCCAGCCGTAGGATTCGAAACGCTGCGGCGTGTTGTCGGTAAACCAGCCTTCGACCTCGCCATCAATGGAGATACCGTTGTCGTCATAGAAGAACACAAGCTTGCCGAGACCCAGAGTGCCGGCCAGGGACGCCACTTCGTGGGAGATGCCTTCCATGAGGCAGCCGTCGCCGAGGAAAGCGTAGGTGTAATGGTCAACAATCTCGTGGCCCGGACGGTTGAACTGCGCTGCCAGGGACTTTTCGGCAATGGCGAAACCAACGGCGTTGGCAATACCCTGGCCCAGGGGTCCGGTGGTGGTTTCAATGCCCGGGGTGTAGCCGTACTCGGGATGGCCCGGAGTCTTGGAGTGCAGCTGACGGAAGTTCTTGATGTCGTCGATGGAAACGTCGTAACCGCTCAGGTGCAGCAGGGAATACTGCAGCATGGAGCCATGACCGTTAGACAGCACGAAGCGGTCCCGGTTGGCCCACTGAGGGTTGGCCGGGTTGTGGCTCAGGTAATCGTTCCACAGAACCTCGGCGATATCCGCCATACCCATGGGCGCACCCGGGTGGCCGGACTTGGCTTTCTGAACCGCATCCATGCTCAGCGCGCGAATGGCGTTGGCGAGATCTTTACGAGACGGCATTGACGTTTCTCCAGTGTTTTGCAGGAAAAGAATTCGTAGTGATTAAAGGGCGATCAAAAATGAGGCGCGTATTTTCGCCGATTAGTGTGTGCCGGGGCAAATCGGCATGCGCCTGTTTCACGATTGTTTGCCTGCGGATTTCCGAAAGGGCCTGATTTCAAAGAACGATAAATCTATATCAAAATTTTTTGATATGCCTATTGATTGACCACCCGAAGCACCCTACACTTCGTTCCCATGACATCCATGACCACGCATGCCGACAACCTGTCCTCCGTGGACGCACTGGCCCCGATCTTCAAAGCAAGCGGGGATCCCTTGCGTCTGGAGATTTTGCGTGTGTTGAGAAGGGATACCTTCGGGGTTCTGGAGCTCAGCCAGCTGTTTGATATGCGCCAGTCAGGTATGAGCCACCACCTGAAAGTGATGAACAAGGCCGGCCTGCTGGAGCCCCAGCGCGAGGGCAACGCGATTTTCTATCGCCGCCCGTTGCACCTGGACAGCGACAAGCCGACGGACCAGACGATACGCCAGATATTCGAAGCGGTAGACCGGGTGCCACTGCCGCCGCATCTCCAGGAACGAATTGAAGCCATCCGCAACCAGCGTGCGGATCAGTCCCAAGCCTTCTTTGCTCGCCACGCGGAGCAGTTCCGGGAGCAACAGGAGCTCATTGCCGCCTTTGATCTTTATGCAGAGCCGGTGGCGGAAATGATCCGGAAGCGGTCCCGCAAACACCAGTGGCAGGCGGCGCTGGAAATCGGCCCCGGCGAGGGCGCCTTCCTGCCAGTGCTGGCCGAGCTTTGCGGGCATGTGGTCGCCCTGGATAACAGCCGTGACATGCTGGCAAAAGCAACCCGTACCTGCATTGATGAACGGCTGAACAACATCGACCTGATTGAGGGCGTTACCGACACCCTGCTGGCCAGGGGCGATGCTTTTGACCTGGTGGTTGCCAACATGGTGCTGCACCACGTACCCAGCCCCGCCGACATCTTCCTGGATTCCGCGGCGCTGATGAATAACGGCGGCTGCTTCGTCATCAGCGACCTGTGCAGTCACGACCAGGACTGGGCAAAAGCAAACTGCGGTGATCTCTGGCTGGGTTTTGAACCGGAAGAGCTCACCACCTGGGCAGCGGACGCCGGCCTGGTTGCCGGAGAACAGCTGTTTATCGGCTTGCGCAACGGTTTTCAGATTCAGGTTCGGGAATTCTGGAAACACGGCGGCCAGATTTGACGACCTGAATCGCAATATCAACAAATTTTGATATACGGATACGTAGTTTTACGTATCCTTACACAGATCACCAAACCGGATACCGGAAAGCGCTTTAAGAAAGTCGCTTACCGGACTGAATTTGAATCGCTCACAGAGGAGCATGTGTTATGGCTGACTACAACATCTTCACTTCCGAATCGGTCTCTGAAGGCCATCCGGACAAACTGGCAGACCAGATCTCTGATGCCGTGCTGGATGCCATCCTGACCGACGATCCGCATGCCCGCGTTGCCTGCGAAACCATGGTAAAAACCGGTGTCGCCATCGTTGGCGGTGAGATCACCACCAGTGCCTGGGTCGATCTGGAAGACCTGGTGCGCGGCGTGATCAAGGACATCGGCTACACCTCCTCAAAAGTGGGTTACGACGGCGACACCTGCGGCATCATCAACATCATCGGCAAGCAGTCCGTCGATATTGCCCAGGGCGTCGACCGCCAGAAGCCGGAAGACCAGGGCGCCGGCGACCAGGGCCTGATGTTCGGCTATGCCAGCAACGAAACCGATGTACTGATGCCGGCGCCGATCACCTTCTCCCACCGTCTGGTTCAGCGCCAGGCCGAGGCCCGCAAGAGCGGCCTGCTGCCGTGGCTGCGCCCGGACGCCAAGAGTCAGGTTACCTGCCGCTATGAAAACGGCCGGGTTGCCGGTATTGATGCGGTGGTTCTTTCCACACAGCACGATGAAGACGTGACCCAGGAAGACCTTAAAGAAGCGGTGATGGAACTGATCGTCAAGCACGCGCTGCCAGCTGAACTGCTGCACAAGGACACCCAGTTCCACATCAACCCGACCGGCAAGTTCGTAATCGGTGGCCCCGTTGGCGACTGTGGCCTGACGGGCCGCAAGATCATCGTAGACACATACGGCGGCATGGCACGCCACGGTGGCGGTGCTTTCTCCGGAAAGGATCCGTCCAAAGTTGACCGCTCCGCCGCCTACGCAGGCCGCTACGTTGCCAAGAACATCGTCGCCGCCGGACTGGCTGACAAGTGTGAGATCCAGGTGTCCTACGCCATTGGTGTGGCGCAGCCGACGTCGATCTCCCTGAACACTTTCGGTACCGGCAAGATCAGCGACGACAAGATCATTGAACTGGTGCGCGACAACTTCGACCTGCGGCCCTACGCAATTACCAACATGCTCGATCTGCTACACCCGATGTACCGGGCGACCGCAGCCTACGGACACTTCGGCCGCGATCCCTATGAAATGACGGTCGGCGGCAAGACCTTTACCGCCTTCCCGTGGGAGAAGACCGATCGCGCCGCGGCCCTGAAGGATGCTGCTGGTATCTAAACCGATTTCGGGCGTATGTCATCAGGCATACGCCCAAGCCAAACTGATTGAACTGACAGGAGAACACCATGAGCACTCCCGCAGAAAAGCTGAACAGCTTTGACGACTACAAAGTTCGCGATATTTCCCTGGCCGGCTGGGGTCGGAAGGAAATCAACATCGCTGAAGGCGAAATGCCTGCCCTGATAAAGCTCCGCGAGAAGTACAAAGCCGAGCAGCCGCTGAAAGGCGCCAACATCATGGGCTGTATCCACATGACCATCCAGACTGCCGTGCTGATCGAGACCCTGATTGAGCTTGGCGCCAATGTACGCTGGTCATCGTGCAACATCTTCTCTACCCAGGACCAGGCCGCTGCTGCCATCGCGGCGCAGGGCATTCCCGTGTTTGCCTGGAAAGGCGAAACCGACGAGGAGTACGACTGGTGCCTCGACCGCACCGTCGGTGCCGACGTGGATGGCTGGGAACCAAACATGATCCTGGATGACGGCGGCGACCTGACCGCCCTGCTCCATGAAAAATATCCGGAAATTCTGGCTAACTGCCACGGTGTGACCGAAGAGACAACCACGGGTGTGCACCGCCTGCAGGAAATGTTGCGCGAAGGCACCCTGAAGGTTCCGGCGATCAACGTAAACGACGCAGTCACCAAGTCCAAGAACGACAACAAGTACGGTTGTCGCCACAGCCTGAACGACGCTATCAAGCGCGCTACCGACCACCTGCTTTCCGGCAAGAAAGCGCTGGTGATTGGTTACGGCGACGTGGGCAAGGGCTCTGCCGCCTCACTGCGTCAGGAAGGCATGATTGTAAAAGTGACCGAGGCCGATCCGATCTGTGCGATGCAGGCCTGCATGGACGGCTTCGAGGTTGTCTCTCCCTACATTGATGGCGTGAACACCGGTACCGAGGCTGCCGTGAACCGCGATCTTCTCCAGAACACCGATCTGCTGGTCACCACCACCGGCAACATGAACGTGTGCGACGCGCACATGCTCAAGGCGCTGAAGAGCGGTGCCGTGGTGTGCAACATCGGCCACTTCGACAACGAGATCGATACCGCCTACATGCGCAAGAACTGGGAATGGGACGAGGTGAAGCCGCAGGTGCACGTGGTTTACCGCGACAAGGCCACCAACGATCACCTGATCCTGCTTTCCGAAGGCCGCCTGGTGAACCTGGGCAACGCCACCGGTCACCCGTCACGGATCATGGATGGTTCCTTTGCCAACCAGGTTCTGGCCCAGATGTACCTGTTCGAGCGCAAGTTCGCCGACCTGCCGGAAGATGCCCGTGAGAAAGGCGTTTACGTTCAGGTTCTGCCCAAGCACCTGGACGAAGAAGTGGCCCGCGCCATGGTGGAAGGCTTTGGTGGCGTGATCACCAAGATGACGCCGGAGCAGGCGAAATACATCGGTGTACCGGTCGAAGGCCCGTACAAGCCAGAAAGCTACAAGTACTGATCGGGTAAACAGATGCAATCCCAGAAACAGTTCAAGCGCCGTTTCAGCTTTGAGTTTTTCCCGCCCAAGACCGACCAGGGCAAGGAAAAGCTGCAGAACGTGCGCAACCAGCTGGCCGAGGTGAACCCGGACTTTTTCTCCGTCACCTTCGGCGCCGGTGGTTCCACCCGGGACCGCACCATCGAGACCGTGCTCAACCTGCATAGCCAGGGCATTTCCACGGCACCTCATCTTTCCTGCGTCGGGGGCACCCGCCAGGAAATCGGGGAGCTGCTGGATCTGTACAGAGAGCACGGAATCAACCGGATTGTCGCCCTGCGGGGCGACATGCCTTCCGGGATGGGTGCCGCCGGTGAGCTGCGCTACGCCAACGAGCTGGTGGAATTTATCCGCGAGCACAGCGGCGACACCTTCAACCTGGAAGTGGCGGCGTACCCTGAGTTTCATCCTCAGGCCCGCAATGCCGAAGAAGACCTGAAGAACTTTGCCCGCAAGGTTCAGGCCGGTGCAAACAGCGCCATTACCCAGTACTTCTTCAACGCGGACAGCTACTTCTACTTCATCGACCGGCTGGAGAAGATGGGCGTTACCATTCCGGTGGTACCGGGCATCATGCCCATCGTCAATTTCTCCAACCTGGTTCGTTTCTCGGACATGTGCGGCGCGGAAATTCCTCGCTGGATTCGCAAACAGCTCGAAGCCTACGGCGACGACAGCGATTCCATCCGCAAGTTCGGTGAGGAAGTGGTCACCGAGATGTGCGAGAAGCTGTTGAAGGCCGGCGCGCCGGGCTTGCATTTCTATACCCTCAACCAGGTGGAACCCAGTATCAGCATCTGGAAGAACCTGGGCATCAGTGAGCGGGAGAAGATTGCTTTCTGATGTAGTTTGCTGGTGTCGGATTACGGCCCTTTGGGCCTAATCCGACCTACCATACCAATCTGCCGGTGCCTCAATCCGTAGGTTGGATTAGGTCCTCAGGACCGTAATCCAACAGCCCTCCCGGCCGCCTCCTCCCCGCCAAGCATTTGATTTCCTGTGCTCATCTGCGTAATAGTCTAAAGTGTATGTGATGCAGTTCCATCAACGCTCCCCGGAGATCGCAGTCAACAGCAGTGATTGGTCCGGCTTGCCTTACCGGGCAAATGGAGCCTCATAAGAAAGAAAAGGAGAATGTATGAGCACGAAGTGGCTGAAGACCGTAAGCGCCAGTCTGGCACTGACCGTTGCCGCAGGAACCGTCAGCGCAGAAACCCTGCGCGTCGTCACTGACCCCAGTTTCGTTCCGTTTGAAATGATGGACCAGGAGACCGGTGAGATGATCGGTTTCGACATGGAAATCATCCGCGAGGTGGCCGACCGTGCCGGTTTCGAGATTGACCTCAATACCATGGATTTCAACGGCATCATACCGGCCCTGCAAACCGGTAATGTAGACATTGCCATTGCCGGCATCACCATTACCGAAGAGCGTGAAGAGATCGTCGATTTCTCAGACCCGTACTACGATTCGGGTCTCCGTATTCTGGTTCGCGAGAGTAACGGCGATGTCAGCGAATTCGACGACCTCGAAGGCAAGAAAATCGGCACCAAGATCGGCAGCACCAGTTACGATTACCTGGTCAAGAACCTGGAAGCCGATGACGGCGTAACCCCCTACCCGGGCAGCTCCGATATGTACATGGCGCTGATGTCACGCTCCATCGATGCTGTTTTCTACGATGCCCCGAACGTGGGCTACTTTGCCCGCACCAAGGGTGAAGGCAAGGTAAAAACCGTTGGCCCGCTGTATGAAGGCCAGCAATACGGCATCGCCCTGAAAAATGGCAGTGAGTGGGTTGATGACGTTAACGACGCCCTCGCCGCAATGAAGGAAGATGGTACCTACAAAACCATCTACGAGAAGTGGTTTGGCCCAATGCCCGAGGGCATGTAAGGGCTCCCGGACCCCAGTGGTCTGATTCCCTGTGCCGGGGCACCATTGCCCCGGCAATTCGTGACTCCAAAACTCTGCGGAGACTTTCACTGTGGAATTCCAGTTTCAGTTCGACTGGCAGGCAGCCATCGACTCTATCCCTTTTCTGATAAAAGGGATCCCCTACACCCTGCTGATTTCCTTCGGCGGTCTTCTGATCGGTTTTGCTCTGGGCATTTTCTTTGGCCTGCTGAGCATCAACAAGAAGTGGTTCCTGCGGTGGCCGGCAACCGCCTACATCGAAATCTTTCGTGGCACTCCGATCCTGGTTCAGGTCCTCTTTATCTTCTACGGCCTGCCCGACCTGATTGGCGGTCCCATTGATCCCTTGACGGCCGGCATCGCGGCCATCGCCCTGAACTCCGGCGCCTATATATCCGAGGTGGTCCGAGGTGGCGTGCAGTCCATCGACAAGGGCCAGACCGAAGCCGGGCTATCCCTTGGCCTTTCCCGCACCCAGACGTTCTGGTCTGTGGTCTGGCCACAGGCGTTCCGCCGCATGATTCCGCCACTGGGCAACCAGGCCATTGTCAGCATCAAGGACACCTCTCTGTTCTCAGTGATCGGCGTGGGTGAACTGGTCCGTCAAGGTCAGATTTACATCGCCAACACCTTTACGGCATTTGAGGTGTACTTTGTGGTGGCGATCCTCTACCTGGCCATCACCCTGTCCCTGTCCATCATTCTCCGCTTCGTTGAGCGGCGCGGACTGGCTTCTGTCTGAAGGAACGTTACCCATGACTCAGATTGTAAAAATGAAGGGCATGAACAAGTACTTCGGGAAACTGCATGTCCTTAAAGATATTGATCTTACCGTTGAACAGGGCGAAGTGGTGGTTATTATCGGCGCCAGCGGCTCCGGCAAATCCACCCTGATTCGCTGTGTGAACGGCCTTGAAGAATATGAATCCGGAACACTGGAAGTGGACGGCCAGCAGCTCGCGCCCAAGAGCGGCAACCCGAAAGCTCTGGCTGAAATCCGCAAGGAAGTCGGGATGGTATTCCAGCAGTTCAACCTGTTCCCTCACCTCACCGTGAAGAGAAACATCATGCTGGCGCCCAAGAAGGTCAAGGATGCTCCGGAAACCGTTGCCAACGCCACCGCAGAGCGTTTGCTAAACCGGGTAGGCATCGGCAACCAGGCCGACAAGTACCCCAGCCAACTGTCCGGCGGCCAGCAACAGCGGGTCGCGATCGCCCGGGCCCTGGCCATGGAACCGCGCCTGATGCTGTTCGACGAGCCAACCTCAGCCCTGGACCCGGAAATGATCGGTGAAGTGCTGGACGTTATGCGGGAACTGGCCAAGGAAGGCATGACCATGATGGTCGTCACCCACGAGATGGGCTTCGCCCGGGAAGTGGCCGACCGCGTGATCTACATCCACGAGGGCCAGATTGTGGAACAGGGTAAACCGGACGATGTGTTCGACAACCCGCAGAACGAGCGCACTCAGGCGTTTCTTTCAAGGGTTCTTGCACACTGAGCCAGGCCAGCCTCGAAAGCCTCCGCTTGCGGAGGCTTTTTTAATTATGGCCCGTCTTGCGACGGCATCTCAGGCAATGTTGTCTATCTGGAACTGCTTTCTTCGCTCGCTGAAGCGCGCCCAGCATGGCTGTCATATGACAATCATGCTGTGTCGAAAAGTTAGGCCGGATTCAGCTTCGTGAGGTGGCGGCGCGCCAACTTGCCAAAGATCAACAAGCAAACGAAGGTCTGCAAGAGAACGGCAATCGCAAATCCGATCATCAGAACCCCCAGTGGAAGCTCTGAGATAGCTATCATGAGGTCATCAATCGCAGGGGCGTCGGCTGAAACGAATAGCAGAGCGATGAGGGAAATGAAAGAGACAACCAGCGCACTGATGTTCACAGAGACGGACATCATCCAGTTCTCCCGGAGCGTCGGCGCCCTACCAAACGCCGAAACCGATGCGGCCATTGCGCCATAGGCGGCACCGATCATCGCCCCGATTTGCATGCCGGAATTCATCTCGATGTTGAATACCTCACCAATGGTAATAATGCAGAGCTGGAAGGCTGCGTAGAGGCCGGTGAAGTTGAGGATTGTTTTGATAATCATGTTTAAGCTTCCTTGCTTTTTCAGTTTTGAATTTGCTGACACGTCCTGAAAAACTTCGAAATCTTGGACACTTGCGCCACGGCAGATGCCGGCAAGCCTCGCAGTTTGCCATCAGCGGGAGCGTTTTATTTAGACTGCACTAATAAACCTGACACCACACACGCTGCAAAGACTCGCCATTCCTCACTCACGGTTGCGCGCCTAATAGCTCAACTGTGAAAGAGAAAAGGGGTTGTTCACCGTAGGCGACTCTTCACTCAGCAATAACCAAAAAAATGGCCGACATTGCAAATATCATTGCGCATGCAAAAGTAAAGGTGACCGGAATAAGCGCCCACAGCTTTAAATGCCTGGGCGTCGCCCCATCCTCTTTACCCATTCGCGACGCAACTTCGCTACCGATCACTGGGAGATTCCTGTAGGTGAAAAAGGACCAGACGTTCATGGCACGAATCCACCTTCCCCAGGGGCCATCGCCCCACAGAGTTTTTGTCATATCCAGGTAGGCGCCGGGCGCGGCAATCTTGGCCTCTACCACGCGTATCCTCGAAAACGCTACTGTCACTGTAAACAGTATTCCCAGTAAGCCGCCTATCATGGAGGCAATCCCCAAGAACGCTGAAATAACTGTGAGTGCCTCGATCATCAGCAATGACCTAAGTGATATTGGTGCCCATCATGGAGTCACCTTCACTACGCATTTCTCTTTTGCGTAACGACAGCTCAACGTCCTACCTGGCGGGCGCAGGGATGACCCCTTTGTCAATGTAATGCTGCACCTGCGCTTGATAGCCGGAGGGGTCACCATTTGCAGCTTCAGCACGTGATTCGTCGATTACCGGGGCGGCAAAACCTGAATCTTCGTCACCCGCGCAATCCCGACACGATGCTCGCCACCACGCCAGAGCCTGGCCTTTGCCTGAGAAGCCAACGATAAAGTAATGCCCATACTTCGGCGTCGGATAATCTTCGAACCACTCGGCAACGGTCTCACTGAATTCCTCGGGCATGGGTAGCGAGACCTCGTAAAATTTCTGCTCCCTGTGCGAAAACCAGCGGGCTTCGACCAGTTCCGGAACTGGTGCCGGGTCTATAACAATTCGGCCGCCAGTTGGAGGCGTTTGATCATACCCGTAACTGATTGCTCCACCGGGTATTCTGCGGTCGCCGTTCAGTGTTACCTCTTCAACCCAGACCGGCCACCCGGATGGCCCCCCGGAGACGATGACGGTGTATTCATAGGTTTTTCTCTCCGAAGAGCAGGCAACAAGGCCAGTGATCAACACCAACAACACCATCTGGCGGCTGATGGCGAGACAATTTGCAACGTGCTTTGTCATGGTCGTGCAGTGACCTCTTGTTGTTGGACGGCTAACGAGGGCCTGTTATAGAAGATCCTTCTCTTACCAGAGTTCTCAGCAAGGTGAGGCAATACATCCTCTCGATGTGAGGTATGCATGTATTTCCCCAAATACTTCCTAGCAGCAAAGAGGTTGGCTCCAGCTTCCTGCCAAGCGTCAATAGCTTTCTTAAGGTCATCGGGGATTCTGTGGTTGGCGTTTGACAAATCCATAGGCGACATGGGCAGGCCCTCTGATACCGCCATCTCATACATAAGGTGAAGAGCATGAATCGCCAATTCCTTTCGAGTTGCTCGCCTCTCCTCCGCGATTACATCGGTGCCCTCAACGCGAGCCTGGATGTTGCGGTGATCATTTCGGTTAAGCGCTTCAATTTTTTTCTGGGCACTCTGGATTGTCCGATAATTCATACCGTGACCAGAAAAGACTCTGACAGTGAAGATTTCGCGATTCTGGATACCTCCAACCGGATTTTCATAACCCCCACCAACATCCGAGTGGACACCCGGCAATGCTATCTCTGAGAAATTGGATGGAAGTCCAGCAGGTTCCCGGATACTCGAAAGGGGGAAGTTTCTACGGATCTCATGATGAGCGGTCAGATGAACAATCCTGTCGGCACTGTCCGGCCTGAGATTGACATTAAAATCCAGGTTATTTTGATTTCCGGGAAGATAGAAGCTTCCTACAGTATCGAATAATCCTATAAATCCGACTCTTGCAGTGATATCGCGAGGAAACGCATTTAACTTACGAAAGCTAACTACCGACGTTGACAGGCTCGGCTCATTTATCTCTGGCAAAATTATTGAGGCGGGCCAGTCTTCATTTCTGCATCCAAAAGACCCTCAACTCCACTCTTGGATTCTGCAGCATCAAAGATCCTGCCTAACTTCGCAGGGGCGCTGGATACTCCCGAAAATGACGCCGGCGTGTGAGTATCACCAATAACCACCGACCCCGACCCAATAGTCACACCGCCACACGAAATCGCCCCGCCTGTCACCGCCGCCGGTTTGCCATTGATCATGACCGTTGCAGAACCACCAGTGATGGTGCGCGGATGGGGCGGATGTTTGGGTTTGGAATGGAGGGCCAGCGGGTCGCCTACTCGGGCAACGGGCTTGCCATCGATCAACACATCGGGGGAACCGGCAATCACCGGCGTGGGCGGGAAATCTTCGTGATCGGAGCCAAGGTCTCCGAGCAGAACTATCGCTTTACTCATGTCGCGTCCTTTGCGTTTTTCCGGGCCATCCTGGCCCTTTGGCTGTAAACCGGCAGTTTATACTGAAGCACTCTGCCAGCCAAACCCTTCGATCTCACAGTGTGATGTAATCAAGAGCGAGGAAACGTCAGGCAATACCGGGCTAGGTCGACCTGAAATCCGGGTGGCCGATATCCGCTGTTAACTGTAATATCCGCACAGGTTAACAGCGACAACCCAGAATCAGACCGTCTGACGGAGAATTATCATGCGCAATGCTGACCTCGTCACCCGTGGCCTCAAGTCCGTGTGGCACCCCTGCACCCAGATGAAAGACCACGAAGGCGCCGTGCCTTTGGTGCCTATCAAGCGGGGCGAGGGTGTCTGGCTGGAAGACTTTGAAGGCAATCGCTTTATCGATGCCGTCAGTTCCTGGTGGGTCAATCTGTTCGGCCACGCCAATCCGAGAATCAACGCGGCTATCCAGAAGCAGATTGGCGAGCTGGAACACGTTATCCTGGCCGGGTTTACCCACGAGCCGGTGGTCAATCTGTCCGAGCGCCTTATTGAAGTTACACCGCCCGGCCTGAACAAGGTTTTTTACGCCGACAACGGCTCCTCGGCCATCGAAGCTGCCCTGAAGATGAGCTTCCACTACTGGAAGAATCACGGCAAACCGGGCAAGAAGAACTTCGTGAACCTGAGCAACAGCTACCACGGTGAAACCCTGGGCGCACTCGCACTCGGCGATGTATCGCTTTACAAGGACACCTATCAGCCGCTACTGATGGAAGTGCTGACAGCGCCCTCCCCGGACGCCTTCAACAAGGAGCCGGGTGAGACCGACGAGGCCTATGCATTGCGCCAGTTTGAGGCCATGGAAAAGCTGCTGGCCGAGAAGCACGACGAAATCTGCGCCGTGGTGGTGGAGCCGCTGATCCAGTGCGCCGGCGGCATGCGGATGCACCATCCCATCTACCACACCAAACTACGGGAGGCCTGCGACCGCTATGGCGTGCACCTGATTGCGGATGAGATCGCCGTTGGTTTTGGTCGCACCGGTACCCTGTTTGCCTGTGAACAGTCGGGCATCACTCCGGATTTCATGTGCCTGTCCAAGGGGCTTACCGCCGGCTACCTGCCGCTGTCAGTCGTGCTGACTACCGATGATGTCTACAACGCCTTCTACGACGACTACGAAACCCTCAAGGCGTTTCTGCACAGCCATAGCTACACCGGCAACCCCATCGGCTGCGCCGTGGCACTGGCGACCCTGGATATCTTCCGGGATGACAATGTGATTGAGAGCAACCGCGGGCTCTCCACATGCATGGCCGAGTCTGTCGCCCATCTGGCAGACCATCCCAATGTCGGGGACATCCGCCAGCACGGTATGACCCTGGCCGTGGAAATGGTAAAAGATAAAGCCTCGAAAACGCCCTTCCCCTGGCAGGAACGCCGTGGCATTCGCGTATACCAGCATGCATTAACCCGCCAGGCCTTGCTTCGACCCCTGGGTAATGTGGTTTACTTCATGCCGCCTTACGTGATCACTGAAGAGCAGATCCGCCACCTGGCCCAGGTTGCAACGGAAGGCATTGAGATCGCGGTTCGCGACTGACAACCGCCCAGAACCTGAGAGACCAGCCCATGCGCATACCCCGCATCTACACTGATTCCGCCCTCACCGAGGGCGGCACCGCAGAACTTGATGACAACGCCGCGCAACATGTCGGCCGGGTATTGCGCATGCAGCCGGGGCAGGAACTGCTGCTTTTCAACGGCGATGGCAACGACTACCCCGCCACCATCACCAGCGCCAGCAAGAAGAATGTGGAAGTCCAGGTGGGCACTCCCCAGCCCAACGCCACCGAATCCCCCCTGGAAATCGTCCTCGGCCAGACCCTCTCCAAGGGTGACCGCATGGATTACGCAGTGCAGAAAGCGGTGGAAATGGGCGTTACCCGCATCGTGCCGCTGAGCACAGAACGGTGCGACGTAAAACTCAAGGGCGACCGGGAAGACAAGCGCCTGCGCCACTGGCAATCCGTCGCCATCAGCGCCGCCGAGCAATGCGGTCGCGCCCGGGTGCCCGAGATCCTGCCGGTGATGACCGTTTCCCAGTGGCTGGAACACAGCCGGGACTGCAAGGTGCGTCTTGTCCTTCACCACCGTACCAAGCATGCCCTGAAGTCCATTATTCCCCCCGAACGCGTCGCCCTGATGATTGGCCCCGAGGGCGGACTTTCCCCCGAGGAAATCGCCCAGGCGGAAAAAGAAGGTTTCCTGCCGGTGGCCCTCGGCCCCCGGGTACTGAGAACGGAAACCGCACCGGTTGCGGCCATGGCGCTTTGCCAATGGCTGTGGGGTGACATCGGCAGCTGATCATCCCGACCGTGCCGCCGTCTCATGTCGGCACGCAAGTCATTGACATAAAGGGGTACCAACAACATTATCCCTGTCGACTCCGAAAGCAAAAAAAACGATCACACGCGAGTAACGGGATGACAAGCCTGCTAAGCACCCAAGAATTCTGGCAATACCTCAGTATCCCGGTCATTGCCGCCCTGATTGGCTGGACCACCAACTGGCTTGCCATCAAGATGACCTTCTACCCTCTGGAATTCATCGGCAAACCACCGCTGCTTGGCTGGCAAGGTATTATTCCCTCCAAGGCCCGAAAAATGGCAGCCATCAGTGTCGATGCCACCATTTCAAAGATCGGCACCGTTCGGGAGATCTTCCAGCAGATCGATCCGAAAGTCCTCGCCACCCATATCGTTCACTCCGTCGAACCCCGCATCGAAGAGTATGTGGACGAGATGATGCTCAAGGAATACCCCACCTTCTGGGAAAACCTGCCGGCCTCGGCCCGGAAGATGGTCTACGATCGCGTCCGCAAATCCACGCCCCAGCTCGTGGACAATCTGGTGGAAGATGTCTCCGATAACATTGAAGATCTGCTGGATATCAAGGGCATGGTCATCGAGCGCCTGGCCAGCGACAAGGAGCTGCTGAACCGGATCTTTATCGAGTGCGGTGAGGTGGAATTCCGGTTCATCATCAACTCGGGGCTCTATTTTGGCTTTTTGTTCGGCCTGATCCAGATGGCAGTCTGGTATGTCTATCCGAGCTGGTGGGTGCTGCCGTTCTTCGGTCTTCTGGTGGGCTGGGCGACCAACTGGATTGCCCTGAATGTGATTTTCCGGCCCCTGCACGCCAAAAAAGTCGGTCCCTTCCGGATTCAGGGCCTGTTCCTGAAACGCCAGCCGGCCGTGGCAGAGTCGTTCTGCCACATCGTGACCCACGAGATTCTCACCGTTGGCAACATCATCAACGCCATTCTGGACGGCCCCAAAGGCGACCGCGCCCGCAACATGGTCAAGAAGCACATCAAACCGCTGGTGGACGAGACCGCCGGCATGGGCAAGGCGCTGACCCAGATGGCCTTTGGGCCCACCGGCTTTGCCACCCTCAAAAACAAGGTTGGCGAAAAAGCCATCGAGATATCGCAGACATCGTTCAACAACCCGGTGTTCGAGAAGGATCGCGCCCAGGCCGTAGAATCCATCATGGTCGAGCGAATGATTGCCCTGTCTTCCGAGGAATTCCAGGATCTTCTCCGGCCGTGTTTTCAGGAGGATGAGATCAAACTGATTCTTGTGGGCGCTTTCCTTGGCTTTGGCGCTGGCATCTGCCAACTGGTCTTCGTGTTCGGGGAATCGTTCCTGTAAATTCCCGCAGTAATTCACGGGTTTAAAACCTGTGCAAGGATGCGTCGTACATCTATACTCTCAGAAACGGAGGTTCATTACTTCGAACAGGTTCGACCCGGAGGCAACGGATGCCAGGTTTTCTCTCCTGGATTTCAGGATTATTCGCAACCAAACAGTCTGCACCACCCGCTCCGGAAGCGAGGCTTTTCAACCCATCTCCGGAAAAACCGGCCACCGACGCCCCGGACACAAGCCCGGAACTGGCCCAACAACTGGAAGAGCACTTGTTCTGTTGGCTGCTGGACGCCGAACCCTCAACGTTACGGGCCGATCTTTCATCCTATGATGAGGTGCTGGAAGAACTCCATCAGCGCCTGTCCAACGACAAGATGGAAGAACTTCCACGGCAACCAATGAGCCTGCCCATGCTCATGCGGGCCCTGTCCGATGAATCGACCGACCGCCATCAGCTGACCGAAATCATTCTTGGTGATCCGTCGCTGACCGATCAATTACTGCAGATTGCCAACAGCCCCTATTTCCGAACCGGCGACCATGCTATTGAATCGGTAGACCAGGCGGTATTCGTGCTTGGAGTGGATGGCATCCGGAATGTCATTTCCGCGGCAATAATGCGCCCCATGATGGCCGCAAGGAACAGCCGTGAGGCGCTTTTCGGGCAGCGCGCCTGGCGCTGGGGCCTGACCTGCGCGCGATCAGCGGAATTGATTGCAAGAACACAGGGCGAGGACACCAGTGCACACTTCATGGTGGGTTTGCTGCCTTCACTTGCGTACATCACCATCCGTCGGGAACTGCAACGCATCTGCCGGTCACTTTCTGCCACCGGCGAACCGGAGCCTGCGCTTATCCGCCATGCCTTGGCGAGGTACCAGTGGGCTACCTGCCAGTTACTGGCGAACGAATGGAACCTTCCCCCCAAGTATCACGCCTATCTCCTGGCGGCGGAACGGCCCGCGCCAAGGCAAAAGCACACGCCCCTGACCGATGGCATGGTCATTGGTACCCGGGAAGTACTCAGGCACGCCCACCAGCGGAATCTTGCCGAAGAGGAGCTGCCGAAACTGGTACGTTTGACTCCAGAGCAAATCAGCAACGTTCGCAACGCGGTTCAGAAGATGCTCCGGGAGGGGGGCCGCTCAACTGTCAGGAGCTGACACAGGCTCGGGTTCGGCAAACGATCTGGTCTTTTCCTGACCACCATCAGCCCGCAACAACTCGGCGAATGTACGCGCCTCCTCCACCTTTCGCGAGCCCACCAATTCAGCGGGGATGACCTTCGGCAGCCGGTCAACGATCCGATCCTCGTCGTAGCGAACAACCTTGAGCACCTCGCCCACGGTAATGAGATCCAGTGCCCGCCCTGGCACAAGTCGATCTCCCTGGCTTCCTGCCAGGCTAAGCAATCCCGCCCGGATCAACTTGTCACTGAGGGCACGGGTTACTTCGCCTGGCACTCTCAGCTGGTGCTCCAACACTTCCTGCTGAGGCGCCGGCTTCCCCTCGGCGAACGGCTTGGCCACCAGCCACATGGTCGCAAGCGCCACGTTTTCCTGGAGTTCCGGTGCCAATTGCACTTGCCGCCGCTTGGCCACTGATCCCGGATTCTGCAGATAGAACGCCAGGCTGGCACCCAAAAGAAGGATCATCCAGTTCAGATAGATCCAGATCAGCAGGATGATGCCGATGGCGAAACTGGAATAGATAGCCGCGTACTTGGCGGAACCGGCTACAAAAGACGCAAACAGCATACCGCCGGCTTGCCACGAAACCCCGGCAACGAGACCGCCAATGGCCGCATAACGCAACTTGACCCGGGTATTGGGCATGAACACATAAACGAAGGTGAACGCGCCAACCACCAGGAAAAACGGGGTGAAACGGCTGGCAACAAGAATCACCGAACCGAACGGTTCGATTTCGATGAGCTTCTGGACAATGGTTGAAGAAAAGATGGTAGCGCTGACGCCAATGGCCGAAACCATCAGCAACGGCCCCACCATGATTACGCTCAGGTAATTGCTGAAGCGCTGCGCCATGGAGCGCATGTCTGGCACCCGCCAGATCATGTTAAAGGAGCGTTCGATTTTCTGCAGCAGGGAAACCACCGTGTAGACCAGCAACGCCAGGCCCACTGAACCAAGCACTCCGACTTTCATGTTATCCACGAATCCAAGGATCTGCTCGGCGAGCTCTATCCCCTGGGGCCCCAGCGGTTCAAAGAACTGGAACAGGAAAGGCTCCATCCGCTGGTGCACACCCAGAGCCTTGAGCACCGAAAAGCTCAAAGCCAGCAGGGGCACAATGCTCAGCAGCGTGGTGTAAACCAGGCTCATGGCATGGAGAGTGAGCTGCCCACTCAGGACGTCCCGGGCCATGGCATAGGCGGTGCGCCCGACCTTGTACAGCCAGGTCCAGGGCCAGCTCTGGGGCGGGTTGGGATTCGCCAGAATCCAGCTTTCAGCTGCCTGGAGCCGGTCTTTCAATTGGAATGAAGCCACTTTTGGTCCTTTCGTTCCATGTTTTGTTCAGATTATCAGTCAGATATCCGGTCTAACCAGAGTATGGTCGATTAGCCGCGGTTTGCGAGGCTACCGCCCCCAATATAACCATATCAGCATTTGTTACTTCCTCTTATAACAGATTTTCGGTAAAACGACCGGCACTCTCGAATTGACGTCCCTTTGATCAGGTATTTGCCCATGCGAATCAAGCTTGCCCTGGGAGTTGCCGCACTGACGGCCCTCTCTCCCGTGACCGCCCAGGCCACCAACGGCTACTTCAGCCATGGCTATGGCACCATTAGTAAAGGCATGGCCGGCGCCGGCACTGCCCTGTCCCAGGACAGCATTGCGGCGGCGACCAACCCGGCGGGCATGGCTTTTGTTGGCAATCGCATTGATGGCGGTTTCGAAGTATTTTCTCCGAGGCGGGAATACACCGTAGAGGGGCCGCTCTCTCCTCCCCCCGCGTTCTCATTGCAGCCGGGCACCTACAAAAGCAGCCGCAACGGATTCGTGATCCCGCACCTGGGTTTTAATCGGGAACTGTCGGATACCACAAGCTTCGGCGTTTCGGTGTTTGCCAACGGTGGCATGAACACCGATTACTCCGGTGAAAGCGGTGGGCCTTTTTACGCGGGCCGTACAGGCGTAAACCTCGAACAGCTTTTTATTGCACCCACCTGGTCCTGGGAATTCTCAGACAACCAGGCCATCGGCATTTCGCCAGTCATTGCCTATCAGCGGTTTGAGGCGGAAGGCCTGCAAAGCTTCGCGCCGTTCTCTTCGGCGCCGAGCGCACTTTCCAACAATGGCACTGACGACGCCTGGGGATATGGCTACCAGATTGGTTGGCAGGGTGAAATCACCGACACCCTCCGCGGCGGCGTAAGCTGGCGCAACATTCTGAAGATGAACGAGTTCGACAAATACCGCGGCCTGTTTGCCGAGCAAGGCGACTTCGACATTCCACAAATGTTCAACGCGGGCATCGCCTGGTCCGGCATTGAAGATCACTGGTTTCTGCTGGATATCCAGCATATCCGCTACAGCGAGATTAACAGCGTGGGCAATCCGCTCCTGCCCAACCTGCAGACCGCCCAGCTCGGCGATGATGCAGGTGCCGGCTTTGGCTGGGATGACATGACCATCGTCAAGCTTGGCTGGCAGTGGCAGCAAACAACGTCTCACGCGTGGCGGGCCGGTGTAAGCTACGGCGAGAACCCGATCTCAGACGAAGATGTACTTTTCAATATCCTGGCACCGGGTGTCCAGGAATGGCACTTCACCGGCGGATTCACCCACAGCTTCAGCGAAAACCTCGATGTCTCTGGCATGGCCTTTTATTCCCCGGCCAAGACAGTGACCGGTCCCAACCCGCTGGCACCGAACCAGACCATTGATCTGGAAATGTACCAGCTGGGCGCCGCGGTCAGCCTGGGCTGGAAGTACTGAGCCACGCCCAAGCAAGTATCCAAAGCCTCGGTATTCCCGGGGCTTTTCCATTCTGGCCTGTCAGTTGGTGACATAGTGCCGGCGAGTCCACCCCCGCATCTCATCCAGCCTCTGCAAACGCGTGGCGGCTTCCATCAACGTAGGCCGCACCGCGTCTTCACCACTGAGCATGCTGCTGAAGCGATGGGTCATCAGATCCCAGAACCGTTTCATTTCCGGAATATTGGGCATGATTTCGCCCCGACTGGCAGAACGAAACGTATGGTCGATAAACGGGTCTTCCCGGAGTGTGTTCACCACATCCAGATGGGCCACGGCTCCCAGAGGCTTGTCGTTATTCACCGCGTGGAGCCCCTGCTCAGTCAACAGGTAATCCTCCAGGAACTGCCTGGCGATGCCCTGGTTGGTCGAGACCGCACTGATCCCCGCTGCCAGAACACCCACAAATGGCCGCCCCGGCTCGCCGGTGGTGGTCGGCACATCGGCAATGCCCACATCTATGCCGGCATCCCGCAGCTCGCTCCAGGCCCAGGGGCCGTTAATGATCATCGCAACGTCGCCCGCCTTGAATCCTTCCATCATGGATCCGTAATCGGCATCGCCGGCCAACACGCCCTGTTCGATCATGCTGCGGATACCAGTAACCGCCTCAATGGCTCCCTCTGTGGCAACGCCGACGTCAGAAAGGTCATAAACAAAACCCTCGGCACCAAAACTGTAGCCACCTGACCCTGCCAGAATCGGCCAGGAAAAATAGACATTGCGGTAATCCCAGGAAATGGCGTCGATGCCCTGTTTCTTGAGACGGCGGTCCAGAGCGGCGACATCTTTCAGGGTGCGGGGCGGAGTCTCGACCAATTGCCGGTTATACAGCAAACTCACGACTTCCATGGCGATGGGGTAACCGTATACCCGCTCGCCCACCGACACCGCTTGCCAGGCGAAGGGCGCGATTGAATCGCGGATGGTTTCTGAAGGTTCAATCGGCGTCAGGTGGCCTTCATTGATCCAGCTGCCAAAACGGTCATGGGGCCAGATCACAATATCAGGCGCTTTAGCGGAATAGCCGTAATGGTCATATTGGGAGGTAAGATCGTCCGGCGTTTCAACGGTAACGGGAATCCCGGTTTCCTGCTCGAAACGTCGGCCCACCTCAGCCAGGCCATTGAATCCCTTGTCTGAATTGATCCAGACAAGCAGTTCACCCCGCTCGAAAGCCATCACCGGTTGGGAACAAAGCAGCGCGCAGCACAGAACTGCCAGTGTTTTCCTGAACATAGTGTATTGCCCTTTTGTTTTTGTTTGAGCAAGGGCAGTTTAAGCAGGAAAGGACAACAGCCGCGTCATACGGCTGTCATCATTTGAGGGCGGAACAGGGGGGCGTATGGCCGCGAATAGCTCAGGCAACGGAAGACAGATTGGCTGCAGTAATCCCAACAATCCGCTGCCGCGCCTCCCGGCTGGCCCAGGCCGAGTGCGGGGTAACAATCAGATTCGGAATGTCATCCGCCAGCAGGGGATTGCCGTTTCGGGGCGGCTCCTCGGTCAACACGTCAAACCCGGCACCGCCGATCTCGCCGGCGCGCAATGCGTCCGCCAGCGCCTGTTCGTTCACCAGGCCACCGCGGCTGGTGTTGATGAGCAACGAGTCCGGCTTCATCATTTTCAGTTCGCGGGCACCAATCAGATCCCGGGTTTCATCGGTGAGCAGACAGTGCAATGACAGCACGTCCACCTGAGGCAGCAGTTCATCCAGGGGAATCCGGGAATACCCGTCCACCTCTCCGGCCTCCTGACCCGGTCGGGCCCCGAGCAGAACCCGCATACCAAAGGCAGCCGCCCGCTCGGCCACGCCCTCACCCAGATCGCCGTAGCCGACAATACCAAGAGTGCGCCCCTCCAGTTCCATAATCGGATGGTCCATAAGGCAGAACATGTCACTTTTGCCCCAGCGTCCGGCCCGCACATCCCGGTTGTAATCCAGCAGCCGGGTGGCCAGCGCCAGCATCAGCGCCATGGTGTGCTGCGCCACCGTGGAGCGGCCGTAGTTGGTCACGTTCATCACCCTGATGTCGTGATCCTTCGCCGCCGCCTGGTCAATATTGTTCAAGCCGGTCGCCACCACAGCGATGGTTTCAAGCTCCGGACAGGCCTCGAAATGCTCCCGGCTCAGCACCACCTTGTTGACCAACACGGTATCGAAACCCCGGATGCGTTCCAGCACTTCATCCGGCGCTGTCCGCTCGTATTTTTTCAGCCCGCCCGTTACCGACTCGATGGGCGAGAGGTCCACATCATCGCCAAGGGTTTTGGCGTCAAGGAACACCGCTTTCATACTTTTCTCCTGAATCCAGATGGCCACAGATTAGGGTAGACTGAGATAAACGTCCAAAACTCAAGATGTCCAAGCAAGAACAGGGTGTGAAACATGGAACATGAATTCTGGCACGAACGCTGGGCTAAAAAGGAAATCGGTTTCCACGAGGGCACCGTGAACCAGTACCTCCACGACCACTGGCCGGAACTGGCCGGTAAAGGCACCGACGCCGTCTTCGTGCCCCTCTGCGGCAAAGCCCATGACATGTGGTGGCTCCACGACCGCGGGCACCCCATTATCGGCGTGGAACTGAGCGAACTGGCCTGCAAAGACTTCTTCGAAGAAGCCGGCGAAAAAGCCAAAGTTCATCCCGGCGAACCCTTCATCACCTTCAAACACGACAACCTGCAGCTCTGGTGCGGCGACTTCTTCCAACTGGTCCCCGATGACCTGAAACACGTCCGACTGGTCTACGACCGGGCCGCCCTGATCGCCCTGCCGCCACAAATGCGCAAAGACTATGTAAACCACCTGACCGCCATCATCCCCGACGGCACGAAGATCCTGCTGATCACCCTGGACTACGACACTGAAATCAAGGGCCCGCCGTTCAACGTCAGCGACGAGGAAGTGCGGGAACTCTACCAGGACGACTACAAGATCGAACACATCCTGACCAACACCCTGGCCAAGGATCATCCGTTTACCAAGCGAAAAGGCCTGGAAAACGCCTCAGAAAGCGTCTTCCGTTTAACCAAACTCTAGCTTCCCGGGGCCATCCCCCCGAAGGCCTGATCGGAGTGTATCGGGTGGCTTTCTGACAACGAATTTGATGTCTGAGCGAAGCGAGTTGCCAATTCTTTGTCAGAAAGCCACCCGGTGCACTCCAGCCCCCTCACACAGTCCCCCAGAAACCCCGCAAGCTACAAAACCAACACACCCGCCTAACATAATTTAATGAACCTTAACCACTCACCCACTGTCCAACTCCCCAACCGTGAACTAAGCTCAAAGTAAGCAAGCCGACCTCGACCAGATCGTGCACAGGCTTGTAAGTATCCATTCCTTCCACCCATAACTAAACAAACCGTCCGGACGGGCGGAACTGACTGCAACGGGGAAATTGCGTGAACTGAAAGCTGAAGATACAGCGAGCGAGGGCAATCTATGAGCATACTGCAGCACTTCAAAGACCGGTATGAGAGTACCCAGGAAGAAGAATACAGCCTGGAGGAATACCTGGAGATCTGCAAAAAGGACCCAACGGCCTACGCAACGGCCGCTGAGAGAATGTTAATTGCCATTGGCGAACCAGAGTTCGTCGATACCTCGAAAGATCCGAGGCTGTCGCGCATCTTTTCCAACAAGGTCATCAAGCGGTACCCCGAGTTTTCCGAGTTCTATGGCATGGAAGACGCCGTAGAAAACATCGTTTCCTTCTTCCGCCACGCCGCCCAGGGCCTGGAAGAAAAGAAACAGATCCTTTACCTGCTTGGCCCCGTGGGCGGCGGTAAGTCCTCCCTGGCAGAGAAACTCAAATCACTGATGCAAAAAGTGCCCTTCTATGCCATTAAGGGCTCGCCAGTGAACGAATCGCCGCTGGGCCTGTTCGATCCGTCTGAAGACGCCCAGATCCTCGAAGAGGAATACGGCATCCCTGCCCGCTACCTGAAAAACATCATGTCGCCCTGGGCTGTCAAACGCCTGCATGAATACGGCGGCGACATCAGCCAGTTCCGGGTTGTAAAGATGTACCCCTCGGTACTCGACCAGGTTGCTGTCTCCAAAACCGAACCCGGGGACGACAACAACCAGGACATTTCCGCCCTCGTGGGCAAGGTCAACATCCGCATGCTGGAGGATTTCTCCCAGGATGATCCGGATGCCTACAGCTTCAGCGGTGGCCTGTGCAAGGCCAACCAGGGCCTGATGGAATTCGTGGAGATGTTCAAGGCACCGATCAAAGTGCTGCACCCGCTGCTGACAGCCACCCAGGAAGGCAACTACAACACCACCGAAGGCATGGGTTCTGTCCCCTTCGACGGGGTAATCCTGGCCCACTCCAACGAATCCGAGTGGCAGACTTTCCGCAACAACAAGCACAACGAGGCGTTCCTTGACCGAGTGTACATCGTCAAGGTGCCCTACTGTGTGCGAGTGACCGAAGAAATCGAGATCTACAAGAAACTGCTGAGCAACAGCTCCCTGGAAGGCGCCCCCTGCGCGCCGGACACCCTGGACATGCTGGCCCAGTTCTCGGTGCTCTCGCGCATCAAGGAGCCGGAAAACTCCAGCATCTTCTCCAAGATGCGGGTGTATGACGGCCAAAACATCAAGGATACCGATCCCAAAGCCAAATCCATTCAGGAGTATCGTGACGCCGCCGGCGTAATGGAAGGCATGGATGGGCTGTCCACCCGCTTTGCTTTCAAGATCCTGTCCAAGGTATTCAACTTCGACACCACAGAGGTGGCCGCCAACCCGGTACACCTGCTCTACGTTCTGGAAAAACAGATTGAGCAGGAGCAGTTCCCGCCGGAAATCCATGAGAAATACCTCAGGTTCATCAAGGAATTCCTGGCGCCTCACTACGTTCAGTTCATCGGCAAGGAAATCCAGACCGCATACCTGGAAAGCTACAGCGAATACGGCCAGAACCTGTTCGACCGGTATGTCACCTATGCCGATTTCTGGATCCAGGATCAGGAATACCGGGATCCGGACACCGGCGAAATTCTCGACCGCTCCTCGATCAACGAAGAGCTGGAGAAGATCGAGAAGCCAGCAGGCATATCGAATCCGAAGGATTTCCGCAACGAGGTGGTCAACTTCGTACTGCGCGCCCGGGCAAACAACGGGGGCAAGAATCCGTCCTGGCTAAGCTACGAAAAGCTGCGTTCCGTGATCGAGAAGAAGATGTTCTCGAACACCGAGGATCTGTTGCCGGTGATCTCGTTCAACCCCAAAGCGAGCCAGGAAGATCAGAACAAGCACAAGCAGTTCGTCGAGCGTATGGTCGATCGAGGCTACACGGAGAAGCAGGTTCGGCTGTTGGCCGAATGGTACCTGCGGGTTCGCAAGTCTCACTAAGTCAGTGACCATTCACTGAGCTGGAGTAACGCCATGGGAATGACCCACATAGTCGACCGGCGACTGAACGGTAAAAACAAGAGCGCAGTGAACCGGGAACGGTTCCTGCGCCGGTACCGCCACCACATCAAGCGTGCGGTGTCGGATGCGGTTCAGAAGCGCTCGATCACAGACATCGAACGGGGCGAGAAAGTCAGTATTCCGTCCCGCGACATCGAGGAACCCATCTTCCACCACGGCCAGGGCGGCAAGCGGGAGGTGGTGCACCCCGGTAACAAGGAGTTTGTGGCCGGCGACACCATCCCCAAGCCCGAGGGTGGCGGGGGCCAGGGTTCCGGACAGGGGCAGGCCAGCCCGGACGGAGAGGGCATGGATGAGTTCGCCTTCCAGATAACCCAGGAAGAGTTCCTGGATTTCCTGTTCGACGACCTCGAGCTGCCTAACCTCGCCCGCAAGAAACTCAAGGATACCGAGGCCTTCAAGTATATCCGCTCTGGCTTCAGCACCGAGGGGGTACCGGCCAAGCTGGATGTGGTGCGCTCATTGCGTGGCGCCCATGCCCGACGTCTGGGCCTGGGAGGCGCGCGCAAGAAGAAGATCCGGGATCTGGAAAAGCAGCTGGAAGCGCTGAAGTCGGCGCCGGAGGATCTGGACCCGGCGTTCAGCCACGAGGACCAGATCCAGGTTCTCGAGGAGGAAATCGCGCGACTGAAAGCGAATGTGCGCCGAATTCCTTTCATTGATGAAATCGACCTGCGCTATCGCCAGCACGTGAAAAAGCCGCAACCGGCCACCAGTGCCGTGATGTTCTGTCTTATGGACGTGTCCGGGTCCATGACCCAGATGCACAAAGACATCGCAAAGCGCTTTTTCATCCTGCTGTATCTGTTCCTCAAGAAGAACTACAAGAAGATTGAAGTGGTCTTCATAAGGCATCACACCAGCGCCAAGGAAGTGGATGAGGAAGAATTTTTCTATTCCCGGGAAACCGGGGGCACTATCGTCTCCAGCGCCCTCAAGCTGATGCACAAGATTATTGAATCCCGATACTCCCCGGCCGAGTGGAACATATACGCGGCCCAGGCATCAGACGGTGATAACTGGAACGATGACTCCCCGGTGTGCGGCAAAATTCTGGCCGACAATATCCTGCCCCTGGTGCAGTATTTCGCCTATGTAGAGATCACGCCGCAGGACCACCAGATGCTCTGGTATGAATACGAGAAGATCCAGGAGCGATTCCCCCAGAGCTTTGCCCTACAGCAGATCGCCGACCCCGGCGAAATTTACCCGGTGTTCCGCCAGTTGTTCGAGAGGAAAGCCGCATGACTAACCTCATGGACCGCCCCAATCTGCCGAAAAGTGACCAACCCAGAGCCCGGGAACCAATTTCAACCGGGTCTGAATGGACGTTCGAGCTGATCCAGAAATACGACGACGAGATTGCAAAATGCGCCGCCGAGTTCGGCCTGGACACCTACCCCAACCAGATCGAGGTGATCAGCGCCGAACAGATGATGGACGCCTACAGCTCCGTAGGCATGCCGGTTGGCTACCATCACTGGTCCTTCGGCAAGCAGTTTCTCAGCACATCCAAGGGCTATCAACGCGGTCAGATGGGGCTGGCCTACGAAATCGTGATCAACTCCAACCCCTGCATCGCCTACCTGATGGAGGAAAATACCCTGCCGATGCAGGCGCTGGTCATTGCCCACGCCTCGTACGGCCACAACTCGTTCTTCAAGGGTAACTACCTGTTCCGCACATGGACCGACGCCAGCGCGATCATTGATTACCTGGTGTTTGCCCGCCATTACGTCGCAGAATGCGAGGAGCGCTATGGTGTGGATGCCGTGGAGGAAATACTGGATTCCTGCCATGCCCTGATGAACTATGGTGTGGACCGCTACAAGCGCCCGGCGCCAATATCGGCGTCGGAAGAAGTGCGTCGCCAGAAAGAGCGAGAAGAGTACCAACAGAGGCGCATTAACGATCTCTGGCGGACAATTCCGAAACTGGACGAAGACGACGACCCGGTAAGGCGCCGCAAGCGCTATCCGGAAGAGCCCCAGGAAAACATCCTCTATTTCATTGAAAAGAACGCGCCCTTACTGGAAACCTGGCAACGGGAAATCATCCGCATCGTGCGGAAGCTTGGACAGTACTTCTATCCCCAGCGCCAGACCCAGGTCATGAATGAAGGCTGGGCCACCTTCTGGCACTACACCCTGCTGCATCGCATGTACGACAAGGGGCTGGTGACCGACGGCTTCATGCTCGAGTTTCTCCAGAGCCACTCGGCGGTGGTGTACCAGCCGCCATTCAACAGCCCGTGGTATTCGGGCATTAACCCATACACCCTGGGATTCTCCATATTTACGGATCTGCGCAGGATCTGCGAGAACCCAACAGACGAAGACCGTGAGTGGTTCCCGGACATCGCTGGCAGCGACTGGCTGGAAACCCTGCATTTTGCGATGAAGAACTTCAAGGACGAGAGCTTCATCCAGCAGTTCCTCTCCCCCAAGGTAATGCGGGATCTGAAACTTTTCGCAATCCAGAATGATGATCAGGAAGACGTGTACCGGGTAACCGCCATCCACGACGAACCCGGATACCGGGACCTGCGAGAGAAACTGGCGCGCCAGTACAACCTGAGTTATCGGGAACCCAACATCCAGGTATGGAATGTGGATGTGCGCGGCGATCGCTCACTGACCCTGCGTCACATACCGGTAGACCGCGTGCCACTGGGCAAGGAAACCGACGAAGTCCTGCGCCACGTACATCGTCTGTGGGGCTTTGATGTGCATCTGGAGAGCGTGGACGATGGCACTGTCGTGGAGGACCACCACTGCCCGCCCAGGGAAGTTGAGGAGGACTGAAACTGGAGCCTGGTGACAAATATGGGCCGGTACTGGCCGGCCCGGTTCTACGTCATGCTGCGCCGGACTCGATCGTTCTATGGCTGGTAACACAGGAGCCAGTCGTACTCGCTGTACGGATGTTTAACGGAGACCATCTGCTCCTGGACCGTCCGGTGACCGATTCCGAGCTGGTACGGCTAAGGGTCGGTACCCGGGCCTGGCTGCACCTGCTGAGCATCACACCGGATTCAGCCCTACCCCGTGACACTCGACTGGAATACGACCTGGGACTGAACGGAGAGCGATCAGAGGCTCCGGAATGGATCCGGGGCTGGGCTCCCCACCTTTGCCCCGAAGGCCGGGAACGCCCGGGCTTTACCCTGAAGTCGAAACTGGATCGAATACTCCATGGCTCCTGCCGGAGACCCCACCATCCTTCACGCGATGGGCTGGTTCGGGTGGACGAGGAGCTGCAGAAGGCAGAACAGCTTGAGGACGTTCCGTCCCTGCTCCTGATGACCGGCGACCAGGTCTACGCCGATGATGTCGCCGGCCCGATGCTGCATGCCATCCAGTGTGTGATTCACCAGCTGGGCCTGTTCCAGGAAACGCTGGAAGGCGCCTCGCTAAAACACAGCCGAGAACTCACCTCGGTAGCGAATGCCTATTACCACCGGGATGAACTGCTGCCGGAATCCGAATTCAACGAGGACCTGACAGAGCGTTTTTTCGGCGGCGTCCGAAAACCCGTTTTCACCACCGCCAATGCCGGCAATCACCTGATCTCGTTTGCCGAGGTGATGGCCATGTACCTGCTGGTATGGTCGCCGAAACCCTGGGCTTTTGTTACCAGCGCCGAGCCGGTAGATGACCCGGACGAACTGGCGCGCTATCGGAAAGAACAGGCCGCCATCGACGAGTTCCGCGGAAGCCTGCCCCGGGCAGCCCGTGCCATGGCCAACGTACCCGTCTATATGATCTTTGATGATCATGACGTGACGGACGACTGGAACCTTTCCGCGCTTTGGGAAACAACCGCTTACGAGCATCCCTTTTCCCGGCGCATCATCGGCAATGCCCTGCTGGGCTATCTTTTGTGCCAGGGCTGGGGCAACCAGCCGGGCAATTTCCGGGAGCTGATCGGGCAGAGTCAGAAGCTTTTCGAGTCCAGCAACGAACAGCACGAGCTGGACAAGGCCATTCATGATGACCTGATCGACCAGTTGTTCCACTTTCAACACTGGCATTACAGCTTGCCGACATCCCCCCGACTGGTGGTGCTGGACACACGCACCCATCGCTGGCGCAGTGAAATCCGCCGCAGTCACCCGTCCGGCCTGATGGACTGGGAATCACTGACCGATTTCCAGCACGAGATCATGGGCGAGGACGCCGTGGTGGTGGTATCGCCGGCGCCCATGTTCGGGGTGAAGCTGATTGAAATGATCCAGCGGGTGTTTACCTTCTTCGGCAAGCCGCTGCTGGTGGACGCTGAAAACTGGATGGCACATCGGGGTGCCGCCAGTGTGCTGCTCAATATTTTCGGCCATCCCCGAACGCCCAGACACTTCGTGATTCTGTCAGGGGATGTCCACTATTCGTTTGCCTACGATGTACGGCTGCGCCACAAACAGAACGGCCCCCATGTCTGGCAGATCACCAGTAGCGGTATCAAGAACGAATTCCCCAACGCCCTGCTCGAATGGCTGGACCGGCTCAATCGCTGGCTGTTCGCGCCCTGGTCGCCCCTGAACTGGTTCACCAAGAGACGGCGCATGTGGATTTCACCCAGACTGCCCGAGGGCCGGGAGGCCGGAGAGCGCTTGTGGAACGGGGCAGGCATTGGAGACGTGCGGCTGGACGACGAAGGCGCGCCCACCGCCATCCGGCAACTGGATGCCGGCGGCGGGGGTACGGTTTTTCAGCAGCGAGCTACAGACGACTGATCAGACGTTGACCGAGGGCAGCCCGGACAGCGCCATCGCCAGTTCCTGCTCGTCGTATTCGTGGTCACTCAGTTCACCCGCGAAGTAGGAGGTATAGGCCGCCATATCGAAATGACCATGACCGCAGAGGTTGAACAGGATCACCTCTTCCTTGCCTTCCCGCTTGCAGCGCAGGGCTTCGTCAATGGCACCCTTGACCGCATGGTTGGCCTCTGGAGCCGGCACGATACCTTCGTTCCTCGCAAACAGAACGCCGGCCTCGAAACACTCCCGCTGGGTGTAGGACACCGCATCAAACAGCCCCAGTTCCTTGGCGTGGGACACCAGCGGTGCCATACCGTGGTACCGCAGACCACCCGCGTGGAAACCCGGCGGTGTAAAGCCGGAGCCCAGGGTATGCATCTTGGTCAGCGGGGTCATGTGGGCAGTATCACCGTAATCGTAGGCGTACTTGCCACGGGTCAGCGTGGGACAGGCTGAAGGCTCTACCGCCACGATCCGGGATTTCTCGCCACCTCTCAGTGCGTGGCCCATAAACGGAAAAGCAATACCGGCAAAGTTGGAACCACCGCCGGTACAACCAACAATCACATCGGGCCAGCAGTCCGCCATTTCCATCTGCTGCATGGCTTCCAGGCCGATGATACTCTGGTGCAGCAACACATGGTTGAGAACCGAGCCCAGGGCATATTTCGTGTTCGGGTCCTTGACCGCCAGTTCCACCGCTTCGGAGATGGCGATGCCCAGACTACCATTGTGGTCCGGAGTCTCTGCCAGCACCTTGCGGCCAAACTCGGTCAGCTCCGAGGGCGAAGCCACACATTTGGCGCCGTAGGTTTCCATGACCGCCCTGCGGTAGGGCTTCTGGTTGTAGGAAACCCGCACCTGAAACACGGTTACGTCGATATCGAACAGGGAGCCGGCGAAGGACAGCGACGTGCCCCACTGCCCTGCACCGGTTTCGGTGGTGAGGGTGCGAATGCCCGCTTCACGATTGTAGAAAGCCTGGGGAATTGCAGTATTCGGTTTGTGACTGCCCGCCGGGCTGACGCCTTCGTATTTGTAGAAGATCTTTGCCGGGGTACCGAGAGCTTTCTCGAGACGATGCGCCCGATAAAGAGGCGCCGGCCGCCAGAGGTTGTAAACGTCACGCACCGGCTCAGGGATCTCGATTTCCCGCTCAGTGGTCACTTCCTGTTCAATCAAGGCCATCGGAAATAACGGCTCAAGATCGGACGGGCCCACTGGTTGCTGGGTGCCCGGGTGCAGCACGGCGGGCAACGGCTCAGGCAGATCCGCCTGCAGGTTGTACCAGTATTTCGGCATCTGGCTTTCTTCGAGAAGGAACTTGGTTTGCATGAATTAAAAATCCCTACTGTTTGTGTTGTTATCGCCCCTCAGAATACCCATTCCAGGCCCGCATAAAAAGTTCTTCCGGGACCGGGCTCGAAATAGCCCCGATCTTCCACCGGGCGGTTCGCGTTGGCATTGATCCGGACGTTACTGAAGTACTCCTGATCCAGCAGATTGCGGATGCCGGCATACAGGTTCAGGGTCTGGTCTGCAATCCGGAAGGAATCGCCGGCACGCAGGCCGACCTGCCAGTAATCACTCACCAGGGTCTGGTTGCTGTTCTCGGCGTAGAACTCCCCGACATATTGCCACTCCAGGGCCGCAAAACGGCCGGCTGATCCGCGCCACTCCAGCTCGTTCACCCAGAGCTGTTCCGGCAACCCGGGAATGGCATTGCCGCTGGCATCGTTGCCCTGTTCATCAACAAAGTCCCGTAATTCGTAATCGGCAAGAGTGAGGGCGCTGGTTACCCGCCAGGCGTAGGAAAGTTCCCAGGCCAGGCCCAGTTCACAACCATTGCGCCGGGTTTCACCCGCGTTTTCGTAGAAAGTCTGGTCACCCACATTGAACGGCAGGATCTCGTCTTCCACCCGGATGGAGAACAGGGCCATATCATAGCTCAACCCGGCGCCCAGCATGCCGCGCATACCCAGCTCGCGATTCAATGCCTGCTGAGGCTCCAGCTCGGGATTAAAACCACCGCCGCTGGGGTTGGCAAACTCGGTAAAGGTGGGCGATTCGAACGCTGTGCCGATGGTGGCGTACACCTGGTGCCTGGGCGCCAGCTTGTAGCTGATGCCGGCAACACCACTGTACTCCCGGAAAGTCCGGTTGCCCGAATCATCCTCGCCGTCTTGCAGCCAGTCGTCGTCAATGGCCAGGCGCAACCGGTCGAACCGCACCCCCAGGGATAGGTTGAGTGCATCGCTAATCGCCAGATCGCCCTGGCCAAATACCGCCACATTAGTAGCGCTCTGGTTTTCCGCCTGGGTCTGGCCGGTGATATCGCCATCGATAGACACCGAATAGCGGCGCCGGTCATCGGACTGATGGTGCACATCAAGACCGGTAACCCACACCAGGGGCAACCCGGCGACTGCCGATTCCTGCTGGTACTCGGAGCTGATACCGTAAAAGTGCCGGTCGTAGGCCACCCGGCTGCTGCCCGGGAACGGCAGCTGCTGGGCAAAATCCCGGCGGATGTAGAAGGTATCGAGAGTGAGTTGGCCGGGCAGGACCGCCGAATCTTCCCATCTCACGCCCAGGGTCTGCTGGTTTACGGTCTGGCTACTATCAAGCCTTTTGGCAAGTGCGGTAGCCTGCTCCGGATCCTCTTCCGCCTGGGCCAGGGTGAGCCCGCCCGTGTCTTCGGATTTCGGGTTGTGTAAGGCGTTAAACGTGGCTGTCACCCGTCTCCCAGAATCCAGATCCCGTGCGACACGGGCGTTGAACAGCGCTTTTTCCGCCTCGCTCTGCTCCCGATGGCCATCAACCGTCAGCCAGGAGAGCGTGGCTATGCCGCTGGTATCACCTTCAACGCCGTTACCCTGTATTGCCGCCTTGCGATAGTCGTCACTGCCGCCGTCAAGGCGAAGCCGGCCACCCTCGGGAAGCTCATCACCCAACGCCGTGGAAATATCGATGACACCGCCAGCGGCATTGCCGTACTGAACCGACGCTGGCCCCCGGATGACCTCGATTCGTTGGGCCGAATCCAGATCAATGGCATCGATCTGGGACTGGCCGTCCGGGAGCGTGTATGGGATGCCATCAACCTGAATGCGAATACCACGAATGCCAAAGGGCGCCCTGGCCCCGAATCCTCGGGTGGATAACCTGAGGTTCTGGGCGAAGTTGTAGCGATTCTGAAAGAACAGGCCCGGGACGGTATTGAGGGACTCATCCAGTTGCAGACGTTGCTGGCCCTCACGGATATCAGGCGCGTTGATAACAGAGACCGCAGCGGGGGTTTCATACAAATCCCGAACCAGTCGTGGGGCGGTTACCTGCAGCACAAGCTCTTCATCGGTGTTCGATGTCGACTGTGCAATCGCTGGAAGCGAGATCGAAATACACGCCGGTGACAGAACAAACGCTGCCAGGTAGTTATTCTTGTTCAAAGGGCCTCCTCCGGGTTCGCCAATCAAGATTTCTCTTGATAACGGGTACGCCAGCGATGGGGAAATGGTGTCATCCCATTCAACCCATCGGAAGGCCATTCTCAAATAAATATTTAAATTGCTTTTTATAGGATCTTGGTAGTGGTTCCAAAGTAGCAGAATCAGGCGGGGATCCAGGCTTCAAGCAGATCAACCAGCCAGGGCACCAGCAAGGCCGTAGCGAAGGCAGAAAGCGCCATGGCCAGGCCGGAGAAGGCGCCCATCTGCGAGCTTACCTGAAACGCCCGGGCGGTCCCGATACCATGTGCGGCGACCCCCATGGCAATACCCTTGGCGGTATCGTCCCTGACCCGGATCCAGTCAAACAGCTTGGTGCCCAGAACGGCGCCTGTAATACCCGTGATGACCACCAATACGGCCGTCAGAGACGGAAGCCCGCCGATTTTTTCAGAAATCCCCATGGCCACCGGTGCCGTTGCCGATTTCGGTGCCAGGGACATCTGGATCTCCGTGGATCCACCCAGAAGACGAGCGAGGCCAATGGAGCTGCCGGCGGCGATGACAACACCGCAGAAGAGCGAAATCGTTACCGGCAACCAGAGTTGCCGAAGCCTGGAAAACTGCTGATACAGGGGAACGGCCAGCGCCACCGTTGCCGGCCCCAGCAGAAAGTGGACAAACTGCCCGCCTTCAAAATAATCACCGTAGGAGGTGCCTGTCGCCAGCAACACAATGATGAGCATGGCCACGGACGTGACCACCGGATTGGCCAGCGGATTGGAGTTGGTTTTCAGGTACAGCCGGTAGGCAACACCATAGGCCACGAGGGTAATCGTAAGCCCGAGAAGCGGTGACGCGGAGAGGTAAACCCAGATGTCTTTCAGGCCCGGCTCATTCATCGCCGCCCTCCTTTTCCGTGAGGGGCTTGGCAAACCAACGGGTAGTCACCTGCATTATCAGGGCAGTGGCGACCATGGTTATAACGGTACTCAACAGAAGCGCCAGGGTTATGGGAACCCACTCGTCGGCGATGCGGCCAAAATGAGCCATCATGCCTACGCCGGCGGGCACGAACAGAAGTGAGAGATGGCTGAGCAAGGCCGTAGATGCCTGATCCACAGAGTCCGGTGCCTTGCCCCGGATCATCAGGGTCACGAACAGCATCACCATGCCAAGCACCGGTCCGGGGATAGGCAGGCCCAGCAGTCGGACTGTAATCTCCCCCACCAGCTGATACACCAGGAGCAGGGTAATGCCGTTCAGGAACTGCATAGCGCAGGACTCCAGTCAGTTTTTGCTCTGTACCGTCGAAATGGGAATGATGCTCCGGCCGTACATGGCGAGAACAAAGCCGATCGGGAACATCAGCACCCCGTATACCGCCGCAGGGATCGACATGGCGCTGGACTCCAGCAGCGTCAGGGTGACCATGAGGGCAATGGTACCGTTCTTCACACCCAGTTCCACCGCAACCGCGAGCGATTCCCGCTGGGTCAGACCCGCCACCCGGCCGGCTGCAAGACCCAGCCCGATACCAGCCAAATTCAACAGGATGGTGGCCGGCCCCGCCTGCTTCAGAAGCTCCCAGATCTGGTCACGAACCCCGTACACCAGCGCCACAATAAGGACCGCCAGCACAACACCACCAAAGATACTCACAATGCTCTCGGCCTTGCGGGCAACTTCAGGCTTGCGGGTACGAACCACCATCCCGATGGCTACCGGGAAGAGCACGATGCCGATCAGCATACCCACGGTTTTCCATACCGGCAGCACAATGTCCTCTTCGGTTCCCATGTAGTGCTGAAGCGCAATGTTGGTGAACAGTGGCAAGGTAAGGATGGTGATCAGGCTGGCGCTGACGGTTAGCACGATGGAGAGCGCAATATTACCCCGTGAGAGCAGCACAAACAGATTCGAGGTGGTGCCCCCGGGACAGGCGGCAATAATCACCAGTCCGACGGCGATGGCCGGCGGAACCGCCAGCAACGTGGCCAGCATGAAGGCGATGAGCGGCATGACAAGGATCTGGGCAACGGTGCCGACAATCATCCCTTTCGGATAAACCGCCACCTGGCGGAAGTCACGTATCGTCAAGGTCATGCCGATACCGATCATGATAATGAACAGAGCAATCGGCAGACCTGCCGAGATAAGCGGGCTGGATTCCACAACGCCTCCGGATGTTTTTGTTTTTACTGCGACCAACCGATGAAAAGTAGCACACACTGCTCCCTTTCGGGAGCCTTCAACGGCAACAGCGTGTAACGGTTAAACGCTGCAAAACCGGGAAGTTTCTGGCCGCAAGCATCGTGTCCCGAAGCAGTTGCAAGTATACTTGCATCAGACAATTAAAATACCTGGACACTCGTGGAGACACACAAGGAATGAAACGCCTGGGAACCCTGGATGCCTCTTGGCTGGCCGTAGAATCTGAAGACACCCCCATGCACGTGGGCAACCTGCAGATCTTTTCGCTACCGGAGGGCGCCCCTGAAACCTTCCTTCGGGACATGGTGACCCGCATGAAGGAAACCGGTGACGTAGCACCTCCCTGGGGTTACAAGCTTGCCTGGTCCGGATTGCTGGGTCGGGTACTGGCCCCGGCATGGAAAGTCGACAAGAAAATCGACCTGGACTACCACGTGCGTCACTCCGCGCTGCCCCGCCCCGGCGGTGAACGGGAACTGGGTATTCTGGTATCGCGACTGCACTCCAACCCCCTGGATTTTGCCCGCCCGCTCTGGGAATGCCACGTTATCGAAGGGCTGGAAAACAACCGGTTTGCGCTTTATACCAAGATGCATCATTCCATGATTGACGGCATCAGCGGTGTGCGCCTGATGCAACGGGTGCTGACGACAGATCCAGATAAAAGGGATATGCCGCCACCCTGGTCGGTGCGTCCGGAGCGTCGTCGCGGCAGCAAATCCGACTCCGAGGCCAGCGTGCCCGGCGCAGTTTCACAGGCCATGGAGGCGCTGAAGTTGCAAGCCGACATGGCGCCACGACTATGGCAGGCAGGCAACCGGCTGGTGCATTCTGTTCGCCATCCCGAGGATGGCCTCACCGCGCCGTTTACCGGGCCCGTTTCCAAGATCAATCACCGGGTCACCGGCCAGCGCCGG
Organism: Marinobacter sp. EhC06; assembly: GCF_001650915.1. GTDB lineage: Bacteria > Pseudomonadota > Gammaproteobacteria > Pseudomonadales > Oleiphilaceae > Marinobacter. The sequence goes on from NZ_LXYO01000033.1 coordinate 87,745, forward strand.
TTCGCCACCCAGCACTACCAGTTGGACCGGATCAAGGAGCTTGCCCATATATCCGGCGGCTCCCTGAATGACATTGTTCTGTATCTTTGCGGCACCGCCCTCCGGCGTTTTCTGCTGGAACAGGATGAACTGCCGGACACCCCACTCACGGCCGGCATCCCGGTCAATATTCGGCCGTCTGATGACCAGGGTGTGGGCACCCAGATCAGCTTCATGATCGCTTCCCTGGCAACCGACGAGGCGGATCCGCTAACCCGCCTCCAGAACATCAAGTCCTCCACCCGCAGGGCAAAAGAGCATCTCCAGAAGTTGCCTAAAAGCGCTCTGACCCAGTACACCATGCTGTTGATGTCGCCCTACATCCTGCAACTGATGTCCGGCCTGGGTGGAAGGATGCGGCCGGTATTCAATGTCACGATTTCCAATGTGCCAGGGCCCCAGAGAACCCTCTACTACGAGGGTGCGAAACTGGAAGCCATGTACCCGGTGTCCCTGATTGCCCACGGGGGCGCACTGAACATTACCTGTCTGAGCTATGACGGCTCACTGAACTTCGGGTACACGGGTTGCCGGGACACCCTGCCAAGCATGCAGAGGCTGGCTGTCTATACCGGCGAGGCACTGGACGAACTGGAAAGCCTGGTTCTACCGCCAAAGGCCAAGGCAAAGACTGCGGACAAGCCCAGGACGCCACGAAAGCCGGCGACGAGAAAAAGTAAAGCGGACTGATCGAGCAGACGATCAGCCCGCGCTTTGCCAGTGGGCAGCACCCACGAAGATCAGTTGAAGGAAGCGGGTGGTCCGCTTCCGGATCTGCTCAATCTGATAGTCGTCATCGGCTGATACACCGAGCAGATCGGTCAGGCTGAAGGCAACACTTCGCACCACCAGATCACAGGTCATGTCCAGATCCTGGTCGGTCAGGTGGTCCACCAGCCGCAATCGGCGCAGATCGTTGGCAAGCTCACTGGCAAAGAAACGCATCTCACTGCGAATGCCTTCCTGCACAGCCCGGCTCTCACCCGCCAACCCCTGAGCCATAAACAGGAAAAAACTCCGGTTGGCCTGGGCGTGACTGATAAAGATGGCTACCGATTCCTCAATCAGTTTGTCCGCCTGCAACACATTCGCGCGGGCCTCCCGCATCATCCTGCGCAGCACCAGTCCAAGCTCATCCACCAGCTGAAGCCCCAGATCGTCCATATTGCGGAAATGCCGATAAAACGAGGTTGGTACCACACCTGCCTGACGAGTCACTTCCCGGATACCAAGACTGGCGAAATGCCGCCCCTTGCCTACCAGCGTCAACGCCGCAGTCATCAGTTTCTCACGGGTTTCACCGGGCTTTCTTCGTTGTTTTTCCGCCATCTTGTGTCTGTACCGTCTGCCGTCAACCAAGGTTCACAAGTGTACACATCCAAAAAAATAAAAGTACAGAATGCTTGTCATTTTGAGCCATTACCAGTCGGACCGTTGTAGTCGGAGACATCCGTGTGTACATTCGTACACATTAGTGAACACTTGTACACACGGATAACCGAAAGCCTCAGGGAGGCACCCAGTATGTTAGCGAGACACACCCAGCATAAAGCCCTGCAATGGCTTGGCAGGCAGCTGTTCAACCGGAACGATCCAGAGGCATTTTTCGACCCTCTGATCGAACGCATCAACCCTATGTGGGTACAAGAGTACACACCGGCCCGGGTCGAGCAGATCCTCTCTGAGACCAGGGACACCAAAACCCTGGTTCTGAAGCCGGCCCGACGCTGGTCCGGCTTTCGCGCGGGTCAGCATGTGAACATCTGTGTTGAAGTTGACGGAATCCGCCGCAACCGTACGTTCAGTCTCTCAAGCTCACCCTTGCTCTGGCAGGAGCAGGGACGGGTCACACTGACCATCAAACGCCTTCCCGGCGGGTTGGTGACCAACTGGCTCCACGATCACCTTCAAACCGGTGCAGTCATCGGTTTGGGCGAGGCCTTTGGCGACTTTCAGACACCAGAACCGGCCCAGCCGGTCCTGTTCATCGCCGGCGGCAGTGGCATCACGCCGGTGCTGAGCCAGCTTGAAACCATGGCGGCGCTGGATTACCGGGCACCGGTGACATTGCTGTATTTCGTTCGAACCAGTGATGACGTTATTGCCCGGGAAAAGCTGCTGGCCCTGGAGACACGCTACAGCGCCCTGACTCTTAATATCATTGCCACCAACGAGTCAAAAGAACCTCGCTATCTGCGCGACCAGGATCTGGACGCGGTACCGGGCATCAAGGCACGGCAGGTCTATCTATGCGGCCCAAAGGGACTGATGGATCTGGCCCAGGATCTTCTCTACAAACGAGGCTTTGCTGATTCGGATATCCACAGCACTTTCTTCTCCGCTGCAAGCGCCAATCTGGATAACGAAACGCTCGGTGGTCAGGTTCAGTTTGAAGGCAGCCAGCTTGAAGTCGATTCCGAAGGCAATGCCACCTTGCTGGAAATCGCCGAGGCCGCCGGCCTGACCCCGCGCCACGGCTGCCGTATGGGTATTTGCCACCAATGCAGTTGCCGGAAAACCACGGGGACCGTCATCAACCGCCTGACCGGAAAAGCCTCTGGCCCCGGTGACGAGAACATCCAGCTTTGTATCTCGGTCCCGCGGGGCCCGGTGTCACTGGACCTTTAGGAATTAACACCCGATTTCATCGCGGAGCCCCAGTGCTCCGCAGGGAGTATTACCATGAAAAAGATGACCGAAGCGCAACTCGCAGAACTTGAAACCGATCTGAACGCGATCCGGGATGAGGTGATTGCAGACCTCGGTGAACGGGACGCACGATACATCCGGCGGATGGTCCGCCTGCACCGGAGTCTCGAAGCGGGCGGCCGGATCATGATGCCATTCGGGTTCCTGCCGCCGGTGTTCGTTGCCGCCACCGCAACCTTGGGCATTGCCAAAATTCTGGAGAATATGGAGGTCGGCCATAATGTCATGCACGGCCAGTATGACTGGATGAACGACCCGAGCCTCCACTCCCAGACCTACGAGTGGGATACCGTATGTACCGGCGACTCCTGGCGCCGCACCCACAATTACGAGCACCACACCTACACCAACATCATCGGAAAGGATCGAGACTATGGCTACGCCGTGTTGCGACTCACTGATGACGAGCCCTGGAAACCCTGGCACGCGCTGCAGTTCATCAACTACATCCTGCTGAGTGTATTTTTCCAGTGGGGCGTGGGACTGCACGAACTTGAAACGGAGAAACTGCGCAGCCGGGAAATCAGCTGGCGTGAAAAACTTCCCTTTCTGAAAGAGTTCGCCCGCAAGGGCGGCCGGCAGGCGTTCAAGGACTACGTTTTCTTCCCGCTGCTCACCTTTCCGGTGGCTCCGATTGTTCTGGCGGGAAACGTGGGAGCCAACCTGATCCGAAATCTCTGGTCTTCCACGGTGATTTTCTGTGGCCACTTTACCCAGGATGCGGAAACCTTCACTGAGGAGGAATGCGAGGGTGAGAGCAAGGGCCACTGGTACTTGCGCCAGCTCACCGGGTCCTCGAACTTCACCGGGGGCCGCTGGATGCATATCCTGAGCGGCCATCTTAGCTATCAGGTGGAGCACCACGTTTTCCCGGACCTGCCCGCACACCGGTATCCGGAAATATCCGGGAAGGTACAGGCAGTGTGTCGAAAGCACGGCATTCACTACAACACCGGCAGTTTTTTGAAGCAGTACGGCACGGTGGTAAAGCGGATACTCCGGCATTCCCTGCCAGAGCGCCTCACCGGCGACGCCACTACGGCATAGCCGGCTCAAACCGGTCTGAGGGCCGCTCTCCCGGTGACCGGAACGTCACCTTGTTCCGGCCAGCCTGCTTGGAGGCGTACAGGGCATCATCCGCGGCCGCAATCAGCTCGTTCGGCTCCACGAAAAGCCCGCCTGGAGCCGTCGCGACACCGATACTGACGGTTACCGGTACCAGTTGCTGCTCCCATTCAAAGCGAAGCTCACGCTCAACCATCGTGCGGAGCTTGTCGGCCAGGGCACGGGAGCCGGCGGCATCGGTATAGGGAAGAACAATTGCGAATTCCTCGCCTCCGTAGCGGGCGACAATATCTGTCTCCCGCCTGACAACAGTCATCAGGACATCTGCCAGACGACGCAGGCAGGCGTCCCCGGCCTGATGGCCCAGGTTGTCATTGAGCAGTTTGAAATGATCGACATCAATCATGATCAGAGACAGGGCCCCCTGACGACGGCTGCGGGCAGCCTCCTCGGCCAGACGGGTATCGAAATAACGGCGATTGAAAACTCCGGTCAATCCGTCTGTTGAGCTCAGGGCCTCCAGTTGCTGGTTGACGGATTCCAGTTCCGAGGTTCGCTCAGCGACCCTGGACTCCAGCTTCTCATTCATTTCACGCTGGATTCTCTGGGTTTCCATGGACATGTGCCTGAGGCGATCGGCGAGAGCGATGGACAGCAGAATGACTTCGAAGGCCGACCCAATCTGGATCCCGAACTCGGTAACAAAGTTGGCCGGAACAATCGCAAAGGTCTTAAGCGTATATAAAAGCATCCCCGACAGGAGGGCCGTCCAGGCCACCATGAAATACCGTGCTGGACGGAACCTGCGATAGAGGCACAGGCCACCCGCAAGAATGACGAAACCCACCGAAATGGCGGCCATGAATGTGTTCAACCGAATGACAGGACCATAGTCCGGCCACATCAGAGCGCCTGCTCCGGCAACCACGAAAAAGGCCATAAGCCCCACGAAAATCCGCTCAAGACGGGGCGCATTTTCCTTGAGTGCCAGGAACGACCGGGAAAAGCCGAGAACGCAGAACATGCCGGCAGCAATCAGGAACGCGACTGCACGGTTGTTCCACCACGGCGAATCCGGCCAAAGGTGTTCAAACGCCAGTCCATTGAGAGTGAACTGGAGCAGGCCATAGGACAGGATATAAGACACGTACCAAAGGTAGTTAGTGTCCCTGAAGGAAACGAAGATCAGTAAGTTGAATATCGCCATGGCCACGAGAAGCCCGTAATAGAGCCCCAGCAGGAACCTTTCCTGATGGTCCGTCGCGCTGAAGTTGTCCGAATGCCACAGGAGCGTGCGCATCTGAACAGCACCGGAAGTCTTGACCCGGAAAAAGAGATCGGCGCTCTGCCCGGTCGGCAACGTTAGCAGGAAATTGATGTTGTGATGATCCCTGGGGCGTTGCCAGAAAGGTATCGAGTCGCCAGCTATCTGCCGGCCAATATTCCCGTCTTCCCGAACGATGAAGAGTTCCATTTCATCGATGATCGGATACAGGCCTTCAATTACCCACCGATCATTCGGACTCGAGTTATTGATAACCCGGGTATGAAACCAGTACGTGGAATCGGTGAAGCCAAAGTTATAGGCGTCGTCGGGAACACCTTTGGACCCGATTTTCGGCCACCGCTTGGCGATCTGGGAAATATTGAGGCTGGAGGATGGATCTTCGTAGTAGCTTAAATGCCGGGAAATATCGAGCCTGCCGCTGCCTTCGCTCAGTACAACGGGAAAACTGTCCGGTGTTCCGGTTGCAGACGCCCCTGCCGAACACAGCGCCAGCAACACCAGCAAGGCAATATGAATCAAACCGGCCCCGACAACTGTTATTGTAATTTATGAATCCAGGTCCATATTATCGGACCCGCCGGGTGCCTGGCGTAAAAAAGGGATTTGATTCGTAAGTTTCTGTATCGACTGCTTACGCGATCTGCAGCAGCCTCAACAACTGCGGCCGGTGCTGTTCCTGGATGACGTCAGCAAGAGTGTATTTGTCGAGCACTTCCAGAAAGGCCTTTAACGCCTCACCGAACATCGATTTCAGGCCACACACAGGCGTTATCTTGCAGGCATTCTTGGACGAAAAGCATTCCACAATGCTCAGGTCCTGTTCGGTTTCCCGTACCAGAATGCCGATACTGATATCCGAAGGCGAACGGTGCAGACGCATTCCCCCTTTCTTGCCCCGGATGGTCTCAATGTAGCCCTTCTTGTTCAGCTGGTGCACCACCTTCATGAGGTGGTTTTTAGAAATGTCATAGCTGTCAGCGATTTCCTGAATGGTCGCCAGACGATCACCCTGAACTGCCAGATATATCAGTACTCGAAGTGAATAATCCGTGTAGCGGGTGATGTGCATTCAAAACTCCAGTCGTTATCGCAATCGTTTAATAAGAGGGTCGCGTCACCAGGTAACACGCGGTGCCGCACAAAAAAACGCCAGAAATGCCCAACACCATCCCTGATGCTCCAAGCGCAAACAGCATTCCCCAACTCAGGGCCATCATGCTGCAAGCCAGCAGCTTCGCCCGTGCCGGCACTGCCCTGCGTGTGCGCCACTGATCAATGGCAGGGCCGAACCTGGGATGGTCTTCAAGCCACTGAGCAAAAGCCGGAGACCCCTTGCTGGCAAAGAATGCGGCCAACAGAACGAAAGGCGTTGTGGGCAATAGCGGCAACACCACTCCGGCAGCAGCCAGCGCAATTGACATATACGCAAGAATTCGGAATCCGGTTTTCCCAAAACGGTCGCCCATCGCGGGGTTCTCACCAAGGTTCATAACTGCATCTATTCTACCGGGATTCAATGAACAGGTCTGCCCAAACGGCTAAGAAAAACCAGACGCGCCACGTAGGCAACCTTGATACCGACCGCAAAAATCAGGGTTCCGATGTGGGCGGCAATTTGCACAGACAGCGCAAGCGCGCCCGCCAACGGGTATGCGAGCAGAATTGTAACCATCAAACCCAACACTGACAGTCCCAGGGTGCTGTTTGCTGTGAAAAGCCACTTTTCGTAGTCACTCATGAACTCACCTATAACATTTCCTTTGAATACATCTTAATACTAAGTCGGCTCCAGGGAAAAATCAAACCGTAGAATTGCACCCACATGAAACCACCCCTCACCCCCATATAAGCCTTTCGATATACCCAAAAATAAATTTGACACCTCAAATGCATCAAATCAAAATTCCGGAATAAAGATTTATATTAAATAAATGTTTATCGAGGAGACAGTGTTATGAAACAGCAAGACGCCTACCCGACCCGACTGGGAGGAGCGCACCATGGCTAAGTACCGCCGACTCTGGTTTTTGTTGATCGGGATTCTGGCAGTAACCTTCACACTACTGGGGTATTTCGGTGCCGAGGTGTATCGCGAAGCGCCGCCCATTCCGGATCTCGTTGTGTCCGCCGACGGCGACACCCTGATGACCGAGGAGAGCATTCTTGACGGGCAGACTGCCTGGCAGTCCGTCGGGGGTATGCAGCTTGGCTCGATCTGGGGTCATGGTGCCTACCAGGCACCGGACTGGACCGCCGACTGGCTGCACCGGGAACTGGAAACCTGGCTGGACATCGCAGCCCGGGAAGAGTACGGACAGGACTGGCACAGCCTCAGCGGGCAGCAGCAGAACGCCCTGCAGTACGACCTGAAAAACGAGTACCGCACCAATACCTACGATGCCGGTACCAGCACCCTGCACCTTTCCGAGCGCAGGACCGAAGCTATTGCCAAAACAGCGGACTACTACAGCCGCCTGTTCAGCGACGCCCCGGAACTGCAGTCTACCCGCGAAAACTACGCCATGAAGGAAAACACTCTGCCCAGCGCCGAGCGTCGTGAGCGGATGACCGAGTTTTTCTTCTGGACTGCCTGGGCCGCCGCTACCGAGCGCCCGGACAGTGACGTCACCTACACAAACAACTGGCCCCACGAGCCGCTTATCGATAACAGACCGAGCGGCGAGAACGTGGTCTGGTCGTTAATAAGTGTGGTTCTCCTGATTGCCGGTGTCGGTGGCCTGGTCTGGGCCTGGGCTTTCCTTCGCAAAGAAGATGAAGAACCACAGGCCCCACTCAAGGACCCTCTCAGCGAGGCTGGGCTGACCCCTTCCCAAAAGGCACTGGGCAAATACCTTTTGCTGGTTGTTGGCCTCTTCACTTTCCAGGTCATGCTGGGCGGCTTTACTGCCCACTATACGGTTGAAGGTCAGGGTTTCTACGGCATCGAGACTTCTGAGTGGTTCCCCTACTCCCTGATGCGTACCTGGCACATTCAGTCTGCCATGTTCTGGATTGCCACCGGCTTCCTGGCCGCTGGTCTGTTCCTCGCCCCTATCATTAATGGCGGCAAGGATCCGAAATTCCAGAAACTGGGCGTTGATGTGCTGTTCTGGGCCCTGGTGGCTGTGGTTGCCGGTTCGTTTATTGGCAACTTCCTCGCCATCAACCAGATCATGCCAGCCAACCTCAGCTTCATGCTGGGCCACCAGGGTTACGAGTATGTAGATCTTGGCCGCCTCTGGCAGATTGGCAAGTTCCTCGGCATCGTGTTCTGGCTGGTGCTGATGCTGCGCGGTATTGTTCCCGCCCTTCGCCAGCCTGGTGACAAGAACCTGCTGGCCCTGCTGACCGCTTCGGTGGTTGCCATCGGCCTGTTCTATGGCGCCGGCTTCTTCTATGGGGAGCGTACTCATATCTCGATCATGGAGTACTGGCGCTGGTGGATTGTCCACCTGTGGGTAGAGGGCTTCTTTGAAGTGTTCGCAACCACTGCCCTGGCCTTCATCTTCTGCAGCATGGGCCTGGTATCCCGCACCGTGGCAACGTCTGCCAGCCTGGCCTCCGCCAGCCTGTTCATGCTCGGGGGTGTGCCCGGCACCTTCCACCACCTGTACTTCTCCGGCACCACGACACCGGTCATGGCTGTGGGCGCCACCTTCAGTGCGCTGGAAGTGGTACCACTTGTGGTACTCGGTTACGAAGCCTGGGAAAACTGGCGCCTGAAGTCCCGTGCCCCCTGGATGGAAAATATCCGCTGGCCGCTAACCTTCTTTGTGGCGGTCGCCTTCTGGAACATGCTGGGTGCCGGCGTGCTCGGGTTCATGATCAACCCGCCAATCGCGCTGTATTACATTCAGGGCCTGAACACCACGCCCACCCACGCCCACGCGGCCCTGTTCGGTGTCTATGGCTTCCTCGCCCTGGGCTTCGCACTAATGATCCTGCGTTACATCCGTCCGCGCATCGTCTTTGACGAGCGGCTGATGAAAGTCGGCTTCTGGTGGCTGAACATTGGGCTGGTCCTGATGTTGTTCACCAGCCTGTTGCCGGTCGGCTTTATCCAGTTCATTGCCAGCGCCAGCGAGGGCCTGTGGTATGCACGCAGTGAAGCCTTCATGCAGAGCGACATCCTGCAAACCCTGCGCTGGGTCAGAACCATTGGCGACGTTGTCTTCATCGTCGGCGCCCTCGCCGTAACCTGGCAGGTCGTGAAGGGTGTTTTCTTCCCGGATCTGGAGCCGGTCGCCCTTGAAACCGATGAAAGCGGCGCTGCCAGCGAGCTGAGCGCCTGATCGACCAGAGCGCGGGCCAGGGAAGGCCCACTCTGACCTACCTGATGGTAGGCTTACCTCCCGAGGGGTATCGCAATTTGGTGATCCGATCTGCAATACTTGGTCTATACTCAGGTTAAAAAACAATCGGCAACAGGACCAACCCGATGCCCCAGAGCAAGCTGACAGACCGTTTTGGTCGCACCGTTAACTACGTGCGTCTGTCCGTCACTGACCGGTGCGACTTCCGCTGCGTGTACTGTATGGCCGAGGACATGACTTTCCTGCCCCGCCAGCAGGTTCTCACCCTGGAAGAAATCGCCCGCGTTGCCCGCAACTTCGTTGACCTGGGTACCGAAAAAATTCGGCTGACCGGCGGCGAACCTCTGGTGCGCAAAGACATCCTGGAGCTGGTAAAGGAAATCGGCACCTACGGGCTGCGCGACTTTGCCATGACCACCAATGGCAGCCAGCTCACCACCATGGCCGAGCCTCTGCGCAAGGCCGGTATGCATCGGTTGAACATCAGCCTGGATTCCCTGGACGCCGACAAATTCCGCAACATCACCCGCACCGGCAAGCTTTCACAGGTGCTGGACGGTATTGATGCCGCCCGGGAGGCCGGCTTCCGGGGCATCAAGATCAATACGGTGGTGATGAAGGGCCGCAACGACGAAGAGATTCCCGAGCTGATCGAGTTCGCCCGCAAGAAGCAGGTGGATATCAGCTTTATTGAAGAGATGCCCCTGGGCGAGATTTCCGAGCACGACCGGGGTCTGGCGCTGTGCACCAGCGAAGAGGTGCGGGACATTATCCGAAAGCACCATGAGCTGGTACCCGCTACCGAAGATTCCGGCGGTCCCGCCCGGTATTACCGGATGGAGGATAGCGAGACCCGGGTCGGTTTCATTTCCCCCCATTCCCACAACTTCTGCTCTACCTGCAATCGGGTAAGGGTGACCGTTGAAGGTCGGCTGCTTCTTTGCCTGGGCAACGAGCACTCGGTGGATCTACGCAGGGTTCTGCGGGGCAATCCGGTGACCGATGACAAGCTGCGGGAAACCATTATCAATGCCATGGATCTGAAGCCGGAGCGGCATCACTTCTCCACCAATGGGGATGTGCAGATTCTTCGGTTCATGAATATGACCGGCGGCTAAGCGGCCGGCACAACAACTAGCACAACAAAAGGGGTCAGATGAAAGCTTTCGTCTGACCCCTTTTTCATTTCTAGTGGTCCATTCCATCCATGCTATGCATCGCCATGCCGGTATTCAGGTGATCCATGGTGATTTCACTGTAAGCCATTACCTCGCCACCCTGTTCGTTGGCAAAATTTTCTGCATCAGCCTGACTGGCAAATGATGCCAGAGTTGGGCCCATGGCGCCTTTTCGGCTGGAACCGACAACGTAGAAGGCTTCACGGGCGTCAATAAGAGCGGTGTCGTCCGGGCTTTCCCACTCAGTCTCGGCCATATCGTGAACGTACACGGTGTGATTTCGGTTAACGTTCTCTGGTTGGAGCACCCACGCGAACATGTCTCGGGTGGAGCAGAACTTGTTGACGTGCTGGTCCTTTTCGGTGATCGCCTGGCCTTTGGGACCCGGAAAGTTTGTGATGACCATGCCGCAGACGTGGCATTCATCGCCAGTTGCAAAATTGACCGGGGCGGCTTTGGCAGTCGTTTGTTCCTCGCTACCTGAGCAGGCTGTCAATGTGAGGACTGCCAGGGCGGCGAGGAGCCAGTTGAGTTTACTTCTGTTCATCGGGATAACTCCGTTCAGATACGGCGGTTTCGGAAAAGTAACAGGGCACCCGCCAGCGGGATGGCAAACCACAGCACCAGGCCGATCCACAGGCCGGTGGCGCCGATGGGCAGATCGGCACCGAGACTGAGGACGCCGCTGAGTTGGGCGGTATCGCCGAAGGCAACGATATTGAGCAGGCGGTAGATATCCGTGGGATTGAGCATCAACAGCCAGGGCAAGAGTTCCGCGCTGAACTGGCCTTCGCTCGCCACGAGGGTGCCCAGCAGCATCAGGTCGAAGATCAGCACGAAGAAGAACCAGATCGCCAGTGCCAGGCCGGCGGCGATGGGCTTTTCGCTGACCCGCACACTGATCACGTAGGCAAGGGCAATAAAGCCCCATCCCAACAGCACGGTGGAACCAATAAACCGCAGCATGGCTGCCGCGAGACTGGCGATGGCAACGTTTTCCACCAGCACCGCAATGGCCACGCCGGCGACGCCGAAACCAATCACGGTGGCCAGAGCCAGGGTCAGGCCATGGCCCAGGAACTTGCCGAGTAGCAACTGGCTGCGGCTGAGCGGGTAGGTCAACAGTAACAGTAGGGTTCCACCCTCTTCTTCCCCGACTATGGCATCGTAAGCCAGCAACAGTGCAATCAACGGGATCAGGAAGATTCCAAGGCTTGCGAGACTGGCAATGGTGGCCGGCGTGGAGGCATATCCCACCTGGCCGGAGGCGGCGGCGCCAAACCAGGCAATGCCCAGGGCCAGAGTCGCAAACACGAGGGAAATGGCCATCAGCCAGCGGTTACGAAGGCTGTCACTGAGTTCCTTGCGGGCAATGGTCCAGATACTGTTCATTGGCTCCCTCCCCGGTGGGCCAGGCCACCCGAACCGATAAAGTGCACGTAGATGTCTTCCAGGCTGGGTTGATGAATGCTGATATCTGCCACTTCACCCGACGCCATCACTGCATGTAGCAAGGCCATTTTATCCCTTGGCTGCACATCCACCCGCAGGCGCCCGCTATCGGACTTGATGATCAGGCCAATGCTGCTCGAAGCGCTGTCGATCACGTGTTCCAGCGCCGAGATACTGTTGGCGGGATCCAGAGACAGGGTTACCGGCATATTGGCCTGTCGCCTTAACGCGGCCAGATCGCCGGCAGCCTTCAGTGCGCCATCGGTGAGAATGGCCGCACGATCAATGTAGGGTTCGACACCGGGCAGGACATGGGAACAAAGCACAATGCCGGTGCCTCCCTCACACAGTTCCCGGAGCAGCCGGTACAGATCTGCCGTGGCGACCGGATCCAGACCCACGGTAGGCTCGTCCAGCATCAGCAGCTTCGGCTTGCCCAACAGCGCCTGGGCCAGACCAAGACGCTGGCGCATGCCTTTTGAATAGGTCTTGGTGCGGGCATCCATCGCATCACCAAGGCCAACCTGTTCAAGCAGTTGCGGCACCTGTTGCAGGGGCGCGCCCTTCAGCCGCGCGAAATGGTTCAGAATTTCCCGACCGGTCAGCTGCGGATAGAACATCACATTTTCCGGCAGGTAACCGATGTGCTGGGTTACCTGCGGATCGCCGGCATGGCCGCCAAGTACGGAAACCGATCCCTGGTTGGGGGTCATGAGTCCCAGGATCAGCTTGATACAGGTTGTCTTACCGGCCCCGTTATGGCCAAACAACCCCAGAATCTCCCCCGGCTCCAGAGTCAGGTCGATCCCGGTAAGGACCGGGGTCTTGTCGTACCGGTAACTCACATTCTCAAGACGAAAACAGCTCATCGGTTCTCCGGTTGAAGCTCTGCGGGCATCCGCATCAAGGGATGGGAATCGGTCACACCGGCGGACTTGACCACCGGAAATGCATCCTGCACCCAGCGCAGGGTATCCACCGCCGGGCTGAACATCAGAACCTTGGCTTCCGGGTATTTCCACAGCAGCCTGTCCACGTTGTCATTGGGCTCATAGGGCACATCGCCAACGCCATCCTGATTCCGGTCCCAGCCCAGATAGTCACTCCAGAAATTTCCCTTCCGGTCTTTTGACCACTCCTGGGTGCGGGTGGCGACATACTTGACCTGGCGCTGATTGTTCACGAACGCGTTACCAAAAACCTCGTTGTCTTCCGAACCGGCGGTCAGGTGAATACCGATATTACTGTCGGCAAAGACATTGCCTTCAAAGGTGTTGTACAACGAGTTGTAGATAAACACCGCCTTGCCTTCAGCCCCCTCAATGGCAACACCGGCGGTCTGCCCCTGGGACACACCCGTCACCACATTCCCTCGCAGCTCCGACTGGGTAATGAAATTCATCAGAATCCCGTAGTTCTCATCATTAACCGACCGGTTGTTAATCACCTTCAGACGCTTGCTCTGCATCAGCGCATAACCAGTTCGCGTGTTACGGGTGACATTGTTCTCCAGCAGATTATTCATCGAGTACATGTAATGGATGCCATAACGCAGATCCGCCATCTCATTACCCCGGATCGTATTGTTATTCGCCGTCTCGATATAAATCGCATCTCGCGTCCGACGAATGTCATTGCCCTCTATCAGCGCGCCGGTGGTATTGAACAGGTGAATTCCATTGCCACGGTCATTCGGACGCAGACTGTCATCACCGCGAATCCTATTATCGCGGACCGTCGCATCCGGCGTTGCGTCCAGCCACACCCCGAACGCCGGCCCCTGCAAACGGTTGTTCTCAACCACCGCACCCCTGGCCTCCCGAGCCACAAAAATCCCCGCATCCAGCTCGTTAAGATTGCTCCCCCAGTTGCGAACGGAACAGCCGGAAAACGTCACCCCCTCGGCGACGATATCCACCGCATTGCCCTGCCCGCCCGGGTCAATCACCGTCTCGGCATGGCAAGACACAGACACCCCGGGCACCCGGATTGCCAGAGACGAAATCTGCTCAGGGGGAAGCTCAAAGCTCGCGCCCGGTTCCAGGGCATCTAGCTGTTCTTGCAGGTCCGCTTGCGCGGTCAGCGATAACAGAGCGACTGTCAGGGCCACTCCATAACGCAACAGTGGATACATCTATAATTCTCTATAAGTGAAGCAGGCCCGAAGCCACCGCCCTAGGTACGGCAAGCCAAGAGGAGAACCCTTTCCAAAACTGTGCGGAGCCATGGATGGCGGAGCCCAAGCGCCACAGGGATGTGCCGCCAGGAGCGTGTTTTGGAAAGGGTTCTCCTCTTGGGTTGCTTCTCCGAAGTTGGAAATCACCAGGACTCCCAAAAGGAGTCCCGGCGAAAGAGAGGCCTATCAGGCTTTCTCTACAATCATGCGACCCCGCATCTCCATATGCAGCGCATGACAGAACCAGTTGCAGTAGTACCAGTGAACCCCGGGACGATCCGCCTTGAAGGTCACCGAAGCCGTCTGCTGCGGACTGATCTCCATGCTCACACCATGGTTCACCATACAGAAACCGTGGGTCACATCCTCAATGGTGTCCAGGTTGGTCACATACACCGTCACCTCATCACCCTGCTTCACCTTGAACTCCGTCATCCCGTACTGCGGCGCAATTGAGGTCATGTAAACACGAACCTTATTGCCATCGCGGATAACCTTGTTGTCGGCTTCCAGAGTCACACCATCCTTCTTGGCCTGCTCAACGGCAGAGGCGAAGAAAGGATCGTCACGATCGTAGATCTTCTTGGTCTTGATCTGATCACGACGTACCAGAATGCAGTCATGGGGCTCGGCAAAGGTCGGGCCATCGTGAACCAGCTTCATCTCCTCGCCGGAGATATCGATCAGCTGGTCGTTCTCCGCATGCAAAGGTCCAACCGGCAGGAACCGGTCCTTGGAGAACTTCGACAGCACCACCAGCCACTTGCCATCGGCATCCCGGGATTCGGTCAGAGACGCGTGGTTGTGGCCCGGCTGATAATGCACATCCAGCTTCTGGCGAATGTAGTTCACGTCCTCGCCGTTGTAGTGCCTGATGGCATCGGCAATGTTCCACTTGGCCACCTGGCTGTCGATAAAAAGGGTGGTATAGGCATTGCCACGGCCATCGAAGGTTGTGTGCAGGGGCCCGAGGCCCAGTTCCGGTTCACCTACCACAGTATCCCGCGGCTCAATCTTGCCATCGAACAGATCATCCAGCTTGTCGATGGCAATAATGGTGGCCGTTGGTGACAGCTTGCCGTTGGCAATAAAGTACTTGCCGTCCGGGGAGGTATTCAGACCATGCGGGTTCTTCGGAACCGGAATGTAACGGGTCAGTTCCGAACCGGCGCGACCGTCTACCACAGGCACCTTGGAGTCTCCCAGGGTCTTGTAGTTGCCATTCTTGACCGCCTGCTCAATGCGCTCGATGTTGAATACTACCGCCCAGTCGCGGTCGTTGCGCATGGTACCGGCCAGATCCAGTGCCTTCTCGGAGTTGTAACAGGTGGAGCAAGCGTATTTGCCGGTATAGTCCGCGTCGGTGTTGTCCAGGTTACCGTCAACAATCACCTGGAAGGCCACTTCCATGGTTTCCGCGTCTACCGCGTTGAACATGGTGAAGCTGCTTTCAAGGCTGGTGTCGCTGCCATCGTTCGGATGGGGGATGACATACTCGGCATTACAAAACACGTACTTGGTCTTGGGAACCTTCTGAAGACGCAGGCCGTGAATGGCCTGGACGTTCGGAATGGTGGTGATCTTGTCGCACTTCATGATGTCCAGGCGGATCCGGGCTACACGAGTGTTGGCTTTGTCGTTAATGAACAGGTATTTGCCGTCATAACGACCATCCGTCATGGAAATGTGGGGGTGATGGGAATCGCCGTTCAGGTGGGTATTATCATGGCCCAGAACGTCCTTGCTTTCATTGCTGATCCCCCACCCCGTGGCAGAATCCACGTTGAACACGGGGATACGCATGAGTTCCCGCATGGAGGGTACACCCAGAACCCGTACTTCACCGGAGTGACCTCCGCTCCAGAAGCCGTAGTACTCGTCGAGCTCTCCCGGATGGATCACATATTTGTTGCGGGCCTCCTCGGCCGCGGCCGCGAATGCCTCACGCGACATCACTGCAGTGCCAAGCCCGGTTGCACCGGCGACACCCGCCAGCGCTGCAGCCCCCATAAACCGACGGCGGCTCTGGCCGCTTTCCGGAAGCTCTTGCAGGTCTTTGGTCAGATCATCTCTTTTTTTCATAACATCCAACTCCGTTATTGGTAATGGCGGTTTTACTTCTCATGCTTTCTTTTTATGGGACTACTCAAGACACCTGAACCACGGGTATTTCCTCCGGGTGGCCCGGTGCGTTATGACCCCGGCGCTTGCCGCGTCGCTTGACGATCAGCGGCGGACACTTGTGGTCATCGAAATAGGTCATCTGGCAATCGAGGCAGTAATGGCATTCCATGTAGTTGATGTGGCCGTCCGGGTGGATCGCCTGAACTTCACACTCGTGATCGCACAGCCGGCAAGGATTGCCACATTCCTTGCGGCGTTTGAGCCAGTCGAACACTCGCAGTTTGGTCGGCAGTGCCAAAGCTGCACCCAGCGGGCACATATAGCGGCAGAACACTTTGCGGGTGAACAGGTTGACCACCAGCAGAAGGACGGCGTAGGTCACGAACGGCCAGCTACGATCAAACTTGAGCGTGATCGCGGTCTTGAACGGCTCCACCTCGGCAAGCCGTTCGGCGGTCGCCATGGAATCCAGCGACACTCCGAACAACACCAGCAGAATGATGTACTTGATGGCCCATAGCCGCTCGTGCACGGCAAAAGGCACGGTGTATTGGGGTACTTTCAGCTTGCGGGCAATTTCATTCAGCAGCTCCTGTAGCGCGCCGAACGGGCACAACCAGCCACAGTAAACCGCCCGGCCCCAGAGGAGGATGATGCCTGCCACCACAGCCCAGAGAATGAAAATCACCGGGTCGATCAGGAAGGTTTCCCAACTGAAGCCACTGATCAGGCTGTTCGCAAACGTGAGCACGTTGACGATGGACAGCTGCCCCATGGCATACCAACCGATGAAGAACAGCGTGTAAGTCAGGAAGGCGTGACGGATCCAGCGCATGATCCTGGGTTTTTTCACCAGCCAGTCCTGGAAAAACAGGATGAACATCAGCACGCCGATACCGATACCGAGCACCACAATCTGGAATTCCCGCTGGTACCAAACCTGAACCCACATGGGCTGGCTTTCCAGCCATTCTTCCTCGGAAACGACAGGCTCCGGACGGTTGTAATACTGCTCCGGAAGCTGGTACTCCAACGGAAACACCTGAAACTCGCTGTCCAGTGGTCCAGTCTGGCGCTTCACAGTGAGTTCGAGTGTCCAGGGTGTACCGGGATCGAAGTTGTACTGCTGGCGAATGATGAAGATCGCCATTTCGGTGAACTCCGGCATGCCCTCGGCATAGACATCACTCAGCCGGTAGAAGTCCAGGTCACGGAAATTGAAGGTGTCGCCGAACTGACGGATCTGGATGCGATCGAAGATGCCGCCGCGAACATAACCTGAACCTTTGAAGGAGTATTCACCGTTGGCCATCACGGCAATGGCATGCTCGCCCTCCTCCAGCTCGGATGTCAGCCACTGGTACTGGCTCTCGCCCAGCAGATTCCGGCCAATGGTGGGCGCATCCAGGTAAGCGGCATACAGATCAATCAGCGGCTCTTTGCGTTCCTCGGGGCCCGCGGTATCAACACCCTCTGCTTCCGTCCCCTTGAAGGAATCATCCACCTGGCCCTTGGTAAGCATCAACCGGCGCACCGACCCGTCACCGGTCAGTTCCTGCCAGGTTTTCTGCTCGAAGGCCTGTTTATCGACGGTAGCCGCCGGCGGACGGGTTCCATCCTCGCCCTCAACCATGCCCAGTTCCACTCCCACCCGATGGGCGGTGCGCATGATCACTTCATTGATGACCATCACGGTAACCGTGGCTCCCGACAGCCCGTCAACGGCCACCTTGCGTTCCGAAGAGGTTCCGCCCACGGTTACCCGCTGGTCGGCTTTCAGGGCCGTGTACTGATCGGTGAATGCGTGCAGCTTGCTCTCGGGAATACCCACCAGAAGAATGGGTTCATCGTGGTGAATTACCTTGGCGGCCTTGATGGTGCCTTCAGTATCCAGCACCACCATGGCATTGACCGGTTTGCCCGAGTAGGCGGGTGTCTGGACAAAATCCAGGGACTGATAGGCGTAGCCCACCAGCTCCTTGCGCGCATAGAGCTCCTGGATGGCTCGATTGCCTTTTCGGGGAATGACCCGGGTGACATCCGGAAACGTCTGCTTGATGACCTGACGACCGGCAGCGGGCTCATATTTGGCCAGAGGCGCTGCATTCAGAGCCATGGCCATGATCGATGTGAAAACCAGGAAAACGAAGCGGGAAAAAACAGACACGGAAGACTCCCTGAGAAAAAGCGCCTGATTGCTTAAGCCTAGGCAAATTAGAGGAAAATCAAATACCTCTTATTGAATACACCTGACTGATGGTTCGGTCAGGTACACGCTGTCAGCCCAGACTGACAGCGTTTCCGTTTGAATCGAGCGGGAGGTAATTACTGATATGACCGAGGCGGATAGACTCCACCATCATGGTCAGCGGCTGCTGCGCTTCGTCAGTGGATGGAGGCGTACCCCCGCGGCCGGACATGGCGGCAACGAACACCACATCCCAGGCTTGGCCGGTGGCACGGGATTCTTCGTGCAGGACATCGAAATCCGGTGCTTCATCAGGGGTTTTGTCGACGCAGACCACCGGCGTCAGGGCGCCGCCTTCACCGCGCTCAAAAGCGGCTTTTTCTTCCGGGGAGGCCTCATCCGGCAACTCCGCACGGCAAAACACGAATAGTAGACGCTGGGGTTCCTGCTGGCTGTGGGAGGCCTGAATCAGGTCACTGTAACTGCTGATCATCTTGGTGAATCCTTACTGGTACCGGGCCGCTGCGGATTACGCCTGGCGGGCAATGGGCTGGTCGGACGAGGTGAGCCTGCGAACTTCGTCGCAGACTTCTTCCACGGCGTCTTCGCCGTAGCTCTGTCCATAATGTTTCTTGAAGCCGAAGTCGTAGAGCCGGACATGCTCATCGGGCTCCACACCGATGTTCTCGAGACAGGCCCGGGCACAGTGCAACGGGCAGCCATCAATAACCGTGATCGGGCGGCCGGATCTGGCGGTTTTCACCAGGGACGGCACCTTGCCGCCGACGCCGGAGATGCAGGACATTTCGAATTCGCCGGCATGGTCCAGCCTTACTGCCACGTTGTTGGCCAGCTGCGCCACATCAGAGCAGCCGGAACATGAGTAGATCAGTGGGCGTTGCTTTCTCGCGGTCACGTATCCTCCTTTCCAAAAAGCCTGGAGGCTTGAATGTGGTCAGTTACTGGCTGATCTCAATCAGGCGCTGGGGGTCTGAAATAAACAATCGGCTTCGGTTAACCCGAACCAGGCCGTTGGCTTTCAGATCCGCCAGAATCCGGGAGAAGGTTTCCGGCTGCATGGCAAGCCTGGAGGCCACCAGGCACTTGGGCAGCGGCAACTCCACCTCTCCGCCCTCTTCCGCGCCGTTGGGTAGCAGGTCGATCAGGTAGCGGATCAGGCGGTCACGGGCGTTCTGCACGGTCATGATTTCCAGGTCATGGAACCGGGAAACCGCGCGTTTGGCATAATGCCGCAGGGCTGCCTGGGCGTATTTCGGGTTGCTTTCCAGCATGTCCTGGTAGGCCTTGACGGGGATCATCAGAACTTCGCTGGATTTCAGGGCCTCGGCGTAGCAGGCGTACCGGGGCGGATCGGCGTAGATCATGACTTCGGCGAAGCAGTCGCCGGGGGCGATGCTGTCGAGGGTCCGGTCGATGCCGGAGGAGTCCAAACGGTAAAGACGCAAGCGACCGGAGATCACGAAGAAGAAATGGTGCGCCGGCATGTCCTGGCGATAGAGCAACTGGTGATGGCCAAGGCGGATTCTTCGGGATTGATGGATCAGGTGCTGCAGGTCTTTGCCATTGAGTTCCGAGAACAGTGGATGGCTGCGCAGGGCCTGGAGGCCGTCTTCGTCGTCAAAGGGTTTATTGATGGCGACGAGCACGGGTTTGGTGTAGCGGGTTTCGGCCGTTTGGGTCAGTGCCATTGGTGTATCCTCTCTGCATATTCATGCATTCGAAATCATGATTTAAATAGTAGAAGGATACGGGGTGAAAATCGCTCCCCCCATGGGGGTAGTTTGGGGGTTATTCGGGAGTAATTGACCTAACTCAAAGTGTTTTTTTGCTAACTATTCGGGGACTAAAACTTAGACTTGGGAGCACAGGATGGTGGGCCGATTAGCTTTCCAAAACACGCTCCTTGCGGCACATCCCTGTGACGCTTGGGCTCCGCCATCCATGGCTCCGCACAGTTTTGGAAAGCTAATCGGCCCACCATCCTCCAAACCGAAGAGTTAACCTTCAGATCATCCTGCTTACTGCATTAGTGGCGAGTCGGGCAGCTCGAGATCTACTCCTTCTACCCCGGTTTCCGCTGCCAGAACCTGCAGGTACTGACGGAATGCCCGTCGGGTTACGCTCTCGCTCAGGTACTGCCTAATCTGGGGTTTGACGTGTTCATACGGGAGCTGCTGGCCGTCGATTCGTTGGTCAACGTGGACGATGTGCCAGCCGTAGCGAGTTTCGATCAGTTCCGGGTTAAGGCCTTCTTCCAGGGACAGGACGGGACGTTCGAATTCTTCCACGGTCTGGCCTTTGCTGATCTGGCCGAGGCTGCCGCCCTGGTGGCGGGATTCGCAGGCGGAGTATTGTTTGGCCAGTTCGGCGAACTGTGAGCGGCCGTCGATGAGGGACGACAGTAACTGTTGGCCGGCTCCTTCCTGGCGGATGCGTTCCTGGACGTCGTCCGGGGCAGCAGCGAGGAGGATGTGGCTGACGGCCATCAGCGTGGGGCTGCGGAAGCGGGCCGGGTTGGCGTTATAGAAGCGTTCGCAGTCCTGTTCGGTGGGGTCCGGGACGTTAAGCTCGAGTTCCAGTACCCGGGCAATGCGGTCTTCTTCGTCGGCGATGTCGTCGAGCTTGAGGTGGCTGGCCTGTTGCAGGAGGAGCTCGCGGATGACGAGGCTTCTGGCAGCGTCGTGCCAGGCTTCGGCCACTTCTTCGGCCGGGTGATGCTGCATTTCCCGCGCGATGTCGTCTTCGCCGATGAGGGTTTCACCCACGTAGACCGGCGGGAACTGGTTTCTGGGCTTTTCGGCGTCGCCAACGGGGATCAGTTGCATGATGGTTACCTTTTGATCTGGTTGTCGGATTACGCTTCGCTCATTGTGCCGCTCGACGGTAAATCCGATCTCCATTTGTGCTCTCGGGTTCGGGTAGGTCGGATTAGCGTGGCCCCGCCACGCGTAATCCGACACCTTCACCGTCACCTCAACTCAAACAATTACGCCCGCTTGCGAACCACCTGGTACTTCCGACCGAAATACTCCACCGGCACGCTGAGCATGTGCACCAGGCGGGTGAACGGGAAGAGCACGAAGATGGTCAGGCCCAGGAAGATGTGGGTCTTGTAGATCCAGTGCACGTCGGCAATATAGCCAGCCACGCCGCCTTGGAGAGTGACAATACCCTGGGCCCAGGCGGAGAACTTGAGCATGGTGCTGCCATCCAGGTGGCCCATGGTGGGCAGAATGGTCAGCAGGCCGAGTGCCAGCTGGATGACCAGGATGACGATGATCATGTTGTCCGCAAAGGTGCTGCTGGCCTTAACGCGCGGGTCGGTCAGCCGGCGCCATGCGAGCATACCGCCGCCGACAATCGCCATCACGCCGGCGATTCCGCCCACCACGATTGCCATCACCTGCTTGGTGCCAGGGGTCATGAACGGCTCATAGAGCGCGTGCGGGGTCAGCAGGCCCACCAGGTGGCCGAAGAAGATCACCAGTACGCCGACATGGAACAGCACGCTGGCCATCACCATGTTTTTCTTGCGCAGCATCTGGCTGGAATGGGCTTTCCAGGTGAACTGGCCCTGGTCATAGCGAGCCCAGGTGCCAATCACGAGGATCGCGATAGCAATGTAGGGATAAACCCCGAACAACAGTGTATTGAGATAGGACATCATTTCCGTTTCCTCCTGCGCCCTCAGGCGCGCCCTGCCTGACGGGGTGTTGCGTCCGTCATCAGCTGATCACTCAGGTGAATGGTCTGGGTCTGTTCCAGTTCCCGGCGGCGTTGGCCTACAACACTGCCGGTACTGCAGGAGCTGCCCTGATCATCAACAAACTTCACCATTTCCTCTTCCCAGACCTTGTCCAGAGCCTCCGGGGTGTCGTCGCGCTCTTCCGAGGCGACGATCCGGGCCAGCTCCTGGCGGTTTGCCGCGCGCCCGGAGAGGGTCAGCAGCGAATCCATCACCACGTGATAGAAACTTTCACGCTGGTACAGACGCTCACCCAGCAAGCCCAGGATGTGGTGGATGTCCTCCAGCCAGTTCCGGATCTCGTCCCAGGGACGGGTGGAGAGGTATTCCAGGAACAGTGGCAGGTAGTCCGGCAGTTCCCTGGCGTCGATTTCCAGACCGTTGCTGCGATATTCCTCCATCAGGTCCACCATGGCCTGGCCACGATCCCGGGATTCCCCGTGCACGTGTTCGAACAGCAGCAGGGACGTGGCCCGGCCTTTGTCGAACATGCCGACGTAGTTTTCCTGCACGTCCAGCAAGTCGCCATCGCAGACCATTTCCACACAGCGCAGCAGTTGCTCCTTGTTCTGCCTCGGCAGCCGGCTGTCCTCGAGGACAGCTGCAATGAGGGCGTCTTTGGAGGCCTGGAGTTCTTCGGTCGGGTACTCAAGCACCCGTGCCAGTACTTTTAAAAGTTGCATCTCGGCCTCCTTATTCCTGCAGCTGTTTCGGGTCAACCTGCTTCACGGTCGACAGCTTCTGAACCATGCTGGTGGTCTGCTTGCGTCCACCGAACATGTTGAATTTGCTGTCGCCGTTGCAGCCTTCACCGAAGCTGAAGCCGCAGCCGTTGCGCTCACCATGGGCGGTGGCATCGGGGAAGGCTTCTTTCGCCAGCTCACGGTGGCTGGTGGGAATCACGAAGCGATCCTCGTAGTTGGCGATGGCCAGGTAGCGATACATTTCGTCCGCCTGGGCCTTGGTCAGACCGGCTTCCTCAAGGGCGCGCAGGTCTTCCTTGCCTTCAACTGTCTCGGCACGCTTGTACAGGCGCATGGCCATGATCCGCTTGAGGGCCCGGACAATCGGCTTCTCATCACCAGCGGTGAGCAGATTGGCCAGGTACTTCACCGGGATCCGCAGGCTTTCGATCTTGGGCAGTATGCCGTCGAATTCGACCTTGCCGGCTTCCGCCGCGGATTGGATCGGGCTCAGAGGCGGCACGTACCAGACCATGGGCAGGGTGCGGTATTCCGGGTGCAGAGGCAGGGCCAGCTTCCAGTCCACCGCCATCTTGTACACCGGGCTCTGCTGGGCAGCTTCGATCACATTCATCGGAATGCCATCTTTCTTCGCCTGCTCGATCACCTTCGGGTCGAACGGGTCCAGGAAGATTTCCAGCTGCTTTTCGTAAAGCTCATGCTCGCCCGGGGCGCTGGCCACTTCTTCGATGCGGTCTGCGTCGTACAGCAACACACCGAGATAGCGAATCCGGCCAACACAGGTTTCGGAGCACACGGTGGGCATGCCGGCTTCGATCCGCGGGTAGCAGAAAATGCACTTCTCGGACTTGCCGGTTTTCCAGTTGAAGTAGATCTTCTTGTAGGGGCAGCCGGAGACACACATCCGCCAGCCACGGCACTTGTCCTGGTCGATCAGGACGATGCCGTCTTCCTCACGCTTGTAGATGGCACCACTCGGGCAGCTGGCAACACACGCCGGGTTCAGGCAGTGCTCGCACAGGCGCGGCAGGTACATCATGAAGGTGTTTTCGAACTGGCCGTAGATATCCGCCTGCACCTGGTCAAAGTTCTTGTCCTTGCGGCGCTTGGCGAACTCGGTACCGAGAATCTCTTCCCAGTTCGGGCCCCATTCGATTTTCTGCATGCGCTGGCCGGAAATCAGCGAGCGTGGCCTGGCCACCGGCTGGTGTTTCATGTCGCCGGCGGTATGCAGGTGCTGATAATCGAAATCGAACGGCTCGTAGTAGTCGTCGATCTGGGGCAGGTCCGGGTTGGCGAATATGTTCGCCAGTACTCGGAAGCGGCCACCGATCTTCGGGCGGATCTTGCCGGAGCTGTCACGCATCCAGCCGCCCTTCCATTTGTCCTGGTTCTCCCACTCTTTCGGGTAGCCAATACCTGGCTTGGTCTCGACGTTGTTGAACCAGGCGTATTCCATGCCTTCACGGCTGGTCCATACGTTTTTGCAGGTTACTGAACAGGTGTGGCAACCGATGCACTTGTCCAGGTTCAGCACCATGCCGACTTGGGAACGGATCTTCATTTTACAGCCTCCTGAACAGTGTCATTGCCTTCACCGTCGAGCCAGTCGACGTTGTGCATCTTGCGAACCACCACGAATTCGTCTCGGTTGGAACCTACGGTGCCGTAGTAGTTGAAGCCGTAGGAATACTGGGCGTAACCGCCGATCATGTGGGTCGGCTTCGGGCACACCCGGGTGACCGAGTTGTGGATACCGCCACGGGTACCGGTGATTTCCGAGCCCGGAATGTTCACGATCCGCTCCTGGGCGTGGTACATCATCACCATGCCTGGCATCACCCGCTGACTCACAACCGCCCGGGCTGCAATGGCGCCATTGGCGTTGAACAGCTCAATCCAGTCGTTGTCCTCGATGGCCAGTTCTTTGGCGTCGTCTTCACTCAGCCACACGATCGGGCCACCGCGCGACAGGGTCAGCATCAGCAGGTTGTCGCTGTAGGTGCTGTGAATACCCCACTTCTGGTGCGGTGTGATCCAGTTCAGCGCTTTCTCGGCATTGCCGTTGCTGCGCTGATTAATCATGTGACTCACGGTTTTGGTGTTGATCGGCGGGCGATACACCAGCAGGCTTTCGCCGAAGGCACGCATCCACTCGTGATCCTGGTAGAACTGCTGACGACCGGTCAGGGTGCGCCAGGGGATCAGCTCATGGACGTTGGTGTATCCGGCGTTGTAGGACACGTGTTCGTCTTCCAGGCCAGACCAGGTCGGGCTGGAAATGATCTTGCGCGGCTGCGCCACGATGTCCCGGAAGCGGATTTTTTCCTCTTCCTTGTTCTTTGCCAGATGGGTGTGATCCAGGCCGGTAAACTCGGACAATGCCGCCCAGGCTTTTACCGCCACCTGGCCATTGGTTTCCGGGGCCAGGGTGAGGATCACTTCTGCGGCATCGATAGCACTCTCGATCTTCGGACGGCCGGCGTTGGCTCCGTCGATGTGCTTGTAGTTCAGATCACCCAGGAACTTCACTTCCTTCTCGGTGTTCCAGTTGATGCCCTTGCCACCGTTACCCAGCTTGTCCATCAGCGGGCCAAGGGAGGTGAAGCGCGCGTAGGTGTTCGGGTAATCCCGCTCAACGGTAATGAAGTTGGGCGCGGTCTTGCCCGGGATCAGGTCGCACTCGCCCCGCTTCCAGTCCTTCACATCGAACGGCTGGCCCAGCTCCGCCGGCGCATCGTGCAGCAGCGGCAGGGTGACCACGTCTTTCTCGACACCCAGGTGGCCTTCGGTGGCCTTGGAGAACGCCTTGGCAATGCCTTTGTAGATCTCCCAGTCACTGCGCGCTTCCCAAGCCGGATCGGTGGCTGCGGTCAGCGGGTGAATGAACGGGTGCATGTCGGAGGTATTCAGATCGTTCTTCTCGTACCAGGTGGCCGTCGGCAGAACGATGTCTGAATACAGACAGGTGGTGGACATGCGGAAATCCAGGGTCACCAGCAGGTCGAGCTTGCCTTCCGGCGCCTCGTCATGCCATTTGACCTCTTTCGGCTTGGCGCCACCTTCATGGCCCAGATCCTTGCCCTGCAGGCCGCTCTTGGTACCCAGCAGGTACTTGAGCATATACTCATGGCCCTTACCGGAGGACCCCAGCAGGTTGGATCGCCAGATAAACATATTGCGCGGATGGTTCTGGGGCGCTTCCGGATCCTCACTGGCAAACGCCAGGGAACCGTCTTTCATGGACTGCGCCACATAGTCCGACACTTCCATTCCGGCTTTTTCCGCCTCAGCAGCAATACCCAACGGGTTTCGGTTGAGCTGCGGAGCAGACGGCAGCCAGCCCATGCGCTCGGCGCGCACGTTGTAGTCAATCAGGCTGCCGCCAAATTTGGACTTGTCTGCCAGCGGCGACAGGATCTCGTCGACACCCAGCTTCTCGTAACGCCACTGACCGGAGTGGGCGTAGAAGAAGGAGGTGGAGTTCATGTGCCGGGGCGGACGCTGCCAGTCCAGACCAAAGGCCAGCGGCTGCCAGCCAGTCTGCGGACGCAGTTTTTCCTGGCCAACGTAGTGGGCCCAGCCGCCACCGCTCTGGCCGATACAGCCACACATGATCAGCATGTTGATCAGGCCGCGGTAGTTCATGTCCATGTGGTACCAGTGGTTCATACCGGCACCGACGATGACCATGGAACGGCCTTTGGTCTTGTCTGCGTTATCGGCGAACTCACGGGCAATGCGGATCACTTTCTCGGCGGGGACGCCGGTGATCTTTTCCTGCCAGGCCGGGGTGTAAGGCTTAACTTCGTCATAGGAAGTGGCACCGTCATCCTCGCCCAGGCCGCGGCTGATGCCGTAGTTGGCGACCATCAGGTCATAGACGGTAACCACACGCCCTTCGGAGCCGTCTGCCAGCTTGACCTTACGGGTACCCAGCTTGTGCTTGAGGATGTCCTTGATTTCCACGTGCTTGAAGTGGTCGTGCTCGATACCACCAAAGTACGGGAAGGCGACGTCCACAACGTCATCGTGCTTCTCGACCATGGACAGCTGCAGGTTGACGTCGGAGCCTTTGGCGGTCTGCTTCAGGTTCCACTTGCCCTTCTCGCCCCAGCGGTAGCCAATGGAACCATTGGGAGCCGTCAGCTCACCGGAGGCTTCATCAATGGCGATGGTTTTCCACTCGGGGTTGTTTTCTTCACCCAGCCCGTCCACCAGGTCACTGGCGCGCAGGAAGCGGCCCGGCACGAAACTGCCGTCATCCTTCTCTTCCAGCATGACCAGGTAAGGCATGTCGGTGTAGCGACGCACGTAGTCGGTGAAGTACTCGCTGGGCTTGTCGACGTGGAACTCTTTCAGGATCACGTGGCCCATGGCCATGCCGAGAGCCGCGTCGGTACCCTGCTTGGGGTTCATCCACTCGTCGGACAGCTTGGAGACTTCGGCGTAGTCCGGAGTAATGGCGACGGTCTTGGTGCCCTTGTAACGCACCTCGGTGAAGAAGTGAGCGTCCGGAGTACGAGTCTGGGGCACGTTGGAGCCCCAGGCAATGATGTAGCCGGAGTTGTACCAGTCGGCGGATTCCGGCACATCGGTCTGCTCACCCCAGGTCTGGGGTGAGGCCGGCGGCAGGTCGCAGTACCAGTCATAGAAGCTCATGCACACGCCGCCGATCATGGACAGGTAACGGCTGCCGGCAGCGTAGGAAACCATGGACATGGCGGGAATCGGCGAGAAGCCGATGATGCGGTCCGGGCCATGCTTTTTGGCGGTATAGACGTTGGAGGCGCCAATCAGCTCGTTGACTTCATCCCAGCTGGAGCGCACGAATCCGCCCATACCACGGCGGGGCTTGTACTCAGCGGTTTTCTTGGGGTCTTCCACGATAGAAGCCCAGGCTTCCACCGGGTCATTAAACTGCATGCGCGCGGCACGCCAAAGCTTCATCAGATGCTTGCGCATCAACGGGTACTTCAGGCGGTTGGCACTGTACATGTACCAGGAATAGCTGGCACCACGTGGGCAGCCGCGTGGCTCGTGGTTGGGCAGATCCGGACGGGTACGGGGATAATCGGTTTGCTGGGTTTCCCAGGTAACCAGGCCGTTCTTGACGTAAATTTTCCAGCTGCAGGAGCCGGTGCAGTTTACGCCGTGGGTGGAACGCACGATCTTGTCGTGCTGCCAGCGCTGGCGGTAGCTGTCTTCCCATTCGCGACTGACTTCGTGGGTTTCGCCATGGCCGTTGGAGAACGGCTCGCGCTTCTTCCTGAAGTAATTCAGTTTATCGATCAAATGACTCATGGTCTCTCTCTCCGTCTGCCGGATCGTTTCTCCGATTTGAGACCATTGTGTGTGAGAAAAACCGCGAAATCTGCGTGGTTACTACCTCATAACCCGTTTCTACCACCCTGGTGGTAGGCGGCTTATATCCCCGGGTGGAGAAGGTGTTCACGCTCGTGCCGGCGGCTTTCCCGGGCAAACAGGAAAAGACAGCCAAGCAGCAGCAGAAAGAGGATCATGAAGACCGCACTGCGGATACCCAGCCAGTGGTTAACGCTGCTGAAAATCACCGGCAGCACAAAGGCTACCGAACAGGCGCTCACCAGAAGCAGCCCGGCAATAAAGGCCGCCACCGAACGATTCTCAACAATAACCAGCCGCTGGAGGCTGCCCATGGTGCAGCCCATGGCCAGCCCGAGGGTAACGACAAACACACCCTCTACTTGCATGGGCAGGGCAAATTCAACGCGGATTGTGGCGTCAACGCCCTGGATAAACAGGGTCATGGGTGGGTAAGACAAAACAAACAGCGCCATCAGACAGACCATCAGTGCGCGACTGACAACCCTTGCACTGCCGAATCGATCGGAAAACCCGCCTCCCACGATCTGGGCCAGGGCTCCGGGAATAACAAACCATTGAGCCAGCCGCGCGCCGGAGTCCACTGGCAGGTCAAACTGCGAGGACAGATAATCCGGCAGCCACAAAGCCAACGCGAAGAAGCTGCCAGCGACAACGCCAAAATAGCCACAAAGCTGACCGGCCCGCCTCGTCTGCATGCGGTGTAACAGCACCCGGACTGACGTTTCTGCGGTCGGGTCCGCCTCAGCGTCTTCCGGATCGGTAAGCATGACCAGCAGCGCAAGCACCAGCACCAGCACGATTAGATAGGCCAACGGCACCCCGTGCCAGGAAAAGGCCTCATGGAATAGTGGCACCAGGTAGTAGTTGAATCCCGCGCCGGTTACGCCGGCGCCAAACATCCCCAGCACAAGGCCCAGGCGTTTGGATTCACAGTGTCCTGTCACGAACTGCAACCCGGCGCTGTAGAATCCACCCGCCAGACCTAGTCCGCCGGCGGCAATCAGGTACCCTGGGAAGGTATCGGTGGTCAGGAGTATCACCATGCAGACTGCGAGCCCGGCCAGACAGACCAACATGATCCGGCGGGCGCCGAATTTCTGCGCCGCCAGGCCAGCAGGAACCGCCAGCGCCGCGCCAACCGCCATCGGCATCGCCAGCAGAAATCCAAACTGCAGGTTGCTGAGAGCCAGCTCCGAACGCAGATGGACTCCGGCCACCGCAAACAGAGTCCAGCACCCGGCAGCAACAACAAAGCCCGCTACCGCCAACGGCAGTACCACTGCCAATGACGCCAGCCGGTCATCTGCACGATCCGTTTCGGACTTCATTACTGTCGCTCTTCTGGAAACCTGTTTTTCAGTTTCATCTTTTGATCATAAAAGGGTCAAAGATTATGATGGGTTACCAACCATTGGGGTAATTGACTATCCTCAAGGAGGTATCACGGAATCCTGGTGCGAGGCATAATTCACTCTGCCCCGCCAAACGCATTGATGCGCACGAGATCGAATGAAATCCAGAAGCCCGCTTGTAAACCGAATCGCCATCGTCGTTGGCGCAGTGGTGGTGACAGCCCTTGTCAGCATGGCGACCACGCTTGCGGTTTCCAAAAGCATCGAAGGCAATGCCACCGCGATCAATCTGGCGGGCGCCCTGCGCATGGGGGCATTCCAGTTGCTTGCCCGGAGCGCGGGGCCTGCCGTTCCAGAGACCGGGGAGGACTCGGTCATGAAGATGCTGGACGGCTACGAGACCAAGTTGGCTGACGCCAGCATTACCAACGCCATCCCAGAGAGCCCCGACCATCCGCTCGCCGCCCAGTACCAGATCATTCTGGAATCCTGGGAAACCATGCTTCGGCCGGCCCTGCAGGAACACAACCAGGGCACGCCTGTTTCAGCGGCCATGCTTGCCTCAACACAGCAATACGTTGATAACGTAGACCAGCTGGTGAAGATGCTGGAACAGCGAACCGAAGCCCGTATTGACCTGCTGCACCTGATTCAGATAATCAGCCTGGCTTTCTCCATTCTTATCATCGTGGCGCTGTTCATTGATCTGAAAAACCGTATTTTGCGCCCACTGCGTAAACTGGTCAGTATCGCCATCGCGGTGGGCGATCAGGACTTTTCCCGCAAGGCCAACCTGAGCGGCTCCGACGAGCTGGCACAGCTTGGCCAGGCCTTTGACCAGATGACCAGCGAGCTGGCTCTGACTTACCACGAGCTGGAAGAAAGGGCCCGACTGAAAACGGAAGAGCTGGAAAGGAGCCACGCGGCCCTTCAGCTCCTGCACTCAGCCAGCCGGGACCTGTTTGCCAAACACGATCTGTGCAATGGGGCGATCCCCATGCTTCAGGAGCTTGAGCAGCTACTGGGCATTGGCCCGATCCGTCTCTATCTCCATGACAAGGAATCCTCGGAGCCAATTCAAGCAATCACGACCGCCAGCCGAGAGCGGCCCTTCTACTGCCGTGATCACCACTGCAATGCCTGCCTGGTGACGCCTGAGGCCTATGACGAGCTGCCCGTGGAATCCAACGACGGCCGTCGGCTGCTACTGCCGATCCGGACACCCGGACAGCTGCTGGGCACGCTGGAAGTCTGGTACCCGGCCAAAGAAGGTCTTTCGAAAACTTCTCGTCGGCTGTTGGAAACCCTCAGCGACCAGCTGGCCACCGCCATTTTCCTGGAACGGCAGATTACCGAGGAACAGCAGCAGACCCTTGCTGAAGAACGTACCGTGATCGCCCGTGAACTGCATGATTCCCTGGCCCAGTCACTGTCGTACCTGAAAATGCAGGTTGCCCGGTTGCGCCGCCTTAACATCGAAGGCGAGCAGCAGGAGATTCACGAGGCCATTCTCGATGAACTGAGCACTGGCCTGAACAGCGCCTACCGACAGCTCCGGGAGTTGCTGGCCACCTTCCGGCTCAAGCTGGACACGCCGGATCTCGCTACTGCCCTGCAAAAAACCATTGAAGAGTTTTCCGAGCGGCTGGGTAAGCCGGTTGAGCTGAAGTACAATTTGCCGCCCCAGACCCTGTCGCCGAATGAAGAGATCCATACCCTGCAGATTGTGAGGGAAGGCCTTGCCAACGCGGTCAAACACGCAGACGCCACGGACATAACCGTGGATGTTCTGTTCGAATCACCGCAGGTACGGGTACGGATCCGGGATAATGGCAAGGGCCTGCCTGGCAGCGACCAGCCCGTCAACCATTACGGCCTGATCATCATGCAGGACCGCGCCCGGACCCTGGGCGGTAAGGTCGAGGTAAGCAACCGGGATGAACGGGGCGTGGAAGTCACCCTGGGGTTTGTTCCCAAAAGCCGAAACCTGATTCCCACAGAAGCATCAAATGCCTGACAACAAGAGAGAACCCGATGTCTGAGTCACCCGCAAGTATTCTGTTGATCGACGATCACCCGCTTCTTCGCCAGGGCATCAAACAGCTGATCGACATGGAAGACGATATGGTCGTGGCCGGGGAGGCCAGCAACGCCGCCGACGGCATTCGGCTGGCCACTGAACTGGAGCCCGACCTGATCCTGATGGACCTGAACATGCCCGAGATGGACGGCATCGAAGCGCTCAAGAAATTGCGGGAACAGAACATCAGCTCCCGCATTGTCATGTTCACCGTGTCGGACCAGGAAGACGACGTGGTAGCGGCTCTCCGGGCCGGTGCAGACGGCTACCTGCTGAAGGACATGGAGCCGGAAGACATGATCAACCAGCTCCATCAGGCGGCGGTCGGCAAAATGGTGATCAGTGACCGACTGACCACCCTGTTGGCAGAGGCATTGCGCTCCAACAAACCCCAGCAGGCATCACGCCCCGATTTCGACAGCCTCACACCACGGGAAAAGGATATTCTGCGCCTGATTGCCGAGGGCCTCTCCAACAAAATGATTGGTCGCAAGCTCGACATCAGCGACGGCACCGTAAAAGTCCACGTGAAACACCTGCTGAAGAAACTGAACCTGCGCTCCCGGGTGGAAGTGGCCGTTTGGGCGGTGGAAGAAGGCCTCCACAAGGGCTGAGTTATATCAAATCGTTCCAGAGCCCTTTGCTTTACTCTAGGCCGGTTACTGACCGCCCGGAGTAAAGCATGGCTTTTCCACTAGTTTCCATCACCTCCCTGAACTCTCCCCTCGTGGGGCAAACGCTTTCGGTCCTTCGGGAGTACCTGCCCTCCCCCGTGCCCATGCTAGGCGCTATTGATCGCCGAATCCCGGTGCCCCTGAAGCAGCTGGCTGCAGAAGCGCCGCTTAATCGCATTTTTGCCCAGGCAATCGATGATGGAGAATTCGATGACTTCGAAGGCCGACGTATTCGTCTGGAGGTGAATGGCGGACAACCCGGTATCACCATTGGCTTCTGGGCCGGGCGACTCCGGGTGATCGATGGCGCCGGCGAAGCAACCATCCGCGGCTCGCTGACCGCCTTCAGAACCCTGGCGGAACGTCGACAGGACCCCGACCAGTTGTTTTTCCAGCGTCGGCTGGTTATTGAAGGCGACACCGAGCTGGGCCTGGGGCTGAAGAACCTGCTCGATAGCCTGGAGTGGCAGCTTACTTTTCGGAACTTCCGCCCTAAAGGCTGTCCTTCAGAATAAAGTCCCGGAGCGCCACCGCGTTGTTATGCTCGGTGTCTTTGGCCGCAAACACTAGCGTTATGGAGTCATTTTGCTCAAGCAGTTTCTTGAGTGCCTCAAGATCCTCGCCGGCATCACCTGATGTCAGCTCTTCAAGGTACCGCTCCCGAAACTCCGGCCATTTATCCGGATCGTGACCGAACCACTTTCGCAGTTCAGTTGACGGCGCCAGCCCCTTCAGCCAGTGGGCTATATCCGCATCTTCTTTGGCCAATCCCCGAGGCCAGATACGGTCAACAAGCACCCGTGGGCCATCTGAGCGTTCTGCTGCTTCGTAAGCGCGTTTCAGTTGGATATTCAAGATATGCTCCACCCTGAATGTGTGCATCTTCCAGCCTATCCCGAACATCCAGAAATTCAAAAAATGGCCTGACCGTCAGGATGCAGCACCCACCTTGCTTTCTCAGGCATCATAACCCAGAATAAAGTAATTAATTACTTTCTTTCCCTGAAGCCTATGCCGACGATCAACGAAAAAACCAAACGCGCCTACCAAAACACAAAACTGCGCCAATCCTCCACCATTGAGGCAGTCATCCAGCTTTGCGCCGAGCAGGATCCTGCCACCCTCACTACGGCCCGGATTGCCAATGAAATTGGACTCTCGCAGGGAGCGCTGTTCAAGCATTTCCCCAACAAGAGCCGGTTATGGGAATCGGTGGCCGGCTGGGTGTCAGGGCAGATTACGCGGGAGGTCTTCAGTGCCGCTGACCAACATCAGCAGGCGGACCAGGCACTCGAAGCCATGTTCCTGGCCCACGTAGGCTTTATTGCCCGGCATCCGGGCATTCCTCGCCTGATGCTGGGGGAGTTGCAGAAGCCCGGCAACGGCCCTGCTAAAAACATCATCCGCCAGACTCTCGCACGCTACCGGAAGAAGGTGATCGGGTTATTGGACCTCGGTATACAACAAGGTCTCATTACTTCCGATATCGATACCGAGGCCGCGGCGGTGCTGTACCTCGGAGCCATTCAGGGGCTGGTGGTTCAGGCCATGGTCAGTGGCGAAATTAATACTCTGGAGCAAGCGGCACCTCGAATCTTCAAGCTCTACAGCGCCAGCTTTCGGGGGATGTCAGATGACCCGGAAAAATAAACTGGCTTTGGGCCTGGCGTTGATCGTCGGCATCGTCTTTGTCGTGATCATGGTAAATCTGAAACAACCGCCAGAACGGATTGAGGCACAGACGGCCGCGACCCCGGTGCGGACTCTCGAGGTAACACCCCGAGTGTTCCGCATCGAAGCCCGGGGCTACGGTCAGGTGCTGCCGGCCCAAAGCTGGAATGCAGTGGCCAATGTTGGTGGGCGGGTCATCTGGAAACATCCTGATCTGGAAAGCGGTAACCTGATCGCCGCGGGTACCCGGCTGCTCCAGATCGATCCCACCCGCTATGAGCTGGCCGCAGCAGCTGCCAGAGCGGACCTGACCGGCATAGAAGCTGAACTGCGACAAATTGAGCAAGAGGAGCGCAATACCAGAGAATCACTCAAGCTGGAGGAACGCCGGCTGACGCTGGCAAGGCGGGAACTGGACCGGGCAAGAACCCTGGCCGCGAGGGGCGCCCTATCCGAAACTCGGTATGACGAGCAGCAGCTGGCGACCCTGCAGCAGGAACAGGCGGTTCAGAGCCTGAGTAACCAGTTGAACCTGATTCCGGTGAGGCGGGATACCCTGGAAGCCCGCAAGGCCAGGGCGGAGTCGGTCCTGGCCGGTGCCCTGGAAGACCTGAAAGACACCCGCTTTGAAGCGCCCTGGGATCTCCGGGTACATAAGGCCGATATCGACAACGGCCAGCACGTCAGCCCGGGCCGGCCCCTGTTCATTGCCGACAACATAGCCCGGGCCGAGGCGAAAGTGCAGCTGGAAGTGGCGGAACTGCGCCGGGTGTTATCTCAACTGTCGGACGGCAGCCTGCCGGACCCTGGCGCCGGCACAACCAACCACTTCACCGATTTTCATGAAAAGATACCTCTGGGTGACCTGGACATCCGGGTGATGCCCACCAATGTGCCGGATGCGCACTGGCCCGGAGAACTTACCCGGGTGACCAGCAGTCTCGACCCGGCGACACGCACGGTTCAGGTGGTAGTTTTGGTGGAAGAGCCTTATCGCAACGCCAATCCGCCGGCCCGCCCACCGCTGGTTCGAAACATGTTTGTGCAGGCCACGATTGCCGCTCCTACTCCCGAGCCGGTTATCGTGATCCCGGCCAGCGCCGTCCACCAGGGTGTGGTGTACCTTGTTGATGAGGACAATCGACTGCAGCGCAGGGAGGTCTCGATCTCCTGGCAACAAGGAGACAAGACTGTGATCAACGAAGGCTTGGCGCCCGGGGAATTACTGGTGCTGGATGATCTTGTGCCCGCCATAGACGGCACCTTGCTGGCCCCGGGAGACCAACCATGATCCGCTGGTTCGCGGGGCATCCCACGGCAGCCAACCTGCTGCTGATTTTGATGCTGGCCGCCGGCCTGTTTGCCGCCCCCAACCTTACCCGGGAAACCTTTCCGGACTACTTGCCGCCGGAAGTCAGCATCACCATCGAATACCGGGGTGCTACAGCGGCCGACGTGGAGGAAGCCATTTGCCAGCGCCTGGGTGAAGCCCTGCAGCAGGTAGAGCACATGCAGGAGATCCGCTGCACGGCCCGGGAAAACCAGGCTCAGACCATTGCCAGCATGGAGCCCGGTGGCGACATGGGCCAGTTTCTGGACGACATCCGCACGGAAATCGAGGCCCTCACCGACCTGCCGGAGGAAGCCGAAGACCCGATCATCCGGGAGCTTTATCGCACCGACCTGGTCGCTGCTATCGCGGTCACTGGCCCCATGAGTTTCGTCCACCTGGAAAGCTACACCAGGCAGTTGGAAGACCACCTGTTTGCCATCGAAGGCGTTGCCAATGTGGTACCGGTTGGCCTGTCCCAGCGCCAGTGGCAAGTGGAGATATCCCGGGATCGCTTGCGGCAGTATGGTTTGGGCGTTCAGGATATCGCCCGGGCCATCAGCAGTCAGAACGTCGACATGCCCCTGGGCACCCTGGAGACCCACAGCCAGGATATCCAGCTCCGTTTTGTGGATGAGCGGCGCTCGCTGCAAACACTTGCCAGCCTGCCTGTACTCGGCAGTCAGCCCGGAGCCGTGCTCACCCTTGGCGATATCGCCACACTGTCTGAAACTTATGAACGGAGGGAGGAGCGGGTCGAGTTCAATGGCCAGCAGGCGATCATTCTGGAAATCCACAAAAACCGGGATGAAGATGCCCTAAGGGTAATGGGCGCGCTGCAGGCGTTCATTACTGAAGAAACCGCCCGGCGAGGTGGAACGGTAAACCTTGAGATCACCCAGGATATGACCTCCATCGTCAAGGACCGCCTGCAGATGCTGGTCGGCAACGGGGTTACCGGACTGGTACTGGTGGGGCTGGTAATGGCCCTGTTCTTCCGGCCCCGGCTGGCATTCTGGGCGCTGTTCGGGCTGCCCGCGGCCTTTGCCGGCGCCTTCGTGATGATGGCCCTGGCCGGGCTGTCCCTGAACATGATCACCCTGGTGGCACTACTGATGGCCATCGGCATCGTGATGGACGATTCGGTGGTGGTCACCGAGAACATCGCCCGTCATGCCTCCGAAGGCGCTACTCCGCTTCAAGCCGCCGCCCAGGGCACCCTGGAAATCCTCCCGGGCGTGTTGTCCTCGTTTCTGACTACCGTCTCGGTGTTTTTGCCCCTCGCGTTTCTGGCCGGCGAGCTTGGTTCGGTACTGGAGGTTTTGCCGGTAGTGCTTATTGCAGCCCTGGCCGCCTCGTTGATCGAAGCCTTCTGGATTCTGCCTCATCACCTGAAGAGTGGTTTGGGCCAAGGCCGGGACAAACCCGCTTCCCGCTTTCGCGCTCGGTTTGACCGGGTCTTTGAAGCAAGCCGGGAAAAGGTGGGGCAACTGGCTGACACAGCCATCCGCTTTCGCTACGGAGTGTTAGCCGGGGTGCTGATCATTCCGCTGGGGTCCGTCGGCCTGATGGCGGGCGGCCACGTGCGCATGGAGGCCATGCCGGAAATCGACGGTGATGTACTGGAAGCCCGGTTGCTGATGCCCCAGGGCACTCCACTGCACCGGACCCGCGAAATCACCAACCGGATTTCCGCAGCCATGCTCAGACTCAACGAGGAATACACCCCACAGCAGCCTGACGGCCAGGCACTGGTGCGCAACGTCCAGACCCGTTTCAACCAGCACGCAGGTGCCGGCGA
The DNA here is from genome assembly GCF_001650915.1 of Marinobacter sp. EhC06. Lineage (GTDB taxonomy): Bacteria > Pseudomonadota > Gammaproteobacteria > Pseudomonadales > Oleiphilaceae > Marinobacter. Next base: position 125,022 of record NZ_LXYO01000033.1, read on the forward strand.
GAAAGGCGCTCATGTGGCCACGGTGATGGCCGACCTGCTCACAGCGGAAAACCGTACCGTCGATCTGGCCACCCTGACCAACCGCTGGTACCAGGAAATCGGCGATATCCCCGGCCTGATTGCTCTGAATATTCAGGAACCGGGATTCGGCCCGGCGGGCACTCCGATCGAGATCCGGTTGCAGGGCAGCGACCTGGATCAGCTAAAAGAAGCGGCCCGTTTTATGGGTAATGCGGTGGCCCAGTACACCGGCACCTTCAACGTGCTGGAGGACCTGCGGCCCGGCAAACCCCAGCGCACATTGAAACTCAAAGACAGCGCCCTGCCCCTGGGCTTGACCGCCAGCGATATCGCCAGACAGATCCGCACCGCACTGCTGGGCGATATTGTCGATACAGTTCAGATAGACGACCAGCACATCGAAATTCTGGTCCGCCAGAACCGGGCCGAACGCTCCACCCGGGCGTTCCTGGAAGATACTGTTATTGCCGGCAAGACCGGCCAGATGATCCCGCTACGAGAGGTAGCCGACATCACCGAAGAACGCCAGTGGGCCCAGGTTACCCGCATTGATGGTCTGCGCACTGTGACAGTATCGGCGGATGTGAACGGCCGTCAGACCAATGCCGATGCCATCGTTACCGACCTTCAGAATCATGCGTTTCCAGAGTTTCGCGAACGATGGCCCGAACTCACTCTTCAGGTAGAGGGCCAGACCGCCCGCTCCCGGGAAACCGGCCAGTCCATCGCCCAAGGCCTGTTGATTGGCTTGCTGGGCATTTTCCTGATCCTCTCATTCCAGTTCCGCAGCTATCTGGAGCCGCTCATCGTGATGCTGTCGATTCCGGTGGCTTTCATGGGTGCGGTCTGGGGCCACCTGATCATGGGCTACAACCTTTCCATGCCCTCGATAATCGGCGCGGCGTCTCTGGCTGGCATTGTGGTCAACAATGCCATCCTGCTGGTACAGTTCATAAAGAGTTACCGGGAACAGGGCAGGACCACTGCCGAAGCCGCCGGGGATGCCAGCCGGAACCGATTCCGGGCCATCATGATCACCACCAGCACCACCGTAGCCGGCCTGCTGCCTCTGCTCACCGAAACCAGCACACAGGCCATGGCGGTGATTCCACTGGTGATCTCCGTAGTGTTTGGTCTGCTGGTATCCACTGTTCTGGTACTGGTAGTGCTGCCCGCGCTTTATACAATCCTTGAGGATCTGGGTTGGGCGAGAAACACTACGCCCTGAATGAGCACGCGGGGTGCGTCTCCCGGGCCGTGATTCATGGTTTAATCAGGTCCATCCCCGGCTTGCCATACCAGTACCCGTTGCAGGGTGGTGCCTCCACCAGCTGCAGCGGGTCGGTGGCCGGCAGTTCGCCCCGGCGCACCTTGTCAAAGCGTCTGACCACCTCCTCCATGCCCAGATGTTCCGGGCTCAGGCGCACGGTGTTTACCCCCATACGCTCCATATCCGGCAACTCCCGCATCAGGTCGTAACGGGAGCCAGACAAGGTGGAAATGCCGTTGATGCGGAACAGCTCCTGGCTTTCCCGGGAGCGCAACTCCATGCCGTCTGGATGCTGCAGGCAGCGGAACTCGCAGTTGTCTTTGGGCAAGTTGTAATGGCGGGCGGTAAAGCAGCGGGAGGACCAGGCCAGGGGCAGGAAGCCCCAGGAAAACACTTCGGCGGGAAGATCCAATCCTTCCTGCTGCAGCTCTATGATTAGCTGCTCCAGGGTTTCCTTGCCCAGTTCCACAGGCAGGTTCCAGCCCTGTAAGCCCTGCTTTGCCAGGATTTTCAGGGTAGCGGTGTTGTAGATGTTCATGGACGGGCCGGTGACAAACGGTATCTTATTCCGGATGGCTACCTGCAGGGCGCTCTGGTCGTTGGCTTCCACCAGGAATTCATTCTGCTCACAGAACCGGCGCAGGCGACGCAAATCGGCCTCCGACTCAATCAGCGTGAGCGTGGAGAGCACCACATTCTTGCCACAGGCTTTCAGATCACGAGCCAGATCCAGCCAGTCATCCGGTTTCAGTTCCCGCCGGCGGGAGCACACCACCTCGCCCAGATAGATGGTATCCACCGGCCACTCGGCGGCATTGGCATAGAAATCGAAAACGGTCTGCCTGGACCAGAACCACAGGATCGGCCCCAAGGATAACTTCAGCATGGATGGTGAAACCTTATTTCCATTTGCGATGGTAGGCGCCCAGCGTTGTCAGGCCGCCCTCGGAAAGCCCCGCCAGTGTCTGCTGCCATTGAGGTTCAACAGTAAAGCCGTCGGTGCCGGCTTCAAGATTATCCAGGGCATTGCGCCAGGTTCTGGCTACGTCTGCGATGTAGGCCGGACTTCGCTGGCGCCCCTCAATCTTCACGGCACTGATACCCAGTGCCTGAAGCTCCGGCAACAGGTCCAGGGTGTTCAGGCTGACCGGCTCCTCAATGGCGTGATAAACATGACCCTCAACCTCAAAACGGCCTTTGCACAGCGTCGGGTAGCCGGCGGATTCGCCCTGGCCATAACGGTCAATCAGGACATCGTTGAGGCGGGATTCGAGCCCCTGCGAGGTTTCCTGCCAACGCACAGCTTTGGCAGGGGAACAGGCTCCCCGGGTATTCGGGGATTCATCGGTCAGATAGGAAGACAGGTAGCAACGGCCCTCGGCCATGATGCACAGGCTACCGAAGGCAAACACTTCCAGTTCCACCGGGCTGTGCTTGGCCACACCACGAACCTGGTCCAGTGACAGAACCCGGGGCAGCACGGCCCGGCGAATATCGAAGTTGTCCTTGTAGAAGGAGAGCGCTTCATGGCTGGTGGCAGATCCCTGAACCGACAGATGCCGGGGGATGTTCGGATATCGGTTGGCGGCATAATCCAGCAGACCCATGTCGGCCAGGATAATGGCGTCCACACCCAGACTTGCGGCGCGGTCCACCGCCCCCTTCCATTGCTCCCAGCCGTCTGGTTGCGGGTAGGTATTGATGGCACAAAAGACTCTCGCGCCCCGGAGATGGGCATACTCGATACCCTCGGCAGCACGCTTGTCGTTGAAGTTCAGGCCGGCAAACTGACGGGCGTTGGTGCTGTCTTTAAAACCGAAATACACGGCGTTGGCGCCGTTATCAACGGCGGTTTTCAGGGCCGGGAGACTGCCGGCCGGGCACACAAGTTCCATGGTTTTCTCCGCCTTGGATTAACGGCATCGACCATATCGGACACATCGCCCGGCTACCTTGACCTTTGTCAGCAGGATACCCCCAGTCTGCTGAATACCTCTGTGGTAGTACTCTACGCGGCATTACGGATGCCACGGTTAATTGATAATTATCAGAACCTTAACATGCAGAAACATAAGCTTACCTGCCCGTAACTACCTCCACTGCTACTCCTTCACGCTGATAGAGAGCAACCTTGCTATGCCGGGATAATAGCGGCATATCCGACACGGACAGCCAAGGCAGAACGCTATGAAATTTATCAACAATCTCTCCATGCGGGGCAAACTGATCACTCTGGTGGTGCCGGCCCTGCTTGTTATCCTGTTTTTCGCGGCAGAAAGCGTCGTTCTGAATCAAGGCGAATTGGATGACATGCGACAACTGCTCTCAAAGATCGAACTGGCTGAAGCCGGTGATCCCCTCACCGAAGCCCTTCAGAAAGAGCGTGGTCGCTCCGCGGTTTTCCTTGCCAGCAAGCCGGGCAGCGATGCCGCCCGGCAGGCCGAAAGAGATCTTGCGGAACAGCGGCGCCAAACCGACACGCGGATTTCAGACTATCAGCGCCACATCAATGCCCTGATGACAGATGCATCGTTTGACAGGATGGTTGAAACGAGCATTCAGTCCGTTCGCCAGGGACTCGACAACATAGATGCCCTGCGCCGCTCCGTCGACAACCGCAGCGATGCCAGCAGGGGCTACACGACGCTGATTACGGGTTTGATAGAGCGCATTGGCCTTATTGTCCGGCGCTCAACCGATCCGGATTTGACCCGCGAGGTTAACGGCTACCATGCCCTCGCCAAGGTTGCCGAGATGGCCGGCCGCGAAAGAGCCGCGGGCGCCTCCATGATTCGCAGCGGTGACTTCGATCTGCCCACCGTGGCCCGAATTGCGGGTCTCGGCGGGCAGCAGGAAGCCTTTCTCAACGAAGCCATAACAATGCTGGCGTCTGACAATGAAATCCGGGCAACCCTGGAGAATCAGACCTTCAGCGTTGCAAGCCAGGCTCTGGCCGAGCGTCGTGAGACACTGTTCAGCAGCCCATCAGGCATGTATGCACTGGACGCTTCTGATTGGTTCACAACCACCACCCAGCGAATCGGCAACCTCAATCAGGCGAGAAAGGATATGTTATCCGACGTGATGAGCCTGGCATCAGACGGTGTTACCGATGCTCGTAACGACCTGATGCTGGCCTCCGGCATTTCCGCAGGTGCCGTTCTGGCTGTACTGGTGCTGATGCTGGTGATTATCCGTGCCATCAATCTCCAGGTCGGCCGCCTCCTCGATGGCGTTCGGTTTGCCATGGACAACAAGGACCTGACCCGCGAGATTGAAATCTCCAGCCGTGATGAGGTGGGCACCATTGGCAAGGCCATTAACGAGCTGTTCGGACGCTTCGGCAATGCCCTGCTCCACATCGACAAATCCAGCGTCCAGCTGGCCACCGCCACGGAAGAGACCAGCTCTACGGCCGGTCAGAACGCCAGCCAGGTGAAAAACCAGCAGCAACAGATCGAACAGGTTGCTGCGGCCACCGAAGAGATGTCGGCCACCTCCGAGGAAATCTCCCGGAACACCCAGCAGGTGGCCGATGCCGCACGCAGCGCCATGGAGAAGAGCCGCAGTGGCGAGCAGGTGCTGCACGGCAGCGTAAAGAGCATTCGTTCCCTGGCGAAGTCGGTTCAGAAGGTGAATGAGGTGATCGAAGAGCTGGAGAACCGCAGCTCAACCATCGCCGACGTGGTGGACGTAATCCGGAAGGTTGCCGACCAGACCAACCTGCTGGCGTTGAACGCAGCGATTGAAGCCGCCCGCGCAGGCGAGCACGGCCGGGGGTTTGCCGTGGTTGCGGACGAAGTCCGGACCCTGGCACAACAGACCCACGAGTCTACGACCCAGATTGAGGACATTATCAACGAGTTCCAGAGCATTACCGACAGTGCCAGCCGTTCGATTGTGGAAAGCCACAAACTGGCGAACGCCACCAGCGAGCAGGCATCAGAACTGGAGCAGACCTTCGCCGATATCCTGACCGATGTGAACAGCATCTCCGATATGGCCAGCCAGATTGCCACCGCCTCCGAAGAACAGGTGGCGGTTACCCGGGAACTGGCGGGCAGCATGGAATCAGTCAGTGAAGCGGCGATCCTGACCCTCACCGGTTCCCAGGAAATTACCCAGGTAACCGGCGAGCAGGCGCGGCTCGCCAGGGTCCTGCAGGACCTGGCCAACGAGTTCAAGGTGCCGGCCTACAGCTGATGCCAGCAAACGCAAAAGGGGCTGTCCGGTAACGGGCAGCCCCTTTTTGGGCTCTGGAAATGGGGTCGGAAGAAGGCTTTCTTCTGACCCCGACTTCGCAACTACTGTCAGATAATCCGGGAGAACCGCTGGCTGGCGCCTTCTTTGCGATACAGGTCAAAGATCTGGCAGATGGCCCGGATCAGCAGGCGGCCGGCGGGCTGAACCTGAAGGGCATTGCCATCATCAGCAATCAACTCATCCTGAATCATGGGCTTCAAACGGCTGAGCTCATCGGCAAAATACCGGTTCAGATCTTCCTGCCAGACATCTGCAAACAGCTGACGGTCCAGCCGGAACTGGCAAATCAGCTGGCCGATCACCCAGCGGCGGATTCGGTCGTCCCGAGTGAGGTTGACGCCTTTGGTGATGGCCAGCTGGCCCGCATCAATGGCCGCCTCCCAGGAAGGGAGGTCGTGATTGTTCTGGAAATAGGCATCGTCCGTCTGACCGATCGCGGAAACGCCTAGGGAAACCAGATCGCACTCGGAGTGGGTGGTGTAGCCCTGGAAATTCCGGTGCAGACGGCCTTCCCGTTGCGCCACGGCCAGACTGTCGTCCGGCTTGGCGAAGTGGTCCATGCCAATGTATTCGTACCCGGCGTCCAGCAGGCGGTTGATGGTGTTGTGCAGGATGGTCAGCTTCTGCTGTGGACTGGGCAAGGTGTCCCCCTGAATCCGGGTCTGCGGATAGAAACGGTCCGGCAGGTGAGCATAGCTGAACACTGACAGCCGGTCCGGTGACATCTCAATCACCGCTTCCAGGGTTTCCGCAAAGCTCTCCGGGGTCTGATAGGGCAGGCCGTAAATCAGATCCAGGTTGATGGAACGGAAGCCTATGCGCCGAGCCTCGCTGAGCACGGCTTCGGTCATGGCCCGGGGCTGGATGCGGTTTACGGCTTTCTGAACCTCCGGGTTTACATCCTGTACCCCCAAACTGATCCGGTTAAAGCCCAGGTTCCAAAGGGTTGGCAGGGTATCCTGGTCCACTTCCCGCGGATCAATTTCCACACTGTAATCCCGCTCATCACCGGTTTGCAGGTTGAACAGCTCCCCGTATCCCGCCATCAGGTGTTCCATCACATCTTTAGGCAAAAACGTCGGGGTACCGCCACCCCAATGCAGCTGTGTCACTGGCCGGTCGGCCCCGAACAGTTTTGACTGGATAGCCGCCTCTTTCAGCACCCGCTCAACATAGGGCATCGCCTTGTCGCGTTTTTTGGTAATGACCTTGTTGCAGGCACAGTAGTAGCAAAGGTGCGCACAGAACGGCAGGTGGGTGTACAGCGACAGCGGCCGGCCACTGGCCTTGCTGCGAGCCGCGGCTTTGACCATGTCCTCAATGGGGTAGTTCTGGTTGAACTCGACGGCCGTGGGATAGGAGGTGTACCTCGGGCCGCTTAGGTCATAGCGGCGAATCAGGGCGTCATCCCAGATGAACTCTGGCAGTGTTGAGTCTTGGGCTTTGAGTGCGGGGTTGGAAGTCATAATAAGCGCTCTGGGATAAAACGGGGCATCCAGGATTTGCCGGCATTTTAGGGCAATCCCTTGGCTGGCTTTTTGATTCGGGTCAGGTGACTGATGGTTTCAGTTTACCAGTCCGGTTACTGAACCACCCTTGGGCTCTTGGCGTACTTGGTTTACCCCTTTGTGGGCATTGGCTGATGTCATTGCTCCTGCAACCTGATCGACTGGAGAAATCTTCACCATGGCTAACCTGATTCTGATCCTCGGCGACCAATTAACGAGAGACATCAGCGCCCTCGAAGACGCCGACCGCAACCGGGATCTGGTGGTGATGGCCGAAGTCCATGAGGAAGCGAGCTACACCAATCACCACAAGAAGAAAATCGTGCTGCTGTTCAGCGCCATGCGCCACTTTGCCCGGCAACTGGAGAGCGATGGCTGGCAGGTTCATTACCAGGCCTATCATCCGGACAACCAACACCAGAGCCTTGAGGCCGTGGTTGGCGAACAGGTGAAGCGGCTCAATGCGGAAAAAGTAATCACCACCGAGTGTGGCGAATGGCGACTGCATGACCAGATCAGTGGCTGGCACGAACGCCTCGGGGTGCCGGTGGAGATTCGGCCGGATACACGGTTTATTGCATCCAAACAGGAGTTTGCCGACTGGGCCGAAGGCCGCAAGCAGTTGCGGATGGAATTCTTCTACCGGGAGATGCGGCGCAAGACCGGTTTGTTGATGACCCCCGAGGGCGAACCGGAGGGCGGACAGTGGAATTTTGATGCCGACAACCGGAAGAAATGGACCGGCAAGCCGCCGGCCCCGGCGCCGTTCCGGATAGAGCCGGATGCCATTACCCGGGATGTGATCGGTCTGGTGGACGAGCATTTCGGCGATCATTTCGGCACCACCGACGATTTCCATTTTGCCGTGACCGCCGAGGACGCGCAGGCGGCGCTAGAACACTTTATTGATTTCGCCCTGCCCTGTTTCGGCGATTATCAGGACGCGATTTCCGATACCGAGGACTGGCTGTTTCACTCCATTCTTTCGCCCTATATCAATGCCGGGCTGCTGGATCCTCTGACGGTTTGCGAGGCGGCCGCCCAGGCATGGTATTCAGGGCGAGCGCCGATCAACGCGGTAGAGGGATTCATCCGGCAGATCCTGGGTTGGCGGGAGTTTGTTCGGGGCATTTACTGGATGAACATGCCGGGATATGCGCAGGAGAACCGGCTGGGCAACACCCGCGCCCTGCCCTGGTTCTACTGGACCGGGGACACGAAAATGCGGTGCATGCACAAGGCCATTGATGCCACCCGTCGAAACGCCTACGCCCACCACATTCAGCGCCTGATGGTTACCGGCAACTTCGCGCTGCTGGCCGGCATCAAGCCGGAGGAGATCTGCGACTGGTACCTGGCGGTATACGCCGATGCCTACGACTGGGTGGAACTGCCCAACGTCCTTGGCATGGTGATGCACGCCGATGGCGGCTACCTGGGCTCAAAGCCCTATGCCGCCAGCGGCAAGTACATCCAGCGCATGTCGGACCACTGCGCCAACTGCCACTACAAGGTAAACAAGGCCACTGAAAATGATGCGTGCCCGTTCAACGCCCTGTACTGGCATTTCATCGATCGCCATCGGGACGACTTTGCCAAAAACCCGCGTATGGGCATGATGTACCGGAACTGGGACAAGCAGAAGCCCGAAAAACGGGAAGCGCTGCTCCAGCGCGCCGAATACCTGCTGGCGAACGTGGAGCAACTTTAAAACCGCAACAGCCAATCAGTGCGGGGCGATCCGCTTCTCAGTTTCCGGATCGAAGAACACGACCTTCTTCATATCGAACATCAACTCGGCAGTCTCGCCCCAGGTCACCGGGTGTTCCGGATCAATCCGGCAATGAACGTTGGTATCGTTTAGCTGAATCAAAGCAATCACGTCCGGGCCGGTGGGCTCGGTCACTTCAATGGTGAACTCGCCCTTCGCCACCAGGGTCTGGTCGTTCTTCTGATCCTGGGGCTGGGTGATGTGCTCCGGGCGGATACCCAGAATCACCTTTCTGCCAACCCGGTCGGCCAGGAATTCCGGCACCGGCAGCTTCAAGGCCCGGCCATCATTGCCACGCACTTCCGCCTGAAGACCACCTTCCCCCTGTTCCACAGTCACCGGCACAAAGCTCATGGCTGGTGAGCCCATGAAGCCTGCAACAAACAGGTTTTCCGGCCGGTCATAGACTTCTTTCGGCGTACCCAGCTGTTGTAACTCACCATCCTTGAGCACGGCGATCCGGTCTGCCAGGGTCATGGCCTCTATCTGGTCGTGGGTTACGTACACGATGGTGGTTTTCAGGCGCTGGTGCAGTTTCTTGATCTCGGTGCGCATCTCCACCCTCAATTTGGCATCCAGGTTGGAGAGCGGCTCGTCGAACAGGTAAATCCGTGGTCGGCGGGCCAGGGCTCGGCCCATGGCTACCCGCTGCTGCTGGCCGCCAGACAGGTTTGCCGGCTTCTTGTTGAGCAGTTGGGAGATTTGCAGTAAATCGGCCACCCGCTCTACTTCCTGATCAATCTCGTGCTTGGGTAAACCGCGGATTTTCAGGCCGAATGCGATGTTCTCGCGCACGGACATGGTCGGGTACAGGGCGTAAGACTGGAATACCATGGCGATGTCCCGGTCTTTTGGTTCCATGGTGGAGATGTCCTTGCCGTCCAGGACTATCGAGCCATCGGTGATGGTCTCCAGGCCGGCGATGGTATTCATCAGGGTGGATTTACCACAGCCGGATGGGCCCACGAGTATCAGGAATTCACCGGAAGCGATGTCGATGTCGATGCCCTTGAGGGTTTCCTCGGCAACGCCCGGATAGGTTTTGCGGATGCTCCGCAGTTCCAGTTGAGACATTATTGTTATCCTCTCAGGTCAACCTTTGACAGATCCGGCGGTCAGGCCCCGGATGAAGTATTTGCCGGCGACGATATAGACCACCAGGGTTGGCAGCGCCGCGATCATGGCTGCTGCCATATCCACGTTGTATTCCTTCACCCCGGTGCTGGTGTTCACCAGATTGTTGAGCGCCACGGTGATGGGCTGGCTATCACCGCTGGCGAACACCACGCCGAACAGGAAATCGTTCCAGATCTGTGTGAACTGCCAGATCAGCGACACCATGAATATGGGTGTGGACATGGGCAGCAGAATGCGGAAAAAGATGGTAAAGAAGCCGGCGCCGTCCAGCCGTGCGGCCTTGATGAGGGCATCCGGAATGGCCACGTAGTAGTTCCTGAAGAACAGCGTGGTGAACGCCACCCCGTAGATCACGTGCACCAGCACCAAGCCGCTGGTGGTATTGGCCAAGCCAAGTTTTCCGAGGGTTGCCGCCATGGGCAACAGGACCACCTGGAACGGAACAAAGCAGCCGAACAGCAGCATTCCGAAAAACAGGTCAGAGCCCTTGAACTTCCACTTGGACAGCACGTAGCCGTTGAAGGCACCCAGCAAGGTGGAAATCAATACCGCGGGCACGGTCATCTTGAACGAGTTCCAGAAATACCCGCTGATTCCCTCACACTGAACACCGGTGCAGGCCTCGGACCAGGCTTTGGTCCAGCCAATGGTGGTCCAGTCCGTGGGCAGGGCCATCAGGTTGCCGGTTCGGATGTCCATAGGTGTCTTGAAGCTGGTCACCAGCATGATGAACAGCGGAATCAGGTAGACCAGGGCGGCCAGGAGCAAAAGCCCGTAGATGGCCACGCGGCTGGGACGAAAGCCGGTGCGAACCACATCAGTCATGGCGTTTCTCCCTCAGTTCCGAATACAGATAAGGCACGATCAGGGCCAGAATGGCGCCCAGCATCAGCATGGCACTGGCGGACCCCAGGCCCATCTGACCCCGGGTGAAGGTGTGGGCATACATGAATACCGCCGGAAGGTCGGTGGAGTAGCCCGGACCGCCAGCGGTCATCGCCATCACCAGATCAAAGCTTTTGATGGCTATGTGAGCCAGAACCATCACTGCGCTGAAGAATACCGGCCGCAGGGAAGGCAGGATGATTTTCCAGTAGATCAGCGGCAGGCTGGCGCCATCAACCCGGGCGGCGCGGATAATGGAGGAATCCACACCGCGCAGCCCCGCCAGAAACAGAGCCATGACGAAGCCGGAGGCCTGCCAGACCGCGGCCATCACGATGGTATAGATAGCCATGTCCGAGCTAACCAGCCAGTCGAAACTGAACGAAGTCCAACCCCAGTCGTGCATCAGCTTTTCCAGCCCAAGGCTGGGGTTCAGAATCCATTTCCAGACGGTGCCGGTGACAATCATCGACAGGGCCATGGGGTACAGATAGATGGTACGGATAGCACCTTCCTGGCGAATCCGCTGATCCAGGAAAATCGCCAGTATCACGCCAATAACCAGGCAACTGAGAATGAAAAGACCGCCAAAGATGCCCAGATTGATGGAGGCGGTTAGCCAGCGGTCGTTAGCCATCAGCTTGGCGTACTGATCGAAGCCGACAAAGTCATACACCGGCAGGAAGCTGGAGCTGGTGAACGACAGCACACCGGTCCAGAGCATGTAGCCGTATATGCCAACACCGATAAGGACAAATGTGGGCGCTACAACCAGCTTTGGCAGCCAGCGCTGCAACGCGTCGAGAAAGCGTGACGGCGCCCTGGCCACCCTGGCGGGTTGGCGTTGAGTGTGTTCCATGATGAGTCTCCCGAGAGGATCGGGGGCCACCCGAACGGGTGGCCCCTACCGGATCAGAGTGCCGCCTGGATAGCTGCTGCCAGCTGGTCAGTGGCCCGGACCGGATCCTTGTTATCGGAGTTCACGAAGTTGGTGACAACATCAAAAATCTGGCCCTGCACGTAACTGGTGGTAGCCAGGCCGTGGGCAAAGCTGGGCACCAGGCCGCCATCATCAGCACTGCTCTTGAAGGTATCCATGGATGCCTGGGCACAGGTGTCAAAGCCGGACATATCCATGTCGGTACGGACCGGGATCGAGCCCTTGGCCTTGTTGAACACGGTCTGAAACTCCGGCTCCATGATCGTGCGAGCCAGGTCTTTCTGCGCCTTGGTGTTGTCCTCATCGCTGAGACTGAACATGGCGAACGAGTCGACGTTAAAGGTGAACTGACCACCAGTACCCGGTGCCGGGGCACAGATGTAATCCTCGCCAGGAGTCAGGCCAGCAGCGGTGAATTCCCCCTTGGCCCAGTCGCCCATGATCTGCATGGCCGCTTCGCCTCGAATGACCATGCCGGTGGCAGTGTTCCAGTCACGTCCGGCTGCGTTGTCATCCACGTAGCTCATCACCTTGGCAAACTCGGCAAAGACCTCTTCCATCTGTGCGCTGTTAATCACGTCCATGTCGTGCTCAACAAACGCCTTGGCGAAGTCTTCCGGCCCCATGACGGCCAGAGCCACGGCTTCGAAAACCGTTGCGTCCTGCCAGGGCTGACCACCATGGGCCAACGGAATAACACCATCAGCTTCCAGCTTCTCCGCCGCGGCGTAGAATTCTTCCAGGGTCTTGGGCACAGAAACCCCTGCGTTCTCAAGTACCTCCGGGTTGGCCCAAAGCCAGTTAACCCTGTGCACATTCACCGGCACGGCGACATAGCTGTCCTCGTATTGCATGACATCGGCAATAACCGGCGGAATCAACTGGTCCCAGTTGTTCGCCTCGGCCACATCATCCAGGCTGGTGAGAAAGCCCAGCTTGGCCCATTCCCGGATATCCAGGCCCTTGATCTGGGCGGCAGCCGGGGGGTTGCCTGAGACAGCGCGGGTCTTGAGCACAGTCATGGCCGCTTCACCGCCGCCACCGGCCACGGCAAAGTCTTTCCAGGTGTGGCCCTGCTCTTCCATCATTTCCTTGAGCGCGGCCGCGGCGCGGGCTTCGCCGCCAGCGGTCCACCAGTGCAGAACTTCAACTTCGCCGGCCTGAATGGCCTGGGCCGGAAGCAACGCCGCAGATACGGCTGCAGCAGCAATTGTTTTCTTGAACATAGTCATGGTCAATTCCTTCCTGTTTTGTTGTCTTGATCAGGTTCAGAACCAGATTTCCATCTGGGTACCAAAGGTCCACTGACCGCTTTCGAAATCACTGTCGACGCCAAGTGCATCGCCAGCAGCGTATGTCTCGAGCTCGTCATCCCAGGTTGAGTAACTTGCAAACACGCGGATTTCAGGACGGTTCCAGAACCCGCCAACCTGGGGCTTGAAGGTGGGCGCTATAGTAAAACGGCTGTAGTCGCCATCCACCGCACTTCTCCCCTGATAGCCCAGAGTGGTGAGATCCATAGTCTGCCAGGAGGCTTCATACTGCATTTCAAAGTTCGCACTCAACTCCTGGGCGAGACGGGCATTGAACGTCAGCCACTGGTATTCGTCGCCCTTGATGTAACGATCTTCACTGGTTTCCGCCAGAATCGCCGGCACGAACCGCCAGTTTTCGCTGAGATAGGTCGTGCCGTAGACAGCCACACGGGTGCTGACTGCATCCTCATGCAGGTCGCCATCGGCGCCGATGTTCTTGGTCTCGGCACCCAGGCCGGTGCCGTGGATTATCGCGGCCTTGAAGTTACCGTCCGAGAGTCCGAAGAAACTGTCCCCGTGGTACGCCAGCATGGTGTGCAGGCCGGTCTCGGCAGCTTCCGTGACACCACCGACCACCCGCAGATCGTTTTCCTGGGCCTTCATACCATTGATCAGCCACTGGACGTTACCGAAGTAGTTATTGGCGGTAAGGATCAGATTGTCTGTGTCCGATGTGATGTCCTGGTCCTGAATGTCGGAAGGGAATTCCAGAAAGCTTCGGCCATAGAGGGAGAAGTTTGATTTCACGCTGTCCGAAAACGTTACGTCATAGACACCGGCGCCCAGGCCACCCAGAAAAACGATGTCGCTGTCGAGCCAGTGGATGTCAAAGTCCAGGTCCCGGTCAAAACGCTTGCCGGCCCAGATCGCGGACTCCTCGAAAATACCGGAGAAGCTGGCCAGGTTACTGAATTCCACATAGGCCTGACGAACGTTCAGGGCGCCGTCACCGGCTGTCCAGTCATTCGAGGACGTCGTGGAATCGGCAATCATCAGCCGGTAGTGGGATTTGGTCCCATTCTCGGCCACCTGTTTGTAGTTCAGGATCGCTTCAAGGTAGGTATCGGGTTCATTGCCGAGGCGGCCTACGGCGCCACCAACGGAACCCGCGGGGGTCAGGTAGGGACCGCCCGGGGCACTTTGCAGATCACCGTTCAGAAGCAGACCAGAGCGGGCGTAGGTGTTGAAGGAGAAACCTTCCAGACCATTGGCCTTCGGTTCAACTTCGGCCAGCCTTGCCTCGAGGTCAGCGAGGCGGTCCTCTACGCTCTGGTCCTGAGCCTGTGCCTGTCCGGCCGTCAGTCCCAGCGATGCCAGGACAACTGCGGTTGTTAAAAGGCGTACGCTTGAGGTTTTTCTTGCAGGGGTAGTGCCATAGGTAACATTGAGCATTCTTGACTCCTTGTTTTTGTTTTATTGGCACTCTGGAGTCTATGGCAAGAAACGAACACGCTACGTATCAAAGGGAAATGCCCATGTAACAAGGTTGTTACATGGGCTATCAGTGGCGGGGCAAGGTCAGTTCTACATGCAGCCCACCGGCGGAACGGTTACTGATGTCCAGCTCACCGCCGTGGCTTTGCGCAATGTTGCGGGCTATTCCCAGACCGAGACCAAAACCCTGGTGCTGATTTTTGTCGAGCCGGTAATAGGGTTCGAAAATGCGGGACAACTGGTCTTCGGAAACACCGGGGCCCTCATCCTCCACGTGGATCACCAGTTGGCCCGCCATGTCTTCAATTCGCACCATGGCTTTGTCGCCATACTTGACGGCGTTGTCCACCAGGTTTCCAAGACATCGTTTCAGAGCCAGTGGCTTGCCCCGGTATGGCCGGCAATGGCCCTGCACGGTCACCCGGTCAGGCCCGTCTCCCTGATAGGCTTCCGCCATTCCCCTGAGCATACGCTCCACATCCACGGGCTCGGCGTTCTCGTGTATATCGGTGTCTTTCATGGACTGAAGGGCATTTTTCGCCAGCAATTCCAGTTCATGGAGGTCCGCCTCCAGGCGTTCGCGCATAACATCGTCGTCAATCAGATCCACTCGCAAACGCAAGCGTGTGATCGGGGTTTTGAGGTCGTGGGAAATGGCACGGAATAGCTGGTTCCGGTCGCTGATATAACTCTGCAATCGGCGACGCATGGTATTAAAGCTCCGGGTCACCGCCAGAATCTCTGCACTGCCCTTCTCAACCAAAGGTGGCTGATCATCCTCGAGGGGCAGATCCCGGGCGGCCTTGGCCAGCTTACGCAACGGCCGCGTCTGTTGTCGGATAAGCCACGCAAGTACTGGAAACAGTATGGCGATCATCACCACCAGAAACAGGATCTGTTGCCCTGGTATCCCCTCATCCTCAAGTGACACGTAGGGGGCTGGCAGTGCCGCCGCCAGGTACAGCCACTCACCGTCTGTGACTTCGACCTGGGTAACCAGAACCGGCGGATTCAAAGGCTCCAGGGTAAGTGCATAGTGGGCCCAGGATTGCGGCAGGGCATCCAGCGGCAATTCACTGTTGAGAATCCGTAAACTGGCGGGATCCACGAATTCAACATGCAGGTTGATCCGGTTTCCCAGCCGTTTGCGCAACACCAGCTCGACTTCTTCGGTTACCAGCCGCTTACGCTCGCTGTCTGGTAGCGGCTCCATATTGATAAGCTTGTCATTGAGCGAAACAAAAAACCGCGTTCCCCCCATATCGCGCAGTTGATCCAGCACAATGTGCCGGTATTCCAGCGGGAGCGAGTTGAAGAATTGCGCGGTAGCCGCAGCCGACTGCGCAAGGTTGCGGGTGGTAGCCACCAGCCCCTCAACCTGCTGGGCCCGGAACGTGGCAATCCAGGCGGCGCTGGAAATGATCTGGGCACTCGCCATTGCCAACAGGGTCAGCAGCAATACCCGTCCGAGCAGTGAGGAGGGAAACCAGCGCCAGTTTTTCTTCTCCGATTCACCCGCGCTACTCCGAAACATGGGCCACCGTTGCTGCCAGCAGGTAGCCGGCGCCCCGTACTGTCTTGATCAGTCTGGGGTTGCGGCCCTGATCGCCAAGACGTTGCCTCAGGCGACTGACAGCCACATCCACTACCCTGTCCAGGGGCATGGACTCCCGGCCACGGGTAACGTCGGATATGGTGTCACGATCCAGCACCTCATTGGGATGACGGAGAAACAGCTGGAGCAGGGCGAAGTCTGCACCGGAAAGTGCCGTGCCCTGCTGATTCTCGTCGATCAGTTCGTGGGCCAGGGTATCCAGCCGCCAGCGATCAAAGATGACGTAGCGAGGATTGTCGGATCGACTGAAACTCGCCCTGCGAAGAAGGGCTTTCACTCGGGCCTGAAGTTCCCGGGCACTGAAGGGCTTGGCGAGGTAATCATCGGCGCCCAGTTCCAGGCCCACAACCCGGTCGGTTTCGTCAGAGCTCGCCGTGAGCATAATGATAGGCACCCGACTGTGTTCACGAATCTGCCGGCACAGAGTGAAACCGTCATCGCCAGGCAACATGACATCCAGAACAATCAGATCGACGTGGGCCGAGTCCAGCTGCAGGCGCATCTGTTCGCCGTCGCCCGCGGTCAGGACCTCGTACCCTACCCGGGTCAGATGCTCCTCTAACAGCTCACGGATAGCAGCGTCGTCATCCACTACCAGGATCGATGCTTTTCTTTCATTCATTGGTTGGTCTTTGTTGTTATTCATGCCTATCAGAATATGTCCTAACGTTGTGCAGCAAAAGCCCCATAATGGTGCTAGCCTGACGTAAGGATTGTTCACATCACGGATGCTGCCTTCACCATGAACCTTCGACTCGCTCTGAGTCTGACAACAATACTGTATTCAACCGTGTGTCAGGCTCAGCCTCCAACACTGAACCTCTACACCTTCGAAAGCCCACCCTATCAGGTGGCAAGCCAGGAGAAGGGTGGAGCCAATCGAATTTCCGGCGAAACCGCAGACACGGTGGTTTGTGCTGCAAACCGCGCTGGCTGGGCAACACGCATCCGGATTACGCCCCAGAATCGCGCCATACACTCGCTGGAACGCAACATGATCGATGGTTATTTTGCCATTGATCCCTCCGCAGAGCTCGACAACATAGCAGAACGCAGCGATCCGGTGGCTCTGGAGAAATGGTACTTTTTCACCGGGGGCGATAAAGCGTTCACCAACAACCTGCGAATCGGAGTAGTGGCCGGCAGCAACGAAGAAGCCTGGCTGGAAGCCAACGGCTATGCCATTTTTTTGAGCGTGTCTTCGCCATCGCAGTTGCTCGCGCTACTCAAACGGGGACGAATCGATACCGCAATGATGGATGAGCGCGTCATGAACCGTCTCCGTTACGAAAACGATTCGGAGGGCGCGCAACTCAATGCCCATTTTGTCCGTTACGCGCCGCTTTATCTGTACCTCAGCGAAGCCTTTGTTTCCGACTATCCGGATTTTCTCGGCACTTTCAACCGCACTCTGAACAGTTGCATGGCCGGTCAGCTTGCACTGTCCGAAGAGGAAGAACGCCGTATTACGGAACTATCAGGCCGCCTGCTCAAAGAAATGAACAGCATTCTGGACATCCGCCAGATCATTGATGCAGGCCCCAGGCAGGAAAGTTTTACCGATGTAATGACCATCGACAGTCAGTGGCAGGCCTTGTCACCGGTCGCGACACCGGAGCTGGCCGCGTTGATCCTGGCACTTCCGGGCTCTAAAGCACTGCAGGCCTGGCAACTATCACACCGGGGCCTGGTCACCGAAGTGATGCTGGTAAATGACATGGGAACCCTGGCCGCGATGAGCCGGCTCACTTCCGACTACTGGCAGGGCGACGAACCAAAGTTCCAGAGGGTCATTGAGAGCCGGGCGCCGGGCGCCAATACCGGCAGGCCGCTGTACATATCACCAATTCGCTATGACACCTCAGCGGCGAGGTTTCAGGTCACCGCCAGTGCACCGGTGTTATCTGGCAATGGCGAAGCGGCCATTGGTGTTGTCGTGATCGGGCTCAGTATCGAGGAGGCTCTAAGCGACTCTGAGAAATACTGATCATTGTCGTCGCTTTCTGCAGTCACCGCGGAAAATCAGGGCGGCCCCACCTCGCAGGCCAGCACCAGCGCCCAGAACTCCGAGAAATCATTGACCACCACATCCGGCTTGTCCGGGTGTTTGTGGGTGCCTGGGAAAATCTTGTTCAGCCAGGGCAGATCCCACTGGGCCCCGTTGAAAAATACCGAGGTCAGGCCCGCGCGTTTGGCAGCAATGACATCCGTCGTGCTGTCGCCCACGTACCAAACGCTCGGATCCGGGGGATAGTCCAGCTTCTGAACCGCCAGCAGCAACTGATCCGGGTGCGGCTTTCGCAGGGGCGTGTCGTCGCCGCAGACGTCGACATCAAAAAGGTGGGTCCAGCCGGTGTCCTCCACCGCCGCCAGTTCATGCTCGAAAAACTCGCGATCCCGGTTGGTAATGACCCCCACCTGAATGCCCAGACGCCTTAACCCTTCCAAGACCTCCCGCACCTTCGGCTCAAAGGCCTTCACGGTTCCGTAGTGTTTTCGATAATGGTGGTTGAACGCCTGGTGGGCGATCTGTTTGGCCTCCTGGTCGTCGCCGAACAGCACCTCAAAAATGTCGGTCCGGGAAATCTTGCGGTCTGCTTTCACCTTGGGGTGCAGCTTCGCAAACTCCCGAACATAGGCAACCAGCTTCACATCTTCCGGGGTTTTGCTGTCTTCCGGCGCCACCATACGGTCCATGAGCTGCAGCTTGTGAAAATCCGGCAGCATGTCATCCACCGCGTGGTACATGGCGTCCAACGTATCCACCAGTGTGGCGTGCCAGTCAAACAGGATAACCGCAGGGCGGATGAGCTTGACCACCGCCGGGTGCCAGTCCGGCTCAATCCGTGGTTCAGGGCGCTGGGGTGGGGGGAAAGGCCGTGGGCGAACTTCAGCCGGCGCCTGCTCAAAAGCTTCCGGCTGGCCTCGTTCGAGCAGGGCCAGCAGGTCCATCAGGTCTTCAAAGCTGTCCAGAATGGCCGCAGGGGCATCCCGGTGCGAAAACCAGCTGTCGATTCGGCCGGATTCCCAGCAGGCCCCGTTGTAAAACACACCCGACACGCCGGCCTTGTTGGCAGTGAGCATGTCCACGTAGCTGTCACCGACATACCAGGCTTTTTCATCCGCTGGCAGATCAAGCTTTTCAAGGGCCTTGAGGATCACCTCCGGGTCAGGCTTGTACTCGGTTACGTCGTCGGCACACACCGTGGCATCAAACAGGTTCCGCCACCTGCCTTCGTCCACCGTCTGTAATTCCCGGTCCAGAAACTCCCGGTTCCGGTTGGTGGATACCGCCAGCCGTATACCCATGGCTTTCAGGGCGCAGAGGTACTCATACGCGCCGGGCTGAAACGGTTTCACCTGCCCGAAATACCGACGATAAGCCTCGTTGTAGGCCTTGTGGGCAATCAGCTTGGCTTCTTTGTCATCGCCGAAGATGGCGTTGAAGATGTCCGTCCGAGACACCCGGCGCTCGGCCAGAATGCGCGGATGCAGGCGCCGGAAGATTCGGATGTAACGCACCAGGCGTGCATCGTCCGATGTTCGGCATTTATCCTCCGGCAGCAGGCGTTCCACCAGCCCCAGGTCCTCCAGCTGCGGCAGCATGTCTTCCATGGCACTGAACATGGCATCGTGGGTGTCTACCAGGGTGCCGTGCCAATCAAAGATCAGCACTGACGGCGCTGAAATGGAATCACAGAATCGGGCCATGCCCCGCCTCCATCAGAAGTTTCCTGAAGCCGGCCTTGAAATCCGCCGCCGGGCCGGCAAAACTCGGCGGTACTGACAAGAAAGATAAACCCGGTTTCCAATGCGTGCACGCATCGAGTCTGATCCATGCCAGTATCGAGCTATTTGCTGCCCTACGATTTTTCTCCCCTGACCCTGCTCAGTTATATGCTGGTGCTCGGGTTTTATGGTGTCGGGCTACTGAGGATGCCGGAGCAGGATCGGCCGGGATCGGGCCGGATCGTCACTTTCACGCTCGGGGTCATGCTCTGCTATGCGGTGATGCAGACCCGCTTCGACTACTACTCCCAATACATGTTTTTCGTCCATCGTGGGCAGCACCTGATTCTTCACCACCTGGGGCCGATCCTGATTGCGCTGTCGAATCCCCTGCCCGTGATGCGGTTCTGGTATCGGAAGATGTCGCCGTCGGTTCGTTACTGGCTGCAGCCACTGGGTTGGATTTACCGGCTCCTGCAGCAACCGGTTATCGCATCGGTTCTGTTCGTGGGACTGATCTACTTCTGGCTCTGGCCGCCCATCCATTTTGACGCCATGCTCAGCCGGCAGCTCTACTGGATCATGAACTGGAGCATGTTGCTGGATGGCCTGCTGTTCTGGTGGCTGATCTTCGATCCCCGCTCCCCGGCAGTCACCAGTGCTCTGGGCTATGGCAAGCGTATCCTCCTGCTGGCGCTGGTGGCGATCCCCCAGATGATTCTCGGGGCCTGGATCGTGTTTTCCAGGGGCATGGTTTACGACGTTTACGAGGTCTGCGGCCGGGCGTGGCCCATGCCTCCGGAAACCGATCAGTTACTGGGCGGGCTCCTGACCTGGATTCCCCCGGCCATGATGAGCATCATTGGCATTCTGATCGTGCTTCGCCGGGCCATGCACGAAGATGGCAAATACCCCAAGAGCCGCTCTCTGGCAGGAGGAAACGCATGAGAAGAATGCTGCCACTGTGGTCTGTTTTCGTTGCCCTGATGCTCGCCGGCTGCACCGGAAAGGAAGAAAACTGGCATGGCAAGGATATCTCGGGCCTGATGCCCGAGCTGGAGTTTCAACTTCAGGGCACCAACGGTCAGCCAGTCACGGCAGCTGATTCGAAAGGCACCATCCGTCTGTTGTATTTCGGCTTCACCTCCTGCCCGGATGTTTGCCCGACCACGCTGACCGATCTGCGCCGCTCGGTTCAGCAACTTCCCGAACAGTATCGGGACGATGTCACCACCCTGTTCGTAAGCGTTGACCCGCGCAGGGATACCCCGGAACGCCTGGCCAGTTACGTGAATTTCTTCGGCGAGCGCATCGTTGGCCTGACCTCAGAAGAACCCGCGCTTCGAAAACTCGCCAAACGTTATAGAACCACCTTCGGTTACGACGATCCGGACGCCAGCGGTAATTACAACGTTTCCCACAGCAGCGCCGTTTACGTGTTTGATCGCAATGGCGACGCCCGGCTGCTGCTTCGTCCCGGCCTGTCTCCCGAACAGATCAGTGAGGACCTGGCTCAGCTGGCACGAAAATCAAGCTCCTGAGCCCCTCCTGCAACCGCCCCCGACGTTGATCCCGCCCGGCAGCGCAGACGTAGAAATCCATACATCCCGAATGGACGACACCGAAATGGAAGACACTGGTGCCCCATAAGAAGCTTAATCTCCCGGAGAAAACCTGCCCGGTCTGCCAGCGCCCGTTTGCCTGGCGCAAAAAATGGGCGAAGGACTGGGAAAAAGTTCGCTACTGCAGCGAACGTTGCCGGCGCGAGAGGAACACACAGTCATGACCACCGTGGTCTGGTTCAAGCGCGACCTGCGTACCCGGGATCATGCCCCCCTGGTTGCAGCGGCCAGCCTGGGCGAACCGGTCATACCGCTGTATGTCATCGAAGATGGGTACTGGCAACTGCCGGACACCAGCGGCCGCCAATGGGCGTTTATCCGGGACTCCCTGGACGATCTTGACCGGCAGTTGCGGAAGGCCGGCAGCCAGCTTCTGATGATGAGAGGGTCGGTCATTGATGCGCTGAAGCAGCTGCGGGCCCATCACAGCATCAACCGCATTTTCTGCCATCAGGAAACCGGCGGACACTGGACCTTCGAGCGTGACAAGGCGGTGATTGGCTGGTGCTCGGAGAACCAGGTGGAATTACGGGAATGGAACCAGTTCGGTGTGGTGCGACGCCTGACCGACCGGGATGTCTGGGACAAGGCCTGGACCGAGCTGATGCGCCAACCTGTATTGGAAGCCCCGACGAAAATGCCGGAAATGAAAGCCATCGAGGCCAGCTTGAGTGGCCGTGGCAGTCTCGACTTTACACGGCCGGATAGCTGCCCGGACCGCCAGATTGGCGGCAGCGCGAGAGGCGAAAAACTTCTCGCTTCTTTCCTCGACCGCCGCTGCGTCGGCTACCAGTACAACATTTCCAGCCCGAACACCGCGGTCAGGGCCTGCTCTCGCCTGAGCCCGCATATTGCCTACGGCACCGTCAGTCTGAGGGAGATTTACCAGGAGGCCAAGGCCACAGGCAATCACCGCAATACCCTGCCCAGAAAAAAGAAAAGCCTGACCAGTTTCCGGTCGCGATTGCACTGGCATTGCCATTTTATCCAGAAACTGGAGGACGAACCGGAGCTGGAATTCCGGGCGATGCACCGGGAAATGGAGGCGCTAAAAACCGGGCCCAATGATACCGAACGCCTGCAGCGTTGGCAGGAAGGTCAGACGGGCTGGCCCCTGGTGGATGCCAGCATGCGTGCGCTTAATCATTCGGGCTGGATCAACTTCCGGATGCGGGCCATGCTGATGGCGATTGCCAGTTACCAGCTGTGGCTGCACTGGCGCGATCCAGCCCTTCACCTGGCCCGGCTGTTTACCGATTTCGAACCGGGCATTCACTACTCCCAGACCCAGATGCAGTCCGGCCTGACCGGCATCAACGCCCTGCGAATCTACAACCCGGTGTTGCAAAGCCGGAAACTGGACCCCGATGGCGAGTTCATCCGGCGCTGGATTCCCGAGCTGGCTGGCGTGCCCAGTGAAATGATCCACACCCCATGGCTGATGACACCGGCCCAGAAAGAGCGTTACGGCGGCAACACCTACATCTCGCCGGTGTGCGATCATGAACAGGCGGCTCGGGTTGCCCGCAAGGCGGTTGGCGACTTTCACAAGCAGCGTGTTAGCAAGACAGAAACAGATCGGGTGCTGCTACGACACGGCAGTCGCAAGGGACCCGTCCAGAAACGCCCCCGCGTGCCATCGAAGCAGCAATCCGATCAGCTGTCACTGTTCGACTAGACGGCTTACCCGCATCAATTGCGGTCCAGTTGCCTCTGATGTTCCAGCATCTGTTCCATCATCAGCTGCATCTGGTTCATGCGGTTTTCCATCATTTCCAGGCGCTGCTCGTTGTCCATTCCCGGACCACCCGAACGGTTACCCTGGGCATTGCCAGACTGGTTCCGGCCTTGGCCCTGGCCCTGATTGTTCATCATGCCCTGGTTGTTCATCATTCCCTGGCCATTCCCCATCATTCCCTGACCATTGCCCATCATTCCGGGCCCCATCATGCCGCCACGCATCATCTGCATTTGCTCCTGCATGTACTCCATATGTTGCTCGCGCAGTCTCTGGCGTTCAGCGTTGGAGTCGGCGTTTCGCATTTCCTGCATCATTGCCTGCATGCGTGCCATGTTTTCATTCATCTGCTGCACTTGTTCCTGATTCATCATGCCAGCACCTGGCATTTGCCCGGAGTTGCCCTGAGCAAAAGCAAAGGCAGGCAAGGCGACGAACACGGAACATGCAACGAAACGGCTTAATCTGTTCATGAGATCCTCCTTAATTGGCTGCAACATTGTGCATCACCATCAGTAAAGACCATGAAACTGAATTGAGGCTGAAAAAGGACTGCGTAATCCGTTTAAGTCCACGCATGTTGATCTGTGTCATCCGAACACCCGTTGAACTTACGGGCGCGCTTCACAGGAGAAAGATGCCGAACTTTTTCGTGACAGCTGCCAGGGAGGCAAAGCAGGCAATTGTGACCATGGCGCCGATACCCAGGGACGGCCAGAAACTGAATCTGGCCATGAGGGAGGGAAACATCAGGAACATGGGCAAGGTGGGCAGCACATACCAGAAGGTATACCAGGCGTGATTACTGATTTTTTCTGCTGGTTGCTGCTCAACATAAAGCCAGATCATCGCCAGGACGGTCACCAAGGGCAGGGCTGCAATCAATGCACCCAACTTGTCACTGCGCTTGGCAACCTCAGAGATCAGGACCACCAGCGCAGCCGTTATTGCGTATTTGGTAATAAGCCATGTCATTTACACTTCCTCTGGCCAGGAAACATTTATTTGTTTTAATTCCTGCAAAACCGAACCGAAATGGTATTCTCTCTTCACAAACTATTCCAATACCCTCTGGCGGGTTAATGCACGCGCAGAGCCTTTGTCCGAAAGCTGGTTTTTATGATTACGGCCATCAACCGTAAAAAAGCGTTTCCGGTTATTGTCATGCTGATTGCTCTCATCGGCCTGACATTCTCGGTCATGGGAGAAACGTTATCCCACGGAGTACCGGAGCTGACTGAACCCAACATCCTGCACGAAGGCGATCACGACCACAGTCATGATCATCACAGCCACAGCGTGCAAGACCATCAAGACCGCCACTCTCATCATGACTCTGGCAACCACTCCCACGAGTCTGCAGACCGGTTGAAAATGCCGGTATTCTCCAACCTGACACCTTCACTCCGGCGCCCTGTTCCCTTTGCTGGAGAGAATCCCCGCAGTTTTCGTTACCGGCTCGACCGCCCGCCGAAGCTCTACACGATTGTCTGAGCAATGCTGCCTTAGCAGCTGAACGAAAATCCATTCTACGGAGTTACTATGCTGTCAACTTTGCTTGGCAAACCTCGCCACTGGGCGCGGGTTGCTGCCGGCGGAAATCGTTTTTTCTGGATATTCCTGACACTGGGCCTGCTCGGCCTCAGCTCTGATGCGTTGGCCCATGCCGTCGCCCAGGGCGACAAGGGATACATCCAGGAGATTACCGGCATAAACCTGATTGCTTTTACCTACCTCGGTGCCAAACACATGGTCACCGGTTACGACCACCTGCTGTTTCTGCTGGGAGTCATTTTCTTCCTGTACCGCATGCAGCACATCGCTATCTATGTGAGCCTGTTTGCCCTGGGGCATTCCACCACGATGCTGCTGGGGGTGTACTTCAATGTGGGCATCAACAGCTACATCATTGATGCGATTATCGGCCTGTCGATCGTGTACAAGGCACTGGACAACATCGGCGCCTATCAGCGCTGGTTTGGCTTTCAGCCCAACACCAAAGCCGCCACGCTCATCTTCGGCTTTTTCCACGGCTTCGGGCTATCTACCAAGATCCTTGAGTACGACATCTCTCCCGATGGGCTGATTCCGAACCTTCTCGCTTTCAATGTGGGCGTGGAAATCGGACAGCTCATTGCCCTGGCCATGATCCTGATTGCCATCAATTTCTGGCGCAAAACCGACGGCTTTTTCCGTCACGCCTACACCGCGAATGTGGCCATGATGAGTGCAGGCTTCCTGCTATTCGGCTACCAGCTTACCGGTTATTTCGTCGCCTGATTCTGGAGAACTTTTATGTACAACACCGACATACCTAATCGAGAAGAACTGCCAAGCACCGCGAAACTGATTCGATC
Organism: Marinobacter sp. EhC06; assembly: GCF_001650915.1. GTDB lineage: Bacteria > Pseudomonadota > Gammaproteobacteria > Pseudomonadales > Oleiphilaceae > Marinobacter. The sequence goes on from NZ_LXYO01000033.1 coordinate 150,628, forward strand.
GACCATTGTTGCCGCCATCGTGGCGCTGGTACTGCTGGTTACCGTTGTGATGCCCGCGGAGTACGCGCTCGATCCGACCGGAGCCGGTCGCTTGCTGGGCTTGACCGAAATGGGTGAAATCAAGGAACAGCTGGCCGAGGAAGCCGCCGCCGACGCGGAGGCCGAGATGGTTGTCGTTCAATCTTCGAGCGCACAAGGGCCTCAGGAAGTGGCGGAGCCTGTCATGACCGAGCCTGCAGAGGAATCGGTCTCTGCGCCCGAAGCGGAGGTCGCGGCCGCGGAACCAGAGCCCACACCTGAACCAGAAGCTGCCGAACCGCAGTGGCAGGATGAAGTAAGCGTGGTTTTGACGCCGGGCGAGGGAACCGAATTCAAACTCACTATGGAGGAAGGTGCTGTGGCCCGATTCTCCTGGGCGTCTGAGGGCGGCCCTATCAACTACGACACCCACGGCAACGGCAGCGGCCAATCCATCTCGTACGAGAAAGGACGAGGTGTTCCTGAAGATGAAGGCGAGCTTGAGGCCGCCTTTACCGGCGACCACGGGTGGTTCTTCCGGAACCGTAACGACAATAACATCACTCTGGTACTGCGCACTGGCGGAGACTATGGCCAGTTGAAGAAAGTGCTCTGAGGCGTGAGTGTGCCGGGGTGAGTTCTGCCCCGGCACGCTATCCGAAAGATCAGAAAGCGATTCGCGCACCAACCACCGCAAACCAGTCTTCCGTGCTTCCACCCTCGGCTTTCGCCAGATCTGCGGTATCGCCGTATTTCCGTTCATGCACCACACCCACGTAGGGCGAGAAAGCCCGGTCAATCAGATCGTAGCTCAATCTGAGGCCCGTTTCGGTAGAGCTCAGCCCTTTGCCCAGGCCAATCTCCCGGTCCTCACTGAATGCCACGGTGGCATCCAGCGCCGCCGAGAGAATCAAATGATTGGTCAGCAGCAGCTCGTACTCAGCATCGAACTCGGCCGAGGTATCGCCCTCGTCACTGACGTACAGGCTAGCATCCACTTCAAACCACTGCGGTGCCAGGCCGGTAAGCCCAAGAACCGCATAGGTGCGGTCCGGGCCTTCAGGCGTGTCGAACCGAACGCCTGCCTTGGCATCAAAGAACTTGGAGATGGGAGTCTGTGCTACTAGCTGGTTTTCCAGACTATCGTATGCCTGTTCTTCGATTTCATACTCACCCTTGGTCAGCCAGCGAAATCTCAGTTCGTCGGTGCCGTAGAAAATATCGGCATTCCAGACTCCAAGCTCCTCATCGTCGTCACTGTAACGATACTCGAACTCTTCGAACTGGACGCCCCAGGTTGTCAGGGCCTGCTTCCGGGCGGTAGTGTCCTCCATCATTTCCTGAGCGGTTACCGTGGTCGGCAACAGCAGTGAACTCAAGAGCCCCAGAGTCATGAATCGAACGCGGCTCATGCCTCACCTCCGTTGCCAGCGACAGCGTCGGTCTTGGCCTGCGTGGAGTCGGGACCACCCTCAACTATAACCTTCCGGAACATACCAGCGGCCGCGTGATAGGACAGATGACAGTGGAAGGCCCACTGCCCGGGCTCGTCCACCTCGGTTTCCATATAGACCGTGGTGCCAGGCTGAACACTGATGGTGTGCTTGATGGGATTCCACTGATCAGCCCCCACATCCAGAATGGACCACATACCGTGCAGATGCATGGGGTGGGTCATCATGGTTTCGTTCACAAACTTGAAGCGGACTCGCTCTCCATACTGAAGACGGATGGGATCGGCGTCCTCGTATTTCACGCCATTAATACTCCAGGTATAGCGCTCCATGTTGCCGGTGAGCTTCAGCTCGATCTCACGGGTCGGCTCACGATCCTCGTAAAGCGGATTCTGCGCTCTGAGATCCGCGTAGGAGAGGAACTTACCGCCATTTGCGGCCACCGGAACGATACCACTGCCTTCAGCATAGAAAGGATCGCTGGCTCCGTTCCCGGACATCATCATGCCACTGTGATCCATGCCCGCCATGCTTGAATGATCCATTCCGGCCATATCTGACTGTTCCTTACTTTCCATGGCGGAGTGATCCATGCCCGACATATCGGCAGATTCGGCCATCTCCATGCTTCCATGATCCATGCCGTGCATGCCGGCCATATCAGCCATGGTCAATCTTGCGGGTTCTCGCAATTCCGGGACCACACCCTCCATGCCCTCTTCCGGAGCCAGTGTTGCCCTGGCAAACCCGGAACGGCCCATGGACTCGGCAAAGATGGTGTACGCCTGCTCATCCCGGGGACGGACGATGACATCATAGGTTTCCGCAACGCCGATGCGGAATTCGTCCACATTAACGGGCTGAACATTGTTGCCGTCGGCCTGCACCACGGTCATGTTCAAACCGGGGATACGGATATCGAAGTAGGTCATTGCCGACGAGTTGATAAAGCGCAGCCGGATTCTCTCTCCGGGCTCAAAAATGCCCGTCCAGTTCTGATCCGGGCCTTTACCGTTGATCAAAGCCGTGAATCCCTGCAGATCCTCGACATCCGCCTTCATCATGCGCATGCCACCCCAGGCCATACGATCCTTCAGGGTATTCATGAAACCGTGCTCGGAGGCATCGGAGAAAAACTCACCCACGGTCTGCTGCTGACGGTTGTAGTAGTCAGGCATCATCTTCAGGTTGCGCATGATGCGGTCACCGGAGTGGGGATGTTTGTCGGTCAACTGAACCACGTACTCGCGGTCGTAGCGGAATGGCTCACGCCCCTCGGGTTCGATAACAATGGCACCGTAAGCACCGTCCGGCTCCTGAAAACCGGAGTGACTGTGAAACCAATAGGTGCCCGCCTGCTGTATAGGGAAACGATAGGTAAAGGTTTCCCCCGGCTGGATCCCCGGAAAACTGATACCGGGCACGCCATCCTGCTGATACGGAAGAATGAGTCCATGCCAATGGATGGAGGTCATTTCATCAAGATTGTTGGTGACATTAATCGTCACCTCTTCGCCCTGCTTGAAACGCAGAACCGGCCCCGGGGATTCCCCGTTATAGCCAATGCCCTCTTTGACAAAATCGCCGGTATCAATCTGGACCCGATCCACTGTCAGGTTGTATTCACCGGCCAGGCCGAACGCCGGCATCAGCAGGGCCGCAAGGCCTGCCAGAAAGGATTTCTTCATGGTTGACTACTCTCGACTACGTGGTTATCTGGAAGGATCAGTTGAAGTTCACGTCCCCGTACATACCGGCCTGGTAATGCCCCGGAACATTGCAGGCAAATTCGATGTTGCCTTGCTCGGAGAACTTCCAGACGATCTCTTTACTCTTGCCCGGCTCGAGAAGAACACTGTTGGGATCATCGTGTTTCATGGAGTGGCCGTCGCCCATATCCATTTCCATCATGTCGTGATTGAGCGTGCCTCCCTGAATAACACCATGTTCAACCATCATCATCATTTCTTCCTGATGGGCTTCATGCATGTCGGGAGTGCCGATATTGAATTCGTGAACCAGGTTGCCCTTGTTAACGACGACAAAACGAACTGTTTCACCCGGATTGACCTCGATAGATTCAGGCTCGTAATAGTTATCGTGCATTTCGACGTTGATGGTTCGGCTGACTTCGGAGGCCTTGCCGGGCTCCCCGCTGCCACCCCCGTGGCCACCACTGTGGGCACCGGCCGCAAAAACCGTTGCTGACATGGTCATGGCTGCGGCGGCAACCAGAAATGCGGATGCGTTCATCTTGTTTACTCCTGTGGAATAATGAGGATCAAATTACCCATGGCTTGCTTCGAAACTTGAGCAATATCCAGAAACGATGAATACCATCGCGCACCAACCTGAATCCTTTCTGAAAATGACCAATTATTTAGTGTTCAGGCTGGGTTCAGGTAAAAGCGCGACACTGGCACGCTCTGCAATACCTGTAGGAAGGGGACACACATGCGTTTAATGCTCGTCGAAGATGACCGACTGCTTGCGGACGGGCTAACCAACCAACTGGAAAAGGCCGGGTTCAGCGTGGATGCCACCTTCACCGCGAGAGAAGCGTCAGCGCTGGCCGATCAGGAAGAATATCGCGCCGTGGTTCTGGACCTCGGGCTGCCGGACGCAAATGGCCTGGACGTGCTTCGGAAATGGCGAACGCGCGGCATCAGCCTTCCGGTGCTGATTCTGACCGCCCGCGGCGACTGGCAGGACAAAGTGAACGGTCTGAAGGCCGGGGCCGACGATTACCTGGCCAAACCTTTCCAGACCGAGGAGCTGATTGCGCGGCTGAACGCCATCATTCGCCGTAGCGAGGGGCGGGTGCATTCACTGGTAAAGGCCGGCCATTTCGAACTGGACGAGAATCGCCAAAGCCTGAAACTGGCCGATGGCACGGAACACAGCCTCACAGGAACCGAATTCCGCTTGTTGCGTTGCCTGATGAGCCGGCCAGGGCATGTTTTCTCGAAAGAACAGCTTATGGAGCAACTTTACAACCTGAATGACAACCCCAGCGAAAACGTCATCGAGGCCTACATTCGGAGACTCCGGAAACTGGTAGGCACGGATACCATCTCGACGCGACGTGGCCAGGGGTACCTGTTTAATGACCTCGTTTAAGAAACCGGTATCAATCAGGGGAACCCTACTGGCACTGCTGCTGCCGGGCGGCATCCTTCTGATGGCCCTCGCATGGCTGGTGCACGGGCTCCTCCTTGACCGGATGTCCCGCCAATTTGTGGAAACCCGGCTCAAAGACGAAGTCGCTTTTCTGGAACACCAGATTCGCGATTCCAGTAGTCGGCTGGACACCCTACAGACCGGTGATTATTTCCAGGAAGTTTTTCACCACGCATTCGTTATCCATTCCGACACCCGGACCATTATCTCCCCCGAGAATTGGGCGCCGTTGTTGATGCCACTGGTGAAGTCCGGCGAGGAAGGTACACTGCGCGTCAGTGGCGCCGAAATTGCGGAGGCGCCCTCGGATATCCTTGCTTACAGGAAGTCCTTTCGCGTGGACGACCAGCCCATCGTGGTGATCGTTTCCGAGGACCTGGGTGCCTTGAGCCGGAGCCAGGCCGAGCTTCACGCCTGGACGGCCGTTGTTTCCCTGCTGCTGATCCTGCTGCTGGTTGGCGTTCTCTGGCTGGGCATCAACCTGTCCATGCGCCCCGTGGTGAGCCTCAAGGCCGCATTAAAGCGACTGCAGGATGGCGAGATATCGCGGATTGATGTCAGGGCCCCCGAGGAGTTCCAACCTCTCGTTCTGCAACTCAACCAGTTACTCGACTCATTGGACCAGCGGCTGGAGCGTTCCCGGGATGCGCTGGCAAATCTCTCCCACAGCGTTAAAACGCCCATCGCTGCCGTTCGCCAGATTCTGGAAGATACTGACCGCCCCCTCCCCAACGATCTCAGACAACAAATGGCCAGCAGGCTCGATGATATCGACAGACAACTTGAAGCAGAAATGCGGCGCAGCCGGTTCGCTGGTCCACAGGTTGGCAAAAGCGCCTATCCTCTGAAGCAGGCCCGGGACCTTCTCTGGATGCTCGGCCGGCTGTATCCGGCAAAATCCTTTGAAATGTCGACCGTACTGACCGAAGAACGACGCTGGCCTATCGAAGAGCACGACCTGAACGAGGTGTTGGGCAACCTACTGGACAATGCCGGCAAGTGGTCCGCCAGATTCGTTGAGCTTGGCCTGCAAGAGGATGGGAAAGGATTTGCCATCACCGTTGAGGACGATGGCCCCGGAATTCCTCCCGACGCGCTGGACACCCTCGGCACCCGAGGGCTGCGTCTGGACGAACAAACGCCGGGGCACGGCCTGGGGCTGGCCATCGTGCGGGAGATTACAGACCGCTATGGTGGTACCCTGAATTTCAGCTCCGGCTCGACCGGAGGATTCAAGGCAACGGTCCATTTTCCGGGTACTACCGGGGGGATAAGGCAGTGAAAATCGGTGAACTTGCAAAGACAACGGCCATTCCTGTTGAAACCATCCGCTACTACGAAAAAATCGGTTTGCTACCGGAACCGGACAGGGACAACAGTGGCTACCGTTCTTACCGCAATGCTCATTTGGACCGCCTCCTTTTTATCAAGCGCTGTCGCAACTTGGACATGGCCCAGGACGAGATCCGCGAACTGATCCGGCTGGCCGAGCAACCGGAAGCGGATTGCAGCGAAGTCGATGCCCTGCTGGCGCGCCATCTGAATCACGTACGGGAACGGCTCAAGGAGCTGGCGAGCCTTGAAGAAACTCTCGAGCAGCTTCAAGAAGCCTGTACCGATGGGCGCACTGTGCGCGAATGCGGCATTCTTGGCGGGCTTAGCACGGAGTTTGATACTCCAGAGCCCGAGGACCGCCACAACCACGTACCCGGCACCCATGGGACTCGCCAGAACTGACGAATCTCAAAAATTTCTGCAGCAACTGTTGACCCTATAGCTACTACAGGGTTTTCAATAAGACTATCTGAACCAAGGAGGTCTTTATGGCGTGCAGTTGCTCCGCCCCCGAACCCAAATCCCCTGCCCCGGGCTTTCGCAAAGCATTATGGATTGCCTTGTGGGTGAACCTGGCCATGTTCGTGGTGGAAGGCATCGCCAGTCTGTCATCCGGCTCGGTCTCTCTGATGGCGGATGCCATCGATTTCTTCGGCGACAGCGCCAACTACGTTCTGTCTCTGACAGTCCTCTCCATGGGTATGCTCTGGCGCGGTCGCGCAGCCATGGTCAAGGGCATCACCATGGCAGTGTTCGGCCTGGTGGTATGGGGCCGTGCCATCTGGGTGGTTCAGGCGGACATTACCCCGGAGCCGCTGACCATGGGAGCCGTCGGCCTGCTGGCGCTTGCTGCCAACATGAGCGTGGCCGCCATGCTGTTCAAATTCCGTGAAGGCGATTCCGACATGCGGTCTGTCTGGCTATGCAGTCGCAACGATGCCATCAGCAACATCGCTGTTATGGTAGCCGCCCTTGGTGTGTTCGGGACCGGGACAGCCTGGCCAGACCTGATTGTAGCCGCCATCATGGGCACGCTGGCTATAACGGCCGGTATCAGTGTGGTGCGCCATGCCCGGAGCGATATCGCAGAAGCCAGGGCCAGCGAAGCGGAACCGACGGCGACGCCCTCGAGCAGCCGCTAGTAACCCGATACTAGAACGCCAGCGAAATCATCACCGGGATAAACGCCAGGGCGAACAGCGTGGTCAGCAATACGGTACCCGCTGCCTGCCTTGGCGAAGTATCCAGCAACGTGGCGATAACCACGGTATTGGCGGCAATCGGGGTGATCGAGATCAGGAACATGGCCTTGTGTACCGCCGGTTCATATATGCCCAGAAGTGTTGCATCAACCCACCAGAACACGATGGCAACCAAGGGCCAGACAACGAACTTCCCGAAGAATGCCAGGGCGGTGAAACGGACATTGCCCGCCAGGCCACGAAAGCTGGTGATGCTCATACCGATAATCATCATGCCCAGAATGCTGTAGGCGCCGCGCAGGTTATCGAACAGCGGCACAAAGATATCGGGAATACCAACACCCGCCAGATTCAGGAAGACTGCCGCCAGGAAGGCGTATACCGACGGGAGCTTCAACACCCGCCAGAGTGCGTCCTTGATGCTGTAACGGCCCCGGGCAGCCAGATAGAAGCCTACAGAGTTCTCGAACAGCGTGGTGCCCAACATGCACACAATATAGAGCCCAAGCCCTTCTTCCCCGAAAAGCAACAATGCCACCGGCACACCGAAGTACCCGGTGTTACCGGAACCCACACACAGGGGAATGATGTTGGCACTGCCATCGGAGAGCACCCGCTTTGCCAGCTTTAATTGCACGATTCCCAGAACAGAAGAGATTCCGAATACCAGAAAGGGCAGCAGGATGACTTCCGGAGAAAGCGGCGCGGCCATAACTCCGGAAAACACCACGGACGGCGTCACGATATAGAGCATTATGCCGGCAATGTGGCGGCCGCTGGCCTCAAGATAGCGACCGGCAATCCAGCCCAATGCAACCGTTACATAGAGCGGGATAAGCTTGAAGAAAAGGGCAAATGCAGCGGCCATCGGGACTCCGTGAGGAAAGGGGAAACTTCCAGCGATAGGTGCTCGAGTCTATCACCTACCCCTCCGGAGGTAACTCCCTGGCGCAATGGTGAAATATCCGGACATGCTTGACAATGATCAACAGTATTATGGATGCATCTTTATATCCTAGCAGGGCAGTCAGGTATTTCACAAAGACCAAGGAGAGAGACCCATGGCCGAGCGCTTTACCAAAAGCATGGCCAGGAACATTTATCTGGGGGGAAGTGCATTCTTCGTCCTGTTGTTTCTGGCGCTGACTTTTGACACCCAGATTCGGGCGATGCCCGAGAGGGACAACCGCGACCAACTCACCGATCAGGTGGTTCGTGGCAAACATGTCTGGGAGAACAACAACTGTGTGGGTTGCCACTCCCTGATGGGTGAAGGTGCGTACTTTGCGCCGGAACTTGCCAACGTATTCGACCGCCGCGGTGCAGGGAACAGCGAAGTCTTCCAGGCGTACATGAACGCCTGGATGAACGCCATGCCCACCAATGTACCCGGCCGCCGCCAGATGCCCCAGTTCAATCTGACCGATCAGGAAATCGAAGATCTCGCTGCCTTCCTGGAGTGGACTTCAAAGATTGACGATAACGACTGGCCACCCAACATCGAAGGCTGAGGGAAAAGACATGAAATACGAATCCCAAAGGGTAGCAATGCCCTACTTCATCTTTGCCCTGGTTCTGTTTGCCGGCCAGATTCTGTTCGGCCTGATCCTCGGTCTCCAGTACGTTGTAGGTGATTTTCTGTTTCCGGAAATCCCCTTCAACGTTGCCAGGATGGTTCATACCAACCTGTTGATTGTCTGGTTGCTCTTCGGCTTTATGGGGGCAACCTATTACCTGGTTCCGGAAGAAGCACAGACCGAGCTGCATAGCCCGCTGCTTGCCTGGATTCTGTTCTGGGTTTTCGCGGTCGCAGGTACGCTGACCATTCTTGGCTACCTGTTTGTGGATTACGCCACCCTGGCGGATGTCACGATGAACAAGCTGCTGCCAACAATGGGGCGTGAATTCCTTGAGCAACCCACGATTACCAAAATAGGCATAGCGCTGGTTGTCGTCGGATTTCTCTACAACATCATGATGACGGCACTGAAAGGTCGGAAAACCGTGGTCAACATTGTGTTGATTACCGGTCTCATTGGCCTTGCCGTGCTGTGGATGTTTTCTTTCTACAACCCGGGCAACCTTACTCAAGACAAGTACTTCTGGTGGTTCGTGGTGCACCTGTGGGTTGAAGGCGTCTGGGAACTCATCATGGGCGCGATCCTGGCCTATGTTCTGATCAAGCTCACCGGTGTTGACCGCGAAGTCATCGAGAAATGGCTGTACGTAATCATCGCCATGGCGCTGATTACCGGCATCATTGGCACCGGACACCACTTCTTCTGGATCGGCCCACCCGAATACTGGCTGTGGCTGGGGTCTGTGTTCTCTGCCCTTGAGCCCCTGCCGTTTTTCATGATGGTGATCTTTGCCTTCAATATGATTAACCGGCGTCGGCGCAATCATCCCAACAAGGCCGCCATGCTGTGGGCTATGGGTACTGCGGTTATGGCCTTCCTGGGGGCTGGTGTGTGGGGCTTCCTCCATACCCTTGCGCCGGTCAACTACTACACCCACGGCAGCCAGATTACCGCAGCCCATGGGCACATGGCGTTCTACGGCGCCTACGTGATGATAGTACTGACCATCATCTCCTACGCGGTTCCCATAATGCGGGGCCGGCCTTACGGCAACAGCAATACCGCGCAGATTGTCGAGATGTGGGGGTTCTGGCTGATGACCATCTCCATGGTATTCATCACGCTGTTCCTGACCGGCGCTGGCGTATTGCAGGTCTGGCTGCAGCGACTTCCGGAAAGCGGTGAAGCACTGTCGTTTATGGCCACCCAGGACAATATTGCGCTGTTCTACTGGATGCGCCTGGTCGCCGGCTGTTTCTTCATGGCGGGCCTGGTGGTGTACTTCGGCAGCTTCTTCATCAAGGGCCAGGCGGCCCCGGCTGAAGAAGTCCGCGGACCAGCCACTCAGGAAGCGTGAAAACGGCGGGCCGGAGCAGGCGCTCCGGCCCGCATAACCTTCAACGGATGTTTACCGTGCATGCGCAGACGATCCCGAACAAGGACACCCTCCAGAAGAAGCGGTTGCTGACACGCACCGCCTTCTTCGGGCTGTTTCTGCTTGCACCGGTGCTCAATATTTTTCGCTACGATCTTACCGAAACCCACTTTGTGCTGCTGGGTTTTCCGCTGTCATTCAATCTTGAGCTGGCCTGGGTCAGCCAGAGTTCACCGACAGAGGTAGCCGGGCAGATCCTGGTCTGGTTCATACTTCCCATTACCCTGCTGGTACCACTGGTGCTCTGGATCGCCTGGAAATGGGGCAGGATCTACTGTGGCTGGCTGTGCCCGCATTTTTCGGTAGTGGAGGCCATCAACCATCTGATGACCCGGGTAACCGGCAGACCCACCCTTTACGAAGCGCTACGCAAAGGCAGGCGTGGCAAGGCCCTGCACTGGGCCGGGCTGGGCCTGGTGTGCGCACTGATCGGGTTCTCCTGGGCCCTGGCCATGCTGTCTTACCTGCTGCCGCCCATTCCACTGTACATCGATCTGGTGACCGGCCAGCTGGCTTTTTATCCGGCGGTGTTTCTGGCCGTGGCCACGACTCTTTTTACTCTGGACTTCCTCTTCGCGCGGCACCTGTTCTGCAAGTATGGCTGTGCTTTCGGCGTGGTCCAGAGCATTGCCTGGATGACCAATGGCAAAGGCAGCGTGGTCACCTTTGATACCAAGCGGGCCGCCGCCTGCCGCGATTGCACCAGGGCCTGCGATGAGGCCTGCCCCATGCGGCTACCGACCCGCAGCCACAAGCGGGCAAAATTTACCTGCACCCAATGCCTGCAGTGCGTCAGCGCCTGCCGGGAGGTTCAGAAAAACAATCCGGACGGCTCCCTGTTGAGCTGGGAGCCGGGTGAACCGGGCAAACAGACCGTGCTGATTCCCGTTCGCCAGGTTGATCCATCCACCCACCAACACAGCGCCCGGGTCTGAGGAGTTCCAATGGAAGAATGGGTCGGCTTCAAGTGGCACGAATACATTACCCGGCAGGCGATGGGCGAATTCCCGGAGCATGCGGTACACCTGAAAGACGAAGCACGAACCCTGGGCGTGCTGTTCCGGGCCCTGGGCGGCGACCCGGCGCTCAGCCTCGTGACCGCAGAGCCGCGCCATTTTCGCACCCGCCGCCGGTTTCTGCAGAAACTGGCCGGCACCCACCGGAAATTCGAGCTGGCCTGGCGGGATGAGCAGAGCCTGAGGCTGCCCGAACGGCTGGCGCTGTTCCCCTCCCGTTCCGTCAACCGCGATCTCTATCTGTGGCTGGCGGCCCTGGCGTCTCTTGGCGAACTGACCGACTCCGACTGGCTGACCGGCAATCAGGCCATGGTCCAGACCCTGCTGGCCAAGTGGCCGGGGCTGGAGCCGGTATACCAGCGCCTGGTGCGCCATACCCTGCAATGGCGACCGGATCCCGGTAGCCTGCCTCCAGCCGAAGGTCGACGCGAAAAGGCCATCCGACAGGCGCTGATTGATCCGGGTAGCGTGGCCTCCCTGCCACGGGCTGAATCCGATCCCTGGCCCGTGGTTATCTGGCTTTACCCTACCCTCGCCCTGGGCAAGGTGACCGGGCAGATCATCGGCGATGACAACCTGACATCCACACCGGGTGGTCTGGCGAAAAAACGCAAGCGCCGGCGGGCCGAACGGGTCGATGCGTTCGATAAGGATCAGGGCCTGATGCTGTTCCGGCTGGAGAGCCTGTTTTCCTGGAGCGAGTTTATCCCGGTGGACCGGGCCGGTGACGATACCGAGGAAGACGACGCCGACGCCGTAGCCGATGACATGGATATGATCTCCGTCTCCAAAGACCGCCGCGAGGCGTCGTCGGCCATCAAGTTCGATCTGGACCTGCCGTCCGAGGAGAATGACGACCTGCACCTGGGCCCGGGCATTCACCTGCCAGAGTGGGACTGGCGCAGCCAGAGCTATCGCGAGAAGTTCTGTTGCCTGCAGCCGATGCTCAGTAAAGAATCGGTGCCGACCCGCCTGCCCGACCACCTGTCCCGGTCCGCCATGAGGCTGCGCCGGCAGTTCAGCGCCCTGAAGCCGCTCCGGCAATGGGAGCGCCGCCAGACCGAGGGCGAGGAGCTGGATCTGGACGCCTGCATGGAGCGGGAGGTCCAGCACCGTCGTGGCATCGGTGTTATCGACCAGAAACTGTTTCGCCGCTGCAAGCAAAACCAGCGGGATCTTACGTGCCTGATTCTGGCGGACATTTCCATGTCCACGGACACCTTCATCAACAACAGCCAACGGGTGATCGACATCGCCCGGGACGGTCTGCAATTGCTCAGCGAAGCACTCCAGGCCAGCCGCGACCCCTTTGCGATTTTTGCCTTCTCCTCACGCCGCCGGGACCACGTAAGGTTCCACCACATCAAGTCCTTCGACGAACCCTTCAACGACATCAGCCGGGGCCGAATCCAGGCGCTGGAACCAGGCTACTACACCCGCATGGGCGCTGCCGTACGCCAGGCGACCCGTTTGCTGCAGGGGCGCCACGAACACCAGAAAATCCTGCTGCTGCTTACCGATGGCAAACCTAATGACCTGGACCTGTACGAGGGCCGCTACGGCGTGGAGGACACCCGAATGGCGGTGCAGGAAGCCCACAAGGCGGGCCTGACCCCTTCTGCGTCACCATTGATGACGACGCCAATGAATACCTGCCCTATGTCTTTGGCAGCAATCATTTCGTGGTCATCAAGGATCCGACGCAGCTGCCGCTCCAGCTGCCCAAACTCTACATGAACCTGACCCGCTGAGACCGATGCAAACATCTGCCCCGACACCCAACCACCTGCCCGGCGACCTCGCCGTCTGGTTCTTCATCTTCGCGGAACTGGCGGTGTTCGGAATTCTGTTCATCGGTTTCGGCGTCGCCCGCAGCCTGGATCCGGACACTTTCAGCGCCGGCCGAGAGGTACTGCATCCCTGGACCGGCCTGATCAATACGGTCGGCCTGATCACCGCCAGTTACCTGGTGGCCGTCGCCGTTCACCGCCTGCGCGATCGTCAGGGAGGCGTCACCCCACTGCTATGGGGCGCCATCGCGGCTTCGGGCATCTACACCTTTGGCAAACTCTGGGAGTACGCAGACCTTTACAGCAACGGCTACAACGTGGGGACCGACACCTTCTTCATGTTCTATTTTTTCCTCACCTTCTTCCACTTCATGCACGTGGTCCTGGGCCAGATCATCCTGGTGGTTCTGGCGGTAAAGGTCACCAGAGGCGACTACAACGGCGACGACATGAACGGCATGGAATCTGGCGCATCCTACTGGCACATGGTGGATCTGGTGTGGCTGGTCTTGTTCCCGATGCTTTATGTTCTGGCGTAAGGAGGAGTCTCGATGCTAGCGGTTTACATCGCCCTGATGGTTTGCACCATGACGCCTGTGATTGCTATGCAGGCCGGTGCGGATGCTTCTGTTCTCGTGTGGCTGGTTTTTGCACTGGTGATCGTGAAAGCGGTTCTGCTGGTCGATCATTTTATGGAAATGCGCCATGCACCAGTTGGCTGGCGAGTTGCCGCCCAGGCCTGGGCGCCGGTCGTGGTGGTGGTCGTTGCGGGGTTTCATGCCATGGGCTGAACTTGGGGCCAGATGAAAGCGTTCATCTGACCCCGTCTTCACCCCGTCTTCACAGAAAACGTCGTGGAAAATAGGGCGGCTTGTCACCAATCGCCTGAGCCAGCGCGATCATCCCCCACAAGACGAACGACGTGTGCAGAACAATTGCCCAGACAATGGCGCCCGTCCAGAAGTTACCGGTATTGCCAAACAGCAGCCAGAACACCCCGATGCCGGAGAAAATCAGCACCGCGCCGATAATCGACATGTAAAACGATGCCCGGGTATGGGCCCGCCGCAAGGCCGGTGCCTGTTCAGAGCTCAGGAACAGCCAGGCCAGCACCGCGAAGCCGATAACCGGCAGAGCCAGCAGGTTCAAAAGGTACCAGGCAACAGGAACGACGGCTCCACTACTGGCCTTCGTCTGACCTCCCGAATACGGCATAGACCACCTCCATGAGTGCACTGACAGTTGCTTCGTCGTCCGACAACGGCTCGATCATCCCCGCCCGGCAGGCGTCACTCACCGGAACGCCAGCACGCACCAGATGCGCGGTATGAATCAGCAGGCGTGTCGACGCCGCCTCTTCCAGATCATGATCCTTCAGATTGCGGACCGACCGGGCCAGGTTGACCAGTTGCTCCGCCAGCTCCCGGTTGCAGCCGGACTCCTCGATCACGATGGTCTGTTCCGCCTCCGCGCCCGGGTAGTCGAAACTCATCGAAACAAACCGCTGGCGGGTACTGGGTTTCATGCCCTTGAGCAGGCTCTGGTAGCCCGGATTGTAGGAAACCACCAGCATAAAGCCCGGAGCCGCCTTCAGCACCTCGCCGGTGCGTTCGATGGGCAGCTCACGGCGATCATCCGCCAGCGGGTGCAGAACCACGGTGGTGTCCTTGCGGGCTTCCACCACCTCATCAAGGTAGCAGATGCCACCTTCACGCACCGCCCGGGTCAAGGGGCCGTCCTGCCAATAGGTGCCCTCGGGCCCGATCAGGTGGCGCCCTACCAGGTCAGCGGCGGTCAGATCGTCGTGACAGGCAACCGTATACACCGGTCGCCCGAGCTTCTCGGCCATGAACCGGACGAAGCGGGTTTTGCCACAGCCTGTAGGGCCCTTGATCAGCACAGGCAAACCGTTGGTTGCCGCCGCCTGAAAGAGCTCGATTTCGTTGCCAACCGATTGGTAAAACGTCATTGCACTGAATCCTCTGAAAACTGTTTGTCGGGCAAGGCAAAGCCAAATACCCATTCAGGGAAGATAACAAATGTCTGCGAGTCATCTTCCCGCTGCAACCTGAGCAATGCCCGCTCACAAACCATTGCCGCCTGGCCCCAGCCAGCCTGACGGTACCAGCCAGCCGCCTCTACCGGCCTGCCCTGCCAGCTCACCAACAGGTTGTTCCCGGCCAGAAACGGCCTCACAAAGCCCAACTCTGAAACCGCCGCATGGGTGTTGTTGTGAAGCAACAGGCCCAAAGCAGAGCTGTAGTCACCGGCTTCGTACAACTGCTCCGCGCCGGGCATGAAGCCCTGTTCTTTCAGCGCCGCCAGAGGCAGCCCGGCGCCCAAGGGATCTGTGCCGGCAACCGTCGCAAGGTCACGCCCCTGCAGGTCTCGGATATGCCTCACACCGGCCGTCCTGCGCGTTACCCAGACGGGAACCGGAAGCTGCCCATTCCGGTTAACGGCCGCCAGGATCGGCGAGCGCCCCTCCGGAGCGACCGGCAGGAACGCCAGTGCAAGGCTCTGGATCTGCGTGTTAAACCGGAGATCGGCCAGGCACCCTTCTTCTCGCAGATACTCCGTCAGCCGGTAGTGCGCCACATCGGTCACGCTGGTGGCGGACTCAACGCCGAGCACAATCCGTGTATCCCCATTATCCGCCTGCGCTGCACACGACAGGCCTGCCAGTAGAGCGACAGACGCCGCCCGCCACACTCTAGAGACCCAGGGCATGGGCCCGACTGGTAAAGAAGATGCCACTGGGCTTTTCGGCACTGAGCGTCGCAACCGGCTCCAGGGTGCGGGTGCTGTAGACGGTTACCCGGTTACTGTCCCTGGCAGACACCCACACTTCCTCACCACGGGGGGTAAATTCCATGTGCAGAACCGCGTCACCGGGCTCCAGAGTACGGATAATTTCATGGGTCTGTGAGTCAATCACCTGAACCACATCGTTGGTCGGGTGGGCAAAGCTTACCCAGATCTGGCGGTTGTCCGGACTGGCCATCACAAACACCGGCTGGCCCTGTACGGGAATCCGATCAATCAGGGACCAGGTGTCCGTATCTGCTACCAGCACCTGATGGTGACCGACGGCCGGCACAAAAGCCCGGCCGTCGGCGATGGCCCAGCCTTCGAGGTGGGGCATCTTGTACACCGGAAGTTTCTGTTCGCCCTTGCCATAATCCGGAAGAATTTCAGTCACACCCTGGCCCGGGTTCCACAGATCCAGCATAGACAGGCCGTCTTCACCAAACAGACCGGCAATGTAATAACGGCCATCCGGGGTGATCAGCGCGTCGTAAGGTGACTTGCCCGCCTTGAAGCGGGTGGGCTCGGCCGACCCATCACTCATGTCGAGGGTCCAAATCTCACCGGCCTCGAACAGGCTGAACACAAACTGGTTACCCGGCGCGTCTACCAGACCGACTGTTTTTGACTGTCCCGATTCGCTGTGTCCACTGGTGTAGTTAGCGGTCACATCCGTCACCAGCGCCAACGTCTGGCTGTCAAAAATCTTCACGCCTCCCGGCTCGTAGTTGGACACGGCCACAAAGCGGCCATCCTGAGATATCGCGCCGCCAATACTGTTACCCGACTGGATAATGCGATCGGCAATGGTTTGGGTCAGCAGATCCACTTTGGTGAGCCCGCCATCCCTTCCGAATACATAGCCGTATCGGGCGTCCCTGGAATAGACAACCGATGCATGAGACAGATCCCCCAACCCTTCGACTCGCCCGAGAATCTGGTGGCGGGAAGTATTAATGACCAGTACTGAGCCAGAAGCGCGTTCAATAATCAGGCCCAGATCACCCGTTCCCATGAGCTCAGGATGAGGCCCTGCCCCCGCCGATCCCTGGAACGTCTGACACCCGGCCAGGCCCAAGATCAGGAACAACGCCAGGATCAGTTTTTCGGGCAACTTGAATGTCGGACTCATGCTTGATTATTCCTCCAGGTTGGCCATCAGGGCGACAACAGTACTCCGGTTTTCAACCACTCGCTGATCCAGTGGATCTCTTCCGGAGATAACAATGGCTTCCAGGGTGGCATCGCTGTGCCTGGTACCCCCTCCCGGATAATGGCGGCAATGGCCTCTACCGGAAGGTGGTCGAGATTCTCTGGCCGCAAGGGTGGCCCCAGACCTCCTCTCAGGGTCAGTCCATGACAAGAGCCACAATCCTGGACCACAAGATTGGCAAGACGGGCAAGGCTCTCATTCCGGTCTGTGTTGTCGTCGCCCAAAACAGTGACGGACAGTATGCTCAACCCTAAAAAAAGAAGTGCCACAATCAGCATTCGCATCTGCGCTTCCCGCCAAAAGCCATTCACACGCTACATCCTCCCGAGTCCCAGCCACATCGTGAAGACAGCAATAACACTCATCCTTGATATTTGTTAATAGAGCCCTTCAGATCCAGAACTATTTTGGATTACCTAGCATTGGGTATAGCGCAGCCACTTAACATATATCTGATATTAATCAATGACCATGAGAGCAAAGAAGCGAAACCTACAGGGACTCTTAAATCCAAGGAGAGAACCTGATGAGAGTATCAAACCTGCTGTTCAAACCATTGGCACTGGCCGTCGCCGTCGCTTCCTTCGGAGTGATGACTGTCCAGGCCACGCCCAAGGATCCCGATCCTTCGACAACCGCTTATGAGGGCACCGCCAGCGCGGTCGACCCCGAATCCGCGAAAGTGGTTCGCACACCGGGCGCCCCGGACCTGACCGATGCCGAGTTTGAAAAAGCAAAACAGATCTATTTCGAGCGTTGCGCCGGCTGCCATGGCGTTCTGCGCAAAGGCGCAACGGGCAAGCCACTGACCACCGACATCACCCAGGAAAGGGGCATTGATTACCTGAAGGCCTTTATCAGCTATGGCTCACCGGCGGGCATGCCGAACTGGCTGACCTCTGGCGACCTGACCGAGCAAGAAGTGGAGCTGATGGCCAAATACGTCATGCACGAACCACCCCAGCCTCCGGAATACGGGCTGGAAGAAATGAAAGCGACCTGGAACGTGGTTGTCCCGCCTGAAGACCGTCCCAAAAAGCAAATGAACGACTTGAACCTTAAGAACCTGTTCAGTGTGACCCTGCGGGATGCCGGACAGATTGCCCTGATTGATGGCGATACCCATGAAATCGCGCACATCATTAACACGGGTTACGCGGTCCACATATCACGCATGTCCGCCTCCGGCCGGTACCTGTTTGTTATCGGTCGCGATGCACTGGTGAATATGGTCGACCTGTGGATGGAGGAGCCGGATACGGTGGCCAAGATCAAAGTCGGCATGGAGGCGCGGTCGGTCGAAACCTCGAAATACAAGGGCTATGAGGACAAGTTCGCGATCGCAGGTACTTACTGGCCACCCCAGTTTGTGATCATGGACGGGGAGACCCTGGAACCGAAGAAAATCGTCGGCACCCGCGGGATGACTGTGGACACCCAGGATTACCACCCGGAACCACGGGTCGCTGCCATTGTCGCGTCTCACAAGCACCCGGAATTTATCGTAAACGTGAAGGAAACCGGCAAGATCATGTTGGTGAACTACGAGGATCTGGACAACCTCTCCATCACCAATATCGATGCTGCGCGCTTCCTGCATGATGGCGGCTGGGACAGCAGCATGCGTTACTTCATGACCGCCGCCAACCAGTCCGACAAGATCGCTGTGGTCGACTCCCAGGACCGTAACCTGGAAGCCATGGTGGACGTGGGCAAGATTCCCCACCCGGGTCGCGGCGCTAACTTCGTGGATCCTGAACATGGTCCGGTCTGGGCCACAAGTCACCTGGGCGATCCGACCATACAGCTAATCGGTACTGACCCGGAAGATCACCCGGACAAGGCCTGGAAAGTGGTCAGAACACTGAATGGCCAGGGCGGCGGGTCGCTCTTTATCAAAACCCACCCGAAATCCACCAACCTCTGGGTTGATACCGCCCTGAACCCGGCCGAAGCCGTGAGCCAGAGCATTGCGGTGTTCGACATCAATAACCTCGATGCCGGCTATGACGTGCTCCCGATCGCCGAATGGGCAGACCTGGGCGAAGGGCCCAAGCGGGTCGTTCAGCCGGAGTACAACGTTAAGGGCGATGAGGTCTGGTTCTCGGTCTGGAACGCTCAGGACAAGAAATCCGCCCTGGTGGTAGTTGACGATAAGACACGCAAGCTGAAGAAGGTGATCACCGATGAACGGCTGGTAACACCCACCGGCAAGTTCAACGTCTACAACACCCAGCACGACGTGTATTGATCGGTTCCGACCCGGAGGAGATCACTGATGAGACTGGACACGACAGACAAACAATTGATCAACCTTTTCCAGCGAGACCTACCCGTCTGTGACAGGCCCTATGAAGCAATAGCCCGACAGCTGGGCATCGCCGAAGAGGAGGTTATTGAACGACTTCAGTCGCTCCAGGACAGCCAGGTTCTCAGCCGGGTCGGACCGGTTTTCGAACATAGCCGAGCAGGCGCGAGCCTGCTGGCTGCCGTGGCCGTGCCAGATGAGCAGCTGGATCTGGTCGCTGCCACAGTTAATCGCGCTCCCGGGGTGAATCACAACTATGCCCGCGAGCACACCTACAACCTCTGGTTCGTCATGACCGCCCCGGATGAAGACACCCTGGAAGAACGGCTCGACGAACTGGAGCGCCAGCTCAGACTGCCAATGCTTCGGTTACCGATGGTGGAGGCATACCACATTGATCTGGGCTTCGATATTGACTGGGAGTCGCTCTCGTGACTCTTCAGCAGTGCCCGGAATATCTGGCAATGGTGCCGGAAGTCGCCTCGACCGGTCCTGTTAGTGCCTGGGGTTTGTTTCGGCTGCGGCGGCATCTGGAACTTGGCCTTCCGCTGACACCACGGCCCTATGAGGCGCTGGCTGAAAAGACCGGTCTGTCAGAGCAGGAGGTGATAATAGCCATCAGGCAGTGGCAGGCCCATGGGCTCATCAAGCGATTCGGGCTGGTTGTCCGGCACCGAGCGCTCGGCTACACCGCCAATGCCATGGTGGTGTGGGATGTCCCTGAAGACCAGGTGCAGGCATTGGGTCAGGCACTGGCTCGCACATCGTATGTCACGCTCTGCTATCAGCGCCCTCGCCGGCTCCCTGACTGGCCCTACAACCTGTTTTGCATGATTCATGGCGTAGACCGGCAACGGGTTCTGCGCCAGCTCAAAGCGCTGATCGAAGATCACGGCCTGGAGCAAATACCTCATGCGGTGCTGTTCAGCACCAAAGCCTACCGGCAGAGAGGAGGCCGTTATGTCAGCCATGACTGAGAGCCTGGTGACAACGCCCGAATTTACTGAGGTGGAGCGGGCTGTGATTAACCGGTTGCAAACGGGGCTGCCTCTGGTGCATTCGCCCTATGCAGCGGTAGCCAATGAGCTGGGTATGGCCGAAGAAGCGGTTCTGAACACCCTGCAGGACCTACTGGATCGTCGCATTTTCACGCGTTTCGGCCCCATGTTCCATGCCGGCGAAATGGGAGGCGGGCTGACTCTGGCCGCCATGCGCATTCCCGAACAGGACTTTGACAGCATCACCGCGAAGGTTAACGCCTTTGAGGAAGTGGCCCACAACTACCGCAGGGAACATGAACTGAACATGTGGTTTGTCTTGGCAACGGAAGCGCCGGACGACATAGCCCGGGTTATCGCCGCAATTGAATCCGCCACGGGCTATCCCGTTTACAACATGCCCAAGGAGGAAGAGTTCCATGTTCATCTCCACTTCCCGGTCTGACCACAGCTATGTGCTCTGCTCGCTGGACCGGAAACTGATCCTGGCGACCCAGAGCGGCCTGCCTCTGGTGCCGGACCCTTGGGGAGCTCTGGGCGAAGAACTGGGATTACCCGCAGACGAGATCCTGGCCCGTTTTCAGCGCATGCAGACCGCCGGCGTTATCCGGCGGGTGGCCGCGGTGCCCGACCACTACCGGCTGGGTTACCGCTTCAATGGCATGACGGTCTGGGATGTCCGCGACGACGCCATCACTGACATGGGCCGGCAGGTGGGTGAACTGCCCTTTGTCAGCCACTGCTACCGACGGCCGCGACACCTGCCCTACTGGAACTACAACCTGTTTGCCATGGTTCACGGTACCAGCCGTGAAGAAGTTGAAGACAAGGCTTCGCAGATTCACGACTTGCTCGGAGACACCTGCGAAGGCCACACCATTCTTTTCAGCTCGGCCATCCTTAAAAAAACCGGTCTGCGGCTGCGGAAATCATGAGAGAGGGAGCACCATGTTCAGAATGACCCGCTACATCAAGAGCCTGATGAGTCCGGCTCCTGTGCGCCCGGTTCCGAAACCCGCAGGCCCGGTCGTAATCTGGAATCTGATTCGCCGCTGCAACCTGACCTGCAAACACTGCTATTCCATCTCCGCCGATGTGGATTTCAAGGGCGAGTTGAGCACCGATGAGGTCTATACGGTGATGGACGATCTCAAGGCTTTCGGAGTTCCCGTGCTGATCCTTTCAGGCGGCGAACCGCTGATGCGCCCGGATATCTTTGACATCTCCCACCGCGCCAAAGCCATGGGCTTTTATGTCGGCCTTTCCACCAATGGCACGCTGATTACCGAGGAGAAAATCCATCAGATAGCGGACGCCGGCTACGACTACGTGGGCATCAGCATCGACGGCCTGGAACAGACCCACGACGAGTTCCGCCAGAAGAAAGGCGCCTTCGCCGCCTCTATGAAGGCAGTGGAGCTATGCAAACGCGCCGGCATAAAGGTGGGCCTTCGCTTCACGCTGACTCAGGACAACTTTCCCGAGTTGCCGGACATGCTCAAGATGCTGGATGAGCACGACATCGACAAGTTCTACCTTTCCCATCTGAACTATTCCGGCCGAGGCGGGCGCAACCGCAAGCGGGACGCCTGGTATGACATGACCCGGGAGGCCATGACCCTGATGTTCGATCACTGCCATGACGAGCTCCAGAGAGGCATCGAACGGGAATACGTAACGGGCAACAACGATGCGGATGGCCCCTTCCTGCTGCAATGGGCGGCAGAACACTACCCGGATCAGGTCCCGGCACTTCAGCAACGGCTGACCTGGTGGGGCGGCAACGCCTCAGGCGTCAACATTTCCAATATCGACAACCTGGGGGAAGTGCATCCCGACACCTTCTGGTGGGACTACAACCTGGGCAGTGTCCGGAACACACCGTTCTCACAGATCTGGTCAGAAGCCAGTGACTCACTGATGACAGGCTTTCGCCAGAACCCACGCCCGGTCAAGGGGCGCTGCGCCGACTGCCGTTACCTGACCATCTGCAATGGCAACACCCGGGTTCGGGCCTACAACATTTCCGGTGACTTCTGGGAAGAGGACCCTGGCTGTTACCTCACCAATGAAGAAATCGGTGTGCTCGACATGCCCCGGCGGGTTGCCGCGCCGGTCATCGAGATTCCGGTTCACAACCTGTAAGGACAATCATCATGACAACCAGCCAAAGGAAGAAGTGCCTGGTGGAGTTCCAGTTGGCGGAACAACCCTTGCGGGCAGGTGAGGTAGCCATCGTTGGAGCAGGTCCGGGAGACCCAGGGCTTCTGACCCTGCGGGCCCTGATGCTGATACAGCAAGCCGATGCCATTGTTTACGACCGCCTGGTTTCGCCACAGATTATGGAGCTGGTGAACCCTGCGACCGAACGCATTCACGTCGGCAAGGCCAGCGGGTGCCATTACGTTCCACAGGAAGACACCAATGAATTGCTTGTTCAGCTGGCAGTCAAACAACGCCGGGTTGTCCGACTGAAAGGCGGGGACCCGTACATCTTCGGCCGTGGTGGCGAGGAAGCGGAGTTCCTGGTGGACAATCATATCGACTTCCAGGTGGTACCCGGCATAACCTCCGCCGCCGGCTGCGCTTCCTACTGCGGCATACCGCTGACGCACCGGGATTATTCCCAGAGCGTCACCTTCGTAACGGGCCACCGCAAGGCCGACCAGTCCCTGGAACTGAACTGGCGTGTACTGGCGGCGCCCGGCCAGACCCGGGTGTTCTACATGGGGCTCCACAACGCCCCCACCATTGTCAGGGAACTTACTGCCCATGGTTTGCCGGGTGACTGCCCTGTGGCTCTTGTGGAACGCGGAACCACGCCACAACAGCACATGACAGTAACAACGTTGCTGGAACTCGAGGCTACGATCGCTCGTGAAGGCTTCCAGCCTCCGACGCTGATCATTGTTGGTGAAGTTGTCCGGCTGGCCGAGAAACTGGCCCAGCCAACCGCAGCCGGCTGGTGCATAGGCCAGCCCGAGGCCACTGCAGCCAGTGCGGGAGGTAGGCCGGCATGAGGATTCACAATATCGCCCGACTGGTTATGGCCTTCAGTCTGCTGGCGCCAGCCTCGTTGCAAGCGACGCCCTCACCGAAAACCGAGTTGTTGTACCAGCAACACTGCGCCAGTTGCCATGGACAGGATCGTCTTGGCGGCATGGGCCCGGCCCTGCTGCCGGATAATCTGTCACGGCTGAAAAAGCCGCAGGCCGAGCACGCCATTCGTAACGGCCGGCCCGCCACCCAGATGCCGGCCTTTGCCGATGTTCTCGGCAAGGAATCCATAACAGCACTGGCCGATTTTATTTACCGACCGCCCGCCAGCCCGCCGACCTGGGGCCGGCCCGAAATTCTGGGCAGCCATTTACTGCCCCACCCACAGGGCTCTCTGCCAGATAAGCCGGCTTACCAGGCCGACATGATGAACCTGTTTCTGGTGGTGGAGATCGGCGATCATCACGTTACCCTTCTCGACGGCGACAGGATGGAACCTGTCCACCGCTTCCCGAGCCGTTACGCCCTTCATGGCGGACCGAAATACAGTCCCGACGGCCGCTACGTCTACTTTGGCTCACGGGACGGCTGGATAACCAAGTACGACTTGTACAACCTGAAAGTGGTCGCGGAAGTACGCGCCGGTATCAACATGCGCAACATCGCCATTTCGGCCGATGGCGACCACGTCATGGCAGCCAATTATCTGCCCCATACTCTGGTTCTGTTCGACGCCAACAATCTCGAACTCATGGACATCATCCCGGTGGAGAACGGCGCAGGCGCAAGCTCCCGGGTCAGCGCCGTGTACGCGGCTCCACCGCGGGACAGCTTCATTGCCGCCCTGAAGGACATCCCTGAAGCCTGGGAGATCAGTGTGCAGGATGGCAAAGCCAACGTCCGACGAATGCAAACCGGCACCTGGCTCGATGACTTCTTTTTTGACCCGGGCTACGACCATCTCATCGGGGCCGCCCGGGACGGCAGCCATGGTCTGGTGCTCAATCTGGATACCGGCGAAACCGTCGCCGATCTACCCCTTCCGGGCATGCCACATCTGGGCTCCGGCATTACCTGGGAGTACCAGGGTAGACGGGTGATGGCCACCCCGCACTTTCGCACCGGCGCAGTTTCCATCATCGATATGGACAGCTGGGAGATCATCAAGACCCTCCCGACCGAGGGGCCGGGTTTCTTTATGCGAAGCCACAAAAACTCCCGCTATGCCTGGGTCGACGTTTTTTTCGGCCCCAACAAGGACAAGGTTCACGTCATCGACAAACAGACTCTGGAAATCGTCAAAACGTTACAGCCCGAACCGGGTAAGGTTGCTGCCCATGTAGAATTCGACCGCTACGGAGAAAAACTGCTGCTGAGCATATGGGACAAGGACGGTGCGGTAGTCGTCTACGACGCAGACACCCTGAAAGAAGAGAAACGGATTCCCATGAACAAACCCTCCGGCAAATATAACGTCTGGAACAAGATCAACTACGAAGAGGGAACCAGTCATTGATCGTTATCGACTCAGTGAAAAAGCCTTAATGATTTAAGTCATTTCAAAAGATGTTTCTCTGATACCATAATTGACCTGACACTCATAACAGGGTCAACGCCATGAACAGCATCTTCAGGCCAGACGTTTCCTCCGCCCCGTGCATGTTGGGAGAAAACAACCCGGAGATTATCCAGCAGGATGCCGCACCGGAGTCAGCTGCCCTGCTGAATGGCCTCAGCCGGGTCTTCGGTATTCGCCTGGCCGGGCATGAAAACGATCCGGACGCCCGGTTTCTGGCAGACCTCGCCCGCCTGTTTCATCTTTGCAGGGTTGACTCCGAAACTGCCATGGAAAAGCACGACAAGCCCTGGGCAAATGTCTACCTGATTCAGTACGGCATTATGCGGCTGTTCCGGGAAGCACCCAGCGGCAAAGTGTCCGTACACCACTTCTTTTCCGAAGGCGATATGGTCTGGCCGGTTTTTGGCCGCAGCCGAACCGTACGAAACACCCTCTGCCTGACCTCAGTAACGCCGGTAACGGCCTGGGTTGCTGACTTCGCTGTGTTCCGGTCCGCCATCCAGTCTCACGGAGAAGGGCTCTGGCCCCGGTTCGCCCTTGCCCTGACGGAAGAAATTGCCGAGCTGACCAGTATGAGAGAATTCCGCAAGCACACCATGCCGGCAAGAGAACGCTACAAGTTGTTGCTGGAAGAATACCCGGAACTGGTTAAACGGGTGCCAGATAATCAACTGGCATCATGGCTCGGTGTTGTGCCGGCGACTTTCTCCCGCCTGAAAACCGCAACTGCGAAGAGCCGGCCCTGAAGCCAACCGGATACCGCATAAAAAAGGCAGCAAGCTCTCGCCTGCTGCCCTGAAAAACGCTCAACGCTTTGCTAAAACTTCAGATTCAGCCGTGCAGTTTTACTGCCAGCTCGGCAACGTGCTTACCCTGGAAGCGGGCAATCGCCAGCTCTTTCTCGCTGGGCTGCCGTGAGCCGTCCCCGCCTGCGATAGTTGACGCTCCGTAGGGAGTCCCGCCATTCACTTCCGAGATATCGAAGAATTCCGGGATGCCGTAACCCAGGGGCACAATGACCATGCCGTGGTGGGCCAGTGTGGTCCAGAATGAGCTGATGGTATGCTCCTGCCCGCCACCGGTGCCTGTGGAGGTAAACACACTGGCCAGCTTGCCATGAAGCTTGCCTTCGGCCCACAAACCGCCTGTCTGATCCAGGAAGTTGCGCATCTGCCCGGCCATGTTGCCGAACCGGGTGGGCGTACCGAAGATGATGGCGTCGTATTCTGCCAGCTCTTTCGGATCGGCTACCGGGGCTTCCTGGTCCGCCTTGCCGCCGGCACCCAGAAACGCCTGATCGGCCATGGTTTCCGGTACGCGTTTGATCGTGACGTCTACATCGCTAACCTCTTTGGCGCCTTCGGCGATGGTGTTTGCCATTGTTTCGATATGGCCATACATCGAATAGTAGAGCACAAGTACTTTTGCCATCGGGAGAACCTCCTCTGTCTGTGATCGGATAAACGCATGCTAACCAGTGGCAGACTCGAGAGAAATCGGAAGTTTTCCGACAGGTCGTTCAGTTTTTCTGAACAGGGTCACAGGATGTTCACGATCAGCCATTGCGTACAGGTGTACGCTGAAGTATTTTATGGCCATGACTTATACGGAAGACCGCTCAGTGACAGCAACTCCATCCCCCGCAAAGAATAACCATCACCGCATTGAAGAGTGGCTGAACAGCGCCACTCACGGGCTCGGCGCGATATTGAGCGTGATTGGCACGGCCGCATTGATCGTGGGTGCCAGTCAATTCGGAGATGCCTGGAAGATTGTCAGTTTCAGTATTTTCGGCGCGTCCCTGATTCTTCTCTATCTGGCTTCTGCCCTGTACCACGGTGCCCAACGGCCAGAACTGAAAAGGGCGTTCAAAACCCTTGATCATTGCGCCATTTTTCTGCTGATCGCCGGCACCTACACGCCGTTTCTGCTTGTGAATATGCGTGGCACGGTGGGCTGGACACTGTTTGCGGTAATCTGGTCACTGGCGATCACCGGCGTGGTTCTGAAGGTTATTTTCAAGAACCGCTTCAAGCTCGCAAGGGTTGGCATATACGTGGCCATGGGCTGGCTGATCACATTCGCCTCATCCGATCTGGTGGCCAACCTGAGTGAAACAGCCCTGAACCTGACGATTGCCGGCGGCATTGTGTACACCGCCGGTGTCGCCTTCTATCTGGCCGACCGCATACCTTATATGCACGCGATCTGGCACCTGTTCGTAATCGGCGGCAGCGCCTGCCACTTCAGTGCCATCTATTTTGGCGTCCTGCCCCACACGGCGTGATCAGAACGCCCAAACCATCGCCATCAGCACGCCCCATGCCAGCAAAGACGCCGACATAACGGTGTAGGTGGCGGACATAACCACCACATCATTATCGCTTCGCTCGCAGAATGAGCGAACGCCCTGGTACACCAGCGCACAGGACAGGAACAAGGCGGCAAAGACCGCCACAACGCTGACTGCCAGCACAGGCACCAGTAGTGCCAGTGATGACAGCCAGAGCGGTAGCGGCGCAATTGCAGCCAGCAAATAGGCATCCTGATAACTGATTTTCAGTTGATGACTGCCCATGACGGCGTGGATCAGCCAGCCCATCACGAAGAACGTGAGTAACTCTGCCAGGAAAAGGATCGTGGTGATGAACCGCCACTCCTTGCCTCCGAATCCCTGCATGAAGGCGTCTCCGTACTGCGTGCCGGCATAGTAGAGCAGCACCGGCGGCAGAAACGACATCGGCACTACCACCACCCACGCCAGGAACGGAATAGACAGCTCAAGGCGCCGCAGCTCTGACCAGGCGCCATTGCCGGAAAATGGTAGACGGGCAAGTTGTGTAATATTCATGATGCACCTTTAAAATATTTCCCGCGTTATTTTTACTGATAGTTTCGGTGCGCCGAACGGTCAAGGACACGAGATGACTTCGGACAACTCAGGCATGCCACGAAAGAACATTAATGCGTTCTGGCTGTTCTTCCCTGCCGCATCACTATTCGCCGCATTAACGGTTCCCCTGTCGATATACAGTGTGCTGTCCGGGACAGGTTGGCCGCCTGGTTTGCTGGGTGCGGGACACGGCCATGAATTGATATTCGGGTTCGCCCTGGCCCTAATCGCCGGCTACACACTCGGCCCCCAACCTGACCGGGTACTCACTCTGCTCTTTACGCTTTGGCTACTAGCGAGGGTCAGCTGGATTCTTGCTCCGGAAAGTATTGCCGCCCAACTGCTAAGCCCGGCCTTCGCCCTCCTACTGGCGCGCTACGCGGTCCCAAGATTTCAGGCTGCAAAGAAATGGCGCAACCGGATTGCCGGCCCGCTGATTCTGCTTCTTTGCCTGTTGTCGGTCCTTTTCTGGCTTGCCAGCAACACACTGGCCGCAAGCGCACCGGCGATTCAGGATAGCCGCCAGGTACTGACAACCGCCATTGTCGGTTTGCTGCTTCTGATGACGTTTATCGGGGGTCGAATCATCGCACCAGCAGTGGCCGGCACGCTTGAGAAACGGGGCATTCCCCTTGAGGCCCGGGTTCAGCCACATGTTGAGGGAACGCTTCTGGCCACCTTGCTGCTGGTATTGCTGCTCAGCTTTCTACCAGTCGCGGCCCCGGCCGTGGGGCTGTTATTGCTGGTTGCGGGTTTACTGATTGTGGTTCGCGCTGTTCGCTGGAAACTCTGGCATTGCCGAAACCGGCCAGACCTTCTGGTGCTGGCCCTTGGCTACTTATGGCTGGCTGCAGGCGCTGGCGCAAGCGGGTTAAGCCTTGTGCAAGAAAGCGATCCAGTCCCCTTTATGCACCTGATAACGATCGGTGCCCTCGGCACGCTTTCCACCAGTGTCATGCTGCGGCTCGCCTGGCAGCGAGCCAGACGAATGACACCACCGACCTGGCAGGTTGCTAGCATCGCCTCGGGCATGGCCGTTGCAGCAATCGCCCGACTCTACGCGGGGAACGCGCCCTTTCTTGAACCGGCTGCGCTCTGGTTGGCAGCGGCGAGCTGGTCCTGCATCTACGGTTTTGTGGCGCTGCAGACGATTTTACTGTTCCGAGATAGCCAGAACCGCCGGAAATGATTGGCTACCTCCACTGCGCCAGCATCCGGAACACCTACCCACTTCGGGATATCACTATCGCACCCATTTGATTTTAATAGGTTTTATTGACCTTAAATGCCCCTGACTTTTCATCAAAATACCGGCCAGCTGAGACGACATTTTGTCTTTGAGAAATATCAAGAATGCCTCCCCACCTCGCTTTGCACAATGGTGTCGAGAAGCCCGAGCGCCACCAGAAACTGGGCCAAGGGCACGTTAACCGACGGAGTCAAAATCATGGCCAAAACCAACGCAGACATCGAACACTGGGATGTCGAGAGCGAAGAATTCTGGGAGCGGGAGGGCAAGCGTATTGCTTCCCGCAACCTTTGGATTTCCATCCCCAGCCTGCTGATGGGCTTTGCCGTCTGGCTGATGTGGGGAATGATTACCACCCAGATGAAGAACCTGGGCTTTCCTTTCAGTATTGAGCAACTGTTTACACTGTCTGCGATTGCAGGGCTGTCTGGTGCCACCCTGCGGATCCCCGCGTCGTTCATGATCAAGATCGCCGGCGGACGAAACACGGTGTTCCTGACCACTGCCCTGCTGATGATTCCTGCTGCCGGTACCGGCATCGCCCTGATGAACCCGGATACACCGTTTATCGTGTTCCAGGCACTGGCACTGCTCTCCGGTATCGGCGGCGGTAACTTCGCCTGCTCCATGAGCAACATCAGCACCTTCTACCCGAAAAGCAAACAGGGCTATGGCCTGGGCATGAACGCCGGTCTCGGTAACTTCGGCGTAACTACCATGCAAGTGGTCATCCCACTGGTCATGACCGTGGGTATCTTCGGCGCCCTTGCCGGTGACCCAATGCAGCTGCAGAGCCCCAGCGGCACGCTGATTGGCCGCATCGAGGCGGGTACCGATACCTGGATCCAGAACGCCGGGTTTATCTGGCTGGTGTTTCTGATCCCGCTGGCGTTTGCCGGCTGGTTTGGAATGAACAACCTGAAAGTGGTTACGCCGAACCCCGGCAACCCCCTCTCGGCCTTCGGCAAGATTCTGGGACTCTATGGTGTAGGCATTCTCGCCTCTATCGCTGGCGTCTGGGCCCTCAGTGTTCTGAACATGTGGCTGGCACTGCCGCTGACCATTGTGTTGACGCTGATTCTTCTGCGGCTGATCCCGGGCGACATCAA
Source organism: Marinobacter sp. EhC06 (assembly GCF_001650915.1). Classification (GTDB taxonomy): domain Bacteria; phylum Pseudomonadota; class Gammaproteobacteria; order Pseudomonadales; family Oleiphilaceae; genus Marinobacter. Next base: position 180,792 of record NZ_LXYO01000033.1, read on the forward strand.
GCCCAACATCCAGAACCAGTTTGCGATCTTCAGCAACAAGCACACCTGGTCCATGACTGTGCTCTACATCCTTACCTTTGGATCATTCATCGGCTTCTCCGCTGCCCTGCCGCTGTCTATCAGCGTTATCTTCGGCAACATGATGGAAGTGGCGGCCGATGGCACGGTAACCCGTGTAGTCAATCCTGATGCGCCCAGCGCACTGACCTGGGCCTGGATGGGGCCGTTTGTAGGCGCACTGATCCGCCCGGTGGGCGGCTGGATTTCCGACAAGGTGGGCGGATCCATCGTTACCCAGATCATCTCGGTTGTGATGGTGGCAGCCTCTGTGGCCACCGGCTATGTGATGATGCTGGCCTACAACTCCACCGATCCAAACACCTACTTTGCGCCGTTCCTGATCCTGTTCATCATCATGTTTGCCGCCAGTGGTATCGGTAACGGCTCCACCTTCCGCAGCATCGGCTTCATTTTCAACCAGCAGCAGAAAGGCCCGGTTCTGGGCTGGACCTCTGCGGTTGCCGCCTACGGCGCGTTTATCGCCCCCAGGGTGATGGGCCAGGAAATCCAGGCCGGCACCCCGGAGGTGGCCATGTACGGGTTCGCGGTGTTCTACGCACTCTGTCTGGTGGTTAACTGGTGGTTCTACCTGCGCAAGGATGCGTACATCAAGAACCCCTGATACAGGGTTCAAGTAACAGCCGGCGTCCGTGAAGGGCGCCGGTTTTTTTATGCCTGCCTTCCATCAAAGGCTACCTCCATATCTGCACAATATGACGCACACGCTGGCAAATGCTAGATTCAGGATATTGGATTTAATCCCGACAGAACCAGGGAGCCTGCCATGTCCTTTGAAGAGCTATTCGACGCGAGCTACGAGCGTGTCCTTCAGACCCCACCCGAGGTGCCTGACTTCTTTGAAGGCTTCTATCGCCGGTTCCTGATGTCTTCTCCCGAGGTCCGGGCATTGTTTCGCAATACCGATATGGCCGTTCAGCGGAGTATGCTGAAGAAATCCTTTTTCAGCCTCGTAGCCTTTTACGCCAGCGGCAACGTTGACGATGTCCTTCATCGAATAGCCTGCCTTCACAGCGCCCGCCATCTGAGCATCAAGCCCTACCTCTACGACCTCTGGCTCGACTGCCTGACGGACACCGTAAGAGCCTATGACCAGGAGTGCAGCGACGATATCGAACTGGCCTGGCGGTTGGTTCTGAGCCCTGGAATCACCTACATGAAATTCGCCTACGACCACTTCTGATCCGTGGGCACAGTACGGCAGGCTTGCCCCCGAAATGATGCCCCTTCAAACGCAAAAAAGCCGCCGGGCAATGCCTCGGCGGCCTCTTCTTCAACAGTTCCCGGTTAGCTGGTAGCGGCAGCCTGCCGGCGACGCTCTTCCTCTTCGATCTGGAGATCCACAGAGGACACCTGGTATTCATCGGCAAAGCCTGACTCCGGCTCCTTCAGCCACATGATGCACAGCAACCAGCTGATAAACGCGCCACCGGCAATGATGTAGAAGAACTGGGTCGGGGTTACGAAGGTGAAGATGGTCAGGTACACCACCGCACCCACGTTGCCATAAGCGCCCGCCATGCCGGAGATCTGGCCAGTCAGACGCCGCTTGATGGAGGGGATAATGCCAAAGGTGGCGCCCTCGGCACCCTGCACGAAGAATGAGGTGAATACGGTAATGCCCACGGCAATAATCAGCGGCCAGTTAGAGTTCATCAGGCCCATCAGCGCAAAGCCCACGGAGATGCCAAACATGTAGCTGAGCATCACAAACCGGCGGTTGCCCATGCGGTCTGAAACCAGGCCACCCATCGGGCGCGCCACCAGGTTCACGAAGGCAAAGGAGGCAGCGATAAGGCCGGCGGCGGTCGCACTCAGGCTCCAGGTTTCCTCGAAGAACATCGGCAGCATGGACACCACCGCCAGCTCGGCACCAAAGTTGGCGAAGTATGTGCTGTTCAACGCTGCCACGCTGTTAAACGGGTATTTATCGTCTTCCGGCACGCCCTGTTTCAGCAAGGGAACATTAACCCGCAGAATCTGGATAATCTGATAGCAGACAATCGCCACAATCACCGCGTAACAGATGGCGGCGCCGGTAGCACTCAGGTACCCCATGTTCTCGATGCGCCATACCAGAATGCCCAGAACGCCCACCAGGGGAATAGTCCAGAGGATCAGCTTGATCATGTCGCCCCAGCTGCTGACTTCCAGAGCCACGGCCTTGCGCGGCTTGCGATGAACAGTGCCAACAGGGCCGTCAGTAATCGCGAACCAGTAATAGACGCCATAGCCGGCCATCACAATCGCACTCTGGGCGATGGCCCAGCGCCAGCCGTCTTCACCACCGTACATGTGCAGTGCAATGGTTGGCAGTGTTATGGCCGCAGCGGCCGAGCCGAAATTGCCCCAACCGGCATAGAAACCTTCGGCGAAGCCGATGTCTTTTGGTTTGAACCACATGGCGGTCATGTGAATACCCACCACAAAGCTGGCACCGATGGAGCTGAGCACCAGACGGCTGACCAGCAGTTGCGTCATGGTGTTACCGAACGCAAACACCAGCGCCGGGATGGACATCAGCACCATCAGCACGGAAAACACGCGACGGGGACCAAAACGGTCCAGGGCCATGCCCACGATGATCCGGGCAGGAATAGTTAATGCCACGTTGCAGATGGCAAACAGGCGAAGGTCATCGGCGGTCAGCCAGTCGACGCTTTTGAGCATGCTCGATGCCAGCGGCGCCATGTTGAACCACACGTAGAACGTGATAAAGAATGCGATCCAGGTCAGATGCAGTGCCCTGACTTCCGGATTCTTGACGTGGAAAACGTCTGCGACTTTCATGTCAGCCTCCCTGGGCTTTCAGATACAGAAACGGTTATGGCCAGACTCAACGGCTGGGCAGAATAAGAAGCGGGCACTGGATGCGGCGGGCGAGGAAGGAACTCACGCTGCCGAAGGTCATGTAATCCAGTTCGTCCACGAAGTAAGTCAGTGAGCGGGCAATAAAACCGCCGTCAGGCTCATGGCTGTGGCGGGCGATAACCAGCATGTCCGGGTGGACCTTCTTTTCCGCGGCGAACAGCAGCATCTTTCTCGGGTCGCCCTCCAGAAGCATGTTCTCAGCAGAGACCTGCTCCTGCTCGCAGACCTCCATCGCCTCAGCCAGGTGGTTTTTGAGCTCTGTCACTTCCTGCTGGAACATGTCCTCATTTCCGGAGGTGATGTCCCGCGGATTCTCGGCAACTGCAACCAGAGTGATGACGGGTTTGAGATCGCGAAACATGGTGATGGTCTGAGCCAGCGCCAACCTGGCATTTCGCGAGCCGTCGTAGGCAATCATGATTTTCATTTTGGGTTCTCCCGAGGGCGTTTTCGGCGCCCTTTCAAAGGCCATTTCAAGGTGCATCCATTGATATCTGTCAGCATTAGCCCACACTCCGGTGCCGCCCATAATTGACGTAAATCAACCCTGGCAACGCGTACCCCACGAGAGAAATCAAGGATCTATCCCCTGCACCTCAAAAGCCTCGGATTGCCTACCACCACTGCACCCAGCAGGAGGTACCTCCAATGCCCCGCATGGAAAAACCCTGTTTTTGGTATGGTTTAAGAGGTGCTTTCAGACAGCACTCGATGGATATCTGAAAGGAGGGGAAACATGGCTATCAGCCCGTCAAAACCCGAGCAATATCGCGCGCTGGGTTTATCCACTTTCGCCTTCACCCTGTGCTTTGCGGTGTGGACCATTTTCTCCATCATCGGGATTCGCATCAGCGAGGATCTAGGGCTGTCGGATACCCAGTTGGGTCTGCTAATGGCCACCCCCATTCTTACCGGCTCGATAAGTCGACTTTTCCTGGGCATCTGGACAGACCGGTACGGCGGCCGCTGGGTGTTCGGTATTCTGATGCTCACGACCGCCGCCTGCGTGTACCTGCTCACATTCGCAACCACGTACCTCATGCTGTTGGTAGGCGCTCTGGGCGTTGGCCTGGCAGGTGGTGCCTTTATCGTGGGGGTGGCCTACACGGCGGCCTGGTTTGAACCGGAGCGGCAGGGCACAGCCCTGGGCATTTTCGGTGCGGGCAACGTGGGCGCGGCAGTAACCAATTTCGGGGCCCCGTTCCTGCTGGTGGCATTCGGCTGGGAAAGCACCGCACAGATTTACGCCACGGTGCTGGCGATCATGGGTGTTGTTTTCATCCTGTTGGCCAAGGAAGATCCTCTGGCGGCAGAGCGGGCTGGCAGCAAGTCCAAAACCTTCCTGGAGCAGATGGAACCCCTGCGGGAGCTGAGGGTCTGGCGCTTTGCCCTGTACTACTTCTTCGTGTTCGGCGCCTTTGTGGCTTTGGCGCTCTGGCTGCCGCACTTCCTGATTGGCGTCTACGGCCTGGACATCAAAACCGCCGGTATCATTGCCGCGCTCTACACCATTCCGGCCTCCCTGTTCCGGATTCTGGGCGGCTGGATGTCAGACCGTTTCGGCGCCCGTCGGGTGATGTACTGGACCTTCGGTGCTTCGGTTCTGTGCACGTTTCTGCTGAGCTATCCGCCCACCGATTACGTCGTTCAGGGCATTGATGGTGATATCCGCTTTACCCTGGCCATGAACCTGCCCATGTTCGTGGCGCTGATCTTTATCCTCGGATTCTTTATGTCCCTGGGCAAGGCAGCGGTGTACAAACACATTCCGGTTTACTACCCCATGCATGTCGGCGCCGTAGGCGGTGTGGTCGGTATGATTGGCGGGCTTGGAGGATTTATCCTGCCATTGACCTTCGGGGTACTGAACGACCTCACGGGCATCTGGCAGAGCTGCTTTATGCTGATGTTTGTGATCGTTGCAGCTGCCCTGGCGTGGATGCACTATGCAATCCGTTCTGCCGAGCGGGTGGAGTGGGCCGCCAACGAGGAAAGAACGGATTTGCCGGAACTGGCCTCGCCACAGCTGTTTTACCCGCTGAACCGCAAAAAACCCAAAGAACCTCTGGCGCCACCGCCAACAGCAGGCCAATCCTGACGCCGCTTGATTTATTGCCCCTCGTTGCCCCGCACTGCGGGGCTTTTTCGTATAATCGCGGGGACTGCAATGAGGCTGATTCGGTAAATGGGAGAACCATCATGGCCAAGTGGCTGGTTAAATCAGAACCCGCGGAATGTGGCATTGAGGATTTTGCCAAAGCCCCGGACGGGGTGATCCCGTGGGACGGCGTGCGTAACTACCAGGCCCGGAATTTTCTGGCCCAAATGGCAGAGGGCGACGAGGTTTTCCTCTACCACTCCAGCTGCAAGCACATCGGGATTGCCGGCATAGTGACGGTTGTTCGCAGCGGCTATCCGGATCCAACCCAGTTTGACCCGGAATCGCCCTACTACGATGGCAAGAGCACGAAGGAAAAGCCTCGCTGGCAGGCTGTCGACATGAAGTATGTTCGCACCCTGCCAAGGTTGATCCCGCTGGCGGAGCTGAAATCCATGGCCGGGCTCGAAGACCTGCCCCTGGTTCGCAAAGGTAACCGGCTATCCGTGATGCCCGTGGGCGAGGAGGAATGGCAGATCATCCTGGGCCAGGCTGGCTGACACCAGGGATCTGCCATCGGCGCGTCACTCGTCGTGGGGAATTGGATCCGGGCTCCGGTCCCAGCCCACCAGTGCCAGGGTAGCCACCACGCCAATCAACAGCCCCATCCACGGTTCAAAGAACGCCAGCGCGGCGCCAATCAGAACCACCGTACCCCGGGAAGCATTATCCCTCGGGATCGACATGGCAATGTAGGCGCAGGCAAAGCCGGTAAGCACCAGAGTCAGCGACAGGGCAACACCCAGCAACGGTTTGAGCCCGGTCAGTAGCGGCAACAGGAAGAAGATAAACGGCAGGCCCATCAGATAGTAGGAGGCGAGGCCGCTGTGCAGGCTGTTCATGGCCTTGGGCCCCTGCTTCCAGCGCTGCACCACAATCACGTGAACGCCAGTCCAGACCGCGCCCTGGGTCGGGAAGAAGGGCGCAACAATTCCCATGATGGCGTTACGGATCGACAGGGAGAAGTGGGTGCGGTTGAGGTTGATATCCACATGCTCGTCCTTGCGCACCTTCAAGCCGTCACGCAGCACTTCATTCCCGGTGACCAGATCGCCAAACAGGATGATGTAGGCAATCAGCGCCAGCGGAATACTCTGGAGAATCATCTCCTGGGACGGCCAGCCTATGGCCAACGGCGAAACCTTCGCCAATGCCTCACCCAGTGGTGGCACCAGGATTCCCCATTGGATATCGAAATTCACCTCACCAACCAAGGGCCCGACGATGGCCGCGGCCAGAAAGCCCGGCAGCAAGCCCAGTGCTCCCAGCATGAAGAAGAAACGGCTCCGTTCCTTGAGCTTCTGCATCGGAATGGAGAAAGTGAATATCAGGCAGATGGCACAGGCAAGACCCGTGGCGATCGGCTGTTCAAGCAGAAAGCGCTCAGCATCGTCGACGAACACCCGCTTGAGCGCAGCTATCGAGGCCCCGAGAATAATGCCGGCCTTGAGCGTATCGGGCAGCCAGATCACAAAGCGCCGGCCCAGGCCGGTTATACCGAGAAACAGGACAAGCGAGGCAAACACCAAGCTCAGCGCGGTCATTGCCTGGAACCGGCTGACCGGATCCTCATAGCCCCCTATCACAAACGCCAGAATCAGGGGCAACGCGGGGGTAATCCAGCCTCCCGCGTAGGGCTCGCCGAAAACGATCACCGCCGAGGCAATCAGGGAGGCATGGATCATCGACAATGCGACGGCTTCTTCAAAACTGAGTCCGAAGAAGGCGGTCATTACGGGAATTAATGCCAGGCCTGTCGCAGCTGAAACAAAAAGCCCCTGCAGGAACTCGGACCAGCACAGGCGCGTGTGGTAAAACGGAACGCGGAAGGTGAACGGCCCCCAGCGCCAGCCGGCTAACTCCGGTCTGTCTTCCATGGAATGTCACTCGCTTTTGGTATTGTTGTTTGTGACCTGATTATGGGAAGGGTTTGCCCATCGCACGAATGAATATTTCTGATCAAGCTGAATAAATCTTGCTTATTACGTACGGCCGCTTCGCTGTCAGGGGCGTCCGACCATCATTCGGGCTATCCAATTCCGTCGCAGCCCTTTAGAATTCCGCCCTCCCCCCGAATTATCTGGAGCCGCCGCCTGCCATGTCGTCCCAATTAAGCCCCGCCTCCGGTTTCGAGAAACTCCGCCGCATTGAGTCCAGCAAGGTTTTCCAAGGCGCAGTCATTACCATCATCATCCTGTCGGCCCTGACCATCGGCGCTAAAACCTATGATCTGCCACCTCTGGTGGAGAAGTCGCTGATCGTCATGGACAATGCCATCACCCTGTTTTTCCTGGTGGAAATCCTGTTCCGGTTTGGCGTGTGCGCCAACAAAAAGCGATTTCTGTTCGACGGCTGGAACCTGTTCGACACCCTGGTGGTGATCGGCAGCCTGATTCCTCTGGATAACTCCGAAGCGGTTTTGCTGGGGCGTCTGTTGCGGGTGTTCCGGGTGTTGCGCCTGGTATCCGTGGTGCCGGAGCTTCGGTTCCTGATCAACTCCCTGTTAAAGGCCATTCCACGCATGGGCTACATCGCCCTGCTGATGTTCATCATTTTCTATATCTACGCGGCCATGGGCTCAATGTTCTTCGCCCGCGTGGACGAGGAGCTCTGGGGCGATGTGGCCATTGCCATGCTGACCCTGTTCCGGGTGGCCACCTTCGAGGACTGGACGGATGTGATGTACGCCACCATGGAGCAATACCCGCTTAGCTGGATTTTCTACATCACCTTCATTTTCCTGACAGCGTTTGTTTTCCTGAACATGATGATCGGGGCCATCCTGGAGGTCATGAGCGAGGAGCAGAACGCCAAGCAGGCCCAGAAGGCCCATGATGAGCGGGATGAGATTGCACGCCAGCTCCAGGCGGTGCAGGTTCAGCTGGCGGAGCTGACGAAGCAAATCAGCGAAAAGCGCTGACTCAGAATGGCTTGGTCATTGCCAGATGCAGGATGGCGCTCACCTGCACCAGGGCAAGCACCGCTGCGGAAATCCGAACGGGCTTGCCGAGGGTGGTTTTCAGGGCGAATACGCCGGCGATGATGTAGCCGAACAGCAAGACAATTTTGGCAATCAGCCACCCGGGCATGGCCGATGCGTATCCGGCCACAAAAACCAGAGAGATTGCCGCCACCAGCAGTATGGTGTCGTTGATGTGGGGGATAAACCGCAGCGGTGTCTCGCGCCAGCCTGGTCTTCCAACGGCGTCCAGCAGCAGACGCAGGGCAAACAGGGTGATGGTCAGGTACGCGGTGGTCATGTGCAGGTGCTTCAGAATCATGTACGACGTCATGGAATTTCCTTTGTGACTGAATGGCTTGCGGCCATTGTACGCAATCTACCCCCAAGCAGGTATGGTTAACGAAGGCAGCAGGGTTTAACATATACCCAGAATACATGTATATGGGAGACATCTATGCAGGCCATTCCGACTTCCCCTGAACGGGCGTCTGCCAGCGTCAGTCAGCTATTTTCCTATCCCTTCCGGATTTTCTTTCTGTCGATGACCGTTCTGGCCATTGCTGCCATCCCCCTGTGGGTGATGCAGGTAAACGGTGTTATCAGCCTGCCGCTCGCTATGCCCGGTTTGTTCTGGCATCAGCACGAGATGCTGTTCGGGTTTCTGTCGGCCGCAATCGCGGGGTTCCTGCTGACCGCAGTGTGCGTCTGGACCCAGACGGAACGCACCCACGGATTCAGATTGTTGCTGCTCTGGGGTGTCTGGCTGGCCGGCCGTCTGCTGCTGGCAACCGGTGCTGAACTGCCTTACTGGCTGGTTCAGGGCGTGAATCTGGCATTCCTGCCCCTGGTTATGGTGGATGCCGGCTGGCGAATCTGGCACGCGCGGCAAAAGCGGCAACTGATGATCATGGTGGTACTCGGCCTCCTCTGGCTGATGCAGATCGGATTTGTAACCCGGCTCGAGATGGCCTTCAGCTATGGCGCTCTGATCATGGCCATGGCACTGATCAGCATTATCGGCGGTCGCATCACTCCGGCATTTTCAACCGGATGGCTGCGTCAGCGGGGCCTCGACAGTACCGCTGTAAAAACGGTGCCCGCACTGGATATGGCAACGGTGTTCAGCCTGATTCTCCTGATGGCATCACTGGTCACGGGCTGGCAAACGGTGACCGGTGTGCTGGCCCTGCTCTCTGGTGTGCTTATGCTGGTGCGTCTTGCTGGCTGGAAAGGCTGGCTCGTTCGCCAGGAACCACTGCTCTGGATTCTGCACCTGTCCATCCTTTGGGTGCCGGTGTCCCTGTTCCTGCTGGCGGGCACACTGTTCGCGGGCTGGCCGTCCAACGCGTGGAGTCACGCCGCCGGAACCGGCGCGGTCGCGTGCCTGATTCTCGGAGTCATTGCCCGGGTCGCCCTCGGCCACAGCGGCAGACCATTGGTGCTGCCCAAAGGCATGGTGCTTGCGTTCGTTGCAATTCATCTGGCCGCACTGATACGGGTGCTTACCGCCTTCGAAATCATTCCCTGGCACCCCGGCATTGGCAGCAGCACCCTGCTCTGGTTGTTTGCCTTCGGTATGTTCCTGTACCGCTACACCGGCATCCTCGCCAGCCCCAGACCCGATGGCCGTGAAGGCTGAACCGCTGGTCAGGCAGCCAACTCCTGCCTGACCAGCAACTCGAACCTTGCCCTTGCCTGGCGGAACCGGCTGGCCGGGAAGTGAATACTGATCCCCTCCAATGCCGCCAGCAGCATCTCAAGGTGAGCATCCCAGCCCGCGCAGGCAATGGGCACCACTTCATCGTCAGGCAGTAATAAGGTCAGTGACAGGCGGGTTCCCTCGTCGATGGGATCAAGCTCCCACACCAAGGGCCGTTCGGGGGAATCACCAGAACTCCAGGAATAGGCCAGGCGACGATTGGGCTGGCAATCTGTGACCCGGCAATCGATCGGCATACCACTGTTACCGAAATCCAGCTGAACCCGACCGCCCGGCCTGGCGTCCAGAGTACCCGGAGCCAGCCACTCGGCCAGATACACCGAGTCGGTCAGCATTTCCCAGACTCTTTCCGGCAAATGCCCGGTCTCTCTTTCCAGACGTACCATAACCCGGTCACCCTTGCGCCGGACCTTACCTTCGATGGTTTCCTCATTCCCGGACATACGCCCTCCTTGCCAGTTTCGAATCTCCGGATTTCACAAAACGGACTCCTGATGATTGTATTCGCGGTGCCTGGCGACCACCTTGATGACCATCAAACGGGGTAAACAGACAAAATCCGGGAACTTCAAACCGGCAATCATCCACTAAAGGTCAATAGCTCCTCGCGAAATTCGAGCTAAAGTATGAGGAAATCATTTTGTAACAGAGACACTGGCACTATGAACCCGGATCATTTTGATAAAGAAGACCTGATCAAATGCGGCCACGGCGAGCTCTTCCCTGGCTCCATGCGTCTACCCATCAATGAAATGCTGATGTTTGACCGCGTCACGCATATCGCTGACGACGACGGCCTCTACGGCAAGGGCAGCCTGGTAGCGGAGCTCGACATCAATCCGGACCTGTGGTTTTTCAAGGTGCACTTTGTTGACGATCCCGTTATGCCGGGCTGTCTTGGCCTGGACGCCATGTGGCAGCTGGTAGGTTTCTTCCTGGCCTGGGGTGGCGGTGAAGGCAAGGGCCGCGCCCTCGGCGCTGGTGAAGTGAAGTTTACCGGCCAGGTGTTGCCCACAGCCAAGAAGGTTACTTACCGCCTGGATCTCAAGCGCGTGATCAGACGCAAGCTGACCATGGCAATCGCTGATGGCCGGATGGAAGTAGACGGCCGGGAAATCTACACTGCCAAAGACCTGCGGGTTGGCATGTTCACCTCGACCGATGATTTTTAGGAGTTAACAGGATGCGTCGTGTTGTAATCACCGGTATGGGCATAGTTTCCAGCCTTGGTACCAACCAGAAGGAAGTCGCCCAGTCACTCAAGGAATCCCGTTCCGGCATCGGCTTCAGCGAAGAAGCCCGGGATAACGGTCTGCGCAGCCACATCTGCGGCCAGATCAACCTGAACCTGCCCGAATTGATTGACCGGAAGCTGTGGCGCTTCATGTGCCCGGCTTCTGGCTACACCTATCTGGCAATGCTCGAAGCCATCGAACAGGCCGGGCTGACCGACAAGCACATCAAGGCAGATACCACCGGTATTATCTTTGGCCAGGGTGGCGCCTCGACGGTTGAACTGCTCGATTCCATCGATACCCATCGCGACCGCGGCATCCGCCGGGTTGGCCCCTATCGTGTGCCCCGCACCATGGGCAGTGCCATTAACGCGTCACTGGCAACCGGGTTTGGCATTCGTGGCATCAACTACGGCATCACCTCCGCCTGCGCCACCAGTGCGCATTCCATTGGCCATGCCGCGGATCTTATCGCTCTCGGGCGCCAGGATGTGATGTTTGCCGGCGGCGGCGAGGATATCCACTGGACCCTGAGCCTGTTGTTCGATGCCATGGGCGCTCTGTCGACCAAATACAACGACACGCCGGAACTGGCTTCACGCACCTATGACGCGAACCGGGACGGCTTCGTTATTTCTGGTGGCGGCGGTGTGCTGGCCCTTGAAGCGCTGGAGCACGCAGAAGCGCGGGGCGCAAACATACTGGCAGAGCTCGTCGGCTTCGGTGCAACTTCTGACGGCGCCGACATGGTTGCCCCGAGTGGCGAGGGCGCCGTGCGCTGCATGAAGCAGGCGATGAAGAATCTGGATGGCGAAATCAGCTACGTGAACACTCACGGCACCAGCACCCCGGCCGGGGATATCACCGAGCTGAAAGCCCTGAAAGAGACGTTTGGCGACAAGATCCCGCCGCTAAGCTCCACCAAACCCCTTTGCGGCCATGCCCTGGGCGCAGCGGGCGTGCATGAGGCTATCTACAGCCTGATCATGCTGCGTGACGGCTTTATTGCTCCGTCGGCAAATATCCAGAGCCTCGACGAAGGGGCCGAAGGCTACCCGATCGTACGGGAACGCATGGATAACCAGAAACTCGACCTGGTGATGAGCAACAGCTTTGGCTTTGGCGGCACCAATGCCTCTCTGGTGTTCAAAAAGGTCTGATCCGGATCAGGACAGCCTGACCGAGCGATATTCAGCCGGGGATGTACCCATCCAGCGCTTGAAAGCCCGGCTGAATGCGCTCAACTCCGAAAAGCCGAGCTGCTCGGCAATCTCCACCAGCGGCTTGGTCTTGTCCTGCATGTAGGTCAGCGCCTGCCTACGGCGAACATCCTCAAGCAAACGGGCGAATGTCAGCCCTTCACGCTTCAACTTCTTGTGCAGCGTGTAGCGGCTCATATGCAGCTGCGACGCCACGACTTCCACACCAACCTTGCCACGAGCAAGCTGTACACTGATCAGGGAACTAACCCTGACACTCAGCGAAGCCCGCGCCACCTCTGGCGTCAGAGGCTTTAGTGCCATCTGGAACTCCTCCTTTGCAACGCTTCGGCCCGAAAACCGGAACCGTGAGCGTACACATGTTAGCCGAAAACAATCAATACGACCTTTGAGCAGGATCAAGGGAACGTCCGTTAGCATGAGGCAAAATGCCCCGCTTTCAGAATCGCCCGGAGCCACTATGAACACCCCGGAACTGCTCGCCCCCGCGGGCACCCCCGAACATCTGGAAACCGCCTTTGCCTATGGCGCCGATGCGGTCTACGCCGGCCAGCCCCGCTACTCGCTGAGAGTAAGAAACAACAGTTTCAAAGACGTTGCAGCCCTCGGCGCCGGCATTGAACGGGCCCACGAACTCGGTAAACAATTCTACCTTGTCTCCAACATAGCACCTCACAACGACAAGGTGCGGTCTTATCTCAGGGATCTGGCACCGGTACTGGAGCAAAAACCCGACGCCCTGATCATGTCCGACCCCGGCCTGATCATGCTGGTGCGGGAAAAATGGCCAGACCAGCCCATCCATCTCTCGGTACAGGCCAACGCGGTGAACTGGGCAACCGTCGAGTTCTGGCGCCGCCAGGGAATCAGCCGGGTCATCCTGTCCCGGGAACTGGCCCTGAACGAAATTCGCGAGATCCGCGACCGGGTCCCGGAGATGGAACTGGAAGTCTTCGTACACGGCGCACTGTGCATGGCCTACTCCGGCCGCTGCCTGCTCTCGGGCTACATGAACCACCGGGATGCCAACCAGGGCGCCTGCACCAACGCCTGCCGCTGGAACTACAAGCAGGTAGAACACGGTCACGACCAGACAGGCGACCTGATCGCCACCTGTGGCAGCGGCGCCGCACAGGAAGTCGCTCCAAAGGAGATCCTGCTGGAAGAGCCCAACCGCCCCGGCGGATTCATCCCTGCCTACGAGGATGAACACGGCACCTACATCATGAACTCAAAGGATTTGAGAGCCGTTCAGCACGTCGCCGAACTGGCGAAGATGGGCGTTCATTCCCTGAAAATCGAAGGTCGCACCAAAAGCACCTACTACGTAGCCCGCACCACCCAGGTCTACCGCCGGGCCATCGACGAAGCCATGCAGGGCAAGCCCTTCGACATGGACCTGATGAACCAACTGGAAGCCCTCTCCAACCGGGGCTACACCGAAGGCTTCCTCCGCCGGCATGTACCCCAGGAATACCAGTCCTACGAACAGGGCTCCTCGTTCCTTGGCACCCAGCAGGTTGTCGGCACCATTACGGAGGCGGATGGCCGCTGGCTGACTATCGACGTAAAGAACAAATTCGCACCGGGCGACCAATTGGAGCTGATCAACCCGGCCGGCAACATCCGGTTCTCGGCAAATATCATGGAAAACCGAAACGGCCAGGCCATGGACCATGCGCCTGGCAGCGGGCATATCGTTCGAATTCCGAAACCGGCTGATCTTCCACAGACTCTGGAGCACAGCTACCTAACCAGAATCTTGCCCTCGGCGCATAGCAATTAGTCTGAGGCGGGGTGAGCGGGGTGTCTCCCCAGACTGTGTGTTGCCAGGGATGGCAACACCAAGCCCCCATGGATGGGTTCACGGCGTGTCTGGGGAGACACCCCGCTCACCCTGCCCTGCACTCACCTAAATAGCCCAGCCCTGCAAGAACCAGACTATCAGCCTCATTACCCCCCCCCCTTAGTGCCCCAAAGGCCGATTAAGGTATAATCACCGCACGCACAAATTAATACCTGACTATTTTACTCTGGTATTGTATAATCGCTCGCCAGAAGCGATGGATCAAAGCTAGCTAATCTGCTTATTTTTCAATGCCAGCTTTGGAAATCCGTCATCCAAAAAGCGATTGCAGGGCGTACTCACAGGATGAGCGACCACTGCAACACCCAAACTGATGACATCCGATCGGCAGCCCGTTCTTGAGGCTGTCGGCGACACCAAGGGCGCAAGCCCGCGATGAGAGAATACGGAGCGACGATCATGGCGACCACCGACCAAGAGGTGAACGAGCTGATCAAACGGGAATACGAACACGGATTCGTAACAGACATTGAATCCGACACGTTCGAACCCGGACTGAATGAAGACGTAATCGCCCGCCTGTCCGGCATCAAGAAAGAGCCGGAATGGATGCTGGAGTGGCGTCTGAAAGCCTACCGTCGCTGGCTCGAGATGGACGAGCCGGACTGGGCCCACGTGGGCTACCCGAAAATCGACTACAACTCGATTTCCTATTATTCCGCGCCCAAGCGCAAGGAAGACATGCCCCAGAGCCTGGACGAAGTGGATCCGGAACTGCTGAAAACCTATGAGAAGCTGGGCATTCCCCTGCACGAGCGCGAGAAGCTCGCGGGCGTGGCGGTAGATGCGGTTTTTGATTCCGTCTCCGTGGCAACCACATTCAAGGAACCGCTGGCCAAGGCCGGCGTGATCTTCTGCTCCATTTCCGAAGCCATCCGCGATTACCCGGAACTGGTCCAGAAGTACCTCGGCACTGTTGTACCCCACGGTGACAACTTCTTTGCCGGGCTCAACTCAGCGGTATTCTCTGACGGCACTTTCGTTTATGTGCCCAAGGGCGTTCGCTGCCCCATGGAACTGTCCACCTATTTCCGCATCAACGCGGCCAACACCGGACAGTTCGAGCGCACCCTGATCATCGCCGACGAGGGCAGCTATGTGAGCTACCTCGAGGGTTGCACCGCGCCGATGCGGGACGAGAACCAGCTGCACGCTGCAGTTGTTGAGCTGGTTGCCCTGGACGACGCCCAGATCAAGTACTCCACGGTACAGAACTGGTATCCGGGCGACGAAGAAGGCAAAGGCGGTATCTTCAACTTCGTTACCAAGCGTGGCGCTGCCATCGGCAAGAACTCGAAGATCTCCTGGACCCAGGTCGAAACCGGCTCCGCGGTTACCTGGAAGTACCCGAGCTGCATCCTGCGGGGCGAAAACAGCGTTGGTGAGTTCTATTCCGTAGCACTGACCAACAACTATCAGCAGGCCGACACCGGCACCAAGATGATCCACCTGGGCAAGAACACCTCCAGCACGATCATCTCCAAGGGTATTTCCGCCGGCAAGAGTTCCAACGCCTACCGTGGCCTGGTGAAGTTCGGCCCGGGAGCGGAGGGCGCGCGTAACTTTACCCAATGTGATTCGCTGCTGATTGGCGATCGCTGTGGCGCGCACACCTTCCCCTACATCGAGAGCAAGAACAAGTCGGCCATCGTCGAGCACGAGGCAACCACCTCCAAGGTCAGCGACGAGCAGATGTTCCTCTGCCGCCAGCGCGGTATCGACCCGGAACAGGCGGTCTCCATGATCGTGAACGGCTTCTGTAAGGAAGTCTTCAAAGAGCTGCCCATGGAGTTCGCTGTCGAAGCCGGCAAACTGCTCGAAGTGAGCCTCGAAGGCTCCGTTGGTTAACAGGACGGCTGACTCCCCTGAGTCAGGGGCACGCAACAGAATTCAGACGGTTAAATGAGAGAGACGCTACAAATGCTGAGCATCAAGAACCTGCACGCATCCGTTGAGGGCAAAGAAATCCTCAAGGGCATCAACCTGGAAATCAAGGCCGGGGAAGTTCACGCCATCATGGGCCCCAATGGCTCGGGTAAGAGCACCCTGTCGCAGGTGCTTGCAGGCAACGAAGCATTTGAAGTCACCGAGGGTGAGATCACCCTGAATGGCGAGAACCTGCTGGAACTTGAGACCGAAGAGCGTGCCCGTGAAGGCATCTTTTTGGCATTCCAGTACCCGGTGGAAATTCCCGGCGTTAGCAACCTTCAGTTCCTGCGCACCTCCGTGAACGCCATGCGCCAGCACAAGGGCCAGGATGAGATGAACGCGGCCGAGTTCATGAAGCTCGCCAAAGAGATCTCCAAACAGGTAGATCTGGATCCGGCGTTCCTCAAGCGGGGTGTCAACGAAGGCTTCTCCGGTGGTGAGAAAAAGCGTAACGAGATCATGCAGGCGCTGCTGCTGCAGCCGAAGCTGGCGATTCTTGATGAGACCGATTCCGGGCTTGATATTGACGCCCTGAAGGTTGTTTCTGACGGCGTCAACGCTCTGCGCGCTGAAGACCGCGCCATCCTGATGGTGACCCACTACCAGCGTCTGCTGAACCACATCGTGCCTGATTACGTGCACGTGCTGGCCGGCGGCAAGATCATCAAATCCGGCGGCCGCGAGCTGGCCCTGGAGCTGGAAGAACGCGGCTACGGCTGGCTGGGCCTCAAGGATGAAGAAACTGCCGACAGTTCAGCCACCAGTTCTGCCAACTAAACCGGAGGTCGCGGAATGAAACCAGCACCCACGCTTTCCACCGCGTTCCTGTATCCGGCCGGTCAGTCACTGCCTGAGCCCCTGCTCGCCCTGCGCAAGCAACGGGGAACCGCACTGGTCGACATGCCCTTGCCGACCCGGAAAACCGAGAACTGGAAGTACTCCAGCAAGTACCTGAAGCTAACCGACGACATGGCCATTTCCCTGCCGGCGGAAGGCAAGACCGGCAGCAGCCTGGCGGTGCCTGGCTACAAGGTTGCGTTTCTCAATGGCGTGATGATGCCGGAAGCCTGCGAGTACCCTGATCTCGACGGCATCAGCATTCAGAGCTTCAGTGACCTGAGCGACGAGGAAGCCAGTGACCTGGCGGACCGTCTGGACAGCACCCTGGACAACAAGGCGGTCCAGATGGCCCGGCTGAACTCCGCGCGGTTTGAAGACGGCCTTCTGATTCGTCTCAAACCGGACGCTGTGCTCGACCAGCCGCTGTTCATTGTTCACGAAGTAACGGCTGAGGCCAGCGGTTCCGCCTTCCCGCGTATTTTCGTGGATGCCGGTCGACACAGCCAGATTACCCTCGTCGAGGAATATATCTCCAGCGGCTCGGCCCAGGTGATGGTCAATACCGTTACCGAGTTCAATGTGGCCGAAGGCGCCAACATCACCAGCATCCGCCTGAATATGGAAGGCGAGAACGTCCAGCACATTGGTTCTACTGGTGTTCTGCAGCAGCGGAGCTCACGGTTTGAAAGCCATACCGTTGGCTTTGGTGGCCCCCTGCGCCGGCACGATCTGCAGGTCCGGCTGGAAGGCGAAGGCGCCGAGTGCAAGCTCAACGGAGTGGTTGTTACCCAGGGCAAGCAGCACTACGACAACCACACCACCATTGAGCACGTGGCTGCCCACTGCAACAGCGAGGAGACCTATCGCAACATTGCAGCAGACCAGTCACATGCGGTTTTCAATGGCCGGATTCATATCCATCAGGACGCCCAGAAGTCCAATGCGGATATGAACAACAAGAACCTGCTGCTGTCCAACGGGGCAGAAATCGATACCAAGCCGGAACTTGAAATCTACGCCGATGATGTGAAGTGTGCCCACGGCGCAACCATCGGCCAGCTTGATGAGATTTCGCTGTTCTATCTGGTTTCACGGGGTATCGGCCGACGCGAGGCCAACGTCCTGCTTACCATGGCCTTTATTAACGAGCTGGTAGAGCAGATTCCGGTCGAAGCAGTGAGGGAGACGGTCCAGGGCCGGCTCAACCACTTCTTCGAACAGACATTCCAGGAGGCGTAACCGGTTATGACCGATCTGTCCGTGGCAAGCACCGCCAAGCGTAGCACTTTTGATGTGGACGCGATTCGCCGGGATTTCCCGATCCTGTCACAGCAGGTGAACGGTAAACCTCTGGTGTATCTGGATAATGGTGCCTCGGCCCAGAAGCCAGAGGCCGTGCTTAAAGCTATGGATCGGTATTACCGTGAGATGCACTCCAACGTTCATCGCGGCGCCCACACGCTCGGTGACCGGGCTACCGCCGCCTTCGAGGGCGCCCGTGAGACGGTCCGCAGCTTCCTGAATGCCGAAAGCACCCGGGAGATCATCTGGACCCGTGGTACCACCGAGGCCATCAATCTGGTTGGCAATGGCCTGGCCCCGCGCCTGAAGGCGGGCGACGAGATTCTGGTCAGCTACATGGAGCACCACGCCAACATCGTGCCCTGGCAGATGATTGCCGAACGCACAGGTGCGAAAGTGGTTCCTGTTCAGGTCACACCGGATGGCGAGCTGGACATGGA
Source organism: Marinobacter sp. EhC06 (assembly GCF_001650915.1). Taxonomy (GTDB): domain Bacteria; phylum Pseudomonadota; class Gammaproteobacteria; order Pseudomonadales; family Oleiphilaceae; genus Marinobacter. Next base: position 199,414 of record NZ_LXYO01000033.1, read on the forward strand.
ATCCTTTACCAGCCTGCTCAATGAAAAAACCCGGGTACTCGCCTTCACCCACGTTTCCAATGTGCTTGGCACGGTGAACCCGGTCGCGGCCCTGATTGAACAGGCCAAAGCCCATGGCATCATTACCCTGGTGGATGGCGCCCAGGCGGTACCACATTACCAGCCCGATGTTCAGGCACTGGGCTGCGATTTCTACGTGTTTTCCTCTCACAAACTGTTCGGCCCTACGGGCATTGGCGTGCTGTATGGCAAGGCCCAGTTGCTGGAAGAAATGCCTCCCTATCAGGGCGGCGGAGAGATGATCGAACGGGTGTCCTTCGAGCGGACTACGTGGAATACCCTGCCCTACAAATTTGAAGCCGGCACCCCGGCTATTGCCGAGGCAGTTGGGCTGGGAGCGGCCATCGATTACCTGAACGGCCTGGACCGCTCTGCCATGGAAGCGGCCGAGGCCGCCCTGCTTGAGCGGGCCAACCAGTTGGTGGAAACGGTCCCCGGCATGGAAATCATCGGCACCGCAAAACAGAAAGTGCCGGTCATGTCCTTTAAAATTGCCGGCCTGCACCCCAGTGATATAGGCACGCTGCTGGATCAGCAGGGTATTGCGATCCGCACTGGCCACCATTGCGCCATGCCGTTGATGGATTTCTATGGAGTTCCCGGTACAGCCCGGGCCTCATTCGCGTTCTACAATACACTGGACGAGGTGGATACATTGTTTACCGCCCTGCAAAAAGTCCAGCGTCTGTTTGCCTGATGGAGGTGGAATCATGACAGCCGAAGTCTTCACCCCGACCGTTGCCGTCACCATGACGCCAAGCGCGGTCAAGCACGTGCGCAAACAGCTGGAGAAAAAGCCGGAAGCCAAGGGCATCCGGCTGGCCATTAAAAAGAGTGGCTGCTCCGGCTTCAAATACGAAACCCAATGGGTGGAAGAGGTCGCAACGGACGACAAGGTTTTCCACATTGATGGTGTCGACGTCTTCGTTAAAGAGGAGCACCTGCCTCTGGTGAACGGCATTGAGATCGACTTTATCACCGAGGGTGTGAACTCCATGTTCCACTTCCGCAATCCAAACGCCACGGCAGAATGCGGATGCGGCGAGAGCTTTACCGTCGCGTAATCCCTCTCGGAACATGTAGGTCGGATTAGCAAAGCGTAATCCGACACCAAAGATTGAAAAAAGCGAGGCCCAAACAGGCATGCAAGAACGGGAAGTGGTCCTGACCAAACGCGAGGTGGAAGCCCGCCTTGTTCCTTCCGGAACCGAAATCATGATTCCGTCGGACACCTTTGTGACTATCACACAGTCACTGGGCGGCACCTTCACGGTCGCCGTGAACGGCAATCTGGCCCGGATTGAAGGCCATAATGCCGACGCGCTCGGCAAGAAACCCCTGGAAAGCAGCTTCGACACCCCTGAAGACGGCACGGTGAACGAAAACCAGGTCTGGGAAGCCATGCGGAACTGCTACGATCCGGAAATTCCGGTGAACGTGGTCGATCTGGGCCTGATCTATGATTGCAAGATTGAAAATGGCACCGAAGACGGCAACCATGTCTACGTCCTGATGACCCTGACCGCCGCCGGCTGTGGCATGGGCCCGGTGATTACCGAGGATGTGAAGACCAAGCTGGAGCATGTTCCCAACGTGGACAAGGTGACGGTTGAACTGACCTTCGATCCGCCCTGGAGCAACGACATGCTCACCGACGAAGCCAAACTCGAACTGGGAATGCTGTAAATGACTGCCAGTGAACAGACCTTTCTGAACAACCCCCTGGGTAAAGACACCACCCTAGAAGACGTTCTGGATGGCTTCGAGCTGCTGGACGACTGGGAAGAGCGCTACGCCTTTATCATTGATCTGGGCAAGCAGCTTCCTGCCTTCCCGGAGGAATCGAGGGTTGAGGAAAACTATGTTCACGGCTGCCAGAGCCAGGTCTGGCTGATTCACCACTATGACGAAGACAGTGGCCGGCTGTACCTGCTGATTGATTCGGACGCCATGATCGTTCGTGGACTGGCCGCCATCATCCTGGTCGCCCTCAACGGCAAAACCCCGAGGGACCTGCTGGCCACAGACATCGATGAGTTGTTTGAGCAGCTGGACCTGTTTCGCCATATTTCCCCAACCCGCGGCAACGGGCTTCGGGCCATGGTCGGCAAAATCCGGGATATTGCAGCTGCAGAAGTGGCCGGCGCCAGCAACTGATGCCCGCCAGCCTCACCAGATAATCGCAATATCATCCCGCTGGATATTAACGATGCCGCTAAGCTGCGGTATGGTGCCGCGACTGAAGTGCGGCTGTACCTTATCGAGCGTTACTGCAACTCCGCTGTCCTGCAGTTCCGGCGAATCCTCAGGCGCTTCGAGATACCGCTTGCTCCGGTAAAGTTTCAGCTCGTCGCCCGGCCGAAGCCCCGCTGTGGCACCGGATTCCAGCGTCACCCCGTGGCCGTCCACCCGCGCAATCCTGGTAATGAAGGGCTGGCACGCCAGCGCCTCGGTCACAGCCACCGCCATATCCCCGATAACGCCATCGACTGACTGACCATAGGCGGTCTTCTGGAAACCCGCCGAACCGAAACCTGCCGAGCTGCCGGGCCCGGCATCCCAGTCTGCCGCCGTGGCGAACCGCTGCCGGTAGACAGGAGCACCACTGAATCCATCAAAGATAATGAGATCCGCCGCAAACCGACGCCGTTGATCCACTACTCCAATACCCCGTTGCATCCGGTCCAGTACGGAAGTGCCCCACGCAGAGGGGTCTGCAACGCCAAGATCCCGAATAACCCCGGTTACCACGAATTGCACACCCATTTCCCGGGCCAGTTCGAGTACATTGCTCAACCGATTATCGCCCTGCTGCACCGTGGGGGCGTTCAAAAGGTCGGTAAACATCCGGGAAGTGGTCGCTCCGAATACCTGCAACCCGCCCTCGGCAACCAAACGCTGCTGAAGCTGTTGCGGCAAGATTTCGCCGGCATCATCGATACGTCCTACCCTGGCCTGATCCGGATAGAGCATCGGGAACCCGGTCACGGCTACACGCTTTTTCAATCGTCCTGCTTCTCCGGTACCACACTGGCTCCGGCTCTGACTGATGTCGCCGCGGACAATGACTCTCAAGAGGTTGCCACTCTGGTATTCATCGATAATCCGCACGTTCCGCGCCCTGGCGCTTGACGCCAGATCCATCCTGGACTCGGTGATAACGCCGTTTTCCATAGTGTCGTGCGTGCTTACCCGGGCCTCGTACTGCAGGGAAAGATCGCGGATCGCGGCCTTGCGGGCTTCAGCCCGGGCGGCTTCCAGATCTCCGTTGTGGATATTGGCATGGCCCACACCCTCCAGAACAACGGCATGGGCGCCGGAAACCAGAACAAGGGCCAGAGCCCCGAGCACCACCAGTGACAGCAAGCGTTTCATAGCTCTCAATACTCTCGATCAATCAAGGTAATACAGGGAATCCACGCCCTTGCTCTGAACGTCCCCTATGCTGTCATTTTCCTGCGGCATTGGGATCGGGCAGAGATCCTGCACCTGGTCATCAGCGACCTCGGCCACACAGGCCCGGAAACGTGGCTCAAGCTTCAGTTCCATCACCGTCTCGAACACGCCGTCGCTGTGCTCGTTTACTGCCACCAACTTGGCGCCGCGAATGTAACTATCGACGTAGGTTCTGAACATGTCATTGCGCAAAACAAAGTCATTAACCGTGGAACTGCCATAGACCACGGTGCCGTAAACCCGTTCAACCAGGTTCCGGTAGGCATCCAGCTGGGAGGCACGCCGAGCCATGAGGCGCTTGCGGGTATTTGAACGATCGGCCGCAACATCCTCGTAGGTACCAAGGCCACTCACCCGAACTGTGATTGGCTCCAGCTCGGTATCCGGACGGGACTGACTGCCGTTATCACCCTGGTAACTGCCAACCGGCGCACAGGCAGCCACCGTTATTGCCAGCAGAGGCATGAGTATCCAGCGAAGGTTCATTGCGTGTCTCCAGAAAACATCATTTCCGTCTTTCCATGAAAGAATTACGCCAGTTTTTCTAAGCCACTGATATTCCGATCAACAATGCCCAGCCGGATCTTTCTGATATCGGTATGCGGCAAAAAACTGCCTCTGTTTACACATCAAAAACAAACCGTTACCCCATGCGTCATGTACCGGCAAACGTTCTGCATTAACCTTTCAGCTACGTAATACCTATTTTGCCTTTTTAAACAACAGGATTCTTCATGACCGGACATCGTCTGACCAAACTTTCTGTCGCCATTGGCCTTTCCATTGCCACTTCCTCTGCCTTGGCCAGCCCACAGTCTTTTATGTCTGCCCGCTCTTTCGGCATGGGCGGCACCGGGGTTGCTGTTGCAGCGCCATCTGACGCCCCTGCGGAAAACCCGGCCATGATGGCTGCGGATCATCATAGCTGGAACGACGATTTCGGGCTTACGCTGCCTTCCGTGAATGTACGGGCAGCGGACGAAGAGGAAACCATTGATCAGGTCGACGACATCCAGGACGCTATTGACCGCTTCGACCAGATTGATCGGACCAGCAACCCGGAAGATGCTCAGGCAATTGCCGGGGACCTACTTGAGAGACTTGATGCTTTCGACGGAGACACCTTGAGGGCAAACCTTGGCCTCGGAGTCGGTTTCGCTGTGCCGAGCAAGAAACTCTCGGTAGGATTTTTCACGACCGGAAATCTGACGGCGACTGTCCGCGGCGAGCTTGATGAAAATGACCGCCAAACCTTGCAAGACATCGTGGACCTGGATCCGAACAATCCTGCCGACCTTGCAGAACTGCAGGCCGCGAACCTGGATGAGGACCTTGACTCCCGCGGTCGAATTCTCGCATCGGGCATTGTTGAGGCGGGTATTAGCCTGGCGCATTCACTAAAATTGAACAACGGCAACGAACTTCAACTGGGCGTTTCTCCCAAATACGTTGAGCTGCGAACGTTTCAATACACCGAAACTGTTTCTGGCTTTGAGGATGACGAATTCGACGGCGACCAGTACCAGACCGACAAGAGCGGCTTTAACCTGGATATCGGTGCAGCTTACGCATTTGGCGATGAGAAACAGTGGAATGCGGGCATCGTAGTCAAAAACCTCATTCCCATGGAGCTGGACTCTGCCGCCAGCCGCCCGGAGCTCGGAGAAGAAGTCCGGACGCTGGAACTCAACCCCATGGCAACGGCCGGTATTGCCCACAAGAGCGAGTATCATGTGGTCACCGCGGAAATTGACCTGACCAAGAAAGAAGCCTTCGGCTTTGAGGACGACACTCAGTGGGCAGCCCTCGGCGCCGAATTCGATGCCTTCCGTTACGCTCAGCTGCGATTCGGTGTTCGCCATAACCTGGCCAGCAACGAAGACAACGACGGCATTGAAGAGAAAACCCAGTTCACCGCCGGTCTTGGCCTGAACATCGTCGGCGTCCGCCTGGATCTCGGCGCGCTATACAGCGATGCCGATGTCGGTGCGGCTCTGGAGCTTGGCACCGCGTTCTGACGAAGAGCTGAAAGTGGGGTCAGATGAAGATTTCATCTGACCCCAACCCCCGATCAAAGCCCGCCCGGGCGATTCCGGGCGGGCTTTTTTATGGCGAACTGCGTCAGAGGTTTGCCTGCCCTGCCCGGGAAACGGATAATCCATCGACACACTCTCCGAAAGGAATCAGACATTTCATGCAGGCCTATCTGGTTGGCGGTGCTGTTCGTGACGAATTACTCGGCCTTGAGGTCAAGGACCGGGACTGGGTGGTGGTCGGTGCAACCCCCGGGGAAATGCTTGCCAACGGATTCAAGCAGGTGGGCGCGGACTTCCCCGTTTTTCTGCACCCCCGAACCCGGGAAGAATATGCCCTGGCTCGTACCGAGAGGAAACAGGGGCGTGGCTACCACGGCTTCACTGTTTACAGCGCGCCCGACGTCACCCTTGAGCAGGATCTGAAGCGCCGGGACCTGACCATCAATGCGATGGCAAAAGCTGAAGACGGCGATCTGGTAGACCCCTTTGAAGGCCGCAGAGACATAGAAGATCGCAAGCTCCGCCATGTCTCGGAAGCTTTTGCGGAGGACCCCCTGAGAATTCTGCGCACCGCCCGGTTTGCAGCCCGCTTTCAGCCGCTGGGATTTACCGTGTGCGACCAGACCATGGCCCTGATGAAGCGCATGGTGGATAGCGGAGAAGTGAACGAACTGGTGCCCGAACGGGTCTGGCAGGAATTCCAGCGGGCGCTGCATGAACAGGCGCCCCAGGCCTTTTTCGAAGTTCTCCGTGACTGCGGCGCCCTTGAGGTTCTTATTCCGGAATTGGCACCATCAAAGGTATTCCAACTCGCGATGGCGGCACTTGGCTGCGTCCACGACCAATTCGACGCCGAGACGGAAGAACGTTTTGCGGCACTCCTGTCCCCCCTGGATGACTCTGTTGCGCTGGCTCGGACCAAAGCGTTGAAAGCCCCCAATGACTGCCAGAACCTGGTGCGACTGGTTACTGCCTTTACGCCGCAGATCCGGAACATCGATCCGCAGTACCCTGAAGCCGAAGTCCTGCTGGACCTGCTGGATCAGGCGGATTTCTGGCGCCGCCCGGACCGTTTTTCGCAACTGCTGAACGTGCTCGAATGCGCCCTGCCCAGCGATTCCGGCCCACTAAACCTGCTTCGAACCGCGTCGGAAGCGGCTACCGGCGTTGACCCGAAAGCCCTCCTGGCGCAAGGCTACAAAGGCAAGGAACTGGGCAGCGCGATCCGCACTGAACGCCTGAAACGCATCGGCGACGCCGTCGCCCCGACCAACCACTGAGGAGCCACCATGCCGTCCACAACGCCCGTTGCCCTGGTCACCGGCGCAGCCCACCGTCTTGGCGCACAGACTGCCCGGATACTGCACGAAAGAGGCTGGAATCTGGTGATTCACTACCGGAACCGGGAAGAGCAGGCGAACTCACTGATTGCGCAGATGAACCGACAACGGCCAGACTCCGCCCGCGCCCTCCAGGCGGATCTGAGCCAGACAGCTGACGTCTACCGGCTGGCCAGTGACGCCGTCGCACACTGGGGCCGACTGGACACACTGGTGAACAATGCGTCGGTGTTCTACCCCACCCCGACAGCGGACGCCACCGAAGACGACTGGAACACCATCCTGAACACCAACCTCAGGGCCCCATTCTTTCTGCTTCAGGCGTGTCTGGCCGAACTGCGGCGAAACCAGGGCAGCGTGGTTAATATGATCGATATTTACAGCGAAAGGCCCATCGATGACCACCCGCTTTACTGCGCCAGCAAGGCCGGTCTGGCCGCCCTGACACGCTCCTGGGCAAAAGATCTGGCGCCGGACGTGCGGGTGAACGGCGTATCGCCGGGTGCAATCCTCTGGCCAGAGGGCGAAGCCGAGATGGATCAATCCGCGCAGCAGGCAATTCTCCAAAAGACCCCACTGGCCCGCACCGGCAAACCCGATGATATCGCCGAAACCATTGCGTTCCTGATCTGCGATGCGCCGTTCATCACCGGTCAGATCATCTCTGTTGATGGCGGCCGAAGCCTGAATATGTAGCACACTCTGCTCACTCAAAGCCTGCTCTTTGGCCGGGCGCCGCTTTCCGGATACAATGCCGGCAGTTTTCAATCCTGCACGCGTCGGCCCCAGTCCCGCGCGCGCCACTGATCCGGAGAATTCCCATGCGTGATGTCGTTATTGTTGCCGCCCGCCGTACAGCCATTGGAACCTTTGGCGGAGGCCTCTCCAGCCTGAGCGCAGACCAGCTGGGAACTGCCGTCATCAAGGCACTAATGGAAGAAACCGGTGTCGCCGGCGACCAGATCAACGAGGTGGTGCTGGGTCAGGTTCTTACCGCCGGTTGTGGTCAAAACCCGGCTCGCCAGTCTGCCATCAACGCCGGCATTCCGGCGTCGGTGCCCGCCATGACCATCAACAAGGTCTGCGGCTCAGGGCTGAAAGCGGTGCACATGGCGGTACAGGCCATCCGCTGCGGTGATGCCGAGATGATGATTGCCGGCGGCCAGGAGAGCATGAGCCAGGCGCCCCACGTGCTGCCCAACAGCCGCAACGGCCAGCGGATGGGTAACTGGTCCATGGTGGACACCATGATCAAGGACGGCCTGTGGGATGCCTTCAACGATTACCACATGGGCATTACTGCCGAGAACATCGTCGAGAAATACGGCATCAGCCGTGAAGAGCAGGACGAATTTGCCGCCGCATCCCAACAGAAGGCCGCCGCCGCTCGCGAGGCCGGTTACTTCGATAGCCAGATTGTCCCGGTCTCCATTCCCCAGCGTAAGGGCGACCCGATTGTTGTCGACCGCGATGAAGGCCCCCGCGACGGCGTCACTGCCGAGGGGCTGGGCAAGCTACGGGCGGCCTTCAAGAAGGACGGCACCGTCACCGCCGGCAACGCCTCATCCCTGAACGATGGCGCCGCTGCCGTGATGGTCTGCAGTGCCGAGAAGGCCAAAGAGCTGGGACTGACCCCGATCGCGACCATCAAGGCTCATGCCAACGCCGGCGTGGACCCGACCATCATGGGAACCGGCCCGATTCCTGCCAGCCAGCGCTGCCTGAAATTGGCCGGCTGGAGCACGGATGATCTGGACCTGGTGGAAGCCAACGAAGCCTTCGCCGCCCAGGCCATTTCCGTGAATCGCGACATGGGCTGGGACACCGGCAAGGTAAACGTGAACGGCGGCGCCATTGCCCTGGGCCACCCCATTGGCGCATCCGGCTGCCGCATTCTGGTCTCCCTGCTGCATGAAATGGTTCGCCGTGATGTTCACAAGGGCCTGGCCACACTGTGCATCGGTGGCGGCATGGGCGTTGCCCTGGCTGTCGAGCGCTGAGCTTCATGCTCCACGTTGTGCTGTACGAGCCGGAGATACCGCCAAATACCGGCAATATCATTCGGCTGTGCGCCAACACCGGCTGCCAGCTGCATCTGATTGAACCGCTGGGGTTTAATCTGGAGGACAAACAGATGCGGCGGGCCGGGCTGGATTACAGCGAGTACGCCTCGGTGAAGATCCACAGGAACTACCAGGACTTCCTCGCCAGCGAGCAGCCCGGACGCCTGTTCGGGCTGACCACCAAAGGCAGCACCCACTACCATCAAGTGGACTATCAGGATGGCGACTACCTGATGTTCGGTCCGGAAACCCGCGGCCTTCCCGCTGATGTCCGTGAGGGTTTGGTGCCCGAGCACCGACTGCGGGTTCCCATGCAACCGGAAAGCCGCAGCCTGAATCTTTCCAACACCGCCGCCCTGGTGGTTTACGAGGCCTGGCGGCAGCTGGGTTTCAAGGGCGCTGTATAAGCGCCCGAGGGCCCTCTGCGCCGTGGCACCACCATCGGGTAGCCTTCCTCCAGCTCGACCACTCTCGCGGTGAAGCCGTAGACGGCTTCCAGCAGTTCAGGCGTAAGTACCTCCCGCGCCGAGCCTTCGTGGACAAGTCGGCCGGCCTTCATCACCAACAGGCGATCGGCAAACTGGGCCGCCAGGTTCAGATCGTGCACAACCGCCAGAACTGCCATGTCCTCGGCCTTGGCCAGGCGGCGCACCAGATCCAGCACCATCTGCTGATGCGCCGGGTCCAGGGCGGATGTGCACTCGTCCAGCAGCAACAATCTGTCGCCCGGGCTGTCGATGATCTGGGCCAACACCCGCGCCAGCTGTAACCGCTGCTGCTCACCTCCGGACAAACCCGGCACCAGTCTGTGCCTCAGGTGACCGATATCCAGCTCGTTCATCAGCTTATCGACCACCAGGTCGCTTCTGTCTGACGCCATTTTAGGCCGCCCCAGCTGTACGACCTCCTCGACCGTCAGCGGGAAATTCACCTCCACTCGCTGGGGCATTACCGCACGCTGACGGGCCAGCCGCTGCGGGCGCCATTGCCCGAGTTCCCGCCCGGAAAAGGTCACGCTGCCGCCGTAGGGGAGATCGCCGCTGATCGCCTTGAGCAAAGTCGACTTGCCAGCGCCGTTCGGCCCCAGGAGCATCAACAGCTCCCCTGCCTTCAGGTGGCAATCAATGCCATCGACAATCCGGGAACGCTCCAGGGAAACACTGACGTTGTTAACGGAAAGAACCATCAGATCACCTTTGTTCTCAACAGAAGCGCCAGGAAGAAGGGACCGCCGATCAGTGCCATCATCAGGCCAATAGGCAGTTCTGCCGGCGCTACCACCACCCTTGCCAGGGAATCCGCGGCCACCAGAAGTGTGCCGCCCACAAGGGCACTGAGCGGCAACACCACCCGGTGACTGGCACCAAGCAACTGGCGCACGAGGTGGGGCACCACCAGGCCGACAAACCCGATCAGTCCACTGACCGCAACAGCAGCTCCCACTCCAAGGCCAACCACCAGGATCGCGGCCTTCTTGACGGTATCGGTGCGATATCCCAGGTGCCCGACCACGGATTCTCCCAGCAGAAACGCATCCAGCGGACGGGCCAGCCAGGGGGCGGCCAGTAACGCCAACAGCATGAACGGAGCCCCAACCAGCAGATCGTCCCAGCCGGCGTGGCCGAGGCTGCCCATGGTCCAGAAGGTCAGCGAGCGCAGCTCTTCGTCGTTTGCATAGAAGGTCAGCAACCCGGTGGCAGCGCCAGCCACGGCGTTAATCGCAATACCGGCGAGCAACAGGGTTGCCACGGCGGTCTGTCCCGATCGATTGGCAACGCGCCAGGCCAGCAGCACCGTGCCACTGCCGCCGAGAAAGGCGGCGATGGGCAAAGCCCATTCGCCGGTCATGGCCAGCCAGCCACCCAGCCAGGTATTACCCAGCACGATCACCGCAATGGCAGCCAGGGAGGCACCGGCGGACACCCCGATCAGCCCCGGGTCGGCCAGAGGGTTGCGAAACAGTCCCTGCAACAGGGCCCCCGAGACTGCCAGCACCGCTCCGACCAGAAAGCCGAGCAGGAATCTCGGCATTCGGACTTCCAGCAGCACCATCGAAGCCACCGGATCGCTCGCTTCCCGGCCAATGATCACGCTCAGGATATCCCCAAGTGCCAGCGGGTAAGCGCCACTGGCAATAGACACCAGAGCAACAGACGCAGCGGCCAATAACGCGACCACCAGTGACGGTGCAAAACCTAAACGGCCCGCAGCATCACGAATCATTGGCTGTCACGTTCGAAGGTACAGGTAAGACTTCGTTTACCGCAGCCATGGCATCGGGCAGCCGCGGGCCGAAACCCAGCAGCATCATGCCGTCTGCCACCAGCCGGTGCCCGCTCTGCCAGGCGTCGAGTCGCTCCACCTCCGGCCAGGAACCGATTGTGAACTGGCCCGGCGTGGATTCAGCAATCACAATGGCATCCGGCCGGGAAGCCAGAATGGCTTCCCGGTTAGCCGGCTTATAGCCCTGGATCCCGGACGCGGCATTGATCGCGCCGACAGCATCCAGCAAGGCTGAAGCGGAGGTTCCTTCCCCCGCCAGCATCACGGAGTGATTTCCGGCAGCGAGAATGAACAGCACCGTCGGCGGGTTTCCACGGGTTGCTGATGCCCGCTGAATACGGTTGATCTTCGACCGGAGCTCGGAGGCCAGGACTTCTGCTTTTTCCTCCTCACCAAGTAATCCACCCACAGTCACAATCCGCTCCAGCGCAGCCTCCGGCGTCCGTGCCGAAGGCAGTTTTTCAACCTGAACACCGGCCCTGGCCAAGCGCTCCAGATTCTCTGCGGGTGCGGCCTGCTCGGAGGTAATCAGCAGATCCGGCTTGAGGGCCAGCACTCCCTCAAAAGGCAACGCCCGCAGGTAGCCAATTTTGGGCAGAGACTCGGTCTGTTCCGGATACCCGCTGGTGGTGTCCACACCTACCAGCAACGACTCCAGGCCCAGCCGGTATACAATCTCGGTGATCGCTCCGTCAGCGGTCACAACCCGCGGCGAATCCCCCGCCTGGGCAGAAGCCCCGAACGCGGTAGCCAACAAGAGCCACACAAGAACCCTGGATATCATGACAAAGCCTCCAGGGTCGCCGCCTGCTCCCGCCAGAGTTCGGATTCAGGGATGCCAGGCTTGCGTTCACCGAACACCGTCAACACCAGCTCACCGTCAGCATTGAACGCCTCCATTGAGGTGATGATGCCGTCTGCGGAGGGGCGCCGGACCAGCCACCAGCGCCGGATTGATTCGGTGTTGGCATGCAAGTTAAAGCCTCTGTCCAGAACGTTCATCCAGGGACCGGTGCGACGCAGGTTCGCCACCTTGCCCGTGAATATCTGCACAATCCCGGGATTGCCAACGAAGAACATGGCCGGGCACTGATTATCCCGAAGCAGCTCCAACAGCCGGTCCAGAACATCACCATCGGTACGCTCAAGCTCGGTAGCCCATTCGCCTCTCAAGAGTTCCAGCGCCGTCAGCCGATCAGTACCGGCCCGTTTCAGAAGCGCACCGAAATGATGGACATCCTTGAGCTCCCGCCAGCCCTCCCGAAGAACCTCTGTGTTGACCGCTTCTGGCACCACTCGTTGAGGAGCCGGGCGCGCTCCCTGAGGCTTGAACGGCCTCAGCTCCTGATCTGCGAACGAACGGACCAGGCGCGCCCATGCGTCGCCATCGGTATCGGCAACCCGGTAGATTTTGTGGACCGCTGCCCCGTACTGATCGAAGAACTGCAGACTTTCCCTCAACCCGGAGCGAACCCTTTCCTGCACCCGGTAGCCATAGGCCCAGTGTTTGAAAAAGACGCGGATGTCGATCTCACCAACGGCCAGCCCCATGGCCCCGGACCGTCCGCTGGTGAAATCCTTGAAGGTGCCGGTCACTTCATGAACCACTTCGTTGTTGCGGCTCAGAATCATGACCGGGCCGACGCTTTCAAGGGCCTTGAGAAGATCCCCGAAATTGTCCTTGAGAGGAATCAGTTCGTCGCCGCCACGCAGCCGAACCAACTCCATCTCGCTAACACCCAACTTATCCGCCATCTGACGGACCCTCATATTTGGCTCTGCTTCTTGCAGCGCCCGCCAGCGTGCTGCGAGCGAATCGGTTGCCGTGCCTGTTGCCATCGCTGTCTGTTCCATGGGGTTACTCCTGCGCCTGCTGAAGCTCAACGGGCAGCCAACGCACCGTGGGCTGGCCACTCGTTCCGTCCTGGTCGTAGTAACCGACAATCTGCAGCGCCCAGACCGTGGACTCAGGATCATTGGCATCCGCCTTGATCAGGAAGGTCCGGAAGTTCGGCCAGATCTTGTGCTGATTGGTCAGGTTGTAGGCATACCAGGTGTTATCCGTGAATACCCCGCCGGTTGAGTCCGTGTTGTACAGCTGGGGAACACCCGGATCGCTGTCATTGGCGGCAAGTTCGCTCCAGGTCATCGGGTCGGAGGCCCCGCCACTGCCGTTGCCGGACACCCCGCTGTTGGATTTCAGGTACCAGTCGCGACCGGAGAAGCCGACCTGGACATCCCAGACTTCGCTGGTTTCGCAATCGACAACGGAAGCCGAGTCAAAATCGAAACATGCGTCGCCGCCCTCATAGCTTGCAGGGGATGTGAAAGTAATTACCGTGTCACTGAATCCCAAAGCGCCGGAGGCCTGCACGTCAAACTCGAAGGTGAAGCCGTCAATCCCCTGCCCTTCGCGGGTCGGAAAATTGAAGTCGACAACCCGCATACGGGCATAGCTGTTTCCCTCAGCAGAGCGCACCAGATAGCCAACATCTTCGGCCTCGGTGATCACACCCGTGGCAAAGTCGTATTGAGACCAGGTATCTGAAGATCCAAACGCACTGGCGAAGGCATCCTCCTGCCAGCTCCCGGGTGCTTCGAGAATGCCCAGCAAATGTTCCTCCTCGGAGTTGGCGGTCGCGTTGGTGAACACATTGGCGTCGGGATCGCCGTTACCGTCGTAGAAATCGTCCTGGGCAATTGCCAGGGCGCCACCAACACTGGCACTTCCGGAAGCACCACTGTTCACCTTGAAGTTCAAACGATTGGCGGCGATGTGCCAGTCGCCGCTTTCTTCCACCATCGCTCCGGTTTCCAGATTCAGGTAGACGGTCTCCGTTGCCGCGGGCATCAACTGCTCGGAAAATGCGCTGACATTATCCGCATCGTCCTCCGCGATAGAGTTGTCACTGCCCCCGCCACAGGCCGTCAGAGCCAGGGCGGCCAGCACAATGGCCGGGGGTCTGGTATCGAAAAGATCCATGGATATCTCCTTCATGTCGTTTTTTTGGTGGTCAGGCATCATTCGCCAAAGGAAACCGTGAGCCCGGCGTAGAGGAAGCGCCCGGCAACGGGTCTGAAATCTTCACTGGCATTGGAAAAGTCGCGCTGTTCGTCGGTGATGTTGTCGGCCCCGGCAAACAGTCGGAGCTGGTCTGAAAACCGGTAATTCAGTTTCAGGTCGGCCGTTGTATACCCCGGGGACACGGTCCCGGCGGCAGCATCCACGAACTCCTCACTCTGGTACCGAAGCCGTGCACTCCAGGACAGGCCTGGCAGCCCAAGCGGGCCGTCCAGCCCCAGACGCGCCTGGTGCCTCGGGCGGCGATTAAGCTCATCGCCTGTTGCACCATCTTCGGTTCGGGTCAGGGTATAGCCGGCGCTAAACCGCCAGTGCTCGGAAGGTTCCCAGCCAGCCGTGGTCTCGAATCCCCAGGTCCTTGCTTCAGCAATGTTTTCGTAGGAGAAAACCTGAACGCCGTCGTTCCGCGCCTGGGTAGCCTCGGTATCCGGCGAGGTCTGGATCAGCTGCTCGATGTCATTAAGGAAGGCGTTCGCTTCCAACCACGCAGCCCTGTTCCAGGACAGCCCCCCTCCAAACTGATAGCTGACGGATTCCTCCGGTTGCAGATCCGGAGCTCCCTGCACGATGTAGCCAAGCTGGCTGTGATCAAAGGTGAAGTACCTTTCCTTCAGATTGGGCACCCGGTATCCGGCGCCAACGCCAGCACGCAGAAAGCCGATCAGTGAATCGGTCCGGACCAGGTCGTAACGTGCATTGATCTTGGGAGCGGTGTGGGTTCCGAAGTCGGAGTCATTCTGGAACCGGACGCCGGGCACCAGCTCAAGATGCTCAGTGGGCATCCAGGTGTCCTGAACCCAGGCTTCCTGGCTTTCACGCTGTCGGCGAGGTTCCGCACCGAGCTCGGAAGCGCCGTCCTTGGTCTGCTCGAGCGTTTCACGGTTGAAATCGATACCGCCCTGCAGGTGGTGACTGAGCCCCACCGGCTTGCCCAGATGGGCCGAAAAACGGGACAGAGTGGATTCGGCACGACGGTCATCAAAGACCCCGCTGCCGGTATACTTCAGGGTATCGTCATTGAGAATCTCATGGACGGCGGACCAGCCGGCACGCAGATCGGAGTTGCGTCCATGATCTCCAGACAGGGTATAGCGGGTACGGGTTACCGTTTCATCCTTACCCTGATTGATCACAAAAGGCGGGTTGCGCTCGGTGTAACGTGACCCAGACTCCTCCTCGAACCGGGCGACCGCAGCGCTCAGCCGGTGATTCCCGTTCGGAGACCAGTCGGTGCGGAAGCTGAGATCGGTGCGATCGTATTCATCACCCGGTCGGGCCCAGGTCTTCGGCTCCAGATCGATGCCATCGGAATGCTGGTGAGATGCGGACAGACGCAGGGCCAACTGTTCACTACCTCCCTGGACCGTGGCTCGGGCGGAATATCGCGCGGGGTCGGCTTCATCGCCCGAGGGATTCTGGTCACCATAGGTACCGGCATCGGTGGCGAACTGGCCGGAGAGCCCGGAAGCCGGCGGACGGGTAATGACATTAACCACGCCACCGATACCGGAGCTGCCATACTGGGCAGAGACAGCGCCCTTGACCACTTCCACCCGCTCAATATCGAGCACGGCCAACTGGCTGACGTCCACCGTTGATCCGGTGGTGGCCGTCATTGGCAGACCATCGATCAGAACCAGCACACGATCGGATTCGATTCCCTGAAGCCAGACCTCGTAACCGGGCTTGCCGTGGATCTCCCGGAGCTGCAAACCCGGCACGTTTTCCAGAGCCTCTTTCAGATTGCGAGCGTGGGTTCTCTCAAGCTCTTCGGCGGTAACCACTTCGGTCCGCACTGGGGTATCCAGCAACTGACGCTCACTGCGGGTTCCGGTAACAACAAGCTCATCCAGGTAACCGGCTGGCCGGCTGTCAGCGAGTGTTGCCGTGGAGACCATGGCGAGGAGGGAAGCGCAGGACAAAGTTAGATGCGAAATTCGAGAATACATAAATCAACCAAACGACTCAGATCTTAGTGCGAACGATTATCGTTTGAATTTAGATTTATATCAATGCCCGGGCTGGAATTTTTGTATAGGCACAAAAAAACCGGCCGGAGCCGGTTTTTCTATTACTGCTTCATCCGCCGCAGATCAGTGAGTCTGCTGCTCTTCGTTTGCCTCACCCGCAGCTTCTTCCTGCTTGCGCTTGAGCGCCTGGGCATAGATGGCATCGAAGTTCACCGGCGCCAGCATCAGGGCCGGGAAACTACCCTTATTGACGATGCCGTCAATTGCTTCGCGAGCGTAGGGGAACAGGATGGTCGGGCAGTAGGCGCCGAGCATCTGGCCCAACTGCTGGCCCTCGATGCCCTGCACCAGGAACACGCCGCCCTGCTGTATCTCCACGATGTAAGCCACCTTCTCACCCACTTTTGCGGTGACGGTCAGGGAAAGCACAACTTCATACTGGTTGTCGCTGACCTTGTTGTGGGAGGTGTTCAGATCCAGGTTAACCTGCGGCTTCCACTGCTCCTGAAATACAGTTGGAGAGTTGGGCGACTCAAAAGACAGGTCCTTCACATAGATGCGCTGAAGGGCAAACTGGGGTTGGTTCTGGTTGTCACTGCCTGCTGCGGCTTGCTGATTCTCAGCCATTTTCAATCCTTTCGTTCTCGATCGTGGGCTCGGGGCCCGTTGTTATGGGATGCTT
The DNA here is from genome assembly GCF_001650915.1 of Marinobacter sp. EhC06. GTDB lineage: Bacteria > Pseudomonadota > Gammaproteobacteria > Pseudomonadales > Oleiphilaceae > Marinobacter. The sequence continues at coordinate 216,386 of NZ_LXYO01000033.1, forward strand.
TAGAGCGTGCTGCCGGGACATTTTACGTTCAGGCCGGGCCGGCTTATGTGAAACAGTGCGGCAGAATGATCTTCAGATCAAGGGCCGCCCTATTTCTTCACCAACGGAAGATTGCTGGCTTTCCAGTCAGCCACGCCACCGTTCAGGCGAACCACATTGCTGAAGCCTTCCGCGTTCAACTGTTTGACCGCCATGGCGGAATGCTGGCCCATCTTGTCGGCAACGATGATCTGCTTGTCCTTGAACTTGCTCAGCTCGCCAACGCGGCTCTTGAGACTGTTCAGGGGAATGTTGATCGAGCCGGTAATGCGACCCTCACCAAACTCCTTGCGGTCCCGGATGTCGACTACAACGGCTTCATCCTTGTTGATCAGATTGACCGCGCCCTGGGCCGAGATCTTGGCACCGCCACGACGGGATTCCAGAATAAGGATGGCGACCAGGAATGCCACGAACAGCGACACAAGAATGTAGTGGTTAACGACAAATTCAAACAACCGGTCCATGAACTTACCCTGATAATGAGTTTGGCGGGATTATACACAGCCTGCTCCCCTGACAGAAGGTGACGAAAGTGGCCAGTAAATGCGAAAATAGATAAACTTCATTTTCGTTTTAGTAAACTTACTAACATTTTACTTCCGGACTTAATGATGACAGCAAAGCGCAAGCCGACTGCACTGATTATCCTGGACGGCTGGGGCCACCGCGACCCGGCCGAAGACAACGCCATCAGCAACGCCAGCACCCCGTTCTGGGACCAACTCTGGCAGAACCAGCCCAAGACTCTGATCAACACCTCAGGCATGTTTGTCGGGCTGCCGCAGGGGCAAATGGGTAACTCGGAAGTTGGCCACATGAACCTGGGCGCAGGGCGCGTGGTCTATCAAAGCCTTACTCGTATCGACAAGGATCTCGAAGAAGGCACTTTCCAGAAAAACGAAGTGCTCTGCTCTGCAATCGACAAAGCTGTTCAGAGCGGCCGAGCCGTACATCTCATGGGCCTGATGTCTCCCGGTGGCGTCCACAGCCACGAAGACCACATCATTGCTGCTGCCGAACTGGCCGCTGCCCGCGGGGCGAAGGAAGTTTACATTCATGCCTTCCTCGACGGCCGCGATATGCCACCCCGCAGCGCCAAACCGTCACTGGAGAAAGCCGCAGCCAAGTTGAAGAGCCTTGGGGTTGGCAGGGTTGCCTCGATTGTGGGCCGCTACTACGCCATGGATCGCGACAACCGCTGGGACCGCGTGGAAGCCGCCTACAATCTGATGACCCAGGGCACCGCAGAATTCACCGCAGCCGACCCGGTATCTGGCCTGGAACAGGCCTACGAGCGCGGGGAAAACGACGAGTTTGTAACACCAACCCGCATCCACGCTCCGGGCGAGCCAGAGGGCACCATCAACGATGGCGACACGGTGCTGTTCATGAATTTCCGTGCTGACCGCGCACGGGAAATGACCCGCACCTTTGTGGAGAAGGAGTTCGACGGTTTCGAACGCAAGAAGCACCCGGAACTGGCCGATTTTGTGATGCTGACCGAGTACGCGGCCGACATCAAAACCTCCTGCGCCTACCCGCCGGAGCAGCTCAGCAACGGCCTTGGCGAGTATATGGCGAAACAGGGCAAGACCCAGTTGCGCATTGCCGAAACCGAGAAATACGCCCACGTTACCTTCTTCTTCAATGGCGGGCTGGAAACGCCGTTTGAAGGCGAAGACCGGATCCTGGTGCCCTCTCCCAAAGTGGCAACCTACGATCTGCAGCCGGAGATGAGCGCGCCTGAGGTCACCGACAAGCTGGTGGAGGCCATCAAGAGTGGCAAATACGATCTGGTGGTCTGCAACTACGCCAACGGCGATATGGTTGGCCACACCGGCAAGCTGGATGCGGCTATCAAGGCAGCCGAGTGCCTCGACGAATGCGTGAAGCGCGTTGTCGAGGCCCTGGATGAAGTCGGCGGCGAAGCTCTGATCACTGCCGACCACGGCAACTGCGAGCAGATGACCGATCCCAACTCCGGCCAGGTTCACACCGCTCACACCATCGGGCCGGTGCCGCTGGTGTACACAGGCCATCGCAAGGTTGTGCTGAAGAACGACGGCAGCCTGAGTGATGTGGCACCCTCTCTGCTCGCCCTGATGGGGCTGGAGCAACCAGAGGAAATGACCGGGCACAGCCTGGTCGAGATCGGCTGATCCGGGAACGGAACCAACCTTTGCGACTTACCGCAATTCTGGCGCTCACCCTCACTCTGGGTGCAGCGCCGGCACTCGCCCAGCAGGAGGTCACCCCGGCCCAGATCGAGGAACTCAAGGAACGCATTGAGGACATCGACGACTGGCTGGAGGATGCCGAAGATGACCGCTCCGCCCTGGAACGGCAGCTTGCTGCGACCGAGAAGAACATCAGCCGCCTGACCCGTGAACGCCGATCCCTGCGCCAGCAGGCAGAGCAACAGCAGCAAAAACTCCGGGAACTGGAGAAGGAAGCTCAGGAGCTCACCCGCACACTCGACCGCCAGCGGGACAGCCTCAAGAAGCAGATCCGCGCCGCCTGGATGGAGGGAGATGCGCCAGCAGTAAAAGTTCTGCTCAATGAAATTGATCCGGACAAGATTGCCCGGACCATGACCTACTATGAATACCTCAGCAAGGACACGGTTGATCGCCTTGAGGCATTCAGGCAAAGCCTGCAAGAGCTAAGAAACACCCAGGCTGCGGTGCAGTCGACCAGGGTTGAACTGGCCAGAACCGAAGAAAGCGTCGCCAGACGCCAGCAGGAACTGACAGAATCCAGACAAGAGCGCCAGCAGACACTGGCCGCCCTGAATGCCGATATACGGAACCGTCGCAGCGAACGGGAAGAGCTGGAATCGGATCGCCAACGGCTGGAAAATCTGCTTGAAGAAGTGCAACAGGCGATCAACAACATTCCCTCGCCCAATGAATCCCAGCCCTTCGCGTCATTGCGCAACAAGCTGCCCTGGCCAGTGAAAGGCCAGGTGTTGAGCAGCTACGGCGACCGCTACGCCGACGGCAAACTCCGGCGCAATGGCCTGCTTATCGCCACTGGAGACGACGCGGAAATTCGCGCCATACACTACGGTCGGGTCGTGTTTGCCAACTGGCTGAGGGGATTTGGCCTGATTACCATCATTGATCACGGCGATGGCTACATGACACTGTATGGCCACAGCAGCAGCCTGTTCACCAGCCCCGGAGACTGGGTGGTCGCTGGCGAACCCATTGCCCAGGCGGGCCGCACCGGTGGTACCGATTCCCCGGCCCTGTATTTTGAAGTCCGGCACAATGGCAAGCCCGACAATCCAGGCCGATGGCTGGCAAACTGAGACGCCCCGGGAGGGCTGACAAACGCCGCGGGTAACGCCATACTGTCCGGAGTCAGGGAATCCAGTCCAACTATCGGAATAAAAACGGGATATGTGAATGAAACGGGTCAGAAGTACACTCCACGCCTTTCCATTACGCAGCATTGCGCTCGCTACCTGTTTCGCAACCGCCTCCGGACTGGCCTGGGCCCAAGATGAAGACGCCGCCACCGAGCAGCTGCTGGAAGGTATCCAGAACGGCGAACGGGTGGAAATCAGCCTGCCCGACCCCGAGAAACAACTGCCGCTGGAAGACCTCCGGAAGTTCACCGAGGTATTCAGCCGCATAAAAGATGCCTATGTAGAGGAAGTAAGCGATCGCAAACTCCTCGAGAGCGCTATTAAAGGCATGCTTTCAGACCTTGATCCACACTCTACCTACCTGGCACCCAAAGACTACGAAGAGCTGGAAGAAAGCACCTCTGGTGAGTTCGGAGGCCTGGGCATTGAAGTGGGTATGGAAAACGGCTTCGTTAAGGTAATTGCGCCCATCGACGACACGCCTGCACAGAAGGCGGGCGTCCAGGCCGGCGACCTGATCATCAAGCTTGATGAAAAGCCGGTTAAAGGCATGAGTCTGGAGGAAGCCGTTCAGCTTATGCGGGGCAAACCCGGCTCGATCCTTACACTCACTATTATGCGTGAGGGCGAAAGCGCGCCTATCGAAATCGAAGTGGAGCGCGACATCATTAAAGTGACCAGCGTGAAATCCCGCATGCTGGAGAATGGCTACGGCTATGTCCGCATCACCCAGTTCCAGGCTGATACCGGCTCACAGTTCAAGGATGCCCTCAACGGGCTGGAAGACGAATTGGGCCGGGACCTTGATGGGCTCATCATCGACTTGCGCAACAACCCGGGCGGCGTGCTGCAGGCCGCTGTAGAGTCTGCTGATGCCCTGCTCGATGAAGGGCTGATTGTCTATACCGAAGGCCGCATCCAGAGTTCCCGCCTGCGCTTCAGCGCACGTGCCGGCGACATCATGGAAGGCACACCCATTGTAGTTCTGATCAATGGCGGCTCCGCCTCAGCATCGGAAATCCTGGCCGGTGCCCTCCAGGACCATGAACGGGCCGTGGTAATGGGCACCAAATCCTTCGGAAAGGGCAGTGTTCAGACGGTTATTCCGCTGGACGAGACCCATGCCATCAAGATGACCACCGCGCGCTACTACACACCGGATGGCCGTTCCATCCAGGCGACCGGAATCAAACCGGACATTGAAGTGCGTCCTGCGGAACTGAAAGAACTCGACAGCAAACCCTTCTTCACCGAAGCGGACCTGAGCGGACACCTTGAAGGCCAGAACGAGGGCGAGCAACAGGAAGGTGAAGCAGACTCGGAGAGCGAAGCCAGCTCCCAGTCAAACCGTGATTACCAGCTGCGCTCCGCACTGAACCTGCTCAAGGGCATCCGGATCCTGAACCCCAACAAAAAGGACAAGGCAGAAGGAAGCGATCAGTGAGAGTAGTGAGCACTCTGCTGGCCCTGGCATTCTGCATTGCCGCCGGCGCGGTGTCGGCAGAGCCGGCAAGAACGGCTCTGCCCCCAACCATTGCCATTATTATTGATGACATGGGTCACAGCCTTGTTGAAGGTGAGCGACTGGCAAACCTGGATCAGCCGCTCACCCTGGCATTCCTGCCCTATCGCCGACATACGGACAGCCTTGCCCGGCTCGCCCACAAGCAGCGCAAGGAAATCATGCTGCATGCCCCCATGGCCAACACCCGCAATTATGGCCTCGGCCCCGGTGGCCTGACACCGGATATGGACGAACAGAACATGGTGACCACCCTGCGCAGGGCACTCCAGTCCATCCCACACGTGCAAGGCGTCAACAACCACATGGGTAGTCTGCTGACACAGCAGCTGCAGCCCATGGACTGGGTGATGAAGGAGCTGTTCCGCTACCCGGTGTACTTTATCGACAGCCGCACCATCGCCTCGTCTGTTGCCGGTGATGTCGCCGCCGCCTACCGGATTCCAACCATGACCCGGGACGTGTTTCTCGACCATGAGCAAACCGAGGAGTTCGTGGATCGCCAGTTCAAATTGCTGATCAAGCGCGCCCGGGAAAACGGCAGCGCCATCGGCATCGGCCATCCTCACAAGGTCACCGTGGATTACCTGGAGAAGCACCTGCCAAAACTGGATGAGCAGGGTATCGCCATTGCCACCGTCAGCGGCCTTTGGGCCATGCGCAATGGCAATCGGGAGATGTTTGCGGAGGGAGAAAAGCAGGCCATTCGACCTGCTTTTGCACAGAAAAAGTAGCCTTGGCTGTCGGATTACGGCTGCGCCTAATCCGACCTACAAGTGGAGTGCATACGGGTAACAGTCGGATTTCGGCTTCGCCTAATCCGACCTACGATGGGAATGCACGCGGAGAACAGTAGGTCGGATTAGACAAAGTCGTAATCCGACAAACCACGAAACTCACTCCCGTACTTCTATACCCTGAGCCTTCATAAAGGCCTTCGCCTCAGGAATGGTGTGCTGTCCGAAGTGAAAAATCGACGCCGCCAGCACTGCATCGGCACCACCCTGGGTAACGCCATCAGCCAGGTGCTGCAGCTCTCCAACCCCACCTGAGGCAATCACCGGCACAATCACCGCATCGCTGATGGCCTTGGTCAGACCCAGATCGAATCCGATCTTGGTGCCATCCCGATCCATACTGGTCAGCAGTAACTCACCCGCGCCCATTTCCACCATCTTGCGCGCCCATTCAACGGCGTCCAGCCCCGTGGGCTTGCGACCACCGTGGGTAAAGATCTCCCAGCGGGGCTCCTCGCCCTCTTCACTGACCCGCTTGGCATCAATGGCCACCACAATGCACTGGCTGCCAAAGCGCTCCGCCGCTTCCCGGACAAATTCCGGATTGAACACGGCTGCGGTATTGATCGACACCTTGTCTGCGCCAGCATTCAGGAGCTTGCGAATGTCATCCACGGTACGAACACCGCCGCCGACAGTCAGCGGAATGAAGACTTCCGCCGCCATCCGCTCGACAGTTTCATAGGTGGTGTCACGGCTTTCGTGACTGGCAGTGATATCGAGGAAGGTGATTTCGTCGGCACCCTGCTCGTTGTAACGACGGGCCACTTCCACCGGGTCGCCGGCATCGCGGATATCGACAAAGTTGACCCCCTTAACCACGCGGCCTTTGTCGACGTCCAGGCAGGGAATGATGCGTTTCGCCAGAGCCATAGGTCGTCCTTATCCCTTCAAACTGTCGCAGAAAGCCTGGGCTTCCGCCACATCCAGGGTACCCTCATAGATAGCCCGGCCGGTGATGGCACCCAGGATACCCTTGTCCGCCACGGTAGCCAGGCGCTTGAGATCATCCATATTGGTGACACCGCCGGAGGCGATAACGGGGATTCCCCCTTCTTCGGCCAGTGCCGCAGTGGCCTCAACGTTTACGCCCTGCATCATGCCGTCGCGGCTGATGTCGGTGTAAACAATGGCGTCCACGCCGTCGTTGGCGAACCGTTTAGCTAGATCAGTGGCCATCACTTCCGAGACCTCCGCCCAGCCATCAGTGGCGACACGGCCGTCTTTGGCGTCCAGGCCAACGATGATGTGGCCGGGGAATTTCTTGCACATCTCGGTTACGAATTCCGGCTCTTTCACCGCCTTGGTGCCAATGATGACCCACTGCACGCCGGCCTTCAGATAGGCCTCGATGGTTTCTGCTGAGCGGATACCACCACCAATCTGGATCGGCAGATCCGGGTACTTGCGGGCAATGGCCTGAACGATTTCCCCGTTGACCGGCTCGCCGGCAAAGGCGCCGTTCAGGTCAACCAGGTGCAGGCGACGGGCGCCGGCTTCCACCCAGCGGGTGGCCATATCGACAGGGTCGTCACCAAACACCGTCGAGTCGTCCATGCGGCCCTGACGAAGCCGTACGCATTTGCCGTCTTTCAAATCGATCGCGGGAATTATCAGCATTTTCCAGTCCAGTTCGTAAAATTCTCAAGCAACTGCAAGCCCGCCCGGGCACTTTTTTCCGGGTGGAATTGCACCGCAAAAATATTGTCTCGTGCCACCGCTGCCGCAAGGTCTACACCATAGCGGGTGCGGCCCGCCATATCAGCGTTGCCCTCGGCCTCTGCGTAGTAACTGTGCACGAAGTAGAAACGGTCCCCCTCGGGAATGTTATGCCACAAGGGATGATCAATGGTCTGCTGTACCTGATTCCAGCCCATGTGGGGCACTTTCAGGCGCTCGCCGTTTTCCGTGAGGTGATCACCGAAATAGCGCACTTGCGAAGGGAACAGGCCGATACAGTCGACGCCGCCGTTTTCTTCACTGCGGGACATCAGTGCCTGCATGCCTACGCAGATGCCAAGAAACGGGCGGTCCTGGGAGACCTCGCGGACCAGGTCCACCACTCCAAGGCGATGCATTTCTGCCATGCAGTCGCGGATGGCGCCAACGCCGGGGAGGATGACACGGTCTGCTTCACGAATTTTTTCGGCGTTGTCGGTGACCAGTACGATGGTGTCCGGGGCAACGTGCTCTACCGCTTTTTTGGCTGAGTGAAGGTTACCCATGCCGTAGTCGATTATGGCAACGGTTTTCATGGTTGTTGCGGTGTCCTTGATTGACCGGCCACAAGTGACCGGCTAAAGCGAGCCTTCTGGCGACGAGTCTTTTACAGAGAGCCTTTGGTGGACGGCGTAATGCCGGCCATGCGCTCGTCCATTTCAATCGCCATGCGCAGGGCACGGCCAAAGGCCTTGAACACGGTTTCAATCTGGTGGTGGGTGTTCTTGCCCTTCAGATTGTCGATGTGCAGGGTCACCATGGAGTGATTCACGAAACCGTGGAAGAACTCCTCGAACAGGTCAACGTCAAAACCGCCCACGGCACCGCGGGTGTATGGGACATCCATCATCAGGCCAGGGCGGCCGGACAGGTCGATAACCACCCGGGAGAGAGCTTCATCCAGCGGCACGTAGGCATGACCGTATCGGCGGATGCCCTTCTTGTCGCCAACGGCCTGTTTGAAGGCCTGGCCAAGGGTGATACCGATATCTTCCACGGTGTGGTGATCGTCAATGTGCAGATCGCCCCTGGAAACGATGTTCAGATCCACCAGACCATGACGGGCAATCTGATCCATCATGTGCTCCAGAAAGGGCACGCCTGTGTCGAAACTGGATTTGCCGGTGCCGTCGAGATCAATCTCAACGGTGATCTGGGTTTCAAGGGTATTTCTTTCTACCCGAGCCTTACGTTCGGCCATGGGGACTCCGTGACAATTGAGCGGCATAGCGCCGGAAAAATTCTATCCGGCGATTATACCTTTTATGTCCGCTGGAGTCCCACAACCGGTTTAATCGCTACGATAGCGAAGTCCGGTTGAACGGCAAGCGAAGAATCCTCAGAAGGCCTTCTTGAGATTGTTCATGTAAGTATCCACGAGACTGTTGAACTCGTGTTTGATGACCGGGCTGATGGCCAGTTTGAGCAGGCTGGGCAGGGGCACAGTCAACTCGGCACTGGTCTGGAACTTCACGGCAGTGGCATTGTCACCCTTGGATTTGATGGTCCAGGAACCGCTCACAACCCCGTTGCCCTCACCTTTTACCGGCTCCCAGGTAATCCGCCCGGCCTCCTTGTCCGAATGGTACTTGCAGGCATAGATCGACTGGATCGCGTGCTTGTCGACGCCGACTTTTTCCATTTCCCAGCGATAAGCGTTGTCGCCAAGATCGGTCAGTTTGTGGACTTTCGGGAAATGACTGGCTGAACGTGGCACATCCGCCAGCAGATCAAACACTTCATCATAGCTTCCCGGAATTTCAAGTTCCCGGTTCAGCTCAATCGAAACGGTAATAGCCACGGCCAACTCCTTCTTGTGTTTATAGGTATCAATGTAGTCGGAAATTTAAGGGGGTGTATTTTGGCCCAACACTACCGCATTGTCATACTCCTCGCTGTTAATTTGTTAACCCTGCGTTATCCTTTGGGTCATTGGCGTCAGTATTCGCCGCGAATACTGCAAGCTCCCAACATTAGGAAGGAAGCCTGAAATATGAAAGCCGTCCGTTATGTGCTGATTGCCGTCGTTGCACTGGTCGTTCTTGCAGTGGCCGCCGTTGCCATTGCCATGGCCGTGATCAACCCCAACGACTACAAGCCCCAGATTGAACAGGCCGTTGAGGATACAACGAACCTGGATCTGATGCTGGAAGGCGACATTGGCTGGTCTTTTATCCCGCTGGGTCTGGAGCTGAATTCCGTAGAGGCCACACTTGAAGGTGATCGTTTTGTGGCCCTGGAGCAGCTGGTTGCCCAGATCGATTTCTGGTCTTTGGTTGCCATGTCGCCGCGGGTAAATACCTTCGTGCTGGACGGGCTGGATGCCCGTCTTGAAGTAAACGAACAGGGCGAGGGCAACTGGAACCGGATCATGCCCGAGAAGCCAGCCGGGGCGGCAACGGAGGAGACAGCCGGGACGCAGGATGAGCAGGCACAGGATAGCGAGGGCGCAGGCGGCGAACCTCTGAACTTCAACGTTGAAAACGTTCAGATCAGCAATGCCCAGGTGCACTACACCGACAAGAGCACCGGCCAGTCCGTCACGCTGGAGAACTTCACCGTCAACGCCAGCAACATAACTCTGGGCTCCGAGTTCCCGCTGGAGATCGGGTTCCGGGTAGCCACCACTCAGCCCACGTTTGAAGTGGATGGCAATATCAGCGCCCGCCTCGCCGCCAACGAGGCGCTCAACGAGTTCGCCGTATCCGGTCTGAATGCCGTGTTCGACATGACCGGCGAACCCTTTGGTGGCAAGGAAGTCACGGCTGAACTTGAGGGCTCGGCCAGGGCGAACCTGGAAAACGAGACAGCTAACCTGAGCGGCTTTACTGCCAGCCTTGCCAATCTGAACCTGTCTACCGACCTGAATGTTACCGGATTCGGCGACAAGCCAACCCTGAGTGGCGAATTGTCCATCGCCGAGTTCTCGCTGAAAGGTCTGCTGAACAACCTCGGCCAGCCCGCGGTTGAAACCAGCGATCCGGACGTGCTGGAAGCTATCGCGTTCTCCACCGGCATTGGCGGCCCGGCCGGAAAGGTGGAACTCACCGACCTGACCATCAAACTGGATGACACCACTTTCAATGGCTCCGGCAGCTACGACCTGGCCGACTCAGGCATCGTCTTCAATCTGCAGGGCGACCAGTTGAATGCCGACCGTTACCTGCCACCCCAGGCAGAAGGAGAAACAGAGGGAGAAGCCGAGGAGGCACCCGCATCCCAGGAAACTGCTGCTGCCGGCCCGGAGGGCGATCTGCTGCCCCTGGAGACCATTCGCAGCCTGTTGCTGGATATTGATCTGGGCCTCGGCCAACTGATCGTCAGCAACCTGACCATCAACGAAATCAAGGCCAGCACCACGGCGAAAAACGGACTGCTAAAGGTTGACGAGTTCAGCGGCAAACTCTACGAGGGCAGCTTTGGCGCCAACGTGACCATCGACGCCCGCAGCGATAATCCGAAATGGACCGTGGGTTCAGACGTCACCAACGTACAGACCCTGCCCCTGCTCACCGATCTGGCGGAGGTGGAGATGCTCGCCGGCGGCGCAAACCTCAAGGTGAACGCCACCACCACCGGCAACCGCATCTCGGCCCTGCGCAGCAATGCTGACGGCCAGATCAGCTTCAACCTGGCAGAGGGCGAGTTCCGCCAGATGAACCTGACCCGCATGGCCTGTCAGGGCATCGCCCTGGTCAACCAGGAAGATCTGACAACCACAGACTGGGGCACCAGCACACCGTTCAACGACATGCGTGGCACTCTCGACATCAACGGTAACACCCTGAACAACACCGATCTGGTGGCGGCACTGGCCGGCATGCGCCTTGAGGGTAATGGCACCGTCGATATGGCCCAGAGCCAGCTGGACTATGAGGTGGGCCTGAGAGTCGTGGGCGAGATCCACAGGGACAACGCCTGCCGTGTCACCGAATACGTCGAAAATGCGGTAATTCCTGTGGAGTGTCGGGGCAACTTCGCCGAGGACCCGGCCGGCCTATGTTCTTTCGATGGATCCCGCTTCCGGGACACCCTGAAAACCATCGCGGAAAACGCCGCCAAGGCCAAAGCTCGAGAAGAAGTCGACAAGGCAAAGACCAAGGCAGAGGAAAAGGTGAAAGAAAAGGTCCAGGAGCAGATCGGCGACAAGCTCAAGGGTCTGTTCAACTGATGCCCGACCGTTTCGCCGAAAAACTGCTGCAATGGTACGACAACCACGGCCGGCATGACCTGCCGTGGCACCACAACCGGAACGCCTACCGGGTATGGGTTTCGGAAATCATGTTGCAGCAGACCCAGGTAACCACCGTTATCCCCTACTTCGAAGCCTTCATGGAACGTTTCCCCGACGTCCATGCCCTGGCCGAAGCCCCCGTGGATGATGTACTCAGCCACTGGTCTGGCCTTGGTTACTACGCCCGGGCCCGCAACCTGCAGAAAGCCGCGCAAACGGTGGTTCGCGATTTTGGTGGTGAATTTCCACAGACTCAGGAAGAGCTTGAAACCCTGACCGGAATCGGCCGCTCCACAGCCGCCGCCATTCTGGCCCAGGCCTTCGGCATTCGCGCCGCCATTCTGGACGGCAACGTGAAGCGTGTGCTGGCCCGCTACCATGCCATCCCCGGCTGGCCGGGACAGACCGCCGTGCTCAACCAACTCTGGCAACGGGCCGAGGAGCATACTCCGGAACAACGGGTGCGCGACTACACCCAGGGCATTATGGATCTGGGCGCCATGGTGTGTACCCGCAGCCGGCCGGCCTGTGACAGCTGCCCGCTGCAAGAGGGCTGCAAGGCCTACGCCCAGGGGGAAACCTCACTCTACCCCGGCTCCAAACCGAAAAAGGCCAAGCCGGAGAAAACCACCTGGATGGTAATTCTCGAGGACGGCGAGGGGCGCATCCTGCTGGAACGTCGCCCGCCCAGCGGCATCTGGGGCGGCCTCTGGAGCCTGCCGGAACTGGACCCGGCCTATGGGGCCGACGAGCTTCAGGAAGCCTGTGAACGGAACCTGGGGCTGGCTTGCGCAGAGCCGGAGCTGATCAGCGGCTTTCGACATACCTTCTCCCATTACCATCTCCACATACAGCCGGCTCGCCTGAACGTCACCGGCGGCATCAACACCGTTGCGGACAGGGATCACCTGAAATGGCTCCATCGCCATGAAGCCCTGAACCTCGGCCTGCCGGCGCCGATCCGTTCGCTGCTAACCGAACCGGAGCAAGCCGCCCTGCTTTGATCCGGTCCGCTAGCGCCCTAAACCGCAACGATCTGTTATCATCTCCGCCAGCAACATTTGCCAACAGGAGCCACCATGAGCCGTACCGTTTTCTGCCGCAAATACCAGAAAGAACTGGAAGGCCTGGATTTCCCGCCCATGCCCGGCGCCAAGGGCCAGGACATTTTCGAAAATATTTCGAAGCAGGCCTGGGAAGAATGGCAGGCCCAGCAGACCATGCTGATCAACGAGAAACACCTGAGCCTGATGGACCCGAACACCCGCAAGTACCTGCAGGCGCAGATGGAACATTTCTTCAACAACGAACCGTTCGACAAGGCCGAAGGCTACGTTCCACCGGAACAATAACCCCGGATTGATCAAAGCCTGAGCATGCCTGAAAAGATTCAGAAATTTTTCCGGCTCAGCCTTGACTCAAAACAGCGAAACCGGTTTAATAGCGCCCCGTTGCACAGCAGTAGCGCAACATGCCCGGATAGCTCAGTTGGTAGAGCAGGGGATTGAAAATCCCCGTGTCGGTGGTTCGATTCCGCCTCCGGGCACCATTTTTGCCCTCCTAGAAACAACACAACCACCTGATTTAAAAGACAAAATCGACATCTTGACCTGTCGTGATTGCCATTTTTCTTGCTTCTCTTAACCCTTTGATTTTCCTAAATTTAGAAAAATCCGGTAAAACCAGTCACGACAACATCACGACTACACCTTCCGCTTCCTAATATTCCTCCGACCGTAATTTTTGGGCGCACGAGCCCAACCACTGGCCCGTCGCATTCGAGTTTTCCGATGCATGGAGGAATATCAGTGGCTAGCTTCAAGAAAACCGCCACCGGTTGGCGAGCGGATGTTTTCAAAAAAGGTATCCGGTGCTCCAAAACTTTTCGAGCCAAGCGAGAAGCCGTTGCCTGGTCGAATCAGATCGAATACGAAATCGAACAGGGCCACCACGACACAGGCGCAGCACCACCCAGTGCGACCATGTACCACATACTGGAGCGCTACCGGGATGACGTCTCCCCCAGAAAACGAGGGGCAAGATGGGAGGTGATCCGCTTGAATCAAATGATGCGGGATCCGTGGCTGGCCGACGTAAAACTATCAGACATTGGCCCCAGGCATTTCTCAGCGTGGCGTGACAAGCGCTTGAAGGAAGTTTCCGGTTCGAGCGTGAATCGAGAGTTCAATCTTCTGACACACGCCTGCAAGCTCGCCTGGCGGGAATGGCAGTGGCTCAAAGAACACCCGATGGCCGGGGTTTCACGACCACCCGAGAATAAACCGCGAGACCGAGTCATTACTGATGCCGAAATCGACGCCTACCTCGAGGCCAGCGGCTTCAGTTTCACAGCACCACCGACAACCGTCCTCAGCCGGGTTGGCGCCATGTTTCTATTTGCCTCAGAGACTGCGATGCGGGGTGGCGAAATCTGCAAAATGAGAAAAACAGATATCGATTTCAACAAACGCGTGGTTTATATCCCTGAAACCAAAACAGGTGTACCAAGGTGGGTTCCACTATCGACAAAAGCCATCAAGATCCTCAACCATGTAATAGATTACACCAAGGGCACGCCAACAGTATTTAGCGTAACTGCCAGGCAACGAGACGCGCTCTCACGGAAAATAATGAAGAAGGCAGGCCTTGACGGCATCAACTTTCACGACACCCGCAGAACGGCCCTAACACGAATGTCGCAAAAGTTTGGGCCGATGGAGCTGGCCAAAATTTCTGGTCATCAGGATCTGAAAATTCTGCAGTCGGTTTACTACGCACCCGATCCGTCCGATTTGGTGCAAAAACTCGACTAGCCTGAAGCCCACCAAACCCCTTTAGTAGAAATTAGTATTTCGCGTTACTAACCGCGACTAAAGGCGATGGAGTTATTCAGGCAATTGCCCCCCAGTCTAAAACTCCGTGATCCGTACCCTCCTCGAATCGATACGTCGAGGAGGATAAAATGTTCGAGATCGCAGAGTTCGAAGCGGATACTAACGCCATCCCCCAGAAATTAATGCAACTAACGCAACTACTGGAAAAGCTGCTGGAGAAGACTGAGTCAGTCTCGGAGGAGCGACTCTGGACTCCAGCAGACGTAGCCAATTTTCTACAGGTCAGTGAGGCGAGTGTGATGAAAAACTATTACTACATGCCGGGCTTCCCCAAAGGGTTCCGACTGCCCTCCAAGAAGGGCATGGGTAGTCGTAGATGGTATCCAAACGACATCAAAGATTGGTGCAACCGGCAAAAAGCCTTCTGAACGATGAGGTAGATCGTGATTCACCCTATGTTGATAGTTGCGGGAGCATTGATAGTCGTGGGATTCGTGGGAGCCGTTCTTTATATGATCGCCAAGGAGAAGGAATAGCCTTCTCCTTCTGCGTTTGGGGTGAAAGCCCAGCTTTCATTATGAAAGTCAGTGTTCTGGGTGTTTCTATGGCCGCGCTGGTAGGTTGTGCCAGCAAAGGTGAGCCCATCAAGCCGCAAACGGTGAACCTAGTATCGGAAGAACGAGTTTTCGAATTCCTGGCCGAAACAGTTGCCGGTGAAGCGCTGCCAGATGCGATGATCATGAAGGGGCTGATTTCTTCCATGCATGACGCCTCGCATTTTGGTGCTATGAATATCGATGACGTTTCATGACCTTGCGACGCGGGATACTGGCAATACATTGAAGTTGACGAAAGAGAAGGTGGCTAGAGCTCGACCTACGCCAACAACTATTACCACCCAACTGCGAACCACTAGGAAACCACGTCCATTGATGCAGTTTGCCAGGTGGAAATGCCTCATAGTGGGGAAGCCAAACAGGTGACATTCACAACACCTACAGTAGTGCACCTGAACTCCGCCCAGTCGACAAGCACCTTCGGCGCCCATATTCTTCCGACCCTCTCGATGGAGAATGCCAACCAGGATGTACTTCAGATCATTGGTATGACTCCGGTTATTGATCAGCTTCATATCGTTAACGGTCCGGAAAGAAACAACAAATCATAATATGCCGGATGTTTTAATTCGGGCACCAAGACTCGACCTATAGCTATATGAGTCGCCTCTGGAACCATCAAAACAGAGTGAGCACCTGCATCTTTTGCCCACTCATTGAAAACCTTTTCAGGGCTTTCGGCACCCCAAATACAATCTCACTGACTAAATTTAAATGACTGCCAAAAGATCTCACTCCATCTTCCGGAGAACAACCGTGTGACCAATGGGCGTTTCCAAATTATTGTTGGCCAAATCCAGGGCATAAGTTTTAACCATCTAATCCATTTCAAGCGCATACCACAATGGATTAGAAAACTTAAAAAATACTCTTCCGCAATATCTCGGAGTCCACCTTACATCATTAATCTCTTCCAGAATTTTACTTGATAACCGGAGAGGTTTTTTGAATACCAAATACCTTATGCTAGCAATAAGTCAGACATATAAATTAGAAAACATCCTCCCAAGCACCCTAATATTTTTATTAACAATCCTCTCCCTCATCAAAAACAATCAATCGAAACTCTGAACGTCGGAGATCAGCGTGATGATCACGCATAACGGCTTCAACTTCGTCATTATCCGGATTCGACATAACAGATATCAGGATACTTCTATCCTCTGCACTCAGACCATTTCCATTGGGTTCGAAAAGCGTTTCATCTAAGCAGAAATAGAGAGCCTCTCTATGATCATTCAAAGAATTGATCCTATTGATATCAATACCATGTTCCAAAAACACGAGCCTGAATTTTTCAAGGCCTGATGAGGTATATTGGATCCGGCCTTGCGCGTCTACGATATAATCAATACTCACCCTGCACCTCCCGAATTACGCCGAAGTGCCCACCTTACGAAAAATTCAATATTAGGAAGCCCAGCCTGCCCTAAAGGGCAGGCTGGGCAATCAACAACAACCTCAGTTGCTGTTTTGACGCCGAGGCGTGATCGCGATCAGAAAACGCGCGGACACGCCTCTGCGGACACGATTAGAACTCTGTTATCACAGCCGTGACCAAAACCGGAGCCAACCGGTTGCGTCAAACCGATCTCTGATGCCACTCAGATACGGTTACCTTTTTGCCAGGAGCCGCCAAGCTCCATGCTATCTTCGACGCTTACCCCAGCCTTTCGGGAAATCCGGTGCCACCCGGATCCACATTCGCAACCCGACCTGAAACAGATCAGCCAGCTTGCTCGAACCCTACTTAGCCAGTCTCCCCCGCTCTGAACTCTCGCTTTTGGTGCCACCCAAACAGCAGTTCAGTCCGGTTCCCGTGTTAGATATTGCCGTCGATCATACCGCCAGTTACCTCACCGCATTGCTAGGCCGTATCGGCCTCTCATTTCAGATTTCAGGGGCCCGAGATTCCAAAGCAGCTCCCCTACTCGCAATGCCGGCTTCCAGTGTCTGTTTACCACCCACTTCAGTGGTGGCGACTGGCTCGCACTTCTCTTACTCCGATGCGCCGTCTTCCGGCGCAATTACTGGCTTGAGCTATCCAGCGATCTGTCCAGGTTGCCCCGGGCAGTACCAGGTATTCCAGCTTTCGCCTCATACCCCTGATGCCTCTCGACATCCCCAGCAGCCCACCAGCGGAGATTTGGTAATACCCTTTCGGGCACCCCCAAATGCGGATTTTCACCACTTCGACAATACCAGGGTTTACCGTGTCACCACGGCTCCCGTTTTCACGTCGCCCAACCTCACACGAAACGTGCGGATTGGGTCGAACCGAGGAGTTTCACCTCGGAGCGCCCGTCGTAGCCGGACGAGCCCCATTACGGGCATCCGGCTTCGGCAGCGTCTTGCTCCGGCTTAGCAGTTCCGGAGCTGGTCAGATGGCAGTCTGACCGTACACATACTCGTGCAACAGCAGTGGCAGGTTGGCGGCCTGGCCTGATACTGACTCCAGTATCGAATCAGCATCAGGCCAGACCGCCCGCGGCTAGCACGCTGCTGCGTGCCGCATCACCTACAACTCCCCATAGCTACGTTCGCCGTGAATTTACAAGACGAAAAACTGGAATCTCTTTTTAGTGTGAACCGCAGGCACTGCGGTTCACACTGTAATTTCGCAGGTTTCGTAGTTTGTTTGCATTGCAACTGTATGAGGCCATAATATGCATGAAAACTTCCCTGTTCACGTATCACGTAAATCTTTCCTGTCAACCGTTAGTCACTATGTATCGCACGGTTTTTGCACGTATATAGCGGGGACTCTTCCTACTGGAAAAACACCGAAGCTCATCGAAAAGTTCAGCCACCGTTATGGCATTCTCGATAACAAAAACGACTTCGACCGTAAACGTAGACGCGGGCTTGCCCGAAGTAGACTGATTCTGTTTCACACACAACACCACCTCCAGCCACCGCCTAATCGCGTTGAAGTAGTCCATTTCATGTTACTCGCAACAAAAGGCTCTGGCCCGATACACATACATGAAAGGATGGCAGAGGCGAAGGCTGGCCAGCCGCTGAGATACGGCAACCTGATCCTCAGAAGGGAG
Source organism: Marinobacter sp. EhC06 (assembly GCF_001650915.1). GTDB lineage: Bacteria > Pseudomonadota > Gammaproteobacteria > Pseudomonadales > Oleiphilaceae > Marinobacter. The sequence continues at coordinate 234,577 of NZ_LXYO01000033.1, forward strand.
TCAGGAATGCGGGGAGGTGGTCGGGACAAGGGTTCTTGGTCCTGGTTCTTCAACCAGGAATTTTATAAAGCCATGCGAGAGGATTGCATACAGGCTGTCCGACTCCGAGATCTCAAACGCGCCAGACTTTTAACAGGTAGACTAATGACCTATCCAGGCTTCAATGGAATCCGAAAACAACGTGCCTCGATTTTCCGATCAATGCGAAAAACTGCCATCCATTCAGGTCACCCTGAGGATTCTCTTAACTTCATTCCTGAAAAGCAATTCTGGGTAAGAAAAGGTCGAAAAGAAACCGTTGCGCTGGCATCTATAAAAAGAGATTGAAATCCATCTGCGTCCCGGAGTATCTGCGCACGCCATGCGGCCATTTAAAATAACTATCTCACTAAAAACCGGGTTCCTGAATAGCGCCCTGCCGTAAGTTGTGAAGCAAACAGCAACCACAGAGATGGATTGATAAACAACGCTAACAGATGGCTGCTCGAAATCGCACCAGGCGGAGGCGCTAATATCAAGCTTCCGCTTGGCGCTGTTCGAAAACATCGAACTGGCGACGCTTTATCAACGGACCTATATCAAGGCTTTTGAAAATGGAAATATACGCCCTTGCAGCTTTGGCAATATTCATTGGCGCCTGCGCTCTCGGCTGTCTCGGCATTTATAGTCTAATTAGATATAAATTCAGAGATACCTATCGCAGGAAGACGGAATCTCGGAATTAAAAGTACAATGACAAGTCATGAGTTTCATTCAGTCAAACATGACCGCGCTGTTGCGCCTGATGGTCTTCTGCCCATCGCTCTTAAATCCTTCGCCAGGAAAAAACTACCAGATCTCGCTGTAACCACCGAATATATTCCTTCTCTAAATTTCCGAACTCCGTAGCATAGTTGACAACAGGAAGCGGTTCCAAAGGCATCATTTCCGCACCGTCGTCGAAACTTAAGTCATAAATCAATGCCATTTTATAAGCGATCTACTGGAGAAGCATTATGCTGTCGGAAGACAAAACAAATTGTAAGAAGGCTATAGCACAATGGTGCGCAGATTCACGACTCGGGGAAAATCCAGTAACACTTGAGCTCTTGTGGAAAACCCTGGAGTTGCTTGCTGAGGGACGGATCATGACATTTAACCAACTGCAATGGCACATGCGCTTTCAACGGGCTGATATCATCGCACAACCGTTCTATCGCGCAGTCTTGCGCTTAGGAAGCGAAATTACATACGGGAATTTCGCTTTGGATTACGGGATTGCAACCCCAAGGTCAGCCGGTAGCAATGACAAAATCGCCAGGGCCTCAACTCTTGTCGCCCACCTCCTTCAAGAGGACGATCTCAAAAAAATCAGCTTTGACCTTCCGTCTCATAGCTACGAAACAATCATGCATGCGTATGACCTAGAAAAGAAAATGCAACCTGGTGGAGAGTACCCATTTTCTGTCTTCATCAGCCAGCTCGTAGTCCGCGGCTGTCTGGCTGTACTTGAAGACCTTAAAGGCTAAAGCTTTCTATCTGTCCGCTGGGCGCCGTGGCCCAGCGGAGCCCTCTGTGAATCGCAATCCTTCCCGTATCCCGGCGGGCCTTTTGCAGAGCTCTTTTCTATCAACCCAACTTTTCCTGATCTCGCTCAATTAGTGTTGCCAGCTTGAATATGACCCGGAACCCAATCAATAGCACCAGTGTGGTCACACTTACCGCGATCATTCCCCCCATTGATACAGACCAACAGGTGTCCAATCCCAAAAGGCCCCATAATCACACTAAAGAATCATCACTGAAGCCCCCAGAAAAATCGTCCATCGCGCTGTTGTCAAAGGTATCGAAGCACCCTTCCCCCGTGTCCAAACCATCACAGTGCACATCGTGATGCAGGTCGTCGGTTCCATAGGGATTACCTTCAATGTCGACGGCGCCCACCATCGGCAGACCGTTTGCTGGATTCACCTCGGTGCCGGAGTCCATATCACCGTGACCAATGCCAAGTGCTGCGGATTGACTCGCTACAGCATTGATCTCATCAAAGTCTTCATCGTTTAGTGCCGCACTCTGGCTGCCCGCTGTTGAGGAGTATCTTGCCCCCGACATGTGTAGCCGCCACTCTTCGTCATCTTCGTACCTGCCCGGAAACTGCTTCAGTGACCACACCATGCAGATCAGAAGCAACAGCAGCTCCACCCCCCACCAATTCGACTCGCCCATCCTCTGATGTATGAATGCAACCCCGCCTTCAATACCACCACCAAACAGATAACCTATCGCATTAGCGGCAAACCAGCCGGTGTAAATAAAGGCTGCGAGAACAATGATCGCTTTGGGTATAACGATAATCTTCATGGCGCTACTCCTGAATCAACAGTAGTCACCAAAACTTACGTCATCCCGATTATTTGGAAGGACCACCGAGTGGAAAGCATTTTCCCTCGTTGCCTAACCTTTGAAGGTGCTAGAGCTTTTCAGCCCGACATGTTCCATGCCCCCCCCCTTTTGAAAACCGCTCCCTGCGCGATGCCATTGATTTCTGCAAGCATGAACGCGACTGGGCAAACCGCCTGATTGCCGGTGATTCACTGCTGGTCATGAATTCCATGCTGCAGAAAGAAGGCACGGCCGGAACATGCTCGGCTCCAACCTTCAGCCGTTTACCAACCAGCGGGATGTGGCAGACCGCAAGGACGAGGATCTCACTCAAGAGCCGGAAATGATAAATCGCTTTTTCGCAAAACCGATACAGGCGACGCTGATACCCCCCGTATCACAATCCAATTTCTATAACCCGAGTTCTACCCCGACTCGCCTATCGAAAACTGGACTGGATGTATTTGATCTAGATGGCGGAATGAGAGCGAGTCGATGATGCGGAGTTTTTCTGACTGGACAATATCCTCACAAGTGACTTTACAGAATCTCGTAGCTCTACAATAGCACTCTCATCCAAATCCAATCGACGAGAAAGCCTCTCTGGAACGGCCTTTGCGTCAGAGCGGAGATCTAGCCCATGCGCCGTCAGCGTTATAAGGACTCGCCGCTCGTCCTCGGGATCGCGGCGACGGGTAATAAAGCCTCCTCGCTCCATTCGCTTAAGTAGTGGAGTCAAAGTCCCATTCTCCAAGTAAAGGCAATCACCAAGATCACCAACACTCATAGGCGAACGCTCCCACAACACCAACATGGCGAGATACTGCGAATAAGTTAAGCCAAGGGGTTCGAGCAATGGTCGATAGACTCGTGCCAGCAAATTTGTTGCAGCATAGAGAGGGAAACAAAGCTGACGGTCCAGTCGCAGAGGATCGTCTTCGAGTGCGCGCCGTGGGGAGTTCATCCTTCTGTGAGATCCTGTTTGGAGTATGTCTTGCCGAGAATATCGCTATCTAATCAGATTGCAATGGTAAATGTCTTGGGCGGCGACGATTTCGCCAAAGCCTCTGCAAGTAATTAGAGCCTCTTCGACGAAAGGCTCCGCCCACTAGATTGATCGGATTCGAGCTTGGAATGACCTGCCCCCAGTCTTTAATCCAACTGCTCCCTAGTAATGTC
>NZ_LXYO01000034.1 GCF_001650915.1 Marinobacter sp. EhC06
GAAAACTCTAATCAGCGGTGCAACTGAAACAGGGATGTTTACACAGGTCAAAGAAAACCTCGGGGCAGCAGAATTTAACGATTGAACTGTGCAAAAAACTGCCACTGCCCTTGCCTTCTATCCCAGAACAAAAAAAGATCGCCCAGATCCTCTCCACCTGGGATCAGGCCATCACCGCCACCGAGCGCCTGCTTGAGAACAGCCAGCAGCGGAAGAAAGGGTTGATGCAGCAGTTGCTGACCGGGCAGAAGCGGTTGCCGGGGTTTGAGGGGGAGTGGGAAGAGTTCCTGATTGCAGAATTAGAGGATAAGGGATGGTTGAAACTTGGACGAGGCAAGGTCATATCAAAAAAGGACATTGAGAATAAGCCGGGGCAATATCCAATCTATTCATCGTCAGTTAAGAATGATGGATTGATGGGGGCCTATGGTGAATTCATGTTTGATGAGGAGCTAATTTCTTGGTCTGTTGACGGTGGGGGGAACTTTTTCTACCGACCGAAACATAAGTTTTCAGTGACAAATGTTTCTGGTTATATGCGACTCGACATTGATCGCCTATCGTACAAGTTCCTGGCAGAGCAGTTGGCATATCTCCATGAGCGTCAGGCGTTTAACTATCAGACTAAGGCACATCCCAGCGTCATTCGGAAGCTGTACAGAGTAAAAATTCCGAGTCTCCGTGAGCAACAAAAAATTGCCCAAGTGCTCGCTGTTACTGATGCTGAAGTCGCCGCTAATCAAGTGCGACTAGAATGCTTAAAAGAAGAAAAGAAAGCCCTGATGCATCAGCTCCTGACCGGCAAGCGTCGGGTGCAGGTGGAAACGGAGGCCGCATGAACACCACCCCTCAAGGGAATGAGCAGCATTCCAGCCACATTCCGGCCCTGGCCACTTTGATCAACCTGGGCTGGGCATTTTTGCCGGCGACGGAGTGCATGGCGCTGCGAGGCAGCCAGCGGGAAGTGGTGATGAAGCCGGTGCTGGAGCGGGTGTTGCGCCAGCGCAAGTTCGAGTTCAAGGGGCAGTGGTACCCGTTGTCCGAGCAAGCCGTGGATCAGGTGATTCGGGAGATTACGACACCCTCCATGGCCCAGGGCCTTCTAGACGCCAACCAGTCCGTATACGACATGCTGACCCTCGGCGTCACCGTGACCGAGTTTATCGGTGGCAAGAAGGCCCAGCCCACGATCCATCTGATCGACTGGGAGAACCCGGACAACAACGAGTTCCATGTCACCGAAGAGATGGAGGTGCGGTCCACCCAAGGCACCCACACCCGCCGGCCGGATGTGGTGGCATTCGTCAATGGTATTCCTCTGGCGGTGATCGAGGCCAAGAAAGCGGCCTCCGGCAACCCCAACAAGAACATGGTTGAGGAAGGCATCAGCCAGCACCTGCGCAACCAGAAGAACGACGAAGTGCCGTACCTCTACGCCTTCGCCCAGCTGCTGTTTGCGATCAGTCGCAACGACGGGCGGTACGGCACTACGCACACCCCGCTGAAGTTCTGGTCAATGTGGACGGACGAGGAGTTCGATGATCGGTACGTACAGAACATCAAGAACCGTACGCTATCCGTTTCCGACAAGGACGCTCTGTTCAAGGATAAAGCTCCGAAAATCCGAGCCTACTTCGAGCAGCTCTGGTCACAGTCCGTCATGCCTACGGAACAAGATCGGCTTCTGGTAGGCCTGCTCGATCGGTACCGGTTTCTTGAGTTTCTACGGTTTTTCATCTTGTTTGATCGTAAGGTCGGGAAGATAGTGGCCCGATACCCGCAGGCCTTCGGGATAAAAGCACTTCTGGAGCGCATTTCGGCCTTCAAACCCTCGGGCGAACGCAAAGGTGGCGTGCTCTGGCACACCACCGGCTCCGGTAAGTCGTTCACCATGGTCTACCTGTGTCGGGCCCTTCTGCTCAGCGACGCCCTGAAGAACTGCCGGATTATCGTAGTCACCGACCGCGTGGATCTGGAAAAACAGCTCTCCAAGACGTTCCTGACCGGCGGAGCTTTTGGTACTGAAATCTCGGGCAAGAAAAGCGGCGATTCTCTCGCGAAAACACGCTCAGGCAAGGATCTGGCCAAGCGAATCGGCCAGGGAAACGAGCGGATCATCTTCACCATCATCAACAAGTTTGCCTCGGCGGCGAAGCAGCCAGAGTGCTACAACCCGTCTGAAAACATCATTGTGATTGTCGACGAGGGCCACCGTAGCCAGGGCGGCGAGAACCATCAACGGATGCGCCAGGCCCTGCCCAAAGCCTCGTTCATCGCGTTCACAGGTACGCCACTGCTTAAAGACGAGAAAAGTGAGACCGCGGAACGATTCGGCGCCATTATTCACGCCTACACTATGAAGCGCGCAGTCGATGACGGCACCATCACTCCCCTGCTCTATGAGGAGCGAAAGCCGCTGCTGGATGTGAACCAGAAGGCAGTTGATACCTGGTTCGAGAAAGTCACTGCAGCGCTTTCAGACAACCAGAAATCAGACCTGAAGCGCAAATACACCCAGCAGGGCCAGATCTATACCGCCCAGGATCGCATCAAGCTCAACGCCTTCGATATCAGCGTGCACTTCAGCGAGAACTTTAAGAAAGCGCAGCTTGAGTTGAAAGGTCAGCTCGCGACAGACAGCAAACTGAGCGCCATCCGGTACAAACAACATCTCGACAGTCTGGGCCTGGTCACAAGCGCTATCGTGATCTCACCGCCGGATACCCGGGAAGGCCACACCGACGTGGACGAGACCAATCTGCCCCTGGTGCAGGATTGGTGGAAGAAGAACGTGCTAGGAGATCCTCAGGACTACGAGAAGGCGGTTATTGAGGATTTTGGTACTGATGGGCCGCCTGACATCCTGATCGTCGTGGACAAGCTTCTGACCGGGTTTGATGAGCCAAGGAACACGGTTCTCTACATCGACAAGCAGCTTAAAGGGCACAATCTTATCCAGGCCATCGCCAGGGTGAACCGTCTGCACCCTCAGAAGCCATTCGGCTACTTGATCGACTACCGTGGCATTCTCAAAGAGCTGGATACCGCCATCCGCGACTATCAGAACTTCGAGGACCAGACCCAGGGTGGCTTTGCCATCGAGGATATCGAAGGCCTATACGCCAATGTCGATACCGAATACAAGAAACTTCCTGCGTTGCACGAAAAGCTGTGGAGCTTTTTCACCTACATCGACAACAAGCTAGATCAGGAGCAATATCGGCAAGTCTTCATGCCCAAATATGAATCCGACGCCGAGGGTATGGAGGTTGATGTTCGTCAGGCGCTGCGGGAAGACTTCTACGAAGCGGTGACTGATTTCGGCATGTGTTTGAAGACTGCCCTATCAACCCAGAGCTTTTTTGACGACCGGGCCTTCACAGAGGCGGATATTCGGCGCTACAAGCAGGATCTGAGATGGTTCTCTGAGTTGCGGAAGACGATTCGGCTGGATGCACAGGAGGCCGTCGATTACTCGGCCTATGAAGGGCAGATACGCGATCTAATCGACCGCTATGTGACCGGTATCGACGTCAAAAAAGGCGACGAGCCGGTGGTTATCGAGTCCATTGGTGAGACCAATCCCGATTACTGGTCCGATGACAAAGCCCGGAACGAAACCGACAAGATCAAAACGCGCACTAAAAAGACCATTGAGGAGCGCCTGGGCGACGACCCTTACGCCCAGAAAGTTTTCTCTGCCCTGCTGAAGGAGGCCATCGAGAAAGCGGAGGCCATGTTCGACTACAAAGCCCAGTTCCGCATGTTCAGCGACCTGGAGAAGATGGTGGAAGAGCGCGATGTCCCTGATCTTCCCGTCAGCGGCTTTGATGGAAACAAGCACGCCCAAGCCTACTACGGTGCCTTCAAGCTGGTATTGGGGAAGGAGTTCGATGCTCTGGAGACGGAAAAAGGTGACCAGTTGATTGAGGAGGCGTTCGAGATCGACAAGGTCGTGAATCGTGCTGTAGCCGAAAACTCCCTGAACCCGGTCGGTATCGAACAAGACGTTCGCAAAAACCTCCTGCCCCGCCTGTTTTGCCTGGTGGGCCTCGACAAGGCCAAAGCAGTGCTCGATGAAGTGGTGCAGATTCTACGTAATGCAGTGGCCAAGTGACGACGACTGTCGAGCCAGTCCAACACGAGCAGCCAACGGAGCACCGGGCCCGCTATGGCGACCGGGAGTTTCGCTACCACCTCTGCCACGTGCCAGGTCATCAGCGTCGATCCATACGGGTGCACGTTCATCCGAATGGGACAGTTCAGGTGGATGCCCCGGAGGACGCTCCCCTTTCCGAAATCAAAGCTGCCGTTCAGCGTCGGGCCCGCTGGGTTATGAAGCACCTGGATGACATCAGGCAGCGCCATCGCGACGTGATGCCGCGGCAGTGGGTCAGTGGAGAAAGCGTGCTGTATCTAGGGCGCCGTTACGTGCTCAAAACTATCCAGGACCCTGAGCAACGCAAAGTAACCTGCAAACTCATCGGTGGACAGTTGCGAGTGCGAGGCAAGGATCTCATCCCAGAACGTACACAGGCGGCCGTCCAGCAATGGTATCGGGATCGGGCTTCAGATGTCTTTCAGCGTAGGCTAGATCTGATGGTAGACACCCTACCCTGGCTTAAAACGCCGCCTGAGTGGCGCATGGTAGCAATGCAGACACAATGGGGAAGCTGTGCGGCCAGCGGCGCCGTTCTGCTGAACCCTCATCTGGTCAAAGCGCCGACCCGGGCGATTGATTACGTTTTGCTCCACGAGCTGTGCCACCTTGTAGAGCACAATCACAGCCCCCGGTTTTACAATCTCCTGGACCGGTTTATGCCGGATTGGCGTTCGGTTAAGGAGCGGTTGGATGGGCAGGCTGAAGTGATCCTCAGAGGATCAGTAACCTAAGTCATTTTCTGCCGTTACGTCACGGTCTTGGCGGCTCACGTCGATTTAGCTTTTTCGGCTCTCCGGCGCTCAATCGCTTTCGTTAAGGCGCTGTTCGGGGGCCCCGGCTGTTCACAATCGGCGATGAAAGCGTGGAAAGATTCACTGTCCAGGGTGATGGTTTCGGCAGACTCCAGAATTCGCGAGGCTTTCTCCACCGCGGCTTGCAGGGCAAATTCAGACAACGATTCAAACCCTGCCGATGTCGAGGCGCGTCGAAGGAGTTGCTCGTTTTCGGGGGACAATTTTAATGACAGTTCGGTGTCTCTCGGTGGCATGAATCATCCTCCGGGCGAAATATCCTCATAGCTAAACACACCGCACGTGGCAGCGGTACCTATCTTTCGCAATCCTGTTAAAAAGCAACCAAATAGCGGTCGAGCAACATCGTCTCAACGATGAACGTAAACCTGCAGATGTCGGGCGTAGTCACTCTCTCAGTGCCCACGCAATCGCCACCTTCATCGGTCGGCCCCGGTTTAAGAAATACCAACGGCAACCAGATGACGGCCATAACTCTGAGATAAGCCGCCCGTCAGCGGCGCCCGATGGAGCCCAAAAAACCAACTTGAGCAACTAACTAACAAATTAACTAACTAAGTTTGATCGCCGAGTACGCCTGCCAGGCCCCCGCGCCAAAAAGACCGTATGGTTTGGTGCTTTTTATGGCACCTTTGAATATTTGGACTACTTCTGAAGATTTCATAATTGTTTACAGCGAATTTTTGGACGATGCGCGAACAACGCTTCAGGAATCAGTGCGCAGGCGATTATCAAATCGGAATGTTATTTCAACGGCCGCTTCGATAACTGCTTCTGCATCAGGGTGTTCCGGATTTAAAAGGAGGTTATATTCTTGTGGGACAACACACGAACGGACCGCCAATGCGAGCGCTTCGCCGTCGATAAGGAAATCAGTTCCGATCTCTTGAGTGCCTGCCGACACTCTTGTTCCGTTCCAGTCTTTTGGGTAAGCGTCATCGGCCAGGACCATAAGTTGGCTGTCTGGGACTTCGACTTGAAACAGTAGATAGTCCTGGAGGCTGTCTTCTTCACCCAGGTTGACCAGAATTTCTAGTTGGGCAAGGGCAATGCTCTCCGATAGATATACCGCTGAGTGATTGGGCAGATTCCAGCGCCCCCCATATTGGCGCGCACCAAACCCGGAAAACGCGGTGTCCTTGTGCTTTCGTTTTGTGATCCGGTACGCCTTCATGCGTACACGCCGTGCTCAAGCTGGCCGATAAGGTCCCGTACCATGCGAATACCAGCCTCGGTATCCAGCAGATCTATTGGGCTCTGGTGCTCCAGGGCTCGCGCCGGACGCTTCAGCCAACGTTGTGCCTTCTCCCTGTCACCTTCAAACAGTTCCACGGCATCACGCATCACCAGGTGCAAAGTAGCTACCCGATCCAGTTCTGCTTTGTTCACGGTGCCGTCTTCACGCCGGCGCACCAGGGTGCGCGGAGAAATGCCCAGCAGCGTGCACAAAACAGTGTCGTCGATGTCGTACAAGGCCTTCAGGGCATCCAGTTCCCGGGCCTTTCCTCCTCGACGGATCTTCTTCACGCCCTGGACACCGGAAAATAGGTACTTTCCAGTGACGGCTGACCGAGTTTTCTCCGCACCACGCCCCGCGTAGACGCCTCGAACGTTCGCCTTACCAGGCCCAAAATGCCCTTTAGGGCTCTGCTTTTTCTCTGTGATTGCTGACATAAAACCTCCTGCCATTTGGCAAGATTAGTTTACCACAATGGCGTACGAATTCCTTGCAGTCGTATCTAACTCTTTGTGACGCCACGGCGACGAACAAAGCCGGTCCCTTTTTATCGTTGTTTCTGCGTTTCGAGTTTTCGCAACTCTGCACCTTGCTTCAAGAGAGAACAAGGCGATGACGACTTTGCCGGTCTTTGAAGCCTTCGGATACTGGACAACCCACTCTGAGAGGGGGGGCGTCAGTGTGTGGGTCAAAATAAATGGCCATTGACACCCCCAGGGGGAGCATTAATGGTGTCCTGAGCTCGAACTGAAGAGTAGGCGATTCGAAGCCCATTCGAACAACGCTAGCCGGGAACACGACAGAACGGACAGGTCGCAAAGCGAACGTTCAGATCAAAGGCCGAAGGGCTCGCTTTGAGGGTCCAAATTTCGACTAGTTGGTAAAGAAATTGCTAGGTATAAAAGCATAGAGAAGGTAACTCCCCCTTAACGACCCAGAGCTTGAAGCCGCACACTCAGGAGAAAGCGCCGCATGACATCAATTCTATTCAAGAACCTGAGACTGCCGGATCAACCGGCAGTCATTACTGAATTGAGAGTGGAGCATGGAAAATTTGTTGAATCCTTCACGGACGAAGCAGCTCTGCAGAGTGAAGTCGACCTCGGCGGCCATCTTGTTCTGCCGGGGCTGATCGAGACTCATATTCACCTCGATAAAGCCTGCATCATGAACCGATGTGAACTCAAAGAGGGCACACTCGCTGAAGCGATAGCCAAGACCAGCGCAGCGAAGGCTGACTTTACCGAGGCGGACGTCTATCGTCGTGGCGCAGCTCTGTTGGAAAAAGCCATCACTCAGGGCACGACTCATATGCGCACGCATGTAGAGCTTGACCCTGGCATAGGTCTGACTGGGTTTCGGGCAATCCAGCGGCTTCAGCAGGACTATGCCTGGGCTCTGGGACTTGAGATCTGCGTATTCCCGCAGGAAGGTTTGCTCAACAATCCTGGCACCGAGGCGCTTCTGTGCGAGGCCCTTGAGACAGGCGCCACCGTCCTGGGAGGCTGCCCTTACATGGACAATGACCCTGCAGCACAAATCCGGCGACTATTCGAACTGGCGGAACGATACGACTGCGACCTGGATCTGCACCTCGATTTTGATCTGAATCCAGACGGCATGACGATCCCGGAAGTCATCCGCTGTACCAAAGAGTTTGGATGGCAAAACCGGGTGACGATTGGCCATGTCACCAAACTGTCTGCCCTGCCGCCGGAAGTGTTTGAAGAAATCGCCGGAGCGCTTGCGGAGGCCGGCGTTCAGGTCACAGCATTACCCTCCACCGACCTGTTTCTGAACGGGCGGGACACCACCCATAACGTGCCCAGAGGAGTGGCCCCACTGCCGCGCCTTCACGACTGTGGGGTAACCTGTTCATTGTCGACGAATAACGTTGGCAATCCTTTTACACCGTTTGGCGATGCGTCGCTCATTCGCCAGGCTAATCTGTTGGCTAACGTCTGCCATCAGGGCACACCCACTGAACTGGCACGATGCCTTGCGTGGATTTCGGAAGAATCTGCCCGACTGCTACGCCTGGAGAACTACGGTCTGGCTCCGGGATGTCATGCGGATTTCATCGTACTGGATGCGGACACACCGTCAGCGGTGATTGCCGAGTTGGGAAAGCCGCTGATGGCGTTCAAAAAGGGCCGACAGAGCTTTGAGCGCGTGCCCGCATCGTTGTTGAGTCCCTGACTTCCCCAACATCAAGAGTTCTCAGTCAGGGATGATCGCGATCAATCGAGAGTCTCGAAGACGATATCCTGCGCCCCCTCCCACAGCACCTTGTTGCCAAGGGTGCGCAACTGTTCCTTGCCCTCGATGATCGTCAGGAAATGGTTACCAGCCAGAGGTCCCATCTTGCTGGCAAAGCTACAACTACCATAGGCCATGATAATCTCAGTCTCGCTGTACCCGCCTGGATAGAACAGGATGTCTCCTACCGACGGGTAGCAGGTGTGATTTTCGAATCCTACGCCAAGCTTGAATTCACCCAGAGGAATCCAGCACCCCTCGCCACTCCACCTTACGTGGATCAGTTTCTGTCTGTAGGGAAGCAGTCGGAGGAAGGCGGCGACGGTTTCAGGTGCGTCAGGATTCGTCTCAGCAATAAAGTGAAACTGGCCAGCGGTAATGGCGATCTGAGTCATGGTGATAAAGTCTCCGTTTACTTGTTGTGGCACACGACCCCAGCAATTCACCCTGAAAACCGGTGGACAGCGCCCTGTCAATCAGGACGACTTTGCTGCGGGGCCTATAAAAAAGCTTAAAGGACGTCTAGCCAGGGAGTGGGTCGGCCGAAACTGGGTTTTGGTTTGGCTGGTTTCGGTCGGTCGCAACGCTGGAACGCACCGAATCCCTTGCCGCCGATGAATTCACCATCACGATAGACAGTCACGCCACGGCACATGGTCAGCGCTGGCCATGCATGAATTCGCCGACCTTCGTAGGGCGTGTAGTCAACGTTATGGTGCAGGCGGTCGTTGCTGATCGTCGTATCCAGATTTGTATCCCAGATCACAATATCGGCATCTGCACCGATACAGATTGTGCCTTTGCGCGGGTTAAGCCCGTAGATTCTGGCGGGTTCAGTTGCGGTCACCGACACGAACTTGTTGATATCGATGCGCCCCGTTAAAACGCCTTCTGAGAATAGCAACGCCAGGCGCGTTTCGATGCCGGGGATGCCGTTGGGGACATGGGTGAAGTTGCCATGCTTACCGCCAACTTTCTTGCCCTCTGGGTCATCGTACCTGAACGGGGCATGATCGGATGAGAATACCTGAAACGTTCCGTTGGCCACTCCGTCCCAAATCGCCTGTTGGCTTGCAGCATCGCGGGGCGGCGGGCTACAAATGCACTTGGCACCCTCGAATCCTGGCTGGTCAAGGTCGGCTGCTGTCAAGAACAGGTATTGTGGACAGGTTTCGCCGTACACACTCAGGCCGCGACTTTGCGCATCGCGGATCTGGGCAGTGGCCTCTTCGCTGGACACATGGACGATCAGCACCGGTGTGTCGAGAAACTCGCCGAGCGAGATGGCCCTGTGCGTGGCTTCACGCTCGACCACGATAGGTCGGGATAAGCCATGAAAAGACGGTGCAGTGTGGCCTTTTTCCAGCATGCGTTCGGTGAGCCAGGCAATGCAATCGGTGTTTTCAGCATGGATCATGGTCATACCACCTTCACGCCGAGCGACCGAGAGCACGTCAAGAATTTCGCGATCATTCAGCTTCAAATCGTCGTACGTCATGTACACCTTCAATGAGGTGTAGCCGCGCTCAATCATCAGCGGCAGCTCGCGTTCAACCACATCGGTGGTCGGGTCGGCCACAATCAGATGAAATGCATAATCAATACAGGCTTCGCCGTCGGAAACCGCGTGGTAATCAGCCACTGACTGCTCGAGCGTCGCACCCTTCTTTTGCAGCGCGAATGGCATGACAGTCGTCGTACCGCCACAAGCGGCTGATCGCGTGCCGGTGAAGAAGTCATCGGCGAAAACCGAGCCGTCATCAGTCGGTTGCGCCAGATGGCAGTGGGCATCAACGCCGCCAGGTAAGACCCAGCGGCCAGCGGCATCAATTTCTTCTTTGCCAGCCGGCAACTGCTGCGCCAACGCGGTAATACGGCCATCCCGGATGCCAATGTCCGCGTCGAAAATGTCAGTGGCCGTGGCAATGTGTGCATTACGGATAACCAGATCAAATTCAGTGTTTTCCATCAGAAATTCTCCTTGAAGATCGAGCCCCAGCCGCTGAGGCGCGAAGTGTCCACACCTGCAAGCTGCAGCGACTTCCAAACAACGGTGGACACGGTGTCGTAAATTGGAATACCCAGCTCTTCCTCCAGCTCGGCGGCCAGAGGGGCTCCACACAAATTTGTGCAAAAAATTGTGATGGCCTGCGGTTTGGAGGCTGCAACCTCACGAACCATCTTGCGGATGTCGTCGGGGGGAATGTGTGCGAAAGTGAAATTTTCTTGTATATCGAGGTGACGTTCGGCGACGCAGTCGAAACCGGCTTGACGGTAATTAGCCGTAATGCGTGCTTGTACGTCATAGCGATAAGGCGTCACCAGGCCAAACCGTGTGATGCCTCTGCGCCTGAAGATCTCGTTGAGTGCCAGCACGGATGTACAGGCTTTAATGCCTGTGTTGGCTTCGATGGCTTCGCACAGTCGTTCATCTGCATCGAATCCAAGCCAGCCGGCGGAGGTACCATTCCAGGCAATGGAGTGAGGCCTACAGTCAGCCAGCAGGCTTGCCGCTTTCAGGATCGCCGACGGGTCAAACTGGGCGAGCGCACCATCGGAGATTGCAATTTCAGTGACGGGGAATCGCGCAAAATGTGCGGTGCATTCAGACAGCTCCTGGAGCATGGCTGACGTCACTGGCTCTAAAACCGTGTTGGAAGACGGGGTCAGCATTCCGAGGCGTATGTTTGGGTTCATCGATCCTGCTCAAGTAGATTGGAGTGCATTAAAGGGGCTTTGAAGGCATGGCTCAGTATCTGTTCGATCTTGGCACCGAGCTGTAACACTCTTAGGTCAGCGTAACGCGGACCAGCGATCTGCAAAGCCACTGGCAAACCTTGTGCGCCGAACCCGCAAGGAATCGACACAGCAGGCACATCACAAAGATTGAACAGTGGCGTGAAAACCGCGTGGGTTCGCGGACCCGCTTTCCGGCCGCCAATGGTGCTGGGTGCAAGGGCGTTGCAAGACCAAGGTTCGACCGGAACCGTGGGACACAGAAGTAAATCGTAGCGCTCGAAAAAAGCGGTCATCTGCTCGCGAGCGCGATGGCGGCGGAAGGTCATGTCGGTCAGCTCCGCCGCTGTTATCTCACACCCGTTCTCAATCTGGCTTGCGATGACAGGGTCAAACTGACTGGGATCTGTATGCCACTGTGTACCAAACAGTTGCGCCAGTTCTGCGTGCTGGCGAACCGCGTATGGGTAATGAATGACGTCGTCGCTCCAATGCGGGCTGGCATCTTCAATCGTCAATCCAGCTTGGCGCAGCTGGTCGATCGCCCGATGCATTTCTTCGGCCACATCCTGATCGACCGCCAGGTCGCAACCCAGGTCTGGAGACCAGGCTATGCGCAGGCCCTGGTTCAGAGTAGAAGTCACGGCGCCGACAAAAGCAGACGGTGCGGTCATCTCTCTTGGCAGGGGGTGCGACAGCGGATCCCGCACATCGTAGCCGGCAAGTACATCCATCATGAGCGCACAATCGCGCATATTCCTGCTAAGGGTACCGATCGACCCCATGTCCCGGCACGGCTCATCAAAGCCCCAGGGATTGGGAATCAGACCAGAGGTGCATTTGAATCCGACCAATCCGGTATGGGCTGCGGGCCGCCGCACTGAGCCTCCGGCGTCTGTACCCAGTGCAATAGGGCTGAAGCCGGCAGCAACCGATGCCGCCGCGCCGCCGGAGGAACCACCCGGGGTTCGGTCTAGCAGCCACGGATTGCGCGTGATTCCATGGAGCGGATTGGTGGTAATACCTTTGCAAGCGAACTCAGAGCAATTGGTGATACCAATACATATAGCGCCAGCTGCTTTCAGTCGAGCCGTACTCCATGAATCTCTTGGGGCGATAAAATCAGCGAAGAGTTTTGATCCGTAGGTGGCCGGGCGCGACTTAACCCACAGATTGTCCTTGACCGTAAACGGAACCCCGAGGAGAGGCCGGTCACTGCCGGCCGCCGCTAGACGATCTGCTTGTTTGGCCTGGGCAATCGCACCATCGGAATCAATGTCCACCATTGCGCCAAGCTGAGAATCGATAGTGGACATTCTCTTTAACAGATACTCGACCAGTTCGACTGCACGAAGCGCTCCGGAGCGAACCCTGCGAGATATTTCGTGCGCGGAGAGTGTGTGCCATTCCTGCGAAGACACGTCCAAGGCCTGCCCTTTTCCATGACCGGAAAGATCCATTCAGACCGTCTCCCCGTTTAATGGTGAGAACAGTGCCTGCTGAAAAGGCGACAATAAGATTTGCGCGATCTGCCTCGTTTTTGTATAAGATGCGCGACAAAACTGTAGATGATTTTTAATTGCACTCAGAGTGAGAGAAGCTTGAGCAAGCCAAGGAAAACAAAGGCCGTCGCAACTGGAAGCGCTTCGAAACAAAGTCAGGTGGCTCCGGCATCCCAGACATTGGGATCCAAACGATTGCTGACCAGTGAGCAGTGCTATCAGAGAATTCGACAGGCGATTCTGGAGCATCGCCTGACGCCGGGTACCCGGCTTGTGGAGGAGCGACTGGTTGCTCTGTCTGGCATCAGCCGAACCAAGATTCGGCCGGTGCTCGCGCGATTGGCCCACGAAAAATTGGTCGAGCTGATACCGAACAGAGGCGCATTCATCGCCAGCCCGTCGGTAGAAGAGGCCCGCGAGGTGTTTTTCACACGTCACCTTATTGAGCCAGCGGTCGTGACCATGTTGTGCGAAAACGCCAACAGCCGTGACATCAGCAAACTCAAGCGCCATGTCGCCAGAGAAGCACAGGCACGCCGTGAAAACGACCGCGTGGCCATCATCCGTTTGTCCGGAGAGTTTCACGTTCTTTTGGCGGAACTGGCTGGAAATACCATACTGGTTCGCATGATGCACGATTTGACAGCGCAAACCTGTCTCGTGATTACACTGTATGATCGCCCGAACACTCCGGCCTGCCAGCATCATCATCACGGCGATATCATCGAGGCAATCGAGGCCAGGGATGCAGAACTGGCAAAGCAGCGCCTGATCGCTCACCTGAGAGAAGTGGAGAGCACGCTGCGCCTGGAAATTGACGACGAACAGGAAGTCGATCTGTCGGACATTTTCGCATGAACACCGTTTGCCAGCCCCGCTCATACGGGCTCCGTCGCTGAAAAGTTCTCGACAAAGTCTGCAAACACCTGAGAGGCAAGAGCGGCATCTTCAGCCGACATGGTCTCGCCAGGATTGTGGCTGATACCGCCGTTGCCGCAACGCACGAACAGCATTGCCATTGGCGCAATGTCAGCGATAATCATTCCGTCATGACCTGCGCCTGAAGGGAGTCTTCGCGGAGTACAGCCATGTCGCTCCATGGACTCCTCCAAGCTCTGTTGCAACCAGCTGGCGCATGCGACACTGGCAGCTTCGTAGGTTTTCTCGAGGCTCTTGCGGATCCCGCGGCGGGTGCAGATACTGTCAATTTCAGCCTGAATGTCGTCGACTGCCGACCTGCGAATCGAGTCCTCACCAGCCCTGATATCGATCGACATCACCGCATGACCCGGAATGACGTTCCCGGCACCGTTGGGCACATTGAACTGCCCTACGGTACCTACCAATCCTGGCGACTCATTGCAGCGTTTTTCAATGTAAAGCGCGATCTCGGCACCGGCCATCACCGTATCATTCCGGGAGGCCATCGGAACCGTCCCGGCATGTCCGGCCACGCCTTGCAGCTCCAGCATGAAACGGCTTGAACCAGAAATTGCAGTGACAACACCAAGCCCTCGGTTTTCTTCCAACAAAACCGGGCCCTGCTCAATGTGAACCTCGAGGTAAGCGGCAATATCGCCCTTTGACATCGCTGCGGCGTCGAGCTGTGTCGGGTCCAGGCCCGCACTGATCATCGCTTCGCGCATTGTGACGCCCTGATCATCCACATTTTCCAGTACGCTCTTGTCAAAGCTGCCCGCAATGGCCCGGCTGCCGAGAAGCGGCGCCTTGAAACGAACGCCTTCCTCTTCGCAAAACGCGACGACTTCGATCGGAAACGGGAAGCGCTTGCCCTGACGATTCCATTCAGCGACGCAGGCGATGGGTAACAGAATGCCCAAGGGGCCATCGTACTTCCCGCCATCGCGAACAGTATCGAAGTGCGAGCCCGTCATAAGGATGGCACTGCCCGGGTCGGTGCCCTCATAGCGCCCAATCACATTACCGACAGCGTCTTCCCGTACCGCCATGCCTGCTTCGCTCATCCATGACGCAATCTGACTCGCGGCACCCCGGTGGGCCGCCGTCATATAGGTGCGCGTCATTTCGCCTTCCTGCTCGGTGTGCGAAGCCAGCGTTTCGATACGGGTCATTATTTCATGGCCCAGCACGCTGTAATTGCGAGTATCCCTATCAGTTTTCGTCATAGTTGCCTTCTTTATGGTGGCGCCATCAGGATTGCTGACCAGCTGGATGTGAAAACAGATCGGCCAGGACCGGATCAATATGATCCAGTCTCGCGGGTGCCGGGGTGGCGTAACTGCCGGCCTGGGGCTTGGGAAAATTCAGTCTCACCAACGACTCCAACATCCCCACACCACATGCAATCCCGTCAATCACAGGGACAGGGATGTCAGGTTGAATCTGTCTATGCAGTCCAACCAACGCTGCGCCGGCCAGTACCAGCGAGTCGCAGCGCTCCTCACTCACCAATGCCTGCGAAGCGTTTCGAATCAGCTCCAGAGAACTGTCAGGATCTGCATAGAGGGCAGCAGCAGAGGAGCCGACCACGCGCATACCAGCCAGGCGCGGCTCAAACCCACAGCCAACGATGCGTTCGCGGTAAAAAGCGGCGTTCCGCGCACCCGGCAACACGACACCAAAGCGTGACCCAACCATCGTTGCGACATGACATGCCGCCTCTGTCATGCCAACAACCGGCACCGACAATAGTTCTCTTAGCGCGGCCACAGCGGTGTCGTATGAAATGCCCACCAACACTGCGTCATAGGGCTCTTTGACGGCCGCGATTGCCTCCAGCATTGCGTGGGCCGCGACTACTTCTGCCGAGCGACTGGCAATAACCTCAGCGCCACGTGTGCACTTTGCAGCGAAAACGACGGTGTCTGGCGCCGCGTTACGCTGGGCTTCAGCAAGCAGCGCCTGGGTAATGCTCTCGCTGGTATTACCGTTTATGAGAAGAACACGCATAAAAAAGTATCCGCCAGTGTTGGCCAAGTTTTTATGAGCAACAGACAGCAATTTAGGTGCCAGCATTATTTTGTATACAATTTTAATCTCGAAATGCGTCGAACCGACGGACTTTGCTCAGAGATTAGAGGCATCGGGGTAGGACGTTACGGCCCAGAGAATTGAAAAGCGCTCCATAAGTGCACGCTCCGCCTAAAACTTGCCTCCATACGGTGCAGAATTCTCGTCTTTTATTTTCTGAAGATGATTCATAATTGCGTACAATCCAATTATCTATTGAGCGCAATTATACAGTTCAAAGGCCTTCAACACTGGAATCCGCTTTGCCAATGCTAACCGGACAGACGTCTGCAGAACGCTTTTGGCAGTCGCTGGCACAGAGCTTGCTGATCTGGAAACCATCGGTCGCACTTGAGTACTCCGATTGCGGAAGAACCCATTCTGTGTTCGTGAGAGATGTTGACCGTCCCCCTTAAAGCCCAGCGCTTTTTTCATTGTTTTAAACGGTTGGAGTTCTCTATGTGTGAAAGGAATGGAAATTACATGCAGGACGTCGAAGAATTAATTTCGAAGTCGCGTCGTAACTTTTTAAAAGGAAGCGCTGCAGCGGGCGCTGCGGCACTGTTGCCAATGGGGCTTGCCTCTGCGCTCAACCCGACGGCGGCCTGGGCTTCAGACGCCACAGTTGTCAAAGCAACCCATGGCACCGGGTTTTGTAACCTTGGGCTGTTCCTGGTTAAGGAACGCAATCTGGCCAAAGGCGACGGGGTAGAACTCGATTTCGTCGTGACACCTTCTAACGCGGACATTGTGACGCTGTTTGGTGCAGGCCTGGTCGACATGTCAATGATTCCTTACTCGCAGTTCATCACCCTGTATGACGCAGGCGCACCGGTGAAGATCGTCGCTGGAGGCGGCGTTGAGGGATGCATGATCATCGTCAAGGAAGGCATCAAGAGTGCGGATGATCTGAGAGGCAAGACACTGGGAACCTTCCAGGCCGACACTCTGGAAGTACTTCCGTACGATTACCTCAAGCAGAACGGCATGAACTTCAAGGATGTTGAGGTTCGTCATTTTAATACCTCCCCTGAAATGGCTCAGGCGTTTATAAGCGGCGCGATTGATTCGATGTGCCACATTGAGCCCTATGCGTCCCAGTCACTCGCCTCGCGCGAAGGCGCTACCGTGCTGTCAGACGGCATTGATCTTTACGGTGAAGGCTACTCGGATTGCGTCCTGGCGGTACGGAAGCCACTGCTGGAGAAAAATCCAGACGCGATCAAAGCCACCATCAAGGCCATGCTCCTGGCACAAAGTCAGGCGGAGTCCGACCCTGAGGCTGCACTACAAGACACTGTCGGCAAGTACTACAAAACGTCGATGGAAGCTTCGCGCAAAGCCAGTAACAAGCAACCAGTCAAGATTGACCAGCGAAACCAGACGAGTTTCATTCTGGATCGCAGCCAGTCCCTGAAGGAGCTGGGCTACATCAAGAAGTTGCCTGGCAGAGATGCGATCGACTGGAGTCTGCTTGAGCAGGTCATCGCTGAGAACCAGGAGCTCTATAACAGCTTGAAACTGAAGTCAGCTGGTATTGCCTGATCGCCAGGCGACTGGGTCGGCCAGGCGTAATGCGGCGCCAGCGGTAACCGTTGGTGCTGTGTTATGCAGACCGTCTTTTGGGTAATAACGCGCGAATCAAACAGACATAGATCAGGGATATTTTTATGGCCGTACCCGCCGTTTCTTGCAAGAAGGTTTCGAAGGTCTGGAAGCCCGACGGGCCCGCGCCTGTTGTGGCGATAGATGAATTGTCCTTTGAGGTTGCCCGCGGTGAATTTGTTGTTTTGCTGGGGCCTTCAGGCTGCGGAAAAAGCACATTGCTCTACATGATTGCGGGCCTTGAATCGACGACTTCGGGAACGATTGAATGCGACAAATTGCCAGTGGAAGGCCCGAGTTCCGATCGAGGAATGATTTTTCAGGAAGCATCACTCTTTCCGTGGCTGACCCTTGCTGACAATGTGACTTTCGGTCTCGGCCTGCGTGGCGAGGGACCTGACACCCGGCGAAAAATCGCCAGTAAAATCATGAAGAAAGTCGGCCTCGGCGATGTGCTCGATAAGCGTCCTGATGAACTCTCTGGCGGTATGCGGCAGCGAGTTGCGGTGGCCCGTGCGCTTGCTATGCAGCCGAAGGTTCTAATGATGGATGAGCCATTTGCCGCCCTGGACGTTCAGACAAGAGCCAAGATGCAGAACTTCCTGCTTCAGATCTGGCGTGATAGCTCGGCCTCCATCCTTCTCGTGACCCACTCGATTGATGAGGCCATCTCATTGGCCGATCGCATCATCGTATTCACGTCACGCCCCGGCCGTGTCAAGAAAGACATCAGGGTTGATATTGAAAGACCTCGCAGTACGCGCGATCCCGCTTTTCACGCCTTGCAGGATGAGCTATCCGAACTGTTGGCGGATGAGGTTGATCGCTCCTTTGCTGACCAGCAGCGAAGTGTCATTGGCAGCCACTCTTCGTGAGTCGGCCAAAAAACAACGAGGCTACTGTGAAAAGCACGAACGAACTTACCGCCAACGTCTCCGACGTAACACCCAAACCCAAAAAAGTGGCGACGGGTCTGTCCGGCAAAACGAAGTATCGATTGGAAACCGCATTCTGGTGGATTCTGTCGATTAGCATTTTTGTGGGTATCTGGGAATTATGCTGGTACGTCGGCTGGGCAGACCCTTTGCTGATGCCGCCGCCGCATATTTTCTTGTCAGATCTACCAGAAACATTCAAGTTTTTTGATCGTGGCAACATCATTGGCAGTGATCAGACCGGTGCCAGTTTACTCGGTGTCTTATCGGTGCTTCTCTGGACGACGATGCGGGTCGTCGCTGGGCTCGGAATCGGCTTCTTGCTCGGCGTGGCTACCGGGCTGCTCAGTCGCTATAACCGATTATTCGGTAATTTGTCTCTGCCATTAGTCACCTTGTTGGCGCCAATCTCTCCGGTTGCCTGGCTGCCCGTTGCCATCTTCCTGTTCGGAATCGGCAACACGCCTGCGATTTTTATGGTTTTCGTTGCCGTGTATTTCATTATCACACTGGCAACGTTGAACCAGATTGATAACGTGCCGGTCAGCTATATTCACGTCGCCCGGATCATGGGTGCCACCAGACGACAAATCTATACCCGTGTCATCCTGCCATCCATCCTGCCCGGCCTGTTTATGACTCTACGCCTGAACCTGTTCGCCGCATGGATGGTGGTGCTCATCGCCGAGGCTGTCGGTGTCGGCAGCGGACTTGGGCAGATCGTGATGTTGGCGCGCAATACGTTCAACTCATCTCTGGTCTTCTTCAGCATGACTCTGATTGGCCTGCTTGGATTCATGTTGGACCAGTTGCTGCGCATCGTGCAGAAGCGACTGCTGTGGTGGCTGGATCAGGAAGGGCAGAAGTAAGCATGAGGGCCGTCTATGCGAAACAAACACGGCCACAAACTTTTATAGATTTGCATCTCCATCGTTCAGGAACAAAGACCCATGACAGAATCAATCTTCAAGGCAAAATGGATCGTCCGCGGTGCCATTGATCGTGAAAACGCCGACATACTGAAAAACGGCGCGCTCTTCCAGCGTGACGGTGTCATCGTCGACATTGGTCCGCTCGCAGACATCGAAGCAAAATACCCGAATGTCGATGTCATTGGATCGGACGACCAGATCATTCTGCCGGGTTTCGTTAACGCTCATCATCACGTCGGAATGACACCTCTGCAACTTGGCTCACCCGATCACCCTCTTGAATTATGGTTTGCCAGCCGAATGTCAGCCCGCGATCTCGATCGTTATCTGGATACTTTATATTCGTCTTTTGAAATGATCGCATCTGGCATTACCACGGTTCAGCATATTCATGGCTGGATGCAGGGCCCGCTGGAGAGGATTAACAATAACGCGTCGCAAGTACTTCAGGCGTATCGCGACGTTGGTATGCGCGCCTCCTATTGTTACGCCGTGCGTGAGCAGAATCGCCTCGTCTACGAAGCCGACGAAGCGTTTGTTGCTCGGCTTCCCTCTGACTTGCAAGCGCCGATTGCTGCACACCTGAAAAGCCAGGCGATCCCTTTTGAAGACAATCTGTCTCTGTACGACAACCTTGTTGCGGAAAACGAGGGCCAGTCACGGACCCGGATTCAGCTGGCGCCGGCTAACCTGCACTGGTGTACTGACCATGGTTTGACTGAGCTTGAAAAACGTTCTCTTAGAGACAACGCGCCGATGCATATGCACCTTCTGGAAACGGCTTATCAAAAAGAATACGCACGTCGTCGTACGGGTACCACTGCGGTCAAGCACCTGGAGAAACTTGGCATTCTCAGTTCACGCCTGACGCTGGGGCATGGCGTCTGGCTCACAGAGGAAGATATAGAGATTGCAGCAAGCCACGGTACCTGCATTTGCCACAACTGCAGTTCCAACTTCCGTTTGCGTAGTGGCGTCGCACCGCTCAACGTTTTCGAGAAGCACGGTATGACGGTCGGTATCGGACTGGATGAGGCCGGGATCAACGATGACCGCGACATGCTCCAGGAAATGCGCCTGGTTCTACGCGCGCACCGTGTTCCAGGGATGGACGACGTCGTGCCGACTGGACCGCAGGTATTGCGCATGGCATCCGAACACGGTGCGATGACAACCCCCTTCGGTAAAGACATTGGCCGCCTGGATGTGGGTCGTATGGCGGACCTGGTTATGATCAATCATCGCAAGGCCTTGTGGCCATATCAGGACGATCAGATCCCCATCCTCGATTCGATTATGCAACGCGCCAAGACAGAGTCGGTCGACAAGACCGTGGTTGGCGGCGAGGTCATTTATGAAAATGGTCGATTCACCCGTGTTGATCGCGATCAGGTTCTCAACGAAATCGCTGAGCGTCTGTCGAAACCCCGCACGGCGGACGAGGAAAAACGAATCCACTTGGCCAAAGCCGTTTTCCCCCATGTGAAGAAGTTCTATGACGGTTATCTGGATGGCCAAAAGCGCGAGCCTTTTTACTCGCCCTCTTCCAGCATCTGAACAGCAATGCCGACTTCATTGGCCCATGAGGTCGGCACATTCACTAAAGACGTGGAGCGGTCACGGCGTCATCGGCCCCGCCCAGCGGTTCATTCCAACGTCTTTCTGGCTGGTCTTAAGGTACATTTCACGATAATAGGGCGCGAGACGATCCGCCGATTCGGTCATCAGGTCCAACTGGGCAGATAGCCGATCCGTGTACCCGCGCACCTTCTTTCGAAGAGCGGCCTCGTCCACCGTCAGAACTTCGCCGTCTTCGACCACTATGCGACCGTCGACGATCGTCATTTTCAAAGACCCGCCATTTTCGCAGAAGACAAGCGCACGCTTGAGATTGTGCAAGGGCGTGAACGGAAGAGTATCCAGATCAACCAGCAGCATATCAGCCCGGTAACCTTCCTTGAGCATGCCTACGCGATTCTGAAGCCCCATGGTACGAGCGCCTCCCCGGGTCAGCATGTCGAGGATCTCATTTTCATGAGGCCAGTTCTGGTATTCGGCATCAGCGATTTTATGGACCAGCCCTGCGGTTTTGCCGACCGTCCAGAGGTTGCAGCCGTCATCAACGGGGACTTCATCGATGCCCAGACCAATATTGATCCCGGCGTTCTTCAATCGACGGAATGGCATGACGCCGCTACCAATTTTCAGATTCGAAATAGGATTATGGATCACCGAACACCCGGACTCCGCCATGGCTTTGATATCTGCGTCGTCAACCCAGACGGAATGAATCACCACTGCCCTGTCCGTTAGCACGCCCTGATCCTTCACGTACTGAATAAAGGACTTTCCATGCATTTCCTCACCCAGAACACGCTGTAATTTGGTTTCGAGAATATGCATCTTGTACGGAATATTATGTTTTTCGCTCAGGTCGTTGAGCGCACGGAGACAATCGGGCGTCACACGCTGAGGCGCGGAACAGGACACAGAACACCGGATGCGGCCGTTCGCCGTGTCATGCCAATGCTCGATAAAGCGCTCGTAGTAACCGATAAGCTCGTCAGTTGTGAGCAGCGGCACCTCTTCCATCTCCGTGCGGATATCGTCCGGCAGGAGATCGTATAGGAAGGGGTACTTTTCATATTCCCGGACATTCACCTGACAAAGCGTCACCGACGCACGAATACCGGCATCGGTGTAGGCATTCATCACTGCGTTTACTTCTTCATCCGTCGGCACGGGGACAAAGAAACAATCATCGTGGTTTGTGGTGACGCCCTGCTTCAGAAGCTCGACGGCACCCAGCATGGTACGTGTATAGGCGAACTCACGATCCACCGTTTGACGCTGAAGCGGCGGCACCTCATAAAGCATGTAAAGCTCCAGAGGCGCATCCACAAGGGCCCCCTTGAGAAAATTCACGGGTGAGTGGAAATGCGCATTAATCAGTCCCGGCATGACCAGCTTGCCTTCACCGTCAACAACTCTGGCGCTACCGGTTTCAATGCCCGCCGCAACATCCGGCCCCATCTTCTTGATCACACCATCAGCAATCAGAACGTCGGCACGCTCATACTCGGTGTCGTGTTCGTCCATCGTGAGGACTCGGGCATTACGGATAATGATATCCATGGTTTCTGTTTACCTTTTCCGGCTTTGATACGGTTATTTCCGGCTGGCCAGTGCCAGCCGGGTTTTAGGATCGAGGGCATCCCTGAGGGTGTCACCCAGAAGATTGAAGGCGATCACCACCGTCATGATCAGTATTCCTGGTAAAAGCGAGATGTGGGCCGCGTTGAAAAGATATTGCCGGCCGTCGCTGGTGATAATGCCCCATTCGGCGGTTGGCGCCTGAACACCCAGCCCCAGGAAGCTCAGCCCAGCCGCGGTGATGATGATGTTGCCAACGATCGTTGTGCTGTAAACAATTGACGCGGCAACCACATTGGGGAGCATTTCCACGAAAAGTATCTTGGGCGTGGGTGTCGCCGCCGCGATCGCCGCTTCGATATAACTGCTATTTCTTTCCTGCTGTGCCGCTACGTAGACAACACGGGTGTTGTAAGGCAGCAGTACAATCGTCAGTGCAATGATCATATTGACCATGCCTGGCCCCATAAACGCCGCCAGCATGATGGCCAATAGAACCATCGGAAAGGCAAAAAGCACATCCATGACCCGCATGATGATCGAACCCAGCCGGTCGTTCCAGGCAGCCACCAGGCCCAGGGGTATTGCAAATAGCGCACTGAGCACCACCGGCGTGATACCGGCAAATAACGTGGTTCGGCCGCCCCAGATAAGGCGGGAGAGCATATCCCGCCCCTGGTGGTCGAGGCCAAGAATATGGTCTGGCGTACCCAGCCCCTGCAACCGAAGTCTTGGAAAGCTGACGGTGGGGTCAAACGGTGCGAGCCAGGGTGCGAATATCGCCGCCACTATCACAAAGGCGAGAATCAGTGCACCGCTCATCGCGTACCGATCCGCAAGAATGCCTCGCCAGATGAAAAAGAAGCTCGAGCGTGGCTTTACTGCCCGACGGGGCGTCGCAATGGTTTCAGCGTTCGGATGCATCAAGAGCCCTCACAATAAAGTCCGCAAGAAAGTTGCTGATAACGAAGGTCAGAGCAATAACCAGTGAGCAACCCTGGATCATCGGAACGTCTCTTTGCAGAATCGCGTTATAGAGCTGCAGGCCGATACCGGGCCAGTTGAAAATAATCTCGCTGAATATGGCACTACCAAACAGATAACCGACCTGAAGGCCGCTGATATTAACGAAGGAAGGCAAGGCATTGCGCACCATGTGGACATAGTTCAGGCGCCTGCGCCGAATCCCTCTGGACCTCAGAGCCATCATGTAAGTTTTATTGGTGACATCGATCATCGCTGATCGTGAAACCCGGGTGACAATCGCAATCGACGACGCCGCCGTTGCGATGGCGGGCAAGGTCGCATGATGCACAAGTTCCCAGAACCCGCCGGGATCGTAGAAATTTTGCATCCCGGACGTTGGAAACAGAGGAAATTTCACACTGAACAGGTAAAGCAGCAGAATGCCCAGCCAGAAAGTAGGCGCAGAAGCCAGCAGAAGCGTACCGAAGATGGTCAGCCGGTCACCGATACTGCGAAAATGGGTAGCAGAGAACACCGCCAACAAAAAGCTCACAGTGATTACAAGAAATAGGCTGAACCCCATCAAAATAAACGAGTTGACGATCTTTTCCCCCAGTAATGAGGCAACCTCAACGCGCTGGGATATCGAGTACCCGAGATCAAACTGCAACAGATCCCACAGCCAGATACCGTACTGGACCAGCAATGGACGATTAAGCCCGAGTTCTTCCCGCAATGCCTGGACGGCTGTGTCCGACGCCTGCTGACCTAAAACGGTACGGGCAACATCACCTGGGACCAGGTAAACCGAAATAAAGACCACAAAGCTGACCCCCAGCATCACGGGAATCATTTGCAGTAAGCGCATGACAACAAACCGGGGCATGACAGAAACTCCAGCTATGCCAGGTTGCAGGCCCTGATCATCGAGCCTGGCAACCTGGCGATCTCTTACGTCAGATGAGGGCCTTAGTTTTTGACCAGGCCGGTGTAGTCATGCCAATGCTGGGGTGCGAGTACGAACCCTGAAACATTCGGCCTCATCGCATAGATGGCAATCGGGGTGTAGTAAGGAATGAACGCCATATCGTCAGCAATCGTTTGCTGCAGAGTGGCCAGATGGCCAAGCATCTCGCTTTCAGTTTTTGAAGACCTGGCATCCGCGAGCAACTTGTCAATCTCCGGGTTTTCGTAATAGCCGGCGTTAAAACCGTTTGGCGGGATTGCCGCGGTTGCAATCACCTGGTCTAGCCAGAAGAAACTGGTCTCGCCCCAGGACACTGACATGAAGCCGGTTCCCTCGCGAATGCCCCCACCAAGCATGTCCCAGTAGGTGCCGTTATCGAATGACTCGATAGATGCGTCAATGCCGATTTTGGCCAGGTCGCGCTGGATCCACTCGGCATCACCGACCGTGTTTACATCGCCACCCCCGCCCATGGTCCAGTCCAGGCGAGTCTCAAAACCGTCGGGGTAACCTGCCTCTGCCAACAGTGTCTTGGCAGCTTCAGGATCGTATTCACAGTCCTTGAAATCAGGGTCGTAACCCGGGCCGCCGTAATTCAGGATACCCGTGGCAGGTCGTGCGTAGCCGTTACGGTGAAACTCGGCCATGCCTTCACGATCCAGCGCCATACAGACAGCACGTCGGACTCTGACATCCTGCAAAGGCTCTTCTTTGAAGTTGACCCACATCATGTAAATCGTGGAGATCGGGCTGCTGACAATGTCCAGCCCGGCGGCTTTAAGCTGTTCGATCGAGTCGGGAGAGGGAGACGAGATCATGTCCACTTCGCCACTGCGCAACGCCAGTTCTCTGGTCGCTACTTCGGAAATAGGCCGGAACATCAACCGCTCAATGGTTGGGGTACGGCTTTCGTCCCAGTAATCCGGGTTGCGTTTTAAAACAGTCAACTCGCCAATAGAGCGACTGGCAAACTGATAAGGGCCGGTGCCAACAGGATTGGTCTCGACGCTATCGTTGCCGTTCTCACGAATAGAGGTCGGGCTGATGAATCGGGGGGTACCCGAACCACCCATGGCCAGGCGCCGGAGAAACTCAATGTTCGGAGTTTCGAGCTTGATCTCGAACGTGTAATCGTCAACGACCCGATAGCTTTCAAGGTCCTGCCACATCCAGCGCATCAGTCCGCTGGCAATCGACTGGTAGTACTCAAATTCAGGGTCCAGCATTCGATCCAAGTTGAATTTCACCGCGTCGGCATTGAAGTCCGTACCGTCGTGAAACTTCACGCCTTTGCGCAGGTTGAAGGTATAGGTGAGTCCGTCGTCCGAGATATCCCAGGATTCCGCCAAAGCCGGAACCAGAGGCGGTTGTTCAACATCATCCCGAGTCAGATCCTCGGCCACGAAGCCCTCGAACACATGCATGATCACGCGAAACGTGTTCCATGTGGTCGAGGCATGAGGATCCATTCTGGATAAGTTGGCTTCGATCGCGATCGCCACGGTATCCTGGGGAGTCGCCTGAGCATTTGCCTTTTCTGGCATGACCGCCAAACCGCCTGCGGAAATGGCAATCGCCAGAGCGCTTGCCGGCCCGATCGCCGCTTGCTTCAATCTACTCATGACTTGCTTTTGCATGGTATTGCTCCTTCGTACTTTGCGTTTAAGTCAGACGGGCGGAAGCCTGTCTCCTCAGCGTACAAATGACAGGCCACACTCCGGCTCCCATCAATCGACTTCAGTAAAGGCGTCTTGTCCCGGCAATGGGGCAGGCGGTGCGCGCAGGTGCCTTGATAAACACAGCCACCTCCGTCGCTGCGCTCCTCTTCGACGTCCTCTATGGCGGCGGCAGCATCCAGCCAGCGCTCATCGCCGTCCATTGTTAAAATCGTGTCCAGAAAATTCCGTGTGAAAGGGTGGGCCGGTAATTTATGGATATCGTTACTCAACCCGGACTCCAGAATTTGTCCCCGATACATGACCAGCGTGCGGTCGCACATGTAGCGAACAATTCCCAGGTCGTGAGAGACGAAGAGATAAGCGATATCCAGCTTGCCCTGGATCTCCCTGAGCAGATTAAGAATCTGTGCCTGAACCGAAACATCCAGAGCTGAAACCGGCTCATCGAGAATCAGCAGGCGTGGTTCAGGGGCCAGCGCGCGGGCAATCGCAATCCGCTGACACTGGCCTCCGCTGAATTCGTGGGGGTACCGCGACGTTGCCGAGGGATCCAGGCCAACGAGTTCCATCAGGCTCTCGGCTTTGGCAAGCGCTGCCCGCTTGGGCATCCCGAAGTTAAGCAAGGGTCTGGCGATACTTTCTCCCACGGTGCGGCGGGGATTGAGCGAGTGCAGCGGGTCCTGGAACACCACCTGAATGTCGCGCCTGAAAAGGCGCATTCGATCCCTGGAAACCTCAGTCAGTAGTTCTCCGTCAAACCAGACTTCACCCTGATCGGGCTCAATCAACCTTGCGATGATCCTCGCCAATGTCGACTTGCCTGAACCAGAGCCACCCACCAGCCCAACGGTTTCCCCGGGGAACAGGTCAAAACTCACACCATCCACTGCCTTGGTGCTGGCGACGACTCTTCTTCGGATCAGTCCACTGGTTGTGGTGTAACTGCGGTGTATATCCCGAACCGAGAGCAAAGGACGAGTCATGCGTCCCCCTTCTCTGGACCCACCAGATGGCAACGGACGGCTCTGGTTTCGGAAAGGGTTTCGAGTTCAGGCAGCTCATTCCGACACCGATCCACAACATGGTCACAGCGATCCGCGAAGCGACAGCCCTTCGGCGGGTCAACCAGGTTCGGCGGAGTTCCCGGGATCTGATAGAGCGACTCATCGTCTCTGACATTATCAGGAACTGACCGAATGAGAGCCTGTGTATACGGGTGCTGGGGGCTCGCCAGAACCTCCTCGACGTCACCCTCTTCCTGCACATGCCCGGCATACATCACAACGACGCGATGGGCGATGGCTCTAACAACGCCGAAATCGTGGGTAATCAGGAGAATGGGTAAACGATGTTCCTGGTTCAATTGGCGTAGAAGAAACAGAACTTTTGCCTGAATACCCACATCAAGCGCGGTCGTCGGCTCGTCGGCAATCAACAACGAGGGGTGGCAGGCGAAGGTTATGGCCAGAGAGACACGCTGGCACATGCCACCGCTCAACTGATGCGGGTAAGACGCCGCAATCCGCTGCCAATCGTTAAACCCGACCTGGCGCAATCCCTGCTCGATGTATCGCAGGCGCTCCGCTTTCTTCATCTCCGGACGGTGCAAGGACAGCGTTTCGAGAAAGGCCTCCTCAATCGTGAATGAAGGATCAAGGCTGCCACGGGGGTTCTGGAACAGCATCGCAGCCGATGTGCCGCGAATTGACTCGAGGTCATGCTCCGACATCGCCAGAATATCCTGGCCGTTGAGCGACACTGAACCCGAGACGAAGCGACCGGGCGGTGTACTGATGAGCTTGAGAGCCGCCAACGCCGTCACACTCTTACCCGAGCCTGACTCTCCGACCAGAGCGACGATCTCACCGTCGCGAACAGACAGGCTCACGTTGTCGACGGCGCGCAGGGGCCCTGCAGGCGTATCAAACCAGATTCTGAGTTCCGAGATATCGAGCCCACCAGCGCGGGGACTGACATTCTGAGAAATTTGTGGGGCAAGCTCGTTAGACATATCGCGACCACAACGTCGGTTGATGTGGAAGGCACGCCAACCTTGATTAGCCGTTGAGGCTTTTCATGCGCTATGTGTCAGGTAATTCATTGTTCGGGCCAACATCGCCATCTTAATTAGTTTTCAAACACTTAAGATAAATCCGCCCGCCATTGACCAAATCTACCCGAACGGAGTTCGCCTCAAACAAGAGCACAGGCGCTCCAAAAACGAGCGGTAAAAGCAGACACGGGCAGCGGTGTAAAAAGCAGCGAATCAGCCAGGCAGAGGCAGGAAGGTGTAGTCGTTCAACCGTTCGAGGTGTTTTGCAATCGTCAGTACCCGCTGATCGGCAAACCTGGGCGCGATGATTTGTAGCCCAACCGGTAAGCCCTTATTGTCGGTACCACAGGGGACGGAGCAGGCAGGCGCGAACACCTGATTAATCATCCATGAGAAGGCGGCGTGATCCCGGGCATTGGCCTTTTTCCCATCGATGATCGAAGGCCAGGCCTCTGAAAGAGGCCAGGCGGTTACCGGCGCGGTCGGGCACAGGAGAACGTCGATCGACTCAAAACACGCGATAAAATGAACATGAAGCTCTTTTCTGAAACGCAGGGCGTTGGCCACATCAACGCCGGTAAGCTCCAAACCCTCTCGAATCTGATCCGCCACGTCAGGGTCAAACTGCGCTTTATTTTGCTGGTATTGAGCGCCGTACATGGCCGCCAGTGCCGACTTCTCCAGTGCGCCAATGCGCGACTCACTGGTCGATTTCGGCCAACGGGGAGTCATCGTAAGAACGGACAGCCCATCGTCACGCAGGCGGTCGACCGCTGCCGACACTGACCGGGCCACATCCGGTTCTATCAGGGCAGCTAACCCAAGATCCGGGCTGAAGCCTAAGCGCAAGGGCCGCGACGATCCGCTGTTTACGCTGCCGGCACTACCGGGATCCATACGCCCGCCTTCGCCAATAATGCCCATCACAAGATCTATGTCGCCCACCGTCCGGGCAAAAACGCCAATAGTGCTGTTGCCGAAATCCGGCCCCTCGAAACCGGGCCCCTCCGGAACCGTGCCACAAGAAGGCATGAAGCCAAGTATGCCGGTATGGGATGCCGGGCGACGGATCGACCCCCCAGCATCGGTACCAAGTGAAAGAGGACACAGCCTGGCAGCGACCGCAGACGCAGATCCGCCGGAAGACCCCCCCGGAGTACGCTCCAGATCCCAGGGATTCCTGGTGGGCCCGTACAGTTCGTTGGTCGTGACGCCACGGCATGCAAACTCTGGCGAATTCGCCATCCCCAGTATGATTGCGCCCGCTGTTCTCAGGCGTGCTACAGCCGCGGAATCTTCCGGTGCAATAAACCCTTCAAAAAGCCGTGAGCCCTGGGTGATCGGCCAACCCTTAACCCATAGATTGTCTTTGATCGCGATGGGCACGCCAGCCAGCGGGAGCGCTTCCCCTTGGTTAATTCGTTTCTGGATCGCCTGCGACTGACGATGGATGTCGTCTCGGCTCCAGTAAATAAGGGCATTGATATCCGGGTTGCGCAATTCCAGATTCTGAAGGAAAGCATCCGCCACTGAACGCACAGTAACGGCCCCTCTCTGCACCCGGCCGGCCAAATCAGCTGCACTGAGATCAGTCAGATTCACGTTTTTCTAGTCCGCCGCTGTACCAAATGAGGATAGGGTGCCGTGATAGGCCTTGCTGACCGGAGCTGCGTATCCGCCGAGTTTTGCAGTGGCAATCCCAAGGTCAATCAGTGTACCGACCAGCCCGGCAGCGCCGGTTATTCCGTCAACAACCGGCATGCCGAACTTTTCACTCAGCCTGCGTGTCATCGAGACCATGCCCGCACAGCCGAGCACGACGGCTTCGGCTCCGAGTGCTTTGGCCCGTACCATTTGCTCTTCGATGCGCTTTTCTGCTTCACCATCATCCGATTCGAGTGCCAACACGGGAATATCGGTCGCGAGAACCCCCGCGCAGCGACGGCTTAACCCATAACGTTCAAGATTGTGTTGAATGATGGGTACAGAACGGCTAAGGGTGGTGATGACGGCGAAACGGTGGGACACCAGCGAAGCGATATGAAACGCGGCCTCTCCCATACCGACCACCGGCGCATTGACCAGGCATCGAGCGGCGTCCAGCCCCGTGTCGTCGAAACACGCAATGATGTATCCGTCGGCATCCGGGTTTGCCATCAGCGTTTCCATTAAGCCGACACTTGCAACGGCACCATCGTAATGCCCCTCAATGCTCTCTGGCCCACTCGCAACAGTGATAGCCTCTATGTGTAGCCGGTCGCCCACCACCAGCTTCGCCGCATCGGCACAGGCATCCGTCATGCTTCGGGTTGTATTCGGATTAATCAGGCAGATTCGTTTCAACGCATTGCCTCCTCAGACGATTGTTTAAGGGGCGAGACCCAGTTTTTTCTGCATGTCGTCAGACCATTCGAAATAGACCTCGGCACATGCTGTTGCGCTGTGCTGGCTATAGGGAATCGATCGTTGATCCACAGGTACACTCGCCTCTACCCTCAGAGCTTCTACACCGATATCTGCATAAGGCGTGTCCGCAAGGCATTGGTAGGCCTCAAGCGCATCGTTATGAGTCGCTCCGTAAAAAACATGACGAACGCCGGCCAAGCGAATCGCGACCGTGCACATGGGGCAGGGCTCTCCGATCGCATACAGGTCACAATCATTCAGAGCGGTGGTCGCCAATCGGCGACAGGCATCCCGGATTGCCTCTATTTCGCCATGCGCGGTGGGATCGTGATGGACCAGTTCGTGATTCAGCCCTTCCCCTACAATTTCCCCGTTCTTGACCAGGATGGCGCCAAACGGCTGGGTGCCCGGCTGATCAATAGCCTTGCGGCTAAGGCCGATCACATAATCCATAAACCTTGATTCGTACATAAAGCTCAACCCCGCACTCGCGTTCGTTGACTAATGAATCCGCCCCACTCCATATGCCGGTTCACATACTTACCGAGCAGGCGCCTGAATTGCCCCGTTTCTACACACCATGCCTCTGGGATTCGAAACGCAGAGTTCATCGTGATGGCATCTGTGGCTTGAACGGGTGATGCTCTTTCCAGTGATGGGCGATATCAATCCGCCGTGTGATCCATACCCGGTCGTGCTTTTCTATATAATCCAGGAATCGCTGCAACGCTCGGAAACGTCCAGGGCGCCCAACAAGCCGGCAATGCAAGCCAATCGACATCATTGCGGGCTTATCTTTACCCTCGGCATACAAGACGTCGAACGCATCCTTCAGGTACTCAAAAAAGTGACTA
This sequence comes from Marinobacter sp. EhC06, assembly GCF_001650915.1. GTDB lineage: Bacteria > Pseudomonadota > Gammaproteobacteria > Pseudomonadales > Oleiphilaceae > Marinobacter. Next base: position 31,250 of record NZ_LXYO01000034.1, read on the forward strand.
CCGGTATTGAACCCCTGGGCAGTCGCAAAGCGCATATCGTTCGTATCCAGTGTGTAGGGAATGACCAGATGGCCTTTCGACCGAGCCTCTGCGGTTTTCGTCTCAACCCAGAACGGCAGGTCGTCCCCGTAATAATCGCTGTCGTACTCGAAACCGCCTTCCTCTACGACAAACTGTCGGGTCTGCGGGCTGTCCCTGCCGGTGTACCATCCGCTGGGATGACAACCGGTGAGTTCAGTATGGATCTTTACCGCTTCAAGAAGGTGGGCGCGCTCTTCGGCTTCACTCACCGCTTGGTAAGAGAGCCAGCGCAAACCGTGGCAGGCGATTTCATGCCCCTGTTCCCGGAAGGCAGCCACCACGTCAGGATTACGCTGAAGGGCCATGGCTACTCCGAAAACAGTCAGGGGCAAGTCCCGGCGCTCGAATTCTTTGAGAATGCGCCAGACCCCCACCCGCGATCCGTATTCGTAGAGCGACTCCATGCTCATGTGTCGGTCTGGAAAAGACTCAGCGCCGATGATGTCTGACAAAAACGTTTCCGAGCCGTCGTCCCCATGAAGCACCGACCGTTCAGCACCTTCTTCGTAGTTCAACACAAATTGCACGGCGATGCGGGCTTTGCCGGGCCATCTTGCCTCTGGAATTGACGGGCCATAACCCTTCAGATCTCTGGGGTAAATCACAAGGAAGTGCGCCTTTTGCAAACGGATCATGAAATTGCGAATTGGCGACTCGCAATCATCTAACCCGGACTCCAAGCAAAAACCTAGCCAAACCTCCTGAATGCCCTTTTTTTCAGGGAAGAGCTGGCACCTTCTGCATTCTTCGGAACCTAAAAACCAAAAATCAGCGCACCGAAATCGAGCATATGAATGCAAAACGAATAGATTACAGAGCAACCCAAAGGTTAATGGTCTGTTCATCGCAGTTCGCGCTCGACTTGGCACGATCAGCGATCAGAAGCTCACCTTGCCGGGTAAGAACAGAGTCCCCGGCATGCCACGTGCCGCCCCCCCTTGCCGACCGTCAGTAACGAATGTACTCACCGTGGACGGGTCAATTACGTATTTGGCAGGAGCCATCACAATCGGAAAACGTCAACCATGCTAAGGTGTTAAAGCTGGGCCATCTAAGGAATGTCGCCCATGAATGTGGATCTCCAGAGGCAGCTCAACCGGCTCGCTCAAAAACAGGTTCAGGCGCAGACGTCCTGAGGAAATTGTTTGCGTTTGTTACGATTTTTCGGACTGATTAGGCTCGGTAGGAACGTTCGCTTCTGTTTAAAACCGGACAGCAGCAAACGTAAGAACATAGCACGAGCAGGTTCACGAAAACCCCAGGAAATGCTTCAAATGAAGCCATTGATCAACCAAGAATGGAGTTATCGACTCTAATGTACTGTTTATCTGGGATTTTTTGGGGCAGCAACAAATCCATGAACAAGAACACCGCGCATAAGTTAAAGCACATGCAGTGTACCGAAAGGTTCATCAGGTCGGATTGGTCGCAAAGCGGACATTTAGAATAGGCGGACAGCGACCGGCACAGCCAAGCTAATGGCCCACAACTGGAAGCCGGATGCACCTGACAAACTGTAATGCCCGGGCGCTTGCTCGCTGAAAAGAGCGGCGCGTTTTATCCTCTCATGAGAAATCCGGGCTACTCCATGAATTACCTCAGAGACCAAAATGTTTTATTTTTCGATAGAGAGTGGCTCGTGTTATCCCTAATTCTCGAGCTGCGGCACTGACGTTGTGATTGTGTTTCTCAAGCACACATCGCACCGCCTCGCGCTCTGCAGCGGCGAGTGTGCCGCCCTCGCCAAGGTCCACCTCCGCAGTGTCATTTTGGACCTTGATGTCTTCGGGCAAGTGTTCAACATCGATAATTCCCTGAGTAGACAGCGCCTGACCAAGATTCAGTGCCTGCTGGAGCTCTCTGATATTACCTCTCCACGAATGGTGCCTTAAGAGATTACGAGCCTCGGATGTCAGAATCGACGGGGAATCTTCCTGTGAAATTGATGCCAGCAAGTGATCAATCAAAGCGTCGAGGTCTTCACGCTCCCGCAGAGCAGGGAGCTGCACCCTGAGGCCATTGATCCGGTAATAAAGATCGCTCCGAAAGTCTCCGCTTTCCATAAGCTCATCAAGGTTCCGATGTGTCGCACAGACCAGAGAAAACGAGACGGGCCGAGGCTTCTCTTCTCCAAGTCTTGTGACAGTGCGTTCCTGCAAAACACGTAGCAAACGTGCTTGAAATTCCAATGGCATATCGCCTATTTCATCCAGGAAGAGCGTACCGCCGTTCGCCTCCTCAAACTTCCCCCTGGCGCCACCACGTCTGGCACCGGTAAATGCACCGTCTGCGTAGCCAAACAACTCTGATTCGATCAACCCGGCAGGAATAGCCGAGCAGTTCACGGCAACAAACGCGCCTTTTGAAGAGGGCCCATTGGCATGTAACGACCGTGCTAAAACCTCTTTGCCCGTTCCGGTTTCCCCAGTCACCAGAACCGGAACTCCAAACTGAAAAGCCCGATGCGCCTTGTCGAAAAGTGGTTTTGTAGGCTCGCCCACGTAAAAAGACTGAACGATGTCCGGCCGTCTTTGCTGTGGCATCGAGTTGACGCTCAAAGGCCCTTTGCGAAGACTTTCAACTTTAAGAAAAAGCCTTGCCCCATTGTGACATTCAACCTCAAGAGGGCTTTGTTGTGATCCCTCAATCTCGGCAGCGCGGCATGAGAATAAGTCTTTGAAACAGACATGACTCTGCATCTTCTCGAGAGAATCGATATCCAGCATCTGCCTGGCCGAGGGGTTTGCACCTAAAACTTCACCATCCTCGCCGAAATGTATCAAACCACGCATAGGTGACTGCGTAAGCTCCGGGCGATAGTGAAGCGCGAGGACTAAGGCGCCACGCAAATCGTCGACCATTCGATTCTCAACAGACCGAGTTGCGAGCGCAACTGCCTCAAGAATCCCGACCGGTCGGCCATCATAAGGTTTCGAAGCATTCAAAGCCCCGACCAGCGTCCCTGCAGGGTCAAAAATGGGCACTGCCACGCAGGATAGATCGCGGAGAGAATGCAAGAAATGCTCACTTCCACACACAAGCGACGGCCTGCCTTCTATCAAAGCGCAACCGGGGGCATTGGTTCCAGCTATATCCTCTGAAAGGTCCATACCAGGATTCAAAGCGGCTCCCAGCAATTCGTAGCAGGGACTGTCATTGCCGAAATATTTAATGCTGTGGCCTTCTCTTTCCACACACGCCAAAACCCAACCTGCAGAACTGATTGCACGAAACAACCGATGCATTTCAGGCTCCGCAAATGTCATGAGACGCTGATGTTGATTGCGGATATGAGAAATCTGGTCGAATTGCGCGGCCTCAAGTAAGAGCTGATCAGAGGGGGACACGCCATGTTTTCTGCATCTTAGCCAAGAGCGCAAAACCTCATCCCGCACCCACTGGGATGGTACAACACGCCCTTCGTCAAACAACTCACGGGCTTGCTGGACCTGAGTGTTCAGATCAACGATCTTTTTATGCATAAGGACACCCACCACTCTGTATTTTTTTTATTCAACCATCCAATTTTAGTGTATTGAAACGATCCATTTTTTTCCAAAAACTAAAACATAGATGCTATAAAGCCGCATAAGTAATTGTTTCATAATAATTTCCTAAGGATCAATCGATCTGGCATATTGATTGCTTAACTTCGAGTGCAATACCAACAAAACTAATAAGAGGCTGCATCATGTCATCTGTATCAAACTATAAGCACAAAAGTTTACTCCGTTCCAGAATTGGGAATTTCTGCGTCGCTTCTGCTGGCCTGGCCACTATGTTGCTGGCTTCTGGTAATGCAGTAGCTATTGACGTTGATGCCGGGGATTACACAGCATTGCCCGCCGGCACCAATCTTGGAATGGTCTACTATCAATACGCCACTGCCGATTCCCTCTACTCGGATGGAGACAAGGCCCCCATTAACGCTGGATTGGACTCACAGGTAGGAATCCTGCGTGGGGTGCATTTCACTGAAATTGGCGGTTATACAGTAGACCCTCAATTCCTCCTTCCATTCGGCAAGGTAGAGGGAAAAGACGATACCTCTGCCCTCGGTGACACCAGTGGCATTGGCGACCTGATACTTGCCGCAACCGTTTGGCTTGTAAACAAGCCCGAAAGTAACACCTACTTCGGCATTACTCCGTTTCTGTATGTTCCTGTAGGGAGTTACGATCGGAATGACACATTAAACCTCGGCGAAAACCGATGGAAATATGCATTGCAGGCGGGTTACATCACCGGTCTTACCTCTAAAATCTCGTTAGACCTGATTGGTGATGTCACTTTTTTCGGCAAGAATGACGAACTTGGTGCCTCCAAAGCCACTCTGGAACAGGATCCCTTGTACCAGTTCCAAGGCTTCCTACGTTATAACGTAACACCTCAATGGGATCTTCGCACCGGCATTTCTCATACCCTCGGCGGTGAGACACAAGTAAACGATATAAACCAGGACAATGACCTTGCAACTACCAAGATGACTATCGGTACGGCATGGTTTGCGAATCCGGGACTGCAACTAATCGCAAATTATGGAAGAGATTTGTCCGTAGAAAATGGATTTAAAGAACAGCACCGACTCAACTTTCGTATTCTAAAAGCGTTTTAAAATCCCATAAAACAGTAATAACAACGAAAGGATATAAAAATGAAACTGACTAATAATCACTACAGAAAACGTCTATCAAAAAAACTAACAAGTAGTGCATTAGTTCCATTTTTCGTAATCGGAGCCAGCACTGTTATTGCGGCTGATCAGGTAAATCAAAGCTATATCATTGAAAACGCCAAAACCGGCAAGGACTGGCCAACCCATGGTTTTGATTATGCGGAGACGCGCTTTAGCCCTCTCGCCCAAATTTCGGCCGATAATGTCGAAAACCTCGGGCTTGCATGGTCCTACAACCTCGAGTCTACCCGAGGAGTCGAGGCCACTCCGCTTGTCGTGGATGGCGTGATGTACGTCACTGCTTCCTGGAGCATTGTACATGCACTCGATGCAAAGACCGGCAAAAAACTATGGACCTACGACCCTGAAGTACCCGGGGAGGCGGGCTCAAGGGGTTGTTGTGATGTTGTAAACCGCGGTGTGGCAGTGCACTACGGAAATGTCTATGTTGCATCCTACGATGGTCGATTGATCGCTATTGATGCAAAAACCGGCGAAAAAGTCTGGGAAACGAATACTCTGCCCGACAACGACATGAGCTATACGATTACCGGCGCACCTCGAGTTGTTAACGGCAACGTGATCATAGGCAATGGTGGGGCCGAATTTGGAGTCAGGGGCTACATCACAGCTTACGACGCGAAAACCGGCGCACAGAAATGGCGTTGGTATACCGTGCCGGGAAATCCGAACGAACCGTTTGAAAACGAAGCCATGGCTCGCGCCGCGAAAACCTGGGACCCAAGTGGAAAATACTGGGAGGCCGGTGGCGGTGGCACCGTATGGGACTCCATCGTTTTTGATCCGGACCTGAATCTCTTATATATCGGCACAGGTAACGGCTCTCCATGGTCACACAAGAAGCGGAGCCCGGAAGGTGGAGATAACCTCTATCTCTCCTCAATTGTTGCTCTCAATGCCGACACTGGTGAGTACGTGTGGCACTACCAAGCCACGCCCGGGGATAACTGGGACTATACTTCAACGCAGGACATGATTCTCAGCGAGCTCATGATTGATGGGGAGCGTCGCAAAGTAATCATGCAAGCTCCCAAAAACGGCTTCTTTTTTGTTCTCGACCGGACAAATGGTGAATTCATATCGGCCGATAATTACGTCGATGTTAATTGGGCCACGGGATACGATAGCAATGGTCGCCCAATAGAAGTTCCTGAAGCACGATCCATGGACGAACCCTTCGATATCATCCCTGGGCCTTTTGGTGGACATAATTGGCACTCAATGTCTTTTAACCACCAAACCGGCCTGGCTTACTTCCCGTCTCAGCACATCCCGATCACAATGGTCGAGGACCCCTCCTGGGAAAGCATAGAAAGCAATGAGCCGGGACAACCCATGAGTGGCATAGGTTGGAACACCGCCTTCCAATTTAACGTAGCGCCACCATCAAGCAAGCCGTTCGGGCGACTTACAGCCTGGGATCCCGTTACACAGCAGGAAGCCTGGCGTTACGAACACGTCTCTCCCTGGAACGGCGGAACCCTGACAACGGCCGGCGATCTGGTATTCCAGGGAACCGCAGACGCTCGCTTTATGGCATTCAACGCTCGGACGGGTGACCCCCTCTGGGAATCCCCAATGGGTACCGGCGTCATTGCAGCGCCCATAACCTATGAAGTGGACGGCACTCAGTATGTCTCTATTGCGGCAGGCTGGGGCGGTGTTTTTGGAAAATCCCAGAGGGCCTCCGACCTCAAGACCGCCGGCACTGTCTATACATTTGTCCTGAACGGTGATGCCGAGATGCCTGAGTTCACCCAGTATCAGCTGAACTCTCTGGTTTCGGGCGTTGAATACAATCCCGACTTCATTGGAGAAGGCACGGCTCTTTACGTCAGTAATTGCGTGTTCTGTCATGGCGTTCCCGGCGTAGACAAGGGCGGTAATATTCCAAACCTGGGTTATTCAAAGAAATCAGTCATTGAAAACCTGGACGCCTTCCTGTTTCACGGTCCATTCGTTTCCAGTGGCATGCCCGATTTTACCGAAACGCTGAGTAAGACAGATGTCGAGAAAATCAAAGCGTTTATTCAGGGTACTGCAGACGCTATCCGTCCAAAAAGTCAGTGATTTGGGGGAAACTAATGAATACGTTCACAAAACATCCACATGGTTTAGAGAATAAAACCCAGGCGTTCCTGGCACGTCAAAATCACCGTATGCTGATAGGCGGCCAATGGGTTGATGCTCTGGAAAACAAACGCATAGAGGTAGAAAACCCGGCTGAAGAAACGGTTATAGGAAGCATACCCCTTGCACATCCTGATGACGTTAACAAAGCGGTTAGCTGCGCAAAAAGTGCGTTCAATAGTGATGACTGGGGCCGAATGAGACCCTCCGCCCGTCAGAACCTGCTTCTCAAACTTGCAGATCTGATCGAGCGAGATGCCAGAATCATTGCTGAGCTGGACGCGATCGACAACGGCAAGTCTGTTGCTGTTGCCGAAGCTGTTGACGTAAGCCTGGGACTGGAATTCTTTCGCTACATGGCCGGATGGGCAACAAAAATTGAGGGCTCGACTCTTGACGTGTCCATGCCCTTTGCCCCGGCTGACTCTGACTTTTCTGCTTATACCCGACGCGAACCCGTCGGTGTTGTTGCCGCGATCATACCGTGGAACTTTCCATTTCTGATGGCCTGCTGGAAACTGGCTCCGGCACTTGCAGCGGGCTGCACGGTTGTGTTGAAGCCTGCGGAACAAACATCGCTCTCTGCCCTCTATCTGGGCGAGCTGATCGAAGAGGCAAACTTTCCTGACGGGGTTGTCAACATCATTACTGGCGAGGGCCAGAGCACCGGGTCAGCACTGATAACTCATCCTGACATCAACAAGATTAGTTTTACCGGATCCACTGAGGTAGGTCAGATCATAGGCCGTGCTGCGATGGATAATATGGCGCGAGTTACCTTGGAGCTGGGGGGCAAGTCTCCAATGATTGTTCTGGCTGACTGTGATGCGGAAAAGGCTGCGCAAGGAGCAGCGGCAGCAATCTTTTTCAACCATGGACAAACCTGCAGTGCCGGCTCCCGACTTTACGTTCACCGGAGCATTTCTGACAAGGTCCTGGATCGGCTCGCCGAGTTAGCAGAGGCCATCCCGCTGGGGCCTGGCCTGGATCCAGATGCTCAAATGGGGCCACTCGTGTCCCGGGTTCAGCTAGACCGGGTTTGTCACTACATTGAGACGGGGCGGCAGGAAGGTGCACGCCTGGTTACCGGCGGCGAACGTGCTGACCGCAAAGGTTATTACGTCAAGCCCACCATATTTGCGACCGAAGACGACTCTCTGGTCATAGCCAAGGACGAGATCTTTGGTCCCGTTCTGGTGGTCATCCCGTTTGATGATATCGAGGACGTCGTAGCCCGGGCCAACGATAGTCGATATGGGCTGGCAGCGAGCATCTGGTCAAACGATCTCTCTGAGGTGCAACGCTTAATCCCGAAATTAAAAGCAGGCACTGTCTGGGTAAACGGGCACAACATGCTTGACGCCAACATCCCATTCGGGGGCTATAAACTCTCCGGGGTTGGACGTGATATGGGTAAGCAGTCACTCGATTCATATCTTGAAACAAAGTCGGTTGTCATTGCCCTTTAGGAAGAATGCTAAACCCCGGCCCTGAGAAGCCGGGGTTTAGCTTTGATTGGTCGACCATTCAACTTCCGAGAGTCGAATACCACCTTCCTCACAGGTGAGCCACAAAGCTTCATCGATATGGGGATCAACAGAATGACGCAGGTCTGCTGTATGGCTCCTTGCGCGATGCCGCTCGAGATAGTCAGGTATCCATGCGGCGAGGAGTGCGAGCAGCACACCAGTAAATGTATGTACAGTTTGGCGAGGAATAACAAATGCTAGAAGAAGCCAATAACCTCAGAAGCTTGTCAAAGAGCCAAACCACGCTGCACTCCCTCCCGGTTCCTGACATTGGCCAGGAAGAAGTCGGCAAAACGTCATTATTCAAGGCTATGATTGCTGATTGTCAGCCGCTTTTTCGCGATGCCTTAAGGAGCATTATTCAGAGAAATCATGATTGCAAACATGTCTTCGAGGCATTCAGCTTGGAAGACGCCATGGAAATCGTGAGTGAGCATGGCAGCCTTGATCTCATCTTCTTCGATCTCGACATGCCTGATATGAGAGGGCTTGGTGGGCTTGGTCGTTTAAATGAGATCGCGCCTTCGCTCCCCACCATAGTCATGTCGGCTAGAGTAAACAGATATGTCACGTCTCAGGCGATCGGTCAGGGGGCCATGGGGGTCATAGCAAAAACTGCATCAAGAGATGAAATTGTCGACGCTATTCGACAGGTTTTGGATGGCAAGATTTGCGTTTGTGCAGGCTCTGACGAATTCGAAAATGGTAACGGCCGTGGTGCTGTCATGGCCGGCTCAGAAGCAGAGGTTGATCCGAGCCAGTTTCAATCTTTAACGAAGCGACAGCTGATAGTTTTAGAGAGAATGACACGCGGAGAGTCTAACAAACAGATCGCGTACAACTTGCACTTGGCGGAAACCACTGTTAAGGCTCATGTTTCGGCTGTCCTACGTAAACTGAATGTTCAAAATCGCGCGCAGGCTATCCTTGCAGCGAGTTGCCTCGACCTAGTTTCTCAAATGCGTAAATAGCCAGTTGTTTCGATTCAGCGCAGACCTAAAACGAAGCCAGAGTCGAAAACTGACTGAAAACTCAAATCAGCCGGTGGGTGACGATGTAAGCATCCCTGTTTTAATTGCGCCGCGAATTAGAGTTCTCCACACGATTGTGTTTTGCCAAAAACTCCAATGTCAGAGGGACTTTCGGTGACTCCGGAGGGGGGGGGGAGGCAATCAGATCATGAAGCGCCGAAGAAAAGGGCCGTTTTGGGTCAAATTCGGTCGTTTCTGAATGTTCGCTTTTGTTTAGCAGCAACCAAAGCTCAGCGGGCCGAGGAGGTTCATGAGAAGCACGATTTTCATGCTGTATGAAGTATCTGGTGAACCAGGCCAAGCCGCTGGCCAACCAGGCCATTGTTTCAGAAAGAGTTATTGAGGCTGGCTAGTTCGATGAACAACAACACTGCGCATAAGTTAAAGCACATGCAGTGTATCTTTTAGTTCATGAGTTTTTGTTGGATTTGCCTGTAGCCCAGTGACTCTGAGGTTTCCTGCGAATATCCCGAGACTCGCCATTTTTCTCTTACACGCAGTGCAGTAATTGACTCATGGCCCGTCGAGCAACGCGCGCATGTGTTCTCCAAAGTGCAGTTTGGTCGCAAAGCGGTAAGCGTCCGCCCATCACACCTTGTCAGGTGTAGCCGGCTTCCAGTTGTGGGGCAACAGTTCGTCGATGGTGTTGTTTTTCTGAGTCGGCAAGCGGGTCAGCACATCCTTCAGATAGGCATAGGGATCATGCCCGTTCAGCTTGGCGGACTGGATCAGGGTCATCACCGCAGCCGCCCGTTGGCCACTGCGAAGTGATCCCGCGAACAACCAGTTGCTGCGGCCCAATGCCCAGGGTCGGATCTGGTTTTCCACCCAGTTGTTGTCGATGGGCACCGCACCATCGTCCAGGTAACGCGTCAGCGCTTCCCAACGTTTGAGACTGTAATCCAGGGCTTTGGCCGTGCCGGAGCCATCCGGCACTTTCTGGCGATGCGCCAGCATCCATTGATGCAGTGCCTCAGCCAGTGGTTTAGCTCTGGCTTGTCGGATGTCCCGACGCTTATCCGGCGGCAGGTCTTTGGGTTCCCGTTCGATCTCGTAGAGTCCGCCGATGTATTCCAGGGCCTTGGCCGCCAGTTCGCTCTTGTTGGCCTCGTGCAGGTCGTAGAACTTGCGTCGGGCGTGGGCCATACAGCCGATTTCGGTGATCCCGTTACCGAACCCGGCCTTGTAGCCGGCGTAGTCGTCACAGACCAATTTGCCCTGCCAGTCACCCAGGAAGGTACGGGCGTGTTCACCCGCCCGGCTTGGGGCGAAGTCGTAAACGGTGGCTTTCAGGTCCGAGAACGGTGTGGTGCAGTAAGCCCAGACGTAGGCCTTGTGGGTTTTCTTCTTACCCGGAGCCAACATGCTGACCGGCGTTTCATCGGCGTGCAGAACGTTGTGTTCCAGCAAGGCGTTTCTCAACGCATCTGCCAGGGGCTGCAACTGCACACCGCAGGCACCGACCCATTCGGCGAGTGTTGAACGGGGTATTTCCAGGCCGGCACGGCCGAAGATGCGTTCCTGACGGTACAGTGGCAGGTGGTCCGCGTACTTGGCCACCAACACCTGAGCCAGCAGGCCGGCGGTGGGGATGCCCTTGTCGATCACCTGCGGTGGTACCGGTGCCTGGACCAAGGTCTCGCACTGGTTGCAGGCCCACTTGCCCCGGATGTGGCGCTCCACCGTGAACTCGCCCGGGACGTAATCCAGCTTCTCGCTGATGTCTTCGCCAATACGCTTGAGCTGGCAGCCACACTGGCACCGGGTATTGTCCGGTTCGTGGTGGATCAGGGTACGGGGCAGCTCCGGTGGCAGCGGGGTGCGCTTGGGCTTCTGCTTGGGTCGAGCGGCCTTCTGCTCCTCAGTCATCGCCTGGTCCAGCTCGGCTTCGATGGCGGCCAGGTCGCTGTCGATCAGCTCGTCCAGGAGCTTGCCCTGAACGGCATCGAGTTGCTCACTGCGGCGGGCGAACTTGTGACGTTTGAGGACGGCGACTTCGTGGGTCAGCTTCTCGATGATGGCATTGCGGCGCACCAACTCCCGCTCCTTCCGGCCCAAGGCTTGATCCTTGGCGTCCAGAGAGTCCATCAGTTCCGTCGCCAGAGCGCGGAGCTGATCGGCTGAGAGTTGGTTGATATCGGGGCGCTGAGTCATGCCGCCTAGTATGCCAAGTCCCTGTTCGGCAGGCGATTCGCGGTTCTGGCTATAGCGGCATCACAGCACTTGTGATTACAGGATGCAGATGACGCCCTCCGCGCCAATGCGCTGCCAGGGCAGGCCCTGAACCAAGGCAGACAACTGTTCCTCGGTCAGGCGCAGTTGGTCACCGCGCCAGGTTTCGCCCCAGTGGAATTTACCCCGGTTCAGCCGGCGGGCGCACAACCAGATGCCCAGGCCATCATGGATCAGCACCTTCATCCGATTGCCTCGCTTGTTGGCGAACAGGTAGGCGCAATGGGGTTTAGCCGAACCGAATACCTGAATAACCCGCGCCAGGGCCTTGTCGGGTCCGGCCCGCATATCCAGCGGTTCGGTGGCCAGCCAGATCTCATCAATGCGGATCATCCAAACAGATCCCGAAGCAAAGCCGCACACTGATGGGCTTGCTCCGCAGGCCACTCCACCACAACCGCACCACCGGCGCGGGGAATCTTGATGCGGATGGTGCTACATTGATTCGAGACTGACAGGGTGTCCGGCACAGGCGCTACGGCTGGCAGACGGACCGGAACGAATCCAGGTGCTTCCGGAGTTTTAGCCGCCCTTCGCGCTTCGCTCATCCAGCGCCGGACCATGTTGGCGTTGAGACCGTTATCCAGCGAAATCCGGGAAACAGACGCCCCGGGCTTCAGACATTCGGCGACGATACGAGCCTTCAGCTCTTTGGAGTAACGACGACGTTTTTGGTAGGGCTTGGTTACGCTTATGTTGGTCATGTTAAGTGTCCACTTAAAAATAAGTGGACACTATCCTGACGGCCGCAGCGCCTGGCTCAAGATGGGATTACCGGACGGTTACGCTTCTCTTTTTCACTCAACTCCTTTTTCGGTCGAAAAGAAGATTTTTCCTGTTCATCTTGATTTCGCACGAGTACTTGAACGTTAAAGACATCCTGTGCAATTAGCTCATTGACGCAGGCACTACCCGCCACGCCGGTCGCTGCAAATACGGTCACTGTTCTTTTCATTGTCATCCCTCCCTATGAGTACAAACTGAGAGCGAACCCATAGCAACAAATCAATTAACCATACAAAAGGATGGAATTTATTGATCGGTTGAAGGCGTCACCAATACATCCGCAAAAATGCTTCAGAATGGGAGAGCGCTTGTAAAAAAATCGCACCAATCAAGCATTTCACATCAAAAAGAAAAAATCGGGGCATCCTTGACCCGTATAAGGAGGAAGAGCTCTCCTGCTCTAATTAGCGGACACAACAATGCAGGAAGTTCCTACTTTACCCCCTCATTCCGCGGCTGCAGCTATCCCAAAGTATGGTTTTGGACACCCAGAAACTTCCATCCTTTGGGATGGTTACCCCTCCAACACCCCTTGATAGCGTGAACCTTAAGAAAGACGGACCCACACCGACTTTTAGATCCGGTGTCGTTCTGTACCCGTTAAACAACAACAAGGAACTGCGATATGACTGCTCAATTGAGGCCCCAACTGGGACTGTCCGGACTCGAATCACCCTTGTCTGAGCTAGAGAGCCAAGTCCAAGAAAATGCGCACAGATTTGCGAAGGATGTATTGCGTCCGGCAGGGGCCAGACTCGACAAACTGTCCCCGGAAGAAATGGTAGCGCCCGGATCTATTCTGTGGGATGTGCTGGAGAAATCTCATGACCTTGGCATCAGCCTAACCGCGATGAACGAAATAGAACCGATTGAGCGTGTGCGAATTCTCGCACTTGCATCGGAAGAATTAGCATGGGGTGATGCCGGTTTGGCCGGTGCCATTTTGGTAAATCACTTCCCTGTAATGTATTCAATGCTCGCGGGAAATATGGCTATGGCCGAGTTCTGCGATGGTAAACGTGGATGTTGGGGTATAACAGAACCGGATCACGGCAGCGATATGATTGATGCGAACGGTTCAGCGGGAGCCACTGGTGCCCATGATAGCCGCCCCAACTGCGTCGCCCGAATCGAAGGCGACAAGGTTGTTATCAACGGTCAGAAGTCAGCTTGGGTGTCCGGGGCCATGACCGCACAAGTGTGTGCACTATTTTGCCATGCCGAGGTTGATGGGCATACCAAACCCGGCGTGGCGGTCATAGTGCCCCTGGATACACCTGGTGTGAGTCGTGGCAAACCGCTCGACAAGATGGGTATACGTTGCCTGAACCAGGGTGAGCTCTATTTTGATAACGTTGAAGTCCCTATCGAGAACTTGCTGGCCGGCCCCGACACCTATCAGGAACTGGCCTACAGAATGTTAAGCGAAGCCAACCCCCACGTTGGCCTGATGTTTGTAGGTCTTGCTCGCGCTGCCTACGAGCATGCCCTGGAATATGCACACGAGCGCAAGCAGGGCGGTGTGCCCATCATCCAGCATCAACACGTCCGATACCGTCTGTTCCATATGTTTCGGAAGATCGAAGCCGCGCGGGCTTTAGTCCGCCGGGTGATGGAATTCAACGCGACCGCAGATATTCCTGCGCTCCAGGGCTCAACAGCTGCCAAGGTCACAGCGACCCAAACGGCATTTGAAGTCGCGAATGACGCCCTTCAGATGTTTGGAGGTAATGGCATGACCAAGGAGTACCCAATGGAAAAGCTGCTACGGGACGCGCGGTCAGGGTTGATCGCAGACGGTTGCAATGAGTTTCTGGCCATCAAGGGAGGCTCAATGCTGATCGATCCCGACCGGTATTAACGCGCCATCAATTCAGATAAAAAAACGGAACAATGCCATGAAACAGAGCGCCTATATCGCCGGAGTCGGGATGACTCGTTTCGGTAACCACATGGATAGAGGGTTAAAGTCCCTCACAACGGAAGCGGTAATGCTGAGCTTAGCCGATGCCGGCCTGAATCCCACTGATCTTCAGGCTGCGTATATGGGTAACGCCGCCGCCGGCACCATCGTCGGCCAAGTGTGCGTGCCTGGTCAGGTTGCGCTCCGCGATATGGGAATCGGGCATATCCCCGTGATCAACATCGAGAACGCCTGTGCCTCGGCCTCTACCGCATTCAACCAGGCCTGCACCATGGTGACCAGCGGGCTCTACGATGTCGTCCTGGCCACCGGTTCAGAAAAGCTATTCCATGAGGACAAACAGAAAAGTTTTTCCGTTTTTACCGGCGCCGTTGACGTTGAGGATTATAACGGCGTTCTGCAACACATCAGAGAGCGGGCCCAGGCCGCCGGCATGAGTATTGACCTTGAAGGCGCTGGCTCTAAACGCTCAGTATTCATGGATATCTATGCCTCGATGGCATTGGAGCACATGAGCAAGTATGGCACGACTCAGGCCCAGTTCGCGGCCGTGTCCGCGAAAAACGCCTTCCACGGAAGTCTCAATGAACGCGCTCAGTTCCGCGACAGGTTGACGGTCGAGGAAGTACTCGGAGCGCGTGAGATTGCCTATCCCCTCACCCTGCCTATGTGCTCACCCATTGGTGATGGTGCAGCTGCGGTTGTTATCGTCAGTGAACGCAAGGCCCGGGAGCTCGGCCTGACTCAACCCGTGAAAGTACTCAGCTCTGTGCTCAGAAGCGGGTGGGATCCCGTTGACGGACCCGGTATTACCGAAGTGTGCGCCAACGAAGCGTACAACGCCGCCGGGATTGGACCGGAAGATCTCAACTGCGTGGAACTTCACGACGCTTCCGCTCCGTCCGAACTGATTTACTACGAACAGTTGGGCCTGTGCGGTAAAGGTGAAGGCGGCCGTTTTGTGGAAGAGGGCCACAGCCGCCTGGGCGGCAAGGTGCCGGTTAACACCTCCGGCGGACTGTTGCGCAAGGGCCACCCTATTGGCGCGACGGGAATAGCCCAGATTGTGGAGCTCACCGAACAGCTAAGGGGGCAAGCCGGAGATCGCCAGGTGGAAGGAGCCAGGTTTGGCCTCGCGGAAAACGGCGGCGGATACATCAATGGCGATGCCGCAGCCCTGGTCATCAGCATTCTGTCTCGCTAGGAGGAGCCCAATGAACACTCGTGACGAACTGATTCTGGCAAATCTTATTGCCAACCGGGTGGACACTCAGGCCGATCTGGATGTTCTGACCTTCGTCCACATCGATGCTGATGGGCAGTATCGAGAACAAACGCGAACCTATGCGCAGCTTTGGAACAACGCCCAGCGCATTGCCGCGGCCTTGGATTCACGTGGACTCAAGCCCGGGGAGAGCTTCGCCCTGCTTATGCAGAATCATCCGGAATTTGTGGAAGCGATGATTGCAGCTTCAATCACCGGAACAGTCTTTGTCCCCATTGATCCACGGGTACAAGGCGCCAAACTGAAATATATGCTGGAGTTTGCCGAATGCCAGGGCGCGATCTGCGCCGACTACGCCTTCGGAAACCTCAATTCCATCAACGACGAAGTCCCCGAACTCCAATGGGTCATCCTCTTGGATACCCAGGACAGAAGCGATGCCCCAACCAGCGAACAATCACTCAACGACATCCTCTTGTCTGATGTTCCGCAGCTTTCGATTCGCACCACGGACCCGGACACTCTGATGCAGATGCTCTACACCTCCGGCACCACGGGTGATCCCAAAGCTATCCAGTCGCCCCATCGCCGTTTCGGAGAAATCGTACAGCTTGGTGGCTTCCTTGGATTGCAAGATACAGACCGGCCGTATACCGGTTTGTCCCTTACCCACGCCAATGCCCAGCTCCTGACTCTCGGCTGTTCCCTGAAAATGGGGCTACGCGCAGTCATCAGCCAGAAATTCACCAAGAGTCGGCTCTGGGACATCACCCGTCATTATGGCTGCACCGTCTTCAATCTGCTCGGTGGTATGACAAATGCCATCTACAGCGAGCCAAGGAAACCCGATGACGCGGAAAACCCTGTGCGCTGCGTCATCAGCGCAGGTATGCCCAAGGCAATCTGGTCCGATTTCAAAGACCGTTTCAACGTCGAGATTTTTGAATTCTATGGCGCAGCTGAAGGCGGGCTGACACTCAACCCCTCCGGCGAAGGGCCTATTGGAAGCATCGGTAAAGCCCCCCCAACGCTGGAAGTCACAATCCGTGACGCAGATGACCGTGAGTGCCCACGTGGTACACCCGGGGAGATCTGCTTCCGCAACGCCGATGGTACTACACCTAACGTCAGCTATTTCAAAAACCCCGAGGCATCCAGGGCAAAAACCCGCGGCGGCTGGCTTCGCATGGGGGATATCGGCCACATGGACGAAGACGGCTGGTTGTTCTTCCACTACCGCGATGGTGGCGGTATCCGCAAGAACGGTGATTTCGTCAACCCGGCGTCCATCGAAAAAATCATCGCAGAACAACCCTGGGTATCGGATGTATTTGTATACGGCGTCGAGGCTGTATCGGGAGCCCCCGGAGAAAAGGATATTGTCGCCGCCATCGTCACTGAAACTGATGCAACCGCAGATCCGGAAGGCCTGTTAAGGCTCTGCGAAGAGGAGTTGGAAAAGAATGTCGTACCGACCTATTTCCAGTTTGTAGATGAAATCCCCAAAACCGCTTCGGAAAAACCCCAGGAACGCTTCCTGAAAGCAATGTTTGATCCCGAATCCGACCGGGTTTTCCTAGCACGAAGCCATTAATGGCAATTCAACAACAGTAGGAGATCTACAATGAACAAGAATGATCCCAAGGTTTTAATATATGGCGCCAGCGGTTACACCGGCAAGCTTGTTGCTGAACGCCTAGCCCGCCGCGGCATTCCATTCTACTTCGCGGGCCGAACGAAGGCCAAACTGGAAGCCGCATTAAAGGTTGTCGAAGATCGCCATGGAGCACCGGTTGATGCCCAAATTGCCGTAGCAAGCAACACCCATGACGAGTTAATGCCTCTGTTTGATAAAGTTGACGTGGTAATTAATGTCTCTGGTCCATTTATGCAGATCGGGTGGCCAATTGTGGAATGCGCTCTCAAAGCTAGCTGTCATTACATAGATACAACCGGCGAGCAGGACTGGACTAGAGGCATCCAGGAGAAATATGGCCGGGCTTTTGCCGAAAAAGATCTCTTATTGAGCCCCGCATGTTCCTACATGTGGACCGCCGGCGCGCTCGCAGCCGAGGTAGTGTTGGAAACAAAGGGTATCGATAGTTTGGAACTAGTTTACCAAATCGATAACGCCCTGCCCTCGGAAGCTTCGACCAAATCCTTTCTGCGAATGCAGGGTAACGCGGACAGTCAATTCTACCTGAAACAGGATGAGTACGTGGCTTGGCCTAACGACCAAGGTTATGACGTCGTCGTCCCCCATCGCATGAACTGCTATCGCGCCCTCCCTTGGGGAGGCGCCTGTGAACCCGTCTGGTTTAAGCAGGATCCCCGCGTAATCAACTGTAAGGTGCTCACTGCTTTCGGTGACGAAATAGTCAATGATATCTTGGTAGTGATTAATGATTTCAATAACCGTGCGGCGGGCTTGTCGATAGAGGAGCGTGAAGCATTGACCAACGAAATTGGTGATGGTTTGGCGACGGGCGAACCTGAACCCGACACTCCTAATGTTGGTCGTTCAATGATCGTCTGCTATGGTCAGGGCAAGCAAGGCAACCGGACTTTCTGTCTCAGTCTCACCACCCCTTATTGCTGGACGGGTGAAATCTGCGCGGAAGCAGCTGATCGTCTGCTTTCAGGTAAACTCAAAGCCGTCGGTTTCCAGTCGGCAGCCGTTGCCTTTGGACACCGCGAGTTGCTGGAGAGCTTTCACGAACTCGGCTATTGTAACCTTCCTTACTGATCGGCAGTCAAACAGGAGCGGCCAAAGCTGCTCCTGTATTCAGGCAGAAGATTGGAATGTCCTGCGCTGAACTATGTTCGAAATCGTGGAGGTCGCTTGATTTCGCATCGCATATAATAAAAATAGTACCTTGCGAGGGACAGACATGAACAATGAGTACCAGAACCTACCTCCGGGTATGACCGCCAAATTATCCCCACCCGCTCGCTGGGGATACGATCTGCTTGAGAGGCCTCACCTGTTGGAACGAATTCTGACAAAACAGCCTATCAGGCTCATTTTGATCAGTGCAGCGGCTGGCTATGGAAAGTCCACCCTGATGGCCCAAGTGAATCAGGTGCTTCAGCAACACCATCATGTGACCGCTTGGCTAACTCTTGACAAGGATGACAACGACCCCGTTCGTTTGTACACCCACCTGTTTCTCGCTCTACAAAATGACAAAAAGGCCAGCCCGCAACTACCCGAACCAACCCGAATAACGCGTAATCATGCCTCCAGACTCGCAAGCTTGATGACCGAGGTCAAGGCACCAACGGTCCTGTTCATAGACGAGTTTGAGAATCTCGCCAACCCTGATTCCCAGCAGTTGATCTACTGGCTGCTGAATTACCTGCCGTCCGGTTGCCGGATCGTGATCGCATCACGAACCAGGCCGGCATGGGATCTTTCCAAGTTGAGCATGCAGGGGGAGCTGATTGAACTCCATGAACCAGATCTGAAATTAAGTGGCGAAGAAGCGGCCAAGTTGACAGAGCTTCACGGTTCCACCCGTATTGACCAGAAACGATTAGACATTCTGGTCGAAAAAACGGAGGGCTGGTTGGCAGGCGTTCGGCTTGCCCTGTTGTGCCACGACAACTGGGATAACAACTTCGACTGGATCAGTGCACTCAGTGGCGAAATTGAGCAAATTGCAGATTTCCTTTATGAGCAGGTGTTCCGGCAACTTGAAACTGAGCAGCAGTTGTTCCTAATGAAGGTGTCGATTCTGAATCGGATGACAGCGGGGGTATGTGAAGCCCTAACCTTAGAGTCCGGCGCCCAGACCCAGATACAGAGCCTGTGTCGCAGAGGGCTTTTCATCCAAGCGATTGATCCGCAGCGGAAGTGGTTCAGAATGCACGGCCTTATGCGACAGTTCCTCTGTAACCGGTTAAAACAGCAAATGCCTAAACAATATGGCCTGCTTAATGAAACAGCCGCACGATGGTTCGCCAACAACCATTCGAGAATTGAGGCGGTGCATTACGCTATCACTGCAAACAATCCTAATCTGGCCCTAGAAATACTTGAAGATGTCAGCAAATCATTGATTGAGAAAGGACAGCTGCGAACCCTATCGGATCTTGCCAAGCGCGCTCCTGATAGGTCTCTGGCTGGGCGTTACCAGCTGATCGCAAAACTTTGTCTGGCCCATCTGTTGATGCACGAACTGGAGGACGCGCAGCGCTATATGTCCATGCTGGAACCCTTGATTTCCAGATCAGAGGTCAACAAAACGTTGGCTGAAATGCCCATCCTTGAACCCCTCTTAATAGCGGCCGAGGATGACATGGTACGTGCTGCGAAACTGGCCAGACATAACCAGTCAAACATTCCGAGTGACCAAAGTCATTTTGAACAAGGCGTGCTGTCGAACATCATCGCCTTCGCTGAACTTGGTCGCGGAAATTCCGAAATATGCCAAAGTTATACACTTCAGGGACGGGCGTCGCATCTTGAAGCGGACAGTGCACTAGGCTTGGCCTATGCCGATATGATTACCGCGATGCGGGTAAGGTCAAAAGGTAATCTGCAACTGGCGAGGGAAATCTCTGGCAATGTCGGCCTTGGGCCTGACTATCATCAAATGGGAAGAGCGGCTCCCAATGAAATTGGCAAAGGCGTCGTCAACGGTTTTGAAGTTGACCTACTATATGAACTCAACGAGTTGGCGATGGCCGAAAGCTTATTAGCAGAATACGCCCACTTGGGCCGAGAGAACGTTTCTCCAGACATCATCATCCTGGGCTTCCTTACAGCTGCCAGAGTTGCATTCGTGAAGGGGAATAAAGCACTTGCATACAGCCGCGTGGACGAGGGGGAAATCGCTGGCCTTCGGCGGCCATTGCCGCGGCTTGTCCAGTCAATGCGCTTGCAAAGAGCCCGATTCAAACAACTTGAAGGTAAGCACGATGTGGCCAAAGCCTATTTGAACGATATTGCTATGACTCCGATGAATGGCGATCCTTCCAAAATTGCTTATATGGATCCGGTTACTGAATGGGTAGCACTGGATCTAATACCATTGCGGCAGAACCTTCAAGAGGGCGACACCACTAAAGTCTGGCAACAACTCCCACCGCTGATTGAAGAATCCGGTGCCCGGCCCAGCCGCCAGATTCAAGTACTACTACTCAAAGCAGAGTGTCTTTCGAAAATGGAAAACCAGGATGCGGCTCGACAAACGTTGACCGAAGCCATTGACCTGGGGCTGACCTACGGCTTTATCAGAACCTTCGCGGACTCAGGCAGAACCATCATCGACTTGCTGAAATCGCTATACCAGGAGTGGGCCAACAAGCCCGCCCCCTGCTTCCGGGAACGACGGGGCTATTGTCTCCAGTTACTTGAAGCTGCCAATGAAGCAGTCATACGCGGCCCATCAGACGAAACCACCCTTGCCGAGCCCCTGTCAGATCGGGAGTTGCAGACGCTCACGCTCGTTGGTGATGGCCTGAAAAATGAACAGATTGCCGAACAGCTCTTTCTTTCAGTGAACACCGTCAAATGGCATCTCCGCAGAGCTTATGAAAAACTTGACGTGCGGTCCCGGACCGAAGCCATAGCCGAAGCTCGTCGACGCAATTTTATTCAATAATCAACACTTCTTCCTAAGCCGCGCCTGCACTAGGGCGGGGCTGTCCCTGCTCCATCCGATATCCATCCGATATCCATCCTTTCGGATGGTTGGGCGCTGGCTTCGTTTTGTTAGCTTGGAACTGAGCCAAAGCATTCCGTTTTGGCGAAACCGTTCGATAACAATAAAGACGAGGTCCCCTATGAAGCGAGTTCACGTAACTCTCGTTGCTGCGATAGCCTCTGCAGTGCATCTGCCAGTTCATGCTCTGTCGTTCGATCCAGGTGGTGGCGTTTCCGTAGATCTGGATACCACCCTGGGTTACGACGCCCAGTGGCGGATGGAGCATCAGGACTCCAAAGTACTTTCGGCCGGCGGAAATCAAATCGTCGCTTTAGTCACTGACGACGGCAATCGTAACTTTGATAAGGGTGACATGATCCAGAATCGAGTCAGCTTTGGGTCGGATCTGGACATAAATTACGGTTCAGGAGGTGTTTTTCTGCGAGCACGTGGTTGGTATGACGAGGTCTATGATGACAGAGCCTTGGCAGAGCAGAGTAACCCAATACTTGGAGTAGGGACCTCCAAGCCATTTCAGAAGGATGGCATTGAACTCCACCGCTCGGAAATCGAATTGTTGGATGCGTTTCTCTATCAGTCTATTGGTCTGGGAGAAAGCATGCTTGATGTCAGGCTCGGTCGCCAAGTCGTCAGCTGGGGTGAGAGCGTTTTTCTCGGTGGCGGAATCTCGTCTGCTCAGGGCCCTGTAGATGCCACCAAAGCAAACACCCCCAGCCTTGAACTTAAGGACATATTCCTTCCCGTCGGTCAAGTTTATGCTTCGCTCGACCTAAATAACAGTCTCTCAGTGAGTGCCTACTACCAGTATGAATGGGAAGAAACGCGTATTGATTCACCAGGTACTTATTTCAACTTGCTAGAGGCGTTTGGCCCGAAAGCGGCGGGAGATATCGTCGATCTGCCGGTCAGTGGAGCCTTCCCGTTCGAGGTGAGGCGCGACAAGCCTGATGAAGGTCAATATGGGGTAGCCATGCGTTACCTAGCGGAATCACTTAACCATACGGAGTTTGGTCTCTATTACCTGAACTTTAATGACTTTATGCCTTCCATCCAATTTGCCCCATCTCAGGGTCTTGGCTCGTATGCCACGCTTGAGCATTTCGAAGATGTCAAGTTGATTGGCGCAAGTTTCGGAACGGTCTTCGGTGATACTAACGTTAGTGGCGAGGTTAATTTTCGTAATGGGCAGCCTGTTCGCTTGAACGGTTTCCACCCCGATGGCCAGGCGTTTTACTATAGCGAAGCCGATACACTCCAAGCCCAGGTGTCTGCCGTACATATCTTTGGCAGCTCCGCATTCTGGGACAATCTCGTCCTGTTAGCTGAAGTAGCCCACAACCGCGTTCTCGATCTGGATAAAGACGGATTCGCCCAGAACAACCTTGACCTGGACCTTTCCGACATTTCCTCGTCCCTGCACGGTGATCGCAGTGCTTCAAGCGCCATCGCCCGGCTATCGGCAGACTACTTCACCGTTGCCAGCGGACTGGACCTGAACGTCAGTCTTACCTATCGGGATGACTTCAACGGGGTCTCTGCAGTGCCGTTTACGTTCGTGGAGGGAACCCGGGTAGCAGGCTTGACAGCGGACTTTATTTACACTGGGGGACACAGCTTTGGCGCAGGCTACACCTGGTTCCTGACCAGCCCCACTGACATTCTCGAAGATAAAGGCCGTCTCGAATTGGAACACCTGAATGCGGACCGTGATTACGCGTCTCTGTATTACAAATATCGCTTTTAACTTTCCCAACCAACAATAACGATCCGGAAAAGATCCGGAAAGGAGTTCTCAAATGAGTATTCACAAGCTGAAAATTACTATACCGCTGCTCGCTCTGGTCATTGGTGCTGGCCAAACCATCGCTGCCGTGTCTCCAGATGAGGCTGCACGACTCGGTAATGAATTGACGCCCGTAGGCGCGGAACGGGCCGGCAACTCCGATGGAACGATTCCGGCATGGAGTGGTGGAATGACCACGCCGCCTCCGGGCTACGTGTCAGGCGGTCCGCGCATTGATCCGTTTGCCGACGAGTCTCCTCTTTTCACCATCACAGCCGAAAACTATCAACAGTATGCTGAGCGCCTGACTACAGGACAGATCGCCTTGTTCGAGCGTTATCCTGATTTCAGGATGCCTATCTATCCCACCCACCGTACTGCAGCCGCACCGCAGTTTATCTATGATTTCACCAAAGAAAACGCTACTCGGACTCTCCTTATAGAGAACGGTAGTGGTGTCACTAAAGCCTATGGTGGATACCCGTTTCCAATTCCTCAAAATGGCTTTGAAGTCCTCTGGAATCATAACCTCCGCTGGTTTGGTCGCGGCTCTCAAAAAAACTACATCAATCTCACTGTTTATCCGAATGGCCAAACGACCGTTGGTCAGGGCGAAATGTGGGAATCGTATCCCTACCATAACCCCGCAGGAACCCTCGAAAGCTTCGAAGGCGATATCTGGCACCTAATGCTCCAATATTCCCTTCCTGTGCGGCGCAAAGGTGAAGTAATTCTGTTACGTGACCCACTCAATTCTGCAATCTCTCCCCGACAGGCTTGGCAGTATATTCCTGGTCAGCGTCGTGTTCGTCGCGCCCCTACCATTAGCCATGATACTCCAAATGCACAATTTGCCGGCCAGGCTACCTATGACGATGCCTTTATGTTCAACGGAACACCAGATCGTTACAACATCAAACTAATTGGCAAAAAAGAGATTTACATTCCCTACAATAATAATGGAATGCTGCTTGAAGCTCAAAAAGGCCTAGACTCAATTATGGAAATAGCCACTCCGCATTTTCCTGATCCTGACTTAGCTCGTTGGGAACTCCACAGAGTTTGGGTTATCGAAGCCCAACTCAAAGAGGGAGCCCGACATGTGTACCATAAACGCACGTTTTATGTGGATGAGGACAGCTGGGCAATAGCAGCAACTGATATCTATGACGGTCGTGACAACCTATGGCGTATAGGTTTCTCCAATTTCCTT
Organism: Marinobacter sp. EhC06; assembly: GCF_001650915.1. GTDB lineage: Bacteria > Pseudomonadota > Gammaproteobacteria > Pseudomonadales > Oleiphilaceae > Marinobacter. Next base: position 55,552 of record NZ_LXYO01000034.1, read on the forward strand.
AATGCGTATGACGTGCCGGTCACTGCTATTCGTTCTTATTGGCATACAGACCTGCAAAACGGAGCATACGCATTCAACGAAGTTGATCTGGAGCCAGTACGGTACTACGAAGGGGAAGACGACAACTTCTATACACCCGCACAGGTTCGAAAAATGAGCCGCCGATAAAACAAATTCTGATGATCGCTCCGGGCCGATCTGCGGCCCGGTTTCCACAACAAGAATGAGCGATGGTTATGACTGATCAAACTTTTCGGCGCCACGGTACCCGGTTGTTGACGGCGGTATGGATCTCCACGCTGTGTTTCGCATGTGGCTATTCTACTCCCGCCTTCACACAAGGGGACGCGCTTGAAACCCCCGCCCGGCCCACCGAACTGGCCGAACACTCTCTGGTTCTCGATATAACACGGACGGGAGACCGGCTGTTTGCAGTAGGCGAACGGGGGCACATCATCTGGACGGACAACCTTAACAGCCTGAGCTGGGAACAAAGCGCAGTTCCGGTCCGTACCACCCTCACCAGTTGCTTCTTCGCAGATTCCAACATTGGCTGGGCGGTTGGACACGACGGCGTTGTGCTTAAAACGGAAGACGGCGGGCTCACTTGGCGCACTCGGCTAAACGGTTTCGAAGCCAATAGGCTGATAGAGCAACATGCTACAGACCTGCAGGAGCAGGCCGAACAAGCCCTGAGCGATGCTGCGCCAGAAGAAGAGTCCGCCCTCCAGGAGACCCTTGAGGCCATGGAGTATGCCGCACAGGATGCGAGCAGTTTTCTCGAAGAAGGCGCCAGCCGCCCGTTTCTGGATGTCTGGTTCCAGAATGAGCAAGAGGGCTTTGTAATCGGTGCCTTTGGTCTGATTCTCAGGACAATTGATGGCGGCGAAAGTTGGATCTCTTGGCTCGACCGGCTGGAAAACCCCTACTCTTTGCACCTCAATAGCATTCGCAAAGTTGGCCAGGCTTTGTACATCACAGCCGAAGCCGGCGCCCTGTTCCGCTCCGCCGACAATGGTCAAACCTGGCAGCGGCTCGATAGCCCATATGATGGTTCACTTTTTGGGATTCTGGGCAGCGGAGGCGGTCGTCTTATCACCTTTGGTTTGCGCGGCCACGCTTTCCAGTCTCTAGATAACGGAGACAGTTGGACCGAGATTGAGACCGGCACCAGTTCCTCGTTGTTTGGCGGCACCCTACTGCCGGATGGTACGGCCGTCCTGGTAGGTACACAGGGGGTAACTGTATTCATTGACCGGAACGGTCACGTTGGTGAAATCCGGCAAGCCGACAATCGCCTTCCCTTAAGCCAAGTTATTTCCTTGGAGACGGAACTTCTAACCGTCGGATTGGGTGGCATTCAGGCTCAACCCCTGACCCACGATCAATAAGGGAGCTACAGTCATGAACTCCAATTTAGAACATCATCTGCGACATCCGGTCGCCGACTCGGAAGCCGGAGTCGAGCGATTCGTGTTCCGTCACCGAGCAATTCTCATCCTCACCTTCCTCTTACTGACTATATACCTTGCTGTTCAGGCTAGCCGGATTGAGCCGGATGCCAGTTTTGAAAAGATGATTCCAACCAGCCATCCCTATGTGGAGAGTTATCTGGAACACAAGCAGGACCTGCAGGGCCTGGGCCAGGCCCTTCGGGTGGTGGTTTCAGCAAAACAAGGCGATATCTTCTCCCCGGATTTTCAGGAAACGCTGAGACAGGTCCACGAGGAAGTTTTTTACATCCCGGGTGTAGAAAGATCGGCACTGCGGTCGATCTGGTCACCGGCCATACGTTGGAACGAGGTGACTGAACAGGGCTTCACCGGTGGTCCCGTTGTGGGTCCAAGTTACGATGGCTCAAAGGAGGAACTGGAAAACCTGAGATCTAATATACTCAAATCGGGTCAGGTTGGCGCATTGGTGGCCAACGATTTTCGTTCCGCAATGATTTATGCCCCTCTCATGGAGCTCAACCCGGAGACCGGCGACGCCATCGATTACCAGGAACTGTCCAATCAACTTGAAGAGCGAATACGTGATAAGTTCCAGAGCGAGAATATAGGCATCCATATTACCGGTTTTGCCAAAGTCGTCGGTGACTTAATTGATGGCATTTATCTGGTAGCGATGTTCTTCGGCCTTGCACTGCTCATCACCCTCGTGCTGCTCTACGCTTATTCCCGTTGCCTCCGGAGCTCGTTGTCCATCCTTTTGTGCTCGGTTGTGGCGGTTGTATGGCAACTAGGGCTGCTAAAAACTCTCGGGTACGGACTGGACCCCTATTCAATCCTCATTCCATTTCTTGTATTTGCCATTGGGGTCAGTCATGGCGTACAAATTGTGAACGCCATTGCCCATGAGATGTTTTTCGGCGCCGGCAAAGAACGTTCAGCACGGTTGGCTTTCCGCAACCTCTATATCGCAGGCATTATTGCTCTAGTCAGCGACGGAGTGGGCTTTGCCACCCTCATGGTTATTGATATTGCTGTGATTCAGGATCTGGCTATCGCCGCTAGTATCGGGGTTGCTGTGCTGATTCTTACCAATCTGATCCTCTTGCCGGTCATGATGTCCTATATCGGAATCGGCCAGGCTGCAATAAAACGTCAGCAGTCCAATGAGCGTAAGGACCACCATCCTGTTTGGCACTTTCTTGCCTCGCTCACTAGGCCGTCCAGAGCCAAAGTAGCCCTTACAGCTGCAGTCATCCTCGCAGCCGGAGGCGTTTATCTTAGTCAGGACTTGAAGATCGGCGATCTGGATGCCGGAGCACCGGAACTACGCCCGGACTCCCGCTATAATCGTGACAACGCATTCCTTACGGAGAACTACAGCACCAGTACAGATATCTTTGTAGTTATGGTTCAAACCGCGAAGGATCAATGCTCTGATTACCAGGCACTGGACGTGATTGATCAATTACAGTGGCGACTAGAACAGCTCCCGGGCGTTCAATCGTCTCAGTCATTAGTTAATCATACCAAACAAATGATGGCAGGCTATAATGAGGGCTATATCAAGTGGCTCGCCCTCAACCGCAACCAACAACTGCTCGATCAAGCTTCGATCAAGGCGGCTCCGGGTACGATTAACGCTGACTGCAGCCTGACGCCAGTATTCGTCTACCTAGACGACCACAAGGCGAAAACCCTTGAGTCGGTGGTCGCTGAGGCAGAAGCGTTCAAATCGGAGTTCTCGGAGATCTATGGTATTGAAATCGAACTGGCGGCCGGGAATGCAGGCATTGAGGCGGCAACCAATATTGTTATCGCGAAAGCCCAATACTGGATGCTCGCGTGGGTTTACGGTGTCGTCGGTATTCTGTGTCTACTAACTTTCCGGTCATTGCGCACGGTACTTTGTATCCTTCTCCCTTTGGCCTTGACCTCACTTTTGTGCCAGGCCCTAATGGCGCAACTCGGTATTGGGGTGAAAGTCGCCACGTTGCCGGTCATTGCATTGGGTGTGGGAATCGGTGTGGACTACGGCATCTACATTTATAGCAAGCTGGAATATTTTCTCAAGCAAGGCCAGTCATTCCATGATGCGTACTTCAATACCTTAAGAACCACCGGCAAAGCTGTTGCTTTCACCGGGCTCACGCTGGGTATCGGGGTAGGAACCTGGGTGATGTCTCCCATTAAATTCCAAGCCGATATGGGGTTACTTCTGACATTCATGTTTGTGTGGAACATGATTGGCGCCCTGGTATTACTCCCGGCCCTGGCAACCTTGCTGAATAAACGCCCTGCTTCCCGCGAGGAATCTGGTGAAGCAGAAGACAGCAACGGATCTGCAGAGCCAACATCTGCCGGGGTTGACTCCAGACTGTCCATTTTGTCCTAGCGCTTTCGATGGACGAACACTGTGAAGAGTTCAGCGCACCCAGTCGCTGAATTCCTTCGCATTACTACACATTAGGTCAAGGCAAAAGTAAGTAATGGGATGAACTCATCCTCACCGGTATCTACGTGCCAAAATGGTGAGTGTGACCCTGATCCAGTGAGTGATACTCATTGCGAGGTAAAGCGCAATATAAAAGTATGCGTGGTCTAACCCACTCGAGAAGTGTCCAATTTCGGACAGTCAGATCCAGACATTTTTCTTTCGATTGAAGTTAACTAAGCAGAGCGAAACCATTGAATCGAGTACTTGAGGGCAGAGATCAGGCTGTCCGAGAAGAGCCACATCTAGCCAGACAAGTGTGTGCCAAAAGCCGGGGCAAATTGTGTAACTAGCTGTTTTGAAAGAACTTCTCTTGAGCTTTCGCCCGATCAGCAAGTTACTGACGAACAACGATTTAGACCCACTGCCCTCACTCCAAACCGATCCCAATCGGTGCACTCCGGAGGCAGAGGTCAGAGGTTCGAATCCTCTCGGTCGACGGGGGCTGGTTACCCCGCCCGCTTTGCATCAAAGTAGCGTCGAGTTTCCATGAGGTGCTTCATGGAGCCTTGCGCCATAAAGTCTAGGGCTGACGTTCCAAAGAAGGGAGGCTCACTGGTTTCCAGTCGAACCCGACGATTGGCGCGTTCGGCCGTTGGATACATGATCCTCAGGGATTCGTAGATGCCCAGGATGTAGCTGATGCGCTCCAGGGTATCCTGCGAGAGCGTTACGTGTGGCAACGTCTCATACTTGGCCAGCGTGCTCCGGGACACACCGCCGAGCAACTGCATCATCTCTTCCTCGGTGCAGTCCCATTCGCGACAGATACCAACGAAGCCTTTGAGAGCCACATGCCCTTTGGCTTTTTCATCATCGACGGTCATTATGTTCGCCCATCCTTGGGCTGCTCTCGATCCTCCATAAAATCGTCACTGACGCCTTCAGAATCGAAATACTCGTCCCAAACCGGATCGGTTGGCCGGTCATAGCGTTTGACGGAATCCCTGAGGCGTTCCAGTGGAGTGAGTTCCTGAGGCAACGGGTCAGCCAGTTCATCCGCATGGGCCGTGTAGGCGTCGAGGCCGTCCAGGAGTTCTTTTTCGGTTGGGCGTTTGGTTTTCATGGCACACTCTCCGCAATCACAAGCAGGCCAACTCCGGGGCAGTGGGCTACAGATAGTATGACTTTACCACCCGAACGAAGCGAGCTACATAGCCGCACTCGCCCAATGGGGGCAGCCATTCGTCGGGGCCTTCGGCTCCCTTGCTCAGGCTCGCCTTGACCGGCAAAAGATTAACCGGATCATTGGCGATGGACCGGCGCTTCTGGCCAAGCCATTCTCTGGCTCCGCGATCCCAAACCCAGGGCAGCGGCACAACATGTTTTGTGCCCTCAAGGAACAAGCTTTTGGTACACGGTATGGTCGCAAAGCGAACGTTCAAATTTTGGACAGTGCTCGCGTTGACCAGAGCCGGAGCGATTAACCGGCACAGCAGGACAACTGCTTTACATCCTTGGTGAACGTTTGCGCACAGAGTTTGAGTCCTTCAACCATGGTCAGATAAGGGAACAAGTCATCGCCGATTTCCTGAACGGTCAAACCTGCTCGTAACGCCATCACTGCCGTTTGGATAATTTCACCGCCTTCCGCTGCGACAACCTGCACCCCGAGCAAACGGCCTGTGCTGCGCTCTGCTACCATTTTAATAAATCCATGGGTGTCAAAGTTTACTAGCGCACGCGGCACGTTTTCCAAGTCGAGCAGCCTGGTGTCCACGCTATAACCCCGAGCAACTGCTTCGGCTTCAGTGAGGCCAACGGTGGCGACTTGAGGATCGGTGAACATGACCCCGGGCATGGCACTGAGGTCGAGTTTGGCCTCGCCTCCCGTCATGTTGACGGCGGCTCGGCTGCCTGCGGCAGCTGCGACATAGACAAACTGCGGTTGATTGGTGCAGTCACCAGCAGCGTATATTCCGGTGACCGTGGTTTGCAGATGCTCATCCACCTGAATTGCGCCGCGTGAAGTTTCCACGCCAATGCTCGCCAGGTTCAGGGCCTCGGTATTGGGCGTTCGACCGGTCGCCACCAGTAGTTGGTCGGCTCGCAAGGTGCCGGCAGGCGTCTCGACGATAAACTCGTTGTCGCTATAGTCCACGTTGCTGGGCGTGGTCTGGCGAAGCACCTCAATCCCTTCCCGTTTAAAAGCCGCCTCTATGGCCTCTCCGATCGTAGGATCTTCGCTGGACAACACACGGCTCCGGGCTAAAACGGTAACCTTGCTGCCGAGTCTGTCGAATGCCTGAGCCAATTCCAAGGAAACGAAACCGGCACCAATCACGATCAGCCGTTTGGGAACGGTATCCAGCGCCAAGGCACTGGTTGATGTCAGGTAAGGAGTGTCTGCCAGCCCCGTTATTGGCGGCTCTGCCGGTCTGGCTCCGGTTCCAATAAAGGCGCGATCAAAATGAACCGGTTTTTCACCACCCTCAGCCAGCGTGACTACCAGGCTATTGGTATCGACAAACCGGGCCTCACCGTTCAGGACTGTGATGTCCTTGTGTTCTCGAAGTATCTTTTCGTACTTGGTGTCACGCAGCTCCTCCACTCGTGCCTGCTGTTGCTGAAGCAGTTTTGCTCGGTCTACCTGAGGAGCCTCAGCACTGATGCCCGCGTCAAACGGGCTTTCTTTTCGCAGGTGCGCGATATGTGCTGCACGAATCATAATCTTCGAGGGCACGCAGCCAACATTTACGCAGGTGCCGCCGACAGTCCCACGTTCAATCAGGGTGACGCGGGCACCGCGCTCTGTTGCCTTCAGGGCAGCCGCCATGGCGGCACCACCACTGCCGATTACAGCAATATGCAGTTTGTTGTCATTTTTCACTCGGGAAACTCCTTGGAGCTTTGAAGTTGCTCTCGTAGCTGGCGTCATAGTGCTTTTTCCGCCAGAACGCATAAACCGTCAGGCCGATGAATACCGCCAGTGCCGGAAGAAGCACATAGTCGAGATAGCCCGTCAGGGCGGCCAGTCCCACGGTGGCCATCAAAATGACCAGAATCGGTGTGAAGCAGCATAGTGCAACCAGAATAGTCCCTACTATGCCGACCCTGAGCAGGTTCTTCGGATTCTTTATTGCCCCTCCGGAGTCGCCTCTGAGGCCGTGGGAGTGGAGGGGTAACCAGCGTCGCTCGTGGCCTCGGTGAGCGCCTCTATGGAAGTGAGCGCATCGTTAAAGGTGACGACGGCTTCTCGATCAGGGTAGCTCACGGAAACTTGCGACACCCCTTCCACCTTACTTAAGGCCAACTTGACGGTGATCGGACACGCGGCACAGGTCATGTCAGGCACCGAGAGAGTTACTGTTTGAGACGCAGCCCAGGAGGACATGCTGAGCAAAGTGAGGAACATGGCAAGTACAAACTGTTTACGCATGAGAAAAATCTCCGTTTAGTAGAATAGAGGCAAAATGTAAGGGAACACTAATGCGACCAGTACCAGAGCCGTAACTACCCAAAAGATCACCTTATAGGTCTTTCGGACTTGAGGGATCGCACACGTTTCACCGGGTGAGCATTGCTCTACAGGGCGATAGATTCGTCGCCAGGCAAAGAACATGGCGACGGTGGCCGCGCCAATGAACAGCGGTCGATAGGGCTCCAAAGCTGTCAGGTTGCCGATCCAGGCACCGGAAACGCCCAGAGTGATAAGTACCAATGGCCCGAGACAGCACGCCGAGGCGAGAAGTCCAGCCATGCCCCCGACAGCGAGAGAAGCACCTCCGGATTTAGATTTGAATTTCGACATGACGCTGACACCTGTTGCCCATGGACTCGATGCGATAAGGTTACTTCCGTAGTCAAGTACGGAGTCAAGCAGTATGTCGGTTAAAGCCAGTTCACTGACTATTGGCGGCTTGGCCAAGGCGGCCAATGTAAATGTCGAGACGATCCGCTATTACCAGCGGCGAGGTCTGTTGTCGGAACCCAAACGACCTCTAGGTGGTATTCGACGCTACGGTTCCGCCGATATTGATCGGCTGACATTTGTTAAAACGGCGCAGCAGCTGGGTTTCAGTCTCGACGAGGTCGGCGACCTTTTAAGGTTGGAAGATGGCACTCACTGTCAGGAAGCCAGTGCGCTCGCCGAGCACAAGCTGAAGGATGTGCGTGAAAAGATCGAAAGGCTGGTCAAAATTGAGAAGGCTCTGAGCGACATGGTCAGTCAATGCCACGCACGGCCGGACAGCATCGCGTGCCCGCTCATTGCATCTCTACATGAGGGAGACATTGGAACAAAAAGCCAAAGGGATTAGCTTCTGAACCAATCGACCTCTTGAGGCTCTACCCCGTCACTGCGGACACTACGAAAAGATAGGCAGATTTATCGAACCGAGGTGCGCGAACGTTCGCTTTTGTTTAGCAGCAACCAAAGCTCCTCTGGCCGAGGAGGTTCATGAGAAGCACGATTTTCATGCTGTATGAAGTATCTGGTGAACCAGGCCAAGCCGCTGGCCAATAAGGCCATTGTTTCAGAAAGAGTTATTGAGGCTGGCTAGTTCGATGAACAACAACACTGCGCATAAGTTAAAGCATGGGCGTGAAGCTGCATCCGATGCACCGTATCCACATCGATTACCCTTCGCGCAAGCCAAGTCCCGCCCTTAACAAACCCTGTACCATACCCCGATAAAGACTTGCTTATACAGCCAATGAAGCTAAACTCCTATTCGGCTTGCTTTTTTACCACCGATTAATGGGTTAGCCGTATAGCGTCGGCATGCCTACAGGACCAGTTAAGGCTGAAGCACATCCAGGAATGCAGCCCTTGATTGAATCGTTTCATCCATTAACAAGGTCAAAGTGCTGAGATTTTTTATGCAGCAATCCTTATTGGCCCTGGGCCGCACTGCACTTCTACTTCTTCCCACTCCGCTGCGAGTGAGTGTGGTTTGTCTTGCGATATCCAATGGTGTTGCTGCTGCTGATCAATCCCTCTGGGACATCCCCCTGGAAGAGCTTGGGCGGATCCGCGTCGTATCGATTGCATCTGGCACTGAGACCCCTCTGGATAAGGCGGCTGCTGTTACCTCAGTTATTAATGCTGATGACATTGCGGCCATAGGTGCGACGGACCTCGACGAAGTGCTTGAGACTGTGCCCGGCCTTCACGTGAATCATTCCGATCAGGGATTTTCTCCCAAATATGTCTTCCGAGGCATAACGTCGAGTAATAACGCTCAGGCACTCGTTCTTATTAATGGAATTCCAGCCACCACAATGGTTTACGGCAACCGCGGGAATGCCTGGGGAGGGATGCCGGTAAAGGGAATCGAACGGATCGAAGTAATTAGGGGGCCTGGATCTGCACTGTACGGTGCAGACGCCTACTCTGGCGTTATCAACATTATTACAAAGGGCCCGGACTCGATTGAAGGTCAGACTGTCGGTGGGCGCCTCGGCAGCTTTGATACTCAGGGTGGTTGGCTGGAGTCAGTGCACCATATTGGTGGTGGACTGGCGATGAGCCTTGTTCTGGAATACCAGACGACAGAAGGCTGGGACGACGTTATTGATCAGGACGCACAGACGAGCTTCGATGAGCTGTTCGGGACTTCAGCGTCTCTTGCCCCAGGTCCGGTCAATACGGGGGCGGACCAGTTGGATGCCCGCTTTGAAATGGGTGACGACCGGTGGACCCTGCGCGCAGGGCTTCAGGATCGCAGCAATCTCGGTACCGGCCCTGGCCTGGCTCAGGCGCTGGATGCGAAGGGACAATATTCGTCTCGCCGGGCAAACCTGGATTACAGTTATCGTTGGTCACACCTCGCTCCTGGCCTGGATGTTGAGGCTCGGGTGTTCTATTTCAATATTACCCAAGAACCGGAGAACGACATTCTTCTTTATCCACCAGGTGCTTTTGATGGTGATTTTCGCGATGGTTTGATTGGTAGCCCGGGCTACAAGGAAAATCAGGTTCGCCTCGATTTAAGTGCGGTTTACCGTGGTTTCAAGGACCATCGGATCCATCTGGGTGGCGGTGCGTTCTGGGCCGATCTGTATGAAGTTACAGAAAGTAAGAATTTCAATCCCGACTTCAGTCCCAAGGGTGGCGTGGTCGACGTGTCTGACGATCCGAATGAAGTCTGGATGCCTGAGGAGGACCGTACCAACTATTACCTGTTCGTTCAGGATGAGTGGAAGTTTGCTCAGAACTGGCAGCTGGTTAGCGGCATTCGTTTTGATGAGTCCTCCGATTTCGGGAATACGGTCAATCCTCGGGCCGCCTTGATATGGGCGACAACAGACAGTGTTACGACGAAATTGCTCTACGGACGAGCCTTTCGCGCTCCGTCCTTGAATGAACTGCATGCATCCAATAATCCGGTGGTTATCGGTAACGAAGAACTTGATGCCGAGACTATAGACACCTATGAAATTGGTGTATCCCATCAGGCAACCGCCCGCATTCTATACTCCTTAAACCTGTTCTATTACGAGATTGACGATCTCATAACTGCTGAGCCGGTTGCAGGCCTTATCGCTAATCAATATCAGAACGTAGGTCAGCGAACCGGACACGGGGGTGAGTTTGAGCTCACCTACCAGGCCTCAGATGAACTTTCGGTGACGGCAAATTATGCGTACCAGACCGCCAAGGATGAACTGACCAGCGAGTCTGTGGGCGATGCGCCCAACCACCAGGTTTATGCCCGCGCCGATTGGTCTTTGTGGTCTAGTTGGTTCCTGAGCTCTCAGGTCAATTGGGTAGGCGAGCAGAAAAGGACTGCGGCGGATCAGAGAGAACCTGTGCCGGATTCAACGACTGTGGACATGACGCTTCGAACAAAGGGCTTATGGCGTGGGCTGGATCTTTCGGTGTCTTTGAAGAACATCTTCAATGACGATGTGAGAGACCCAAGCCCCTTTACCCAGCCCAGTGCTTCCATACCAAACGACTTTCCGATGCCGGGCCGCCGTCTGGTCGGAGAACTATCCTACAGGTTCTGATCAGAACCTTAGCGTCAATCTTCCCAATTTCGCTTGTCCACACCGTGATAAACAATACTCGCACAGCGAATCGGGAAAAAACTGCCTTCTGGTCGTGCTTTCGCGTCTTTGAAGCATGGGGCCATACCAGTCACGAAACCGGGTGACAGCAGCAGTTGATACTCTTCGCAACTGAAGCCCATGTCTGCCGCAAGAGCGGCATGTACGGCAGCAACATTCATTGAATATCCGTACACACTGTTCACATGCTCAAAGACCTCAAACGCTATTTTTAAATGGCGCCCATCTGAAAAGCCGTACTCTTTTGCCTTCTCCAGAGTAAAAGCAATACGCTCGTCCGTTTTGGCGAGAGGGCGTCCGTAGCCGGAAAGAATACGTCCGAGGGCCTTTTCATTATCGACAAATTCCTCGACCTTACCGCCCTCCTCGCACCATTTTCCTACCCTGTAAAAGAAATCGAGTGCTCGAACTTCCGGACGGCGACCATAAATCGATGCCTCGGAAATACTCAAACCGGCCATCATGCCGAGCGAAGGGGTGGTGCGGACGGAACCCGCCAGCGCCGCCACGTGATTTGGCCAAATAGACGGATCAGGGTAGCTGCTGCCCACCCAGTAACAGTTCAGCATGTTGGCAACATCCTTGCCAGGATCCCTTCCAAGAATGGCAAACAGGTAAAGGTGCAGCCATTCCAGGTGGTCCAGCTCATGGTGAAGATCTTTACCATGCATAACCACACGCTCGGTAAGAAAAGCCTTCCCTATGCGGGTTACCAGGTGGCTTTCAGTCTCGCACAACCGCTCATGATTCATCGGTTTCCCCCTCGCCAGCTTTTTTGTATGGGCCAGGATCGTCTTCCAGTTCAATGGCAGGACTGTAGAAAGGAAACTTTTTCCAGCCCATCTTGCGTTGTTCCACGGCATGAACGGCCGCGCCCGGGAGCCTGAGCATCAGGTAAAGCATACTGCCCTGGTCCTGATCCAGGCCAAGATCCACGAAGGTTGCTGCCGCGACCGCACTGATAGATAAGGGGCAGCCAAAGAACTCTTCCAGATGACTGCGATTATTCGCCAGCCAGGCTAGAGCACCGCTCTCTGGAGCGAACTGGATCAATAACTCCAGGGATTGAAGAAGCGTCGTCGGTATCTGGTCCCCATTGGGATCAAAGCCAGGTGGATGCTCCATAGCCGGCCATATATCTGCCCTTTCGTCTTCCTCGGGAGATTGCAGACGGGTTTTCCATTTTTCAACATCCTGCTGGCACTCACGCCATAGGCGCATACAGATCTCGAGCTCCTGGGAACCACCATAGAGTCCGGAACCGACAGCGAGCGCTGCCATAAGGGCGGAACTATGGTTGGTTCCGGCGACCCCACCATTCATGGCAGCACGAATACTGGCCTCTTTGGGGCCAGCATTGGCAAGAACCAGCGCAAGCTTTTCAAGCAGCACCACATTTGCCGGCTCGGGTCGATCTCCCTTGAACATTAAAAGCAGATACTCGAACCAGCTTGCCCGGGCGATGATCTGCCCATATACGTCATAGCCGTGGCAGTAACAAGCCTTGGCTGCAAAAGGATTGGTCTCTTCCGGCTCTTCAAGCCAGAAATTGGAGTGATAAACATAGTCTGATGGCACGCGGGTCCCCTACTCTATTCGTGAGTTTGTATTGAGCTGGTTAATACTTTTATCCGGGAGCCCAATGGTGGTACCTGATCGCCGTCAACGATAACGTCTAACAAGCACGGGCCAGGTCGGGACAGAATCCCCTTTATATCAAGGTTTGCAAATTGTTCCATAGTCTCAACGCGGTATGACTCGACACCCAATGCCCGGGCTATCATTGAGAAATCGACCCTTGGCAGACCGGTGGCTAACTGTTCTCCGCCACTGAGTTTTTGTCCGTGGCTGACCATGCCCAGTGAAGAATCGTTGAGCACCACCATGAGAATGTTCAGGTTTTCCTGGAGCGCCGTGGTTAACTCCTGCCCGGCCATTAGGTAGCTTCCGTCACCGGTGAAACAGACCACAGGATGGTTTGGATGGGCACTGGCCATGCCAACAGAGGTGCCAATAGCCCAGCCCATAGAGGCGAACCCAAGACCTATATGAAAGTGGTTCGTTCCGGGGTGCATATTCATGGAGCGGCGTATATTCCAATAATGAATGCCCCAGAGAAAGCTATTCCCGGCGTCCATCAAAACCCGCGTATTCTGGGGGCAAATCCGGCTCATGTAGGTCATCAGGGCTTGGGCCTTTATGGGCCCGGATTTATCGAAGCATTTTTCAGGGTCATCAAATCTGGTGTTGGCTGGTAAACGGTCGTTGTAGCAAACAGATCGGTGTGCCTGAGACGCTGAATCGATACCGAAGGCTCTGGCTATCGATTCGAACAGGAGCTTTGGCGAGCCAAGTACCACCAATCGCGCCATAGTAGAACGGCTCAGGTGTACCGGGTTGTTGGAGACATGAATAAGCCGGTCGGAGAGTATTGTAGCGGGGTCCCAGCCACAGGTAGAAACTTCGTCCAGTGCGGTACCAATAGCGACCACAAGATCGGCGCTGTCTTCTTTCAGAGCATCAGACGCGCTGTCGTGACCGGCAAAGCCGAATACTCCCCGGTAAAGCGGGTGAAAGCTGTCGATCAGCCCTTTTCCTCTTGGTGTTGTCACCATCGGCCAGTCCCGTGACTCGGCTAATCGCACCAACAGTTCGCTGGCTTCAGATGCGCCCTCACCCAGAACGAGCGTAACTTTTCTGGCAGACTCCAGTTCATGTAATGCGGACTTGGTAGACTGTTCGCTCGGTGCAACTTCATGATTAGTGAAGGCGTTGAGCGTCGCGTCAATCTCATTGTCTGGGATGCTGTGGCGCATGACGTCCAGGGGTATTCCCAGATGAGCGGGGCCCGGCTGGTTGCCCATCGCGTGGCTCACCGCTTGAAGCAATTTGGTTTCAAGCTGCGCGGGATGGGAGACCAAGGTGTTATATCGTGTGCACTTGGCAAACATCTCAGTGGTATGGATACCGGTGCAGGAGGTGTCCTGGAATGAACCCTGACCAAATCGGTCAAGTGCGGTTTGCGCTGTGATAACGAGCATTGGGATACCATCGGCGTAGGCCGAGGCCACACCCGTAAGCAGATTCGTGGCCCCGGGGCCTGCCGTTGAGCAACACACTCCTATCTTTCCAGTCTCCCTTGCGTATCCCTCCGCCATAAATGCCGCGCCGGTTTCGTGCCGCGCCGTGATGGCCCGGATTCCGCCACGGCGCTCGCTCCTGGCCAAAGCGTCATAGAAGGGTTCGATACTGCCCCCCGGAACACCAAAAACATATTCAACACCAAGGTGCTCCAGATAACGAAGTATCAGGTCGCCGTTTCCGAGCATGAAAAATCCTTAGAAGATATGACCAACGAATGGCAGGCAGCCCGACAGCTTCATCAATCCAGGGGGCAAGGCTTGGATATGCCATACCCTTGGGCGTAGTCGAGACCAAGCTCTACAAGCCGGTTTTTGACTTCGTCGTTTTCAACGAATTCCGCCACCGTCTTGAGGCCGGCGGCGTGTCCGATCCGATTGCAGGCATCGACAATTCCCAGATCAATCGGATCGGTCAGAAGGTTACGAACAAAACCACCGTCGACTTTCAGATAATCCACTGGCAAAGCCTTGAGGTAGGAGAAGGAACTCATACCCGCCCCAAAATCGTCCAGAGCAAATTCGAAGCCCCTTTTCTTGGCGGTATTGATGAACTGTTGCGTCACATTGAGGTTTGCGATCGCCGAGGTCTCAGTAATCTCAAAGCACACGCGCTCGGGCTTGAGATGGTGGGTATCCGCAAGCTCGCAGATGTACAGAAAAAGCCCTGGCTCATTGAAGGAACTGCCGGACAGGTTGATAAAAAAGGTGCCGGTTTCCTCTCGGCCCAGGCCAGTCTGATCAAGGTATCGAAAAGCCAATTCAATGACTTTGCGATCGATTTTGGTCATCAGGCTAAAGCGCTCGGCCGCTGGAATAAAGGCGCCGGGCAGAATGATGTCATCCCCTTCCTTGAGGCGAACAAGGAACTCTGTTCGGTATCCGTCAGTATCGTTCGGCTGCAATGAGACCATATCCTGCTTCCAGAGACAGAAGCTGTCCGATTGCAGGGCCTGCTGAATCCGGCTGGTCCAGTGCATGTCATTTTGACGTTGCTGCATGTCCACATCATTCGACTGGTACAGTTGGACATTGTTGCGGCCTCGATCTTTAGCGGCGTAGCATGCAAGATCTGCATGGGATAGAAGCTCGCTGGCATTGTCGTACTGCTTGTCGATCAGCACCATGCCGATGCTGAGGGATACGGAAAAAGGTTTGTTTTGCCAGACAAAGCGAAATTCGCTGACTTCCTGGCACAACTTCTCGGCAACTCTACGTGCATAAAAACCATCGCAGCCATGCAGCAAAATGCCGAATTCATCGCCGCCCAGTCGCGCCAAGGTGTCATCAGATCGGATATGCTCGGATAGCAGAGCCGCGATCTGCTTGAGCAGATGATCACCCGCGATGTGGCCACAGGTATCATTGATGATCT
This sequence comes from Marinobacter sp. EhC06, assembly GCF_001650915.1. GTDB lineage: Bacteria > Pseudomonadota > Gammaproteobacteria > Pseudomonadales > Oleiphilaceae > Marinobacter. Next base: position 71,026 of record NZ_LXYO01000034.1, read on the forward strand.
TGAACTGGTCCAAATCAAGATACAGCAGTACATGATCCCCACCGTCGTTGTGGGTATCTTCGAGAGCCCCCATAAGGCGACGTTCAAATTCCCGACGATTCACCAGGTCAGTCAAACTGTCGTGGTATGCCATGTATTCCAGCGTGCTCTCTGCCGCGCGTTTCGCCCGGCGAATCGAACCTTCCCGAACCTCTCGGTCAATGGCCGGAATCAACCGGGAAAGGTTGTCCTTCATGATGTAATCCTGGGCACCTGCTTTCATGGCGGTTACAGCAACGCCTTCCCCTATGGTGCCTGAAACGATGATTACTGGTAGATCTGCGGAATGTTCCCGTGCCAGTTCCAGAACCCGGAACGATGAGAACCCTGGCATGTTGTGATCGGTGATCAATATGTCCCATTTGTTTTCGTGAAGAGCGCGACACAGGCGCTCTTCACTGTCTACCAGCTCGCTGTAGGGATCAATGCCGCCTTTACGCAATTCGCGCAGGAGGAGCAATGCGTCGTCTTCAGAATCTTCGACGATCAACATTCTGAGTCGGCTGGCGGTCTCTGTCATTGCCTTCACCTTGTCAAAATGAGCGAACTGCGCTGGCATTCGGTACTCGGTTTACCTTCAACCAATAACGGGCTAATAAGGTCATCTGCTCCACGAATTCACGATAGTTAATGGGTTTGGTGATGAAGCTGTTGGCGCCCAGCCGATACGCCTCCAGAAGATCCGCTGGTTCATCAGAAGACGTGACCATGATTACCGGTAACCACTGAGTCAAGGGTGATGATCGCAAATGCCTCAGCACTTCTAGCCCTCCAACCTTGGGGAGCTTCACATCCAGTAACACCGCACCAAGGGACTCCACGTTCCTTGAAGGTTGGTCGCCGTCACCGAACAGAAATTTCAGGGCTTCTTCCCCGTCTTCAAGGACAATCACCGGGCTATCAACGCTGGCACTTTTCAGGGCGCGGACAGTGAGAATCTGATCGTCAGGATTGTCTTCAATCACAAGGATTGAACGTACGTCCATATTTCTGTTTGTCCTTCAATCAGTTGCGTTATAATTTTAATCTATTTATAAGTGTAGCGCTAACGCCGTGAAACAGGCAACGTGACGTCAAAACGGGCACCTTTCCCAACTTCGGAAGAGGCGGAAATGTCACCGTGATGGCGCCGAACAACACGGTATACGGTCGCCAGACCAATCCCGGTACCACCGAATTCCGAGGGTGTGTGGAGGCGGTTGAACGCGACGAACAGTTTATCGATATAGCGCATGTCGAAGCCCACACCGTTATCCCGCACTTCAATCGTGATAGAACCTGCCGTTTCCACTGCGGACACATCAACCCGGCGCTTCTCGCCTCTGGCGCTGTACTTCCAGGCATTTTCGAGAAGATTCTGGAATGCCACCCGGAGCATCCGGCTGTCACCAACAACCTGAATGCCCTCCTGAATATTGACCTCCGTTGGCACGGAGTCGTCAATGTTCATCAGTTCATCCGAAATTTCGTGCAGAAGGTTCGTTAAATCAATCGATTCGTTCTCCATCGGCTGCCTGCTGACTCTGGACAGCACAAGTAGACCATCGATCAGGCTTGCCATTCGGACACTGGCAGCGCGAATTCGCCGCAGATAATCTTTCCCGGCGTCGTTGAGCTGTTCACCACAGTCTTCTTCAAGCGCCTGTCCAAAGCCCTCAATGGCCCTTAGAGGCTGACGGAGGTCGTGGGATACGGAGTAACTGAATGCCTCAAGCTCGCGATTTGCCATGCTCAGCTCTGATGTCCGTGCATCCACTATTCTTTCAAGGCTATCCCGACTCTCGAGAATGCGACGGTTCTGCTGTTCGATAGTCCCGATCATGTCATTGAAGGTGCTGCCCAGCCTGCCGAGTTCATCGGTTCCCGACACGGGCGCGCGAATGGTGTAATCATGATCTCTGGCGATACGCTCTGCGGTTTCCGAAAGCGTCAGGATCGGCTCGGAGACAATGCGTTGAAGTCTCAGGGCCAGAACGACAAGGGCGAGTAGAATGATGGTTCCAACCGCAATAGTCACCAAAACAAAGGTACGTATGTGGTTCCGCATGACATCAAGGTGCGATGTCAGATACAAATGCCCAACAGTTTCGTTGTCCAGGGTCACAGGCATCCGAAGTTGGTAGGCATCACCCACAAAGCCGGCTTCAAGCGGTTGCATTATATCGGGACAAGGCCGCCTATCCTGACTTTCCAGAGCGGACAAAACCGCGCCGCCAGGAGTGTAAATGCAGGCTTGCCGGATGGTGCCGATTCTTTTAAGACTGGAGATAATGCTTCCGAGTTGTTCCCGGTCGGTAAATAACAGCGCTGCCGCAGATTGCTCGGCGAGTATGCCACCGATGACATGGAGTTCTGATTCAAGCTGTTTACGATAATTCTGGTTTTCAACCAGGATGAGGCTGATACAAACCAGTGAAATACCCAGTGCACTGGTGAAGAGTGTAAGAAAAAGCAGTTTTGTTTTAAGCCGCCAATAACGCCATCGCCCGATCATCGCAACACCCTCACAGCCAGTTCGAGGAGTCGTGAATTGATCGTCAGGCCTGCGTCAGTCGCAGCCTTCAGGTTAATCTCAAAACGGATGACATTGCCTTGTTTGACGTAACCCACCATGCCGCCCTTGCGCGCAAATTCTGGTAGGTCGCTAACCGTTAACATGCCTTGCTGTCGGGCAAAATCAAAAAGTAGGTTCAGGTTTCTTGACTGCGATTCGCTGATATAGAGAACATCACAGCCGAATAAGTCTGACGTGATCTCGGGGTACTTGAGCTGGAGCTCCCTCCCCTGAGACAAACGGCCGCGAATCGGGTCGAGCAGTTCCTTGAAGGGGTCGGTCCCTACTATGCAGATTTCCAATGGCTCTGCGCTGTTTTCAGCATGGGACCAAGTAACAAAACGGGTGAAGTTGAAGAGAAATGCTGCTTTCACTTCATATTCGGAGCGGACGGATCCATGAGCGGGTGCAAAGCTCAAGCAGAATTGCAGCAAAGCAATAAGTAAAAATTTCAGGTGATCCCTCACTTGTCATCCAGGATGCAGAAATTTGGTTCAGGGGAAACGCTAACAAGGAAGCCCAACACCAACGGAAGGTTAGCATTCAAAGGGCTGCCGTCAACTGTTACCCGCATCCATGTATCCAACAGAGTCGGGTGTCAAAGCGGTGTCCAGCCAACGGCTTCAGTTGATCAGCGAAGAGTTTACTGCTTTAACAACTTGTCTTTGTGCGCCTCTGCCAATTCTTCCAGAGTCACATATTCGCATTCGTTTTGTGCAAGAAAGGGGTCTGCGGAATCAATCAGGATGTTGTCGTCACGCATGAAGCGCCGGCCCAGCAACGCAGGATAGGAAAACTTACCCCGGTCAGTAAGTGAGAATTGGGTGGTGTGGGTTGTGCCTGCGATGCAGAAATCCATCATCACCACATATCGCTTCTGTGAAGGCGCGCCTTTCCTCTTTATGAGTACTGTTCTCTCAACCGGGCGCTCGAACTCCAGGATGACGTCGTCATGGTCCAATTCCCCCTCTGTGGGCTGATCCTCGTGGTCGCCCAGTGGGATCTGGAAGCTGACCCATTCCTCGCCGTCGCGCTCAAAGCCCTCAATGTTTGCGGCGTGTAGTGATGAGGTTTTTGCGCCAGTATCCAGCCGGGCCTTGAGACGAAGGCTGGTATCCTGCATGACAACCCATTCAACGTAACCAAGGGTTTCCGGTGGGCGCTGATCCTTTTGTGCGTCGGTTTCGGCTGAAACCGCCATCGCTGATGGAAAAACCAATGCCACAGCCAACAACGCCCTGTTAACAAACCTCATTCAATACCTCCTGCAAATTCCTGTAAATCTGGGAAAAACGATAGAAATTTGTGCTCCAGTTCGTCCTGGTTTGCGCGGATCTCCGTGATCATGCCGGTAAAATCATTTCTGAACCGTATGCGCCCTGCAACGCGGTCCAGTGCCTTCCCGATGTTTTCAAGATCCTGATAGGCTCCGAACCAGTCGTTCCACACCATCATTCGGGTAACTCTGGCCATTTTGTCCGGCATTAGATGCTCTTTCTGCTGCAACTCGTTGTATATACGGCGAATAAACGCCTCTTGCTCAATTTCACTGAACCGGTCCCAGTGTTTGAGAAGAAAATGGTCATAGAGAATATCGAGCGCAACGCCGGCAAATCGACGACGTTGGCGGGAGAAGACCTGTTTGCTGGCGAGTACGTCGGGGTGCTGGTCGGTGAAGCTGTCAACCGCCCGATGGTGGCGGACGCCCTGCTTCACCGGGTCCGGCAGCGTCGAGAGATCGACGCCCCGGGTAAAGTCACCGAGGATGCTCCCCACCCGAGCTTCAGGTGAGTCCGGCGCGAGAAATACATGAGCCAGATGGTTCAAACAGTCTCCCCGGTGGCCTGGTTTCAGAAGTTGAACTGGATGCCGACGCCCAGACCATCGACTTCGGCATTACTGTCTTCATAATAACGCATGTATTCAAGGTTGCCGGACAGGTTCGGCGCAAATTCCATATTCATGCCGATGCCATAGGACACGTCCGTTTCATCCTCGGTGGCTGTGCCCAGAAACGAAGAAGCTTCGATTTCAACCCGGGTGAAGCCGAGGATAGCGTACGGGGTAATGGGTGATTCGTTGGCCAGATTGAACGTGGCGTAGCCGCCGAAGAAGTTATCCAGTGAATAATCGACTCCGCCGATGCGGTCATCATCCACGCCAAAACCGCCTCGCGCTTCGATGCCCAGATACGGCGTCGCCATCACGCCAACTTTGGCAGACAGCGTGCCTACGTCGGCATCCGCGTTACCGCTCTCAAGGTTCATGAAAGTGTAGTTCAGGCCTGTGTAGAGCCCGCCAACGCCAGACTTGTACATATCCTGGGCGGATGCGGCTCCTGCAGCAGCCATACCGGTGGCAAAGATAACGGCAATTGAACGTACGTGTTTCATTTTTTATCTCCTTAACCGAATTGTTCGGTGTACATCGCTGAACTTGCACCAGACTGACGCGTTTTGCCATCAGAAAGATCCGCATTTACGCGTTATTTACACCGATTTAATTCGCCGGTAATTTCAGCATCCGCGCGGTGTTACCTTGCGGAAGGCCGACCCCGCAGGTATTCTGACGCCGTCTCCCGGTATCAGCTGGCTCGAGCATCCATTGAGAAATCTCTACCCCGTCATTTTCATTGTCAGCGTCATGTTCGTGCTTTTGAGCATTTTCATGACATTGCCTGTCATCCTGCTTGCGGGCTCTGAAGCGCCGAACGCCATGGCGTTTGCAGAATCGGCCGCCATTGTCTGGGGCCTCGGTATACTGGGAATGGCCGCCACCTACCGCAAACCGAGAGATCTGAAGCCCCGGTACATGTTCGTACTCACGGTATCTTCGTGGTTCATTATTGCCCTGTTTTCATCCCTTCCTTTCTATCTGAGTGACCTGGGCATTTCTGCCGCAGACGCCTTTTTCGAGGGCACCTCGGGGATTACCACCACCGGGGCAACAGTGCTCAGCGGCCTCGATGATATGGACAGGGATCTCTTGATCTGGCGGTCCATCCTGCAATGGATCGGTGGTATCGGGATTATCGGTATGTTCGTTGCGGTACTCCCGTTTCTGCGGGTCGGCGGCATGCGGCTGTTCGCCACCGAGTCTTCGGAATGGACCGACAAGGCTCTGCCAAGGATGAAAACACTCAGCCGTGGCTTGCTGGTGGTTTATCTGGCGTTTTCGATCATTGCGGTGGTTACCTACTGGTTTTCTGGCATGACGCTCTTCGATGCCTTCAACCATGGTCTTACGAGCATCGCCACCGGTGGCTTTTCCACCTCGGATCTTTCCATGGGCAAGTTCAATGATCTGATCCTCATGGAAGCCACATTTTTCATGATTATCGGCAGCTTGCCCTTCTTCCTTTTCGTGCGTGAAATGCATGGCCAACACGGCGTTCTTTTCCGGGATCAGCAGGTGCGATTGTTTCTCGCGATCCTGTTTTTCGTACCGCTGTTTCTAACTCTTTACCGCTGGATGGTGTCACCGGTCCCCTTCGATCCCATCCATAACTATGCCTCTACCCTGTTTAACGTCACTTCTGTGGTAACCACCACCGGCTATGCCTCCGAAGATTATTCGGCCTGGGGCCCTCTGGCGTTCGTGCTGTTCTTTTTCCTGATGTTCGTGGGCGGCTGCTCTGGTTCCACGGCCGGCGGCATGAAAATCTTCCGGTTCCAGCTTTCCCTGATCATCCTGCGTGAGCAGTTGATGCGCCTGCTGCACCCTCGTGCGGTTCTTACCCGTAATTACAATGGCCGGGCCGTGAGTGATGAGATTATCTCGTCGATGATCGCCTACACGTTTATCTTCCTGCTCTGTCTTTTGCTGATCACGGTTGCCCTGGCCGCCATGCAGCTGGACTTTGTCACGGCACTGTCCGGCGCCCTCACCTCGCTGACCAATGTCGGCCCTGGCCTTGGGGACATCATTGGTCCTGCGGGTAATTTCGGGCCGCTTCCCGATGCCGCAAAATGGGTACTGTCTGTGGGTATGCTGATGGGGCGTCTGGAGATACTGAGCGTGGTGATCGTTCTATCGCCGGCGTTCTGGCGCAGCTGAGGCCTACCTGAGCCAGAGTATGGCGGGGTTTTCCAGGGGAAGGTTCAGGCGTTCATCCCGCACTCGCAGGCGCGGCGTGTAGTGTCCTTCGGGGCGTGAAGGCACTGTGCATTCATAAAGATAGGTATGAGGGGAACCACCCAGCGGATGCTTCATCTGCATGGCCGTAATGGTTCTTGGGCCATGCTCGGAATCCTCTGCAACAAGCTCTACTGCAATCCGCTGCTCGTCAATTCCATCCAGGTAGACTTCCACGGTGAAAGTCTGGCTACCCGAATCTTCGCTTGTATTGAAGCTGTTGAAACGCAACCGGGACCAGTGCCTGGAGATTTCTCCGTATTCACCAAGTAGCTCCCGTGCAGTCTCGGAGCTGCGCCGGCTTCCCATTTCTGCCATAGGTAGATAGAACTGTTCGACGTATTCCCTCACCATCCGGTTGGCGGAATAGGCCGCCGTCAGTTGATCCATGCTTGCGCGCATACGTCCAACCCAGTTCCGGGGAATACCTTCGCTGTCGACGTCATAGAACCCGGGAATTACCTCGTTCTCCAACAGATCAAACAGCTGTTCCATGTCTGAGAGATCGTGGTCGTGATTGTTTGACCCGCTTAGCTCGTCAAACGTGGCGCCGGGTCGAATAGCCCAGCCCACATCCGGGTTCCAGGCCTCCGCCCACCAGCCATCGTACTGGGACAGGTTCAGTCCCCCGTTCACGAGTACCTTCATGCCACTGGTGCCGCAGGCTTCCCAAGGGTGTCTCGGACAGTTGAGCCACACATCCACGCCCTGGATAAGCTGGTTGGCCACGCCCAGATCGTAGTCTTCAATAAACACCACCTTGCCCTCGACATCCGGTCGCCGGGAGAAGGCTTTCCATCGCCGGATGATGTCTTTCCCCGGGAGATCGTAAGGGTGGGCCTTGCCTGCAAGCACAACCTGAATCGGGCGATCGCGGCTGGCAAGCAGTTTGAGCAGGCGCTCCTCATCCTTGAGCAGGAGATCTGGTCGCTTGTATTCCGTAAACCGGCGGGCAAAGCCCAACGTGAGGGTTTCATGGTCCAGCAAAAGGCCACACGCGGCTTCATGGTTGTTTCCGGGATTCTGTTCGCAATGCTGGCTTGCAAGCCTTCGCCGGAGGTAGGTAATCAGCCTTGCGCGCTCCAGGCGCCTCATTTCCCATAATTCTTCGTCGGCGATGTCAGTCATCGGGCAGGTGCTCTGGAGAGGCCTGCGCCAGCGATCCTTGCCACAGGCCCGGGTCCAGATGGCGTCGGATTCCGGAGAATCCCAGCTCGGCGTGTGGATGCCATTGGTCACATAGTCCGCCGGAATGTCTTCGGCCGGCCAGCGCGGGAAGAAAGGCTGGAAAATGGTCTGGGTGACCTTCTGGTGGATGCGGCTGACACCGTTGAACCGACCACTCATATTGAGGGCCAGCAAGGCCATATTGAGTTTAAGGTCAGTCGACTGATTGTCTGGGCTGGAGGGCTGGCTTCCTAATGCCAGCAATTGATCGACATTCAGGTCGCGGCCTTCGAGCCAGGGTGTCAGATACAGTCGCAATAGCGATCGGGAGAAATGATCAAAGCCGGACGCCACCGATGTGTGCGTGGTAAACAGATTGGTCGCCCTGGTTGCGGTTCGAGCTGTCTGGAAATCACTTTCATGGTTGTCCTGCCAGCTGAAGGCCCTCTCTATGAGCGCCAGGGCACAGTGGCCCTCATTCAGATGGCAGAGTGACGGCGATCTCCCCAGTTGTTCCAGCAGACGCCAGCCACCGATGCCCAATACCATTTCCTGTTGCAGGCGCTTTTCCGGGTCACCGGTATAGAGTTCGCTGGTGATACCCCGGTCGCCCGGTTCGTTTCGGGGGTCGTTGCTATCGAGCAGCAACAGCTCGCAGCGGCCCACTTGGGCCTTCCAGGCCCGAAGGCGCACGTGTCTTCCCGGGAAAGGCACAATCACCCTCACCCACTGGTCGTCAGCGTCCCGCAGGGGCGAGACGGGCAGCATGGTGGGGTCGTTGTAAGGATAGAACTCCAGCTGTTCGCCATCGGTGCTGATGGCCTGGCGAAAGTAGCCCTGCTGGTACAGCAGACCCACCGCCATGACTGGTGCACCCAGATCGCTGGACGCCTTCAGAAAATCGCCGGCCAGTACGCCCAGACCACCGCTGTACAGCGGCAGCGATTCGCTCAGACCATATTCCATGCAGAAATAGGCAACGCCCTCGCCCAGATCGCCCGGACAATCGGTCGAATACCAGGTGTCAGCCTCTGTAAAAGCCTGGTGAGCATGAATCTGCTCACGGTAGCGTTGCTGAAAGTCGGGGTCTGCGGCCAGTTCTTCCAGCCGCTCCCCGGAAACGCTGTTCAACACCAGCCACGCGTTCCGGGTGGTGTCCCAAATGTCCGAATCAAGAGCGCGCCAGAGCTCATCGGTACCGTGATGCCAGGTCCACCGAAGGTCCAGCGCCAACTGGAACAATCCGTTCAGCGATTCCGGCAAGGACCGCGGGGTATATGCAGCCAGGGTCAAATTCGAGCTCCTTGGGCACTTTCTATCCTTGTTCGGGGCGAACTATGCTTGTTTACGGCGAACAGGAAAATAATTGACTGGCATGTGGTGGCTTTTCAGCCAGTTAATGAGTGAAGAGATTGTAAAACTGTCGTTCTCGACGCCTTCGAAGTCGACACCAAGGCCGCGATCTGATTTCCGCACAACGTGGGCCTTCAGCCGACGGAACCGCTTTTCCTGGGTATCCGGAAAACGGAACTCCAGTTCTACGGTCTGGTTTAACTGAACGTCAGTGTAGTCCGTAGCAATGAACAGACCACGTTTGGAAGCATCGCGAATCTGACCGGTCGCAACCGGCATCCCGCGCTTGTATACCAACAGGCCGAGCTTTCCCTCTACGCGTCTACTGAGTCTGTGTTCCATATTTCCCCCTCATGACTCATTCAGAACGCCAATTGTTGATACCGCCTGTGTTTTATATCGAAGGTTTGAGAGCGTCTCTTTGATGCTGATCAAAAAATGGTCAGTCTTGGGTGAGACGCCCATGTCGCTTTACTGCGTCGGCGATGAATTTCGACAGGTCTTCCTCAGAAAAATTCCAACTCAGTTGCCATGTCCAGTTATTCCTAACGGTGCCCGGCGTATTAAACCTTGCCTCGGTTCCAAGACCCAGGAAATCCTGCATAGGCACCACGGCCAATGAACAGACCGAACGGAACGCCGCTTCAATTACCGGCCATGGCATCCCATCACCACTGGTGGCCAGATAATCGTTCACATAGTGCCGGGTACGGTCATCCAGGCTGCGGTACCACCCCAGTGTTGTGTCGTTATCGTGGGTGCCGGTGTAGACAAGATCCCGGGGCTGGTGGTTGTGAAGTAGATGCGGATTGTTTGGGCTGCCGTCGAAGCCAAACTGCATCACAGTCATCCCCGGCAGCCGGAAGCGATGACGAAGTTCTTCCACATCGTCGCTGATGATGCCGAGGTTTTCGGCTACCAGGGGTAAATCCGGGAACCGGTCGAAGCAGGCCTGTAGAAAATGGTCAGAGGGGCCAGGAACCCAATAGCCGTTTCGTGGCTGAGGGGCCTCAGCCGGGATCTCCCAATAGGCCTGAAGCCCCCGAAAATGGTCTATCCGGATCAGATCGAACAGATGGCGCTGGCTTTCGAGCCGTTGAAGCCACCACTGGTAGCCATCTTCCGCCATGACCTGCCAGTTGTAGAGTGGATTACCCCAGTGCTGGCCCTCCTCGGAAAAATAGTCCGGCGGCACACCGGCAATCACAGTGGGTTCGCCCCGGGCGTCCAGTTTGAAGAACTGTCGGTTGGCCCAGACATCGGCGCTGTCTTGAGCGACAAATATGGGGATATCACCAAACAGCAAAACATTGCGGCTTCGTGCATAGTCCCTGAGTGCCTGCCACTGGTGGTTGAACAGGAACTGCTCAAACCTGATGCGAGCCAGTCTGGCCTGGTTCTGGTCGACAAAGGCCTGCAAGGCAGCCGGCTCCCGATCCCTCAAGTGCTCTGGCCACTGGAGCCAGCCTGGCGACTCCTGAACCTCCCGGATTGCGCAGAACAGACAGAAATCATCCAGCCAGTAATCATTTCTTGCCCGGAAAGCTTCAAATCCGGCCAGATCAAGGCCCTTCCGGCCTGTGGCATGGCCCTCGTAAAACCGTTGGGCGGCGATGGCCAGCAGCTGCTGGCGGGATTCGGCGATGGGCTGGGCCAGTTCAGCGTCGGCCAGTAGTCCGGTCTGCAGCAGTTCAGCGAGGTCAATAAAATCCTGGTTGCCCGCGTGGGCGCTCAGGGATTGGTACGGTGAAAGATCCTGGTGTGTCGGTCCAATAGGCAGTGTCTGCCAGATGGTGATGCCACTGTCGGCCAGAAAATCGACGAACCGGCGGGCGCCGGCGCCCAGAACACCCAGGCTTCCGGGCAGACAGGTCGGGTGAAGCAGCACACCGGCCCTTCGGGCACTGAACAGATCCTTGTCGTTCGCTGAAGTCATGCAGGATGATCCGCCTCATGACCCGGCCGCATGGTACCGCCGCGAGCCGGTTCTCCACTGCCCTGGCTGAGCTTCTGGAACACGGATGGCGGCGCCGGGTAGCCGATCATTTCATAGAGATTGACGAGGTGGCGGCGGTACAGATGCTCAAAGTCGTTGACGATCTGGGCCGGGTTATAGTCACCAAACCACCAGAACCAGTCGGACCCTTCGCAGATAGCCAGTTGCTGCATGGCGGCCGCTTTCTGCTCCGAATTGAGACTGCCATTGTCCATCACCCGGTCGAAGTGGGTTTTGGCTTCACAGAGCAGATCCCAGGCCCGGTTTTTGTCCGGGTCACCGATCCAGGTGGAGAACGTACCGTAAATCCAGCTGCCGGCAACAAGATGCGGCAAATGAACCGGCGCGGCTACGGGGTTCGCCACCAGATCGGCATAAGTGGTCAATCTGAGCCGGGGGTGGTTTGCCAGTACCCGATAAAGTTCGCCGAGGAAGTGAAAACCGTTCTCGGGGTAATACTCCCAGGCATTTTCGCCATCCATGATCACGGAAATCACCGGCTTCGTCTTGCCCTTGGCCTGCCCCGCAATGTTTTCCATGTGATGCACCAGGTCGCCAACGGCATCCCTGGCATGCCAGTCTGCGTAAGTAAAACCGATCAGATCCGACAGACCGTCGTCACGGAAGAAGACGGCGGTATCCGATTCGCCGAACGTATAGGGCTGGTGAATCCCGGCATCGGGCAAATCCGGGTTGTCCTGCCGGGCCAGATTGAGGCTGTTGTGCACCACAGAATCTCCGCTGGCAGTCCATCGGAATTGATGTTGATCCAACAGGCGCAGTGTGGCCTGGCTGAGACCACCCTCGGAAGCCCAGCAGCCGGAGGGATCAACACCGAAGAAGCGCTGAAAAACGGTCCTTGCCTGTTGGAGCTGCCATGCTGCGCGCGCTTCACCCTCCGGGTAATGGCTGTGTGCTGGCAAAGCGATATCTGGCATGGCCTCGCGGGCAGCACCCAGGTCGATCAACAGAGGGAGCATGGCATGGGTGTAGGGGCTGACAGACAGCTCCACCTGCCCTTTTTGCGCAAGATGCCGGTACCTTGGGCCGATGCCGGATAACACATCAAAAATCACGTCGAGAAGAGCCTTACGGTCATCCATCGAAAAGTTGTGGCCCTTCTCCTGAAGGCTCTGGATGCAATGGCTGCTTCTGCGGATGGTTTCTCCCATCCAGCCAAGGTGGTACCAAACCAGCAAGTCGGAAAGAAACCGGCTTGAAATGTATCTCTGCAGCTCGGGCTTTTTGCGGTAAACCTCTGCAAGCTCCGCCAACTGCGCGTAGGCCGGGTACCGATTGATGATCCGTTCCCGGTTCGCCCGCAGAGACTTATCGATCAATCCCAGAAACGCAGGCGTGCCGGTTTCCGGCAACTGTTCTGCAACCAGAGCTGCGAGCAAAGGATCGCCGATCTCGCCAGCGCCATGGCGCCATTTTTCAATCTGAATAAGGTAGGTCTCGATCTGCTCAAGCAGAACCGGGGCAAAATTGACTACCGCCCTGGCGTCCGGATTCGCTTCCAGATGCGCCGCCATGTCGCTGTAATCCTTGATGGTATGAAGGTACACCCAGGGAAACAGGAACTGATCAGTGCGCATATCCTGATAAGACGGCTGGTGCATGTGCCAGCAGAGTACAACCGGTGTTTTGGTGTCAGAGGCCATGGGGATAATCCTGCCCGAGCATCTCGGGCGTGATCAGCACAATACCTTTGGGCGATACATGAAACCGCTTCCGGTCATCGGCCTCGTCGAAACCTATCCTCGTCCCTTCGGGGATGCGGCAGCCACGATCAATCAAGGCATTGCGGATGTGGCAGTGACGGCCAATCTCGACATCCGGGTAGATGACCGAATCCGAGATTTCACTATAAGAATGAATCTTAACTTGCGAAAACAACAAGGAATGCTTCACCAGAGCGCCAGAGACAATACAGCCGCCGGCCACCATGGAGTCCACAGCCATGCCTCGTCGATTGTCATCATCAAAAACAAACTTTGCCGGTGGCAGCTGTTCCTGATAGGTCCATATCGGCCAGTGGGAATCATAGAGATTGAGCTCCGGGCTGATTCCGATCAGCTCCAGGTTTGCCTGCCAGAGTGCGTCAACGGTGCCCACATCGCGCCAATAGGCCGGCTTGTTCTCAACCGGATTACGGAACGGGAATGCGACCACCCGCAGACGCTTGATGACGGAGGGAATAATGTCCTTGCCGAAATCGTGAGACGATTCGCCATCCATCTGCTGGTCGCGCATGAGTTCGTCGAAGAGCACCTGGGTACTGAACACATAGATGCCCATGGATGCCAGCGCCTTTCCGGGCTGGCCCGGCATTGGCTTGGGCTGTTCTGGCTTCTCGATGAACTCGGTGACCCTCAACTCGTCATCTACCGACATCACCCCGAATGCCGAGGCTTCATCGAGAGGTACTTCGATACAGCCCACGGTAATATCGGCATCATTCTCCACGTGATGGGCCAGCATGGTGCCGTAGTCCATCTTGTACACGTGATCACCCGCAAGAATCAGCACATACTCTGGCTGGTGGCTGCGAATGATGTCGAGGTTCTGAAGTACAGCGTCCGCCGTTCCTTCATACCAGGACGTCTCGATCCGCTGTTGCGCAGGTAAGAGCTCTACGAACTCATCCAGTTCTCCCCGAAGAAACCCCCAACCCCGCTGGATATGGCGGATCAGGGAATGGGATTTGTACTGGGTGATTACACCAACCTGCCCGATGCCGGAGTTTATGCAGTTCGAGAGTGGAAAATCGATAATCCGGAACTTGCCTCCAAAGGGCACCGCCGGTTTGGCCCGCCATTTGGTGAGATCGTGGAGGCGGGATCCCCGCCCTCCGGCAAGTACCAGAGCAAGAGTCTGACGAGTGAGACGACTGACGAAACGCTTGGCCGTTTGCATAGCTGCTTCCCTGAAGAAAACCTTCCCTGTAACCGGTCGTTTAACCGCAAGGGTTTGCCACGTTTTTGACGCCCTAAACTATAGTAGAACACTAGCACGGAATTATGACGTAAACTTGTTTTGGGTCATTTTTTAAACAGGCCCTTTCGCGTCCAATGAAGGGACGCTCAAAGCGCCTCATCTGGTCAGGAACAGCACGGTCTATGGACAGTCCAACGCTCAGCGAATTCGACCTCCATCTTTTTGCCGAGGGTCGCCACTGGCACATTTACAACGTGCTCGGTGCCCATGTCTGCAGGAACCGAGGTGTGGAAGGTGTCCGGTTTGCAGTCTGGGCGCCGCACGCCAGCGCCGTCAGTGTTGCCGGTGACTTTAACGAATGGAACGCGGGCATCCATCCCATGTCGTTGCATGAAGGCACGGGAGTTTGGTCCTGCTTTATCCCGGGCATCGGTAACGGCGCTCTCTATAAATTCGCCATCACAACGGACAAAGGCCGGCAGATCCTGAAAACCGATCCCTACGGACAGGCTTTCGAGCTCAGGCCCTCCACCGCTGCTGTAGTCACCGAGCGCGGCCACTTTGGCTGGGGCGATGGCGACTGGCTGGCCCGGCGGAGTCGCTGGAACTGGCAGGATTCGCCCATCTCCATCTACGAGGTTCATGCCGCCTCCTGGCGCCACCACGGTTCGGGTCGATGGCTGACCTATCGGGAACTGGCCGACCAACTCATTCCCTATGTGCTCGAACTGGGCTTCACCCACATTGAACTGTTGCCGGTCACCGAACACCCCCTGGATGAATCCTGGGGATACCAGACCACCGGCTACTACGCGCCCACCAGTCGGTTCGGCACGCCGGACGATCTTCGTTATCTGGTGGACCAATGCCACCGGCACAACATCGGCGTGATTCTGGACTGGGTACCGGGACATTTCCCGACCGATGAACATGCCCTTGCCCGCTTTGATGGCAGTGCGCTTTACGAACATGAAGATCCCCGCAAAGGGCGTCATCAGGACTGGGGCACACTCATCTACAACTATGGCCGGCATGAGGTGCGGAACTTCCTGATCGGCAGTGCCTTGTTCTGGCTGGACGCCTTTCATATCGACGGACTCAGGGTGGATGCGGTGGCTTCCATGCTGTACCTCAACTACTCCCGGAAGGAAGGCGAGTGGGAGCCCAATGTGCATGGAGGCCATGAAAACCTCGAAGCCATTGAGTTCCTGCGGGAATTGAACCAGGTCTGCCAGAGCCGCTTCCCCGGAACGCTGGTCTGTGCGGAAGAATCGACCTCCTGGCCGCGTGTAACCCGGCCACCGGAAATTGGCGGACTCGGGTTCAACCTGAAATGGAACATGGGCTGGATGCACGACACCCTGGACTATCTGGCACAGGATCCGGTGTATCGTCAGTATCATCACGACAAACTGACCTTTGGGCTGCTCTATGCCTTCACGGAGAATTTCCTGCTGCCGCTTTCCCACGACGAAGTGGTTCATGGCAAAGGCAGCCTGATCAACAAAATGACCGGCGACGAATGGCAACAGAGGGCTACCTTGAGGGTGCTTTTTACCTACATGTTCAGTTACCCGGGCGCCAAACTTCTTTTTATGGGCGGTGAATTCGGGCAGCGACGCGAATGGAGTGAATCCCGGGAACTGGACTGGTCTCTACTGGCCTACCCGGAGCATCAGGGTATTAAAAAGCTGGTCCAGGACCTGAACGGTATCTACCGACGGGAGGTCTCGTTACACGGCGCCTGCTTCAAGCCGGGTGGTTTCGAGTGGATCGACTGCCATGATTCCCCCCAGTCAGTGATCAGTTTCCTGCGCACCGCCAAGGGCGAAACCTCGGTGATTGTCGTTAATTTCACACCCATGCCCAGACACCACTATCGGATCGGCCTGCCTGAAGGTGGCAACTGGCGGGAAGTTTTTAATTCCGATTCAGAGTATTACGGTGGCAGTAATCTGGGAAATCCCTACCCCATGCCTGCGGATGCCCAGCCCTGGATGAACCGTGAGTGGTCCGTGGAACTAACCCTGCCACCACTGGGCGCGATCATTCTGAGGCCGGCTTTATGATCCGGGTGCTGTTTGCAACCAGTGAGGTTTATCCCTTGATGAAAACCGGCGGTCTTGCCGACGTTTCTGCAAGTTTGCCGGAAGCGCTCTGCCGCCTGGAATACGACGTACAGATACTTCTACCGGGCTATCCCGATGCTTTGAGAGCAGCAAGAAAGGCAGGCTCCCGAAGGAAGGCGCGGTTTCAGCTGGGGCAATACAATGTGAGCCTCTGGCAGACCCGACTGCCCGGCACCGCTGTCACGCTATGGCTAGTGGACTGTCCGCCATTGTTTGATCGCCCTGGCAACCCCTACAAGAACGAGGAAGGCAAAGACTGGTGGGACAATGCCCATCGCTTTGAGCTGTTCGGAAAGGTCGGCGCCATGATCGCCATGGGAGAGGCAGGCCTGTCCTGGAGACCGGATCTGGTTCACTGCAACGACTGGCAAACCGGGCTGATACCGGTATTTCTAGAGGCCTACCACGACAGGCCCGGCACTGTGTTTACCATCCATAACCTCGCCTACCAGGGACTCTTCTCCCACGAGACTTTCCGTGCCCTGGGTCTGCCTGATTCGCTCTGGAACCTCGAGCAGCTTGAATTCTACGGGCAGCTTTCGTTCATCAAGGGCGGCCTGGTTTTCAGTGACCGAATCACCACCGTCAGCCCGACCTATGCGCTCGAGATCCAGACCCCGGAATTCGGTAATGGACTTGATGGTTTGCTCCGACACCGCCAGGACGCGCTCACCGGCATTCTCAACGGCATCGATAACCGGGTCTGGAATCCAGAGGAGGACCCTGAACTGTCCTTCCACTATGGCCGGGATCACTTGAAGAACAAGACGCAGTGCCAGGCCGGCCTGCAGCAAGAGCTCGGGCTGGAGGTAAACGGCGGTCCACTACTGGGCTTCATCGGGCGACTGGTTGAACAGAAAGGCGTGGACTGGCTGGTTTCGGTGATGCCGCACTTGCTGGAACAGGGTTGCCAGTTTGTCGTTCTTGGCTCCGGTGAAGCCAGTTACGAGGAGCCCCTGAAACGCCTTGCCCGGCAATGGCCGGGGCAAATGTCTCTCACGTTGGGCTACAACGAGGGGCTATCCCACCGCATCACGGCCGGCTGTGACCTGTTCCTGATGCCCTCGAGATTCGAGCCCTGTGGGCTCAACCAGATGTACAGCCTCAGGTACGGCACGATTCCGGTGGTGCACGGTGTTGGCGGGCTGGCAGACACGGTCAAGGACCCTCAGGAGGTTGGCATCGACAAGGCCACCGGATTCGTTTTTACCGGCGCCAATGCCGATTCGTTACTGGCTGCAGTAAACCGCGCGCTACAGGTTTTTGAAAAACGTAAGCAATGGCGGAGGTTGCAGGACAACGGCATGGCGATCGACTATTCCTGGAAGCAGCGGGCTCGCACCTATGGCGATCTGTATCAACGTATTCTCAAAGAACGTGACCAACAACAGCTGGATTAGTGCGAGCGCTTGCCCGCCTGGAGGCAACCAACATGCATAAAGCAACGGAATTCCGACTTGAAGCTCATCCCCTGCTTCCCGAACCCCTGGAACGACTGGAAGAGCTTGCCAATGACCTGTTCTACAGCTGGGACCACGGCGTTCGAAGCCTGTTTGTCCGTATTGACCTACCGCTATGGCAGAAAGTCGAGCACAACCCGAAGCTTTTCCTGCGGCGGGTTGCCCAGGATCGACTCGATGAAGCCTCTGAAGACCGGGCGTTTCTGGCCGAGTATCGTCGGGTCCTGAGTAGCTACGATGCCTATCTGGAGGCTGGCCCGGGCCCGGAAGTGACGGAGAAGCTCGATCCGGAACAGGCCCTGGTGGCTTACTTCTGTGCCGAATTCGGCTTCCACGAAAGTTTTCCGATCTATTCCGGCGGCCTGGGCATCCTTGCCGGCGATCATTGCAAGGCCGCCAGTGACCTGGCCCTGCCCTTTGTCGCTGTGGGTCTGTTGTATCGGCAGGGTTACTTTATTCAGAGTATCGACGCCCACGGTCAGCAGATTGCGCGCTACCAGTCCCATTCAAGCGATGAACTGCCCATAACGCCAGTGGAAATAGACGGCCAGGTACTCAAGGTGTCGGTTCCCTTCCCCGGTCGCGACGTGGTGGCGCGAGTCTGGGAGGCGCGGGTCGGTCATATCCGGTTGTACCTGCTGGACAGCTACACCGAGGAAAACGGCCCGGAGGATCAGGATCTCACGCTCCAGCTGTATGGTGGCGACGAATCCACCCGTATCAGCCAGGAGATGCTGCTTGGCATCGGCGGAACGCGGGTACTGGAAGCCCTGAGCCTGAAGCCGACTGTCTGGCACATCAACGAAGGCCATGCTGCGTTCCAGATCCTCGAACGTTGCCGCAACGTCATGATGAATTCGGAGCTCGGCTTTGAATCAGCTCTGGAAGCAGTTGCCGGCGCTACCCTGTTTACCACCCATACACCGGTACCTGCCGGGCACGATATTTTCCCGAGAGCCCTGGTTCATCATGCTCTCGGTAGATATCTGGAAGAAGCCGGGCTGGATTTCCAGCAGGTGTTCGCATTGGGTGCAAAAGATGGTGGCGACAGCTTCAACATGACCAGCCTTGGGCTGCGTGGCTCTCGGTACCACAACGGCGTCAGCCGTATTCATGGAGGTGTCGCTTCGCTGATGGAAGGCGATATCTGGCCCCAGGTGCCGCCGGCAGAAAACCCCATCGGCTACATCACCAATGGTGTGCACGTACCTACCTTTCTGGCGCCGGAATGGTCCAGTCTGTTTGATATTCAGGCGCCCACCTGGAAGAGCGAGCTCAGGAACCCGGATTTCTGGGAATTTATCGACCAGATTCCGGATTATCACTATTGGAGCGTACACAAGGCGCTAAAACAGCAAATGGGCGAGTACGTCGTCCGGCGCCTCAAGCGCCAGCATAAGCGCAACGGCACTGGTCACTCCGTGACAGACCGGATGACCCGGCAGCTCACGTCCTCGGAAAAAGACACGCTGGTCATCGGTTTTGCCAGACGGTTCGCAACCTACAAGCGCGCGACGTTGATTTTTTCCGATCTGGAGCGGCTGGAGCGGATTCTCACCAATCCGGATCGGCCGGTGGTGCTGGTCTTTGCCGGTAAGGCCCATCCGAAAGACAAGCCTGGCCAGCAATTGATCAAGGTTATCCATGATTTGTCCATGCACCCCTCGTTGATGGGGCACCTGATTCTGCTCGAGGATTATGACCAGGCCATGGCCCGCCGGCTCCTCAGTGGCGTGGATGTGTGGCTGAACACCCCGGAATACCCGAAGGAAGCCAGCGGCACCTCCGGCGAAAAAGCCGCCCTGAACGGTGCCCTGAATCTCAGCGTACTCGATGGCTGGTGGGGGGAAGGCTACAACGGCAAGAACGGCTGGGGCATTCCGCCCAGGGATACCGAACTGGATCCGGAGTTCCGTAACGAGGAAGAAGCACGGGACCTGATTGACCTGATCGAATTCGAGGTGGTGCCCCTGTACTACGATCGTGCCTCACAGGGTTTTTCCAAGGGCTGGGTCAAGCGCTCCAAGGCTTCGATGAAATCCATTACGCCCCGGTTCAATGCCCAGCGCATGGTGATGGACTACGTGAATAATTATTACCAGCCAGCATCAAGCCAGGGTGCAATTCTTATGGCCGACGGCGGCCAGGTTGCCATCGGGCTGGCAGATTGGAAAGCAAGGGTCAGGTACGCCTGGCCGGGTGTTGAATTGCGGGTGGTCGGCTGCGTTAAATCTTCGTGTCCCCATGATGGCGCCGTAGAGCTTCGGGTAGAGGCGACGCTCAATGGCCTGTCAGCCGAGGATGTTCGCGTGGAATGCCTGGTCAGTCCTGAATGCACCGGAACCCACGGCAGCCCGGGGCCTGACAGCTTCTTTCTGGATAAGGAGAGTGAAGCGGAGGGCCGAACCGTGTTCGCCACCTGTGTGCAGCCACCCTATCCTGGCTTGCAGACCCTAAGGTTACGGATGTATCCGTACCATGAATCGCTAACCCATCCGCTGGAGATGGGCGCCATGCTCTGGGTATGAGCCCGGGCATGGCGGTTCTTCAAAGCAGGTGTCGGCGAATGAACCGGCCAATGTCCTGGATTTCCTCAAGGCACACGCTGTGTTCCATGGGGAAGGTCTGGTAGGAGGGCTCGTAGCCCATTTCCTTCAGGGCCTCAACACTGCGCACACCCAGTGATTCCGGCACCATCGGGTCGAAGGTGCCGTGATACACGCTGATTGGCACATCGGCGTTTGCTTCCGAACGTTGAACCGTGTCTGCAGTGGCAAAGTAGGTTGAAAGCGCCAGAATGCCACCGAGCCGTTCCGGATAGCTGAGCCCCAATTCGTAGGCAACCGCCCCGCCCTGAGAAAAACCGGCGATGATGATCCGGTCTGCCGGAACGCCCTTCTCCTTTTCACGCTCAACAAGCTTTGCTACGGCGTCGGCGGACGCCCGCAACTGTTCGGTATCCACCACGCGATCAATGTCCATGGCCTTGATGTCATACCAGGCCGGCATGGACATTCCGCCATTGATGGTCACTGGCAGGTTGGGCGCATGGGGGAAGATAAAACGCACCGCGGCATCTTCCGGCAGGCCCAGTTCCGGAACCACCGGCTCGAAGTCGTGGCCGCTGGCACCAAGGCCATGGAGCCAGATGACGGCTGCGGTCGGGTTGTCCCCGGTTTCAATTTCGATGTACTGAAGATCCTGCACGGTTTACCTCTCGTCTGAAAATTGTGTGCCGGCTTATTCGGAGTTGCCGGATTTTTCGGCATTGGCCTCAAGCGCGGTGACTACCGGATTGGCATACATATCCAGCAGATAAGGCCGGATGGCCGGATCGCAGGCTTCCAGGCGCCTTTCCATCTCAGCCTCGGCAGCCTCCATCTCTGCCGGCGACCAGGTTTCGGCAGTGACCACCGAATCGCTGACGGTATCCGGTGTGTCGTGAGACTGGGGATGAAGGCCTCGTTGCTGGTAAGCCACCAGATTTGACGCATGCAGGTGATAGTTCGCATGCATCTCCCGGTCGATACGGCCTGCCAGATCTTTCGGGTTTTCCGGGGAGTCATGAATGGGCGCACCAAAGTGCACATGCACGTGCCCCTTGAAACCGGTCAGTCCCTTCATGATCTGCTCGGTGTCTTCGCCCTCGCGCTTGATGTACTGGCCGGTTCTGGCCCGGGTTTCCAGTTCCCGGGCCTTGTCGGCATCGCAGGGATCGTATTCATAGGCTATGGAAACCGGCACCACATGCAGCCGGTTCATGGCTTCTGCGAAACTGAGCCCGCTTTTCTTCCGGCTCATGTAGAACATCTTGATGATGGCCGGATCGGTGAAATCAAGGCCGTCCTTCGCCCGGCCTTCCCGCTGGGCAATCCATATGCTGTGATTTGTGTCGATGCTGTGGTTAATGAAACCGGAGAGTGTGATGTAGGCATCGCGCATCTCCCGCGGGCTGGTCATGCTCCGGCGCACCACAAAGCTTTTGTTTAGCCGCATCATTTCAGCAAACACACGGTTCGCCAGCAGATTGTCGCCTATGGCAATCCGGGTGGTATGAAAACCGTTCTGGAACAGCAGGTAGTTCACCACCATGGGGTCGAAAACGATGTCCCGATGGTTTGAAATGAACAGGTAGGCGCCGTGCTTGTCGAGGTTATCAAGCCCGCTGGACGTCACTCTTGTGGTGGTGCTGTCAACCAGTTCACCCACGTAGCCGGAAAGCCCGGCCTGCAGATCATCAACGCGGGTGTAGTGGCCAAAATGGCTGCTGAGCCAGCGACGGGTAAATACACGCAACATGGCCGGCGCCCAGCGTGCCAGGGTCGGAGACTTGAAGCGACCAACCATATCCAGAAATTCCTGATCATTGACCAGGCGGTGAATAGCAGCGCCGGTTTCTTCGTCCGAATACGGACGGATGGCATCAAATTCCTGCATGGAAGCCCTGTTATTATCAGTGTCTGTCACAGTATGGCGTTAAACGGTAGTTCAAAAACGCGGTATTGTAGCGTTTCTTCCACTACTTTGCCTCCATCCGACACATGGGTTTGCTGGCCAATCCTCAGGGTTAATCTGGTATCATTGCCAACCGCGCCGAACCCGGCATTTCACCCGTCTCAATACAGCGGCTCCAGGCCGATGAACCGGTTACTCTATGTATTTTGATCAGGACTTCGAACAGCTTTCCACCGAGCGCCCCACCACCTCGGGACGTGATCCGGAACAGGTGCTGCACGAAGTCTTCGGATACGAATCGTTCCGGCCGCTGCAGGTTGACATCATCCGGGAGGTATCGGAAGGGCGCGACGCCCTGGTGCTCATGCCTACGGGCGGGGGTAAATCCCTCTGTTATCAAGTGCCGGCACTGGTGCGCTCAGGCACGGCGATTGTGATTTCGCCGCTGATCGCCCTGATGCAGGATCAGGTTGCGGCACTTAAAGAGCTCGGTGTGCGGGCTGCGTTCCTCAACTCCACCATGGATTTCGAGCAGGCCCGGGCCACCGAGTATGCACTGATGACCGGTGAGCTGGACCTGCTGTACTGCGCGCCGGAAAGGCTGATACAGCCACGTACCATTCAACTTCTTCATGACGCCTCGATCTCGCTGTTCGCCATCGACGAGGCCCACTGTGTGTCCCAGTGGGGCCATGACTTCCGATCCGATTACCTCCAGCTCAGCATGCTGGCCGAGCAGTTTCCCGGCATCCCCCGCATCGCGCTGACGGCAACCGCCGACGAGCGTACCCGAAAGGAGATTGCCGAACGGCTGTCACTGACCGAGGCAAGGCACTTTGTCAGTGGCTTTGATCGCCCGAACATTCAATATCGAATCGCACCAAAAATAAACGCAAACAAACAGTTACTCGACTTCATTAAAGCCGAACATGAGGGCGATTGCGGCATTGTCTACTGCCTTTCCCGCAACAAGGTGGACGCTACCGCGAAAACCCTGGCCCAGAAAGGCTATACCGCTCTGCCCTATCACGCCGGCCTGTCCTCGGAACAGCGCGCCCATCATCAGGAGCGCTTCCTGCGTGAAGACGGCGTGATTATTGTCGCCACCATCGCCTTCGGCATGGGTATCGATAAACCCGACGTGCGCTTTGTGGCTCATCTGGATCTGCCCAAGAGCCTTGAAGCCTACTACCAGGAAACCGGCCGGGCCGGACGGGATGGCAAGCCCTCGACTGCCTGGATGGTCTATGGCCTGCAGGATGTGATCAAACTTCGGCAAATGCTGGAGAGCTCCCAGGGCAACGACCACTTCAAGCGGGTGGAGCGCCAGAAGCTCGACGCCATGCTGGGGCTTTGCGAGGTCACCAGTTGCCGTCGTCAGGTATTGCTGCGTTATTTCGGGGACGAGCTTGAGCAACCCTGCGGCAACTGCGATACCTGCCTGAATCCGCCGGAAACCTGGGATGGAACCGTGGCCGTCCAGAAGGCCCTGTCCTGCGTGTTCCGCACTGGCCAGCGTTTTGGCGTAACCTACCTGATTGATGTGCTCAGGGGCTCGGAAAACGAACGGATTCTGCAATCCGGCCATCATCAGGTTTCCACCTACGGCATTGGCACAGAGCTCAGTGCCAACGAATGGAAATCCGTCTTCCGCCAACTGGTGGCCAATGGCTATCTGCGGGCCGATCCGGAGGGTTACGGGGCACTCCAGCTAACAGAGCAATGCCGTCCCCTATTAAAAGGTCGGCAGGCCATCGAGCTGCGCAAGGATCCGGTGATCAAGAAAACGGCAGGCCGAGCTTCCGGCGGCCGGTCCAGCAGTCCGGTGAAGGACCAGATTACCGACCAGGCAGGCTGGGAAGCCTTGAGGGCCTGCCGGAAGGAATTGGCCGACAAACAGGGCGTGCCGCCTTACGTCATTTTCCATGACACTACCCTGTTTGGAATGCTTGAACGCAAGCCCCGCACCCTGGACGAGTTGGCGGAAGTCAGCGGCGTGGGTGCCGCCAAGCTCGAGAAATATGGCGAGATCTTCCTCCAGACCATTGCCGGCCTGGACCAGTCGTAATGGTCAGGCCTCTGCTTTAAAGCCCTTCTTGCGCACCCGGTAATGGGCGATGGAGGTCGCCACATGGTTGCCTTCCTGGTCCACCAGCTTTCCTTCCAGGGTAAATTTGGCCCGGCCGGTTTCGTCGGCGTCTGCAAGAATGCCTGCCACGGTTTCTGGCGGCAGCGTGAACTCCACGGTGACATCGCTGTTAGCCGGCTGCAGGAACTGCAGAGTCATTTCCTTGAGGATTGGCGTGTAGGCAGGGCCAAGGTCAAACAGCGTCAGCACACCACCCGGGATTTCGGCCACCAGGAAATAGGCACCGGCATACAGGCTGCCGAAGTGGTTCTTGTTGCCTTTCAGCCGAATTTTCGCCCGCACATAGCCCGGTCTCACCTCTTCAACACTGAAGTTATTCCTCGGTGCAAAAGGGATGGACAGGCCAACGATCTTGTTCACCGCCGCGTAACCGCCGGTTTTCTTCAGCCAGGCCAACGGGCTGCTCAAGGTAGCCTTGGGATCCGCACTTGCCACCCACTGCCCCGTAGCGCCGATAAGGTTGTCGATAATTGCCATTATCCTGCTCCGTTTTTTGGTCGAAGCCGATGATTACAATGGTCTCCCCAAGCCGCAAGAATCTTTTACAATTTTTTTGGAGATTGTCCGATTTATTTTTGAGTTTTTGTTCTAGAGTGAGAGGTGCCCGTGTGAATCACGATTGCCAATAAGGCCAGCGTTTCCAGGATTAAGAAAGGATCTCTGATTTGGAATGTTATCTGCCCGCTTTCATGAACAGCTCCCCTCTTCGGAAACTGGTGCTTCGCCTCTCGGTTCTGAGCCTCTGCCTCTTTTCAGCGCCCCTGCCCGCAGCGGCGCCAGTCGCAATTGATCCGCAAGCCAACGGTCGAGATTATGTCCTCTGGTACCGGAATTATGACAGCCCGGCTATCCGCGCACTCGTTGAGCTGGCATTGAAGAAGACCCCGGAGTATGGCGACTTCCGGGTTATCCGGAGTGAAGAACTGAGCCAGGGCCGTGCGCTTCGCGAACTGACAGATGGCCAATCCCGTCTTGTTGATATAGCCAATGTAGCGACGTCGGCCGAGCGGGAGGAGTTCCTGACCGCAATTCCCTTCCCGGTTGATGGCGGCCTTCTGGGTTTTCGGGTCTGCGTGGTTTTGCCTGAATCCTTACCGAAGTTCGCAGGTATTAAGAATCTGGATGACCTTCGAGCCAGTCAGATCTGGATCGGCCAGGGCTCACACTGGCCGGACACGCCGGTGTTGGAGGCAAATGGTATTCCGGTAGTTACCCACTCCCGATACGAGATACTTTTCGGGATGCTGCGGAACAAACGCTTTGATTGTTTTGCCCGGGGCGTGAGTGAGGTACTTTACGACCTGGAAATGGAGCAGGATCCGAACCTGGTGATCGAACCCAATCTGTTGATTGCTTACCCCATGCCTTCCTATCTTTTCGTCGGCCCCCACGATCAGGAGACCGCCCATCGTCTGCAACTGGGCATTGAACGAGCCATATATGACGGAAGTTTCAGCGACTTCCTGAGGGCCTACTACGCCCGAGCCGTCAGGGATCTCAACCTCGACACCCGCACGGTGATCGCTCTGGAAAATCCGTTTCTGAGCGAGGAATCGCGGTACGTCGGGCGCAGTACACTGGAAAACCTGCGCCGGCGCCTCGACCTACTCAGTCGCTAGACTTGCCCACTACACCCGGAACCGGGATACGTTCTGGTTCAAGGCCTTGCCAATGCTTTCGATCTGGCCGCTGTAGACGTCATTTTCCGTCGCGGCGGCGGCTGCCTCCTGGCCCTGATCCGCAATTCGGGTAATCGACGAGTTCAGCTCTTCTGTCACGGACGTCTGCTCTTCCGAGGCTGTGGCAATCTGCGAAGTCATCTGGCTGATGGAGGTAATGGCCTCGGCAATACGATTGAGGGCTTCCATGGCGTCCTGTGCTTTCTCCATGCTGACATTGGAAACGGCCGTGGAGGCTTGCATCACATCAACAGCATCACTGGCGCCCTTCTGCAAGCGTTCGATCATATTGTTGATTTCTTCTGTGCTGGACTGAGTGCGCTGAGCCAGGTTGCGCACCTCATCTGCAACAACTGCAAAACCACGCCCGGCCTCACCGGCCCTTGCCGCTTCGATGGCTGCGTTGAGCGCCAGCAGGTTGGTCTGTTCTGCGATGCCCTGGATTACCTCAAGCACGGTGGTAATGGAGGCAACATCTTTACCGAGGGTGTCGATAACCTCGGCGGCAGCGTTGACCTCCTTCGAGAGTTTCTGGACGGCGTCCCGGGAGGCGGCAACGGTCTCCAGCGACGCGCGGCTGTCTCCGTCGGCATTATTGGCTGCATCTGCGGTTTGCTGGGCGTTCTGGGCGATTTCATTTGCAGCGGCGGACATTTCGTTGATGGCGGTGGCCACCATGTCGATCTCTGCCTGCTGGCTCTCTACGCTTGAGCGACTGGTGCTGGCGGTGTCTCTCAGGGAGCTGACGTTCTGGCCCAGTTCGGCGCTGCCCTGCTGAACATCCCGAACCACGTTCTGTATGTTCTCAACAAACTGGTTGAAGCTTCTGGCCAACTCGCCAAACTCATCCTTTGCACTATCGTCCAGGCGTCGGGTCAGATCTGCATCGCCGCTACCGATGTCGGCCATGGCCTTGTTCAGCCGGCGAACGGGGGCCATCAGCACCTTGATGCCCAGGTGCAGTATCACCAGTGACACAATAAGGCCAATGACCGCCATGATCAGCCCGGTCATCCGGGCACTTTGAACCGGGGCGTTTATTTTGTCGGCATTCACAAACGTGCCCAGGTACCATTCCACGCCGCGAGCTTCACTGATGGGATGAAAACTGGCCTCCCAGTTCCCTTCCTCATTGCTGTATTCGTGGGCGGATCCGCCGAAATCCGGTTTGCCTCCAATCAATTCACTGATGTTCTTGCCGACAAGGGTCTGCCGGGGATGGAACAGCACGGTACCCCGTTCGTTGATCAGGGCTGCGTAACCGGTATCCGCAAGGGTCACGGTAGACAGGGTTTTTGCGATGGCGCCCAGGCCGATATCTGCACCGGCCACGCCTTCGTATTCACCACGCTTAACTGGCGCCAGCGTGGAGATGATCATATCGTTGGTGCTGGCGTCCTGGTACGGCTCGGTAAATGATGCGCTCCCAAGGCTCATGGCCTTCTTGTACCAGGGGCGTTCGCGGGGATCGTAATCGGACGGCAGCGTTGCATTGGCTTCCGGCGACTTCATAAGCATGTAGCCATCTGTGCGGCCGACATAGACATCCCGGAACCCGCCGCCAGTAGTTATGGCTTGCAGCACTACCCTGGCTTCCTCATCATTCCCGGCACTTTCCAGGGCTTTGGCGGTTGCTTCGGTCATCACCAGCCGGGTATTGAGCCACTCGGCAATGCTTGAGGTGCTTTGCTGCACGGTATCGTCGATCAGCGCGTCTACATAGGTTTTGGTGGTGTTCTGCAGCCGTAAATCGCCGGAGAGCGTGAAAGCCCCCATAACCAACAGCAACAGAATACCGAAAGCAGTCAGGAGCTTTTGCCCGAATGTCAGCTGCACAGTTCAATCCTCTGCAATGGAAATTGATATTCGTTAATTTGTCTTTCGGCCTGCGATGCGAAGTCTTTAGCGGCTTCTGTTAAACTTTTACAGTATTGACGCAAATGCTGAGCTTGTCCTCACTCCAAAACGAACGGGAGCCGAACTGAATGGCCCATGAAGAACTGCACCTCAACCTCCGGAACCTGAAGCTTGAAGACTACGAACAGCTTCAGAAGCTCATGGATCGCGTTTACGACGACATCGGAGGCGCCTGGCCCAAGGAAACCATCAAAGCATTGGTGGAGCAGTTCCCTGACGGCCAGATCTGTATTGAGGAAAGCGGACAGCTTATTGCCGTTGCACTGACGGTCTGTGTGAAGTACGAGCGCTTCAGTAACCCGCACACCTACGATGATCTCATCCTCCGGAACGAGAAGATCTGGCATAACGCCAATGGCGACTCCCTCTACGGACTGGATGTCTTCATCCACCCCGACTACCGGGGCTATCGACTGGGGCGTCGACTGTACGAGGCGCGGAAAGAACTCTGTCGCTCCATGAACCTGCGTGCCATTCTCGCGGGCGGGCGTATCCCGAGCTACTTCAAATACGCCGAGCAGTATTCTCCAGAGGAGTACATTCAGCGCGTCGACCGCAAGGAAATCTACGATCCGATCCTGAGCTTCCAGCTTTCGAACGATTTTCAGGTCACCCGGCTGATGCACAAGTACCTGCCAGAGGATGAGAAATCCCAGGGCTACGCAACGTTGCTGGAATGGCGGAACATTCTTTACACCCCGCCCTCCCCGGTACTGAGCGTAAAGAAAACGCTGGTACGGCTTGGCGCTGTGCAATGGCAGATGCGTGAATTTACCTCTGTTGAAGAAGTGCTCGAGCAGGTGGAGTACTTCGTGGATGCGCTATCAGACTACAAGAGCGACTTTGCGATCTTCCCGGAGTTTTTCAACGCGCCACTGATGGGCCTGACCGACCAGATGGACCAGACCCGGGCCATCCGTTTCCTGGCCGGGTTTACCCAGCAGTTCCGGGAAGAGATGTCTGAAATGGCGGTCAGTTACAACATCAACATCATCACCGGCTCCATGCCGCTGATCGAGAACGACCGGGTTTATAACGTGTCTTACCTCTGCCACCGGGATGGCCGCGTGGATGAGCAGCGCAAGATTCACATTACACCCCACGAGCGTCGGGACTGGGTTATTGAAGGCGGCAACCAGTTTGAGGTCTTCGACACCGATGCCGGCCGGGTTGCCATCATGATCTGTTATGACATTGAATTTCCCGAGCTGGGGCGTATTGCCGCCAGCCAGGAAGTCGATATCATCATGGTGCCCTTCTGGACAGACACCAAGAACGGCTACCTTCGGGTTCGCCAGTGTGCCCAGGCCCGGGCAATCGAAAATGAATGTTATGTCGTAATCACCGGCAGTGTCGGCAACCTGCCGAAAGTCGAGAACCTGGACGTCCAGTACGCCCAGTCGTCCGTATTCTCGCCGTCCGATTTCGCCTTCCCCCACGATGCGGTGATGGCCGAAACAACGCCGAATACGGAGATGATCATGTTCTCCGATATGGACCTGGAGAAGTTGAAGCTGGTACGCAACGAGGGGTCTGTCACCAACCTGAAAGATCGCCGCGTTGATATGTACGAGCTGAAGACAAAGTAAACTGGCCTGATTGGCCGTAAAAGATTGTTAAAAAACTGCGTTAGCGGTCGAACGTATGGCACTGATGGCGTTGCAAAACCAAAGTTCAGTGTCTATTGTTTAATCAATATCCAGCCTGTCTCCCGATGAGACAGGTTGCTGTGGATACGGAAATCACCAGAGAACCTGATTCATGAACGAAGCATTGCCGGATCTTGTCGCCCGATTTCGAATCAGACAGGGCCTTTTCCGAAAGGAACTTGTCGAGGCCGCCCTGTACGAACTGGACGGCTATGGGTGTGTGATGAAAACCGACAAAGTGTTCAACCCCGGTGATACCGTGGTGCTGGACCTCGTTATGGATATGCCGTTTGACGAGATCCGGGCGGAAGGCCTTTCCGGCCTGGTGACAGAGCGCAGAAAGCACTGCAGTAATTTCTTCTATTCCATTGATTTTGTGGAACTTGACTCCAACGGGGGCTCCTCTTTGGCGGAAAAGCTCCGCAGAATCCGGGAAGTGGTATCCAAAAAGCAATCACTCAAATCACGTCGTTCCCCAGGCTCCATTTCCGGTTTCCGGCAAATGGCCTGATCCTGATTTTTCGTTGAAACCTGCCCGTAAGGAGACATTCCATGGCGAAGAAAGCCAAACAGAACGTTGATAAGATCGTTAAAAAGGTCAACAAGGAGTTCGAAAAGACCTCCGCCCAGATCGAAGGCCTGGTGAACGATGCGCTGAAGCAGTTCGACAGCCTGCAGAATCAGGTCCAGGAACCGGTGCGCAAATTGCTCAAGGAAATTGACGAACTTCGCGACCGGGAGATGAAGCGTTTCCACGAAGAGTTTGAACGTCGCCTTGAGGAATTCCACGAACTGCAGAGCAGCATTCTTGAGCGCCTGGGTGTGGCCTCCAAGGAGGCGGGGCAGGAAGTGAAGAAGCTCACCGATGAAGTGAGCAAGGAAGCCAGCACAGCCGCCAAGAAATCTGCTCCGAAGAAAACCACCAAAACGGCCTCTAAAGCAAAAGCGTCTGCCAGCAAGCCTGCTGCTAAAAAGCCAGCGGCGAAGAAGCCTGCCGCCAGGAAAGCGCCGGCTGCCAAAGCTGCCAAGCCGGTGGATAAGAGCGACCTGACACTGGTCAAAGGCATTGGCCCTGCCACTGCCAAGAAGATGAAGGATGCCGGCATCACTTCCATCGACCAGATCGCCAACCCGTCTGCGGAAGACCAGGAAAAACTCAAGGCCTTCTCAAACGTCAAGGGATACAGCCAGTTTACAGCTGAAGCCAAGAAAATCAGCTAATGCGAACGCCTGACCAGCCTGTATTACGGGACATTGTCCTGATTGGCGGCGGGCACAGCCACGTCGGGGTACTGAAACGGTTCGCCATGAACCCGGTTCCCGGCGTGCGCCTGACTCTCATCTGCCGCGACACCCACACCCCCTATTCCGGCATGTTGCCCGGCTACGTGGCCGGCCATTACAGCTACGATGATGTGCACATTGATCTGAGCCGCCTGGCCGAATACGCAGGCGCCCGGTTTTATCGTGCCGAAGCCATGGGTATCGACCGTAAACGGAAGCGGGTTATCTGCCGTGGTCGTCCGGATGTGCCCTACGACATTCTTTCCATCAACATTGGCTCGTCTCCCCGGGTTAATGAAGTGGAAGGCGCCTCGGACCACGCGGTGCCGGTAAAACCCATAACCGGTTTCAATAACCGTTGGCTTGCCCTGCTCTCCCGTATTGAAAACCACGACGGCCCCCTTACGGTTGCTGTGGTCGGGGCTGGCGCTGGTGGGGTGGAACTCACCCTGGCAATGCAATTCCGCCTGAAGAATGAACTGAAGCAGCGGGGCAAAGATCCCGGTCAGCTTCACTTCCACCTCTTTGACGCCGCAGACGAAATTCTTCCCACCCATAACCCGAAGGTTCGCGAGGTTTTTCGCAGGACATTGTCGGAACGCGGTGTGAAGGTTCACCTGGGGTCTCCGGTGAGCAAGGTTCAGGAAGGGTTACTGGTCACCGAATCCGGTGAAACCCTGCAAACCGACGAAGTGCTCTGGGTGACCCGGGCCGGTGGTCCGGAATGGTTGAAAGACACAGGCCTCGCGCTGGATGACGGGCTGTTCCTGCGGGTACGCGATACCTTGCAGGTGGAGAACGACGACAGCATTTTTGCTGCCGGCGACATCGCCAATGTGCTTAACCACCCCCGTGAAAAAGCGGGCGTGTTCGCTGTAAGGCAAGGTCCCCCACTGGCCGACAACCTCAAGCGTCTGGCGACCGGAAAAGATCCGAAGGATTTCTACCCCCAGAAAAAATGGCTGGCGTTGATCAGCACGGGCGATAAATACGCGGTCGCCTCCCGGGGCGACATGCAGTTTGATGGCGCCTGGGTCTGGCGCTGGAAGGACTGGATTGATCGCCGGTTCATGAAGAAATTCACTGATCTGCCTCCGATGGAGGAAGAATCCAAACTGCCGGATACCGCTGCGGCCCAGAATGCCGAAGAAGCTTCCCAGGCAATCTCTGCGGTTGCGATGCGTTGTGGTGGTTGTGGCGCCAAGGTGGGCAGCACGGTTCTTTCACGCGCCCTGGGAGAGCTCAAACCCATCGAGCGTGATGATATCCTGATCGGCCTTCATGCCCCGGACGATGCCGCTGTGTTGAGAGTACCGCCGGGCAAAGCCGTTGTTCACACCGTGGACTTTTTCCGTGCATTCATTGACGACCCTTATATCTTTGGCAAGGTGGCGGCCAATCACAGCCTGGGTGATGTGTTTGCCATGGGTGCCGAGGCGCAGAGTGCCACGGCCGTTGCCACCGTGCCTTACGGCATTGAATCCAAGGTTGAGGACGTGGTCTACCAGATGATGTCCGGTGCTGTGGAAGTGCTGAACGAAGCCGGGTGTGCACTTGTTGGCGGGCATACCGGCGAGGGTAAGGAACTGGCTCTGGGCTTTGCTGTGAACGGCCTGATCGACCCGGAAGATGTCATGAGCAAGGGTGGGCTGAAAGCCGGAGACGTTCTGATCCTTACCAAGCCCATCGGCACCGGCACCCTCTTCGCCGCCCACGCCAAGTTGGCTGCAAAGGGCCGATGGATCGATTCTGCGCTGGCCTCAATGGTTCAGTCCAACAAGGCGGCGGCGGACTGTCTCCGGAAATTCGGCTCCAAAGCCTGTACAGACGTTACCGGCTTCGGCCTGCTCGGGCACCTGGTTGAAATGACCAAACCCTCGGGCGTCGATGCCGAGCTGGATCTCTCGGCCATCCCCATCCTTCCTGGCGCCGAGGAGACTGCCGCAGCGGGCATTCTGAGTTCCCTGCAACCGGCAAACATCCGTTTGCGCCGGGGTATCCGGGATCAGGAAAAGTGGGTTAACCATCCACGGTACCCGCTGATCTTCGACCCGCAAACGGCGGGAGGACTTCTCGCCAGCGTTGCGGCAGACAAGGCCGAGGAATGTGTTCGGGAGCTGAAGTCTTTGGGCTATCCGCATACAGCCATCATCGGCCGCATCACCGCCCAGGATGATTCCGGGCCCATCGAGCCCATTTCCCTCAGGGATTAATGTCTCTTTGAGCAGCGCTGCATCGCAAGCTGCAGCGCCTGCTCCAGGGATGCCTGCTCCTTTTCTGGCAGAAAACGCCCGGCCAACTTGCCAACCTGTTTTTTGAGGATATCGAGAAACACTGGATCGGTCTCTGCGCGATGAAGCAGATTGGCCAGATCCTGTTCGTCTCCAACGGGGAAATATCCGGCATAGTCCCGGCCCAACAAACCAACATTTCCCGGGATATCGGATGCCAGTATCGGCAAGCCAACCCGGCAGGCCTCGGATACCACGTTCGCGCCGCCCTCCATTACCGAGCTGATCACCATCACCTGACTGTTCGCCATCAACTGTCGGGTGTTGGCTTTGTCCAACTCCCCGAGCCAATGGAAACGCGGATTCTCAGCCATCTCAGCTTCCGCTTTGTGTTGCCACTCTTCGCTGTGAGCTTTGCCGGCGCAAAAAATCCCGATCTGCGAGTCTGCCGGAAGCAATCGCGCGGCATAGGCCGCCCGGAGCGAATCTTTTTCGTCCCGCAGATGGCCAATCACACATGCGCCGAACGTGCCGCTATTGCCTTCGGCCCGTGGCGCGGGAAAGGACTCAGGACCCTCCGCCGATTGGTATAGGGTAACCAGCTTGTCGGCCAAGTCGGCAGGTATGTCTTCGGCTACGAGATCGTGCAGGCCGATAAGGGTATCGGCCACGTCCATGGAATAGAGGGTGTCTTCTGGGTACTCGTGTTGGTGGTGATAGATATCCGTGCCGGTCAGCGCCACGATCAGGGGCTTTTCGGGCCAGGTTTCACGAAACCGACGTATGGCATCAACGCTGCGCCAGGCGTGCAGGGCTATAAGGGCATCACAGGCTTCACCGTGATATTGGGTAACAACCTCGACAGCGTGACCTGCGTTTTCCAGCAGGGCTTTCCAGCGCTCTGCCGTTGCCCGGTTTCCTGCTCTCGAACCCGGCTGTGCCGGCGTGATCATTATGAGTTGCATAGTGTCTGGTCAGACCCAGGTTACTGAAAAATGGAGCGTTCGGTCCTGAGCCGTTTAAACCCGCAAACCGTATAGCTGTTCAGAGTTAACGTAAATCAAGGTATCCTGCAAGGCAGCGAGAAGCGTTGACTTCCCTCGTATTGCAACCCACACAGTCTGGCAAAGTAAGGAACTCCAATGGCCCTTAATCTTATACGGAAATTGATGTTTTCCAGCCTTTTTTGTTTCACCGCGGCAACAGCATCGGCTGAAACCTTCGTATTTACCGCCATCCCCGATGAAGACGAAACCAAGCTGGTCGAGCGATTCAAAGGTGTGGCTGACTATCTCTCCCAGGAGCTGGATGTGGAAGTGCGCTACATCCCGGTTAAATCCTATGCCGCAGCAGTCTCCGCATTCCGTAACAACCAGGTGCAACTGGCCTGGTTTGGCGGGCTGTCTGGTGTACAGGCACGTCGACTGGTGCCTGGCTCCGAAGCCATTGCCCAGGGCGTGGAAGACGAAGCGTTCCAGACTTACTTTATTGCCAATACCAGCACCGGAATCGAAAACGCCGAAGAGCTCTCCGCTCTTGAAGAGGAGCTAAAAGGCAAAACCTTCACCTTTGGATCGAAAGGTTCTACCTCCGGGCGCCTGATGCCCGAGTTTTACATCCGTGACGTGTTTGGTGCCCAGCCAGAGGAGTTTTTCTCCCGCGTAGGGTTCAGCGGCAACCACACACGTACCTTGCGCCTTGTTGAAGCCGGCACCTATCAGGTTGGCGCCCTGAACTTCCAGGTCTGGGAAAAAGAACTGGCCGACGGCAACATCGACACCGACGCCGTTCAGGTAATCTGGGAAACCCCGCCCTACCCGGACTACCAGTGGACCATCCGCGGTGACGTCAACGAGCGTTTCGGCGATGGCTTCAAAGAGCGTGTTACCGAAGCCCTGCTGAATCTGGACGACCAGGCGTTGCTGGAAAGCTTCCCACGTTCCGGTTTCATTCCCGCATCGAACGACGATTACGAGCCCATTCGCAAAACAGCGGAAGAGATTGGAATCCTGGACTGATGTCAGGGTTCGATCTTTCAGGCCTGACGGCCTCCTTTGGCGGCGAGCGGGTTATCGGCCCGCTCTCGCTGACGGTTAAACAGGGCGAACAGGTCGCCCTGGTAGGCAAAAGCGGAGCGGGTAAATCCACACTGATCCGATTGATCCACGAGCGGGTAAACCGGGAGTCGTCTCTGGTGCCCCAGGATCTCGGGTTAGTGAACGCTCTGCCGGTGTTCCATAACGTCTTCATGGGCCAACTGGATAAACACACTACCTGGTACAACACGCTCACCCTGATCCGCCCGTTCTCAAGAAACCGTGACGAGGTGCGTGAGTTGCTCAGGGCTTTGGGCATGGCAGAAAAGCTTTGGTTGCCCACGGCCTCACTCTCCGGCGGCCAGCGCCAGCGTGTTGCCATTGCCCGTGCCTTGTATCGTAACGCCCCGGTGCTTCTGGCGGATGAGCCCATCTCCGCCCTGGATGGCCCTATGGCGCATCTGGTGATGGAGTTGTTAAAAGAACGGTTCCAGACCAGTGTCATTGCGCTGCACGATGTTGAGATGGCGCTGAAGTACTGCAGCCGTATTGTCGGCATTCAGGACGGCCAGGTGGCTCTGGATGAATCCAGTAAACGCCTGACCGCCACCGATATTACGTCGCTGTACTAGGGAAACGGCCTCGCCATGCTCTCTTCCCCAACGGTCCGCACCAGTCTCATCTTTGTTGCCGTCGCACTGATTAGCTTGCTGTTCGCGGACATTGCCATAACCGCTTCCAATCCCTGGCGAGATCTCGGAAATTTCTTCCTTGGGGTTTTAACGCCAAATTTCTTCAGCAGCGAAGGACTAATGACCGCCCTGCTGAGAACGGTTGCCTTTGCGTTTGTGGGCGT
Source organism: Marinobacter sp. EhC06 (assembly GCF_001650915.1). Lineage (GTDB taxonomy): Bacteria > Pseudomonadota > Gammaproteobacteria > Pseudomonadales > Oleiphilaceae > Marinobacter. Next base: position 107,054 of record NZ_LXYO01000034.1, read on the forward strand.
GGCACTGGGAAGCGTGTGCGGCTTCTTGTTGTCACTGGTCTACCGGTTTCTGCCGGTGCGAATTTTCTGTGCCTTTATACGGGCCATTCACGAGCTTTTCTGGGCCCTGATCTTTCTCCAGTTTTTCGGTTTTCACCCGTTGACCGGCGTACTGGCAATCGCCATCCCCTATTCCGGGATTTTTGCCAAGGTGTATTCCGAAATCCTGGATGAAGCCGACCCGGAACCGGGGCGGTTATTGCCTCCGGGCACTGGCACCATTGCCGCGTTTCTCTATACCCGAATTCCCGACTGCTGGGTGCAGCTTCGCACCTATACGGCCTATCGCCTCGAGTGCGGCCTCCGCTCAAGCGCCATTCTTGGGTTCGTCGGGCTGCCGACCCTGGGCTTCTACCTCGAATCCTCGTTTTCACAGGGTCTCTATTCCGACGCGGGCGCCATGCTCATTCTGTTTTACGTACTGATCGCTACCATGCCGTTGTGGGTGAAGCCGAAAATCCTGCCCGTCTATATTCTGGGGGCGCCCTTCTTTCTCGGTGAGGGTTTGCCCATTGTCTGGGGCAACGTGGAGCGTTTCTTCACGGAAGACATTGTCCCCAGCCCTCTCCGCGACGGTGAGGGCCTTGCCGGGCTGATCCCCTGGTTCAACGATTTGATGATCAACGAGGCGATGCCCGGTATCTGGAACACCGTGATACTCACCCAGATTGCGCTTGTGGCCACGGGTATACTCACTTTGCTCGCCTTCCCTCTGATCTCAAACCATTTCGGTGGCCCGGTTCGGCGTACTTCTGGTCATGTATTCCTGGTGATTGCACGGTCCACGCCGGAATACATCCTCGCCTACATTCTGCTTCAGCTCTGGGGCCCGTCGATGCTACCCGCGGTGGTGGCGCTTGCCCTCCACAATGGCGGAATCATCGGCCACCTGATTGGCCGCCAGACCAATGGCATCCGCCTGCGGCCAGACGCGCCAACCGGCTTTAACCGTTACAGCTGGGAACTGGTGCCCAGGGTTTACCGTTCGTTCCTGGCGTTCCTTTTTTATCGTTGGGAGATCATCATGCGGGAGACCGCGATTCTGGGCATTCTCGGGATCTACACATTGGGCTTCTACGTCGACAGCGCAATCCAGAACATCCGTTTTGATCGTGCCATGGTGCTGATACTGATCACGGCCCTGCTGAACATCGGCATTGATGCCCTCGGCCGTTACATCCGTCGCAAACTAGCCCTGCAGACCATGCCCACCTGCTAGCCACAATCGCTGCGATCCCCGTCACAGTTCCGTCATTTCAGTCAATCCGAGGCCAGTTAATGGCGACGGGTTAGCGGTATTTGCCGGATACATTCCGTTACACTCTGATCACCTGTTGCAACATTCAGAGTTCTGGTGATGATGGTTAACGGATTGATTCTCTTAATTCAGGTGGGGCTGCTGGCCCTGCTTGTCCTGCTGGCTATAAGGATGATTACACTGGTGCGCTCGGAGCCCCTGGCAGCGGGCCATCAAAAAATCTGGTCCGGCAAAGACACAATCGAGGCGAATCACTCCGAACTTCCCGCAAACACTTCCGAGTGGCCCGTTGCGGTGCGAAAACCGGTAGTCGATGCTGCCCCGGATCGTGCCGAACTCATTACCCGGCTGCATATCCTGGCAGGCCTTCAAGAGAGGGATTGCCGCGGTAACGGCCTGGAACTGGCAACCGCGCCAGAAGCAGTCAAGGCTTATGCCGCTGCCTGGCTCTATGGCGCCGGATGTGCCCTCAGTTATAAAAGCACCCGGCACTCTGCAGCGCTGGTCGGGATCGTTGCCCAGATTGCCAGTCGAAAAACCGGGATTCGTCAGCCGGAGGCTGTTCAGGCGATAACGACATTGACGGCTAGCACGGTTTACCTGGCCTGTTTCAGGGCGGGATTGGAAGGCGCGGAATTCTGGCGGTATAACCATTACGTACCGCCAACATCGAGTCTCTACGAAGCCATTACCGCTAACGCGTTTATTTAGCAGCCCGACTTGGGGCGGTTTCAAGCACCCAGTCGGTGCCCAGCGCCACAGGTTCGGCATGATCCTGTTCGTCTGCACGGGTGCCGGTAATCTCGGGCCGGCTGAACCCGCCATCATCGGTATTGGCCATGCTGTCCACATCTACCGAACGAACCACGTAGGTCGCGCCGCCAGACAACACTTTCGCCCGGTGAGTCAATCCGAACACAAACCGGCAGTAATCCAGCTTGAGCTGAATCAGGTCCTGCTCGGCTTTGCGGATTTTTCTCAGCAGTACCTTCTGAACGCTATCTCCGTAATCCATCACGTTGTCCCTGGTAGTGGCGGTATGGTGATTTTACACAATCCCGGCCCGTTGTCAGCCGACGGGCCGCCAGTTCCAATTGGCTCAGTGCGGTTCGGCCTGAAAAACCAGCTTTACCGGGATGCCTTCGAAGGGCTTTTGGCCCTGCTGAAGGTCAATACGCCACGTCATAGTGGCATCTACGGTACAGAAGGGTGCGGTAAAGCGTGCGGCGTATTCGTTTCCTGCCTGGTTGCCCAGCGGTACCGGGTACTCGCCCATATACATGGACTCTCCCCGGAGAACGGCAAGAAAACGTTCGGGATGCTCTGGGGTAACAACCGTGAGGCGGTATTCCGTGCCCTGGGTGCCCTCGCCCACTTCGCTGAGGCTAACTTCCCAATCACCCGAACTATCCGACCACCGGCATGGGCCTGCTTGCAGCAAATCACACCGGGCCTTGGCGGCACGCTCATCTGAAAGCCCGGTATCCTGGTTTTTATCATCGTCCCCAAGCATGCCCGGGCCGAAAGCAGCCACGGCAATAAGCCCCAGAATCAATCCTGCCAAAGCAATAGCGCGTAACATAACGGCACCCCGAACAAACCTGCCGGGCATTATGGAGTTTTCTCCCGCCAAGGCAAAGGTTTCTAAACTGGCGCCAGTCATGAGAAAATACCGCGCCTTCAATTCGACCCATTTTGACCACAGGACACGCCCGTGCAGCCGGATATCTCCGTTAAGCACCTGAGCAAGGTATATGGTGACGGTTTTCAGGCCCTGAAGAACATCAACCTGGACATCCGTCGTGGCGAAATCTTCGCCCTGCTCGGCCCCAATGGCGCCGGCAAGACCACGCTCATCAGCATCATCTGCGGCATTGTGAATCTCTCCTCGGGCGAGGTAAAAGCCGCCGGCTATGACATTGTCAAAGATTACCGCAAAGCCCGCGAGACCATCGGCCTGGTGCCCCAGGAACTGAACACCGATTCGTTCGAAACCGTCTGGGATGCCGTTTCCTTTAGCCGCGGCCTGTTTGGCAAGCCGCCAAAGCCCTCCCATATCGAAAAGGTGCTGAAGGATCTTTCCCTCTGGGAAAAGCGCAACAACCGCATCATGTCCCTGTCCGGAGGCATGAAACGCCGGGTAATGATTGCCAAGGCGCTATCCCACGAACCGCAGATCCTGTTCCTGGATGAGCCAACCGCGGGTGTGGATGTGGAGCTGCGGCGGGACATGTGGGAGATGGTCCGCAAACTCCGGGAAAGTGGCGTTACCATCATCCTCACTACCCATTACATTGAAGAAGCCGAGGAAATGGCCGACCGGATCGGGGTAATCCGGCAGGGTGAAATCATCCTGGTGGAGGACAAGACCCAGTTGATGACCAAACTGGGCAAAAAGGAGCTGCGCCTCCACCTTGCGCAAAAGCTCGATAAGGTGCCGGGCGAACTCACCCTGGAACCGGTGGAGCTGTCCGAGGATGGTTACGAGCTGATCTACACCTTCGATTCCCAGCAGGAACAGGCCGGCGTTGCCAGGCTGCTTCGCACACTCGGGGATCTGGGTATCGAATACCGGGATCTGCAAACCCGGGAAAGCTCCCTTGAAGAGATTTTTGTCGGCCTGGTGCACGAGTGAGCCCGCCGGCCCAACGGAGAAAGGCATGAACCTTTACGGTATCCGCGCAATTTATAAATTCGAAATGGCCCGAATGCGCCGCACAGTGATGCAGAGTGTACTCTCGCCGGTGATTTCCACCTGCCTGTATTTCGTCGTCTTCGGCTCCGCCATCGGCTCGCGTATGGGTGATATCGACAACATCGCCTACGGTGCCTACATCATCCCGGGGCTGGTGATGCTGTCCCTGCTGATGCAGAGCATTTCCAACGCCTCGTTTGGCATCTACATGCCCAAGTTCTCGGGCACCATCTACGAAGTGCTCTCGGCCCCGGTGTCCTACGTTGAAGTGGTTCTGGGCTACGTTGGCGCCGCAGCCACCAAATCCGTGATCCTCGGGCTGATCATCCTGGCCACGGCGAAGTTCTTTGTGGATTACGACGTGCTGCACCCGTTCTGGATGTTCTCCTTCCTGGTGCTGACCTCCATCACCTTCAGCCTGTTCGGCTTCATCATCGGGATCTGGGCGGATGGGTTCGAGAAACTCCAGATCGTCCCGATGATGATCATCACACCCCTGGTGTTCCTTGGCGGCACTTTCTACTCCATCGATATGCTGCCGGATGTGTGGCAGACCGTAAGTCTGTTCAACCCGGTGGTCTATCTGATCAGCGGCTTCCGCTGGGCGTTCTACGGTGTTTCAGACGTTCATGTCGGCATCAGCGTAGGCATGACCCTGGTCTTTCTCACCGCGTGCATGGTCGGCATCTGGTGGATCTTCAAAACCGGCTACCGGTTGCGCTCGTGAAAGCCGCATCGGGAATTTTTCGAGGGTTGAAAGTCTGGTTTGTACTGGCGGTCAGTGCTCTGATTTACGGGTGCTCTTCAGGCATCGCCGCGCCACAGGAAGGCCTGCCGGTTATCGAGGCCTGCTTTGTGTCCGCGGCGGGCACAGTGCCGGTAAAACTGGAAGTGGCCAGTAGCTCCGAACAGCGCCAGAAGGGATTGATGGGCCGCACTTCTCTGGCGACTGACGCAGGAATGCTGTTTGAATACAGTGAGCCAAGGCAAGCCAGCCACGGCTTCTGGATGTACAAGACCCTGATTCCCCTGGACATCGCCTACCTGAACCGCGAGGGCGTCATCGGCAGTATCCGCCACATGGTGCCCTGCGCATCGGCCAGCGGTTCCGGCTGCCCTACCTACCCCGCCGGCGTGCCCTTTATCCAGGCCGTAGAGATGAACGCCGGCTTTTTCCAGGATCATGGCATCAGGCGTGGCGACCGGCTGAACCTGGGAAAGGACAACTGCCCGGCGCGATAGGCCGGGCGGATTCCTGCAAGCGAGCCTAGCTGTCTTTCCACTCCGGCTTGCGCTTCTCCAGAAACGCGCAGATACCTTCCTGGGCATCGTTGGCCATCATGTTGTCGGCCATCACCCTGGAGGTGTACTCGTAGGCATCTTCCAGCGGCATTTCCAGCTGCCGGTAGAAGGCCTCTTTGCCAATTTTCAGGGTGTGCCCGGACTTGTCGGCAATGGTGCGGGCCAGCTTGTAGACCATCTCGTCCAGGTGCTGCTCGTCGACTATCTGATTCACCAGCCCGATCCGTTCCGCCTTCACGGCACCAATCATTTCACCGGTCAGCAGCATTTCCATGGCGTGCTTGCGCGAGACATTGCGAGACAGTGCCACCATCGGCGTGGAACAGAATAGCCCGATGTTCACCCCTGGCGTGGCAAACCTTGCGGTGTCTGCCGCTACAGCCAGGTCGCAGCTGGCCACCAGCTGGCAGCCCGCCGCGGTGGCAACACCGGCTACCCGGGCAATCACCGGCCGGGGCAGATTGACGATCTGCTGCATCACCTTGCTGCACTGGTTAAACAGTGCCAGCTGAAACTCATGGCTATCAAACTGCTCCCGCACTTCCCGAAGGTCGTGGCCGGCGCAGAACACATTGCCATGGGCCGCGAGAACCACAACCCGGGTTTCGGTATCGGAGGCGATGGTTTCAAGCTCTTCAGACAGGGCCTCCAGCATGGCCATGGACAGGCTGTTTTTCTTCTCCGGCTGGTTCAGCGTGAGCGTGGTAATGCCATTTTCGCTGTACTTGTGAACCAGATCTGCGGTTTGTTCAGTCATGAGGACACTCCATTTTTGACGTTGCTGCACCAGGCAACCTGCAAACTTACCCAGAGTATTGCTGACTGCGTCTATACTGTCGAAGCGACTTTTGTAGGATGCTCAGTTTTCTGGGCCTTGAGGTTGTTATAGCCCCCTGCCGCCCATAGGCTGTTGGTATAAGCCAAAACGCAGAGAGGAAGAACGCATGTCGAAATCGATAATCCTCAAAGCCATCTTTGCCATCGCAGTTATTGGCGGAGCAATCTTCATTATCATCAAAGACGAACCTGCAACACCAACCGGCGACATCAACAGCATCCAGCCGCTGCCAGAGCAGGACAACCCGTAAGCTAGACCACAAACCACTGCGGAACAGGCGAACCCACATTGCAGACAACCCGAATCAAAGGACTGACCATCGCCGCCCTCGGCGTGCTTTTTATCGTCCCGGATGCGCTGCTTGTGAAAATCACTTCCGTGGACCCGGTGGTGTTCCTGTTCTGGCGGGGCTTATTGCTGGCCATCAGTTTCTTTGTTATCAGCTGGGCCCGCTACCGTTCCCGGCTGGTGCCTGAAATCCGAAAATGCGGCCGTAAAGGCCTGTTCTGCGCCAGTGCCTTTGCCATCAGCACCCTCGGCTTCGTGGTGGGCATGAAGAACACGGCTGCGGGCAACGTGCTGGTGATCCTCAACACCGCGCCGGTGATCGCGGCGGTCATCGCCTGGGCGGTGTGGAAGGAAACCCTGCCCCTGCGAACTTGGGTAGTCATCCTGGTGTGCGTTACTGGTGCCACCTTCATGGCCGTGGGCGAGTTTGGCAAGGGTGACCCGCTGGGGCTGCTGATGGCAGTGGTCGCCGCCACGGCCCTGGCCTCCAACCTCAACGTGGCCCGATCCAAACCCGACAGCGATATGAGCGTGATGCTCATGTTCGGTGCTTTGGTGCTGGCAATCGTGGCCGCTGTATTTGGCGGAGCCCAGATGCCATCGGGCCGGGACTTCTTTTTTATCGCCCTGCTCTGCCTGGTATTCCTGCCAACCGCCTGCATTCTGATCCAGATTGGTCCGCGCTATATTCCGGCGGCGGAAGTCAGCCTGATGCTGCTACTGGAGACCCTGCTCGGGTCCTTCCTGGTGTGGCTGTTCCTTGGCGAGGTGCCGCCAAAACTGAGCCTGGTGGGCGGTGTCATCGTGTTCTCCGCCCTGGCGGTGCACGGCTGGACGGAAGTCAGCCGATACCGAAAGGCGCGGCTGGCAGTTGATTAACCCGGTTCCCGCGCGCGAAGATACGCGCTGATCACAAACAAGGAACCGCAACCATGACCAGCGTACCCAAGCTCACCGACGTACTGCTCACCCTGGAAAACCGGGTAGCCACCCTCACCCTCAACCGCCACGACCTGCGCAATGCGCTGACAGGCTCAAACCTGATTGACGACATCGTGACCACCGCGGAATGGGTGAACCAGTGCGACGATGTGTCGGTATTGGTGATCACCGGGGCGGGCTCTGCCTTCAGCGCCGGCGGCAACATCCGGGACATGGCCAACCGCAGCGGCGACTTTGCCGGTGACGTAGCCGAATGCGCCGACCGCTACCGCAAAGGAATCCAGCGCATCCCCCTGGCCCTTCAGAATGTGGAAGTACCCATCATCGCCGCCGTAAACGGCCCCGCCATCGGTGCCGGTTTCGATCTGGCCAACATGGCAGACATCCGCATTGCCTCGGAAAGCGCAAAGTTCGGCGAAACCTTCCTCAACCTCGGCATCATCCCCGGCGACGGCGGTGCCTGGTTCATGCAGCGGCTGATCGGCTACCAGCGCGCCTTCGAGCTCACGCTAACCGGCCGTGTGATCGACGCCGCCGAGGCCAAGGAGCTGGGCATTGTGCTGGAAGTGGTGCCAGCGGACGAACTGATGAATGCCGCAAATGCCATGGCCAGCCGCATTGCCAGCCAGCCGCCAAAAGCCACGCGGCTCACAAAGCGCCTGATGAAAATGGCGCCGAGAATGGAACTGAAGGATTTTCTGGACGTGTGTGCCAACTTCCAGGGCATGTGCCATAACGAGCCGGAACATCTGGAAGCGGTTAATAAGATGCTGGAGGCGATGTCTAGGAAATAATGGTGCTCCGGGCCGGGATCGAACCGGCACGACCTAACGGTCGAGAGATTTTAAGTCTCTTGTGTCTACCAATTTCACCACCGGAGCATTCGGGGGAGGTTTTGACGGGCAGAATTGTATAAGTCTGCGTGGGGTAACGCAATTCGGATTCCGCCCTCGCCTTCAAGCAGCTGGGCTGGCTGCTGCGGGCTTGGTTGCCCTGCCCTTATAGATGTATCCGGCGATTTTTGGTGCCTTGGGGATGTAGAGGTTTTCCAGTTCCTGGATTTCAAAGCCGGCGTGTCGGATCAGGTCTGCGATGTGGCGGTTCAGGTGGCAGCCGCCGGCCAGTTTTTTCCATCCCGGGGTGATGCGGTGTTGCCACTTGCGGGTGCCATCGTGGGGGGATTCGCCGTGCTCCAGGAAAAGCAGTTCGCCGCCCGGTTTCAATACCCGCCACATTTGCTGAAGCGCGGCCTGCCAGTCGGGGATGGTGCACAAGGTGAAAGTGAGCAGTACGGTGTCGACGGAGTGGTCTTCCAGGGGAATCTTCTCACCCGGCAGGTCCAGCCACTCTACCTTGATGGGGGATCTTGCGAGATTCGGTTGGGCCTTGCGGCGCATGCCTTCTGAAGGCTCCAGGCCGTATACCATGTCTACGTTGTCGGAATTGTAGAATTCCATGTTTATAGCCGAGCCCATGCCCACTTCCAGAACTACCCCTTTGGCGTGGGGTACTAGCTGGCTACGAAGCTTCATTACCTGGCCCATGGAGCAGGCCCGGTCTATGATGTGGGGCAGTATCCTGTCTTCGTAAAAGCTCATCGGCATCACCATAATTGTTTTATATCAAGGGTGCGACAATCGGCCCTATCGTATTTGCTATCATGTTTAGTAGCATAGAAACTATCTGCCGGTAATAACAATATAACAAATAGAGCTAAGGCAGCGGCTGAACGGGTTCGCTGGGCCCGTTTGTTATGATGTGGACGTTACCGGAGGGTTCCCATGGAACTTGATCCTCTTATCCTATCGCGAATCCAGTTCGCGTTTGTGGTGTCATTTCACGCCATTTTTCCGGTGTTTACCATCGGCCTTGCTTCCTACATCGCGGTACTTGAAGGCCTCGCTTTTAAAACCGAGAATCCGTTGTGGGTGAAGCTTTCTGCCTTCTGGACCAAGGTGTTTGCCGTGGTGTTCGGTATGGGGGTGGTGTCGGGCATTGTGATGTCGTTCCAGTTCGGCACCAACTGGAGTAACTTCGCCCAGGCCTCCGCCAACTTCCTTGGCCCTATCCTGAGTTATGAGGTGGTCACGGCGTTTTTCCTGGAGGCGGCTTTCCTCGGGGTGCTGCTGTTCGGTCGGGATAAGGTTCCGGCCGGGGTTCACCTGTTCGCCGCCATCATGGTTGCTACGGGCACCTTCATCTCGTCATTCTGGATTCTGTCGGCCAACAGCTGGATGCAGACTCCGGCGGGCACCGAACTTCGCGACGGCGTGTTCTACGTAACCTCCTGGAGCGAGGCGATCTTTAACCCCTCCTTCCCCTATCGATTCGCCCATATGGCACTGGCCTCCTTCCTGACCGGTGGCTTTGTGGTGGCCGGTGTGAGTGCCTGGTATCTGCTGCTGGGTCGCGAGGTTGAGGCGAACAAGAAAGCGCTGTCCATGTGCCTGTGGCTGCTCCTGTTCATTGCCCCCGCCCAGGCGGTACTGGGGGATTTCCACGGCCTGAACACTCTGGAGCATCAGCCGACCAAAGTAGCGGCGATGGAAGGCAACTGGGAAACCTCCCGCAATGTGCCGTTGCTGCTGTTTGCCATTCCCGATCAGGAGAACCAGCGGAACCTTTACGAGGTTGGTATTCCCAGCCTGGCCAGTTTCATTCTCACCCATGAATGGGACGGTGAGGTGCCGGGCGTAAGCGCGGTGCCTGTTGACGAGCAGCCACCGGTGGCGATCGTGTTCTGGTCGTTCCGGGTCATGGTAGGTATTGGCCTGCTGATGATTGCTTTCGCGGTTACCGGCCTGGTTCTGCGTGCCGGCGGTCGTTACTGGCGCACCAGCTGGTTCCTGCAGGGCATGCGCTTCATGAGTATTGCGCCCTTCTTTGCGGTACTGACCGGCTGGTTCGTAACCGAGGTGGGGCGGGCGCCGTGGCTGGTCTACGGGCAGATGACTCAGGCAGAGGCCCTGACCCCGTCACTGACCGGCGGTATGGCGCTATTCACCCTCATCGGCTATATCGTTGTGTACGCTCTGGTGTTCTCTGCCGGCGTGTATTACCTGATGCGGGTGCTGTATGTGGGTCTCGAAGACCGGGATGAAGACGAGCATGAAGCCGAGCGGCCGAAACGTCCCTTCTCCGCTGCACACGTGCCTTTTGAGATTGATGAAGACGAGCATCACGGTAAACCGGCCAGCCAGGGAGGTCACTGATTATGGAACTGTTTGATCTGCCCCTTATCTGGGCATTCATTATTGGCTTCGGCATCATCATGTACGTGCTGATGGATGGCTTCGACCTGGGCGTGGGGATTCTCTTCCCCTTCGCGCCGAACGAGGAAGCCCGGGACACCATGATGAACTCGGTGGCCCCGGTATGGGACGGCAACGAAACCTGGCTGGTGCTGGGTGGTGCGGGTCTTCTGGCGGCCTTCCCTATGGTGTATTCCATCTTCCTGCCGGCGCTCTATATTGGTGTCTTCCTGCTGCTGGCCGGGCTGATTTTCAGGGGCGTGGCGTTCGAGTTCCGGTTCAAGGCCCGGACGTCCCGTTACCTCTGGAACTGGGCGTTTGCCGGCGGTTCTACTGTCGCTTCCTTTGCCCAGGGCGCTGTGGTTGGGGCCTATATCCAGGGCTTTGAAACCGCCAACGGCGTATACGTGGGCGGCGCCCTGGACTGGCTCACGCCGTTCACCGTGCTTACTGGCCTGGGCATGCTGGCTGGCTATGCCCTGCTGGGTTCCACCTGGCTGATCATGAAAACGGAGGGGTACCTGCAGCAGTGGGCCTACAAGATCACCCTGCCATTGCTCCTGGCGGTTCTTGTGGTCTTTGGCATCATCGGTGTCTGGACGCCCTTCGTGGATGAAATGGTTCGTGAGCGCTGGTTCTCCAACCTGAGCATTATCTGGATTCTGCCGGTTCTGACGTTGCTTTGCGCTATCCAGATTTACCGTTCGGTTCGTGATCGCAAAGACGGCATGCCGTTCGTGGCCACCATGGGGCTGTTTATCACCACCTATCTGGGCCTGGTGGTCAGCCGCTGGCCCTATGTGGTTCCGCCGGAATACACCCTGTGGGAAGCGGCGTCTGCCTATGAATCCCAGCTGTTCCTGCTGTTGGGCCTACTGTTCGTGATTCCCATCGTGCTGGTGTACACCGCCTGGACCTACTGGGTGTTCCGCGGCAAGGTCCGCGCGGGCGAGGGATACCACTAAGTGGTGGAGCCACAGGCCAAGGGTGGCGGGGAGAGTGCCTCCGCCACCGATCAGAAAGCCGTTAAGGGATGGCTTGCAGATCTGGCCCGTGGTAGCCGCCTGTGGATTCGCGGCACTGTGGTTGCCGGCACCGTTGCCGGCATTGCCACCATCATTCAGATGGTGCTGTTGGCCCGGATTATCCATCTGGGTGTGATTGACGAGGTCCAGGTTGCGGACCTCACTCCCCTCTTTCTCGGCCTGATTCTGGCGCTGGCTGTTCGAGCACTGGGCCAGGGTTTTCAGACCCGGTTTGCGGCCCGTTGCAGCGAACAGGTTCGCCGGGATGCCCGGCGTCAGCTCCATAAGCATTGGCAGGCCACAGGTCCGGTGGAACTGGGTCAGTCCTCCGCCGGCACGCTTGCCCGGGAGTGGATTGACCACGTGGAAGCCTTGCACGGTTATTTCGCCCGGTTCCTGCCACAGATGACCCTGTCGATGATTGTGCCGCTTCTGATCCTCGCCCTGGTGTTCTGGCTGGACTGGTTGGCCGGCATCTTTCTTTTGCTTTCCGCACCGCTGATTCCGCTGTTCATGGCCCTGGTGGGCATGGGCGCGGAGAAACTGAACCAGCAGCACTTTGAAACCATCAGCCGGCTTTCCGGGCAGTTCCTGGACAAGGTTCGCGGCCTGACCACGCTGCAACTGTTCGGCCAGACGGCCGGAGCAGCCGAACTTATTCGCAAACGCTCGGATCACTACCGGCGCATTACCATGAAAACGCTACGGGTGGCTTTTCTGTCTTCGGCGGTTCTGGAGTTCTTCGCCTCGGTGGCCATAGCCGTTATCGCCATCTACATCGGGTTTGGTCTGCTTGGGTATATCACCTACGGCCCTTCTGAAGATCTGACCCTGTTTTCCGGGCTGCTGATTCTTTTGCTGGCCCCGGAGTTTTTCCAGCCGTTGCGAACACTCTCCCAGCATTACCACGATCGTGCCGCAGCCATGGGCGCAGGCACCGAGATCCTCGAGCGACTGGAAACCCGGGTGAACCTGGAGACCACACCCGAAATGGCCCCTGTAGAGGGTGCGCAGGACCGTATTGAGCTGCGTTCTGTCTGTAAAAGCTTCCGGTCTGATCAACCGGTTCTGCGGGACCTCACACTAACCATCCGACAAGGCGAAGTGATTGCCCTGACCGGCCCCTCCGGCGGCGGCAAATCCACCCTGCTCCATCTGTTGGCGGGCTTTCTGGCGCCGGACACCGGAGAAATTCATTTGTTCGGTGAAGCACCGGGCAGTTTCCGGTTTGGCTGGCTGGGGCAGAAAGGGTTTCTGGTTCAGGGAACCTGGGCCGATAACCTCAGACTGACCACTCCCGATGCCTCTGATATTGCCATCGAAACCGCCCTGCGCAATGTCGGCCTTGGTTCCCTGCTCGACAGTCGCAAACAGGGTATTTACAGCCCTGTATCGGAGGAGGGCCAGGGGCTCTCCGGTGGCCAGGCCCGGCGGCTGAGTCTGGCCCGTATCTTTCTGGCGGATTACGACCTCATCCTGCTGGATGAGCCCACCGCCGGCCTGGACAGCGACAGTGAAGTGTTCGTACTGGAGGCACTGCATAAACTGGCGGTGGCCGGCAAAACCCTGATTTTCTCGACGCACCACCAGGCCTTGCTGACCCTGGCAAACCGAGTGCTGCTGGTTTCCGGCGGGGAGGTGCGGGATGCGTGACCTGAAGCCCTGGCTGGACCTGATCTTCAAGCGCCCGGGTCGCCTGGTTGTGGGCGGCTTCCTGATTTTCGCCACCCTGCTCTCCGGCATTGGCCTGTTGGCGGTTTCGGGCTGGTTTATAACCGAAACCGCGCTGGTCGGCCTGTTGTTGGCTGCGGGCGTGGCGGCGACCATAAACCTCTACGTGCCCGGCGGCGCCATCCGGTTTTTTGCCGTTTCCCGCACGGTGTTCCGGTATCTGGAGCGGGTCTACAACCACGATACGGTTCTTAGGTTGCTGACAGATATTCGCGTGGCTCTGTTCCAGCGCCTCTCTCGCGCCAGCCGCGTTCGCCGTGGGGAGCTAAGCGGCGCCCAGTGGCTGTCCCGGCTCACCAGCGATGTGGATGCACTGGACACCCTGTACCTACGTTTAATCGCGCCCACCGCCCTTGCAGGCCTGGTAACGCTATTGGTGGTGATTCTGGCTGCGGTTCTCTTCGATATAGGCACGGCGTTGCTGGTGGGACTGTTGCTGATCATTGCCCTGGTGATCGCCACCGTCGGGGTTTACCTGAGAACCTGGCGTCTGGCCGCCCGGCAAAGCGACCGGCAGGAAGAACTGAGAACGGCGGTGATCGAACACATCGAAGGTTTCTCCGAACTGACTGCCGCCGGGCGTACCGGTAAACATGCCGCCTGGCTAATGCGCCAGGCCCATCAGGTTACGTCAGAGCAGGCGAAGGCCGACACCCGTTTAGGCTGGCATCTGGCCGGCTCCCATCTGTTCGTCAACCTTTCTGCGGTGCTGGCACTCTGGGCCGGGTTTGCCCTGTTCCAGTCGGGCTCGGTTTCCGGCCCGGTGCTTGTGTTGTTGCCCATTGCACTGCTCGGCCTGGCCGAGGTCTATGCCATGCTGCCGGATGCCTTTGGCAAGTTGGGAGCAACGGTCGCTTCCGCTGGGCGATTGAACCGGGATTGTCGTGAGGAGGAACAAAACACCGCGACCTCCAGTTCCGAATTACCACCAAAAACCGCGCTTCTGGCAGAAAATATTGCGGTAAAACACGATGGTTACGCGCCTCTATTCACGCGTTTCAATCTAAGGATCGACGACGGGGAGCGCATTGGTATTCTCGGTCATTCCGGCAGCGGCAAGTCCTCACTGGCGGATGTACTCGCCGGCCTGTTGCCCACTGCCCAGGGCAGCCTGGCGCGCAGGGATTGCGTCTACCTGACCCAGAAAACCGTGTTGTTCGAGGACACCCTTCGCGCCAATCTGTTGCTGGGATCGCCTGAGGCCTCGGACACCGAACTCTGGAGCATTCTGGAGCACATGGAACTGGCCGAGCGCTTCGCCACGGAACCGGATCAGCTCGATACCTGGCTGGGCAGTGCCGGCAGCCGACTCTCCGGCGGTGAAGCCCGGCGTGTGGCCCTGGCGCGGGTGCTTCTTAACCCTGCCTCGCTGGTGATACTGGACGAGCCCTTTACCGGCCTGGATGCCGAAACCCGGGCGCGGGTTTCAAAAAGGATGGAAACACTTCTGGAAGGAAAAACCGTGGTTAGCCTGGCACACGGGCCGGATGCCCTTCCGGGCACCAACCGTGTGATTTACCTGAGCGGTTAGCGGGTTTCCAGAACCTCGAAGGTCAGGCCCGCCTTGCTGGTGAGCCGGTCCATCAGCTTGCCGTCCAGCAATGAGGATGGTGTCCAGAACCCACCCGGCTGATCCGCCGGAATATCGAATGCCAGGCACATGCCCGCTTCTCCCAGCATCTTGCCGGTGGAACCGTAGCCCGGATCCTGATCGCCGGTCACCTTGGTGATGATGGTTTTGCCATCTTCCGTGCGGCCAACGAAACGAAGATCATAGAATCCGGCTTTCTGGGCTTCAGGGCTGGGGCCTTCGCCCGGCTTGGGTACAAACTTCTCAACCAGCCATCGAGTCGGTTTGATGGCCGAGGCGGTAAAGAACGCTGCGAGGCCGCCGGTGATAGCGTACGCTGCCAGGCGGCCCTTGGTACCCCGGCCGGTCATCATGGCTTCGTCGTAGGTAAACTCCTGGCCATAACGAGCGTTCTGCAAGGCGTTGGAGCGATGCACCACCCGCGTATTGATGGCACCCATTACGAACGGCGCCAGCCATGCGTTGAAGGTTTTGTCGAACTCTGCACCCTTGAGGCTGGGCTGACGGGTTTTGGAGCGATGCTCCGGCGGGCAAATCGAAAACGGATTGGCCAGCTCTTTCCGCAGTTTGGGGTCCGCCGCTGCTTCCTTCGCCACGTTCATCATGGAGGCTACGGTGCCGCCCGAGAATTCGCCCTTGGCTGTTTTCACCCGCATGCGAACATCCCGGCATGGCGCACCGAAGGTCTGCTCTGCCTGGTTCTGCAGGAACCACACCCCCATATCAGAGGGAATCGAGTCAAAGCCGCAGCAGTGAACAATCCGCGCGCCGGAGGATTTGGCTTCCTCCTCGTAGCGTTCCACCATCTTGCGGATCCACTGCACTTCGCCAGTCAGGTCGCAGTAGTCCGTGCCACTGCGCACGCACGCCTGCACCAGCGGCTCACCGTACAAGGCGTAGGGGCCGACGGTGGAAATAATGACCCGGGTTTGCTCGCACATGGCCTTCAGAGCGTCTTCATCGGACGCATCAGCCAGAATCACCGGAACAGCGTTGGCCTTGTCGCCAAGTTCGCCCTTCAGGGTATTGAGCTTGCTCTCGGAGCGACCGGCAATCGCCCATCTCACCGATTGACCCACTCCGTAGGTTTCCAGCAAGTAGCGGGTAAGAATCTGGCCAACGAAACTGGTGGCACCGAACACCACCAGATCATAGGCCGTTTCAGCGGATTTGGTCATTGCTCTTCCTTAGTCAGCTGCATTGAAAACAAGTTGATAGAGAGTTTATTGGGTACTGGTTCGGAATTTAGCGAGCTCCGACAGGCGCTTTCGCACCCATCAGGCGCATGAATACGGCCACGCCCAGGCCCCAGAACCCGTTAAGAAGAAGTCCGCCTACCCAGGTCTGGGCAGACACATCGAGCCCTTTCAGGGGAAATACCACCAGCATGGCGACTGCAGTGGGACCTACTGCCCCTACAATGACATGCCCCAGCCAGAACTTCACCCCCGCCAGGCGGCCGAGAATCAGCCAGAGCAACATGCCCCACAGGCCACCAAAGAACGCCAGGGATACAACCTGCGGAACGCCGAGAGGTGGTACCGGAGACAGGTTAAACGGCGCTGCGGGCACAATACCGCCCAACCAGAAGAGTGCGAACAGGCCCTGATGAAACACCAGGGTCGCGAGAAAACCACTTGCAAACGCCTTGAACCAAACCATGAACAATCCTCTGTTGGTATGAATAGTTGGCCTTAACTCGTTGATTCTGCGTAGCTCATTCAACAACTGCAACCGATATTAACAGTTTTGAGCGCTCGTTCTACTTTCCTGGCCGCGCCCCCGAATCCGTCGTCACGGCCAATCGTTTGTCACACTTCATAGGGCACACTGCAGGGCAGTGCACGAAACGACTTCCGGAGGTTCGAATTGATCACCTTTTTGATGGTACTGAGCATGCTGCTTGTCCTGTTCAGCGGTTTTGTCGGCTGGCAGGTTCTTGAACAGCGTAAAGTGATCGCGCGAATGATGGAGAACGACGACATCGCAGATTCCGAGCAGGAACCGGAGCTGGTTATTACGCTTCGGGTGCTGAATCCGATTGCCCTGGCGAAGCGGGAATCACGCTCTGCCCGGGTGCTTGCCGACAAACTGCCCGTCATGGTTCGCAAGATGGTGTATCAGGAAGTGATGAAAGAGCTTGAAGAAGAGATGACGGAGCGTGAAATAGACGTGGAAATGCAGATCGAGTATCGATAACTGGGGTATTCAAGATGAATGATGGAAGCGCACTGTCATGATCACGACTGGCATCGTAATTCTGTTGTTGCTTCTGGCGTTCAGCGGGCTCTGCTTTGCCTACTGGCAGTTGCTGCTGTGCCGCCGTGAGGCCCGGATTCTGAACTCCCATCGGGTGGCGGCGCACAGCGCCATCCAGAAAAGCAGAATGGACCTTCTTGAGGTTCGAAACCGTGCCCGATTACTGGAGGACTCCGTCTCAGGCGGTGCCAGCGCGGTGGAGAAACTCCACAAAGCGATCTCCAACACCACCTTCGGGCTGATCGATCTGTTCTCGAAGGACGAAGAGTTCCGGCAGACGGCCCGTAAAGCAAGGGCCACCCATGATCAGACCAGTCAGCAGATCTACCGAACCGTGCGCACCACCAACAAGGCACTGCATATTCTTGCTGACACCCTGATCATCGGGAAGGCTGAAAAACGGCTCGCTTCCCGCAAGCGCGGAAAAGCTGAGGGTTCTGACGGCGGTTAATAGACTTCGGCGGTCAGACCTTTTCCAGACGCTTCAGAACCACCTCGACGGTTACCTCCAGCGATTCGAGTGTCCCCGCCTTCTCAAGCCCTTCCTGGGTAGCCCGATAAAGGTGCGGTGTCATGGCTAGCAGATCGGCAATGCTGCCCTGGTCTGGAAGGTTCAGCGGGAAACGTACCACGGTTGAATCCAGCTGCCGGAAACCTTCGGGGGCTGAGCTCTCAGCGTCTGCCGGCGACTTCAGCTCCGGATAAATGATCTCGCGCAGTTCCCGCAGATGGTCCGCACCGGCATCCACCTGGATCACCTGCCCGCCGGGCTTGAGTACCCGTGCGAATTCGCTGTAAACCGGAAACCCGAACAGGCAAAGCACCAGATCCAGCGATTCCGGCAGTACCGGCAGGTTGGCATTGCTGCCCACCACCCATCGGGTTTGTTTGTCCTGTTTTGCCGCAGCCAGGACTGCCCACTTCGAGATATCGACGCCAATCATGGCAAGCTCTGTGTTGCCGGCCACGTTTGCAAGGTGCCGGAGGTAATAGCCTTCTCCGGAACCGGCGTCGAGCACCGAACCAACTCCCCCATTCGGGAACGACTGGATTGCAAGATCGCTAACCGCCTCGGCGATCTTTGTGTAGAAGCCGGCACCCAGGAACCGTTGTCTGGCGGCGACCATTTCCTTGCTGTCACCCGGGTCCAGGGTACGCTTCTTCTGAACGGGCAACAGATGCACGTAACCTTGCCGGGCAACATCAAAGCTGTGTCCATTCTCACAGCGCCAGGTCTTTTCGCTGGGCGTAAGCGGGCAGCCGTCCAGTGGGCAAGCTAAGGCGTCAAACGGCATCGTGGTCATGGTTTGTGTATCCGGTTCCAAAGTCGGGGTCGGGTATCATGGCAGGAATTTTGGTTCCACCCAAAACAAAAAGGCACCCGTAGGTGCCTTTTCTCAAGCCGGACAGAAAGTTATAGAACTTTCTTCAGCTCCTCTTCAAGCTGCGGAACTGCTTCGAACAGATCCGCGACCAGGCCGTAATCGGCAACCTGGAAGATCGGGGCTTCTTCGTCCTTGTTGATCGCAACGATCACCTTGGAGTCAGACATACCGGCCAGGTGCTGGATGGCACCGGAAATGCCCACGGCGATGTACAGCTGCGGAGCAACAATCTTACCGGTCTGGCCAACCTGCATGTCGTTCGGTACGAAACCGGCGTCAACCGCAGCACGGGATGCGCCAACAGCGGCACCCATCAGATCGGCAACCTGCTCAAGCATCTTGAAGTTGTCGCCGTTCTGCATGCCGCGACCGCCGGAAACAACGATACCAGCGCTTGCCAGATCAGGACGGTCAGACTTGGCCAGCTCTTCGCTTACGAACTGGGACAGGCCAGCGTCTTTTACAACGTCGAGCTGTTCAACGGCAGCGGAGCCACCTTCACCAGCGACCGGATCAAATGCGGTCGGACGAACAGTAACTACCTTGATGCTGTCACTGGATTTGACAGTGGCAATGGCGTTACCAGCGTAGATCGGGCGAACGAAGGTGTCTTCGGACTCCACACGCATGATGTCGGAAACCTGGGCAACGTCCAGCAGTGCAGCAACACGTGGCATAAAGTCTTTGCCCACGGTGCCAGCGGCGGCCAGGATGTGGCTGTAGCCCTTGCCTACTTCGGCAACCAGCTCACCCAGGTTCTCGCCCAGGAAGTGACCATAAGCAGCGTTATCGGCAACCAGTACCTTGTTAACGCCTTCGGCCTTGGCAGCTGCTTCAGCAACGGCACCGCAGTTCTCACCGGCAACCAGTACGTCGATGTCTCCGCCGATGGCCTTGGCAGCCGCTACAACATTCAGGGTAGCCTGTTTCAGGCTGCTGTTGTCATGTTCAGCAATTACAAGGATGCTCATTTAGATCACCTTCGCTTCGTTCTTCAGTTTATCGACCAGCTCGGCAACGTCGGCCACTTTCACACCCGCCTGACGGGAAGCAGGCGCTTCAACCTTCAGGGTGGAAAGGCGCGGAGCGATGTCGACACCCAGATCGGCCGGGCTCATGTTGTCCAGCGGCTTCTTCTTGGCCTTCATGATGTTCGGCAGAGAAGCGTAGCGCGGCTCGTTCAGGCGCAGGTCGGTGGTGACAACCGCAGGCAGGTTCAGGGCAACGGTCATCAGACCACCGTCTATCTCACGGGTTACGTTGACCTTGTCGCCCTCAACAACCACTTCGGAAGCGAAAGTGCCCTGACCCATGCCGGTCAGCGCGGCCAGCATCTGGCCGGTCTGGTTGTTATCGGAATCGATGGACTGCTTGCCAAGAATAACCAGCTTTGGCTCTTCTTTCTCAACAACAGCCTTGAGCAGCTTGGCCGCTTCGAGAGACTGAACCTCCTCGTCGGTTTCGACGTGGATACCACGGTCAGCACCCAGCGCCAGCGCAGTACGGATCTGCTCCTGGGAGGCCTTCGGACCAATGGATACCACCACGATTTCACTGGCAACACCCTTCTCTTTCAGGCGAACGGCTTCTTCTACCGCGATTTCGCAGAACGGGTTCATTGCCATCTTGACGTTGGCGAGGTCAACACCGGTGTTGTCCGGCTTGACGCGCACCTTTACGTTGTAGTCGATTACTCGTTTTACAGCGACCAGAACCTTCATAGATTCCTCGTTCTTCTACGATGGGTTTATGACTTGCAGTCCTCGCGCAGAGCCTGCCGAAATTCAATGCGCACTAATGATGGAGGCAACACTCAGCAGAATCAATAGCCTCAAACGACGCGCCAGGACTGAACTTTCAGCCAATTCCCCGGTATTGACCGGGAACGGCAATGAGACGATACTAGATTTCGACTCAAAACACACGATGTTTCAGTGTGCTCTTACAATGCCAAAGGACAGAGCGAATTTCAAACAAACGTTTGTTTGATTCTTCAAATACGGTATCCTTTTGGTTATGCAAGTCGGGTCAAACGGCTTGGGGCAGTCGTCTATAGCGACTTTTACCGGTATGATGGCGGCCCAGAATAATTGGCCTGCGGGCATATAATTTCCATTAAAGATGTTTGAGGAGACCAACGTGGAACGCGAATCGATGGAATTTGATGTTCTGATCGTCGGCGGCGGCCCGGCGGGCCTGTCGGCAGCGTGCCGTGTCATGCAGCTGGCGCAGGAAGCTGGCGAGGAACTCACCGTATGCGTGGTAGAGAAAGGTTCTGAGATCGGCGCTCACATTCTGGCCGGTACCGTATTCGAGCCCACTGCCCTCAACGAACTCTTCCCGGACTGGAAAGAGAAAGGCGCCCCGCTGAACACGCCGGTTACCCGTGACGATATTTTCCTGCTGAAGAACCAGGAAAGCGCCACCAAGATCCCCAATGCGTTTGTGCCCAAGAACATGCACAACCATGGCAACTACATTATCAGCCTGGGCAACCTGTGCCGCTGGCTCGCCGAACAGGCCGAGCAGCTGGGCGTTGAGGTGTATCCCGGCTTTGCCGCCTCCGAGACCATCGTTGAGGACGGTCAGGTAAAAGGCATTATTACCGGCGACATGGGCGTGGCCCGTGATGGTTCCGAAAAAGACGGTTACATGCCGGGCATGGAACTGCGCGCCAAATACACCCTGTTCACCGAGGGCTGCCGTGGTCACCTGGGCAAGCGCCTGATCAACGAGTTCAACCTTGACGAAGGCAAGGATCCCCAGCACTACGGCATCGGTATCAAAGAGCTGTGGGACATTGATCCAGCCAAACACGAGCCGGGACTGGTTGTTCATACCACTGGCTGGCCGCTGAAGGAGACCGGTTCCACCGGTGGTTCCTTCCTTTATCATCTCGAGAATGGCCAGGTCTACGTGGGCCTGATCACCGATCTGTCCTACAGCAACCCGCATCTGAGTCCGTTCGAGGAATTCCAGCGCCTGAAGCATCACCCGGAGATCAAGAAACACCTGGAAGGCGGCAAGCGCGTCTCCTACGGCGCCCGTGCAATCACCAAAGGTGGTTACAACGCCCTGCCCAAGATGAGCTTCCCGGGTGGTCTGCTGCTGGGCTGTGACGCCGGCACGCTGAACGGTTCCAAGATCAAGGGCTCCCACACTGCCATGAAGTCCGGCATGCTGGGCGCCGAGGCTGTCTTCGAAGCGCTCAAGGACGGCAAGAGTGGTGAAGAGATCAGCAGCTTCCAGAAGAAGTTTGAAGACAGCTGGCTGTTCAAGGAGCTTTACGCCGAGCGTAACTTCGGGCCGGCCATGCACAAGTTCGGCAACGTGGTTGGCGGTGCTATCGCCTTCTTCGAGCAGAACATCCTGCGTGGCAGCCTGCCGATCACCTTCCACGATACCACTCCGGACTACGCCACCCTGAAGCCGGCGGCCGAGTGCAAGAAGGTGACCTATCCCAAGCCGGATAACACCCTGACCTTCGACCGTCTTTCCTCGGTGTTTATCTCCAACACCAACCATGAGGAAGATCAGCCGGTACACCTGAAGCTGACGGACCCAGAGTTGCCGATTCGCGACAACCTGCCGAAATACGACGAGCCTGCGCAGCGTTATTGCCCGGCTGGTGTGTACGAAGTTGTCGAGAAGGATGACGGTAGCGGCAAGCGCTTCCAGATCAACGCCCAGAACTGTGTTCACTGCAAGACCTGTGATATCAAGGATCCTGCCCAGAACATTAACTGGGTGACTCCGGAAGGGGGCGGTGGCCCGAACTATCCGAACATGTAAGTTCGGCTTCCGTACATAAAAAAACGGCTCCCGCGGGAGCCGTTTTTCGTTGCGCTTCAGAAAAGCTTAGTGAGCGTGGCCGTGCTCTTGCTCTTCGTCAGTCGCTTCGCGAGCTTCTACTACTTCTACGTCGAAGTGCAGAGTCTGGCCGGCGAGCGGATGGTTGGCGTCGATGGTGACGGTCTCGTCGCCAACTTCAACCACGCGAACAACCTGAGGGCCGCCCGGGGTCTGCGCCTGGAACTGCATGCCCGGCTCGATGGTGTCTACGCCTTCAAATGCAGAACGCGGAACCGGCTGGATCAGCTCTTCGTTAACTTCGCCGTAGCCTTCAGCAGGGTCTACAGAAACCTTAACCTGATCGCCTGCGTTCTTTTCGTTCAGTGCACTTTCCAGTCCACCGATAATGTTCTGTGCACCTTCCAGATAAGACAGAGGCTCACGACCTTCTACACGGGAGGAGTCAAGCTGCTCTCCCTGATCGTTGGTGAGCGTGTAATGGATGGTGACAACACGAGGTTGGGCCATGTGATCTCCTTGCGTGTCGCAATGACTGTTTAATTGATTTAGGCAATCGAAAGTGATCGTGAACAGCCAGACTGCACAGAGGGACTAACGACCACCGGGCCTCGTTAGAGAGCCAGGCTCATAACAAGTATGAAAACACAGTTTAACAACTGAGCTAATGCGTTTTCTACCGTAATTCTGGGGCCGCAGTACGGGTTTTCAACCACCCTGCCCGATTTTGTAGAAAATTCCGTGACTAAAAACGCCGAGAACAGGATGGCCGTCTTCATTTCGCTCGACCACATGCTCGGCCAGATCGTAATAGGCGGCGGTTACCAGGCGAGCTTCGACGCCGTGGCGAACCTTGACGACAGGGCGCGGTTCGTCGGAGTCCGGATAGGTTCCCACTTCAAGGGGGTGGTGCTGGCCAATCTCGAGGGTTTCGCCCACGTTGGTGGTCAGTGAGATGACCTGCCGGTCGCCCTCCCCGGTTACCTGAAGCGAATGCGCCAGAAGCGGCGCGTCCTCAACCTGTATTCGCCACTTTTCTACCGGCGTCACCAGGTAGTACTCGCCACCTTCCTCCCGGCGCAGAATGGTGGAGAACAGTCTTACAATGGCTTCCCGTGCCAGTGGCTCACCCTTGAAGATCCATTGACCATCACGGCTGATGCGAAGATCCATGTCGCCTGACAGTTCGGGATGCCACTGATCGATTGGCGGGTTGCCGGGGTTTTTCACGGTTTCCTCCACCTTTTTAGCGAGATTATCCGGATTCATGCTCATAACGGTGGCTCCCGGTTCAGAGATTTACAACCCACGCATCCACTCCGCTCGAAGCGGCGCTGCGCCAGGATTCGTGATGGCCAGGTTAACCTGATCCAGCATTTTCTGCTTGTCGCGACCAAGGGTTCCTTTCAGTACCAAGTAATTGGAGGCGTGGTCGCTGCGAAAGATGGTTTTATCGAGCTCCAGATGTTCCAGTAACAGACGGATTTCTTTGAAAAGACCCTGCTGCGAGAGCGGGACGAAATCATCACCGAAGCCTTCCCGAAAACGCTCTTCACCCTGAGGGAAGCTCACCACGAGGGTAGATAGGTAGTCTGGCTGGGTTTCATTGCACAGCGTGGCGGTGTTGATCGCATGCTGGGGCGAGAGGCTCTCACCGCCCAGTCCGTTTAGCACCATCACAGAACTGGTCAGGCCGGCCTCACGAATCTTCAACAGCGCAGAACGGGTCGACTCCCAGGTTTCGCCCTTGTTAACGCGGCGCAGAACTTCATCATCGCCGGATTCCATTCCAACATAGAGAATCTGGAGCCCGGCTTCTTTCAGCTGTGCCAGTTCTTCCACAGTCTTTTTGGCAAGGTTGCGAGGCAGGCAATAACTGGAAACCCGCTGAAGGTCCGGAAAAGCTTCCCGCAGCTGGCCCAGAATCTCCAGCAGCCGACGGGTCGGCAGCACCATGGCATCACCGTCCGCCAGGAATACCCGGCGCACGCCGCCCAGGCTTCGGGCGGCGTTCTGAATGTCCTGCAGCACGTCGTCGGGCTTGCGGGCCCGGAATTTCTTTTGCGGCTGGGTGTACATCTCGCAGAAGGTGCACTTGTTCCAGGAGCAGCCGTTGGTAACCGGCAGGATCAGGGACTTGGCTTCGCTGGGGGGCCGGAATACCGGCTCTACGTAGTCAATCGGAAAGCTGTACATAGTCAGGCTCGAATTTGAGGATTCGGAAATCGGATAACTGGAGTATCAGGGCAGAAACTGCGCTTTCAAGTCTGCGCAGCCAGGGCCAACCACCGGCATGTCGAGCATCACCGCCTGGGAGGTCATAAACGGAATGCCGCGGCGGTGGGCGTCTACCAGAAGCGTGGCAAGGCCACCAACCAGGGGCATGTGGGAGACAACCATCAATGGCGATTCGTGCTGTTCGATCAGCGCATCGAGGCACTCGCCGGGGTCGTCGTCCGGAGTGAGGAACATCTTTTCCTCAACGGGGCAATTGAGGATCTCGGACACAATAGCGGCGGTTTGCCGGGCCCGTACGTAGGGACTGCTCCAGATCAGCTTTGGCCGCCAGGGCGACCCGGCGATGCGGGCAGCAACCTCGGCAACGCCCAGCCGACCGGATTCGGTGAGTTCACGCTCCTGATCCAGTGTGTGCCAGCCAGCTTCGCCGTGACGCATGATGAGCAGTTGCAAGGGCTCTCTCCTTTCAGACCTTCTCCGGCGTTTCCGGGCCGTTTTACTGGCTGATGGTACGGGGCAATATAAACTCTACGTCGGAATTCTGGACCGACATCATCAGGCTGTTGATCACCGCCTTTATTGAAGCATTATCGTACAGAATCTCGTAAAGCCCACGGACCAGGGGCATATAGATACCGATCGCCTCGGCTTTTTCCTTCACTAGCTTCAGGGTATAGATGCCTTCTGCAACCTGCCCAAGCTCAGCGACGGCGGCGTCCAGCTTCTGGCCCTGCCCCACTGCGTAGCCCACGCGATAGTTTCGGCTCTTCGACGACGTACAGGTGACAATCAGGTCGCCTACACCCGCCAGCCCCATAAAGGTCATCGGGTTGGCACCGAGGCTGACGGCAAACCGGCTCATTTCTGCAAGGCCACGAGTAATGAGCATGGCCTTAGCGTTCTCCCCCATCTCAAGGGCGGAGGCAAGGCCGGCGACAATCGCATAGATATTCTTCAGTGCCCCCGCGAGCTCGACACCATACACATCCACATTGGCGTAAACCCGGAAGTACTCGCAGCCCAGGAGATCCTGAACAGCACGGCGAACATCCGGATCTTTGGCGGCGATTACGGTGGCGGTCAGGTCCCGGTTGACGATTTCTCCCGCCAGATTGGGGCCACTGAGCACGCCAATACGACAGCGGGGAATCTCTTCCTGGAGAATCTCGGTCATCAGCTTGAAGCCGTGCTCTTCAATGCCCTTGGTCAGGCTGATAACAATCTGGTCGTCGCGGAATTTATCGCAGTTTTCACGGATGACGGCCCGAAAAGCCTTGCTGGGGATGGCAACGAATACGATTTCTGCCTTGCTGACAGCATCCGCGAGGTCGGTGGTGGGCTGGATATCACCGGAGAGTTCGATGCCCGGCATATAGCGGCTGTTGACACGGGTGGTGCGAATTTCCTCGGCCTGGGCCTCTCCGCGCATCCAGAAGTGCACGCGATGGCCGTTTTCACCCAGCACCTTGGCCATGGCGGTGCCAAAACTGCCACCGCCCAGAACCGCTACATCGTGCACCGGTCCGGTTGCCCCGGTGTCTTGAGGCGTCGTTTGTTCAGACATAGTTCTTCCGTTTTGTCAGATCAGGTGTGAAACCGGCGGCGCCGTGCTCAAAGGGCAGGAGGCGTTAGCCGGGCTCTTCACATTCCAGAGCGCGCACCAGATTCTTGAATTCTTCCCTGTTTCGGTTGTTCAGGCCCATCAGCACCTTATGGGCATCGAGAACCTTGTCCCGAACCTGCTGTTCGCTGGCCCTGAGTACAGGTATTTCTTCAAGCTCTTCAATACGGGACGCGGGTTCTCGAACAATGATGAAAATCTTGTCGAACCCCATGGAAGTGATAATGCGGGTAATGTCGGGGTTGGTCGAAATCAGTGTGGGCAGGAAATGGCTCTGTTTCTGGGCCGCCATGGCTATCTTGGCAAGCAGGCCGAGCGTGGTGCTGTCGATGATCTCGGTTTCGGTCAGGTCGATCACCACGGTTTTGAACTGCGGATCCTGGGTGATGGACTCAACCAGATTGTCCAGCGTCGAACACAGGTTCAGCCGGATTTCCCCAATAAACTTCAGGACATAGATGCCCTGTTTTTCAGCTTGCAGGATCTTGTAACCAGCCATGTTTCACACTGCCACTAATTCGACGGGGTGTTATCTGATCCGTTCATGGTATCAGTTACCGATACGATAGCGATATCGTCCGGTAGCTCTGAGATCTGATCGAGATTCAGAGCTTCGCTTAGAGAGGCGATAGTGTGACGACCTCCCGATACGAGTTCAAGTAGTGTCCGTTCCTTTTCATCCAAACCTTTTTCCCGGATAACCTCCAGAATTCCATCCGAAAACAGGGTCAGATGAAAGGGTTTGTTCAGGGGTACTTCGTACACCTCCCACTCCGGCGTCTCGAACAGCCCTACCGGCAGCCCGCTGCCTTCGAGAAAAGCCGTCTCTCCTCCCTCGAAGGACAGGATGGGCATGGGGAAATGTGCACCCACTGCGTAATTCAATTTACGCTCACTCAGGGAAATGATGCCAACGAAAACGGTTACGTGTTTACCGAGGCCGGTATCCAGCAGTTCCGAGTTGATGCGTTCGAGGAATCGATCCGGATACAGGATGTCCTCACTGGACCCCCTTCGGAGGTTTCGCTGCAGGCGGTTGGTGAGGTTCTTCAGCAGAACCGTCACGAACGCGGAGCTGGCCCCATG
The DNA here is from genome assembly GCF_001650915.1 of Marinobacter sp. EhC06. GTDB lineage: Bacteria > Pseudomonadota > Gammaproteobacteria > Pseudomonadales > Oleiphilaceae > Marinobacter. The sequence continues at coordinate 134,413 of NZ_LXYO01000034.1, forward strand.
CCCGGAGACATCAGCGATGTACACCAGAACCTTGTCGTCGGAAATGCGGAAGTAGTCCAGGAAGTCACCGCTCAGATAGAGCGACGGCTTGATCATATGGTCCACGTGCAGGCCACTCATTACCTGCTCGTGTTCAGGCAGCATTCGTAACTGGACCTTCCGGCCGGCACGCTGATCTGCCCTGAGCTCGGCAATGCCATCCCGAAGATCCCGGTTGGCCTCTTCCAGTTCCTGCCGGTACAGCTGGTTCAGGCGGTTGACCCGCACCCTGTCAAACAGTTTACCGAGTACGTCATCCAGGGCGCCCTTGTCGTCGTTGCAGGGTTTAAGGACGAAGTCCGCGGCGCCTGCCCGGAGCGCACTGACCACATCGGCACTGGATTCACTCGATGAACAAGCGACGATCGGGGTGAAGGTTTCAGCCTCTTCCAGGCGGTTGGCAAGGTCCCGGATGGCCTCCGGAGACAGATCTGCAAAGATGACGTCGGGAAGGTTATCGTCAAACAGTGCCTTGGCGCCGGCGAGATCCGGGTATCCCGTGACATAGAACCCCCTCGCTTCAAGGTACCGGGCGAGATCCGTACGGGCCTTTTCATCGGCGTCTATTATAAGTATGCGCTCGGTGCGCGAGGTCATGGCGACTGCCCTAAACTACCAGCGATAAACGATAAATTGGCATGATTAAGCCTATTCTGGCACGCCCCTGTGATATAACAAGGCCAGTTTTATGAAATTGGGAGATTCCATCTGATGCGACGTGCCGTTAACGATCTTCTCGGAGCCTATGACAAGTTGATCATGGATCCGGTTCACGGAGGGATTCCACTTTACCGGCACGAAATCCAGGTGATCGATCATCCGCTCTTCCAGCGACTACGCAACATCTGTCAAAACGACATCCTGAGCCTGGTCTTTCCCGGCGCGACCCATTCCCGATTCCTTCACAGCATCGGTGTGATGCACGTGGGTACGCGGATGTTCCGGTCAATGATAGACGCCTACCTGAGAGAGCGGCAGCTCAGTGAGCAGACAGACCTGAGCCTGAGCCAGCTGGATGCCATCGACTACCTTGCCAAAACCATCCGGCTCGGCTGCCTGCTGCACGACAGTGGCCATTCCAGTTTCTCCCACCAGTTCACCCAGGCCCGGCGTATTCGAGAATTGATGTCGCGGCCGGGCCGTTTCCGGGATCTCTGGCGGGGTGTGGATTATTCCACCTACCACCCAGAAGAGCCCGATGAACTGGAACACGAGCATTATTCCGTACGGGTCGCTCACGACGTACTGACGGCCGTGGATCTGGAAAGTGCTGGTCTCTATGCCCGGGATGTTATCGGCATCATGGAAACCACCGAGGTCAGGCCCAGCGAGACATTCTGCCGTCATGCCCGGACTTTCTGGGCTTTTATAGCCGGTGAGGATGCCGCGGCGGGATCGCCCCTGAGTGAAAATATTCCGGGCCTGGTGATGGACCTCCTGTCGTCCATTGTCTCCGGCGAAATCGATGCCGACCGAGCCGACTATATGTTGCGGGATGGCTTCCACTCATCAGTCACAATTGGCGGTTTCAACCTGGACCACCTGCTGAGTAACCTGCGGTTTGGTTGGGATGTGTCTGAACCCTGGCTGGGGCTTGCCATTACCCAGAAAGGACTGGGGGCACTTGAAGACTTCGTTTACAGTCGCCACCAGATGTACCGGAAAGTGTATGCCCACAAGACCGCGCTTGGCTTTGACTGGCTCCTGCGGGAAGCGATCAATGAGGTACTGGATGACCCGGAGAATTTCGAATGGGTGGATACCTGCCTGAGTGACATGACCTATTTTGCGGAGCTCACCGATAACTTTTTCTGGGAAGCCTTCCGCAAAGTGGCCCGCAAGCACCCGAAAAGCTTCTCTTTTTGTATTGTGAACCGGGTAAAGCTGAACCACCTGGATACTCGGGAAGACCTCTCGGCCAGGGGTATTGAGCGGCACAGCGCCTGGTTGGCCGGGGAGCTCTCTCTTAATCCGGCCCAGGTCGTGACCTGCTCCATGCGGGCGCGTTTCTCGAATATCCAGGACAATTTCAACGGTATCAAGGTACTGGTGCGCGAGCCCATTCACCGCACTCGTTCACTGAAGAAGATCACCGATGTGAGCGCCTTCTTCAGTAAATTCAGTGACGGCACCATCACCCATTTCTACACCCGCCCGGATGTCACCACCGGCAGCCAGGAATCGCTTACTGAGTAGCAGTCCCTGCATTCAGCTCGGCAACCAGTCCGCAGGCGCTGTCAAAAGCGCCTTCAACCCGACCACCGCTGAGCCAGTCGCCGGCAAGCCCGAGCCCGTAATCCGGGAACCACAGGTGGCCAGGCTGGTCTCCGCCTTCGGAGCGGGCATAAAGCCAGCGATGAGTGACAACGTCGTCTGGCCCGGCATCAAAGCCCGTCAGCTCCTGGAAGGCAGCCAGGAGTTTGTCGGCAACTTCATCCGCGGGCGCATCCACATGGTCTTCCGTCCAGGCGGGGCTCGCATGCAGAACCCACCACTGACCATCGTCCTCCCGACCGGGTTTGCTGGAGTTGTTGGCCACCCAGAACAGTGCCGGGTGCTGGCAACGCATGCCTTCATGATGAGGCCAGGGCGAGGTCGGGAAGTGCGCGGCGACGGCCCAGCACGGCAGGACCCGGCTCACCGGATCATCAAGCTGCGACGCCAATTCGTCCAGGCCACTGTCGGCAAGCAGATCCCGAGCCTGTGCTGAAGGCGCGGTGATGATCACCTGATCAAAGTCGCCAAGGGGGGTGCCGGAGGTGTCCAGGAGGCGCCAGGACTGGTCGTTTCGGGCCAATTTGCCAACCCGGGTTTCAGTGACAACCGAGGCATTAGCGGACAGCGCCCGGGTGATGGCGGTCATACGTGGCGTGCCCACGAAACGCGTTTCCGGAGGGAACGGCTCCCAATTACCTGCCTCTGTCTGGAAACCAAACCGGCCTTTCCACGGTCCGAAACTATCAGTGCCAGCAAATTCACGGAGAAACGGCAGAAAATCCGGGTTTCGGGAGGTGAAGTACTGTGCACCCACATCCGCCGAACCACCGGTTACTCTTTTGGCTGCAAGCCTGCCACCGGGCCCCCGGCTTTTCTCAAAGACGGTGACGCGATGGCCGAGGCCCTGTAGTTGAATAGCCGCCGTTAGCCCGGCGAGGCCTGAACCAACAACAGCGATACGGCGTATAAGAGGCGAATGAAAGGTTTGATTAAACATGGTTTATCGTGCATCCAATTCCGGTAGTGAGATCGTACAACTCCCCATGAAACTGCTTTGGCCACAGGGCTGAGCGTGCGATCAAGGTTCCATAAAAGAGAAAGGGCAATCAGGGTATGACCCGAATGCAGCATTGGCTTACAAACATTCTGAGGTGGTTCGACTCCGAGGCGGGTTCGGATCACATCGACACCACGTCCAGATCGTTCAATTTTTTACGTGTTATACCGTTCATAGCGCTTCACCTGGCGTGTTTACTGGCTTTCTATACCGGCGTTAGCGCCTTCGCCATCGGCTTTGCGATCGCATTTTTCCTCGTGCGCATGTTTGCAATCACCGGATTCTATCATCGTTACTTTGCCCACAAGACGTTCAAGACCAGCCGCCCTGCCCAGTTTGTGTTCGCCGTTCTCGGCGCCAGTGCTGCCCAGCGCGGACCATTGTGGTGGGCCGCTCACCACCGGCATCATCATCAGCATTCCGATGATGTTCAGGACCTCCACTCGCCCCATCAAGGCGGCTTCTGGTGGTCCCACATGGGCTGGTTTACCTGTGACGCCGGCTTCGCCACCGACGAACGCCGGGTTCGCGATTGGCTCAAATTTCCTGAGCTGAAACTGATTAACAGGTTTGATGCGCTCGTGCCGGCCCTGGCCGCGGTAAGCATCTACGCTCTTGGTGAGGCTCTGGCGGCCTGGGCGCCGGGCCTGGGAACGAACGGTTTGCAGCTCCTGGTTTGGGGTTTCTTCATATCAACGGTGGTGCTGTTCCATGCCACGGTCTCCATTAATTCACTCTCCCACGTCTGGGGCAAGCGCCGGTTCGAGACATCGGACGATAGCCGCAACAACTTCTGGCTGGCCCTGCTCACCCTGGGCGAGGGTTGGCACAACAATCATCACCGCTGGCCCCAGTCTGTGCGCCAGGGGTTCCGCTGGTATGAAATTGACATCACCTGGTATGGCCTCTGGCTGATGTCCAAGCTGGGCATCATCTGGGAGCTGAACCCTATCCCGAAACACATTCAGGAAGAAACACGCGAGCTGGATAGAATGAGGAGGAGCAGACAATGACAACCGCCTCAAAAATCGAAGTAGGTACGCGTAACTCGGCGGTGCCGGCAACGCTCGACAATTTTCGGGCGCTGTTCAATGAACTCGATAAGGGCAATCTCAACAAACTTTCCCGGGTTTACAGCGAGGAAATTCGTTTTCAGGACCCGCTGAATGCGGTTCAAGGGCTGGATGACCTCACACATTACTTCGCTGAGGCCTACGCCAACGTTATTTCCTGTCGCTTCGAGTTTGGTGACGCTGTGGTGCAGGGAGAGTTTGCTGCGCTGCCCTGGGTTATGTATTTGCGACACAAGCGCATTCGCAAGGGCCGGGAGGTTCAGGTTCAGGGCATGAGCCACCTGGAAATCCGGGATGGCATGGTGTGCTACCACCGGGACTACTTTGACGCAGGGGAAATGCTTTACGAAAACCTGCCTGTCGTTGGCAGGGTCATTCGCTGGATCAAGGATCAGGCAGGATGAGTGATCGACTTCAGGAAACCTCGAACATCTGGATTACCGGAGCCAGCTCAGGCATTGGCGAATCCGTTACCCGTGCTCTTGCTCGCGGCGGTCACCGCCTTGTGATTACCGGTCGACGCCAGGGAGTCCTCGAGGAGCTTGCCTCTGTTGCGCCCGAGCGGATCATTCCGGCTGCAGCAGACACCACCAGCAAGGAAGATCTGCAAGCCATAGCCGGGACACTGGAGAATCACGGCGACCTGAACATGGTGATACTCAATGCCGGCACCTGTGAGTATCTCGAGATTGCCCATTACAGCAGTGATGTAATCGAAAAGAACATACACACCAATGTAATCGGCACGGCAAGGTGCCTGGACATCGCCCTGCCCGCCCTTCGCCGGAGCCGGGCAAAGGGACAGCCGGCTACCCTGGTGATCGTTAGCTCCTCGGCCTGGTGGTTTCCCTTCGGCCGGGCAGAAGGTTACGGCGCCTCCAAGGCCGCCCTGACCTATTTCGCCCATGCCCTCAGGGCGGACCTCGCCGCTGAAGGTATCGACGTCGTCGTGGTGTCACCCGGCTTTGTGAAGACTCCGCTGACCGACCGCAACGATTTTCCCATGCCTTTTCTGGTCTCGGCAGAAGATGCGGCGGAACGGATTGTAAGTGGCCTGGCGCGTGGTAAGAACGAAATAGCCTTTCCCAAGCGTTTCACCTGGATGTTGAAAGCGCTGGGCGCCCTTCCCCGGCCTCTGATCGACCGTATGTCGGCCTCCATGGCCCGAAAAAGCAACACCGAACAGGAAAATAATGGATGAGTAGTGAACGTCAGCGAATTGCTGTCATTGGGGCCGGCGTTTCCGGCCTCACGGCTGCCTGGCTTTTGGCCGAGAAACACGAGGTTCAGATTTTTGAGGCCGGCGACTATGCCGGCGGCCACACCAACACAGAACAGGTTGAGGCCGGTGGTCGAACCTGGCCGGTGAACACGGGGTTTATTGTGTTCAACGACTGGACGTACCCCAACTTCATCAAATTAATGGAGCGGCTTGGCGTGCCATCGGAAGTCAGCGACATGAGCTTCAGCGTGGATTGCAGCAGCACCGGCCTGCAATACAACGGCACCAGCCTGAACACCCTGTTCGCCCAGCGCCGGAACCTGTTCAACCTGCCGTTCCTGAAAATGGTGCGGGAGATTCTGCGCTTCAACAAGGAAACACGGGCAGACCTTGAAGCTGGAAACATCAACAATGAGGAAACCCTTGGCGAATATCTGAACCGGAACGGCTATTCCCGTTACTTTCGGAATTACTACATCGTGCCCATGGGTGCGGCCATCTGGTCAGCGCCGGAGATCATTCTGGAGCAGTTTCCCATCCGGTTCTTCCTGCAGTTCTTTAACAACCACGGCATGCTGTCCGTGGATGATCGCCCCACGTGGCGGGTGATTTCAGGCGGTTCCGCCCAGTACGTGAAAAAGATGATGGAACGCCTGGGGGATGCCACGCACCTGAACAGCCCTGTAGACAGGGTGGTCAGGGATGAGAGCGGCGTCACCATTTCGGCAAAGGGCGAGGATCATCACTTCGACCAGGTGATCTTCGCGTGCCACAGTGACCAGGCGCTTGCCATGCTTGCAGAGCCAACTGACAAGGAGCGCGATATCCTGGGCGCCATGGCGTACCAGAACAACGATGTGGTGCTTCATACCGACAGCAGGGTGTTGCCGGACAATCGCCGCGCCTGGGCCGCCTGGAACTACTTTATCCCGACCCACAGCACGGAACCTGTCTCCGTTACCTACAACATGAACATTCTGCAGAACTTCCACGATGCTCCGGAAACCTTCTGCGTGACCCTCAATCGCAGCCGCGATATCGATCCCGACAAGGTGATCAAGCGCTTTGAGTACGCTCACCCGGTGTTCACCCTGGATGCGGTGGCCGCCCAGGAACGCTACGAAGAAATCGGCAACCAGAATCGCACCCATTACTGTGGCGCCTACTGGTTCAACGGGTTCCACGAAGACGGTGCCCGCAGTGCGCTGCGGGTAACCGAGGCCTTCGGGGTGGAGCTTTGACCATGAACAGCCAGTGGCTGGAGGGTACTGTCCGGCACAGACGGAAGTACCCGGTGCAACACGAATTCAGCTACAGCACCGGCATGCTGGCCCTGGACACCGATGAGTGGGGCAAGGTTGCCGGGATCAGTCCGCTTTTCTCCCTGGAAGGATTCAACTGGATCTCCCTGAAGCGCAAGGATTACTTTCGCCCGGAAACCGACGACCTGTCGGTGGCTGTTCGCGATCACGTGGAAGAAGCCACCGGCTGGCGCCCGGACGGGGAAGTGGAGCTGATTACCCACCCCCGCTACTTCGGCTATGTGTTCAATCCTGTCAGTTTCTATTTCTGCTATCGGTCCGGGGAATGTCCCGCCGATGGTGTGGTTCCCAAAGTGATCGTTGCCCAGATTACCAACACACCCTGGCACGATCGCCATGCCTATTGTCTGGAGACCAAAGGAGCGGAACCCAACCAGGCCGGTTGGCGCACCGAGCAATTTGGCTTCAGCAAGCGCTTTCACGTGTCGCCGTTCAATGGCATGAACCAGCATTACGAGTGGACATTCAGTTTCCGGGGCCCGGAGCTGAGAATCCACATGAATGTTCTGGAGGAAGGTCGCAAGCATTTTGATGCCACCCTGGTAGTCCAACGCACCCCTCTCAATCGTAAAGATGTGCACAGAAGTCTTCGAAAGTTTCCGCTAGAGGCGTTCAAGGTTGTGGCAGGCATTTACTGGCATGCGCTCCGTCTCAAGCTGAAGGGGGCACCGTTTTACAGCCACCCGGACAAACTGCCCGAAGACGACAGTGCCTACCGCCGTGGGCACGATGATTCCGGGCTGGATGTCACCAGCGCCGAGACCAATGACAAGATTCGTGGAAGGGTAAGCTCATGGAGAACCTGAATACTTCGGTTGAAAACACCTCATCCGGCTCCGGCAGCCTGCCGGCCCTCAGCCGGTTTGCGAGGACGCTGGTGATTCAGCAGCTCCGATTACTGGGCGAAGGCCAGCTGACGGTCAAGGAATCCGGGTTTGAAGACCTGGTATTCGGAGACGGCAACAGCCAATACCAGCCTGCCGAACTGATTGTCCATGATCACAGTACCTGGCGGGACCTGCTGACCGGCGGAAGCGTTGGCGCAGCAGAGGCATATGTGGCCGGTGACTGGTCGACGCCAGATCTGGTTGCCCTGCTCCGGTTCTTTACCCGCAACGTCGACCGCATGAACGAGTTTGAAGACCGGTTCAGCTGGGTTACCAAGCCGGCTCTGAAAGGTTTGCACTGGCTGAATCGCAACACCAAGGAAGGCTCCCGGAAGAACATCAGTGCCCATTACGACCTGGGCAACGACCTGTTCGAGACCTTCCTCGACCCGACCATGATGTATTCCTCGGCTATCTACCCGAGTGCCGAATCCACTCTCGAAGAAGCCGCTGTCCACAAGCTGGACACCATCTGCCAGAAACTGGATCTCCAACCGGGTGACAAGGTGATTGAAATCGGCACCGGCTGGGGCGGTTTCGCGATCCACGCTGCCAGGCATTACGGCTGCCACGTGACCACGACGACCATTTCCAGAGAGCAGCTGGAGTTGGCGCAAGAGCGAGTTCAGAAGGAAGGTCTGGAAGACCGTATCACCCTCCTGTTCGACGATTACCGTGATCTTGAGGGCCAGTTCGACAAGCTGGTCTCCATCGAGATGATCGAGGCCGTTGGCCCGCAGTTCCTGGACAGCTACTTCTCCCAGATTAACGCCCTGCTCAAGCCGGATGGTCTTGCGCTTGTACAGGCCATCAACATGCCGGAACAGCGCTACCAGAGGGCCCTGAAAAACGTGGATTTCATCCAGCGCTTCATATTCCCCGGCAGCTTTATTCCTTCATTCGGGGCGATCCTCGAATCGGTTCGCAAGGAAAGCAAGCTGGTGCTGACCCATGCCGAAGACACCGGTTTCCACTATGCCCGTACACTTCGTGACTGGTGTGACCGCTTTATGGCCCAGCGCGATAAACTGGAGTCAATGGGTTACGACGAGGCATTCCGACGGCTGTGGCACTTTTACTTTGCCTACTGTGAGGCGGGCTTCAGCGAACGCGCCATTGGCGTGGCTCAGCTGGTGTTCGCCAAGCCCGGCAACAAACGCGAGAATATCTTGAGCATATGATTGCGTCAGAAACGGCTCGTAACGTACTGAACTTCCTGCTTTTCCAGGCGGGGTGGTTTGCCTGTGTGTTCTATCCGGGGCTGATCGGTGCCGGGGTCGTCGTGGTGTTTCTGATCCTGCATTTCGTGCTGGTCAGCCAGAACCGGGTGACCGAATTGCAGTTCATTGGCCTGGGCACCGTGGTTGGTTCCGTTCTGGACGGCATCTGGTTCCAGACCGGTATTCTGGACGACGGCACCGGCCAGGTGATGCTGACCCCGCCGTGGCTGGTGGCCATCTGGGCCATTTTCATGACCACCCTGAGCCATTCTCTGGACTGGATCAGCAAGAAGGCGTGGCTGCCGTTCGTGCTTGCGCCCTTCGCCGGCCCATTCGCTTACTGGTCGGCAAGCCAGCTCGGTGCAGTGCAACTGCCGGAATTGATTCCCTCGCTGATCGCACTCGCATTTGGCTGGCTGGTTGTTTTCCCACTGCTCTTGTTCGCCCGTAAAACGCTTTATCCGGAGCTGGTGCGATGAGAAACGAAACCGTGATGGTTACCCTTGCCCTGATGGCTGCTTCTTTGCCAGCGGTAGCTCAGGATTTCCGCTTCACCGGTACCGCGACTACTGACAGCGGTAGCGTCATCTACGAGGAGCGCCATGCCGTTAGCGGCACCTGTGAGGATGGAATCTTCCGGCCTCAACAGCACGATGTGGCCTATCACAAACCGGATGCAGAGGAGTCGTTCGCCAGTAAGGCGCTGGAATATGACGCCTCGGTACTGCGCCCGACCGTAGACTTCTCTCAACCGACGTTCGATGAAAAAATGGAGATAACCTACCCCGAACCGGAGACCCTGCTAATTAATTGGCAGACGCCCCGCGGCGACTCGGAGAGGTTCGAGGTAGCGTACCCGCCAAATACCGTTGTGGATGCGGGATTCGACAACTTTGTCCGCCAGAACTGGCAGAGTGTGGTTGCCGGCGAGCCCGTGGAATTCCGGTTTCTGGGGCCTACCCGGGGCGAGCACTATGGCTTCGTGCTGGAACGGGCCGATAACGACCGGGTGGATGCCGACCATGTGGTCCAGATACGCCCGACCGGCATGGTGCTGAGGTTCCTGGTGGATCCGATTGTGTTGGGTTATAGCGACTCCGGCGCCCTTTCCGATTATCTTGGCCTGACCAATATCCGGAAAAATCAGGACGAGAATTACACCGCCCACATCCGCTATTCCGTGGAAACCAGCCCGGATTGTGAACTGACCCCCTGAAACTGTCGCCGCTGCCAAGGCAGAACCCGGGTGCCAGTGTGTTAAACTCCGGCGGGAACCAACGCCGGAGAGTTTTTTTGCAATGATGTTCGTGTCTTTCAACGTCAACAGTATCCGTACCCGCCTTCACCAGCTTGAAGCCGTCATTGACGCCCTTGCTCCTGATTTTATCGGTCTCCAGGAAACAAAGGTTCAGGACGACGACTTTCCGGTAGAAGCAATCCGGGAGCTTGGCTACCACGTGCATTTCCACGGCCAGAAAACCCACTACGGCGTTGCCCTGCTGTCAAAGGCGGAGCCGGAAGAGGTTGTCAAAGGCTACCCCTGGGACGGCGAGGACTCCCAGCGCAGGCTGATTACCGGCCATTTCACCGTCAATGGTGAAAAACTGACGGTGATTAACGGCTATTTTCCCCAGGGCGAGAGCCGTGACCACCCGGTGAAGTTCCCTGCCAAGGAAAAGTTCTACGCCGACCTGATGCGCTATCTCGACGAGCTCAAGCAAGCCGGCAGCCATGTGGTGGTTATGGGTGATATGAACATCTCCCCGACCGACAAGGACATTGGCATTGGCGCAGACAACGCCAAACGCTGGTTGCGGACCGGAAAATGCTCTTTCCTTCCGGAAGAACGGGAATGGCTTGGCCAGGTTGAGTCGCGGGGTTATACCGATGTGTTCCGGCACCTGCACCCGGATGAGGCGGATACCTTCAGCTGGTTCGATTACCGCAGCAAGGGATTTGAACGTGACCCCAGGCGTGGCCTCAGGATCGACCTGATTATGGCCAGTGACAGCCTGCTACCGAAAGCCCGGCAAGCCGGCGTTTCCTATGACATTCGCGCCATGGAAAGGCCGTCCGACCATTGTCCGGTCTGGGCGAGCTTCGAACTCTAAGGGCTGGCCCGGCGCGACATGAAAAAAATCAAAACCCGCGACCGTATCCTCCAAACCAGCCTGGCGCTCTTTAACAGCGTCGGCGAGCCCAATGTCACAACACTGCTGATCTCTGATGAGATGGACATCAGCCCGGGCAACCTTTACTACCACTTCAAGAGCAAGGGCGATATTGTCGAGGAGCTGTTCGACCAGTATGAGCACGACATGGTGGATCTGCTGGCAGTCCCGGAAGATGCCGACATCAGCCTCGACCAACAGGGATTTTTCCTGCATCTGCTGTTCGAGACCGTCGCCCGCTACCGGTTTCTCTACCAGGATCTGGTGAACGTTTTGTCCCGCTACGACCAACTACAGGTCCGGTTCAAACGCATCCAGAAGAAGAAAATGCTCGCTTTCAAAACCATTTGCGAAAGTTTCCGGCGCCAGGGAATCATGGCGATTGAAGCGGAAGAACTTGAATCTTTGTGTGAACAGCTAACTCTAACTGCCTGTTACTGGAGCGCTTTTGATACTCTGTCACACCTGGATGACAGGGAATCAGTCGATCCGGGCCGCGGGGTCTACCAGATGATGCACCTGGTTATTCCCTACCTGGAGCCCGACCATCGGGAGGAAGCCCGGCTGATGAGCCGGGACTATCTCTGAGTGGTGTTACTATTCCTTTTCATCGTCGCCGGCACGATTGCGCAGGCGGGCGAGTTCTGATTCAAGGGCCTCAATCCTCCGCTCCAGGGACTCGATCTCTTCCCGACGGTGGATCCCCAGACGTCTCAGTGCCCCGGATACCCGTTCATCAAACATGTGCTCAAGCCGGTCCCAGGTGCCAGTCGCACGTTCGCGAACGCCTTCAACCCGGTCCTCCACGGACTTGATCTGCTTTTCTACCACGCCCCGGGTTTTGTTCTCCAACTGCTCACCTTCCTGAACGAGACGATCGAAGAAACGGCCAGTGTCCTCTTCGGCCTTGGTGTAGGCGCCCAACCCGGCCAGCCAGATCTGGCGGGCGGAACCCTTGATTTTTGCCGCCAGTTGCGGATCATTCTCCGGCTTATTGTCGTTCTCGTCAGACATGTAACAACCTCGGGGGTACGGATATTTCTCTCGGAAGCCTATTGTATTACAGCTTTGGCCGGATTTCAGTCGGGCTGTAAGCCGCACAATGAAAGGCCGCAGTATAAAGACGTATCCGATATGAAAAAATGTTTTCAAACGAAAGTCGCTCTCGCTTGAAGTGTTCAAAATATAGTCAATACTTCCCAATACCGGCGTCCCTGCTGATGCCGGTTTGTCTGGAAGTCTTTCATGGATACTACTCGCACGCCTCTGCCCGGCATCCTTTGCCGGGCTTTTTTTTGGTATTATTGCCCCAAGATATATGCTTATTCCAAATCAACCACGTCTAACGTTCGGAGTATCAGATGATTGAAATCGCGTGGAGTAACTTCACCCCCTGGTCCGCAATGGTGGGTGGCATTCTGGTGGGCATTGCTGCAGCCAGTTTTCTGCTTCTGAATGGGCGGATTGCAGGCATCAGCGGAATTCTTGGCGGCCTTCTTTCACCAGCAAAGGGCGATATAGCCTGGCGGCTGGCGTTTCTCGTCGGGCTGATTGGCGCTCCGGCAGTCTGGATACTGGCTACTGAACTTCCCCCCATTGAAATCAAGGCCGGCTACCCAGCGCTGATTATTGCAGGGCTTTTAGTGGGTGTCGGCACTCGATACGGCTCCGGCTGTACCAGTGGGCACGGGGTTTGCGGCCTCTCGCGGCTTTCGCTTCGCTCTCTGGCAGCCACCCTGAGCTTCATGGGTGCCGGGTTTGTCACTGTCTACGTCATTCGTCATCTCCTGGGAGCCTGATGCCATGAAATTTTCCCTTGCTTCCCTGTTTGCCGGCCTGGTGTTTGGTCTTGGCCTCATCGTCTCCGGTATGGCAAATCCCGAGAAAGTGCTTGGCTTTCTCGATATCGCTGGTCTCTGGGATCCGTCACTGGCCTTTGTGATGGGTGGCGCTATCATGGTGGGCGTCGTCGCGTTTGCCGTAGCTGGCAAGCGCACCCTTTCTTTCCTCGGTTATCACATGAAAATGCCAGCCAACACCCACATCGATAAACGGCTGATCCTGGGCGGTCTGACCTTTGGTGTTGGCTGGGGCATTGCTGGTTTCTGCCCGGGACCAGGGCTGGTAGCGCTCGGTGCCGGTGAAATCAAGGCGGCGGTGTTTGTGGCGGCCATGGTCGCGGGCATGGGCATCTTCGAGGTGATTGAGCGCAGCCGAGCGAAAGCCTGATCAGTTTCTGTTAAATTCCCTGCCGTCACTCTGACACAGCCCGGAGGCTGTGCGATCATGGCGGCAGCTCCATTACCCGATTCGGAGAAGACATCCATGGATATCAGAAAGATTGATGACAACATTTCGGTAGCGCCCCAGATTTCAGTCGAAGACGTGGCAGAAGCCGCAAAGCTGGGCTTCAAGACCCTGGTGGCAAACCGCCCCGATCAGGAAGAGCCGGGCCAGCCGGTAATGGCGGAGATTGAAGCAGCTGCCCGGGAACAGGGCCTTGAATGGGTCTACATGCCAGTGGAGTCGGGCAACATCACTGATGACGACGTAAACCGCTTCGCACCTATGATCCGGGACGCCGAAAAACCCGTACTGGCATTCTGCCGCTCCGGAACCCGCTGTACCGTTCTGTGGGCACTGAGTGCGGCCCGAAACACGTCAGCCAATGAAATCTTTACCAAGGCGCGCAACGCCGGTTACGACATTTCCGGCCTTGCACCAAGGATGGCGCAGCAGGCCGCCGAAAAAGGCTGACAGTCCAACCGCCTAATCAACGTTCAGGATCCACCGCATGCAATACAAAGGTTCAGAGAATTTCAGCCACAACCAGCCTGACCGATTGGGGGTGCTGGTCACCAACCTGGGGACCCCGGACGCCCCGACCACCTCGGCACTCCGGCGCTACCTGGCTGAATTTCTCTCGGACCCGCGTGTCGTGGAGTTGCCAAGGCCTCTGTGGTGGCTGATCCTGCACGGGGTTATCCTGCGCATTCGGCCCAAGCGCAGTGCAGAGGCTTATTCCAGCGTGTGGCAGCCGGAAGGCTCTCCCCTGCTGCTGCACACCGCAAAGCAGGCTGAGGGCATCCGTGAGGCGCTCAAGCGCAAGTATGGCCCCAATGTGGTCGTCGGGTTTGCCATGCGTTATGGCAACCCCTCGATCGCCCGGGTTCTGGATGAGATGCAGGAACAGGGTGTGCGGAAACTGCTGGTTTTGCCGTTGTATCCGCAATACTCCGCCTCCACATCCGCATCCACCTTCGATGCCATCGCCAAAGATTTCACCAAGCGACGCTGGCTGCCGGATTTCCGGTTTATTTCCCACTACCCGGATTACCCGCCTTACATTGAGGCCATGGCGCGCCATATCGAGGCGCATTGGGCGAATCACGGGCGCAACCAGAAGCTGGTGCTCTCCTACCACGGGGTGCCACTGAAGTACCTGACCAAAGGCGATCCATATCACTGTGAGTGCCACAAAACCTCACGACTGCTGGCGGAACGGCTCGGTCTGAGCAAGGAAGACTACATGACCACTTTCCAGTCAAGATTTGGCAAGGAAGAGTGGCTCAAGCCTTACACGGATGAGACCCTGAAATCGCTGCCAGGCAAAGGCGTGAAATCCATCGATGTTTTTTGCCCCGGCTTCTCATCAGATTGCCTGGAAACCATTGAGGAAATTGACGAAGAGAACCGCGAGTACTTCATGGAAGCCGGTGGCGAAGGATTCAGCTATATTACCGCGCTGAACGCCACGCCGGGGCATATCGAAGCCCTGGTGAAACTGATCGAAGAGAACCTGGAAGGCTGGCAGTTGCCGAAGAACGAACCTGAGGCTCTGTCTGCCCGTCAACAAAGAGCCGATGAGCAGAAAGAGATGATTTATCCGGGCAGGGATCTCTGATCTGACCCAGGCCCAGTACCGGGGCGGCATCACCTGCTCCGGTCTTCCCCCTTCTCCTCAGTATCTACAGAAAGATCCGGTACAGACTGACAGAACGTGCACTCGTCTGTATCCACCGCTGCACCGCCGGCTTCCACATAACGCACCTTATGACTCGCCTTGCCCCGATTGGCGGACACAGAAAACTTCCTATCGCGACGTTCGGCTGAACTGGAGTCAGGTGACTCAAGATGTTGAAAGTCGGTCATAACAAGCCCTCGAAGAATCTATACCCTGATGATGAGGGTTAATTGGCCCCAAACCAAGTAGGGATAACCACAGCGATTCATGAACAGTTGGCGCTTTGGGAGAGGAGGTAGTTCAGAAGAAAGGAGATAAAAGGAAAAAATGGCGGTGGGCCAGGGATTCGAACCCCGGGAAGGCTACTAACCTTCGGCGGTTTTCAAGACCGCTGCATTCAGCCACTCTGCCAGCCCACCGGTTTTTCCATTCGCCGCCATTGCGACAGCGGTGAGCATGATACCGGAATTGCCTGTGCTGTCAACGCTCTGCATAAAACCCGCCGCATTTTTCAACATTAACGGTTTTTAATGGAATCCGGAAGACGGTTTCCTGTCGTAAATGATTGAAAGTTGCGTATCTGACACTATTATGGGACACAGTATCCAGTCGTTATAAACGGAGATGACAATGGAAGACAGACGATTCGGCGTTCAGAACTCTCAGGGAGCCTATTCGACTCCCCAGACGGAGCGCGCGACCACTGGCATCAGCGATGATGCGATGAAGGTGTTGCGCAACACCTACATGCTGCTTGGCATGACCCTCGCCTTCTCGGCGCTGACGGCATTCCTGAACATGAACGGAACCCACCCGGGCTTCCTGATCACCATCGTGGGATACATTGGGCTGCTGTTCGCAACCTATAAGCTGAAGAACAGCCCCTGGGGCATCGTCACCACCTTCGCCCTGACCGGCTTCATGGGTTACACCCTGGGTCCGATCATCGGCGCGTTTGTGGCTGCCGGCGCTTCCTCGATTGTGGCCCAGGCGCTGACACTGACCGCTGTTGCGTTCGTTGGTCTGTCTGCCACGGCAATTATCACCAAGAAAGACTTCAGCTTCATGTCCAGCTTCCTGACTGCGGGTGCGTTCGTGCTGATCGGTGCCATGCTGCTGGCCTTCCTGATGGAGAGCTCTGTTCTTCACCTGGCGGTGTCCGCTGGCTTCACCATCTTTGCGTCCATCATGATCCTGTTTGAGACCAGCCAGATCATCAAGGGTGGAGAGCGCAACTATGTGATCGCCACTGTTGGCCTGTATGTATCCATCTACAACCTGTTCGTCAGCCTGCTGCACCTGCTGTCTGCGTTCAGTGGCGAAGATTGATACCAGGCTGAATTAGCCGCTTTAAAACCCCGGCAGTTGCCGGGGTTTTTGCTTTCGGTACACTGAAAGCCTGTACACGGCAGATCAGGAACGAACAGGAACCATGTCGGAAACCACCTCTGAAACCTTCACCCTGGTAATTACCGGCGCGCCCTACTCGTCCCAGGCACCCCAGACCGCCCTTGGCTTTGCACAGGCTGCCGTAGAGGCCGGCCACCGCATTGACCGGGTCTTCCTCTACGGTGACGGTGTGCATCTGGCCTCGGCACTCTGCGCACCGCCGTCTGACGAGACCAACTGGTCTGAGGCATGGTCTCAATTTCTGGCGGACCACAGCGTTCCCGGCGTCGCCTGCATTGCCTCGGCGCTGCGTCGTGGGCTGGCAAACGAAACCGAGCAGAAACGCTACGAGTTGCCAGGGGCCAATCTGCGCGCTCCGTTTGAAATCGCCGGCCTCGGAGAGTGGGTCGAAGGACGGATTAAGTCCACACGAACACTCTACTTTCACGCTGGAGACTAACCGTGAGCACATTGATCATGATTGACCAGCCACCCTACGGCGCGTGGACCGGCCGGGAGGCCCTGGATATGGCGTTCTCGCTTGCAGCCTTTGACCAGCCGGCATCACTGCTGTTCACGGGGGCCGGCGTTAACTGGCTGAGACAGGCGCAGGAAGCCGGCGGTATTGGGCAGAAGTCTGTGGAGAAGAATTTGTCAGCGGCACCCATTTTCGGTATTGAGGCGATAATGGCCGATCGTTCTGCATGCAGCACCTACGGGCTGGATGAGAATTCGCTGATTGAAGGCGTGACTCTGGTGGATGCCGATGCCGCTCTGCTCACAAATTATGACCACACTGCTTTCGCAGGTTAGCCACCATGACTGCCATCAAGACATTACACATCCTGAACAAATCCCCCGATAATCCCCGCGCGGCCAAATGTCTTGAAATGGTCTCGGAGGAAGATGGTCTCTTGCTTATCGGCGGTGGTGTTTTGTTCCTTGCAACCGGAAACCTGCCCGGCGCCGCCAAGGTATTTGCGCTTTCGCCGGACGTTGACGCCCGCGGTCTCGGAAAGCTGAAATGGAGTAGCGCCAGTGCTGTGGATTTCGCAGAGATGGTCCAGCTTTCACTTCAGGCACAAAGGGTAGTCAGTTGGTAGACCATGACGGGTAATTCAATGCCAGAACGAAACAACGAAGGCTTTCTTGAAAACGCTCAGGATTGGACGGAAGCTGTCGCGACCGCCATTGCGGCCGAGGATGAGATGGAGCTGACCGAAAAGCACTGGGAAATCATCCAGTTTCTTCGTTCTTTTTATAAAGAACATGAAATGTCGCCACCCTCGAACCGACTGTTCGTGAAGGCGGTTAAAGAGGCGCTGGGCGAAGATAAGGGCAACAGCATTTATCTGATGCAGTTGTTCCCCGGCACACCGGCAAAAACCGCCTGCCGGATTGCCGGACTACCACGCCCCACTAACTGTCTGTAGAACCCTTGGAGGTGTTACCTGTCTCGCTCCGCCTGTTGCGCTCCAGATCAGCAGCAGTGCCGAGAAAACTGCTCAGGCCGTTTTCAAAGAGGCCTGAGCCGAATTTCAGGAACTGACGGGTGGACTCCTTAACGGTGCCGTCCAGGGCGCTTTCCGGCAGCTCCCGGATGGTATCGGCCACACCCTTTTTCACCCCACGGGTCACGGCGGGCTCGATTTCCCGGCTGGCCTCGATGAGTTCATCGACCTTGGCATCCAGGTAAGGACGCACAACGAACCGCCAGAAGCCCCACAGGGTGGCAAGCACGGCAACAACGGTTGCGGAAATCTGGATTGCTAATGTTGCCCATAAAGGCATGGCCTTCCTCCTTGTGCGTCAGGCAAAACAGGGCGCACTCCGGCTAGAAATTCAAATAGTTCAGGGACAGGAACTGAAGCAATCCTGCCAGGGCCCCGAAAATACCGCCCACGATCATCAACTGAACCTCCTCTTCCCGGAACGCCGGGCGAAGGATGTCCTGGAACTCATCGGGTTTTAGCGCTTTCATCTGGCCGGACAGAACCTCTGCCACTACCGGCGCCCGTTCCCGGTTGAAGGCCGGGTCGCTGAACACGTCCCGGGTGGCAAGCACTGCCTTCTGGTTCATGGCCTTCTTCAGCTCCGTGTACCCCGTCATTCCTACAGTCACCTGAGCGGTCAGCTTCATGATGACAGAGTTGTCCAGCAATGGCCGAAGGTGTTTCTGGATGATTGCGCGTGTCCGGTCGCCATGGCTACCGTTAATCATGGCATCGGCTACTTTTTCGACAGTTATCAGCTCTTCCGCCACCAGTTTTGCCCAGACATCGCTGATCTCCGGTTGCCTCCGCAGAAACAGCCCCTGGATTTTCCAGAACAGAAACCGCCGGGGCCTCAGCGGGGCAAAGATCAGATTTATCGCAATCCAGTTGGTTAGGAACCCGACCACAAAGCCTCCGAGTGGCAGCAGCCAGGGTTCAGGGTAGCGAGTCCATAAAGGCACAAGAACCGCTCCCAGGATGCCGCCGATGATCGCGCCACGGTTGATCACCGATTGCAGCTCCACCGCACCGGCTTGCTGGAAGATCCGGTTCATCATATCCGGATGCCTCTCCAGTTCCCGGCTGAGCAGAGCCTTCAGATCCACCAGCTCATCCAGATCGTCGCCGAAGTCCTCAACCAGCTCCTCTACCCTGGACGGCAACTGCTCCCGGGCCCACTGGTAAATACGGTTTCTGACAAACAAAGGCAGGTTGTCCCAGAGAACGGGCTGGATCTCGTACATGACTTCATCAATGTACTCATCCATCCGCGGGGTAACCTGGCTAATAACCTGTTCAACGATGCGCTGGGGTTCGAGCTTCTGGTAGACGGCGTTCAGGTCGCCGAACTGCTGGAGAGTCCTGTCGATGCAGATGTGCGCCATCTTTTCAGCCTTGCGGGGGATCACCCCCTGCCAGCCCACCAGGCCTACGCCGATGAACTGCACCGGATAAAAGGACATCTGGATGGCAAGCCAGTTGGTCAGCCAACCAACCACGGCCGCCATGAGTGGCACGGACAGAAGCGCAACGTCGAACAAGTTAGACCCCGGTGTAAGAGTGAAATCCGTTTAAGCCGGTGATAATGCCGCTAACGGGCAGTCAGGATAGTACCTGTCTGATGTTTCTGTGTATGCGACAAATGATGAAGTAACTGAAATGTCACAACATTGGCCGTGCAGCCATGGTGGTGACGGTATTGCGGCAGTCTGAAGGAGGTACCGCGTCCACAGGGACGCGATACACCGGGGAGAGATGGCCTTCTTACTGGTAGTAGGCGTTCTCAGTGTAGGAGTGGTCGGTCACATCACGTACGGCGGTTATTTCCGGCACGCGCTCCTTCAATGTTGATTCAACGCCCTGCTTCAGGGTCAGACTCACCGCAGAGCAACCCTGACAACCGCCGCCGAACCGAAGCACCGCCACGGATTCGTCGACGATCTCCACAAGAGATACCTCGCCACCATGGGCCGCCAGGTTCGGATTGATCTCGGAAGCCAGAATGTAATTCACCCGATCCGGCAGAGGCGCATCGTCATCGATCTTTGGCACTTTTGCATTCGGTGCCTTGATGGTGAGCTGACCACCCATCTGGTCCTTGGAGTAATCCACATACGCTTCTTCCAGGAAGGGCACTGAATTGTGATCCAGATACAGGATGAATTTGTCCAGATCCACCTGCTCGTCCGTAGGTACCACTTCATTGGGCGGGCAGTAGGCCAGACAGGTCTCGGCATTCTTGGTACCGGGCTGGGTAACGAAAATACGCACGCCCATGCCTTCCACGTCCTGTTTCTCGATAAGTTGTGCAAGATAATCCCGTGCGGGATCTGTCACAGTAACCTGAGCCATGTTTTCAACCCGTTTGAAAGTTTGAGTTCATTTTAAGGGAGTTCGCGGGAACATGAAAGACCAAGTAAAATAGTCGGGCTTTACGAAGGTAATGAATTTCCCGTATTGGCAGGTATTTGCGAAAGGCAATTGATAATCGTCATTCGTACTAAGACGGGCTCAGGCATTTTTGCTATGATCCCGCGCCATTGAAATTATTACAGCGTTATTAACGACATCCGGAAGTAATTCTATGACCGATCGCAACACTCGTCTCGACCAGCTCCACAAGGCCCTGAAGGAACGCATTGTGATCCTTGATGGCGGCATGGGCACCATGATCCAGAATCTCAAGCTGGACGAGAAGGCGTTCCGTGGCGATCGGTTTGCCGACTATGAGCGGGAAGTCCAGGGTAACAACGACCTCCTGAACCTGACCCAGCCCGCCCTGCTCCGCAACATCCATGCGGATTACCTGGACGCCGGCGCAGACATCATCGAAACCAATACCTTCAACTCCACCCAGCTTTCCCAGGCAGACTACGGGCTGGAAGAGATTGCCAAGGAACTCAACGTGGCCGCGGCCCAGCTGGCCCGTCAGATCGCCGATGAATACACCGCCAAAAACCCGGACAAGCCGCGCTTTGTGGCCGGTGCCGTCGGGCCCACATCGCGCACGGCATCCATCTCACCGGATGTGAACAACCCGGGCTACCGGAATGTCGACTTCCAGACCCTGGTCGACAACTATTATGAGGCGGTGGAAGGGCTTGTGGAGGGCGGCTGCGACCTGATCCTGATCGAGACCATTTTCGATACCCTTAACGCCAAGGCGGCGATCTACGCCACCCAGCAGTACTTTGAAGACAGCGGCATCACCCTGCCGATCATGATTTCCGGCACCATCACCGATGCCTCCGGCCGAACCCTTTCCGGTCAGACCACCGAGGCCTTCTGGAATTCCGTGGCCCACGCCAAGCCCATCTCCGTTGGCCTGAACTGTGCGTTGGGTGCGGACGCCCTACGCCCCTATGTGGAAGAGCTGTCGGCCAAGGCAGAAACCTATGTCAGCGCCCACCCGAACGCCGGGCTTCCCAACGAGTTTGGTGAATACGATCAGACACCCGAGGAAATGGCCGAGATCATCGAAGGTTTCGCTCGTGACGGCTTCCTGAACATCATCGGTGGCTGCTGTGGCTCACGACCGGACCACATCGAAGCGATTGCCCAGGCGGTGGCCAAGTACCCTCCCCGGAAGATTCCCGAGCGCCCCAAGGCGCTGCGCCTGTCCGGCCTCGAGCCGTTCACCGGCGACGACAACGTTCTGTTCATTAACGTAGGTGAGCGAACCAACGTTACCGGCTCCAAGCGCTTCCTGCGTCTGATCAAGGAGGAGCAGTACGAGGAAGCCCTCAGCGTTGCCCGGGACCAGGTTGAAAACGGTGCCCAGATTATCGACATCAACATGGACGAAGGCATGCTGGAGTCGAAGGAGGTGATGGTCACCTTCCTGAATCTTGTGGCCTCCGAGCCGGATATCTCCCGGGTGCCGATCATGATCGACTCCTCCAAGTGGGATGTCATCGAAGCCGGCCTGCGCTGTATCCAGGGCAAGGCGGTGGTGAATTCCATCAGTCTCAAGGAGGGCGAAGAGGAATTCATCAAACGCGCCAGAGACTGCATGCGCTACGGTGCCGCAGTGGTGGTCATGGCGTTCGATGAACAGGGCCAGGCCGATACCTATGAGCGCAAAACCGAAATCTGCAAACGCTCCTACGATGTTCTGACCGGGATTGGCTTCAACCCGGCCGATATCATCTTCGACCCGAACATCTTCGCCATTGCCACCGGCATCGAAGAGCACAACAACTACGCGGTGGACTTCATTAACGCCACCCGCTGGATTCGTGAAAACCTGCCCTATGCCTCCATTTCCGGTGGCGTGAGCAACGTTTCGTTCTCGTTCCGGGGCAATGACGTGGTCCGGGAGGCCATTCATTCAGTCTTCCTCTACCACGCCATCAAGGCGGGCATGAACATGGGGATCGTGAACCCCGGCCAGCTGGTGATCTATGATGAGATCGACCCGGAGCTCAAGGAGCTGGTGGAAGACGTTGTCCTGAACCGCCGAGACGATGGCACCGACCGACTGCTCGAGATTGCCGAGCGTTACAAAGGCAAAGGCGGCAAAACCCAGGAGGAAGACCTCGCCTGGCGTGAATGGCCGGTGGAAAAACGCCTGGAGCATGCGCTGGTCAAGGGAATTACCACCTACATAGTGGACGACACCGAAGCATGCCGTCAGAGAGCCACACATCCGATTGAGGTGATCGAAGGCCCTCTGATGGATGGCATGAACGTTGTCGGCGATCTGTTTGGCGACGGCAAGATGTTCCTGCCCCAGGTAGTGAAGAGCGCCCGGGTAATGAAGCAGGCGGTGGCGCACCTCATTCCCTTCATCGAAGCCGAGAAAACCGAAGACCAGAAAGCCAAGGGCAAGATCCTCATGGCCACGGTGAAAGGCGATGTCCACGATATCGGCAAGAATATCGTGGGCGTGGTGCTGCAGTGCAACAACTACGAGGTGATCGATCTCGGCGTTATGGTTCCCTGCGACAAGATCCTGGCCGCCGCCAAGGAGCACGATGTCGACATTATCGGCCTCAGCGGGCTGATCACGCCGTCGCTGGATGAGATGGTCCATGTGGCCCGTGAAATGCAGCGCCTGGATTTCAACATTCCGCTGATGATCGGCGGTGCAACCACTTCGAAGGCCCACACGGCGGTCAAGATCGAGCCCCAGTACAAGAACGACATTGCCCTGTACGTGTCGGACGCGTCCCGTTGCGTAAACGTGGCATCCCAGCTGCTCAGCAAAACCGCGAAACCAGATCTGGTGGGAGCTGCCCGCACCGAATACGACGAGATCCGCGAGCGCCGCAAGAACCGGGGTGACCGGACCAAGCTGGTCTCCCTGAAGGAAGCCCGCGATCGCGCCCCGGCTATCTCCTTCGAAGGCTACCAGCCTCCGAAGCCGGCCTTCACCGGGATCCGGGTATTCGACGAATATGATCTCAATGAGTTGGTGGATTACATCGACTGGACACCCTTCTTCCTGTCCTGGGATATTTCTGGCAAGTATCCGGCCATCTTTGATGATCCCAAGCGGGGCGAGGCGGCACGTAACCTCTTTGATGATGCCCAGAAGATTCTGCACCGGATGATTGATGAAAAACGGGTGTCAGCCCGTGGCGTCATCGGGTTCTGGCCAGCCAACCGCCGCGGCGACGATATCGTGCTGTACACAGATGATTCATGCAGCGAGGAACTGACGACCCTGCACCACCTCCGTCAGCAGGATGAAAAGGCACCCGGCAAACCCATGATGGCACTGTCTGATTTCGTCGCGCCTGAAGGTTCCGATACCGTGGACTACGTGGGCGGTTTCGCCGTGACCACCGGGATTGGTGCCGAGGAGTTCTCAGTCGAGTTCAAGGATGCCAATGACGATTACAACGCCATCATGGTCAAGGCCTTGGCCGACCGGTTGGCGGAGGCTTTTGCAGAGCGCATGCATGAGCGGGTGCGTCAGGAATTCTGGGGTTACGCAGCTGATGAAAAGCTGGCCAATGACGACCTCATTAAGGAAAGGTACCGCGGGATACGTCCGGCGCCCGGCTATCCGGCCTGTCCCGACCACACTGAAAAGGCAACCTTGTTCAACCTGCTCGAGGCCACTGATACTGCAGGCATCGAGCTGACGGAGCATTTCGCCATGTTCCCGACCGCAGCAGTGTCGGGCTGGTACTTTGCGCATCCGGAATCCAAATACTTTGCGGTAGGGAAAATTGGCGCGGACCAGGTTGAGGACTATGCTGAACGCAAAGGCATTTCCAAGGCCGAAGCGGAACGCTGGCTTGCGCCGAGCCTGGCCTACGATCCAGCAGAGTAAGCTTCAGTCGGGACAAAGATCAGGGGCAGATGTATGACGGAGTCTTCAGAGGCTGAGAAAAAGGATCAGAAAAAGCAGCGCGGACCTGGCGTTTTCAAAGTCATGCAAAGCATTCTGGCCGGTGCTTTCGGAGTACAGTCCGACAAGCGCCGGGAAGAGGACTTCTCAAGCCATAGCCCCTGGCCTTATATCATCGCTGGCATCCTGTTCACAGCCAGCTTCGTGGTGGGCCTGATTGTTATCGTGAATCTGGTCCTGGCGAGCCAGTAGGATTACTGGCCAGCTACCCAGACTACGGCGAACGCAACGGCAAGAACCACCAGGAGAACGGCGGCAACGGCATCGGCCTGACTATCAGAGCGTACGGTCTTTTTCATGTCTGTTCCTCTTTCCGAGTTGTGTCTCGTGTTTTTCTTATTTTCAAGGCAGCACCGCACAGCGGCCCTGCTACCTTTACTAAGTTAAGCAGTTAATTGATATTCGTCCAGTCCATTGTTCCGCTTGCTTATCGCCTGAATCGATAAACATATTTTGAAATAATCATTTTAAGAATAAAAACCCGCTGTTATCCTTCCCGTCAGATATAAGGCCGCCGGCCTCGATATGTCGCTTTCAAGCAGGATCTTCCCACTATGTACGTATACGATGAACACGATCGGCAAATGGCTGCCGAGAGGGTTGCCCAGTTCCGTGACCAGACCGAAAGGGCTCTGGCCGGTGAGTTGGCAGAAGACGAGTTTCTTCCCCTTCGCCTGCAGAACGGCCTGTACGTTCAGCGTCTTGCCCCCATGCTCAGGATCTGTGTTCCCTACGGCATGATGCGTTCGGACCAGCTTCGCCGGCTTGCCCGGATTACCCGGGACTACGACAAAGGCTATGCGCACTTCACCACCCGCCAGAACGTGCAGCTCAACTGGCCGGCACTGGAAGATGTTCCCGATATTCTTGCGGAACTCGCGGAAGTGGAGATGCATGCCAACCAGACCAGCGGCAACTGCATTCGTAACACCACCACAGACCAGTTCTCCGGCGTTCAGTCTGACGAGATCGCTGACCCGCGTCCCTATTGTGAAATTATTCGCCAGTGGTCCACATTTCACCCGGAATTCGCCTTCCTGCCACGGAAATTCAAGGTTGCCGTGAATGCTTCCGAGCATACCGATCGCGCAGCCATCCAGGTCCACGATATCGGGCTGCAGATGGTGCGCAATGAAGCCGGCGAGCTTGGCTTCCGGGTCCACGTGGGCGGCGGCCTCGGCCGTACACCCATGGTCGGGCCGGTCATTCGCGAATTCCTTCCGGAGATGGATCTGCTGACCTATCTGGAAGCCGTTCTGCGCGTCTACAACCGCTATGGCCGGAGGGACAACAAGTTCAAGGCCCGGATCAAGATTCTGGTGAAGGCGCTCACGCCTGAGGGCTTTGCCGAGAAGGTGGAAGCCGAGTGGCAGCACATCAAGGATTCCCCTACCCGGCTGACACCGGAGGCGGTTCAACGCATTCAGGCCTACTTCACCGAGCCGGATTACGCAGCACTGGATAATGCCACGGACCTGCTGGCCAGCCAGCGCTTTGAGAACCGGGGCTTCGATCAGTGGCTGACCCACAACGTCGATACCCACAAAAAGCCGGGCTACGCCATTGTCACACTGACCATGAAGAAGACCGGTACGCCTCCGGGTGATGTGAGCGACAAACAACTGGAACAGATTGCCGATCTGGCAGACGAGTTCAGCTTTGGCGAAGTCCGGGTTACCCACCAGCAGAATGTGGTGCTGGCCGATGTGCGCCAGGATCGACTGCTTGAGCTGTGGCAGGCGATTACACCCATGGGCTTCGGTACCGCAAACCTGAATACCCTGACGGACGTTATCTGCTGCCCCGGTGGAGACTACTGCGCCCTGGCCAATGCCAAGTCCATTCCGGTAGCGGAGGCCATCCAGCGGCAGTTTGATGACCTGGATTACCTCTACGACCTTGGCAACATTGATCTGAACATCTCCGGCTGCATGAACGCCTGCGGTCACCACCATGTCGGCCATATCGGTGTTCTGGGCGTCGACAAAAAAGGTCAGGAGTTCTATCAGATCAGCCTTGGCGGTTCGTCCCACCATGACGCCTCAATTGGCAAGATCCTTGGACCGTCGTTTGCCCGAGACGAGATGCCTCAGGTGATTTCAAAAATCATTGATGTCTACGTTGATAAGCGCACGGAAGAAGAGACCTTCCTGGATACTTATCGTCGTGTAGGAATTGATCCTTTCAAGGAGCGGGTATATGCCTAACGTTATTTCTCCGGATGGCAGCATCCGTCAGGACAACTGGGTTGTGATGCCCCGCCCGGCCGAAGGCGAATCGCTGGACATTCCGGCGGACCAGCCGGCATTGATCCCGGCGGATCTTTGGCTGGCCGGCTATGAGCACTTCACCGGAAGGCAGGATATCGGCGTATGGTTTGACAGCCACGACGAACCGGAGATCCTGGATGGCCGGGTCAATGAGCTGCCGGTGATTGCGGTGAATTTCCCGAAGTTCAGTGATGGCCGGGGTTATAGCATTGGCCGATTGTTGCGTGAGCGCTTTGGCTACGTGAATGAGCTACGCGCCATCGGCGATGTGCTGCTGGATCAGCTGCAGTTCATGAAGCGTTGTGGATTTGATGCCTATGTGCTGAGGGCCGACAAGGACATCACCAAGGCGCAGAAATGCCTGAACTTCTTCAGTCAGGGCTACCAGGCTGCAACCGACACCGAAATCCCTCTGTTCCGGCGTCGGGCGTCTTAGTTTTCAGACTTTAGAGTACGAAGAGAGAGGATTCACTTTCCAAAACACGCTCCTTGCGGCACCCCTCCGGGGTCCGGCCTGCAATCGTAGATTGCAGTCGTGCGGCTTTCGCATGAAGCTTCGCTTCATAAGCGCTCGGCCCCACCCATGTGACGCTTGGGCTCCGCCATCCATGGCTCCGCACAGTTTTGGAAAGTAAATCCTCTCTCTTCTATCCAAGCTTCGGAGTTCGGTAGGTCGGATTAGGCAAAGCCGTAATCCGACAAACAACACCAACCGGAAAGAATTACCTGGAGTGATCCAGAACAATCTTCCCGGACGATTCACCTTTCAAAAACGCCTTCAACGCCCCATCAAGCTCACCACGCCCAATATCACGAGCGGAAGCCTCAGTCTTCGGACATGCCCACTCTCCTGAGAATTTCTTCCATACAGCTTCTTTCTCCGCCAGCGGAATCTCAACCGAATCCACACCCAGCAGATTCACGCCTCGCAGGATAAACGGCAGCACGGTGGTCTGAAGACCTGGACCGGCGACAAGGCCGCAGCAGGAGACGGAGCCACCAGGCTGAATCTGCTTGAGTAGTTCCGCCAGCGGGCCACCACCCACGGTATCCACGGCGTTGGCAAACGCAGGTTTAACGAGAGGTTTCTTTTCTTCTGCCAGGGTTTCACGACCCACAACTTCCTTGGCGCCCAGAGCCTTGAGATCGTCCGCGTGGTCGGCCTTACCGCTAATGGCAACGACGTCGAATCCGAGTTTGGCAAGCAGCTCAACCGCAACGGTGCCAACCGCACCGGAGGCTCCGGAAACGGCGACTTTGCCCTGCTCCGGCTTGGCGCCCATGGTCAGAAGTTTCTGGACACAAAGCCCGGCGGTGAGGCCGGCGGTGCCATAGATCATGGCGGTGCGGGCATTCCAGCCGGCAGGCATCGGGACGCACCACGCGGCAGGCACGCGGATGTATTCGCCAAAGCCCCCGTCGGTGTTCATGCCGAGGTCGTAGCCGGTAACGATCACGGGGTTGCCGTTGGACGGTGTGCCCGTGGCAGATTCAACAACTTCACCGGCGGCGTCGATACCCGGTGTATGGGGGAAAGAACGGGTGACACCCTTGTTGCCGGAGGCTGACAACGCATCCTTGTAATTCAGCGAGGAGTGGCTTACCCGAATCAGGACCTCGCCATCGGGCAGGTCCCCGGTGCTCAGGGTTTTCTCGGCGCCGACATATTCACCGTTCTGCTCTTCAACACGCCAGGCTTTGAATTCGGTATTGGTTGTCATCATTGTTCCCCGTTTTCAGTGGTCTACTGGAACTTCTGGTTGCGGAAGGCACCCAGCACTTTCCAGACGGTGTGTTCAAGCGCTGCACTGGTCGCCAATCCGAGCTTTTCCGGAAGGGTGCGTTTGCGCTGGTATGCCACTGAGACTACGTCTGCGCGGTCGCAGGCTTCAATGAGATATTCGTCGGAGGTCTTGATCTCATCGATCAATTTTACCTCCAGCGCCCGCTTGCCAAACCAGATATCGCCATTGGCAACCGCGGCTATGTCCAGATCCGGGCGTCGTTCGCTCACATACTCTTTAAAGAGTCCGTGGGTGTCTTCCAGATCTTCCAGGAATTTCTGACGCCCTTTGTCGGTGTTTTCACCGAAAATGGTCATGGTGCGTTTGTGCTCGCCGGCTGTCAGCACTTCAAAGTCCACGTCGTTCTTTTTGAGAAAACGGTGGAAATTCGGGAGCTGGGCAACCACGCCAATAGACCCCAGAATGGCAAACGGCGAGGCAACAATCCGGTCGGCAACACAGGCCATCATGTAACCACCGCTGGCCGCGACCTTGTCGACACAGGCAGTAAGGCGAACACCCTTGCTGCGAATGCGATCCAGCTGGGCGGCAGCAAGACCATAGGAGTGAACCAGTCCTCCGCCGCTTTCCAGACGAATAACCACTTCGTCTTTGTCCGGATCAACGATACTCAATACCGCGGTAATGGCACGGCGAAGCGGATCTGTATCACTGGCTTTGATATCACCGTCAAAATCGAGGACGTAAACACGACCACGACTGTCGTCCTGCCCACCGGTATCCTTTTTCGCCTTGGCCGCTTTCTTCTCGGCCTTCTGCTCTTTCTTCCGGGCCTTCTGGAACGCCTTGCGTTGCTGATCAGACATCAGCCTGGACTGAATCGTTTCGCGAAGTTTTTCGTATTTCTCGTTGAGCTTCCGGATCTTGAGCTCTCCCTCGCCCTCATGATCGCCCCGATCCTTCTGGGCGGCAGACATGATGACAGAGATCACCACCAGGGCCGCCACCACGAAAGTAACGATCTTGGCTAAAAACAAACCGTATTCTGTCAGGAACTCCAAAGTGCTTCTCCAACTGGATGTACAAAGGCAAGAGTGTAACTTACCGAATTTATGGTGATAAGGAGAGCAAAAAAATTAAAACAAGCGTTCGATCGATCTTGACAGAGCCGACCACTAACCATAAAGTCGGATTGCGAGGTCGGCTCCACCCGGGCACCCGATCAGGCTCGTGCAGCCAGGGACATCAAGCCGTCGTGATCATGACTAGACAACCATCAAAAGGGTAAAACAATGTCTGTAGCTCAGGTATTTGAACAACTCGAACAGAATTTCAACGCAGACGCAGCTCAAGGCCTGGACCTGGTATTCCAGTTCGACATCGAAGACGACAAGACCTATCACCTCGTCATTAATGACGGCACCTGCAAGATGCACGAAGGCGCTCATGACGATCCTTCCGTTACCCTGATCATGAACTCCGAAACCCTGCAGGGCATCGTTTCCGGCGAGACTGACGGCATGCAGGCATTCATGGCGGGTCAGCTGCGTGCTGAAGGCGATATGATGCTGGCAACCAAGCTGGGCGAACTGTTCAAGATGGGCTGATTGCCCCCGGCAAGCGCTGCTAGAAAACCTGCGTTTCGACGCAGGTTTTTTTGTACCCCATATTCCTACTGATTCCAGAACTGGACGGCCGCCCTCGCCTGCTCATTAACCGGGACAGCGACCAGGCCCGACGAAGAAAGTTTTACCTCGAAAACAGCCCCATCCCGCATCGGCATGAAGGTCATGTTCCCGTCCACAGCCTCCACAAACGGCAAGTTGAACTGCTGATCCCACTGCCAGAGATCCGGCCAGATGCCCTCGGCAAGTCCGATCACAGTTCTTGGAGCAGATCGCTCCTGCTCGAGGGAAGTGTAACGCCCGCTCAATTGTTCCAACCGATAGCCCGGTGCAATATCAAGCCATCGGAAAGGTCCCGAAAACCGGATAATCCGGGCGTCGATCTGCCACTGATCCCCCTGAAGTGTTCTTACCGCGGCTATCTCACCCTGACTCTGGAGCGTGACCTGCCAGATCTGCTCAGCCTGTCGCTGCGTGGAAATGGTTGCAACGGTCTGCATGCCGACCAACGACCGGTAGCTTGTGAGATTTGCCGCAACAACGAGGGCATAAAGCCCGGCGAGAATGACGCCAAATACCGCCATTCCTTTCAGCCAGGCCAGCAACCAACGGGGGTGTCTGAAAAACAGCAGGCCCGCGATCACCATTACCGCGCCTGCAGCGGCCAGTACAATGGTGGCGAGCGTATGGGACATGAAACTACAAACCTACATCGTCCAGCGACGATTCGGCCAGCTTCAGCAGGTCAACGTTGCGGTCTTCGCTCTTGCCGATGCTCTCGATGTAGTATTCCAGCGAGGTCAGCGCGTCGGCAAGTGCCTCAAGGACCTGAGCCGCCGGGGCTTCCTTGGCATCCAGCAAACGCTCCTGAATAGAAGCTGCCACACGTTCAAGAACCCCAGCAGCCCCAGGGTCATTGACCATCTGCAGGCCACCCCAGATGCTGTGCAAGGTTGCAGGCAGGTTGGCCAGATGGAGTTTGTCGTAGTCGGATTCAATAAAGGCAGTAATCGCGCGCTTTGCGAGGGTCAGCGCTCCACGAGCCTCATCGGCAACCACATACAGCGCCTCTCGAAGATACACAGACTCTTCACGCTTGCGCTCGCCTCCGGCCAGTGCGTCAGTTTCCGAGGTAATGCCCCGGGTCACGATCTGCATCACGGCATCTTCAATGCCAAGCACGGAGTCAGCCAGACGGTATAGCTCATCATCACCGGGCAGCCGGGACTCTTCTTCCCAGCCGCGCAATTTACTCGCCTCTTCCCGCGAAATGCCCGCCAGCTTGTTCAGGTCCAGCATGACCAGCGTGTTGGCCAACCGCTCGAGGGCGTCAGCAATGGAAGACAATTCTGCCAGATCGGGCTCAATACCACGCTCGATAATGTCCAGTTTGTCTTTCAACTGGTTCAATTCATCCTGCAAGGCTTCTGACAGGGACTTGAGAACATCGCTGCCGGGGCCATACAACCTGCGCGCATGGGCCTCAAGCATGGAATCCGGGAAATCGGCCGGGGCGAGATGATAAGCGGAGAGCACCTGGGAAACTTCAGGGTTAGCGGAGCCACTGCGGTACAGCAGGTAGACCAGGTCCCGGATCAGCGAATCCGGCGCGTCTTTGCCAGTGGCGACCTTCCCGACGTAAACCACTTCCCGGGCGTATTTCTCAATCCGCATGAACATGCGCTTGCGAGCCTTGGTAAATACCATCGCCCGATCAAGCATGGTGTCCGCAACGATGCCAACGAGACACCACATCTGCCCCATAGGTGCACCCTGACACAGGCGCGCAAGACCCCGGGAAGCCCGCCCGATCAGCTTCTTGTTCACGACGTCGTTGCGGTCGCGCAGAATACCGAGAAGCGCCACCTGGAAGGTCAGGCGCATGCGCCGGGCCATGATCTCGTAATCAGCCTCATTGCCTTCAAACGGCTGCAAAGTCAGGCCGGCACAGAAATCGGGACGCTCCTTGACGTCGACATCAAAGAAACAGGACTCGGGATAGGGCTTCTCCCGTCGGGCCTCCCGAAGATCATTGATCACAGGAAGCAGCAATTCGGGATGATCTTCCCTTTGCTGGTGGTAATACTCTACATAGCGACGAAGAATAAACAGTGCGCTATTAAGTGTGGTCAAGAGGATGTTTTTGTCGTCGTTCGCGCCAACAGGTACATCGTTGGCCATGGTGACTGCTTCCTGGCACAGCAGGGTGCCGCCACGAAGCTCCACCAAAATAAAGATGCCCCGCAACTGATTGATGAAATCAACACAGTTCTGGAGATCCTCACCCCTTTCGCGGTTTTCCTGAAAGCGTTCAAGGCTGGATTCTGCCTGCTTGATCGTCTGTTCTATTTCACTTTTGACCAGATCAAACGACTGCGATTTCGTCGCGAGAGACGACTGAACCATAAACGCTTCCCGTTAATGTTGCGGAGACTACCGCATCCTCTTTGGTGGTCACTGGTCCGGCAATAGCGGACCAGGCCTTTTTGTTCTGGGCCGGTTAACCCCTTTTCCGGCCAAAGCCAGTTCGCAAAAAACTGGCGAACTTATCATTACTTATAACATAAAACTCAAGTACCTCAAGAAAGGCGGAATGTAACATTTGGTACAGACCGACCCAGTTCTCATTCTGCGCTCTGGAGTTTGCCCCATACGGTTTCGCCGGCCTGTTTTTCGAGCAGCGACATGAACTCCTCATGGGCTTCATTTTCTGAACTGGAGGCGCGAACCACCGAGAGTGGCGCCCTGTCCGCGGGCAGCCTTCTGATGCCGCCGTTGCCGCCACCGTTTTCGGATCCCGCATCCAGTGACAACGCGGTCTGTCCACCGGTGAGCAGCAGGTAAACGTCGGCCAGGATCTCCGCGTCCAGCAAAGCGCCGTGGAGGTCACGGTTGCTGTTGTCCACGCCGTAGCGTTTACAGAGAGCATCCAGGTTGTTTTTCTGGCCGGGGTGACGGGCCCGGGCGATGGCAAGAGAATCGACAATTGAGCAATGCTCAGCGGTTTTGCGCACCGGTTTCAGCCGGGCGAATTCTGAATCCATAAAGCCGACGTCGAAGGCGGCGTTATGGATAACCAGTTCGGCCCCCTTAATAAATTCGAAGAACTCGTCGGCAATCTCGGCAAAACGGGGCTTATCCGCCAGGAACTCGTTGGTGATGCCGTGAACGGTTATTGCTTCGGCCTCGACCTCACGGTCCGGATTAATGTAAACGTGATAGTTGCGTCCGGTGAGCTGGCGCTCCATCAGTTCAACGCAGCCGATCTCGATGATCCGATGACCTTCGGCGGGATCGATACCCGTGGTCTCTGTATCCAGTACGATCTGTCTCATTACCTGTCCTGGTTGTCTGCTTTTATGCGTTGGAAAGCTCTTCGACACCGCGGTTGGCGAG
Organism: Marinobacter sp. EhC06; assembly: GCF_001650915.1. Classification (GTDB taxonomy): domain Bacteria; phylum Pseudomonadota; class Gammaproteobacteria; order Pseudomonadales; family Oleiphilaceae; genus Marinobacter. Next base: position 167,864 of record NZ_LXYO01000034.1, read on the forward strand.
CTCATCCGCCAACTCGTTGTCGGGAACCCCGGAGTGCCCCTTTACCCAATGCCAGTTGACCTTGTGGCGGGCGACTTCCGTATCCAGCTCGCGCCAGAGATCTTCGTTCTTGACTGGTTTTTTCGCAGAGGTTTTCCAGCCATTGCGCTTCCAGCCAGCCATCCATTCAGTGATACCTTTACGCACGTACTGCGAGTCAGTAAACAGCTCCACTTCGCAGGGGCGCTTAAGAGCCTCTAGCCCCCGGATGGCCGCCATGAGCTCCATGCGATTATTGGTAGTGTTGGCTTCGCCGCCGTGCAGGGTTTTACGGTTATCGCCGTAGCGCAAAACCACACCCCAGCCGCCCGGGCCCGGGTTGCCCTTACAGGCGCCATCTGTATACAGGATTACCTTGCCGGCCATTCAGTCTCCTGGTTCGGTTATCAATAATTCACTTTAACTTGTGTGGGGGCGTGCCATTCCGGTTGCAGCTGCGGGAGGCGCCAACAGTGCCAGTCCCCGGCAGGGCAATAACCTTGCTTTGTCGCCAGACAGGCCGTCTCGGCAGCCGTGCATGCACGCGTTTTTTGGCAAGGATACAGTAATAGGCGCCTACTGGCAGGAGCCGATTTCCGGACAGACGGTTGTCAATCCGGCTGACAGGTTTGCGGCCGGCGCGTTGCAGCGGGGTTCTGAAAAACCGGGTAACGGACGCCTCGACATTGAACCCCAGCAGGTGAAGCCAGTCTTCCATCCGCCCGCGCAACAGAAAACGACCGCCCCAGGGGCCTTCGCTGCTCCTGGTGATCAACTTGCGAGCGCCCCAGAGGCTGAGCGGGTTAAAACCAAACAAGGCCATGGTGCCCTCCCCCCTGAGTACTCGCGCAGCCTCCCGGATCACCTGGTGCGGGTAAGGTGAGAAATCGGCAGTATGGTGCAATACCACGAGATCCATGGAGTCACCGGGAAAGGCCAGTTCGTCGGCATCGCAGATGGCCACTCCGTCGGGTATGTGGGGATACCAGCGGGGCGCTGTCATGATTTTCTGGGAAAAATCCGTGCCCGTGGCCAGTGGTAACCGATGGCTTATGCCCACCTGTAACTGCCTGGCACCTGTCAGACGCTGGAGCTCGGCGTCAACAAAGCGCCTTTGATCCGCCAGCAGTGCCCGGCCCAGTGGGGTCTGGAACCAGCGCTCAAAGCTCTCATGTCTGGCGGAATAATCAACTGCGTCGGATTCACTCACCAATGCGCCACTCCCGGAAGCCCGAACCTGTGGTTGGGGCCTTGTATTTAATGCTCTATCATATCAGTCACATTCGATACGCACATGTGGGGCCCTATGCTGACCATTTCTGCCATACCCGCCTTCAGTGACAACTATATCTGGTGCCTTTCCGACGCTTCCAGCGGCAAAGCGCTGATCGTCGATCCCGGCCAGGCCCAGCCGGTTCTCGAACACCTGGCCGAAAACAGCCTGACACTCGATACCATCCTGGTGACCCATCATCACCCCGATCATGTTGGGGGTGTCAAAGAACTGGTTTCCCGTTTTCCGGATTGCCGTGTAACCGGTCCCGCTGATTCCCCCTTCAAGGGTAGCACCAACCTGGTTCACCCGGGCGATGAGGTGATCTGGGAAGACATCACCTTCCAGGTTCTCGGCGTGCCCGGCCATACCCTGGACCATATTGCCTATTTCACGGATGTCGAGGTAAATGGCCGGCCAGTCCTGTTCTGCGGCGACACCCTGTTTGTTTGTGGTTGCGGCCGCCTGTTCGAGGGTTCTCCGGAACAGATGCGCCAATCTCTTCAGACCCTGAGGGCCCTGCCGGGCAAAACCGCCGTTTATTGCGCCCACGAATACACCCTCGCGAATCTCCGTTTCGCCCGCAACTGGCTTCCGAATGATGAAGGGCTACGGGATTTCGAGCAGCAGTGTCAGAACGCCCGCAATGAAGGAAGGCCGACTGTTCCTTCCATACTTGAAGACGAGAAACGGCTGAATCCCTTCCTCCGCTGGGACGATCCGGCTGTGATGGACTCCGCCCGTGCCTATTGCGCCAGCCACGGCTTGCCGGCAGATTCCGAGAACGCCATCTTTGCGGCTATCCGCCACGGCAAGGATAACTTCTGACGCCCGGCGATACGCACTTAACAATTCCTCTCACAGCCGTAACGAGAGGTTCCTTGACCCTTTGAAAAGCGGTCCCATAGAATCGTTTCAACTTTGTGAACGTAAACTGTTAAATATGCCGGGCTTTCCGATTCTGAGTCCGGCCTCAACCTGAAACCGGATGTCTATATGTCGGTCAGTCGATTGTCGTTGATGTTTTTCGCCGGAGCCCTCGCGAGCGGCTGCAGTAGCCTGATCAACCAGAGTGAAGAAAACCCGCTGAACACTCAGGAAGTCACCGTTGCCGCTGGCGACGAGGGACTGAAAAAAGCCGTCGAGACCGGAAAAGACGGCGATGCTGCCCGCAATGAGCCACTGGACGAGGCTATTGCGCCTGAGCTGAAGGATGCCGCCAGGGATGCCCGCGAGAAACTCGACAATCCGGTTCAGAAAACCGCTGAAACAGAGGCAGTCGAGCAAGATCTTTGGGGTCGACTGCGCTCGGGATTTGTACTGGACCATGACATCGACAATGAACGCGTCCGGGACCAGCTGAACTGGTATGCCCGTCATCCCGGATACATCGACCGGGTGGTTGAGCGTGGTAGCCGCTACCTCCACTACATAGTCAATGAGACCGAAAAGCGAGGACTGCCGGCCGAGTATGCCCTGCTCCCAATTGTTGAGAGTGCATTTGATCCCTTCGCCTACTCCCATGGCAGGGCCGCAGGCCTCTGGCAGTTCATCCCCTCCACAGGAAAGTACTTTGGTCTGACCCAGAGCTGGTGGCACGATGAGCGTCGGGATGTTATTGCAGCCACCGACGCCGCCCTGACCTATCTTGATCGCCTCGCCAACCGTTTTGATGGCGACCACACCCTTGCTCTGGCCGCCTACAACAGCGGTGGCGGCACGGTCTCAAGCGCCATGCGCCGAAATCGCAACAGCAACAAACCGACCGACTTCTGGTCCTTGCAGCTGCCACGGGAAACGCGCCATTACGTTCCCAAGCTTATTGCACTGGCTAAAATCTTCGACAACCCAGGGGCCTATGGCATCGAACTGCCATCACTGAAAGACGAGCCCTACTTCGAGGTGGTTGAAACCGGCTCCCAGCTGGATCTTGCCCAGGCGGCGGAACTGGCCGGCGTGGATGTTGATGAGATCTACCTGCTTAACCCGTCTTATAACCGTTGGGCCACCTCACCGGACGGCCCCCACCGGTTGCTGGTTCCGGTTCAGAACGCCGAGAACTTCCGCACGGCACTGGCGCAAATTCCTGCCGATCAACGGGTTTCCTGGCGTAACTATGAGGTTAAATCCGGCGACAGCCTTAATTCAATTTCCCGGAAATTCTCCACGACACCGTCGGTACTCCAGCAGGTGAACAACCTGAACGGCGACCTGATACGGATCGGCCAGCGCCTGATGATTCCGTCCGCCTCCAAGGGTAGCGATGCCTACGCCCTGAGTGCCTCCCAGCGGCTTGAGCGCAAACAGGAGCGAAAGCGGGACGGAAACAAGGTTCGCTACACGGTTCGCAAAGGTGACACTTTCTGGGATATTGCCCGCGAGCACCGGGTTTCCGTTCGTGAAGTTGCCGCCTGGAATGGTATGGCACCCGGCGACCCGCTGATGCCTGGCAAGGAACTGGTTATCTGGTCCAAAACCAGTCAGCCCACGGTTATGGCCGCCAACAGTGGCCGTGGTGAGGCGATGGTTCGCAAGGTGGGCTACCGGGTGCGCAAGGGCGACTCTCTGGCCCGTATTGCCAGCCGGTTTTCCGTGAATGTGCGGGATATCGCAAGCTGGAACGATCTGAATACCGCCCGTTATCTGCAACCCGGGCAAAGTCTGGTACTCTACGTTGATATCCGAAACAGTCCCTGACGTGCGAGACTTATGACAAGAACACGGAAAGCCTCATCCCTTACGTCGTTTTTTTCAGCCCTGGCGTTCATTGCCACACCGCTTATTTCTCCGTTTTCTATCGCCGAAGAGGCAATGCCAGCACATGGCATTGCCATGCACGGCGAAACAAAATATCCGGCAGGTTTCAGTCACTTCGATTACGTTAATCCGGACGCCCCGAAAGGCGGCACGCTGAAGATGGCCGTCGTCGCCAACGGCTTCGATTCCTTCAATCCGTTTGATATCCGGGGTGTGGCTGCGGCAGGAATCAGCACCTACCTCTACGACACTTTGCTGGAATCCTCCGACGATGAGCCCTTCTCGGCCTATGGCCTGATTGCCGAATCCCTGGAAACCCCGGAAGACCGCAGCTACGTGGTATTCAACATCCGGGAGCAGGCGCGGTTCCACGATGGCGAAGCCATTACCGCCGAAGACGTGAAATTTTCTTTCGACACTCTCACCACCAAGGGACATCCCTTCTTCCGCAACTACTACGCGGACGTCAGTACCGTCACGGTGGAAGGCCCTCGTCGGATACGTTTTGATTTCAGCGATACCAGCAATCGGGAGCTGCCGCTGATCCTCGGTCAGATGCCGATACTGCCATCGCACTACTGGGCCGATCGTGAGTTTGGCAAAAACGGCCTGAATCCGCCGGTTGGCAGTGGCCCCTATCGGATAGGCGACTTCGAGGCTGGCCGATCCATCACCTATGAGCGGGTTGAGGATTATTGGGCCAAAGATCTGGGGGTCCGTACAGGCCGGTTCAATTTCAATCAGATTACCTACGACTACTACACCGATGACACCGTGGCTCTGGAAGCCTTCAAAGCCGGAAGTTTTGATTTCCGGCTGGAATCGTCCGCCAAGAACTGGGCCACCGCCTACACCGGTGAACGGTTCGAGAATGGCACTATTATCAAAGAGGCCATCGAGCACCACCGGCCCTCGGGCATGCAGGGCTTTGCCTTCAATACCCGGCGCAAGGTGTTTTCAGACCCGCTCGTGCGCGAAGCCCTGGCTTACGGTTTCGATTTCCAGTGGGCCAACAAGAACCTCTTTTTCGACCAATACACCCGTACTGACAGCTACTTCGAGAACAGCGACCTCGCTTCCTCGGGTCTCCCCACCGGCCGTGAACTGGAAATACTCGAACCTTACCGGGATCGGTTACCCGAAGATGTGTTTACCGAGGAGTACCAGCCACCCACAACCGAAGGTCAACAAGGGCTGCGCGAGAATCTGAGAACCGCCATGGAGCTGCTAAAGTCCGCTGGGTATGTCATCCGCGATGGCAAGATGGTACACGCCGAAACAGGCGAACCACTGGCGTTCGAAATCCTGCTGTTCCAGAAAAGCTTCGAGCGGGTGGTTCTACCCTTCAAGAACAATCTCGGCCGGCTCGGAATCGATGTTACCGTCCGCCTGGTAGACAGCAACCAGTATATCCAGCGGCTGCGGGAATTTGATTTCGATATGATCACTCAGGTGTTCGGCCAGTCGGATTCACCGGGTAACGAGCAGCGCGAATACTGGCATTCCTCCACCGTGGATGCCAAAGGCTCACGGAATTACATGGGCGTGAGCGATCCGGTGATTGATGACCTGGTGAGCATGGTGATTCAGGCGCCAGACCGTGAGGAGCTGGTGCATCGGGTTCATGCGCTGGATCGGGTTCTCCTGCACCATCATTATGTGATTCCCCATTGGCACCTGAGAAGCGACCGCGTTGCCTACTGGAACCATCTCCAACGTCCGGCCGAGACGCCCAAGAACGGTATCGACCTGGACAACTGGTGGGCGAAGCCCTGAGGAACACGCCGCTAAATGGGCATCTACATACTCAGGCGTCTGGCGCTGATCATTCCCACGCTGATCGGAATCATGCTGCTCAATTTTGTCATCGTGCAGGCCGCACCAGGCGGCCCCGTTGAGCAGCTTATTGCGGAAATGGAAGGCCACGGCGGCAGTGCTCTGGCCCGCGCCTCCGGAGGCGGCACCGGTGGTGAGGTAGCGGATTCCTCTGGCGATACGCGCGGCTCCCGCGGTATTCCAGATGAGCTCCTGAAGGAAATCGAAGTCATGTATGGCTTCGACAAACCGCCCCACGAACGCTTTTTCAAAATGCTTGGCGATTACGCCACCTTCAACTTCGGCGATTCCTTCTTCCGGGAAAAAAGCGTCATTGACCTGATTCTCGACAAGATGCCCGTATCCATTTCCCTGGGCCTCTGGTCGACACTCATCATTTACTTTATTTCCATCCCCCTGGGCATCCGAAAGGCCGTTACCGATGGCTCCAGATTTGATGTCTGGACCAGCTCTGCCATCGTGGTGGGTTATGCCATACCGGGCTTCCTGTTCGCCATACTGCTGATCGTGCTGTTTGCCGGCGGCAGTTATTTTGACTGGTTCCCGCTTCGGGGCCTGACGTCTTCGAATTTCGACGAACTCACCTGGTATCAGAAAATCGGTGACTACTTCTGGCACCTGGCGCTGCCGGTCACCGCGAATGTCATTGGAGGGTTTGCCACCCTGACCCTGCTCACCAAGAACTCATTCCTGGATGAGATCGGAAAACAATACGTGGTGACCGCCAGGGCCAAGGGGCTGGACCAGAAAGAAGTGCTGTATGGTCACGTGTTCCGGAATGCCATGCTGATTGTGATTGCCAGTCTTCCCGGTGTTCTGGTGGCCCTGTTCTTTACCGGCTCGCTACTGATTGAAGTAATCTTCTCCCTGGACGGGCTTGGATTACTGGGCTTTGAAGCGGCCCTGAACCGGGACTATCCGGTGATCTTTGGCACACTGTATATCTTCACCCTGATGGGACTCATCCTGAAGCTGATCAGCGACATCACCTATGTCCTGGTCGACCCACGGATCGATTTTGAAAGCCGGGAGGGCGCGTGAGCTTCCGGTCCCTGACTCCGATCCAGCAGAGGCGACTCCGTAATTTCCGGAAAAACCGGCGGGGCTTCTGGTCCTTGTGGGTCTTCCTGGCGCTTTTCGGCCTGTCGCTGGTGGCAGAGTTGATCGCCAATGACTCCCCCCTGGTTGTTTCCTACAAGGGGGATCTGTATTTCCCGGTGGTTCAGTCAGTGCCGGAAGAGACCTTCGGCGGGTTCCTTCCCACCGAGGCGAATTATCGGGACCCTTTCATCGCCGACGAGATAACTGCCAACGGCTGGATGGTCTGGCCACCGATCCGCTTCAGCTACAACACCATCAATTACGATCTTGAAGTGCCCTCGCCGGCGCCCCCCAGTGCCGAGAACTGGCTGGGAACTGACGATCAGGGCCGGGATGTTGCCGCCCGAGTCATCTACGGTTTCCGTATTTCAGTACTGTTTGGTCTGACCCTGACAATTGCCAGCTGCATTGTTGGTGTTATTGTTGGTGCCATCCAGGGGTTTTACGGCGGCAAGATCGACCTGCTGGGCCAGCGCTTTATCGAAATCTGGTCCGGTTTGCCGGTGCTCTACCTGCTGATCATTCTTTCCAGTATCGTCCAGCCCAATTTCTGGTGGCTGCTGGGCATCATGCTGCTGTTCAGCTGGATGGGACTGGTGGATGTGGTCCGTGCCGAATTCCTCAGGGCCCGCAACTTTGAGTATGTCAAAGCTGCCAGAGCGCTCGGCCTGGACAACCGCAAGATCATGTTTCGGCATATCCTGCCCAACGCTATGGTGGCCACGCTCACCTTCCTGCCGTTCATTCTTACGGGCGCAATCACTGGCCTCACATCCCTGGACTTCCTCGGCTTCGGTCTGCCCTCCGGCTCACCCTCCCTCGGTGAGTTGATTGCCCAGGGCAAAGCCAATCTGCATGCACCCTGGCTGGGCATTTCTGCCTTTGTCTCGTTGTCGCTGATGCTCACCCTGTTGGTGTTTGTCGGCGAAGCCGTTCGCGATGCCTTTGATCCGAGGAAGAGCTGATATGAACCAACTGCTTCAGATCTCCGACCTCTCCATCTGTTTCGATCAGGGGCCCGCAGCAGTCGAGTCCCTATCACTGGCTATCCGGGAAGGTGAAACGCTGGCGCTGGTGGGCGAAAGCGGCTCTGGAAAGTCCATTTCCGCACTGTCGATCCTGCGCCTCCTGGATGCACGCCACGCCAGCTATCCCAGCGGACAAATCCGTTACCGCGGTGAGGACCTGCTTGCTGCCACCGAGAAGCGAATGCGCCAGATCCGGGGCCGGGAGATCGGCATGATCTTCCAGGAACCAATGACGTCTCTGAACCCGTTGCACACCGTTGAAAAACAGATTGGCGAGACCCTGGAACTGCACAAGGGGATGCGGGGGCCCCAGGCCAGGCAGCGATGCCTGGAGCTCCTGCAACTGGTAGGTATACAGAACCCGGAAACCAAGCTGGGCGCTTATCCCCACCAATTGTCAGGTGGGCAGAAGCAACGGGTAATGATCGCCATGGCCCTGGCCAACGAACCAGATCTGTTGATTGCCGACGAACCCACAACCGCGCTGGATGTCACGGTTCAGAAACAGGTTCTGGAGCTGCTGCGGGATTTGCAGAAGAAGCTGGGCATGGCCATCCTGCTCATTACCCACGACCTGACGATCGTGCGACGCTACGCGGACCGGGTGGCGGTGATGGAGCACGGAAAACTCGTGGAAGAAGCCGATACCGACACCCTGTTCGCCAGCCCGCAACACGCCTATACCCGAAAGCTGCTGGATGCTGAACCTCCGGAAGCACCCCTGGCCCTTGGTAAGCGGGCGGAGCCATTGCTGGCCGTTGAACGCCTCGATGTACGCTTCCCGATCCGCAAGAGTCTACTGGGCAAGGTCAAGGAATCGTTTCATGCCGTGCAAAGTGCAGATTTCCAACTTAACCGTGGCGAAACGCTCGGTATCGTAGGTGAAAGCGGTAGCGGCAAGACGACTATAGGCCATGCCCTGCTTAAGCTTACCGCCAGCACAGGCAGCATACGTCTGGCCGGAGAAGAGCTGGCATTTCTGAACCAGAGGGAATTCCGGCCCTGGCGGCGGCGTGTCCAGATCGTCTTCCAGGACCCTTTCGGGAGTCTCAGCCCGAGAATGTCCATTGCCGAAATTGTCCGGGAGGGTCTGGAAATTCATGACGCGGATAACGCCGCAGAACATGATCAGAAAGTCATACGTGCGCTGACCGATGTCGGCCTGGATCCGGAGGCGCGGCACAGGTACCCCCATGAATTCTCTGGCGGCCAGCGCCAGCGCATCGCCATCGCCCGGGCGCTGGTGCTGCAGCCGGACCTGATCATACTGGACGAGCCCACCTCGGCCCTGGACCGAACGGTACAGAAGCAGGTCATTGAACTGTTGAGAGATATCCAGACCCGTTATGGTCTAAGCTATATCTTTATCAGCCATGATCTGGCCGTTGTCCGCGCCCTGAGCCACAAACTACTGGTGCTGCAGCATGGCCGGATTGTGGAGTATGGTGACGCGGCCGAGATCTTCCATACACCGCGCGCGGACTACACCCGTGAACTGCTGAACGCCGCGTTCTTTTACCAGAACACAACTACGACTATTTGAGCGTTACCCCTGCCAGAGCACTCAGGGATAATGCACCCAAATCAGGAACACAGGGAGAACGACCCATGGGAATCCTCAGTGGCAAAAAAGCACTGATCGTTGGCGTAGCCAGCAAACTGTCCATTGCTTACGGCATCGCCGAGGCATTCGCCCGCGAAGGCGCCGAACTGGCATTCACCTACCAGAACGAAAAACTCCAGCCACGGGTTGAGAAATTCGCCGAACAGTGGGGCAGCAAGCTGACCTTCCCCTGCGATGTGGCCAGCGACGAAGAAATCGAGAATGTCTTCAAGGAACTGGGCAAGCACTGGGACAACATCGACATTATTGTTCATGCCGTTGGCTATGCTCCGGGTCACGAACTGGACGGAAACTACGTGGACGTCACCACCCGTGAGGGCTTCCGCATTGCCCACGACATCAGCTCCTACAGCTTTGTGGCCCTGGCCAAGGGCGCTCGCAGCATGATGCACGAAGGCAGCTCACTGATTACCCTGAGCTACCTGGGCGCCGAGAAGGTTCTGCAGAACTACAACGTGATGGGCCTGGCCAAGGCCTCGCTGGAAGCCAACGTTCGCTACATGGCTGCCAGCCTGGGCCGTGATGGCATTCGCGTGAACGGCATTTCCGCCGGTCCGATCAAGACCCTGGCCGCCTCCGGCATCAAGAGCTTCCGTAAGATGCTGGCCGAAAACGCCAGGCGTGCACCGCTGCGCCGGAACGTGACCATTGATGAAGTGGGCAATGCCGCCGCGTTCCTGGGTTCCAACCTGTCCAGTGGCATTACCGGCGAGATCATGTACGTGGACGGCGGCTTCAACATCACCGGGATGGGCGAACTGGAAGAGTAAGTTTCCCTCACTCGGAAACGAAAGAGCCGGCTTTATGCCGGCTCTTTTTGTTAAACGGAGTGAAGTTTCATCAATCCTGGTCCATCGCCGACGCCACGGCTTCTACCCACTCAACGTAGGCGGTGTCGTCGGATTCGATGATTCGCGCCCCCACCAGAAAGCTCGACTCGTTGGGTCGGCACCAGACCACTTCTACCATTAGACTGAAAGGCTCCGCATGGTTGCCAAGTAAGACGCTCGCCGGCAGCAGAGCCCCCAGGGAAAGAGGCTCGTCAGCGGTCAGGCAAAGACCACTGGCGGATATATCGCGAATGCCGCAGACAAGCTCCCGCTCCTCGGCCCCGGCTTCTTCCGGCAATCCGGATTCAAGCTCGAGAATCGCCCGGGCTCGGGCAGTCAGGCGGTAATCGGCACGGTTATCCTGATCAACAGGCGGATCATTCCGGGTTCCAAAGCTGTAATCGTTATCTGCCATTGTTGTTTTCCTGCTTCGGCAATATCAGTTTCGGCCTACACGGATTCGGCCAACGACCCTGCTTAGGGTGTCATCAAATTCTGCAGAGGTTCCAAGAACCCGGATCCGGCCTTCCACAATCCCTTCAACCAGGGCGTCCTCGAGAAATTCGCGCCGGTTCAGGCCAAGACGGTCTACAAAAACCAGCTTTCTGGACGCATTGATGCGTACGGCCAGTTTCAGGCGGGCCGGTTCATCGGATGTTTCATCGGGTTCAACGACAATCCAGCCACCAAGCTTGATGGCGTCCACCTGCTTCTCGGCCAGCAGCGTTCTTTCCTTACGGATTCGCTCCTGTTCGGCCTGTTCATCGGCGATACGTTGCTCTTCAGCGGCTTGCCGCTGGCGCTCAAGCTCGGCTTCACGCTCGGCTTCCTCAGCCCTGCGCCTTTCTTCGGCGGCTTCTTTTTCCCGCCGCAGTTCCTCGGCGCGCAGCCTGGCAGCTTCCGCTGCCTGTTCCCTCTGCCGACGTTGTTTCTCACAGACGCGGGCAAGCAGTTCGACGGTTTCTGCCAATACCCTTCCAAAAGGTGTGAGCTTCGGCAATGGCCGGATCTGCTCCTTTTCCAGGGCGGCCTGGAATTCACCCCAGGTCTGCAGCCCCAACTTTACGCCGGCGCCGTTGGTCCAGAGGATTTCTGCCGATTCAGGTAAAAACGCATAGAAATAACGCCGCTGCTCTCCGGTGCCCTCGCCCTCGACAAACCACTGCCCCTCATAAGGTTCAAAGGCTTCTGCGGCGGGCACTTCGAAGGTCAGCCAGTTGCTGTCCCATTGGAAACTCCCCGCCGCCGGCAAAGCCTCCACAAGGTCCGGTGCCTCCCCTCGCAGCCTGGAAACCATGACGGATTCGATCCCCGACAGGGACTGCGCAGGCAGGGATTCGTCAAAAACACGTTTCCAGACGTCCAGGATACGATCGCCGATCTGTTCGCCCACGTGATAGAGCCGGTTACGGTCCTTGTCGGAAAGTGACGGATCACCAATCCAGACCAGCCACTCAAGCAACTTGCTGCCATGCCGAAAATTCTCGCCCTCGAGACCGGAATCCCAGATCGACTGTTTCAGCAAACCCTGCCAGTGATCAAGGATAAACCGGACAATCGGAAGCGGTAACTTGCGCCCCTGGAGAGCACGACCAATCAATGCCCGGGAAGACTGTTCTGCCTTACGCTGTTTGGCAGCACCCTGCTCTGTTTCGAGTAGCCGTTGGCGAAGTTTTCCAACCTGGGCGTTCCTCTTCTCAGCGTCTTCCTGCCAGCGATAACAGAATTCGCTCACAGGTTCCGTCTTGCCGGATTCGAAACTGGCAGAAACGGCTATTACCAGCGAATCAAGCTGATCCAGCAGAACTTTGGAGGAGCGGCCTCCGGAATCGCTCCAGCCGCGCCACTCCTGCAGGCTGTCCAGCCACTCCAGGAGAGCCTTGCTGAAAGCCTTCTTGCCCTCCAGATTCATGCGCCAGGCGAGATAGAAACGCAGCCTTGCCACCCGACGGGCCAGGCTGGGATGCAGACCGCTTGTTTTCAGAAAGACGTCCATAATGCGGTCAGCCACATAGGCCGCGTTCACCTGCCGGGCCGACCACTCCAGATGAACGGAGCGGATAACATGGGTCACCCGCTCATCGCGCTGCTCGGACCAGCAGGAAACCAGCAGCGGACGCCAGTCGCTGACAGCGTCTGGTTCGAGCTTGCCCGCCGGGTATGGCAGGTCAGGAACACGTATGCCGGCCAGGACATCGTCTATCTTGCCTGAAACCGTTGCAACGGAAGGCACATCCTTCAGTCTCTGCCTGTTTTGCGACATCCGTTCCCCATACCTAAGAAGCGTTGAAAAGGCCCTGTAAATGACGCAGTATAACCAACTCGCCGGGGTTTACCGCAACCGCACACCGGCGCTATTCGCGTTAATCTGCAACCCTGTTGGCATATTCTATGGTCCACCAGGGCTGCAACGATCAGAATCGGGGAAGCAGAACAACATGTCGGGCAACAAACTAGAGAATCTGAATGTGGCGAGCCAGGAAGCACTGATCACTCCTGAAGCGCTGAAGAAGGAGATGCCGCTCTCCGACAAGGCCGCAGAAACCGTCTCAAAGGGCCGCCAGGCCATCTATGACATCATGGATGGTAAGGACCACCGCCTGTTTGTCGTGGTGGGCCCCTGCTCCATTCACGATGTTGAGGCCGCCAGGGATTACGCCGCGCGCCTGAAGAAGCTTGCCGATGAAGTCAGCGATACCCTGCTGATCGTTATGCGGGTCTATTTTGAGAAACCTCGCACAACCGTTGGCTGGAAAGGTCTGATCAACGATCCGCACCTGAACGACACCTTTGATATTGAGCAGGGCCTTCACATCGGACGTCGACTGCTGTTGGATATCAACGAACTGGGCCTGCCCGCAGCCACCGAAGCGCTCGATCCGATTTCCCCTCAGTACCTGCAGGACACCATTGCATGGTCCGCCATCGGCGCCCGTACCACCGAGTCACAAACTCACCGGGAAATGAGCAGCGGCCTGTCTATGGCGATCGGTTTCAAGAACGGCACCGACGGCAGCCTGGACGTTGCGGTGAACGCCATGAAATCCGTGTCTCACCCCCACAGCTTCCTGGGCATCGACCAGCAGGGACAGGTGGCGATTATCCGCACCAAGGGCAATAACTACGGCCACGTTGTCCTTCGTGGCGGCGGTGGCAAACCCAACTACGATTCCGTGAGCGTCGCCCTGTGCGAACAGGCGCTGGATAAAGCAGGCTTGCGCAAGTCGATGATGATTGACTGCAGCCATGCCAACTCCAGCAAGGACCCGGCCATTCAGCCGCTGGTCATGCAGGATGTGACCCACCAGATCCTGGAAGGCAACACGTCGATCCAGAGCCTGATGGTTGAGAGCAACATCAACTGGGGCAACCAGTCCATTCCCGAGAATCTGGCAGATCTCAAGTACGGCGTATCGGTGACGGATGCCTGTATCGACTGGCCAACTACGGAAAAAGCCATTCGGGATATGCGCAACAAGCTGAAGGATGTCTTGCCCAAGCGCAAGATCGGCTGATCGAAGCATGATATAAAACGGGGAGCCTCAGCTCCCCGTTGTCATAACCCCACCTATCCAGTCCAGCCTTTCTCTGAGCGCCACCACGTGGCCGATAATAACCAGCGTTGGCGGCTGGACCGCTTCCGCCTCTACTCTCTCAACGATGTTGCAGAGATTCCCTGTAACCACACGCTGATCCCTCGTTGTCCCCTTCGAGACCAACGCCACAGGCATATCCTGGGACATACCATGGGCGACCAACTGCCGGCAGATGATCGGCAGGCCCACCAGCCCCATATAGAACACCAGGGTCTGGTTGTTCTGGACAAAGTCCTTCCAGGGTAGATCGCAGGTATCATTTTTCAGATGGCCAGTCACGAACCGCACAGACTGAGCGTAATCCCGATGAGTCAGAGGAATGCCGGCGTAGGCGGCACAGCCGGAGGCGGCAGTTATACCCGGCACAACCTGAAACCGGACGCCGGCATCGGCGAGGGTTTCAATCTCTTCGCCACCGCGACCGAAGATAAACGGATCACCACCCTTGAGACGAACCACCTTTCGCCCCTGTCTGGCCAGCTCCACCAGTCGCTGATTGATCTGATCCTGAGGCAAGGTGTGGTTGGCCCGCTGCTTGCCAACGTGAACCATCTCGGCGGTGTCTGGGATCATGGCCAGTATTTCCGGGGAAACCAGACGATCGTAGAGCACGACCTCGGCAGAGGTAATCAACCTCCAGGCCTTGAGAGTCAGCAGTTCAGGATCTCCCGGCCCGGCCCCGACGAGGGCAACCTCACCCGCGGATGTGTTCGGGTTCGAAGTAACCGGGTTAACCCTGTACCTTACTGGTGCAGGGGTTGCACCAACGCCCTTCCCTGGTGCGATGTCTGGCTTATCACTCATTGGATTCTGTCGACGCCTCCCATATACGGCTTGAGAACCTCCGGAACCACAATGCTGCCGTCAGCCTGCTGGTAATTCTCCATGACCGCTATCAATGCGCGACCAACGGCAAGACCCGATCCGTTCAGGGTGTGGACGGGCTCGGGCTTTCCGGTTTCCGGATTACGCCAACGGGCATGCATGCGGCGTGCCTGGAAATCACGGGTATTGGAGCAGGAAGAGATTTCACGGAACTTGTCCTGGCCCGGCAACCAGACTTCCAGGTCGTAGGTCTTGGCCGCCGAAAAGCCCATGTCGCCCCCACAGAGAGCAACAACACGGTAAGGCAGCTCCAGCAACTGAAGCACCTTTTCGGCATGGCCGGTCAGGGCTTCCAGCGCGGCGTCTGAATCCTCCGGACGAACCACCTGCACCAGCTCTACCTTGTCAAACTGGTGCTGACGGATCATGCCACGGGTATCCCGACCGTAAGAACCCGCTTCACTGCGGAAGCAAGGCGTATGGCACACCATCTGGAGCGGGAGCTCAGAGGCATCAAGGATCGAATCTGATACCAGGTTAGTGGCGGGTACTTCCGCAGTGGGAATCAGGTACAGTGGATGCTCGCCTTCGGTTTTGAACAGATCTTCCTCGAACTTGGGCAACTGGCCAGTTCCATAAAGGCTATCGGCATTCACCAGGTACGGTACGTAGGTTTCCAGGTAACCATGTTCGCGGGTATGCAGATCCAGCATGAACTGGGCCAGTGCTCGATGAAGCCGAGCCACAGGCCCTCGCATAACGGCAAATCGAGAGTGCGCCAGACGGGTGGCAGTCTCGAAGTCGAGGCCTTTGAGCCCCTCACCCAGGGCCACGTGGTCCCTGGGCTCGAAATCAAAGTTCCTTGGGGTGCCCCAGGTGCGAATCTCGACATTGTCGTCTTCGCTATCGCCTGCCGGAACATCTTCATCCGGTAGATTCGGGATACCGGCCAGGAAGGCGTTGAGTTCTTCCTGCAGGGTACGGAGCTCGTCCTCGGCTTCTGACTTCTGTTTTTTCAGGTCTTCCACCTCGTCCAGCAGCGGCTGGATATCCTCACCGGCAGCCTTGGCCTTACCGATGGACTTCGATCGCTTGTTTTGCTCGCTCTGCAGGGTTTCCGTGCTTACCTGAAGGGCACGACGGCGCTCCTCGAGCTGCTCGAAGGCGGCGGTATCGAATTTGAAATTCTTGATGGTCAGCCGACGGGCGATCTCTTCTGTCTGGGTGCGGACACGTTTGGGATCGAGCATGATTATCCTGAATCTTCCGGTTAGCGATGTTTTGAATGACTGGCCATTATACCTGCACTGGCGCTCGTGGCTACCGCAGCAAAAGACTCAGGTGTAGCGTTTGCGGGGGCTTTCAGCGTTGCGGGAATCCAGACGCTGGCGCTTTTCCGCCAGTTTGATTTCAAGCCCGCGGTTTACCGGCTCATAATACCGGCGCTGATGAATGGCCTCGGGCAGGTAGGACTCCCCGGCGGCGAAGGCTTCGGGTTCATCATGAGCGTACCGATAAGTATCCCCATGGCCCATACTTTTCATCAGCTTGGTGGGTGCATTACGCAGGTGTACCGGCACTTCATAGTCCGGGTCCTGGCGGATGTCGGCCATACACCGATTGAAGGCGTTATAAACAGCGTTGCTCTTGGGCGCCAGGGCCAGGTAGGTCACCGCCTGGGCCAGCGCCAGCTCGCCTTCTGGAGACCCCAGGCGTTCCTGAGCGTCCCAGGCTTCCATGCTTAGCTGCAGGGCCCGGGGATCGGCATTACCGATGTCCTCACTGGCGATCCGCACCAGACGGCGGGCAACGTAGAGCGGATCACAGCCGCCATCGAGCATTCGGCACAACCAATACAGCGAACCGTCCGGATCTGAACCACGAACGGATTTGTGCAGGGCCGATATCTGGTCGTAAAACACATCACCGCCCTTGTCGAAGCGGCGCAGACTGGTCTGCATGACCTGTTCAAGCTGATCGGCCGCGACACGGTCCACTCCGGATTCATCCGGCTCCGCAAGATCGGCCGCCACTTCCAGAATGTTCAGCGCACGGCGAGCATCACCACCAGACGCAGAGGCCATCAGGGTCAACACGTCGTCATCAACCCGCAGGCGCCCACCAAAGCCCTCGTCAGCTGTCAGCGCACGGCGTAACAGCTGGAGAATGTCCTCTTCCTCGAGGTTCTTGAGCACGTAGACCCGGGTCCGGGACAGCAAGGCGCTGTTCAGCTCAAAAGAAGGATTCTCGGTGGTAGCACCAAAAAAGATGAAGGTACCGTCCTCAATATGCGGGAGAAACGCGTCCTGCTGACTTTTGTTGAAGCGGTGCACTTCATCCACGAACAGCAGTGTATCCCGGCCATGAGACTGCTTGCGATTGCGGGCCCGCTCCACAACGGCCCGGATTTCTTTCACACCGCTCAACACCGCAGAAACCGTCTCAAAGCTCAGGTCGCTGACGTTCGCCAGAAGTTGGGCAAAGGTGGTTTTACCTACTCCGGGAGGCCCCCAGAGAATCATGGAGTGAAGCTGACCCTGCTCAACCGCTCGTCGCAGCGGTTTGCCGGGCCCAACCAGATGGGCCTGGCCGACATAATCATCCAGGGTTGCGGGCCGCATTCTGGCGGCCAAGGGGCGGAAACCCGAGGATTCCGCGAACAGGCTGTCCTGCATCAGGCCCCGTCCCGGATAATATCCACACCCTCCGGGTAGTCGAGGGTAAACGCGCCGGCTTCAACCGGCTCGTTGAGCCTAATACGGTCAAAGCTCAGCACACTCAGCTGGGCCAGGGAGTCCTGCATGCGCATCTCCTGAAGCTCACCCTTGAAAAAGGTCAGTCTCAGGGACGTGAACAGGGAATCCGGGCTCCGTGGCTCCAGTATGAATTCACGGGTGTTGTCACCAATCTGGCGACCGGACACCTCGTAGGTTTCCTCCAGATTATCCACCTCACCACTGAGCAGGAGAGCCGGGGTGGATTGCACCCGGTCATCGAGATTGTGAATAGTGACCTGCTCCAGATCCGGGTCGTAGACTTCCACCGTCTCTCCGTCACTCACAATAAACTGCGAAAGGGGCGCGCTGGTTTCCCAGTAAAACAATCCCGGGCGCTTGGCTTTTAGCGAACCACGGGTTTCCTGAACCTTGTTGCCATTTTCGTTGACAACGATCTGGATGAAATCCGCCTGGTACGATTCGTAGCCCTTTAGCAACGAGGCCAACTCGTTCGCGTTATCGCTGCCCTCGCTCGCACTCACAGAGCCGGCAATAAGCACCGCCATGATCAGGGTGGCCAGGCATTTCATAAAAGATTGTCCCATTGCTTGTTACTCCTAATCTCTGGGTGGCGGCGGAGCCAGAACTTCACGGGCCCCGTTATGGCCTGCGGCGCTTACCACGCCGGATGCTTCCATGGCATCAACCAGGTTTGCCGCCCGGTTGTACCCGATCTTGAATTTTCGCTGCACCGAGGAAATCGAAACTCGGCGCCCTTCAGTGACGAACGCGACTGCCTCGTCGTAGAGCGCATCGCCTTCGCTGTCTCCACCGCCTTCTGAAAGGTTGGGTACCCCGGGCAGGCTCTCGCCTTCAGCGCCGTTGAGGACATCGTCCACATAGACGGGCTCGCCACGGGCTTTCCAGGCACTGACCACGCGGTGAACCTCATCGTCATCCACAAAAGCTCCATGCACCCGAACGGGCAGGCCCGACCCGGGTGGCAGGTAGAGCATGTCACCGTGCCCCAGAAGCTGCTCGGCACCGCCCTGATCCAGTACCGTGCGCGAATCGATCTTGGACGATACCTGGAACGACATTCGGGTAGGAATGTTGGCCTTGATCAGACCCGTTATCACATCTACAGAGGGCCGCTGCGTGGCAAGGATCAGGTGAATACCGGCCGCACGCGCCTTCTGGGCAATCCGGGCAATCAGTTCCTCAACTTTCTTGCCGACAATCATCATCATGTCGGCGAATTCGTCGATCACCACCACGATGAATGGCAGGGTGTCGAGTTCCGGCCGTTCCTGCTCGTCGTTGGCCAGATACTCGTCCGGCTTCCAGAACGGATCCAGGAGCGGTTCACCAGCGGCCACCGCATCTTTGATCTTGCGGTTGTAGCCCGCCAGGTTACGGACCCCGAGGCTGGCCATCAGCTTGTACCGGCGCTCCATTTCAGCCACACACCAGCGCAATGCATTGGCAGCCTCTTTCATATCCGTGACCACCGGCGCCAGCAGGTGGGGAATGCCATCGTAGATGCTCAGTTCGAGCATCTTCGGGTCCACCATGATGAAGCGGACCTCTTCCGGGCCTGCCTTCAGCAGCATACTCAGGAGCATGGCATTGACGCCGACGGATTTACCGGAACCGGTGGTGCCCGCTACCAGCAGGTGTGGCATCTTGGAGAGATTGGCAACCATCGGGTTGCCGCCAATGTCGTTACCCAATGCAAGGGTCAGTGGTGAACTGGATTCCTGGAACACCCGCGCGCCAAGCACTTCGCTGAGCCGGACCATTTCCCGTTCTTCGTTGGGAATTTCGATACCGACCACGGACTTGCCGGGAATTACCTCGACCACCCGAACGCTCAGTACCGCCAGAGACCGGGCCAGGTCCTTGGCCAGATTGGAAATCTTGCTGACCTTCACGCCTGGGGCCGGTTTGATCTCGAACCGGGTAATGACAGGGCCGGGATTGACCTCGACAACTTCAACAGATACCCCGAAATCACCAAGCTTTTCCTCAAGCAACCGGGACATATGTTCGAGGGACTCTTCCGAGTAGCCTCTTTCCTTATGCTCCTCGGGCGGATCCAGCAGGGAAATTGGCGGAATCGGGCTTTCAATATCTTCCAGCAACGAAGGCTGCTTGCTGCCCTTGTCTTTTGACTGGGAAGGTTGTTCATCTTTCTTGAAGGGCGAAATCTTCAGCGACCGGCCGGCCGGCTGGGAAGCTGGCTCAGCCTTGGCGGGCTTCCCGTTTGCAGCGGGCACCTCATCACGAGAGCTGAAACTTTCGAGCCTCGCCGGTTCCGGGTCGACCTCGGCAGAGAAACCATCCAGTGCAGGCTCTTTTCGACCGGCTTCCGGCTTTGGAGCAGCCTTCGGGGCTTTCGGCTTCTTCGGTCCGAAACCTCGAATCCGCTGCCACCAGCGCGGTTTGTCGGAATCCGCTTTCTTCCGTGAGTTGTCCACAGCAGGCACACGGTCCTTGACCACCGGTGGCTCAGCTTTGGGCTCTGGTTTCTCAGGCTTCGGCTTGCCTTTGAAAAGGCTCTTGATGGCAAGCCCCGTTCTGAGGGTCAGCCCACCCACCTGATCCATCAACCAGAACCAGGACAGGCCGGTGGTGACAGTCAGTGCGAAGAGGAAGATGGCAATCAGCAAAAGCGTCGTGGCCGGCAGATTGAAAAACCGCACCATGGCGTCGGCTACGGCCGTTCCAAGCACGCCGCCTGAGGAGGCCCCGAGACCAAACACGGAATACAGCGACAACAGGCTGGTTGCCGAGAGGAGGATCAGCAGGAAGCCACCAAACCGCATCATGAAGAGCGGCCAGTGCAGATCCAGGGAATCGTTACGCCGACGGATAAGCATCAACGCGTAACCGGCAATCATGACCGGGAACAAATACGCCACATGGCCAAAGAAGTCCATGAAAAGGCTGGCCAGCCAGGCGCCGGTGCGACCGGCATAATTCTGAACGCTGGTGTCATGGCCAATGCTTGCCCAGCCAGGATCTGAGGGGCTGAAGGTGACCAGTGCCATGGAGAGGTATATAGACAGGGCTATCAGCGCGATAACAGCGCCTTCACGGGCGCCCTGGGCTGCCAGGCGGCGAAAGCGCAGCTGCTTCTCTGTCAGTTCCTGTGGTGCTTTCTTCGCTTTTGCAGATTCGGCCATGAATGCTCAGACGTTATCGGTGCTTGCGTTCCGAAGCGCCTGAAAGCCCCTTTCAAGATCGGTTTTCAGGTCTTCAACAGCTTCGATTCCAACGGAAATCCTGATCAGGTTTTCCGTAATCCCGGCCCGCGCCTTATCCTCCGGCGATAAGCGCCCGTGAGTCGTCGTGGCCGGATGTGTGATCGTGGTTTTAACGTCACCCAGGTTTGCCGTAATGGAAATCATTCGGGTGCCATCAATGAAGGCCCATGCCTCTTCCCGCGCGCCCTTGAGCTGGAACGACAGCACACCACCAAATCCGGTTTGCTGTTTTTTCGCCAACTCGTGTTGCGGATGACTCTGGAGCCCGGCATAGAAAACACGTTCAACCGCCGGCTGTTGCTCCAGCCACAAGGCCAACTCTAACGCATTGTCACAGTGGGCGCGCATACGAATTGGTAAGGTTTCCAATCCCTTCTGGAACACCCAGGCGTTAAAGGGGCTCATGGTGGGACCGGCCGAACGCAGGAAGCCATAGACCTCTTCCATCATTTTTTCGGACCCGACCACAACACCCCCGACGCAGCGGCCCTGGCCATCCAGGTATTTGGTGGCCGAGTGAATCACGATGTCTGCGCCCTGCTCCAACGGACGCTGCAGCACAGGGGTGCAGAAGCAATTATCCACCACGAACAGAGCATCATTGTCATGGGCAAGCTGTCCCAGAGCCGCCATATCCGCCACTTCACAGAGGGGATTGGACGGAGTTTCAATGAACAGCATCCGGGTTTCAGGACGCACCGACGCCCGCCACTCTTCCATATCGGTCAGACTGACAAACGTGGTATCCACTCCGAATCGGGCCATGTATTTCTGAAACAACACGTTGGTGGTGCCGAACACACCCCGGGAGCAGATCACATGATCCCCGCTCTGCAGCAGCGCCATGCAGGTACTCAGGATCGCAGACATGCCGGAGGCGGTAGCAACAGCCCGCTCTCCGCCTTCCATGGCAGCGATTCGACCCTCGAAAGCCTGAACCGTCGGATTGGTGAATCGGGAATAGATGTTGCCGGGCTCATCGCCGCCAAATCGCGCCGCTGCCTGTGCTGCACTGCCATAAACGAAGCTGGAAGTGGGAAATATTGCATCGCTGTGCTCGAGCTGCCCGGTGCGGATCTGCCCTGCCCTCACGGCCAGCGTATCCACGGACATCCCCTCCAGATCGGATTCCGGGATCCAGACAGTTTCTTCGCGGCGAAAGGTCATCTACGTCTCCTGCCTGAAAGCGGCGTTCAGTCTTCGTCGTTATGCAAGTCAATAATGCCGTTGTCCCCGTCGGTGCCGCTGGCACTCTCGGATCGCTTCTCGTCATTGCGCAAGCCGTCTATTCGGCTGAGGTAGGCTTCATCAACATCACCGGTCACGTAATCGCCGGTAAATACGGAGCACTCCCAACCCTCAATGTCATCGTTCACTTCACTGACACAGGTTATCAGGTCCTCCAGGTCCTGATAGAGCAGCCAGTCGGCACCAATCAGCTCCCGGATTTGCTCCACAGTGCGGCCATGGGCAATCAGCTCACTGGCGGAGGGCATATCGATCCCATAAACGTTCGGGTAGCGCACGGGCGGCGCCGCAGACGCAAAATAAACCTTGCGAGCACCGGCATCCCGCGCCATCTGCACAATTTCCTTGCAAGTGGTACCGCGAACAATGGAATCATCCACCAGCATCACGTTTTTGCCACGGAACTCCAGATCGATCGGGTTGAGCTTCTGGCGGACCGATTTCTTGCGCATTTTCTGGCCGGGCATGATAAATGTCCGACCGATGTAACGGTTCTTGATGAACCCTTCACGGAACTTCACGCCCAGACGGTGCGCCATCTGCATGGCTGAGGTCCGACTGGTATCGGGAATCGGCATGACCACGTCAATATCGTGATCAGGTGTCTCACGGAGTACTTTCTCTGCCAGGGTTTCGCCCATCCGCAAGCGAGCCTTATAAACAGACACCTTGTCAATAATGGAGTCAGGCCGGGCAAAATACACGTGTTCGAAAATGCACGGGTAAAGATGCGGCTGCTCCGCACACTGACGGGTATACAGGGTGCCGTCCGTTTCGATATAGACCGCCTCCCCTGGCGCAATGTCGCGCACCAGGGTGTAGCCCGCCGCGTTCAGGGCGACGCTTTCTGAGGCAATCATGTATTCCTTGCGGCCGTTTTCGTCCGTGCGCTCGCCGTAGCAGGCCGGCCGGATACCATTCGGATCCCGGAAGCCGACAATGCCATAGCCGGTAATCATGGCAATCACGGCGTAGGCGCCCCGGCAGCGCTTATGCACCGCACTGACCGCCGAGAAAATCTCGTCCTTGGTCGGGTCGAGTTTGCCCAGTTTCTGCAGCTCGTGGGCAAACACATTCAACAGAACTTCCGAGTCGGAGTTGGTGTTGATGTGGCGCAGATCGGTCCGGAACAAGTCCTTGCTCAGGTCATCGGCATTGGTCAGGTTGCCGTTGTGGGCCAGGGTGATGCCGTACGGGCTGTTAACATAAAACGGCTGGGCTTCGGCTGAACTGGAACTGCCCGCTGTCGGATAGCGAACGTGGCCGATGCCTACGTTCCCCACCAGTCGCCGCATGTGCCGGGTGTGGAATACATCCCGCACCAGGCCATTGTCCTTGCGGAGGAAAAACCGCTCATCCTGAAATGTCACAATGCCCGCCGCGTCCTGGCCCCGGTGCTGAAGTACAGTCAGCGCATCATAGAGCGACTGATTGACGTTGGAAGTACTGACGATGCCGACAATGCCACACATGGATAAGACTATCTCCGAGTGTTAAAACTGAATGTTAGCGGGACGCGGACGCGGGTTCCACGCCTTCCTGCTCTGTAACGGGTTCCGGTTCCGGCGCATTTTCCGGCGCAGGTCCCAAAAAGCGTGCAAATTCATCGCCCAGGGTTCGCCTGGACCAGTCTTCCACCACGGCCAGGCGATCAATAATAATTGAGGTTCGCCACCAGGTATCCTGGGCGAGCGGCGTATAGCGGGTGAACGCAATGGCAACAATCACCACCACCACACCGCGTAACAGCCCGAACCCCATGCCAAGCACCCGATCGGTGGCGGACAGTCCAGTGGCCCGAATCAGATGGCCGATCATGTTATTGATGATGGCCCCGACGATGAGGGTTCCAAAAAAGAGGATGGCGAACGCGGCGATGAGCCGGACCAGAGGCGTTTCAACCGTGCTTTCCAGCAGGGACTGCATCTGGGGATGGAAGGTTCGAGCCAGAATGAACGCCCCCACCCATGTCACCAGAGACAGGGCTTCCCGTACAAAGCCCCGCTTCAGACTGATGAGGGTGGAAACTGTAATGAGGGCGATAATGACCCAGTCAATCCAGATCAGCGCTTCCATTGAAAACCCGGTGGAGAAAAGGAAGCGCGAATTCTATCAGGAAACCGCGGCTCGCCAAACCGCAAGACACACATAAACCCGAACCCGATCGCTATTTTTCGCCGGAGGTAACCAGACTGTTCAGACCAAAGGCATCGTCCAATGCCCTCTTGGCGGATTCGGCTTCGGATTTGGATGCAAAAGGCCCACTGAAGACGCGAGTCAGTGTGGTGTCCCCGCGGACAACTTCCTGCAGATGAGAGCCATAACCTTTCTCTCGTACCTGGTCTCTGAGCCGGCGGGCATTATCGGAATTGCCGAAGCTTCCAAGCTGGACCACCCAGGCGCCTTCCAGGGAACGTTCATATTCAGCGGTTTCCGTAGCCGAACTCTCTGAGGCTTTTTCTTCAGTTTCGGCCGGAGCACTGGCCTGTTCCTGAGCAGGGGGCGCCGAGGGCTGCCCGCCGTCGGACGACTGTGTCACCTCGGAGGCTGCTTCGGCGCCGGGAGACTCCTCAAGAATGCGATATCCCGGGGAGTCACCGCCATCGTCTTCAACCGCTGGCGCTGCCACACTGCTATCGCTGGACTCAAGGCCGTAGGACGGCGCGGGCTCCAATTCGGAGTCGGGTGCTTCCACTTCGGGGAACGGTGGCTCCTCCGGAATCTTGATGGTGGTAGAGGTGCGCTCGGAATGAGGCTCATCAAAGAGCATAGGAACAAAGATAACCGCCAGGGAAACAAGGACCAGCGCCCCGATTATTCTCTGTTTCAGTCCATCCACGTTGCTAGGCTCCCAACTGTTGTGACTGCGCCCCGAGAGGCACCTGTCCGCAGATACTAACTGCCCGGAGGGCGGAACTCAAAGTGCTACCCGCCGCCATGGACAAAGTTTAAGGCCGGTTGTCTAGCTTCCGGCCGAATCTTCAGCCCTTAGAATTGCCCGCCCCTCGGCAACTGTGAAGAACGAGCCGAAAACGACGACAACATCGTTCGGGGCCGCTCTGGAAAGCGACGATTTGAGCGCCTCTCCCACTGATTCAAAGGCCGGAGCATGACCGATGCCCCCATCCACCAGTCTTGACTGCAACTCCTGACCGGATAGCCCCCTCGGCACTTTCAAGCTGGCCAGGTACCAGGCATCGACGACCCCAGCCATTGCTTTTCCGACACCTTCCACATCCTTGTCCGCCAGAGCACCGTAAACTGCATGGACCCGTCGGCCAGGGGATTTCAGACTACCCAGCTGTTCAGCCAACCATCCGGCCGCATGGGGATTATGACCGACATCCAGAAAAATATCCGGGGAGGACCCAAGGCGCTCGAATCGTCCGGGCACGCAAAGGCCTGAAAGCACCTGTTCAATGACGGAAACCGGGAGCTCCGGTTCAAGCTTGCGAATGGCAACAACTGCCGCTGCCACGCTTGTGACTGGCAAAGGCCCGGCGGGCAAGCGAACAACTTGATCGTGATAGTTCAGCAGCACTGCCGGAAAACCGGAACCGCCCTGCTCCTCCCTGACCAGTTCATAGTCCCGCTTGAACAGGTCCAGATCGACTCTCTGGGCGACGGCCTGCTGAAGCACCGAGCGGGGCGGATCGGTGTCGGCGTAAACCGCTGGGATGCCTGGTCGGAGCACGCCGGCTTTCTCGAATCCGATGACTTCCCGGTTATCACCGAGGAAGGCAACGTGGTCAATGTCCACAGAGGTCAGTAAGACGAAATCGGCATCCAGGACATTCACCGCGTCCAGGCGACCACCAAGACCCACCTCCAGAATCCAGTCATCCAGGCCGGCCTCGGCAAAAGCGACAAACGCGGCCAAGGTTCCGAACTCAAAATAGGTGAGCGAGACGGATCCACGGGCTATCTCAACCGCTTCGAACGCCTTTACAAGGGCCTCGTCGGCAATCTCCTCACCATTCAGGCGTACCCGCTCGTTATAACGCTGCAGGTGTGGCGAGGTATAGGCTCCAGTACGGCGCCCTGCAGCTCGCAACAATGCCTCCACCGCCGCAACAGCGCTACCCTTGCCGTTGGTGCCTGCCACCGTGATGATGCGTGCCTGCGGTTTCCGACGGAAAAGCCGGCGCAAAACCACAAGTACCCGGTCGAGGCCAAGGTCAATTTCGGTGGGATGAATTGCTTCAAGATAGGCAAGCCACTGATCGACAGTGGCCCCGGCCCCCGGCGAAGCCGGAGGCTGGTCTGGACGGTTATTCGACGGGGGCATCTGTTTCAGGCTTTTCCGAAACTTCAAATTCAATGGGCTCTTCGGTTCCGGGACGCTCCTGACCGGTGAACTTGGCCAGCACATGAGCAATGCGCGTACGCATCTGGTGACGATGGAGAATCATATCGATGGCACCGTGCTCCAGCAGGAATTCACTGCGCTGGAAGCCTTCCGGCAACTTTTCACGAACCGTCTGTTCGATGACCCGCGGACCGGCGAAGCCAATCAAGGCATTCGGCTCGGCAATGTTGAGATCGCCCAACATGGCCAGACTGGCAGAAACACCACCGAACACAGGGTCTGTCATTACCGAAATGTAGGGGATCCCCTCAAGCTTCATCCGCTCAAGCACAGCAGCCGTCTTCGACATCTGCATCAGTGACAGGATGGCTTCCTGCATTCGGGCCCCACCACTGGCGGAGAAACAGACCAGGGGAATCCGATGCTCGAGAGCGACATTGGCAGCCTGGACGAATTTCTCGCCCACCACCTGCCCCATGGAGCCACCCAGGAAGCCAAACTCAAAAGAGCAGGCAACCAACGGCACCCCAAGCGTTGTGCCTCTCATGGCCACCAGAGCGTCTTTCTCGCCCGTGCCTTTCTGGGCCTGCGACAGGCGATCCTTGTAGCGTTTACTGTCCTTGAACTTCAGGCGATCCCAGGGCTCAAGCTCAGCGGCAATTTCTTCTCGCCCTTCGGGATCAAGAAAAACGTCCAGGCGACGACGGGCCGTGACCCTCAGGTGGTGGTTGCATTTGGGGCAAACATCGAGGTTTTTCTCAAGTTCCGGCTTGTAGAGAAAGGCGCCACATTTGGGGCACTTCTTCCATAACCCCTCCGGCACTCCAGTTCTCTGCTTGGATTCCGAGCGAATCTTGCTCGGCATGATCTTGTCCAGCCAGTTACTCATGATTTCATCCTGTCCTTTGACGCCTGTTTGCCCTCCTCCCCTTTAATCAGGAGGCGAGACTGTCCAGTGCTTCACGCATCGGGTGGAGCAGATCCGTCAATGCCCGTTTGAGCTGGTCGGTATCTGCCTGATTTCTGGCTATTGTATCGACCAGGACACTGCCAACAATTACACCATCGGATACCCGACCAACCGCTGCGGCGGTTTCCGCATCGCGGATTCCGAAGCCGACACCAACAGGAAGCGCGGTCAGTTCGTGAATGTGGTTAACTTTTTCAGCAACCTCATCCACGTTGATGGTGGCGGATCCTGTCACACCCTTGATAGAAACATAGTACACATAACCGGACGAGTGCTCACTGATTGCACGGATCCGGTCATCGGTAGTTGTCGGTGCCAGCAGGAAGATGGCGTCGAGATTTCGCTGGGTAAACAGCGGCGCAACTTCGTCGGCTTCTTCCGGCGGCAGATCCACGGTCAGGATGCCATCCACGCCGGCATCCTTGGCGGCGTCGGCAAAAGTCTCGTACCCCATGGCTTCCATTGGATTCAGGTAGCCCATCAACACTACCGGGGTAGCGTCATCTGTTTTGCGGAACTCCTTGACCATGGCAATTACCTGCCTCAGGGAGGTGCCATGAACCAATGCACGCTCGCAGGCCAACTGGATAACCGGACCGTCTGCCATCGGATCGGAGAAAGGCACACCCAGTTCGATAATATCGGCACCTGCTTTCACAAGCGTGTGCATCAGATCCACCGTGACATCGGGATGGGGGTCACCGGCGGTAATGTAGGGAATAAGTGCCTTTCGACCTTGTCCTTTCAGGGCCTTGAGGACCCCTTCAATTCGGCTCATGCCTGCTCCTGTCTATTTCAGATCTCGATGCCTTCAAGCTTGGCAACCGTGTTGATGTCCTTGTCGCCACGCCCGGAAACGTTTATAACGACGGTCTGGTCTTTATCCATGGTCGCCGCCAGTTTAATGGCGTAAGCCACTGCGTGCGCGGTTTCCAGAGCGGGCATGATACCTTCAACCCGGGTCAGCTTCCGGAATCCTTCCATGGCCTCATCATCAGTGACCGACACATAGTGCGCCCGCCCGATGTCCTTCAGCCAGCTGTGCTCGGGTCCCACACCCGGATAATCCAGACCGGCACTGACCGAATGGGTGCCCGCAATCTGGCCATTCTCATCTTCCATCAGGTAGGTTCGGTTGCCATGAAGCACACCAGGACGGCCCGCACAAAGCGGTGCTGCGTGTTTGCCGGTATCAATACCGAGGCCGCCAGCTTCGACTCCGTACAGCTCTACCGACTCATCAGCCAGGAACGGGTAGAACATTCCAATGGCGTTGGAGCCACCACCCACACAGGCCACCAGAGCATCCGGCAATTTCCCGGTTTTCTCGAGAGCCTGACGGCGGGTTTCCCGGCCGATCACCGACTGAAAATCCCGGACCAATAGTGGGTAAGGATGCGGGCCGGCAACGGTTCCGATGATGTAGAAGGTGTCATCCACATTCGCCACCCAGTCTCGCATGGCGTCGTTCATGGCATCTTTCAGGGTCTTGGTGCCGCCTTCAACGGCATGCACCGTCGCACCCAGAAGCTTCATACGGAACACATTCAGAGATTGGCGCTGTACATCTTCAGCACCCATAAACACATGACATTCAAGGCCAAGACGAGCACAGACCGTGGCAGTGGCGACACCGTGCTGGCCGGCACCGGTTTCCGCGATGATCCGTTTCTTGCCGAGAAAGCTCGCGAGCAGGGCCTGACCGATGGTGTTATTCACCTTGTGAGCGCCGGTATGACAGAGATCCTCACGCTTCAGCCAGATCTGGGCACCGCCGGTCTCGCGGCTAAGACGCTCGGCGAAGTACAAAGGCGTCGGCCGGCCCACATAGTCCGCCAATTCCTTATCAAACCGCGCCTGGAATTCCGGATCTTTCTTCAGGCGAGCGTACTCTTTCTCGAGCGTCATCAGGGAATCCATCAGAGTCTCGGAAACAAACCGCCCACCAAAGGCCCCGAAGTGACCCCGCGCGTCCGGCAGTGCGCTCAGCATTTCTTCAGTCAGTTTTACAGACACGGTGAACCTCTTTAATGAAATGAGAAATTTTCTGGATGTCCTTGATGCCTTTGTCCTGTTCAACACCGCCACTGACATCCACAGCCCAGGGTTTCACCTGCTTCACAGCGGCAAATACGTTATCAGATGACAACCCACCGGCCAATATGATGGGGAGCGGTCGATGGTCGGGAATCAGATCCCAGTTGAACGACTTCCCGGTACCGCCATACCGCTCCGGATCCCAGGCGTCTACCAACAGGCCGGATGCATTCTGGAACTCCCTGAAGGCCGCCTCTATCTGCCCCGCCTCACGAACGCGAATAGCCTTGATCCAGCGTCGCCCAAAACTGGCACAGAAAGCGGGTGATTCATCACCATGGAACTGGAGCAAGTCCAG
Source organism: Marinobacter sp. EhC06 (assembly GCF_001650915.1). Classification (GTDB taxonomy): domain Bacteria; phylum Pseudomonadota; class Gammaproteobacteria; order Pseudomonadales; family Oleiphilaceae; genus Marinobacter. The sequence goes on from NZ_LXYO01000034.1 coordinate 197,660, forward strand.
GGGCACCTTATCTAAAGCCGCCTCGACGTCCTGTTTCGTCGGATTCACGAACAACCCAACAACCGACACAAACGCCGGGACGCGTATCGCCAGCTCCGCTGCCTGCTGCACGGACACGGAACGGGGACTCGGTTCATAGAACACGAGGCCCAGTGCGTCGGCACCGGATTGAACAGCGCCGTCAATATCCTCGGGACGAGTTAGGCCGCAAATCTTGACCCTGACGCTCATTGGCTCGGAACCCGCTGTTTGACATGAATGTGTGTTGGTGTGACCGGACTGTTCTCGGCCCTGCTGAACCATGGCCGCAGAAAACCCGGACCACATTCGGCTGCAGGTATCCCGAGCTCGTCGGGATAGCCCACGTCGACCAGATACAGACCATGGGGAGGCGCGGTTACACCTGCAACTGTTCGATCCTGGGCGACCAGTATCTCATGAATCCACTCCGGTCGCTGCTTTCCCGAACCAACCGCCATCAAGGCACCGGCAATATTCCGGACCATGTGATGCAAAAACGCATTGGCCTGCACGTCTATTACGACAAAATCCCGCTTCCGGGTTACCGATATACGCTCAAGAAACCGGATCGGGGTACGGGATTGGCAACCAGCGGCCCGAAAGGAGGAAAAGTCATGCTCTCCGGCCAGCACCTGCGCCGCATCATGCATGCGTTCCGCATCCAGCGGGCGGAATGTCCAGCTTACCTGACCTCTTTGAATACCAGGGCGCACAGGATGGTTAAAGATTATGTAACGGTAGCGCCGGTAGGTTGCTGAGAATCGGGCGTGGAAATCGCCGATGCCATTCCCGGCCCAATGCACAGAAATGTCTTCAGGTAAGGCAGTATTGATACCCATAACCCAGGAACGGAGATTACGGACAGAAGAGGTATCAAAATGGGCAACCTGATAACTGGCATGAACGCCAGCATCGGTTCGCCCGGCACACACCAGATCAACCGGATGATCCGCCACCTTTGCCACAGCCCGGGTCAGTTCCGCTTCTACCGAACGGACCCCGGATTTCTGCAGCTGCCAACCATGAAACCCGCGCCCATCATACTCAAACGCGAGCACGACGCGCCCTGCCCCGATGGCGTTATCCGTGGTCAGTTGCTGGGTTTCGAGAAACAAGTGTGAATCCGGAAAGAGTGTTGCTGTAAAAACAAAGCGCCGGCATCTTGCCGGGACTTAACCCGGCGGCCGGCGCTTGCTACCTGTCACACCCGATTATAACGGATCAGGACAGATTTTTAAGGAGGTCCTGCGCCTCTGCTTTCTGATCTTCGTTTCCTTCCAGTGCGACTTCTTCAAGGATATCGCGGGCTCCGTCCGCATCACCCATCTCGATGTAAGCCCGCGCAAGATCAAGCTTGGTGGCAGCCTCATCGGTTCCTGAGAGGAAATCAAAGTCGTCTTCATCACCCAGCTCGCTTTCTTCTATATCAGCGACCTGTGACTTACCTGACCCATCGGAAACCGCATCAGAAGCCACTGGCAGATCCAGATCCTCTTCGGGCGCCTCCTCTTCAGTGACGGGCCCTTGGGGTTCTTCCAGTTCTTCAGTGATGCCCTGCTGTTCGAGCTCCTCGGCGCCCTCTACAGCTTGCTCGGGATCAGCCTCTTCCGCATCGCCCTCACCAAGCGTGTCTTCAAGACCAAGCTCCTCGTCAAGAGACGCTTCTTCGGTTTCATCAGGATTCGCTGAATCGGCACTGTCGGAAAACTCCTCCATCAGAGCCAGATCCTCATCAGAGACATCAAGCTCGAGATCGTCCAGAGAGGACTCTTCCATCTCGCTACCACCCAGCTCATCTTCTTCGCCGGCTACCTTGTCCAGTTCAGCATCGAGTTCATCCAGGAAGGATTCATCCAGCGAATCGATGTCTGCTTCGGCATCCGGTTCTGAGAGCTCTTCCGAAGACGTGTCCGACTTGGTGGTTGATTGCTCCTCCGCCAGATCAGCTTCGTCAAGGTCCCCCTCTTCCAGATCAAGGCTCAGGTCGTCTTCAGACTCATCAATTCCTGGCTCTTCACCCGTAGATTTTTCAGAGTCCTGCTCGAACTCGGAAGACAGGTCCCAGTCACCGGACTCTTCCAGTTCCGAGGCGTCTTCGGTGCCAACCTTTTCTTCATCAGATTCAAGTTCGAGACCCGACAGATCATATTCGATCATGTCGTCCCGGCTTTCTTCCTTGTCGTCCTCAGCCGGTTCATCTTCGGAAGACTTCTTGGTCTCGTGCTCCTCAAATTCTTCAAGCTCCAAATCCGACAGGTCGGTCTCTGACAGATCCGAGTCGAAATCCCCGAACTCATTTTCAGCGGGCTCTTCCCGCTCGGAATCGAACTGATCGGCCAGGAGCTCCTCGGATTCAGGCTTATCCTGCTTCTCAGCCGGCTGCTCACCAGCGTCTTCGGAGTCGTAAGACGTAGCAAAGGAGTCTGAACGCAACTGTGATTCGAGATCATCGATGCTCGGCATCGACTCTGCCTCTTCCAACCTTGCGCGCAGCTCATTGGCCGTCGTCAGTGCCTCTTCATCTTCCAGAGCCTCGATTTCACCGAACTGCTTCTCGAAGGAGTCGCGATCCTGGGTGTCCGCGTAGACACCCAGCAGTTTCAGGCGCAGATCAGTCCGGCTTGGCTCCCGGGAAATTGCGGTCTCCAGGGTTTGCGCTGCCTGATCGTGGCGTCCGTAGGCAATGTAAGTGTCAGCCTCTTCCAGCGCATTACCGGCTGCTGATTCCTGATCTTCCTCGTCAAGACTCAGATCAAATGAGTCTGTTTCTTCATCGGTTTCACTGTTGAGCTGCTCATAAAACGCCTTTTCCCGGTTGGCATTGCGACGGGCAAGCAGCAGAAGCAACAACAGAAGAACAATCAGGCCGCCACCGAGGGCAATCTGATACATCGGATTTCCGGTAATGGCATCAATGACGTTACCCGGGAAACCCTTATCCGCTGCAGGTGCCTGGGGTGCCGGCTTCGGAGCGGCCTCCTCCGCCTGGACCGGTTCTGAGGCCGCTGGGGCTGCTGCGGCCGTCTCCTCACCAGTTTCGACAGCGTCCGAACCAGCTGACTCTTCCGCATCGGCCATGCCTGTTTCTTCTGGTGCCTCACCGGCGTCAGCAACAACCTGATCATCGGCTGCCTCATCAGACTCGGCCATTCCCTCAGTGTCATCGACGATGGCCTCAGACTCGGCCATATCCGTGGATTCGGCTGAACCTGCGGCCTCTTCCGTCTCTCCGGCCGCCATGTCTGCATCAACAGCTACGGGCCCCTCACCTTCAGCAGCTTCGTCTGCTGCTGCAATGTCTTCCGGTGCCGCAGATTCGTCCGTTGCCGCATCGGCAATTTCGCCTTCAACGGGCGCCGCCTGCTCGGTCGGCTCTGCACCACTTGCTTGCTGCATTTCAGCCAGCTGTGTGTTCTTCAGCTCAAGCAGTCGCTGCAGGGTCTGAACCTGGTCCTGGAGATCATCCACGCGACTGTTCAGCTCCTCGTTTTCGCGACGGGCGCTTTCAAGCTCTTCCATAGCGACCGCTGTGCCAGCGTCAACGCCGCCCGGCAACTCACTGTCGCCACCCGCAGAGCCACTCTCGCTGGACTCAGTACCGATTTCATCAGAGACCACCAGCTTCAGTTCATCGCCACCGGAAACAGCCTCTTGCTGAGTCGCAGGTTCGGGCTGTCGCTCAGCGGTTGCATCCACAGTGCGCTGGGGAGCCTGGAATTCCTGATTCTGCTGGGCAACCAAACGGGTAGCCTCGGCACGAGTGCGGCCCTGGATCTGATCAAGAGACGGAACGCGCAGAACTTCACCGCGCTTCAGTCGGTTAATATTGTTACCAATGAAGGCATCCGGATTAAGGTCCTGGATTGCCAGCATGACCTGCTGCATGGAAACGCTGTTGTCAGGACGCACACGAGAAGCGATGGTCCAAAGAGTGTCCGAAGCTCCCGTAGGCCCGAACGTATCGGCCTGATATCCGGTGCTCAGGGACCGCTCAGCCTGAGCCTGCCGGCGTACGGACTCGGCACTGCGAGTGGTGGCCGGCTGACTGGTAGTCTGGGTCGTGGAGACGGTTGGCGTGCTGACCTGCTCCTGCACACCGGACTCTTCGGCGTAAACAGGCGGATCAACAAGCACGGCGTATTCCCGCATCAACCGGCCACTTGGCCAGGTCAACTCAAGCAGGAAGTTGAGGTACGGTTCCCTCAGTGGTTCACGGGAGGACACATTGACAATGAGACTGCCATCATTGCCGGTAACCACCTGGAACCGGAGCTTACTGAGAAACTGGTTGCGATCCAGCCCCACCCGCTCATATGCCTGTTCCGAGGCAATATTGACGAACACGTCCGCTGGATTGACGCCACGGCTTTGGGGCAGAACGATCTCTGCGTCCAGTGGCTCGTTCAGATAGGACTGAAGTTCTATTTCACCCAGCCCCAGGGCCTGTGCGACGCCGGATCCGAGCCCTCCCGCCAGAGCCAGGGCAACCGCAAGCTTGCGTACCTTCATGCTTTTTCCTTTCCAGTCTCCGTTATTCGTTACTGCTCTCTTTCAAACAGAATCGGACGAGGTTGGATGACTTCCGTCTGGATAATTCTCGTTATTATGTGTTCTTTTTAATTTTCAGTCCGGCAAGTATTGTTGATAAAACCTCTTTTATCAATCAATCAGCCGCAATCCTTGTACCATTTTTTTATCAATCGCGCGGAACTACCTAGCGCTCTTGAAAATAACAGGGGCGGAGGCTGAAATCAGCCTCCGCCCCCTCACCGGTTTACCGAAACCGGACACAGTTGGCATTTATTGCCTCTGTGTAACAATTTTTAACGCTCCTGGAGGATCCGGAGCATACGGCGCAGCGGCTCGGCGGCACCCCACAGGAGCTGATCACCCACGGTAAACGCGGAAATGTATTCCGGCCCCATGGTCAACTTGCGGATACGCCCGATCGGCACGCTCAAGGTACCGGTCACCTTCGCCGGAGTCAGTTCCTCAATGGTCGCATCGCGGTCATTGGGGATAACCTTTACCCAGTCATTGGCTTTAGCAAGGATCGACTCGATTTCAGAAACCGGGAGATCCTTCTTCAGCTTGATAGTCAGCGCCTGACTGTGGGAGCGCATTGCGCCAATCCGTACACAGATGCCGTCGATGGGAATCGGGTTATCGGAGCGACCAAGAATCTTGTTGGTCTCGACACCCGCCTTCCACTCTTCCTTGCTCATGCCGTTGTCGAGCTGCTTATCGATGAACGGGATAAGGCTGCCGGCCAGGGGCACCTGGAAGTGCTCGGTGGGGAAGCCATCCGAACGCATGGTCTCGGTCACCTTGCGGTCGATTTCCAGAATTGCGGAGGAAGGATCGTCCAGCTCGGTCTTGACGCTATTGTTCAACTCGCCCATCTGGTTCAACAGCTCTCGCATGTTCTGAGCGCCAGAGCCGGAAGCCGCCTGATAAGTCATGGGCGACACCCACTCGATCAGATCCTGCTCAAGCAGCCCACCCAGGGCCAGCATCATCAGGCTCACGGTGCAGTTACCACCGATGTAGTCCTTGACGCCTTTCTCGAGCGCGGCATCAATCACGTTTCGGTTGACCGGATCCAGAACAATAACGGAGTGGTCGACCATCCGCAGCGTGGAGGCTGCATCAATCCAGTAACCTTCCCAGCCAGCGTCACGGAGCTTCTGATAAACCGCGCCGGTGTAGTCGCCACCCTGACAGGTCACGATGACATCCATGGTTTTCAGAATCTCGACGTCAAACGCGTCCTGCAGAGGCGGAACGTCTTGTTTTCCCACGTCCGGCGCAGGCTTGCCAGCCTGGGACGTGGTGAAAAAGACCGGTTCGATATCGGCGAAATCGTTTTCTTCACGCATGCGTTGCATGAGGACCGAGCCCACCATGCCACGCCAACCTACAAGTCCAACTCGCTTCATGTGCGATCTTCAGACCTCGTTTTATGCCCGCCCCATGCCTTTATCGCTGGCAGGGACAGGATGGATGATCCCGCGGCAACTGCATCGCGTTGCCGTCGGGTCTCAAATACGCCTGTCAGGGCCTGATCTTTACAGCGCAGCCAGAACCGCCTCACCCATTTCCCGGGTGGACACCTTCTTTGCGCCCTCAGACATAATGTCTGCTGTTCGCAGACCCTGATCCAGGACCTTGCTGACCGCCGCTTCAATGGCTTCAGCGGCTTTTTCCTCATTCAGACTGTACCGCAGCATCATGGCAGCACTGAGGATGGTGGCCAGCGGATTGGCAATGCCCTGCCCGGCGATATCCGGCGCGGACCCGTGGCAGGGCTCATACATGCCCTGCTTCTCCGAGTTCAGCGACGCCGATGGCAACATGCCAATCGAGCCGGTGAGCATAGCCGCTTCGTCCGAAAGAATATCACCAAACATGTTTCCAGTCACAATCACATCGAACTGCTTGGGTGCCCGGACCAGCTGCATAGCGGCATTGTCCACATACATATGGGACAGCTCCACATCAGGATATTCCCGACGCAGATCATTCATGATTTCCCGCCACAGAACAGTCACTTCCAGCACATTGGCCTTGTCCACGGAGCAGAGCTTTTTGCCCCGCTGCTGCGCCGCCTCAAAAGCCACCCGGCCGATACGACGAATTTCCGATTCTGTATAGGCGTAGGTGTTGTAACCCTGGCGTTCTCCGCTCTCCAGTTCGCGCACACCGCGCGGCTGACCAAAATAGATGCCGCCAGTCAGTTCACGGACAATCATGATATCCAGACCGGAAACGACTTCCGGCTTCAGGGACGAGGCGGAGGCCAGTTGAGGGTAAAGAATTGCCGGGCGCAGGTTGGCGAACAGCTCGAGGTTGGAGCGCAACCCAAGCAACCCTTTCTCCGGGCGCTTGGCCATGGGCAGGCTGTCCCACTGGGGGCCGCCAACGGCGCCCAGCAGAATAGCATCTGCCTTGGTCGCCTTCTCAAGGGTTTCCTCCGGGAGCGGCGTGTCGGCTTCATCAATTGCCGCGCCACCTACGAGGCCTGACTCGAAATTCAGGTCCAGATTGAACTGATCATTGATCTTACGAAGTACTTTTTCCGCTTCAGCGACAATTTCCGGGCCGATACCGTCGCCGGGAAGCATCAGGATTGTTCTGGGCATACTGTTTCCTTGTTCCATTCCTTGATGTCGGATTACGCCTTTGGCTAATCCGACCTACTTGATTGTATTTCTACCGCGTCTAGGTCGGATTACGTCTTCGACTAATCCGACCTACGTTTTTGGATATTCCTGCGCGATGACAGGTAGGTCGGATTAGCGCCAGCGTAATCCGACACCCAAATCAGCTACCAGCGCCAAACAACCAGGGCGCCGTCTTCCGCCGGCTTTCCTCGTAGGACCTGATCAACTCCGCATCTTCCAGAGTGACCCCGATATCGTCGAGGCCGTTCAGCAGGCAATGACGGCGGAAATCGTCCACCTCGAACGTGAAGGTTTCTCCCGACGGGGTGGTAACGGTTCTGCCTTCCAGATCCACTGCCAGCTGGTAGCCTTCGCTCTGCTCGACTTCCTTAAACAGCTGATCGACAATTTCCTCCGGGAGAACAATAGGTAACAGGCCATTCTTAAAGCAATTGTTATAGAAAATATCGGCAAAGCTTGGGGCAATAATCACCCGAAAGCCAAAATCCTCCAGCGCCCAGGGTGCGTGTTCCCGGCTCGAACCACAGCCAAAGTTACGCCGCGCCAACAGTACACTGGCGTTCTTATACCGGTCCTGGTTCAGGACAAAATCCGGATTGATCGGCCGGGTGGAGCAATCCTGGTCCGGTTTACCCTCATCCATATAACGCAGTTCATCAAAAAGATTCGGGCCGAAGCCGGTGCGCTTGATGGACTTCAAAAACTGCTTGGGAATAATCATGTCCGTATCCACGTTGGAACGGTCCATGGGGGCGACAACGCCCTGGTGTTGCGTAAATGCGCGCATGGTTCTCTCCTGTGGATCAGTTCATCAGCTCACGGACATCAACAAAATGGCCTGTTACCGCGGCGGCGGCCGCCATAGCCGGGCTTACCAGATGGGTACGCCCGCCAAAGCCCTGACGGCCTTCGAAATTCCGGTTTGAGGTGGAGGCACAATGCTCACCCTGCCCCAGCTTGTCGGCATTCATGGCCAGACACATGGAGCAACCCGGATCACGCCACTCCAGGCCGGCTTCGATAAAGATCTTGTCCAGACCTTCCTGCTCCGCCTGTGCTTTTACCAAGCCGGAACCCGGGACCACCATGGCCTGCTTCAGGATCGGAGACACCTTACGCCCTTTCACCACGGCAGCGGCCTCGCGCAGATCCTCAATCCGGCTGTTGGTACAGGAGCCAATAAACACCCGGTCCAGCTTGATATCGGTAATCGCCATATTCGGCTGCAAACCCATATACTTCAGGGCGCGAACAATGCCCTCACGCTTGATGGGATCGGCTTCCTGTTCCGGATCCGGCACCTTGCCGTCAATTCCGGCAACCATTTCCGGTGACGTGCCCCAGCTCACCTGCGGCTGGATTTCAGAGCCTTCCAGCTCTACAACTTTATCGAACGTCGCATCGCTATCGCTGTGCAAGGTCCGCCAGTAGTCAACCGCAGCGTCCCACTGATCACCCTTGGGCCCGAACGGACGATTACGGACATACTCGATGGTGGTGTCATCTACCGCCACCATGCCAACCCGCGCACCGGCCTCGATGGACATGTTGCAGATAGTCATCCGGCCTTCCATGCTCAGCCCCTGAATGGCTTCACCACCGAACTCAATGGCGTAACCGGTGCCACCGGCAGTTCCAATCTTGCCAATGATGGCCAGCACAACATCCTTGCCGGTAACGCCCGGACCCAGCTTTCCGTTCACCTTGACCAGCATGTTTTTCATCTTCTTCTGAACCAGGCACTGGGTGGCCAGCACATGCTCAACTTCACTGGTGCCAATACCATGGGCAAGGCAGCCAAAGGCGCCGTGGGTGGAGGTATGGGAATCCCCACAAACAATGCTCATTCCCGGCAAGGTCGCGCCCTGCTCGGGCCCGATGACATGCACAATCCCCTGGCGCTGGTCCTTGATCTTGAACTCAAGAATCCCGAACTCGTCGCAGTTCTTGTCCAGTGTTTCCACCTGGATCCGGGAAACCGGGTCAACAATGCCTTCAACACCCCGATCGCGGTCCGTGGTGGGCACATTATGGTCCGGTGTCGCGATGTTGGCATCGATCCGCCAGGGCTTACGCCCAGCCAGACGCAGGCCTTCAAATGCCTGGGGTGATGTCACTTCGTGCAGCAATTGGCGATCGATGTAAATCAACGCGGAGCCGTCATCGCGCTGCTTGACGAGATGATCGTCCCACAATTTGTCGTATAAGGTCTTGCCCGCCATTGTTCTCTCTCACTCTCTGGGGGTTTCTGGTTCTAACGTTTGTTAAAGCCATCTTACCGCCTGCGACCGGATAACCTCAATTCATGTTTTTTATCTTTGGCATCCGTTTTGGTTATACTTCAGTGAAGGTCCCGGGTTGGGAGAGCACTTTCAAAACACGCCGGCAAGCACATCCATGTGGGCTCGAATCGGGCCATCCCTGGCCCTCTACGGTTTTGAAAGTGCTCTCCCAACCCGCTCCCCAGACAATTGTGCAGCCCTCAATGCTGCCCGGGGCGCCTGGAGGGGCGGGCCTCACAAAACCGTGGAGCGCCAGGGATGGCGCGACCGAGCCCTACATGGATGTATTCACGGGCGTGTTTTGGGAGGTTTGCCCCTCCAGGCAACTTGCACCCAAGCTTCAGAACAAAGAGGACCATTCTGTGGACTCAAACGCATTAAAAGCTTTTCTGACCATTGTTGATCAGGGCTCCTTTTCAGAAGCCGCGGAAACCCTGCACCTGACACAGCCGGCCATCTCGAAACGCCTTGCCGCACTGGAAAACCAGCTTGGCACCAGTCTCATTGACCGAAGTCACCGTCAGATTCGGCTAACCGACGCTGGAAGCCGGCTATTACCTCATGCCCGCCGGATCCTGGATGAAATCCACAATGCCAGGGTAGCGCTGTCGCCCGACTCCGGGCAGGTAGAAGGCGAACTGCAAATTATCGCCAGCCACCACATTGGCCTGCACCATTTGCCGAATTGGCTGCGACGGTTCAAACGGGAATACCCCCAGGTATTGATCAACCTCCAATTCATGGAATCCGATGCCGCCTACGAGCAGATGCGTAAACGGAACGCCGAATTGGCGTTCGTGACGCTCAGCGACAGTATGGAACCGAGTTTTCACGTTTTCGCCCAATGGCCGGACCAGATGGTGTTTGTGGCTGGCGCGGAGCATCCTCTGGCCTCGCTCAGCAAACCAGCGTTGTCGGATCTTGCGGATCACCCTGCACTGCTTCCGGATACCAGTACCGCGACCTATCGGGTTGTAAGCCGGCTGTTTCTGGAGGCGAATCTGCATTTGAATCCACAGATGCCCACCAACTACCTCGAAACCATCAAGATGATGACCAGCGTTGGCCTGGGGTGGAGTGTTCTGCCCCTACGAATGGTTGATGACAGCCTTCAAGTGCTAGAGGTGGGCAAGCCAGTTGCTCGGGTGCTGGGTGGAATCGGATTATCCGGGCGGCAACTCAGCAACGCGGCGAAGGCCCTCCTAACCATCGTGCAGGAAGAAGAAGGCGCCTGAGACTTAGCCCTCGCTTTGGGCTGGCGGCGGCCGCAAACCTCGCCACGTGATCACGATTGCAACCGCCATGGCCGCAGCCCCACCCCAGAAGGCCGCTGAGGTGTTGAAACCATCCACCAGAAAACCCGATAGCCAGGCTCCCAGAGCACCACCAGCACCAAACGTGAGTCCGCTGTACAGGGCCTGGCCCTGTCCGTGGTGGTGTTTGCCGAAGAACCCCTGGATGTATTGAACCGAAATCGCGTGCAGTGCCCCGTAAGACGCCGCATGCAGCAGCTGAGCGAAGAGCAGCACTGCAACCACGTCGGTTACCTCGGCAATCAGAACCCAGCGGATCATGGTTAATGTCAGTGCGCCAATCGCAATCTGCCGAACCGTAAAATTACGCGTTAGCCTATGCATCACCAGAAACAGCGCAATCTCCGCCAAAACTCCCAAAGACCACAACAGACCAATCGAAAGCTTGCCGTAACCATGCTGTTCCAGGTGGATACTGAAGAAGGTGTAGTAGGCGCCATGTGACACCTGAAGCAGGAAATTCATTAGAAAGAACGTCACCACCGCCGGGTGTGTGACAATTGCCTTCAAGCTGCCTTTCGGCGCCGGCGGCTTTCGCTCGCCCCGCTCGGCAGGTACAAGAAACGCGGAAACGGCGATGCCTGCGAACACCGGTAACAACAGCCAAGGAAGTTTCTGAATCGGCACCAGCTCCAGCAAACCGCCCACCAGCGCCACCGCGCCGATAAACCCCACAGAGCCCCAGAGCCGGACCCGGCCGTATTTCTCCTTCTGTTCGCCAAGGGTTCGAAGTGTGATCACCTCATAAAGCGGCAGAATGGCATTCCAGAAAAAGGTGAACGCCAGCATTACCAGCAGCAGGCCATAGAACCCTGGTTCCATGAATACACCAGCGAAGAACAGTGAACCGGTGATGGCCCCGAACCGGACCAGACGAACCCGCTGGCCGGTTTTATCCCCGAGCCAGCCCCAGACGCTTGGAGCAACGATTTTGGTCAGCTGGATCGTCGCCATCAGTGTGGCGATCTGAAGATAGGAAAATCCCTGGCCCTCGAGGTAGAGGGACCAGTACGGCAGGAGCCCTCCGAGGAGGGCGAAGAACCAGAAATAGAGGTTGGAAAGGCGCCAGTAGATAACGAAACCTCTTATCGGTACCAAAGAATCAGATTCGCGACGACAGTGCCTTGGTGTGCTGTCGGATTACGCCTTTGGCTAATCCGACCTACATGGAAGGTGACCGAACCTTCAGAGCCGGACATGAGAGCATCACTAGAGTCTGGCTGGTGTGGCGGGATTTATTGCCCAAAAATGTGGAGCGCCATGGATGGCGTGACCAAGCCCTACAGGGGTGAGGCCGAGCGCCTATGAAGCGAAGCTTCATGCGACAGCCGAACGACAGCAATCTGTGATTGCTGGCTGGACCCCGCAGGGGTATTTACGGGCGCTTTTTGGGCAATCAATCCCGCCACAGCAGTTTCACCAAATCTTAAAAAGCAAACTCAGAGCTGCCCAATCACCGGCGTAGAAACAGACACATCGGCGTTCTGCCCACGGTGCCGCAAATAATGATCCATCAACACAATGGCCATCATCGCCTCAGCAATCGGCGTTGCGCGAATCCCGACACAGGGATCGTGCCGCCCAGTGGTGATCACTTCACAGGGATCACCGTTTACATCAATACTGCGGCCCGGCAATCGCAAACTCGAGGTCGGCTTAAGTGCAATACTGGCAACAATCGGCTGCCCCGATGAAATGCCACCCAGCACACCACCCGCATTGTTTGAAAGGAATCCCTCCGGAGTCATTTCATCACGGTGCTCCGTGCCCTTCTGATCGATGCAGTCGAAGCCGGCGCCAATCTCCACACCCTTCACCGCATTGATACTCATCAGCGCATGAGCCAGATCCGCATCCAGACGGTCGAAGATCGGCTCGCCGAGTCCTGGCGGCACACCCTCGGCAACCACATTAATGCGAGCTCCGATGGAATCACCCTCTTTGCGAAGTGCATCCATATAGGCCTCCATCTCGGCAATCTTGTCCGCGTCCGGGCAGAAAAACGGGTTCTGGTGAACCTGATCCCAATCCAGCTTTTCCGCCTTGATGGGCCCCAACTGAGACAGGTAGCCACGAATCCGGATACCCAGGCGTTGCTCAAGGAATTTCCTGGCAACCGCGCCGGCGGCCACCCGCATAGCGGTCTCACGGGCAGAAGAACGGCCGCCCCCACGATAATCACGCACACCGTACTTGTGCATGTAGGTGTAATCGGCGTGCGCCGGCCGGAACTGTTCAGAGATCTTGGAATAATCCTTGGAACGCTGATCGGTGTTCTCGATCACCAGCCCGATTGGTGTGCCGGTGGTCTTGCCCTCAAAAACGCCGGACAGGATTCTCACCTCATCAGCTTCACGGCGCTGGGTCGTATGCCGGGAGGTGCCCGGTTTACGGCGATCCAGGTCCCGCTGCATGTCCGCTTCCGATAGCTCTAACCCAGGGGGGCAGCCATCAATGATGCACCCCAGCGCAGGCCCGTGGCTCTCGCCGAATGAGGTAACCGTAAACAGTTTTCCGAAAGTGTTTCCCGACATAATTCAGTATCTTGTTCAGCTTTTTTGAGAATTCAGATTAACTCGAAGCCTGCCACTGGCTCAGGTCCGGTTCGGTAATCAGAAAGACGCCATCGCCGCCATTTTCGAACTCCAGCCAGGTTAGCGGCAGATCCGGGTAGGCCTCATCCATTGCTACCCAGCTATTACCAACCTCGACAACCATGAGCCCGCCAGGGGTGAGATGCTCAGCCGCCCTCGCAATGATCCTGTGGGCGATATCCAGCCCATCTTTGCCGGCAGCCAGGCCGAGTTCAGGCTCGTGGCGGTATTCGTCCGGCATACTGGAAAGATCTTCCGCATCCACATAAGGCGGATTGCTCACGATGATATCGTAGCGGCCTTTAATATTTTCAAAGACATCCGATTGTACGGTACGAACTCGTTCGCGGACTCCGTGAAGTTCAATATTCGATTCTGCTACCTCTAGCGCATCTACGGAGATATCCGAGAGGTCAACTTCCGCTTCAGAAAAAACGGACGCCGCGCCAATGCCAATACAACCGCTACCAGTACAGAGATCAAGGATGCGTTCAACCGGCTTATCACCCAGCCAGGGCTGAAAGCCACTCTCGATCAGTTCGCCGATGGGAGAACGCGGCACCAGCACCCGCTCGTCCACATGGAACGGCATGCCCATGAACCAGGCCTCACCCAACAAGTAGGCCAGAGGCACCCGTTCGTTCACACGGCGGCTGATCCTTCCCAGGATCAGCTCTCGCTCTTCGCGGGTTAGCCGGGCTTCCAGGAACACCGTGTTGTTTTCCAGAGGAAGGTGCAGGCTGCGCATGACCAACTGAACCGCCTCATCCCAGACGTTATCCGTTCCGTGGCCGAAAAACAGGGGCGAAGCGGCAAACTGTGAGGAAGCGTAGCGAAGGTAATCCCGAACGCTATGAAGGTCGTCAATGGGGCTGGTCACAAACGTAAATCCTGTGCGAGAGCGTGTCAGCGCCGGATTATACGCTGTTTAGGCGTCCAACTGCAGCCCACCGGAGGCGGCCGCATGCAAATCTCTCAGATCGCCAGCGGGCCGGAGCTGTTCCGGCTTTCCTCAAACCGATCCAGCGCGGCTGCCATCCGTTCCCTGCCCAACTGAATCAATTCCGGGGCCTTGTGGTAATCGTAAGTTCGACAGGCATTTTTGGGAATATTAACCAATAAGTCCGGCGGATACCCGGCGATCTTGTACTGCACAAGCGCACTCTGCATGGTCTCGATGGTAAGGTTCATCACATCGAATTTGCCGATACCGAGCTTGTCCCAGTTGATGGTTTCGTGCTCTTCCTGACTCTTCTTGTCGGTCGGTTTCTTATCATGTTGCTTCTGGTGCTCTTTTTTATGCACAGCACGGCTGATTTTCTCTTCCGGGCTGTCTCCATTGTCCGGTTTCCGGGCTGTCAGTGATTTCAGGGCGTCCCAGTCAAACCAACGCGATGCTTTCTCGCGGATCGTATCCACCCATTCATCCATGTCCGTGTTTTCGTCCTGTATGGGTGAAAAAGCGGCATCGGGAATACGTCGACGCCGATCATCCTCGCCACTGAGGTTAACTGCGACAATCATGTCGGCATGAGAGGAAATGGTCGGGATAATTGGCAATGGATTGAGCAAGGCGCCGTCAACGAGAACCCGGCCATTAAGAACCAGCGGAGTAACAACACTTGGGATCGCCACCGAGGCGCGAATGGCTTGATCCAACGGGCCTTCCTGGAACCAGATTTCCTTATGGGCAAGCAGATCGGTGGCCACAGCGGTAAACGCAATGGGCAGATTTTCAATCCGGGTGTCACCCAACATTTCCCTGACCACCGAAAAGATCTTCTCGCCGCGAATGGCGCCGACAGAATTGAAGGTGACGTCCAGCTGTAAACATCCCTGTTTCAGTTGCACCGCTGATTAGAGTTTTC
>NZ_LXYO01000035.1 GCF_001650915.1 Marinobacter sp. EhC06
ATTACTCAGTCGTGGGCAGTTACACAATTTGGTTTACAGGCTCCGCAAAGACGTTAGACCGGTATGAAAAATATATTCTGCTCGTTCTATCCGCCAATCCTTCACAATTCAGAGCAATTAATCGGACCGACGCAAAAACAATGGAGACGACTGACCTTGTAATGCATAGCGCTGCCATGAACCTTAGACGAAAGGGCCTGATAGACAGTTTTGAGGCTCCGCCAGATGGTGTTCTTGCCAAACTCACTAAAGCTGGGCTTGAACGAGCGAAGCCTTTGCAGGAATCGTTTTTTGAGAAAGAAGATGTAGTACTAACCGATGATTAAAACCTACCCCTGAGAACTCTTGGCCTGTATCTCTGCAACAACTGCTGACGGTGCTGCTAGCACTATTTCTAGCGAATGCTTGGCTTGCTATAGCCGTTACGTTCAAATCAGTTGTGCCTTCCTGACAGCCTGAGTGGGTAGACGAATGAAGCTATGACAACTGATGGAAGATTTGCGACATACGAATTCGGACACGCTAAAGGAAAGTTCTTACGACAGACAGGGATTCTATTGAACAACCAGTGCCGGGACACAACCATTAATACGCCAATAGAGTCACGCCTGTGGCACTGGTTTCGTTGTTGTGAGGCTCATGTTTGACGAACAACCCCGCCCTTATTTTTCACATGTGTCACGATAGGTTAGATCATAATCCAGTGGGGAAAGGGGCATAATGTTATCTAAACATAGCCTCAGAGGCCCCTATAGCCTTCTAGAATTACCCTCATCCATATTGACGGTACCGCCCTACCACTTGGCTTAGGAAAAACCTCCTAGGAGCCCGTGTTGGGTTTTAGTTTTTATCGGAGATTCTGACGATGAGGAATATTCCGGGAGAGGTAAAAACGGTGTCATGGAGCTTGACTCCACGTCCCGGAAATAAACGGCCTCTCATGCCGCAAATGAGACACACGGCCCGACACTTTTATATTTAATTCTGCATGGATTGAGAATTTGGCAGGAATTCTAAAAACTAAAAAGGCCCTTATATCAGGGCCTTAAAAGATGGTAGCGGCGGGCGGACTCGAACCGCCACGGGTTTTACCCCAACGGATTTTGAATCCGTCGTGTCTACCAATTTCACCACGCCGCCATCGGAGAGTGTTGGGGATTATACTGAGCTAAATCGCGAAAGCAATAAGCCAGCGGACACAACTGCCCGCTGGTTCAGATATTTACAGTCTGTCGAACAAAGACAGTTGCGAAACCTGCGCAAATGACTGCTGCGCCGCCTGCAGCACGAAGCTCTGGAAACTCAGGTTACTGATTGCTTCTGCGTAGTCCACGTCCTGTAACTGGGATCGGATTTCATTGGTATAAACGGAAGAATCCTCAAGGAAGGTCTTGGTCGATTCCACCGCGTTCATCCGGCCACCAAGTTCGGTTTGCTTGAGGATGATGCTCTCCTGGGCGTTGTCCAGGTTGATCAGGGAATTGGCGATCAGATCATCGTACTCGGCCTGCCCGCCCGGGCTGCTCTTGTCGATGCTGTTCAAGCCGGCAATCAGGTTTTCGATGGTACCGAACACCGACTGCTTTTCGTTGATCTGGAGCGTAAACACATCGCCCGCGCCCGGCACCGCATCGGTCAGAGTCACCTCAACACCTGCGACAACGAACGGCTCGCCACTCTGATAGGTGGCTGGATCTACCGTCAGCACATCACCCTGACTGTCTGTAGCGATGATATTGCCACCGGCATCTACCTCAACCGTGATGTCGTCCGGGAAGGAATTGGGATACTCCGCAGCAAGGTCTGCTTCGTTAACCAGACTGACCCCGGAAATGGAGGCGCCCGGCGTATTCACAGTGCTGTGCTCGCCGGTTATGGCAGCAGGAACCCGGACAAAAATGTCCTTGCCGTTATCACTGATGGGAACGGTAACGCCGTCATCAATCTCCAGGACACGCTGACCCTCGTCGCCCTGGTAGACCCAGCTGCCTGAAGGGTCCTGTTCAAAGGCCTTCACCGAGCCCTGAAAGCCACTGAAAATGTACTCACCAGACGCATCGCGGGTATTGGCAATATTCGCCAGCTGGCCAAGGCGCTCCTCCAGCTCGGAAGAAATCGAGCGTCGATCGTTGGCCGACAACGAACCGTTACCGGCTTGAACAGTCAACTCGCGGATCCGCTGAATCACATCGATTGAGCTTTCCAACGCGCTCTCTTCCTGCTTCAGCCGGTTGTCTGCCAGGTCAACGTTACGCTGGTAGGTTTCAACCCGCGAAAGCTCCTGGTCCAGTTTCAGAATCCGGGCCGCAGCGACCGGATCGTCGGAAGGTTTGTTTACCCTCTGGCCGGTCGAGATCTGTTGCTGGGTGTTATTCAGGCTGGTATTCAGCTCCTGAAGCCGATTTATACCGCCCGAGAAAATCTGCTGTGATGAAATTCTGATCATGTCACATCACCTCAACCGTTACCGGAAACTCTGCAACAGGGTATTGAACAGGTCCTGAGCCACCGACATCACCTGGGCCGAGGCGTTGTATGCGGCCTGATACTGGATCAGGCGGCCGGCTTCCTCATCCAGGTTGACACCAGATACCGATTCCCGCTGGTTGGTTGATTGCTCCAGAAGGGTTTTTCCGGCATCCACATCCAGTTGACTCTGGCGCGTTTTAACACCGATATCTTCAACAAGCCCCGCATAACCTTCGGAAAAATTCTGGCTGCCGCCGTTCAGGGTATTGGCAGTGCCCAGGGCGGCCAGCAATTCCGCGTTCCGATTGTCGGAAACGCCGTTGGAGTTGTAATTGATCTCGAAGGTGTCACCGTCGGCCGGCTGACCGGTTATCGTGAACTGAAAGCCCTGATACTCGGCACCATCGGCCGGATTATCGCTAAACAGTTCATTGGCAACGCCTGGAGTGTATGGCCTATTGGCCGGACCTATCGGGTTGCCACTGCCGTCCGTCACGGTGAACACCAGGCCGGTACCCGGATCATCAAATTCCACGGTTATCGGGCCATTCGCCAGCTGACCGGACGACTGGAAAGCGGGCAACAAGGAATTGGTGAACGGATTCCTCACGTTCAACATGGTGCCCTGGTCGATCTTGCCGGTTCCGATGTTGCCGTCTCCGGTCGTCGCACGAACCGGGCTGGCAAAGGCCAGATCCTCTTCCCGATTAACCACCAGACCGATGCTTTCAGCAGCATTTCGACTGGGCTGAATCAGGTACTTGTCGCCGGCGTTGAAGGTGCCGCCTTCAACGCGGATGTTGAAGCCCGGCATGCTGATCTCAGACTGCGCAGGATCCGGCAAGCGCCCCTGGTTCACCGTCTTGCCTGTGGCCTGGTCAATCAACTCGTAGCTCCGGCCGTCGCCACTGAACTGCAGGGTCCAGCGTCCTGCAGGAAGCGCAGAGCTGTCGGTTATTTCCACGGCCAGCTGGCCGGTGGTGGAAGGCGCGTTATTCCCGTTAGGGACCACCCGGCTGCGTTGTGCCTCGAGCGAATTGATATCGGTAAAAAACAGGCCACCAAGCTCGCCCTCCAGGTCCATCCCGATTTCATGCTGGTGGTTCATGGTGTCGGACAGGGCAATAGCAATTCTGCCAAGCTCATCGAAAGCCGGCTTCAGACCTTCGGTATCGAAACGCAGAAGCCCCCCCAGCTTGCCGCCGGTTATCTGCTCATCAATATTGAGTGTTCGGCCACCGTTGTTCAGGGTGAATTCCAAACGGGTCGGGTCCTCGGCGTTTTCCCGGGTACCAAGAGTCGACGCATTGCTGCCTACCACCAGGGAAAGGCCATTCGACAGTGACACGTTGACCTGGCTGCCGTCGGTCGGAGTTACTTTGATGCTGACCAGCTCGGAAAGCTGACGCAGTTTCTCGTCCCGCTTGTCCAGCAGTTCGTTAGGCATTTGCCCCTGGGCAATGCCCGGTGATTCAGAAATCGCCAGGTTCAGTTCTGCAATGCTTTTGAGCAGGGTGTTAGCATCCTTCACGCCCTGCTGCATCTGGGTCTTGATGGATTCCCGCTGCTGAATGAATTCCTGGTTAAGGGCCTGGAACCGGTTAACAACCTGTTGCGCCTCGCTCAGAACCAGCTGGCGCTGTGGCAGAGACGTCGGATCCTCGGCTGCGTTCTGAAGGCTGGCAAAAAAGTTGTTCAAGGCATTGCTGAGGCCCGTGGTTTCGCCGCCCAGGAGGTTATCAAGCCTGGAAAGCTCCGAATTGAGGGCTTCCTGCTCTCCATACAGCGTGCTGTCTTCCCGCACCTGCTGAACCAGATATTCATTGGCCAGGCGTCGAATGTCTGCAACGTTCACGCCGCTGCCAATGGTGCCGGCGCCAGTGCGCTGGCCTTCCTGGGTTTCAAACAGCACTTCCTGGCGACTGTAACCAGGCGTGTTGGCGTTGGTTATATTGTTGCCTGTAGTATTCAGCGCAGCCTGATGACTGAGGATGCCGGTCAGACCAATGCCTATCAGCCCTGCCATACGGTTTACTCCTTCATCCCGTCACTGCCCATGGACAGTGTCATCAGTGAGTCACGGTTCATGATCTGGCGGATCTTGCTGCCGTAGTTAGGGTCGGTGGCGTAGCCGGCTTCCTGGAGTTTCTCTGCAAAGACTTCAGGCTGGTCTGCTACTGACAGCACCTCCCGGTATCGGGGATTGGATTCCAGGAACGAGACATAATCACGGAAGCTGGATTCGTAATCCCGGTAGGCCCGGAAGCTGGCCTGCTCCTTCATTGGCAGCCCTTCCCGGTATTCCGTGGTGGTGATGGATACCGCGTCGCCCTGCCAGCGGCTATCTGCCTTGATGCCGAACAGGTTGAAACTGGGTTCACCCTGCTCCCCACGAATCATGTGCCGGCCCCAGCCGGTTTCCAGGGCGGCCTGGGCCACCATGAGTTTCGGATCAATGCCCGAATCGCGTGCAATTCGCTCGGCCACCGGCAGCAGCTCGGTGACGAAGTGCTCCGGAGATTCAAACCGATCCGGCAAATTCGACGGTGTAGCAGTCACCGGTGATACTGCTTTCTCCGCCACAGAAGTCACTGTCTGCACGCGGTCAGGCAATTGAGGAGTGAGGGCCGGCAGGCTTCGATCATAATCCGCAAGGCTCGCCTTGTGGCCAACAAGTCTGCCGCCTTCGTTATTCATGCCCGGAATCTGTTTGCCCAATTGGCGTACGAGTGCCTCGGCAAGACCACTGCCCTTGCCTCCCGCCATGGTCAGACTCATCTGGCTATCGAACATATCCCGGTATAGCTCGGACTGATTGCTCTTCAGGTAGTTGCCCTCGGAGAAGACGTCGCCGGCCTTGCGCATGGACTTCAGCATTTCAGACAGGAACAGGCTCTCGAACTGGCGCGCCACCTCACGCAGAGCTGACTCTTTGTCAGTGCGAGCCTGGGCCTTCAACGCATTGAGACCGTTGAAATCGGTGTAAACCTGGGCCTGTTGAACCTTGTAGTCCTGCATCACGCCACCTAGATAACAATCAGCTCGGCGCGCAGTGCACCGGCCTGTTTCAGGGCTTCGAGTACCGCCATAACGTCGCCGGGTGCAGCGCCCACCTGGTTTACGGCCTGCACGATCTCGTTCAGTGTGACGGCGGGGCCGAACTTGAACATCCGAGCTGGCTCCTCGGTAATGGCAATCTGGGAATCCTGCTCAATGGCGGTGTCACCACCGGCAAAGGGGTTCGGCTGCTCCACATTGGGGTTTTCCTGAATGGTGACTGTCAGGTTGCCGTGGGTAACGGCTGCCGGGCTGACCTGAACATTCTGGCCAACCACGATGGTGCCGGTACGGCTGTTAATCACCACTTTTGCAGCATCCTCGGCCGGATCCACCTCGATGTTCTCAAGGATCGACAGGAAGCTGACCCGCTGGGACGGATCCCTTGGCGCTCTTACAGAAACCGACGTTGCATCGTGGGCGTAGGCCATGTCCGGTCCCAACCGGTCGTTCACGGCCTCCACCACCCGACGTGCCGTTGTGAAATCCGGGCGCAGCAGATGGAAGGTAATGGTGTCGCCCTCAGTGAACGGCGAAGCTACCTCGCGCTCAATCGTAGCCCCATTAGGAATGCGACCAACACTGGGAACATTCACGGTAATTCTGGACCCGTCCTGCCCCTGGGCCCCGAAGCCACCAACCACCAGACTACCCTGAGCCATGGCATAAACCTTGTTGTCCGCGCCCTTCAGCGGTGTCATCAGAAGGGTGCCGCCACGCAGGCTGTCTGCGTTGCCGATGGACGAGACGGTGATGTCGATTTCCTGGCCAGCTTTTGCGAAGGGCGGCAATGTCGCACTCACCGTTACAGCAGCAACGTTGGCAAGGTTCGGATTGACGCCTTCCGGAAGGGTCACGCCAAACTGATTCATCATGTTCCTGAAGGTCTGATTGGTAAACGGTGCCTTGTCACCGGTTCCATCAAGACCAACCACCAGGCCATATCCCACCAGTTGGTTGTTGCGGACACCCTTGATCCGGGACAGATCCTTCAGGCGGTCCGCCATTACCGGGGCCGAAACAACAGCCAGGGCAAGTACCCAGACAATTAAACGGCGTAAGCTCATAGTGGCCACCACTCGCTATTAAAGAAGCGTGCCAGCCACCCCATCTGGTTTGCCTGGTCAAAATCACCGGTGCCGCCATAAGCGAACCGGGCATCAGCAATGCGATTGGACGCCACCGTGTTATCAGGCTGGATATCCTGGGGGCGAACCAGACCCGTCAGGCGGATGTATTCATCACCATTGGTCAACGAAAGCCATTTTTCCCCGCGAATCCTCAAAACACCGTTTGGCAACACCTCTGTCACGGTGACGGTGATACTGCCGGCCAGACTGTTGCTTTGATCTGCTTCAGCGCTGCCCTCGAAATCACGTTCGTGATTCAGGGAGGTATTAATTCCGAAATTGCTCTTACCCAGGATGGTCGGCTCTGGCAGCGTTACCTCATTGTCCTTGGTGATGCTGGTTTCTGCGTTCTTGCTGGCCCGGGTAGATTCTTCAAGAATGACTGTGAGCACGTCACCCACGTTCAACGCTACGGTATCGCCGTAGAAGTTGTAGTTCCGGGAGACCTGGTAAATCGAACCCGACGCACTGCCCCGCTGCATCATGGCCTGAGGGCGAACCGGTGCATACTCGGGGTCATCCGGAATTGCCCGGGGCCGGCTCATGGCCGTGCACCCCTGCAACACAATGAGAACCACCACAGTCGCCAGTGTGCTGGCACCTCGGGTTGTCCGGTTTGATGTCATCAATTTCATGACGTCACCTCTGGCGGCGTTAGCCAATGTTTTGAGTAATGAACTGGAGCATCTGGTCGGTTGTGGAGACCACTTTCGAGTTCATCTCGTAGGCCCGCTGAGTGGTAATCATGTTCACCAGCTCCTCAACCACCTCAACGTTGGAGGACTCCACGGAGCCCTGCTCGATACTGCCAAGCCCGGCCAGCCCGGGTTCACCTTCCGCAGGATCGCCACTGGCGTTGGTCGCCTTGAACAGGTTGTTGCCGATGGCCTGCAGGCCCTGGGGGTTGATGAAATCCACCAGCGTAATCTGGCCCAGGTTTACCGGTGCCGCCTGATCATCCGTTACTGCCGTCACAGTGCCGTCTTTGCCAATAGTGATATTGGTGGCGTTCTCCGGCACGTTGATGGCTGGTTCCAGCGGGTAGCCATCCGGGTTGACCACATCACCGTCAGCATTGAGCTGGAACTGGCCATCCCGGGTGTAGGCAATCTGGCCATCCGGCAACTGAACCTGCAGGAAGCCGCGGCCATTGATGGCCATATCCAGGGGCTGCTCGGTAATCTGCAGGTTGCCCTGAGAGAATTGCTTGGCGGTACCGACAACCCGCACACCGGTACCCAGCTGCAGGCCGGAAGGTAATTCGGAGTTCTGGGTTGTCAGACCTCCGGGTTGCCGGTTGATCTGGTACAGAAGGTCCTGAAACACGGCCCTGTCCCGCTTGAAGCCAGTGGTGTTGACGTTCGCCAGGTTGTTGGAAATGGTGGACATGTTGGTGTCCTGAGCGCTCAACCCGGTCTTGCTGACCCAAAGTGCTGGATGCATGCTGCTTACTCCTTGCCGGGGGCAGTCAGGCGGCCATTTTTTGCCGCTTCAGGCCCGCCAGGCCAATGTGTTCAGTCGTTACTTAAAGGTTCTGCAACAGCCGTGCCGTTGCTTCGGAATTCTCGTTGGCGGTGGTCATTACCTTCACCTGCATCTCGTATTGCCGGGACAGCTGAAGGTTCGAGATCATCTCTTCCACCGCATTCACGTTGGAGCTCTCAAGGAACCCGGAGGCAACCCGCTGGTTTGCATCCGGTGGCTCGGGGCCATCCAGAGCCTGATCCGGCTTGCGGCGCATGTGTCCGTCCAGGCCTTTCTCCAGGGCTTCCGGCGGCGGGCTGACCAGTTTCAGCCGGTCCACTTCAACCAACTGGTCCGGTGGTCCACCCACAGGAACAATTGAGACGGTGCCATCGGCGCCAATCTCGACGTTGTCAAAAGGCGGGAGCGCCACCGGCCCACCGTTGCCGAGCACCAGTTCACCGTTGGCCAGGCGCACCAGGCCGTTGACATCGACCTGGAGACTGCCACTGCGGGTGAAGACTTCCTCGCCCTGATCGTTCTGAATGGCAAGCCATCCCTCGCCTTCAACCGCCACATCCAGTTTGCGCCCGGTTTCCATCAGCGCACCGGCGGAAAGGTCCGTGCCGGGTCTTTCTGTCATGGCATAGGCGCGAGTCGGGTGGTGCTCCCCGTAGACAGGCATGCTGCGGGCCTGGGCGAAATCTTTCTTGAAGCCGGTGGTACTGACGTTCGCCAGGTTATTGGCATGGGCCTGCTGGGCCAGCATGTTCTGCTTGGCACCAGACATACCGATATAGAGGGCTTTGTCCATGGGAAAACTCCTGCCGGAATTTTGACTGTTTCCAGTCTTCCTGCAGGAGTCATGCCATGTTCTCTAGGTCGCGATATTAACGGAGGTTGATGATGGTCTGGGTGACCGCATCGGAGGTTTCAATGGTCTTGGCGTTGGCCTGATAGTTTCGCTGGGCAATGATCAGGTTGACCAGTTCCGCGGACAGATCCACGTTGGACTCTTCCACCGAGCTGGCCTTGATCGATCCAAGGGTTCCAGTATCGGGAGCACCGATGATTGGTTGGCCGGATTCGAAGGTTTCGACCCAGGAGGTGTCCCCTACCGGCGACAGCCCATTGGTGTTATTGAACGATGCCAACGCTACCTGACCCAATGCCTGGGATTGGCCGTTTGTGTAACGGGCGAACAATACCCCCTGATCCGATACGTCAAGTCCGGAAAGGCGACCGGTGGTATAACCATTTTGCTGCTGGTCATTTACCCCGAATGCCGCACCGTACTGGGTTGTACCGCTCAGATTTATTACAAAAGCCGAGGTTGTTGGCGGCTCGGGAATCGGCGTCACCACCGTCTCGCCGGCTGCAGGAGGTCCGTCCGCGCCATTGGGCTGACCGGCATCATCCTTTGGAATCCAGTCGTCGATCAGAATTTCACCGCTTGGGTCGCCATCAATAGACTGTAAAGCACCGTCCTGGTCAAACCGAGCCGTATACGGTGTCACGTCGGTTCCGCCCACAAATTCGCCATCAATCTGGGCATAGACCGACCACTCACTCACCCCAACACCATTACCCGGAGACGGATTTTTCACGAAGAACTGTGTCAGTTCATGAGAGTTACCCAGGCTGTCGTAAACCGTGGTGGATGTGGCGTGGTTATAGGTGCGCTGATCCAGAGGATTGAATTGGTTGGTAACGCGAATCGGAGACGCGTTGAAGGCTACCTCAAAATCATTATCGGCAGTAGTTGATGTAATGCCAGCTACCGTTCGGTCAGCGGTAACATTTATATCTCCCTCAACGGTGCCCGTATCGCCGTTTCCATTTCCATCTGCAAAGGTGTAATCCAGTGTTTCACCCTGATTATGAATTACGCGCAGGACATCATTACTACCAGACCCATCGTCCACTAGAGATGCCGAAATTGCGGTTTCAGAGGAATTATTTATGGAATCCACCAGATCCTGAAGCGAATTGATGTTGGAGGTATCCAGTGTCAACGGCGAACCATTAATATCGAGACTGAAGGAGAAAGAACTGGCTCCGGTAATGAAAGCATCATCAAGAGCCGGTGTACCGTCAAACGTCGCCGTTGTTGTGGCAGAGGCACTTAATCCAGAGGCATCGTTGATGGTGGAAGCCGCCTCACGAGCGCTCGCGGTGGGGTCAATAGCCACGTTGAAGTCCGGCGAGCCGTCCGAATACTGCACATCAAAGCTCTCACCCTGAATCGACGCAAGCGTCAACGGCCCGATATCTCTCACGCGGGTTTCCAGAACAGACTCTCTTGAGTCCAGGTTCAGGTCGGAATCCAGATTGGTCGTGCGACGCGGCGCCAGGTTATCCGTCTCAATCTGAAGATCCCCGCGAATCCCGGATAGATTGCCGTCTTCGTCTGCGGTATAGCCCTGCACCCGCATGTTCTGGTTATTCGTTACATAGCCTTCCTTATCAATACCAAACTGCCCCGCCCGGGAGTAGCGAATCTCGCCACCGTTGTTAAGAATAAAGAAACCATCGCCACTTATCGCCATATCCAGGCCGTTGTCAGTGAAGCTGATATTGCCCTGGCCAAAGGACTGCTTTACATCCTGAACCCGGACACCGTCACCGATCGGGTTGGTGCCTGCGCTCAGGAAGCCGCTGGCGTAGAGGTCGCCAAACTGGGCCTTGCTGCCCTTGAAGCCAACAGTACTGGCGTTCGCAATGTTGTTGCCGGTGACGTCCAGATCCACCGATGCCGCACGAAGGCCGCTCAAACCTGTATTAAATGCCATGGTTCACCCCTTGGTGTTTCACCGGTCTCAGTTAATTTGTTTCACATCAGACAGGGCAATGGAGCCCATGCCCGCAAGATTCAGGGTTATCGAGCCGCCCTGGCCCAGGGATACGCTGTCCACATTGGCGCTCACCATCGTGCCCAGCTGCTGCGGCCCGTCGGGATAGGAAGCCTCGGCCACAATGCGGTAGGGTCCCGGCGGCAAGGGATTGCCGTTACCGTCCTGGCCGTCCCAGCGGAAGGACACAACACCTGCCTGGCTGCTGCCCATATCAATCTGCCGCACCCGCTCACCATTCTGTCCTTCGATAGACAGGCGCAGGCCGCCCGTAGAGGCAGGCACTTCAATGGTTCCGGTAATCTCACCTTCGGCACCCAGGATCCCGATCTGTGAGGGCGCAAGTACGGTTTTACCCACCATGGCCGAGGCCTGGAGCGCCTGGGTGGATCGGAACTGCCCGACCACATCCTCAACCGTTCCGGAGAGATTCTGCATCTCCTCCAGCGAGCTGAACTGCGCCAGCTGGGAAATAAATTCGCCGTTGTCCTGCGGCTCCAACGGATTCTGATTTTTCAACTGCGCCAGCATCAGTTCCATGAACTCATTCCGGCCCAGCTCGCTGGTGCCCTGGCCGCCATTCTGTTGCTTCAGCTGGTACTGGCTCAGAACATCCGACGCGTCTGTTGCATTTACTGCAGTCATGTTGTGCTCCTCACCCTGTTACTGCTGACCGAGAGTCAGAATGCGCTGCATCATGGACTTGGCTGTATTCATGACATCCACATTCATCTGGAAACTTCTGGACGACGACATCATGTCCGCCATCTCTTCAACCACATTCACATTGGGGTAGTAGACGTAACCGTCCTCGTTGGCCGCCGGATGATGTGGCTCGTAACGCATCTGCAGCTCCGCATCGCTTTCAACGATACCTTCCACCCTGACACCGGCACCCGGGCCCTCATCGGCCGCCATCGGCAAACCGCCCTGCCCCGGATTCATCAGGGACTGCTGAATGGCCGAGAAAACCGGCTTTCTGGCCCGATAGGTTTCGCCGGTGCTGGAGCTCGCTGTCTCCGCATTGGCGATGTTGGACGCGGTTGTGTTCAGCCGCAGTGATTGCGCGGTCATGCCGGAACCGGCGATATCAAAAATGCTGCCCAGTGACATGAAAACTCTCCTTCGCTAACCCTGTGACTGCGGCTTACTCGCCTTTAATGGCTTTGGTCAAACCGCTGAACTTGCTGTTCAGAAACTGGAAACTGGCCTGGAAATCCATGGCGTTGCGCATGAAGCGGGTCTGCTCCTGCTGGGCGTCCACGGTATTGCCGTCAACCGACGGCTGGTGAGGTACCCGATACATCAGATCGCTTTCCGAGGCCGATAGGGAGGTATCCATGTGCGCATCATGCGTTTTGGACATCTGGAAACCGCTGACCTGCTCCTGGGCCTTCTGCATCATCGCCTGAAAATCCAGGTCGCGGGCTTTGAATCCCGGGGTATCAGCGTTCGCCAGGTTGTTTGCCAGAACTTCGGCACGTTTAACCCGCGCTTCAACCGCGTGTTGGTGAATGCCCAGAGCCGAATCGAACGTAATTGCCATGTTGCCTCCCGAAAACTGCACCAGTATGCCGACCTGTTTTTGCCGGCTGTGCTCTTTGACAGGACTAAAGCAAGCTGGATGCCAGAATTCAGGTGTGGTGTGAATTTGTCAGGAAAGCCAGTGTTGGCGGGCCCTGACCAGTGGTGCATTAACGGTCAGGGCAAAGCGAGTAAGGAAAGGGCAGGAAAAAGCGGCAAGCTGCTTCCCCCGGCGCGGACCGGGGGCGTTCGATCAAAAGATCAGGGCCAATGACGCACGAACTCATCAACTCCCGGCCGGGGAACAGCCGGCTTGGAAGCGGAGACTGTTCCGGTGTAGAGAAAGCCGACGATCAGCTCATGCTCTTCCAGTCCCAGCCCGGCGTGAACAGAAGAATGGTACGCAACACCGCCCGTTCTCCACATAACGCCGTACCCGGCGTCCTGCAGGGCAATCTCAATAAAACTCATGCCGGCTGCGGCCGACATCACCTGCTCGATTTCAGGTACCTTCGGATGCGTTTTCGGCGACGCGATACCGACAATCACCATCGGCGCGCGAAGAGGGGCACGCCTGAGCTTCTCGATCTCTTTCTCGTCACTGTTGTTGGCACAGGTAGAGGCAAACAGTTCGCCCAGGGCTTCCAGTCCTTCGCCCTCCACGACCAGGTAGCGCCAGGGCCTCAGCAGCGCGTGATCAGGCGCGCGGGCGGCACAGGCAAAAGCCCGGTCGAGGGTTGCCGGATCCGGCGCGGGCGACTCCAGCCTGGGTTCTGACGAACGATTGAGGAGAAAATCGGTAACTGCTGTCATATCTGCTCGCTGTCTGATCGCTATTCTGATGAGTTGGAAAAATAGGTACGAATACAATTCCCTGCCGTGAATTGTGGCTTGTACGTAATGCTGTTAACCTTTAGTCGTAGTCGGGTCTACCAACAATTATAAATGACGCGGTCGTACAACGGTGAGTGGCAACACAATGAGCAACCAGCAAACCTTCAACAACTTTTCCGAATTCTATCCTTACTACCTTGAAGAGCACAGCGACGTTACCTGTCGCCGTCTGCACTTTGCCGGCAGCCTGCTGGTTCTGATCGTGGCCTTGTGGGCACTGACTACAGGCAAGCTTTTGTGGCTTCTGGCCTTGCCGGTCATCGGCTATGGTTTTGCCTGGGTGGGTCATTTCAAGTTTGAGAAGAACCGCCCTGCCACCTTCAAGTACCCACTGTACAGCCTGATGGGCGACTGGGTCATGTTCCGTGACATGCTCATTGGCAGGATCCGTTTCTGAAATGATGAGCGCCCCGGCAGACCTTCGCAGCGCCAGCAGCTCAGCTGGCAGGTCCCTGGCGTCCGAGGCGTCAGGCAACCCGATTGCGATTCCCCCAATGCCCGATTACAACGGCCGGGTTCTGGCCTATACCTCAACCGCCGCCATTATTGCAACCGGCGTTCTGCAGGGTGCTTTTGCCCAATGGCTTCTGTGGCTGGTTGCCGGCGCCCTGACCTGGCCACATATCGCCCACGCCCTGACCCGCCGAACGTTCCTGAGAAATTCCCCACGCATACGCCAGAAGATGCTGATTTTCGATTGCGTTGTGGGCGGCGCGTTTATTGGCTGCATCGGGCTGATCGTCATCCCCTCCCTGGCAGTCGCCCTGATGCTGATGTTCAGCTGCCTGATCGTCGGGGGCATCCGCCAGTGGCTTATGGGCACCGTTTTCATGGCCGCAGCCATTGCCGGCTCTGTCGCTATCCTTGGCCCGGCAGATGGGCCACATTCGCCCCTGCTCACCAGCATTGTCTCGATTCTCTCAACCGGCATATATATTTGCGTCACCGCCTATTATTCCCACCAACAGGCACGTGCGTTGATGCTGGCAAAAACCCAGATCCAGAACCAGCGGGAGCAATCGATCGCTCTCTCCCACAAGCTTTCCAAATACCTCTCGCCGCAGGTTTGGCAGTCCATCTTTACTGGCGAGCGGGATGTGCGGTTGGAAACCCAGCGCAAGAAACTGGCGGTGTTCTTTTCGGACATCAAGGGCTTCACCGAGCTGTCTGAGGAAATGGAACCCGAAGCCCTTACCGAACTACTGAATCACTACTTCAACGAGATGTCGGAAGTGGCCCTGAAGTATGGCGGCACCATCGACAAGTTCGTTGGCGATTCCATCATGGTGTTCTTTGGCGACCCCACCAGCCGGGGCCAGCGGGAGGACGCCTTTGCCTGTGTATCCATGGCCATCGAGATGCGCAAGCACATGAAAATCATGCGCCAGAAATGGCGGAGCCAGGGCATCAAGACTCCGCTTGAAATTCGAATGGGGATCAGCACCGGTTACACAACCGTCGGCAACTTCGGTGCGGAAAACCGGATGGATTACACCATCATCGGCAAGGAAGTGAACCTTGCCAGCCGGCTTGAATCCCTGGCCGAACCGGGTGAAATCCTGGTGTCCTACGAGACCTTCTCGCTGATCAAGGACAAGATCATGTGCCGGGACAAGGGCGAAATTACGGTGAAAGGCTTCGGCAAACCGGTGCCAATTTATGAGGTGGTGGATTTCCGGCGCGACATGGGCCCCAACCGCAGTTTCCTAGAGCACGAGCACAGTGGCTTCGCCATGTATCTGGATTCAGACAAGATCACTGAGAAGGAGCGCCAGGCCATTCTGACCGCCCTGGAAGACGCCGCAGACCGCCTGCGACGGGAAGAAGATGTTTCCTGAAGCGCGTCCCTGCGCTCACGTTGATCCGTACTACTGACGTATCAGTCGCGGCCCGGCATCCTTGCCGGTTTCTGTGCTGCGCCAGGGATTGATATCCAGCCCGCCCCGCCGTGTATATCTGGCAACCACTGTAAGCGACTCCGGGTTGCATCGGCTCATCAGGTCGGTAAACACCGTTTCCACGCAATGCTCGTGGAAATCCTGTTTCTGCCGGAAACTCACCACGTAACGCAGCAAGCCAGCCCGGTCGATTTTCGGGCCAGTATAACTTACCAGCAGGGTGGCCCAGTCCGGTTGCCCCGTCACCGGGCAGTTGCTCTTCAGAAGATGGGAACATAGCTGCTCAGTCACCACCTCACTACCGGCCTTGAGAGACTCGGGTGAATACTCGTACACCACATCACTCACCGGCTCGTCATCAATGAGGTCAAAACCCTCAGGGCGGCCTATCGCCTCCCCGGATTCGTCCACGCTTAACAGCTTGACCTGTACCGCACCTCCGCAAGCGCTGGACAGATCCTTGGTAATCACTTCCGCGACCTGCTCCCGGGAGGAGTAAACCGCCTGGTTAAGCGAGTTGAGGTACAGCTTGAGCGATTTGGACTCAATGATCGAAGGCGAAGCCGCAGGAAACACAATCTCCGCCCAGACCACCTCCGGCACACCATTTGGCCTCAGCCAAGAGACCTCCCAAGCCTGCCACAAGTCCTCGCCAAACCAGGGCCAGCGGCCATCTTCTAGCCCCAGGCGTCGGCGGTTTTCCTCCCTCGCCACGGGGAACAACAGGCCCGGGTCGTAGCTGTCCGGGTAATCGCTTGTTTTGCCAAGCGGCGCGTCATTGAGTGCCATAGGTGTTCCTGAGATCAGTGGCGAATGCCTTTTCCACGCTCGAGCATTCTGAGCGCAATGAATGCCAGCACGGAGATGAAGACCAGAATCATACCAAGAGAAACGAACGGATTAACGTCTGACACACCCAGAATCCCGTACCGGAAGCCATTAACCATATACAGTATGGGATTGGCCATGGATACGCCCTGCCAGAACCCGGGCAGCAGATCAATGCTATAGAACACTCCGCCCAGGTAAGTCAACGGCGTCAGTACGAACGTGGGCACGATTGAGATGTCATCAAACTTGGTTGCCAGCATGGCGTTGATAAAACCGCCCAGTGCGAACAGGGCAGACGTCAGAAAGACCGTCAGAATCATCATGGGCAGGTTGTGGATGGACAACCGGGTAAACGCCAGTGAAAGCAGCGTTACAATCAGGCCGATACCGAGGCCCCGGGCCATGCCTCCGCACACGTAGCCGGCAAGGATGACCCAGTTAGGTACGGGGGACACCAATAGCTCCTCAATGCTGCGCTGGAACTTCATGGAGAAAAACGACGACACCACGTTGGCATAGGAACTGGTGATTACCGCCATCATGATCAGCCCGGGCACAATAAACGACATATAGTCGAAGCCGCCCATTTCGCCGATCCGGGAGCCGATCAGGTTGCCGAAAATAATGAAATACAGGGTCATGGTGACAGCAGGCGGCAGCAGCGTCTGAGCCCAGATACGGGTAAAACGGCGTATCTCCCGGACAACGATGGTGCTGAAGGCGGTGAAAAGGGCATGTGGGGTCATGCTGCACCCTCCGCTGCCTTGCTGGATTCTGCGTTCTCCTCAACCATTCGAATGAACAGTTCCTCCAGACGGTTGGCCTTGGTTCTCATGCTGACCACCTTTATGCCCAGCCGCTCTAGCTCCACAAACACCTGGTTGAGCCCCTGACCTTTCTCCACTTCCACCTCCAGGGCTCCTTCCGCGTCGAGGCGTGTCGGAAAACCGTTGAGCTCGGGCGCGGAGTCGAGGGTCTTCTCGGTATCCAGCACAAAAGTCTCCAGGCTCAGTTGCTGCAGCAAGGCTTTCTTGCTGGTGTGCTTGAGGATCTTGCCATGGTCGATAATGGCAATGTTGCGGCAAAGGGCTTCCGCCTCCTCCAGGTAATGGGTCGTCAGGATGATGGTTGTGCCCTGGCGATTCATCTCCTCCAGAAAGGTCCACATGGAACGGCGGAGTTCAATATCCACACCGGCGGTGGGCTCGTCCAGAATCAGCAGTTTTGGTTCGTGGACCAGGGCGCGGGCAATCATCAGACGGCGCTTCATGCCGCCGGACAGCATCCGGGCCGGGGTGTTCCGCTTGTCCCACAGACCAAGTTTTTTCAGGTACTTCTCGGCCGACGCGGAAGCCTGCTTCAACGGAATTCCGTAGTAGCCGGCCTGGGTGGTCACAATATCAAAGACTTTTTCGAACTGGTTGAAGTTGAACTCCTGGGGCACCACACCAAGGTTCAGCTTGGCATCGGAGAGGTGAGTATCGGTGTCATACCCGAACACCCGAACCTTGCCTGCTGTCTTGTTCACCAGGGAGCAAACGATGCCCAGGGTAGTCGATTTGCCAGCCCCGTTAGGCCCCAGCAAGGCAAAGAAATCCCCCTCGGCGACGTGCAGATCAATCCCCTTGAGAGCCTGAAACCCGTCACCGTAAGTCTTGGTGAGGCCCTCAATTTCCAGTGCATTGGTCATAAATCATCCCGATTCGGTGAAAAACAGCATGAACGGCCCCAGCCGCCCGCCAGAATTTAGAATGCTATTTATTGTGACAAAGTCGCTGATTTCAAGGCCCTTATCAGCCGGACGTATACCCTGGCCAATAACGGAAACTGCGACAGGAATCCCGATATGAGGCAAACCCCGCCCCTATAATGCGGTTACAACAATTTACAAAAGGGGCTGCCGCACCCTGAGTGCGGGCGCGCTGAATCGAAGGGAATGTACGACCAACCATGAGATCCGTTCACCGCATCCGACTAACGTTTACCCTGCTGGGCGCCCTCGCCCTCTCTGGCTGCCTGGATGACGACGGAGGTTCCGGCGACGACACCAGCGCCGGCCGGGTTAATTTCAACGGCTTTAACGGCCTCTCCTACCAGACGGCGAGCCAATCGGGCACCACGAACCCCGCAGGAGAGTTCCGCTACTACCCCGGCGAAACACTGACCTTCCGCGTTGGGGACCTGCCGTTGGTCAGTGGTGTGCCGGCCCGGCAATACGTAACACTGCTCGAGTTCTTCGAGACCACCCGCACAGAGCTGCAGACGCCGATGGTCGATGATGAAGGTCTGAGCACCCATACGCTTACCGAGCAACAGGTTCTGGAAAACACCGCGCTGATGAACCTGTCCCGGTTTCTGATGCTTCTGAACTGGAGCCAGAATGTCGCGGAAGGGGACGGTATCGATATTCGCGACCGGGTTATTGCGCAGTTGAATGCCGCCCTTCCGGACCTGACAGCACCCATTGACTTCACTGTCAGCGAATCGGAGTTCACTGCAACGGATCCCATGTCCCCGGCCAACCAGCTGCTCGCCGCAATCTGCTTTTACCCCGAAGACGACGAACTGTGTGAGGAGCCGCCAACCCAGGAGGAGATCGATAATGCGCCTCCAAGGCCGGAAAATGACGAGGATCGCGATCCGGACATTGAATACAGTGAAGACCTGCAGGCTAAAAAGGACAGGATCGAAAATGCCGTGCGCACCATGGAAGATATCGACTCGGAAGATGCCCAGACCTATCTCACGCGGGAACTCAAGGCCATCAGTACAACCGTCGCGAACCGTTATTTCCTGGACGAAGACGTAGCCAGCCATTCGGCCACTGATACAGCCCTGAAGGAGGTAGCGGTTCGAAAGATCGGAGGCGGGCTCTCCCTGGCAGAGCTGGAAGCCATCAGCACACGCCCGCAGGATGTCCAGATAAATTCAGCCGACTGGCAGAGCGGAAAAGTGGAGTATTTTGTCGCCGGTCCCTCCGGCGGAGAATCCGAGCTTCTGCTCAGCTTCCGTCCGGAGGATACCTATCGGTGGGTTCGCAAACAGCTGCGTGTGATTATCCGCTGATCAGGCGGGACAGACTCCAGCGTGACTCCACACCGGTAACATCATAGTAGGACGGATCCAGACCTTCCGTGCCATGTGGCAGGCATTCACGAATCCGCACCGTTTCCGCCGCTTCCTTGCCTTCGTTGTACCGGGACAGATCAATGACCTTGGCAGTTTTCAAAGGCCTGGAAGCAGCATCTGTCATAACCATGACACGGGGCCAGAGCCGGCGTTCCGGCGAGTGAGAAACCACGATGCCACGCTGGCCGTCGGTCAGCTCCACGAGGCTGCCAGTGGGATAGATACCAATCGCCTGGATAAAATTCTCCACCAGGTCTTCCTGGAATTCGATGTTGCGCATCTCGTAGAGCAGCGTCACCGCTTTCGCTGGTGTCATGGGCTCGGTGTGGGAGCGGGGCGCAATCAACGATTCGAAAAATTCCGCAATGCCGGCCACCTTTGCCAACAACGGAATGCGATCCCCCCGGACACCTTCCGGGAAGCCGGAACCGTTATGACGCTCGCGATGCCCCTGAACCACACTGAGCACCGCACGTGAGAGCCCAGTATTTTCCAGCATGGCAACACCACGGGAAACATAACCACGGTAAGTAAGGTATTCCTCGGCGCTCAACTGACCTTCCCGGGCCAGCAACTCAGGCGGCAGCGTGGTTTTGCCCACCTGGGACAGCAAACAGCCCAGGCCAAGATGATTAAGAAGCCCTTCGTTCAAACCCAAATGTCGACCACAAACCAGGGCCCATACCGATGTGTTCAAGGCATGGCGGTAAAGATAGCTGTCATGCGCACGGGTGCGACTGAGCCACAATAACGCATCAGGCTGGCGAACAACGCTGCTTACCATTTTACTGGTGATTGCCGCGATCGGCCTGAGATCAGGAACGCCGTCGGCACGGAGGGTCTCGAAAAGCTGATCCAGCGCCACTTCCATATCGTCCAGCAGGCGTTTGGACGTTTTCATTTCCTTTTTAAGGCTGGTGACGGTTTCGTAGGCTACCGGCTCCCGAATACTCAGTGGCGGCAACTGAAGCTGCTCTCGCCCGCCGCCACGCTTGTTCAGTGTCTTGCCGAAAACCGGCTTGCTACCGCCTTTTACCTCTTTTGCTTCCCGCGCTTCCGCGACATCGACCATGACCCACTTGCAGTGGGAAACCAGAGCGCGGATGTCATCCTGGGACCGGATATGAAAACCCTGGATAGGGAACGGGGTCTGGTGCCATGGTCTATCCAGATCAGACACGAACATGCCCACTTCCAGATCATGTACTGCGACTTTTTTCTGTTGGACACCCACGGGACACCTCACAAAACAAACTTTTCGATGTCTACCATTCTGACCGAACCGCCGGAAGACACAATTACATTATCGTATCGTCGGGTAACCCAAACGCGACAAAGCGTAACGCTAATCTTCAATGGGAAACAAAATGTAGCAATGTGATAGGGGTCACATATCAACGTCAGAATCTGTCACTCTGCGTCACATACGGATTCATCAAATTCAGGCAACCGGGCGCGCATCGACCCACGGGGCGCCTTGCGAACATAGACGGTGTAGGGCACCGAGGAAGCTCGCAAGTAGTCGAGGTTGCGCGCATCGTCGCCCTGACCTTCTGTGACAGCCGCGGGGGTACAGGAAACGAGCAACTCCAGCTTGCTACCCACATGGGCAATACGCGCGTCGGGGTCCGCAGGATTAATCGCCATGCAGCGGGTCGTGACGGTTGCCGGCCGGCCCGTTGCTGCCACGAGATCCCTGCCCCGCTCGCCACAGGCCCGAATGCCCGAACCACAGTCACCGGCATCATCGCCATCGCGCAGGCGCCAGACGCGGTCGCTGCATTGGGTTTCCAGCTTTACCGAGGTTGCCTTATCACCGGCGAACCACCAATCGGGGTATTCAGCGCTCTGCCAGGACATCCGCACATGCCTTGGTTCCCCTGATGAATTCTCCGCCGGAAACATCGCAAAATGTGAGTAATAGCTGGCACAGCCCGATGTAAACAACAGCATCAGGCTTGCAATAACTGGCTTGTAAGCTCTGGAAAAGGCTGAAAAGATCATCTGACTGGCACATCCCTGACGGCGGTTAAGTTAGCCCTGCCATTATCCATGGCAGGCGCCGTGAATCCGCCTATCAGTCACCATTTTGATCAAACTGGAGGCCATACCCGTCATTGGTTTTACGCACGACCACCATTTCAAGCACCGGCGCCGGAACAGGCAGACCCTGCACCTGCACGGTGACCTTGTCGCCAAGGTTTGGCGCGAAAGGCTCAGTGTCGACAACGATAAAAACACCGCCATCGGAAATATCGCGGGTCGAGAATATGAATTCTCCCAGCTCCGCGTGCACCACCTTTACTTTCGCACTCATGGCAGTGCGCATGTGTTCTCTTCGATCGTTCCCAACCATCTGAGGATTCCACTACTTTTTGCATAGTTTTTATAGTCTTCCGAAGCATAACACCATTTTCAGAAAAATATGCCAAAGGAGATATTGACTATACAATTAATAGAAATGAGAATGGTTGGCGTTTTTAAACGCCTGCAAATCTCAATGCAGGTAACTCATTAACGGAATCACCTGAAAAGGATGGGACTATGCGAATGAAACTGGCTGCCACCGCAGCAATCGCCCTTACCGCCATGCCCATGGCCGCCTCCGCAGACGGCGAGGTCAACATCTACTCCTACCGTCAGGCATACCTGCTTGAGCCCCTGCTGAACGCTTTCGAGCAGGAAACCGGCATCAAGAGCAATGTAGTATTCGCCAAACAGGGCCTTGCAGAGCGCCTGGAACGTGAAGGCCGCAACAGCCCGGCCGATGTGGTGATGACCGTTGATATTTCTCGCCTGAACGAGCTGGTAGAGCGTGATCTGGTCCAGGGCGTGGAAAACGACACCCTTGAAGAGAACATTCCGGAAAACCTTCGCCACCCAGACGGCAAATGGTTTGCACTGACCACCCGCGGCCGTCTGATCTTCGCTTCCAAGGAGCGCGTTGAGGAAGGCGAGATCACCACCTACGAGCAACTGGCAGACGACAAGTGGGACAACCGGATCTGTACTCGCAGCGGCAAGCATCCGTACAACATTGCCCTGTTCTCCTCCATGATTGCCCACCACGGTGAGGCCGAGACCGAGAAGTGGCTGGAAGGCCTGAAGGACAACCTGGCCCGCAAGCCCCAGGGTGGCGACCGTGACCAGATCAAAGCCATTGCCGAGGGCGTCTGCGACATATCCATCGGTAACAGCTACTACTACGGCAACATGCTGCAGGATGAGAACCAGCGTCCGATCGCCGAGCAGGTTCGCCTTGTGTTCCCGAACGCCGAAGGCCGGGGAACCCACGTGAACATCAGTGGCATTTCCCTGACCAAGAGCGCGCCAAACCGCGAGAACGCCGTCAAACTGATGGAATTCCTGTCCTCGCCGGACGCCCAGCGCATCTATGCCGAGGCAAACACCGAATACCCGGCAAACCCGGAAGTACAGCCTTCCGGACTGGTTGCCGAGTGGGGTGAAATCAACCCGGACGACCTTTCTCTGCAGGAAATTGCCAACAACCGCAATGCTGCAGTCAAGCTGGTTGACCGCGTCGATTACGACGGCGAGTAATCGCAAGTGGTGAGGGTGGCTTCGCTGCCCTCACCCGCTACTCGGCAGGCAACTGCCCAATCCGTGGGTGACGCCAGTCATTGCAGGCATCAGGCCAGGTGACTACAATCTGCAACCTTCAATCGGACAGACCCCACATCCAGACACAGGAACACTATGAGCGAGGCCGCAACCAGCGTTAACCCCGGGCTATCCCAGCCCTTGCTGGCAAAGCGTACCTCTCCAAAATGGATGATCAGCGCATTGCTGACCACCGCCATCGTCGCCCTCCCGGTTCTTTCCGTTATTTTCCTGGCGTTTTTTCCCGAAGAGAATATCTGGCCTCACCTCATCGAGACCACGCTTCCCCGTTACCTGACAACCACACTGAAGCTGATGATTGGCGTGGGCGCCCTTACTCTGGTGATAGGCCTGGCCTCGGCCTGGGCAGTCACCATGTGCGAGTTTCCCGGCCGCAAATTCTTTGAGTGGGCCATGCTGCTGCCGTTCGCGGTGCCGGCCTACGTTATTGCCTATGTGTACACCAGCCTCCTGGACTACGCAGGGCCGGTCCAGGGCGCACTGAGGGACCTTTTCGGCTGGAACAGCGCTGCCGATTACTGGTTCCCGGAAATCCGCAGCCTTGAAGGCGCCACGCTGATGATCGGGCTGGTCCTGTATCCCTACGTTTACCTGCTGGCCCGGGCTGCCTTTCTGGAGCAGTCCCCGTCTCTGTTCGCCGTCAGCCGCAGTCTTGGCCACTCCGCTCTGAGCACGTTCTTCAAGGTGGTTCTCCCCATCGCCCGCCCGGCGGTTGCTGTGGGTCTCTCGCTGGTGTTGATGGAAACCCTGAACGATTTCGGCACCGTGGATTTCTTCGCGGTTCAGACCCTCACCGCCGGCCTGTTTGATACCTGGATGAACCTGGGCAACCTTGGCGGCGCGGCCCAGATAGCCACCACCATGCTGATTTTCGTGGTCATCCTGGTGACCCTTGAGCGCTACTCGCGAAGACGCCAACAACAATTCGCAGCCCGGGATAACCGGGATCCGATCCAGCGCTTTACCATGTCATTCCCGCGCCAGATGATTTGCGTGGCCGTGTGCGCATTACCGGTGCTGTTCGGGTTTGTGATTCCCGGAGCCACGCTCGGCCTCTATGCCTGGGAATATTTTGGCGAAAGCTGGAACCCGGATTTTGTCCGCAACACCTTCAACAGCCTCTTCCTCTCCGGTACTGCGGCCCTCACCACTCTGCTGATCGGTATCACGCTCGCCTACAGCCGCCGCTTGCACAACACTCGCAAAATGCAGGTGCTTATGCGCCTGTCCAGTCTTGGCTACGCCATGCCCGGGGCGGTGCTGGCCGTGGGCGTGATTGTGCCACTGGCGGGTTTTGACAACTGGCTGGACAGCCTGATGCGGGATGTTTTCGGTGTCAGCACCGGCCTGTTACTCAGCGGCTCGGCCTTCGCCCTGGTGTTTGCCTATACCGTGCGATTCCTGGCGGTTTCTGCCGGTAGTGTGGAAAGTGCGTTGCAGAAAATCACACCAAGCATGGACATGGCATCGCGGTCTCTTGGACACAGCCCGGGTAACACCCTGGTACGTGTTCACCTGCCCATGCTGAGGGGCACGCTGGTTACCGCTGCCCTGGTGGTGTTCGTGGATTGCATGAAGGAATTGCCGGCCACACTGATTCTCAGACCGTTCAATTTCGAGACACTGGCCACCTACGTGTACCAGTTTGCGTCAGACGAGCGACTGTACCACAGCGCCCTGCCCGCGCTGATCATAGTCCTGGCAGGCATCATTCCGATCATTCTGATGAGCCGCTCCATTTCCAACA
Organism: Marinobacter sp. EhC06; assembly: GCF_001650915.1. GTDB lineage: Bacteria > Pseudomonadota > Gammaproteobacteria > Pseudomonadales > Oleiphilaceae > Marinobacter. The sequence goes on from NZ_LXYO01000035.1 coordinate 24,638, forward strand.
GTCGCTCAATCGCCTGAGCGGATCAGAAAGTGACCCGGGATTTCACATCCTGAACCACGAATCGCCCCTGGAACACAGCCACAGGGTCGCCTTCCGGCATCGTGGTTGGCTCCCCACAGAAGACTTCAGCAGTCAGATCCAGCCGCCCCTTGCCGTGCCTGGCAAGGCTCTTGCGAAAACGTTCGGGGATCTCGTCCCCCGGCAGACGGCAGATCACGTAGAAGTCTGATGTCACGGGCTCCAGATAGTCGATATTCCCGCTCTGCACCACGACATTCCCCCGGAGGCCGAGGTCCCAGAGCGCCAGTTCCGTCAGGCCCCAGGCCGCCGTTACCGCCGCCGAGTAGACACTGCCTCCGAACCCGGTACCCTGATGGTTACTGTTGGGCTCAAGAGGTGCACTGAGTAACAAGGAATGGCCATCCCAGGAATGTAATTGAATCCCCAAGGCCCGAGAAAGGGGAATCTCGTCCTGAATACGTTTCTGGAAAAGGGACAACTGGCTCATAACATCCTCCTGATATCCCTTCAGTTTAGGCCTGCTTCCCCCGATTCCCTATGCGACTTACGTCGGTTTTTTCCACTACAAAAAAAGGCCCGGCAGAGCCGGGCCAGAACATCTTCACCTGTAATCAAAAGCGCTATTGCCAGATAACTGGCTGACGCTGCGCATACCAATTGTCGACTTTCTCCTGGTATGCGTCTTCAACCACGTTTCGCTTGAGCTTCATCGTGGGTGTGAGGAAGCTGTTCTCGATGGACCATTCGTCGCTCACCACCGTGATAAATGCCAGCTGTTCGTGGGGATCCACGGTCTTGTTAACATCGGCAATCAGCTTCTTGAAGCTCTCCTCGATTTCCTTCCGGAACGCTTCATCCGCCATTTTCGGTCGGGACTCCTCTGCCAGCATCACGAGGGCGTGGGGCTGGGTCTGATTGGCACCGGAGACACACACCATCTCGATGGCATCATGGGACATCAGGCGGTTCTCAATGGGCGCAGGCGCAATATACTTGCCCTTGCTGGTCTTGAAGATTTCCTTGATGCGACCGGTGATCTTGAGCCGGCCCATCTCATCAATCTCACCCTTGTCGCCGGTCTTCAGGAAGCCATCCTCGGTAAAGGTCTCCCGGGTTTTCTCCTCGTCCTTGTAGTAGCCCATCATGGTGGCCGGGCTCTTGATCTGAATCTCACCCTCCGGGCTGATACGGGTTTCAACCCCCGGCGCGGACTCGCCGACGTAGCCGGTTCTTGATCGTCCTGGCTTGCTCATGTGGGAATAGGCAAAGTTCTCAGACATGCCATAGCCTTCGAGCAACTCAAGGCCAAGGTTGCGGTACCAGTCCAGAACGTCGCTCGCCAGGGGGGCCGAGCCACTGCCAGCCAGCTTGACCTTGTCCAGGCCAAGGCCCTTGAGAATTTTCTTCTTGATCAGTTTGTTGACCACCGGAATCTTCAGCAGGCGGTCCAGCTTCTTCTTCGGCAGCTTCTGGAGCACACCGTGCTGGAATTTCACCCACAGGCGCGGTACCGAGAGGAACAGCGTTGGCTGGGCCCGCCGCAAATCTTCCACGAAGGTGTCCAGAGATTCCGCAAAATACAGGTGGAACCCGGCATAGAGCGATGCCAGTTCAACAAAGGTACGCTCGAACACGTGAGCCAGCGGCAGGTACGACAACATGCGCTCCTCGGAGCCCACACCGAGCACCTCCATGCCCCCCTCTGCCGCATAGGCCATGTTGTAGAAGCTGAGCATCACGCCCTTGGGTTTACCGGTGCTGCCGGAGGTGTAAACGATGGTGGCCAGCTCGTCGGCATCACGCTGAACGTTTTCTTCCAGAGGCGGATACTTGGCGACAATATCGTCCCAGGTTTCGAAATCATTGGGCGGGCTCAGCGGGAAGGAGACGCAACGCACAGATTCCGGCACGCCCGGTTTCATCATGTCCCAGTCATCCAGCTTGCCGACAAACACCACGTCACACTCGGCATGATTGAGGATGTAATTCACGGTGTCGGCGTTGAGCGTGGGATAGAGCGGAACGGAAATGTGGCCAGCCATCCAGATGGCCCAGTCGGTCATTATCCAGTGGGCGCAGTTTTTGGAAATCAGGCCGATGCGGCTCTTTTCGGGGAGGTTCAGGGACTTCAGGTAAGACGCCATGCGCCTTGCCTCATCCACCGCCCGGCCCCAGGTGTACTCCACCGTTTTCCCGCCCCCGATGGGCTGAGTCATATAGACAGAGTTCGCCTTGGCCTTCTCCCAGTGATAGACCATATCCAGGGGAAGTTTATTTGTTGTGTCCATGGACCTTCCTTGCAGTTCGTTATTCGAATTATGGATGACTTATTATTAGACTTTCGTAGGGTATTTCAACATAGTATGAGCCGTCAAAACGTGACACAAGCAAAATAATTTCCAACTGCACCTATTTTCCACATCCCTGCTCTCCCGGGCCAAGATCCCTACCCCTCAAACCCTTTGCCTGTGGTAAACTTGCGCCCCTTCAGAATTGAAACATACCAGTTAACCTACCCGGAGATGGGCATATGGCCAAGACAACCCTGCGTACCCTGTTCGGTGCCACACTGCTGGCGCTGGCAACCCTCGTTCAGGCACAGGAACCCCGCGTTGTAGCCATCACACAGATTGTGGAGCACCCGGCACTGGACGCCGTCTACCAGGGCATTAAAGACGAACTCGCCGAGCTCGGCTTCAAAGAAGGCGACAACCTGGAAGTGATGCACGAAAGTGCCCAGGGCAATTCCGCCATCGCCTCCCAGATCGCCCGCAAATTTGTTGGCGAAAGCCCCGACGTGATCGTGGCGATTGCCACCCCTTCGGCCCAGACCGTTGCCGCAGCAGCCCGCAATACGCCGGTCATCTTCTCCGCTGTTACCGACCCGCTTGGTGCCAAGCTGGTTAGCAACCTGGAAGCGCCAGGTGCCAACATCACTGGTGTGAGCGACATGCTGCCCATCGACAAACACCTGGATATGCTTCAACGAGTAATGCCCGATGCCAAACGCATTGGCACGGTCTACAACCCGGGCGAAGCCAACGCTGTGTCCCTGGTGGAACTGCTGGAAGAGCGCCTCGCCGCCCGCGGTCTTGAACTGGTAAAAGGTGCCGCCACCAAAACCTCCGAAGTTCTTGGTGCCGCCCGCTCCCTGGTTGGTAAAGCCGATGCCATTTACCTCACCACTGATAACACCGTGATCAGTGCTGCCGAAGCCGTTATCTCTGTTGGCGAACGCGCCGGCATTCCGGTATTCGCCGCTGACACCGCCACCGTTGAACGTGGTGCTGTCGCTGCACTGGGCTTCGACTACTACGACCATGGCCGCCAGACCGGCGTGATGGTTGCCCGGGTACTCAATGGCGAGAAGCCCGGTGACATGGCTGTTGAGACTATGGAAAAACTGGACCTTTTCGTGAACCCGGCTGCCGCAGAGCGAATGGGTATCACCTTGTCCGATGACGTCATCGCAGACGCCGAGCAGGTTATCGACAGCGCCAAATAACCTCCCTGAACCCTCACGGGCGGCCCTCACAAGGGGCTGCCCGTTTTATCATTGGTGATACCCGACCATGCTGAGTAACATCGCTCTTTATGGTGCCATCGAGACCGGCCTGATCTACGGCCTGGTCGCTTTCGGCATCTACCTCTCCTTCCGGGTGCTCGATTTCCCGGACCTCACCGTAGATGGCAGCTTTCCGCTCGGTGCTGCCGTCGCCGCTGTACTGATCATTGAAGGCTGGAATCCCTGGTTGGCGACCGGTTGCGCGGTAATTGCCGGCATGGCCGCTGGCGCGGTAACCGCTTTGCTGAATGTAAAACTCAAGATTCTGAACCTGCTGGCCTCGATCCTCACCATGATCGCGCTCTATTCAGTCAATCTGCGTATCATGGGCCGCCCCAACGTGGCTCTGCTGACGGAAGAAACGGTGCTGACTCCCTGGTACGACCTGGATCTGGCCTACCATCAGGTTCCAGTGCTTCTGTTCGTTATTGTGGTCTTTATTGCACTCATCCTGCTGTGGCGCTTTATGAAATCCGAGACCGGCCTGGCCATGCGAGCCACCGGCGCCAACGCCAGAATGGCCCGGGCCCAGGGCATCGCCACCGGCGCCATGATTGTGCTTGGCGTTGCCGTCTCCAACGGCCTGGTTGGCCTTGCCGGCGCACTGTTCGCCCAGAGCCAGGGCGCAGCAGACGTCACCATGGGCGTGGGCGTAATTGTGATTGGGCTTGCCTCCCTGATTGGCGGTGAAGCGGTGGTTACTCCCTCTTCGGTTTTGCGTGCCCTTATCGCCTGCGTGGTGGGCGCCATCATCTACCGGCTGGCCATTGCCTTCGCTCTGAATGCGGATTTCCTTGGCCTTCAGGCCCAGGATCTGAACCTGATTACCGCGGTGCTGGTTACCCTGGCCATCGTTCTGCCCGGCGTGCGTTCATCCATTGCCGGCAAACTTTCCCGTAGCAAGGCCTAAGGAGGCGAAATGATCAGTGCAACCGACCTCCGACTTACCTTTGGCAAAGGAACACCGCTGGAGAACCCCGCGCTTAAAGGCATGAGCCTGACGGTCAACCAGGGGGAATTTGTCACGGTCATAGGCAGTAACGGCGCCGGTAAATCCACCTTTCTGAATGCCCTGGCCGGCGAAGTGCTGGTAGACAGCGGCCAGATCATTGTGGACAACCTGGACGTAACCAAACTCCCGACCCACAAACGGGCCGGCCGGGTTGCCCGGGTATTCCAGGACCCGCTGGCCGGCACCTGCGAAGGTCTCACCATCGAGGAAAACCTCGCCCTGGCCATCAAGCGCGGCCAGCGCCGGGGCCTGACCAGCGCCGTTAAAAGACAGTACATGGAGAAGTTCAAGGACAGCCTTTCGTCCCTGAACCTGGGCCTGGAAAAACGTCTTGGCGACAAGATGGGGCTGCTGTCCGGCGGCCAGCGCCAGGCCGTGAGCCTGCTCATGGCAAGCCTTACACCCTCCAGCATCCTGCTGCTGGACGAACACACCGCCGCGCTGGACCCGAAAACCGCTGCGTTCGTGCTGGAACTCACCACCAAGATCATCGAGGAGCAGAAGCTCACCGCACTGATGGTGACCCACAGCATGAAGCAGGCGCTGGAAGTTGGCAGTCGCACCGTAATGCTGCACCAGGGGCAGGTGGTATTTGATATCGAAGGCAAAGACCGCGAAGGCCTGGAAGTGAAAGATCTACTCGGCTTGTTTGAAAAACAGCGCGGGTTGGAAGTGGATGACGACAGTTTGTTGCTGGGCTAAAAAACGGGGGCCAGACTGGCCCCCGTTTTCGTTTAACAGCCGGAATCAGTGACCGTAGACCAACAGCTGGGTATTGGTGATCGCCAGATCATCCATAAACACGCTGCCTATGGATGTTCCACCAACCAGAACCCCTCCCATTGTGATGTCGGCATTGAACGAGTTCAGATCAATGGCCAGGCTATCAACACCAAGGCTGTTGGCGCGTTTGTAGATATCCAGATCAACCTTGGCAAACAGGTCCGGAATGTTTTTGTTTCGAACCGGATCATAGGTGTTGCCTGTCAGTCGGAAATCTCGGATGCCCAATGCCAGGAACGGCATGTCGAAATCCATGTCGTCAACGGCGATGTCCGTTCTCAGGTTCATCACATCGGTATCGGCATCAATCTCGATATTGGCGCCGCCCATCAGGATATCCGCATTAAAGTTATCCAGAATGGTGGTACTGCCACCAGTCCCCGTCAGATTCCACGCACCGGTCGAAACTCTCAGGTCCACCGCTCCGAACACCTGAGGCAGAACGTTGATGATGGCATCGCCATCGCTGAGGATATCAATTTCGATACGGACATTATCCAGAAGGTCCGTCTCCTGAGCTGCGCCCCCCATCAGATTTACCCCCAGCTCAGGGAACAAATCACTCCGGTTGGTACCACCCACGAAGATATCGTTGATTTCCATTGATCCCTCATCGGTATAGATGAAGCGATCAATGTTCAGTTTGGTTTCCAGCTCAATGGTTACACCGGCCTGGCCGGTGATCATGCCCATCGCCGAATCATCCAGCATCTGGATCTCGGCTACGGCTGCAGGTGGAACACCCGCAACGCAGAGCGCTAGCAAGGTAGGTTTCAGGCCTTTCATTGTTATTTCCTTGTTTTTAGTCTTTTTCACATCCTGTGGGCCACTGCAGTTTTCGACACCACGTCCATACTTTAGCGACACGTTCAAACCGGGTACGTGCAGGGGTCACAAATCATGTGACTACCTGAACCTCCTAGGGCCTGATCAATTTTTAAACCACAACATGTAGTGGTTTTGAACCTTTAACCCCAAACCGCTGTTTTAGAAAAAATTTCCCGGATTCAAGCCGGTTTCGATTGATTTTCTTTGCCCCGAAGCGTCTATCAATAGTTGCGTTCTTATTCACAGAACACTATATCCTGTTATACTCGTTTCAGATTCAGCCCATATATAGTGGTTAAAAAGAAAACAGGCCCAAGGCCAAACAGACGATTCTCAAGGGGTATGGCGCCGCCGGTACAAGGACTGGTGCCATCAAAAGAAGACATACCGGAAGACAGAGGGTGGAAATGAACGCTAAGGCACAGGCAGTGGTAACAACAATTCCGATGCAGGAAGCCTCGATCGACATCTGGCACAGCAAATACCAGCTGAAGACCAAGACCGGCGAGCCCGTAGACAAGGACATCAACGCAACCTACGAACGTGTTGCCAAAGCCCTTGCCGAGGTGGAAAACAAATCCGTTCGCACCCAGCACATGAAGAACTTCATCTGGGCCCTGCAGAACGGCGCCATTCCCGCCGGCCGGATTACCTCCAATGCCGGTGCCGAAGCACACAAGCCGGCAACCTCCACCATTAACTGCACCGTTTCCGGCACCGTTCAGGACTCCATGAACGACATCCTGGAAAAGAACCACGAAGCCGGCCTTACCCTCAAGGCAGGTTGTGGCATCGGTTATGAGTTCTCCACCCTGCGCCCGAAAGGCGCGTATGTGGCCGGCGCTGGTGCAACCACCTCTGGCCCGCTGTCGTTTATGGATATCTTCGATCGCATGTGCTTCACCGTGTCCTCTGCCGGTGGCCGCCGTGGCGCCCAGATGGCCACGTTCGATGTGCACCATCCGGACGTGATCGATTTCATCCAGGCCAAGCGTGAAGACGGCCGCCTGCGCCAGTTCAACCTCTCGCTGCTGATCACCGAAGACTTCATTGAAGCCGTGCGCAACGACGCCGACTGGCACCTCTCCTTCCCCGTTACCCAGAAGGAAGTCGAAGACGAGAATCTGGACCTGAGCGACGAGAGCCAGTTCGTATACCGTGATTTCCCGGAGCAGAAAGGCTACGTGGTGAACGGTGAAGGCAAGGTTGCCTGCCGCATCTACCGCACCCTGAAAGCCCAGTTTATCTGGGACACCATCATGACCAGCACCTACGACTACGCCGAGCCGGGTTTCATCCTGATCGACAAGGTCAACCAGATGAACAACAACTGGTTCTGCGAAGATATCCGTGCCACCAACCCCTGCGGTGAGCAGCCCCTGCCCCCGTACGGCAGCTGCCTGCTGGGCTCCGTAAACCTGACCATGTTCGTGGACTACCCGTTCACCGACAAGGCCAGCTTTAACTACGAGAAGTACCGCAAGGTTGTGGCCATCTTCACCCGGATGCTGGACAACGTGGTTGAGATCAACGGCCTGCCGCTGGCTGAGCAGCGCCATGAAATCACCTACAAGCGCCGCCACGGTATGGGCATCCTCGGCCTGGGCTCCACCCTCGCCATGCTGCGCATGCCCTACGGTTCCGCAGAATCCGTTCAGTTCACCGAAGAAGTCGTTCGTGAAATGGCCGTTGAAGGCTGGCGCCAGTCCCTCGCCCTGGCCGAGGAAAAGGGCGTTGCGCCGATCATGGACGACGAGTTTGAAATTACCCCGAAAATGCTCACCAAGTGCCCGCAGCTGTCTGAAGACGGCTACAAGTTGGGCGACAAGGTGAAAGGCCGCATCCTGCACGCCAAGTACAGCAAGTACATGCAGCAGATTGCCCAGGTGGAGCCGAAGCTGGTGGAAGAACTGGCCGAGAAAGGTGGCCGCTTTACCCACCACACGTCCATCGCGCCGACCGGCACCATCAGCCTGTCACTTGCCAACAACGCCAGTAACGGCATCGAGCCGAGCTTCTCGCACCACTACGCGCGTAACATCATCCGCGAAGGCCGGAAGACCAAAGAGAAAGTCGACGTATTCTCCTTCGAGCTGCTGGCATACCGCCATATGGTAAACCCGGGCGCCATGCCGTTCTCCGATGATGAAGACAAGAAGCTGCCGGCCTACTTCACCACATCCGACGACGTAACACCGTCACAGCACGTGGACATCCAGGCCGCCGCCCAGAAGTGGGTAGATTCCTCGATTTCCAAGACCGCGAACGTTCCGACAGACTTCGCTTACCAGGACTTCAAGGACATTTACCTCTACGCCTACGACAAGGGCTTGAAGGGTTGCACCACTTTCCGCTTCAACCCGGAAGCCTTCCAGGGCGTACTGGTTAAGGAAAAAGACCTCGAGAACACAATGTACGAGTTCACCCTGGACGATGGCAGCAAGGTCACCCTCAAGGGCAACGAGCAGGTAGAGTACGACGGCGAAATCCACAACGCCGCCAACCTGTTTGACGCGCTTAAAGAAGGCACCTACGGCAAGTACTGATCCGGGAACCGACACAGGACAACGAACATGACAGTTAAAATCAGCAACAAAATCGTCGGCTACCGCGTAAAGAAGGCCGACCCAGAAGCAGCCGCCGAACACCAGGCACCGGTGCACGCAGAAACCAAGCCCGTTCAGATGAACGAATACATCGAACGGCCGGACTTCCTGCTGGGCACCACCTACAAGATCAAGCCGCCGGTGGCCGAGCACGCGATGTACATCACCATCAACGACATCCTGCTCAACGAAGGCACCGACCACGAGAGCCGGCAGCCGTACGAAGTGTTCATCAACTCCAAGTCGATGGAACACTTTCAGTGGGTTATCGCCCTCACCCGCGTTATCTCTGCGGTATTCCGCAAGGGTGGCGACGTAACCTTCCTGGTGGAAGAGCTGCGCAGCGTGTACGACCCCAACGGTGGCTACTTCAAGAAAGGCGGCGTGTTCATGCCTTCCCTGGTGGCTGAAATCGGCGCCGTGATCGAGAAGCACCTGAAGGCCATCGGCCTGCTGGAAAGCGAGGAAATGAGCGAAACCACCAAGCGCATCCTCGCCGAGAAGCGCGCCGAGTTCGAAGCCAGCCACAGCACGGCGACGAACGATGAAAAGGCCAGCGACTTCCCGCCGAACGCCACCATGTGTGGCAAGTGCAGCACCAAGGCGGTGATCGTGATGGATGGGTGTGCGACTTGCCTCTCCTGCGGCGATAGCAAGTGCGGTTGAGGTGATGAGCTATTATGAATGACGAGAAGGCCTGGAGTGAGAACTTCGGGCCTTTTTGTTTGGTGGGCCGGAAGAACGGCCTGTTTGATCGAAAGGTTGGTGATATCAGTGAGAGCGGTCGCGAAGATTGTTTTTATCGAAACCCTGAGAACGAGCTTGGGATTCAGGATATTCAGTCTGAAGCACTTTTTGACAGATTGAGAAGTGGTCAGAGTGGATATTTGGTCGGGGAATATGATCATCGCGACCACTGTACAAATGTTAAGCGAGAGGGAAATGCACCAGTACGTCACGGATACCGAGTTTGCGGTGGCGAATCTATTGAAACTTGCCACTGATGAAGAGAAGCTGTTGTCAGAATTAAGACGAGCGCTCACCACGTTAGAGGCCAAAGAAAAGGCCTATAAGTGGGATTTCGAAACTAGTGATATGAATGACGATTTCTCCGATGCTTACGTCATGGCTGCTTTTCATCGTATGGCTGAAGCCCACCAAGCTGCGAAAGAGATAGAGCGCAGGGCTGCTGAAATCCAAGCGGCTGTGGGCGCTCATCAACAAGCCACTCAGGCAATTGCTGGGGGAGTACTGCAAATCGCAAAGCAAGGCATCTCCTTGGTGTTTGGTAAGAAAAGTGACGCGCCAATGGGTAGGCAAATTGGAGCCTTACCAATTAGAGATATTATTTGGGAAGGTAGAAACCAAGCCCTTCACTATGAAGAAGCAAATTACAAGAAAGGGGTAAAGAAAGTCTTCACTGCGCTTGAGCAAGACCATGGCGAGCATTTCTCCCTTGAATCTCACGGTCACCAAAACCGAGCCAAGCAAATACTTTATGTGCTTGGCTGGTTTAGTTTTAAGGATTATGCGCGAGACATGAATGAGCTCTTGTCATAGCGTCTTTTAGGTGCCGGGCATCGTAGCACGCTTAACCAGTGGGTGAAGCCGACCGGTACTCCGCTGCGCTCCGTCCCAGCGGCTTACCCAAGGCGTTAGAGGGCGGCTCCCTATCAGAGTACGATTCTTTATACACAGAAAATGGAGAACAAAATGACCGATGCGATAAGCTTGCCAGCGTCTTCGCTGGGAGAGTTGGAGAAGATCATCAAGGGCTATGGTCACTCAGGTAAGGAAATCGACTTGGCGAGCCTTTCCAAGCTCATTGGTATCGGTAGAACAAGTATTAGTCCTAACAACCCATTTCTAGCAGAAACCGGGATTGTCACATCCGGGAAAAAGAAAAAGATCACTGATGAGGGATTGAAACTCGCCAGAGCGCTTGACCACAACCAGTCTGAGCATATAGCAGCCACATGGCGTAAGGTTGTTCGTGAAAGTGAATTCTTATCCAACATTGTTTCTACTATTAGAATCAAAGGTGGCCTCTCAGTTGAGGATGCTGCTGGTCATGTGCTTTATGCGGCAGGAGCCAAGAATACAAAGGGGAATCGTACCGGGGCTCGTACTATTGTCGATATCCTTGTTATCACAGGATTAGTTAGTAACGATGACGGAACGTTAAGGGTAGCGCAAACTAACCCAGATGACAGTGAACCAGTGGCTAAAGAAGCGCTCGACCATGGGGGTGGTCAACAAAGTGACCGTAGTTCGTCTTTCAATGTTGATCCAGTTAGCACGGCTCAAAATGAAGCTCCCATTTCCGGTATTGGCGGATTATCAAGTCAAATCAAGGGTAACGGCGTTCCAACCATTGCGATAAATATCGAGCTTCATCTGCCCGCGACTGATAATCCAGAAGTCTACGATCAGTTGTTTAAATCTCTGAGAAAAAATCTTCTGAGCCCTGAAGATGACGACTGAATTACTGCCGAATTTATTGAAGCGTGTAGGACAGGCTGAGAAAGAAGCTCATGGAATTCTCAGCAGCCATGAAGCTTCGAAATCACGGATTATATTTCTTGAAGGCCTTCTCCGGGACATTCGTTCCATGCCCGTTGATGTGGAAACATACTTTCAAGAATCAATAAAGTGTCTTGAGGTGGGCTGTATTCGAGCAGGAATGGTCCTAGCCTGGAGCGGGTTGTTCGAAATACTGGCCGAGCGCTTATACGCCGACAAGGAAGCCGAAATTCGGTCTCTGCGCCCGAAGTGGAAGTTTAAAGACCTGGCAGAACTGAAAGAACAATGTCCTGAATCCCAGATATTGGATGTTGGAAAAGAAGTCGGTGTAATTAAGAAAGCACACTTGAAAGTTCTGCACGGCCATTTGGCCACTCGGAATCAATGTGCTCACCCTACAGTGTACTTGCCGAGCTTGAATGTCGGAATCGGATACGTCGATGAGCTTATTGCCTTCACCAAACTATATATTAGCCCCTAACAATCGGCTTCACAGCGACCTGGATTTCCACCGCTTCGCGGCTCCAAACCGGCGCGTGAGCCGGGCGTTCATTATAGCCAGGATTTTTCTTGAGGAGCAAAGTGTGTCATTGCTGGATTCTTACCGTCGAAATGTGTCGAGAAAACGAGAAGAAATCGCCAAGCTGCAGCAGGGAAAGGCGAAGGAACAAGCTAAAATAGCCAATCTCTCTGTGAAGATAGGCTCTGCTTCACAAGCATTGTCCCGAACTAGTAGTACAAGTACTGCGAAAACCAAGCTACGTGAAATTGAAAGACACCAAAAGGATCAAGTGACAGCGGAAAAGAAAGTGGCTGATCTTGACTACAAAATTGCAAAAAAGCAGAAAGAACTTTCTGATGAGCAGAAAAAAGTGTCAACGGAAGAAGAAAAAGAGGCTAAAAAAAGACAAAGGGAATCAGAGCGTCAGTCCAGAGCAGAACAATCAAGAATAAATCAAATAAACAGAACTCTGGATAAGCATGAAGGGTTGCATCAAAGCACTATTGAAACTCTAGAGGCACTTCAACAGCTTCCAGAGAGGATTATGGTTCTATTTTTAGCATCAAACCCAGTCGATGCGCAACAGTTAAGGCTTGACGAAGAAGCGCGTTCTATCGGCGATATGATTAGAAAGGCGAAGCACAGAGATTCAGTTTCATTTGAAAGTAGGTGGGCAGTCCAACCAATGGATGTGCTGCAAGCAATAAATGAGTTGAGTCCAACAATAGTTCATTTTAGCGGTCATGGTTCAGACTCCGACGAGATAGTATTTCAGGATGCCAATGGCAATGCAAAACTAGTTAGTAAAGAGGCAATTGTTCAAACTATGATGGCCTCATCGAGTAACATTCGTTTAGTTTTCTTTAATACTTGCTATTCCTATAACCAAGCGGAATCTGTAATTCAGCATGTTGAAGCAGCTATTGGCATGAATACTAGCATTGGCGATAATGCGGCTAAAGTATTTTCTTCACAGTTCTATTCTGCAATAGGGTTCGGACTTTCAGTTAAAAACGCATTTGAGCAGGCTAAGGCTTTGGTTATGATGGAAGGCATCAAGGAAGAGAATACCCCAGAGCTTTTTGTCCAAGATGGCCTAGATCCAGAAGATTTGATTATGGTGCGACCAAGTGGAGTACCAGAAAAATCGTTCGAATCATCAGAGTAAATACTGAACAAAGCCATTCATCAGACTCCGGCGCTATCGCGCCCCCCGCTGTTGATCGCGACGTTAAGGCAAAAATGGTAAGGATCTAATTTTGGGTGTAAAAGTAAAAAAAGTTAAAGACAAAAAAACTCAAGAAGAAGTCACCGTTGAAGATTGTGAAGGTGGCTATGACGGCGAGTATGTCTGCCATGTGAATGGATGTGATGCATATATGTCTTTTGTTCACTCCTATGAGCAAAGACGCTTAGAAAGAGTAATTACAGTTCCTTCGTTTTTTAAGCTTAAGCAAAACCATAAACATTCATACAAATTTTGCCCTTACAACACCGAGGGCGCGGTTGAGGTTATTGCAAGAGACTCTGACCCAGATGTATTAAGGTCTTTAGATGACAATAAGTATGAGTTCAGTCTTCAAATACTTCACAAACCAGAACGTTCTGAGACTACAACTGAGCCAAGAGACGGTTCCATAGAATATCCGAGCAAAAAAAGACTCAAAGGTAAAACGTATACCAGAAAAGGTACAGCCCCGAGCTATATAAAGGTATTGCAGCAAGTTCTTGCGCTGAGATCAGAACTTGAAGAGGATAATGAACTTGCTTCTTTGATCGTCCTCAATTACAGAGGAAAGAAGATTAAATGGGATGCATTCTATTTTGAGGAAGATCAGTATATTTCAGCCTACAAACTTGTTGAAAATAAAAAACAAAAACACCCAATGTGTTTTCAGGGTGTTGTTTCAAAGCTTATTCCGCCAACCGAAAAATTCAAATACTGGAAAATAAAGCTACACAGTCCTTATTATGAGTTAGTAGACAAGGTTACACCTATTCCTAGTATTGAGCTAGTTATCGCAGATAAGGAGCTTGACCCCTCAGAATATACCGAAGGCCAGAGGATTCTGGCGTATGGTGTCGTGAAGACTTCAGTAGGTGAATGGGTGCCGCCTAAAGAAAGAGACAAAAAGGAGCCAAAGAAAATTAAATTTTTAAATATGAGCTTGTGGATTAACCATCTTGAGCAGATCGCCAGTCTCAGCCCTTAACATAGGCGTCAACGGGACCGTGGACCTCCCCCATTTCGTGGGCTGGACCTGCAAACCGCTACGCGGTTTTTCGGCCGGTTACGGCGGCGTTAAAGGTACTCGTTGGCCTACACTGCTGGGCGTATATCGAGATTCCAGCCAATGAGGCAAAGGAGATGCGTCATGGCTAAGAGCGGAAATGGTTCAAAAGGCAATGGACGCCCGCCATCCAGTCACGCGGGCCCCGGAGGAAATTGGCCTAGCACAACGGGGCGCCCGTCCGGTGGCGGCCGAGGTAATCGAGCGCCGTTTTTGGCATTTTGCCTAAGGATTAAGCAATGAGTTCGTACGGAACGTTGATATTCTTCTGTGGGAAGATGGGAGCTGGCAAAAGCACTTTGTCTGGCAAGATCGCTCGCGAGCGGGGAGCCGTGCTTATTTCAGAGGATGAATGGCTGGCCGCTTTGTTCCCTGGCGAGATCAATGATTTCAATGATTACATTCGTTACTCATCTCGGCTCAAGCCAGTGCTGAGATCACACGTTGAGCAAGTGCTCTTGGCCGGTACCTCTGTGGTCCTGGACTTTCCCGGCAACACCCCTAAGCAGAGAGCCTGGTTCAAGGATATATACTCGCAACACGGCATTCCTCATGAGCTGTACTATTTGTCGGTAGACGATGAAGTTTGTTTAAAACAGCTGAAACAGCGGCAGAAAGAACAACCCGAACGAGCACAGTTCGACACGGAGGAGGTCTTTCGCATGGTGACGGGTTACTTTGAACCGCCCGAAGAGTCGGAGGCGTTCAACCTCCAGATTGTTGAAGGAAAGTCCGGATAACGGGTGACTGCTGCCAGACGCATCTACGTTGGCAGTCAGTTGCTAGCCTGACAAACTTGGAAATGCCAGCGTGGCAGCTCTGGTTTTAGCCGCCACGCCATTAGTAACCCCCTCTCCTCAATCACTCACACCCATTCTGGTCATCTGGAAGGGAAGCAATTTCCTATCGCTATCCAATGTCACAACGTCGAGTTCATCGATGAGAGCCGGATTCAAATGCTGGTAAGTCCACAGGTAGTCAAACCCGTTTTCTGCCGCCTCATATCGATCCAACAATATACGGACATTCGCAATGCCGGCCATACGGATCGCCATGTAACAGAGAGCGCAAGGCTCTCCTGAAGCAATCAACGTCGTCCCTTTTAAAGAAACGCTTTTCTCATTCCATGAAGCGTCCCTTATCGCCTGTATTTCTGCGTGTGCGGTACAATCCAGATGCTCGGCAACCTGATTTACCCCCTTGCCGACAACGTCTCCATTTTGATTGACGATCACAGCGGAAAACGGCAAACCACCGGCTTTTACATTGCTAATAGCCAGATCAATGGCACTTTCGCCACAGGTTGCCAGACGCTCCTCATCAATTCGGTCACGCATCGGTGACCTCATTTCTTGACGATAGCGCCGGGGCTGAAAGGCTCAGCTCTGAAGCAAGGCTCTCGGCTCGAGCTTTGGCGTTGGCGACTGACACTCGGTGCCTCTCGTCGCCAAATTCCTGATATTCAGCGGCGACCTCATAAATGGTGTCCACACCGAGGTATTTGCTCAACGTTCTGAGGTGCGGCACCAGGTGGCCAGACTCTTCTCTTATTCCGCCCTTCTCAAAGCCAAACTCTCCGCTGGAGGTCACGATGATCAATGTCTTACCGGAGAGCAGAGGCTGCAGGGGGAAGTCCCCTCGTTCGAGATCGAAATCAAACGTTTTGCCAATGCGAACGATCTGATCGAACCAGGCTTTTAGCTGAGCCGGCATACCGTAGTTGTACATGGGTGAGGAGATCACGATAACGTCAGCCGCCGACACTTCCGCGATCAGGGTATCAGAGAGTGCCAGTGTCTCCTGCTGCGCCGGGGTACGTTTCTCCTCCGGGGTAAACACCGCGCCAATCCAATCCTGGGTGATGAAAGCGGGTGGATTCACGCCAACGTCACGATAGATATATTCATCTTCAGGCCGGTTCTGTTTCCAGGTATCAATGAACCGACGGGCGACATTTTTCGATATGGAATCGTGATCCGGGTTCGGGTTTGTCGCCGCTCTGACGCTGGAATCAATGTGTAATAGTGTGCTCATGTTCATTTCCTTGGCTGATTGATGACAGGAGCTAGTTTGTGGCGCTGAATGGACTTGCACAAACGGAAAAATTACACTTGCAGATGACTTAAACTCATCCGAACGTTCATGAACTCGTGATTGACCTGGAGATTCATATTGCAAGTGTCATTACAGGCGCTGAAAGCCTTTGAGTCGGCTGCCCGCCGGGGAAGTTTCAAGTTGGCCGCAGAAGAACTTTCGCTAACGCCGACAGCCATTTCACACCACATTGGCAACCTGGAAAGCCGATTGAATGTGAGCCTGTTTCATCGGCAGGGAAGGCGGATATCCTTAACCGGAACGGGTATCCGATTAGCCAAAGCGACCTCGGAAGGATTTCGGAAAATCGACAGCGCTTTGGAAGAGGTGGTGAAGGCAGGCAATACGGTCAGGGTGACGACGACATCATCCTTGGCAGCGATGGTGCTGATCCCTTCCCAGCACGAGTTTGAACAAGCCAACCCGGATATCTCTGTGGAAATATCGACCGGCGAGTCGGTCGACAGCCAATCCTATATCATTCCGGTTCGGCTCGGTGATGTCTCAGTCGTTGAAGATTCTGATGTCATTCGATTTGAGTCATTCAATGTATTTGGTGCTTATGGAATGACGCCTCCTTCCTGGGAGAGTGAACCAATCACACTTTTCACCACGGAGTGGAAAAACAAAGCGTTACCGGCCCCTCCCCTCACCAATTGGTTAGAGAAAAATGGACTGGAGGGGGCAAATGTTCAACTCAAAACGTTTGATCAGGAGCTTTTCGGGATCCAACAGGCTATGGCAGGCAACGGACTGGTGTTCTGCTCTACAACGCTCGTAGACAGGCTGTTGAAGGCCAACGTTCTGCAGCACTTCGACACTCAATCGGTAACATCAGATTTGTGCTATTACGTTCCAGGTAGGGACAGCTTCGAAACGAGGAGTGCGGCCAGATTCCTGAATTGGATCGAAGATATCTTGAACCAGTAATGCATGCAGTCACTCTTATTTTTCATGGACATCAGCCCAATAAAAACCGGAGAACGCCAATGACCGCCTACGTGATCGGCAACATCACCGTAAAAGACCCCGACAAATGGGCACAATACCGCAGCCTTGTTCCGGAAACGCTGGTTCCCTGGGGTGCGGAACTGGTACTTCGGGGCACACAGGCAAAGGTGCTGAGCGGGCAATACCGGCACACCGATACCGTTGTCATTCGGTTTCCCGATGCGGATTCCGTCGTCGATTGGCACGACTCTCCTGCCTATCAGGCATTGGTGCCGTTACGCACCCAGGCAGCAGATGTGGATCTGGTGACGTTCGAGGCCGATTAATAACTACTGCCACCGCTGGCAGCCTGGCGCCTATACTGGAAAGCAAACCAACAGAGAAGCGCCATGGAAAACAATTCAACAAGCCTGAGCATGACCGTTCTGATGACGCCGGACAAAGCCAATTTCTCCGGCAATGTGCACGGCGGCACCCTGCTGAAGTACCTGGATGAGGTTGCCTATGCCTGCGCCAGCCG
This sequence comes from Marinobacter sp. EhC06, assembly GCF_001650915.1. Classification (GTDB taxonomy): domain Bacteria; phylum Pseudomonadota; class Gammaproteobacteria; order Pseudomonadales; family Oleiphilaceae; genus Marinobacter. The sequence continues at coordinate 42,334 of NZ_LXYO01000035.1, forward strand.
CTACGCGGGGACTTATGTTGTTACCCTGTCCGTCGACCAGGTGATGTTCCTCCAGCCCATCCAGATTGGCGAGCTGGTCACCTTTCTGGCCAGCGTGAACTATACCGGCCGTACCTCCATGGAGATCGGCATCAAGGTGGTTACCGAGAACATCCGCGACAAGTTGGTCCGCCATAGCAACAGCTGCTTCTTTACCATGGTGGCGGTTGATGACAACGGCAAAGCTGTCGCCGTACCGCAGCTGGTTCCGGGCACCGATGATCAGATACGGCGATTTGCCAACGGCAAGGAGCGCCGCGCGATTCGTGCCGAACTGGAGGAGCGCTACAGGGCACTGCATAAGAAATGAGCCCGGTGCTCTAAACGTCACGCGATGGTATGGTTCAGGAACGGATCGACGCCAGTATTGAAGACGAACGGATCAACAGGAGATGACCCAATACACAGAAAATCCCCGAGTCTAGAACCAATAAACCTCAATTTTTTAAATCAAGGAAGATCATGAAAGTATCCCCCCTCCCCCTCATCGTTCTCTGCCTGTTCATGGGCTTCACTTTCTGGGTAATGGCCGGAGCCGAGCAATCCCTCCTGGCCTTCGGTGCCCAGCTGATGTCCAGCCCCGATACCGCACAGGTTGTTATCGATCTCTACATTCTCGCGGTATTGGCTTGCATCTGGATGTACCAGGATGCCAAACGTCGAGGCAAAGGATTGGGTTACCTGATTCCGTTTTTCGTTCTGACAGCAGTGTTTGTCTCCGCAGGGCCCTTGCTGTATCTGGTTCTTCGAGGTGGGCGCGAGACTGAAGCCGGTAGGCTTTGACCATTCGTGTGGGCTAGATCAGCGTCGGCTATCTTTGAGCACCCGAGCTACAATGCTAACGTTGAGTGGTTTCAGTCAGCCAGACTCCGGAGGGCCCCATGGCAGGCGGATGGTCTCGTGATGGTGCGGTTCAGGAACAGATCGACGCAAGCGTTGAAGATGAAATCCAGCGCGCGCGCAGCCAGTTGGCCAAAGGCGAAAGTGCCGAGGAATGCGATGAGTGCGGAGCGCCGATTCCAGAGGCGCGGCGCAAGGCCATTCCCGGTGTTCGTTTGTGCATTGACTGCCAGTCGGCCCATGAAAAAGAGCACCCTCACTCCGGCGGCATCAATCGCAGGGGTAGCAAGGACAGCCAGCTTCGATAGCCCGTTGATTCACTTGCTCTAAAGCTCAGGAGCTATAGAACCATGCTAAGGATGACACCACACGTAATTTTTCAGTTTATTCTGCCCGCAATTTTCGTATTCCCCGGACTTGCACTTGCTGAGCCAGCTGAACCTGAAGTTTACATCGCTAGCGACCAGTTGGTCCTGGAAGTCCGGTATTGTGAATGCGAGGCCACCAGGCCCAATAGCCGTTCATCCGATGTGTTACCGGTATTTCTGGAAGAGTCGGGTGTTCTGAGGATGGCGGTGTCTGCCGAAGATAAGGGCTTCGCTTCAACTGCTGAAGTTTCAATCGGGTATCAGGTCAGTCGAATCAAAGACTCACCCGGTAAACTCAATTTCGGATTTGCAGGCACCTATACCACAGGTGGCAGGCATAGTTCGGGCCACGGGCAACTCATTCTGGAGAAGGGTCAATGGGTAATCCTGTTTGGCTCGCGTCACGAGAGTGGAACTGGATCGCTCCATTCAAATGTCGCTGTGCGGCTGGTAGAACCAACTGATTCATGATGGTGCCTTTAAGACTACAGGAATTAGTCAGATGATTCGGGAGTACAGGCAGGCCGATTTAGATCAAATCCTGGAGATTTGGCTATCGGCCTCAATCAAAGCTCATAATTTCATTGCGCCGGAGTTTTGGGAATCAAAGGTCAACGACATGCGGGATCTATACATTCCTGCATCGGAGACATTCATAGCAGAGTCCCAAGGAACGATGGCCGGCTTCTATAGCCTTTACGGGACAACCTGGCGGCAATCTTTGTAGCGCCTGACTTGCAAGGCAAGGGAATCGGCACGGCCTTGCTGGATGACGCTAAAAAACGGCGGGAGTGCTTGCAACTGACCGTTTACAAAGAGAATGTGCCGAGCGTCAAGTTCTATGAAAAACAGGGATTCGTATTTGTTGGTGAGCAGATAAATGAGCACACTGGTCACCCTGAGCAGGTCATGGAGTATAGCAACGTTACTTTAAAACCACCCCATGGATGCTAAATTTCCACGGTGAAGACAGACATTTATGGAGTGCCGGTATCGAACGTAGCGCTGGCTGAGACGAGCCGCCGGGGATGGTCTTCCGACCGTGCCCGGCGGCTGCTTGTCTTTGACAGGGCTTACTCTTCCATTGTGATTCCAGATCCACCAATGTCTTCCGGGGTATCCCGGAACTTTGGCAAGCCGTCGTGCACCCTCAGCACTTTCTCCTGGTAGTTCACATGCACACCGGGCTTAAACGGCAATTCCGGCAGGATCGCCGCGTAGACGTCGGTCAGGCCAAGTTCCGGATGCTCCGTCAGAATATGCCCACCGCAGCTCTTGCACCATTTACGATAGCTTTGTGGGGTTTTGTGATACGAAACAATGTTATCCATGCCCCTAGTGATCTGGACTGCCTCCGGCTTCCACAGAGTAAAGGCGTTCACGGGCCCCGCGGACCAATGCCTGCATGATTCACAATGGCAATAACCCATAGCCTCGGGCTGGCCGCGGGCATTCAATTCAACCGCACCGCAGAAACAGCTTCCTTTGTAGGTCGTCGTGCTCATGATCTGCACCTCCTCGACGTTGGCAATTGCGCCCTTTCGAGGATCCGCTCCGGGATCCACCATCAAACGTACTGGGTAAAGTATTTGCTATTTGCACCTTTTCGCGTAGTGGCGGCTGCGCCACAATAAAGGGACATTTCGGACTTCCGAGGTGCAGGATGATTGATGTCACCGTCGTTCTGGTCGAGGGCGGAATGCCGTCGACCGCCGTGGCTCCGGTGGAGGTTTTCAGCACAGCCGGCGTGCTTTGGAACTCCATGCGAGGCCTGCCGGCCGAACCGCGTTTCAGGGTGCGCACCGTTTCCCAGGATGGCAAAAAGGTGTCCACCGCCGTGAACCTGAACCTGGAGCCCGGCCGTCGCCTCGACGAGGTGGACGCCACCGATCTCATCATCGTATCGGCAGTGGGAACAAATCTGGAGGCCGCTTGCCGGGCCAACGCACCACTCTACCCCTGGCTTCGCGATTGGCATCAGAGAGGCTCCAGAATTGCCGGGGTCTGTGCCGGCGTTGCATTGTTGGCTGAATCCGGCCTTCTGGATAAAAGGCCCGCGACAACCCACTGGGGCGTTGTCGATGCCTGTCGTCGCCGGTATCCCGATGTTCATTGGCAGCCAGAGCGGTTTCTGACAGAGAGTGACAACCTGCTCTGCAGCGGCGGCGTCTATGCTTCCGTGGATCTCAGCCTATACCTGGTTGAAAAGCTGTGTGGCCACAGGGTGGCCATCGAGACCGCCAGGGCCTTGCTACTGGAAACGCCCCGGATTTGGCAGATTGGGTACGCAGCCGATCCCCCTGCGGTTAACCATGAGGATCGGTTGGTACGGCGAGCTCAGCAGTGGTTGTTCGAACATTACAACGGCCCGGTCCGTATCAGTGAACTGGCAGAGTCCGTGGCCATGAGTCCGCGCAATTTCGCCCGGCGTTTCAAGCTCGCAACGGGAGAAACACCTACAGACTATCTCCACCGGCTGCGAATCAATGCTGCGCGGCATTTGCTGGAAAACGAGCAACAAACAATCCAACAGGTTAGTCGAGCCGTTGGCTATGATGACCTTGCTTTTTTTCGTAGGCTGTTCAAACGCTACGTGGGCTCCTCTCCCAAACACTATCGGGAGAGTTTCACTGTCGACGCGTCCGAAAATGTTGCGATTAGCGGGCGCAGTCCTCATCGATAATTCTTCGATTATCAGAAGGAATAATTGAAGGGTTCTAAACCATCTCTTAAATGCTAAGTTTCCCGGAGGGAGACATACTTTGATGGAGTTGTGGAAATGAGCAGAAGGGAGCGACCGAATCAGCCCGGCCGACAGAAAGCGTTAATTTGGCTGATTGCTGGTTTTGGATCAGGCATCGCCATTGGCGCTGCTGTCGGCGTGACATTGTGGACCCCTATGGCGGGGATAGCTCTGGGTAGTGCATTGGGAGCCGGCTTGGGAGGCGTACCGGCATCGCTATATTATTTTGGTGATCTGAAATAACAGTGCGCTTGGCATACGATCTAACCCAAGCGCTGTTACATTCCCCATTTAAGACTCCGCTTAAAGCCTGGGCTCTTGTGCCGGTGTTCACAATCATTGCAGTCTCCGTCGGCCTCAGCACTGGCTTATTTCGGCCGGGTTGGCTGGATTCGCCACTTACTCCCCTGCTTCCCTTCATATTGTTTTTGTTTCCCTCATTGCTCGAAGAAGCCTTTTTCAGGGGCGTACTGATTCCAAGAAACATCCTGGCATCCGGCCGGGTAAAAGCGACCTGGCGTGTTGTAATCAGTACGCTGCTATTCGTTGCGTGGCATCCGTTCAATGCAATGGCCTTTAACCCAACGGCTATTCCTCTTTTCCTTGATCCGTGGTTTCTGGTTATCGTGGGCGCTATGGGACTTACCTGCGGCTTCGCTTATGCGCTTTCCAGATCGATCTGGGTGCCGGTTATCATTCACTGGGCGGCTGTAACGGTCTGGGTGCTTTTTCTTGGCGGTAGAAATCTTGTGCTGGAGTTGTAACCTTGTACCCGCTCCCTCCCGCTGAAAGATGCTAGCCTCTGACTCAAGCAAGTTTTTGGAGGTACCCCTCATGCCCTACAACAAAAATTCGGAATTGCCAGCCAGCGTGCGCAATAACCTGCCAGGGCATGCTCAGGAAATTTACCGCAAAGCGTTCAATTCAGCATGGGAAGAATACCGTGATCCCGAAGACCGCCGTGGCGACGCAAGCCGGGAAGAGACGGCCCATAAGGTTGCCTGGGCGGCGGTAAAACAGGAGTATCACAAGGAAGGTGATAAATGGGTTAAGACTTAAACCGTCTGAATTGGTTGGCCTACCGAGGAGTGCATCATGATGTGGTTCATCATCTATGTGGTATCACTTTACGCCCTCTGGGAAGCGATTGACCTCAAGGCAAATACCTTTTTCGCCAGTGGCGTTGCCCCTTTCACATTCTTTATCGTGCTAGTGGTTTTTCTTCTGTGGCTATCCACCAAGGTGAAAGTTCGCTCAGGCTCCTCATCGGGGGTTGGCGGTGGTAGCTTTTTGGGCGGCGGAGGGGACTCCTGCGGAGGCGGTGGCGATGGTGGTGGAGGCTGCTAGCAATTAAGCTACCATCTTGTGTTTTCTGCCTCCCCCCCACCACTCGCCCATTCTGGCAAAGGAATCTGCATGAAAATCTACGGCGATACCAAGTCCGGCAACTGCTACAAGGTACAGCTGGTCTGCCACCTGCTGAACATTGACCATCAGTGGATTGATGTCGACATTCTGGCCGGCGACACACAGTCTGATGAATTTCTGAAAAAGAACCCGAACGGCAAGATTACTCTGCTGGAGCTGGATAGCGGCGAGACGCTGTCAGAGTCCAACGACATCATTAACTACCTCGCGTCCGGCTCTGATCTGTACCCGAATGGCGGCCTCGCCCAGGCCCGCGTTCTGCAATGGCAATTCTTCGAGCAGTACAGTCATGAGCCATTTATCGCCGTCGCGCGCTTTATCAACAAGTACCTAGGACTGCCGGCGGAGAGAGCCGATGAGTATGCCGCCAAGCAAACCGGCGGACACAAGGCCTTAGAGGTGATGGAGCAGCAGCTGGCACAAACGCCATTTCTGACGGGCGAGAATGTCACTACCGCAGATATCTCACTCTATGCATACACCCACGTCGCAGATGAGGGTGGTTTTGAGCTGGAAGCCTACCCTGCGATTCGGGCGTGGCTGGATCGCATTGCGGCATTACCGAACTTCAGGCCTATGGTCTAATCCAGCGCTTGCCTCAATCCCTCACCGATGACCTGGGTAAACTCGCGGATTCGCTTCACGCGTTTCAGATCAGGATGGGTGAGAATCCACAGAGGTATATCCAGTTCCGCAATGGGATCAGTCAGCCGGCAGAGCAAATAATCGGACTCCCCCAAGTAGTCTGGAAGTACGGCCACTGCGTCACCTGATCGAGTGGCAGTTTGCATGCCCAGCATTGAGTCAACGCGGTAACTGCAGCATTCATTCAACCCGTTTCGGGCCATCCAGGTTTCCAGGGCCCGATTGCCCATATGCGTATCCGGGCCAATCCACTGGTGCCCGGTAAAGGTGTCCAGAGGGGCCCGCCGGTTCTGCCAATGATGCCGTTGCCCATAGACGCTCTGACGAATTACTCCAACCTTCCGCCCAACCAGGGTTTCCGGGGGATTCCCGGTGGGGCGAATGGCGACGTCTGCTTCGCGTTTGCTCAGGCTGTGCACCTGATTCGAGATGACAACTTCCAGCTTGATATCGGGGAAGTCCCCACGAAACTTTTCGAACAATGTAGCCAGCAAACCCGCAAACAGAGTGTCGGTTGTGGTGACCCGGATGATTCCGGAAAGCTTGAGGTCTTTTCCTGCAAGCCGGCGCTCAACGCCAGTGATATCCTCTTGCACCCTTCTCGCGACGGAGAAAAGGTCCTCTCCGGCAGCGCTTGGCGTGTATCCAGTGCGCGATCGCTCAAAAAGCACCACGCCCAGCTGATTTTCCAGATTGGTGAGCCGGCGGAAGACTGTCGCATGGCTGATTCCCAGCTGCCTGCCAGCTCCTGAGAGCGTTCCCATGTCGGCAATAGCCGACACAATCTGCAGATCATCCCACCGTATTTGCTGTTCATTCATGCAAATTGAGTTCGCGCATATTGAGAATTTATGTGTACCAAAGAACAGCTTAGGCTATCGCCAGATGAATGCAAAAGGAGTGATGGGCTATGAACGTACTGATTGTTTTCGCTCACCCCGAGCGCAAATCGTTTAATGGCGGGCTGGTTGATGTGGCGATAGAGTCCCTTCAGGCTGTTGGACACATAGTGGAACTCAATGACCTGTACCAGGAAGAGTTTGATCCGGTTGAACGTGCGGGCCACTACCGCGAGCGGGTTGATGACACCTATTTCGCCCCGTTGACCGAGCAGCGGGCTCATTATCAACGACGGGCGCTGGCTCCTGAGGTTCAGAGGGAAATCAGCCACCTGGAGTGGGCCGACTTCGTGATCTTCCAGTTTCCGTTGTGGTGGCACGCGCAACCGGCAATCCTCAAGGGTTGGTTCGATCGGGTTCTGGTATACGGAGGGCTCTATTCCGGGAGCCGACGGTACAACCGGGGACACTTCCGGGGCAAAAAAGCTATGTTGTCGGTAACCACCGGGTCTCCGGAGCAGGCTTTCATGCCCTTCGGCCGCGCTGGCAATATGGTGGAATGGCTATGGCCGATGCATTCCTCACTTTATTACGTGGGGTTTGATGTTCTGCCACCCCAGGTGAGCTATGGCATTCAGGGAGGCGGTATTCGTTACGAGGACGAGTCCAGGTTCAGGGAACAGCTGGAACAGAAGAAAACCCTATGGGCGGAGCGGCTACCCGGACTATTCGATGAAACACCCATCCCTTTTACTGGCTGGGAAGACTGGGACGAGGACGGTATGCTTCAACAGACACATCCTATGCGGTGGCGCCTTTAGAAAATAGAGCATGTTTCAAAGAGCTCCATAGCCTCAACTGCGGAATGAATGCGACAAGGAATTAACAATGAAAGGCGAGTGCCTTTGCGGCGGAGTGAAATTCAAGATTGAGGGCAATATGCCCAACCTCTACCAATGCCACTGCTCCCTTTGCCGGAAGGTAACGGGATCGTCGGCGAATGCGGCAACTTTTGTGAAGCAGGAGGACTTTCACTGGCTGTCTGGTCAGGACAAAATCTCTTCTTTCCAGAAGCCAACAGGCTATCGCAGTGATTTCTGCTCGGTCTGCGGTAGCCCAGTACCAAACCAACTGAGGGGCATGGAGTTGGTTTGGGTTCCCGCAGGACTTTTGGAGAAATCATTTGAAGCGGCTGTGAACGTGCATCTTCACATGGGCTCAGCTGCATCCTGGGAACGTGATTCCGGGGAATGCATCCGCCTTGAGGCGGGGCCAGAAAGCCTCGCGGCTCTGAAGAACGCCATCAACCGAACATGAGGCGTGAAACGACTGGCCAAATAACGGGTAGAAATCTTTTTTCTTGAAAGTCGAAGAGGGGTTGGCGTTGAAAATGAGACAGGTCGCTCCAATCGCAATGTTCGTGTTCTGTGCGGGCTGTGCCTCCACAGAAGTCGCGGAAGAAGACACTGGATTCGCAGAATCACCCAGTCTGGAAGACTTTATTGGCTGTTACAGGAACTGCAGTGATCCTTCGGACGGCTCAGCGCCCGTCTGTTTGACCTCCATCATCTGGCCCGACGTGTTTACGGCTGAAACGCGACCCCAGGCGGTTTACATTCAGCAAGGCGATGGCAAGAGTCTGGTCGCATCTGCAATATCGAATGGCACGGTGCTCAAGCAGTCCCAATTTCGGGAAGGCAAGGATTTCGAGTTGAAGGCCGGGCGAATTGAGCTAAAGCGGGACTACATTGCCTCCGGCGCCCGAGAACCGGGCAACCCTTTCATCGGTGTGGTCACCAGCAAAACGGTGTTGGGGCTGGATGACTCGGGCCAGGGCCGCATCAGCCAGTCAACCGCCTTCGCCGGCACTGGTTTCCTGGTAATACCCGTTGCCGGGAAAACATCGAACACACAGCAGATCGAACGGGTTCCTGTAGATCTGTGTGAGATCAAGAATTAGGCACTTATTGACCTGCACCCAACTGCAGGAGGCTTGGGAGCGGCGGCAGACCTAATTCGCTCCACCAAACACATGCCCAAGCTTTGACGTAAGGAAAAATATTGGCATTACACGAAGCATTCATGGCACTCGCACTCTCCGAGTCGCAAAAGGCCCTGCCACACTGCTTGCCGAATCCTCCCGTTGGGTGCGTATTGGTAAAAGATGATGTGGCGGTCTCTACCGGGCACACGAGAGCGCCAGGCCGCTATCATGCCGAGGCTGATGCGCTGGCAAATTACGCTGGGTCGTTTTCCGATCTCACCGCTTACGTGACACTCGAGCCCTGCTCTTTTCACGGAAGAACCCCATCCTGTGCGGACGCTCTAATCAACAAAGGGATTAACCGGGTTATCGTTGCATTGATTGATCCAGACCCGAGAAACAACGGCCAAGGGGTGGAAAAGTTACGGCGGGCCGGCATCCAGGTGATCCAGGGCATTTGCGAGGAAGAAGTGAGCAGATTTTTGGGGCCCTACCTGCGTAAAAAGCAACAAACGAAATTGACAGGCGCGCAGATAAAACTACGGGGCCTCAATCAGAGAGATAAACCTGCAGTCCTCTCAATGCTCGCAGATCCTGAGGTCATGCGGTTTTTAGGTCCCCGCCGCGCTCTTTCTGATGATGAGGGAGCCGCCTGGTTTAACGACGCTCTTCAAGGTCCATCCCGCTTTGTTATCTCCGATGCTACATCTGACGAATTCATTGGGTTTTGCGGCATAAAGGAGATTAATGGCATTCTGGATTTCGGCTATTTCATCAGGTCGGAGTTCTGGGGCAATGGCATCGCAACCAGGGCCTGTGAACTGGCCGTCGAAAAGCTCGCACATGAAGTCGATCTTGCTACCGCACAGGTATTTATCGCAGACGACAATGAAGCCAGTAAAAGAGTCGCCGAAAAAATGGGCTGGCAGGTTGTCCGCGGTTCAACGAAGGATGGCGAGTTCGGCCATTACTACCGAATAGGCAAATAGATAATCGGTAATGTGATAGAACCAAACCAGAAGCACAACCATCCAGAGGGACTTATGTCAGAGATCGCCAACACTCCCGAACCGCCCTACTACGCAGTGATTTTCAGCAACCACCGCACCGAGGGCGACAATGGCTACGCGGAAATGGCCGGGCGGATGGCAGAGCTTGCGAAATCCCAGCCCGGTTATCTGGGCATGGAATCCGTTCGGGAGGATCTGGGCATCACTGTCTCCTATTGGAAGAGCCTGGAGTCCATCGCCAACTGGAAGAAAAACACGGAGCACCTGGAAGCCCAGCGGCTGGGTCATCAAAAATGGTATTCAACCTTTCGCGTGCGTGTTGCGAAGGTGGAGCGTGAGTACGGAATTTAACGTTTCCAGAGGTCAATTCCCTTGCCTGAACTGAAAACCATCGGTCTGTTTCTCGTCACCGCGCTGGCCGAAATCGTTGGCTGCTACCTACCATATCTTTGGCTTCGCGAGGGAAAGAGCATCTGGCTTCTGGTGCCAGGCGCTCTGAGCCTGGCCGCGTTTGCCTGGTTACTCTCCCTGCATCCTACAGCCGCCGGCCGGGTGTATGCGGCCTACGGCGGTGTGTATATCTTCATGGCTATTCTCTGGCTTTGGGCTATTGATGGTATCCGGCCAACCGTCTGGGATCTGGTGGGTTCCGGTGTTGCATTGCTGGGCATGGCGATCATCATGTTTGCGCCGCGAAGCACATAGCGAGCGCGGAGGGACTTTGATCATATGATGAGTATCAGACCTTACGCAGAACAGGACCTGGCCGACATCGTCGCTGTGTTCACGGATTCAGTGCATCAGATTGCCTCGCGGAGCTATACCCCGGAGCAACTGGCAGCCTGGGCACCACTATCGCCGGATCTTGAACAATGGCGTGCACGCCTTTCAGGTGTGGAAACACTCGTCGCTGAATCCAGGGGCGTATTGGCGGGCTTTATCTCTTTCACCTCCAACGGTCATATCGAGTTTCTCTTCACGGCGCCAACGTTCGCCCGTCGAGGTGTCGCCTCTCTGCTTTACGAGGCAGCAGTGCAGAGTCTGGCTTCGGGCGGGGTCAAAACGTTAACAACCGACGCAAGCCTGGAAGCCCTTCCGTTTTTCGAGTCCAGGGGATTTTCAGTTACAGAGGCGCAAACGGTGGAGCGCAACGGAGTACAGTTTCGGCGCTTCGCCATGACCGGCCCGTCATAACTTCATTTCCTCAACTATACTCACCTGTGGCAAACACCAGGGAGGTAATGAAATGAACAGGATTGCAGTTACCCTATCTTTAGCTCTGTTGACCGCGCCAGTTGCCGCATTCGCAGAGAGCATGATGTCTGAGGCACCGGCCAACGCTGGCGTGTATTTCGTGCAACCAACTGACGGTGCAACCGTCGACCAGACCTTCAAAGTCGTCTTTGGTCTTCGAAATATGGGCGTGGCGCCTGCTGGCGTGGAAAAAGCGGGCACCGGGCATCACCATCTGCTGATCGATACCAATGTGCCTTCTGATTTAAGCCAATCTCTTCCGGCAACGGATCAGATCAAGCACTTTGGTGGCGGGCAAACCGAAACCGAGGTCACTCTATCACCGGGTAAACACACGCTGCAGCTTTTGGTCGGTGATCACATGCATGTGCCACATAACCCGCCAGTGGTCTCCGAGAAGATCACAGTGATGGTGGAGTAACGTTCTACCCTGAACGGAATGGCCAGTGCAGAGTTGCATTTCAGTCAATCCCCTGAGCGTTCGATCATGGTACTGTGAGCGCAAATAACCCGAACGAATCCAGGGGATAACTGATGCGAAAGAACATTCTGATTACCGGTGCCAGCACCGGTCTCGGCGAAGGCATGGCCCGAGAATGGGCCGCCAAAGGCTGCAATCTGGCGCTTTGCGCACGGCGGGCTGGCAAGCTGGAGGCTCTGCAGCGGGAATTGCAGCAGGCCAATCCGGGTATCCGGGTGCTGGTTCGTGGCCTTGATGTCTGCGATTACGATGAGGTGTTCGAAGTGTTCCGTGGCTTCCGGGATGAGCTGGGCAGCCTGGATCGGGTGGTGGTTAACGCGGGTATCGGCAGCTCACAGCCCATCGGCCGTGGGCATTTTGCCGCCAACCGACACACCGCCGAGACCAACTTCATCGCCGCCATTGCCCAGAGCGAGGCGGCCATGGAGATTTTTCGCGAACAGAACAGCGGTCATCTGGTGTTGATGTCGTCAGTGAGCGGTGTTCGTGGTTTCCGTGGCCCTCTGAACGTATACGCTGCCACCAAGGCTGCCGTGGCCTCTTTGGCGGAGGGTCTGCAACTCGATACCAAGGGTAAGCCGATCAACGTCAGCAACATTATGCCCGGCTACATTCTCACGGATATAAACCGGGATACCAAAAACGCGCCCTTCCGGGTGGATCTGGAAACCGGCGTGAAGGCTCTGGTGAAAGCCATCGAATCCGAGAAGCGCCGCGCCTATGTTCCCTGGTGGCCCTGGACACCCCTGAGTTACGTGTTGAAGTCCCTACCCTTCGGGATCTTCGCGAGAGCCATGTAACCAGCCTGAGATCCACTTGATGATCAAATCCATCGCCTTGGCCACACTGCTTATCCTGTTGGTGGCCTTTCTGGGTTTCCAGTACTACATCACGTCAGTGCCCGACCTGGCAGAGCCCATTTCTGTTGAGGAAACCCGTTTTATCGAGCGGGACAACTCGCTCCTGGTAACTCTGCGGGGCAATAACGGCCGCCACTTTACCCTGGGCCTACGGGGAGACATTGAGAACGAGCCTGAAGAAACCGCCCTGTTCTTTATCAGCAATCCGGATTTAGTTCCCTATGTGTACTGGCCAGGGCTTCGCAGCAACGATGAGAAACGGGTGCTGGAACTACTAGAGGATTTAGTCGAAAAAGAGGTGCAGGATGGGGAGATATCGCGCATCTACGAGGTTCTGAAGAACCGGAACTGACACTTTCAGTTTTGAGCCAGGAGGATTCACCCGCCTCTTGGGGCTGAAAAATGGCTGGGGAAGCGGGTCCAAAAACTCCCCCAGCCAGCGCCACGGTTGTGGCGACTTTCTAGCGCACTTTTGAAAGGAACTTCTGGGTGAGCGGGTTTTGCGGATCGGTAATCACCTGGCGTGCTTCACCGATCTCTGCAATCACACCCTCGTGGAAGTAAGCCACCCGGTCAGAGACATCCCGTGCGAATCCCATTTCGTGGGTCACACAGATCATGGTCATCCCCTCTTCTGCCAACAGGCGCAGGGTATCCAGAACCTCGCCGACCAGCTCCGGGTCGAGCGCGGAGGTCACCTCGTCAAGCAGCATGTAGTCGGGCTTCATGGCCAGAGCACGGGCAATCGCCAGGCGCTGCTGCTGGCCGCCGGACATTTTGGTGGGATAGACGTCGAACTTGTCACCCAGGCCGACATGCTCCAACTCTTTCTTGGCAATTTCAATTGCCTCTTCCTTGCTCATTTTCTTGACGATTCTGGGCGCCAGGGCGGCGTTCTCCAGCACAGTCATATGAGGAAAGGAATTCCATTGCTGAAAGACCATGCCCAGTTTCTGGCGCAGCTTGTCCTTATTGGTCTCTTTGGCATGGACATCCACATCATCAACGAGGATCTTGCCCTTGTTGATGGGCTCAATGGCATTGATGCAATACAGGAGAGTCGACTTGCCACTGCCGGAGCCCCCGATAACGCTCACGACCTCGCCTTTCTTTACATCCAGGCTGACGCCTTTCAGTACTTCAAGATCGCCGAAGGATTTATGGACATTCTGTACGCTGATCATATTGCCATTTTCCTCTCAACATACCGGCCGTAGTGGGACAGCGGGTACGAAATAATGAAGTAAAAGATACCAACACCGATCAGGATCTCGAGCGGTTGCTGGGTTCTTGAAATCAGTTGCTCCGACGTGCGCAGCAATTCCATGTAACCAATGACCGAGACCAAGGCCGAGTCCTTGATTACACTGAGTGCGACACCCAGCCACGAAGGGAACACAGCACGCAAACCAATCGGTAACCGAATGTGGTAGATGGTTTGCCATTTGGTCATACCCAGTGAGCGCGCTGCCGTCTGCATTGAGGGACTGACACTTTCAAAGCCACTGCGGAATACCTCGCTCATGAAGGCCATGGTATACAGCGAAAGCACAATGGAGCCCGCAACAAACGGCGCCAATGGATTTCCCATCGCACCGACAAAGGTGGAGAACAGAATAAGCTGGATGATCAGGGGAACACTTCTCAGCACGTCGAGCACGCTACCGAAAAGGACATTGACGGCCTTGTTGCTCTCGGCACGGAGAAAGCCGACGATCAATCCCAGAATAGTGCCCACCACGATGGCGACAACGGAGATGATGATGGTATTCCAGACACCGGTCAGGATCAGACCGCTATCGCTCCAGGACAGGGGTGTGAATAAAGAATTCATCAGATTTCCCCCTTGAAGAGTCTACGAGCAAGCAGTGATGACCCAAACAACACGAGTTTGGTGATAACGAAGTACATCACGGCCGCCACAATGAAGAACTCCAGCGTTCTGAACGACAGTGACTGCAAACGCTGAGTCGTGCCAGAAAGCTCGCTCATACCCACGAGAATGCCCAGAGAGCTCATCAGGATGGACCAGACAAACTGGTTGGTCATCGGGTGGTAGATGCGTCTCAGCATCTGCGGAAGGATGATGTATCGATACGTCTGGATACTGGTCATGCCCAGCGACTTGGAGGCGCTGTACTGGGTGCTCGGAATCGACTGGAAACCACCCCGGAACGTCTCTGTCAGGTAGCCCGCGTTGATGAAGACCAGTGCGCTCAGTACCGCCACATAGGGGCTGAGGTGGATACCAAATGCTCCAAGGCCAAAATAGGCCATGTAGATCTGGAACAGGGCCGGCGTATTCCGGGCGATCTCGACCCAGACCGTAGCAACCTGGCTGAAGAACTTCGTGTTATTCATTTTGGCGATCGCCAACAGTATTGCGATCACAACGCCCAGAAGCATCGCCAGAACGGATACGTGCAGGGTAACGAAGGCACCGTTCAGCAGCTGGGGCATGTTCTGGAACACAACGTTCCAGTGAAATTCGTAGTCCATACCTTGGCCATTTTATGAATGGTAGGAAACTCGACCAGAGCCCGGTAAGAAGGGCCTTGATCAGAATTTTAAGTCAGGACACCCGAGGGTGAGTGCCCGACCCGGGAACCAATGCAATGACGGCCGCCTGTTTGGCGGCCGTCGGTTCGGCGCTTACTTGTTGTCCCGGAGGGACTGAATCAGATCGGCCGGCGCATCGGTACCGAAGTGCTTGTTGTAAGCTTCGTTCATGTTGCCGTCGCGAATCTGGCGTACCAGGAACAGGTTCAGGTAGTTGATCCAGGCAACCTCATCACGCTTGGCGATGATGCCCACAACGTCGTCGTAGTTGGGAACGTAGGGGCCGGCTTCAAAGTCTTCGAACTCTTCGCTACGCAGTTTGGTCGCGATGTTCGTGTTGGTGGAAATGATCGCATCGACCTTACCCTGGTACAGACCCAGGTAAGCGTCATTCTCGGATTTGAAGGAGGTGTAGTTGTCCTTGCCCCAGCCCTGCTGCTCGGCATACGCGAGGTATTCGGTTTCGTAGGTGGTGCCGAGTGCCGCACCAACTTTCAGGTTCTTCAGGTCGTCGAAGGATTCAATGTTCTTGTCCTCGTTGGCGATAACCTGGAATTTGAACACGAAGTACGGGTAGGTGAAGCCAACGGTCTTGGCGCGCTCCAGTGTATCGGAGGTAGAACCGATAACCACATCAGTCTTGCCGGACACCAGGGAGGGAATCCGCTCGCCCCAGGTCAGGTTGAGAACGTTGACGTCTACGCCGAGCGCCTCGCCCAGATCGTTACAGTAATCGACGTCGAAGCCTGCAGGCTCGTTGTTCTCGTCAAAATATCCCATTGGTGGGAAATCCAGAACCACGCCACAGTTCAGAGTGCCACGTTGAATCACGGTGTCCAGCTGATCGGCTGTCGCGCTTACGGAGGTTACCGCAGCACAAGCGAATACAAGCGGTGCTAGTTTGCGAATCATAGTTATTCTCTCTTTTTCTTTCGTGGGCGAAAAGTGTGTGTCCGTTATGCCTACACAACACGAGTTATGTGCAAAAAGCATACGTAAAAATACTACCGTAGATTATTTAGTGAAAATTTTTGAAATTTGCCATTTGGTAGGCAATTTTCCTTAATTTCCTCAATATAACCGGATTTTTTGAGCCTGCAACTCGTGATAGCGGCCAAAAAACGAACAAACAGTCATTTTTCATGTTCTTAGGTCTATGATTTAACTGATGTTTACACCTCCTTAATCAAAAAGACGAATTTATTACGATAGCAGGCCATTTTAACTGTCTCTGAGCAACACAGCGGGGTTTAACCGCATTGCCCTGAGCGTGGGCAGGAGTCCACCCAGCAGCGCCAGCGAACTGACACCTCCGGCAACCAGCGCCCCAATCCACCATAAATCGCCTGCCGGCAGCTTCAAGGCGAGGTCAGCTACAGGTAAAGCAATTAGCGCACCAAGCGCCGTCGCGAAAACCGTTGCCAGGAAGGTCAGCAAACCGGTTTCCAGCAGCATGGATTGGCGGATGGCTCCGTGACGGGCGCCAAGGCAGTGCAAGAGGTTGGCCTCGTAAAGCTGCCGCCTGCGGCTGACACTCACCACGCTGGAAAGCACAAGCAGGCTGGCGAGAAGACTGACCGATGCCACAGCCGCCAGGCCCGCGGCTGCCTTGTTCAGCAGATCGCCTGCGGTTTCCAGCCAGTCAGCGGTGCGCAGCGTGATTACATTGGGGATGTTCTGTGCCAGCCATTGCTGGGATTCCCTGGCCGCCTCATCGCTTTGGTAGACCGCACCGACGTAAAGGCTGATCAAGTCGTCCAGCGCGCCTTGCTGCAATATGCCCTCGAACCAGAATCGCGTCTGAAGCCCTTTTTGCCGGTAAATTGCACGGATTTCGACGTCGATGCTCTTATCCTGTGCAGTAAAGGTGAGTTGGTCGCCCACCGCCAGTCCAAGCTGGTAGGCCTCCCGATCCTCCATGGCCATGTACGCGGGCTCCCCCTCGGGGGCCGGCGATTCCCACCAGCTGCCTTCCACCAGTTCCAGTGCTTCGGGGTTTCCCGAGAGATAACTCAGTTTGTATTCATCTCCCATGGCTTCTCGCCGGGCCCCGGCATTATCAGCGAGAACCTCCGCAATCGGCTTCTGGTTAATAGTGTCCAGACGGGAACGGACCATCGGAAGCAACTCAACGCGGCTGGAGGCATCCAACGCTTCCAGGCCGTTTTGCAGCGGTTCCATCTGGTCCGGGAACACTTCATAGAGGATTAGCGCCGGCGACTGTTCCGGTATGGTGGTTTCAAGCGCCCTCAGGAGCGTGGTAACCATCAACGTGCAGGCCACCACAAGCGTCAGTGCGGTGCCCAGTGACAGCAGGGTTGCCCGGAGCGGCGAATCCGGCCGGTGCAGATTGGCCAGGGCCAACCGCCGGGCAAACCTGCGGTCGGCAAAACCGCCGTTTTCCAGAGCCTTGGCACCGCGGCGCAACCCCTTGATCAAACCTTCCAGGAGGCCCCAGAGCAGCGTAACCGCCAGCAGGAACAGAAAGCCCAGATGAGGCGATGGCAGCCAGAAAAGAGTAGCGCCGATGTAGACGGCCAACAGAAGATAGCTGGCAATCCGCCAGCTGCGAGGCTCGTTGGGAGCCGCCTCGACCTGCCCCCGGAAAAGCCCGGCCGGCGCAGCAGCCAGGGCTCGCGCCAGCGCCGGCAGAGCAAAAACATAAGCAGTGAGCACCGCGAACAGCCAGCTCAGCAGCAAAGGAACAAACCACAGAGATAGCCAGCCGCCTGCCCCGTCGGGACCCGCCAATGCAAAGGCATCGCCCGCCAGGCTGATCGCCAGGGCGGAAAGCCCCAGCCCGATACAACCGCCAATAAGCCCCGCAAGGCTGCCCAATACACCAATCTGCAGGAGGTATATGCCGACAAGCGGTTTGCGACGCAGGCCAAGTGTTTGCAGGGTGGCAATTGTGCCCAGCTTTTCATCGAGGTAGGCGTGGATGCTGTTGGCAACGCCGAGGCCACCGATGAACAATGTAGTAAAAGCGATAAGGATGAGTGCTGTAGCAATCTGGTCCAGCCGCTCGGAAATCCGTTCGCTGCGCTCGGCAAACGTAGTGATTTCCCATCGCGCATCCGGGAATGCCTGCTCGAATTCCTCAAGCCAGGTGTCGAGATTCTGTTCGGTTTGTACCCGGTATTCGTAATCCACGCGGCTACCCGGGCGTATCAATCCGGTCGCCTCTACGGCCTGCTCGGAAATCATGATCGGCAGACCTCGCCAATTGGCGTTCAGGCTCCGATCCGGTTGCTTCTCGATAAGGCCGCTGATTCGGAAGGTGGCGGCGCCAATCTCAATCTGATCGCCCACCGACTGGCCCAGGCGTTCTGCCAGCAAAGGATCGATGATAGCGCCCCACTGCCCTTCTTTCTGGTCTGTAAGCGCACCCAGGGGTTCATCCGGCGTTAGCTCCAGCTCGCCGTATAGGGGATAGAGGGCATCCGGAACCAGTATCTCGGCCCGGAAGAAACCGTCGCCGCCGCTTCCGCTGACGATGGTATCGAATTCCCGAACCAGTGAAATTTTGCCGGTAGCACGAATCCATTCGAGCGCATCATCGGGTAGCGGCTCGCTGGTATCCAGCTCCACATCGCCACCGAGCAGCGCGCGGGTATCCGCCAGCAAGCTTTGCTCGATCACCCGGTAGAGGCTGGCTGTCGCAGCCACAAGGGTAACGCCGAGAATCAGGCAGGCCAGGAAAATCTTCAACGCAGAGATACGTGACCGCAGATCGGTGATCGCGAATCGGAGCATCCAGAGCGGGTTTGTGGAGCGTTCAGGAGGCATAGAGACGCCCACCGTCCATCCGGACCCTGTGCTGACAACGCTCGGCAACGCGCTCGTCGTGGGTCACCAGTACCAGCGTGGATTTGCTGTCCTTGTGCAAGTCGAACAGCAGAGAGAGCACTTTCTCACCGGTTTCATGGTCCAGATTGCCTGTGGGCTCATCCCCCAACAACAGGCTTGGCTGGTGAACCAGTGCCCGAGCGATCGCAACCCGTTGCTGCTCGCCGCCAGAGAGCTGCCCCGGGTAGTGCTGCAGCCGATGGCTGAGACCAACGGCCTCCAACATGGCGAGAGCTCGTTCCCGCGGCCTGGCCTCGCCGGCAATCTCAAGCGGCAGACTCACGTTTCCCAGGGCCGTGAGGCCAGGCAGCAGGTGAAAGGACTGGAAAATAATGCCAAGGTGCTCACTTCGCCAGTCGGCCAGAGCATTGGCGTCCATGTCGCCCAGGCGTTGATCGCCGACCAGAATTTCACCACTGGTCGGTCGCTGCAGGCCGGAGAGCAACAAAAGCAGGGACGTTTTCCCGCTGCCAGAGGGGCCTGTGATTGCCAGTGTTTCTCCCGGGGGCACCATGAGGGAGGCATTTTTGAGTACAGCAACCTTGCCGGACTCTGCGGGGTACTCGAGAAAAATGTCGGTCATTTCAACACTGGTGGACACTGGCGCTCCTCTGGTTTGATGAATTTCCTGCTCTGTTGCGTACTAGTAAATGATCGGCATCCGCATAAAGTTTAGAGTACGAACCCTTTTTAAGAGTGGCGCACTCACGTTTTTTGGCGCCTCCAAGGAAAAACAGGAGTCCTGACCATGACCGGACCGCTCGATGGCATCCGCATTATCGATCTGACAGCCATGATTTCCGGGCCTCTCGCGACCATGATACTGGCGGATCAGGGTGCCGAGGTTATCAAGATCGAGAATCCGGCGGGTGGAGACTTTACTCGCTCCGCGGCCAATCGGCAGGGCGATATGTCGGCGCTGTACCTCAACAACAACCGTAACAAGAAGTCGGTGGCATTGAACCTGAAAGAGCAGGAGGGGCGCGATGCGCTGCTGAGGCTGGTAGCGTCGGCCGATGTCTTTGTGCAGAACTTCCGGCCGGGCGTCATTGAGCGGATGGGTCTCGGCGAGGAGCAGCTGCGCAAGGTGGCGCCGAATCTCGTGATGGTATCAATCAGTGGCTTCGGTGACACCGGCCCCTATTCCCAGCGACCGGTATACGACCCGCTGATCCAGGGCCTCTCCGGATTGGCCACCGTTCAGGCGGGCGCCGATGAACTGCGTCCGCAACTGGTGAGGACCATCCTGCCCGACAAGCTCACCGGTGTAACCGCAGCCCAGGCGATTACCGCGGCTCTGTTTGCCCGGGAACGCACCGGGGAAAGCCAGCATGTCCGGCTGTCCATGCTGGACGCGATCATCGCGTTTCTCTGGAGCTCCGACATGGGCAGCCAGACCTTTGTTCACAGTGAGGTGCCACAGCAGGAGGCTGCAAGCCTTCAGGATCTCATCTATGAGACCACAACCGGCTACATCACCATTGCGGTTCAGAGCGATCGAGAGTGGCAAGCCCTCATTCGTGCCGTGGACCGCCCGGAGTGGGCGGAGGATCCACGATTCCAGACTGCCCGGCTGCGCCAGGAGAATATTGATGCGAGGCTTGAGCTGATCCAGTCGGTTATCAAAACCGATACGGCCGAACACTGGCTGGCAAGGCTTGAAGCCGAACAAGTGCCCTGTGCCCCGGTGTTGACCCGCACCCAGGTGCTCGACCATCCCCAGGTGCTGGCCAACGATCTGCTCTCACACTACGACCACCCCCAGGCTGGCCGACTGCGCCAGGCCAGGGCCCCGTCGCGATTCTCGGCCGCACCGGAGCAGCACTGGCAGGGAGCTCCGCGCCTCGGCGAGCAAACCGGCGAACTGCTGGCCGAGTGCGGGTATTCCGCCGAAGAAATCCAGGCGATGTGTGATTCTGGCATCGCAGCCGTGCCTGCCAAATAACATTCTGACGTCGCAAATCCACTGCAGCCGGACGATCCAATGCCCGTACCCGTGGTTCACCATCCAGACTACAGCTTTCCATTCCCGGCAAAGCATCGATTTCCCATGGAAAAATTCGGCCTCCTTGCCGATTACGCCCGCTCAAGAGGGCTTCTCACTCAAGCCAATAGCTTTCGCCCTGCCCCATGCCGGCAGGCGTGGCTGACCCGCACCCACTGCCCGGATTACCTCGCCCGTTTCGCCGGCGATCAACTCTCGGCGCGGGAGAAACGGCAGATGAATCTGCCCTGGAGCAAGGGCCTCGTCCGACGCACTTTCCTGGCTCCTTCAGGCACGGTTCTGACGGCGCAGTTGGCCCTTAAGCATGGCATTGCCTGTCACCTGGCCGGTGGTACCCATCATGCCCATTACGATTACGCTGCCGGCTTCTGCATCCTCGACGATCTGGCGATCGCCGCCAATGTGCTGTTGCAACAGGAGGGCATTGAACGTGTGCTTATCTTCGATGTGGATGTGCATCAGGGTGACGGTACCGCTGCTTTGTTGGCGAATGAGCCGAATGCCTTTACCTGCTCGATTCACTGTGAGCGTAACTACCCGTTCGAGAAAAAGGTGAGCGATCTCGATGTCGCCTTACCGGATGGCCTCGAAGACGGGGCCTATCTGGAGGTTGTCAGCGAAACGCTGCACAAAGCATTTGCGTTATCCCGGCCGGATATCGTGCTCTATGACGCAGGCGTGGATGTATTCAGGAATGATCCCCTCGGCCGCCTGAACATTTCCGAACAGGGAATTTTTGAGCGGGACTTCCAGGTGCTCAGTGAATTGAAACGTCGGGACATTCCGGTAGCGACGGTGATTGGCGGCGGCTACGATGACGACCGGGTGAAACTGGCCAAGCGGCACGGGATTGTTGTGGAAGCCGCCAGCCGGGTGTTTTCAACCGACTAACAGTGTCACTCGTGTTCAAAGCGGGCTCAGTCCTCATCACTGAAGGCAGAACGATGGAACTCCGCTGCCTCCTCGGCCTCCGGTACACCGATTTCATGCACTTCCGGCACCTCCCCTCCGGCAAGCACTTCGAGCACGGCATGCACCCCCTTGGACAGAGAACTCAGGCTGTAGCCACCTTCCAGAACCAGCGCTAACCGTCCCTCACAGTGTTTGTCAGCAATCGCCTGAACAATGCCTGTGATTACTTTGAAGCCCTCGTAGGTGAGGTTCAGGGCCATGTCGTTTCTGTGCGGATCAAAGCCGGCAGAGACCAGCACCAGATCCGGCTTGAAGTAATCCGCCGCCGGCATCAGGATCTCCCGGAACACTTTCTCGAAGGCAACGTCGCCAGCCGTTTCCGGAAGTGGCACGTTGATGGTGTAGCCCTCCCCCAGCCCATCACCGATCTCCTCCAGGTGACCGGATCCGGGATAGAACGGCGCCGCGCAGTGGGTATCGAAAAACAGGACATCGGGGTCTGCCCAGAAAATATCCTGGGTACCGTTGCCATGGTGGGCATCCCAGTCGATGATCAGAATCTTCTCACAGCCGAGTTTGGCCTGGGCATGGGCCGCAGCAATGGCCACATTATTGAGCAGGCAGAATCCCCGTGCCCGAACCGGTTCGGCATGATGGCCGGGCGGGCGGATCAGGGCAAACGCACTGTCACATTCCCCTTTAACAACGCTTTCAACGGCGGCAATGGCGTTGCCGGCCGCAGCCGTGGCGGCTTTGATGCTGTCGGGTGACACCGCCGTAGTGTCTTTATCAAGCCACGCCCGTTTGCCGTCCAGTGAGAAGATGTGGTCAAGGTAGGAGGTGGTGTGTACCCGTGCCAGCTGATCGTATGTTGCGGCAGCCGCACCCGATTTGAATTGAGTACCTGCCACAGGGTTTTCATCCAGATACGTCTTGATGGCGCTGATCCGCCCCGGGTGTTCCGGATAGCTC
Source organism: Marinobacter sp. EhC06 (assembly GCF_001650915.1). Classification (GTDB taxonomy): domain Bacteria; phylum Pseudomonadota; class Gammaproteobacteria; order Pseudomonadales; family Oleiphilaceae; genus Marinobacter. The sequence goes on from NZ_LXYO01000035.1 coordinate 65,122, forward strand.
CATTTGAAGTCCAGCCCCTGAAGAATGGAGCGCACCCGCTTTTCCACCCGGCTGGGCATGAACGGAAGATCCACCTCGGGGTTATGCCCGAGCATGATCTCATCGTAAAACACATTCACACTGCGATCGCCGATCATGATCTGTTTCCTTTTCTTATCCCTATGATGCTGTCAGCGCTTGCTTCACTACAGAGGTGAATGCCGCCGCTCGAACGCCGGTCGGTTTGAAACCCAGTTTGGTCCAGGCGGCCTTGGCTTCCTTGTTTGAAGCGGAATACTCCAGGATCAGCTCCGAGGCGTGATGCGCCTCTGCGAAGGTCACCAGGTCCCGCAACAAGGCCTTGAGGATTCCGTGCCCCCGAAATTCCGGCTCTACCCAGATATCGTCAATAACGCCAGACTTGAACTCTGTAGACTCAGACTGCTCCCAGATGCCCTGGCTTCGCCAAATATAGACATAGCCCATTCCCACGAGACCCGAGTTTTTATTCTCCGCCACAAGCAACAGTTTGTTGGGATCGTCCAGCGAGGAGTGCAACGTTCGCAGAAGTCGCTTACGTTCACTTTCCTTAAGATCATGAGGGGGCGCGCCCGAAACATGCAGGGCCAGTTTGGCCAGGAATCCCACCATTTCGGGCAGATCCTCTTCGCAGGCCTCTCTGATAACAAATCCACGCTTCGTGTGCTTTCCAGCCACGTGCAACTCCCGTTAGACCGCTGTGTAGAGCTAACCTTCAAAGCTTAGTCGCTGGTTGATCCCGCTACAAAAGCAAAGTCCTTGAAACTGTTCTTGGAATAATTTCGGCTGCAGGTTAGTTTCAACAACAAACCTGATTTGAATTGCACCGGGATTTCTATGAGGCACGCGCACCGGAACAACATTGGTCGAGTGAGTATTCAGGCCAAGCGATGATGAGAAAACTTCTTCTGATCCTTTGCCTTGCGACGATGATCGCGCTGGTAGCCACTGTCGGCTCACGGCCTATGCTGATTGAAGAGAGGCTGATCCGGATTCAGGCGGAGGATACTCTCCGGGAGTTCCCTCGCATCGAATCGGAGCCACTGGAAGTTCAGGCCGCATTGCTCGATATGGCGGACGACGAGCTTCTTCTGCTGAAGGCTCGCGCGGCCTATTTGCGATACCCTGCCATGACCCGTGAGATCTTTCCGGTTTACGGGCCCGAGCCTGAGTTCCGGGAAATTCTCCGGTTGTATGGCGAAAACATTCTTCCGCCCATCCACTATTTCCTGAGCAACCCGATTGGCTCGATCGAGCTGATGAACGATCTGGCCACTCAATACCAGGCGGCTGTGGAGTTCTTAACCGGGAACGGAAAATCCGACAGCGATACAACCGGCCAGCAAAGCAGTCCGGGAAAGGAGAAGCTGACTCGGGAAGAGCGTGGGTGGTACGCGGTAGGCTTCATCCAGGAAGAGGGACATGATTTCCTGGGCCAATTCGTGGTGAACGATCAGGGCGACATTATCTGGGTTCGAACGGAACGTGTACTGGAAAATATCAATCAGTTTTTCGCCAGCGGCATCCGCAACCTGGAGATTCAGCATCGCACGGGTGAGGACGTGTCCGCCGCTGACGTTGGCTGGGCATCGGTGGATGTGCTGGTTTTTGCCAGCGCACTGAAGGTGCTTCGGGCAGGACGGGCAGTTGCGGTTTCTTCAAGAAGTGCCGCCGCTGGTACCCGGTCTGCAGCCCTTGGCGCTCGCCTGGCCAATAGCAGGCGCATGCTGATGACTACCGCCCGATACGCAAAGTGGCCCGCGGTAGTCGGCGTCGGATACCTGGTGGTCACGCACCCGGGTATTATCAACGACGTTCTGGCCGAGGTGTCCGAAATCCTGGGTTACCCGGTAAAGCTGGTGCAGTTTCTCGGATGGATGCTGATACTGCTGCCCGTCTTGTACGTCGGCAGCTGGGTATTCCGATTCATCGTGCGGCCAGCTCTTGCATTGCTGGGTGCCTCGATGGCCGGTCTGTCGCGCCTAGGCCGGCGGAAATCGCTTAACAGACTCGACTGATTCAGAGAGCACTATGTCTTTTTCCCGTATTTATGAACAAGCCGTCCTCCAGAAGGGCGGCGAGAACGAAGTTCGCGCACAGCTCCCAAGAGTGGCAGCACCCGGCGAACTGGAGGCTCTTGGTGACGATCGCTACCTCTCGGAAATCACCCGATGCGTCTTCAAGGCAGGCTTCGTCTGGCGGGTGATCGAAAAGAAATGGCCAAAGTTTGAAGAGGCGTTTGAGGGGTTCGTTCCGCTTTACTGGCAACAGGTTCCACCCGAGGTACTTGAGCAGTTGGCCGGCGATGAACGGATCGTGCGGAACGCCCAGAAGATTCAGACCGTGCCCGAGAACGCACGGATGATTGTGGATGCCGCCCGGGAGCACGGCAGCTTCGGCAAGTTCCTGGCCGATTGGCCCAGTAGTGACCAGGCCGGGTTACTGCTGTGGCTAAAACGCAACGGTGCCCGGCTAGGTGGCAACAGCGCGCAGTATTTTCTGCGCCGTGTGGGCTGGGATGGCTTCATCCTCTCCCGCGATGTGATTGCCGCGCTGCACCGTGAGGAGCTACTGGACGCCTCGCCCACCAGCAAGAAGGGGCTTATGCAGGCCCAGGAAGCTTTCAACCGCTGGCATCAGGAGAGCGGCCTGCCCTATAGCCATCTTTCGAGAATTCTTTCGTTTACTGTGGACTGAACCTATCTGACGATTGACGCGTCAGTTCTTGTAACTTTAATAATAATTGTTATCATTCGCCTCAGCATTCACAACCGAGGCATAAAACACTCATGAAAGCCCCAAGCCCCCGACGCCGTAGTTTCGTCGCGCTCGCTTCCCTGCTCGGCGCCAGTTCCCTGGCCACTGCACAATCCCAGACCGACAACGCCACCACACTCGAGGCTCTCGATGTGGTGTCCGATGCCATTACCGCACCCGACTACATGCCTCTCGAAAAGACGCCCAAAGTCGGCAAGCTCAATGTGCCTGTCGAAGAGCAACCCTATTCCGTCTCAATCGTCGATCGCGGATTCATCGAAGATTCCGGCGCCAAGAACATACAGGATGCCCTGCTCTACACTCCGGGTGTCTACGCAGGCAACTTTGGCTTTGACACCCGAATCGATTCCGCGAAAGTTCGTGGGGTTGATGCCGGGCGCTATCTGGATGGTCTGCGTCAGATCTACGGTTCCTACAACACTGTCCGAACCGATGTTTACGCCTTGGAGAGCATCGAAGTGCTCAAAGGCCCCTCGTCCATGCTTTATGGCCAGAGCGATCTGGGCGGCATCATCAACGGGGTATCCAAGCTCCCGGAAGAGGAACAGGCCGGCGAGATCTGGGCTCAGTACGGCACCTTTAATCGCAAGCAGCTGGCGGTGGATGTAACCGGCCCCGTCAATGAGAGCGGTGATTTGCTGTACCGCCTGATCGCACTTGGACGCGACAGCGACACCCAGGTGGATTATGTGGAAGACGATGGCTACGTGCTCGCCCCTTCCCTGACTTGGCGCGCCACTGATGACACAAGCATTACCCTGCTCCTGAACCGCCAGGAGAACAAAGGCCAGGTATCCGCTCAGTTCCTGCCACAGGCCGTCACCCTGGAGCCGGGATCACAAGGGTTTATCGGCTCTGAGCGATTCGTTGGGGAGCCAGGCTGGGATCGTTATGACCGGGAGAAGACCGAGGCTACCCTGTTTGTTGATCATCGACTGAATACCAACTGGGCGCTTTCCGCTACGGCCCGTTACACCCGCTCCAGCACCGAGACCCGTGAACACTGGATTACCATTCCGAGTGTCCCCGATGCCAATGGCGAAGTGCCACGTACTATCTTCACGGCGGACTCGGAAACTCGTATTTTCAACATGGATGCTCGCCTCGAAGGCGATGTTGAGCTGGGCATTACCCGCCATCGCCTGATTATCGGCGCCGACCGCCAGGACGCACTTTGGAAACAGGACAACTACTTTTACGGTTATGGCCTGGGTGGCACCTTCGATGTGTATGATCCACAGTACGGCAACCTGAATGATGGTGTCATCAATCCGACTGACCGGCCAGACAACGAGATCGAGCAGATCGGCCTCTACGTTGCCGATCACATCGAGATCGGCAACGTCATCGTGTCCGCTGGTCTTCGTCACGACTGGGCAGAGAACCGCAGCCTTGCCGTCTCCGGGGCGGACACCGTCAGCGACGAAGAGGCCACCACTGGTCGTGCGGGCTTGATGTACCGATTCGAAAACGGGATCTCCCCGTACATCAGCTACGCTGAAGCCTTCAGCATGAACCTCGGTACCGATGGCACCGCAGCCGCCAACACACTGGAACCCACCACCGGCGACCAGCAGGAAGCGGGCGTGAAGTACGTGTCCCCGGACCAGTCCCTTGGCATTACTGCAGCCTACTTCGATATTACCCAGGAGAACCGGATCAGCGACGGCAGCACTCCCGGAGGTGTTGAACAGACCGGCGCGGTGATCGACGGCTGGGAGCTGCAGGTGAACAAGCGGTGGCAGCGCTTTGAAACCCAACTGGCCTACACCGATCTGAATGCTAGGGATGACGCCTCTGGAAACCGGCTCCCCTATGTGGCCGAGCGTCAGGCTTCCTGGTGGAACCAGCTCTACATCGCCAGCAACTGGCGGGTCGGTGCGGGGGTGCGCTACGTGGGTGACAACGTTGGCTCAGGCGGCGGGCCCGTCGTTCCTTCCGTTACCCTCTACGACGCCATGATTGGCTACACCTGGCAGAACTGGGACTTCACCGTAGATGCCAAAAACCTGGCCGATGAGGAGTACATCACCTGGTGCCGCTCCGAAGGCGCAGACTGCGGCTACGGCGAGCGACGCACTGTGAATGCAAACGCTAAATATCGCTTCTAAACCTTCCGATATCCAGCGACATCTGCAGCCAGCTTACGGGCTGTGGATGTCGTGCTAGCATTACACTCTGTGCAAGGCGTTTGCATCGAGGAAGCTATGTCACACATTGCCAACATGGAAAGCAAGCCCCTATTCTGGCGGGATGCCCGAATCCCCCATGTGGAATTGCGGAAGGTGGGCGATGGTCGCAAGGTCTGTTATGACCCTCACAGCCACACCCAATGGTCGATTGGTGCTATTACGGCCGGCAAAAGCACATTTCAGTACCGGAATGACCATTATCGCGTACGCGCCGGTGATCTGGTACTCATGAATCCGGAATGGGTTCATGCCTGCAATCCTATCGGCAATCAGCCCTGGGCCTACCTGATGCTTTACGTGGATGCCGACTGGCTGACGGATCTCCGGTTTCGCGCCGGGCTTCTGCAAGAACCTCTCTGGCAGGATATTTCCACAGCAACAATATCTGAAACCATCTGGTATGAGCGCTATTGCCGAATGGCAGAGTGTCTTCTTGATCCCCGGAGTGATTTGCTGGAGAAACAAACCGAAGTGGTCGAGTTCATGTCGGACCTGATGCAAAAACTGGCCGAGCAACCAGTTGCTGCCGAATCCCGGGCACCAGACACCCTCTCAGCCCTTGCCCGTTACCTGGACCACCATGCCGCAGAAGATGTCTCGCTGGACACACTCTGCGAGCTTTCCGGATACAGTCCCGGGCATCTTATCCGGGCGTTCAAGCAGTATTTTGGCCTGACACCTCACGCCTATCTGGTAAACCGTCGCGTGCAACTGGGACGGGTGGATCTGAAAAATGGCATTCCTATCGCCGAAGCAGCCCTGAACGCAGGGTTTGCCGATCAGCCGCATTTCCAGCGTGCTTTCAAACGGCTAATGGCCGCAACGCCAAATCAGTACCGTCGACTCTCACCCGATCACCAAATACAGACAACTGGCCGCGAGTAATAGCGCCAGAATGCGGTTCACCGTTACCAGCACCTCTGGTCGCTGAACGTACCTTCGCAAGAAAGCACCGGCGTATACCCAACAGGCCAGCGACAGCCAGCAAATCGGCAGATAGACGAAGGCAAACATCAGAATCTGATCCAGATCGTTGGCGCTGGTATAGGCACCAATACCGGAGGCCGAGGCCAGCCACGCCTTGGGGTTGAGCCACTGCATCAGTGCCCCAGTCGCGAAACCGGGGGCCTTCCGGGTTTCTCCCTCTGGCAAGCGGCCATTGTCCGTGGCCAACTTCACGCTCAGGTACAGCAGGAAAACGACGCCCGCCCAGCGGAGCACCTCCTCAAAAATGGGCAGCATGGTTAATAGCGAATACAGGCCGAGACCCACAGCAATGAACAGGGCAATGAAACCCAGCGTAGCTCCGGTCACAAAAACAAGACCGCGAGAAACCGGATAGCGGGTACCACTACTGAGGCAGACCAGGTTGACCGGCCCCGGAGATATAGAGGCGGCCAGAGCAAACGCGGACATTGGCAGGATCAGGGAAAGACTCATGGTTTTATTCTCCGTTCGTGTCTTGGGATGAGTCTGGCCTGAAGTCCGGAGAGTTTATTGAATAAAATTGAGGTTGGTGGAAATAGAAGCTTTCAGGGTTGTCAAAATCGGACCATGGACATTAGACATGGGCGGGAATACATTGACCATGGCGCCGGATAAATATCCAGGGCGCTGCCTTCAGGATGAACGGCCCAAGGAAGTATGCAGGATCCGATGTCGCAGGGGCGAATTGCTGACGGCATTCATTGGACAGCCAAACCTCAGGAAGGAGGACATCCTAATGAAAGTCAATGAAGTGATGGTTACCGAAGTGGCGAGCTGCTCCCCACAGATGTCTTTACAGGACGTTGCCATGATGATGTGGAACAACGACTGCGGCGCCATTCCGTTGGTGGATGATATGGAACACCCACTGGGCATAATCACAGACCGGGATATCGCCATGGGCGCGGCTCTGCAACACAGGCCGTTGTGGGATATTCGTGCCGAGGATATCTGCAGTAATCGTGAACTGTATTGCTGTTCACCGGACGACAGCATCAAGAAAGTTCTACAGCTCATGGAAAAACATGAGGTGCGGCGTCTTCCGGTGGTCAATCAATACAACCAGCTTTGCGGCATGGTAAGCATGGGAGATATCGTTTCATTCACCGGCACTGAGACCCCGAAGAAAGCCGGCGACAAGAAGATTTCCTCAACGGAGACCATGGATTTCCTGCGGCACGTAAGTGCACACCACCCCAGCCATAAGGCTCCAGCCGCCTTGTAAGAGCAATTAGCTCAGTGCAGTCGTCCACCTCACAAGCGGCGGCTGCAGATTTGAGGGCTATCTAGTCAAACTCGGTCGTCAGAGCCTTGTCAGTTCTTCTTATTCCTCTTCTTTTTCGCCTTCTCGTACAACTCCCGCAATGCTTTGGGATTCTTCCCTTTACCCGAGCCGTGAGACTCCAGGATGCGTGTCCAGATCGCCTGCTTCTGATCAGGAGAGAGCTGCTTCCACTCCTTTTTTTCTTGCCTGGTTCGGCCACAGGCTTTGCATATGGCTTTTTTGTTGAACTCGCAGACGTCGATGCAGGGTTTCTTGGTGACGGGCTCCATGGACTCTGGTTTCCCATTTTGCTGAAGAAGTGTCTTGATTCAAGACTGAGGACTGGGCTCCGGGGATGCAAGACACATAGGCCGTGGAAAACCGAGACTAATAGGGAATAAATGCCTCCTCATCGCCCACCACTTTTTCAAAACGCCCTGCCCGCCAGTCTCCCCTGGCCTGGTCAATGCGGGCCTTGCTGGAGGACACAAAGTTCCACTCAATAAACCGCTTACCCAGCGGCTCGCCACCAATGACTGCAATGCGGGCATCCTCCGTGGCGGTAATGGCAACACCGGGCTCACTCGAAAAGACTGTCATGCTATGGGTGGGAAGTTCTGAGCCATGGGCTCGCAGGGCCCCGCTGGCTATATAAACTGCACGCTCAGGCGCCTCGGGTAATATCAGGGTCTGGCCGGCTTCTACCGTGGCTTCAAGATACAGGGTTTCGCTGAACTGGCGCACCGGCGAAGTGACTCCGTAGGCAGTGCCGATCATGACTCGAACCGGCACTCCATTGATCTCAATTGCCGGGATGTCATCGTCTGGATAGTGGTGGAACGCTGGCTCCGTTTCCTCGTGGCTTTCTGGCAGAGCCAGCCAGAGCTGGAGCCCATGCAAACGGTGATCCATTGCGGTGACTTCGGGGCGCTCCCGCTCAGAATGGGTGATGCCGCTACCGGCTACCATCAGGTTGATATCGCCGGGCCGGATTGGCTGATAGCTGCCAACGGAATCCCGGTGCAGTATCTCGCCCTCAAACAGGTAGGTAACCGTGGCAATACCAATATGGGGATGCGGCAGCACGTTGATACCCTGGCCAGCCGGAAATTCCGCCGGGCCCATTTCGTCAAAGAATACCCAGGGGCCTACCATTTTCCGCTTCGCGGTTGGCAACAGCCGACGTACGGAGAAGCCGCCCAGATTGGCAACCCGGGGGCTCAAAATGGTTTCGATGGCGCTGCACGGCGCATCGGCCGAATCACAGTTCTGTTCAACAGTATTCATCAGATTGCTCATGCATCGCTCCCGTTTTGCCCCGAACCTGTCACCCGGTTTCCTGAATCTATTATAGAAGCCGGAATCTTTCTCCGGGCACCGATATTCATCCTGGCCATTCCGCAACCGCTATAGTTACCGTAAGCAATTCAAGCAATCGCAACAGCCTGGGGCCTTGAGTGTTTCCATCACTGACTACCGGCATCATAGCTTTTGCCATCGCATCCGTCGTTATTGTGACAGCCGGCAGCCAACTTGCGCGGGTCGCCGATGAACTGGCTGATCGCACAGGTCTGGGCGAGGCGTTGTTCGGCATCTTTCTGCTGGCCGGGGTAACCTCACTGCCCGACTTCGCCGCCACGCTGAGCGCGGCCATGGATTCAAGGCCGGATCTGGCCATGAGCAATGTCATGGGCAGCATGGCTGCGAACCTGGTGTTTCTGGGCATTGCAGACATCATGTACCGGAAGGCCAACCTGGAGCACGCAGCTGCATCTTCCACCAACCTGATGCTGGCCGCGTTGTTGATCGTTCTGCTGGCTTTGCCGCTACTGGCAATTGCGAGTCCACCAGTTTCCCTCTGGGGAATACACCCAATCACACCCGTGATTACCGCAGCGTATTTGTTCGGGCTTCACCTGGTTCGCACAACAGACAGTAAACCCATGTGGTTTCCCCGACTGACCCGCCAGACCGTTCCCGACAAGCCTGGTCATTATCTTCGCGGCGGTCTTGCCCAGGCCTGGGTCACTTTCATTATTCTGGCGGCAATTACAGGCATAGCTGGATGGGTACTGATGGAAGGGGCCAAAGTGATCAGTGACGAAACGGGCCTGTCCGATACCCTGATTGGCGGCCTGTTTACCGCGCTCGCTACCTCCTCACCCGAGCTGGTCACCACCATTGCTGCCATCCGCAGGAACGCGCTGACCCTGGCGGTAAGCAATATATTCGGCACCAACTGTTTTAACATGCTGGTGATTGCTTCAGCCGATGTGGGCTACCCTGGCGGTTCCATATATCACGACATTACCCCGATACAGATGACCTGGGGCCTGGTGAGCATTCTGATGACGGCCACACTGCTGATGGGCATGGTCCGACGCCAGCGCTACGGAATCGGAAAGATCGGATTTGAAAGCGCGTTGATGCTGACGGTTTACGCGGTGGCGCTATCCATCGTTATGGCAAGCGGATGACAGCTTTTACATCTGCTTGAAGAGATGGGCATTGCTGCGACTGACCGGCAGTCTTCTGCCAATGCCATCCATAAACACCTCATAGTGTCCTTCTTCATCTCGTTCCACCCTGGAAATACGGCCAACCTGAACTATGATCGCCCGATGAATACGCCAAAACTGATCACCATCGAGGGTTTCCGTTAATTCTTTGATGGTTTTGCGAATGAGGAACTCCCCGTTCTCGGTCACCACTGTTGTGTACTTGTCCTCGGCGATAAAGCAACAGACATCGTCCAACCGTATAACATGAACCTGCTGGCCGCGGGTGGCGTTAATCCAGCGAAGTTCGCTGGAGCCTGCAACCGGCATTAGGCGTTTCAGCTGCGCAGCATCCAGCTCATACTTCACTGTTCTTTCATCACGCTTTCTCAGTCTTTCAATGCACTGATACAAGCGGTCTCCGTGCACGGGTTTAAGCAGATAGTCCACCGCTTCATGTTCAAATGCCTCCAAGGCATGTTGATCGTAGGCTGTAACAAATACGAGGTTCCCGGAAAATCCCATATCACGCAGGACACCCGCTGTCTCAACGCCGCTCATACCGGGCATCTTGATGTCCAAAAACACGGTATGCACATCAACTTCATTGATTCGTTCGACCGCTTCCACGCCCGACCCCACACAGATCACCTGCTCTGCTTCATCCCAGAGATCCGTGAGCAGTTTCTGAAGGTGAAATCTGAGTAAGGGTTCATCATCAACAACCATAACGTTCATGGCGAGTCCCCGGGATTAATCGGCCACCGAACCGTAGCAACGCAACCGGTTACTGAGCCCTTTTCATCAGTATGGTTGGCCAGTATCAGCGATGCATTCTTTCCATAGAGCAGCGACAAACGCTGATGAATGTTGTCAACGGCGATTCCATGCCCGACGCCATTGTTCTTACGAGAATCCTTTCGCAATCCCAGCCCCGTATCACGGATGGTAACGCAGCACCGCTCAGGTCCAACATCTACCAGCACCCGGATATGACCGCCTTCAAGTTTAGGTTCAATGCCATGGATAACCGAATTTTCAACAAGCGGCTGCAGCGTAAATGGCGGGCAGCTCACTCCAGCGATGTCATCCTGCACGACAACTTCAAAGGTCAATCTGTCTCCCATTCTAGTGCGCTGTATCGAAAGGTAAGCTTTCACAAACTCCAACTCTTCAGACAGAGGAATGAGCTGACGCTCAGCCTTGGTCATGGAACCTCTGAGCAACCCTGTAAGGTCATCCAGAACTGTTTTCGCCGTCTCCGGTCGCACGTCAATGAGTACACGTATATTGGCGAGTGTGTTGAATAGGAAGTGCGGCTCAATTCTTGATTGCAACACCTGATAGTTGGATTCCGCCAGCTGTTTTTCCTGCTCAAGCGTTCGCATTCGTTGAGCCTGTAGTTCTCTACGTTTACGGGTCAAACGATGTGAGTTGTAGAAAACGTAGGTCACCAACAAACTGAACAGGATCTTGAGTATAAGATCAGAAGCCGGCGCCTCCCGCACTTCTTCGAAGGAGCCATAAAGCTGATAAAACAAGTGGACGATGCCAATAACGACTCCCACCAGGTAGCCAATGACCGTGGCCACCAATATGGAAGTCCGGTTTTCAAGATAATGAACACTGACCCGTATCGCACACAGGCAAGACACCCCGAATACAAGAGCAACCTGCAGTGTCAGCCAGAACTCGCCCGCGTCCGTTAGCCAGATTACCATCGAAATCGCGTAGCAGATTGCAAGCGTCTGAAAGGTATCTCGGAGCAGGTCATGGCGCTGCCAGAGGCGTTGAATCTCAGTAATCATGATGTCTGCCCTGCTCCATTAAAAGCCAGATGCATACCCGTGGCCACGAACCAGAGAATGCCGCCAAGCCCGAATACCGCACCGCAGAACCCTGCCAGTTGCGGCAGTGCAGTAGCCGTGCCGGCAAAACCGACCAACAGTGCGCTCCACTGAATAGCCTCTGGCAACGACTGTTTCTGCCGTGAGGCAAAAAAAACCAGAATCAGCCATACGCCACCTACGAGTTCGTTCCCGCCCCCCAGACCGTTGACGACTATATGGAGCGAAACAAAGGCCCCCGGCGCGATTTCCGGATGGGCTTGTGCAAGAGTGATCACCATATTATGCCCTACGGTCGCCACCAGCCCCGCTGAAATCACGAGACCTGCCCACAGATACGCCACGAGCGATGCAGCTTGGCTCAGGGTTGTTCTCGGCAACAACGCCGACAATCCGAACTGCATGTTGAGCAGCGCAAAGCCGAACACGAGGTAAATAACAAAATACCATGTATACAGAAAACCGCTGTGCTCCTGCAGGTAAATGAGCTGGGCAGTGATGTCTGCCGATAGATTCCCGAACTGAACTTCCGTCAAGAGCGCGAGGTAAAAGACCATCCCGAACAGAAACGTTAATCCGGCAAGGATACCGGCAAACCCTCCCGTTCGTTCGCGAGATGAGAAACACAGCTTCATGTCGTTTGCTCCTAGAACTGATAAAAGATTGCAACACCACCAGACCAGAAGCCCTTGCGCTCCACGATTGAACTTTCGCCAGCCCCGTCGCCAAGATGTTCATAACCAAACGCGAACACCGAATGCCAATCGCTACCCAGTTTCTGGACGTGAGAGACCGACGTCCGCATTACGACCGATTTCTCTCCTTCGTATGCCGCAATGTTTGCAGACGCCTCTTGCTGGCTAACGCCGTAGTAGTAATCAACCAGCCTTCGCGATTGCTGACGCACGTCAATGCTTGGCACCAACGCACCCCCCCATGTGGGCAATTCGCGCGATACTCCAATACCCCATTCATGGCCGCCATGCCGGTCCAACACATCGGCCGACGCGAAAATGGCAAGATCAACCCAGGGGGTCGCCTGCTCCCATTTGATCAGAAACTCACCGGTGTCATCCCGGTCGTCCAGTGCTGCCAGCACCTTGTTATCATCCGGGTCGAACACAGACTGGCGTAACTGCACCATCACCTTGAGCCTGCTAGAAGACGTGGGCGGGGTAACAAGCCCGATACCTTCCGGGCTTGCCATCATCATCCCCCACCGCAGATCGGCATAAGGTACGACGACATGCTGATCATTCTCCCCCTTTACATGGCGCTGGATAGAGCCGCCCGAAAGGCCAAGGCTTGCTTCCCAGTCGGAGGCGCTGACAGGGCCTGCAAGAATACACAAGACAAGTGCTGTAAAAGTGAGCCTTGACCGGAGGGCAAGGTGAGTCGCTAACGGGTTCATTTCAATGATCTCCATGTGAATGAATTCAGGGGTGGAATACCCGGAAGCACGGACTTTCACACGGATGGAGAGTCTCCAAGGAAGCGTGAGATAAACGGTTGGTATGGACGACAAGCCGGCATAAATAGAGATGGACGGTAACGCGCATTCGACCGCACTAGACTGTGCTAGAGTCGTTGGAAACTCTGTTCTGGGATTTCATGTATGAAAACCATTGGCCTTCTCGGCGGCATGAGCTGGGAATCCACGCAAACCTATTACCGGCTTATCAACGAGGGCATTAAAAACCGCCTGGGCGGGCTGCATTCAGCCAAACTGGTGCTCTTCAGCGTGGATTTCGCCGAGATTGAAGCGCTACAACACAAAGGCGACTGGCCGGCCACTGCCGACATTCTTGCCGGGGCCGCTCTGTCATTGCAGAAGGCCGGCGCGGATTTCCTGGTGATCGGTACCAACACCATGCACAAGGTTGCTCCGGAGATCGAACAGGCAATCGGGATTCCATTGCTGCACATCGCGGATGCCACCGCGCAGGTACTGAAAAAAGATGGTGTGACCCGAGTAGGCCTGCTGGGCACCCGCTTTACCATGGAGCAGGCGTTCTACAGGGAACGACTGGAGGCCGCCGGTATCGACGTTCTCACCCCGGATGAAAGCCAGCGGGATGAGGTGCACCGTGTTATCTACGAAGAGCTTTGCCAGGGCGAGATCAAGCCTGACTCGCGCCACACCTACCTGAATATCGTTTCTTCGCTTTCCGGGCGCGGGGCCCAGGCGGTCATTCTCGGCTGCACCGAGATCGGATTGCTGATCAGCCAGGCCAACACCGAGGTTCCACTTTACGACACCACGGAGATTCACGCCGCCCGGGCTGTGGAGCTGGCGTTACATCATCCGTAGAAGACCGACCAAGACGAACACCTGCAAAAACTGGATAATGGCCGCCATTAGAAGCCATGGCGCGCCAAATTCTCCGATCCAGGACTCTTTGCAATGGAAATCAACGTCAACTTTCTCGAGAACCTCAGACTTGAAGCCAAGTTTGACGATTTCACCGTCGTAACGGACCAGCCGATTCGCTACAAGGGCGACGGCTCGGCGCCCAGCCCGTTCGACTATTTCCTGGCCTCCTCTGCCCTGTGTGCGGCCTACTTTGTTCGGGTTTACTGTCTCGCTCGGGACATTCCCACCGAGAACATCCGCCTGTCCCAGAACAACATCGTGGACCCGGAGAACCGCTACAACCAGATCTTCAAGATTTCCGTTGAGCTGCCCGAGGACATCTCAGAGAAAGACCGCCAGGGCATTCTGCGCTCGATCGACCGCTGCACCGTGAAAAAAGTGGTCCAGACCGGCCCCACCTTCGAGATTGAAACGGTCGAGAACCTCGACGCCGATGCCCAGGCGCTGTTGATGACCCAGCCGGAAGGCGGCACCCAGACCTTTATCGAAGGCAAGGACCTGCCCCTGGAGCAGACCATCGCCAACATGACTGGCATCCTTGAAGAATTGGGCATGAAGATCGAGATTGCCTCATGGCGGAACATTGTGCCGCACGTGTGGTCCCTGCACATTCGCGATGCCGCCTCACCCATGTGCTTTACCAATGGCAAGGGTGCTACCAAGGAGAGCGCCCTGTGCTCTGCCCTGGGTGAGTTCATCGAACGGCTAAGCTGCAACTTTTTCTACAACGATCAGTTCTTTGGCGAGGAAATCGCCAACAGCGAGTTCGTCCACTATCCGAACGAAAAGTGGTTCAAACCCGGCCCCAACGACGAGCTGCCGGAAGGCATTCTGGATGAGCACTGCCTCGCCATCTACAACCCGGAGGGCGAGCTGCGCGGCTCCAACCTGATCGATACCAACTCCGGCAGAGCCGACCGGGGCATCGTCTCCCTGCCCTACGCTCGAAAATCTGACGGCGAGGTGGTGTACTTCCCTTCCAACCTGATCGAAAACCTGTTTCTCAGCAACGGCATGAGTGCGGGCAACACGCTGAACGAAGCACAGGTCCAGTGCCTGTCGGAGATTTTCGAGCGGGCGGTGAAGAAGCAGATCATCGAAGAGGAAATCGCACTGCCAGACGTACCCCGGGAGGTACTGGAACAGTACCCGGACATCCTGGAAGGCATCGAGGCCCTGGAAGCCCAGGGCTTCCCCACGCTCGTGAAAGACGCCTCTCTCGGCGGCCAGTTCCCGGTGATGTGCGTTACCCTGATGAATCCGAGAACCGGTGGCGTGTTTGCGTCATTCGGCGCTCACCCAAGCTTCGAAGTGGCTCTTGAGCGGAGTCTGACCGAGCTATTGCAGGGCCGCAGCTTTGAAGGTTTGAACGATGTGCCGGCGCCCACCTTTAACAGTCTGGCGGTAACCGAGCCGAACAACTTCGTGGAACACTTCATCGACTCCACCGGCGTTGTTTCCTGGCGTTTCTTCAGCGCGAAATCAGACTACGATTTTGTGGAATGGGACTTCTCCGGCACCAACGCCGAGGAAGCCGAGTGCCTGTACGGCATTCTTCGGGATCTGGACAAGGAAGTGTATGTCGCCGTCTACGAGGAACTGGGCGCGCCGGTCTGCCGGATTCTGGTTCCAGGCTATTCCGAGGTGTATCCGGTGGAAGACCTGATCATGGATAACACCAACATGGCCCTGGACTACCGGGAAGATATCCTCAACCTGCACCGTCTGGACGATGAGCAACTGGCCGACCTGGTGGAACGCCTGGAAGCCAGCCAGTTAGACAACTACATGACCATCATCACCCTGATTGGCGTGGAGTTCGATGAGAACACGGTGTGGGGCCAGCTCACCATCCTGGAGTTGAAGATCCTGATCTGCCTTGCCCTGCAGTGGCACGAGGAGGCGCTGGAATTCGTCGACATGTTCCTGCAGTTCAACGACAACACCGTTGAGCGTGGCCTGTTCTACCGCGCCATGTACGCAGTGCTCGAAGTCACTCTCGATGACGAGATGGAGCTGGACGACTACATCACCAACTTCACCCGCATGTTCGGCGAGAAAACCATGGAAGCCGTTGTTGGCTCGGTGGATGGCAGCGTTCGTTTCCACGGCCTGGAGCCCACGAACATGCAACTGGACGGGCTGGAGAAGCACCAGCGATTGATTGAGAGCTACCGGAAGCTGCATGCCGCCCGTGCAGCCAGGGCAGGCCTGCGGCAGTAACAGGACGCTGAGCCAACCGCGCCGCATTGGCGGCGCGGACATTCCTGATCCACACTGGATCATTACAAGTAGCCTATTTGCGTTTAATGCCCGTACACCTTTGTACATTTACCGGCATACGCCAAACAAGGAGCCTTGCAATGAGCAATCCGGTGATCGCTGATAACAAGCCCAAGAAAGTCAGCCTGAAAGAAGGCAAGAAATACGCCTTCTGTGTTTGTGGCCGTTCCAAAAACCAGCCCTTCTGCGACGGTTCCCACGGAGACACGGGGTTCAAGCCCAAAGTCTTCAAAGCGGAGAAAGACGAGGAGGCGGTTCTGTGCCAATGCAAACAGACCGGCAGTGCTCCTTATTGCGATGGCACCCACCAGCAGTTCAGCGATGACCAGGTTGGCACGGAGGCGCCGGATTCCAACGATGATGGCGACGACAAGTCCGATGCGGCACCGAAAGCCAAATCCACCAAAGAAGAACCCACCGTTGAATTTATTCACCAGTTGGCGCGTGAAGGGCTGAGCAACATGGGCCACCACGGCCCCACGACTGCGATGGGCGTACCCCGCCACACCCTGCCCCATTGGGACGATCTTCAGCTGATGGTAGCGCAGATGGCCAGTAAACCGCTGGCCGATGATGCCGAGGTATCAACAGAGCTGGTGATCGGGCCTGAGGCCAAAAAGCCTCTGACCCTGAGTATGCCCCTGTTCGTATCAGACATGAGTTTCGGAGCCCTGTCCGAGGAGGCGAAGATTGCCCTGGCCCGGGGCGCCGAGCTTGCTGGCACCGGCATCTGCTCTGGCGAGGGCGGCATGTTGCCGGAAGAGCAGCAGGAAAACTCCCGTTACTTCTATGAACTGGCCAGCGCCAAGTTTGGCTACAAAGAAGAGCTGCTGAAGAAAGTCCAGGCTTTCCACTTCAAGGGTGGCCAAGGCGCCAAGACCGGCACCGGCGGCCATCTGCCCGGCAACAAAAACACGGGCAAGATCTCCGAGGTTCGCAACATTCCGGAGGGTGAAGCGGCCATTTCCCCGCCCACGTTCGAGGATCTGCGCTCGGTTGAGGATTTCCAGCGCTTCGCCAGCCATGTTCGGGAAATTACCGGTGGTATTCCCGTGGGCTTCAAGCTCAGCGCCAATCACATCGAGCGGGACGTACAATTCGCACTGGATGCCGGCGCCGACTACATCATTCTGGACGGCCGTGGCGGCGGCACCGGTGCTGCCCCGGAAATCTTCCGGGATCACATCAGTGTGCCCACCATTCCTGCCCTGGCTCGCGCCCGGCGCTATCTGGATGATCGCGGCGCCAGCGGACGAGTCACATTGATCGTGACTGGCGGACTGCGTGTGCCCATTGATTTCGTGAAGGCCATGGCCCTGGGCGCTGACGGTATTGCCGTTGCCAACAGTGCCATGCAGTCCATTGGCTGCGTTGCGGCCCGTATCTGCAACACCAACAACTGCCCGGCAGGCATCGCGACCCAGAACAAGGATTTGCGCCAGCGGTTGAATGTGGATCAGTCAGCCAGACAGCTGCAGAACTTCCTCGAGGCCTCCGTCTCTCTGATGCAGGTGATGGCGCGGGCCTGCGGGCACGACAGCCTGAGCAAACTGAATATAGATGACCTGTCCACCTGGCATCGGGAGATGGCCCTGCTCAGCGGCGTGCGCTACGCCGGTGTGCTCGATCCCTCTGCCTGAGATTCCTCCGCCTGAGATTCTTCTGCACTGGCCGCCAGGACTCGAACCCGTTCGAAGTCTTCCTCGGTGAACACACCGTTCACCCCGGAGATGGCGGCCAGTTTCATGCCGTGTTTCAGGCCCAATTTGTAGATTTCCCGCACCTTCTCCCACTCGATGTTCCGACCCAGGGTGAAGTTCTCGAAACGCGCTTCCAGGGCCAGCACAATGGTTTCTGCCAGGCAGGCATAGGCAATACCTTTGGGCAGGCCGATGTCTTTCATGTGCACTTCGCCCGGTAGCTGTATCTCGCCGGACTCGATCACCAGCACATCCGGACGTTTCGCCACATCTTCGGCCGGAATATCCAGCGGACGGGCTACGTCGGTGATCACACAGCCGGGCTTCACTTTCATGATGTCGAGAATACGTTTGCCGGCGCCGGAGGTAGCGGTCACGATCATATCCATGTCCGCCAGATCCCGTTCGGCAGAACCGGCAACGTGCACGATGGCCCCGGGCGTTTCCTGTTCGATGCTTTCCTTGAGCGCCAGCAGTTTCGCCGGCTCCGGTGCGGCCAGGTAAACCTCGTCCACTGCCTTGGCCAGCAATCTGGCGCAGACGGAACCGATAGCACCCGTGGCGCCAACCACCATGGCCTTGCCGGCCGCTTTGCCACTGGGACCAATACTCACCCGCCCTATTTTCTTCATGGCGTCATGGGCCGCCCAGAGTGCGCCGGAGGCGCTATAGCTGTTGCCGGTTGTGATCGGCAGCGGTGCCCGTTTGGCCACCGTAATTCCAGCGTCTCCCACAACCTTGGTGAACGCACCCAGGCCCATGATCTGGGCACCGAGTTTCTTCGCCAGTTTTGCCGCCTGTAGAAGCCTGGCGTAGGTAAATTCCGGCCCGTGGGCCATGATTTCGCGAGGGGTACCCCCAACGGTAATGAGCCAACCCTCCACTTCATCACCATTCGGTGAACGAATGCCAGACACCTTCGAGTAGATGAACGGCGGTGAGTACGCTATGGCCTTTTCAACCAGGTTCATCACCACAGGAGGCGACACGTTGGCAACCCAGTCCAGAGGCGGTGTTTTGGTAAGGTATTGCTGCGACAGGGGATGAATGACAAACGCAAACCGGTTAACCCGGCGATAACCGTTCGGGTAAAGGATCCGCGGCTCAATCTCCAGGCTCTGAATAACATCCAGATAGTCGTCGGGTCCCAACTGGTCCGGTGTCCTGGAAAGCGCCGCACTGATCATCGCCTCCATCACATTCACGCCAACGGGGCGCCCCTCCAGCCAGGGGCTGTAGTCCACCACCATGGCAACCTTGCGGGAACGCATCCAGTCCAGCGCAGCATCCGTGACCCTTGAGGTAATCACGGTTTTTCCATCCAGCTCTTTCTCAGTGAAGTTCTCCAGATCGCCTATGGAAGCCACGATGACATGGGCCTCCGATACAGCATGATGGAGAGACCCTTTCACCAAATTCTCACCCAATCGATACAGCGGTGTTCGGAGAATGGTCTCCACAGCTTTCACAGCCGCCGGCCTGAACATGATGGGTGCGGTCAGCGAGGTATAGGTTTCCAGTTGTTTCAGGGAGGTCAGCAGCCTGGGCACTCCGAAATCCGTGTAAGGATCGGCAAAGAAGAGATTTTCGGTATGCTCCGATAGCGCCCTCGCGATTCGATAGCCGGCCTGGCCATTCATGAACAGCACACGGGCGTTGTCAAAGAAATGCCCCAGTTCGGATTGGGTATGGCGTACGGCCCATTCCTGCAGGATCGCCCGCAGGCCCGCACCGGTGGTAACGGGTTTGTCCGGTACACAGGCCTCCAGACGAGCGGTATCGGGGTGTTCAAGCTGCTCCCGGCCCACCTCATAGTGATCGTGGACCATGCTCAGACCAATGGCGTCTGCCTGCGTGTGCACCGACTCCAGAACCGCCTCGGCACGGGAGAGATCGCCGTCTGTGCCAATACGGATAATCCTGAAAGGCTGGCCGAGGAAGGAGGTTTCCAGATCGTAATCGTATTCTGAAGATCCCTGGCTGACACTGACAACGGTTTTCATATTCAGGCTTCCCTTTTCCCTGTTGTTATCTTTACAGCGTAAATCACAGGACCGGTTTATGCCTTAGCCCAGATCAAATTCCAGACCGCTATTCAACGTCTACAATAAGGTGGCGGGCCGAACGACCAATCAGACCTTCAAGGATCAACCAGGAGCTCACTATGACCATTCAGGAAGAACTGAACACCACCGTCCGGGATTTGGTTCAGCCCGGCAAGGGAATTCTCGCGGCGGATGAAAGTCACCCCACCATTGCCAAACGCTTCAAAGCCGTTGGCGTGGAATCCAGCGAAGACAAACGCCGGGAATACCGGAGCCTCATTTTCTCTGCTTCCGGGCTCGGAGAATTCATCAGTGGGGTAATTCTTTTCGAAGAAACGCTGGGCCAGAACAGTCTGGATAATGTGGCCATGCCGAAGCTTCTGGCCAGCAAGGGCATCGTGCCGGGAATCAAGGTAGACAAGGGCAAGGGCGCCCTGGTTAATGCCCCCGGTGATGAAATCACCTTTGGCCTGGATGGTCTGGAAGATCGCCTGGAAATCTACAAGAACCAGGGTGCTCGGTTTGCCAAATGGCGCGATGTGTACCACATCTCCGACACCCTGCCCTCACGGCAGGCCATCGAGGCGAATGCCGAGGTTCTTGCCCGCTATGCTGCCATCTGCCAATCCCTGGGCATCGTGCCCATCGTCGAGCCCGAAGTACTGATTGATGGCAATCACACCATTGAGCGCTGCGCGGAAGTCAGTGAAGCGGTGATTCGCGAAGTTTTCCACGCCCTTTATCGGCATAAAGTGCAACTGGAACACATGATCCTGAAGCCCAGCATGGTGACACCGGGCAAGGAAAATC
The DNA here is from genome assembly GCF_001650915.1 of Marinobacter sp. EhC06. Taxonomy (GTDB): domain Bacteria; phylum Pseudomonadota; class Gammaproteobacteria; order Pseudomonadales; family Oleiphilaceae; genus Marinobacter. The sequence continues at coordinate 85,918 of NZ_LXYO01000035.1, forward strand.
CCAAGGCATCACCGGAGGAAGTGGCCACAGCAACCCTTGATGTCTTTCGCAGGGCGGTGCCGGCGGCGGTACCCGGCATCTTCTTCCTCTCGGGCGGCCAGACCCCGGAAGAAGCGACCATCAACCTGAATGCCATGAACAGCATGGGGCCTCAGCCCTGGGAGCTCAGCTTCTCCTATGGTCGGGCCCTTCAGGAACCGGCCCAGAAAGCCTGGGCCGGTAGTCTGGATAATGGTCCAGAGGCGCAGGCAGCGATGCTGAAGCGCGCCCGCCTGAACGGTGCAGCGCGCTCGGGCAATTACCGACCGGAAATGGAAGACTGATCGGCAACTGCCCTGCGTGGGCGTGTTTCCTCAGTTACAGCCAGAGACGCAGCTCGCCATGCCATTGAATGCCATGGTACGGCCACTGAGGGGCACATGGACCGGCACGGTCACTGAATCCCGGAACAGGGCCGTGCGTGTGCCCTCCTGCACCTCGCCACCGGAGGTCGCCGGTTCGTTCGCATGGGAGGCAATGACCGCCTTCGGTTGCACCAGGTCATTGATGACGTAGGCAGCCTGTTTTGGCCCGGTGGTGAACGTATCGCCAATGTTCATCACCGCCAACCCGGCGCCATAGTGATCCTTCACCACCAGTTTCTGCTCTGCTGTGATGCCGGTATCACCAGACAGGTAAACAACCAGCCCGTTGGAAAACTTCAGCACATAGCCGGTTGGTGGCCCGACACTCGCGCCGACACCGGCAGCCGCCAGGTATTCCGCCAATGGCCCGGTCAGGAAGGAAGGCGAAACGCCATTGCTGTGAACCGCCGGCACCGTGGTGATTGCCACCCCGCCGACCTCACGTTCGCCACCGAAACGCACCAGCATGGAGTTTGCAGGGTCACCGCCCGCGTCTTTGAGCTTGGCGGCAAAGAATGCGGGCATTTCACTGCCAGTCACTATTTTCGCGCCATGCTTCACCGCAATGTCCACGGTGTTCGACTGTGGCAGCGTTGAAACACCAGTGTCCGGAGACCCGCAGGTGCCTTCGTTTGTCTTGCTGATACGTTGGTCACCCACGTGGTCGCCATGCATGTGGGAAACCAGAACAACATCAATCTTGCCCAGACGGGGATCGTCCGGCCCGGCGACGGTTCTGCCAGCGTCGTAGAGAATTCGGGTGCCATTTGGATCTTCAAACACCAGCGCCCGGTCCCGACTGCAGAACTCACCATCGTGACTGCCCAGCGGTGTGACCTTCACCGCGTGATCATCAGCGGCAGCCGGCATGGCCGCGCCAAGTAGCATGCAGGCACCGGCGCCGGCAAACGCCAGGGTGTGGCGTAAACGTGTTGATAGCATGGTGTTCGTCCTCCCACTCGTTTTATTGTTGGTGCTGACATTGATACGAACGACACAACCGTTAATACCAGTGTAGCCGGGGAAAACTGACAAGGGGGATATCGGTATCAGGCAGCGCGGGAACCTGGAACTGAAACCTGCTGTTCAAGACAGGCCATCATGGGTGCCACCTGGCGGATCTTGCGGGCCTCGGGCCAGAGGATTTGAGCTTCGGCAAAGCCCTGGCGAAGGAAGTTGAGCCACTGTTTGATGCGGCCTGTCACATAGCGGTCTTCCAGCCAGCCCTGCAGAACCGTGGCGTACTCACGAACCAGGGCCACCGCTTCCGGCCAGGTCATATCCGGTAATGTTTCGCCCTGCTGGCTGGCTTTGATCTGACGAGCCAGGTCTGGCCTGGCTATGAGCCCACGGCCAATCATGACATCGTCGCAGCCGGAGACCTCCCGGCATCGCCAGTAGTCCGCCACTGTCCAGATTTCGCCATTGGCAATGATATGGGTCTTTACCGCTTCCCGTGCCCGGGCGATTTCCTCCCAGTAGGCAGGCGGTTTGTAACCATCCACCTTGCTGCGGGCATGGATGACAATTTCTTCAGCCCCTGCGGCCTCCAGGGCCTGGGCACAGGCCACACCCATGGACCGGTCGTCATAGCCCAGTCGCATCTTGGCCGTGACGGGCACGTGGCCTGCCACCGCCTGGCGTACGGCGGCCACAATTTCATGCATGAGCTCCGGTTCGCGCATCAGGACGCAACCACCTTTGTGCTTGTTCACCGTTTTCGCCGGGCAGCCAAAATTGATATCGACCTGGGTGGCGCCCAGTTCTGCAGCACGCACACCATGTCGCGCCATCTGGATCGGGTCAGATCCCAGTAACTGGACTGCAACGGGCGTACCCACCCGGGTGAGAGACTGGTTATGTAGCTCAGGGGCGTACTTGTAGAACACTCTGGGCGGCAGCATGCCGTGGGTCACTCGAACGAATTCGGTTACGCACCGGTCAATACCGCCTACCTCGGTGAGGGTTTCACGGATAGGTGCGTCAACCAGCCCTTCCATCGGGGCAAGAATAATCCGCATGAGTGCTCCAGTCTTTACAGGGTCTGTTCAGGGTGAGACTGATCAAAAATCAGACGGAGCGGATTGTAAGGAATTTGGCGGGAAGTTGATAGACGGGCACCCCGTTACCGGGGCGCCCAACCATCTGCTTACAGGTCTTATTTAACGTCGAATCGATCGGCGTTCATGACCTTGGTCCAGGCTGCAACGAAGTCTTTCACAAACTTCTCTTCGTTGTCGTCCTGGGCGTACACCTCTGCGTAGGCTCGCAGGATGGAGTTGGAACCGAACACGAGGTCAACACGGGTCGCGGTGAACTTGGTATTGCCACTATTGCGATCCACGATGTTGTACGAGTTCTTGCCAGTAGGCTCCCAACGGTTCGACATGTCGGTCAGATTCACGAAGAAGTCGTTGGTCAGTTGGCCAACGCGATCCGTGAATACGCCGTGCTTGGTACCGCCATAGTTGGTTCCAAGTACCCGCATGCCACCGAGCAGGACTGTCATTTCAGGCGCGGTCAGGCCCATAAGCTGGGCACGATCCAGAAGCATTTCTTCCGGCTTGACCACGTAATCCTTCTTCTGCCAGTTACGGAAGCCATCAGCCAGCGGCTCCATGGGATCGAAGGAGTCAGCATCCGTCATCTCGTCGGTGGCGTCGCCACGGCCCTTCAGGAAGGGAACATGAACTTCATGGCCGGCTGCCTTCGCCGCCATCTCGATACCGAGGTTACCGCCGAGTACGATCACGTCTGCAACGCTGGCGCCGGTGTCGGCCGAGATCTGCTCGTAGACCTTGAGCACCTTGTCCAGACGATCAGGCTCATTACCTTCCCAATCCTTCTGGGGTGCCAGGCGAATACGGGCACCGTTGGCACCACCACGCATGTCCGACCCGCGGAATGTGCGGGCACTGTCCCACGCGGTACAGATCAGTTCGTTAAGGCTCAGACCGGCTCCGGCGATTTTTTCCTTCACCACCTCTTCGATGTAATTGGTCTCGCCCTGGGGAACCGGATCCTGCCAGATCAGGTCTTCATCCGGCACACCCGGACCAATGTAACGGGACTTCGGCCCCATATCGCGGTGCGTCAGCTTGAACCAGGCCCGGGCGAAGCAGTCCCTGAAGTATTCCGGATCTGCCATGAACTTCTCGCAGATTGCGCGGTACTTCGGATCGACTTTCATCGCCATATCCGCATCCGTCATCATCGGCTTGCGACGGACGGACGGGTCGGTCGGATCAACCGGCATGTGCTCTTCTTTGATGTCGATCGGCTCCCACTGATTTGCACCAGCCGGGCTCTTGGTCAGCTGCCACTCGTAGCCGAACAGCAGATCAAAATAGCCCATATCGAACTTGGTCGGGTTAGTTGTCCAGGCGCCTTCGATTCCGGAAGTCACGGCATTTGTCGCCTTACCGTCCAGGTTCGGGTTCATCCAGCCAAAGCCCTGAGTTTCAACGTCTGCTCCTTCCGGCTCCGGCCCAAGTGCATCGGCATCGCCATTACCGTGGGCCTTACCGACAGTATGGCCACCGGCGGTCAGGGCTGCAGTTTCTTCGTCATTCATGGCCATACGAGCGAAGGTGACACGCACCTGCTCGGCAGTCTTCTGTGGATCAGGCTGACCGTTCACGCCCTCAGGATTCACATAAATCAGACCCATCTGCACCGCAGCGAGTGGGTTTTCCATGGTGTCGGGCTTGTCGACGTCTTCATAGCGGCTGTCAGACGGCGCCAGCCACTCTTTTTCCGCACCCCAGTAAATGTCTTTTTCCGGGTGCCAGATATCCTCCCGTCCATAGGAGAAACCGAAGGTCTTCAGGCCGAAGGACTCATAGGCAACATTACCGGCCAGGATAAACAGATCGGCCCAGCTTACCTTGTTGCCATACTTTTTCTTGAGCGGCCACAGCAGACGGCGGGCCTTATCGAGGTTGCCGTTGTCGGGCCAGGAGTTCAGAGGAGCAAAACGCTGATTACCAGTACCTGCACCGCCGCGACCGTCGGCCAGTCGATAGGTACCAGCCGCATGCCAAGCCAGACGAATCATCAGGCCGCCGTAATGCCCCCAGTCAGCAGGCCACCATTCCTGGCTGTTGGTCATCAGCTCATGCATGTCTTTTTCAAGCGCTTCGTGGTCGAGCTTTTTGACCTCTTCGCGGTAATCGAAATCCTCACCCAGAGGATTGGTTTTCCGATCATGCTGATGAAGAATATCGAGGTTCAGATTTTCAGGCCACCAGGCGGCCACATCGGCCTTCTCCTGTGTGTTCGAGCCGTGCATTACGGGGCACTTTCCACCCGCACTGTTATTGTCGGTCATTTCTCTCTCCTCATTGGGGTTGGCAAAACGACACTGCTTCGATTCAGGCACTTCTAACTATAGGACACAACAAATACTCTGCTCTGAGTATTTCTTATCTCCGGGATAGCGTGTGCCTATAGCGTTTCCCGCATACTTTGCGGGCTTCATTCCGTTAATGGGCACAAGCGTAATCACTTGAATAATCCGACAGGATTCCGAGAACATCCGGCCAGGCGATAGAACGGCTAAGTGAAAATGCATTGGACATGGATCTGCTCCTGCCTAACGAGAACGCCTCCACCATAGCGCGAGGTCGAACGCCCAATACAATTAATTAAAAATAAATTTGTGAAAGTTTTTCTTTATGGGAGGCGCGTCGGCTACTTAAAGCCGTTCGATCGACGAGAACTTGCCGGCATCGTCAAAAACAATGCGGAAACTGCCGCAAATACCGTCGCGGAGGTAAAAACGGGAAAGGATACGGGCCGGGAACCGGACGGAGCGTCCGTCCCGGGCCGTGGTGTGAACATCGGTGGCAACGCCCTGATAGAGTTTGATCCACTCATCAGGGCTGATGCTGATATCCACAATAATCTGCTGCATCGGCTATCAGTTCGCCAGTTCAAGCAGCAGACGGTTCAGGCGGGTAACGTAGGCGCCCGGGTCCGGGAGCTGCTCGCCGCTGGCCAGGGTGGCCTGGTCCAGAATGACCGCCGAGAGCTCGTTGAACCGCTCTTCGCCCTTCTCGCTTTCCAGGCGCTGAACCAGCGGATGATCAACGTTGATCTCAAAGATCGGCTTGCTGTCTGGCACTTTCTGGCCGGCAGCTTCCATGATCTTCTTCATCTGCGCACCCATGTCGAAATCACCTACAACCAGGCAGGCCGGTGAATCGGTCAGGCGGTTGGTCACCCGCACTTCCTGAACCCGGTCGCTGAGGGCATTCTTGATGCGCTCCAGCAGGTCCTTGTGCTCTTCAGCCGCCTCTTCCTTGTGCTTCTTGTCCTCTTCGGTCTCAACTTCACCGAGATCCAGATCACCGCGGGCGACGTCCTGGAATTGCTTGCCGTCGTACTCACTGAGGTAGCCCATCATCCACTCGTCGATGCGATCTGTGAGGATCAGCACCTCAATGCCCTTCTTGCGGAACACTTCCAGGTGCGGGCTGCTCTTGGCCGCCGTGAAATTGTCCGCGGTAATGTAGTAGAGCTTCTTCTGGCCTTCTTTCATGCGGCCGATGTAGTCATCCAGCGATACATTCTGCCTACTCTCGCCGGTATCGGTGGAGGCAAAACGCAGCAGACCTGCAATCTTCTCGCGGTTGCTGAAATCTTCCGCCGGGCCTTCCTTCAATACAGTGCCAAACTCGCCCCAGAACTTCTGGTACTGCTCCGGATCCTTCTTGGCCAGCTTGGACAGCATATCCAGAACCCGCTTGGTCAGTGCGGTACGGATGCTTTCCACGGTGCTGTCGTTCTGCAGGATCTCACGGGACACGTTCAGGGACAGATCGTTGGAATCGATCACACCCTTGGCGAAGCGCAGGTACAGCGGCAGGAACTGCTCGGCGTCATCCATGATGAACACACGCTGCACATACAGCTTCAGGCCACGGGGCGCTTCCCGGTTGTAAAGATCAAACGGTGCCCGGGCGGGGATGTACAGCAGGCTGGTGTAGTCCAGCTTGCCTTCCACCTTGTTGTGGGACCAGGTCAGCGGATCTTCAAAATCGTGGGCAATGTGTTTGTAGAACTCCTTGTACTCCTCGTCCTTGATCTCGGTACGCGGGAGGGTCCAGAGCGCCGTCGCGTCGTTGACGGTTTCGTACTCGTCCTTCTTCTCACCCTCTTCGGATTCGGCCTTCATCACCACCGGGAAGGAAATATGATCCGAGTACTTTTTCACCAGACTGCGCAGCTTCCAGCCGTTGGCGAATTCCTTGGCGTCTGGTTTCAGGTGCAGCACGATCTGGGTACCGCGGTTATCCAGATTGACTTGCTCAATGGAAAACTCACCGTCGCCCTTGGACTCCCAATGCACGCCCTCTTCTGCCGGCGCACCCGCACGACGAGTGAAAACATCCACCTTGTCGGCCACGATAAACGACGAGTAGAAACCAACACCGAACTGACCGATCAGCTTGCTGTCCTTCTTCTCGTCACCGGACAACTGCTTCAGGAACTCCGCTGTACCAGAGCGGGCAATGGTGCCGAGGTTCTGGATGACGTCGTCACGGGTCATGCCGATACCGTTATCGGTGAGGGTGACGGTATTTGCCTCTTCATCAAAATCCAGGCGAATCTTCAGCTCAGGATCGCTTTCATAAAGGCTGTCGTCCTTCAGCGCCGCGAAGCGCAGTTTGTCTTCGGCATCTGAGGCGTTCGAAATCAGCTCACGAAGGAAGATTTCCTTGTTGGAATACAACGAGTGAATCATCAGGTGAAGCAGTTGCTTCACTTCAGTCTGGAATCCAAGCGTCTCTTTATTGGCTTCAACCGTCATGGCGTTTATGTCTCCTGATACAAATAAACGGGCAAAGAGGGGCGCCCGAGTTACCTCATAGTTTGGAGAGTGAGCGCGGAGGCCGTTCCGAAACCGTGCGGAGCCATGGATGGCGGAGCCGAGCGTACATGGACGTATTCACAGCGTGTTTCGGAACGGCCTCCGTGCTCGCTCCTGCACAAAAATCTCAGTCTGAGCAAAAAGTGGGGGCGCACCGGGGCATTTCAAGCCCCAGCGCATCAGCAAATCAGTCTTCGAGGAGGAAATGGGCGCGGGCGGTTGCGATGGGTTGCGAACGGGATTTCTGCCAGGCGCTGACCATAACATTGGCAACCCGATTGCCCTGGCGGGTCAGGCGGCATTCGGCGTAGGTTTCGCGGTTGAGGCCGGCCCGGAGATAATCCAGGGAGAAGTCCACGATACGGGGCATGCGCAGGCTTTCCTGGGACATGATCAGGTAGATATTGGCGGACATTTCCATGAAGCCGCCAATGACGCCACCGTGAATGGCCGGCAGGATCGGGTTACCAAGGTTGGAGTCCTTGCAGGGCAGGCGGAAAATCAGATCGTCGCCGAACCGCTCACACTGAAGGCCAATCCAGGTGGCGTAGGGAATGCTTTTGAGCATTCGGCTGAAGTCACCGGTTTCCTGGGTGTAGCGGAGGATTTCAGGATCGGTCATTCTTCACCTCCGGTAATCAGGTCCCGATAGTGTTTCGGGCTGGCATCCTTGCCGATACGCATGAAGGTGGCCACGCAGTTGGCAATGGTTTCACCGCCCTCCTGGTAGGCTTCACAGCGGGTGAAAATGATGTTCCGGGTTACCCGGTAGGTTTCAGCCCTTGCGTAGACCGGCTTCCTGGGATGGGCCGGGCGCATGTAGTCCACACGCAGGTCCAGCGTCGGGCAGAGTTCAAAATCTTCCAACGCACACAGGATCACACAGCCTGAAGTGGTGTCCATCAATGTGGTAATGGCGCCGCCATGAATCACGCCGGTGTCCGGATTACCAATAATCTGGTCGCTGTAGGGCAGGCAAAGTGTGAGGCTGCCTTTTTTCGCCTCGGTAACCGTCAGGCCCAGCTCTTTGGCCTGATTGAGGGTGTCGATGAAACGGGTGACCCGTTTCCGTCGGATATCATCGTTCATTCAGGTTCAACCTGTGGATCAACTTTTGGGTTTCGGGCTGTTTTCCGCCTTGCCGGGCACTGGCTCCTCAAACACCTTCCCTGCCCTCAACGCTTCCAGAGCCGTGGAGCAGAACTCCCGGCGGTAAAGGACGATCACCACCAGGGTGGATGCCGCCATGAAAACGATCGGATGGATAAACCAGCCTACCACGGCAAGTGCGTAATAGTAGGATCGCAGCCCAAGGTTAAAGGCATCGCCCGCGAGATTACAGATATTGCCGGCACTACGGGCAAACGCCTCCCGCCCTGCCGGGCTGGTTTTGGTATCGTCCGGTGGCGGGGCGCTGCCCACCATCACCGACACAAAATTGTACATCCGCATGGACCAGGTGAATTTGAAGAAGGCGTAGATAAATACGACCAACAGAACAACCATGCGCAGTTCCCAGACTTCCCGGGTGGGTAATGTGCCAAATGGCATGGTGCTGAACACTTCCATCACCTCCTGGGTATAGCCAAGAGCGGTGATAATACCCGCCAGAATCAGCAGGCAACTGGAGGCGAAAAAGGCGCCGTTCCGCTCCAGGTTGCCAACCACCGAGGCATCGGCAATCCGGTTTTCCCGGCGCAGCATGACGCGCATCCAGTCTTCCCGGTAAAGATCGAGCGTGTTGGAGAGGCAGGGACGATCTGCGGCTCGGCGTTTGGAGTATTCGGTGTAGCCGAGCCAGCAAACCAGGAACCAGAGCAAAGCGATTAATTCGAGTAGATTACCCATGGGTTGCCTTAGGTTCGAAATTGGCGAAACAGTGCGGGAACAGGGGCTTATGATACGCCAAGGGCCTGCTCGCCACCACCACTGAACAGGGTGAGGTAATCCACCCGGGGGCAATCATGTGCTATAAACTGGCCATTCAGGAATCGGGCAAAGTTTTATGGCAGTGCCCGACATCGCATTATCGAAAAGGGAGCTCATTGTGAACCTGTCTGCTATTAAAACCAGCGTCGTTGCTCTTGCCCTTGCGGTGACGCTCAGTGGCTGCTCGGTCAATCCGGTTACCGGGGAAAAGCAGCTTTCGCTGATCGGGGAAAGTCAGGAACTCGCCATGGGCGCGGAGCAATACGTGCCCACCCAACAAACCCAGGGCGGCCGGTTTTATGTGGACCCGGAACTGACGCTTTATGTGAGCGAGGTTGGCCAGAAAATGGCGGAGGTCAGTGACAGGCCGGATCTGCCCTATGAGTTCGTGGTCCTTAACAGCAGCGTACCGAATGCCTGGGCCCTGCCCGGGGGCAAGATTGCGATCAACCGCGGGCTGTTGACAGAACTTGAAGACGAAGCCCAGCTGGCTTCCGTTCTTGGCCATGAGATTGTTCATGCCGCCGCCAGACACAGTGTCCAGCGCATGCAGCAGGGAATGCTGATCAGTGCCGGTGTTGCCGGCCTCGGTTTTGCCCTGTCGGATAACGAGTGGGCCGGGCTGATCATGGGTGGCGCTGCACTGGGAGCCCAGCTCGCGCTGTCGCAGTATAGCCAGGGCGATGAACTGGAATCAGACCACTACGGCATTCTCTACATGAAAGAGGCGGGCTACGACCCCCAGGCGGCTGTGGAGCTGCAGGAGCTCTTTCTGAAACTCTCCGAAGGCCGCCAGTCCAGTTTCATTGATGGCCTGTTCGCTACCCACCCGCCCTCGGCAAAACGGGTTCAGGAGAACCGCGAACTGGTTAAGAAAGTTGGTGCCGGCGGCTATCGTGGCGAGGATGTCTACAAGCGAAAGATGGCCAAACTCCGTTCGCTGCAGCCCGCTTATGATGCCCACGACAAAGCCATGGAGCTGGCCTCCAAGGGTGAGATGAAGGCTGCGCTGGACAAGGTCAACGAGGCCATCCGCCTGCTACCGCGCGAAGCCATGTTCTATGCGCTGCGCGGCCGCATCTATCAGGATCAGAAGGAAGCCGAGAAAGCCGCTGCCGACTTTGAAAAGGCGGTGGAGCTCTACCCCGAGATGTTCAAGTATCGTCTGTACAATGGCCTGAATGCTCTGAGACTCAACAATCTCGACAAGGCCAGGGAAAACCTCACCAAAGCCAATGAAACGGTGCCCACTTCCATTGCGTTTCTGCGCCTGGGCGATGTTGCAGTGAAGCAGAACAATCGAAATGAGGCTATTGCCTATTACAGCAAGGCTGCCGAAGCTGGCGGGGACGTTGCCGAGGAGGCCAAACGCAAACTGGCGGCGCTCACGCAATAACTGTCCCCTGAATCGTTGACTTGAAAAGGCCGGAGTCCTGAAGGATTCCGGCCTTTTTATTGCCCGGGATCAAGATTGCCGGGCTGACGCGCAACTTCTGTCATCAGCTCCATTGACTTTTAGAGCAATAACTCTAAAAATCAGATGACATCAACAATGATTGGATGACGGACATGTTAGCGAAACGTATCCAGCCCATGGTTTTCCAGGCGCGTCGCTTGTATGTGGAACTGATGTTCCAGGTAATGGGGCGAGCCCTGCAGGCTGTTAGTGAAGTGGACGAAAAGGTGCAGAACGAAGCCAGGGCTCTGCCTGATGGCTTTCTGTTTGAGATGATGGTGATGCCGGACGGCTCAAAGCTGATTGTGGAACACACCGGCCAGGGACGTTTCCGTTATCACGGCGACAAGGCACCCCGCCCGGTCGACCTGTCGATTCAGTTCAAACACATTGCCCATGCGTTTCTGGTGCTGTCTTTCCAGGAAAAAACCTCGGTTGCATTCGCCAATGACCGCATGCTGGTCGATGGCGACATCAGCTATGCCGTGCGGATGACGCGAGTGCTGAACCGGCTTGAGTCCTTCATTCTGCCAAAACTGATTGCCGAGCGGGCCGTCAAGGAATACCCGGCCGACTTGCACCTTCCGGAAAAACTGATCAGCGCCGCGCGTATTTACCTGAAAGTTGCCACCAATTTCGTCGAGACAGTGAGAGCGTAATGACCAATAAATACTATGAGTTCTTCTGCCCGGTAAAAGTCATTGCCGGCAAGGCCGCCCTTGAACATATTCCCTACGAACTCACCGGCATGGCCGCCAAGCGGCCGATGATCGTAACCGACAAGGGCGTACGGGCTGCCGGCCTGCTGGAACCCGTTATCGCGGCCTGTGAGGAAAGTGGACTGGAGATTACGTCCATCTATGATGATGTTCCGCCAGACTCGTCCACCACCGTGGTGCGCGATATCGCCGGCATCTATCGCCAGGAGAAGTGCGACTCCATCATCGCCGTCGGCGGCGGTTCGGCGATCGATACCGGCAAGGCCGTCAATATTCTGGTCTCCGAGGGTGGTGACGATATTGCGAAATACAGCGGTGCCGGCGTGCTCAAGCACCCCTTGAAGCCGTTTTTCGTTGTGCCGACAACGGCCGGCACCGGCTCCGAAGTTACCTCTGTTGCCGTGATTACCGATGAGGCCAAGGGCGTCAAGCTCCCCTTTACGTCATCGTTCCTGCTTCCGAACGCGGCCATTATTGACCCGCGTATGACCCTCACCCTGCCGCCCCACATCACCGCGGCAACAGCGATGGACGCCATGACCCATGCAACGGAAGCCTTTACCTGCATGGCCAAGAACCCGCTGAGCGATGCCTATGCCACGTCGGCGATCAAAAAGATCAGCCACTCACTTCTCCACGTTATGGACAACCCGAAAGACAGTGACGGCCGGTTGGAACTGGCCCAGGCGTCGACCATGGCCGGCATTGCCTTCTCAAATTCCATGGTAGGTCTGGTGCACGCGCTCGGGCACGCCACCGGCGCTATCTGCCACTTGCCCCATGGCCTGTGTATGAGCCTGTACCTGCCCTATGTGCTGGAATACAACCTGGAGACCATCCGGGAACCCCTGGGCGAGTTGTTGCTGTATCTGGAAGGCCCGGAAGTGTTTGCAGCGACGCCAGCGGGCCGAAGGGCCGAGGCCAGCATTTCTGCTATTCGCAAGCTGCGGGACGCCCTGTACAAGCGATGCCAACTGCCACGGACTCTGAAAGAAACCGGCAAGGTAACCGAAGACCAGTTGGATCACATCGCCGAAATGGCGCTGGATGATGGCTCCATCATGTTCAATCCGAAGGAAGTCACCCTTGAAGATGCCCGCGCCGTCCTGCGACGCGCCTGGGCCTGATCTGTCATGCAGGGGCCTCGCCAGGGGCCCTCTGCTCGGGTGGTCTGAAGATAGAAATCAAATCATTGAAATTAACAAAGGAACAGAGGACAATTAAGATCTTCTGGCAGGGATGATAGCCGGGTTCGTTTTCCACCTACAGTACCGTTCCGTAGAGAGCCCCTTCCGCATGCAAAACCGACTTTCCTGCCTTTTATCTGCCACTCTGGGCACCCTTCTATTTGCTCTGGTGACACTTTCGCCCTCTGCATTTGCTTCTCAAGAAATCTCTCAGGAAAAGCAGGTTTTCCGTTTCAATGTTTCTCCAAACGGTTACCCGCCTTACCTAATCGTGCATCAGAACCAACCCTCAGGAATCATGTGGGATGTGGTGTCCGTGGTTGCCCGCCGCCTTGGCTACACGGTAATCGCGGAGCAGATACCGCGAAAACGGGTTGATCAGATGCTGCTTGAGGGGTACATCGACGGAACGCCGAGGGCCCGGGAGTGGGCCGACGATCCGGAGCAATTCCTGTTTACCGACCCGGTGGTGGACATTGAAGAGGTGTTTTTCGTTCCAGCGCAATCGGGCTTCTCGTACGAGAGCCCCGATGATCTGGTTTCAAAAACCATCGTCACTCATCTTGGCTACCGATACCCATTGCTCGAGCCCTACTTCGAAGAAGGTCGGATTCGCCGCTTTGATGTTTCCCGGGACAAAGACATGTTCACCTTCGTACTGCATGGCGACCGGTTCGACGCCGCTGTCGCCGACCGGCTCGTCGGCAAATGGATCCTCAGGAACGAGGGGCTGAGACAGCACTTCGACATAACCCGCGAGAGCATCAGTAATTACGGATTCAGGCTGATGCTACGGAAGGACTGGCATTCTTTTGCCAATCGGTTTAATGAAGAATTGGCGAAGATGAAGGAGAATGGCGAACTCGACGCCATTCTCGCCAATTACCGATAGTCTCCGCCGTTACTCCAGACGCCTGAGCAACAGCATCGGCGACACGTTCAGAACCGGACGGAGCTGCCAGCGGCCAAACAGGGCCAGGACGACAGCGCTTATCAGCGGGATAGGCAATACCACGTGCCAGTGCCATTGGAACGCCCCCTCGAACATCCTGAACTGAAGTGCCCAGACCGCCGCCTCGGCGGCAACCACGCCCAGTAAACCCGCAAAACCGCCCAGCAATGCGAACTCGAGCATGGTGCTTCGCACCAGCAGACTCTGCCGTCCGCCCAGTGTTCGCAGCAACGCGCCTTCCCTCTGACGGTCGCGTAGCGTGGCACTGACCACCGCTGCCATCACCACAAGTGCAGCGGCAAGAATCAGCGCGAGAATTGCTTCAATCGCCTGGGTTACCTGCCGGACGATTTCCTGGATTCGCTCGATAATGTGGTCGATTTCCAGTACCGATACGGTCGGGAACTGCCGGGAAAAATCATTCAATGCATCCTTCCTGTCCTTGGGCAGGTAAAAGCTGGTAATCCATGTTGCAGGCATGTCCGTCAGGCCGCCCTCGGGCGGAAAGGCCATGTAGAAGTTGGGCTTCATGCTGTCCCACTGAACCGTGCGGATGCTGGTGACAGTTTCCGTCACCTTCTCGGAGCCGATGGTGAAGGTGAGCTCATCGCCCAGTGACAGGCCAAGCTGCCCGGCCAGTTCAGCTTCCACCGAGACGCCATCTTTCTGGTTCTCGTCAAACCAGGTGCCTTCAACAATCTCGTTATCTTCCGGCAGCGTCGACATCCAGGTCAGGTTCAGTTCACGGTTGAGCGCGTTTACGTTCTCGTCTTTGCTGACCGCCTGCTTGACGGGCTGACCGTTGAGTTCAGTGAGGCGCCCGCGAACCATCGGGTAAAGCTTGTCCAGCGGCTGGCCACGCTCCTGCCAGAACGCATCCACTTCCTCTACCGCTTCCGGTGCGATGTTGATCAGGAAATGATTGGGAGCATCCTCGGGCAACTGAGCCTGCCAGTCCGCCAGCAGTGACGTCCGCACCAGTATCAGTGTGGCAGCCAGCATCAGCGTCATCGCAAATACGGCGATCTGGGACAGACTGGCCCGGCGATGCCGGTACAGGCCAACCAGGGCAAGTCGCCAGGAGTTGCCGCCTCCACGGACCTTGCGCAGGGTCGCCACCATCAGCCAGCCCACCAGGCCCAGCGCGCCAAGCAGCAGGGCAAGACCACCGAGCAGGGAAACAACAAGGGCCAGTTCTCCGGCGTACATCCAGACCAGCCCGAAGACCGCCACAATGGCGATCACGATATCCGGCAAAGCCTCACGCCCGGTTTCACCAGGCTGGCTGCGCAATACACGCATGGCTGGAACATTCCGAAGCCGACGCACCGGCGGATAGGCAAAGGCAAACAGGGAAACCAGGGCCGTCAACAGCGCAGGTACCAAAGCGGCAGGGTCAAGCTGGAAGTCCACGGGACGCTCCAGTACCTCGCTGAGCATACGAATCAGCAACCAATAAAGCGGTATGGCCACCAGCAGACCACCGACGATACCGGTTACGCCCCAGAGTGCCAGACGCCTCAGGTACAGACCGCCAATTCCGGCCCCGCTCAGGCCCAGGGTTTTCAGCAGTGCGACGGTGTCGCGCTGGGACAGGGCGTATTGCCGACTTGCCACGGCCACCGCCACAGCTGCGAGCAGAACCGCAAGGCTGCCGCCCAGCAACAGGAATCGTTCAGCACGCTCCAGGGAACGGGAGAAGGTTTCACCATCCCGCACCCCTTCCCATTCATGACTCGGCTCCATCCGGGGCTGCAGCCACTGATAGTAAGATTCCAGAGAGGCTTCTTCGCCGGCAAACAGGTAGATGTACTCAACCCGGCTGCCCTCCTGAATGACCCCGGTGGCTGAGACATCATCCACGTGCATCATCACCCGTGGCGCCAGCGCCGAAAGCCGGAAACCACCATCGGGCTCGCGAATGAGGAGGCCGGAGACCGTCAGGTTCAGATTCCCGACTTCCAGGGACTCGCCGATTTCGAGATCCAGCAGTCTGAGCAGGCGCGGGTTGATCCAGACTTCGCCAGGCCCGGGACCCTGATTTACCAGTTCCCTGGGCCCCGTTGGCTCCCGCTGTATTTCGATATCACCCCGAAGCGGATACTCGTTGCTGACCGCTTTCACCGACACCAGCTGGAAATTATCGGCGCCCAACACCATGGTGGAGAATTCAACCATCCGGCCGGTTGCCAACCCCTGATCAGTCGCCTCCTGCAGCCAGGAATCCGGTATCGGGCGACCATTCTCCGCTTCGAGCTGCCGATCCGCCGCCAGGAACGTACTGGCTGAGGAAACCAGGGTGCGCTGCAGCTGGCTGGCAAACAGGGCGATGGTGGCAACCGTGGCAACGGCAATGATCAGGGCAGCCAGAACGACGCGAACATCTCGTTCCCGCCAGTCCCGGCGGACCGACATAAGCTTCTTTGCAGCAGCCATCAGTGCGCCATCTCCTGAGCTGCTTCCGGTTCGGTAAGAACGCCGGCTTCAATATGGAACTGCCGATTACAGCGTGCCGCCAGATGTTCGTCGTGGGTAACCATCACCAGGGTTGTGCCCTGCTCCCGGTTCAGCGCCATCAGCAGATCGGAAACTGCCTGGCCGGTTCGGTTATCCAGGTTGCCCGTCGGCTCATCGGCAAACAGGATCAACGGGTCAGACGCAAACGCCCGGGCGATGGCCACCCGCTGCTGCTCACCACCGGAGAGCTGCCTGGGTGTGTGGGTCAGTCGCTCGCCAAGCCCCACCCGCTCCAGTAGCTCACGGGCTCTCTTTTCCGGTGACTGCATACCGGCAAGCTCCAGTGGCAACATGACATTCTCAAGCGCGGTAAGCGCCGGCAACAGCTGGAACGACTGGAACACAAACCCGACACGGTGCGCCCGAAGCTTTGCCCGCTCGTCTTCGCTGAGCTTGCTGATCACCGAGCCGTCCAGCTCAACCGTACCCTCAGTGGGCGTATCAAGGCCCGCCAGTAAACCCAAGAGCGTGGTTTTGCCGGAACCGGAGCGCCCGACGATGGCTACGGACTCTCCCCGATTGATTTCGAGAGTGACCCCTTGCAAGATCGTGAGCGTATCGGTTTCAACACTGACACGGTGAGTCAGGTTATTTACCCGTAACATTGGGCTCTGGCTATCCGGGTTAACATTGGTCATCTGGTTCACGGAATCTCCCGATCCTGGGTCCTGAATTACTTAAAGGTGTATTGGTTGTCTATGCATACGGCATTGGTGTACGTCAGATCAATTCTTTTTCTTGTAGTTACCCTGCTGGCCCTGCCGGTAGCGGCCAACCAGAGCACGCTGCTGATTGTCGGCGACAGCCTCAGTGCAGCCTATGGTGTACCCTCCGAAACCGCGTGGGTGCAGCTGTTGCGTAACCGGCTGGAGAACAACGGGCTATCGGACTGGGACGTGGTCAATGCCAGCATCAGCGGAGAAACCACCGATGGCGGCGCTCGCAGGCTGCCCGAACTGCTTGCGGAGAATGACCCCGAAGTGGTGATTATCGAATTGGGGGGCAACGATGGCCTTCGCGGCTTTCCGCCCAACGTGATCGAATCCAATCTCGCCTCCATGATCGAAAAGGTCCAGAGTTCGGGCGCCCGTGCTGTGCTGGTGGGCATGCAGATACCACCAAACTACGGACAGCGGTATACCGAAATGTTTGCTGACATTTACCCGAAGCTGTCAGACCGCTACGACACCGCTCTGGTTCCCTTTTTCCTGGACGGCATCTACAACCAGGACGGGCTAATGCAGGACGATGGCATTCACCCTACCGAGGAAGCCCAGGCCAAACTGCTCGAAAACGTCTGGCCTGTGCTCAAACCGATCCTGCAATAAAGCCGGATCAGCTTAATCCCTGCAGGAAAGCCAGGGCCCGACGCTCTGACCAGTAAAAGCCATCTCTCGCATGCTCGACAAACCCCACGTGGCCGCCCCAGCGAGGGGCTTCCAGGCGCACGTGGGCACCAAGCTGCCGCCGGGACTCCGGAAAGCACTGCGGCGACAGGAACGGATCATCGGCGGCATTCACCATCAGTGCCGGCACCCTGATATCTCGCATGCGCCCCAGGGCCGAACACTGGGCCCAGTAATCCCGCGCATCGCGAAAGCCATGCAGAGGCGCCGTGTAACGGTCATCAAATTCATGAAAGCTGCGGATGGCTTCAAACCCCGAAACATCAATCAGGTCCGGAAACCTTTCCGCCTTTTCCTGCATTTTCACCCTCAGATCCCGAAGAAAGCGCTGCATGTAGATCTTTCGGCTGGGCAGCGCCAGCATATCGGCGCTACCGGCCAGGTCACAGGGAACCGAATAGGCAACGGCACCGCAGATCCGGCTGTCCACCCGCTCCCCCTGCTCCCCCAAATAGAGCAGCGTCAGGTTGCCCCCCATACTGAACCCCGACAGAAACAAAGTGTCGTAGGTGCCGGCCAGACCATGATCAATCACCAGGCTGAGGTCTTCGGTGGCGCCACTGTGGTAAAACCTTGGCTGTCGGTTCATCACACCGCCGCAGGAGCGGAAGTTCCAGGCCAGAACGTCCCAGCCCTCCCGTAACAGGGCCCGGGTGAGGCCGAGCACGTAGGGCCGTCGGCTGTGACCTTCGAGACCGTGAGACACGATGGCCAGGCGGCCGCTGCCCTGCCGGTACCAGTCCAGATGCAGTTCATCGTCATCCGGTGTGGCGATAGTTTCCGGTTCCGGATCCACCATCGGAACCTTGCGAAACAGCGTGGGCCAGACAGACTGGACGTGGCCGTTGCGCAACCAGGGCGGTGGACGGTAGTGAAGGGTCCTGCTTTCGTACAATTTTTAGCCTTTCATATCAGGGGGTTGACCCCGTAAATCAAAGCGCTTAATATGCGCGCCACTTGATGCTGTTCCCCGATAGCTCAGTTGGTAGAGCAACGGACTGTTAATCCGTTTGTCGCTGGTTCGAGCCCAGCTCGGGGAGCCACTTATTCCGAAATGCCGCTGTTTCAAATGAATCAGCGGCATTTTTCGTTTCCGACCTCAGAAAATCTGTTCGCGCTGCATGAATTCGGTCAGCACGCGGAACAGTGTGAAACCATCCTCGGTACCAATCAGTTCCCGAATGGAATGCATACCGAACTGAGGCACACCAATATCCAGTGTGGTCACGCCCAGATTCCCCGCCGTCAACGGCCCGATGGTGCTGCCACAACCCATATCGCTTCTAACCACGAAGGTCTGGTGCGGCAGCCCGAGTTCATCGCTGATGTGACGGTAAACAGCAGCAGAGCGGCTATTGGTCGCGTAGCGCTGATTGTGATTGACTTTGATCACCGGGCCCTGGTTAAGAATCGGCCCGTGATTCTCATCGTGCTTGTCCATGTAGTTCGGATGAATCCCGTGGGCGTTATCCGCCGACACCATCATCGAACGAGCGATGGCTCGCGCCTTGCCAGCACCGGCCCAGCGGTCCAGAACCGCGGTCAGGAACGGCCCCTGGGCGCCCTCGGCCGACATACTGCCAACTTCTTCGTGATCGTTACAGACCAACAGCGCGGCCTCGTCACCGGAGGCTTTCAACAACGATTGCAGGCCAATGTAACAACTCAGCAGGTTGTCCAGGCGCGCCGAGGCAATGAAATCATCGCGCAAGCCCACGAACGACGCTTCCCGGGCATCGTAGAAGCTCAGCTCATAACCCAAAACCTTGCGGGCACTAATTCCGGATTCGGTCCTGACCTGTTGTGAGAGCAGATCAACAAAGCTGGTCGTGTCGCTTTCCGGAACCTGCATCAGAACCGGCGGCAGATCAGTCTGGGGGTTGACCGTCCGATTGCTGTTGGCTTCGCGGTCCAGATGAATGGCCAGGCTGGGAATAAACGCGATTGGCTTGCGAAAATCCACCAGGGTGTCCCGTACCTTGCCGTCCTCGTCCAGCACAGTCACCCGGCCGGCCAGGGAAAGATCCCGATCAAACCAGGGGTTAAGCAGAACACCGCCGTAAACCTCGACACCCAGCTGGAAAAAGCCCTTGCGACGCAGCTCCGGGTTCGGCTTGACCTTCAGGCAGGGGCTGTCGGTATGGGCGCCTACCATACGGATACCGGAGGTGGTGACATCCTTGCTGCCGGTACGGAAGGCGACGATTGAAGAGCCATTACGGATAACGAAATAGCCCTGGTTGCTGGCCAGTGACCAGTCCTCCCGCTCATCCAGCTCCTGAAATCCGGCCGCACTGAGCCGTTGCTTCATGGTGTCGACCGCATGCCAGGGCGTGGGGGAAGTGTTCAGAAACTTCAATAAATCTTTGTTAAATTCAGCGTGTTCCATGATGTCCCTGATTAAAAGATAATTGCTTCAACAGTATGGCATGAAGCCGGAAAGCCTCATACTGGGTCAACGGACATTCCCTATAACCGGGTCACAAATCAACCACCACCGGGAGCCCAACGTGCCTGCACCGAGATTTCTCGACATTGAATATTGCCAGACCGATGACGCCCTGTTCCCGACCGCCATGGCCTGGTCGCTGGAAGACGGCCAAATGAAAACCGTGGTGATCGCCCCTTCCGATGACTGGCTTCCGGAAGACGGTGATCTGGGCGATGTCGACCTCCTCTATCTTGAAGAACAGGGCGTGCCCCTGATCGAACTGGCCCGGGAACTGCACCAGGACCTGCCCGACCAGACGGTATTTGTGGACGGCCTGGACCCGGACGAGATCTTGGTGGATCTGATCTTCACCGCCGTGGCCCAGGAGGCCCCATTCGAAATCGCCCCCATCAGTGAGCTGATCACTGGCCTGGACAGCGAAACCCTGGAAGATCGTCGGCGTCAGCTGCTGTTCGAAGAGAGCCTGGAACCCCAACTGCCTGAAAACGGCGTCTACGCCCTGCTGCTGATGGCCCGCGAAGAAGGCCTGTTTGACGAAGACCTTTAAGCAGGTAAGACCGACACAGGGAAGTGTGACACGGGTCGACGTAACAAACGGTTACACGAGGCAGAATCAGCCCGTATTCGCCTACGTCAGGAAGCCCGATAACAATGAACAAGGTTGTGCGAACGCCCCTCATCTGCCCGCTTGTCCCTGCCCTGCTTCTCGCCTCCCAGGTCGCACTGGCCCAGGAGACCCCGAGGGCCGACAAACACTACATCGGTCTGCTGGCAACCACCTACAACCACCGCACCATCGGTGAAAACACCAAGGAAACCGCCTGGGGCACTGGCGGAACCCTGATGTTGGGTGGCCATATCACCGATCTGTTCCACGCCGAGCTGCGAGCCGGCGGCGGTTTCAAAGACGCCGAGGTTCCGAACAGCGACCTCACCCTGAGCGTTGACTATTACGCCAGCTGGTACATGGGCCTGCACTACCCTATCACCGACTACGCCAACGTTTACGGCCAGTTCGGCTTTTCCTACATCCACGGTGAGGGCGAGATCAGCGATCCGGCGAACGACCGCAACAACGCCTACCTTGATCTCGACGGCGAATTTCCGGACAGCGGTTTCAGCGTCAGCTGGATCGCCGGTCTCGACTTTGAAGTGATGGACGATACCTTCCTGGTATTCGAGGGCGGAAAGCTGTTCGAAGACACCGGAACGGATGTGAATACCTTCCAGTTCTCCGGCGGCGTGCGCTACGAGTTCTGAAGTCGCTGATATTAAATGTAGGTCGGATTAGCGAAGCGTAATCCGACAATCTGCTGATACGTAATCCCGCCGAATTTTTGTCGGATTACGCTTCGCTAATCCGACCTACCATTCGACCTACTATTCGATACCCGTTACGCCTTGTGGCGAATGTGCCAGCACCGGTGAATACGGGCGTTGCGCTGAAAATCCTTGTCCAGGGTATCCCGGGTAACCTCGGCAACCTCGAACTCATTCTCCAGCGCTTCGTCCAGCTTAAAGCGTCGGAAATTGTTGGAAAATATCAGCAACCCGTCGGAGCTCAACCGGGCCATGGCCTGCCTGACTAGCGTCGGATGATCCTTCTGGATATCCAGAACGCCAGCCATACGGGCAGAGTTGGAAAAGGTCGGAGGATCCATAAAGATCAGATCAAACCGTTGATCTGCCGTTTTCCGGTCTGCCAGCCAGGCCAGGCAATCCGCCTGCTCTACCCGATGCTTCTTCGGGTCGGCGCCGTTCAGGGCCAGATTTTCCTCGGCCCAGCCAACATAGGTCTTTGACATATCCAGGCTCAGAGACCGGCTAGCGCCTCCAACCACGGCGTGAACGGTAGCCGCGCCGGTATAGCAGAACAGGTTCAGAAACCGCTGGTTTGCCGAGTGTTGCTGAATCCAGTGCCGCACCGGCCGATGATCGAGGAACAGACCGGTGTCCAGGTAATCCTTAAGGTTCACCTTCAGCACGCAGCCATGTTCGTGAACCTTGAAGAACTCGCCACTGGCCGCCTGCTTTTCGTACTGGCTGGTGCCCGTCTGGCGCTGGCGCTGCTTGCACACCATCTCTTCCCGCTCCACGCCCAGTGCTTCAGGAATCACCGCAAGAGCTTCGGCCAGGCGTTCACGGGTGGAGCGCTCGTCCACCGATTTCGGGGCGGCATACTCCTGCACGTGCACCCTGCCCTCATAGATATCGATTGCCAGGGCAAACTCCGGCATGTCGGCATCGTAAAGACGGTAGCAACCAATGCCCTGCTTTCTTGCCCACTGGCCAATGGTTTTCATGTTTTTCCTGAGGCGGTTGCGGAGCATGGCCGCACGTTCCTCGTTGGCAATACGAGGGGTAACCTCACCGGGAGTATCGGGAACCCGGGGTGTCATGGCGCTGACGTCATTAATCTCGAACAGCAGCAACTGAGCGGGCAACTTGCCGTTGAAAAGTCGATATTGCTTATAGCTCCGCAAACCGATGGATTTTCCGAATTCCGGCGCGCCGGTAAATACGCCAAGGCGCCAGCCCGGAACCGTGCGTTTCACTGCATCACCCAGGGCCTGATACAGGGCGCCCAGCTCCCTGCGCTCACTCAACCGCTCGCCGTAGGGAGGATTGGTCAGCACCAGCCCCTGATCGGACCAGTCACCCTCCAGATCCAAAGCGTCGACAGCCCGCGCTTCAACGTGGACATTACTCTCCAGGCCCGCTCTCTGAATGTTTTTCCAGGCCGTCGCGATGACCCGGCTGTCCTGATCAAAGCCAGCCAGTCTCGGGATGCGCCCCTGATTGCCTTCATGGGCGCGGCGCTCCGCTTCCTGGCGCAGGGACAACCAGAGTTCCGGCTGGTGCCCGGGCCATTTCTCGAAGCCGAACCGTTCCTGCTTGCGGCCGGGCGCCATGTCCAGCGCCATCATGGCGGCTTCAATAACAAGAGTCCCGGACCCACACATCGGGTCCACGAAATCGCCACCGGCCGCGGCAATCTCGGGCCAGCCCGCGCGCATCAGCAATGCTGCCGCCAGGTTTTCTTTCAGGGGGGCTATCCCTTTATCCGTACGGTAGCCGCGCATGTGCAGGCTGTGACCACTCAGGTCGATGCCCAGTGACAGACGCCCCCGATTCAGGCGGGCGGAAACAATCACATCGGGGTTCTTGGCATCTACTGAAGGACGCGGGCCGCCGTTGGCCTGGAACCGGTCCACAATGCCGTCCTTCACCCGTTGCGCACCGTACTGGGTATTCCGGATGGCCTCGTTCTGGCCAAGGAAAGTCACCCGGAAGCTGCCATGCACCGGAATATGCTGCTGCCAGTCCATGTGCACAACGCCGTCATAGAGCTGATCGCCGCTGTTGGCATCCACTTCGTCAATATGAAGGATCAAGCGGTTGGCCAGGCGTGACCACAGGCAAGCGCGGTAGCCAGCCTCCAGAGAACCTTCCACCCAGACTCCGGCCGGCGCATTGCGCACGGTGTCCAGGCCAAAGGTGCTGAGCTCGTCCGCCAGAAGGTATTCCACTCCCTTCGGGCAGGTTACGAAAAATACAGATTTGGACAAGTTCAACTCCTGGTGCATCGACGGCTATTGGTAAGTTTCCGGAATACTGGCTGTTCCGAAATTGGCAGCAATTCTTTAGTTCACATAACTATAAAAAAAGCGTCACATAGATGAAATAATTAGTGTACATCTGCGCAAGGTTCGACTTACCTTGTAAGTGACGCGTCGTTCCGGAAGGCAATAAACCTTCCGTTAACAGGATCCTGACTGCTCTGGCTTGAGCTGACAATAGTGGGTTATCCCGGAAGTGGGTAACGCTTGTCGCAGCCACTGCAGAAGTGTACACGCTTGTTCTGTTAATCCATCAGTGAGGAACGGCATGAAAAGACAGAAAAGAGACATGTACGCTCGTGCATTCAAGCGGGGTTATCTCGCTGGCGTGTCCGGTAAATCCAAAGACAGCTGCCCGATTGAACAGGCGGAAGTTCGCCAGGAATGGCTGAACGGGTGGCGAGAAGGCCGCACAGATCAATGGGAGGGCATGACCGGCGTATCCGGCATCCACAAACTGGCTAACGTTACGACGGCGTGACGCCTGAACTAACCCCGAATCTTAATCTGATCTTTTTCTACACAATTTGACGCAGTACTCAGAGCAACCCAAATGGGGCCTCCCGCCCCATACCATGCGATGAAGCGCCACGGGGTTCATTCCCCGCTCGGGCCCGCTAAGCGGGCCCACCTTCGTTCTGGGGCACAACAAATCACTTAACCTGCCGGATCGCCTCAACCGCTTCTTTAATCAACTCAGGCCCGCGGTAGATAAACCCGGTGTATACCTGCACCAGTTTGGCACCGGCCCGGACTTTCTCTGCCGCGCTCTCGCCATCGGTAATGCCACCGACACCAATAATCGGTAGTGACTCCCCCAGCTCGGCGTAAAGCCCTTTTATTACCCTGAGAGACGCTTCCCGAACCGGCGCTCCACTAAGACCGCCAGCTTCATCTGCATGGGCGTGACCCGCCACCGCATCGCGACTGATCGTTGTATTGGTGGCAATAACGCCGTCCAGTCCTGTCTCCCGCAGCGCAGATGCCACAAAGCGGATACCGTCATCATCCATGTCCGGGGCGATCTTCACGGCCACAGGCACATACCGCCCATGTTGTTTCTCACACTTGAGCTGCTCATCCTTGATCGCTTCGAGCAGACCTTTCAGGGAATCGCCAAACTGCAGATCCCGGAGCCCCGGCGTGTTGGGCGAGGACACATTGACAGTGATGTAGTCGGCCCGGGTGTAAACCGCCGATATCCCCTTCCGGTAATCCGACTCGGACTGGTCGTTGGGGGTATCCTTGTTTTTGCCCACATTGATTCCGAGCACACCGCTGTAGCGACGGTTATCCACGCGCGCCAGCAAGTGGTCCAGACCTTCATTGTTGAAACCCATGCGGTTAATGATGGCCTGGTGTTCCGGCAAACGGAACATTCGCGGCTTGGGGTTGCCCGGCTGCGCCAGGGGCGTGACCGTACCCACTTCGATAAACCCGAAGCCCAGGGCACCGAGCGCATCCAGGTGATCAGCATTCTTGTCGAGGCCTGCAGCGAGGCCTACGGGGTTCGGGAAATCCAGCCCCATAACATTTACTGGTAATGCATCTATCTTTGGCGAAAAAGCGCTCAAAACACCCAGTCGGTGCGCAAGATCCAGACCATTCAATGCAACATTGTGAGCCTGCTCCGGCGGTAGGCGGAAAAGCAGGTTTCGGATAACGCCGTACATCTGAAAAAACTCCCCTCATCCAAGTGGGCGGAGTATACCGGAAGTTTTCCACAGCATCCCGGGCTAGAACCAAATCAGCTGTAAATGACTGTATCATGGCAGTCTCGTGACCTTTTCCACGGAATCTGTGGATAACCCTGTTGAAAATCCCGGGGCAACGGTTGCCATCCCTTGATAACTGCGCCAATCTACAGATTGATCATTTTTTAACCAGTTATTTTTTCCTTTATTTTCATGGTTTTATATATTTTTCTCTTGCCTGTCGACAAATACTAAACAAAATGTTACCGAGTCACCGTTCTGCAATGATGTGCATAAATCACTTGAAATTCTTCATTTTGGCCGCCCCTGCCAAAGGCACTGGGAATAACGTTATACTGACACCTGTCTTCTGATCTGGAGTGCTTCAATGCAAGAGCCGACTTCCCCCGCCCAACAGCACCGGGACAATCTCGCGGGCGAAATGAAGGCGGCCTCGCGCGTGACCATTATCGGGATGATTCTCGATGCAGTGCTCGGGATCATAAAAGTCATTGGCGGTGCTCTTTTTCATTCCCAGGCCCTCCTGGTTGACGGCATTCACTCCTTCACAGATGTAGCCTCGGATCTTGTTGTTCTTGGGGTAATGAAGGTATCCCGCCAGGAACCCGATGACGATCATCCCTATGGCCATCAACGAATCGAAACTTTCGGCACTCTGGTTCTCGGTAGCATTCTGATCGCCGTTGGCGCAGCCCTGGCCTGGGAAAATACCCTGCGCCTGCTCGAGGGCGGCGTGGATACCGTGCCGGGCTGGCCGGTTCTGGTGGCAGCTGCAGCGTCCGTTGCTGGTAAGGAATGGATTTTCCGATACACTCGCCATGTCGGCCAGAAGATTCGCTCAGACCTGATTATCGCCAACGCCTGGCACAGCAGAACCGACGCGTTTTCCTCTGTTGTCGTTCTGGTTTCCACCGCCGGTGCCATGCTAGGCATGGTTTGGCTGGATGTGTTTGCGGCAGTGGTGATCGCCGGAATCATTATCCACATCGGCTGGAAGTTCACCTGGGACAGCGTGAAAGAGCTTGTTGACACCGGTCTTTCGCATGAGGATACGGAGATGCTCAAGAGCATCGCCCGGGACACAGACGGGGTACGTAACGTCCACGAACTCCGTAGCCGCCGAATGGGCCACGATATTTTGCTGGATATTCACCTGGTGGTTCGGCCGGAAATCAGCGTCTCAGAGGGACACCAGATCGGTATGCAGGTAGTCTCGGGCATGCGGGATGCCCTGGACAATATTCGGGATATCAATTTCCACATCGACGCCGAAAACGACGAAGACCAGCCCCTGACCTCTGAGCGTCTACCCTCCCGTGGAGACATCCGGGCCATCCTGGCTCAGCACATTGGTGAGCTCCCTCACCACAGTCGTTTGCGGCTTCACTACCTGAAGAACAAGGTGCACCTGGAATTGTTCCTGGACGAGCACGAAGAAAGGACTGCCTTCTCCTCTGCGAACATCAAGGAACAGCTCCGGGATTACCCCTGGTTTGGCAGTGTCAGGGTGTGGGTGGCCGGCCCCTGAGGGAGCAGGCCATACCCTTCACCGACGGCGGTTCTCTTCCATCCTTGAAAGAAACTCCTGCATGATCAGGGTATAGAGTTCGCCACCGAGAAAGCGATCCTCTACACCGGCATCAATGCTCGGATTGTCGTTGACCTCAATCACCGCAACACGGTTGCCGGACTGCTTGATATCCACGCCATAAAGCCCGTTACCAATAAGCTTGGTGGCATTCAGCGCCGCCTGGATTACGTTTCTCGGCACCTCGTAGGTGGGCATGGTCTCAAAGCCACCGCTTTCACTCTCGGATTCACCGTGCTGATAGATCTGCCAGTGGCCTTTCACCATCATGTACTTGCAGGCGTAGATAGCCCGACCACCCAGTACACCAATGCGCCAGTCATAATCGGTGTACAGATATTCCTGAGCCAACACCAACGCCGACTGCTTGAACAGGTCCCTGAGACCGGCACGAAGGGTCTTTTCGTCCTCCGCCTTGGTAACGCCCCGGGAAAACGCACCATCGGGAATCTTTATAACCACCGGGAAACCCAGCTCACTGATGACCTGCTCGACCGCATTCTTCTGGTCTTTCGACAGGATCAGCGTCTTGGGTGTGGGAACCTTGTTGTTCTTGAGAAGATCCGCAAGGAACACCTTGTTGGTGCATTTCAGGATCGATACCGGGTCATCAATAACCACCATGCCCTCAGCGGCGGCCTTGCGGGCAAAGCGGTAGGTATGGTGATCAATGGCGGTGGTTTCCCGGATGAACAGGCCATCGTATTCCGGCAGGCGCATATAATCCCGCCGGGTAATCTGCTCAACATTGATACCCAGCTTGCGACCAGCCTTCTCGAACCGCTTCAGGGCGACCTTGTCACTCGGAGGCATTTCCTCATCGGGATTGACCAGCACCGCCAGATCATAGCGGTAACGGCGGCGGGTTCTGGGCTTACGCCACACCATGCTACTGAAACGATCCAGGGCGGCAGCAAACACATCCTGTTCGTGTTCGCCGAGATCCGCCGGAGCGGCCGGCTTCATGGACTCGATCTGCCACTGCTTGCGGCGCTTGAAGACAATCTCGAGAATCGGGCAGGGGAAACGCTCGAACAGCGCCCGGGCGACCGGTTTGAGATCCGGATGCTCAGCCTGGCCAAAGTAAGTCCGAATCCGGACTTCGTGGGTGGCTGCTCGCTCATCACTGGCGGGATCAATTGCCGAGCCAGCCGCTTCCAGCCAGTTGATGACGCTTTCATCAAGCTCTTCCAGCTCAAGTGAAAACAGCCCTTTTCGGCCGAGGTCGTTAAGAGTCATTACCGAAGGCACCACATGGTGGCCACGGGCTTCCGCCAGGAGTGAGCAGTAATAGCCCTTGCTAAGATAGCGGGCGCTCTGACACAGGTTGATGACCCTTACCCGGCTGGCAGGCGGAGCTGAGAACTGGAGGTACTGATCAAACGTCAGCACATCTTCACTGGGGTAATAGGGCGCCCAGTCTTTGGCACGGTCCACTACGATAAGCAATCGGGACATTAAGGGCATTCCTCCCTGAAAGGTCTTGCCTGTGGTAATTGAGGCCACAATACGCCGGTCACGATCCCTGCACAATCGGCGAATAATGCGTGCTTTTACGCATCCTTGCGGTCTTTGCGTTCCACCTACTCTCACCCATAATAGCCGAATACGGGAAGCCCACCAGCATGCCCTCCAAGTCTTCTCAAGGCCGCACCTTAATGCCTGATTTCCAGCTCCGACAAGCCACCAGCAAGGACCTCGACGCTCTGGTTGCGCTTGAAAACCGGTGTTTCACCGAGGACCGTCTGTCCCGGCGCAGCTTTCGCCGTTTTCTGGAAATGCCCAGGGACCGGTTGATTGTGGCTGAGGCCAATGGCGAATTGGTGGGTTATTGCCTGGTTCTGATGAGCGCGGCTACCCGGCTGGCCCGCATTTACTCCATTGCTGTTTCGCCAACGGTGCGCGGCCAGGGCGTGGGTGAAAAGCTGGTCCGGGAGGCAGAATCAGAAGCTGCGGAAGCGGGCCGAATCGTCATGAGACTGGAAGTACGTGAGGATAACCGGGGCGCCATCAGCCTTTACAAACGCCTGGGGTATCGACAGTTCGGAACCTACCGGGACTACTACGAAGACCACGGCACTGCCCTGCGTTTTGAGCGGCGAATCCTGTTCTACGAGCCGTCCCGGGAATTCCCCGCGGTGCCCTATTACCCGCAGACCACGGATTTTTCCTGCGGCCCCGCCGCCCTGATCATGGCCATGGCCGCCCTGGATGAGCAGCAACCGCTGACAACGCTGGAAGAACTGAGATTATGGCGGGAGGCGACCACAATTTTCATGCTTGCCGGCCACGGCGGCTGCGGCCCCCATGGACTGGCACTCGCCGCCTGGAATCGGGGCTTTGAAGCCAGTGCGTGGATCAGCATGGAAGGTGCCCTGTTCAAGGACACCGTCAGAAGCGAGGACAAAAAGCGGGTCCTGGAACTGGTCCATGAGGGCTTTCTGCATGACATCGGCCAGACCGGCATCCAGTTGCACCATGACCCGCTGACTCTGGAAGCCATGGCAGAGGCCCTACACGAGGGCCGGGTTCCGGTGATCCTTATCAGCACCTGGCAACTGAACCGAAGCCGCGTTCCCCACTGGGTAACCGTGTGCGCGATTGATGACCAGTTCGTATACCTGCACGATCCGGAGATAGACGTGGAAATGGGCGAGACCGTCGCCGACAAGCAATACCTGCCAGTCGACAAACGGGTATTCAGCCAGATTTCCCGCTATGGCAGGAACCAGCCATTGCAGGCCGCAGTCATCGTTGGCCCGAAACGGCCGGCCTGATTACCCCGTCCGCAAGGCCGCCTCTTTCAACTCGGCGATATCGTCCCGCAGACGAGCGGCCGTTTCGAAATCCAGCTCGGACGCGGCCTTGTACATTTCATCCTCCAGTCGCGAAACTTCTTTGAGCACTTCCTCCGGAGACCGGTTGCCGGCTTTGGCCCGATACTGTTCTGCCTCTTCCGCCGCTTTCTGTCCCGGACGCTCCGCCTTACGGCGGCCGCGACCGCCACCACCGGCACCTTCCATAATGTCGGCAATCTTCTTGTTCAGCCCCTGGGGAGTAATACCCTGCTCGAGGTTATGGGCCTCCTGCTTGGCCCGGCGACGTTCCGTTTCATCAATGGCCCGCTGCATAGAGCCGGTAATTCGATCGCCGTAGAGTATGGCCTTACCGTGAACATTCCGCGCGGCGCGGCCCATGGTCTGGATCAGTGAGCGCTCGGACCGCAGGAAACCTTCCTTGTCAGCATCGAGGATAGCCACCAGCGAAACCTCGGGCATGTCCAGACCTTCCCGCAACAGGTTGATGCCCACCAGTACATCGAACTCACCCCGCCGGAGGTCCCGTATGATCTCGACCCGTTCCACGGTATCAATGTCCGAGTGCAGATAGCGAACTTTGATGTCGTGCTCCATCAGGAAGTCGGTGAGATCCTCCGCCATACGCTTGGTCAGCGTTGTCACAAGAACCCGTTCCTTCGCTTTCACCCGGGTGTGGATCTCTGAAAGCAGGTCGTCCACTTGCGTGGAGGCCGGACGCACTTCGATTTCCGGGTCAAGCAGGCCAGTGGGTCGCACCACCTGTTCCACCACCTGCCCAGCATGCTCGGCCTCGTAGTTGGCCGGCGTTGCCGATACGAAGATCATCTGGGGCGCAATCCGCTCCCATTCCTCAAATTTCATAGGCCGGTTATCCAGCGCCGATGGGAGGCGGAAACCATATTCCACCAGCGTTTCCTTACGGGAACGGTCGCCCTTGTACATGGCACCGATCTGAGGAATGGTCACGTGGGACTCATCCACCACCAACAACGCGTTGGGTGGCAGGTAATCAAACAGGGTCGGCGGTGCCTCACCGGGAAGGCGACCGGAGAGATAGCGCGAGTAGTTCTCGATGCCGTTGCAATAGCCCAGCTCCAGCATCATCTCGATGTCGTACCGGGTTCGCTCTTCCAGGCGCTGGGCTTCCACCAGGCGGTTGTTGTCTCGTAACTGCTGCAGTCGCTCGTCCAACTCAACTTTGATGTGCTCAACCGCATCCAGCACCGTTTGCCGGGGTGTCACATAATGGGATTTCGGATAAATGGTTACCCGCGGTACCCGCCGCAATACCTCACCAGTCAACGGGTCGAAATAGCTTAGATTCTCCACCTCGTCATCGAACAGCTCGATGCGGATCGCCTCTTTTTCGGATTCCGCCGGAAATACATCAATCACGTCGCCCCTCACCCGGTAATTGGCCCGGTGAAACTCAACATCATTCCGGGTGTACTGAAGCTCGGCCAGGCGGCGGAGAATAAACCGCTGGTCAATCTGATCGCCCCGGTCCAGATGCAGCATCATCTTCAGATAGGACTGGGGATCACCCAGACCATAGATAGAAGAAACCGTCGCCACGATGATGGCGTCTGGTCTCTCCAGCAAAGCCTTGGTGGCGGACAGACGCATCTGCTCGATGTGCTCGTTGATAGAGGCGTCTTTTTCGATAAACGTGTCCGACGAGGGCACGTAAGCTTCTGGCTGGTAGTAGTCGTAGTAGGAGACGAAATACTCCACCGCATTGTCGGGAAAGAACTCCTTGAACTCACCATAAAGCTGAGCCGCCAGGGTCTTGTTATGGGCCATGATGATCGTTGGCCGCTGGATTTGCTGGATGACATTGGCGATGGTGAAGGTTTTGCCGGAGCCGGTTACCCCCAGCAACGTCTGATGTGCCAGACCGGAGTGGATACCATCCACCAGTCCCTCGATTGCCTTGGGCTGATCGCCCGCCGGCTGGAACGGTGAATCAACCTGGAACACACCTTCTCTGGCGGAAACGTTTGCCTGATTACTGGCCATAACTGGCGGAAACCTCCGGTAAAACCGATGCAGGGCTGAAACAGCCCCTGCCATTAGAGAAATTTAGCGATACACTCGCTTCATGATACCATCAGTGCGATCGACGGCTGGGCGAAAATCAGCCAGCAGCTCTGGCACCCGGCGGTCGCAGCCCTATCAGACGCAGCTTTAAGGAGCGCAAGTTTGGACCTTCAACTTTCCAGCCGAGTACAGGCTATCAAGCCCTCTCCCACCCTCGCAGTCACCAACAAGGCCGCGGAACTCCGCGCAGCAGGCCAGGACATTATCGGCCTGGGTGCCGGCGAGCCGGACTTCGACACACCTGATCACATCAAACAGGCAGCCATTGAAGCCATCAATAACGGCCAGACCAAATATACTGCCGTGGATGGTACGCCAGCCCTGAAAAAAGCGATTATTGCGAAGTTCAAACGGGACAACGGCCTGGATTACGAAGCCAACCAGATACTGGTAAGCAGTGGTGGCAAACAGAGCTTTTTCAACCTCGCACTTGCCACACTGAACCCGGGTGACGAAGCCATTATCCCGGCG
Organism: Marinobacter sp. EhC06; assembly: GCF_001650915.1. GTDB lineage: Bacteria > Pseudomonadota > Gammaproteobacteria > Pseudomonadales > Oleiphilaceae > Marinobacter. The sequence goes on from NZ_LXYO01000035.1 coordinate 118,127, forward strand.
CCCTACTGGGTTTCCTACCCGGACATGGTGCTGGTAGCCGAGGGCAAACCGGTTATTATCGAAACCGGCGCCGAGACCCGCTTCAAGATCACGCCGGAACAACTGGAAAACGCCATCACCGAGCGTACCCGCCTGTTCGTGATCAACAGCCCCTCGAACCCGAGCGGCATGGCCTACACCCTGGAAGAGCTGCAGGCCATCGGCGAGGTGCTGAAGAAGCACCCGAATATCATGATCGCCACTGATGACATGTACGAACCGATCCTGTGGACCGGCAAGCCGTTCTGCAACATCCTGAACGCGACGCCTGAGCTGTATGACCGTACCTTCGTACTGAATGGCGTGTCCAAAGCCTATTCCATGACTGGCTGGCGTATCGGCTACGCGGCGGGCCCGGCGAAAATCATCGGCGCCATGAAGAAGATCCAGTCCCAGAGCACCTCCAACCCGGCCTCTATCTCCCAGGCAGCAGCACAAGCTGCGCTTGATGGCGATCAGGCCTGCGTGGGCGAGATGGTCAAGGCCTTCAAGGAACGCCACGACTGGCTGGTAGAGGCCTTGAACAAACTACCGGGCGTTGAGTGCCTGAACGGCGACGGTACCTTCTATGTGTTCCCCAGCTTCCAGGGCGCCATTGATGCGGATTCCAGCGTCAGCACCGACGTTGAATTCGCCGAGAAACTGCTGACCGACGCCGGCGTGGCACTGGTCCCGGGCTCCGCCTTCGGCTGCCCTGGCCACATGCGCCTGAGCTTCGCGACCAGCATGGAAAACCTGGAAAAGGCTGTCGAACGTCTTCAGAAAGCGCTTGGCTAAAAAGTTCTGGCCAGGGGTTGACGGGGCGGTATTGCCAACTTAATATACGCGCCTCGTCACACGACGACGTTCCCCGATAGCTCAGTTGGTAGAGCAACGGACTGTTAATCCGTTTGTCGCTGGTTCGAGCCCAGCTCGGGGAGCCACTATTCTGAAAGCCCGCTAATTCTTTGAGTTAGCGGGTTTTTTATTGCCCCGCTTTTGACTCTGTCTTTTGTTGTTTTGATCTAGTCCTGCCCTAGCCTGGTCGATGGCGGGACTGGCGTGGCTGTCATGGCTTTCCAAAACACGCTACAAGCACGTCCGTGTGCGCTTGAATCGGGCCATCCCTGGCCCTCTACAGTTTTGGAAAGCCATGACAGCCACACCGTTCTGACCGTGAAGTTATCTGAAAAGCAAACAACAAACCTTGTGGAAACGGGTAACCAGTAGGTCGGATTAGCGCAGCGTAATCCGACAAATACGTTGACTGCCTATTTAGCAGCCTCCCTCGTCGGATTACGCTGCGCTAATCCGACCTACTCTTAGTTGCGGCCAGATATTTCTGAGAAGTCCGAAGAGGTGGTGTGGGGCCTCCCTCCCAAAAATGTCTGTGGCCAAGGATGGCCACAGCCAAGCGCACATGGATGTGCTCGTAGCGGTTTTTGGGAGGGAGGCCCCACACCACCAGACTCCAAACCATGCAGGCTAGGAGCCCAACTCAGACAGGAACCGAGAAACTAGACGCCAATAACCTCAGAGTGAATAGCCTCAAGGGCAGCCAGCGGGTCAGACGCCTGAGTAATCGGACGGCCGATCACGAGGTAATCGGAACCGGCTTTGAGGGCATCTGTGGGCGTCATGATGCGCTGCTGATCTCCTTTGTCAGCGGTCAGCGGTCGAATCCCCGGGGTAATCAACTTGAAGTCGGCGCCCTGCTCGGCTTTGAGCTTTGGTGCTTCCTGCGCAGAGCAGACGACGCCGTCGAGGCCGCAGTTTTTGGCGAGGGTTGCCAGGCGGGATACCTGGGCCTCCGGGGAATCGGTGATGCCGATGCCAGCCAGGTCGTCGGCGTTCATGCTGGTGAGGACGGTGACGGCGATCAGCAGCGGGCGGTTCGCGCCGAAAGCTTCAAGACGTTCCCGGCAGGCGGTCATCATTTTCTCACCGCCAGAGGCATGGACGTTCACCATCCAGACACCTAGGTCGGCTGCGGCTGCTACTGCTGCCGATGTGGTGTTCGGGATGTCGTGGAATTTCAGATCCAGGAACACGTCGAAGCCACGCTTCTGTAGCCCCTCGACCAATTGCGGGCCAGAGCGGGTGAACAGCTCCTTGCCCACTTTCAGACGGCATTTGGCCGGGTCCAGTTTGTCGACCAGCTCAAGGGCCGGATTCTGGGAGGGGAAATCGAGGGCGACGATGATCTTGGGATCGTTAGCGGTTTGCACGTTCATTTGTCCTGCAGAAATTCGGTAAAGGTTTATTCGGCTTCAACACCCTGGATCGGGCGGACGGTTTCCCATTGCTTGCAGCTTGGGCAAAGCCAGTGCAACTGACGACCAGAGAAACCACAGCTGACACAGCGGTAGACGGGACGATTGGCAAGAATCAGGTGGCCGATACGGCTCACCAGCCTGCCCTCATCGGTGGTCATGCCCTTTTCATAGCCGGCCATTTCCACCAGCCTGAGCAAGCCACGGACACTCGGCCGGGTTTCCAGTTCCTGCCTGAGTAAATCGATGGCTGCCGGTCGCCCCGAAGCGCGCTCTACGGACTCTACGAGGGCAAGCAGCAGACTGGTGCTCGGGTAGCTTTCGTACAGCTTGCGCAGCTTTTTCGCAAGCCTGCCGATGTCGCCGTGCTCATGCTCAAGCTTCATCAAACGGTCGATCGCTTCCGGCCCAAACTCCGGGTTCTGATCAAACACTTTCAGGCACTGGTTGCCGGCTTCCCGATAACTGCCCTGCCGAACCAGCAGCTTCATCAGAATAAGATTGGCCCGAACGCATGAGCGATCATAGTCGAGCGCTTCCTTGGCCAGCTTCTGGGCAGCCCACCGGTCGTCCTGTTTCAGGGACTCCTCAGAAAGCTCACAGGTCAGATAGGCCAGGACCTTGAACATGGCCGGGTCGGCGTCGCCCCGGGTCAGAGTCCGTGCAACCTCGGCAGCTTTGGCCCACTCCTTCTCTTGCTGATAGAGGTCGATCAGCTGCTGGGAGGAGTGCCGCCCGTATTCCTTGTCGCCCATCAACTGGTGCAGCAGCGCCTCGGCACGGTCTAGCAGGCCGGCATTGAGATAATCCCGGGCAAGCTCAAGGGTTACCTGTGGTGAGAAACGCGGAGGCAGTTCGGGCCTGGCCAACAGATTCTGGTGGATCAAGATGGCGCGGTCTGTTTCACCCTTGTTGCGGAAATGACTACCAATGGAAAGGTGCAGACTGACCGTGTCCTTGTTTACCGCGAGGGACTGGACGAAATTTTCAACAGCCTGATCAGAGTAGTTAGTGAAAAGGAACTGGAGACGATCCTTCACTGACTCCTCATCGGAAATCGTCTTTCCGGATCGGCTGTCATTGCTTCCTAGCCGGCCGACAAGCCAGCCAACGGCAACTGCAACTGTCAGCAGCAGCCACTGAAGTACCATATCCATTAAAGAGTCCGGTCGTTCTGGGCCCTGGATTTCTCCAATGCCTGCTCGGCGCGATCAAGTCGTTTCTGAAGGGTTCGCCGGGACACCGAGGTGCGGACGGTGGCCAGCATGGTCATCAGCACGCCAACGAGGGCACCGACAACGAATGCCATGATAATCCAGACGGCAACACCATGGGGTTGGGTTTCAAACAGCAGGAAGTTGAGGGAAACTGCCATTTGATTGTTGAGCGAGAATACCAGTGCCAGCAGAACCAGGACCAAAACCAACAGAATAATGAGGATCTTCTGCAATCCTGCCATAGCGATAGCACTCCCAAAGGGCTTCAAAGCCCGAATTATACGCGTTCCCTGAGCAGCTGTTAAAAGCCTTTCTTCAAGCTGTCGTTGACCTGCTCTCTTAATTCCTTGCCGGGTTTGAAGTGCGGCACATACTTGGCAGGCAACTGAACAGCCTCACCGGTTTTCGGGTTGCGCCCGGTGCGCGCGGCCCGGTGGTGAAGGGAAAAACTGCCAAATCCCCGGATTTCTATTCTCTGACCATCGGCAAGCGACTGGGACATGTGCTCAATGATGGTTTTTACAGCCAGTTCGACATCTTTAACGGAGAGCTGGGTCTGCTTGGAAGCAATCAGCTCGACCAGTTCGGACTTCGTCATGAGGCGTTTCCCTCTTTCGTTTTTATTCGGCCGTCGGTTACCGGATTCCCATGACTACCTAGTTTAGCCAAACCAGAAAAAAACACAAAAAAAACGGGCTCTTAGAGCCCGTTTTTTTCGTACCAACCGGAGGATTAGTCCTTATTGGCGTTTTGCTGCTGCATCTGCTCCTTGATGAGATCACCGATGGTGGTCGCACCAGAGGAAGTTTCCGCAGTCTTGGTCCGCACGTTTTCCAGCGCCTGCTTGTCGTCCTCAACGTCTTTGGACTTCACAGACAGGTTGATGATGCGGTTCTTGCGGTCGATGCTGATGATCTTCGCTTCAACTTCTTCGCCTTCCTTCAGCGCGTTGCGTGCATCTTCAACACGGTCACGGCTGATTTCAGAGGCTTTCAGTACCGCTTCAACTTCGTCATTCAGGGCGATGGTAGCCGCCTTGGCATCAACTGCAGACACGGTGCCCTTAACAATGGAACCCTTGTCGTTCAGCTGTACAAACTCGGCGAACGGATCGCTTTCGAGCTGCTTGATACCCAGGGAGATACGCTCACGCTCCGGATCAACAGACAGGATAACGGTTTCAACTTCGTCACCCTTCTTGTACTCACGAACCGCTTCTTCGCCAGTCTCGTTCCAGCTGATGTCAGACAGGTGAACCAGACCATCGATGCCGCCATCCAGACCGATAAAGATACCGAAGTCAGTGATTGACTTGATCTTACCGGAGATGCGGTCGCCCTTGTTGAAGTTGCTGGAGAAATCTTCCCACGGGTTGGATACACACTGCTTGATACCCAGGGAGATACGACGACGCTCTTCGTCGATATCCAGAATCATCACGTCCACTTCGTCGCCTACCTGGACAACCTTGGACGGATGGATGTTCTTGTTGGTCCAATCCATTTCGGAAACGTGAACCAGACCTTCAACACCCTCTTCCAGCTCAGCAAAGCAGCCGTAGTCGGTCAGGTTGGTAACGCGTGCCTTGACCTTGGAGCCTTCCGGGTAACGACCCTTGATATCAACCCAGGGATCTTCGCCCAGCTGCTTCAGGCCGAGGGAAACACGGTTACGCTCACGGTCAAACTTCAGGACCTTAACGCTGATTTCGTCGCCAACATTAACGATTTCGCTCGGATGCTTGATGCGCTTCCAGGCCATATCAGTAATGTGCAACAGGCCGTCAACACCACCCAGATCTACGAACGCGCCGTAGTCGGTCAGGTTCTTGACGATACCCTTGATTTCCATACCCTCGGTCAGGGTTTCCAGCAGAGCTTCACGCTCAGCACTGTTTTCGGCTTCCAGAACGGCGCGGCGGGAAACAACCACGTTGTTACGCTTCTGGTCGAGCTTGATAACCTTGAATTCGAGTTCTTTGTTCTCCAGGTGCGCGGTGTCGCGAACCGGACGAACGTCTACCAGCGAGCCAGGCAGGAAGGCACGGATACCGGCCAGATCGACGGTGAAACCACCCTTGACCTTACCGTTGATGATACCTTTAACCACTTCCTCAGCTTCGAAGGACTTCTCAAGTACCTTCCAGGCTTCTGCACGCTTGGCCTTTTCACGGGACAGACGGGTCTCACCGAAGCCGTCTTCAACAGCGTCGAGAGCTACATCGACAACGTCGCCGATAGCAATTTCCAACTCGCCTTTTTCGTTAAGGAACTGGGAGGCGGGGATAACGCCTTCGGACTTCAGTCCGGCGTTAACGGTGACCCAGTCGTTATCGACGTCTACAACAGTTCCCTGGACGATGGAACCCGGTTGCATGTCAATTTCTTTTAGGCTTTCTTCAAAAAGATCCGCAAAGCTCTCGCTCATTATGAGTCCTATATGATCAACGCAAGTGTACTCCGTGCCACCAGCAACACGGTCTGTTAACAAGTTCCGGATTAAGCCTGTGGCTGGCAGATAGCGCTACATCCGGCATTTCAACGACAAAAAGGTGTAGTCAGGCCTGGCCTGCTGCGGCCATACACCTGTCCAACACCTCTTCTATACTCAACCCCGTAGAATCAATGACTTGCGCATCATCTGCGGGCTTGAGAGGGGCAGCGGAACGGTTCATATCCCGTTCATCACGAACCCGTATCTCCTCTAAAAGGGCGTCAATATTAACATCGACACCCGCGTCCTTCAACTGGCTATAGCGCCGCTGGGCCCTCTCCTCGGCGCTTGCCGTAAGGAAGATTTTCACCGGCGCATCCGGAAACACCACCGTCCCCATGTCACGACCATCGGCCACCAGGCCCGGCGCCTGCCGGAAGTCGCGCTGGCGCTGCAAAAGTGCGTCCCGGACCGGCTGCATCACAGCCACCTTTGAAGCATTGTCGCCAGCCGATTCCGTACGTATATCTGCGGTCACGTCCTGCCCTGCCAAAATGACTTTAACCGGTTCACCTGCCGGAGTGGGCTCAAACGCCACGTCCAGTCCGGCAGCGACGTTCACCAGGCCGGCCTCATCGTCCAGAGACACGCCCTGACGAACTGCGGCCAAGGCCGTCAGCCGATACAAGGCACCACTGTCAAGCAGGTGCCAACCCAATTTACGGGCCAGCATCTGGGTAATTGTGCCTTTGCCGGAACCCCCGGGACCGTCCACGGTAATCACCGGCGCACTGCTATCTGACATCATTCAGCCCCCTCGGCTGAGATATTGATTCCCGTACCTTGCGCAAGTTCCACGAATCCCGGGAAAGATGTCGCCACGTTCGCACAATCGGTGACCGTGATCTCTCCCTCGGCGCGGAGCGATGCCACCGCGAAAGACATGGCAATCCGGTGGTCTCCATGGCTGTTCACGGTGCCGCCACCGATGGTCTGGCCGCCATCAATAATGATGCCGTCTGGCGTTACCGTGGTTTCCACACCCAGAGCGGCGAGGCCGTCAGCCATTACCTGGATTCGGTCGCTTTCCTTGACCCGAAGCTCCTCTGCGCCTCGCAGAACCGTTCGGCCTTTGGCACAGGCCGCGGCGATGAACAGCACCGGGAATTCGTCAATGGCCAGGGGCACCTGATCCTCAGGAATATCGATACCTTGCAACTCTGCCGAGCGGACCCGCAGGTCAGCGACCGGCTCGCCGCCGATTTCGCGCTCGTCCAGAATCTCAATGCTGGCGCCCATCTGGTTCAGGATGTTGATCACACCGACCCGGGTCGGGTTCATCCCCACATGCCGCAGAACCAGATCGGATCCGGGAGCAATACTCGCGGCTACCAGAAAAAAGGCGGACGACGAGATATCGGCAGGCACATCAATATTGGTCGCCGTCAGTTTGCCGCCACCACTGACACTTGCGGTCGCGCCGTCCCGGTGAACGTGATAGCCAAAGCCCGCCAGCATGCGCTCGGTGTGATCGCGGGTGGGAGCCGGCTCGGTCACCGACGTACTGCCTTCCGCATAAAGACCAGCCAGCAGGAGGCACGATTTCACCTGGGCGCTGGCCACCGGCATTTCATAATGAATACCGGAAAGTTTCTGGCCGCCACGGATCTTCAGTGGCGGGCGGCCACCCTCCGCGGTATTAATCACGGCACCCATGGCCCTGAGCGGATCGGCAACCCGCCCCATCGGGCGACCGGAGAGACTCGCATCGCCGGTCAGCTCGGAATCAAAGGGCTGGGCGGCCAGCAACCCCGCAAACAACCGCATGGCGGTTCCCGAGTTACCCAGATACAGAGGCCCCCGGGGGGCCTGAAGCCCGTGCATGCCAACGCCATGGATGCGAACAAAGCCGTCGTCCGGGCCTTCGATGGTTACGCCCATATCCCGAAACGCCTGGAGCGTGGCCAGGCTGTCCTCACCTTCCAGAAATCCCTTCACTTCGGTTACGCCGTCCGCCAGCGCACCCAGCATTATTGAACGGTGTGACATCGACTTGTCACCGGGCACCCGGATATCACCGGCAATCGCCCCACCGGGCCTAAGACGGAACGTTACCTGCTTTTCACTGTTGTTTGTCACGTAAGCCTGTCCTGAGAGCATCTTCGAAAAATGTTCACGCGCCGCCTTGGCGCGACTGAAAACCCGTAACAACGTGGCACTGTCCTGGTTGGCGATGGCAGTACGCAGTTGCTCGAGATCGTGGGTAAAGTGGTCAATCACGCGCAGAACCGCATCGCGGTTCGACAGAAAGATATCGTGCCACATCACCGGATCGCTGGCCGCAATCCGGGTAAAGTCCCTGAAGCCACCGGCAGCATAGCGAAAGATATCCATGTTCTCATCTTCACCCGCCAGGGTATCCACCAGGGAGAACGCAATCAGGTGCGGCAGGTGGCTTGTGGCCGCCAGCACCTCATCGTGATACGCCACCGACATGGTCAGCACCGTGGCACCACAGCCCTCCCACAGCGCTTTAAGCCGGGCAAGGTGTGGCTGACTGACGTCGTCAGGCGGCGTAAGAATGACCTTGTGGTTGGCAAACAGCTCGGGATTGGCCGCCCGAATGCCGCTCTTTTCAGAGCCAGCAATGGGATGGCCGGGAATAACCCGGGGCGACAAGCCGCCGAACACGGCCTCAACATCGGTTACGAAGCTGGATTTAGTGCTACCAACGTCGGTCAATATCGCGTCCGGTTCCAGTGCCGGGCGAACCTGCTCAAGCACCTTGCGAGTAGCCCGTACAGGAACGGCCAGCACAACCAGGTCTGCCCCCCGGACAGCATCGGCGATCGAAGCAGCCGACTGATCGATTACACCCAGCTCTTTGCCGAGTTGCAGCTCTTCATCGCGCTGATCTGTACCAACAACTGTGCCCGCCAGCCCGTTGCGCCGGATCGCGCAGGCCAGGGAGCCGCCAATCAGCCCCAGACCAATCACCGCTACCCTTTTAAACAGAGGCTCGGAAGACGCCATATCAGTCGCTGAGCCCCGATGCGGTAAGGGCCTGGGCCAAAGCCTCGATAAAGCGCTCGTTTTCTTCCGGAAGCCCGACAGACACCCTGAGATGCCGTGGCATGCCGTAGCCCGCGATCGGCCGGACAATTACACCGTGTGCGAGCAGAGCCTGGTATACGCCCATGGCCTGCTCCCCCACTTCCACGGCAACGAAGTTCCCGGCTGACGGAATGTAGCTGAGCCCCATCCGGTCGAATGCCTCCTGCAACTGACGCAGACCGGCTGTGTTCACGTCACGGGAACGCTGGAGATAGTCTTCATCCTCAAGCACAGCCGTGGCCGCAGACAGGGCAACCGTATCGACGTTAAACGGCTGGCGCACCCGGTTCAGAATATCCGCAATGGCCGGTGAGGAGATGCTGTACCCGACCCGCAAAGCCGCCAGCCCCCAGGCCTTGGAAAACGTGCGGCAAACGATGAGGTTCGGGAAGCGGGCCAGAAGCTCAACACCGTCCGGGTATTGCTCTCCGGTCAGGTATTCGCAGTAGGCCTCATCCAGAACTACAAGCACCTTCTCCGGAATCTTGTTCAGGAACGCCTCAATGGCATCCGCCGTGTGAACCGTGCCCGTGGGGTTGTTCGGGTTGGCGACAAACACCAGGCGAGTGCGATCGGTAACCGCCGCAGCCATGGCATCCAGATCGTGCCCCCACTCCCGGGCTGGCACAGACACGCCCCTGGCGCCGATAGCCTGGGTCACCAGAGGATAAACGGCGAATGCGTACTGGGAGAAAACGACTTCGGAATCTGTATCAGCGAAACAACGGGTAATCACTTCCAGTACATCATTGGAGCCGTTACCCAGGGTAATCTGATCCATTCCAACGTTCAGACGCTTCGACAACGCCTGTTTCAGATTGAATCCGTTACCATCGGGATACAGACAAAGCTCGGAGAGAGCCTGCCGCGCAGCCGACAGAGCCTTTTCGCTGGGCCCCAGCGGGTTTTCATTGCTCGCCAGCTTGATGATCTCTGCCGGATTGAGGCCAAGCTCACGGGCCAGCTCTTCAATCGGCTTGCCCGGCTGATAGGGTGAGAGCGCCTGTACGCCGCGAACCGCCAGACTCTGGTAATCAATGGCCATAAATCGTCCTCGACACTCTTTTCTCAGAAACGCAGGTGCAGATACTCAAAGCACGCCAATCGGGTAGGAACCCAGGCGCTTGAGTTCAACGGCCTCTTCGTCCACTTCCGCCAGCACCCTCCGAACCTGTTCGTCCTCCATATGCCCCTCAAAATCGATGTAGAACACATAGGCCCAGGTACCGCTGGGCGACGGCCGCGTTTCGATTCTGGTCAGGCTGAGACCGTGACGATGGAACGGCTCGAGAAGCTGATAAAGAGCCCCTGGCTTGTTGCGCATGGACACCAGAATGGATGACTTGTCGTGACCGCTGGCCGGCACTTCCTCCCGGCCAATGATCAGGAATCGGGTGGTATTGTCCGGGCGATCCTCAATGCTGTTCGCCAGCTTCTCCAGGCCATAGAGCTCGGCCGCCATGTCACCGGCAATGGCTGCGGTACCCGGCTCTTCGGCGGCGCGTCGGGCGGCTTCCGCATTGCTGGAGACGGTGACCCGCTCGATGCCGTAGCGGTGGGTATCCAGCCATTGCCGGCATTGGGCAAACGATTGCTGATGGGAATAAATCCGGGTAATTTCCTGGTCGCCGTGCTTCGGAGACACCAGGAGGTGATGATGAATCCGCAGCTGAACCTCGCCACAGATCTTGAGCGGCGAGGACATGAACATATCGAGGGTGTGGTTGATCATTCCCTCGGTAGAGTTTTCCACCGGTACCACGCCGTAATGGGCTGCGCCGGATTCGACCTCCCGGAACACCGCATCGATAGCCGGTAGCGGCACACTGACCACCGAGTGGCCAAAATGCTTGAGCGCTGCCGCCTGGGTAAAGGTGCCAATCGGTCCAAGGAAGGCAATGTGCATGGGCTTTTCAAGCGCCAGGCAGGCCGACATGATTTCCCGGAACAGACGGGCCATTTCTTCACCAGACAGCGGCCCAGGATTCTGCTCCTTGATGCGCCGAAGTACTTGCGCTTCCCGCTCAGGGCGATAGAAGAAGACGTCCTGCCCCGGATTGGCGGTCATTTTGACGTGGGCCACTTCCTGGGCACAGGCGGCCCTGGCACTGATCAGCTCCATGATCTTCTGATCAATCTGATCGATCTCGTCCCGCAGCTCTCCGAGCCGAACCTGCTCGTCACTCATGATCAGCCACGCTCCTTCGCAAATTCGGTCATGTAGTCAATCAGCGCATCAACCCCCGACTCGGGCATCGCGTTGTAGATGCTTGCACGCATTCCGCCAACCGAGCGGTGGCCGGCGAGGTTCAGCAGGCCACGGGCATTGGCACCTTTCAGGAATTCGCCATTCAGGGCGTCATCAGCCAGGGTGAACGGCACGTTCATCCAGGAGCGGAAGCGCGGATCGATCGGGTTGGCGTAGAACTCGTTGGTATCGATAAAGTCGTAGAGCTTGCGGGCCTTGCGCAGGTTGACCTCACCCATTGCCTTCACACCGCCCTGCTCTTTCAGCCACTTGAACACCAGACCGGCCAGGTACCAGGAGTAGGTGGCCGGGGTGTTGTACATGGAGCCGTTATCCGCAATCACCTGATAGTTCATCATGGTCGGGGTCTCCCTTCGGGCCTTGCCGAGGAGATCCTTGCGAATAATGACCACCACCAATCCTGAGGGACCGATGTTCTTCTGGGCACCGGCGTAGATTACGCCGAACCTGGAGACGTCCACCGGCCTCGAAAGCATCGATGAGGACATGTCGGCGACCAGCGGTGTGCCCGCGCTATCCGGAACAAAATCGAACTCCAGTCCACCGATGGTTTCGTTGGGCGTGTAGTGCAGGTACGCCGCATCGGCGGTGGTCTGCCACGAAGACTGGTCCGGAACCGTGGTAAAGCCACTATCTTCTGAACTCGCTACCACGTTCACCTTGCCATAACGACTGGCCTCGGCAATGGCCTTCTTGGACCAGATGCCGGTGTTCACGTAGTCCGCAGAGCCGTTTTCGCCCAGCAGATTCAGAGGAATGGTGGAAAACTGGCTGGACGCTCCACCCTGCATAAACAGAACGGCGTAATCATCCGACACGCCAGCCAGTTCACGCAGATCTTTTTCTGCAGTCTCGGCAATCTGGACAAACTCATCGCTGCGATGGCTCATTTCCATCACCGACATGCCGGTACCGCGCCAGTCGAGCATTTCATCCCGCGCCTGACGAAGCACGCTCTCCGGCAAAGTCGCCGGACCTGCACAAAAATTATACGCCCTGCTCATGTTGCTGTGTTCTCTCACGTCTTGCTGAATCTGTCTGTGGCAAGTGCCGGCTTATTCGTCGCCGGCACTCTCGCCTTCTTGGCCTTCTTGGCCTTCTTGGCCTTCTTCCGGGCTCTCGGCGGCAACAATCGGGTTGCCTTCGCTGTCGAGCTCTTCGTCGTCGGTTTCCGCGATCCGCTCAACGCCTACCAGCCGCTCGTCTTCCTGACTCAGCTTGATCAGGCGCACACCCTGGGTGTTCCGGCTCAGAACGGACACTTCGTCTGTCCGAGTACGCACCAGCGTGCCCTTGTCAGAGATCAGCATCATTTCATCGCCTTCGAACAACTGCAGGGCTGTAACCAGGTTACCGTTGCGTTCGGAGCACTGCATGGCGATAACGCCCTGGCTACCCCGGCTGTAGGTCGGGAACTCGTCGATAGCGGTCCGCTTGCCGTAGCCATTTTCGGAGGCCGTCAGGATAACCCCGCCTTCCTGCGGGATGATCAGCGACACCACATGGTGACCTTCCGGCATCTTGATACCGCGAACACCACGGGCTGTCCGGCTCATCGGACGAACGGCTTCTTCGTTGAAACGCACGGCCTTGCCAGCGGTCGAGAACAGCATGACCTCGGCATCGCCCTTGGTAATGGCCGCACCGATCAGGGTATCGCCTTCGTCCAGAGACAGGGCGATCAGGCCGCTGCTGCGCGGACGCGAGAAGTTCGGCAACGGCGTTTTCTTGACCACGCCTGCGGACGTAGCCATCAGCACAAACTGGTCTTCCGGATAGTCACGAACCGGCAGGAAGGTGGTAATACGCTCTCCCTCATCCAGCGGCAGGATATTCACCATGGGCCGCCCGCGGGACGCCCGGCTCGCACGCGGAATCTCGAATACCCGCAGCCAGTAGACCTTGCCACGGTTGGAGAAGCACAGAATCGTGTCGTGGGAGTTGGCAACCAGCAGCTTCTCAACGAAGTCTTCATCCTTCATGGAAGTTGCCGCCTTGCCGCGACCGCCCCGGCGCTGGGCCTGGTAGTCTTCCACTGCCTGTGTCTTGGCGTAACCACTGTGGGAGATTGTCACCACCAGATCTTCTTCATCAATCAGGTCTGCGATGGTCAGGTCGCGACGGGAGCTGGTGATCTCGGTACGACGCTCGTCGCCGAATTCGCTAACGATAGCTTCCAACTCTTCCCGAATTACCTGAAGCAACCGCTCCGGGTCGCCCAGGATATCCAGCAGATCGGCAATTTTTTCGAGAATCTCCTTGTACTCGTTCTGGAGCTTCTCGGTTTCCAGGCCGGTCAGGCGGTGCAGTCGCAGATCCAGGATCGCCTGGGCCTGCTCCGGAGACAGATGATACAGCCCTTCACGCAGCCCATATATCTCTGGCAGATCGTCCGGACGACAGGCGTCTTCGCCAGCACGCTCCAGCATGGCCATGACATCGCCCGGGGACCAGCCCCTGGCAATCAGCTTTTCCTTGGCTTCGGCGGCAGACGGCGAGGCCTTGATCAGCTCGATAATCTCGTCGATGTTGGCCAGGGCAACGGTCAGACCTTCCAGAATATGGCCACGTTCACGGGCCTTGCGCAGTTCGTAGATGGTACGGCGGGTCACCACTTCACGGCGGTGACGAACAAAGGCATCCAGCAGCTGCTTCAGATTCAGGGTTTTCGGCTCACCGTTGATCAGGCCGACCATGTTGATGCCGAATACGGTTTCCAGCTGGGTCTGGGCAAACAGGTTGTTGATCACAACGTCCGGGTTTTCACCCCGACGCAGCTCAATCACCACCCGAATACCTTCCTTGTTGGATTCGTCCCGCAGCTCGGAGATACCCTCGAGACGCTTCTCTTTCACCAGCTCGGCGATCTTTTCGATCAGGCGGGCCTTGTTCAGCTGATACGGCAGCTCGGTGATGATGATGGCATCGCGATTGGTCTTGTTGTCGTGCTCGATCTCGTGGCGGGCACGAATATAGATACGACCACGGCCGGTACGGTAGGCCTCAACAATGCCGGCACGGCCGTTGATAATGCCCTCGGTCGGGAAATCCGGGCCCGGAATGAATTCCATCAGCTCATCGATGGTCAGATCCGGATTATCAATCAGCGCCAGGCAGCCGCTTACGACTTCCGTCAGGTTGTGGGGCGGAATGTTGGTAGCCATACCCACGGCAATACCAGAGGAACCGTTCACCAGCAGGTTGGGCACCCGGGTGGGCAGAACCTCGGGAATCCGCTCGGTGCCGTCGTAGTTATCGACGAAATCGACCGTTTCCTTGTCCAGATCCGCCAGCAGGGAGTGGGCGATCTTCTCCATGCGGATCTCGGTGTAACGCATGGCTGCCGCGTTATCACCGTCGATGGAACCAAAGTTACCCTGGCCGTCGACCAGCGGATACCGCAGGGAGAACGGCTGGGCCATACGTACGATGGTGTCGTATACCGCAGAGTCACCGTGGGGGTGGTATTTACCAATGACATCACCCACCACACGGGCGGACTTCTTATAGGCCTTGTTCCAGTCGTTGTTCAGTTCGGACATGGCGAACAGAACGCGACGGTGAACCGGCTTGAGGCCGTCCCTCACATCCGGAAGCGCCCGCCCGACGATCACGCTCATGGCGTAATCGAGGTAGGACTGTTTTAACTCGTCTTCAATATTGACCGGCAGGATCTCTTTGGCTAATTCACCCATCGAGAAAGGTTCCTTTGCGTTATCTGGAAGTCGTATCGGAGCCGTTTCCGGGCCCCATAGTTATTCTTCAACAAGCCGCCAAGTCTACCACAGTCGCACCCTCTCCGGGGCAACTGTGAGGCAGCCTTAATCAAACACCACTGTCTTGTTTTCGTAGGTAATCACCCGGTCTTCGATGTGGGAACGCAGGCCCCGGGCCAGCACGTTCTTCTCCACATCCTTGCCCAGGCGAACCATATCCTCGATGGAATCGCTGTGGGTGATCCGGATAACGTCCTGCTCGATGATCGGGCCCTCGTCGAGGTCCTGGGTCACATAGTGGCAGGTGGCACCAATCAGCTTCACACCCCGGCTGTAGGCCTGGTGATAGGGGCGTGCACCTGCGAAAGACGGCAGGAAGCTGTGATGGATGTTGATGACCTTGCCCGAGTATTTCTGGCAAAGCTCGCCCGGCAGGATCTGCATATAACGGGCCAGCACCACCACATCGGCTTCGTACTTCTGGAAGAGCTCATCGATATGGGCAAAGGCTTCCGCCTTGTTTTCCTTGCTGACCGGCACATGGTGGTAGGGAATCTCGTGCCATTCCACCATCCGGCGCAGATCGTCGTGGTTGGAGATGACCGCTACAATCTCGGCATTGATCTCGTTGCTGTGCCAGCGGTACAGAAGGTCTGCAACGCAGTGGGATTCCTTGCTGCACATCAGTATGACTTTCTTGGGCTGGGCCGAATCGGCAATGTGCCAGTTCATATTGAATTCGCGGGCAATCGGCTCGAACGCGGCGCGGAACTGGTCCAGGCCGAACGGAATCGAGGTAGCCTTGATCTCGTGCCGCATGAAAAACCAGCCGGTGTGAGTATCCGAGTGGTGACTTGCCTCGGTAATCCAGCCATTGTACGTGGATAGAAAATTACTCACCTTGGCGACAATTCCCACCCGGTCGGGGCAGGAAATCACAAGACGATAGGTATGCTCCATGAAAGCCTTTCCTTAACTGAAATCCGGGAAAGCAGGTGCGTCGGGGAATCACCACCGGCATTAACGGCAGGTTAACGGTACGCACCTATGAAAATGACCGGCTATCATAGCCTATCTGAACGCCAGAAACGAGGAATGGAGATATGGACAGCGGCCTCTACCAACATACAACCAAAAACCTCGCCAGGGGGCGCTCAGGCCGCCTTTCGATTGTCGCGGCCCTGGCCTTTTTGATGGCCGCAGGCCCGGCTTTCGGGCAAGCCATTCTTGAGGGAGAGCGATTTCACCCGGTTACTGCGACCCAGGGCATGGTTGCCACCAGCCACACACTGGCCACCGAGGTTGCCCTGGAGGTACTGAAGAACGGCGGCAATGCCATAGATGCGGCGGTCACGGCGGGTTTTGCCCTGGCGGTTACTCAGCCACGCTCCGGCAACATTGGCGGCGGCGGCTTCATGCTGATTTCCAAAGGCGACGGCTCAGACCCGGAAGCCATCGATTACCGGGAGAAAGCGCCCGCTGCCGCGACTGAAACCATGTTCCAGAACGAATCCGGAAACGTGGTTCAAAACCGCAGCCGCTTTACCCACCTGGCCGCTGGCGTACCCGGGACCGTCGCTGGCCTGGCACTGGCGCTGGAGCGACACGGCACCATTACCCTGAAACAGGCGCTGGCGCCGGCCATCAAACTTGCGAGGGATGGCTTCATCGTACCCCAGCGCTTTACCGAGGGGCTGGAACAGGCCCGGGACAGGCTTGAGCCCTGGCCCGCCACCCGTGAAACCTTTTATAAGGAAGACGGCAGCGCCTGGCAGCCCGGCGAGCGCTTTCGCCAGCCGGAACTGGCCGCGACGCTCCAGCGCGTTTCCGATGACGGCGTAAAGGGCTTTTACGAGGGTGAAACGGCCGAACTGATCGCCAGTGAGATGGATCGGCACGATGGCCTGATCACCTTGCAGGACCTGAAAGATTATTCCCCGGTGGTTCGAACTCCGGTTCATGGCAACTATCGCGGGTACGATATTTTCTCCATGTCACCACCCTCTTCCGGGGGCACACACATCGTCCAGATCTTGAATATCCTGGAAGGCTTCCCCATGGCCGAGTTTGGCCATAACTCTGCTGATGCAATCCATCACATGGCAGAGGCCATGAAACTGGCCTACGCCGATCGCTCGAAATACCTGGGCGACACCGATTATGTAGATGTACCGTTGGCGGGGCTCACCAGCAAAGGTTACGCAGAAGAACGGCGCAAAGGCATTGACCCCGAAAGGGCGCGGCCGGCCAGCGAGATCAATCCGGGCCAGCCGGCAGCCTGGGAAAGCCCGGAGACTACCCATTTTTCCGTGGTGGACAAATGGGGCAACGCGGTGTCCAACACCTACACCATCAATTTCAGTTACGGATCCGGCATTACGGTAAAAGGCGCGGGCTTCCTGCTGAACAACGAAATGGACGATTTCAGCGCCAAGCCGGGCGTGCCGAACGCCTACGGCCTGATCGGCGGCGAAGCCAACAAGGTTGAGCCAGGTAAGCGCATGTTGAGCTCCATGTCGCCCACGATCGTGAAAAAGGACGGCAAGAATGTTCTGGTAACCGGCAGCCCGGGTGGCTCGAGGATTATAACCACCACCTTGCAGGTGATCCTCAATGTGATTGATCATGGAATGAACATACAGACCGCCGTGAGCGCACCTCGTATGCACCACCAGTGGCTGCCGGATGAAATCCGGATCGAGCAAGGCATCAGCCCCGACACCATCCGACTACTGGAAGAGCGGGGGCACAAGGTGGTCGGCGGATCTGCCATGGGCGCCATCCAGAGTATCCTGATTGATGATCAAGGAATCCGGCACGGTGGCGCAGACCCAAGGAGAAGTACCTCCTCGGCCATGGGCTATTAATATTGGCAATTGACCAGGGTCACTGACCCGATCGGAGGCATTATGTATCTTTCTGTTCAACTGAGCTGTTATCCCCTGAAAGAGGAATATAAACAGCCGATAAAAGACCTTATCGCACGCCTGGAACAAACCGGGCTGGAAGTCTACCCGGGGCGAATGAGCACCGAGATTTTCGGCGACTATGATGAGGTTATGGGCGTGCTCTCGGATACCATGAAATGGTCATTCGAGACCTACGGAAAATCCGTCTTCGTGGCGAAGATCATGGAGGGCGACCGGAGACCGAAATGACAGCACCGAGCGGGCCAGAGAACCAACAACAGAAGCCGGACCAGAACCAGCAGCCGGCAATCCCGAACCAGTTCGCGTTCCTGTGGCTCAGTGCCGCCATCTTTCTTATGGTACTCTGGCTTCAGGACGGCGGACAGCCCCGGCTTCAGGACCTGGCCTACTCGGAATTCAAAACCGCTGTGGTGAACGATCAGGTGGCGGAAGTCACTTTGAAAGAAGAAGCCATCACCGGCCTGTTCACCGACAGCGGCGCGGCAGACTTCAGCTCCGACAGCCCCGCACGGACAAGCACCCCGGGATTCCAGACCATCCGCCCGCCCATGGAAGACCCTTCCCTGCTTAACCTTCTGGAAGAGCACGAAGTCACCATCCGTGCCACCCCCTCCGGCTTACCCTGGTGGCAGGAGATGATCCGCGGCTTCCTGCCCTGGATCCTGCTGCTGGCGCTGATGTTCTGGTTCTGGGGCGCCGCGCAGAAGCGAATGACCCAGGGAGGTGGGCCGTTTGATTTCAGCCGTTCCAAGGCAAGACGGGCCCGCAAGGAAACCTCAACCGCCACCCTGGATGACGTAGCCGGCATTGAATCCGCCAAGCGGGAAATTGCCGAGATCATCGATTTCCTGAAATCTCCCGAAAAATATCGGGCCCTGGGTGCCGTCATGCCCAAGGGCGTGCTCCTGGTCGGCCCGCCGGGCACAGGCAAGACTCTGCTGGCCCGGGCCATCGCCGGCGAAGCGGAGGTGCCCTTCTACAGCATCAGCGCCTCGGAATTCATCGAGATGTTCGTGGGTGTTGGCGCCGCGCGGGTTCGGGACATGTTCAAGGAAGCCCGTAAAGACGCGCCGGCGCTGATTTTCATCGACGAACTGGACGCCATTGGCCGTTCACGGGGCGCGGGCCTGGGTGGCGGCCACGATGAGCGGGAACAGACCCTGAATCAGATTCTCACGGAAATGGACGGTTTCGAGGCCCACGAGAATGTCCTGGTACTGGCTGCCACCAACCGGCCGGACGTACTGGACAGCGCCCTGCTCCGCCCGGGCCGTTTTGACCGCAAGATCACCCTCGACCGCCCCCACAAGGAGGCCCGCGCGGCGATCCTGGCCGTTCACGTGCGAAAGGTCCCCCTGGCGAATGATGTCGACCTGGATCAACTTGCCGCGCGCACCATCGGCTTTTCCGGGGCGGATCTCAAGAACCTCGTAAATGAAGCGGCGCTCACCGCAGCCCGTGAAAGCCTGCATGAGGTAAATGCCCATTGCTTTGATCTGGCCCGGGACAGAATTATTCTCGGTGAAGAGCGCGACACCAAGCTGAACCCGCAGGAGCGTGAGGCCGTTGCCTACCACGAGTGTGGTCACGCCATCATGGCCTACTACATGCCGAACGCGGATCCCCTTACCAAGTTGACCATCATTCCTCACGGCATGGCCATGGGAGTTACGGAACAAACCCCGAGGGAAGATCACTACACCTACACCGAAAGCTACCTGAAGGATCGCATCAAGGTGATGCTTGGCGGTCGCTGCTCGGAAAAGCTGATCTACGGAGAAGTCAGCACCGGCGCCCAGAACGATCTCAAGGAAGCTACTGCGCTGATTCGCAAGATGATCGGCCAGTGGGGTATGAGTGAAAAAATCGGTCCCCTGGGCCTGAACATCGGCGAAGAGCATGTTTTCCTTGGCCGGGAGATGGGCATGCCGAGGGAGTTCAGCGAGAAGATGGCCGAGATGATCGACGGGGAAATCCAGTCCCAACTGCTGGCCCTGGAGAAAGCGACCCTGGACTTCCTGACCGAACACCGCAACCAGCTGGAAGCATTGGCCAAAGCCGTATTGAAGCACGAGACCCTGTCTGCCGAAGATGTCGAGGAAATCCTGCGCAAGGAAGACGCCCGAAAAATTGCCTGATCTGATGGATCAGACCTGACCCACCAGATCATGACTGAATAGCGCGAGGCAGAACCCCACAACCGCACCCAGCGGCGGCCCCCAGTGGCGCTCAAGCCTGGATTGCGGGGCGATATCCTGAAATATCAGGTAGAGAATACCGCCCGAAGCAATCAGCATGATCGCGCCCAATACCACCGGGCGTTCCGACAGGAAAAAATAGCCGAGCAAACCCGCCAGCGGCCCCGTCATCACAAGGCCGGTCATAAACAACAGGGTTTTCGTGGAGCTATAACCCGGCAGACTAACCAACTCCCGATAGGCATTGAACCCCTCAGGCAGATTCTGCATGGCTATCAGGACAGCCATCAACACTGCCGTTTCCGGGCTCACGACAGCAAGGCCGCCCAAAGCCGTTGCCTCCGGAATAAAGTCGAGCATCACGCCCATCAGTTGCGGAGACTCGCGCCGCTTCAGGCCAAGAATCCGCTCTACCCCAAAGAAAAGCAGCCCACCGGCAATGATGGCAGGAATGGCCCACAGAGAATCCCCCATGCTGGATTGTCCTTCGGGGATCAGAACCACTGAAACCGCACCCAGCAGTATGCCACCGCCCAGCGCGATCAGAAAATGACGGACCTCCTGCTCCAGCCAGTTTGGACGGATGTGCTCGAAGCTGGCGAGCAGACCGCCCAGTGGAATGCAGGCACCGGCAAGAACGGTCAGGCCAACAATGTAGAGAACGTCCATGAACATCGGATAACAGACCTATGAAACAGACAGGAGAATTTAAGGCGTGACCGTAACCGGAAGATTCAGGGCCACCAGCAACCTCTCTGCGTTAGGCTCCTGAAGCAGGGCACAATCACGGCTGAGCACCAACTGGACCGCCCTTTCCTGGCGCAAAATGCCGGCCACCGTAACCGGATCCGTTGACGGCAAAGACCTTACACGAAGCTCCGATTCCTGAACACCGAGGTCCCTGGCGACGCCTTTAAGGTCTTTGGACAGGACACTTGAATCCGCTCCCATCAAAAACGTCACGGGTCGATTAGAGCGACGGCTCACCTCAGCGGCTGCCTGTATAGCGCGGCTGTTGGCGTCCACGTGATCATTCAGAAAGACCACAACCCTACCCTGAGGCAGAGAGTGTTTTTCACACCAGAGCAACACCTTGCCCGGTGATCGGTAAACAAGGCCTTTTGCCGTGGAGCCCAACCGCGCGCCCGGCCCAAAGGACCAACCGACGCGACCAAGCACCAGAAGATCCCCGGGCCCCGCCAGAGCCAACACTTCATCGATCACATGGCCACGGGCAACGCTCAGTGAGTGCCTGCCACCATGGGGCGCTACAGCACCGGCAAGGGCACGGCGAGCCTGGTCCGCCAATCTCTGCATTCGCTGCTCAACGCCGGCAGGATCAAAGGGGCGGCTGACCCCGGATGACGCCCCCACTTCGCGGGCAAAACCATAGCCGGCGCTTCGCAGCTGATTCAGTTCCTCAACAAACACGCCCAGCACCTCGGCACCGGTGGACGCCGCGATCTCAGCCGCAGCCCGCAAGGCGGCGTAACTCATTCTGGAACCATCCAGAAGCACCAGTACACGACCAGTTGAGGTGCCGGGATCTGCCTGAGTTGTCGGCGCATCAGTCACGATCCTTGCCTCCGCTGTTGTTCGTTTCTCCGTTCTCGTCCCGTTTCTTGCTAGCCTCCGCGAACTTCTCGAGGCGCTCGGCAACACGGCGATTGAAGCTGTTCTCAGGGAACTCGCCATTACTGTCCGGCTCTCCGGGCTCAAGACCGGTTAACAGCTCAATTGCCTCATTGATGTCTGAAACCGGATAAATTCGGAACCGGTCTTCAGCAATCGCCTGCCTCACGTCGGCTCTCAGCATGAGGTGCTCAACGTTGCTTGCGGGCAACAGAGCGCCCTGCCCGCTAATGTCACCAGCTTCCTTGCAGACGTCGAAAAAGCCTTCGATCTTCTCGTTCACGCCGCCAACGGCCTGAACTTCACCATGCTGGTTCATGGACCCCGTTACGGCGAAGGACTGCTTCAGTGGTACACGGGAAATGGCTGACAGCAGCACGCAAGTCTCTGCCACCGAGGCAGAATCACCCTCAACACCACCATAGGATTGCTCAAAAGCCAGACTCGCTGACAGCGACAGTTCGCCATCACCGGCGTAACGACTCGCAAGGAACCGTGAAAGAATCATCACAGCCTTGCTGTGAATGGGGCCGCCAAGTTTGGCCTCCCGCTCAATATCCACCACCTGCCCCTTGCCGGGCCGTGCCGTGGCGGTAATCCGGGTAGGCTGGCCAAACATTGACGCCCCGAGCCTGAGTAACGAAAGGCCATTCACCTGAGCCACTTCCTCGCCGGTGGTGGCAATCATCACCACACCCCGGCTGATTTGCTCGCGGCTTCGCTCCCGCACCCGGCTGGCCCGATATTCCCGTTCATCAATGGCCTGCTGGAGGTGGCTGGCTTCGACCGTATCGGCCCCGGCCTGGCCCGCCCAGTGGTCTGCCTCACTCAGAATGTCCCGAAGCACCCGATCGTGGGCGGTCAGTTTGCGCTGGTCCGCTGCCAGCCGGCTCGCATGCTCGATCAGTCTGGCCACTGCGCTTCGCTCCAGTGGCCGCATTTTCAGAGCTCGGGCCATGGTCGCAATCATTCGGGCGTAAAGCTCGTAACAGCCGTCGTTGCGGTCCAGATCGTCCTCGAAATCCGCCTCCACCTTGAACAGGTCCAGGAAATCCGGATCGTAGTGCGACAGCAGGTAATACAACATCCGGTCCCCGAGCAGAACCACTTTGACCGACACCGGAATCGGCTCGGGCTGAAGACTGACGGTACTTACCAACCCATAGAGCCGCTCCAGGGACTCTATGCGGATTTCACCGGAAGACAGAATCCGCTTCAGGCTTTCCCACGCCATCGGCTGCGTCAGCACCCGGCGGGCATCAATGATCAGATACCCGCCACTGGCCCGATGCATGGAGCCGCCACGAATCAGGGTGAAATCCGTATAGAGATTGCCCTGGCGGGCCCGGTGTTCGATCTGCCCCGCCAGGTGCTGGTGGTTGGGCAAGTCCTCGTAGATAACGGGCGCGCCGACTGTCTCGGCATTATCCACCAGCAAATTGACCTTGTAGCGGGCCAGCAGGCCGACCGGTGGCCCGTTATCACTGTCCTGGAAAGCTTCGGCATGTTCCACTACGTCTTCGCGGACGGCATCCAGGTAATCGACAATATCCGGAAGGTGCGACCACTTCTCCCGCAATTCACCGATCGGGCCGCCCAGGGTCAGCTGCACCATCTCTTCATTGAGGGCATGGACCCGTTCCCGCACTTCTTTCCGCATCCTGGGAATCTGCTGAATGGTCTGCTGCAGCTTTTTCTGAAGCTCCTCGACCTTGGATTCAACCAGCTGCTTCTCTTCATCAGAAAAGTTCTTGTATTCCTCGGGGTCGATCACCTCGCCCTTGCGCATGGGGGCGAAGGTGAAACCGGCCGGCGTGGTGATCATGGCAATGTTGTTGCGGTTGGCCTCTTCCTGGATCTCGAACAGACCCTGGTGCTGCCGCTTGGCCATTTCTTCCTGCAGTTCCTGCAACCGGGCCTGGTATTCCTCGCTCTCAAACGCCGCTGGAATGGCCGTGCGCAGCTCTTCGGCCAGATCGTTCATGTCCTTCTTGAATTGCCGCCCTTCTCCGGCCGGCAGCTTCAAAGCATTCGGTCGGTCCGAGAACTGGAAGTTATAGACATGGCACCAATCCGGAGGAACCGGTTGCCTGGCGGCGTGCAGGGAAAGAAATCGCTCGACAAGTTCGTGCTTACCCGCCCCGGAGGGTCCGAGGACAAAGAGGTTGAAACCCTCTGCCTGAATACCGGCGCCAAATTCCAGCGCCCTCAACACCCTATCCTGACCATAAGGACGCTCAAGGTCTGGCAGGTCTTCGGTAGTGATGAAATCCAGCTTGTCTTCCGGGCAACAGTGGTAGACCTGGTTTTCGGTTAACGGGGCGGGTAGTGGCATTACATCCTCCTGATGGTTTCCACCCGAGGGTGGAGTACGCCGATTACGTCGAACGAGTAATCCGGGGGCAAAGCCCCTCATCAGGAAACTATAGATGATGGCGGGCGACCCGCTCCAACAATCGTCAGGCTAGCGCCACTCGAGAGTCTTGGGCTCCACCGCATGCTCACAGAACAGATGCCCGACATCCGGCACCGCAAAGCAACGGTCACCGCGTTGGGGCTGGCGGGCGTTGAACTCGGTATGGCTGATGCCTACCTCCCAAAGCTCCTCGCACTCCCAGCCATCGGGTTTGAGTTCGATTCGCACTTCCGCACCGATCAGGTTGATGGCCTCGATCCGGAAAGGCAGATGGGCCTCGTCACTGGCAGACTGGGTCAAGCGCACCTCGTGAGGTCGCAGATAGAGCTGCGCGTCATCGTTTTCGCAGCCTTCGGGCAGGCGAATCCAGGCGTCACCCTGGCTCATGACACCATCGCGGATCTTGCCGAATAACACATTCACCTGCCCCAGAAACTCGAACACAAACCGGCTGTCCGGGCGGCCATAGAGCTCCAGGGGCGTATCAACCTGCTCAATCCGGCCATTGCTCATCACAACCACCTGATCCGACAGTTCCAGGGCCTCCTCCTGATCGTGGGTCACGAACACACTGGTGAAGTGCAGCTCGTCATGGAGGCTGCGCAGCCAGCGGCGCAGGTCTTTTCGCACCTTGGCATCAAGTGCGCCGAAGGGCTCATCCAGCAGAAGAATCTCTGGCCGCATGGCCATGGCCCGGGCCAAAGCAATGCGCTGCTTCTGGCCACCGGAGAGTTGCGCCGGGTAACGGTCAGCCAGATGTTCCAGCTGTACCATTTCCAGCAGGTCTTTCACCCGCTTGCGGATCTCAGGCTTACCCGGGCGTTCCTTACGCGGCAGCACGTTAAGGCCAAAAGCCACGTTCTCGGCCACCGTCATGTGGCGGAACAACGCATAGTGCTGGAATACAAATCCCACGCGCCGGTCCCGAACGTGCAGGTCGGTCACGTCCCGTCCACTAAACCGGATCCTGCCCTGTTCAGGTGTTTCCAGGCCGGCGATAATGCGCAACAGCGTGGTCTTGCCCGAACCGGAAGGGCCCAGCAACGCCGTGAGCTGGCCATCCGGAATGGTCAGATTGATGTCATGCAGGGCCTGGAACTTGTCGAAAAACTTGTTGATACCCTGTATCTCGATACTCATGGGGAAACCCTTAATTACGACTCTGACGCCATTCAACAATGGCCTTCACGACAAGAGTGATCAGCGCGATGCCGGCCAACAGTGAGGATGCCGCGAACGCGCCTACGGTGTTGTAATCCTGGTAAAGCAGCTCCACCTGCAGCGGCAGAGTGTTGGTTTCGCCACGGATATTGCCGGAGACCACCGATACCGCACCAAACTCCCCCACTGCCCGGGCATTGGTGAGGATCACGCCGTACAGCAACGCCCAACGAATGTTCGGCAGGGTAACCCGCCGGAACAGCTGCCAGCCGGATGCGCCCAGCACCACCCCGGCCTCTTCCTCTTCCCGACCCTGTTGCTGCATCAGCGGGATCAGTTCTCTGGCCACGAACGGACAAGTCACAAACACGGTGACCATCACGATGCCGGGCCAGGAGAACATCAGTTGAATGTCGTACTCGCCGAGCCACTGGCCCACCCAGCCATTGCTGCCGTAGAGCAGCAGGAACAGCAGGCCGGCAACCACCGGAGACACGGCGAACGGGATATCAATAAGGGTGGTGAGCAGTTTGCGACCGGGGAATCGGAAACGGGTCACCAGCCAGGCCAGGAACACGCCGAACACCATGTTTAACGGTACCGTGAGCAGCGCAACTACCAGCGTCAGACCGATGGCGTGAAGCGTGTACTCATTGAGGATATTGCTGACGTAACCGGCCCAACCCTCGGCAAACGCCTGCACAAAGATCAGCACCAGGGGCATGAACAGCAGAAGCACCGTCAGGCCGACGGCAATTCCGATCAGAGTGCGACGAACCAACGGGCTGTCGCCAACGCGGCGATGTTTACGCGCAGCCATACCCTAACCTCCGTGCAAGCGCTTGAGATAGCGCCCCTGCCAGACATTGATCGCCAGAAGCAGCAACAGCGACACCGTCATCACTACTGCGGCAATGGCACTGGCCGCCGGAAAATCGTATTCCTCCAGGCGAACAAAGATCATCAGACTGATCACTTCACTGATATAGGGGGAGTTACCGGCAATAAAGATCACGGCACCATACTCTCCCAAACTGCGTGCAAACGAGAGCGCACCGCCGGTAACAACCGCCGGCCATAGCGTGGGAAAAAGAATCTTCCGGAATACCGTCATGTCCGAGGCGCCCAGACTCATGGCCGCCTCTTCGTCCTCCGGGGCCATCTCTTCTAGCACCGGCTGAACCGTGCGCACCACAAACGGCACACTGGTAAACGCCATCGCCACCACAATACCCAGCGGTGTGAATGCCACTTCAATACCCACATCGGCGAGATACTGCCCATACCAGCCGTTCTCGGCAAACAGGGTTGCCAGCGTGATCCCGGCCACGGCGGTCGGCAGAGCAAACGGCAGATCCATGATCGCATCCAACAATCGTTTGCCCGGGAACTCATAACGCACGAGCACCCAGGCCATCAGCAGGCCGAACACGCAATTGAACAGGGAGGCCGCCAGGGCAGCCAGAGCGGTGACCTTATAGGACGCAACCACCCGCGGATCAGTGATTACAAACCAGAACTGCTCCCACCCCATGCCGGCGGCACGAATAAACAGGCCGCTGATGGGCAGAAGCAGCACCAGGCTGATAAAGAAAAGCGAAATGCCGAGGCTCAGTCCGAACCCCGGCAAAACGCGTTTGGTGGCGGGAGCGCTCAGCCGTTTTGTCGGGCGCTCCGAAAGGTCATTGGTGGCCATGGATCAGATACGCATCCCTTAGCGGCGACGCTGCAACTGGTCGAGTTTGCCGCCGCTGGCAAAGTGGGTCTCCATGGCATTTTCCCAGCTGCCGGCGATGTCCTGAATCGGCATCAGCTTCAGTTCCGGGAACTTGTCAGCCACTTCCGCTTTCACGGTTTCGTTGTGCACCCGGTAATTGAAGCCGGCCAGCATGCGCTGGGCTTCCTCGGAGTAAAGGTGCTTCAAATACGCCTGAGCCAGCTCCTCGGTACCCTTCTTCTCGATGTTCTTGTCGATCCAGGTCACCGGGAACTCGGCCAGGAAGCTCACTTTCGGAACCACAACCTGGAAGTTCTTGTCCGGGTTCAGCGCAGGGATGTTGTTCACTTCGGATTCAAAGGTCAGCAGCACATCGCCCAGACCACGCTCAACAAAGGTGGTGGTGGCACCGCGACCGCCGGAGTCGAATACCTTTACCTGCCCAAGCAAATCGCTCAGGAAGGCATCGATCTTCTCCAGGTCGTCACCGAACTTGTCCTGGGCAAAACCCAGTGCCGCCAGGTAGGTGTAGCGGCCGTTACCGGAGGTTTTCGGATTCGGCATGATCAGCTCGACATCTTCGCGGATCAAATCATCCCAATTCTGGATGTTCTTGGGGTTACCCTCACGCACCAGGAACGCCATGGTGGAATAGTAGGGAGAGCTGTTGTTGGGCAGACGTGAGGCCCAATCCTCGGGAATCAGGTTGCCGCGCTCGGCCAGGATATTAACGTCCGTCACCTGATTGTAGGTCACCACATCGGCACCCAGCCCCTGCAGAATAGCACGCGCCTGCTTCGAGGAGCCGGCGTGGGATTGCTGGATGTTCACGGTTTCCCCGGTCTTCTCTTGCCAGTAGTCCTGGAACATAACGTTGTATTCCGCGAACAACTCC
The DNA here is from genome assembly GCF_001650915.1 of Marinobacter sp. EhC06. GTDB lineage: Bacteria > Pseudomonadota > Gammaproteobacteria > Pseudomonadales > Oleiphilaceae > Marinobacter. The sequence continues at coordinate 146,116 of NZ_LXYO01000035.1, forward strand.
CGGGCAATATCGTAGGAGGAGTTCAGAATCTCCCGCTCTTGGGCGGAAGCTGGCCCCGTCATCGAGAACGCCAGCGCCATTGCACTGAACCACAGGCCCTTACGGGCTTTGGATCCGGAAAAAATCGAATTCGGCATAGTAGGCAGAGCTCCCAGTTAACTCGGAATCTTGATATGCGCCAAAAGAATAAAGATGACGCTTTGTTAGAACGCAAAGATAAGGTAGGAGCCTAAGAACAACAATGCTCTGGCTAGATGATTTATAACTTTTTTAGGAACTTTCAGTTATATAGGTCACCATTGGAAAGCCTACTGATTGATTTAGCGTCGCTGAGCTGGTGCCGGCCGCATCTTCCACTACTATCAAGGTAAGTCAGCGCTGGAGAAGACGTTGCCGTGGGACTGTCGATCAAGACAACAGAATTTGCACCGGAAGAGTTTGAACGTTTTGCAGCCAAGGTCCGAACGGACCTGAAAGCGCTCACCCGCCTTCTGAACCGGCCCGGCTTTGGTGAGGGAGAAAGTTCCATTGGCGCCGAGGTAGAGTTCTACATTGTAAACTCTGACCTGCGGGTTCAGCCGATCAACACAGAAATTGCCGCCAGCGTTCAGGACCCTCAGCTCACGGTTGAGCTAAACCGCTTCAATCTCGAATACAACCTCAGCCCCCAGGCATTCAAAGGCTCTCCATTCGCCAGAACAGAGAAGGAGCTGCTCGCTGCGATCCAACGGATCAATCAGCACGCCGCCGCACTGGATGGGGAGCTGGTACCCATCGGCATTCTGCCCACACTTCGACAGTCCGATATGGGCGCCAAGGTAATGACAGACGAGCCCCGCTACCATGCCCTATCCAATGCGTTACTCAAGCAACGGGGCGAGCCTTTCAGCATCCATATCGGGGGCAATGATGTGATCAATCTGGAGGCCGACGACGTCTACATGGAAGGCGCCAATACCTCCTTCCAGCTGCACTGGCGTGTGCCCGCCCATCGTTTTGCGGATTATTTCAATGCCGTACAACTGGTCACGCCGATTGTCCTCGCTCTGGCCAGCAATTCTCCCAGCCTGTTTGGCCACCACCTCTGGGACGAAACCCGGATTGCCCTGTTCAAGCAATCCATTGACAGCCGGTCACCCAACCACAAGACCTGGCGCCATCCGCCAAGGGTGTACTACGGCAACGGCTGGACACGCAGCGCCTGGGAACTGTTTGCGGCCTCGGCATCGCTCTATCCGCCCATCATTCCACTGATGTCGGAGGAAGATCCGATGGCGGTGATTGATCTTGGTGAAGTGCCAAGACTGGCCGAGCTGCGACTGCATCAGGGAACCACCTGGCCCTGGAACCGGGCCATCTACGACGATACCGAAGGCGGCCACCTGCGTATCGAGATTCGCTCAATGCCTGCAGGCCCTACAGCCGCTGATATGTGTGCGAACGGCCTGTTCGTGATCGGAGCTGCGCTGGCAGTGCTTGATGACATTCAGCATCTGACGTCGATACTGCCCTTCCACTACACCGAACACAATTTTTACCGCGCCGCCAAATATGGCGTGGGCGCAGAAATCATCTGGCCCCACAAAGATCAGGTTCAGTTGCAGGATACGCCCCTGTTAACCGTGGCCCGGGAGCTGCTGCCCCGCGCCCGGGAAGCATTGGCAAAAACAGCAGTAGACGAGGCGGAAATTCACCGCCTGCTGGGAATCATCGAAGGCCGCATTGAAACCGCCATGTCGGGCGCCCGGTGGCAACGACACATCACCGAATCTCTGCTCAAATCCCTGAGCCCCGATGAGGCGTTCCGAACCATGCTGTCTCTTTACATGGCCAACCAGAAGAAGAATACGCCGATCCATGAATGGACATTGTCACCGTGAGCAACTCGAAAATACTTGATTATCTGAATGATCCGTCACCCCGGACCCTGGGCCGTTCCCCACTCGAATGGCTGGACCAGCTGGAGAAACCCACGGTTATTCGTGTTGCCGGTCGTGATCGCTCCAGGACCCGAGCCATGGCGACACTGCTTCACGGCAATGAGCCTTCGGGGCTGTTTGCGCTTCATCGGTGGTTGCTTGAGCAGCGCACCCCTGAGGTCAACATGCTGTTTCTCCTGGGAGGCGTCTACCCTGCGAAGATTCCGCCCAGGCTCTCAATGCGCCAGATTCCAGACGGACGTGACCTCAACCGATGTTTCAAAGAACCTTTTGAGGGAGAGGAAGGGGCAATCGCCCAGGCCATGTTGGCTGAGCTCCATGACGCGAAGCCCGAATGCCTGCTGGATGTTCACAATACCTCAGGCACAGGCCCGGCCTTCGCTGTGTCCGTTACTAACGACGCGGCCCATCAGGCGCTGACCTCACTGTTTACCGACCGCCTCATTATGACGGACCTTCGCCTGGGGGCGCTTATGGAATATTCCGAACAGGAGGTGCCCACGGTAACTATTGAGTGTGGTGGCTCCCAGGACGACCAGGCACATGAACTGGCATATGAGGGACTTGTTCGGTATTGCTCAAGGCCAGATGTGCTGTCACTGGAAAAAGCAGAGTGGGACGTTACCGTGCTGCGCAACCCGATCCGAGTGGAGCTGGCGCCCGAAGCGACCATAGAATACCGCCTCGAACCCACCGGCCAGGCCGACCTGACGTTTCCGCCCGACATTGAGCATCGTAATTTCGGAATCGTCTCTCCGGATGAGCCCCTGGGATGGGTGGGTAAGAAAGGCCTAGGCATACTTACAGCGATTGGCCACAACCGAAAGGAGAACATGGAGCAGGTTCTGCAAGTCAGAGATGGGCAGATCTACGCCGCCCAGGCCATCCGGGCCTTTATGATTACCACCAATCCGATTATTGCGAAAAGTGATTGCCTGTTTTATGCGGTCAAGGCGACGGGGGAGCCTATTTTTTAACAGCTTTATGCGCTTGTTTAGCGGCGCTCTGACAAGGGCGTACGGTGCAGGGAACAAACTACAACAATTGGTTAGCTCCCGGCCGCGAATGCCTCGTGGAATGTCACTGAACCAACCGGAAACCTGGTGCCGAACTTTAGCGCCTGAAAGTATTCAGGTGGCACGTCGGGAAGGGTCAGATCGGGAACCGTGTTGAACCCGAATCTTTCATAGTAGGCCGGGTCGCCAACCAGGACACACCCCTGTGCCCCTGCTCTTCTCAACGCATCAAGAGCACTGCGTATCAGACGGGTTCCAACACCTTGACGTTGGTACTCCGGCAACACCGAAACCGGACCAAACCCGAACCAGCCCCTGGCCCCGTCAGAAATCTCGACAGGTGACGCGGCGACGTGCCCTACGACCTCACCGTTGCACTCCGCAACAAGCGAAACAGTCAGTACATCTGCGGCGCGAAGAGCTTCAACAATTTGAGCTTCGGTCCCCGAAGCGTGCTTAGCGGTAGCGAATGCCGCCTGGGTGACATGACGAATCGACGAAACGTCCTGTTCTTGCTCAGTCCTGATCGTAATGTTCATTCGCGATTTTCCATCTGAAGAGATAACGCCTTTGGTAATGGGCGGCAACGGAGCGCAACGCAGTTGGCGTCCCGTTGACCACCTCGTTAACCCCTGAGCTCGAGGTCTTCCCGAATAACCTCCGGATGGCGAAAAGCAATCTCGACGAGCGCCTTTGCCGGCCCGGAAGGTTTACGTCGCCCCTGCTCCCATTCCTGCAACGTACGTGGAGAAATATGGAGTACCTCGGCAAACTCTCGCTGTGTAAGGCCAGTCTTGCCACGCGCCTCTGCGACCTCATTTGGCTCTACAAGACTGACGCGCGCAGCGTTGCCCGCTTTCATTTTTTTCACAGATTGAAGCAGCTTGTTGCCAAGTTCCTCAGCACTCAGAGTCTCATTACTCATTTTCCAATACCTTACGAATCGACTTCAGGATATGCGCGGGCATGTTCTCCTTGACGGACTTTTGCGAGGTGGAAGTTGGAAGGGTTAACGCCGCTGACACGAGCTTTTCGGGTGCTCAGCCTTTTTATGCATAGCTATAACTCATCAAAGTGAGGAACTGAATGGACCAAGTTTCTCGTGAACATTTCGATAGGCGAAAAGGAGAGATCTACAACATTTCTCCTAACCCGGACTCCGACATTGTAAGCGCCTTTTTCACACGAAAAGTAGTCTCCACCGAAAGGCTCATCTAGCTTTTTCAGCCCATCAATAGGGTGACCCCCGACATAGATCAGGCCACCGTCGCAGACCAGCGTCAAACTCAGCTCTTTCTCAGTAGTTAGCCTCGGATTTTTTCCGTGGACGAGAACCTCGAAGTAGCCATCATAACCGGTGGACAAGAAAATTCCGTTGCCCCTATTTATTTCTGTAAGTAGCGCATCATCCTCTACCCACCAAGTTTCCTCGTCGCGGAATCGGTGTTCTAATGCTTTCGGATCAAAAATAGAAATTAGGGCTACATCTGTGGCAACTTTAAAGGCAATGAGATGCTCTTTATGTATCACTGAGCTCAAACTCAGAGGCGGAATTGCGCTGCCCACCGAGCCTGGATTTTTGACAGAAGGACTTGGGGCGGAGTTTACCCCCGATGGAGCCACTACCGAATAGATTGAGGCGGATCCCGCAATAACAGTGAAAACTAAACCAAACAGCCATACCAAAGGCTGCTTCTTGTGCTCTGGACAAAACCATCTCCAGCGCCCCTTTCTTAAGCACCGATTGAGGTTCTTTGTCCGTCCAATACATTGTCTCATTGGAATCATCGTGGTGCCTACCGCCAGCGGTAATGGGCGACAACGAAGCGCAGGAAGTGCAGCGTCCCGTTGACCGCCTTGTTAGCGTCTTTGAATCGGGATAGCATACTTGTATCGTCACTTGCGGAGGCCTCATGACTACCGAAACATTAGACCACCTACGCTCCCAGATTTCGACTCTCTCCGAGTCGGAGCGTGCAGCGCTGGCTCGGGAGCTAATCATGAGCCTGGACGGCCCTCGTGACGACTCAGTCGAACAGGCTTGGAACGATGAAATTGTTCGCCGTGTGTCCAAGGTCAAAAGCGGAAAAGCCACGTTGCTCAGCCGTGAAGAATTTCGATCAAAGATGCGAGCAAAGTTAGGCCAGTAACAGTGCGAACAGTAAGGATACTGGAAGAGGCCTCGCAGGAAGCAATAGAGGCCGCAGCATGGTATGAATATGAGCAGCCTGGACTCGGAGCCGAGTTTTTTGCTGCTGTTGATGCTGCCATCGACGTTATTGAAGAAGACTTCATTCCCTTATCACTTCTCCCGCAAGAAGCCGGCGATACCGGTGCGAGGCGCTTGATTCTGGAGCGTTTCCCATACGATATAGTCGCCATTGAGCTTCCAGAAGGAGCTGTAGTCATTGCCGTTGCTCACCACTCCCGAAAACCTGGCTATTGGCGGAAACGCATTAAGCCCTAACGCCCGCCATCATCGGTGACAAAATCCCAGCGAAGCGGAGGTTTTGGCATTCGGCGCATGGTCTGGTTATGTGCTACTTCAGGCTGCAACAAGCTTCTTCACGTTGAGCTCTTTGCGATGTTGTTCGGCATGCCAGAGTGCATATTGCGACTGCTATTTCAGCCAGCTTTTTGCCGAAGTATCGAAAGCAATAGAGAGCCTGATGGTGGGGCGGATCAGGAACTGGAAACTGTCGATGGGACAGCGACGGAAACCAGGTTCCGCCGCAGTTCGGGTTATTGCATGTCGTTGAACGCAGCGTCGGTTCTCGCTGCCAGGATAAAGTCGTTTTTGTGCAGGCCGCCGATTTCGTGGCTCCACCAGCTGACTGCGACTTTGCCGTACTCCAGCACAATCACAGGGTGGTGGTCTTCCTCTTCGGCGAGTTCGCCAATCTTGTTGGTGAACTCCAAAGCTTTTATAAAGTTTTTGAGCTTGTAGACCTTGTGAAGCTGTTCTTCACCGTCAATTTCCAGAATTTCCCAGTCTGGAACATCTTTGTGCAGCTGCTGCTTTTCTTCCTCGGTGGCCTTTGGTGCGTTCGGGCTGCAGGCTTCACAGCTGTGTGCTTTCAGGTCACTCATTTCAACCTCCATGGTTGATGGCTGTACTACAAGCGTGGGTCGTGCCCTTCGCTTTATCAACCCTTCTCTTGAAATCCGGCCACTTTCAGAATACTGTATATTTAAACAGTATTTTGAGAGTTTTCATCATGAGCGAGCTTCTGAACACGCTGATGCAGGATGCCCGTGTCTGGCAGGGGCACCGCCACACCCAGACCACACAGCCGGCGGAGCCCACCGGTTACCAGGTGCTGGATAACCAGCTCGGTGGCCTGGGCTGGCCCCGGGGTGCCTTGAGCGAATGCCTGCTGGATGCACCGGGTATTGGTGAGCTGCATTTGCTTCTGCCGCTGATGCAACGGGTGTGCGAAGAAGGCAAAAGTGTGTTCTGGCTGAACCCGCCGCATACGCCCTATGCCCCTGCCCTGGCCCGGGAAGGCGTCAACCTGGACCAGGTGGTGCTGATCCATACCGACGATGAGGGCGACTTTCTGTGGACACTGGAGAACTGTCTGCGTTCACCAGTAACAGGCCTGGTAATGGCCTGGCCGGGCAAGCTGGCCTCACGGGAAGTCCGTCGCCTGCAACTGGCCGCCGAAGCCGGGAGCAATGTGTGTGTGCTGTTCCGGGAACGATGTTACGCCGGGCAGAATTCTCCGGCGGCCCTGCGGCTGGAGCTGGAACCGGGGGAGCAGCAGGATCTCAAGGTGAATGTGCTCAAGCGCCGGGGTAGCTGGCCCGGGCAGCGCTGTTCGCTGGCCATGGCCCAGCGGGCCGATCTCGCATTCCGTGAAACCACCCGGGTTGTCCGGGGCCCATGGTCGGGTTCAACCGGGTAATAACGCTCCATGCTCTGGCTGTATCTGCATTTCCCGCACCTGATGCTGGACCATATTCGGCGCACCCGTGAAGATGAAGGCGCCCTGGTGGTGGTTGAAGGCTCTGGCCAGAAGGTGATCCAGGCCTGCCCGGACGCCAGGAGCCAGGGTATTCGTACCGGCATGCGCCTGAAAACCGCCATCAGCCTGGCGCCGGATCTGGGCATGGTGCGGGCCGATGAAACCCAAGAAGCCAGGATTCTGGAAGATCAGGCCCGCTGGCTGTACCGCTATGCGGCCCATATTGTGCTGGTGCCACCCGATGGTCTGCTGGCCGAGATTGGCAGCCTTCAAAAACTCTATGGCGGGCTGGCCGCCGTTTGGCAAACCGTGGAACAGGGGCTGAATGAACGCCAGCTGAATGCCTGGATCGGTATTGGCTATACCCCTCTAGCGGCCCGGCTGATTGCCCGCGCCGGCAAGGGGGAATGCACGGCAGACAAGGGCCACATTCTTCGAAGCCTGAGCCAGATGCCCCTGCTGGCAGCAGAATTCAACGAGAAGGCCTGCACCCGTTTGCAGCGCCTGGGGCTGAACACGCTGGGGGAGGTGTTTGATTTACCGCCCGGCGAACTCGCACGGCGTCTGTCTCCAGAACTTCTGGCTTATATACAGAAAATCCAGGGCACCCGGCCAGATCCCCGCACGCCCTGGCAGCCGCCCCACTCGTTCCGGCAACAGGCGGATTTTGTGCAGGAAATAGAACACACCCAGGGGCTGCTGTTTCCGCTCCAGCGCATGCTTGTCGAACTGGAAGAGGATCTGTGCTGGCGCCAGCAGGATACCGACAGCCTGCGGCTGGTTCTGAAGCACCGGCATGCGGAACCAACCCGGCTGCAGATTCGCACATCCGGGCCGGAGCACCGGGCCGATCATTTCCTGAACCTGGTTCGTCTGCGGCTGGAGCAACATTCCCTGAGCGCCCCGGTTATCTCCATGGTTTTGCTGGTGAAGCGTTTCCTGTCACGGGAAGCACCCTCCGGGCAGGATCTGCTGGGTGAAACCCAGGATCTGAATGAAGCCTGGCATACCCTGATCAGCCGGCTGCAGGCGCGTCTGGGCGATCAGGCTCTCAGGCAGCTCTCGCCCCAGGCGGATCATCGTCCCGAGCGGGCCTGGTCGGCCTCGGAAGTTCTGCGTAAAACCGGAACGCCGCTAGTACCGGCAGCAGAACTGCCCAGGCGGCCGCTCTGGTTGTTGAAAGGCCCGCAACCGCTCACCGAGGCGCCCGTTACCTGGTTTTCCGGGCCTGAGCGCATCAGCGGTGGCTGGTGGGATGGCCAGCGCGTGCACCGGGACTACTACATTGCCCAGTTGAACAGCGGCCAGCTGGCCTGGGTCTTTCGGGATGCCCGGGAAGGCTGGTTTGTGCATGGGTGGTTTGGCTGATGTCCGGGCAACAGTATGCGGAGCTGTTCTGCTTCAGCAATTTCACCTTCCTCACCGGGGCCTCTCATCCCCACGAACTGGCTGAGCGGGCGCATGAGCTGGGTTACACCGCCCTGGCTATCACCGATGCCTGCTCCGTTGCCGGCATTCCCCGGGCCTGGGCGGCGCTGGCAGAAAGCCCGGTAAAACTCATTACCGGCAGCTGGTTTGAGTTGTCGGATGCGCCAGCCGGCACAATCAAACCCCGTTTTATCCTTCTGGCCCGCACACGCAAGGGCTATGGCCAGCTCTGCCAGCTGATCACTACCGGCCGCCGTCGGGCTGAGAAAGGCCATTACCAGCTGTTTTACCGAGACATTGAAACCCACACCCTAGATGACTGCCTGTGCCTGTGGCTGCCCCCATCGCCTACCGAAGCGGATTCCGACCAGGCGCTGGCCTGCGGCGAGTGGCTGGCCCGCCTGTTTGATCCCCAGATCTGGATTGCCGCGGCCCGCACCCTGGAATCCGGCGAGGAGCAGCGGCTGGCGCGGATACACTGGCTGGCCGATCAGTTGCGCATTCCCGTGGCTGCCGTGGGCGAGGTGCACATGCACAGCCGGGAGCGCCAGCCGCTGCAGGATGTACTGACAGCCCTGCGCAATCACACCAATCTGGAGAATGCCGGCCACTGCCTGTTCCAGAATGGCGAGCGATACCTGCGTCCCCTGCCCGTTCTGCAACGGCTGTTTCCGGAAGCCTGGCTGCATGAAACCCTGGCCATTGCCAGCCAGTGCACCTTCGAGCCCGGCAGCCTGCGCTATGAATACCCGCCAGACCTGGTGCCGGAGGGCGAGACTCCGGCCGGCTACCTGAAACGGCTGACCCGCGGAGGCGAGCGCCAACGTTATCCAGAGGGCACGCCGCTGCAGGTTCAGGGCCTGATCCGCAAGGAGCTGGGCCTGATCTCGGAGATGAAGTACGAGCATTACTTCCTCACCATCCACGATATTGTCGACTTTGCCCGCAGCCGGGGGATTCTCTGCCAGGGCCGCGGTTCGGCGGCCAACTCTGCGGTCTGCTATTGCCTGGGCATCACCGAGGTAAACCCGGCCCGGGTGGAGCTTCTGTTCGAGCGGTTTATTTCCAAAGACCGGAACGAGCCGCCCGATATTGATGTGGATTTCGAGCACGAACGGCGTGAAGAAGTCATTCAGTACATCTACCAGCGTTATTCCCGTGAGCGGGCCGCCTTGGCCGCCACGGTGATCCGTTACCGGCCCAGGAGCGCCATCCGCGATGTCGGCAAAGCCTTGGGGTTTGATCCGGCCCTGGTGGAACAACTGCTGGAAGGCATCGACTGGCGGGACAAGGCCACCAACTGGCGCCAGCAGATTCTGGACAAGAAAATCACCCGCAACCCCCAGGTGGCGGACCAGTTCTTCACCCTGGTCAATACCCTGCTGGGCTTCCCACGGCACCTGTCCCAGCACGTGGGCGGTTTCGTGATCAGCGCCGGGCCACTGGCCGAACTGGTGCCGGTGGAGAACGCTGCCATGGCCGACCGCACCGTAATCCAGTGGGACAAGGACGACCTTGAGAGCCTGGGGCTGATGAAGGTGGATGTGCTGGCCCTTGGCATGCTCTCAGCCATTCGAAAAGCGCTGGAACTGATCAGCGATGAAAAAGGCCAGCCTTTCCGGATACAGGACATTCCCCAGGAAGACCGCGACACCTACGCCATGCTTCAGACAGGCGACAGCATCGGGGTTTTCCAGGTGGAGTCCCGGGCCCAGATCAACATGCTGCCCCGCCTGAAACCGGAAACCTACTATGACCTGGTGATCGAAGTGGCCATCGTGCGGCCCGGCCCCATCCAGGGCGACATGGTGCACCCGTATCTGCGCCGCAAGCACGGCCTGGAGCCGGTGGATTACCCGAACGATGCCGTGCGCAAGGTGCTGGAGCGCACCCTCGGCGTGCCCATTTTCCAGGAACAGGTGATCAAACTGGCCATGGTGGCGGCCGGCTTCTCCGCCGGCGAAGCCGACCAGCTCCGCCGAGCCATGGCCGCCTGGAAATCCCACGGCGACCTGACCCCATTCCGGGAAAAGCTGGTCACCGGTATGCTCGAGCGTGGTCACGATACCGACTTCGCTGAACGGCTGTACCAGCAGATCTGCGGCTTTGGCGGCTATGGCTTCCCCGAATCCCACGCCGCCAGCTTTGCCCTGCTTGTCTACGTCTCCGCCTGGATCAAGCGGCACTATCCGGCGGCGTTTTACTGTGCCCTGCTGAACAGCCAGCCCATGGGGTTCTATTCGCCTTCACAACTGGTGCAGGACGCCCGGCGCCACAATGTCACCGTACTGCCACCAGATGTGAATGCCAGCCAGTGGGACCACACCCTGGAAGGTGAAGAACGCCATCTGCGCCTGGGCCTTAGAATCATCCAGGGCCTGTCCATTAATGGCGCCGAGCGCATCCACCAGAACCGGCCAGCAGAAGGCTACCGCTCCGCCAGCGAACTTCGCCGCCTGGCCGCACTCAACCAGCGGGATATGGAACTAATCGCCGGGGCCAACGCCATGCCGGCATTCACCGCCAACCGCCACCAGGCCTACTGGCAGCTGCTCGACCACGAACAGCCCACAGAACTGTTCGCCGAAGAAGTCGCTGTCGACTACCAACCGGACTACTGCCAGCAACTACCAGAACCCTCGGAAGGCCAGAACGTGCTGGCCGACTACGCCAGCCAGGGCCTCACTCTGCAGCGTCACCCACTGGCGTTACTGCGGGAACAGGGCCACCTGAATTTCTGCCTCAGTGCCGAGCAACTGAAAAGTACCAAAGCCGGCATTCCGGTTCAGGTCGCCGGCCTCGTCACCGGCCGCCAGCGCCCTGGCTCCGCCTCCGGGGTTACCTTCGTCACCCTGGAAGACGAGACCGGCAATGTGAATGTGGTGGTGTGGCTGGAAACGGCGCGGCGGCAGCGCAAGCCGTTACTGACTGCCCGGTTGTTGCATGTGAAGGGAGTGCTGGAGCGCCAGGGGGATATTGTGCATGTAATGGCGGGGAGGCTTTCAGATCTTAGCCATCTGATCCAGTCATTGCCGGTCAATTCACGAAATTTTCACTAAGTCCCGACTTGCCGTTTAACTCTGTCGGATTACGGCTTCGCCTAATCCGACCTACATGATGCAGGTCTTTGATGCGATAACTCCAGAGATCATGGAGCGGGTGTGGAACCTCCTTTCAGGAATGTCTCCGGCCAAGGAAGGCCGGAGTCAAGCGCACATGGATGTGCTCGTAGCGGTTCCTGAAAGGAGGTTCCACACCTGCTCAAACTCCAGAATTATCAGTCTTATAAAGCAAGAAAACCCCGCACCAAGGCGGGGTTTTCGGGACTGCGGCAAACGAATCAGCCCAGAAGCTTGATCATCACACCGGCAGCAACCGCAGAGCCGATAACACCGGCCACGTTCGGGCCCATGGCGTGCATCAGCAGGAAGTTCTGCGGGTTGGCTTCCAGACCAACCTTGTTGGACACCCGCGCTGCCATCGGCACCGCAGATACACCGGCAGAACCGATCAACGGGTTGATCTGCTCCTTGCTCAGCTTGTTCATCAGCTTCGCCATCAGAACACCGCAGGCGGTACCAATACCGAAGGCAACGATACCCAGGCCGAGGATACCCAGAGTCTGGCCGTCCAGGAACTTGTCAGCCATCAGCTTGGAACCAACAGACAAGCCCAGGAAGATGGTCACGATGTTGATCAGGGCATTCTGGGCAGTGTCGCTCAAACGCTCAACCACGCCACACTCGCGCATCAGGTTACCGAAGCAGAACATACCCAGCAGCGGCGCCGCATCCGGCAGGAACAGTACCACTGCAATCAGTACCACCAGCGGGAAAATGATTTTTTCCTGCTTGCTGACCGGGCGCAGCTGGCTCATCTTGATCTTCCGCTCTTCCGCAGAAGTCAGCGCCTTCATGATCGGCGGCTGAATCATCGGTACCAGCGCCATATAGGCGTAGGCAGAGACCGCGATGGCACCCAGCAGGTGCGGAGCCAGAACACTGGATACGTAGATGGACGTCGGGCCATCCGCACCACCGATGATACCGATGGCAGCCGCTTCCAGGATGTTGAACTCCAGAACGCCGGTCCAATCCAGCAGCGCAGCACCGATCACAGTACCGAAGATGCCGAACTGAGCAGCAGCACCCAGCAGCAGGGTCTTGGGGTTGGCAAGCAACGGGCCGAAGTCCGTCATCGCACCTACACCCATGAAGATCAGCAGAGGCCCGATGGTGCTGCCGATGACCACGGAGTAGAAGTTATAGAGCATGCCATTGCCATAGCCGAAGTCCTGGGCAAGGGAGTTCGCCGCCGCCATTTCGGAGTAGCTGGCCTCTTTCACAGCCACCTTGAAGGCTTCCTTCAGCTCAGGCGTTACTGCCTGCCCGGCCTGATAGGCCACATCCAGGGGCGCGGCCAATGCGGCCAGAACCTGCGTTGCTTCGTTCTTCAGAGCGAAGTGGATAGCATTTTCCGCCGCAGTCAGGGCCAGGCCTGCCTCCGGAATATTCGCCAGAATGCCGCCGAACCCGATGGGTACCAGAAGCAACGGCTCGAATTTCTTGTTGATCGCAAGATAGAGGAGCAAGAGGCCGATGGCGATCATGATCACCTGGCCGATCTCGATGTTGAACAGGCCACTACCTGTCCAGAGTGTCATTAATTTTTCCATGGAATGCTGGCCCTTTATGCGATTGTCAGCATTTCATCATCAGGAGAGACGGCATCACCGACCTTGATGAAGACTTCGCCGATAGTGCCGGCTTTCGGCGCGCGAACCTCGGTTTCCATTTTCATGGCTTCGAGGATAATCATCACATCGCCCTCTTCCACGGTGTCACCCGGTGAAACCAGGACCTTGAAGATGTTGCCGCCAAGCGGCGCAACTACAGGCTCACCTTCACCTGCTGCAGGTGCCGGAGCCGAGGAAGCTGCCGGTGCGGAAGCCGCACCACCCTCGCCCTGAATCTGGGTGATCTCGCCACCTTCGGAAACGGCAACAACAAACTTCTTGCCATTCACTTCAACGGTGTAGGTCTCGGGTCCTTCAGACTTCTTGGCCGGAGCTGCGCTTTCAGCGGTCGGAACCGGCTCGAACGCATCCGGGTTGCCACGGTTTTCCAGGAACTTCAGACCAATCTGCGGGAACAGCGCGTAGGTCAGAACGTCATCTACGGTGTTTTCCGCCAGCTTGATATCTTTCTCTTCGGCGAGCTTCTGAAGCTCTTCGGTCAGCTTGTCCATTTCCGGCTCAAGCAGATCCGCCGGACGACAGGTAACGGGCTCTTTGCCGTCCAGAACACGCTCCTGCAGTTCCTTATTCATGGGCGCCGGTGCAGCACCGTATTCGCCTTTAAGGATTGCCGAGGTCTCTTTGGAGATGGACTTGTAGCGCTCGCCGGTCAGAACGTTCAGTACCGCTTGGGTACCCACGATCTGGGAAGTCGGCGTTACGAGCGGAATGAAGCCCAGGTCTTCACGAACCTTGGGAATCTCGTCCAGAACCTGATCGAACTTGTCGCTGGCGTTCTGCTCACGCAGCTGGTTTTCCATATTGGTGAGCATGCCACCCGGTACCTGGGCAATCAGGATTCGGGAGTCGGTGCCACGCAGGCTGCCTTCGAACTTCGCGTACTTCTTCCGCACCTGGCGGAAATATGCGGCAATTTCTTCGAGCAGGTTCAGATCCAGGCCGGTATCACGATCCGTGCCCTCAAGAATCGCAACCACGGCTTCGGTGGGCGAATGACCGTAGGTCATACTCATTGAGGAAATGGCGGTGTCCACGTTATCAATACCGGCTTCCGCAGCCTTGATGGCGGTAGCGGTAGACATGCCGGTGGTGGCGTGGCACTGCATGTGAATGGGGATGTCCAGCTCTTTCTTCAGACGGCTGACCAGGTCAAAGGCCACGTACGGCTTGAGAATACCGGCCATGTCCTTGATCGCGATGGAGTCCGCGCCCATGTCGGCGACCTCTTTCGCCAGCTCGACCCACATCTCGATGGTGTGCACCGGGCTTGTGGTGTAGGCAATAGTGCCCTGAGCATGCTTACCTGTCTTACGTACGGCCTTGATGGCGCGATCCAGGTTACGGGGATCGTTCATCGCATCAAAAATACGGAACACGTCGACGCCATTCTCGGCGGCACGCTCACAGAAACGGTCAACCACATCATCCGCGTAATGACGATAGCCCAACAGGTTCTGGCCGCGCAGAAGCATCTGCTGCTGGGTGTTGGGCATGGCTTTTTTCAGCTCACGGATGCGCTCCCAGGGATCTTCGCCCAGGTAGCGGATGCAGGAATCAAAGGTAGCGCCGCCCCAGGACTCCAGGGACCAGAAACCGACCTTGTCGAGTTTCTCGGCAACAGGCAGCATGTCATCCAGCCGCATACGGGTGGCAAGCAGGGACTGGTGGGCGTCACGCAGGATAACGTCCGTAATCCCCAGCGGTTTCTTTGTGTCAGTCATCGTGTCAGCCTTCTGTTTAAAGGTTCTAGTCTTTTACCGGGTCACTTCTTGTGGCGCGACCGGAATTGTGCAATCGCCTTCTTGATGGCCTCGGCGGTGTCAGGGTCAACCGACGCGGGCGCCTTCGGCTTGGCACGTGGCGTTTTGGCCGGGGTTGCCGGCTCTGGCGGCGCAAACCGTCCTATCAGTTTGGACATGAGGAGTGTCGCGAACACCAGAATAATCAGGAACACGAACACAAACCCCATTCCGGCAATCATCAGATCGACGGCTTGTGACATCAGGTCATTCATATCGAACAGCTACCTGTATTGATTTTATGTTTCTCCCGAACGTTGCCCGGACTGACCAGTTAGACTAAGGTCTAACAGCCTTCCGCCACAATTCGGGGGGCAAAATCCTGCGTAATTTACCGTTTTCAGGGCCCTCGGGCAACCTGAATACAAAAATCTATACGGGGTTTCCGAGCGTCGCGGCCCGAAAAGACACGTATTTATACAGACGAAGCAATTCTCATTCAGGCATATCGGACGCGTATTTTCCGGCCTTTGACCTTGCCACTTTCAAGCCTGGACAGAGCCTTACCTGCCAGTGATTTTTCAACCGCCACAAAACACTGATGGTCGAACAGGTCGATCTTGCCAACGGCCTTTCCGGGCAGACCCGCCTCACCGGTTAACGCACCCATAACATCCCCGGGACGAATCTTGTCCTTGCGGCCACCAGCAATACACAGGGTTTTCATAGCCGGAGCAACTGGCTTCAGGGGCGTCGCCAGAAGAGCCTTCGTGTCTCCCCAGTCCACGTTGCGCCCTCTTTCGGATTCAATGCGACTGATCTTGTGGCCCTGGGCCGGTGTACAGAAGGTAACGGCGTGGCCCTGCTCCCCTGCCCGGCCGGTGCGCCCGATGCGATGAGTATGAACTTCGGGATCTCTCGCAGGTTCAGCATTGATGACTAACGGCAGAGACTTGATATCAAGGCCTCGGGCAGCCACATCGGTGGCAACCAGAATGGAGCAGCTCTGGTTACCAAAGCGCACCAGCACGCTGTCGCGTTCCCGCTGCTCCAGGTCTCCATGCAGCGGCAGTGCGGAAAACCCGCGCTCACCCAGCTCCTGCGCCAGTTCGTCGCACTGCTGTTTGGTGGTACAGAAAACGATACAGGACTCAGGCTGTCGCTGGGAAAGCAGTGCCACGATGGCATCCGATCTGGATTGCGGCGACACTTCGTAGAACAACTCTTCGATGTCGGGATTATCACCGGCTTCCTCAGCGCGAATATCTACCGGGCTTTTCTGATACTGCTTGCTCAGTTCACGAATGGGCGCGGGCCAGGTCGCCGAGAACATCATGGTCTGGCGAGAGGGCGGCGTCTCGGAGAGGATATCTTCCATTGCTTCCTGAAAACCCATGTCCAGCATCCGGTCCGCCTCATCAAGCACCACAGTTTTCAGACGTGCCAGCGAGAGGGTCTGCTTGCGCAGGTGGTCCTGAATCCGGCCCGGCGTTCCAACCACAATATGTGCACCATGGCTGAGCGACCCGATCTGCGGTCCGATGGCAACACCACCACACAAAGTCAGTACCTTGATGTTATCCCGGGCCCGCGCCAGCTCCCGGATGGCCTTGGCCACCTGGTCTGCCAGTTCACGGGTTGGGCATAACACCAGCGCCTGAACCGCAAAAAGCCGGGGATTTAGCCGCTCAACAAGACTGATGCCAAAGGCGGCCGTTTTGCCGCTACCGGTTTTGGCCATGGCGATGATGTCTTTCCCGGCCAGTCCCGGTGCAAGGGCCTTCTCCTGAATCTCAGTGGGCTTGGCAAAACCCAGTTGATCGAGGTTCGAGCGCATGGCAGAGGACAGGCCGAAGTCATTGAAAGAAGACATAGAAGAAAATCCCGGAATCAGCGGAAGCTGGTTATGAAGGCAATAATGAGGGCGTATACTAGGCCGAAATGATACCAGAATCTGCAACGAAAGAATGGAGTTACTAATGGCATCCCTGCAGGATCAATTGCTGAAAGCCGGCCTTGCCGACGAGAAAAAGGCCAAGGCCATTCGCAGCGAAAAGCGCAAGAAGAGAAAGCAGCAACCCAAGGGCGCGGTCGAGGTGAACGAGGCCGAGATCCGGGCTCGCCAGGCCCGGGAAGAAAAAGCCGAACGGGATCGCCAACTCAACCTGGAGCGCCAGCGCACTGCCGAGAAAAAAGCTATTCAGGCCCAGATCCGCCAGTTGGTGGAAACTAATCGACTGGATCGCAGCCGGGGCGAAACCTCATATCAGTTTGTCCATGACAAGAAGATCAAGAAGCTTTTCGTGGACGACACCATGGTGGACCAGCTCTCCCGCGGCCGCCTCGCGATCGTTTTTGTGAACGACAGTTACGAGATCGTGGCTGAAGGCGTTGCCCGCAAGATCATGGAACGGGATGGCAGCGCCGTTGTCGTGCTCCATGACCGCAAGAAAGACGATGTGGGAGAGGACGACCCCTACGCGGGCTACGAAATTCCTGATGACCTGATGTGGTAACCAGCAACCCACCATTTCGTATCACGTTAAAAAACACCCGGTAATCATCTGTTACTGTAAAGTTCTGGAATACCCTGCCGTAAAACCTCTTAATATAAGTCAAATAAAAGCCACCTTTACTCTTCCAGGCGTATCAAAAGTCCTTTTTTCTGGTCCCAGGCCAAAATCGAGACGCTATCGAAGTTGGGCCGGCAAACCTCACACCCGTCAGGAACACAGAAACAATGCGTTTTTCAGAGCTCTTCAGCAACATGACTATCCGAACCAGGCTGGCCGGAGGGTTTGCCATCCTGCTCATTCTGACCATTCTGGTAGGCCTGGTTGGCGACCGCGCACTGGATAGTTACAGCCAGCGGTCAAACATTGTTGCCATGCTCGGGCAGGTGAACACCAATCTCACCGAGGCCCGGGTTGAAGAGAAGAACTTCCTTCTGACCGGCGAAGCACAAGCTGTCACCAGAACCCAGGCCCAGGGCGACCGGGTTCTGGAGCTGATCAGTAACATCAAGCCATTGCTTGCAGTGCCCAAAGATATCGAAACGCTAGGCCAGATTCAGGCCGACGTAAAAAACTACCAACAGCTGATGGAACAGGTTGAGACAAACATCGGCGAGCGCGAGGAGGCGCTTGAGCGACTGGAAACCAGCGCGCGCATTTTTGGATCCTCTTTAAAGGCCCACAGCTCTTTGTTCTTTGCTTCGGCCATTTTCGAAGACATGCGTCGATCCGAGCGAAAGTTTCTTATCGATCACGACGATGCAAGCGTGAAAGCCTACCTTGATGACGCCAAACGGGTTCAGGGTCCCCTTAAGTCAGCAGCGATAACAGCCGAGGAAAAGGAGCAGATTAACGAGGCTCTCGATACTTATGTCTCTGAATTTCGAAACGTTGTGGATCTTACCAATGCCGGAAAGCAATTTTCAGATGACATGGTTAGCACGGCGAGGAGCGCCATCGAATCGGCAAACAACCTTCGGGCACTTCAGGCCGAGAAGATGGAAGCTGACAGGCAGCAGGCGTCCTGGCTGATTTTTGGCGCCACTGGCATCGCCCTGGTGCTCGGTATCCTGATGGCTTACCTGATTACCCGCGCCATCGTTTCCCCCGTCAATCAGGCCGTGAACATTGCGTCCGAAGTTGCCTCTGGCAACCTGACCGTGGACATCAAGGCAAGCGGTACCAACGAGATTGGTCGGCTGATGGCCGCTCTGGCGACCATGGTAACCAGCCTCAGGGAATTGGTCAGAAGCATTGAATCAGGCGCGTCCAACATCGCCGCCTCTGCCGAGGAGCTGTCAACGGTTACCAGCCAGACCAGCGACGGCATCAACCGCCAGAAACAGGAAACCGACCAGGTTGCCACGGCCATGAACGAAATGACCGCAACCGTTGGCGAAATCGCCCGCAGCGCCGAACAGGCATTCTCTGTAGCCACAGACGCCGCCAGCCAGGCAAGCGATGGTGAACGGGAAGTACGGGAAACGGTCAATCAGGTGAACAACCTGGCCCATGAAGTCAGCCAGAGCATGGAAACCATCCAGGGATTGCAGAAGGAAACCGCCAACATCGGAACAGTCCTGGATGTCATCAAATCGGTCGCCGAACAGACCAATCTGCTGGCCCTCAACGCCGCTATTGAGGCAGCCCGAGCTGGCGAGCAGGGTCGCGGCTTTGCCGTTGTGGCAGATGAGGTACGCTCACTCGCCCAGCGGACCCAATCGTCCGCCCAGGAAATCGAGACGCTGGTGACATCGCTTCAAAGCAGTGCCGGCAACTCGGTATCCGCCATGGAGTCCAGCACCACCATGGCCTCAAACACCCTCGAGCGTGCCACCGCAACCGGGGCAACCATTGAACGCATTGCCCGGGCCGTGGAGGACATCAAACAGTACAACAGCCAGATTGCCACAGCCTCCGAGCAGCAGACATCGGTGGCCGAGGAAATCAATCAGAACATTACCAGCATCCGCGACGTGACTGATCAGTCCGCCGCTTCATCGAACCAGACCGCCAGCTCCAGTAGCGAACTGGCCAGGCTTGGCAGTGACCTGCAGAATCTGGTTTCCCGATTCCGACTCTAGGCCATTCAAAATAAAAGAGGCAGGCACCTCTCCCTGGCTGCCTGCCTCTTTCTATACGCCTCAGTTTGCTTCAGTGGAGCTGGTGCCGCTCGAATATCTCCAGGATTTCCCTCTCGGTCTCAGCAGGTACGCTAACCTTGACCACCTTGGCTTCCTCGTCGATGAAGATGTTGTCGCGAGGGATGCCGGTTGCGATAAGGTCATCCCAGGTGTTCTTGGCCTGGTCGTGGTCTTCGTAGGCGCCGTTCAGTGTCTTGTTCATGGGTGAGCCTCCTTCCGGGAATTAGATTTCCCTGCACCCTTAAGGTTAGGTTCGGAGAAGAGGTTTGCGCAAATATTGATCAGCTTGGAATTGACCGGGGACAAATAAAAAACCCCGCACAAGGCGGGGTTCTTTATTTGATATGGCGCGGCTGGGAGGATTATTCGGGCCTTCGGCCCTCACCCCTTCGGGGTCGCCGTCGCGCGGCTCCGGCGTTCCTCAACCCACTACGTGGGTTTCGGTCGAACCTCTTATCGGTTCAAATCCTTTCAGACTCCGAGATTTGCAAATAAAAAACCCCGCACAAGGCGGGGTTCTTTATTTGATATGGCGCGGCTGGGAGGATTCGAACCTCCGACCGCCTGGTTCGTAGCCAGGTACTCTATCCAGCTGAGCTACAGCCGCTTAAAACTTGTTGCAGGTTGATCGATGGCGCGGCTGGGAGGATTCGAACCTCCGACCGCCTGGTTCGTAGCCAGGTACTCTATCCAGCTGAGCTACAGCCGCACATTGATCACTTGCTGTGGTTGAGTGCTACCTCAACCTGTCTCGCTTTTCCCAGAAGGAAAATGGCGGAGAGGGAGGGATTCGAACCCTCGGTACGATTGCTCGTACGGTTCCTTAGCAGGGAACTGGTTTCAGCCACTCACCCACCTCTCCTTGAGAACGGGGCGTATACTACCATAATTTTTCTGTTTTCATAGGGTTGACACGAGATTTTTCGGGCCCGCTTCCCCACACCATCAAAAAAGCCGTTCAGGTTTCCCTTGAACGGCTTTCTGTCTCTCAGCTGTTGCCGGGCTCGGGCTCTTCAGAGCCTTTTTCCGACTGGATCCGCTGGTAGATTTCTTCACGGTGTACCGCGACTTCCTTCGGGGCATTGACGCCAATGCGCACCTGATTGCCTTTCACTCCCAGGACGGTGACGGTGATATCGTCGCCGACCATCAGAGTTTCGCCCACGCGGCGAGTCAAAATCAACATATCCCTTACTCCCTATCCAGAGCTACCTGTTCCGATAAATGGTTTTTTGATCTATTTATTGCTTTTATAGTGGGATCACTTACTGAGCTGTAGACGCACATTCCCTTATACGGTGTGCGTTTGTCATAGGCTCAGTATATGATGCCCTTTTTTCGGAGGCCCCGCAGACCGACCTTTTATCTGCGGCTTTCAGGCCTCTTCCGATACCGCGGGCTTGTCCAGTTCAAATGCACTGTGAAGCGCGCGAACCGCAAGCTCAAGGTATTTCTCGTCGATCACCACGGAAATCTTGATTTCTGACGTGGAGATCATCTGAATGTTGATGCCCTCGTTGGACAGCGCCTCGAACATCTGTGTTGCCACACCAGCGTGGGAACGCATACCGACACCCACGATGCTGACCTTGGCAATCTTGCTGTCGCCGGCCACTTCACGGGCACCAAGTTCATCGGCCACCCTCTGGAGCACCTCTTTCGCCCGCTTGAAATCGTTACGGTGCACGGTGAACGTGAAGGCAGTGCGGTTATCCTCGCCCACGTTCTGCACGATCATATCAACTTCAATGTTAGCGTCGCTCACCGGCTTCAGAATACGCAGCGCGCTACCCGGGGTGTCCGGTACGCCGGCAATGGTCAGTTTGGCTTCATCACGGTTAAAAGCGATGCCGGAAACAACCGGTTGTTCCATGGCGTTTTCATCCTCAAGAGTAATCAGGGTGCCTTCGCCTTCCTGGAAGCTGGAAAGAACCCTTAATGGAACGTTGTATTTACCTGCAAATTCTACCGAGCGGATCTGGAGCACTTTCGAACCAAGGCTCGCCATTTCAAGCATTTCCTCGAACGTAATCCGTTCAAGCCTGCGCGCAGTGTCTACAACCCTTGGATCGGTTGTGTAGACACCGTCAACGTCAGTGTAGATCTGGCATTCATCGGCCCTGAGGGCTGCGGCAAGAGCCACCGCCGTGGTATCCGATCCGCCCCGCCCAAGCGTGGTGATGTTTCCACTTTCGTCGATTCCCTGGAATCCGGCAACCACCACCACTCGGCCCGAATCCAGATCTTCGCGCATGCGCTGCTCATCGATCTGTTTGATCCGCGCCTTGGTGTGGCTGCTGTCCGTGAGAATTCGGACCTGGGAGCCAGTGTAAGAACGCGCTTCACAGCCACGCTTCTGCAACGCCATGGACAGGAGCGCGATCGTTACCTGCTCACCGGTGGAGACCAGCACGTCCATCTCACGGGGCGTCGGCTCCTCCATGATGTTATTGGCCAGGGCGATCAACCGGTTGGTTTCACCGCTCATGGCGGAAACCACGACAACAACATCATGACCTTCCTTACGGAAACGGCACACCTTGTCGGCTACCGCTTCAATACGTTCGGTTGTTCCAACCGATGTGCCACCAAATTTCTGAACCAACAGAGCCATTGTTTTCCCAATATCCGAAACGGGGACTCACAGCGGAGCGATGCTCCGCCAATTAAGACAAACGGGCGGGATTATAAACCCCAGCCCGCCCACAAAAACAGTTGCTTAAGCGATATTTTTCTCGACCCAACCGGCGACACCGGCCAGGGCGTCCTCCAGCTTGGACGGATCGTTACCACCGCCCTGAGCCATATCGGGTCGTCCCCCGCCCTTACCGTCGACCTGAGCCGCCAGATGTTTCATCAGATCCCCGGCCTTGATCCGGTCAGTGGCGGACTTGGTTACGCCGGCAACCAGAGTTACCTTGCCATCTTCCACGCTGGCGAGAACCACGACACCTTCGCCCAGCTTGTTTTTCAGCTGATCGGCCGTTTCCATCAGGGCCTTGCGGTCAGCGCCTTCCAGCTCGGAAGCCACCACCTTGAGCCCGGCAACATCAACAGCAGTGCTGGCCAGATCGGTACCTGCAGAAGAGGCGAGTTTTGCCTTCAGGGCATCCACTTCCTTCTCGAGCTGTCGGTTGCGGTCAATGGTTTGCTGAACCTTTTCAATCACAGACTCGCGGGAACCTTTCACCAGACGCGCCGCTTCCCGAAGGGTCCGCTCGGTACCGTCAATCCAGTCCAGCGCGCCCATGCCGGTAACCGCTTCAATACGACGCACACCGGATGAAATACCACTTTCTGAGGTAATACGGAAAAGGCCAATGTCACCGGTGCGGGAAACATGAGTACCGCCGCAGAGTTCAACAGAGTAGTTGTCGGTACCCATGCTGAGCACCCGTACCACATCCCCGTATTTTTCACCGAACAACGCCATGGCACCCTTCTCCCGGGCCTTTTCCATGTCGGTAATTTCAGTCTGTACCGGGCTGTTTTCCAGGATCTGCTCGTTCACCTGGCGCTCAATCTCGCGAAGCTGCTCCGGAGTAACGGCCTCGAAATGGGAGAAATCGAAACGCAGTTTATCCGGGTCCACCAGTGAACCTTTCTGGCTGACGTGCTCACCCAGCACCTTGCGCAAGGCTGCATGCAGCAGGTGGGTGGCGGAGTGGTTACGCTTGGTACGCTCGCGGCGGGCGTGATCAATCCGCGCATCAACTTCCAGCCCCGGGAACAGCTCGCCTTCGATCAGAGTACCAAGGTGCAGGTGGTTATCCCCTTCCTTGCGTGTATCCGTCACCTTGAACCGGCCACCACTCCACGTCAGCAGGCCGGTATCACCAACCTGACCACCGGATTCGGCGTAGAACGGCGTGCGTTCAAGCACCACAACGGCTTCATCGCCGGCTTCGGCGGTCTTCTCTTCTCCGTTGACAATGACCGCGCGGATTTTCTCGTGGCCGTCAATGTGCTCGTAACCGGTGAACTCGGTCTTGCCCTCGAGTTGCAGGCCGGCGGCGTTGTAGTCGATACCAAATTTACTGGCTGCCCGGGCACGCTCGCGCTGAGCTTCCATGGCTGTCTCATAACCTTCGTAATCCAGCGTCAGGCCGCGCTCACGGGCAATGTCGTTGGTCAGGTCGACCGGAAAACCATAAGTGTCATACAGCGTGAAGATGGTCTCGCCCGGAATCTCGCTGCCCTTGAGCTCGGCGATGTCCTGCTCAAGCAGGCGCAGGCCCTTGTCCAGGGTCTTGGCAAATTGCTCTTCCTCCTGCAGCAACACCTTTTCAATCTGTTTACGGCTGCTGACCAGTTGCGGGAAGGCATCGCCCATCAGTTCGCACAGAGCGCCGGTGAGCTTGTAGAAGAAGGGCCCGGTTGCACCCAGCTTGTTGCCATGGCGGGCGGCGCGGCGAATGATACGGCGCAGCACAAAACCGCGCCCCTCGTTTGAGGGCATGACGCCGTCCGCGATCAGGAAGGCGCAGGAACGGATGTGGTCCGCGACCACGCGCAAAGATGCTTCCGTGGTTGCAGCACCGCCCAGAATCTGTGAGGCGGCTGCCAGCAAATCCTGGAACAGATCAATTTCATAGTTGCTGTGAACACCCTGCAGAACCGCCGTGATGCGCTCCAGACCCATGCCAGTGTCAACAGACGGCTTGGGCAGCTTCAACATCTCACCGTCAGCGGTGCGATTGTACTGCATGAACACCACGTTCCAGATTTCGATGTAGCGATCACCATCTTCTTCCGGTGATCCGGGAGGTCCACCAGCGACATCCGGGCCGTGATCGTAGAAGATTTCGGTACAGGGTCCACAGGGACCGGTGTCCCCCATCTGCCAGAAGTTGTCAGAGGCGTAACGGCCGCCCTTGTTATCGCCAATCCGGACGATACGGTCTGCCGGCACCCCAATTTCCTTGTTCCAGATATCGAAGGCTTCGTCATCTTCGGCGTAAACGGTTACCCAGAGTTTCTCCTGGGGCAGGTTCAGCCAGTTCTCGCCGGTAAGAAACGTCCAGGCGTAGTTGATCGCTTCCCGCTTGAAGTAGTCGCCGAAACTGAAGTTGCCCAGCATCTCGAAAAAGGTGTGGTGACGGGCGGTGTAGCCGACGTTTTCGAGGTCGTTGTGCTTGCCGCCAGCGCGGACACATTTCTGGGTGGAGGTTGCCCGGGTATAGTCACGCTCCTCGCGACCCAGGAACAGGTCCTTGAACTGGTTCATTCCCGCATTCGTAAACAACAATGTGGGGTCGTCCGCAGGTACCAGCGAACTGCTTGGAACAATGGTGTGACCTTGCTGCTTGAAATAATCGAGGAATGCCTGTCGCAACTCTGCGGTTTTCATAGCCCTTTGATACCTTTCCAGAAACCCGGCGGAAATGCCGCCCGGTCCGCGATTGAATACGAATACTTACATGCTTGTGCAAATCCGCTACTCTAGCACACGCCGAGAACAGGAAAAACGTGAAACATCACAGGAGATTCCATGCCCCGACGCTTCCATGACGCCGAGGAACTATTCCCACCAGCCACTGCCCTTAAACGCGCCCTTGCCATTATTTACGACGGTTTGATCAGCATCGCCGTGCTGCTTGTCGCTACCTGGGGATACACCATGGTGGCCGGCTGGATTACGGGCTGGGACCGCTACGAGCAAATGGCCGAGTCCGGCCAGCTTTCCGGGGACCCAGGCCTGACATTCACCCTGTTTCTGGTTCTTTATCTGTTCTTTGGATATTTCTGGACTCGCATCGGCCAGACCCTGGGGATGCAGGTGTGGCGGATCCGCATTGAAAACATTGACGGCACGTCAGTGAGCTGGACCAAGGCTCTCAGACGCTATGTGACGGCGGCTGGGGTGATCTTCCTGACCCTGCTGGGCAGCTACTATTTCGGAGCGGCCACTCTGTTCCTGAGCATCCCGGCAATTGTCGCACTGTTCTATCCGATTAACGGCCTTTCGGTTACTGATCGCCTGTCCGACAGCGTCGTTGTCTCGGTTCCGAAGGAAACCGCAACGAAAAAGCGCGCGGCGAAGTAACCGCAGAGGGCCAGGGCGGGCCCGCTAGCCGGCCCGTCGCATCAAGATAGCCCCCACAACGGCATTCACTGCGATTGGCACCAGTACCGCCAGCATCGGGTTAAAGCCGTAAACCAGACTCATCGGCCCCAGCAGATCCTGCATGTATTTGAAGAGCAACCCCACCAACAGCCCGGTAAACACGCGGAACCCCATGGTGACTGATCGCAACGGCCCGAAAATAAAGGATATGGCGACCAGCACCATCACAGCGGTACCCAGGGGCATCAGGGCTTTTTTCCAGAATGCCAGCCAGTAACGCGAGGCATTGAGGTTTTGTTCTCCCAGGTAGCGGGCGTAGGTGAATAAGCCCGTCATAGACAGATTTTCCGGTTTCACAATCAGGACACTCAGAACGCTTGGTGACAGGCCCGTTTCCCACCTCAGGATCTTGTTTTCAGAACGGGTGGTTCTGTCGTCCTCGAACTCGGTGGTGCGCACCTTTTCCAGAAGCCAGTAATCGCCCTGATAGATGGCCCGTTCCGCGAAGCTCGCCGCCAGCAACTGCCTATCCTCGTCAAACCGGAAGCGGGAAACACCGTGAAGCACGCCGTTGGGCTGCACCGCGTTCAGATGAATGTAAACGTTCCCTTCCTTGTGCCAGACCCCGGACGCCGACGCCACATTGGTGCCCGCACCCAGCGCCACGGCCTTGTCGCTCTGCGCCACACGCTCCGCCGGTGGGGCCACGTACTCACCAATCAACACCCCAAGGATGACCACAACCAAAGCCGGCTTCATGGCCGACCAGACAATTCGCTTCAGCGAAACACCGGCCGCCCGGATCACTGTCAGCTCCGATGAACTGGCCATGGAACCCAGCCCCACCAGACAACCCATGAACGCGCCCAGCGGCAGGTAGTCGTAGATGCGGCGAGGCAGAGTCAGGAAGACGTACCAGAGCGCTTCCAGCGTCTGGTAGTCATTCCGGGTATCCTCAAGTTCGGCGATAAAGGCGAAGATCAGATCAAGCGACAGCACCACCACCATAACCAGGAACATGGCGCCGCCGACGGTCCGCATTACATAGCCGTCAATCCTGCGCATGGACAGCCCCCTCCAGCATCAACCGCCTGCGATGCAGCCAGTCAGGGCCAAACTGCAGCCAAAGGCCAAACCCTATAAACAGGGCATGAACCCAGAGCATACCGACCCACTCGGGGACCTTGCCCTCGGCCAGCCAGTCCCGGGCCACGATCAGCAAGCCCAGGTAGGTAATGTAAACCAGCATCGCCGGAAGCAGGTGAAAGAACCTGCCCTGGCGGGGGTTCACCCGGCTCAAGCGCACCGCCAGCAAAGTCACTACCGGTACAATCAGCGGCAGTGAAAGGCGCCAGTGCAACAAAGCACGATCTTCAAGCCGGTCTGACTGCATCAGGCTCCAGGTACTGGCACCCTCTTCCAGCTCCCGGGTTCCAGCCTTGCCGCTCTCGATTTTCAGGCCGTAGGCCTCGAAATCAATAGTGGTGTAATCCAGCTCACCAGCAGCGCCCTCGAAGCGGCCACCCTCTTCAAGAATCAAAAAACGGCTTCCGGTTTCGGGGTCCACCAGCTGGGAACCGGAATCGGCCGTGATAATGGTCAGCCCCTGACCGTTGTCGGCGTATTCTGCGATAAAGACGCCCTGCAGGCGGCGTTTGTCTTCGCTCAGGCCTTCGGTGTAAGTCACCCGACCGCCCGACGAGAAATCCTGAAAGCGACCCGGCGCCAGCATCTCGAACTCCGTGGCCTTACGCTGCTCATTGAAAATCTCTTCAACCTGGTTCATCCCCCAGGGCGAGACGTAAAGACTCATGGCGCCGACAATAATCATCACGGGGAGACTGCCCAGGAGGGTTTTACCCAACAAGGCCTTGTCACTGACACCGCAGGCGAACAACACCGTCATCTCGCTTTCAAGGTACATGCGACCGTAGGCAAGCAAGATGCCGATAAAAAGCCCCAGGGGCAGTATCAGCTCGAGGAATCCCGGAAAACGGTAAGCCATGATTTCGAACAGAACACCGGCGGAAATGCTCCCCTGGGCGGCACTGTCGAGGTATTTCAGAAAACGGCCGCTCATGAACACCAGCAGCAGGATGCCGGAAACGGCAACCATGCTGATCATGATCTGGCGTATGAGGTAACGGAAAATGATGTTCAAATCGGTCTCTCTGGCCGTATCCGTTGAAACGTGGAGGTCGCTGGGAACTGCGCGTATTCTATGTAACCTTGGTGTCGAATGACAGAGCAGCCGTATTACACCGATACGAAGGCGCGAACAGGCACCAAAGCCGCGCAAATTGCTTGATAATTTCCCGGCCCGCCCCAATGCTAGACTAGATCACAATCAAGAACGATTCCCGCCGTCGGCGGATGTCTCGCGAACAATCAACAGGAGTTGCCATGAATTTCAGCCTGAGCAGTAAAGCCATCGCCAGTAGCAAAGCAGACTGCCTCGTAATCGGCTTGCCTGAGAAGGGTACCTGGCCCGATTCTACCAATCAGGCCGATGAAGCACTCGGCGGGCTGATCAAGACGCTCCAGAAGGCCGGCGACCTTTCCGGCAAGAATGCCACGACTCTGACAATTCCCCTGACAGACCAGCCCTGGAGCCGTCTGCTCGTGGTTGGCACTGGCAAGGATACTGATCGCAGCCCTGCCAACTACCGCAAGGCGCTGATCGCGATGATGACCGCACTCAAGGATGGCCCATCGAAAAGTGTCGCCATCGCCCTGGCGGACACGGCGGTAACCGGAGAAGAGGCCGTGAGTTCCGAAGCCGCCCGGCTGAGCCTGATCGGCCGCACCCTGGAAGACCAGCTTTACACCTTCAGCGACTTCAAGAGCGAAAAACCCGCCGCCCGCAAGCTCAACAAAGCCGTTGTGCTTGCCTCCAGTGCCAGCAAGGCCCTCAAGGATGCCTTCAACCTCGGCCTGGCCACCGGTCGAGGCATGAACCTCACCCGGGATCTCGGCAACACTCCACCCAACATCTGCCACCCGGAGTGGCTGGCCCAGCAAGCGAAGAAGCTGGCCAAGGACTACGACTGCATCAAGACCGAAGTGCTTGATGAAAAGCAGATGGAAAAAATGGGCATGAACACCATCCTGGCCGTGGGCAAAGGCAGCACACAGCCGCCGCGCCTGATCGTGATGGAATACCGTGGTGGCAAGGCCAAGGACAAGCCCCACGTACTTGTCGGCAAAGGCATCACCTTCGACACCGGCGGTATCAGCCTGAAGCCTGGCGAGGGCATGGATGAAATGAAGTACGACATGGGCGGCTCCGCCAGTGTCTTCGGCGCCATGAAAGTCCTGGCCGAAACCCAACCCAAGATCAACGTGGTGGCCGTGATTGCCGCTGCGGAAAACATGCCGGACGGCGGCGCTTCCCGCCCGGGCGATATCGTAACCACCCTCTCGGGCATGACCGTCGAAATCCTCAACACCGATGCCGAGGGCCGGTTGGTACTGTGCGACGCCCTCACCTACGTGAAGAAATTCGACCCGGCCGCCGTCATCGATCTGGCGACGCTGACCGGTGCCTGCATCATCGCCCTTGGCAATCACGCCACCGGCCTGCTGGCCAACAACGATGATCTGGCCAACGAACTGCTGGCTGCCGGCGAACGTGCCGGTGACCGGGCATGGCGTCTACCGCTCTGGGACGAATACCAGAGCCAGCTGGACAGCAACTTCGCCGACATGGCCAACATCGGCGGACGCCCGGCCGGCACCATTACTGCAGCCTGCTTCCTGTCCCGGTTCGCCAAGGACTACCGCTGGGCCCACCTGGACATCGCCGGCACCGCATGGCATTCCGGCAAAGCCAAAGGCTCCTCCGGCCGTCCGGTCCCTCTGCTGGTCGACTACCTGATGTCCCATGCCGGAAAATAACCCGGCGCCCTCTCCGGAACCCGGCAGCCCTGCTGCCGGAGCTTCCGGCCAGGAGGACCGGAACCAACGCTACTGGTTCCATATCCTTGCCCAGAACACCCCTGCCGCCCGCAACCTCCACGCCGCCAAACTCGTGGACAAAGCCTGGCAGCAGGGAGACCGTGTGTGCATCGTTTGCGATACCATGCAACACGCCGAAGAGCTGGACGACCTGCTCTGGAACTTCAGCCCCGACGCATTCATCCCCCACAGCGTTGTTCCCGATTCCGCTACCACCTGCCCCGATCCTGTCGGCATCCTGCTCTGCCCGCCGGTTGCCGAAGATTGGGACACCGTGATCATTCTATCGGCAACGCTGCCGGCGGATGCGGATCGGTTCAAGCGACTGGCGCTGGTCGCTCATAACGACCCGAATGTGCTTAATCAGGCCCGGTCGCATTTCAAGCAGTTGCGGGCATTGGGGATTGAACCGCGGGTGCATGACCTCAGGAAGCCGGGATAGCCCATGTCGGGTTACGCTTCGCTAACCCGACCTACGGTTTAAAACGGATTTCGCCGTTGGGCAGGCGACCATGTATAATCGGCCGTCTCAATTTTCCCTTGTGAATCAACCAACGGTCACTGCAGAACCCCATGGAAAAAACCTACCAGCCAGAAAACATCGAGCGCCAGTGGTACGAAAACTGGGAATCCAAAGGGTACTTCCGCCCCAGCGGTGAAGGCCAGTCCTACAGCATCGCCATCCCGCCGCCCAACGTTACCGGCAGCCTGCACATGGGCCACGCGTTCCAGCACACCATCATGGACACCCTCACCCGCTTCAAGCGCATGCAGGGCCGTAACGCACTGTGGACTGTCGGTACCGACCACGCCGGCATTGCCACCCAGATGGTGGTTGAGCGCAAACTCGCTGCGGAAGAGGACAAGACCCGCCACGATCTGGGCCGGGAAGAATTCATCAAGCGCATCTGGGACTGGAAAGAGCACTCCGGGGGCACCATCACCCGTCAGATCCGGCGCCTCGGCAACTCTGTAGACTGGGACAACGAACGCTTCACCATGGACGACGGCTTCTACAAAGCCGTTCAGGAAGTGTTTATCCGTCTGTACGACGAAGGCCTGGTGTACCGTGGCAAGCGCCTGGTCAACTGGGACCCGAAACTGCACACCGCCATTTCTGATCTGGAAGTGGAAAACAAGGAAGAAAAAGGCTTTTTCTGGCACCTGCGTTACCCGCTGGCTGACGGCGCGCAGACCAAAGACGGCAAAGACTACCTCGTAGTCGCTACCACCCGGCCCGAGACCATGCTCGGCGATACAGCCGTGGCCGTGCATCCGGAAGACGAGCGCTACCAGCACCTGATTGGCAAACACGTGATGCTGCCGCTGGTGAATCGCCGGATTCCCATTGTTGCCGACCATCACGCCGATCCGGAGAAAGGTTCCGGCTGCGTGAAGATCACCCCGGCTCACGACTTCAACGACTACGCCGTCGGCAAGCGCAACAACCTGCCGATGATCAACGTCATGACCCAGGATGCCAACATCCGGGACGTGGCCGAAGTGTTCAACGCGGACGGCACTGAAAACACCGAACTCGACGGGACCATGCCAAACGCCTACGCCGGGCTGACCCGCGAAGCGGCCCGCAAACAGATCGTCGCCGACATGGAAACCGAGGGTCTGGTTGAGAATATCGAGGATCACGTGCTCAGCGTCCCCCGCGGTGACCGGTCGGGCCTGATTATCGAGCCGATGCTCACCGACCAGTGGTTTGCCGATGCCAAGACCCTGGCCAAGCCGGCCATCGAAGCTGTTGAGGATGGCCGTATCCAGTTCGTACCGAAACAGTACGAAAACATGTATTTTGCCTGGATGCGGGACATCCAGGACTGGTGTATTTCCCGCCAGCTCTGGTGGGGCCACCGCATCCCGGCCTGGTACGACGCCGAAGGCAACATCTACGTTGGCCGTAGCGAAGACGAAGTCCGCCAGAAGCACAACCTCGACGCCGACGTCGCCCTCGAGCAGGACGAAGACGTTCTCGACACCTGGTTCAGCTCTGCCCTGTGGACCTTCGGCACCCTGGGCTGGCCGGAGATCACCGAACGCCTGAAAACCTTCCATCCAACCGATGTGCTGGTGACCGGCTTCGACATCATCTTCTTCTGGGTAGCCCGGATGATCATGATGACCATGCACTTCATGAAGAACGAAGACGGTACACCCCAGGTGCCCTTCCATACCGTGTATGTCACCGGCCTGATCCGGGACGAGCACGGCGACAAGATGTCCAAGTCCAAGGGCAACGTGATCGATCCGCTGGACATGATCGACGGCATCAGCCTCGATGACCTTCTGGAGAAGCGCACTGGCAATCTGATGCAGCCCAAGCTGGCCGAGAAGATCGGCAAGCGCACCAAAAAGGAGTTCCCGGAGGGCATCACCGCCCACGGCACCGACGCCCTGCGCTTCACCCTGGCGGCCATGGCCACCACCGGTCGTGACATCAACTGGGACATGAAGCGCCTGGAAGGCTACCGCAACTTCTGCAACAAGCTGTGGAACGCAGCCCGTTACGTGCTGATGAATACCGAGGACGAAGATTGCGGCGTGAATGACGAGCCGGTGGAGCTGTCCCTTGCCGACCGCTGGATCATCAGCGAACTGCAGAGCTGCGAGCAGGATGTGATCCGCCACCTGGACCAATACCGCTTTGACCTGGCTGCCTACGCGCTGTATGAATTCATCTGGAACGAATACTGCGACTGGTATCTGGAACTGTCGAAGCCGGTGCTCAATGATGAAAGCGCCAGTGCCGAAGCCAAACGCGGCACCCGTCGCACCCTGGTGCGCGTACTGGAAGCCGTCCTGCGCCTGGCCCACCCGATGATGCCGTTCATCACCGAGGAAATCTGGCAGCGCATTGCGCCCCTGGCCGGCAAGACCGGAGACAGCATCATGCTGCAGGCCTACCCACAGCCGGATGCCACCAAGCAGGATGCTGCAGTGACCGCCGATATTGAATGGTTGAAAGGCGTCATCGTTGCAGTGCGAAACATCCGTGGTGAGATGAACATTTCCCCGGCGAAAAAGATCCCGGTATTGCTGCGTGGCAAAGACGCGGAAGATCAGCGTCGCATGAACGACAACCGCCAGTTCCTGAGCTCCCTTGCCAAGCTGGAGAGCCTTGACTGGTTCGAGGGTGACAAAGCGCCGATGTCCGCCACCCAACTGGTGGGAGAAATGGAAGTGCTGGTCCCCATGGCCGGCCTGATCGACAAGGATGCGGAACTCAAGCGCCTGGACAAGGAGCTGGAGCGCCTGCAGAAAGAGATTGGCCGCCTGGAGGGCAAGCTGGGGAACGAGAAGTTTACCGCCAAAGCCCCAGCCGAAGTGGTTGAGAAGGAGCAGGAGAAACTCCGTGACGCCCAGAGCAGCCAGGCTCGCCTGAGCCAGCAAAGGGCCGACATCGAGGCCATGTAACCGGCATGATCGGTATTCTCGGTGCAGGCTCTCTGGGCAGGCTTTGGGGCGCAATGCTACCCGCGGGTCGCGTTGCCTTCATTGCCAGGCCTGGCGAGCCGACCGACACCGATCTCAGTTACCGTTTCCGGCCCTTTAAAGGGCCGGAATCAACGGTACGAATCCCATTCCTCAAGGCGGGTAACAAGCCAGATCTGCTTCTGGTCACAACCAAGGCCGGTGACACCCTGGATGCCCTGGCGGGGGTGATCGACCAGTTTGCCATGGACACCCCCATCCTGCTTTTCCAGAACGGCCTGGGCAGCCAACAGGCTGTTGCCGACCGGTGGCCGGAGCGCCCGATCCTGGCCGCCAGCACCACCGAAGGCGCCAACCGGCCGGAGCCGAAGCTTCTCGTTCATGCCGGCACCGGTGATACCTGGGTGGGGCCAATGACCGAGCCCGCCAGAGCCGCCGTCAGCAAAACCGTAGAAATGCTGGCAGCCACCGGCCTGGCTGTTCATCCCGAGCCGGACATCCTCCAGCGACTCTGGCAAAAACTCATCATCAACGCCGGCATCAATCCCTACACCGCCATCCTGGACTGCCCGAATGGCGAGATTTTGAGTACGCACCTGTATCAGAGCACCATCGACGACCTTTGCCACGAGCTATCAGAACTGATGGACGCCTCCCTTCAGATCAGAGAGACACCGAACTCCCTGCGGCAGCGCATCGAGCAGGTGGCTCGCAATACCGCCGGCAACACATCCTCCATGCGTGCCGATGTTCTCAGGGGCCGCCGAACCGAGATAGACTTTATCAACGGTTACCTGACACAGCTGGGAAATGAACTCAGTATCAAAACTCCAGTGAACCAAATGCTGACCGAACGGGTACAACAACTGTCGTCACACTAATCAGGAGCAGACTGATGGGCAACCGCCTTTCCAAGATTTACACCCGCACCGGAGATGATGGCTCCACGGGCCTGGCCGATGGCAACCGTATTGCCAAGAATGCCCAGCGGGTTGAAGCCATGGGCACCGCCGATGAGCTGAATTGTCACATCGGGCTGTTGATCGAGACTCTGGACAGCGACGACGAACTGATTGAAAGCCTGCGCCGCATCCAGCACCACCTGTTCGATCTGGGGGGCGAGTTTGCCATCCCCGGCAGCCGGGTGATCGGTGATGATCATATCGAATGGCTGGAGAACACCCTGGACCGGCATAACGAGGGTCTGCCACCTCTGAAGAACTTTATCCTGCCTGGCGGCACACCTGCGGCAGCCCAGTGCCACCTGGCCCGGGCGGTATCCCGTCGGGCGGAGCGAGTGGTTGTTGCCCTCGGCCATGAAGATTCTATCAATACCGCCTCCCGGCACTACCTGAATCGTCTGTCGGATCTGTTGTTTGTCATCGCCCGCGTCCTGGCCCGTCGCGATGGTGGTAAGGAAATTCTCTGGGAGCAAAAAAAATCCGGCCTCTAGGGGCCGGATTTGTCTTCACTGTTACTCGGAAGCTGGCGCCAGTCAGACCTTGAAGGCCTCCACCAAGCGCTGGAGTGAGGCGGTCAGCTGCGACATTTCCCGCGAGGAACCGAGCGTCTCCTCGGCGTTGGCGGCAGTCCTCTGACCCAGCTCACCAATCTGCTCAACGTTCGAATTCACGTTCTTGGCAACGGCGGATTGCTCTTCCGCCGCCTGGGCAATCTGGTGGCTCATATCCACGATCACCGAAATACCCTTGGCGATCCTGTCCAGAGCCTCCGTGACCTCACCCGACTTCTGCACCGTCGCCTCGGTCACGTCCCGACTGTTGGTCATGGCTGACACCGCATCTTTCACGCCGCTCTGAAGGCGGGAAATCATACCCTCAATCTCTTCAGTGGATTTATGGGTACGCTGGGAAAGCGAGCGAACCTCATCGGCAACTACCGCAAAACCGCGCCCCTGCTCACCGGCCCTGGCAGCCTCGATAGCGGCATTCAGAGCCAGCAGGTTGGTTTGTTCGGCAATCGCCTTGATCTCGACCAGCACCTGGCTGATGTTGTCACTGTCCTTGCTGACCCGGTTGATCACTTCCACGGCGCCAGATATCTCGCCCGCCAGCTTGTTGATGGTTTCAACGGTGTCGGCAACCACACCACGCCCGGTTTCCGTATCCTGTTCGGCGTTACTGGCGCTGTCTGCAACCCGGTGAGCGCTTTCTGTGACTTCGTGGACCGCCTCAACCATCTGGTTCATGGCCTCGTTGATCTGGCCGCTTTCTTCCATCTGGCGTGCCACGGCCTCGCTGTTGGCAGCCGCGGTGTCGTTGACCCGGGTCGCCTGCTGGTCCACATCCGCCGTGGTCCGGCTGACCGAGCGAATCAGCTCGGCAATCCGGTCGGTCATGTTGTTGAACTCAGTGGTCAGTTCGCCCAGCTCGTCGCGGTTACGCAACATGATATGGGTGGTCATATCACCGGCAGCGACGCTCCGTGCAGCCTCGCTGAAGCGGTTGATGGCGGTGCGCACCGACATAAAGAAACCGATATAGAGATAGACGACCACCAGCAGGATGGCAATGAGAGCAATGACGATCAGCCGACGCTGGTTAATCTCACTCCCAAGCCGTGCTCGCAGGTTCGAATCGACAACACTGAACGCAGCCGTCTTGACCGCGTCGTAATGGGCCAGTTGCCCGGACATCAGATCGTCGTATTCGGTCCAGGGCATTTCCAGACGCATTGGCGTAATCACGTTCAGATCCAGCTGATCCCGGACCACCATCAGGCTCTCATCAACCCGCTGAATGGCATTGCCCGCCTGCTCGGTCAACCTCGGAGATGCCTCGGAGGCCAGGGCCAACGCAGGTGAGAGCAATGAGCTGCGATTGGTCAGCTGGTCATAGATCGCGTTCAAGGTCTCGCTCAGGGCATAGCCCACCTGCCCCTCAACCAGCGCGAAGATGCCGTATGATTTTGCACGGCCGATCACGGTGCGTGCGGCGGGGAGCGAGTCGCTGACCAGGCCAAGAATAAGCTGGTTCTCCCTCGAGGCTCCCTGCCCCAAGCCTGAAATTTCAATGGTCGCGGACAGCAGAGCCTGGGCCTTCTGGACAAACTCCTGATAATACTTGAACTGGGGATCGAAGCTGCCCTGATAGTTATCATCCGCCCGGAGTGCCTCCCACTCCTGGCGAAGGGACTGCACCTGTTCAGCCCATGAGCCGGTTGTATCGAACGAACGCTCTTCGGCAACGAGTGCCGCCAGAGTGTCGTCTATCTCA
Organism: Marinobacter sp. EhC06; assembly: GCF_001650915.1. GTDB lineage: Bacteria > Pseudomonadota > Gammaproteobacteria > Pseudomonadales > Oleiphilaceae > Marinobacter. The sequence continues at coordinate 182,324 of NZ_LXYO01000035.1, forward strand.
CCGGCCGCTTCTTCAGAAACTGCCGTAATAGCGGATTCATCCTTGATAATTGCCGGTGAACGGTAATCCCGATAATCCATCGCGGCGTCCACCAGCCGATCCACCTGCTGAAGCTGTTCAAGCCCCTCGACACCTCGAGTCATGGTCTGAACCGAGCGGTTCAGCTCGGAAATGGCAAGCCAGGACAGTCCACCGATCGGTAACAGGAACAGAATGCTGATGAGGCTGAACTTGTAGACCATCGGCAGCCGGTTCATCAGTGCAATGGCAGGATTAATGAGTTGCTTCACAGTGACCCTCGTGCTGGCAAATAACAACTGAACGTAAGTTCTTTTCTTATATTGTCGCCTAAAGTCTTAAAAACTTAAGCATTATTTGTTGTTAAACTGTAATGTTTTATAAAATCCAGGTCAGACAACCCCGGAAATGACCAGCAGAGCGAGCGTGCATATCCATACCAGCATGCTTCTGTTCAATAAATCCCTTACTGCTCTCAGGCTACGTCCTCCGAACGCTGTCCACTCATCCGGGTGAACCCGGGAAAAGCGGGCTGGATCCAGTGCATACCCGGTTAACGACCCGTTGGCCGAAATCATGAGGACCTCCCCGGCTTTTTTGGTTACACCAGTGAGGGTGCGACGTGTTTCCCGCAGCCAGCCGGCAAGGTCTCCGGCTATCCCGAAGGTCAAAGAAAGAAGTCTGGCGGGGACCCAGCCGGCCAGGTCCGATATTCTCGCAAAACGCGGCCTGGCCGGCGCCTGAGGCCATTGATCGGCAAGCGCGACCAAACCACGCGCCAGAACCGCAAGGCCGATACCGCCAACCACGTACCAGAAAGCCACCAGGAAGAAGCGCTGAAACACCGAAACCATCAATGCCTTGGACAGGGACAGATGCATGGCCTCGGGAGACACCGCTGCACCCCGCTCATCGGCCGGTAAAAGATCTTTCACATGATGCCAAGCCGACTGCATGTCTCCCCGCTGCCATGCCTCTGCGTAAGCCCGGAGCACCTGTCGCCAGCCGGGTGTACCCATGAGGACGACCAGAACCAGGAACTCCAATGGGTAAGCGGCCATTCTCCAGCCGGAGGCTACCAGGAGATATTCCGCAAGACCCAGCAGGAAGGCCGGCAATACAACCAGCGCCAGCCCGATAGCAATCCCCGACTCATGGCCCGCCCTGACCCGGCTGCCATTGCGAAACCACCGACGCCAGACCTCATCCCCGGACAGCAGATCCAGGGAATCCAGACGCCTGCGTACCATGTACGCCAGAAGAAACACAACAAACTCCATTCAGACGTTCCTCCCGGATCCCTGGACTGCCTGGAGGGCTGCCCGGAAATATTGCCAGTCGAAGGCAGGCCCCGGATCGCTCTTCCTGCCAGGCGCAATGTCGCAGTGCCCGGTAATCCGATTGGCCGTGACATCCGGCCAGGCCGTCATAATCAGGTCCGCCACTTTCGCCAGCATGCGATATTGTTCGGTGGTGTAAGGGGTGTCGTCGGTCCCTTCCAGTTCAATCCCGATGGAAAAATCATTGCATTCCTCCTGCCCTTCAAAACACGATCGGCCGGCATGCCAGGCCCGATCAAGCAGGCTGACAAACTGGACCAGCGCGCCATCGCGGCGAATCAGCAGGTGCGCAGACACCTGGACGCCCTCGATAGTCTTGAAGTAGGGGTGCGCAGAATGGTCGAGTTGGTTGCAGAAGAAGTCTTCTATTTCGCGGCCACCAAACTGACCCGGAGGCAGGCTGATATTGTGGACGACCAGGAGGGAAATGGCGGCCCCTTCCGGACGAGGCCCGAAATTCGGCGAAGGGGTCCAGCGGGCGAAGGAAATCCGCCCGGTTTCGCGAAGCGAATTTCCATCGGTACCGGAGGCTGAAGGGCGTTCGGAAAAAACGTCTGAATCGGGCAAAGTAATTCCAAAAGTTTCAGAGCATTACAGCCTCTGATTGAATCACAAAGTTGCCACGGTTACTACGAATCAGTCCTTGCGGCTGCTGCGGAGGTTGTCGATGATCGACTCCAGGGCCCGGTCGAAAATCAGGCCATCATCCAGCATGCTGATTTTTCCGGCTTCCATGTCTGCGGCCAGCTCCTGGCGCAGATACTCGGCCACCTTGGCACCACTGCGGTTCACAAAGATGTACTTGCCGGTAGCCTTGATAAAGGCCGCAAGTTTGCAGCGCACCTTGGTTTCGTCGCGGGTTAGCTCAATCCAGGAACCTACACGGAGGCTCTCCGCCTTTTCCAGCCATTGTGGCGATACCGAAGCCGACTCTTCTGTTCCGGTTTTCCCTCCCGTTTCGGAAGGCGCTTCGTTGACCACCGCAACGGGTGACTCCACGGGCTCTGCCGGAACCGGAGTTTGCTTCAACTCCTCAACTGGCGCTTGAGGGGCCACAGGCGTTTCGACCGAACGCTCGGTTTCCGGCTGCGGCAGGTCCTCAGGTTCTGCTGGTGATTCCGGACGCGACGGCGCGGTTACCAGCCGCTGGAAAACATCCACGTGTGCCAGTTCCAGATCACGAATGGCGGCATCGGTGGCAAAGGGGTCCCAGGAAATCTCCTGAAGCGCCTTGCGAAGGTCATCCACGATGGCTGGAATTGCCCGCAGAAGCTCTCCCCGGGTGGAATCATTGACCGGCCGCGGATCGACACTCCACACCAGCTGTTCGGTCAGGTTCCGGGCATGCTGCCAGCGATCGCTTTCCTCACCTTCCCGCAGAACCACCCACTGCAGATACTTGGTCCAGGCTTCGTTGAGAAGACCGGCAACCGGCTCTGGAATGTCTCGCTGCTCAGTCAGCTCCTGTACCAATCCTTCTGCCGCCTGGGACGCCCGCTCCTGACGGGCTCGCCCCTCTTCCGCATCCCGAAGACGTTGCTCCACAAGCTCACGACGCCTGCGGTCGAGATCCATGAAGTGACTGAAATCTTTAAGCAACTCTTCGAACAAACTGACGTTGGTGGTGAATTCGCCAAGCACCCGGTCTACCACCGACTCAATCTTTTCCCGAAGTGGATCCCTTTGACCTGTCTTTTTCTCAGTCCAACCAATGGCTGACAGCGCCAGCTCGTTAAGCAGCTTGCGAACCGGGTGACCGCCGCGATTGAAAAAGTTTTTGTCACTCAACGCCACCTTCAGCACCGGGATCTGCAGACGACCGATCAACGCCTTCATCACCGGATGCAACTGACGATCCTCCAGGATGAAGTCAAATAGCATTGAAACCAGATTGATCACATCACTGTCTACCTGCCCCACATGAAGGCTTTTTCCGTCACCGGAGCGCAGGATGGGTTGAAGCTGCTCGTTAAGTGGCACAACGGCACCATCGCCCCATTGCCGACTGCTCGACTGGGCCTCGGTAAGACGCGCCATCAGTCGATCAGTGTCAATGTAAGCTTCGCCAGCGGGGGCACCACCGCTGGCAGCACCAGCATCGCCTCGATGCAGCAGCGCACTGAGCTCTGAGAATGTGGCCTGCGATTGAGACATACCCTGGCTCTCGTCGGTGGAACTGGCCTGAACGCTGGCGCCTGTCGGCGCTGAATTTTCCCCTGACATGCGCTGACCGGAGCGCGCAGGCGCTTTGCCGGCAGGAGGCCGCTTCATATCAGGCATGACCCCCTCTTTAATCAAGGTGCGATTGGCTTCTTTGTAGAAATCACCGAGGGTATCGGCGAGCAGGCGATCAAACAGCTTCAGAACCACCAGCTTGGCCCGGATATCAATGTCGAGGTCGGCACAGGCCTCGGCAACACCGCCACAGATGATCTCAGGGCTCAGCGGCATTTGTGCGTCTTTCAGCTCGATGCCCGGCACCAGATGCCCAACCCGGACGGTAAGCAGACGGATCTGTTCGGTATAACGGTTCCGGAGTTTATTTATGAGGTTGTCGACTGCCACCTGCTGCTCAAGCTGGGAATGGTCAACGAGGCTGAGAGAGTCCTCGTCAACTTCATCCAGGGTCCTGGCGCTTTGTTGGGGCTGGAACCTGCCGATTTCATTGAAAGCCTGGCTGACGTACTGGAGGATCGAGACCACCATGGCCTTGCGGCGAAGCCTGAGCTCACGCATGGCATCAAAATAGGCGGTCTGGTCGAGGTTGGAGCCGGCTCTGTCGGCGAGTTCAAACAGGGCATCATCGGCACGATCGAAAAAACTGGCAAGAACGGATTTGAGGGACTGACCCGATGCGTCACGCAGGCGGACGAGGGCTGCAGGCAATGCAAACCGGGCGGGCGGCTTCTGGCCTAAAAAGCTGACAACCTTGTTATCGTGCACCATGTCGCTGCTCCGCCTTCTATCGCACAAATGCCTGTTTGATTATCCACTTCACATGATACGAGCTGCCCACGTCAGGTTGTGTCAGAATTTGTCACCTTTTGTGTATACCTGACCTGCATCACAGTTTAGCAGTCTGGACTCAAGAGTTTGGCGATTCACCAGCAGCCCATTAGAATTGACAGCCTCAAAAGCCTACAACCCACTGCATCGGACACTTTGCCCTATGATCCCCCCTGAACTCCTTCGTCAGGCCAGAATCGAGAATGTTGCCCAGAGCCTGCGGGAAGATATTGGTGATGGTGACGTCACGGCCAAACTGATACCCGCCGACAAACAGGCGAAAGGCCGCGTGATTACCCGAGAAACCGCAACGATTTCGGGCAAGGAGTGGGTAAACGAGGTTTTCCGGCAGGTAGATCCGGCCGTCGAGCTCACCTGGCAGGTATCCGATGGCGAAACCGTTTCACCGGATCAGGTACTGTTTAACATGCAGGGCCCTGCCAGAAGCTTGCTGAGCGCCGAACGCGCCGCCCTGAACTGGCTTCAGACCCTGTCCGGGGTTGCTACCACTTGCGCCAGCTATGCCGCCCGGGTTGCCCACACCAATGTACGACTGCTGGATACCCGCAAAACCCTGCCGGGCCTGCGCCTGGCACAGAAATACGCCGTTACCTGTGGCGGTTGCTTCAATCACCGCATCGGGCTCTGGGATGCCTTCCTGATCAAGGAAAATCATATTGCCGCCTGCGGCTCGATTGCCGAAGCCATCGAGGCCGCCCACAGGATTGCCCCGGGCAAACCGGTTGAAGTGGAAACCGAGAACCTTGACGAGCTGGCGCAAGCCCTGAAGGCGGGCGCCGACATCATCATGCTGGATGAATTCTCACTTGAAGATATGCGAACGGCGGTTGCCACCACCCAAGGCAAGGCAAAGCTTGAGGCCTCCGGGGGAATCAACGCCGACACCCTGGTGCCGATCGCCGAGACTGGGGTGGACTTCGTCTCGATTGGCGCGCTGACCAAGGATGTGAAGGCTGTCGACCTGTCAATGAGACTGGACTGATCACTCCCCGCTGAGAAGGCGGTCGATTTCCTCCAGTTCCCTGACCAGCCTGTTGCCGGACTCGGGCCGCCCCCGGAAGTGCTCCTCAGCCATGGGTGCTATGCCGGAGGCCGAAGGCAAGGGGTGGTCATTTTCAATAATGATCTTCATTTTTTCCACAAAGACAAATTGCAGCCACTGGGTAAACTCCAGCGTATCAATGCAAAACGGCTGGGCACTCTGGAAAGCCTCTTCCGGTGGTGGCTCGGACTCCCAAAGCCCGAGTTGCCGCAACTCCATCTCTATGTTCAGCAGGCAATCCGCCACCTGCCCGATCGGGTCACCGGATTCGGTCATATCAATCTCGCTTCAGTCGGTGAGAGGCTCAAGCTCCACGGTTTCGCCATGCAGAACCCGGAACAGGTCTTCGTACTGGCGAGTCAACGGGTGCTTGGGCGCCATATGAATCAGTGGCTGCCGGCTCTGATGGGATTCTTTCATCTTCACGGAACTTGAGAGCCGCACCGGCAAAACCGGCAAGCCTTCTTCGATAAGCTCCCTGACCAGCTGCTTTGGCAGGCTGGCGCGAGGCTGGAACTGGTTGGCAACAATTCCCTCAACCACCAGATCTTCGTTGTGATCTTCCTGAAGGTCTCGGATTTCATTGAGAATGTTGTAAAGGGCCTGGCGGGAAAAATCATCACAATCGAAGGGTATCAGGCAGCGCTGAGCGGCAATCAGCGCAGAGCGCGTATAAAAATTCAGCGCGGGCGCTGTGTCGATGTAGATTGCATCGAAGGATTCACCGAGCTTTTTCAGAGCCTCTCTCAGCTTGTAGATCTTGTGCTTGGCTTCCAGCTTGCGCTCCAGGAAGTCCAGCTCCGGACTGGAAGGCATCACAAACAGGTTCTTGAATGGTGAGGCGTGGACAAATTCGTCCGGACGGCGGTTGAACACGGTAAAGGCCACCGTCTGCTCCAGCATATCCGCAACGGTATCCTTGAGTTCGCTGGCCGGCTTGCCCAGCAGGTAGTGGGTGGAGTTTCCCTGGGGATCGAGATCCACGACCAGGGTTCGCTTTCCACGAGCGGCGCTGATCGCTGCGAGATTGCACGTGATACTGGACTTGCCGACACCGCCTTTCTGGTTGAATACCACCCGTCTCATTTTGCCTCTCCCTTGATGAATTCGTTATCGTTTTCTGCCCTGCGATGAACCCATTCCAACTCACCACCCCATCACTGTTTTCACAAACGGGATAGTAAGCCGTCGCTGTGCCTGAAGTGAATTTTCATCCAGTATATCCAGAATCCCCAGCAAATCACCGAGCCTACGAGGCGCCCGGCGCATTATATAGCTGGCTACATCATCCGCCATCACCAGGCCCCGCTTCTCGGCACGGGCCCTGAGAATGGTCAGGCGGTCCTCATCCCGGTAGATACCCAACTGGATGATCAGCCCATGGCTGAACCTGGAGACCAGATCCGGCAACTCGAAGGGCAAACTGGCCGGCAAATCCGCTAAACTTACCAGCAAAAGGCCGCCACGGTCGTGTATCCGGTTATAGAGATGAAAAATGGCCTCTTCCCACATCCGCTGACCGGCGATGCGGTCGATGTCGTCCAGACAGACGATGTCATGGGTCTCAAGCCCCGACAGAGCATCAGGACCAAAAGGCTCGAGCTCTGCAATGCTGATACAGACCGCAGCCCTGCCCTGCTTTTCACCCAGGTGGCAAACCGCCTGCAAAAGATGGCTTTTGCCGGTATCGGCATCACCACACAGAACAACCACCGGAACATCATCAGGTTGCTGACAAACGCTTTCAAGGCGCTGGGCTGCTCCCGTGTTCCGGTCGCCATGGAAATTGTCGAATCGGGCGTCGTCACGCAGCTTAACCCCGAGCACCAACTGGGATGCGGTCATGGCCGGGTAGCCCTCCAGGCCCGCAAGCCCCACACAAACAGGTAATGCCCCCCGCTGAACACTGTGGAGACAGCAACCAGGAGAATGCCGGCATCCACCACCCAAGGCTGCATCGGCAGGTCCGCCAGAAGCACGATGATGGCCAGGGCTACAAGAATCTGGATAAAAGTATTGACCTTGCCGGGAATGCTGGGCTCCATATCGTATCGACCAACCTTGTAGTGGTAGGCAAGGGCGCCGACCACAATCAGCAGATCACGCCCCAACACCAGCAGAAACAGCCACACTGGCAGAACAGCGGTGAGGGTAAGCATCAGGTACGCGGTGATCAGCAAGGCCTTGTCGGCAAGAGGATCTGCAATTGCACCAAGCCTGGAACGCCAATTGAAATGCCGGGCAAGGAAGCCGTCAACCGCGTCTGTGCCGGCTGCCAGAAAGAATATCAGCAACGCACGGCGATAATCTCCGGTCAATAACGCTCCCGCGAAGGGAGCGATCAGAAGAATACGCAGGAACGTCAGGGCATTGGGAATCCAGCGCCAGCGGTGCAAATTCAAAAGACTCCCTCCGGTTACACCTTATTCGCCGCCATCGCTCCCGATGACAGAAGACGGTTGCCAACGATAATACAGAACCTGGTACAGGGATTCGAACGCCTCTCTGGCCTCTTCCTCATCAACGGGCACCGGCTGGTAGGTATACAAGGAAGTCTCCTCAGATTCTTCAGCTGAGGTCTGCTGATCCCCCTCCACCGGTTGCGCTTCCTGGCTTTCGGGCGTTTCTTCGGCATTTGTCGAAGACGACGCCACCGGGTCGGCTGTTATGCGGGCAGCATCGGACGGTTCGGCCGGAACGTCTGACTCCATCGGAACAAAGCGTGGATCCAGGGCGATGTACTCGCGAAGCTGGTCCAGCTCACCGGAAAAAGCCACACGCAGGGTAAGTTGTTCATCGCGCACCCTGTGGGCACCGACACTGACAACCGGTGTCAGCCCCTCCAGCACCTTATTGGCTCGGGCGTAGTCTTCCAGTGAGGTTACGCCGCGCAGAACAATATCCACTTGCGGGGAATCCCCCACTTCCGCAGCAGCCACGGCGTATCGGCTGGCGTACAGCTCGGCCCAGCGATTAATCATCGCCTCTGCCAATGCTTCTGGAGTCTGTGCGGTCACTGACTCTTCGCCAGCATTCATGGCCATACCATCGAACACCCAACCGGCACGCCATTGCCCGCCAGCACGGCTGACCCGCACCACGGCTAGCACATCGTGATCCAGGTCCTCGGAGGCGGACTTAACACGGCCAATAAACTGCCCCCAGATATCCGACAACAATTCCCGGTCTGCGGCGAAATCCGCTGGCGGCAGTGCCACCGGCAAGCCCCGCTTCCTGGCAGCCTCATCGAACGCAGCCCGCCAGCTTGCAGAGTTTTCCTGCCCGGCGCCTGCGTCAGACCGGGTCACGAGTGTTCGCGAGCCACGGTCCTCGGCAGCAATCCAGGCCAACGTGAGCGGTCTGTTAGCACCCCACACCGGCGCGTTGATTGAGGCCAGCGCGCGGTTCACCCCGACCGCTCCGAAGGACATGCTCAGAACACTCTGGCCGGACTCATCCCGGGCAACCTGATAGGAAAGCAGAAGCGACTCGGCATCGGACAGCAGTGTTTGAACGCCTTCCATCGCAAGCACGTCGCGGGTACCAGAAACCCTCACCAACACCTGGCTCAGGCCATCCGCATAGCCCTGGGCCAGCTGACCCGGCGACGATCCTTCCACCGGTACTTTGGCCGAATAAAGACCGGAAACGGTCACTGCGGTTACCTGGGCGGAAAACCCGACCAGCAGAAAAGCAAACAGCGCAAAGAACCACGCCGGGGATACAGACCTCTGTGCCGGCTTTTGTCCTGATACTGACATGAAACACCCTGCAATTCGCATGAATGGCGCATAGGATACACCATGCCCCAAGGTGTGAGTAGCGGCCCCGGATTTCGGAAAAGCAATATACATTTGGAGCGCCACACCGCACCTGTTAAAATCCGCCGCCTGACCCACTGGCCAACGGTTAAGTACACCATGAGCGAACAGAAGCCCTCCCTGACCTACCGCGATGCTGGCGTAGATATTGATGCCGGCAATGAACTCGTCAGCCGAATCAAGGACACCGCCGCGCGCACCCGCCGCCCCGAGGTTCTTGGCGGTCTCGGCGGCTTCGGCGCCATGGTCTCCATCCCCGCCGGATATAACGAACCGGTTCTGGTTTCCGGCACCGACGGAGTGGGCACAAAGCTCAGACTGGCCATGCAACTGGACAAGCACGACAGCATCGGCATCGATCTGGTCGCCATGTGCGTAAACGATCTGGTTGTCGGCGGCGCTGAACCGCTTTTCTTCCTCGACTACTACGCGACTGGCAAGCTGAACGTAGACGTTGCCACTCAGGTGGTTGCCGGAATCGGCGAGGGCTGCGAGCAGGCTGGCTGTGCGCTGGTCGGCGGCGAAACCGCCGAGATGCCGGGCATGTACGAAGGCGACGACTACGATCTGGCTGGCTTCTGCGTAGGCGTTGCCGAGCGCAGCGAGATTATTGACGGCGGCCGCGTCCAGGCCGGAGACGTGCTGATTGCCCTGGGCTCCTCCGGCCCCCACTCCAACGGCTACTCCCTGATCCGGAAAATTCTGGAAGTCAGCAACGCCGACCTCGACCAGCCAATGGGCGACACTACCCTGGCCAATGCCCTGATGGCACCGACCCGAATCTATGTGAAGAACCTTCTGCAACTGATTCGCGAAGTGGACGTCCGGGCACTTTCCCACATTACCGGTGGTGGCCTGCCGGAAAATATTCCCAGGGTGCTGCCGAACGGTACCATTGCGGCCATTGATACCGACAGCTGGTCGCTGCCCCCGGTATTCCAATGGCTCAAGAATAACGGCGGCGTTGCCAGCGAAGAAATGTACCGCACGTTCAACTGCGGTATCGGCATGATTGTCTGCGTGCCCGCCAACCAGAAAGAACTGGCCCTGGATACCCTGAAAGCACTGGGTGAGCACGCCTGGCAGGTAGGCTTGATCGAACGTGCAGATAACGAAGAAGCAGATGCTTGCGTTCGCTACGCACCAGGGTTGCTGTCGGCATGAAGGCAGATCAGACCCCTTTGCCGAAAATCCTGGTGCTCGCCTCTGGCAGTGGCACCAACCTGCAGGCTCTGATTGATGCCAACCGTGAGCGGGACTTCCCCGGACAGATCGTTGCTGTCGGCTGCAACCAGCCTGGCGCTTTTGCACTGGAACGTGCGGCCCAGGCCAATATCGAAACCTTTGTGGTAAACCACAAGAATTTCGAATCCCGGGACGAGTTTGACGCCTCCCTGATGGCAGAAATCCTCCGCTACAATCCGGACGTGATTGTGCTGGCAGGATTCATGCGGATTCTGACCACGGATTTCGTTCGGGCGTTTCGAGGCAAAATGCTGAACATTCACCCTTCGCTGCTGCCAAAATACACCGGGCTGAACACTCACCGCCGGGCACTGGAGGCGGGCGATACGGTTCACGGCGTTTCTATCCACTTCGTTACCGAAGAGCTGGATGGCGGCCCCGTGATTGCTCAGGCAGAAGTTTCGATTGCTTCCGATGACACTCCCGAAAGCCTCGCAGAGAAGGTACAGGCCAAGGAACATATCCTCTACCCCATCGTTGTGCGCTGGTTTTGCGAAGGCCGGATTCAACTGGGCAGCGATTACGTGCTGTTCGACGGCGAACCTTTGAACGCCCCAATGCGCCTGCCGGACAACTGATACATCGCCTGAACGAATTGTCATCCCCGCATCCTGCCCGAGCAGCTACACTGTCGCCATTGATGACGGTAATGGTTCGGGTTTAACAAGATGCTTTCACGACAACTCAGCAGAATAGGCTGCGTGGCCTTGCTGACCTGCCTCGGCATTCTGGCCTGGCCGGTCACTCTGCACGCAGAGACCGAAGCGGGGCTGGTTCCTTTTGAGGCCAGCTACACCGCGGCCATGGAAAAAGGCCTATCCCTCAATGGTACTTCAAAGCGCACACTCACCTCCCAGGGCAACGACGTCTGGCTGTACCGCACGGATGTGGACTCCTTTATCGTCAGTATCGATGAATCCCTGGTTTTTCGCTGGGAAGACGATCAAGTCATACCCATGAGATACCGGTATCGCTTATCCGGATTTCTGGTCAGCGACCGCAAGAACTCCATCGACTTTGACTGGTCTGCAGGCATTGCGACCGGGGAATACAAAGGAAAGCCCTTTGAGCTGGAACTGGAAGAAGGCCTGCTGGATCCACTGGGTTATCAGCTTCAGCTGCACCAGGACATCAAGAACGGTAAGCGGGAGATGACCTATCGGGTGCTCGACGGAAATTCCATCGACACCGATCGCTTCGCGGTGATCAATGGCGAGAAAATGAGTACCGGCAGCCAACAAAGGAGCACCCTCAAGGCGGAGAAAGTTCGCGAGGACTCGAAGCGCCAGACTCTGATGTGGTTCTCACCGGAACAGAATTTCCTGCTCGTCCGGCTCAGACAGGTGGAGCCGGACGGCAGCACTTACGAACTGAAACTCAAGGAAGCGGAGTTCGAGCGCTAGAAATCGCGCCCGGCCTCCCGCCAGACGGCCTTGACCTCATCGGCGATCATCCGCAGACCCTCGGCAACCCGGTCGTCGTCCTGGGAATAAGTCACGCGCAGGCATTCGTGCCGGTGCCTCCAGCCATCTTCCGGCAGCCCCGGGAAGAAATAGTGCCCGGAAACCACCAGAACACCCCGGCTTTTCAGCCGCTGATACAACTCAAGGCTGGTAATCGGCAGATCCGGAAACCAGAGCCACAGGAACATGGCGCCTTCGGGTTTATGGACATACCAGCGGCAACTGTCCTCCCCCATGGCCTCCCGGAAAGCAGACACCGCCCGCTCCATCTTCGCCTTGTAGAAGGGGCAAACCACATCCCGGCTCAGGGACAGAATCTCACCGGAGCGAACCAGAGGCTCCGCCAACATGGCACCGAAACTGCCCGTCGCCAGATTCATAATGGCGTTAATGCCTGACAACGCCTTGATCACCGGCTGGGCCGCAATCACGATACCGGTCCGCGCTGCCGGCAAACCAAGCTTCGAAAGGCTCAGGCAGAGGATGATCTGGTCGTTCCAGGTAGGCGTTGCATCGACGAACAGCAGGCTGGGAAACGGTGTGCCATAGGCGCCGTCGACGATCAGCGGTATGTCGTGTTGTCGGGCGAGCTCTTCAAGCCGCGCAAGCTCTTCGTCAGTAACGACGTTGCCAGTCGGATTGGTGGGGCGTGACACACAGATAGCGCCGGTCTCGCCGGTAACCTCCACGGCATCAAAATCCACCCGGTACTTGAATTCGTGGGCATCGGTGAACGAAATGTCCGGCTGCACCGCATGGAACAGGCCCGGTTCGATGCCGGCGTCGGCGTAGCCGATGTACTCGGGCGCCAGGGGTAAGAGGATGTGCTTGCGGTGACCTTCACCATAATCGCCGCCAAACATGTTGAACAGCATGAAGAAGGCCGCCTGGCTGCCGTTGGTCAGGGCAATGTTCTCGGGCTTCAGGCCCCAGCCATATTCCCGGTTAAGCAGTTCGGCGAGCGAGGCGATAAACTGCTTTTCGCCCTGGGGCGGATCGTAGATGCCGACCAGGCGACGCACGTCGCCCTCGTTACGGCTCATATCAGCCAGAATTTCCTGAACTCTCTGTTGGATCTCGGGAATGTGCCCCGGATTACCGCCACCCATCATGATCATGTCGTCGCCGGATGCCATGGCATTACCCAGGTCATCCATCAGAGACGTGATGCCGGCATCGGCGGTGAACTTGCGACCAAAAGCAGAGAGTTTCATGGGGTAAAATCCATCTGACCTAATCTGAAAATATCGGGTAATACCGGAAGTGTAGCTTGCTCGCTCGCCAACGTTTATTCGGTAAGCGAAATGCCAAGGTTACTGACACCCTCGTTGGCTGCATCCTCCCGGAGACGGGCCACGAACTGATCGGTCGGCGTGCGTTGGCGCTTCAGCTCCAGGATCAGGTCCCGCTGGAAGGTCTTGTCTTCTTTCATCAACGGGTGATGATCAAGCAGACGGACGAGTTCGTCTTCCTCCAGGTCTTCCCCTTCGGACAGCTCAATAAAGTTCATCACGGTTCCGGTAGCCATCTGTGACGCATCGGTAGCGCGGTGTTTTGAGGGATTCAGGCGGTTCAGCAGCGCCTGCTCCAGCAGCTGACAGAAGTCGAAGGCCGGGTAAACACCGTAGGCGTCGTAGGCGTCCACGTCCGGCGACAGGGCTTCCAGTTTGGCGAGCAACTGGGGAATGGCGGATTCGGCGACGTCTTTCTGAAGCATGCCCCAGGCCAGATCCAGAAGCTGGCGCATTTTGGCACCGGTCTTCAGGCCCATGGCATCGGCAAACAGGGCGTAGTTCGGGAATGAGCGCTCGGCCAGAGCCAGCAGGAAGGCGCATTCGCGCCAGCCCTGCAGCTGTGAAACGGCTTTCAGGAACTGGTTGGCGTTCATGTCCTGGGCAGGGTCACGCCGGTCTGGCCAAGATATTTGCCGCCCCGGTCTTTGTAGCTGGTTTCACAGATCTCGTCGGATTCGAAGAACAGCATCTGGGCGACGCCTTCGTTGGCGTAGATCTTCGCCGGCAGGTTGGTGGTGTTGGAAAATTCCAGGGTAACCTGGCCTTCCCATTCCGGCTCCAGCGGGGTGACGTTGACGATGATGCCGCAACGAGCGTAGGTGGACTTGCCCAGGCAAATGGTCAGTACGCTTCGCGGGATGCGGAAGTACTCAACCGTGCGGGCCAGTGCAAAGGAGTTCGGCGGGATGATGCAGACGTCGCCGGTGTAGTTGACGAAGCTGTTTTCGTCGAAGTTCTTCGGGTCCACGGTGGCGGAGTGGACGTTGGTGAAGATTTTGAATTCGTTGCTGCAGCGTACGTCGTAGCCGTAGCTGGAGGTGCCGTAGGAGATCACGCGGCCTTTTTCGGTTTCACGAACCTGTCCGCTTTCATACGGTTCGATCATGCCGTGTTGTTCGGACATCCGGCGAATCCACTTGTCGGATTTGATGCTCATTGGCGAAGTCTCGTATCCACTGGGAAAATTGGGGCGTAGTTTACCTGTTCCCTGAAGGTCTGTCGAAGCTTCAGCGGCTTACTTATTTGCTTGAGCTTGGGGGCTGCTTTGCTTGAGCTTGGAGGCTGCGGTCACAGGAAAAGCCGTCCAAAAACCGCTACGAGCACGTCCATGTGCGCTTGTTTCCGGCCATCCATGGCCTCCAACATTTTTGGACGGCTTTTCCTGCGCCCGGGATCGGACCGCGTGCAAGCCCGCTTGCGAATCCGGTCAGTGTTCGGTCACTGAAACGCTTGAGATCGAACCGGAGAGGTTCCGCTCGCGGGTCGAGAGCTCGGCCCCTACTCTTCTCGCGATATCCCGGTACCGACGGGCCACTTCGGAGTCCGGTTCGGCGATCACCGAGGGGGTGCCGCCGTCGGTCTGTTCGCGGATGGTCATGTGCAGGGGCAGCTGGCCAAGGAGTGTGGTGTCGTATTCTTCTGCGATGCGTTCGCCGCCGCCGTGGCCGAAGAGGGGTTCTTCGTGGCCGCAGTTGCTGCAGATGTGGACGCTCATGTTTTCAACCACGCCAAGCACCGGGATGTCGACTTTGCGGAACATTTCGATGCCTTTCTTGCCGTCCAGCAAAGCGATGTCCTGGGGTGTGGTGACGATAACGGCGCCGGTTACCGGGACTTTCTGGGCCAGGGTGAGCTGGATATCGCCGGTGCCGGGGGGCATGTCGACGATAAGGTAGTCGAGTTCGTTCCAGAGGGTCTGCTGGAGCAGTTGCATCACGGCGCCGCTGACCATGGGGCCGCGCCAGACCATGGGGGTTTTCTCGGTAACGACAAAAGCCATGGAGTTGGCCTGGAGGCCGTGGGCGTCCATGGGCACGAAGTATTTGTTTTCGCGGGTATCGGGGCGCTTGCCTTCGGGCACGCCGAGCATCATGCCGATGCTGGGGCCGTAGATGTCGGCGTCGAGGATGCCGACCCGGGCGCCTTCGGCCTGGAGCGCCAGGGCCAGGTTGACGGCGGTGGTGGATTTACCGACGCCACCCTTGCCGGAGGCGACGGCAATGATGTTTTTTACGCCGGGCACCGAAGGAAGGTCCTTCTGGACTTTGTAGGAGTGGATTTTCTGGCCTACGTGGACGTCCACACTTTCTACCCCGTCGACGTCTTCCAGGGCGTTGCCCACCAGCTGATTCAGGGCGCCGGCGATGCCTTTCGAGGGGTATGGCAGCTCGACCATGAGGGTGACGTTTCCGCTCTCATCGGCATTCAGGGATTTAACGGCACCCAGTTCGTAGAGGTCCTTGTTCAGGTACGGGTCACGGTATTGGCGAACCGCTGTTTGCAGGGCCTGCTCAGAAATCTGTGTCATCGGGTTCTCCGGAATAAGCTCATGCTCGATTTTAAGCACGGAAACAGGTGATTCGGGTGAAAATTATCTGCTCGGAAGGTATCATCTGTGCCCGTTTCTGACCATATGGGGTCTTTACCTGGGGCAATCAATCAAGACAGCCACCAGTTCCCCGTTTTGTCTTTCCAACCCGTGTCAACATAAGGTTCGGACATCACCATGACGCAAGCGAGCAAGCAACAGCGCGATATTCTGGTTACCAGCGCCCTGCCGTACGCCAACGGCCCTATCCATCTCGGGCACCTGCTGGAATACATTCAGACCGACATCTGGGTGCGCTACCAGAAGATGCGGGGCCAGAATTGTTTCTACGTTTGCGCCGACGATGCCCATGGCACCGCCATTATGCTCCGCGCCGAGCGGGAAGGTATTACGTCCGAGCAGCTGATCGACCGGATCCGCGAGGAGCACCAGGAAGATTTCGCCGGGTTCCATATCCGCTTTGATAACTATTACACCACGCATTCCGAGGAGAACCGCCAGTTCTCGGAGTACATCTACCGTCAGCTGCAGGAAAACGGGCACATTGCCACGCGCAAGATCACCCAGTCCTACGACCCGGAAAAGAACATGTTCCTGGCGGACCGGTTCATCAAGGGCACCTGCCCCAAGTGCAAGACCGAGGACCAGTACGGTGATAACTGCGAGGCCTGTGGTGCCACCTACACGCCTGCCGAGCTGATCAACCCCCGTTCGGCGGTTTCCGGCGCCACACCGATCGAGAAAGAGTCCGAGCACTATTTCTTCAAGCTGCCGGATTTCCAGGACTTTCTTGCCAAGTGGACCCGCAGCGGCACACTTCAGCCCCAGGTCGCCAACAAACTGGCGGAATGGCTGGATGCCGGACTTCAGGAATGGGACATCAGCCGCGATGCGCCCTACTTCGGTTTCGAAATTCCGGATGCGCCCGGCAAGTACTTCTACGTGTGGCTGGACGCGCCGATCGGCTACCTGGCCAGCTTCAAGAACCTCTGCAACCGCGAAGGCATCGATTTCGAGCACTTCTGGAAGGCTGACTCCACCGCCGAGGTCTACCATTTCATCGGCAAGGACATCATCAATTTCCACGCGCTGTTCTGGCCGTCCATGCTGCACGACGCCGGCTTCCGCACGCCGACTGCGGTCTGGGCTCACGGCTTTGTCACCGTCAACGGCAAAAAAATGTCCAAGTCCCGCGGTACGTTTATCATGGCCCGCACCTACCTGGACCATCTGAACCCGGAATACCTGCGCTACTACTTCGCCGCCAAGCTGACCGGCAGCGTGGATGACATGGACCTGAACCTGGAAGACTTTGCGGCCCGTGTGAACTCGGATCTGGTGGGCAAGGTGGTCAACATTGCCAGCCGCAGTGCCGGGTTCATTACCAAGCGCTTCGACGGCCAGCTTGGACAGGTTACCGAGCATGCCAAACTGAAGGAATTCATCGAGGCCGGCAAGGAAATCGAGGAATTCTACGAAACCCGCGAATTTGGCCGCGCGATGCGCCGGATCATGGAACTGGCCGACATTGCCAACCAGTATGTTAACGACGAGCAGCCGTGGGTGATCGCCAAGCAGGAAGGCCAGGACGAGAATCTTCAGGCCATCTGTACCAATGCCATCAACATGTTCCATCTTCTGATGACGTACCTGGCGCCGGTACTGCCGGAGACCGCCAAGGCTTCCGAGGCGTTCCTGAATGCACCGCTGGACTGGAACCAGCGTAGCGAGCGCCTGGAAAACCACGGTATCAACAAGTTCAAGCCGCTGATGAACCGTGTGGACATGGCCCAGATCGAGAAAATGCTGGACGCTTCCAAGGAGGAGTTGCCTGCAGCGACCGGCAAACCGGCACCTGCTGCCAATCTTGAGCCCATTACGGATGAAATAGAATTTGGCGATTTCGCGAAAGTGGATCTTCGCGTCGTTAAAATTGTCAAAGCCGAGCACGTAGAAGGTGCCGACAAACTTCTTCGCCTCACCCTTGACGTAGGGCATGGCGAGCGCAACGTGTTTGCTGGTATCAAGTCAGCCTACAAGCCCGAAGATCTCGAAGGACGCCTGACGGTCATGGTCGCCAACCTGAAACCGCGGAAGATGAAGTTCGGGATGTCCGAGGGCATGGTTCTGGCGGCAGGCCCCGGTGGCAAGGATATCTTTATCCTGTCCCCGGATTCCGGCGCCACCCCCGGCATGCGGATTATGTAAGGGCGGCCGGGCAACGCTGGCAGGGGCCCAATGGAGCAAGGTAAATGACCGAATATCTGCTGATTCTGGTCAGCACCATTCTGGTGAACAATTTTGTACTGGTTCAGTTCCTGGGCCTGTGCCCGTTCATGGGCGTTTCCAGCAAGCTGGAAACGGCCATGGGTATGTCGCTGGCCACCACATTCGTGCTGACCCTGGCCTCAGTGTGCAGCTACCTTGCCTATACCTATCTGCTTGAGCCGCTGGATCTGGCGTTTCTGAGGACCATCACGTTCATTCTGGTGATCGCCGTGGTGGTGCAGTTCACAGAGATGGTGGTTCGCAAGACAAGCCCGTTGCTTTATCGGGTGCTGGGTATTTTCCTTCCGCTGATCACCACGAACTGCGCGGTGCTCGGCGTTGCCCTTCTGAACATCAACAAGAACAACAACTTTGTTGAGTCGGTTCTTTATGGATTCGGCGCAGCAGCGGGCTTTTCCATGGTTCTGGTGCTGTTCGCGGCCATGCGTGAGCGCATCGCCGTGGCCGACGTGCCGGTTGCCTTTCGCGGTGCTGCCATCGGTCTGGTTACGGCAGGTCTGATGGCTCTGGCTTTCCTGGGCTTTGGCGGCCTGGTCAGCGTTTGACCGGCCGGCGGGATTAGGAGTAACAGGTTATGTGGACAAGCGTTCTTGTTGCCGTTGTGGTTCTTCTGGCCCTTGCCGTTGTTTTCGGCGGCCTGCTCGGATTTGCCGCCGAACGATTCAAGGTAGAAGGCAACCCCCTAGTCGACCAGATCGATGCCCTTCTGCCCCAGACCCAATGCGGCCAGTGCGGCTATCCCGGCTGTCGGCCCTATGCCGAATCCATTGCCGAAGGCGGCCCCATCAACAAGTGTCCACCAGGCGGCGAGTCCACTATCAAGGCACTGGCAGACCTGCTGGATGTGGAGCCGGAACCGTTGGACGCCGAGCATGGTGTTGAGCAGGTCAAACGGGTTGCCGTTATTCGCGAAGACGAGTGCATCGGTTGCACCAAGTGCATCCAGGCCTGCCCCGTGGATGCCATTCTTGGCGCCGCCAAACACATGCACACAGTGATTGAGAGCGAATGCACCGGCTGTGATCTGTGCGTTGATCCCTGCCCGGTGGACTGCATCGATATGGTGACAGTGGAACCAGACATTCGCACCTGGACCTGGACACCGCCCAAATCCGGACTCATTGCCACCGATCGCCAGGGAGCCAGCGCCTGATGACTCAACTCTGGGACTTCTCCGGCGGCATTCATCCTCCGGAACACAAAGAGCTTTCAACAGCCCGCCCGATTCGCAACGCCGGCTTGCCGGGCTACCTGATCCTGCCACTTCAGCAACATATCGGGGATCCAGCCGAAGCCGTTGTTGAGGTGGGCGAACGAGTGTTAAAGGGCCAGCAAATTGCCGATGTGAAAACGGGCATGGGCGTTCCCGTTCATGCCCCGACATCCGGCGTCATTGAAAGCATCGCAGACTACCCTGTGCCCCATCCTTCGGGTATGGCGGATCGGTGCATCACCCTGAAACCGGATGGCGAAGACCAGTGGTGCCAGCGCAATCCCGTGAAGGATTATCGTTCGCTGGAGCGGGACCAGGTTCTGCAGATCATCCGTGACGCCGGTATTTCCGGCATGGGTGGAGCCGGCTTTCCCACCAACATCAAACTCCGGCCACCAAGGGACCGCAAAGTAAGCACGCTCATCCTCAACGGTGCCGAATGCGAGCCCTACATCACCGCTGACGACATGACCATGCGGGAAAAGGCCGATGAGGTGGTTGCCGGCCTGAAAATCATGGCCTGGATTCTGCGCCCCGAACGTTGCGTGATCGGCATTGAGGACAACAAGCCCGAGGCCATTGCTGCACTTCGAAAAGCCACCGAAGGCACCCAGACCGAAATAGCCGTTGTGCCGACCAAGTACCCCTCGGGTGGTGAGAAGCAGCTGATCCAGATACTGACCGGCATGGAAGTACCCAGCGGTGGCATTCCAGCCGATATCGGCGTGATGTGCCAGAACATCGGGACTGCCGTGGCCGTGGCACAGGCGGTCTTTGAGGGAACACCGCTTATCTCCCGTGTGGTTACCATCACCGGGGAAGCCGTCCGGGAACCGGGCAATTTCGAAGCCCTTATTGGCACGCCGATTGAGCATCTACTGAAGCAAGCCGGCGTTAACCAGGACGCCGTCAGCCGGCTGGTCCTTGGCGGCCCCATGATGGGCTACACGCTGACAACAGAAGCAGTACCGGTAATCAAGACCACCAACTGTGTGATCGCCGCAACCGCCGCTGAATTGCCGACACCGCCGCCGGAGCAACCCTGCATTCGCTGCGGGCAGTGCGCCGAAGTGTGCCCCATGGAGCTATTACCTCAACAGCTGTTCTGGCACGCCAAGGCCACCGAATTTGAGAAAGCAGAGCACCTGAACCTGTTTGACTGTATTGAATGCGGAGCCTGCTCCTACGTTTGCCCGAGCTCCATTCCACTGGTTCAGTACTATCGATTCGCCAAGGGCGAGATTCGTGCGCAACAGGCGGAACAGCTCAAGTCAGACAGGGCTCGTGAACGCTTCGAAGCCCGCCAGGCGCGCCTTGAGCGGGAGCAGCAGGAGAAAGAGCTGAGGCGCAAGGAGCGCGCGAAAGCCGCTGCCGAAGCGGCGGCCAAGAAACAGGCCGAAGCGGAAAAGGCCGCAGTCGAGGGTGAGGCCGTTGATGAGCGGGCCGCCAAGTCAGCCCTGGTTGAACAGGCTCTGGCCCGCAAGAAAGCAAAGGCCGAGGCATCTCAGCCACCTGCCGCCAGTGCGCCGCCGGCCCCCAGTGCCCCGCCTGCAGAGCAAAAACCGGATATTGAGGCCCTCGAAAAGCAGCTGAGCCAGGCTCAGTCCAAACTGGACACCATGCAGGGCATGCTTGATGACGCCAAAGCCCAGCAGGCCGACAACGTAGAAAAGCTGGAGAGGGCCGTGGCCAAGAACCACGACCGGGTACAACGGGCTGAAGATGCGCTGTCTGAAGCCAGAGAAAAGCTGGCCGCCGGTTCAACTGAATCCCAGCCAACCCACTAACCGAGATCAGGCACCACATCCATGGCATTCGTTCAGCAGTCATCGCCACACGCCCACAAGGCCCGGCCAACATCCCGCGTGATGTTGTGGGTTCTTATTGCGGCCTTGCCTGGCCTGTTGGCCCAGACGCTGTTTTTTGGCTGGGGCAACCTGATCAATGTGGTCTTCTGTATCGCCGTTGCCATTGCCTCCGAAGCTGCCCTGCTCAAGCTCAGAAAGAAGCCAGTCGCATTCTTTATCAAAGACAACACCGCCGCCGTCACCGGCCTTCTGCTGGGCCTGTCACTGCCTCAGTTTGCGCCCTGGTGGGTCTCAGCCGTCGCGGTGATTTCAGCCATCGTTGTTGCCAAACAGCTGTATGGCGGGCTGGGTTCAAATCCGTTCAACCCCGCCATGGTGGGCTACGCCCTAGTTCTGGTCTCATTTCCGGTGGCCATGACAACCAACTGGGCGGGACCCGCCATGCTCTGGGACGGTGCACCGGGCTTTGGCGAGACCCTGGCGACCATTGCCTCCGGCCAGCAAACAGCGGTTGACGGCTGGACCATGGCAACCCCGCTTGATGAATACAAACACAAGATCACCACCCATACCGCGGCCGAGGTTCTCAACCACCCGACCTTTGGTGAGGGTGTTGCGAAGGGCTGGGAATGGGTCAATGCAGCGTTCCTCGCCGGGGGTCTGCTACTCATCGGCCTGCGCATTATCAGCTGGCATATTCCGGCCGGGTTTCTTGGCGGTCTGATCGTGATGAGCCTGGCTTTTGGTAGCAACCCCGATCTCTACACGCCGCTCTCCCTGCATCTGCTGGCGGGCGGAACCATGTTGGGTGCGTTCTTTATCGCCACCGATCCGGTTTCGGCCGCCACCAGCCACCAGGGAAAACTGATCTACGGAGCCGGGATTGGCATCCTGATCTACCTGATCCGCACCTGGGGCAATTATCCGGACGCCGTGGCGTTCAGCGTTTTGCTAATGAATTTTGCGGTACCGTTCATCGATCATTACACACCCCCGCGGACATACGGGCATCACAAGCCCCGCCGGGGTGTACCGGGGAGTCAGGGATAATCATGGCTGCAGTTGCACAGTCCATCCGTCGCAGCGCCATCGGCCTCGGCTTGTTTGCCGTTATCACCGGTGGCACCATCGCCGTGACCCAGGTGGCCACCGAAGAGCGCATTCGTGAGCAGGCGGCCCGTGCCGAGGCCCAGGCCCTCTATGAAATCATTCCGGAAAGCCGGCACAATAACGATCTGCTCCGGGACACCGTGCAGCTACCCGCCAGCGAGCGGCTCGCGCAACCCGGCCCTCTGACCGTTTGGGTGGCGAGACAGGACGAACGACCCATTGGCATGATCATGCCCGTGGTTGCACCGGACGGGTACTCTGGAAAAATACATCTGCTAGTGGGCGTGGACATGGAGGGCACCATTCTCGGCGTCCGGGTAACCAACCATAAAGAAACGCCGGGGCTGGGAGACCAGATCGAGACCCGAAAATCCGACTGGATCAAGAGCTTTGATGGCCGCTCTCTGGGCAAGCCCCCGCATCGGGAGTGGAACGTCAAAAAGAATGGCGGAGAATTCGATCAGTTCACTGGCGCCACCATCACGCCAAGGGCTGTGGTAAAAGCTGTTCAGAAGGCACTGATCTACTTCCGGGAAAATCGTCAGATTATCCGGGAGCGGCTCAATGAAGAGCCGTCACCGAGAGACAACATCCTGAACCCTGAAGCGATTGCCGGCGAATCGTCCAATACGGAGCATTCCTGATCATGGCAACCAAATCATCCAGCGAAATCGTCCGGGACGGGCTCTGGGACAACAACCCTGCCCTCGTACAGGTGCTTGGGCTCTGCCCTCTTCTGGCCGTGACCAGTACCGTTGTCAACGCCATCGGGCTGGGCCTGGCCACACTCATGGTGCTCATGGGATCCAATCTCGCAGTCTCGCTGATTCGCAATTTCGTGAGCGAATCCGTGCGTCTGCCCGCATTTGTGATGATCATCGCCTCGTTCGTGACCTGCGCCGAGCTGCTGATGCAGGCCTTTACCTATGAGCTGTACCTCATCCTTGGCATTTTTATCCCGTTGATCGTCACCAACTGTGCCATTCTTGGCCGAGCCGACGCCTTCGCCTCAAGGAATCCACCGCTTCCGGCACTCTTGGACGGTGCCATGATGGGCCTCGGTTTTCTGGCGGTTCTGGTGGTTCTGGGCGGCATACGGGAGCTCATTGGACAGGGCACTCTGTTTGTCGACATGCACCTGCTGCTCGGCCCCGTTGCCGCTGACTGGGTGGTACGCCCGTTCGACAATTACCCGGACATGCTGTTCATGATTCTTCCGCCAGGCGCGTTTGTGGGCCTCGGCCTGCTGATCGCCCTCAAGAACGGGATCGACAATCACCTGGAAGAACGCCGCAAAGCCAATGAACCAGCACCCGTGGCAGCGGGCAGCAAGCGGGTCCGGGTTACCGGGAACGTTTCCTGATCCCCTGGTTGCAGAAGACTGAGAGCTGATGAACAAACAGAAACGCATTGAGATTTTCACCCGTCTCCGGGAGGCCAACCCCAACCCGACCACCGAGCTGAACTATTCCAGCCCGTTCGAGCTGCTGATTGCGGTTATCCTATCGGCCCAGGCCACGGATGTGGGTGTCAACAAGGCAACGGACAAGCTGTTCCCGGTAGCCAACACGCCAGAGGCCATCCTCGCCCTGGGGGTTGACGGCCTCAAGGAATACATCAAAACCATTGGCCTGTTTAACAGCAAGGCCGAGAACGTGATCAAGACCTGTCGCATTCTGATTGACAAACACGATGGCCAGGTACCGGAACGCCGGGAAGATCTTGAGGCATTACCAGGTGTCGGTCGCAAAACCGCAAATGTGGTGCTGAATACCGCGTTCGGCCACATGGCAATGGCGGTGGACACCCATATCTATCGCGTGTCGAACCGCACCGGCATCGCCCCGGGCAAGAACGTTCTCGAAGTGGAGAACCGGTTGATGCGCCTGGTGCCGAAAGAGTTCCTGCTGGACGCGCACCACTGGCTGATTCTGCACGGACGTTATACCTGTACCGCCCGAAAGCCAAAATGCGGCGCCTGTATCATTGAAGACCTGTGCGAGTTCAAGCAGAAACGGGATTATCTGTGAATTCAGGTTGATAAAAAGCCGGCATTGCGCCGGCTTTTTACTTTCAGAAGCGAGGCCCGGGGTTACCGCTGGCCGAGCATTTTCTCCTTCAGGTCCTTCTGAGCCGGTTTATCTGACAGCCAGATTCCAAACAGGGCCTTTTTGAAGGCCAGATCGCCAACGGTGTCCTTGTGCTCACCATTCTTGAGGACCCGGACGCCTTCTCCCGGCAGATACACCAAGTCAAATACGTCACCCTCGGTGATCTCTTCCCGGAACACCGCCATGAACTGGTCCACATCCTCTTGGATAGACGCCATATCGCCGTCGGTGGAGGCTTCGAAACCCTCCAGTGTGGCCTCGGTCATGCGTTCGCTGGTAATCATGCCGGAAATGATATGCAGAGTAATTGCCTGGGGTTCATCCGCGTTGATCACTGCCTCACCATCGTCGATGGTCTCCGGGACATACAGGCCTCCGACATACAGATCCATGAACCACTTGGAGCGGGTACCTGCGCCATTAAGCTTAAGTTCGGTATCCATGGCTGAATAGGTATCCGGAACATCAACACCTTCCACGGTGATCGCAGCAGCCGGTGCCGACAGCAGCGCTGTCATAAGCACAGAGGCAAAGCCGGTTGTAAGAGCCTTCTTCATAGTCCTTTCCTTTTCGATCGTTATTATTGACGTGTTTCATTCGTGCACCGGGTTTCGACACCCTTATCCCCGCCCGGTCACGGCATTCTATCAATGAGGCTGGCGGCCAGTGCGCAACCTGGTTCTCATTTGCAGCGATCCTGAAACACAAAAAAACCGGCCAGGAATATCCTGGCCGGCTTTTCGATCGGAATATCAGAAGGGTTTTACTTGAAGAGCAGGTTTCCGGACAAGCCTTCCTTCTCCAGAATTTCCCGAAGGCGACGAAGCGCCTCAACCTGAATCTGCCGCACGCGTTCACGGGTAAGACCGATTTCCTGCCCCACTTCCTCAAGCGTACTGACCGGATAACCCCGAAGACCAAACCGCCGTGACAGAACTTCCTGCTGCTTGTCACTGAGCTGATCGATCCACTTTTCCAGGCAGGAACACATGTTGTTGTCCTGCAGGAGATCCGCCGGATCTGACGCTCCCTCATCGGCTACGGTATCCAGCAGCGACTTTTCGCCACCGGTACCAATGGGCGTATCCATCGACGCCACACGCTCATTCAGACCAAGCATGCGCTTCACATCAGCTACCGGCTTGTCGACCATTCTAGCGATTTCTTCGGCCGACGGCTCATGATCCAGTTTCTGGGTCAGCTCCCGCGCCGCACGCAGGTAGAGGTTGAGTTCCTTAACCACATGAATCGGCAGACGGATGGTGCGGGTCTGGTTCATGATGGCCCGCTCAATGGTCTGGCGAATCCACCAAGTGGCGTAAGTGGAGAAGCGGAAGCCACGCTCCGGATCAAACTTCTCAACCGCCCGGATCAAACCTAGGTTGCCCTCCTCAATCAGGTCCAGCAGCGTCAGGCCCCGATTCACGTAGCGACGGGCAATCTTGACTACAAGACGAAGATTGCTCTCGATCATGCGCTTGCGGCCGGACTCCTCTCCCTTGCGCGCCAGGCGGGCAAAGTAGACCTCTTCTTCCGGCGTCAGGAGTGGTGAGAAACCGATTTCGTTGAGATACAGCTGAGTGGCATCCAGCTGTTTTTGACTGGTGAAATAACGTCCCTGGGTGGGAAAATCCTCTTCGACTTCAGCCACTTCTTCGGTGGCCTCTTTATCGACTTTCTCTTCAGCTAACAGTTGATCCTCGGCATCGTCCATGTCCGACACGCGATCAATGATGATGTCTTCTTGCTCTGCTGACATTTGTCTTGCCCCGCCTCTCAATAATCCTGGATGTTCGTCCGATACTTCTTTTTATTGCGGACGTCTTTGTATTCGTGCTTTTTCTTCAGGACATTTTGTTGGTCGGCCTGTAGTGGCCTTATACCGTTTTTGTTTTTCTTGCGAACGCGGTTTTTTGTCAGTGCCGGCGTGTGGGATCTGCGCAGCCTGCTGACTGCGTTATTTATTAGCGCGGTGGCAGATAATGGACTGGGTCAACCGGATTGCCGTTTTTGCGAATCTCAAAATGCAACATGGGTCGTTCAGCGCCACTGCTACCGAGCTCTGCGATCACCTGCCCGGCTTTCACATCCTCCCCTTCCTGCACCAGAATCTTCCGGTTGTGAGCGTAAGCACTTAAATAGTGCTCATTATGATTCACGATAATCAGATTGCCGTATCCAAGCAACCCGTTGCCGGCATAGACCACATTCCCGGTGGCCGCAGCCCTTACAGCATCCCCGGCTTGCCCGGCAATATCAATACCTTTATTGACTTTTCCGGATGTTGAATATCCAGCAATTACAGTGCCAACGTGAGGCCAGCGCCATTCGATTCGAGCCACGGTCTGGGTCTGGGAAGCCAGCGGCGCACCCTTACTAGGCGCCCTGGTTACCGCAGGTTTTGGTGCCGTGGCAGCTGTCTGCTTGGGCGGCGAAGCCCGGCTCGGCGTTCTGGTGACCGAGGTCGCCGGTTTGCTGGCAGTAGTAGTCTGACTGCCGGAGGTTACATTTCCACGAAGATCCAGGCGAAGCACCTGCCCTGCCTTGAGGTTCCAGGGTGGACCAATCCCGTTGGCATCACCCAGCTCCCGATAGTCCCGACCATACCGCCAGGCTATGCTGTAAAGGGTTTCGCCAGGCTGGACGACGTGCCGGCCCCAGTAGACCGGGGGATTGTATATATCATCCTGGTAGAGCGCGGGGGTATTGCAGCCAGACAAAAGCAGCAAGGCAATCAGGGGAAGGAGAATCAAAAGGCTGGTCGGCGTTTTTTCCGCAGGGCGAGAGGATTCAGAGGCACCGGAAAGGAACCGCGGGGACACCGGTAAAACGGCATTGACTAGCCCACGCAAAAATCTCACAGGAATAAAACTGACCCAGTTATGAAAAATCCATATAAACCATTTTGGTTGTCGAAGCAGTTTCTAAACTTTTTATAGTAACTTGCTAATATATTGCACATTTCTCGCAGGAAGCCAAGTTACTCCCCGGCCATCCTTGTTACCTCACGAAACACCCATTTTGTGCGTCAGGTAACACTCTGGCACCACAATCGCCCCGATTTACGTCGACGATGAGACATATCCGCGCCTGGAACCAATCCATTCCACAAGCAGAACCAAACCAAAACCAGCCAGTGCCATAAGCACTGCGAAAAACACCTTGGGGTCCTGCCCTGCCTGTTCCGCGAAGGTCCAGGGCCAGATACTTGCCTCATTCAGGGGCACCTTTTCACCAGAGCTGTTTTCCCGCCAACTGAGTGTTTCTTTCCAGGGCCAGACCTTGTTGAGCGCGCCGATCATGAAGCCGGTCAGCAAAGCGAGCACCAGATCATGGAAATGATGAAACGCCCAGGTGATCAGGCGGGCGATGGATAACAGGCCCACCACGCAACCTGCCATAAACAGCAACAGAATGCCCACCTCGAACGATTTGATCGCCGCCAGCACGGGCGCATACATGCCAATAATCACCAGAATGAAACTGCCCGAGATGCCGGGAAGAATCATGGCACAGATGGCGAGGGCGCCGGCGCCGAAAAATGCCAGAGCGGAAGGCGAGACCTCGCTGGCGGAAAGGGTGGTTACCCACCAGGCGATAGCAATGCCTACCAGCAGCGGAATCAGTAGTGTGGGCGTATAACGCCGGACCTGGCGCCCCACATGCCACACCGAGGCGACAATCAAGCCAAAGAAAAAGCTCCAGATCAGGATCGGATACGCCACCAGCAAGTAACTGATGGCTGAAGCCAGAGTGGCAATACTGGTCAGAATGCCCGCCAGCAGACAGACCAGAAAGGTTCCATCGACGGCGTTCCAGAAAGCCCTGAACTGGCCCCGAAACAGCTGGCGAAAGACCGCTCCGGGAACAGCGTTGATCGCCTCCAGCAGCCGGAAATAGATACCGGTTATGAATGCGATGGTGCCTCCGGACACACCCGGAACGATATCAGCGGCTCCCATTGCAATGCCCCGCAGAAATACTGCTGCAGGATGATGGTTACGGGCGGTTTCGCTATCTACGTCGGAGCTGAGTACTGCAGAGTCAACCATAACTATCGGACAACCCCGCCCAGGAGCGGGACAAACCGGACCGGTTCCAGCTCCTTGTGATCGAAACGATCGCCCCTGCGGGTAACCTCCACCAATACCTGATTCTCTTCGCCCACTGGCGCAATCAGAATGCCACCGTCGGCCAGCTGAGCGAGCAATTCGCCGGGAACTTCAATTGGCGCAGCGGTCACGATAATGCCGTCGAAAGGGCCGCGCTCGGGCCAGCCCATGCCACCGTCAGCGTGTTTCAGGAACACGTTTCTGGCGTTCAACTGGCGCAATCGGTCCCGGGCCCGGTCCTGCAGCGCCTTGATACGCTCAACGCTGTAGATTTCGGAAAAGAGACGGGAGAGCACCGCGGTCTGATAGCCTGATCCGGTTCCCAGCTCCAGCACCCGTGCAGGCCCATGGGCCAGCATCAATTCCGTCATCCGCGCCACAATGTAGGGCTGGGACAGGGTCTGACCATAGCCGATCGGCAGGGATGTATCTTCATAAGCGCGATGGGACAGGGCCTCATCCAGGAAGATGTGCCGTGGCACCTCCCCCATAATCTCAAGTACCCGGTCCGATTCGATGCCGGCTTCCCTGAGGCGCTGGACCAGTCGCATCCGGGTGCGTCGGGAGGTCATCCCGATGCCTTCGAGCTGAGCGGTCATCCCCGGCCCTCCAGCGAATCCTCCAGGGTGTCGACCCAGTCCCGGAGCCGGGACAGCGCCTCATGCCGGGTCATGTCGATATGTACCGGAGTCACCGAGACATAGCCTTCGCGGACGGCGTTGAAATCCGTACCCGGACCTGCATCACCGCCCACACCGGCGGCCCCGATCCAGTAACGCTCCTTACCGCGGGGACAGGTCATCGGAACCGCGCCTTCAGCCCGCTCCCGGTGGCCCAGGCGGGTCACCCGGATTCCAGCCAGCTCCTCCCAGGGTACGTCCGGGACATTCACATTAAGAATGGAGCGCGGCCCAAGCGCCAGGGGGCGCTCGTTTTCGAGGAGCATCCGGATCACCCGGGCAGCTGTTTCGTAGTGAAAGTGGCCATCGTTAACCAGGGAAACGGCAATGGCCGGAAGGCCAAGGTGACGCCCTTCGGTGGCTGCGGCAACGGTACCTGAATAGATAATGTCATCGCCCAGGTTGGCATGGGTGTTTATCCCGGAAACCACCCTGTCGAATGGCTCTTTGAACAGCCCGTTGACCGCCAGATGAACACAGTCTGTGGGCGTTCCATCCACGGAACGGAACCCGTTTGGATGCTCTTCCACGGTGAGGGGGCGATTGAGGGTCAGGGCGTTACTGGCACCGCTGTGATCCCGATCGGGGGCCACGACCTCCAGCTCACCCAGGCCCTTCAATCCCTCGAACAGGGCGATAAGCCCCGGCGAATGAACGCCGTCATCGTTCGACAACAGAATACGCACAGTGTTCTCCGCTAGCCTTGTTGTTCGTTATGTCGGCTGAGGCTCATGTCCTCAAGCTCGAAAATATCACTCAAAATCGTTGTGGCGTACTGGCCGGGTGACAGAACAAACGTCAGTTCCAGGCTGTCCTCAGCCAGCCACTGCCAGGAGAGCCTACCTGGCTTTACCGCCAGGGGCCGTCGCTCCGGTTTCATCCGGGTGACCGAGAACAGGCTTGCCAGACCCGGGGTTTGCGCAACAATGTCCCGTTCAAGAGTTTCCAGCGCCCCGGAAGCAGTCGTGCCGCCGTCACCCCAAAGGGGCCCTGTCGCCCCTGCCTCAGCCCAGCTACCATCTTCTACCCGAGCTGCGAGCACCTCGTTAAACAGCCAAGAGCGCGCCGCCGAAAAATACAATACGTTTTTCGAGCCGTCGCTGCCAGCACGCTTTTTGCCGCCGCGGCCTTTTCCGCCAGATCGGCTCCGACGGTTCAGGGTGGCGGGATCCAGGTGCACCGCCCGGTCAAGGTTTGCGCCGCCGTTGCCGAACCGCTGGGGACCAAAGTAATTGGGAGCGCCAATATCTGCCAGACGCGCCAGGGCACGATCAATGACCTCGTGCTCCCCGGTAACGGCTCTCAGGGTGACAACAAAGCCATTGCCCCTGTGCTCTCCTCGACGTAATTTCCGCGCCTGTCGGGAGGCCGCCAGAACGGGCCAGCGAGCGGCAATATCCTCAATCAACGAGGCGTCCTGGGCTTCACACCCTGGTCGATAGAGACTGAACCATTGGCGTGTTACCGCATGCCGATCCTTGAGACCGCAAAAACCGACATCAAAGTTCCGACAATCCGCCATTCTGGCCAGTTCGCGAGCGACATACTCCGTGTTATCGCCCACTTTCTCCAGTTTCAGGCAGAGATGTTCTCCACTGCCCGGAGTTGCGTCTGCGTCAACATCAGAGCCGCTTTCCGGAAATTCCAGTAACTCGTCGACAATGAAATCGCCGGGCGTTGTCTTTAAACGACCAGAAGCAATACGGCCACCGCCAGATGTGGGCCAGTCAAGACGCCACTGACTCACGAATCCACCGGTTCAAGCAGGCAGATGGCCTGGCAGGCGATGCCTTCACCCCGCCCTGTAAAACCGAGTTTTTCCGTGGTCGTGGCTTTTACGCTCACACGACTGGCGGACACGCCCAGGTCTTCCGCAATATTTAGACGAATGGCATCAATGTGAGGCGCCATTTTCGGAGCCTGAGCGATGATGGTGGTATCTACATTCACCACGCTGAAACCTTCGTCGCGAACACGGCTAATGACCCGACGCAGAAGATCGCGGCTGTCGGCACCCGCCCACTCATCACTGGTGTCCGGAAAAAAATGTCCGATATCACCAAGTGCTACAGCGCCAAGTAGCGCATCCGCCAACGCATGCAGCAGCACGTCACCATCGGAATGAGCCTTAAGCCCATGGGCATGGGGAATGCTTACACCGCCAATAATCACAGAATCGCCTTCACAGAAGGCATGGACATCAAAGCCCTGACCAATACGCATAATGTGCTCCGGAAAACTCCGAACGTTCAGAACCGGCTAAGAATAAAGCCTGCGAGTGCCAGATCCGCGGGTACGGTGATCTTGATATTGTCCGGCCGCCCTTCTACCAGCACCGGCATGTTACCGGAAAACTCCACGGCAGAGGACTCATCAGTCACCGGAAGTTCCCTGGCAAGGGCAGCTTCGAGGGACTCCACCAGAATACGATAGCGAAACATCTGAGGCGTTAACGCCCGCCACAAATTTGTGCGATCCACCGTCCCGGAAACCTCGGGCAGCTCGCCGGTGCCGGCGCTCTTGAGGGTGTCGGCCACTGGCGAAGCCAGGAGGCCCCCGACAGTGTGGTTGTAGAGTTGGTCAATAAGATTGCACAGATCCCGGGTATGAAGGCATGGCCGTGCCGCATCGTGAACCAGAACCCAGTCATCATCACTGACCTGTTCCGCCATGGCATGCAGTGCCGACAACACCGAACCCGCCCTTTCGGAACCGCCGGTGCAGGTCTGGATTCGGTTATCTCCGCTGGCTTCGGTATCGGGCCACCAATGATCGGCCGGATGCAATGGCACCATGCAGCCGGAAAAAGGCGCGGAATCCATCAGTCGGGAAAGGGTGATGTCGAGAATGAAACGTTGGTCGATCCGAAGGTACTGTTTCGGTTGCTCAGCCTGCATACGCTGGCCGATGCCGGCGGCAGGAACAATCAGCCAAAGTCTCGGAGCAGGCATAGACAATCAGTTTTCAACAACCAGGAAAAAGGTCTCGTCTTCTCTTATCAGGCCGAGGTTCATTCTGGCCCGCTCTTCAACGGCGCCCTGCTCGTTACGCAGATTCCTGACTTCGGCATAAAGACGTTCATTGCGGGTAGCCAGCTCGGCATTTTCTTCACGTTGCTCGGCGATGGACTGCTCGAGTGCCCATACCTGCGCAAAGCTGCCCTCCCCGACCCACAGGCGCACCTGCAGCAGGAGAATCACAACCACCATTATGGTCCAGAGCAACTTCATTGCCGATTCCGTTCAAAATTCAATCAATCAAAATACCAACGCCGGACGTTGAGTATAGACCTTAGAGTAGATTAGCAACAAATTCTTCTAACTGCCTGTACAAAAAGGCCATCGCATCCAGATTGTCATCCGGAACACGATGGCCTTAACAGTTTTTCGCCGATTGCCGGCCTGACACTTTGCCAGAACCGGTCAGATCAGTCGATCAGCCCTGCCCCTTGATCTCGCTCAGGCCGCGGTAAGGCGCCTTGCCTTCCAGGGCCTCTTCAATACGCAGCAGCTGGTTGTACTTGGCAACACGATCGGAGCGGCACAGGGAACCGGTCTTGATCTGGCCGGCACAGGTGGCCACCGCCAGATCGGCAATGGTGGTGTCCTCGGTTTCACCGGAGCGATGGGAAATCACAGCAGTGAAGCCGGCATCCTGTGCCATCTTGATGGCATCGAGGGTTTCGCTCAGGCTGCCAATCTGGTTGAACTTGATCAGGATAGAGTTACCCACACCCTTATCGATACCCTGCTTGAGGATCTTGGTGTTGGTAACGAACAGATCGTCGCCCACCAGCTGAACCTTGCTTCCGAGCTTGTCGGTCAGAACTTTCCAGCCATCCCAATCGCTCTCATCCATACCGTCTTCGATGGAGACAATCGGGTAACGCTCGCACAAACCCGCCAGGTAGTCGGCAAAGCCTTCGGAATCGAAGCTCTTGCCTTCACCGGACAGCTGGTACTGGCCATCTTTGTAGAATTCGGAGGACGCACAGTCCAGGGCCAGCGTCACATCGGTACCCAGCTTGTAACCGGCCTTCTCGACCGCTTCCTGAATCACCGCCAGCGCGGCTTCGTTGGAGGGCAGGTTGGGAGCAAAACCACCCTCATCGCCAACCGCTGTGTTCAGGCCCTGGGCCTTCAGCACTTTTTTCAGGCTGTGAAAAATCTCCGCGCCAACACGCAGGGCTTCAGAGAAGCTCTTGGCGGAAACCGGCTGAACCATGAACTCCTGGATATCAACGTTGTTATCCGCGTGCTCGCCACCGTTCAGGATGTTCATCATCGGTACCGGCATGGAAAACTTCCCAGAGGTACCGTTGATGTCCGCAATGTGCGCATAAAGGGGCTTGCCCAGGGAGATTGCCGCTGCCTTGGCCGCCGCCAGGGAAACTGCCAGGATGGCGTTGGCGCCCAGGTTGGCCTTGTTCTCGGTACCGTCGAGGTCCAGCATGATCTGATCCAGAGCACGCTGATCGGCAGCGTCTTTGCCGACCAGTGCATCACGGATCTTGCTGTTCACGGCTTCAACTGCCTTCAGAACACCTTTGCCAAGGTAACGGGAAGCGTCACCGTCACGCAGCTCAAGAGCCTCGCGTGAACCGGTAGACGCTCCAGAGGGAGCGCATGCGCTTCCAATAGTTCCGTCTTCAAGGATAACGTCTGCTTCGACAGTAGGGTTACCGCGGGAATCCAGCACCTCACGGCCTTTGATGTTGGCAATCTTGGTCATTCTTCTCTGTCTCCAAGTTCATGTTCAAATTCGGGAGCCAGAGCGAGCGGGAACGGCCCTGCGAAAACCGCTACAAGCACATCCCTGTGCGCTTGTTTCGGGCCATCCATGGCCCTCTACATTTTCGCAGGGCCGTTCCCGCTCGCTCCCATAGTCCGCGTAAAACGCCAACACCGCCAATCAGGCGGTGTCGATAGGTTTAAAACTTTTTACCAGATCATCCACAGCTTTCACCCGCTGCAAGAAGGGCTCCAACTGACTGAGCCGCAAAGCGCAGGGGCCATCGCATTTGGCCTTGTCCGGGTCCGGATGGGCCTCGAGGAACAGGCCAGCCAGGCCCTGGGACATACCTGCCAAAGCCAGATCCGTCACCTGGGCCCTGCGGCCGCCGGCGGAATCGGCTCGTCCGCCCGGCATCTGCAGGGAGTGGGTCACATCGAACATCACCGGCACGTTCATGGCCTTCATGATGCCAAAGCCCAGCATGTCGACAACCAGGTTGTTGTAACCGAAGCTGCTGCCCCGCTCACACAGGATCACCTTATCGTTGCCGGCTTCCTCGCACTTGGTGATGATGTGTTTCATTTCCTGGGGAGCCAGGAACTGGGCCTTCTTGATGTTGATCACCGCACCGGTTTTCGCCATAGCGACCACCAGGTCCGTTTGGCGGCTCAGGAAAGCCGGCAGCTGGATGATGTCACAGACTTCGGCTGCCGGAGCCGCCTGGGCTGGCTCGTGAACGTCCGAGATGATGGGCACACCATACTTGCTCTTGATGTCCGCCAGTATCTGAAGACCTTTCTCCAGGCCGGGGCCACGGAAGGAATTCACAGACGACCGGTTGGCTTTATCAAAAGACGCCTTGAAAACGTAGGGAATACCCAGCTTGCCGGTAGCCTCAACATAAGCCTGGGCCACTTCCATGGCCAGTTCCGGCGACTCGAGGACGTTCATGCCACCAAAGAGCACAAACGGCTTGTGGTTGGCGACGTCGATTCCCGATACGTTTACAGTGCTCTGCGCCATACTCAGGATCCTTTCTTGCAGGCCAGTGCTGCCTCAACGAACCCCCTGAACAGCGGGTGGCCGTCGCGGGGCGTGGAGGTAAACTCCGGATGGAACTGGCAGGCGACAAACCAGGGGTGGTCCGGCGCCTCAACAACTTCTACCAGGCGGCCATCGGTCGAACGACCAGAAATCTGGAGACCAGCCTCTTCCAACCTCGGCAGGAAATGGTTGTTCACCTCGTAACGGTGGCGATGACGCTCGCGAATGGTTTTCTTGCCATAGCAGTTGGCAATGGTGGAACCTTCGGTGAGAACGCAGTCCTGGGCGCCAAGACGCATGGTCCCACCCAGATCGGATTCTTCAGTGCGCTCTTCACGCTCTCCGGTCGAGTCCAGCCATTCGGTGATCAGGCCAACCACTGGTTCCGGCGTGTGAGTGCGGAATTCCGTACTGTGTGCTTCTTTGAGACCTGCCACGTTGCGGGCGTACTCAATAACTGCAACCTGCATACCCAGACAGATACCCAGGTAAGGCACCTTGTTCTCACGGGCATACTGGACTGTGCGGATCTTGCCTTCCACGCCGCGCTCACCGAAACCGCCCGGCACCAGAATCGCGTCGGCACTGGCCAGCGCACCGGTGCCATCACGCTCGATGTCTTCGGAATCGATGTAGTTGATATTGACCTTGGTGCGGGTCTTGATGCCGGCGTGCAGCAGGGATTCGATCAGGGACTTGTACGCGTCGAGAAGCTCCATGTACTTGCCAACCATGGCAATGGTCACTTCCTGCTCCGGATTCATCAGTGATTCAACAACATTGTCCCACTCGCTGAGGTCCGCAGGACGTGCATCCAGACCGAATCGTTCGATAACGAGCTGATCCAGGCCATGCTCATAGAGCATGCGCGGAATGGCGTAAATGGATTTGGCATCCTGGAGAGGAATAACCGCCCGCTCTTCGACGTTGGTGAACAGGGCAATCTTGCGACGTGAACTGGCGTCCACCTCGTGCTCGGAGCGGCACAGCAGGATATCCGGCTGCAGACCGATAGAGCGCATTTCCTTGACCGAGTGCTGGGTGGGCTTGGTCTTGATTTCGCCAGCAGTAGCAATGTACGGAACCAGGGTCAGGTGCATGAAAAGCGCCCGCTGGGGGCCGACTTCGACCTTCAATTGACGACAGGCTTCGAGGAACGGCAGGGATTCAATATCGCCCACGGTACCACCGATTTCAATCAGCGCCACGTCGGCTCCGGCGGCACCTTCAACGACCCGCCGCTTGATTTCGTCGGTGATGTGGGGAATCACCTGAACGGTTCCGCCCAGGTAGTCACCACGGCGCTCCTTGCGGATCACTTCTTCGTAAACCCGGCCGGTGGTGAAGTTGTTGCGCTTGCTCATCGGGGAGCGGATAAAGCGCTCATAGTGGCCCAGATCGAGGTCTGTTTCCGCGCCATCCTCGGTGACAAAAACCTCACCGTGCTGGAACGGGCTCATGGTGCCGGGGTCCACGTTGATGTACGGGTCCAGCTTGAGAATAGTGACCTTCAGGCCGCGTGCCTCGAGGATCGCAGCCAGTGAGGCTGATGCGATACCTTTCCCCAAGGAGGACACGACACCGCCGGTGACGAAAATATAACGCGTCATGCAGATTCCGTGATTGTCTGGTTCGGTGAAGGAGGGAGATTGTCATCTCAAGATGGGACGCCAGACTACCAGAAAGGCCCCATTGACTCAATCACATTCCCGCTCTACAACCAGCCGCCAACCGGCGGCATGGGCGCCTCCCGAGTATTGCTCAGAACACCATAAATCGCCAACGGCAATGAGCTCTGCTGCGTCCCCGGAACCCGCGAAAACCAGCGGCAGACGGGCCCTTTCCCAGGGTGGAACGGCGACCTCCTGCAGCCACTTTTTGAGCGAACGGGACGGACCATCGGGACGGAAACGTACCCGCTCACCGCCCTGCCTCGTAAATATCCGTATTGGCGGCAATGGCCTTTCCGGGGTAACGGCAGGTTCCAGCCTGAGGAACCATTCGCCAAAGTTCAGCCCGGGACCGGGCTCCAGAGCAAGGGGAACCTCCGGCAGAGGCGAGTGATCGGGAACCAGGTAAACATCGCCCTGAAAACGGCGCAGACTGAAGCCGTCGGACCGGAACTCCGGCTCCCGGTCTTCCCCTGCAAACAACAGGTCCTGAATGACCTGCTGCCAGTCAGAAATCGTGGGCGCATGAAACCCGCGTTCCCGAACCCACCAACGAATCAGATTTTTCTGCTCCGCCAGAGGCAGTGTTTTCAGACCATCGACGGGCAGACAGTCCTGATCGCCGCCTACAGCCTGCCACTGCATAGCCGCCAGCTTACGGTTAAGCGCTTCGCTTTCGGCGCAGGACTCTGCCGTGTGCCGGAGCCTGCGATTCAGTCCCGGCCAGCGCTCGCGTAGAAGCGGTAGCACGGTGTGGCGCAGAAAGTTCCGGTCGAATCGCTGGTCGGTATTACTGGGATCGTCAATCCATGCCAGGCCGGCGGATCGCGCCCAGTGCTCAAGCTCGGCCCGCTCAAAACCCAAGAGAGGCCGGGCAAGCATGGCCGGGCCCAGTGCGCGACTGGCCGGCATGCCTGCCAGTCCTGCCACGCCACTACCCCTCAGCATCCGGAACAGAACCGTTTCCGCCTGATCATCACCATGGTGAGCCATCAAAAGCAGGTCCCTGCGCTGCATCAGTGCCTCGAATGCGGAATACCGCGCCTTGCGGGCCGCCTCTTCGATGCCACCACCGCCAGCCCCATTCCCTGCTGCAGCAACAGTTACCCGCTCCACCACCAGCGGCACACCCAGACGATCACACAGGTCGCGGCAAAACGACTCGGTATCGGATGCGTTCGGCTGAAGTTGATGATTGATGTGCACTGCCCGCACGGTTCCGGTGCGGCCATGACAATGGACTGCAAGGTGTAATAGCAGTGTCGAATCCAGGCCGCCGCTAAGGGCAACCCACAGGCGGGAGTGATCTGGGAGTTCTTTGACCGGGGCGCAAAGCGCCTCCGGCCAGTGGAATCCGGAACCGGGCTCAGCGCCCGGTGTCATAGCGGGTCAGCCGCTCGTAGCGGCGGGATACCAGCTCATCCAGTGGCAGGCGGCTGAGCTCAGCGACGCCTTTCGCCAGAACCTCTTTGAGGGATTCCGACATTTTTTCAGGGTTGCGGTGAGCACCGCCGAGGGGCTCGGTTACGACGTTATCCGCCAGCCCCAGATCTTTGAGCCGGTCAGCCGTAACACCCATGGCCTCCGCCGCCTGGGCAGCGTATTCGGCACTTTTCCAGAGAATCGACGCACAGCCCTCTGGGGAAATCACCGCGTAGGTGGAATACTGCAGCATGTTCAGCTGGTCACAGACACCGATGGCCAACGCGCCACCGGAACCGCCCTCACCGATCACCGTGGAGATAATGGGTGTCTTGAGGCGGGACATCACGGCCAGGTTGAAGGCAATGGCCTCACTCTGCCCACGCTCTTCCGCACCAATGCCGGGATAGGCGCCCGGTGTATCGATGAACGTAAGAATGGGCATCTTGAACCGCTCAGCCATTTCCATCAGGCGCAGGGCCTTGCGATACCCCTCCGGGCGAGGCATACCAAAGTTACGCTTGACCTTGTCCCGCACTTCCCGGCCCTTCTGATGACCAATCACCATCACCGGCTTGTCATCCAACCGGGCAGTGCCGCCCACGATGGCCAGGTCGTCTGCATAACGGCGGTCGCCGTGCAGCTCATCAAAATCCTCAAACATGGATTCGATGTAGTCCAGGGTGTAGGGCCGGCGGGGATGGCGAGCCAGTCGGGCAACGTCCCAGGGCTTGAGATCGGAGAAAATGCTCTCTGTGAGGCTGACGCTCTTCTTCTTCAGCCGGGTGATCTCGTCGGTAATATTGATGTCGGTGTCATTGCCAACCATCCGAAGCTCTTCAATCTTGGCTTCCAGGTCGGCGATTGGCTGTTCGAAATCCAGATAGTTAGGGTTCATGATGTTCCATCATTTTTTGCCAGGCGGGAAAATGCTCCGCCAAACCAGAATTTACACAAAGATAGCAGCGCCCGGTCAGTGGCTAAAGCGGACATTGGTATGAGTCCGCTATCTGACAAACTTTTAATTTTCAGCTTTCTCAATCATAGACCAGTTCTACCGACTGGTCGCCTACGAGGTAACGGAGCTCCAGTAGCAGGTTGTCATCCGGCTGCACACGCCAGGACTCACCCAGCTCGATCCGGGTGGACGCCTCGGGGCTGCTGTACTCTATCCAGACCGGACTACCCTCACACCGGAACGGTCTCAGGGTGGTGTCCAGTTTCTCCAGCAGGCCGTTT
Source organism: Marinobacter sp. EhC06 (assembly GCF_001650915.1). Taxonomy (GTDB): domain Bacteria; phylum Pseudomonadota; class Gammaproteobacteria; order Pseudomonadales; family Oleiphilaceae; genus Marinobacter. The sequence goes on from NZ_LXYO01000035.1 coordinate 221,555, forward strand.
TGTAGCTGATCGGCATGCAGGTTCAGCTTCAGTCCGCGGCTGAACTGCTGGCGAGCACTCGCCACATCCATAACCGTACTCACCCGCATCTTCATCTGGCCGGAATAGTCGTCGTGGCTGACCTGCCCCTCCACCACGATCACCTGGTCCGACTGCAACAGTTCCCGATTTTCAAAGAAAGCTTCCGAGAACAGGGTCGCCTCGATCCGCGCGCTTCTGTCGTCCAGCGTAATGAAACACATGGTGGAGCCGGTGCGGGTTTTCATGGTGCGCTGGGCAACCACCAACCCGGCGACGCGCTGGGGTGACTTGTTCGGCTTCAGATCGGCTATGGAGGACCGGACAAACCGCCGAACCTCTTTCTCGTATTCATCGAACGGGTGGCCGGTGAGGTAAAGCCCCAGGGTATCTTTCTCGCCTTTCAGCCGCTGTTTTTCGGGCCACTCGCGCATACCGGCCACGTCCTCGTAGGGATCGCCACCGTCGCCCGCCTCGAGCATTTCACCGAACATATCCATCATGCCAACGGATTCGTTACGGGATTGCTGGCCGGCCTGCTGCACGGCCTTATCGATGCTGGCCATCAACTGAGCCCGGCTGGCGCCAAGCTTGTCCATGGCGCCGCACCGGATCAGTGCTTCCATGGCGCGCTTGTTGACCTTTTTCAGGTCAATGCGTCGGCAAAAATCGAAAATATCCTGATAGGGCTCGCCATCACCACGCCCTTCGACGATGCTCTGGATCGGGCCCTCGCCCAGGCCTTTAATCGCACCGAGGCCGTACACAATCTGACCCTCGTCGTTGACGGTAAAGGTGTATTCCGAGCGGCTGACGTCGGGCACCAGAAGATCCAGCTTCATGTTCCGGCACTCTTCCACCAGCGTGACCACCTTGTCGGTGTTCTGCATATCGGCGGTCAGTACTGCAGCCATGAACTCTGCAGGGTAATGGGCTTTCAGCCAGAGGGTCTGGTAGGACACCAATGCGTAGGCGGCCGAGTGAGACTTGTTGAAACCGTAACCGGCGAACTTCTCCACCAGGTCGAAGATGTTTTCTGCGAGGGTTGTGTTGATGCCATTTTTCTCGCAACCATCCAGAAAGAACTGTTTCTGCTTGGCCATCTCCTCGGGTTTTTTCTTACCCATCGCCCGACGCAGCATGTCAGCGTTACCCAGGCTATAACCTGCCATCACCTGGGCAATCTGCATGACCTGCTCCTGGTAAAGGATGACCCCGTAGGTGGGTTCAAGAACCGGCTTCAGGCCTTCATATTGATAATCCGGGTGCGGGAAGGACATGGGCTGGCGACCGTGCTTACGGTCGATAAAGTCATCCACCATGCCCGACTGCAGAGGCCCCGGCCGGAACAACGCCACCAGGGCGATCATGTCTTCCAGAGAGTCCGGCTGGAGGCGGCGAATCAGGTCCTTCATGCCCCGGGATTCCAGCTGGAACACCGCCGTGGTTTCGGCTTTCTTGAGCATGTCGAACGAGGGCACGTCATCAAGCGGAATCTCGTTGATGTCGAGCGGCTGCATGCCCTTCTTTTCCCGGCGCGGATTGATCATGTTCAGCGCCCACTTGATGATCGTGAGCGTCCGCAGGCCCAGGAAGTCGAATTTCACCAGTCCGGCATCTTCCACATCGCCCTTGTCGAACTGGGTCACCAGGCTGCCACCCTCGTCGTCGCAGTACAGGGGCGAAAAATCGGTGATCTTGGTGGGCGCGATCACGACACCACCGGCGTGTTTACCGGCATTCCGGCACACGCCTTCAAGCTTCCGAGCCATTTCCCAGATTTCCTGGGCTTCCTCGTCGTTCTCGAGAAACTCGACCAGCTGTGGTTCCTGCTCCAGAGCCTTCTCCAGGGTCATGCCCGGCTCGAAGGGGATCATCTTGGAGAGTTTGTCGGCCAGCCCATAGGACTTGCCCTGCACCCGGGCAACGTCGCGCACTACCGCCTTCGCCGCCATGGTGCCGAAGGTAATAATCTGCGAGACCGCCTCTCGCCCGTACTTCTGGGCGGTGTACTCGATCACCCTGTCCCGGCCTTCCATGCAAAAGTCGACGTCGAAGTCGGGCATGGAGACCCGTTCCGGGTTCAGGAAGCGCTCGAACAGCAAGTCGTATTCCAGGGGATCCAGGTCGGTGATCAACTGGGCATAGGCTACCAGCGAGCCGGCACCGGAACCCCGGCCCGGCCCCACCGGCACGCCGTTATTCTTGGCCCACTTGATGAAGTCCATCACGATCAGGAAGTAGCCCGGGAACCCCATCTGGATGATGATGTCCAGCTCAAAATTCAGGCGCTTGTAGTAGGCCTCGCGCTTGGCATCGTATTCCGGATCGTCTTTGCTCAGGGTCTTGGCAAGCCGCTCCTCCAGACCTTCCTCCGAAACCTTCCGGAAGTAGTCATCCATGGTCATGCCGTCCGGAATCGGGTAGTTCGGCAGGAAGTATTCGCCCATCCGGACCTTCACCGAGCAGCGGCGGGCAATCTCCACCGTATTCTCGATCGCTTCCGGGATGTCGCTGAACAGCTCGATCATTTCATCGGCGCTGCGCAGGTACTGCTGGTCACTGAAACGACGATCACGTCGCGGGTCGTCCAGAGTGCGGCTCTCCCCGATACAAACCCGGGCCTCGTGGGCTTCGAAATCTTCCGCCTCAAGGAAGTGGACATCGTTGGTGGCCACCACCGGAAGCCCTAGCGCCCCGGCCAGTTCAACACTCAGGTGCAGACAATCTTCGTCACCGGGACGACCGGTGCGCTGCAACTCGAGGTAATAGCTGTCAGGGTACAAATCCATCCAGTAACGGGCGCGCTCGCGGGCCAGTTCCGGCTTGCCCGCCATCAAAGCCTTGCCCACATCGCCCATCCTGGAGCCGGAGAGCGCGATCAGACCGTTCGCCCTTGCCTCCAGCCACTTGCGCTGGATGATCGGTTTACCGAAACGCTGGCCCTCGGTGTAACCCAGGGAAATGATTTCAGTGAGGTTGAGGTAGCCATCGTTATCCCGGGCCAGCAGTGTCAGCCGGAACGGGTTCTCGGGCTCGTCCGGGTTTTCCAGCCACAGATCCGCGCCGATGATCGGTTTTACCCCCGCGCCCATGGCCGCTTTATAAAAACGTACCAGCGAGCACATATTGGATTGCTCAGTCAGGCCCACGGCCGGCATGCCCAGATCGGCGACGCGGTTGATCAGCGGTTTAACCCTGACCAGGCCATCCACCATGGAGTATTCGGAATGGACACGGAGGTGTACAAAAGTCTGCGACATAACGTCAGGTTATTCCTGCTGTGTAATTCAATTAGGGCAGCGGTCTCAGCCGCCGATCACGGCCCGGAGATCTTCTTCAGTCTGAGGGCCAAAACGGGTTTCAACCAGATCGCCGCCGGGGTTAACCAAGAACGTGGCCGGCAACGCGACCGGCAATTTCCAACCGAACCCGGGCCCGGGATCATCCGCCAGCATGGTGAATTCGATACCCATTCGCTCGCCGAGCTCCACCAGGGCATCGCCCCGCACGCCATCAAAATTGACACCCAGCACAGTGATATCGGGCGCCTTGTCCAGCTCATTGAGCTCTGGTATTTCTTCAAGACATGGCTTGCACCATTCCGCCCAGTAGTTGACCAGCACCCATTGGCCGCGCAAGTTGTCCCAGTTCAGCTTTGTTCCCTCGGCCCTCTCAAGTTCAATTTTCTCACAACCGGCCAGAGCCAGAACAAGCAGCGCAACACCAACCAGATAAAAGCGGGAGCGACCACAAACAGAATCAGGGTACTGCACTGGAAAACCTCCTGTTAGACTACCGACCACAGAAATAGTGGACTCCATTCAGATAACCAGGCACGAAGATGACAGAACCAACCCGGATTTTCCACAACCCACGCTGCTCGAAATCCCGTCAAACCCTTGAACTGCTTACCGAACGGGGAATTGAGCCGGAGATTATACGCTACCTGGAAACACCACCGACAGAGCAGGAGCTAAAGGATATTCTGAACGCTCTGGATCTGCGTCCTCGCGAACTGATGCGCATAAAAGAAAAAGAGTACAAAGAACAGGGCCTGAACAACCCCGACCTCAGTGATGAGGAGTTAATCGCGGCCATGGCAGCGACACCGAAGCTGATTGAACGACCGATCGTAATCGCCAATGGCAAAGCAGCCCTTGGTCGCCCACCGGAAAACGTTCTTTCGATTCTGTGAGCCCACACAACTTCCCCGCGTCAGATCAGAAGGATCGCTGACCATGTCCGAGCAATTGCCGTATGTTCTCGTGCTTTTTTACAGCCGTACCGGCCAGACGGCGGAGCTGGCCAGCCAGATCGGCCGAGGCGTGGCCCGTGTGGCAGGCATTGAAGCCAGACTGAGATCAGTACCGCCGGTTTCCCCGGACACGGAAGCGTCGCTGCCCGCCGTGCCAGATTCCGGCGCACCTTATGCCAGCAAATCGGATCTCGCAAGTTGTGCCGGATTGGCCATCGGCAGCCCCACCCGCTTTGGTAACATGGCGGCACCTCTGAAGCATTTCCTGGACAGCACGGGCGATCTCTGGCTGGCCGGCACACTCGAAGGCAGGCCCGCCGGCGCATTTACGTCGACCGGCAGCCTTCATGGCGGACAGGAAACCACACTGATGACAATGATGATGCCGCTCCTGCATCACGGCATGGTCGTCTGCGGCCTGCCCTACTCCGAGAAAAGCCTGGGGGACACGCAAACCGGTGGCACACCCTATGGCCCGACCCATTGGGCAGGAACCGGTGAACAACAGCCACTGAGCAATCACGAGAAAGCGCTGTGCCAGGCATTTGGCGAGCGCCTGGCCCGGCTCGCGCTGAAACTCGCTGACTGATACAGGCTCGGGTACCAGACGTACGTTGCTTAACACTTATTTATCCCGGAACACACTATGCTGAACAACCCGAAGGCCCGCACCACCGTGCGGGCAACCATCGCGCTCTATATCGGCGTGCTTGCCACCTTGCTGATAACGACCTTCTACCCGGCACCCGTCGAGGGCGTATCAATACCGTTGATGTTGGCTGTGAAACTGATTCCTCTTCTGCCCTTTGCGGTTCCGGTGTTTCGGGGCCACAATCGGGGCTATATCTGGATGTCGTTCGTGGTGATCTTCTACTTCACCCAGGCCGTCGTTTCCGCCTGGCTGAGTGAAGGCGCTCCCGGACCGGTCATTCTGACGGTACTGACCTTCCTGTTGTTCACTGTTGCCATGATTCACCTCAAAGTGAACCGGCCAGTGGCGAATGGAAATACACCCTGAATTCCTGGACCTGACACTTTATGGCTGAAACAAGCAACTCCGGAACCGTGCCGAGGCCACCCGCGCCGCCTAGAAGCACCCTGACCCTGAGAGATGTTTGCACCGCACTTGTGACCAGCGGAGAAATCGGCCAGGAAGACGCCGAACGGGTGCTTTCGGCCAATCTCGGCGCAGCCACTGGCGAAGGACAGAAGGGAAAACGCCATCCGCTGGAACTGGTTGCCATTGCCGCGCTTACCAGCCAGAAAAGCGGCCGCACCCTCGACCTGGACCGACTGACCCACTGGCTGGCCGATTGGGCCGGGCAACCCCACTACCATATTGACCCTCTGAAGATCGACACACCCGCCATTGCCCGGGTGATGTCTTACGCCTTCGCCCAGCGCCACGGCATCCTGGCAGTTGAGATCGGCGCTGACGAGGTGCTGATCGCCAGCACAGAGCCGTTCAAGAGCGACTGGGTGCAAAACCTTCAACAGGCCGTCCGTAAGGATATCCGTCGCGTTGTCGCCAACCCCGAGGATATCCGAAGATACACCGTCGAGTTTTATCAACTGGCCAGTTCCGTCAGCAAGGCCAGTGGCGGCCAGGGCCCGGGTGTGGCCGGCAACCAGAATTTCGAGCAATTACTGGATCTTGGCGCCAGCGAACATCCGGACGCCAATGACCAGCACGTCGTCAAGATCGTCGACTGGCTACTGCAATACGCCTTTGACCAGCGCGCCTCGGACATCCACATTGAGCCCCGCCGAACGGTCACCCAGGTGCGGTTCCGGATCGACGGCGTGCTTCACAACGTCTACGAATTCCCGGAACACGTGGGCGTGGCGGTTACCAGTCGGCTGAAGATCCTTGGCCGCCTCAATGTGGCAGAGAAACGCCGCCCCCAGGACGGTCGTATCAAGACTCGCAAGCCCGATAACCGGGAGGTGGAACTGCGTCTGGCCACCATGCCGACTGCCTTTGGCGAAAAGATGGTCATGCGGATTTTTGATCCGGACGTGCTGCTAAAGTCCTACGAGCAACTGGGATTCGGCAAGGAAGACCGCCAGCGGTGGCAGGAAATCACGTCCCGTCCACACGGTATTGTCCTGGTAACCGGCCCGACCGGGTCCGGCAAAACCACGACCCTGTATTCGACCCTGAAACAGATTGCCTCACCCGAGCTCAACGTCTGCACCATCGAGGATCCCATCGAAATGGTGGAGCCTGCGTTCAACCAGATGCAGGTTCAGACCAACATCGACCTGACCTTTGCGGCCGGTGTGCGGGCCTTGCTGCGACAGGATCCGGATATCATCATGATCGGTGAGATCCGCGATCTGGAAACGGCGGAAATGGCGGTTCAGGCCGCGCTCACTGGCCATCTGGTGCTCTCAACCCTGCACACCAACGATGCACCGAGCGCGATTACCCGGATGATGGAACTGGGCATTCCACCTTACCTCATTCGGGCCACGGTACTGGGCGTGATGGCACAACGGCTTGCCCGAACTCTGTGCCCCCATTGCAAGGCGCCCGGCCCTGCTGACGAACAGGCCTGGCAGACCCTCACCCGGCCCTGGAAAGCGCCGGTTCCCAAGCAGTTCTATCAGCCTGTGGGGTGCCTGGAATGCCGGAACACAGGGTATCTTGGCCGCGCAGGAGTTTATGAAATCATGACGCTGTCAGGCCCGTTGCTACGCCAGATCACAGATCATTGCGAGCTGGAGCAACTAAGGCTGGATGCCTACAAGGAAGGCATGAAATCCCTGCGCCTGAGTGGTGCACAGAAAGTGGCCGCCGGCCAGACAACGGTGGAGGAAATTCTGAGGGTGACGCCTGAAAGCCAGCGTTGAGCCGGGTCAGGCCCCGGGTCGCAATCCGCACTGGCCCAGTAATTCCTGCCAGGCCTTGGTGTGGGCAGTCATGGCCATGTCCAGCTCACGCCAGAGACTGTCTTGGGCAACCTGCGATAGATGGCGCTGGTACCAGCCGGTGAAACTCTCTGGCATGACCTCTTCCTGAACTTTGGCCAGCCGCTCGAACGGCTCGATGAGTGCAACCCGTCCCTGGGTCACGGCGCTCATGTAAGGCTGGATCTTTTCGATATACACGCTGAAGAACATGTTCTGGACGATATCCGACTGGTTATTGGGCTTGCCATCGAGGCACAGGGGGCGGCCGTCGATTCTCTGCCTGAGCAATTTTGTCCCGTCCTGCAGCCGTGCGGTCAGAAGAAGCGCGCTGTTGATCAACTGGCCGGCGCGGTATTCCGCCTGCCAGCGCTGATGAACGTCGCCGGCAAAATCGAGGGAAACCGCCAGATCCTCGGAGTACAAACGGGCAACTGCTGAATTCAGGCTTTCAATATCAAGGGCCAGATCCGACACGGGATTGCCCTCAGGCGCGACCGGATAATAGCCCTTGGCCAGGGTGAACAGTTTCTCGATTTCTTCGACGCCCCAGGTGGCATTCCAGATGGCAATGGGCAGGGATTCAAGCTTGCTGTCGATGGCGCCGGTAAGCTCTTCGGCGAACTCTTCATCTTCTATCTCGGGAAGACAATCCCGAGCCGCTTCGATAAACCGGATTTCATAGCGCAGACGGTTCAGGGGCTGCATAACCCGCCCCATCACCGAGGCTTTCTCCCCAACCACGTACTGGAGTTCACAACCGTAAAGCGAGAGAAAGTCGAGCATCCCCATGTCCAGCTCGGGCATGGTCAAGACCCGGTCGCGGCGGCGGGGGAGCTGGCTTGCGGAAAGGATGTCAGAAAACTCGGGATCGGTCTCCAGCACCCGGGCCACCCGCTCCACGTACTCATCCATCATGGGGCGGGCGTCAGAGAAAGGGTCGCAACCCGCAAGAAGCACGGCGAGAACCGGCGCAACGATTCTGCAAAATCCGGTTCCGGGCATTCATTCCTCCTGCGGTGGCGTGAAAAAGCCGTTGGCCTAGCGCTTTTGCAGCAGGGTATCAACCTCCGCAAAATCACGGGCAACAAAACGTTCGGTTTCCGGCAGATCCCCCTCGCGAACAAGCCAGGCGGTTTGCATACCGGCTTCCTCGGCTGCCTCAAGTTCGGCTTCCACGTCTGACAGGAACAACACCGTGGCCGCCTCCACGCCCAACTCCGCCAGAATATTGCGGTATGAGGCCACCTCTTTCTTGCCACCGATACGGGTATCGAAGTAGCCGGAGAAGAATGGCGTAAAGTCGCCTTCCGTGGTGAAACCGAAAATCAGCTTCTGGGCCTTGACCGACCCTGATGAGTATACGAACAGACGCAGACCCCGATCATGCCAGCGCTGCAGGTAATCGGCTGCATCGGCGTAGATATGGCCCTTCAGCTCTCCCTGCTGGTATCCCTGCTCCCAGACCATGCCCTGCAGCGCCTTCAGGGAAGTTTCCTTGCGATCTTCAATGATCCAGGTCTTCAGCACCTCGATCAGGCCTTCAACATCCTCACGAGCCACACCTGAAACCTCAGCCACCGCATCCAGTTGCTCGGAAACCGCGAGATTGTCCTGATGCTGGTCGCGGACAAACCCCGGCAGGTGTTCGCTGGCGTAGGGAAACAGGACGTCATGCACAAACGAGATCGAGCTGGTGGTCCCTTCAATGTCCGTCAGCACAACCCGGATCATTCCGCTGCTCCTGCCAGCGCCTCGTAACGGGGCAACCTGCTGGCGATGTCTTCACCGGTAAAATCGGCGACCCAGCCTTCAGGATTGGTAAACAGGCGAATACAGGTGAATTCCGGTTCCGGCCCCATGTCGAACCAGTGCCGTGTGCCATCGGGCACGCTGATCAGATCGTTTTTCTGGCACAGCACAGCAAACACCTCGTTGCCGAAGTGCAGGTAGAACAGGCCCTGGCCACGAACAAAGAAACGGACCTCATCCTCACTGTGGGTGTGCTCATCGAGGAATTTCTGGCGGAACGCCTCTTTCTGCGGATTGTCCGGGTTCAGGCTAATCACATCGGCGGTCTGAAAGCCGCAGTCTTCCTTAAGCTTTGCCACTTCGTCGCCGTATGCCTGCAGAATGTCTTCCTGGGATGCATCAGCCGGCAAATCCCTGGTTGGCCACTGCTCAAAGCGCACACCCTGGCGGGCCAGGAGGTCGCGAATCTCCGCGGGGTTCTCGGTAACCTTGCTCGCCTTTTCGGGCTGGCTCTGGTTAAAAATACTCAGGGTAGTCATGGGCGGACCCTCATGGTTTCAAGCTCACATTCAAACAGGAATTCAAAAGCCTCGACATGGCGCAGGCAATCGGACATGGTTTTGCCCCAGGTGTATAGGCCATGGCCACGAATCAGATAACCGGGCTGCTCGGGGTGTTCCCGGAACCACGCCCGGGTATGCTCCGCCAGCGCGTCGATATCCTGGGTGTTGTCGAACACCGGAACGGTCAGGACCGATTCGTGGGTGTCGACACCGGTAAACGCCTTTTGCAATTCGTAGCCCTCCAGCGACAGCGGCTGGCCGGGTTCCAGCAGGCGACTGAGAACCGTTGCCTTCACCGAGTGCGTGTGAAGCACCGCGCCAACCTCCGGAAACACCTCGTACAACACCGTATGCAACCGGGTCTCTGCGGAGGAGCGACAGTCACTCTGAACCGGGCGACCAGCCAGGTCCACCACCATAACATCGCCGGCACCCAGCTGGCCCTTGTGGCGGCCGGAAACGGTTATGGCAATGTGTTCCGCGTCTATGCGGGCCGAATAGTTGCTGCTGGTTGCTGGTGACCAGCCCTGCTGGTAAAGGAAGCGGCCGGCCTCAACAATCGCATCCGCAGCGACTGCGTATCGGGTTACATCAAACACGAGCTCTCTCCCGGGTTTCGGAGTGCTTACAACACTCCCATGGCCGCCATTATAGGGACGAAGCAGCGCCCCGCAAATGGTGCCGTGCAGCAATCAGATCGGCGACAATGGAGATGGCAATTTCTGCCGGCGTCTTGCTCGGAATATCGACGCCAATGGGCGCGCGCAGTCGTTCCAGTGCTGCCTTATCGAGCCCCAGAGAGGCGAGTCTTTCCCGCCGGGCTTCCGAGGTTTTGCGGGAGCCCATGGCGCCAATGTAAAAGGCATCGGAATGAAGGGCCGCCAGCAGCCCCATATCGTCGATACGAGGATCGTGCGCCAGGGCCAGAATGCCGGACCAGGCATCGCCAAACCGGGCCGATATCAGATCATCGGGCAGGCGCCGGTCCAGCGGAATATGATCAAAACTCCAGCCAGCGGCAAATGTTTCCCTGGGTTCGCAGAGAGTTACGGCAAATTCTGCTGCTGTTGCGAACTCGAAAACGTAACGGGCAACCTCGCCAGCGCCAATCAGCAACAGCCGGCATTCTGGCTGCAGGGCGTGGATGAGCTGCTCGCCGTCGAAGCGAACCGACTTGCCGGTCATGGCCACGGCATGCTCCAGGGCCGCAACACCTTTCATGGGTACGTGACGAACCACCGGCTCGCGATCGCGCAAAGCACCCGCCAGCGCCTGCACGTGATCAAGCCCTGACTGGCCTCGCAGGGGTTCGACAAGAAGCCGGATCCGGCCACCGCACGGCAGTTGGAAATGGTCCCGGTCATCATCGGTAATTCCGTAATCAACAAAGACAGGATGATCCGGTCCGTCTTCCGCTGTACGACGCAAAAGATCCTCTTCCAGGCAGCCGCCGGATACCGAACCGCTCCAGTGACCGGATTCAGCAATCGCCAGCCAGGAGCCGACCGGGCGTGGCGAGGAACCCCAGGTCTCGACAATGGTGCACAGCCAGGCCCGCTGCCCCGCCTGCAGCCATTCAGACATCCGGTCTATGACTGTCTGGCGGCCGGTAGCAACCGAATGGGCAACGTGTGACTCAGGCATTGGCTTTCAAGGGCAGGCTTCGCTGGCGCTTGCCGTTCAGAGCGAACAGAGCATTACCCAGGGCCGGAATTACCGGAGGCACGCCCGGCTCACCAACGCCGGTCGGCGCCTCGGTGCTATCGACAATATCCACCAGCACCTCAGGTCGTTCGTACTGTCTCATCAACGGATAATCATGAAAGTTGCTCTGCTGGACCTCGCCGTCCTGCAGGGTAATCTCACCGTAGAGTGCTGCGGTCAGCCCGAAGAGAATGCCGCCCTCGATCTGGTCTTCCACGATCCGCGGATTCACCACCTGACCACAATCCACCGAACAGGTGACCCTGTAAACCCGAACGGCACCATTCTCGATTCCGGCTTCGACCACCTGCGCCACGTAGGTGCCAAAACTCCGGAACAAAGCGAGCCCCCGGGCCCGTCCGTCCGGCACAGGCGATTGCCAATCCGCGAGCCGGGCAGCCCGTTCAAGCACTTCGAGGTGCCGTGGCTCGTGGGAAATCAACCGGCGGCGAAACTGGAAGGGATCTTCCCCGGCTTCATGGGCGAGTTCGTCCATGAAGGTTTCAACCGCAAAGCCGTTGTGGGAATAGCCCACGGAACGCCACCAGGTAATGGGAATGCCGGGATCGGTATGGGTATGGCGGATATCAATGTTGGCCACCTGGTAGGGATACTCGATGGCGCCCTCGATCGCAGAGATATCTTTGGGTGTGGCGATGCCTTCGGCCATCAGTCCGACCGAGCCAAGGGTGTCGTACATGAATTTCGGTGCCCAGGGATACTGGGCCGGCGCGGCGTTGCGGACATACCAGTCAAGAATCTGGGGGCCAACAATCTGGTGATGCCATCCTGTCAGTTCACCGCCAGACAGGCTGGCTTTCATACGGTGCAGCATTGCCGGACGATATAGATCGTGGCGGGTGTCTTCTTCCCGGGACCAGATGACCTTCACCGGCCGCCCGGTGCGATAGGCCACCGCCGCTGCTTCTTCTATATAATCCTGGGTCAGGCGACGGCCAAAACCGCCGCCGAGGAAGGTGGTATTGATGATGATATCGTCAGGCCCGAGATCGGTCGCCCTGGCTGCCGCGACCCGACCAAGATCCGGCGCCTGGGTGGGGGCCCAGACTTCCATCCGGTCTCCCCGGTACCAGGCCGTGGCGTTCATGGGCTCCAACGTCGCGTGGGCAAGGTATGGCTGGGCGTACTCCGCTTCTATTACCCTGTCCCCCGCCTCCATGGCGCTGGCAAAGCTGCCTTCACTGCGCTCGGACTCTCCGGGATCGTCATCAGCTGCGGCGCGGTATGAATCGAACACGTCGCCTGTAGACAGAGACACGGCATCCGAGAAATCCCAGTCTATCTGGAGCGCGTCCTGGGCCTTCCGGGCTCGCCAGTACTTATCTGCGACCACGGCAACGCCGCGCTCGATCTCGAATACGTCAAGCACACCAGGCATTGCCCGGACCTGATCAGCGTTGAAGTCCCGAACCCGGCCTCCGCGACGAGGGGGCCGTGAAACAACGCCGTACACCATGTCCGGAAGGTCGACATCAATTCCGTAAACCGCGGTGCCCGTTGACTTGGCCCGGGCATCCAGTTTGCCCCGTTGCTTACCGATATACTTCCATTCACTCCGTGGCTTGAGGGCAATATCACCCCGCACCACCTCTTTGGCCGCCAGCGCCACCAACTTGCCATAGGCCATGGAATCGATACCGTTCGGGTGCACCACCCGCCCTTCACTGGCTTGGCACTCAGCTGCCTTGACGCTCCAGACCCGGGCTGCGGCCATAACCAGCATCTGGCGGGCTTCCGCGCCGGCCATACGGAGGGGCTCCCAGCTGGTTGCAACACTGGTACTGCCGCCAGTGAGCTGAAGTTTATAAAGGGGATTTCGATACTCGGGCGCCACGGGCGCGAAGCGGGGCGTGATCCGCTCAGGCTGGATTTCCAGCTCCTCCGCGATGAGCGTCGTCAATCCGGTGTAGGTGCCCTGCCCCATTTCGACCCGGGCCAGGGTGAAGAAAACCTCGTCATCGGTGGTCAGTTCGAGCCAGGCATCGGGCCGCCACTCACCTGTATCCGGCTCGTAGCCGGTCTGGATTCCGGCACAGCCCGGCAGCGTCATTGAAACCATAAGACTGCCGGAGGCTCCGGCACTGACCTTGAGGAAATTCCGTCGGTTCATGGCCATGTTACGCCTCCCGTCCCTGTGAGCTGCCTGACGACTCGGCGCCAGCCACCGATTCCACAGCGGCAATGATCCGGGAGTAGGTGCCGCACCGGCACAGGTTGCCTGTCATGGCTGCGACAATCTCTTCCCGAGAAGGGGCCGGATTGTTGGCGAGCAAGTGGGCGGCACTCATGATCTGGCCAGACTGGCAGTAGCCGCACTGAGGAACGCCATGCTCAATCCAGGCTTCCTGAAGGGCATGAAGCTGGTCACCGTCATTCAATCCTTCGATCGTGACCACCTGGCCGCCGGCAGCCATTTCAACCGGTGTAGAACAGGAGCGCACAGGTTGACCGTTCAGGTGCACCGTGCAGGCGCCACACAGACCCGCACCGCAACCAAATTTGGTGCCCTTGAGCCCCAACTCATCGCGCAACACCCAAAGAAGCGGTGTATCTCCTTCGATGTCCAGCGACCGCTCGTCGCCGTTAACTGTCAGGCTCACGGCCATCCCCACTCTCTCCTCTATATCGCCGGCATTGTTGCCGGATTTTATTGTTGTGCCCGCGCCTGCAGCGGAGACTCAACTATTATTTGACGACGTCTTCGCCATCCTTGTTAACCCAGATCTTGCGCTCGCCGGATTCCATCTTGCCATTGGAGTCCCAGACCTCCCGGTCCGTTGTGGCCTCTTCAACCTTGCCGTTGTCGTTCCAGATAACTCGATCCTTACAACCCGCCAGTGCCAGTACGGCGAATAAAACCAATACAGCTTTTTTCACGACGATAACCTCCGTTCAGCCGCGCAGCGGCTCTTGTTAAGGAATACCTGGGATTGGCAGCCCTAACGGCTGCCGTGGAGTTCACGATTATGTTGCTTGTCCCGGTCACTCTTTCGCACCATGACATAAACAGCCCCCGTACCACCATGGTGTTTCTGGGCCGAATGAAAGGCCAGGACATCGTCCAGCTCCGGCAACCATTTGGCGAGGTAGCTTTTTAACTGGGCGATACCATCAGGATTACGCTCGCCCTTGCCATGAAGAATGATGACCGAACGCAGGCCATAGCGCACGCAATCACCGATGAACCTGAAGACTTCGCGACGGGACTGCTCAACCGTCATACGGTGCAGATCAAGGCGGGCTTCGATCGGATACTGGCCCAGTCGGAGCTTGCGGAACACGCCGTGCTGGATGCCCGGCCGCTGCCAGCTCAGTATGTCGTGTGCCGTGAGTGGCTCTACCATGTCGGAAGTCAGGGGATTGATGTCCCGAACAGGCTTTTCAACGGCCGCCCTCTGACGCTCCAGATGGCCTGGCGTCAGTTCCCGGGGCGTTGTCACTTCGGCCCGGTTGGGCTTGCGGATACGCCGGACGTCTTTCATTTCCTCGAGGAAGCTGAGGCGCTCTTCTTTGGTAGTCATGGCATTACAGTTGATGACCTGTTTCAGATACCGACTTTACCACCCGGTTAACCGGCCTTAAAGAAAACTGATCTATATCAGACTTACTGCGACCAAAATCGTAGGGCGACAGATGCTTTGGCTACACTACACTTCAAACGGAAAATAATAACCAGCGAGTGACGACGGACATGGCCTCAGCAAACCAGGAAAACGACCGCCCCCAGAACATCCGGGCAATCATGACGTTTCTGCGGGAGCATGCGCCGTTCTCCAGCATGGATGACACGCATCTGGCGCATTTTGCCGAGCATGCCTCCATTCAGTTCTACGCCGATGGCGATATCGTGCTGTCTCCGGATCAGGATGTCGTTAAACGATTCTACGTGGTCAAACAGGGGCGGATTCGTGGCGAGCGCCACAACGACAAAGAAGACCGCACGGAAACGACCTTCGAAATCAGCCAGGGTGAATGTTTTCCCCTCGCCGCCATGATCGGCGAACGGCCTACCAGAACTCTGCATCGGGCAGACGGCGACACCTTTTGCCTCAGTATCGGGCAGGCGGCCTTCGTTACTCTGTTCACGGAAAGTGAGCCTTTTCGGGATTTCTGCCTGCGAGGCGTCAGCAGCCTGCTCGACCAGGTGAACCGGCGCATACAGTCAAGTGCCATGGCCTCAATCGGGTCCAGCACGTCCCTAGATACGCCACTCGAACGCTATGCCCTGCGCAATCCGATCGTATGCTCGCCCGATCTGCCGGTGCGTAAAGCCGTGGCTCGCATGCATGAAAACAACGTCGGCAGCATTATTGTTACTGACGAAAACCGACACCCGACCGGCATTTTTACATTGCGTGACTTGCGGACCATGATCGCCGAGGGCACAGGTCCTCTGGACACTCCCATACAGCAGGTAATGACCAAGAATCCCTGCTGCCTTCCTTCCCATGCGGATGCGTTCGAAGCCGCCATGCTGATGGCGGAGCATCATTTTGCGCATCTTTGCGTCATCGACGATGACCATAAACTGATTGGTGTGGTTTCGGAACGAGACCTGTTCTCCCTGCAGCGCGTGGATCTGGTGAACCTTGCCCGCACCATTGGCACAGCCACCCACCTGCGCACCCTGGTCAGCCTGCGAACGGACGTATCACGCCTGGTAGATGCGATGCTCGCCCACGGCGCGGACTCCGGGCAGGTGGTCAAGATCATCACCACGCTCAATGATGTAACCGTCCGACGGGTCCTGGAACTGAACATCAAGAAGAACGACCCGGGCATTCCCTTCACCTGGCTGACGTTTGGCAGCGAGGGCCGCCAGGAGCAGACTCTGCTGACCGATCAGGACAACGGCATACTGTTCCAGACGCCGGAAGGGATGACCGCCGAACAGGTCCGGGAAAAGCTGTTGCCCTTTGCTCGAAAAGTAAACGACGAACTGGCCGAGTGCGGCTTTACCCTGTGCAAGGGCAACATCATGGCCAGTAACCCTAAGCTTTGCCTGAGCGACAAGGAATGGGACGACTGGTTTATCCGGTTCATTGATGCCTCCACGCCCCAGAACCTGGTGTATTCTTCGATTTTTCTTGATATGAGGGCTATCTACGGTCCAACCGAGCCGTTGAACGACCTTCTGGACAAAATCCTCACGCGGATCCGGAAAAACGCCCTGTTCCAGAAAATGCTTGCCGGCAATGCGTTCCAAAGGAAGCCGCCGCTCACCATGTTCCGCAATTTCCGCTACATATCCGAGGGCAACAAGCACTCACTGGACCTCAAGCGTCAGGGCCTGGCGCCGTTTGTTGAAGCGGTGCGGGTTTTCGCCCTGGCGAATGGCGTTGAGACAGCGAACACGCTGGAGCGCATGGATGAGCTGGCGAAAAAAGGCGTCTTCGATCCGAAAGATGCCAATGCCTGGAAGGAAGGTTATAGCCTGATCCAGGCGATCCGGATGCGGGCCCACCAGGAAATGCTGGCAAAGGGAGAGGAGCTCACCAACTACATCGATCCCGACGATCTGAACCCACTCGACCGTCGAATCCTGCGGGAATCTTTCAGGCAGGCTCAGCGGTTGCAACAAAAACTCGAAGTTACCTACCAACTCTGACCTTCAGGCGCGAGACATGCTGGAACAGATCAAACAATGGATTGAGCATCGCCGGGGCGGAAAAATCGGTAGTCACGATCCTGGCAATCTGCCCCATCCAAAAACGCCGGGAGAGCAGCTGCTTACGGACTGCCGCCTGATCGTGCTGGATCTTGAAACCACGGGACTAAACCCTTCCAAGGACGAGGTCATCGCTATCGGGGCCGTCGCCATCCGCGGCGGCATTATCCACCTGGGCGACCAGTTCGATCTGATCCTCAGGCGTCCGGAGCTCGACATCCGCGAAACCGTGCTCATTCACGGGATCGGGCCTGAGGCGCTGACCCAGGGTCACGAAATCGAGGATGCACTGCTCTATCTTCTGGAGTGGATGAACGGCGATCCGATCCTGGCGTACCACTCGGCGTTCGATCAGAAATTCCTGGAAAAGACGCTGAAGGCGCAGCTTGGCTACACCCAACCTCACACCTGGATGGACGTAGCAGACCTGATGCCTGCTTTTTTCCCAAACACGAAAACGGGGGGCAAAGGACTCGATAACTGGGCCGATTATTTCGGCCTTGAAGTCAGCGAACGCCACCACGCGGCTTCCGATGCTCTCGCTACAGCCGAACTGACCCTGGTCGCCCTCAACAAGGCAAGGTCGGAAGGGGTAAAAACACTGAAAGGGCTTTATGACAAGCTCCATTACCACCGGCGCCTTCAAAACATGCATCGTTTCTGAATCGATGCCCGGCGGAACGTCTCAATAATAGACCGACGTCACGCCAAATTACTGAGAATTAGACCTTTTGCCAATATCTATAAATCGCTTGACCAGTAAAGTCAGTAGGGACAACTAGTCGGAGAAGTACTTATATGAATAATAAATTCTCTAATCGAAGTGCCTCACCAAAAACCCACCCAACCTCCACAACAACAAAACAGGAGTGATCCTATGTCAGCAGGTCATAGCTACGACGCTGAAGCGTACTGGAAGGCGAATCTGCGCCTGATATTCGGGAGCCTGATTGTCTGGGCCCTGGTATCTTACGGCTTTGCAATTCTGCTCCGGCCGATGCTTGCGGGTATTCCGATTGGTGGTACTGATCTGGGCTTCTGGTTCGCCCAGCAAGGTTCCATCCTCACGTTCATCGCTCTGATCTTCCACTACGCGTGGCGCATGAACAAGATCGATGAAAAATTCGGCGTACACGAGGAGTAAGAACGAATGAGCCAATTTGCCATTAACATCATGTTTGTAGGGGGCTCATTCCTCCTCTACATCGCAATCGCTATCTGGGCCAAGGCCGGAAGCACGAGTGACTTCTACGTTGCCGGTGGCGGCGTTCACCCGATCACCAACGGCGCAGCAATCGGCGCCGACTGGATGTCCGCGGCATCGTTTATCTCCATGGCAGGCTTGATCGCTGCTGGTGGCTACGCCAACTCCACCTTCCTCATGGGCTGGACTGGCGGTTACGTTTTGCTGGCGATGCTGCTTGCCCCCTACCTGCGGAAGTTCGGCAAGTTCACGGTGCCCGAGTTCATCGGCGACCGCTTCTACAGCAAGAATGCCCGCCTGGTGGCGGTTATCTGCCTGATCGTAGCGTCTGTAACCTACGTTATCGGCCAGATGGCTGGTGCCGGTGTTGCCTTCTCCCGCTTCCTGGAAGTTGATTCCACCGTCGGTCTGATGATCGCAGCCGTTGTGGTCTTCATCTACGCGGTTATGGGTGGCATGAAGGGTATCACCTACACCCAGGTGGCCCAGTACTGCGTTCTGATCATTGCCTACACCATTCCTGCGGTGTTCATCTCCCTGCAACTGACTGGCAATCCGCTTCCCCCGCTGGGTCTGTTCTCAACCCACGTGGATTCTGGCATGCCGATCCTCGACAAGCTGAACCAGGTGATCACCGACCTCGGCTTCAACGAGTACACCGCCGATATTGACAACAAGCTGAACATGGTTCTGTTCACCCTGTCGCTGATGATCGGTACTGCAGGCCTGCCTCACGTTATCATCCGCTTCTTCACCGTACCCAAGGTTGCTGACGCGCGCTGGTCTGCGGGCTGGGCCCTGGTATTCATCGCCCTGCTGTACCTCACCGCACCGGCTGTTGCTTCCATGGCTCGCCTGAACCTGATGACCACCATCTACCCGGACGGCACCGCTGCGGAGCCGATCCAGTATGATGAGCGTCCGAACTGGATCAAGGAGTGGGAAGTGACTGGTCTTATCCAGTTCACCGACAAGAACGAAGACGGTCGTATCCAGCTGTACAACGACAGCGAAGCCTTCGCGCCTACGGCTGAGGCCCGCGGCTGGAACGGCAACGAGCTGGTTGTTAACCGGGATATCCTGGTACTGGCTAACCCGGAAATCGCCAACCTGCCCGGCTGGGTCATCGGTCTGATCGCAGCGGGTGGTCTGGCAGCAGCACTATCCACAGCGGCCGGTCTGTTGCTTGCGATCTCCTCGGCGGTCAGTCACGACCTGATCAAGGGTTCCATCAACCCGGCGATCACGGAGAAAGGTGAGCTGCTGGCAGCCCGGATATCCATGGCGGTCGCCATCGTTGTTGCCACATGGCTTGGTGCGAATCCTCCCGGCTTCGCGGCACAGGTTGTTGCACTGGCATTCGGTATCGCCGCTGCATCCCTGTTCCCGGCGCTGATGATGGGCATCTTCTCCAAGCGTGTTAATAACAAAGGCGCAATTGCTGGCATGCTGACCGGTCTGGCCTTCACCCTTGCCTACATCTTCGTGTACAAGGGTTGGCTGTTCATTCCGGGCACCAACAACCTGGCAGACACTCCGGAAAACTGGGTGCTGGGCATCTCCCCGCTGTCTATCGGTGCGGTTGGTGCAATCGTCAACTTTGCGGTAGCCTTCATTGTATCCAACGCAACTGAAGAACCGCCCGTTGAGATTCAGGAACTGGTCGAAAGCGTCCGTTACCCACGTGGTGCCGGTCAGGCTCAAGACCACTAAGCAACATCTCAGCCTGATTCGTTCAATGAACTGACAGGTTGATACTGAACGGGCTTCCTCAATGAGGGAGCCCGTTCTTTTTTGAGGAAGTCATTATATGTTCTGGACATTCGTCGCCACTGTAGTCTGCGGCCTTGGCGCTGCCGGTATCGCTCTAGGTATTCGTGCCGCCACCCGAAATAAAGCCCCGAAGTGGATCATCCCGGTTTTTGCCGGCGCGGGCATGCTCGGCTATCTCATCTATATGGAATACACCTGGTTCGACCAGAAAGAGGCCCGGCTGCCAGACGAAGCGGTGGTTGTAAGTACCGAATCCGACGGCATCCTGTGGCGGCCCTGGACCTTCGTGCTCCCCTACGTCACCGCATTTTCCACAGTCGATACCAAGAGCATCAGCCGTGACACCAACAGCGAGGACATCGTGCGGTTTACCCTGTATCGTTTTGAGCAGAAAATGACGGATGCCGTTTCCCACCGCATTCACATCATCAACTGTGCGACCCGGGAACTGGTACCACTGGGTTCTGACGGAAGCCCCCGAGTGGACAACCTGAAGCTGCTTGAGCCCGGAGATACCCTGTATAAAACCGTCTGCGCAGAGTGATACCTCGTTAGCGTGATGCTTCAACCTGCTGATACTGTCGGGAACGCGTAACCATGATTAGTGCCTGGCTGCTGGTCCTCATTTCCATCACCTACATCTCGATCCTGTTCGTGATCGCATGGGCCGGCGACAGACACCCCGGCCTGTATCGCAGGCGCCTGGCACGCACCCACATATACGCACTGTCTCTGGCAGTCTACTTCACCTCCTGGACCTTCTATGGCGCCGTTGGCCGCGCCACCCAGGAGGGGCTCGGCTTTCTACCCATCTACCTTGGTCCTCTGCTGGTGTTTGTTTTCGGCGCGCCCTTGCTGCGCCGGATCATTTACATCAGCAAGCGCAATAACAGTACTTCCATTGCCGATTTCGTCGCCTCCCGCTACGGCAAATCCCAGCTACTGGCGGCAATGATTGCGACTTTTGCCTTGATCGGCAGCGTCCCCTACATAGCCTTGCAGCTGAAAGCCATTGCCATGGGCTTCAACGTGCTTTCGGAAACCGGCACAGGTTATGAGGAACTGAGCACTGCGGCCTGGAACGATTCAGCCTGGTACATCACCCTAGCCCTGGCAGTATTTACCGTTCTGTTCGGCACCCGGCACCTGGAATCCACCGAGCATCATCGGGGCATGATTCAGGCCGTGGCCTTCGAGTCACTGATCAAACTGGTGGCCTTCGTCGCCGTTGGCCTCTTTGTTGGCTACGGCCTTTACGGCGGATTTGGAGACCTGTTTGAACGCGCGAAGGATGCAGACCTGATCGGCACCCTGACCACCGATGGCATTGAGGCGCCGGCGTTTATTACCCAGACACTGATCGCGATGCTCGCCATCATCTGCCTACCCCGGCAGTTCCATGTCATGGTGGTCGAGAACACCGACCATCGCGACTTCGAAATTGCCCGCTGGGCCATGCCGATCTACCTGATCGTGGCCAGCGCGTTCGTGCTTCCCATTGCCGCAGCCGGTCTGCTGTCACCCGAGGCCTCAGCCGGAAACCCCGACGTCCTTATCCTGCAGCTGCCGATCATGGCTGGCGAGGAATGGCTGGCCATACTGGCGTTCCTTGGGGGTGGCTCGGCCGCAGCCGCCATGGTTATCGTCTGCTCCGTTGCCATTGCCACCATGGTCAGCAATGAGATCATCATGCCGGCCCTTCTGAAGTTTTTCCGGCCGGGCATGAACCGGCGCACGGATCTCAGCTATCTGCTGCTGAGTATCCGCCGCGTGGCCATCTTCGTGGTGCTGCTAACAGCCTATGGTTTCTACCGGATGGCTGGCGAAGATTACAGCCTGACAGCCTTCGGCCTGCTCTCCTTCGCCGCAGCGGCTCAGTTCGGACCAGCTCTGGTAGGAGGCATTATCTGGCGCCGGGGCAATTACATGGGCGCCGTCTGGGGTCTGGGTCTCGGATTCCTGATGTGGTGCTACACCTTGCTGCTACCGGCGCTCGCCACCACGGGCTGGGTCACCGACACACTGATTGAGCAGGGAATCTGGGGGCTGAACTGGACACGGCCCACCGCCCTCTTCGGGTCGGAGCTTGATCAGACCAGCCATGGCATTATCTGGAGCCTGGGAATCAACACGGTAGTGTACATCGTGCTCTCAATGCTGACCCGTCAGCGGGTCCGCGAAAAAATTCAGATTGCCTCCTTCTTCCACGATCCACAGCCCAAGGCCGAAACCGCCCAGCATCAGAGCTGGCAGGGTGAAATACTCACATCAGACCTGCAGGCGCTTACCGACCGGTTCATGGGCGAAGAGCGCTCGGAAACCATTTTTCGGAATTACGAACGTCGCAATGCCATTCGCCTGCACCCGCACCGCCCGGCGTCCGCACATCTGATGAAATACATCGAGCGCCAGTTGGCCTCGGTCATTGGCGCCTCCACGGCCCGGGTGGTCCTTGAATCCACCCTCACCGGCCGGGATATGCAGATCGAGGACGTGGTCAGCATTGTCGATGAAGCCTCGCAGGCCATGACGTTCAGTCGGGAATTACTTCAATCCGCTATTGAAAACATCAGCCTGGGCGTGTCTGTGGTTAACCATCAGCAGCAACTGGTGGTCTGGAACCATCGCTATCTGGAACTGTTCACCTATCCCAAAGGCTTCGTCAGAGTCGGACGCCCGGTCGAGGATCTGATGCGTTACAACCTGACCAATGCCAACCTTTCCGCCCGCAGGATTGATGAGATCGTGGCTGATCGCTGCGCCAGTATGCGGGAGGGTCGACCGATGTCCTATGAGCGCCAGAGGCCGGATGGAACGGTTTTACGCATCGATGGCAGCCCGATACCCGGAGGTGGCTATGTCACCACCTTCCAGGACATTACCGCCATGCGCCGGACCGAGCAGGCGCTCAAGGAAACCAACATTTATCTGGAACAGCGGGTAAAGGAGCGCACACAGGAGCTCCAGGTCATTAACGAGCAGATGCTGAAGGCCAAATCCGTGGCCGAACAGGCCAACCAGAGCAAGACGCGTTTCCTCGCCTCGGCCAGCCATGACCTGCTCCAGCCACTCAATGCCGCCAGACTGTTTACCTCCGCCCTCGCCGGCAAAGCGGATGACGGCGAGATGAAAGATCTGGTAGACCACATCGACAGCTCCCTCGGTGCTGCCGAGGAGATCATCAGTACCCTGCTGGATATTTCAAAGCTGGACGCGGGCGCCCTGGAGCCGGATATCGGGGTGTTCCCCGTGAACGAGATCATGCGCCATCTGGCAACCGATTTTTCAGCAATTGCAAAGGACCAGAACCTTGAACTGCACGTTGTGCCCAGCACGGTCTGGATCCGCTCGGATGCCAAGCTGCTGCGCCGCGTGGTCCAGAACTTCCTGTCCAA
Source organism: Marinobacter sp. EhC06 (assembly GCF_001650915.1). Classification (GTDB taxonomy): domain Bacteria; phylum Pseudomonadota; class Gammaproteobacteria; order Pseudomonadales; family Oleiphilaceae; genus Marinobacter. Next base: position 244,824 of record NZ_LXYO01000035.1, read on the forward strand.
TGCCATACGCTACACGCCCGAAGGCAAGATCCTCCTCGGCTGTCGACGCCTGAAAGGCTATATCCGCATAGAAGTCTGGGACACCGGGCCCGGTATACCCGAGGACCAACTGGCGCACATCTTCGAGGAGTTCCGCCGGTTTCAGCACGGCCGGGATAAGAAAGGCCTGGGGCTTGGTCTCGCTATCGTCGACCGTATCAGCGGCATGCTGAACCACCCGGTCAGCGTGCATTCTGTCCAGGGTCGCGGCAGCGTATTCGGTATAACGGTGCCGACAGCGGCACCCGAACAGAATGAGGCCGCCGCTGCCAAGCCTGCATCGGGATCACGGCGAGTATCAAATCTCGGTGGCCTGCATTTCCTTTGTATCGACAACGACCCGGCCATCCTTCAGGGAATGGTGGCGCTGCTGGGCAACTGGAAGTGTGATGTGACTGCGGCCGAGAGTCTGGAAGATGCCATGGCAAAACTGGAAGGCCAAAGTCCGGATATTATACTTGCCGATTATCAACTGGATGAAAACAAGAACGGCCTCGACGCCATGGACAGCATTCGTGGTGCATTGAACGCGGACATCCCGGGAATACTCATCACTGGATATATGGCGCCTGAAGTGCGGGAAGATGCCATCGACCGGGGCTACCAGATTCTCTACAAACCAGTAAAACCCGCTGCACTGAGGGCACTGGTTAATAAGCTACTCAAACAGAAGCGCTCATGACCGATTCAAAAGCTGACTTCAATCCTTTTGGGAAACTCACCTATCTGGTCATCGATGACTTCGAGAACTTCCGGTTATCCATGCGCCAGATGCTGCGCAGCTGTGGTGCCGATAAGATTGAACTGGTCGCCCACGCCAACCAGGCGATTCAATACTGTACCTACAATCACGTAGACGTGGTGTTGTGCGACTTTAACCTTGGCGAAGGCAAGAACGGCCAGCACATACTTGAGGAGCTACGGCATAAAAAACTCCTCAAACGATCTTCGCTCTTCCTGATGGTGACTGCCGAAACGTCCAAGGAAATGGTCATGGGCGCAAGGGAATATCAGCCAGACGCCTACCTCACAAAACCTACCAATCGGGCCTTACTGGAGAAACGCCTGGGCGCCCTGATCAGCCAGCGCAATATCCTCCTGCCCGTTAACCGGGAAATCGACCGGGAAAACTATCCAGAGGCCATTTCGCTCTGTATCCAGGCTCTTCCCCGGCAGCCACGCTACAAAACCTGGTTGATGAAAACCCTGGGCGACCTGTATTTCCAGCTCGGCGACCTGGCTCACGCGCTGAAAATCTATGATGACGTACTGACGCAACGAGAGCTTTCCTGGGCGAAGCTCGGACGCTGTAAGGTCTTGCTCGCCAAACGTAGCCTGGACGAAGCCGTAGATGGCCTCAGGGACCTTCTGGCAAAGCATCCTGACTATATGGAGGCATATGATCTGCTTGCAGAAGGCCTCGAACGGCAAGGCCGTCCGACGCAGGCACAGCAAGTGCTCGAGAAAGCCGCTGAGCATTCCCCCAATGCCCTGCTCAGGCAAAAGCACCTTGCCGAGCTGGCAGGTTCAAACCAGGACATGGACACGGCGTCGGATGCTTGGCGTAGAACCGTTGAACTGGGAACCCACTCAATACATGACAACTCCGAGCACTATCTTTCGCTGGGCCAGACACTGTCGGACCTGAGTGAAGGCGATCTTGAGGAAGATGGTGCGGAAAAGGCCAAAGAAGCGCTGGCTGTGCTGAAAAGAATGGAAAAACGATTTGAAGGCGAGGAAGGCATCAGTCTGCGTAGCCGGATCGTACAGTGCCGGGTGTACGCTGGACAGGGACAGGATCAACAGGCCACCAGGATCCTCGAGAGTATCAGGCCAGAACTCCAGGATACCGCAGCCCTGGATGCCAAAACGGGGCTAGATTACGCCAAAACCCTGTTTCGTCTTGGACATGAATCCGATGCGAAACAGCTGCTCGGCGAGATGTCCGAACGTTTCAGCGATGATCCTGAAACTCTCCAGAAGATTGAAAGCCTTCTGGATGAGCCCGTGGGATTCCGTCAGAAAATCAAAGCCCGAACCCTGAACCGGGATGGCATCAGAGCCTTCGAGTCCGGAAACCTGCAAGAAGCGGCGGAGACCTTTTCAAAGGCCCTGGAGATTGTCCCTGACCACGCCGCCCTGAACCTTAATCTGGTTCAGGTACTCATGAAGGAACATGACAATAATCCGGGCAACACTGAGCTCCTGAAACGCTGCCAGTCCTGCCTTGATCGGTTAGCAGGGCTGCCAGAGCAACATCGCCAACACCGGCGTTATATTGCCTTACAACGAAAGCTGAAGGGACTGATGCAATGAATGACCAGAATATCGATTTTTCCATGGTGCTTGCCTCAGCCGTTCACGATATGAAGAACTCGCTTGGCATGCTCCTTAATTCCCTCGACGAGCTTCGCAGCGAGCACGAGGAAAGCCTCGGGGAATCTTCCCGCTTCAATACCCTGCAGTACGAAGCCGAACGGATGCACAACGATCTGGTGCAACTCCTTGGTATCTACCGGCTTGGCGAGAACAACCTTTCCGCGCACATTGAGGAGCACTTTGTACCGGACTTCCTGACCGAGCACCTGGCAAGGCACACGCCTCTGCTTCAGGGGCTTGGCATTGAGGTTTCGGTGGAGGCTGAGGACATAAACGGCTTCTTCGACGAGGACCTGTTGACCGGTGTGCTGAACAACACCATCAATAACGCTATTCGTTATACCCAAAGCAAGATTCGCCTGACTGCCGGTGAGAGAGACGGTTGCCTGGTGATTGGTGTTGAAGACGATGGGAAGGGTTATCCGGACAGTATGCAACACACCGGAACCTTGAACTTCAAATCGCTTGATTTCAAAAGTGGAAGTACCAGCCTTGGGCTGTTTTTCGCCTCCTCCGTCGCCAAACTTCACAGCGAGGGAAATCGAACTGGGTCGATAAAGCTCCACAATGGCGGAAGCCTCGGTGGTGGGGTGTTTGAGATCTGGCTGCCCTGATCCAGAAGTTTTTCTGAAGGCAATAAAAAACCCCAGCATCGAGGATGCTGGGGTTTTTGGTATTAGGCGCCTGACGATGACCTACATTGCTCAGGCCTATCGGCCTTCGGCCCTTCGGGCCCGCCGTCGCTGCGCTCCCGCGTCCTGCGCTTGCCGTTGGCAAGCTTGTCACATGGGGGCCTGTGTAGTGCACAGCAGGGCCTCGATCCAAAATAAAAAAGCCCCGGCAGCGATTGCTGTCGGGGCTGTTTTATTTAGGAGCCTGACGATGACCTACTCTCACATGGGCAACGCCACA
>NZ_LXYO01000036.1 GCF_001650915.1 Marinobacter sp. EhC06
CTGAGGTCTACTTTTGAACCCCGCTAAAAATGGGGGGATTACCGAGGCAACTTGAACCGCTGATTCAAGTTTTTCGCAGTTCGTACGACAATAGGAGGGTTTGTTAGTTGGCTGTCGAGTTCAGATCAGTCGATGTGGGTGGCACCTTTTGAAAGGTTTCCATTGATTGGATTCAATTCATAGACATTACATAGTGGTCGGTGTTAATCCTGAAGGTGGTTTTCACTACCGCCGCCTATACATATCGAAGTGAGGGTTTTAGAGGACTGGGAGGCAGATAATGACTTTAGAAACCGGCGTGTTAGTCTCTATGGCAATCGGAGTGCTGGGAGGCGCAGTTCTCACTGGCTGGTGTCTTTATTCCCGATATTGTGAAAAGAGAAGCTCTAAAGAATGAGGCCTTCTTCGACTTGCAAACCATGATTAGCTAACCTGACCAAGCTCACGAAGACTCGGAATATCCAGGGTGGCTGCTGCTTGTGGGATCCGAATAATTCGGTGTTCGACTCTTTAGCTGAAGTCACCAAATTCAATTTTGTCTGCCAAACTTTTCACCCAGCGACGCCCTTCATACGTATCGAATAAATCTATGGGTTTTGCTCCGCCTAGCGTTGGCAAGCTGGAGTGAAGCCATTGTTTTGCTAATTCAGCAGACTCCCAGACTTGGCAAATCCGGTCCAGAGCACGAATGGTGTCCAAAAGGATCTCTGAGCTTTGGCGGTTAAGCGACGTATCGCTGCAGTATTCCTCGAGGCCAGAAATATCCGTGCCCATCGCATGCTCAAACAGGCTCTGTTCATCAAATTGATCCAATGCCCGCCTAAGAACCTTACCCGATACGCCCTGCTGGAGAATGGCAATAAATCGAGCGGGGTTGTTGAAGATGTTCGGATCGAGGCCAAGCTCGGTCGTGTTGATGCGCGAGGGAGATTTCACAGCAATCCTTATCGTTGAGCGTGCATCACAAAGAACAGAACCTTTACCATCATACAGATTGCTATGAATCTGCAGCCGACGCAAACAGATCTTTAAACTCGAAATTTCCCTCAGCCAGTACCCGGCCCTCTGCAATAAACCCCTCAAAACACACGTGCGTTATGCGCCTTAAAGCATTTGAGTTTCATGATAATGAATGTGACCAAAGGTCATTATTCCTAGCTTTGAGGGACACAATGGAACGTAACAATCTGAAATATCGCCGGGTTCGGGCCAGGAGCATTGTCATTGCTCCTGGCTTGTCGGTAGGTCTCAAAAATCTTTTCGCTGACCGCCGTTATAGAGTCAGAGATCTTTGCAGGGTGCCAAATGAGAAAATTGTTCAGTACGTGGAATTGCATCCACCTGTGGTGCTTAAGCATGGTCGTGTTTTTCATGCGATTGCCAACCTCCGGTCTGTGGACCTTCTTGCCTATCTGGACCACAAAGAAAAAGTATCGGTTTTGGTGCACGAAGAGATCCCGCGAGAGCAACTGGCTGAAATGGTTGTGGCATGGGAGTTTGGAAAGCTGGCCTTCGATGCGTTTGATCCATCTAACTTTGCACAAACGGCATTGGCTCTCTGGCTGCAGCTTCAAAAACGGGATAGCTGCCCTTCCTTTATCCGAACCAAGCAAAAGCTGGCGAGGTTTCTCTCGGTAAATCGCAGAAAGTTTTCTGTAATAGGAGGCCTGCCTCAGCTTGAATCAAAATTCTCTGGGCGGGGGGATGCATGATGCCTGATTCGCAGACCGTCATTACAGAGGAATCCCGTCTATTGCATGGACTAATTCATCCACCGCAAGACTGCCGCAGTATCACTAAGGTCGCGCCACTGGCAGCTGAAATACTGGATGTTATGCGATCAATGCCATTGCCTTTGTTGGGGCTGGGTGACCTTGCAGGCCGATTGGATTCGATGATTGAGCTTTGCAAGGTCATTGAGCGAGCAGGAGCTGACATGCCGGCTGAATGGCATGAGAAGACGGGCTTTCCTCGCGGCTCATTCATCACCGAGTATCCCGTCTACGCCGCTCTAGAGCACGTCTCAAAACGTGCTAATTATTCAGTCGCTCGAGTGGTATTGTCAGCGCACGTAATGCTTGCCGTGTACTTAGGCCAGCCAAAACCTCCGGCGTCTGGCGACTTCCGACCAATCCCAGATCATAATGTTTTGGCTGCTTGTCGCGAAATCCGATTATTGCCCGAAAAGTTCCTTGCGCTATTTGGTGATGTTCCCTATGACCGGGACTGCTTCTATACCGGTTTGGAAGCATTCATCAGGTCATGCCCTCCAGGTGTTCCCCAAACAATTTTGGCGCGTTTCCGCAACATCCGTCGCGTCATTGGCTTGGCAAAAGGCGTGGAACACCCGGAGAAGCGCAACAGACAAGCCAATGGCCCCCGCTCATTTATTGATGTGTCCTGGCGATCTGATGAAAGTGGAATAGATCGTGACGACGGACTCCGCTCGGAAGGCGCGCTGAGCCTTTCAGCATTTGCCGGTTCAGATGAGGCGACTTTGCATGAAGCCGTCAACGAAGGCCTCCCCGCCTCTGATGTCATCAGTGTGCACACGATTCGATGCTCGGACACACGATATCCGGTAGGAAGAGGCTTGAATTCTGTGCACGGACTATACCGGCAGCGAGCGGTATCGAATCAGATCAAACGGCAGGCCCAACTGTTATCGGGTCGCTGGGAGCAATTGGGCGAACTGGACATTGTTGTTTTTTTACAGTGGGTAGAGCGATCATCTGATCCTTCCGCACTGGCGTTGTTGATAAGTTTTGTCACGGGTAGATCTTTGGATGTTGTGACGAGTACTAGGCTTTATAGCAGAGACGCGCAGATTCCAATGTCTCATTCGGGTGCTCACATCTCGATATCACTGGAGTCCAAAATCTGGATATCCGGACCTCCAATGCCCGATAGGAAGCGTCCCATTCGAGCTAGCTGGCATAAAAATCTGGTTGCTACAACGGAAAACCTGGTATTGCCGATCCCGGATTTGTTGTGGGATGCGTTACTTCAGAAACTGGGGCATACCCCGAGAAATTGGACTGGCAACTTATTTACCAAATCTCAGCGCACCTCAGTAACATTAAACGCGAAACAAGCATTGCTTGATGCAACAAAACGCTCTGACATCGGGTTAACCGTGACTCGATTGCAACGGCATCTATTCAATGTTCTGACAAATGGTCGTGGCGATGTGGCTGATGCGACTCTCATAACCGGTATTCTGCCACCATTCGGTCAATCCAGCGCAACCTATTACTACAATGCTGACTGTAGTCATCTCGAAAGTGTTTACCTGGATGCAATGGCTCGCATTCCGGGGTTGCAGAGCCTGGCTGGAGAGTCCATGCGACAGAGCTCCTTGCGAGAGGAAGCGATTGGGTCTCCGTTTTGTCCCCGACCTGACCGGCTACCCGACTTGGTCAGCGACCTGAAAGGGAATCTGCAGAGGCATAGATTTACGCCACCCTCACGGCAATCACTGGCAGATTTTCATAACAGCTACGTTATCTACACATTATTCTTTCTGGCTTTTGCTACGGGGTATCGGAGTGTTAAATTTCCTGTTTCGCGAGAGACCGATATCGACTGGGAAACTGGTTTCTTAGTGATCGCTGATAAAATTGGCGATGACATGAGCCATTCACGATTGGTGCCGCTGGCGCCAACAGTAATCAATCATCTTCGCCAATATCAACGTCATCGTGAAGCACTAATTCGCCGACTCTGGGGACTTTACAAACAGCAAGCTCCCTCACATTTCCTGTTCTTCCTAAATAGGCGGAATAACTCGATAGCCCCAGTCACTCCGACGACAATCCGGGCTCATGCCCAGTGGGCATTTGATTTGCCGCTTAATAGCAATCGTCATTTCCTGCGCAGTGAGCTTCGTGCCCGTGGTGTGCCGGGTGAGTTGGTCGATGTGTTCATGGGGCACTGGTCCAACGGCCAAGAACCGCATGGCCATTTCTCGAGCTTTTCCTATCGGGATTACCGTCGTCAGGTCGTCCCAGTTATGGAAAATATACTAGCTGAGATGGGGTGGGAGCCAGTTGAAGGTATTGGAGGTGAGGTATGAGCGCGAAGCTGAAGATACCTATCAGCTCTGACCCTTTTGGTGATGAGTATCGCAAGCTCAATAGATTCACGCCGGATAAAAAAGCCCGTGAAAAAAATGCGGCAATAGAGGTGGTGCAGCGAGAATTTCCGGAGATCTTTACGCCAACAGAAAACAAGGTCGTGCCAGACACGCTCGTTGACGCCCTGTTTAAGGCGGCCTGCGGTGACTTGCCCGGCCAGGAAAAGCGCGTTCGGCATAATACACTGGTGAAACTTCTCCGAGATAAGGTAAGAAACCACAACTGGATCCTCAACATCCCAGGTTACGCTCTCATGGAGCAGGGGGTGAAGGCCATCGCGCATCCGGAATCGTTCGCAAGGCTCCGACCATACCGAGCACTGGACGAGGTGTTTATGGAGTCGCTGATGGCCCCGACACCTGCTCCCAACCAGCTCGACGAAAAGCTTCGGCAGTATGAGGCAGGCCAACTCCTTTTCTCCATGATCAGTCGGGGTGGGCTACATCATAGCCATTGGTTGCAGGCTGCGGTGGATAGACTTCCTCAAGGGGTGGAGGGTCACGAACAATCGGTCTGGATCGATCTTCATAGTGGGGTAACGCTACGGCGTTGGTTTCCGGATCCCATCAGTGCTCTTCTCATTCGACGATGGTGCCGTCGATGGGAGCGGCAGTGGCCTGATGCTTCACTCGAGCAATTGCTTAAAGTGTTTCTGGCATCAGTAACCGATTCCGCGATGGCTGTGCCGGTCAGTTTGGACTTCTTGCTGAATACTGCTGCAACGGCCTCTAGCATCGATCAATTCGGGTTTATCTACAATTACCAAACGACACGGAACGCCAACGTATCGTTGCCCGAGACTGCATGGTGGCGGCTTATAACTAAGAGAGTTCCTCATGGCGCCGATGGTGCACCCCGCGAGCCAATTCGCTTGTCATCTTGTACACCCAGCGTGGATGCCTTGGAGCTCGTGGGAGAGTGCACAGAAGATGGTCTGGCCAGATTGCAGCGCGTCCAAAAAGCTCTGCGCCCAACAGAGAACGGCAAGACTCGCAGTAGAAAAATGATCACTAAAGCTCTATCTGAAGTCGCGGAAAATAAGCGATTGGCGCCGATCGTGCGAGTACTCAGCCTATGGTGTCGAGCTCTGATTAACCGCCATCAGACAAACGGGAAGAAGAAACTGAAGGTGAGTTCAGTGCGAACCTATCTCTCGAGGATCGGGCCGCCACTCGCAGTAACGCTTGCGGGCACCAAGGATCTCAACGAACTAGAAGAAGACGATTGGGAGTATTTGTATGGGGAGTTGATTTCGACCACCAAATCCCGGACTCACCAACTGAATAGGGCCATTGTCGTACAACAGTTCCATCAGTTTTTGGTTGATCGTTTTGCGTTGCCAGAAGCATATATAGAGCGCGTCTCAGGAGAGAATCGGCGCGTCGATGCGGAGATGTTGACGCCGGCAGAGTATATGAGGGCTCTGCATCTTCTTCGTTTACACACCACTTGCCCCCGGTTGATGAGGATTCAAAGACTTGTACTTATTCTAGGGTTTCGATGCGGGCTCCGACGCGGTGAAGTTCAAAAGATTCAGCTCCGAGACCTTCCCGGGGTCTGTGAGCCTGAACTTGATTATCCTCAGTTATTGATTCGCCCCAGTGCATTCGGGAGCGTAAAGACCAATGCGGGCATAAGAAAATTGCCGCTGACTGTCTTGTTGACCCCAAATGAGTTGAGAGAGCTGCGCTATTGGACCCAACAGCGCCTGTCAGAACAGACGTCGCCCCGGCCGATGGAACTGCTGTTTTGTGAGCGTCATCAATCCCATCGGGTTTTGTCATCGTCGGAATTGTTCGCGCCGATTCAGGAGGCAATGCGCGCAGCGTCTGGTGCGGTCCTGAGGTTCCATCACCTGAGGCATTCATTCGCGACGTTTACTGGCCTGCGATTGTTGGAGTCTGCTCCCGGAGCATTAATGCGCGAAGAATGGGCAATGGATGATGAGGGTGAAATCGTGATGCCGCACTGGGGCGAGGATTTTTCTGCGTTGGCTGAACTGGCGTCAGCCGGTACAGCAACAGGAAAGCGTCTCTGGTTGCTAGGGCAATGGTGTGGTCACGTCACACCTGGCGAAACACTAAGAACTTATATTCATTTGATCGACTGGGTGAGCTACCAAGGACGTCTAGCTGTCGAGGAGACACAACTCAGCCTTCCACAGCAGGCCTATTTGCTAGGTATCAGCCTTCAATCTGTTTCCAGATTCAGGTCCCGAAAAGCGATGAAAGGGCCGACGAATGCCAGCGATTTGCTTTATGCAGCAAATGCTCAGTGGCCCGATGGTTGTCGAAAATCGAGGACCTGCAAACTAAAAATCTATCGAACTCCAGCGGTTCCGAGTCACGTATTGGATGAAATTGTAAAGCCTCGCATTTCCGCGATGCAGCTCTACAACATTTTCCAAAAAATCGGTGTCCTTCAAGCTCGTGGAAAGAGCGAGACGGAGGCCATAGAGAAAGCTGCCGCGTACTATGGTCAGAACTTGGAGGCAGTGACGAAATGGCATCGTAGGGCCATGAAAATGATGAACGACCCGTCCGATAAAAAGGCCTTCATCGATCACACTATTGAGTCTGGGAGAGACGTCGTAGCTAACTGCATTCACCGGCGTTGGTCGGCACATCATCAAGATCAAACACCAAACCCATTTTTCGAGAACTCCCCAAAACTTGGTACTACACGTCCAGAATTGAATCAGTGCCCTGCGCCACCGACACCCCATATCGCTCAGGAATACTGTGAAATCATCTTTGATCGGTTAGTGTCTTGGTCCGAATCAGAGCCGAAAGCATTTAGTGCGGCTATGAACGCGGTTCAGAACGCTATGCAACGGAGCCATCAACAGATTTCCTTTCGCTCCGACGTTAATAAAAAGCGATATCGGCAATTGCTCCGGGAAGCGCAACTGTGTCGATTGATTCGAGTGCGTGTCAAGGCTCCCCCTAATCGGAATTTCACAATGACAGACTTGAAGCAACATTGGTCTGAGGAGTTCGGTGTTAGTCAGGCTCGGGTTCTCCTGCTAAATGAGCGAGCCAGAAGCGACCGGAGAGAGTGGGGTGTTAGTCAAATCGAGATTATCCCGGATGTTCGGCTTGGTGATGCATGCAGACAGATGACGATGAGTACCGTCAGGTTCGCAATGTTTGCTGCCGCGGTTGTTTTCGAAGGGGAATTGGAAATTGACTGTAAGAGGCGGTTGCTCTGATAGCCGTGCCTGAGACAGAGGGTGGGTTCTATGAACGTTTGTGTTTGCTCACCAAGGCGCTAAGTGACCCAGGCCGATACAGGGCCAGTAGCCTCTCTTGCATGGCAAAAAGCTCGTCGAGCTTCTGTTCAATGCGCTTCAGCCGCTCATCGTTCAGCGGCTGCTTTGGGCCAGCGTCAACGCTAATGTTCGTGCTGACTGAGAGTGCATCCATTTTTCGGATAAGTCGCCGGTGGTTTTTACCTGTCTTGTACGGTAGCTGCCCATCGTTCATGCGCCGATAAAGCGTTTTTGCGCTGCAACCTGCGATTTTGGCGGCTTCTTGAACGTAAAGGTATTCATCTTTCATTTGAATAGGGTTCTCTTTATGTAATGGGACATGTCACAGGACGGTTCTGGGACACAGTCAGGACTTGGGGCCTGACTGTGTCCGACGGTGGTGGGTCACAACGAAACCCGGCTTGGTAGCCAGAAGCGGCTTGGTGGGCCGAATCCCTTCGTTTTGGCGAAACGCTGCCAGTGTGGGCGCTCTGAAAAAACCCGGGCCCGAACCTGAAGCGCAGAATTCATACGGTCGGCATAGGAAATCGCCATAAGGCCCGGCAGCAGAGGCCGCTGGCCTTCCGGTATGGCCGGTGAACTCAGCAGGTACCGGATTGCCAGCGCCCCATCCGGCCACTGACCATCCAGCCACGCCAAGGCCTCTGCCAGGATTTCCAGCGTCCACTGTTCATGTCTCAGAACAAACCCGGCAGCGGTTTTACCGTCTTCATCGAAACAGCGGATCTTGCCGATGTCGTGCATCAACCCGGCTATAGCACACAGCCACGCCTCTCGATCATCCATATCGGGCAGGGCCTGCAGAGTCAGTTTCGCCACCGCCAGGCTGTGTTCGGCAAGTCCTCCCAAAAAGGCATGATGATGGTCTGCACTTGCTCGGGCGCGAAAAAAGGGAATGCCGATGTCGGGACGTCCCAGGACCTGCCACGTGAACTGTCTCAGGACTGGGATGGGACACGTCCTGACCCAGGTCTCTGCATCATCAACGAGGTCTGGCCTCGCCAGGTGCGAGCCCGGCAGGTGATCCAATGTATCCAGAGAATTTAAACGGTTGAGCTTGCACCCCTTAACGGGCTCCCCCACCGATGACTGGGGTGGCTCGAACACCAGTTGAACGGCTCCCCAGCTGATATCCGGAAGCGGATCACCCTGGCTGCCCGGTTCAAAGATTGCATCAATTTCTTCGTAGCGGTTTTGCAGAGACATTTTCAAGGTGGCTCGACCAAAGTTCGCCTCCAGAATGGCCACCTCTGTAATGGTGCCGATAAAGGTGCTCAGCCCCTGCTTTGTCTCCACAGAGTTAAGACCTGTCATAGGTTGGCCTCCATACGTAGCAGTTCACGCTCAAGGCGATCCAGCAGCCAGGGCAGCAAAAGTCGGACGCCTTCGTCATCAGGTGTCATCAGGGTGTTCTTGATCCAGGTCTCCAGCGCTTGGGTGTTATTCCTTTCCCAGCCAAAGCCGAGGAAACAGACCAGGGAGTCATCCTGAGGGATACGCAGGCAAGCCTGCAGTGCCCTGGCGAGTCGACCCAATACAGCGCGAGGTGGCAGTTGGCAGTGCTCGGAGACGTACATAGCTGGGTGGCTGCTCATGTCTGGTCCTCCTCGATCAGTAATTCAGACTCGGTGCTGTTTACCATCTCTCTGGCAAGCAGTCGCTCAAAAGCAGATCCGTCTCGTCGAGTCAGGTTGGGCACGTAACGCGAGTACACCCGGAACAGCATTTCTGTCGTTGTATGACCCATCTGGCGTGCAATCCACTCCGGATTCTCGCCTGCGGCCAACCACAACGTGGCAGCCGTATGCCGTGTTTGGTAAGGACGCCGCTTCCGCAAACCAAGGTGGCGGAGCAGGGGATACCAGACCCGCTTGGTGACATTGTTGTGATTCAGCGGGCCGCCCGTTCGGGTACAGAAAACAAAGTCCATGTTCCCCGTTGCTTTCTTCTGATCGTTCAGCGCATCTATGGCCAGCTGAGACATTTCAATCGTGCGGAAGGAGCCATCATTTTTGGTGTACTCCAGACGCCCTTGGACCAGGGCCTGGCGAACCAGAATCTGGCGACGCTTGAAATCCACGTGGTCCCACTGGAGCCCGTCGATTTCACCGGTGCGCATCCCGGTGAAGAAGCGAACGGTATAGTAGTTCCTGAAATCAGGCCGGACCGTCTCAATGATCTGTTTCACTTCATCGATACTGAACGGCTCCACATCCGTCCGCGGCACCTTCAGTGATTTAATCCCATGATAGGGTGAGCTAAACTCAAAGCGGTTGGCCGCTTCGCTAAGGATCATGCGCAAAGGCGTCATGATTCGGTTGATACGACTGGCTGAAAGACTGTTTCCGCTCCGGGTTGTAACTTTGGCGAGTGAGGCCCGGAAATCAAGAATGTCTTTCTTGGTGATGCGGCCAACCTCTTTTTCCCCGAAATAGGGGTTGAGGTAGTTTTTCAGTGTTCCCTCCACAGTCTCGATGTGTGACTGGCGCCACTGGATTTTCATCTCGTTCAGCCAATCACCGGAGAAATCCCGGAACAGCGTCGTTTCTTGATACCCCACAGCGGCGTTGCGGAAGGCAGTTGCAAACTTCTCTATGTTGGGACTGTTCGGAAAGTAGTTTCCGTACTCAAATGACCCGAGAGTGATTTCAGCCTCAATCCTTGCAAGGATCTTTTCGAGCTGTTTCCGGTTCTTGGGGGTGTCTGGCAGAGCAGTCTGTTCCCTGCAGCGTTTTCCCTGGAATCGGAAGTCGAAGCAAAGCTTGCCGGTTTCAGGCCTCGTAACAATCTTACCCACGGCACACCCCTCCCCGAGCCATTGGCACAGCAAAAGCAGCATTACTTGCTTGGTCGTACATGTCTTTTTCCACCCGCTCCCAGATATAGAGAATTTTTCGCCCACCGAAAGGACGGATGTAGTGAATGCCCTCTAGCAGCACGCTATCCTTCAAACGCTCGCGGATCGTGCGAGCGTCATATTTGATTCGCTGGGACAGTTCTTCGGTAGTCAGATACTCCTGTGACATAGCTTTTCACCTCTGCTATCGTTCAGTGCTGGAGGACATACCGCATGACTAGCGCCTCAAAATGTCCTCCTGTAGATCATTATGCACTCATAAAGACCTTTTGCAAGTCTTTTTGATCTCCTGTGGGTTAATTTGTTCTTTGGTGGGCCAAATGATTAAGTGCCATCTGTCTAAGCTGATGGGCGAGAAGAAACTTAAGATTGTCGATGTGGCGAGAGAAACTGGGGTTAACCGGGGCACGGTCACCCGGCTTTATCACGAGACAGCGAGTCGTGTGGAGCTCGAAACTATTGAAGCCCTGTGCCGATATCTGGGCTGTGACGTTGGTGATTTGTTCGAGTTTGTAGACGAGCAGTAAGCAAAGTTCTGGCAGGGAGTAGTACAGGCAATGGCGATACCTGATTTTCAGTCAGTCATGCGTCCGGTTCTTCAAACAGTTAGCGACGGGCAGGCCCGAGCGTTGGCCGATGTGCGCGAGGCCGTGAAAGAAGCTTTTGAGCTGTCAGAGGAAGAGCGGAAAGAGCGTCTGCCATCCGGCAATCAGACGGTAATCAACAACCGGGTGGGTTGGGCAAGGACATACCTCAATAAAGCCGGACTTCTTACAATTCCGGAAAGAGGCATGGTGCAGATCACCGAGCGCGGCCAGGATGCGTTATGCAATGGACCCGAGCGCATCAGTGTTGCATGGTTAAAACAGTTTCCCGAGTTCCATGATTTCCATACCCAGAAACCAAAACCTGTCAGCGATTCCTTGAAGCCATTGGACGACACCATTGAAGAGGCTACGCCTGACGAGCAGCTTGCCTCTGCGCACCAGTCTTTGATGGAAAACCTTGCCGACGAAGTGCTGGATAGCATCCGCAAAGCATCACCATCTTTTTTCGAAAAGCTGGTCGTCGACCTAATGATCTCCATGGGCTATGGCGGCTCCAGGAAAGAGGCAGGGCAGGCCACACAAACGACCAACGATGATGGAATTGACGGCATTATAAAGGAAGACAAACTTGGCTTGGATACCATCTACCTTCAAGCCAAACGCTGGACGAATACGGTCCATCGCCCAGAAATTGACAAGTTCATTGGTGCTCTTACCCGGCAACGTGCCCGAAAAGGTGTTTTCCTGACCACATCCGATTTTTCATCTGGTGCTCGCGATGCGGCCGCTGGACTGGATATGAAGGTTGTTCTCATCGATGGGCGCGAACTGGCTCAGCTCATGATCGAGAACAACCTGGGCGTCAATGTGAAGGATGTTTACGAGGTCAAACAGGTCGATACCGACTATTTCATTGAAGAGTGACGCTCTGTTTTCAGAGCTTGTATTCGCAGCTATCTGGCCAGAAATGGCAGATGCGTCGCTCGAATAAGTACAGCTGGAGTAGCGCGCGAGCCACGCTCACAATGATAGGGCTCGGCAAGGATAAGTAAATAAGGAAGTACGCATGGTCAATCAAAATCCGGAACAAAAAGCCCGAGACGAGATAGATCAGCTCCTCGCAAAGGCTGGCTGGGCTGTGCAGGACAAGAAAAAGATCGATTTTTCTGCCTCACTTGGGGTGGCTGTGCGCGAGTACCAAACTGACGTTGGTCCGGCCGACTATGTTCTCTTCGTGGAAAAACAAGCCGTTGGTGTAATCGAAGCCAAGCCGGAGGCCTGGGGTGAGAAAATCACCATCGTCGAAGACCAGTCCCAGGGCTACGCTAACGCCACGCTGAAGTGGGTCAACAACAGCCAGCCTCTGCGCTTTGTGTATGAAAGCACCGGCGTGATTACCCGTTTTACCGATGGCAACGACCCACACCCGCGTTCACGGGAAGTGTTCAACTTCCATCGCCCCGAAACATTGGCAAAATGGGTACATGAACCCAAAAGCCTTCGTGCCCGATTACAGGATTTTCCGCCGCTGAACACCACCGGCCTGCGGGACTGCCAGATTACTGCTATAACCAATCTTGAAGAATCGTTAAAGCAGGATAAACCCCGCGCTCTGGTACAGATGGCCACGGGCTCGGGAAAAACCTTTACCGCTATTACTTCCAGCTACCGTTTATTGAGAGAGCCGGTCAGTGCCAACCGAATCCTGTTTCTGGTAGACACCAAAAACCTGGGCGAACAAGCCGAACAGGAATTCATGAGCTTTTTGCCTAACGACGATAACCGGAAGTTCACCGAGCTCTACACGGTCCAGCGCCTGAAAAACCAGTTCATTGTCAAAGATGCCCAGGTGTGTATCAGTACTATTCAGCGTATGTACTCCATTCTCAGGGGCGAACCGTTGGAAGAATCACTGGAAGAGCAGAACCCGGCGGAGCAATTCACCCGGCCTAAAGAACCCTTGCCGGTGGTCTATAACGACAAGATTCCCCCCGAGTTTTTCGACGTTATCATCATTGATGAATGTCACCGCTCCATCTACAACCTGTGGCGTCAGGTGTTGGAATATTTCGATGCCTATCTGGTAGGGCTGACCGCCACACCCGATAACCGCACCTTTGGTTTCTTCCGCAAAAACGTGGTTAGCGAGTACGACCACGAAAACGCCGTGGCGGATGGCGTTAACGTTGGCAACGAAGTTTATGTGATTGAAACCGAGAAAACTCAGAAAGGCGGCGAGATTACCGCCAAACAGCAGGTGGAAAGGCGCGAACGTAGCACCCGCCGCAGGCGCTGGGAAACCCAGGATGAGGACGAAACCTACACCGCCAAGCAACTGGACCGGAATATTGTTAACCCCGACCAGATTCGCACTGTGCTTCGTGCCTTCAGGGATGCCTTGCCCAGCATTTTTCCAGGCCGAGACGAAGTCCCGAAAACGCTGATTTTCGCCAAAACCGACAGCCACGCCGACGACATTATTCAGACGGTGCGAGAGGAATTTGGTGAGAGCAATCAGTTCTGCAGAAAGGTCACCTATCGGGTGGCCAACGACAAACTGGATGCTGACGGCAACGTGATCGAAAAAGGCGAAGACCCTAAATCCGTACTCGCCCAGTTTCGTAATGACTACTACCCGCGGATCGCCGTGACAGTGGATATGATCGCCACTGGTACAGATGTTAAAGCGCTAGAATGCCTGCTGTTCATGCGGGATGTGAAGAGCAAGAACTACTTCGAACAAATGAAAGGTCGGGGCACCCGAACTCTGGATAAAGATAGTTTGAAAAAGGTCACGCCATCTGCGCAAGGCGCCAAAACCCACTACGTGATTGTGGACGCCATCGGCGTGACTAAATCCCTGAAAACCGCTAGCCAACCACTGATCACTAAACCTAGCGTTCCTATGAAAGACCTGGCCATGGGCGTAATGATGGGCGCCAGCGATACGGATACGGTATCTTCCCTGGCTGGACGTTTGGCAAGACTGGACAAACAGCTGGACGACAAAGAGCGTGCCCGCATCGCCGGGAAAGCGGGCGGTATACCCCTGTTGACGATTGTAGGTGAACTGTTCAATGCCATTGATGGCGACCGGGTAGAACAAAAAGCCTTGGAAATTGTCAGCCAGCCAGCGGGAACAGACCCCGGCGACAGCGCCCGTGATCAGGCCCAGAAAGAACTGGTAAGACAGGCTGCCAATGTGTTCAGCGGCGATTTGATCGACCTGATCGATAGCATCCGCCGAGATAAGGAACAAACCATTGTCCACGACGACCTGGATAATATAATCACCGCCGAATGGGCTGGTGAAACCACCGACAATGCCAAAGCCCTGGCGCAGGAGTTTGCCGACTACCTTCAGGGGCAGTCAGACAACATTGACGCTTTGAGCATCTACTTCCATACCCCTGCCAGGCGCAGCGAAGTGACTTACCCCCAAATCAAAGCCCTGTTGGAACAGCTCAGGCAGGAACGGCCAAAGCTCGCGCCATTGCGCGTCTGGCAGGCTTATGCCCACCTGGACAATTACAAAGGCGAGAATCCATTGAGTGAGCTCACCGCCCTGGTGGCACTGATACGCCGCGTATGCGGCATCGACCCGGGAATCAGAACCTTTGGCAGCACTGTCAGAAAGAACTTTCAGGACTGGGTCATGAAATACCACGCCGGTGGTAGCGACAAATTCAACGAACAGCAAATGGCCTGGCTGCACCTGATCCGCGACCACATTGCCAGCTCATTCCACGTCGAGCGGGATGATCTGGATATGGCTCCGTTTGATGCCCAGGGTGGGTTGGGGCGGATGTACCAGTTGTTTGGGGAGCGGATGGACTGGGTGATGGGTGAGTTGAATCGGGAGTTGGTGGCGTGACGTCGTTTTTTGATTCAGAGCTACCGCCAAATTGGGAGCTATTGCCAATCTCTGAAGTGGCTGAAGTCAATCCAAAATTTGATAAGCGAGGTATCGCTGATGATCTTGAGGTCACTTTTATCCCGATGCCTGCCGTTGAGGCAGAAACTGGCTTTATCGACGCATCTGGGGTCCGTTGTTTTGGGCAAGTGAAGAAAGGCTACACTGGGTTTCTTGAAGGTGATGTGCTCTTCGCAAAGATTACACCTTGCATGGAAAACGGAAAAATGGCTGTCGTGCCAGCGATGAAAAATGGTGTTGGTTTTGGCTCTACAGAGTTCCATGTATTAAGGCCTGGGCCGAATCTCGATTCGAAATTTCTTTACTACTTTGTCTCTTCCAAGCAAGTCAGGTTTGATGCCGAGCACAACATGAGTGGAGCCGTTGGGCAAAAGCGTGTTCCTGCCGCTTACCTTGTTGGGTACCGGATTCCCGTTCCTTCTATAGATCAGCAAAAGCGCATTGTTTCGAAAATCGAAGAAATCTACTCCGAACTGGACAACGGAATCTCCGCGCTGAAAACCGCCCGCAAACAGCTCAAAGTCTATCGACAGGCCGTGCTCAAACACGCTTTTGAGGGCAAGCTCACCGCCAAATGGCGGGAGAAGAATGCTGGCAAGCTGGAATACCCGCAACACATTGTGGCCCGTATTCAGTGGGAGCGTGAGGCCCGTTATCAGCAGCAGTCGGAGGATTGGAAGGCTGCAGTCGAACTTTGGAAAGCGAATGGCAAGCTAGGAAGAAAGCCAGGCTCCCCTAAAAAGCTGGATGTGCCAGAAGCAATTAAGTTGCCTCTGGGTCATTACTTGGCCGATATGCCGAAAGAATGGGTATGTATCAAGGCTAGGCACCTTTGCGACTTCATTACTAAAGGAACAACACCTGCGAAATCTGAGCTTTTTAGTGGCGAAGGAGATGTTCCATTTATAAAAGTTTATAATCTCACGAAAAGTGGAAGACTAGACTTTACGATAGACCCAACATACGTCACTAATGATGTTCATCAACGGTTTCTGTGCCGCTCAAAAGTCTTCCCTGGTGATGTGCTAATGAATATCGTAGGCCCGCCACTAGGGAAGGTCTCTATAGTTCCCGATAGCTTTAAGGAATGGAATATAAACCAGGCAATTGCTATATATCGTAGTAAAATATTAAAGCCAAAGTATTTGTCGGAATTCCTTTTATTTGAAAAAACTGTAAATTTCATGATGGCTCAGTCGAAAGCAACTGCAGGACAATTTAATCTTACTTTAGAAATTTGTAGAGAGTTGCCTATTCCTGTGCCCTCTATGGAAGAGCAGTACGAAATAGTAAGTAGGATTGAAGAAAAGCTTTCCAATCTGGATTTTTTATCAATTGAAATTGAACGCCAGCTTTCAAAGTCGGAAACCCTCCGTCAATCCATCCTGAAAAAAGCTTTCTCCGGCCAACTGGTCCCTCAAGATCCCGACGACGAGCCGGCCAGCGAACTACTGGATCGAATCAGGGCAGAGAAACAGAAGGGAAAACAGACAGGAAGAGCCTCGGCGCAACCCTATGGTTCGAGCCTCCGGGAGGCGACCTGATGTTTATGTTTCAGCTTCCTTGGCCTGCTGCGTACAATAGTGCTCCGATAAGAGGTGCTATCTAATGGCCAGTGCAGATCAACTCAAAGCGCTACTCCGTTCCCATCTAGAGGGTGACGACACCCGCTTCTATTCCATTGCGATGCAGGTGGCGGCCCGCGAGGCCAAGATGGGCCACGGAAAGCTCGCCGAGGAACTTCGTACACTGATTGATCAGGCGAAGTCTCGCCAAGTCACGTCATCAGAATCCAGGACCGTACCCATAAGCAAGCCGCGCGGTGAGTTGGCCAATCTGTTAACGGTCAGCTATCCGAAAAATCGTCTGGTCGACATGGTGTTGGCGGATGATCTGGAGCAACAGCTTGAGCGCATTATTCGGGAACAGCGTCATGCGGCTGAAATTCTGTCTCACGGTCTACAACCAAGGCGTAAATTACTTCTGGTTGGCCCCCCGGGAACGGGTAAAACAATGACAGCATCAGTGCTGGCCGGCGAGTTGGGCCTGCCGTTGTTTGAAGTGCGCCTGGATGGTTTGATGACTAAGTTTATGGGTGAAACCGCAGCAAAGCTCCGGCAGATTTTCGAGGCAACCCAGCAGGCGCGGGGTGTTTACTTCTTCGATGAGTTTGATGCCATCGGCTCACAGCGAGGGCTGAATAATGATGTGGGTGAAGTCCGGCGAATACTGAACAGCTTTCTTCAAATGATCGAGCAGGATCAATCCCATAGCCTGATAGTTGGCGCCACAAACCATCCTGAAATTCTGGATAATGCTCTTTTCCGCAGGTTTGATGACCTTCTGCATTACGAACTTCCAGATGAGAAACACATCGCCAACGTTTTAAGAACTAGGCTAAAAAACCGGGCCGTTAAAAATATTTCGTGGAAACGGCTGGCATCAAAGGCTGTTGGCTTGAGTTATGCGGAGCTCACCAGGGCGGCGGATGAAGTGTTGAAGACCGCGTTGATTGACCGTAAAGACATGATTTCTGAAAAAGATGTTTGCCTGTCTCTTGAAGAGCGTAGGAGCCTATCGAATAGACTGGGTGGTGAAAGCTTTTAAAAATAAGGATGTTGCATGCCGGTAAATGAGGGGAATAACCGCTCGCATTTCATTTTGCGGAATAATGGTAAGTCAGAAAGCTTTACTTCACCGGGTCAGGGCGGCGGCGGAGTATCCGTACCGAATCGTGACCGTCAGGCCCACGGTAATGCCTTGCTGGGTAAACTTCAGAGTCTTCACCCAACCCTCACAGATGCAGTTGAGCAACAACACCAGGCTGGTATAGAGGAAGGTGTCGGTTTACAGATCGAGTTCGAAGGTTTTCCTGATGTTGAGCTGGCTTTCGAGTCTTTAGCGCGTGAAAGGTCAGGTATTGAATTACGAAACGTCAGGTATGACGACGACAGGGTGTTCGCCACTGTTTTTGTGCCAGAGGGTAAGCTGGAAGTTTTTGAAAAGCTTGTTGCTGGTTATCTGGATGAATCGAAAGATACAAAAAATGGACCCAAAAGCAGCAATTTGCTGAACACGATTGCTGAGATTCGGGCTGCTACTCTGCAGGCCCTATGGACCGACGCGCTTGATGCCATGCCTGCCTCTGATGACGAACATCTTTGGTGGGAAGTCTGGCTTCCCGTGCGTAAAAATCGTCAAGCCGTAATCGACCAGTTTCGGAAAATGGCAGCTGGGTTGCGTTTTAAAGTTGCCTCCGGCGAGCTCTATTTCCCTGAGAGAACTGTGTTGCTGGTTTTTGGCTCGGTAGAACAAATGAAACGCTCGGTTATGACCCTCAACACCATTGCCGAGTTGAGGCGAGCCAAGGAAACGGCAGACTTTTTTGACTCGTTGCCGCCTCCCGAGCAAAGGGAGTGGGTGGACGAGTTGAACGCAAGGATAACTTTGCCGGGTGAGGATGCAGACGCTCCTCATGTTTGTTTGTTCGATACTGGGGTGAATAATAGGCACCCGCTACTTGCCAGAGCATTGTCAAACTCTGACATGCACAGCGTAGAACCCGGCTGGGGATTAGAAGATCACGATGGGCATGGGACAGGTATGGCCGGGATTGCCTTAATGAGTAATCTTACGGGCGTCCTGGAGGGTAATGAACCGCTTACTGTCACCCACAGACTCGAATCTGTGAAGTTGATTCCGGCAAACGGGGCCAATGGCGGTGATCCTGAACATCATGGGTATCTAACAGCAGAGGCTGTTGCGCGCACTACTATTCGCGCACCGGAGCGCAAACGTGTTTTCAGTATGGCCATTACCGCCGAAGATAACCGGGATCGTGGTCGCCCATCGGCCTGGTCTGCGACGTTGGACAGGCTGGCCTGCGATGCCGATGAGCAGGGTGAGACACCAAGATTGTTCGTCGTTTCTGCCGGGAATATTCGGGACCCAAACGCCTGGATGGAGTACCCGGACAGCAATTCGACCGATGCGATTCATGATCCGGCGCAAGCATGGAATGTGCTCACTGTTGGCGCGATGACCCGCCTTGCTAACATTACAGAGCCAGATGCCAGCCACTACGAACCTATTGCTGAACCTGGCACTCTCAGCCCATTTAGTACCACCTCTCAAACTTGGCAGTCTCACTGGCCACTAAAGCCTGATGTCGTTTTCGAGGGTGGAAACGCCGCAAAGGATGGGGTTGGCGCGGCATGGATGCCAAGCTTGAGTTTGCTTACGACGAATGCTCAGATCAATGAGCGACTCTTTACCACAACTAATGCAACGAGCGCCGCATCAGCGTTGGCAGCGAGGATGGCAGCGCAATTAATGGCTGATTATGCGGAATTACTCCCCGAGACGATTCGCGGCCTGATTGTGCATTCTGCCGAATGGACAGATGCTATGAAGCGAATGTTTTTGCCAGTTCGTGGTAAACCGACCAAAGCACAAATGGCCAGTCTGGTGAGACATTGCGGATTTGGC
This sequence comes from Marinobacter sp. EhC06, assembly GCF_001650915.1. Lineage (GTDB taxonomy): Bacteria > Pseudomonadota > Gammaproteobacteria > Pseudomonadales > Oleiphilaceae > Marinobacter. Next base: position 19,235 of record NZ_LXYO01000036.1, read on the forward strand.
GAACCTGATTTGGCCAGAGCGTTGTGGAGTGTTGATAACTCTTTAACGATGGTATGCGAGGAGAAGCTTCACCCATTCAAACGGAAAAAAGGGAGCGACCCTCAACTCAGGGATATGAATTTGCATCGCCTGCCTTGGCCGCTTGCGGAGCTTGAGGCTTTGGGCGAAACGGAGGTTGAAATGAGGGTAACTCTTTCATACTTCATAGAGCCCAATCCTTCCGCGCGTGGCGTGACTTCTCGTTATCGGTATGAGTCCCACGGCCTGCGTTTTGATGTGAAGCGTCCGCTGGAGAGCGATGACGATTTCAGGGCACGAATCAACGTGGCCGCGAGGGAAGCCGAGGAATATTCGAGTTCTGGCCAAAGCGATTCTGCCTGGTTGCTTGGCAAGAGTAATCGCCATAGGGGCTCGCTTCATTCTGATACATGGAGAGGCAGCGCCGCTGAGCTGGCCAGCCGGGGTGTTATTGCGGTTTATCCGGCCCTTGGCTGGTGGAAAACCAGGCCGGCATTGGGCCGCTACAATCAGGCAGTGAAGTACTCACTGGTGGTATCCATCAGGGCTCCGGAAGTTGATGTTGATTTGTATACCCCAATTGCCAATCAGATTGGTGTGCCGGTGGTTGTATAGTAATCACCCAGCGGTTGATCACACACATGGTCCATCGAGTCAGCGAACAATTAAATGGACCAAGTCGGTTTCAAGCAGAGCCCAAGTAAGAATCCGGCAATTGTGGTTGACGCTTACTCACTTGAACTCAAATGGTTGGTGACCTCCGAAACCGAACCTAAAAGTACCGTATCACTGAATCAGGCAGGTAATTGCTTGCCCTCAAGGAACGTCATTAATGAATACTTCGTCCATTGTTTCCCGTGTCTGGAGCTTCTGCACCACCTTGCGTGACGACGGTGTGGGTTACGGCGACTATCTGGAACAGCTGACTTATCTGATCTTTCTGAAAATGGCGGACGAGTACAGCAAACCGCCCTATAACCGTGATGTTGACATTCCGCAGAAATACAGCTGGCCGGTTCTTACCAGTAAGAAGGGGGCAGAGCTGGAGGTTCTCTATGTTGAGCTGCTACGAGAGCTGGGGAAGCATAGCGGTATGCTGGGGCAGATTTTTACCAAGGCTCAAAACAAGATACAGGACCCGGCCAAGCTTTACCGGCTGATCGATATGATCGATAGCACCCAATGGGTGATGATGGGGTCCGATATAAAAGGGGATATCTACGAGGGGCTGTTGGAGCGCAATGCGGAAGACACGAAATCCGGCGCCGGCCAGTATTTCACGCCACGACCACTGATTCGCGCCATGGTTGAGTGTTTACGGCCGGAGCCGGGTAAAACCATTGCTGACCCTTCCTGTGGCACCGGAGGCTTTTTCTTGGCAGCCTACGACTTTCTTACCAATCCGGAAAACTTCCAGCTCGATAAAGATCAGAAGCAGTTTCTAAAACACAGTACGTTTTTTGGCAATGAAATCGTCGCAAATACCCGTCGTCTGTGCCTGATGAATATGTTTCTGCACAACATCGGGGAGATCGACGGCGATAGCTTGGTTTCCCCGAACGATGCGCTGGTCGCCGCGAGCCCCGTCAATGTGGATTACGTGCTAGCGAATCCGCCTTTCGGGAAGAAAAGCTCCATGAGTTTTACCAATGAGGAAGGCGAGCAAGAAACTGATGAGCTGACCTATAACCGTCAGGACTTCTGGGCCACCACGTCAAATAAACAGCTCAACTTTGTTCAACACATCCGCAGTATGCTGAAAACCACAGGCAAGGCGGCTGTAGTTGTGCCCGATAACGTACTGTTTGAGGGCGGTGCCGGTGAAACCATTCGCAGGAAACTTCTGGAAAACACCACGCTGCATACCATTCTGCGTTTGCCCACGGGGATCTTCTACGCTCAGGGCGTGAAAGCAAACATTCTGTTTTTCGATAACAAGCCCGCTAGTCCCGATGCCTGGACGAAAGAAGTCTGGTTCTATGATTACCGCACCAACATCCACCACACCCTGAAGAAAAAGCCCATGCGATATGAGCATTTGGCTGACTTTATTAAATGCTATAACCCCCAGAATCCCAGCAAGCGAGTGGAAGCCTGGCATCCGGAAAACAATCCGGACGGCCGCTGGCGCAAATACGATTATGAGGAGTTGGTCGCGCGGGATAAAACCAGCCTGGATATTTTCTGGTTGAAGGACAAAAGTCTGACCGACCTGGATAACCTGCCGGAACCGGATGACCTTGCGGGGGAGATTATTGAAAATCTGGAGGCTGGATTGAACAGCTTTAGAGAGGTTCTTAGCGGGCTTTCCAAAGCATGAGCATTAAGGAGTGGAACTGGTGGGTACCAAGGGGCTGTTAGCTCATGGTGATTGCACGAGACCCCTGACGGCGCGAGAGACAGATTGCTTTCGACTGTTCTCTGTGTCCAAGCCAGTATTTTTCGGATTCAGTGCAAAGGTCAGAATTCTTAAGCCTCGAAAAATGTGCCAAAAGCTGTGGACACACCATGGACACAATTTGGACACAGGCTCGAATTCGTGTGCCAAACAGCACAATTTCAGAAGCTGGGCAGCGGTCATCGCGTAGTTTGAAATTAGACTGGAAGAAATTTGCGAGAGTGTAGGGCTTTCAAAAGGCTGGGGCGTCTAACTTGCTGAAATGCCGATGAAATGGCCCGCCCGAGAGGATTCGAACCTCTGACCTCCGCCTCCGGAGGGCGGCGCTCTATCCAGCTGAGCTACGGGCGGTTTTCAACAAAGTTGGCATGTTTGACCGTTGCCTTCGGTTCCGGATTTTTTCAGTGACCTCTGCCTCCGGAGGGCAACGCTCTATCCAGCTGAGCTACGGGCGCTTCGAGCTCGACGATGGCTCGCCGATTTCGAGTGCGCAATCTTACGTGCGAAGCAGGTCGCTGTCCAGCCCCTGAGGGCAAGTCCTGCCATCAGTTTTGGGGCAGTCGCTGCTCGGGGGTAATTGTTACCAGGTTGTTGTCGTTGCTGAAGGTTACCTCACCATCCTGAATGGTCACCTGGAAGCTCATGGAGCGGTCGGCGAGCTCGGCCAGGGCCTCGGTGCTGTCGCCGGGCAGGTGGATGATGGTGAGGTTGTCGAAACGCTCCAGCTTGCCATGATGTTTGTCCCACCAGACGGGGAAGGCGCGGTCGCCATAAGTGTACAGGATCACTTTTTCTGCGCGGTTGCAGGCCTTCCTTATTCGGTCTTCCTCGGGCAGACCAAGTTCAATCCACAATTCGATCTCGCCCGTCAGGTCTTTCTGCCACAGCTCGGGTTCGTCATCGGTGCTCAGGCCCTTGGTGAATTCCAGGGTGTCGCTGGCGTTCAGGGCAAAGGCGAGCAGCCGGATCATCACGCGCAGGTCGGTTTCCGACGGGTGCTGGGCGATGGTCATATGATGGTCCGCGTAGTAGTGGCGGTCCATATCGGCGATGTTAAGCGTTGCCTTCAGGATGGTTGCTTTGAGCGCCATGGGCTTCCTGCATTGGTATCGAAGTGGTGGATTGGGCTAGTGTAATGCAATTCTTTCCCGGGTGAGTGTAAGCGCATGCCGATGTTGCGTGGTTTTCTGGTTCTGGTGCTGTTTTTTATTCTTGGCGAGTCTGTTCGTCTGCTTCTGGCGCTGCCAGTGAGTGGCGGCGTGCTTGGGATGGTGGTCATTACCTTCACCCTGATGGTTAAAGGCAGTGTCAGTAATGATCTCGCTCAGGCCAGCCAGGGGCTGATATCGGTGCTGGTGCTCTTGATCATGCCGGGGGTGGTGGGTGTGTTTTTCACGGCCGACCAGTTCTCGGGGCAGTGGTTGGCGGTTGCGGCGGCATTGCTGCTGGGCACTTTTCTCAGTGTGCTGACTACCTTGTTGTTGATGAGGGCGGTGACGACGAGAGGAGTTGGCGATGGTGAGTGAGCTCTTCGCGCGCTTCCAGGCCCTGCCGGAGTCGCTTGCCGCCACCCCGATTCTTGCGATCGGTTTGACCCTCGGTGCCTTCTTTGCCGGCAACTGGCTGTTTTCCCGCATTGGCCGGCCTAACTGGCTGCCGCCGGTTGTTTTGTCTGCGTGTCTTTTATCCGTCTTCATCGCATTGGCGGTGGATTACCAGGATTACCAACAGGGCGCGCGCTGGCTGACGGTGTTGCTGGGGCCTGCCACCGTCGCACTCGGCATTCCCTTGTACCAGCAGATGCACCATATCCGTGCCATGTGGCGCCCGATTGTGGTCACCCTGCCGATTGCCGCCACCATGGCGGCGGTTTACGCCGTGGTGATTGGTTGGGCGTTGGGAGCGACGCCGGAGGTGCTGGCCTCGCTGGCGCCCAAGTCGGTAACTGCACCGATTGCCATTGGTATTACCGAGCAGTTGGGCGGTTCGGTGCCCCTGATGATGGGCGGGCTTCTGATCACTGGCGTGGTGGCAACCCTCTTCGTTGACCTGCTCGCGCGGCTTTTGCCTGTTGAAGACGAACGGATTCTGGGCTTTGCCCTGGGCCTGAATGGCCATGCGATTGGCACGGCGAGGGCGTTCGAAATCAGTCACACCGCCGGTGCGTTTGCATCCCTGGGTATGGGCCTTACCGGTGTGTTTACTGCCCTGATCCTGCCTCTGGTTTTCCGGCTGTAAGTCTGCGCCAAATCAGGTCATTCACCTGGCGTATAGCCCCATGTCGCAATTTCGATTGCCCTAAGTGTTTTCCGAGACTAGCTTGTTGGCCAGGCATTCGGCGCCGTTCTGCGCCGATGTTCCGTGAAAATTCCTAAAACAGCGACGGAAAACGCGATGAAAAAACTGATTGCAGCATTTGTCGGTTCCATGGCCCTGGCCTCGGCGCCAGTTGCTCTGGGCGCCGAGGCGACCAAGGAACTGAAGATGGCGTACGACGCCGATCCGGTAACCCTCGACATTCATGAGCAGCTGTCTGGTGGTATCCTGCAGCTGTCCCATATGACCTTTGATCCGCTGCTGCGCTGGACCAAGGATCTTGGCTTCGAGCCGCGTCTGGCAGAGAGCTGGGAGCGGGTGGATGAAAACACCATGCGCTTCAAACTCCGTGAAGGTGTGAAGTTCCACTCTGGCAACGAGCTGACCGCCGCCGATGTGAAGTTCACCTTCGATCGACTGAAGCAGAGCCAGGATTTCAAGGCTATCTTCAAGCCCTTCAGCGGCATCAACATCATCGATGATTACACCTTCGAGCTGGTGACCAGCGAGCCATACCCGCTGCTGCTGAACACCGCCACCTATATCTTCCCGTTCGACAGTGAGTTCTACAGCGGCCAGACCGAAGACGGCAAGGACAAGAGTGCCATCCTCAAGCATGGCAACTCCTTCGCATCCGAGAACCTGTCGGGCACCGGTCCTTACACCGTGACCGAACGCAAGCAGGGTGTCCGTGTTGAGTTCGAGCGTTTTGATAACTACTGGGATACCGAGTCCCCGGGCAACGTCGGCAAGATCGTGCTGACGCCGATCAAGGAGAACAACACCCGGGTTTCTGCCTTGCTGTCCGGTGGTGTCGATTTTATCGCCCCGGTTCCGCCCAATGATCTGGAGCGGATTCGCAATGACAAGAACGCCAACCTGGTGACCATGAGCGGCACCCGCATCATCCTGTTCCACATGAACCAGGAGCGGGTGGAAGCCTTCAAGAATCCGAAGGTCCGCCAGGCCATTGCCTATGCCATCAACCAGGAAGGCATTGCCGCCAAGATCATGAAGGGCTTCGCAACCCCGGCGGCTTAGCTGTCTCCGGCAGGCTATCAGGGTCATAACGAGTCGCTCACGCGTCGCTTTGATGTCGCCAAGGCACAGCAGCTGATGAAAGAGGCCGGTTATGAGGATGGTTTCACCATCACCATGATGGCGCCGAACAACCGCTACGTGAACGACGACAAGATCGCTCAGGCGGTGGCTGCCATGCTGGCACGCATCAACATCAAGGTGGATCTGAAAACCCTGCCGAAGGCCCAGTACTGGCCGGAGTATGACAACCGCGCCGCTGACATGATGATGATCGGCTGGCACGCGGACACCGAGGACTCCGCCAACTTCTATGAGTTCCTGACCTTCTGCCCGGACGCCGACAGCGGCGCTGGCCAGTACAACGCCGGTAACTACTGCAATCCGGAAATCGACGCCCTGGTACAACAGGCCAACGTCGAGACCGACCTGGACAAGCGTGCGGCCATGCTGCAGGAAGTGGAGCAGCGTCTGTATGACGATGCCGCCTTCGTTCCTCTGCACTGGCAGGACCTGGCCTGGGCCTCCAAGAAGAACGTGAAGATTGAGCCGGTGCTCAATGTCATGAACTTCCCGTACCTGGGTGACCTGGTTGTTGAGTAATTGCCTTTGATGGCCGGCCGGCGCTGGAGTGATCCGGCGCCGGCCTTTTGTTTGCAAGCCTTATCCGGAAGCTTTCCATGTTAGCGTTTTTGGTTCAGCGGATTTCCCAGGCGTTTCTGGTCATGTTTGTGATCAGTGTGATCGCCTTTGCCATTCAGGATGGCCTTGGGGATCCGCTTCAGGAAATGGTGGGCATGTCTGTCTCCGAAGAGGAGCGGGAAGCCATTCGCGAGGAGCTCGGTCTGAACGACCCGATGGTGGTGCAGTACCTGCGTTTCGCGGGCAATGCGCTCCAGGGTGACCTGGGCAACTCCTATTTCTATAGCAAGCCGACCCTGGAGGTGATCGCCGAACATTTGCCGGCGACCCTGGAACTGGTGATCGGTGCCAGTCTGATTATTGTGTTTCTCTCCGTGCCGATTGGTGTCTATGCCGCGATCCGGCCCCAGGCATGGTTATCCAAGTTCTTTATGGGCGTCAGTACCGTTGGTATTTCCATCCCGGTGTTCCTGACGGCCATTGTGCTGATTCAGCTGTTCTCCATTGGTGTGACGGTGAACTGGTTCCCGTCGGACACCGGTTGGGGCCAGTGGCTGAACGATTTCTTCAGCACCGAAGGCGGGCTGCCTTCCTACGGTCGAGGCGATGAGCTCACGCACCTGTTCGGCACCTGGGAGTCCGGTTTCTTCACCGGTGCCGGGCTGATGCATCTGGTCCTGCCGTCGGTGTCCCTGGCCTCGATCATGCTGCCGCTGTTTATCCGGCTGATCCGGGCCGAGATGATGGAAGTGCTGCAGAGCGATTACGTTCGTTACGCCCGGGCCAAGGGCCTCAGTGCTGGCCGCATCAACTTCCTGCATGCGCTCAAGAATACCATGCTGCCGGTGATCACCGTGGGTGGCGTGCAGATCGGCATCATGGTGGCGTACACCATCCTCACGGAAACCGTGTTCCAGTGGCCGGGCGTGGGCCTGATGTTCCTGGAGGCCATTACTCGCAGTGACATTCCGCTGATCGTGGCTTACCTGATGGTGGTGGGCCTGATTTTCGTCGTTACCAATACCCTGGTGGATCTGATCTACGGTCTGGTGAATCCCACCGTCAAACTGACAGGAAAGAAAGCATGACAACGGCAACGGTTTCCCGCTGGGACCGCTTCCGCGAGTCCTTCTTCTGGTACAGCTTCAAGCGCGACAAGGTGGCGATTGTCAGCTTTGCCGTGCTGCTGCTGATGGTGCTGGCGGCGGTGTTCGCGCCCCTGCTGGCGCCCGCCGATCCCTACGATCTGGCGCAGATCAATATTATGAATTCCGAGCTGCCCCCGGTGGGCATGAGCGGGGCTGATCCGGCATTCCCCCTGGGCACCGACGCCCAGGGCCGGGATCTGCTGTCGACCATTTTGTACGGCACCCGGGTGTCCCTGATGATCGGTTTCGGGGCGGTGGTCCTGCAGGCGTTTCTGGGCATTCTGTTCGGCCTCCTCGCCGGCTACCTGGGTGGCAAGGTGGATGCGGTGTTGATGCGCATTGCCGATGTGCAATTGTCCTTCTCCACGCTGATGGTTGCCATCATCGTGGGCGCAGTGTTCAAGGCCAGCTTCGGCAACCTGATGTTCGGTGAGATCGCCATCTACATGCTGATCTTTATCATCGGTGTTGCCGAATGGCCCCAGATTGCCCGCACCGTCCGTGCTTCTGTGCTGGCGGAGAAAAAGAAGGAATACGTCGACGCCGCCAAAGTGATGGGTTTCGGAACCCGACGGATCATGTTCCGGCATATCCTGCCGAACACCCTGTCGCCGATCTTCGTTATCGCCACGGTCCAGATTGCCAACGCTATTATTTCCGAGGCGGCCCTGTCGTTCCTGGGGCTTGGCATGCCGGAGACCCAGCCGTCGCTGGGCTCGCTGATCAAATCCGGCTTTGATTACATCCAGAGCGGTTCCTGGTGGATCACCCTGATCCCGGGCCTGGTGCTGGTGGTGCTCGTGCTGGTCATCAATCTGTTGGGTGACTGGTTGCGGGATGTGATGAACCCACGGCTGTACAAGGGGTAACACCATGGCACTGTTGGAAGTAAAAGATCTTGATGTACGTTTCGCCGTGCGTGGCGGCGACCTGACAGCGCTGCGGGGCATCAGCTTCAGCCTGGACAAGGGCGAGCGGCTGGGTCTGGTGGGGGAGTCCGGCGCCGGCAAGTCGGTGGCCGCCTTTTCCATTCTCAACCTGATTGCCCAGCCCGGCTACATTGCCGGTGGGCAGATCCTGTTCGAAGGCAGGGATCTGGCCGCCATGAGCGAACGGGAGCTACGCAAAATTCGCGGCAATCGCATCGCCATGATCTTCCAGGATCCGATGATGACCCTGAACCCGGTGCTCACCATTGGAACCCAGATGGTGGAGGCCATCCTGGCCCACCGGAAGATCAGTAAAAAAGAAGCCCGAGCGATTGCTCTGGACCGGCTGCAGAAGGTGCAGATTCCGTCGCCGGAGAAACGTCTGGATCAGTACCCCCATGAGCTATCCGGCGGCATGCGCCAGCGGGTGATCATTGCCATCGCCCTGCTGCTGGACCCGGAAATCATCATTGCCGATGAGCCCACCACGGCCCTGGACGTGACCATCCAGGCGGAGATCATGGACCTGCTGCTGAACCTGTGCGAGCAGGAGAATGTGGCGCTGATGCTGATTACCCATGATCTGGGCGTGGTTTCCCAGGTGACCCAGCGGATGCTGGTTATGTACTCCGGCCGCATCATCGAGCAGGGGCCGACCCGGGAAATCATCAACGATGCCCAGCATCCGTACACCCAGGGGCTGATCAACGCGCTGCCCCAGATGGGGGAGCCCGGCGAGCGCCTGTTCCAGATTCCCGGCTCAATGCCGTCGCTGAAGAACGTGCCCGCGGGCTGTCCGTTCCACCCTCGTTGCAAGTTCGCCACCGAGCAGTGCAAGCAGGCGATGCCGGAGTATGTGCGCTCGGGCAATGTGAATGTGGCCTGTTACGAAGTCGCCAACCTGATTGAGCAGGAGAAACGCATGCAGGAGGCCGAATCATGACCTCCCCGTTGGTAAGTATCCGCGGTCTCGAGAAACGCTTTGACCTGTCCGGCAGCCTGCTGGAGCAGATCACCTTTGAAGGGGGGCGTTTTCGCCGCAAACAGGAGGCGGTTCATGCCATCAACGGCGTGGATCTGGAAGTGCAGAAGGGCGAAGCCCTGTGCGTGGTGGGCGAATCCGGCTGTGGCAAGTCCACTGTGGCCCGAACCGTTATGGGCTTGCTTTCGCCCAGCGCCGGCGAGATCCATTACGACGGTCAGCGTATCGATAATCTCGAGCGCAAGGATTCTCTGCCCTACCGTCGCAAGATGCAGATGATCTTCCAGAACCCCTACGCTTCCCTGAACCCGCGCATGACCATCCAGCAGACCCTGGAGGAGCCGATCCGGTTCCACCATCCGGACTGGTCCCAGGTCCAGGTGCGGGACAAGATCCACGAAGTGATGCATTCGGTGGGCATTGATCCGGATTGGGGCAGCCGCTTTGGCCATGAGTTTTCCGGTGGCCAGCGCCAGCGAATCGCCATTGCTCGCGCCCTGGCGGTGGATCCCGAATTCATCGTGGCCGACGAGCCCATCTCGGCCCTGGACGTGTCCATCCAGGCCCAGGTGCTGAACCTGTTGATGGACGCTCAGGAAAGCCGCGGACTGACCTATCTGTTTATCACTCACGACCTGGCAGTGGTGGAGCATTTCGGCACCCGGGTGGCGGTGATGTACCTTGGGAGGGTCTGTGAGCTTGCGGATACAAAAACCCTGTTCTCCGCGCCCCGGCACCCGTATACCCAGGCTCTCTTGTCCGCGATTCCGAAACTGGAGGACGACCGCCCCAATCACATCCGGCTGAAAGGGGAGGTACCCACCCCCGTGAATCTGCCGTCGGGCTGTGTATTCCACGGTCGCTGTCCCTACGCCAACGAGCGCTGCCGGCAGGAAATCCCGCAACTGATCACCACGGATGGCGGCACCCAGGTGGCCTGCCACGCGGTGGAAGAGGGCCGGTTGTAACGGCGCCGCTGCGATAGGCTATGATGCCAGCAGCAGAACGCGCACCGATACAACGACAGACCCTCAGGGGATTCCATGGAAGTACGCTGGTTGGAAGATTTCCTGGCGCTGGCCCGAACGCGCCATTTCTCACGTGCTGCCGAGTTGCAGCACGTGAGCCAGCCTACGTTCAGCCGCCGGATCAAATTATTGGAAGAAGCCATGGGCAGCACGCTGGTCAACCGCCAGACGCTGCCGCTCTCGCTGACGCCCGCTGGCGAGATATTCCGGGAGCTGTGCGAGCGGATCACCCGGGATGTCCGGGATACCCGCGATCGAATCAGCGCCCTTGAAGCCGAGGTGTCTGCCAGGATCAGTGTGGGTTCCACGCAGGGTCTGTTTTCACACTTTTATCAGGGCTGGGCCCAGGACGTGGGTATTGCCGAACGTCTGCAGCTGAACCTGAACGCCACCAGCTGGGTGGGGGAGCAGTTTCTGGAAGCGCTGGACAGTGGTGAGTGTGATCTGGTGCTGTGTTACTGGCATCCGGATCTGCCCTGGGGTGGAAGGCTGACAGCAGACGGTTACGACTGGCTGGTGCTGGCTCGCGAGTCCCTGGTGCCGGTCAGCGTTGCTGACGATCACGGGCACCCCCGGTTTGCCCTGCCGGGCAGCCCGGAACAGCCGGTACCGCTGATCGCTTATCACAGTCGTGGTTTCCTGCAATCGGCGATTGAGGGCCATCTTGCCCGCAACAGGTTGACGGCCAATCTGTTACCTCTGAACGAGAACACCCAGTCCGCCAGCATCAAGGCGCTGGTGAAGCAGGGTTTCGGCATGGGGTGGTTGCCCCGGCGCATGACGGAAAAAAGCGAACAGTTCGGCAGCCTCGTGCGTGCTGGCGATGAAAGCTGGGACGTGCCCCTGGAAATCCGCTTGATCCGATTGCGGGATACCCGATCGGACGATCTCTTAACGCTCTGGAAAACACTGGAAGATGGCCATGCCTGATGATGCGCTGTTGTCGCTGCAGACCGATCACCTGAAAGAACTGCAGGCCCGATACGAATCGGCCCTGGCGGAGCATGGCTACGACAGCCTGCTCATTGCTTCCGGCGCCGCGCCTTTGCGTTATGGAGATGACCAGGCCTGGCATTTCCAGGGTTATGGTCCGTTTCTGCACTGGACCGGGCTGGCCGGTCGCGAACACTGCTGGCTCTGGATCCGGGCGGGGCACAGGCCTGTGCTCTGGTTGTTCGAGCCGGTGGATTTCTGGCATGCCAACCCGGCGTTGCCGGAAGAGCCCTGGCAGGAGTTTATCGAGGTTCGCAGCAGTGCCTCACCCAAGGCGCCCTTGCTGGATGACCCCGGCAGCCTGGCGGTGATTGGTGATCCGGCATTGATCAGTAATGTCCCCGGGGACGCAAACCCGGACGATCTGCTCCGGGACCTGGACGAAACCCGCGTGCGCAAAACTGCCTATGAAATCGAGTGTCTTGCCCAGGCCAACAGGCTGGCTCTGGCGGGCCATGCTGCTGCCCGGGAAGCATTCCTGGCCGGTGAAAGCGAGTTCGGCATCAACCTGGCCCACCAGCAGGCGACCCGCCAGCGGGAAGTCGAGGCGCCTTATCACAGCATCATCGGCCTGAATGAGCACGCAGGTACGCTGCACTACCAGTATTACGATACGCAGCCTCCGGGGCAGCCACGCAGTCTGCTGATCGATGCCGGCGTTCGTTATCGTGGCTATTGCTCCGACATCACTCGCACCACGGCGGGACCGGAGGAGTCTCACTTTGCCGCCCTGATTCACGGGCTTGAGCGACTCCAGCTGAGATTGTGCGGCATGGTGGCGCCGGGCGTGGATTACATCGATATTCATCGCAAGGCCCATCAGGGGGTTGCGGCGTTGCTGTCAGCGACCGGCCTGGTCTCGGGCCTGGACGACGAGGCCATCGTCGACAAAGGTATTACCCGGGTTTTCTTTCCCCATGGCATTGGTCATTTCCTGGGCGTGCAAGTCCATGATGTGGCCGGCAAACCGACGCCCCCTCCAGAAGATGCTCCGTTCCTGCGCCTGACCCGCAGGCTGGAGCCCGGCATGGTAGTAACCATCGAGCCGGGGCTCTATTTCATTCCCTCGTTGCTGGACCCCTTGCTGAAAGGGGAGTTGGGGCAATACCTGAACCGGGACCTGATCGACAGGCTGAGAGGCTGTGGTGGCATCCGGATCGAGGACAACGTTGTGGTTACTGACGCCGGCTACCGGAATCTGACCCGGGATTCGTGAGTCTCTCAACACAAAAAGTTGCACAAATTTAAGCCAGGAGGCTTGCATTTCGAGATGCCAATGACAATAATTATCACTAACTTTTATTGTCATGGGTGAGTCACTGCTATGTACGTTTGCCTTTGCCACGGCGTAACTGACCGGGAAATTCGCGAAGCTGCCGACAACGGCATTTCTTCCATGCGCCAGCTTGGCAAGGAACTGGGTGTTGGTACCCAATGCGGGCGCTGCGCTTGCACAGCCCGCGAAATACTGCGTGAGAGCCGCTCACCGGATTACCTTGCCATGGCCAATATGCTCGCGCAGCCTGCCTGACAGGCGCGATTGTCTGGCTCTATTTTTCTCCTGTCCGATAAGGGGCTATCCTTAGAGGCTGATTCATTCGGCCATCAGGGAGCCCGACTATGAAAGGCGATAAAAAGGTCATCCAGCATCTGAACAAGGTCCTCGGCAACGAGCTGACCGCGATCAACCAGTACTTCCTCCATTCCCGCATGTACAAGGATTGGGGTATTACCAAGCTGGCGGCCAAGGAATACGAAGAATCCATCGACGAGATGAAGCACGCGGACCAGCTTATCGAGAGGATCCTTTTTCTCGAAGGTCTTCCCAATCTGCAAGATCTCAATAAGCTGCTGATCGGCGAGAACGTCGAAGAGATGATCTCCTGCGATCTGAAGCTGGAAGAAATTGCCCACGCTGATCTGAAAGAAGCCATCGCCTATTGCGAAGAGATCCAGGATTACACCAGTCGTCAGCTGTTCCGAAGCATTCTGGACAGTGAGGAAGAGCATATCGACTGGCTGGAAACTCAACTGGAAATGATTTCCCAGATGGGAATCCAGAACTACATCCAGCTTCAGTCATCCTCTGCGGAGTAATACGAGACAATGGACCTGTCCTGTTTTAAAGCCTACGACCTGCGTGGCCGAGTGCCGGATCAGTTGAATCCGGCCTTGGCCGAGAAAATCGGGCGCGCCTATGTGGAAATCACCGGCGCCAAAAAAGTGATCGTTGGCTACGACATCCGCCTCTCAAGTCCGGACATCGCCGAAGCCCTGAGCTCCGGCCTCATGGCAGCCGGTGCGGATGTGTTCGATATCGGCCTGTGCGGCACCGAGCAAGTGTATTTTGCCACCAGTCACTACAAGATGGACGGTGGCATCATGGTAACTGCCAGCCACAACCCGAAAGACCACAACGGCATGAAAATGGTCGGCCCCGAATCCCGGCCGATCAGCTCCGACAACGGGCTGAACGACATTCGCGACAGGGTTCTGGAGCCTTTTGGCGATGCTCCTGAGCAAGGGCGTTACGAGCCCCTGGAAGTCATGAGCGCATACATCGATCACCTTTTGGGCTACGTTGACGCGGCCGCGCTCACGCCAATGACCATTGCCGTCAACGCCGGTAACGGCGGCGCAGGCCTGGTGATCGACGAACTCGAACAGCACCTGCCCTTTGAATTCGTAAAAGTACACCATGAACCCGACGGCCATTTTCCCAACGGCGTCCCCAACCCGATCCTGCCGGAAAACCGTGCAGCCACCGCAGATGCCGTTATCGCAGAAGGCGCGGCCATGGGCATCGCCTGGGATGGCGACTACGACCGCTGCTTCTTCTTCGACGAAAATGGCCGCTTCATTGAGGGCTACTACATCGTCGGCTTGCTCGCCGACCAGTTCCTGCGCAAAACCGGGGGCGGCAAAGTCATTCACGACCCACGCCTGACCTGGAATACCCTCGACCTGGTCGAAGCTGCTGGCGGCGAAGCCATCGAAAGCAAAACCGGCCACGCCTTCATCAAACAGAGAATGCGTGACGAAGACGCAGTCTACGGCGGCGAAATGAGCGCCCATCACTACTTCCGCGACTTCGCCTACTGCGACAGCGGCATGATCCCCTGGCTGCTGGTCGCCGAACGCCTCTGCCAGTCCGGCCAGACCCTGTCGTCGTTGATCGACGCCCGAATCGAAGCCTACCCGGCCAGCGGCGAGATCAACCGCACCATCGCCGATCCCCCCAAGGTCATCGCCGCGATTGAAGCCAAATACAGCGTCGGCGCCAAAAGCGTCAGCCACGTGGACGGCGTAAGCATCGAATTCGACGACTGGCGCTTCAACCTCCGGATGTCCAACACCGAGCCGGTTGTTCGCCTCAATGTGGAATCAAGGGCGAATATTCCGTTGATGGAAGAGAAGACGGAAGAACTGCTGGCTGAAATGCAGAGATTGAACGAAGAGGGTTAGCGCTACAGCTTGGGGCCGATTGGCGCGGGGTCCTTTCCTGAAACTGTGCGGAGCCATGGATGGCGGAGCTCAAGCGCCACATGGATGTGCCGTAAGGAGCGTGTTTCAGGAAAGGACACCGTGACGAGCGGTCTTGCACCGAAGCGTCAAGGCAAGTCAGAGCCAGTCGTTCAGCATAATCCCGATACCGAACCGCTGAATCCGATGGTTGTAGTCAATCAGACTCTCCCCATATCCGTTGTAGTACTGGAAGAACCCCTTAACCGTATCCCCCATCGGGAAGCTGTATCCGAACTCCACCGACGTCTTGTTGTCATCCGACCGCAGATTATTCATCAGCCGCAACGAAAACGTCCGATCCTCGGTCAGCTTGTATACTGCATGGTAATTGGCATACCCCAGGTAGCGCTGGATATCCGCATTGTCATCGTCATTGTCCTCCGGAATCCGATACCAGGGCTGGACCATAAAGAGCCAGCGATCATAACTGTAGGCCGCTGACCCCATGATGCGATTCCAGCTGCGGGACCGAGGTTCCGACTGGCCGTTGGACTGATGGTTGAACCCCAGGGTCACCCCATTCAGCCGGCCCGGTCCGATATCCCAGTCGGTCTGGTATCGGGCGAATATCTCGGGCTCGTAGTTGGTCTCCCGGAAAGGCGCTGAGTCGTCCTGGTTGTACACCTGCCAGAACGAGGTCTGGGTGTAGCCAAACCAGAGTGTGGTGCGGTCATCCAGAATCCCCGTCAGCAACGGCACCTTGAAGCTGATCTGGTACTTGGCCTCTTCCCGTTCCAGGTCGTAGTCATAGCCGATAGAACCTAGCCTGGGGCTCGATGGCGATTCGTTCGGGTCTTTCACCCAACTGACGGGCAGGATATAGGTGGGGCGGTGGCCCACGAAACTGCCGGAAAATGAGAAAACGGCCTTTTCAGCCTCTACATACCGGTCTACCAGTGCCGACATCACACCTGCATCGGAATCGCCTTCCAGGGCATTGCCAGCGACTGCATCAAGGTCCTCGCCATTGGGCGCCAGTTGTTCCGCGCTTTCCTCGGCTTGCTCTTTGGCGCTTTCAGAGGCCTGGGCCTGGCGCTCTTTCGGTTTGTAGAGGTTGTCAAAGCAGGCCAGTCGCTTGATCCCGTCGTCAATCAGCGCGCATTGTTCCGGCGAGTCAATCGAGGGTGCCGTCTCAGTCTGAGCCGCTACCGTCGACGGAACCGACAGCACAGAGACAGTAATGAAAGCCGTCGATCGCGCCAGCAGATGTGGGGGTGTCATCGGGAGATCTCCTAGCTGGCAGTCAGGCTGAACCAGGTGTTGGCAATACCATAGATCCAGACGCCGATGAGAGTGACGGCCAGAAGCGAGAAAATAAGCTTGTGCTTGAATCGGTTGCCGCTTTCTGCGGAGGCAACCCAGCGCAGGTACATAAGCCCAATGAAGCTGAGGAAAACCCCCAGGCTGGCGAAGGCAGGGATGAGCAGCCAGCCGGCACTGATCGTCTGGCCGTCACTGGTCTGACTGGAAAACCACCCCATGGAAGCAAGCAAAACAGCCAGTGCCGTGAATTCGGCAATCAGCAGTGGTTTGCGCAATGGGTGAGGCAAAGTCGGTTCCGTATTGGTCATGGAAACAGGTCCTGAATGGTAAAACGTCGGCGAACACCATGGTAACCGGATTGTTCGCGAAACACCCTCTGACTTACGAAATCGCAATTAAAATGGTTGAAATCAATTTATGATTTTGCTGTTTGGTTTTTTTGCCAGGTTTCAGTCGCTATAATGCGGCGACCGAAGATTATAACGCTCAAATGCGAGGTGCATTGTGAAGATGAAGAGAGTCCTGGCTGCTGTACTGGTCGTTGCTGGCCTGACAGCGGGCGCCGTAATGGCAAGTGTCGAAGATGAAATCCGTGCGCGCATCCAGCCGGTAGGCGAAGTTTGCATGCAGGGTGAAGAGTGCGGCAGCGCGGCTGCTCCGACCGAGACAGCCAGCTCCGGCCCTCGTTCAGGTAGCGAAGTATACGACGCGGTTTGCATGGCCTGTCACACCACCGGTGCTGCTGGCGCACCTGTGATTGGTGATGCCGATGCCTGGGCTCCTCGCATCGACAAGGGGCTGGACACCCTGGTCAGTCACGCGATCAATGGCTTTAATGCCATGCCGGCCAAGGGCGGTTGTGCAAACTGTCCAGATGAAGAAATTCAGGCGGCTGTCGAGCACCTGGTGGCAGAAAGCCAGTAAGGCTATTTTGAGTAAAAGAAAAGCCCCCGACATTCGGGGGCTTTTTCTTATGGCCTTTCGGCCTTCCGGTTTTAGCGATCAGGGGAGCGGTTTACGCCTCAGCTCGCCGACTATCATCGCTGTTTCGCCGGTGGCGGTTTGCAGGGTGATCGACCAGCTCTGATGTTCTGGTTCCTGGTGATGCATGCTCTCCATCGCTGCCAGGCGTGGGTCCAGCCAGCCAAAACTGGCACTTTGTGACAGCACTGCCCATCTGTCACTCTCCTCAACGGGCGTTCCCGAGAGAGTTGGGGCGTTTGGCAGAGACCGCCAGCTCGGGCTGTCGGTATTGACCATAACGGTCTTGCCAGTAAACCTGAGAAAAGCCTCGTCTTGGGCTCCCAATACTGTCAGAGGGGTGTCGCCCCGGTAGCTCAACAGGATGCCCGGGCGTGGGGCATCCAGAATCATGGCGTTCAATCCCTGAATGTTCGGCTGCTCGGTAATGCGGGCCTGCACGATCTCAGAGGGAGCGCCCTCTGCGTCGGGTGCCCCGTGCGCCCCTGCTGGCGCAGAGGCCACCAGGGGCAGCAGGCCGAACAAAACCAGTGGCAACCCGCCAGTACTGATCCGTCCGTTTTTCATAATGTACTCCCGTTACCTGGTTACAGAATCTCAAGTGTTGATTCGATAATTCCGTCGGCGGTCGTGGTGTCGCCCGCCACCTGGGTTGGCGCCATGCATTCGAGATTCTCGTTGACCACGGTGATGGGAGCCGATATTGACGGCACCCTTCCCTCAGCCGTCTCTTTGCTTACGAACAGCATGTATTCGCCGGCGGGGACCACGTTGTGGTTGTCTGGCATTTTCAGGGTCAGCTTGTTGCCGTTGCCTCTTTCCATGATTAGCTCAATGGCGCGCTGGTCGCCATCAATTACATGGGTCATGACCGTCCGGCGAATCAGCAGCGCCTTGTCGATCTGGTCTGCCTGGTCAACCTTTATATTGAAGCGATCCCCAATGGTCAGGTTGCGCGGCGCGCTCAGGATTTCCGGGCGGTCGTCACGCATGGCATAGGGTGGTGTGTAGATTTCAAAGCTGGGATCCCTTCCGTCATACGGCGCCAAGCCGAAGTCCTGAAGATCGACGAAGGTCAGGTAGGCGGTGTTGATCGGCGAATGCCCGGCAATCATCACACGACCGTCTTCCATCAGTACCGCCGTGTTGTGGTAAGTCCGTGCCCGGTGGCCTGTTGCCATTTCAGTCCAGGTGCCCGTTTCCGGATCAAAACGCTCAGCCGTGCGAATCGGCCCTTCAAGGCCGGGCACGACAACGCCATCACGGTTCCCACCGCTGAACACCATGACGCTGCCGTCCGGCATCACAACATTGGTGCCATACCAGCGTGGCTGGTTGAGCGGGCCAGTGAGACGGGATTCGTAGCCGATGTCATTACCATTCGTGGTGATTCGGTCGATACGGCTCTGGTCCGTGGGCAGGTAGCCGCCGGGATTGGTCAGCAGGGCGTAACTGGGCACGCCACCGGCAGTCAACAGCTCCACGTCCGTGTATTCGCCGTTGGCATTCGGTTTCAGCGGCAGCATGGTTGAAGAGGTGGAACCGCGCATGCCGCCGGCAATGGCCATTCGCAGGTCTTCTTCTGAAATGCCCAGCTCTGCGCCGCTTTCCAGCAGATCAGATGGAGCTTCCAGCACATCGCCCAGAAGCGAGCCGACCTGGTCCAGGGAAAGATTGGTGATATTCATTGTGCTGCTGAGCTGGCCCAGCCCGATTTCATCCAGTCTCAGGGGCAGTCCGGCATAGCCGATGTCGTTCCAGCGCTGGGTTGCGGGATTGTAGCTCGCGACAATGTTCCATAAGGCTTGGTCATAACCCTGGCCAAAGGGATTGAATGCCTGGCCTCCGGCATTGTAGAGCACGTGACCGTTGGGCAGCAGATGCATGCGCGGGTACAACGGCAAAGACCTGTCTGCGGTAGAGGGATTCTCTGTCCACGACCCCGCGCAAGGGTTGTAGGTTTCCGTTTGAACCACGTTACGACCGCTATTCAGCGGTTCATCCGGGTAGACCGGTTTCAGGAGTTTGGTGACGCCACTGGCAACAAAAACGTCGCCATTGCCCAGGGTGACCAGCGACGGGTACCAGCGGCCGTAGGTCATGTCACCGCTCTGGCGCCAGGTGTTGGTTGCCTCATCGAAAATCCGGGAATTCTTGATGCCCTCCAGTTCCGCGACACCCAGGGGTAGGCCGTCAATGCCGGGCTCCGAGTAATAGTCCGTGCCGCCGACGGCCATGACATCGCCATTTGCAAGGCCAATAACATCCGAGCAGAACAGGGCTCCGTCGTTTTTGCTGGTGTTATCTGCAGTATCAATCAAGCCGTCAAGTTCGGTGCCGTTGAGCAGGGTTTCGCTGTCATTGCCGTCCGGGTTGGCACCGGCATCCAGCGGAGAGGGTTTGAGCCACGACGGGTTGTCGTTTTCATCCAGCGAAAGTACCCGTGTCTGGTCATTGACTGAAACCTCGCCAAATTCGGCGACGATCGATAGCTCAACATTCTCAGTGCCTTCCAGCGCGTTCAAATAGAGCAGGCGACCGTCTTTCAGCAGGGCCATGGTGCCTGCTGCCGGTTTGCATTCATCCATGCCATCGGCCCGGGTGATGCATTTTTCGTCGGTTTCAACAGCCTCACCGTCGACGATGATGGTGGGTTCCGCAAAAGGTTCGCTGAAACGTCCCTTCTCTGAGTAATCCTCTGCCAGAGTCGTCTGGCTCGATGAATCCTCGTTAGAGGTCCCGAGGAGTCCGCCCAGCAGACCCGCGCTGGCGGTCGTGGACCCCGCCGCAATGAGCAAAAACGAACCGGTAAGCTGACACAATCGATTGCGATGTGTGGACATGAAGCTCTCCTGATCTTGTTGTTGTCGAAGTGGGATCTGGTCTCCCGCTTGCAGGAACGGATCAGGGGCGTCAAAAGTTGCAGTATTTGTGAAAAAAAGTGAAATCTACAGGCCGAGATCGCCCAGAAGCGCGCTCAGAGTCGCTTTTCCCTTCTTCTGGTTGGCTTCCACATCAAGGTCGCCAGTGCCTTCCCACTTGAGATCTTCTTCGGGCAGTTCATCAAGAAAACGGCTCGGGATGGTTTCCAGCTTTTCCCCGTACTGTTTTCGGGTAGCCGCATAGGTCAGCGTCAGTGTTTCCCGGGCGCGGGTAATGCCTACGTACATCAGCCGCCGTTCCTCCTCAATGTTGCCTTCCTCGATGCTGCTTCGATGGGGCAGGATTTCCTCTTCAAGACCCATGATGAACACATGGGGGAATTCCAGACCCTTGGAAGCGTGCAGCGTGAGCAGCTGAACCTTGTCGCTGTCGTCGTCCTCTTCCCGCTGTTCCATCATGTCCCGAAGGATCAGTTTGGTAATGGCATCTTCGATGCCGAGCTCATCGGCCGTGCCCTTGCCGTCATCGAGCATGCGCTGGATGGATTCCACCAGGTACCAGATATTTTCCATCCTTCGCTCGGCCTGCTTGGGCGTGCCTGAGTGCTGGTGCAGCCATTCTTCGTACTCGATGTCCGTGAACAGCTGCTTGATCACGGGTATCGGGTTTTCGCTGTGCAGCCGCTCGCAGGTGGCATCTACCCAGTGAGCAAACCTCCGGAGACGATCCAGCCCCTTCTCGGTTACGTGGGTCTCTGCGCCCATGTCACCCAGGGCCTTGAACAGGCTGACATTGCGGGAGCGGGCGTAGTGGCTGAGCTGCTCCAGGGTGCGTGGACCGATTTCCCGGCGGGGCACGTTGACCACCCGCAGGAACGCGGCGTCGTCGTCCGGGTTGATCAACAGCCGCAGGTAGGACATGGCGTCCTTGATCTCGTTCTTTGAGAAAAAGGACTGGCCGCCGGAGATGCGGTAGGGGATTTGGTAGGCCTGCAGCTTCATTTCCAGCAGGCGTGCCTGGTGGTTGCCACGGTACAGCACGGCGAAGTCCCGGAAATCGAGGCCTTTTTTCAGCTTCTGATCGAGAATCTCGGTGGCCACCCGGTCGGTTTCCGCGTCTTCGTTGCGGCACCGGACAATCCGGATTTCTTCGCCGATAGTGTGATCACTCCACAGAGCCTTCTCGAACACGTGGGGGTTGTTGGCGATCACGGTGTTAGCGCTGCGCAGGATCCGTGCGGTGGACCGGTAATTCTGCTCAAGCTTGACGATTTTCAGGCTTGGGAAGTCTTCCTTGAGCTGGGCCAGGTTTTCCGGCCGGGCACCGCGCCAGGCGTAGATCGACTGGTCGTCGTCGCCAACCACGGTAAACGCGGCCCGCTCTGCCACCAGGAGTTTGACCAGTTCGTACTGGCACACGTTGGTGTCCTGGTATTCATCCACCAGCATGTAGCGAATCTTCCGCCGCCATTTCGCGAGCACGTCTGGATTCGAGCGGAACAGCATCACGGGAAGCAGGATCAGATCATCAAAATCGACCGCGTTGTAAGCCTTAAGGTACTCGTTGTATTTCCTGTAGATGATCGCAATGCGCTGTTCGCGCTCATCCGCGGCTTTGCTCAGGGCTTCGGCCGGCCCCCGCATGGCGTTTTTCCAGGATGAAATGGTCATCTGGATGTCATTGAGCTCGTCCCCGGCCTCGGCACTGGCTTCCCGGAGCATCAGATCCTGTAACAGGGCCTTGGCATCCTCGGCATCGAAGATGGAAAAACCGGGGTGGTAACCGAGATGCGTGTGCTCTTCCCGGATCATATTGAGGCCAAGATTATGAAAAGTGGATACAATCAGGCCCCGGGTCAGCTTCCTGTCGACGATTCGGCCAACCCTCTCCTTCATTTCCCGGGCAGCCTTGTTGGTGAAGGTGACTGCGGCAATATGACGCCCCGGGATTCCTAGCTGCTCGATCAGGTAGGCAATCTTGCGGGTGATCACGCTGGTCTTGCCGCTGCCGGCACCGGCGAGCACCAGCATCGGGCCATCAGCATAGCGGACTGCTTCGCTTTGTCTCGGGTTGAGCTTGTTCACAAATAAATGGCCAGAATGGAACGAAATGGGGATAACGGACGTGGGCTTATTCTACACCAGACAGAGTTACTGTACCTTGGGGATCTATCGACTATGATTAACAGAACGGACTCGGTTGTTCACGCATAAATGGATCCTGCTTGATGACATTGCCACTGGAAACCATGAGGCCCGGACAGTTGCGCCTGTTGGTTCTGACACCAGATTACGCTGATTTTCTCTGGCTGAATGCTCTTCTGGCGGGCGACGTCGAAATCAGTGCGGACGCAACCTGGTGCCCGGACCTGGTGGATTGTGATGATCTGATCCGCAACGCCAGTTTTGATGTCATCGTTTGGGACTGCGTGTTTCATGGTGGCTCAGAGGCATCTTTCCTTCAGTACCTGGCGGTTGCCAGCAATGAAAAGCCCGTGCTTGCTCTGAGTGCCGAGCCTCCCGGGGAGCGGGCGCCCGAATTGCTTGCTTCGGGCGCCGCTGATTATCTCAGTCGCCAGAACCTGGACCACTGGAATTTCCGGCGGGCTGTGAAATGCCTCTGGTATCGGGATCAGTTGTCCGAGTCCGCCCACGGTCAACTCGGCCGCGAAGTCGCCACCGGTTTTATCAACCGGGACCTTTTCTTCGATCGTCTCCAACAGGCCTTGCTACGGGCCGAGCGGGCCGGCCATCGGCTGGCTTTACTGCACCTCAACATTGATGACTTCCGCAGCATCAACGAATCGTTTGGCTACCAGAAAAGCGACCAGTTGATGATGAAGCTGGCAGAGCGGCTTCGTCATTCGCTCCGGCGGGTGGATTCGCTGATGCGTATCGGGGGCGACGAGCTGGCCATTATTGTCGAAAAGGTCGAGGACTCCCTGGATATCACCCAGATTATCCGCAAGGTGGTCAACGCCCTTGATGAGCCGGTTACCATTGATGGCCAGACCGTAGTGGTCAGTGCCAGCCTTGGCGTTGCAACCTACCCGGAAGCCGGCGACAGCGCCGAAAATCTGTTGCGCCGGGCCAACCGTGCCATGTTCGAAGCAAAACGGGACCCGGGCACCAGCTACCGTTTCTATGACCGCCAGCTGCACATTTCCGCCGGTTATCAGCTTCGTCTGGAGGCGGACCTCCGCAACGCCCTGAGAGGCAAGGAGCTGGAGCTTTACTACCAGCCCAGGATTGATCTGGCCACCGAGGAGGTTCGGGGCGTGGAATGCCTGTTGCGCTGGAATCATCCGGAGCGTGGGCTGGTGGGGCCGGACGAATTCATTCCGGTGGCCGAGCGCAGTGGGTTGATCGTGCCCATTGGTTACTGGGTCATCGAACAGGCCTGTAAGCGTTTGCAGGAATCTGCTGAACTCGGTTTCCCCGGGCTGGTGTTCGCGGTCAATCTGTCATTCCGGCAGTTTCACGATCGCAAGATGACTGAAACCATTTTTCGCATCATCTTTAACGCCAACGTGGATACCAGTCTGCTGGAGCTGGAGCTGACCGAGAGTGCCATGATGCACGACCCGGAGTATGCCCAGCGCTGCCTGCGGGAATTGAACCAGCTGGGGATCAGTTTTGCCCTGGACGATTTCGGAACCGGCTTTTCATCGTTGAGTAATCTTCAGCATTTGCCGATCTCGCTGGTGAAGATCGACAAGTCGTTCGTGCAGGAGTTGGGCAATTCGGCAGACGCCGAACACATCATTCGGGCCATCATCAGCCTGGCCCACAGCCTGCAGATCAGCGTGGTCGCCGAAGGTGTGGAAACCGAGGGGCAACTGGAGTTTCTGCGCCAGCAGCATTGCGATGAAATCCAGGGCTATTATTACGCCCGGCCCATGCCCTGGGCAGATCTTGTGCAATTCCTGAACAAGCGGGGTCAGGCCGCTTGCCTGCAGCAGTAAGCCGCTGTACCTTTGCTGGTTTATTGGCAAAGCATCAGACAGAGGTTGCATGAACAGTATCTCCAGGCGTATCGCCGAGGAACTCGGTGTCCGCGAGCAACAGGTTAATGCCACCGTCGAACTGCTCGACGAGGGCGCGACCGTTCCGTTTATCGCCCGCTACCGGAAAGAGGTCACAGGCTCACTGGATGACAGCCAGCTAAGGAACCTGGAAGAACGCCTGCGCTATCTGCGGGAACTGGAAGACCGTCGTGCCACCATCCTCAAGAGCATCGAGGAGCAGGGCAAGCTGACCGACGAGCTCAAGGCCAGCATTAACGAAGCGGATGCCAAGAACCGTCTGGAAGATCTTTACCTGCCCTACAAGCCCAAGCGCCGGACCAAGGCCCAGATTGCACGGGAAGCGGGTCTGGAGTCGCTGGCTGATGCCCTCTACGATGATCCGACTCTGGATCCCGAAACCACTGCCCAGGGCTACCTGAACAAAGAAGCCGGCGTGGAAGATACCAAGGCTGCGCTAGATGGCGCCCGGTACATACTGATGGAGCGGTTTGCCGAGGACGCCGAGCTGCTGGGCAGCCTGCGGGACTTCATCTGGCAGGAAGGCCAGCTGAAAGTCACCGTGGTGGAAGGCAAGGAGAACGAGGGGGCCAAGTTCCGGGATTATTTCGACCACGTCGAGCCCCTGAAAAAAGTGCCGTCCCACCGCGCCCTGGCCATTCTTCGGGGACGGAACGAGGGTGTTCTTGGTTACACCATCGTGGTCGGTGATGCCGACGACGACCGTCGCGCGCCCCATCCGGCCGAGCAGCGTATTGCCGCACGCTGGAACATCCGGGACAACGGCCGCGCTGCCGACAAATGGCTTTCGGAAGTTGTGCGCTGGACCTGGCGGGTGAAGTTGTCCACCCAGATTGAAACCGATCTTATGGCACAGGTCCGCGAAGCAGCGGAAACCGAAGCCATCAACGTCTTTGCTGCCAACCTCAAGGATCTCCTGCTGCTCGCGCCGGCTGGTCCACGTCCGACCCTGGGCCTGGATCCAGGGCTACGCACGGGGGTGAAAGTGGCTGTTATCGATGGCACTGGCCAGGTGGCCGGCCACGGTGCCATCTTCCCCCATGCGCCCCAGAACCAATGGGACCGTTCCATCGAGCAGCTGGCGGCCTGGTGTCGGGAGTACAAGATCGAACTGGTGGCCATTGGCAATGGCACCGCTTCCCGGGAAACGGAGAAGCTGGTCGGCGATCTCAGCAAGCGTTACCCCGAATTGAAGCTGGCCCGGATCGTGGTCAGTGAGTCTGGCGCTTCGGTCTACTCAGCCTCAGAGTTTGCTTCCAAGGAATTGCCAGATCTGGATGTCACCATTCGGGGTGCGGTCTCCATTGCCCGTCGATTGCAGGATCCGCTGGCCGAGCTGGTGAAAATCGAGCCGAAATCGATCGGGGTGGGGCAGTACCAGCACGATGTCTCCCAGGTTCAACTGTCCCGCAGTCTGGATGCCGTAGTGGAAGACTGCGTAAAC
Organism: Marinobacter sp. EhC06; assembly: GCF_001650915.1. Classification (GTDB taxonomy): domain Bacteria; phylum Pseudomonadota; class Gammaproteobacteria; order Pseudomonadales; family Oleiphilaceae; genus Marinobacter. The sequence continues at coordinate 44,868 of NZ_LXYO01000036.1, forward strand.
GGCGTGGGTGTGGATCTGAACACGGCGTCAGCGCCACTGCTGGCAAGGGTCTCGGGCCTGAACCAGACCATCGCCCAGAACATCATTGAGTTCCGCAACCAGAACGGCATGTTCCGCAACCGCAAGCAGCTGCTCAAGGTCACCCGTCTCGGGGACCGCACGTTCGAGCAGGCGGCGGGTTTTCTGCGTATTGCCGGCGGTGAGAACCCCCTGGACCGGTCCTCCGTGCACCCTGAAGCCTATGGCGTGGTCGAGGCCATCGCCCGGAAAAATAATCGCGAAGTGGGCGATATCATCGGCGACTCCTCGTTCCTGCGTGGTCTGAATCCCCAGGATTACGTAACAGAACAGTTCGGTTTGCCGACTATCAAGGACATCATCTCGGAACTGGAGAAACCGGGGCGGGATCCGCGACCGGAATTCAGGTTCGCAAGTTTTGAGGAAGGGGTCGAAACCCTGAGCGATCTCAAACCCGGCATGGTGCTGGAAGGCTCGGTGACCAACGTGACCAACTTTGGCGCGTTTGTGGATATTGGTGTGCATCAGGATGGCCTGGTGCACATTTCCGCGCTGTCCCACACCTTCGTCAAGGATCCCCGGGAAGTGGTCAAGGCCGGGGATATCGTCAAGGTCAAGGTGATGGACGTGGATATCCCGCGCAAGCGAATTGCCCTGACCATGCGTATGGACGATCAGCCTGGCGAGAAAAACGAAGGCAAGCCAATGGCTGCCAACCGCGCCGGGGCCAGCCGCAAGGGCGGTAACCGGAACGCCGGCAGTGGCGCTTCCGGTCAGAAATCCCCGCAGGGCGCCATGGCTGGCGCGCTGGCCCAGGCATTGGCCTCGGCGCGCAAGGACAGCTGACGGGCATACAATCTTTTCATCGGCCGGTTGTGCAAAAGAGCAAACCGGCCGCAGCAGGAGTCGACCATGGCTGAATCCCGCCATTCCGTATTTCGTCAGTTCGCCGCCAGCGACTGGGATGGTTTCCTCAAGGGTGTCGAAAAAGAAGGGCTGCGGGTGGATCGCAACGGCTTCATTGCCCAGACCCCGCATCCCGAAGCCCTGGGTTCGGCACTGACCCACCCGAGGATCACCACGGACTATTCGGAGGCCTTGCTGGAGCTGATCACACCGGTGTTCAACAGCACCGGGGGCATGCTGAAATCCCTGCGGGATATCCACACCTACGTGCAGCAGAACCTTGGCGACGAGGTCTTCTGGGCGGCGAGCATGCCCTGTGAACTGGATGGCGATCCGAGCATCCCCATTGCCGAATACGGCAGCTCAAACATTGGCCAGCTCAAGCACGTTTACCGGCAGGGTCTGGCGGTGCGTTACGGGCGTATGATGCAGAGCATCGCTGGCGCCCACTACAACCTGTCGCTACCCGATAGCTTCTGGCAGAAGTGGCAGGAATTGCTCGGAAATGAGCAAAGCCTGAAAGACTTCAAATCGGACCAGTATTTCTGGCTGATTCGGAATTTCCGTCGCCGTAGCTGGCTGCTGATGTTGCTGTTCGGCGCCTCGCCGGCGCTGGATGCCAGCTTCGTTGCCGATGTCAGCCACGACCTCAACCAGTTTGACGAACGCACCTGGTACGGTGAGCACGCCACCTCCCTGCGGATGGGGGATCTGGGTTACCACAACAATGCCCAGGCCTCCCTGAATATCTGTTTCAATGAGCTCAGCACCTACACCCAGACTCTGGATCGGGCTATCCACACAACCTGGCCGGCCTATGAGGAAATCGGCACCCGCCGGGGCGACCAGTTCATCCAGATCAATACCAGCGTCCTGCAGATCGAAAACGAGTATTACAGCGCCGTGCGCCCCAAACGCACCACGCAGCGGGAAGAAAAGCCCATCCAGGCGCTTGAGGCCCGGGGTGTGGAATACATCGAGGTGCGGTGTCTGGATCTTGATCCCTTCTCACCGGTGGGCGTGAATGAGGCTCAGATCGATTTCCTGGACCTGTTCCTTCTGGATTGCCTGCTATCGGACTCGCCCCGTATTGGCGATGAAGAGTGCGAGCGTCTCGATGACAACTACAAGGATGTGGTGTCCAACGGGCGTTACCGTGAGTTGAAGCTATGCCGTGCCGGGGAGCGCACTCCGGTTTCAGAGGCCGCAACCGATATCCTGGCGCAACTGGAACCGCTCGCCGAGTTGCTCGATAGCTGGCGGGGGGATGACACCTACCGTCGCGCCCTGGCTGCCCAGCGCGAGACCTTGAATGGTGAGTGGACGGTTCCGTCTGCCCGGGTTCTGGACGCCATGCGCTCCTCAGGCCTGGGGCATCGGGAGTGGGGCATGGAAATGGCGCAGCAGCACCAGCAAACCCTCAGGCAGGAAGGCCTCGATGCCAGTGTGCGCCAGGCGTTTAATGCCATGACGGCAGATTCCCTGGCCGAGCAGGCGCAGATGGAGCGTGCCGATACCCTGCCGTTCAGCGAGTTTTTGGAACAGTATCTGCGCTCCTGAACGGTAAGTTGGGCCACTGTCGCAGAAGTCTGCGGACCTGACGCACAGAAACCGAACAAAGATTTGTCTCCCTCCGGTCCGGCTGTTAATTTTTGTAACATCAGGATCGGGAGAGACGGCGATGGCAAGGGATATCAAACTCGGCTGGGATGTGGAAGCGCTCAACAAGGCTTACCGTCAGGGCTACATGGCTGCCAACATGGGTATGGACAAAGCCCGCTGCCCCTATCGGGGTGAGGTTGTCATTGCTGCCTGGGAAGCCGGTTGGGACGATGCCGATCAGGTAGCCCGGGATGACCGGGACCAGGCAGACGATCTGTTCTCACGGATCGCCTGATTCCTTGGTCGGGTCCAGCCTTATTTCTGCACCACGAATTCTGTAAACAATACACCGGCGATGCTCTCGCCGGTCTGCTGCTCCTCCAGAACCGCATTTATTCGCTGTTTGGCTTCCTCTCGCAACGCCTCCTGCCCTTCCATTGAGGTGAGGCGTTCTGTGTCAGTCTGCTCGCCAAACAGCATCACCAGTTCGTGTCTCAGGCGAGGCATGTGGGCTTCCAGCGCTGGCCGGGTGCTTGTATTCCGGGCCCGCAGTGTCACGGCGGCCTTCAGGTAGGTCGGCTTGTTGCCAGGCGTGCCCACGTGAGTCACAAAAGGCGGATCCATACTGATGTAATCGGTAACGCCGCTTTCTTCCTCAGCCACTTCCTCTTCGGTATTTTCCTCATCCTGGGAAACGGCGGGTAAGGGCATCATTGCAAACAACAGAAACAGAAGCGTCAGAACGGATTTTGGCTGGCGTGTCATAGGCTTGAAGTTGATCGTGGTTTAGGGTTAAGTGACGAGAATAGCAGGCCCAGTGGCCGCTTGCAGTTTCAATTCACGATTCGAGGTGTTCTTTTGACCAGCAGATGGGTTTTCGGGCTTATTTTCCTTGTATGTGCCGCGCTTCTGGGTGTGGCGTTTTATATGGAGCATGTGATGGGGCTGGAGCCCTGCCCGCTTTGCTGGTTACAGCGGTTCGGCTTTATGGGGGCCGGTCTGGTGAGTTTCCTGGCCTTCCTCCAGGGTCCCACCGGATTCGGCGCTCGGATCTACGGTTTCCTGCTGGTGTTGACCGCCGGAGCCGGTCTGGGCGTCGCCGGACGGCAGTTGTGGCTGCAGAGTCTGCCGGCAGACCAGGTGCCAGCGTGTGGGCCCTCAGTTGATTACATGCTTGATGTCCTGCCCTGGTTTGAAGTCTTGTCTACTGCGCTGCAGGGTACGGGGGACTGTGCCGAAGTGGTCTGGCGGTTCCTGGGTTTGAGCATCCCTGGCTGGACTGCCGTGTTTTTCTCTCTGCTGGTTATTACCGGTCTGGTTCTGATGTTTCGCCGGCAAAAACCCCGGGAGTGGATTCGGAGCTGAAACGGTTGCGGGGGACAGCAGCCATGGGGTAACTTGATCCAAACCTAATAAAAATCAAAACCGAAACAGAAGTACCGAAGACAAGCGGAGAACAGGCGTCATGTTGGAAAATTGCCGAAATGCCAGGGAGCGCTGGGGTGGCGTCAGCGAACTGATTGATCGCTGGCTCAAGGAGCGTCAGGAGCTGCTGGTGCATTACTGCGACCTGTCCGGGGAGAATGACTTCTCGCAGACGGAAGCGCTGAGAGAAAAGTTCGTGCGCCTGTGTGAGGTGCTGGTGGATTACGTATCTACCGGCCATTTTGAGATTTATGAGCAACTGGTTCGCGAAGCCAGGGAATTCAACGATGGCGGCCTCGAATTGGCGGCCAAGGTTTACCCCCGGATTGAGCAGACCACTGAGGTCGCCCTTAACTTCAATGACCGTCTGGATGGCCGGGAATTGTCGGAAGAGGATGTCAAAGAGCTGTTCGGTGAGTTGTCGAAGCTGGGTGAAACCCTGGAGACCCGGTTCGAGATGGAGGATTTCCTCATCGAGCACCTTCACAATGCCCATGCCGGCAAAGTGGCCTCTGCCTGAGAATACGCCTGAATCAAAAAAGCCCCAGCCGGTAACGCCGGGCTGGGGCTTTTTTATGGCTGCGCCAGAACTGGCCGCCGCCTGCCTGGAGCTTAGTCTCCAGAGCCGGGATTGATCTCGAGCAGCTCGACATCAAACACGAGAGTCTCGTTCGGTCCGATTGCCCGGTTACCACCCGGGCCGTAAGCCAGGTCGGAAGGAATGTAGAGCTTGTAGCGGGCACCTTCACTCATCAACTGAAGGCCTTCGGTCCAGCCGGGAATCACCTGGTTAAGGGCGAAGGTTACCGGCTCGCCGCGCTCGCGGGAGCTGTCGAACACCTCACCGGACAGCAGTTCACCAGTGTAGTGCACCTGAACCGTGTCGGTTGCTGCCGGCTTTTCGCCGTCACCCTGCTCAAGCACTTCATACTGAAGGCCTGAGTCGGTGGTTTCCACACCTTCACGCTCGGCATTCTCTGCCAGGAAGGCCTCTCCGGCATCCAGATTCTTCTGGGCCAGCTCTTCCATCTGCTTGCCCTGCTCCTCCTGCAGCTGCTGCTGGTAGGTCATCAGGGCCTGCTGGATTTCCTCGCGGCTCATGCGCTTGGCTTCATCATCGCCAGCGTGGCCGTGCTGGATGCCCTGGAGGAACTGATCCATCTGCAGGTTCGGCAGGTCGTTACCCATGCGCTCACCCAATACCAGGCCCATTCCATAACTGACCTTCTGGTCGGTGGATTCCAGTTTCGGTTGTTCCGGGGCTTCGGGCGGAGTGGAACAGCCGGCAACAAGTCCGGTCACTGCCAGTGCAAGGAGCGTTTTCTTCATTGCATTATCCTTTAACGTCGGTGCTCGGGGCAGGGCCCCGCGTTGTGTTTGTCAGAACGCAGAAGGTAACGGGTTCCGGCGTCAGATGCCACTGAACATGTGTTAAGAAAGCGGACGTGTCAGCTCAGCTGCCGTTGGTACCGGCGGCGGATGGTCCCAGAGAAAAAGGGGCGTTATAGGGGGATCGCCAATCTGTTTCCGGTTCCTGGGGCTGGAGGCGCGGAAAGGCCTTGTCCCGCCGTTCGATGGCGAGGGTGTTCCAGCGGCCCTGTTCCGGCGGCTGGTCAGCATAGTGCCAGTTGCCGTCGGTATCCTGCCACTTGAACACGATCTCGGGGCCCTCGGTGGGAATCGGTGAGGGCACCAGGCCTTCGAAGGCGGGAATTTCCGGCTGTTCCTCTTCTGCCACTGGCTCGGATACCTGCTCCGGATCGTTCAGGCCGAAGAAGATGAGCAATAACAGCAATCCGAGAGCCGGAAATGAGAGCCGTATTAGCCATTTCATCATCATGGCTGGTGGTCTCCCTTGGGAAAGTGGGCCAGGGTTTCGGCCAGTGTATTCAGCAGGGGCCTGGCACTGTCATCAACGAATGATGTCGGTGCGGCCGCAACCAGATTGGTGATGATCAGTGCGTCGCGTCCCTGCATGTCAGCGTGTTCCGGGTTGTTGGTCATTAGCGTTCGCCAGCTCAGGGCCAGTTCGATCTGTTCGGCTTCAAGCTCCAGGCCAGCGATGCCGGTACGGAGCTTTTGACAGTTGTCGGCATTGCCGGGCAGCGATTTTCTCGCACTGCGCAGCGCGACGGTTACACGGTTGCGCCACTCTGTTACCGTAGCGTCCTCGACCCCGGCGAAGATCCTGCCGGAGAATGCTAGCCAGGCCGCACTGAGAATCCGCGTCACGCTCCAGCCCTGATTCTGAAGCGCCAGACAGCTGTTCTGAACGTCCGGATATTTCCAGAACGCCAATGCAAAACGCCAGAGTGGGTTCTCCGGTTCCAGATCTGCCGGCAATTCCAGCGGCGGTGTCGAGAAATCCGGGATGGTAGCCGAGCCGACCGACATAGGCGCTGTGCCTTCCCTGAACACTTTACGTTGATAAAATGAAAACATGTTAACGATAACCGATCTCAGTTTACAACGGGGCGGCGTCTGGTTGCTAGAATCCGTCAACCTTACCGTGCAGCCCGGTCAGCGTGTCGCCATCGTCGGTGCCAATGGTGCCGGCAAATCCAGTCTTTTCCAGCTCTTGCTGGGCCAGTTGGCGCCGGAGCAGGGAGCGGTCTCCCTACCCGGTGGTTGTCGCATTGCCCACATGGCACAGGAAGTCGAAGCAACCGACCGCAGTGCCCGGGATTTTGTCCTTGATGGCGATCTGGATCTGCGTCGCCTTGAAGCGGAGCTTGCCAGGGCAGAAGGCGCCGGTGATGACCATGCCATTGCCCGCATACACGGGGAACTGGATGTGCACGAGGCCTGGTCTGCAGCCCGCAGGGCCGAGGCATTGTTGCGGGGGCTGGGATTCACTGACGAGGACGCCGACCGGCCGGTGTCGGCGTTTTCCGGTGGCTGGCGGATCCGGCTTAACCTGGCTCAGGCCCTGATGCGACCTTCGGATCTGCTGCTTCTGGATGAGCCAACCAACCACCTGGATCTGGATGCCTGCCTGTGGCTGGAGAACTGGCTGCGCCGCTATCCCGGAACCCTGCTGTTTATCTCTCACGACCGGGATTTTATGGATCGGGTCGCCACCCATGTGGTGCATTTCGATCGGCGAAAACTGGAGTTGTATACGGGTAATTACTCAGCCTTTGAAGGCCAGCGCAGTGAACGTCTGGCCCAGCAGCAGGCCGGTTTTGAGCGCCAGCAGGCCAGGATCGCTGAAATTCAGCGCTTCATCGACCGGTTCAAGGCCAAGGCCACCAAGGCCCGCCAGGCCCAGAGTCGGGTCAAGGCCCTGGAGCGGATGGAACGCATTGCCCCAGCCCATATCGACTCGCCCTTCAGTTTCGAGTTTCCAGTGGCGGAAAAGGTCTCCAACCCATTGTTGTCGATACGCAATGGCACGGCGGGCCACGGCGATACCCCGATCCTCAAGGGTATCAATCTGACCTTGCTGCCCGGCAGCCGGATTGGCCTGCTTGGCCCCAATGGCGCCGGCAAGTCCACGCTGATGGATGCGCTTCGCGGTGAGGGTACCTTGTTGTCCGGGGATCGAACCTGTGGCGAGCATCTGGCCATCGGTTCTTTCGCCCAGCATCAGCTGGAATCACTGGATCTGGATGCCAGCCCGTTTCTGCATTTGCAGAGGCTGGCGCCGAAAGCGTCAGAGCAGAGTATCCGGAACTTCCTCGGTGGGTTTGATTTTCACGGCGATGAGGCTTTGAGCGCCGTCCGGTCATTTTCCGGCGGGGAAAAGGCCCGGGTGGCGCTTGCCGTTATTGCCTGGCAGAAACCGAACCTACTCCTGCTGGACGAGCCCACCAACCACCTGGATCTGGAAATGCGCCAAGCCCTGACCATGGCACTGCAGAACTTTGAAGGCGCCATTGTGGTGGTCTCCCACGACCGGCACCTGCTGAGAAACACGGTGGACGAGTTCTGGCTGGTCAATGACGGCCGGGTGACGGAATACCAGGGTGATCTTGAGGACTACGAGCGCTGGCTGGCCGACCGCCGGAAAGATGATACCGAAGCGCCCAGACGAATGCCGGCCGGACAGCAGGCTGCGGAAGAGACTGCTGACGTGGGTGAGAGTGCCGAAGACCGGAAGGCACGCAAGCGGGCAGAGGCGGCCGTGCGCCAGAAACTCAGTCCCTATCGTAAAAAGCAGACTGCTCTGGAAAAGGAAATGGAGCAGCTTCAGCAGGCGTTGTCAGCTCTGGAGGAACAGCTGTCCGATCCGGGTCTTTATGACGACAGCGGCAAAGCGCGTCTGAAAGAGCTGCTGGGCGAGCAGGCCACCGCAACCGCCCGCCTGGAAGAGGTGGAGGCCCAGTGGCTTGAAGTCAGTGAAGAGGTGGAATCCCTGGAGGCAGAGCTGAGCGGCTGAATGCCGTCAGCCGCCGTTCAGTTCCAGAACAAAATCCTGTTTGGCGAGATAGTCCCGCTCGTTTTCCAGGTCGGCCAGGGTCAGTGGCCTGTCATCCAGCCAACCCGACGGAAACTCCAGCACCAGCTTGTCTTTGTGAGCAGTGAGGGTGAAGGCCGGAGGTTGTTCCATATTGCGCGGGTGTTGAATCAGAACCGCCAGGCGAACCAATACGCAGAGGTACCGCAACCTTGCGATATCTTCCGGATCCAGCCCCTCAAAAATGGCGGAGGCGAATTTGCGCCGGTGGCCGCGCACCAGTGTGGCAAGGTCCCGCTGGAACTGCTGCGTAAAGCCGGGCAGGTCCGAGTAGCGCAACAGGTAGGCACCGTGTTTGTGGTATTGGCTGTGGGAAATGGTCAGTCCGATCTCGTGCAGCCGGCAGGCCCAGCGCAGGACCTCTTCGTCGGCCGCTGTGTTCAGGCCCCAGGCATCAGCCACCTGTTGCCAGGCGGCCACGGCTGTTTCCTCGACGGCGGCACCGTGTTCCTGGTCAACGTGGTAACGTTCCTGAAGGGCGGAAATGGTTCTCTCTCTCACATCTTCGTGCTGGATGCGCCCGACAATGTCGTAGAGCAGGCCTTCCCGCAGTGCGCCGTCGGCGAAAGCCATGTCCCGGATGCCAAGAGACTGGAATGCCCCCATCAGAATGGCAAAGCCCGCCGGAAAGATGCTCTGGCGATCCGAACGTACGCCCAGGTCCCCCAGCTTTTCAGTTTTGCCCATATCCACCAGACGCTTGCGAAGCTCCTGCATGGCGGCAAGGGTAATGGTGCCGTCGGTGATTTTCAGGGTCGCCAGTATGCTGGCAATGGCCTTGATCGAGCCGGATGAGCCGACCGCGCTCTGCCAGCCCACGGAACGGTAGTGCTGACGAATATTGAGCAGTTCCTGCTCGGCATGGGTCACTGCCTTGTCCATCTGCCGCTTGGTGATCTTGCCGTCCGGGAAATACCGGTTCCGGAAGGAGACGCAGCCCATGTGCAGGCTTTCAAGCTCCTGGGGCTCGAACCGCTGGCCGATGATGAACTCGGTGCTGCCACCGCCGATATCGATCACCAGCCGGCGTCCGATGTCGTCAGACAGAGTGTGGGAGACGCCCAGGTAGATCAGGCGTGCTTCCTCGCGGCCGGCAATGATCTCCACCGGATAACCCAGCACCTCTTCCGCCCGGGTCATGAATTGATGGGCATTTCGGGCGACGCGCAGCGCGTTGGTGCCAACAATCTGCACCGCTTCCGGGGGCATCCCCTTGAGCCGCTGTGCGAACCGGCCCAGGCAGGCCAGGGCCCGCTCCTGGGCCTCTTCGGTCAGCCGGTTATACTGATCCAGCCCGGCGCCGAGCTGTACCTTTTCTCCCATCTTCTCGAGGGTCCGGATTTCCCCATGCACTAGTCGGGCAACCACCATGTGGAAGCTGTTCGAGCCCATGTCGATGGCTGCGAGAACCTCGGGTGAGGCGGCAGCGTTTTCGGCGGTGGATGCGGCCGTCACGTGGTCGGAATCCTTTTGATATGAACGTGCCGGGTACTATAAGCGAAATCCCTCAGGCCTGTCAGTAACCGGAAAACCCGGTGTTTGACCGGGGTCAGGCGTAGATCGATCCATGGTAGTGGATCTACCGCTTCACATCCGGCTGATCAATCGCGTAAAGTATGTCGTACCGTGATTTGGGTGAAAGGTTGTCTGCAAACCCGGGCAGCCTTCAGCGACAGTCAACAGCACCTGTGCCCGGTATGGTAATCCCACCAGGGACATGCCGATGTGCAGCAGTAGTGCATGAATCAGGAAAAGGTAATGAGCGGAAATATCGTAAATGTAACCGACGCTTCTTTTGAGCAGGATGTACTGCAGTCCGACGTCCCCGTATTGGTGGACTACTGGGCCGAGTGGTGCGGTCCCTGCAAGATGATTGCGCCGGTGCTTGAAGAGATTGCCGACGAATACGACGGCAAACTGAAAGTCTGCAAGCTCAACATTGACGAAAACGAGCAGACCCCGCCGAAGTTCAACATCCGTGGTATCCCCACCCTGATGCTGTTCAAGAACGGCAATGTGGACGCCACCAAGGTCGGCGCACTCTCCAAATCTCAGCTGGCGGCCTTCCTGGACAGCAATCTCTGATTGCAGTCGGGCCACCAGAAACCGCTCCTGAGTCGAGGCTCAGGGGCGGTTTTTTTATGGCCAGTTACTTCCAGTCCCCAGAGCGCGCCAGATCGGATTCTTTCTGTTCCACCCAGTGCTCTCCGTCTGAGGTGATTTCTTTCTTCCAGAACGGCGCCGAGGTCTTCAGGGCGTCCATGATGAATTCGCAGGCCGCGAACGCGTCCCCCCGGTGGGCACTACACACCCCCACGAAGACAATCTGGTCGCACAACGCCAGTCGCCCGACCCGGTGAATGACTCGGACCTTGCGCACATCCCAGCGTTTTGAGGCCTCATCAAGAAGCCCCTGGATCACCTGTTCCGTCATCCGGGGGTAGTGCTCCAGGTAAAGTCCCGTGACGCCCTGCAGGTCGCCGCTGTCCCTTACCAGGCCGGTGAACGTCGCAATGGCGCCGGTGCCGGCACCGTTGTCACGAAGCGCGGCGTACTCGGTGGCAACATCAAAATCTTCAGACTGGACCGAAATCATCTCAACCTCCGGTGACCGGCGGGAAAAAGGCCAGCTCATCGCCGGCTTTTATCTCGGAACCGGGTTTCGCCATGGCCTGGTTGATCGCAATCATCACTGGCTGGTCGCCCTGCAACTGGCTCCAGGGGCCGCCCTGGCTGGCCAGCTCTGCCAGCACATCGCCAGCGGTCAGGCCGGGCCTGGCGTCTACGGCCAGTTGGTCGGTTTTCAGCTCCTCGCGCAGGCGGGCAAAGAAACGTACCGTAATCGTGTTATCACTCATGGTCAGCTCAACAGTTCCGCAAACGAATAGTAGGTTAGCAGGTCACCGGGGCTTACTGTGGTGTTTTCGGGCACCACGGCCAGTCCGTCCGCCCAGCAGGTGGAGCTCAGGATGCCCGAGCTCTGATTGGGGTATGCGGCTACTACCGGCCCGGATCCCCGGCTTTCCTTCCGGGCCCTGACAAACTCCCGGCGCACCGATGCCGAGGAAATGGAAAAGTCTGCGGGTATCCGCTCGCCCGAGAGAGGTTTCGGGTTGCGCCCCTGGCGTTTCCGGATGTAGGGCATGCCCACCATCAGGAAAGTGACCAGCACGGATCCGGGATTGCCGGGCAGTCCCAGCACCGGCGTTCCGCCGATGGCACCAAAAGCCACGGGTTTGCCGGGTTTGATCGCCATTTTCCAGAGCGACAGGCTGCCGGACTCCTCCAGCACCGCTCGTACATGATCTTCCTCACCCACGGAAACGCCCCCGCTGGTGATAATCAGATCGGCAGACTCCGCCGCACGCAACAGCGTTTCCCGGGTGGCCTCGCGTTTGTCCTTCAGTGTCTCGCACAGCACGACGTTGCAACCGGCTTCGGTGAGCAGCCCCATCAGAGTGAAGCGGTTACTGTTGTAGATCTGTCCCGGCCCGAGGGGCGTGCCAGGGTCCACCAGCTCATCTCCGGTGGAGAGAATGGCGACTTTCAGCCGCGCCAGAACGGCAACCCGGGCAACGCCCATGGACGCCAGCAGCCCCATCTCGTTCGGGCGCACCTGTGTGCCTTTTGCCAGCGCAAGGTCGCCCCGGGTCAGATCCTGGCCCCGTCGGCGAATATTCTGGCCTTGGTCTACCTCTGCCTGGACAAGAATTCCGCCGTCCGTCACCTCAATCCGCTCTTGCATCACCACCGAGTCGGCACCCTCGGGAATCTCTGAGCCGGTAAAAATGCGCGCGGCAGTGCCGGGCTCCAGGGGCTTCGGCGCTTCACCGGCCGGAATCCGCGCCGAGACCGGTATGGGCTGATCGCCATGAAGATCCTGTTTGCGCAGGGCGTATCCGTCCACCGCACTGTTATCTGCCGGCGGCACGTCTGCCGGAACATAGTGGTTCTCGGCAAGAACCCGGCCCAGGGAGTCGGCCAGGGCGACGGTTTCAATCTGCGTAACCACCGGTGCTTCCGACAACAGGTGGTCCAATGCATTTTCCAGGGGCGTGAGGTTTGGGTTGGCCATCAATTCTGAACTCCGGTCAGGATGTCTTCTCGCCTCAGCGCTTGGCGCGCTGTCCAATCACTTCGTTGAGCCGCTGCATGGGCTTCTCGGGTTTGCGTAAGACCAGGCCCGAGAAATTGCACGGCGTGTGACGGCTGTCCAGTTGACTGAGGAGAATGCCTTCCCAGCCGGTGCGGCAGGCACCGGTCGAGCCGGGCAGGCAGAAAATCACCGTATGGTTCGCCATCCCCGCCATCGCCCGTGACTGCACGGTCGAAGATCCGATCTCGGCGGCGGACAGGCGACGGAATTCCTCGCCAAAGCCTTCTACGGTTTTGTCCAGCAAAGGCCTGACTGCCTCCGGCGTGCTGTCGCGTTCAAGCAGACCGGTGCCACCGGTAATGATCACGACATGCACCTGGGAATCGGCGATCCAGTTGGACAACAAGGCCCGCACCAGATATACGTCGTCAGGCAGGATCCGGCGGGCGACCAGGTTGTGGCCGGCCTCGACCACGCTGTCCTCCAGGAACTGCCCGGAGGTGTCCTGTTCAGGCCCCCGTGTATCGGACACGGTCAGCAGGGCAACGTTCAGGGGTTTGAGTTCGGTACTGGGTACACTGCTCATGGATGGCGCTCCAGAATCGTTGAAAAGTGGTTATACGCCAGTATCGCCATCACGGGCTTCCAATGGAAGGGAGTAACCCATCAGGGGGAGGCTCTAGAGGCCTGTTGTGGCCGGTTTGACGTGAAATTGCCGTTAATTTGTGCAGTGCACTTGACATTCGCCAGTCAGGTGGCCGATGATCGCTCTTGCCCGGCGAACGGTTGTTCCCACTCTCTGGCTTCAGTACCTTAATTCCGGACTCCATCTACACCGGTTGCTCCAACTGGCCAGCATCAAGTTCAGCGTTTTTTTACGATCAATACGTTCAGGGGCACCCCTGTCATTCCAATACTCGTTTACTTCCATTCCTGAAAATCCAACAAACTATGAATCTTACTGAACTCAAGCAGAAATCCGTGCCCGAATTGCTCGATATTGCGCAAGAGATGGGCCTCGATAACCTGGCTCGTTCGCGCAAACAGGATGTGATCTTCACCATTCTGAAGAAGCACGCAAAAAGCGGCGAAGACATCTACGGCGACGGCGTACTGGAAATTCTGCAGGACGGCTTCGGCTTCCTCCGTTCCGCCGATGCCTCCTACCTGGCAGGACCGGACGACATTTACGTCTCTCCCAGCCAGATCCGCCGCTTTAACCTGCGCACGGGTGATACCGTTGCCGGCAAGATCCGCCCTCCTAAAGACGGCGAGCGCTACTTTGCCTTGTTGAAGGTCAGCGAGATCAATTTCGACAAGCCGGATAACGCCCGAAACAAGATTCTCTTCGAGAACCTCACGCCCCTGTTCCCGGACGAGCGCCTGATGCTCGAGGCCGGTAACGGCAGCACCGAGGACCTCTCGTCCAGGGTTCTGGACCTGGTAGCGCCCATCGGCAAAGGCCAGCGTGGACTGATCGTGTCTCCGCCCAAGGCCGGTAAGACGCTGCTGATGCAGAGCATTGCCCAGTCCATCACCCGTAACAATCCAGAGTGCCATGTGATGGTACTGCTGATTGACGAGCGGCCTGAGGAAGTGACCGAGATGCAGCGCACCGTGCGCGGCGAAGTCATCGCCTCCACCTTCGACGAGCCGCCGGCCCGTCACGTTCAGGTGGCCGAGATGGTGATCGAGAAGGCCAAACGTCTGGTCGAGCACAAGAAGGACGTGGTTATCCTGCTGGATTCCATCACCCGTCTGGCTCGCGCCTACAACACGGTTATTCCGTCCTCAGGCAAGGTCCTGACCGGTGGTGTTGACGCCCACGCCCTGGAAAAGCCCAAGCGTTTCTTCGGTGCCGCCCGTAACGTGGAAGAAGGCGGAAGCCTGACCATCCTTGCTACCGCGCTGGTCAACACCGGTTCCAAGATGGACGAGGTTATCTACGAGGAGTTCAAGGGCACCGGCAACATGGAGATCCATCTGGATCGCAAGATTGCCGAGAAGCGGACCTATCCGGCCATTAACATCCGTAGCTCCGGCACCCGTCGTGAGGATCTGCTGATGAGTGAAGCCGACATTCAGCGGGTCTGGATCCTGCGCAAACTCCTGCATTCCATGGACGACGACACCGCCGCCATCGAGTTCCTGCTGGACAAGCTCAAGGACACCAAGACCAACGATGAGTTCTTCCAGTCCATGAAGCGTCGTTGATCTCTTCCTAGCTAGGACAAGCGCCTCTGGTTTTGGGGGCTGGCAGAGCCGGGGAGAACCTCCCCGGACACGCCGTGAACCCATCCCTGGGGGCTCGGCATTGCCATCCTTGGCAATGCACGGTCCGGGGAGGTTCTCCCCGGCTCCGCCGTTCATACCAAGTGCGCGCATCTTGTTCCAACTGCCTTAAAGCAGTCCAGCGACCACCGATCTCCGTAGTACTGGCATATCTGAACGGAGTAACCGATGAAATACAACGACCTGCGAGACTTCATTGACCAGCTGGAAAAGCTGGGTGAGCTGAAACGTATCAGCGTAGAAGTCGACCCTCACCTCGAAATGACCGAAATCTGCGACCGCACCCTGCGGGCAGGTGGTCCTGCGTTGTTGTTTGAAAATCCCAAGGGCTATGACATGCCGGTGCTGGCCAACCTGTTCGGGACACCGAAACGGGTGGCGCTGGGTATGGGGCAGGACAACGTCACAGCGCTTCGGGACATCGGCAAGCTGCTGGCGTTTCTCAAGGAACCGGATCCCCCCAAGGGTTTCCGGGATGCCATCGAGAAGCTGCCGCTGTTCCGGCAGGTGATGCGTATGAGTCCCAAGGTGCTTCGTTCTGCGCCCTGTCAGGATGTGGTGATCGAGAAGGATCAGGTGGACCTGTACCAGATACCGGTTCAGCACTGCTGGCCCGGCGATGCCGGACCGCTGGTGACCTGGCCCCTGGTGATTACCCGCGGGCCCCACAAAGAGCGCCAGAACCTGGGTATCTACCGCCAGCAGGTCATCGGCCGCAACCGGCTGATCATGCGCTGGCTGAGTCACCGCGGCGGTGCACTGGACTTTCAGGAGTTCCAGAAGGCCAATCCGGGTCAGCCCTATCCGGTTGCCGTGGCCCTGGGTGCCGACCCGGCGACCATTCTGGGGGCGGTAACGCCGGTGCCCGATACCCTGTCGGAATATGCGTTTGCCGGGCTGCTGCGCGGCAGCCGGACCGAGCTGGTCAAGGCAGGCCTGAGTGATCTGCAGGTGCCGGCGAGCGCCGAAATCGTGCTGGAAGGTTTCATCTACCCGGATGATATGGCGCCGGAAGGACCGTTCGGTGATCACACCGGTTACTACAACGAAGTGGACCACTTCCCGGTATTCACCGTAGAACGGGTCACTCATCGTCGGGATCCGATCTATCACAGTACCTATACCGGTCGACCGCCTGATGAGCCGGCGATCCTCGGGGTGGCTCTGAATGAGGTGTTCATCCCGATTCTGCAAAAGCAGTTTCCGGAGATCGTCGATTTCTACCTGCCGCCGGAGGGCTGTTCCTATCGGCTTGCAGTGGTGACCATGAAGAAACAGTACCCCGGCCATGCCAAACGGGTGATGATGGGGGTATGGTCATTCCTGCGGCAGTTCATGTACACCAAGTTTGTAATTGTCACGGATGACGACGTGAATGCCCGCAACTGGGAAGACGTGATCTGGGCGATCACAACCCGGATGGATCCTGTCCGGGATACCACGCTGGTAGAGAATACGCCCATCGATTACCTGGACTTTGCCTCACCGGTCTCCGGCCTGGGATCCAAGATGGGGATGGACGCCACCAACAAGTGGCCGGGCGAGACCACCCGCGAATGGGGTGAGCCCATCACCATGACAGACGACGTTAAAAAGCGCGTCGATGAGTTGTGGGATACCCTGGGCATTGAAAGTCCGGCATCGCGCCCCGACTGATATGGGCAGTGAACACAGGGCGGTGCGGCTTTTGCCCTCTGGTATCGCCTTCACTGTGGCGCCGGGCGCAGATTTGCTTGGCGCTGCCGCGCAGGCTGGCATTGATGTGCCGGCGGCCTGTCGTAATGGGGTATGTGAAATCTGCGAGGCCCAACTGCTGGTCGGCAGCGCGCTGAATACCCGAAACCAACAGACTATAGAGGTCGGCGAGCGTTTGATGATGTGCCGAAGCATCCCGCTCACGGACCTGGAACTGGAGATATCCGCCGTTATGGCAGCTGGAAACAATCAGCCTGGCAAGTTTCAGGCAAAGGTCGTGGACGTAAGTTCCATCAGTCACGATGTCTATCGCGTTGAGCTGCAGCTTCCGCGGCGTCGGGAACTGTCGTTTCACGCCGGGCAGTACCTGTCGGTTAATCTGCCTGACGCAGACCCCTGTTACTTCTCCATCGCCAGCAGCCCATCGGCCCAGAACATCGAGCTGCATATCCAGGCGACCCCGGAATGGGTGTCCGCGCAGAAGGTTATTGATGCCCTGACGTCTGGTGGCGAAGTAACCGTGGAGCTGCCCCATGGCAAGGCATGCCTGGCATCCGCACCAACGAAACCCTTGTTGCTGGTGGCCGCTGGCACCGGTTTTGCCCAGATGAAAAGCCTCGTGGATTACCTCCGGGAAACGTCCTACGACCAGCCGGTGAAACTGTATTGGGGAGTGCGTCGGCATGAAGACATGTACCTTCGCGCCCTGGCACAGCAGTGGCAGGACGAGTGGCCGCGTTTCACGTTCCTGCCGGTGGTGGGGGATGATGAGGATAATGACTGGGCCGGCCATCACGACCAGCTGGTTCGCGCGGTGCTCGCTTCCGGAATGGACTGGAACAACGTGGAAGTCCATGCCAGCGGTTCGCCCACCATGGTGTACACCCTGATGGATGCCCTGGTAGATGCGGGCTTGCCTGAAGAGGCGTTCTTCTCTGACGTGCTGGAGTACGCACCAAGGACCTGAATCAGGCCCTTGGCATTGGCAGTTCCGGCAGCCCGTTATCCTTGGCCAGTCCCTGCATAAGCAGTTTCACGCTGGCTTCTTCCTCGCCCATGTGGGCATTCAGGCGACTCAGCTCCGCCAGTGCCTCCCGGCTGCGCTTCAGCCGGAGGCTGGTTTCGAAATATTCCCGGGCCTTGCCCCAGAGTTCGTTGCGCAGGCTCAGCCGCCCGAGGGCCAGCAAGAGCTCGGGGTTATTCGGCCGGTCCTTCAGCCATTGTTCGGCCAGTAACAGCTGCTCATCCGGTTTCTGACCCTTCACCCGCCCGTAGAGGTTGATCAGCTCATCGCTCCAGTGGTTGCGCAGCACCTTGCGTAACAGGGTTTCGGTCTGGACCTCGTCGCCAAGGCTGGCAAGCAGGCGGGCGTAATCCCGGATGGTGTATTCGTCGCGGCGCAGAAAGCCGGGGAGTTCGTCCCAGAGCCTGGTCAGCGGTTCCAGCGATGCGTCAGGATCCTGTTTCTGCTGGCGCCGGCAATCCTCCGCGGCACGCTCCAGCAGATTGTGCCAGACCTGACGTTCAAGATCATTGAGTTCGTCTTCCGAAAGCACGCTGCGTTTGCGAAGTTCCGGCAATAATCTGGACAGTTCGCGCCAGTCTTCCAGGCGCAGGTAGGTGTTTTTCAGCAGCTTCAGTACAAAGGGATGATGGGGCGACTGCTTGCGCAGGCGAATCAGGGTCGCCAGGGCCTGCTCCAGCCGGTTGCCCGCCAGTTGCAGTTGGGCCTGGGTGATACCCACTGCCATGTCGGAGCCCGGGGTGCTGTCGAAGGCCTTGCGCAGCAGTTCATCCACCGCCTCGTGATCGCCTGATTCGAACGATGCCTGGGCTGCCGCCAGGTAATTGATCAGGGGTGTGTCGGCATGGCTGGCGGAGGATGTCAGCAGTTTCCGGGCTCTGGGCCAGTTGCCCTCGGCCAGCGCCAGAAGACCCTGAGTGGTCCGCCGCCGGGCCCGGCGCTCATTGCCCCGGGCAATCCAGCCAGCCACCAGGCCGGTGCTGGTTCTGAGCCTGCGGATAACGTTGATGGTCAGCACGGTCAGGACGATCAGGGCAACGATAACGCCCAATCCCACCCAGAAGTTGGTCTCGATCAGGTAATGCCCCAGACTGATCCGGATGTAGCCCAGGTCATATTGCAAACCGAGGGACAGGCCGGTGCCTATCAGCAGCGCCAGCAGAATAATCAGTAACAGGCGAATCATGAATCGTCGCCTCCGTTACCGCCACCGGCGTTACCCTCGCCATTGCCGTTGTTGGCATTAAGGCGCCCTGCCAGACGTTCCTTGAGCAGGTCCAGGGACTGACTGATATCCGGCAGTTCCGGGTCCACGTTCTTACCAGCCAGCTCAGCCAGGGTGTCGCTCAGGGCGGCGACCCGGGGGTTGCTGGCGTTGTACCAGTCCTCAATGGTGGTCCTGGCTTTGGTCAGCGCCCGCTCATACAGCGGCTGATTGCCCCGCAGTACTGCCATTTCGGCCTCTTCCAGCATGAGCTGGAGATTGAGTCGGGCATAGGCGCTCTGGTCCGGGGACAGCAGGGGCTTTACCGGCTCGTCCATGCGGCGCACAACGACCACCTGCATCAGGGTTGATTTCACCTTGTTCCAGGCCCGTGCAACGGCGCCGGGTTCCCCGCCGGTTTCAGCGCTTTCTTCCGTACCGGCGTTGACGACAAAGCCGGGGGCATTCTCGCTGATCAGGGCCTGGTCGGTGAGCTGGTGAATGCTGTCGATGGCGGCTTCCAGTTTCAGGTAGAGACCGGTCCGGTCCACACCGGTAAGACCCTTGAGCGCCAGGATTTCACGGGCGAGCTGCTGGCGAACCGGGTACACACCGATGTCGTCGGATTCGGCCAGTACTTCATCGGCCGCTTCCAGGGCCGACATGGCGCCGCGAATGTCTTTCTCGATCATCAACCGCTGATTGGCAATGCGCAGCAGGTATTCCGCCTCTGCCAGCAGCCAGTCAGTGCGTGTGCGATTTCCGGCTTCCAGCAGTTCACGGGCATTGTGGTCGATCTGACGCTGCTGGGTGGCGATCAGCTCCCGCTGGCTTGCCAGTTTCTCTTCCAGGGACTGAAGGCGCTGGCTCTGCTGGCTGCCGCGGTCACCATAGCGATCTTCCAGCTGGGCGGTATCCTGTTGCAGGCCCTGGAGTGTCTGCATCACGGCCTGATGGTTGTTCCACTGCTGCCAGCTCCAGAGGGCCAGGGCGACAGCGATGATCAGCGCAATGATGGCAACTAGCCATACTGGCCAGAGCTTCTGGCGGGCTGGTGGTTCCTTGGAAACGGTTGCGGGCAGTTGATTCGTTGTCTCTGTCACGGGCGTCCTTACTTGGCTTTTCCGGAGCCACCGTCCCGGCCGGCAAGTTGCGCTGCAACCGTGGCCACGATGTCGTTATCGGCAAGGCTTCCTGGTATACACGGATTTCGGAATCCCGCTGCCCGGGCCTGTTCGGCAACCCGATCTGCGGGAACAATCAATAACCTATCGTATAGATTATGGCTGCTATTCGCACATAGTGCGATGAGATTGTTCAAGGTTTCTCCAGACAGGGCGACGATGGCCTCCGGAGCAAAGGTGTCAAGGGTGGCCCGGATCTGCTCCGGAGAGTGGTCCGGGCGGAAGCGGCGATACAGGGGCAGGAGGGTGACCCGGGCGCCACGGGATTCGAGGGTTTCCCGGATCAGTTCGCGCCCGGTTTCACCACGGGCGAGCAGAACCCTTTCTCCTTGCAGGTTTTGCAATGACGGCAGCGCCAGGAGCGCCTCGCTGGTCCAGCCTTCGGGCGGCCTGCGTGGGCTCAGGCCGTGTTCGGCAAGCACTGCCGCCGTGCCGGCGCCAACCCCATACCAGCGGATACCCATGGGAATCTGGGGCCACCAGGTGTCCACCTCTTCCAGCAGAAGGCGGGCGGCAAACGGGCTGACCGCGATCACATGGGAAAATTCATCCAGGCTCAGGATAAGAGTCCGCCGCTCGGGTGTTTCCGGCAGAGGTTCCCGGTCAATCAGTGACAGGATACGTACATCGGCGCCGGCTGAGCGAAACCGGCTGGCGAGCCGGGAGGCCTCGGGTTCGGGCCGGCAGATCAGAATCCGCCGGCCGTTCAGATCGGGCTCAGGTGGGTGTGTGGCCATAGATTTCAGCCAGCACCTTGTCGGCTCCGAGAGCCAGCAGATCCTCGGCCAGTTCCCGGCCCAGGCGTTCGCCTTCGGCCCTTGGCGCACGGCCTTCCACCCGGAAGATCTGGGTGCCATCCACGGCGCCCACAAGGCCCCGAAGCCAGATTGTATCGTCGTCCTCAAGAAGCGCGTACGCCGCGATTGGCACCTGACAACCGCCCTCCAGGCGACGGTTTAGAGCCCGTTCGGCGGTGACGCGATCCCAGGTGTCTTTGTGCTTCAGGGGTTCAAGCATGGCTAGCAGATCCTGGTCATCGACCCGGCATTCAATGCCCAGGGCGCCCTGGCCGACAGCCGGCAGCGAGACGGTGTCTGGCAGGCAGTAGCGGATGCGCTCGTGAAAGCCCAGACGCTTCAGGCCCGAACTGGCCAGTACGATGGCGTCATATTCGCCGGCATCAAGCTTGGCCAGCCGGGTGTTGACGTTGCCACGCAGCACGCGAATCTCCAGGTCCGGGCGATAGGCCCGAAGCTGGGCCTCCCGGCGCAGGCTGGCAGTGCCGACCACGGCACCGTGGGGCAGGGCGTCAACGTTGTCGTAGTGATTGCTGACGAAGGCGTCGGTCGGGTCTTCCCGCTCGCAGATAGCCACCAGCCCCAACCCTTCCGGAAACTCCATGGGCACGTCTTTCATGGAGTGCACTGCCAGGTCGGCCCGGCCGTCCAGCATGGCTTCTTCCAGTTCCTTGACGAACAGGCCCTTGCCGCCGATTTTGGCCAGGGGCACGTCCAGGATCTTGTCACCCTGGGTCTTGATCTTGACCAGTTCCACGGTGATGTTGTCGTGCAGCCTTTCCAGTTCGGCCTTGATGAATTCCGCCTGCCACAGCGCCAGTGCGCTGCTGCGGGTTGCAATGCGAAGGGTACGTTTGGACATGACACTCACTGTCGGTTCGAAAAAATGTCCGCCAAGGTTACCTTGTAGCGGCAGAAAAGTCCCGCGGCTACCACCTTTGGGAGCGCTATGGATTCAGCCTGGCTGATGCTCCTGAAGCCACTGCCGCACGTTGCTGGCATGGCGGCGGCTGACCGGGAGCTCGCCCTGTCCATCCCGGAGCAATACCAGATTGTGACCATCCGGCGTCCGTTTCAGTGCCTGGATAAAGCGTACACCTACCAGCGTGTTTCGATGGATTCGCAGCAGGATGCTCGGGTAACTGTTTTCCAGCTCCTTGAGGGTATAGTCACACACGGTCTCACCCCGGGCATGGTGGATGGTGACGTATTTCTGATCCGCCTCGCAGTAGAGGATTTCCGACAGATCGATCAGCTCGGTGCCCCGGTGGGTGCGCACCGCCAGCTGCTCCTGGCTCTGGCCGGCCTGGCCATTCAGCGCCTGCAACTGCACCCGGTTGACCCTGCCGGCCCGGGCCAGGGCATCTGCCAATGCCTCTTTGCGAACCGGTTTGAGCAGATAGGCGATGGCCTGAACGTCGAACGCCTGGATGGCGTAATGGTCGTAGGCGGTGCAGAAAATCAGGGCGGGCGGATTGGCCAGCTGGCTCAGGCGGCTGGCAGCCTCCATCCCGTCCATGCCCGGCATCCGTATGTCCAGCAGCAGAATGTCCGGCTCAAGGTCCGCCACCTGTTTCAGCGTGCTGTCGCCGTCCACGGCCTCACCACAGGCCTGGTACCCCGGTAACGCCTCCACCAGTCGACGGATACGTTCCCGGGCAAGGGGTTCGTCATCTGCGATCAGGACGCTGCGGGTATCAGTCATGGTTTGTCTCGATTCTCTTTTTTCGGGATTCACTTCTTACGGGGTTTCTGTTCGCCAGCCTTTTGCCGCGGCAACCTCAGGGTAACGGTATACACATCGTTCTGATGGCTGTGTTTCAACACCGCCGGTTCGCCGAACAGCGCCCGAAGCCGGGACTGTATGTTGGCAAGCGCCATACGGTTGCCCTCGTGTTGCTGGTTATTCTGGTCCGGCTTCGGGTTCTGTACCAGCAGGTAGACAAACTCGCCTTTGGCCTGGGCCTCGATCCGCACGGTGCCGCCGTCCGGGCGGGGCTGAATGCCGTGGTAGATGGCATTCTCCACCAGGGGCTGCAACGTGAGCGGTGGGATAGCCTGTTGCTCGAGGCCCTCCTCAATCTGCCACTCCAGCTTCAGACGGTCGCCCAGACGCAGTGCCTCGATGGCAAGGTAGCGTTGGCAAAGTGCCAGTTCCCTGGACAGCGGGATCAGCTGATCGCCGGTGCGAAGGCTGGCGCGAAACAGTTCCGACAGATCCAGCACGGCCTCTTCCGCCCGTTCCGGGTTGACCGCAATCAGGCTGGCGATGGTGTTCATGCTGTTGAACAGGAAGTGGGGCTGTATGCGAGCCTGAAGCGATGCCAGGTGCGCCTGCATTTCCGCCTCCCGCTGCTGTTGCCACTGGTGTTGCAGGTAAAAATAGCGCAGCACCATGAGCACGATCAGCAACGCCAGCAGCATTTTCTTGGCCACGCCCTGCCAGACAGCCACGCCGTCCTGGGGGTGCAGTACGCTGTCGGCAAACAGGCTGAACGCCAGCACATCCAGCAGCACAATGGCGACAATGGTGGTCGTTGCACCGGAGACGGACATCCGCGCAAGCCTGGCTCGCAAAAGGCAGATCAGGGCGGCACTGGTCAGGGTGGTCCACTGCACGAACAGCGACAGCAGTCCGAAGTAATTCCAGTCGATCCAGCCACGGTCCGCCTGCACGATGGCGAGCACCAGAACCAGTAGTTCACTGGTCACCAGCAACAGGAACACGGCCCTCACCCGGCACAGGTCCGGAACGAAGAACTCGCTCTCTGTCACACCTTTGTCCCCGTTACGGGGTGTCTCCTTTACCCGGGTCAGAATGGTATACTCCCGCCACGTTCAATGTACCCAGTTCCCGCCAGATGATGCCGGGCTGTCAGCAGGAAAGATAGACCATGACGGATCAGAAAAAGTCTGACCAGACCACAAGCTCTGAAAAACCCTGGGGCGGACGCTTCAGCGAACCTACCGATGCCTTTGTTGAAAAATTTACCGCATCCGTGGGATTTGACCAGCGCCTGTACCATCACGACATCACCGGCTCCATCGCCCATGCCACTATGCTGGCGGAGGTTGGCGTGCTCACCACCGAGGAGCGGGACCAGATCATCGAAGGCCTGAAAGGGGTCAAGGCGGACATCGAGGCCGGCAATTTCCAGTGGTCTGTCAGCCTTGAAGACGTGCACATGAACATTGAGGCGCGCCTGACCGACCGTATCGGGATCACCGGCAAGAAACTGCACACCGGCCGTAGCCGCAATGACCAGGTGGCCACGGATATCCGTCTGTACCTGCGGGACGAAATCGATGTCATTGCCGAGGAACTGAAGCGCCTGCAAGCGGGCCTGCTGGATCTGGCCGAGCGCGAGGCGGATACCATCATGCCCGGCTTCACCCATCTGCAGACCGCCCAGCCGGTCACCTTCGGGCACCACCTGCTGGCCTGGTACGAAATGCTGGTACGGGATGCCGAGCGCCTGCAGGATTGCCGCAAGCGGGTCAACGTGATGCCCCTGGGCGCAGCGGCCCTGGCTGGCACCACCTATCCCATCGATCGGGCGATGACCGCCAGGCTGCTGGGCTTCGACCGGGCCAGCGAGAACAGCCTGGACTCAGTCAGCGACCGGGACTTTGCCATTGAGTTCTGCAGCTTTGGGGCGCTGCTGATGACGCATCTGTCACGGTTCAGCGAGGAACTGGTGCTCTGGACCTCTGCCCAGTTCGATTTCATTGATCTGCCGGATCGCTTCTGCACGGGCTCGTCCATCATGCCGCAGAAAAAGAATCCGGATGTGCCGGAGTTGGTGCGGGGCAAGACCGGTCGCGTCAACGGCCACCTGATCAGCCTGCTGACCCTGATGAAGAGCCAGCCGCTGGCCTACAACAAGGACAACCAGGAAGACAAGGAACCACTGTTCGACACGGTCGATACCATCAAGGGCTGTCTGAAAGCCTACGCCGACATGATTCCGGCCATTCGCTCCAAGGCCGACAACATGCGGGTGGCGGCCAAGCGCGGTTTCTCCACCGCCACCGATCTGGCAGATTACCTGGTGAAGAAAGGCGTGCCTTTCCGGGATGCCCATGAAATCGTTGGCAAGTCAGTGGCGTTTGGTGTGGCTGAAGGGCGTGACCTGTCTGATATGACCCTGGAAGAGCTGCAGCAGTTCTCCGATCACATTGGCGCTGATGTCTTTGACGTGTTGACCCTGGAAGGCTCTGTCCAGGCCCGGGATCACCTCGGTGGTACAGCGCCGGACCAGGTGCGCGCGGCTGTTGGCCGGGCGCGCAGTCAGTTGGGCTGACCCATTCCGCGTTTGCGGGGCGGGTCCGCTAGCCGCCGATCCGTCCCGTGGTCAGATCCACTGCCGCGGGGGTGAGCTCGTCCAGCGGTTGCGGCCGGAATAGCCGGTAACCCTGGCCGTAATGAATGCCCAGGGTCCGGACCTTGCGCAGGGCGTCGTCGTTCTCGATAAACGTGGCCACGGTGACCTTGCCGGCGGCCTCGGCAATCCGGTGCAGGGCTTCAAGCATCACCTGCTGCACCGGGTCCTCCTCCAGTTGCTGAACCATTCTCCGATCCAGTTTGATGATATCCACTGGTAACCTCGCCGCCAGGCTGTAGCTTTCCACCGACGCACCGGCGCCGTCCAGGGCGACGCGGAAGCCCGCCCGATGCAGCGCATCGCACAGCACGGCCACGTCATCGGGATACTGGGTGGCATGGGCTTCGCGAATTTCCAGGCAGAAACAGCCAGGGTCGAAAGCTGATTTACTCAGCACCTCGGCCATAAAATCAGCGAAGGTATCATCCAGAACGCTGGCCAGAGACAGGTTGAAACCGCAGTACTTCAATCGTGGTTCCAGCAACGGCTGGTTGCCGAGCCAGTCCAGGGTTTGTCGGATCACCTGGCGATCCAGCCGTTTGGCCAGGTCGAATCGCTCCGCGATGGGCAGGAAGTCGTCGGGCTTCAGTGCCGCTTCATTATCTGCAGTCGTCGGAATTCGGCAGAGGATTTCAATGTGGTCGCCCCATGTAGGGCTGGCCACCGGTCGCATCGCCTGATATTCGAGAATCAGGTTGTGATTGTCCAGCGCTTCGCGGATTTGCTCGACCCGTTTGCTGACGGTTGATTCGTCGGTCTGGTGGGCAATGGCCCTGGCGGCGTGGACCCGGTTTCGGCCAGACGTCTTGGCGGTATGGCACAGGTCGGCCGCCTGGCTCAGAAGCTGTTCCGGATCTCCGGGAGTGTCGCTGTCCAGGATCAGAAGGCCTCCGGAAGCGGTGGTCTGGAGCCTGTGTCCCTGCCAGTCGAAGACAAAGTCGCCGATCAGATTGAGGGTTTCCTGGGCAATCTTGCGGGCCCGAGCTTCCGGGCAGTTCTCTATCAGCAGTGCAAAGGTGTCGCCGGCAAGTCGGGCCAGGGCGTCGCGCTGGCGAACCCGCACGCCCAGGTTGCCGGCCAGTTCCCGCAGATAGCGGTCGCAGGTGCCGCTGCCAGCCAGGTCGTTAAAGCGCTCGAATTCATCAAGATCCAGATAGAGCAGGCTGTCACAGGATTCCCGATGGGTTTTCTGTTCCAGGGTTCTGAGTACGCGGGCGATGAATGCCTTGCGGTTCATCAGGCCGGTAACCGGATCGTGACGTATCCGGTATTCCTCGCTTGAGGCGTGGTTCAGCCTTGGTTCAATGCGACGGGCAACGTGCACGGCGCCGGTGACTTCGCCCTGCTCGTTGGACAGGCGCTGGTAGTGGAATTCATGCACGGGAAGTTCCCTGGACTGCTGGGCCATGGGCATTTCAACCACGAAACTGTCTCGTTCAAAGGCCCGGTGCCAGAGACGCTCCATCAATCTGCGTTCGTTCGGGAACTCCTGTAGAAGGTCGCTCAGGTTGTCGCCTGCTTCGGGCTGCCGGCCGAAGGTTTCGGAAAACTGCCTGGCCCAGGCGGCATTGAAATGGAGCAGGTTAAACGAAGCATCGACGGCGACAACCAGGTCAGAAGTGGCGCTGGTGGTGGCTGCGAGCATGGCAAAGGCATGCTGGCGAGCCCTTTCGAGTTGCATGTCGGCAGTCCGGTCTACCAGGGTGCCTCCGAGCCGGGGAATTCTGCCCGCCTGCTTCAGCGCCCGACAACTGAGAGTCACCCGCCGCTGGTTCTGCCGTGAGGTGACGATATCAAGATCGAGGGAAAACGCCTCCCCCGTGCGGAGGCAGCGCCGGAACATGGCACGAACCCTCGCCTGGCCAGTCTGGCAGTAGAATAGCGCCTGCTCCGGGGTGATGTCGGCACCGGGTCTCAGTTCCAGAAGCTGGAACATACCCTCGGTCCAGGTCATTTCATTGGTTCGGGTATCCAGTTCCCAGATCCCGAAACCGGCACTGCTCTCGGCTCCCCGCAAAAGCCGCGAATCTCTGGTGGAACTGTCGCACAGGGTTATCGTGGCGCTGGCGGCCTTGTCGGAATCCCGCATGTCGAGCCTCAGGCTCAGGCAGGCGGTGTAGAAAAAACCCTCCTTGTGCCGGAAGGTCACCAGAACATTCTGGCCCCGTTCAATCCGGTGGCGGTTTGCGGGTGCGAAGGGGTCATCCTGGCGGGATGCCAGGACCCGGTGTACCGGCTGTCCCTCCAGTTCGCTGGCATCGTAGCCGAGCACTGCCTCGGCCTGGTGGTCGGCGAACAGTACCTTGCCTTCATCGTCGATGCGTAAAACGGTCTGGCGCTCGGATGCGGGCGACTGTTCCGAACGGTAGCGGCGGATGATGAATTCTTTCACAGCGGGTGAGCCTCGCGTGTTCTCCAGCTTTTATTTTTCTAAAGGTTTTGCCACGATGCCGACATCATACTCATACTGATGCTGAAAAGAACCTCTCTGCGGAGCTGCCTTGACCGCCCACGTTGCCCCGATTTCCCTCGACTTTGAGGAGGGAATTGATCGTAAGACCCTCCGTCGTCTGAGGGACCGGTTTCTACTGGTCAATCAGCAGCGCTGGGACCGCGCTCATTCGGCGTTGTCCTATCGCCAGCAGATGGTGCTGGAAGTTCTGCCCCTGGTGTTTCATCTCAACCATCCGGCATTGCCCGGTTACCTGGACAGCGATTGCCCCTATGGCCTGAGTAATTACAAGCCGTCGCCCGCCACGATCAATGCGGCCCGGCGGCTGGCCCGGACCTTCTCATTGAAGGATGAAGGCAAACGCAAGCCGGATCTGGACGCCATGTTCCTGATGGGCAGTCCCGGAACCCTCGGTCACTCCGTGGCCAGTGATCTTGATGTCTGGCTTTGCCACCGGCGCGATTTGCCGGAGCGGGGAATCGGCTGTCTCGAGCGCAAGGCTGCCAAGCTGACTCGCTGGGCGGAATCCTTTGGTGTGGAACTTCACGTTTTCGTCTTCTGCGCCTCGGACTGGCGGGCCGGCCGGCAGCGTGCCGAGGTAACAGGCGAGAACTGTGGCAGTGCCCAGCACTTCCTGTTGCTGGATGAGTTCTACCGGACCAGCATCCATCTGGCCGGCGCCTGGCCCATGTGGTGGCTGATTCCCCCAGAGCAGGAGGCAAACTACGACGACTGCATGCGCAAGTTGGTGGATTTCCGGTTTGTGCGTGCCGAGGATTACATCGATTTTGGCCCGGTTCCGACGATCCCCGAGGAAGAATTTCTCGGTGCCGGTGTCTGGCAGTTGTACAAGGGCATTGATGCGCCCTGGAAGTCCATTCTTAAACTGCTTCTGATTGAATGTTATGCCCGGACCACCGGTGAGCCCTTGCTGTCCAGCGAGTTCAAACGGGCCGTGTTCCGGGGAGAGACCGATGCCGACAGCCTCGACCCTTACGTCATGCTTTATGGTCGTCTCGAAGGTTGGCTTGCCGGTCCGGAAGTGGCTTCGAGACTGGATCTGATCCGCCGGAGCCTGTATCTGAAAGCCGGTTTGCCACTCACCCGGTCCGAGGTCTCAGGGGAGCAGTGGCGCGCTCGTCTTCTGCGCCAGATGGTGACTCGCTGGGGCTGGTCCGAGTGCATTCTGGCCGAGCTGGACGAGCGCCAGCGGTGGCGGGCAGAGGATGTCGTCACCCTGCGCCGAACCATTGTCAACGAACTGACACATGGTTACCGGTTGCTGTCAAAAATGGCCAGGGAACATGGCCAGCGGGCGGCCATCAGCGCCAACGATATCAACCTGCTGGGCCGCAAGCTCTATGCGGCTTTCCAACGCAAGGCTGGCAAGATTGAGCAGATCAATCCGGGGCTGGCGCCGTCGCTGGCTGAGGAAAATCTGGCATTTCATCATCAGTCAGAGCAGGGCGGCGACTCCGACGGCTGGCTGCTTTACCGGGACCTCGAAGACCCGGCGGACGCTTTCTGGCAGCCGGTTATCCGTCGCTCCGGCAATCTGGCGGAACTGATGGTCTGGTGCTACTGCAATGGCCTGCTGACCCGCTCGACAAGACTGAACGTGCGTTCCGGCACCAGTATTGCCTCGGTCAGCGAATTGCGGGAAATGCTGGACGCCCTGTCCGCGTTCCTGCCATTTCCGGTTCCGCCTGCGGAACGGGAAGCGTTGTCCCGGGGTGTCCGGCCACTGAGAAATCTGCTTCTGGTCAACGTGGGCGTCGATCCCCAGGCGCATCTGACGGAAAAGGGGCTTCACAAGCTCAGTTCCCGACACGATTCGCTGGGATTCAGTGGTGGCCGGGAGAACCTGGTGATCAGCATCGACCAGATTACCTTCAACAGCTGGCACGAGGTGAGCCTGCAGCACTACGCCGCCGGCGACACCCTGATCCAATGCCTGAAGAATGTCCTCGCCTCGGTGGCAGCAAACCCTGCTGAACTTCCCGGCGTTCAGGTGCATTGCCACAACCGCGGCCATGGCTCGGCCATTGCCCGCCGGGTTCAGGAGCTGTTTGCCGATGTGCTTCGACCCTTTTTTGCCGGCGGTACTGGCCCGCATCCGCTGCGCTATGTAATCGAGATGGATCGCCGCTACTTCCTGCTCCAGTTCAACGGCCTTGAGCCTGGTTTTGTTGCCTTGGAGAGCTTCGAGGCGCTGATGGAATATCTGGCAATGCCCCAGGAGCGTTACCTGCCGGTGGTATTCGATCGCTACGCGCTGCAGGAGGAGCCGGCCTTGCGGGCGGTTTGCCTGGCCAGCGAGCCGGATAACATCCAGGTTTTCTACCGTATTCTGGGCGACCAGGCCCGGCTCTGGGTGGTTGACGAATTGGGCTCGTTGTTCAGTTGGGAGCAGGCGGTGACCAGCCGTCGGCACTTGCTGGTGCCGGTACTGCGGTTTCTCGATAACCTGATTGAACGGCGGTTGCTGCGCCACACTGATTCGGCCGGCGTGGTAGCGGGCGTTCAGTGTTACGAGATTGTCCGGCGCGACGGCACCTGGCGCGCCGAATACCGGCCGGAATCGGATTCGGGTGTACCCCTACCCGGGTTTGAGGTGCAGGCCGTGGGCATCCATGAGGGCGACAGCCGTCTGCGCTTCGATATCTTCTGCGGTGACCAGGAATTCAGCGTCCAGGAGTATGGTGACCAGCTGATTCCGGCGGTGGCCCATTACATCCGGTCACTGCGCCAGAGTGACGAGGTTTACCCGGTGTATCTGACCGACATCCATCTGCCCCACGACCTCGATCCCCGCGTGTATCAGCAGGATATCCAGACCAGTCAATACCTGTATTACCGGTCTGTGCTGGAGGATTCCCTTAACCGGCACCTTGCAAGGACGCGCTGACCTCGCGGCCCGGGGCGGGTGTCAGGTATACTGCGCCCATAGTGAACTCAGGGGTAGGTAGCCAATATGCGAGCGTGGACTCTGTCGATCGTGACGTTGATGCTGGCTCTGGTTGTGAGCGGTTGCGGTCAGAAAGGTCCGTTGTACCGTGACAGTCAGGCCGCTTCGATAACGTCCGGGCCGGATTCGGCCCAGGAACAGCCCGATCGCGAAGAAACCCGCGACTAGCGCCATGGCCTCCCGGCCCCGTTAAACGAATCAGGAAACTCATGGATCATTTCAACTACCGCGACGGCGAGCTGTACGCCGAGGATATCCCTGTCTCTGCCATTGCTGATCGCTTTGGCACACCGGCCTACGTGTATTCGCGCGCCACGCTTGAGCGGCATTACCGGGCCTATGATGACGCCCTTCGGGATCACCCGCATCTGGTGTGCTACGCCGTAAAAGCCAACAGCAATCTTGCGGTGCTGAACGTTCTTGCGCGGCTTGGTGCCGGCTTTGATATTGTGTCAGCCGGTGAGCTGGAGCGGGTGTTGCGAGCAGGTGGCGATCCGTCGCGGGTGGTCTTCTCCGGCGTTGGCAAGCAGGAGTGGGAAATGAAGCGGGCCCTCGAAGTGGGCGTTCGCTGCTTTAATGTCGAATCCGACACCGAACTGGACAGGCTCAATGCTGTGGCGGGAGCACTCGGCGTAAAGGCGCCGATCTCTCTGCGGGTGAACCCGGATGTTGATGCCGGTACCCATCCCTATATTTCCACGGGTCTGAAAGAGAACAAGTTCGGGATTGATATTGCCGAAGCGCCGCAGGTCTATGCCCGTGCGGCAGGTATGCCGAATCTCGACGTAAAGGGTGTGGATTGTCACATCGGCTCACAGCTGACGAGCGTGTCCCCGTTCCTCGACGCCCTGGACCGGGTGCTGGCCCTGATTGATTCCCTGGCGGACCAGGGCATCCACATCCATCACCTGGATATGGGCGGTGGCCTGGGTGTCACCTACAACCAGGAACAGCCACCGCAGCCGTCGGATTATGTCAAGGCGCTGGCCGAACGGCTCGGTGACCGGAAGCTGGAATTGATTCTTGAGCCAGGCCGTTCCATCGCCGCTAATGCCGGCATTCTGCTGACCAGGGTCGAGTTCCTGAAGTGCACCGAACACCGGAATTTTGCCATCATTGATGCCGCGATGAATGATTTGATCCGGCCGGCCCTGTACAGCGCCTGGCAGGCGATTATCCCGGTCAAGCCGCATCAGGATGGTGAGGAAAAGGCCTGGGACCTGGTGGGCCCGGTCTGTGAAACCGGTGACTTCCTGGGCAAGGACCGGCACCTGCGTCTTAAGGCCGGGGATCTGCTGGCGGTTCGCTCCGCCGGTGCCTACGGCTTTGTTATGAGCTCCAATTACAACACGCGGAACCGGCCGCCGGAACTGATGGTCGATGGTGACCAGGTGCATGTGGTTCGCCGCCGTGAAACTCTCGAAGACCAGCTCGCACCCGAGAGCTGCCTTCCGGAATGAGCGGGGGCGAGGAGATGACACAGCAACGCCGGAGTCAGGGCCCCATGCTTCGATTTACCAAGATGCACGGGCTGGGTAACGATTTCATGGTGGTGGATGCCATCAGTCAGCCGTTCCGTCTGCGACCAGAGATGATTCGGGAACTGGCCAACCGGAATTTCGGGATTGGCTTCGACCAGCTGCTGGTGGTGGAGCCGCCCGGGCTGCCGGATGTGGATTTCCGTTACCGCATTTTTAACGCGGACGGCTCCGAGGTGGAGCAGTGCGGCAATGGTGCCCGTTGCTTTGCCCGATTCGTCCGTGATCAGCGTCTGACCAACAAGAAAGTGATCCGGGTTCAGACCGCGAAGGGTGTGATTGAGCTTCGTGTGGGGCGCGAAGGGATGGTCATGGTCAACATGGGTGTGCCCGAGTTCAATCCACCGGCAATTCCTTTTGCCGCCGACCGGCGCAAGGATGTCTACACCGTGGATGTGGACGGCCAGACAGTGGAACTGAGCGCCCTGTCCATGGGCAACCCCCACGGCGTGTTGCTGGTTGAGGACGTGGACCAGGCACCGGTGGAAACGCTGGGGCCCAAGCTTGAGCGACACCCGCGATTCCCGTCCCGGGCCAATATCGGGTTTTTGCAGATCCTTGATCGTACTCATGCGCGCCTCCGGGTGTTTGAGCGGGGCTCCGGTGAAACTCTGGCCTGCGGTAGCGGCGCCTGTGCTGCCGTTGTAGTTGGCTGCTTGCGGGGCTTGCTGGATTCCCGCGTGGAGGTCGAGCTGCGAGGTGGCAAGCTGGTCATCGAATGGCAGGGTGAAGGGACCCCTGTTATGATGGAAGGGCCTGCAACCAGCGTATTTGAGGGGCAGTTAAGGCTGCCAGGTGAAGCTGGTGGTCGCCGCCGCAGAAGCGGTCGCCCCCATAAACAAAGATCCTGACAGCCAGGAGTACTCCATGACAGAACAAACGGCCCGCCAGAAGGCCGGTGAGCTCACCCGGGAAGAGGTGGCAGACTACCTGCGAGCCAACCCCGATTTCTTTGTCGACCAGGATGAGCTGCTACGCAGTCTGACCCTGCCCCATGACAGTGGCCGGGCTATTTCCCTTGTGGAGCGCCAGGTACATCTTTTCCGGGAGCAACGTGACACCCTGCGCCGGGAATTGGTAGAGCTGGTGTCCATCGCCCGCCACAACGACCGGTTGTTCGAGAAGAGCAAGCGGCTGTTGATGCAGGTGATTGAAGCCCGGACCCTCAACGACATGGCCGCAGCCATTGATGACAGCATCCGTGGTGATTTCGGTCTCGACGCCGCCTCCGTGCTGTTGTTCACCGATGTCGAGCTGCCCGAAGCCTCCCAGGGCGCGCTGCATGTGGTGAGCCCATCCGTGGCCCGAGAGCGGCTCGGTAGTCTGCTGGAAGGCGAGAGGGCTGTGTGTGGCCAGTTCCGTGAAAGCGAGCGTGAGTTCCTGTTCCCGGACCGAGAAGAACCGATTGCCTCCGTGGCGCTGGTGCCGCTGAGGCATGATGAGCTGGTGGGCGTGTTTGCGGTCGGCAGCTGCCAGCCGGGCTATTTTGACCAGAGCATGGGGTCGCTTTTTCTGAGCTACATCAGCGATACCCTCAGCCGCCTGCTGCCCCCGATGGTGCAGCGCCACACCACGGCTGCCCCGGTCACCGATATGGCGACGGAGTCCCGCTAGAGTGTCGGAGGTTCCGGCGGTGCCCCATGAGCTTTCCGGGCCGCTGACGGATTTTATCCGGCACCTGGCCTCCGAAAAACGCCATTCCCCCAGAACCTGCGACAGCTACCAGCGCGACCTGCTGCGTCTGGCGAGCTGGCTTACCCTGTCTGGCTTTACCGCTTGGCAGCGGGTGACCAATCATGATTTGCGCCGCTATGTGGCGACTCTCAGTCGGGAGGGCCTGTCAGGGCGAAGCATTGCCCGGCATCTCTCCGCGACCCGTCGGTTCTACCAGTTCCTGCTCAGGGAGAAGCTGGCCTCGGATAATCCGGCGTTGGATATCCGTGCCCCGAAGAGTGGTCGTCGTTTACCTCGAGTGGCGGACGTGGACCAACTGAATCAACTGCTTGATGGCCAGCCGGATGATCCCCTGGAAGTCCGCGATCTATGCATGTTCGAGCTGATGTACTCCTCGGGGTTGCGCCTGGCGGAGCTGGCGAGTCTGGATCTGGATACCGTCGATCTGCGCGGCGGTGAAGTCCGTGTGCTGGGTAAAGGCGGTAAGGAACGGCTGCTGCCGGTAGGGCGCAAGGCGATTGCGGCCATTGAGGAGTGGCTGCGACACAGGGTCGCGCTGGCCAATGAGGGTGAAAACGCACTGTTTGTCAGCCAGAGGGGCGAGAGGCTCAGCCACCGCAGTATCCAGGCCCGCCTAAGCCGCTGGGGCATCAGCCGCGGTGCCGACCAGAAACTCCATCCACACCTGCTGCGACACTCCTTTGCCAGCCACATGCTTGAATCCAGTGGCGACCTGCGGGCCGTACAAGAGTTATTAGGGCACGCCGACATTGCCACAACCCAGGTCTATACTCATCTTGATTTTCAACATTTAGCTCGTGTTTATGACCAGAGTCACCCCAGGGCGCGTCGCGATAAGTATCATGGTAAGACCGGCGACAAGAATGCCTGATGCCGTCAACGGGCGGGCAAGACATTTGCGATCTTCAACATTACAGCAAGGGTAAGCGGGAGCATTCCATGGCATCGGATCAGTCCTGGAAGGAAAAGTACCTTCAGGAGCTCGAGTCTGCAGATAACAGGGAGAAGCAGTGGAAGGCGGAACGGAACACCCTTGAACGCATGCTGGTGCGCACCAGCCTTGCATCCGAAGGCCAGACCCCGGAACTGGACCGTCTGTTGGCGCGAATCCGCAAGGATCTGAGAAAGAACCGGGTGGATGTAGACGCCTGGAAGGAATTGCAGGACCAGATTGATCGCCAGGTGGCCCTTCTCGACGAACGCCAGTCCTCCAATGACAGGAAACCTTCCTTTTTCTCCCGAAAATCGCGGGAGCCAGAGCAGCAGCAACAGCAACAGCAGCAGACTATTACAGAATCTCTGCCCGAGAGCACCGAGCAGCCAGAGGCTGTCCCGGGCAATGATCAGGATATCGAGGACAATGCCCAACGGCTGCGTATTGCCCGCCGGGTAGGCCAGCTATTGGGGCAAATGCTTGCCCAGGTTTCCCTGGAGCCCGCAGCCGAGGCCCGTGCACGGTCGCTTCAGCAATCCCTGCTGGCCAGTAATGACTGGGACGAATTGCGGGAAGGGCTGAACCATGTGGCCGAACTGGTTATAGCCGCGGTAACCCGCAGCAAGCGTGAATTCGAAGACTTTCTGAAGCGACTGGATGAACGGCTGGAGCTGTTGCGAGAGCATTTCTCGGCCCAGTCGTCGGCCCAGTCCGGGCGGCTCCACGCATCTGAGGATCTCGACCGGGAAATACGTGAGGAAATTGAACGTGTCGGGCAGCGGCTGCAGGAGAGCGACAATCTGCAGGACCTCAAACAGTCGGTCAGTCGTCACCTTGAATCCATCGGTCAGGCGGTCGGCCGCTTCCGGACCCAGGAATCGGAACGTGAACGTGCGCTCTCCGAGCAGCTTGAGGCGATGCAGGAGAAAGTGGCGGCCATGGAGGCTCATTCCGAACAGATGCAGGAACAGGTCCGCAAGGAACGATTGCGCGCCATGACCGATCTGCTTACCGAGTTGCCCAATCGCGAAGCCTGGCAGGAGCGCCTTTCATTCGAGTACAACCGCTGGCAACGCTACAGCCATCCTCTGACCGTGGGCGTGCTGGATATCGATCTGTTCAAACGGATCAACGACTGCTACGGCCACAAGGCCGGCGACAGGGTACTGCAACTGGTTGCGAAAGAATTCAGGGAACGCTTGCGCACCACCGATTTCGTGGCCCGGTTTGGCGGTGAGGAATTCGTGGTGCTGTTCCCGGAAACCGAGCCTGAAGACGCCCGCACGGTGGTGGAGAAATTGCGTGAGCACGTCGGCAAACTGCCCTTCCACTTTCGCGGAGAGCCGGTCACCGTGACCTTTTCTGCCGGGCTGGCAGGCTTTGTTGTCGGCGACACTGAAGAGTCGGTGTTTGATCGGGCAGACCGGGCCCTTTATCAGGCAAAGGACGCGGGCCGCGATCAGGTTGTTATCAGCGACAATGCCACCGCTTAGTGACGCATCATCGCATCCAGCTCATCAATGATTTCCGCCCAGTCGCTGTCTTCCTCCAGGCCTTCTTCCAGGAAGTGAGACTGGCTTTCGGACCAGATGGGAGCATCCTGGATGGCAACCTCGCTTGGCAGGGGCGAGTACCTGGCGACAAAATCCTCAATGCTCTTGGCGTCGGACGCCAGGCCTAGTTGCTCGAACAGAGTACTGAGGGTGTGTTTGCTGGTGTCCATGGACATTCGTCTCCCGTTGGCCGTTTGCCTGAATGAAATCAATGGCGTTTGCAGGTATTGTTCCCTGAAATGTAGCGGAACCCTTAAGGATATCCAGTGAAGGTTACCCTTGCCTTTGTACTATGCTGCCTGTTGGCGCTGTTTCAATCCCCCCTGCGGGCGGAACCGCCGCAAGTATCGCCGGCACCGGTGCTTGGCAAGCAGGAACTGAGCTGGTTGGAAGACCAGGACCGCTTTCGCATTGGACTTCGCAGTGATCAGGTGCCGCTGGTTTTTGATACCGGTAATGGCGTTCTTGCCGGGACTTACATTGACTACCTCGCACGGCTCTCAGACAAGCTGGGAGTTACCATGGAGCCCGTTGTCCTGGAAACAGGACGCGAAAGTGGCCCGGTTCAGAGCGAGCTGGCGACCGATGCAGTTCTCACCACGCGGATGCCCGGCATGCCGGTAGTTCCCGGTAAACGCTTTACTGACCCCCTGATGTCCCTCACCTACGGTCTGTTCGTGAGTGCCGGCGATGCTGCCATTCGTACTCTGGCCGATCTGGAAGGCAACCGGATTGCCGTGATCGCCGGTGATCCCAATCAGTACCCCATGCTCGACCCGGTGGAGGAGTTCACGCCGGTGCCGGTGAGCAACGTCAGCGAAGCCGTCGGACAGATACTCTCGGGGCAGGCCGATGCATTTCTCGCGCCGGTTCCGGTTGTTTCCGATTATCTGCAGTCGGCCATGGTGAACGGCATCGGGCTGTCGGTCCTGCTGGACAGCAACCCGGTGGATGTCGTGTTACAGGTGGACGCTGACAACGATCGACTGTTCCAGGTGCTGAACAAGTCCATTGCCGCGATCAGTCATAACGAACATCGCACTATCCGCCAGTCCTGGCTGCAGGCAGACCAGCCAGCCATGGAGCGAAGCGGGCTGGAGCTGTCGGCATCGGACATCGAGTGGCTCAAGCAACACCCGAACCCCAAGGTTGCCTTCCGCTCGGATTGGCCGCCGTTTGAATATACCCAGGATGGTCGGCCTACGGGCCTTATTCCGGACCTGCTTACCCGGCTCGAGGCCCAGTTGAATGTCCGGTTTACCCGGACGGTGGCAGGGAGTCGGATGGATGCTGAAGAGCAGCTCCGATCCGGTGAGGTTGATATATTGCCGGGATTGTCACGGACACCTCGCACGGAAGAGGCCTTTCTGTTCACGCGGGCCTATCTGACCGTTCCCATTGCTCTTGCCATACGGGATGACGGGCGTTTTATTGGCGACCTCCGCGAGCTCCGCAGTGAGCGGGTGGGAGTGGTGAACCGACACGCGGCCCATGATTACCTGCTGATTAATCATCCGAATCTGGACCTGTACCCCATGGAGACCGTGGAGGAGGGGCTTCTGGCGCTATCCAATGGCGATCTGGATGTCATGGTTACCCACATCCCGGCGGTCAGTTACACCGTGGCCCGGCTGGGTCTTTCCAACCTCCGTATTACCAGTATCACCCCGTACCAATACGATCTGCGGCTGGCGGTACGCAAGGACAGTCCGGAGCTGCATCGGGTATTGAACAAGGCATTGGGCAGCCTCGAGGCCAGCGAGACAGAGTCGATCTACAACCGCTGGATCCATCTGGATATCGAGCAGGAAACCGATTACACGGTGGTGCGTCGGGTGGTGTTGATTGCCATTCTGGTGGTGCTGATCTTTCTGTACTGGAACCGGAAACTGTCCCGGGAGGTGGATGAGCGCATTCGTTCCGAGAATGCCCTGCGCCGGAGCGAGGACGAATTGCGCGCCGCCAAACTGGAGGCCGAACGTCTTGCCCGCGAAGCCGAGGCGGCCAGCCTGGCCAAGAGTGAGTTCCTGGCCAACATGTCCCATGAAATCCGGACCCCGATGAATGCGGTGATCGGCTACAGTGATCTGCTCAGCAACAGCGTTACCGATCCACAGCAGCGGAACTATCTGGATGCAATCCGGGCTGGAAGCCGAAGCCTGCTGATGCTGATCAATGACATTCTGGACCTGTCCCGCATCGAAGCCGGAAAGATGAGGCTCGACTATTCTGCAGTGTCTGTACGTCGCCTCCTGGACGATGTTCGCCACATCTTTGACCTGCGGGCCCGTGAGCAGGGCATCACTCTGGAAGTGAGTGTCGACTCACGTATGCCCGCCGCCATGATGCTGGATGAGACCCGGCTTCGGCAGGTCCTGTTCAACCTGGTGGGCAATGCCATCAAATTCACCCATGACGGTGGTGTGACGGTTCGGGCCACCGCTAAGCCGCTCAAGAAACGATCCGATAACGCGGAACAGAGCACAGAGGCGCCGGAGCGCCAGTATTACAAATTGGTTGTCACGGTCAGAGATAGTGGCATCGGAATCCCGCAGGATCAGGTGGAGCGGATCTTTGATGCCTTCGAGCAGCAGGAGGGCCAGAACACCCGCCGTTATGGTGGTACCGGGCTCGGATTGGCCATCAGCCGGAAACTGGCCCGGATGATGGGCGGCGAACTGGAAGTGGAGAGTGAGCCGGGTACAGGTTCGGTGTTTACGGTGACGCTGCCTCGGGTAGAGGCCACGGTGGAGCAGGCGGATGACGAGGGAGCGCCGAAGGAATCAGAACGGCTGCTGGCCCAGACCCTCAGCATGCAGGAACGGGGCTGGCTCAGGGAGCAGCTGGCGGCGGACTTCGGTGATGAGTGGGAGACCGTAAGAGAGAGCGGCGATCCGGAACAGATGAAGGACTTTGCGCGCCGGGTGCTGGCCTGGGGCCAGCGGTTCCGCTCCCGGTCCGTGACACGCTACGGGGAAAAGCTGCTTGCTGATGTCGAGGCGTTCAACCTGGATGCTGTCAACAGCACCCTTGAGGCGTTCCCGAAACTGCTCGGCCGTGAAGAGTGAGGAATCGGGTGCCTCAGAGGCAATCGAACTGCGAGCGGCGGTCGAAAGCGACCGAGACCATGTCGTAGCCGGAATCCGACAGCTGCCGGATCAGTTCGCGGTCTTTCAGCAGGGTCATGCAGACCTTGTGCACGCTTGCCTGAAGCTGTTCCGATTCCATCTGATTCGAGGCCAGGCGGAAATCCACAATCAGGTACTTGCGGTCGACCGCGGCGCTGGCAGGAATATCCTGCCGTTCAACGCTCTCGTAACCGATATAGGTCGCCTGGGCCGCCGGAAACACCTGGCTCATGAGTACGTCGAGGTTTTCACCATGGGCAAAAGGCGCCGACAGCAACAGGGCCGCGACCGCGATGTGAAGCGAAGGTTTGATAATCATTGGAGGCCACTCCCTGGTGACAATCCGGTTAATCTGTAACCAAGTGTAAAGTTTGGTTACCGTTGATTATTGCAGAGTCTGTCGCATTTTGCGTGATATGTGACATTAATTTTTCAATTGTTTGCACTCTCGATACAGTGGCGGGTGGGGTTTCGGGCTCCCGGTGCGCGACTCGATCAACTATGATGTAAGAAAGACGGACGTTAAGAGGAAAACGCATGTTTCAGCTTGTCTTTAAAGGGGAATGCGTTCCCGGAACGGATCTGGAAACCGCGCGCAATAACGCCCGCACCCTGTTCAAGGCCTCTCTCGACCAGGTAGACCGTATGTTCAGTGGTCAGCCGGTGGTTATTCGTAACAAGCTGGAAGAGGTACAGGCGGAAAAGTACCGGGCGGTGCTGAAAAAGCACGGCATGGTGGCTTATGTCCAGCCCATGGGCGAAGCCCGGCCTGCTGCCGGTGCTGCAGCTCAGCCCAGGCCTTCGGCCCCGGCAAACCAGCCGCGTCAGCAGCCGGAGCCCGCTAGCCGCCCCGCGGAGGAGAAACGGAGTGAGGTTCCCGAGACCGAGCCCGGCGATCGTCTTCCGGTGGCAGGCGACAAGGTGGACACCATTCTCTCAGGTTCTGGTCTTAGTCTGGATCCGGTCGGCGTCACCCTGGCAGAGAAGACCGAAGTGGAACCCCCAATGTTCCAGCATCTGGAGGAGTGGAGCCTGGCTCCGCCCGGCAGTGATCTGGGTGTGGAGCGTGACCTGCCGCCGCCGGTGATACCCGATGTGTCCCACCTCTCGCTGGCGGACGACGACTCCTCCGAGCGGAAATGAGCCAGTTGTGAATCAGCGCAACCGTTGGGCCTGGATTGCGCCCTGGCTGCTGACCCCAATCCTGTTTCTTCTGGCGCCTTTGGCTCCGGCTGAGGAGCGCCCCCGGGTGGGGCTGGTTCTCAGTGGTGGTGGCGCCAAGGGTATGGCCCATGTTGGCGTGCTGAGGGTGCTGGAGGAAATGCGGATTCCGGTTGACCTGGTGGTGGGAACCAGCGCTGGTTCCGCGGTTGGTGCCCTGTACGCCAGCGGTATGCCGGTCAGTGATATCGAGCAGCGTTTTATTGAAATGGACTGGCTTTCCAGCTTTCGCGATGACCCCGGCCGGGTCTACAAGCCGGTTCGGCGAAAGCAGGAAGACTGGCGGTTTCCGGTGGTTCCGGGAATCGGTGTTCGCGCCGATGGCCTGCATGTCGGCGGCGGGCTGATTGCCGGCCAGAATCTTGGTTTCATCCTCAATGAACTGACCCGTAACGCCGCTCTGGTTGAAGACTTCGACCGGCTTCCCATTCCCTTCCGGGCCGTTGCCACGGATCTTGAGACTGGTGAGCAGGTGGTGATCGGTGACGGTAACCTGTCCGAGGCCATTCGGGCCAGCATGAGCATTCCCGGCGTGTATGCGCCGGCAGAACGCGATGGCCAGTTACTGGTGGATGGTGGCGTCGCCAATAACCTGCCAATCAGCGTTGCCCGGGAATTGGGCGCGGAGGTTATTATCGCCATAGATATTACCGACAGCCTGATGCAGACCGACGAACTGCGAGGTGCGTTTTCCGTGGTCGGTCAGCTCACAACCATCATGACCAGAAGAAACACCGATCAACAGCTGGATCTGCTCGCAGAGCGCGATGTCCTGATACGCCCGGATCTGGAAGGCTACACTTCCGCCGATTTCTACGATGCTCCGGTACTGTTTGAGCTGGGCGCCAGTTCCGCCAGGGAACACGGTGTCGAGCTGCGTCCACTCTCGGTGTCCAGAAAGGCGTGGGCGGCCTGGCGGGACCGTGTGGCAACACGGGACGCGGGCGCAGACATCATTTCACGCATCGAGATCGAAGACAGTCGTCGGCTGGCCCGCGACTTCCTCAAAGAGCGAATCCGACAGAGAACTGGCGAGCCTCTGAATACCGAGCAGCTGGAGGCCGATCTTAAACGAATCTATGGCCTCGGCTACTACGAAATCGTGTCGTATTCGACGGCGTCGTCGGCTGAAGGTACGGTCCTCATCATTCGCGTTCAGGAGAAAAGCTGGGGGCCGAACTACCTGTCTTTCGGACTCAATTATGAGGACAACTTCGACGGGGAAACCCGTTTTAATCTGGCGTCAGCTCTTCGCATGACCGAGTTGAACGAGCTGGGTGGGGAGTGGCAGACCGGTGTTCAGCTTGGCACCGAACCCTGGCTGCGCAGCCAGTGGTACCAGCCTCTGGATTACGGTTACGAGCGCTTCCTGGTGCTGGGTGGCGAATATTCCAGGGATACCTTCAGCCAGTTTGATGCCTCGGGCACGCGCATTGCGGAGGTGGACGTGACCTTCCGAAAAGCGGATCTGGCACTGGGTATGGAAATTGGCGGCAATGCCGAGATCCGCCTGATCTATGCCCGGGGCTATGCCACGGTGGATGAGCAGATCGGCCAGCCGATGGCCCCTGAAGGTTCCGTGCATCAGGGTGGCATAGCCCTGCAACTGGTTCATGACTCGCTGGATGATACGTTTTTCCCTCGCGCGGGTGGTTTTGCCGGTCTCCGGGGGCGCTTCGAGCGTGAGGGGTTGGGGTCAGACCGGGAGTTTGATTCGGTCACCGGCCTGGCGCTGGGTACTGAGAGCTGGAAGGGCCTGACGTTGACCGGGCTGGTGTATGCCCATGCCGTAACGAAGGGCACGCCAGGTATTGAAAATGCGGTCCGCCTGGGCGGTTTTCGCCGGTTGTCGGCTTACGCCCCGGGTGAAATTACCGGAGACAACGCCTTGATGGTCTCGGCCTACGCCAGCCAGAGCTTCGGTGGACCACTGCTGCCCTGGTTTGTGGGCGCCGGGTTCGAGGCGGGTAATGCCTGGCCTTCGCTGGATGCGGCCAGTTGGGACAGCTCGGTGAAATCCTCCAGTGTGTTCGCGGGCGTGGATACCTTCCTGGGCCCGGTTCAACTGGCCGCAGCCTACAACAACGAGGATAACTGGACGGCCTACCTAAAT
This sequence comes from Marinobacter sp. EhC06, assembly GCF_001650915.1. Lineage (GTDB taxonomy): Bacteria > Pseudomonadota > Gammaproteobacteria > Pseudomonadales > Oleiphilaceae > Marinobacter. Next base: position 87,557 of record NZ_LXYO01000036.1, read on the forward strand.
ATCGGTTTTTCGTTCACTCAGCTCTTCTACTGAGGGCCCTCAAGCCGTCTTGTTGCCGGTCTTTTCAATGGCTGCAAGAACCTGCTGACATTGTTGCAGGGCATAGCGGTGCAGTATCTCTGCCAGCCGGTCTTCATCCCGATCCTTGATGGCGCTGATGGATTGCTCCATGTGCGACAGGTTGTCTTCGAGCACCTGGTTGCCTCCCTGTTGGAAAGCGACAAACGCACAGCGCTTCGCCGACGGCCAGAGATCATCAATGGCCGAGACAATGAAATAGTTATCGGCATAGGCCAGCGACGCCTTGGTGTACTCGATCCCCAGTTCCAGAAAGGCCATCAGATCGTTCTTCTGGTAGCAGGCCTGCATCTGGTCATAGAGGTTTTCCAGCCTGGCCATATCATCAGGCTGCCAGTTACGCACCAGCTTGCGCCCGGTATGGGTGAGGTAAAGTTCCAGGGTTTCGTAAAGGCTGCGGACGAAGTAGTCATCCAGCGGGGTCACGAACGCACCTTTACGGGGAACGTTACGAACCAGATGCCGCTTCTCCAACAGCAGCAGCCCTTCCCGGATGGATCCGTGGCTGACGTCCATCTGCTTGGCCATAGCGCCCTCATAGATCCGTTCTCCGGACCGGAGCTGGCCAAAGGCAATCAGGTTCTCGATGTGGCGGGCGACCTGTTCGGTCAGTGTTTCTCTGGGTTTGAAGGCATTCATGGTGATCTGTCGCTACTGCATACTGGCTGAATCGTGTAGGCATAGTCGCACATCGGGTATTTCTCGGCCAGTGGCCTTGCATTCTACAGCAACGGTGCCAGCAGCCGGACCGCACGGCAAGCCAGGCGGAACAGGATCGAGCGGTCCTTGTAGTCGCTTTCGGTCATCAGGCGGGAGCTGTCCAGATCCTGTTCCAGCATGGATTCCACGCTGCGGATGAAATGCGGTGCTGTAGTAATGGCGGTGATCTCGAAATTCAGTCGCATCGAGCGGTTGTCCATATTGGCCGTTCCTACTGCTGCATACCGATCATCCACCAGGATCACTTTCTGGTGCATGAAGCCTGGCTGGTAGCGATAGATACCAATCCCGGTCTTGCAGGCCTGGACCAGGTAGGAGTAAGCCGCCAGGCCGATCAGGCGGCTGTCTGATTTCTCCGGAATCAGGATCCTCACGTCGATCCCCCGAAGGGCCGCCAGCTGCAGCGCATTCATGATCTGGAAGTCAGGCACGAAGTAGGGCGAGGCGATCCAGAGCCGGGATCGGGCGTTGTTGATGCAGTTCAGGAAGAACAGGGTGCAGGTTTCCCAGGTGTCGGCCGGCCCCGTCGGCAGCATCAGCACCTCGTCGTCCCCGGGCTGGTTGTCGGATGGCTTCCAGTCGAGGCTGGGAAAATCGTTACTGGCCCAGTTCCAGTCCTCCAGCCAGGCCAGCTGCAAGCCGGTTACTGCCGGGCCTTCAATCCGGCAATGGGTGTCGCGCCAGGGTTCCTGGTCCATGGCGGTGCCCAGGTATTCGTCCCCCAGATTGATACCGCCCACAAAGCCGACTTTACCGTCGCAGACCAGCAGCTTGCGGTGGTTCCGGAAATTGATCTGGAACCGCCGCCTGCGGATGTTGCCGTCGCCAAACGAGGCCACGCGGGCGCCGGCGGCGGCTAGCTGCTTCAGGTAGTTCCGCGGCAGCCAGACGCTGCCGATGTCGTCGTACAGGAACCAGACTTCCACACCCTGGGCCAGCTTGCGTTCGAGAATAGACTTTATCCGGCGGCCAACCCGATCGGAACGCACGATGTAGAATTCCAGCAGGATGTAGTGCTCGGCATCTTCCATGGCCTCGAACAAGGCCTCGAACGTGGCCTCACCATCCCTGAGCAAGGTACATCGGTTGCCATCGGTAAACGGCTGGCGTCCCAGCCGGCACAGCACCTGTAGCTCGTCCGTAAAGCGGTCGCTGGTCGGGATCGGTATGGAGGTAGTCTGCTGTTCGAACCGGTTCAGCAGATTGGTCAGGGATTCGTCTCCAAGGCGCCGGGCTTTTACGTAGCCGCCGAAACGATAACGCCCGAACAGGACGAACATGGGCACTGCAATATAGGGCAGCGCGATCAGGCCTATAATCCAGGCGATGGCGCCCTGGGTGGTGCGGTAGGTCAGCAAAATGCGGTAGACGCAGGCGAATGCGCCGAGATAAATAGCGCCAACCGCAATCGCAACCAGAGACAGGTCGTCCATCATTGCTCTCCGTCGCCGGCGCCCGGCCTCTGGTGATCTGCCTCTGAGGTTGCCAGCTGCCGCGCGCGGTACTCGGCCGGCGAGGTGCCGGTCCAGCGCTTGAACGCCCGGCTGAAGGCGCTCAGCTCTGAAAAGCCAAGCAGGAAGGCTATCTCGCCGAGGGCGTACTGGTCTGCGGCGACATACCTGAGTGCCTTGTCCTGGCGTACCTGCTCCACCAGGCCATGAAAGCTGAGGCCCTCCTTTTTGAGCTTTCGGTAAAGCGTCTGGCGGCTCATGTGGCATTGGCGGGCCAGGGTGTCAGCATCAATTTTCTCGGTTGCCATCTGCTTTGAAATCAATCGGCGAATCTTGCGACCGAAAGAGCGCCGGGTCTGCAGCCTTGCCAGGAGCGAGTTGACCTGCTTCAGCACTGCTGAATAGACATAGGGGTTGCGGCGGGGAATCGGATGTCCCAGATGCCGGCTGCTGAATGCCAGGCGGGTAATGCCACAGTCGAATCGGACCGGGCCACCGAGGAGTTTTTCATACTCGTCCGCATACACGGGGGCGGGGTGCGCAATCTCCACCCATTCCGCCCGGATCCCCGGGTGGATGAAGTGCCGGGTGCGGGTGATGGACGCAGCGAGGGTCCGGTCCATATCCTGCCGGCAGTAGTGTTCGGCCCGGTCCGGCTGCCAGCAAAGGATGGCCTGGTCGGCGGTCTGCTCGAAGCTCAGGAATACCGACTCGTTGATCAGCCGGTGCAGGCGCACATATTGGGTAACCGCCTCGCCCAGCGTATCGCAGTTGAAGAACACGTGCCCGACCAGCCCCATTCGCTCCGGGTCCACGACCTGACCGGCATGCAGCCCGACACCCGGGTCGCCGGTAACAAGCTCGGCGTGCTCCCAGAGCCGGTAATGGGCATCCGCGGGTACGCGACGGTCCGGGTCGGTGAGTTCCGACATTGCCAGCCCGGTCAGCTGCTCAACGCGTGGTGCATTGAGCACGCCCTGGCGCTCAAGGTAGTGGACCAGTGCCAGCGTGCTGGAGGCAGCGACCAGGGGAGCGCTGGTGGATTCTGGTTGGGCAGATGTCACGTTGATAGTTAACGACCTGTCATAATGACTGATACAAAATGTCAAGTGTATGCAACCGCCTGTCAACGGTCACCCGTGGCTTTAACGATAGCATCAGGTTATCAGGTTGAAGCAATGGAAAAGCAATCAGGAGGTGTTTTATGGAACAGGAAATTTTCGTACCCCATACCGAGCTTGAGCGTCAAAACGTGATTGAGCTCGCTGAGTACCTGAACAGCATCTTCTATTGCTGATTTCTCAGGCGTAACGTCTATGACCTTCATGCCGGGCTCTGCCCGGCTTTTTTCGTCCCTGGAAAATGACCGTAAATCCCGGCACTTGCTCGCAAGACTGGCAGTGGTAATGTATCCGGTTCGAGAACGCAGACCAATCCGGAGACTGACTGCCCATGACTGTTGCGCTGAATCACCGCATTACCGGCGAAGGCCCGCCCCTGATCCTGTTGCACGGGCTGTTCGGATCCCTCGACAACCTCGGTGGCATCGCCCGCCGTCTGGAAGACCAATGGCAGATCCATGCGCTCGACGAGCGTAACCACGGTAGCTCACCGCACATCGACACCATGGATTATCCAGCAATGGCCCGGGATGTGCTCGCCTACATGGATGCACAGGGCCTGGACAAGGTCAGTCTGCTGGGCCACTCCATGGGCGGCAAGGTGGCGATGCAGGTCGCCCTGCAGGCCCCGGAGCGCGTAGATAAACTGATCGTGGCCGATATCGCGCCGGTTTCCTACAAGCCCCGGCACGATGCCATTCTGGAAGGATTGACCAGCATGGATCTGACCGGTGTGCGCTCCCGCCAGGACGCGGACAGACTCATGGCCGATTTTGTCGAAGAGCCGGGTGTGCGCCAGTTTCTTCTGAAGAACCTGGAGCGCATTCCCCGGGAAGAGCAGCAGGAGGGCGGCCCCATGTTTCGCTGGCGGCTCAATCTGCCGGTTATCGATGCCTGCTATGAAAATCTGGCCAAAGCGCCTGAGGGCGATGGCCCGTTTGATGGACCCGTGCTGTTTCTCAAGGGCGCGGATTCGGCCTACATCCAGGAGAAACACCGGGATGATATTCAGCGACTGTTTCCCCGGGCGCAGTTGCGTATTATCCAGGGTACCGGCCACTGGCTGCACGCCGAAAAGGCCGATTCCTTTGCCGCCCTCTGCCGCCGTTTCCTCGGTGCCGGTGACTGACCGGGTTGTGTGTCGGGTATTTTCCTGCCCACCGGCCGGTCTGCTAAGGTAACCCAATCGCTGACACATGGAATTGACATAACAACAGGCGGGCAGAGTGTATGAAATGGATGGTGGGGTTGCTGGTTGTTTTCCTGCTACTTGGCAGCTTCCTGCTGACACCGTCGCCTGTTGACAGCAAAGCCTGGAATCCGCCCTCGCCGCCGCCCCTTACCGGGCCTATTGCGCCGAACGAACGACTGAGACTCGCGGACCTTCTGGCCAGGGGCCAGGTGTATGGTCCCGAGGATACGGCCGTCAGCGAGGACGGCGTGCTCTATACCGGCACCCAGGATGGCTACATTGTGCGGGTGTTCCCGGATGGTCGGGTTGAGAACTGGTTGTCTACCGACGGCCGGCCCCTGGGGATGGTTTTTGACAGACAGGGGAACCTGATCGTCGCCGATGCCTGGCGAGGCCTGCTGTCCATAAGCCCCGATGGCAAGATTACCGTGCTGGCCCGGGAAGCTGAGGGTACCCTGTTCCGGTTCACCGATGATGTTGATATTGCCGATGACGGGCGAATTTACTTCACCGATGCCAGCTCGAAATTCCGTCAGCCGGAGTACCTGCTGGATCTTCTGGAAATGCGCCCCCACGGTCGGTTGCTGCGCTACTCGCCGAAAACCGGCAAGGCCGAAGTCCTCCTGGGCAACCTGCATTTTGCCAATGGCGTTGCGGTATCTCCGGAGGGTGACTACGTGCTGGTTAACGAAACCTGGAAATACCGCATCCTCAGATACTGGATTCACGGGCCCAGAGCCGGGCAGGCAGAAGTGTTTGCCGACAATCTTCCAGGTTTTCCAGACAACCTGGCGGTGGATGAGCAGGGCCGCTACTGGGTAGCGTTTCCAACCTTGCGGAACCAGAAAGTTGACGCCATGCACCCGAGGCCCTGGCTCAAGGATCTGGTGGCCAAGCTCCCGGACAGCCTGAAGCCCGCGCCACAGGAATATGGTCTGGTGATCGCCTTCGATCGGGATGGCGACGTTATTACCAGTCTCCACGACACCCGGGGAACCCATCTTCAGGAAATTACCTCGGTCAATCCCCACGGTGGCAACCTGTACTTTGGTTCACTTCACAATGATCGTATTGGTCGGCTACCGTTGCAGGCCATTCCCGGTCTCGGAGAGAGCAACTGATGCAGCACCAAGACATTGCCTGGGATCTTCCGGCGCCCTTCACCATTGATATAACGGTTCAGGCCGAGGATACCGACCGGCTCGGACATGCCAATAATGTTGTCTATGTGCGCTGGCTGGAGGATGTCAGCTGGGCTCACATTGAAAGTCTGGGTATGAGCTGGTCGCTGCACGAGAAAACCGGAAAGGCGATGGCCATTACCCGCACGGAAATTGACTACCTGGCCTCGGCGAACACGGGGGATCAGCTGGTGTTAGGAACCTGGCTGACCGACTACGACGGTCGTTTCCGGTCTGCCCGGCAGTTCCAGCTGGTGCGTCCTTCTGATGGCAAAACCCTGGTCAGGGCGGTCTCCACTCACGCCTGTGTTGATATGAAAAGCCAGCGGCCCGCCCGTGCTCCGAAAGAATTTGCCGAGATTCTCGGTTCTGCTGTTGTGGCCGGAGGTAAGGGGCTCTAGGTCCCCCGAGCTCTTTTGTGCTTTACTTCAGCTAGTCTTGTTCAAAGCCAATCCCGTTTAACCTGTTGTCCGGAGATCCCCATGGAAAAAACTGCTGATCAGAATGCTGAAGCCACGATGCACCATGTGATCTACGATCGATTTGGTGAGCGTGATGTGCTGCAGGTGGTCGAGGCTGACGTGCCGGTTCCCGGCGATGATCAGGTGCTGGTCAGGGTGCACGGGGCAGGGCTTAACCCCATCGACTGGAAAACCCGCAAGGGGTTGGGGTTCGCGGCCCGGCAGATCGAGAATTCCTTGCCCTGGACGCCAGGTTACGATGTGGCCGGCGAGGTCGTTGGAGTTGGTGCCAACGTTACCACCCTGGCGCCCGGCGACCGGGTTATGGGGATGGTCGGATTTCCGGCCGGCGGGGGCGGTTATGCCCAGTATGCCCTGGCGGCGGCTGATGAGCTGGCCATTGTGCCGGAAGAGCTGGACCTGGTGTCTGCGGGTGCTTTGCCCCTGGCGGCGCTGACCGCCTGGCAGGCACTGTTTGAAATGGCGAAGCTGGAGTCCGGGCAGAAAATCCTGATTCATGCCGGCGCCGGTGGTGTCGGGCATTTCGCGGTTCAATTTGCACTGGAGCGCGGTGCCCATGTCATTGCCACGGCTTCGGCCGGGAACCGGGATTTTCTGGCGGAACTCGGGGTGCACGAAGTGATTGACTACCGCACTACCGATATCGGCGAAGAATGCTATGGCCTGGACGTGGTGCTGGATCTGGTCGGCGGCGATACTGGCAAACGCTCGCTGCACACCCTTGGCGAGCAGGGTGTCCTTGTCACCATCCCCACCGTTACTGCCGATGAAATCATCAGCGCGGCCGAGGAAATGGGATTACGCGCTCACGGCATGACCGTCCGCCCCGACGTCTTTCACCTGGATGAGATTGCCGAGCTGATTGAGGACGGCGACGTCAAGGTGCACATTGAGAAGGCCTTTCCGCTGGCGGATGTAGCGCAGGCCCACGAACTCCTTGAGGGTGGGCATGTGCGCGGCAAGCTGGTTCTAGATTGTCGATGAAGGGTTTTCGTCAGCTGCCGTATCCTGACCTGCCGAGGGCTCTTCCCCGCGGGCTGAAGGCTCTTCCCCCTCTTTCTCCTTACGTTCCTTTCTGGCCTGGGGTGGCACCAGGCTGATCAGGATCCAGTCGTCTTCCGGTTTCAGGTCTTTCATGCTGCAAACCGGAGCGACATGCTCTTTGCTGTCGAACGTGAACAGCACCAGAGCCTGGTTCTGGTATTTGTTCAGGAACTCCTCGTAACCAAATTCCTCGCTCAACTGAGTGGTCTTCACCGTATAGCCCTGGCTGACCAGGCTGGCCAGTTTGGCGTAGCTGACGCCGTCGAACAGGCCCCGGGTCATCTGGATTTTTTCGGCCGTCTGGTGCCGGGCCTTCTGGTCCTGGTCACCCTCTGCCAGGCTGAACACGCACTTGTTTCCAAACCAGTCCAGGAAGTGGTACGTGGCGAGGGAATTCATGTGCTTGTATGGAGATATGACCAGCAGCTTGCCGATGCCTGTCAGGTCGAGATGGGTGGACGCATGTTCTGATACGGGGTTGCCAAAGTAGACCTGCAGGTTTTCCATGCGCGCCTGTCGCACGTTTTCCCAGTTGGTATCGGCCAGGGTCACCGGTACCTCATACTTCCTCAGGGCTTTACCGATCATCCGGGCCACCGGGTTGGCGCCCAGGATCAGGAAGCCGTATTCCGCCGGTTCCGCGACCTTCAGCAGGCGGGCGACCGGCCGGGCGGTCAGGCTTTGCAGGGTAACGGTGGCGATAATCAGCATGAATACCAGGGGCACCAGGGCGCCGGCACTTTCATAGCCAAGCTTTTGCAACTGGAAGGCGAACAGCGCTGACACTGCCGCAGCAACGATGCCCCGGGGGGCAATCCAGCTCAGGAAGAGTTTTTCCCGCCAGTTCAGGCTTGTACCGATGGCGGACAGGAAAATACTCAGCGGCCGGGCTACCAGCATCAACAGGGCCAACACAGCCACCAGGCCCCAGCCCAATTCGGCGATCGCAGCAAACTCAACCCGTGCTGCCAGGATGATGAACAGGGCGGAAATCAGCAGAACGCTCAGGGATTCCTTGAACTCCAGAATGCTCTCGATGGGTACCTGCTTCATGTTTGCCATCCAGATACCCATGACGGTCACGGTCAGCAGGCCTGACTCATGGGCCAGTTCGTTGGAGATGGCGTACACGCCAAGCATGAAGGTCAGTGTGCCGGCATTATGCAGGTACTGGGGAATCCAGTGCTTGCGCAATACGATGCCATTGAGATAGCCGGCAACGGCACCGATCACGAAACCCACCGCCAGGGTCTTGCCGAAGATGTAGAGCGAGTGGCCAAACACGTTGCCCTGCCCCCAGGAGACAATCCCCTCGAACACCAGAACCGCCAGCAAGGCTCCGACAGGGTCAATGATGATGCCTTCCCAGCGCAGGATGTTGGCCAGCTTCGAGTCCGGTCGCACGGAGCGCAGCAGCGGTGCAATTACTGTCGGGCCGGTGACGATGGAAATGGCGCCGAACAACAGGGCGACAGCCCAGGAGACATCCAGAAGCCATCGCGCTGCCAGAGTGCCAATGATGCAGGTGACAATGGAACCGACAGGAATCAGGTTGCGGACCATCTTGCCGTGGCCGCGGATTTCCGCGTAACGCAGGGTCAGGCTGCCTTCAAACAGGATGATGGCGACGGCCAGGGAGATAACCGGGAACAGCAGGTCGCCAAACACCGCTTCCGGAGCCAGAAAGCCCAGGACAGGCCCGGCAGCAATGCCGCCGGCCAGCAGGAACAGGATCGCAGGCATGCGAACCCGCCAGGCAAGCCACTGACAGAACAGTGAGAGAACGCCAATGCTGGCAAGAAGCAGGACAGTGCTGACAGGCATAATGGTTTCAGGTCCGTTGATCTATTGGTTGGCGCGCCGGGCAATCCGGTTCAGAAGTCGGGAGGCCGCAAAAAAACCGAAGCTGGCGGTCACCGGGCTGGCGGCGCCAAAGCCAGAGGCGCAATCCAGTCTAACCGGGCCGTCGGTAGCCGGTTTCTGCAGGCAGACTTCGCCGTCTCCGGCAGGATACGTCAGCTGCTCCAGGGAGTATACGGCCTCAATGCCAAAGCGACGCTTGGGGTTCCGGGAAAAGCCGTATTCCCGGCGCAGCAGATTACGTACCTTGGCCAGAAGCGGGTCCTGGGTGGTTTTGCTGAGGTCGGCCACCTGAATCTGGGTGGGGTCGATCTGTCCGCCGGCGCCGCCGGCACACACCAACGGAATTTTCCGGCGCTGGCAATGGGCGATCAGGGCGGCCTTGGCTTTGACGCTGTCGATGGCGTCGATCACCCCGGTCATTTCCCCGGTAATCAGCTCGCTGACATTCTTGGTGGTCAGGAAGCCGAAATGCACCCGAATGTCTGCCTCCGGATTAATCGACCGCAACCGGTCTGCCATGGCATCGGTTTTTGTGCGCCCGTACTGGCCTTCCAGGGCGTGGAGCTGGCGGTTGGTATTGGATACACAGACATCGTCCATGTCGATCAGGGTAATGCTGCCAATACCGCTTCTGGCCAGGGCCTCAGCGGCCCAGGATCCGACGCCACCAAGCCCGACCACGGCCACATTGGCGTGACGAAAGGCTTCCAGGGCACGGCGCCCGTAGAGTCGTTCGATGCCGCCAAAGCGGAAAGCGTAATCGTCGACGTTCATGGTGTCCCCGTGTTGGTCCGTTCAAAAGCCGGACAAAATCAAAGAACGCAATTGTAACCCAGTGACCGCACAGACAAAAAAATGACCATAAAAAAAGCCACGCAGAGCGTGGCTTTCAAAAGTACCCAGTCCGACGGGGAGCTGGGCAGGACTAGTTCAGAGACACTAATCAACGTGATCATTATCAATTTCCAGACCATCACCCTGAAGGTCACAAGCTGTCATTGTTCGGTCATTTCCGGCCACAACCACGAGGCTCCGGCCGGAGTCCGGATCACGCGGCCCAGTGGTCGTCTGAGAACGCCATCAGGCTATCCTTACCGCTCTGAATGTCGCCCAGCAGCCAGTCGACTTCCGGCAGGAGCTTTTCAAAGAAGAAGCGCGCAGAGACCACTTTGCTCTCCAGCAGGGGCTTGTTGCCTTCGCCGGCGGCAAGCTGCTCGTTGGCAACATTGGCCATGCGGGACCAGAGATAGCCGATCACGGTCAGCGCCATCAGTCGCAGATACGGCGTCGCGGCAGCACCCGCCTGCTCCGGATCTTTCGGTGCATTGGAGGCCAGCCACATGGTGGCGGTTTCCAGCGCCTTCATGGCGTTCTTGAGTTCCTCCCGGTGCGGCGCCTCCGGATTGTCCTTGAGGTATCCGCTCATGGTGCCGAACAGGGTACGTACCAGCTGGCCGCCTTTCAGGCTCAGCTTGCGGCCCACGAGGTCCATGGCCTGAATGCCGTTGGTGCCCTCGTAGATCCGGGCAATCCGTCCGTCCCGCACCAGCTGCTCCAGCGGCCAGTCGGTGGTGAAGCCGGAGCCACCCAGTACCTGCAGCCCGGTGTTGGCGTTGTTGAAGCCCTCGTCCGTCAGGAAGGATTTCACGACGGGAGTGAGCAGTTGAACCAGATCATCGGCGGATTCCCGGACAGTTTCGTCCGGATGGGCAACCGACAGATCCAGCTGGTGTCCGGCAAACAGGGCCAGGGCACGCATGCCTTCGTTAAGGACCTTCTGGCGCATCAGCATCCGGCGTACATCCGGGTGCACGATGATCGGATCAGCGGGACCATCCGGGTTCTTCGGACCGCTCAGTGAACGGCTCTGCAGGCGCTCTCGGGCAAAGCCGAGGCTTTCCTGGTAAGCCATTTCCGCCAGGCCGAGGCCTTGCATGCCGACCATCAGGCGGGCTTCGTTCATCATGGTGAACATAGCCCGCATACCGTCGTTTGGCTCGCCGACAAGCCAGCCTTTGGCACCCTCGAAGTTCATGACGCAAGTGGCGGAGCCCTTGATTCCCATCTTGTGCTCCAGGCCGCCACAGAAGGCAGGATTGCGCTCGCCGGAATCCGGCAGGAATTTGGGAACCACGAACAGCGAAATACCCTTGGTGGTATCTGGCGCACCCGGCAGTTTGGCCAGTACCAGGTGCACGATGTTGTCCACCAGGTCGTGCTCGCCGCCGGTAATCCAGATCTTGGTACCTTCGATGGCATAGCTGCCGTCATCGTTCGGGTTGGCGCGGGTGCGAATCAGGCCAAGATCTGTGCCGCACTGGGGTTCGGTCAGGCACATGGTGCCGGTCCACTCGCCGGAGATCAGTTTTTCCAGATAGATGTTTTTCAGTTCATCGGAGCCGTGGGCGTGCAGGGCACTGATGGCGCCATGGGTCAGCCCGGGATACATGCCCAGGGAGAGGTTGGTGGAGCAGACCATTTCGTCCACCACGAACTTCAGGGTGTGGGGCAGGCCCTGGCCGCCGTATTCCAGCGGCGCGTCCAGTGCGGTCCAGCCGCCTTCGACAAACTTCTTGTAGGCCTCTTTGAAGCAGTCTGGTGTTTTCACCGAGCGGGTTTCGGGATCGTAGCTGCAGCCTTCCCGGTCGCCCGCCTGGTTGGTGGGCTGGATGACTTCCGCAGCCAGCTTGCCGGCCTCGTCGATGACCGCAGAAATCAGATCCGGGGTGGCATCGGCGTATTTTTCCAGCTCATGCAGCCGGTCTGCGCCCAATACATCAAACAACAGAAAGCGAAGGTCATTCGCCGGAGCCTGGTATTGCATGGATACTCTCCTAGGTGCGCTTTTTTACTGGAGTGCTGCCCGGAACGGCAGAACACCGAAGGTGATTGGAACACTGGTTTCATACGCCCGTTTTAATGGGCTGGTTCACCGTTTTGGCAGTCCGGACGATAGAATTTTCGTATGTCCTCCAGTACAAAGGAGGTCTCTGATGAAACGAGTGGTGATTGCCGGGGTTTCCGGCGCAATTGGCGGCGCTTTGGCGACCCGGTTGATTGACCGGGATGCGCAGACCCGTGTGATCGGGTTATGTCGTGACCCGGAGAAGGCCCCCGAGGTCTTGCGAGCCCATGGGCGAAGTACGGTGTTGCCATGGGATGCCGAGGACAGTGCGTCGCCAGCGGCCGTGGCAGAGGCGCTGGAATCGTTGCTGGCCAGAGAGGAAGGCATCGACGGCTTTATATACGCTGCCGGCTTGCTCCATGGGCCGGATATGTTTCCGGAGAAGCGGCTTGAAGATCTGGATTCGCAGAGTATGGCGCGTGCGTTCGCAGTCAATGCAACCGGTTTCGGATTGCTGACCCAGGCATTATTGCCACGGCTGCGGCATCGGGAATTCAAACGGGTGGTGGCCATTTCCGCCAAAGTCGGATCGATAACCGACAACGGGTTTGGCGGTTGGTATGCCTATCGCAGTTCAAAGGCGGCACTGAATATGCTGGTTCGCAACCTGTCCATTGAGTTGCCGCGCCGCTGCAAACCAATTGCGTGCGTATCCCTGCATCCGGGCACCACCGAATCGGCGTTGAGCGAACCATTCAGCCAGTCTCTCGCCAAGCTTAAGGTACATACTCCGGAGGAAACTGCCTCCAACCTATTGGACGTGATCGATGGGCTGGAGGAGGATGACAATGGACGGTTCCTGAGCTGGGATGGCTCGGAACTGCCTTGGTAGTTCTAAAAGTCCCAGAATCGGGTACGAAAAAAGGGGCGATCTGTATCGCCCCTTTTGCGTGCCCGCTAATCCACTGAATTCATTACCGAATAAAGGGATTGAGCATCCGCGTAAACGTGCCTGTCAGCTTAACCGGCGCGCTGAGCACAGAGAGTGTGATGCAGTCTTCACAGCCAACCGCTACCGGCTTGTGCTCATCCTCGTCAGTCAGCACTACGAAATCCCACTGATTGAAAACACCTTTCTGGTCGGCAAAGGCGCCTTGCAGCACGATGGTTGTTTCCTCACCCCGGTGAGTGTGGGCTGGCGCTTTTCCGCCCGCGGCCAATTTCTGGAGGACGACCTGTTCTTTCTGGCCGGGAAACCGGTCGGTAATGTCCAAGACACTCACATCGCCCAGCTGACGCTTCCACGGCAGGCTGTTGAGATCTTCACCCAGCAACTTCTGCAGAGCACTGACCCGTGGGATCGTCGGAGTAACAGGCTCACCAGCAGGTTCGCTGTCGATCCGTGAAAGAATGCTGTCGAACATGCTTTCAGAAACAGTCACCTTCGGTTGCTGCTCCATCATCACAGCGCCAAGACTGTCCAGTGTGTCCACACGGCTGCGGCAGTGGGAACACTTGTCCAGATGCAGCTTGATGCAAAGGGCATGAGGCTCACTCAGGTTACCTGCGCTGTATTCCATCAGGCTCAGGCTGTCGGGATGGTGCCGTGTCATACGTTCTGGTCCTGCAAAATCACTTTCAGTTTGTTCAATGCCAGACGAACCCGGCTTTTAACGGTGCCAAGCGGGATGTCCAACTCGTCTGCGACCATCTGGTGAGACTTGTTTTCCATGTAAACCTTGGCAATAACCGTGATCTGTTCTTCCGGAAGGTGGCTCAGGGACTCCCTGATCCGCCGCTCGGACATGAGGCGGTGCAAAGACGTGACCGGCTCGTTCTCGTTTTCACCCGGAATCTGCCAGAGATCTTCCGTCTCAACCGGCATTTCGGCACTGGTACGCTGCATTTTGCGGAGCATATCAATGCGCTGGTTACGGGCGATGGTAAAAATCCAGGTAGAAGCGGCAGCCTTGCGCCAGTCGTATAGACAGGACCGCCTCCAGATGGACACAAATACTTCCTGCACGAGCTCTTCCGCGTGGCTTGCCAGGCCGTTGGCCATGGCGTAGTACTTGATTTGCGGGCCAAAATGCTCGAACAGCGCGTGGTATGCTTCGCGGTCCTGGTTCTTACCCACTTTCTGCAGCATCTGGCTCCAGGGATCCTTCCGGCCCTCGGAACTGGCTGGCTTCTGATCCAGTGTGGTCACCGGACGCTCCTTGACAGTCGCATGATTTGAGCTTGTTCTGGTCATCATTCTATGCACTCGTCCCGGGTTTGTCAGTTAGAAGGGTTACGGAATGCGTTATCCGGTGGATCAGCCCGATTGGAAAATAATGCAGAAATCTGGCATCAGCGACGGTTGCCGGTCGTCTCGCCGGTGATTGCCGGAACCTTCAGAGCGGTCTAGTCTGAGCAATACACCGATACCGGAAGACAACCATCCCCATGAATGCACCCGGCATTACCGGAAACCTGCCCGTTATCCGGGCGCACTATGCGGATATTCTCTGCCAGTTGGCGGAGGATCGTGGCCTGCAACGATCCCGGTTGCTGTCAGCCTCCGGAATTCGGCCTTCCATGTTGGGGCACCCGGAGAATTTCATCACGGTTGATCAGTTCAGCGCTCTGTGCCGCGAAAGTCTGGTGCAAAGCGGTGATCCGGCCCTAGGGCTCGAATACGGCAAGCGACTGAAATTTACCACCCACGGTTCCCTGGCCCAGGCCGCCATCAGTTGCGACACCCTCGAGCAGGCGCTCACGGTGTTGATCAAGTATTTCCAGATCCGTTTCGTTTACATGAAGCTGTCTTTTTTCGTGGACGGCCGTGAGGCAGTGATCCAGCTGGACCTGGCGCACGGTATCGAGGACCTGTACCGGTTCAACGTCGATGTGGTGATGGCATCGTTGATGGATGTGAATCTTTTGCTGTTCGGTCAAAGGCTCCTGGACGGAGGCCGCTGCCTTCTGGATTTCCCGGAGCCTGACGATGCAACGGCCTATCGGCAGCTGTTTGGCAGCCAGATCATGTTCGGCAGCGGTGTGAACCAGCTGCGTTTCAAGGGGGCTTTTCTGGATTCGCCCATGTCCCTGTCGAACCCGGTGACCCGTCGGATAGCCGAAGCCCAGTGCGAGGAGGAAATGCGATTTATCGAGGGAGCGACGTCGGTCTCGGACCGGGTGATACGCCTGCTTGAAACCGGGAAGAGCCAGCGGTTACCGGCGCTTGAGGAAGTGGCTGAACGCCTGCAGATGTCCGCAAGAACACTTCGCAGGCAACTGGCAGCGGAGGGCGTCCGGTTCCAGCAGCTGCAGGATTCACTGCGTCACCGCCGGGCGTTGGAGCTTCTGCGGCGCAATGAGCTGACCATCGACGAGATTGCCGATGCCCTCGGCTACAGTGACCCCTCCAACTTTGGCCGGGCTTTCCGCAAGTGGGAGGGCATTGCCCCCAGCGCCTGGCGCCGGGAGCGCCGGAAACCCTGAGTCTGGCTATTCTTCCAGGTAGGTGTAGCCATCCAGACCGGCGGCCAGCTCCGCCAGCAGCGCTGACTGGGTCTCCGGTGTCAGGGCAGAGACGGCGAACTTGCGTCGGTAAGCATCCATCAAGGCATCCGGTTCAAAGTTCACATAGCGCAACACCTTGGCCACCGTATCGCCGGTGATAGGGTCGCTGATCTCGTGGCCACCTTCTGTGGTCAGGCGGACGTCCACAGAATGGGTGTCGCCGAACAGGTTGTGCATGTCCCCCAGGATCTCCTGATAGGCGCCGGTCATGAAAAAGCCCATCAACAGCGGATCGCCCGGTTTCTCCTCCGGCAGGGGCAGGGTGGTCTCGGTGCCCTGGCCATCCACGTAAAGGTCGATGCGCCCGTCAGAATCGCAGGTGATGTCCTGGATGACTGCGCGTCGGTTCAGCGGCCGGTCCAGGCCATTTATCGGCATCACCGGGAAGATCTGGTCGATGCCCCAGACATCCGGCAGTGACTGGAACAGGGAGAAATTCACGAACAGCTTTTCTGCCAGTTTCTCGTTGAGCTCGTCGATGATTTCCCGGTGGGCCCGGTTGCTGCTGTCCAGCTGATCCCGGAGCAGTCGGCAACAGCGGGTGTACAGTGTTTCAGCGTCTGCCCGTTCCTGCAGGGAGAGTACGCCGTGGGCAAACTGGGCGTGAACATCGGCCATGGCGTGCAGCACGTCATGGTAGATCTCCGCCAGTGAGCGCGGCGTGTTGTCGTCCTGCAGGCTCTCCAGGTCGCGCCACAGATCATGCAACGGGGCCGAGGCTGTCTCGTCTGGTCGTTGCGGTGTCAGGTTTTCCGGTGCTTCGTGGTCGATCACGTTGGTTACAAGCACAGAGTGGTGCGCGGTCAGGGCCCGGCCGGATTCGCTGATCAGATCAGGATGGGGAATGCCGTGGCGATCGCACTCCGCCTGGAGTACGTGCACGACATTGTAGGCATATTCGTAAACGCTGTAGTTCATGGAACAGCTGCTGCGGGAGCGGGTGCCCTCGTAGTCCACGCCCAGGCCTCCGCCGATATCCACCGTTCCGATCGGCGCGCCCATCTGGCGCAGCTCGCTGTAAAAACGTGCGCATTCCCGGAGACCGGTCTGGATGTCACGGATATTGGCGATCTGCGAGCCAAGGTGGAAATGCAGCAGCTGCAGGGTGTCGAGGGCCCCCGCCTGGCGCAGCATGTTCACCACAGCCAACACCTGGCTGGCGGACAGACCGAATTTGGATTTTTCACCGCCGGTGTTCTGCCAGTTACCCTTGCCGATGGTTGCCAGCCGGGCCCGAACCCCGATCAGGGGCGAAACCCCCAGTCTTTTTGCCTCTTCCAGAATAAGTGGCAGTTCCGACTTTTTCTCCACCACGATGAACACCCTGTGGCCCAGGGTCTGGCCGATCAGGGCCAGGCGGATGTACTCCCGGTCTTTATAGCCGTTGCAGACGATCACCGATCCCGGCTGCTGCGACATCGCCAGCACTGCCATCAGTTCCGGCTTGCTGCCCGCTTCAAGGCCGATCTGCCCCTTTGAGGCAGCCGGCTCGGCGGCCAGCAGTTCCTCGACCACACGGCGCTGCTGGTTCACCTTGATCGGGTAGACCGCCGTGTAACAACCCTGGTAGGCGTGTTCCTCTGCGACCTTGTTGAAGGCACTGCACAGTTTGTTGACACGGTCGTGCAGGATATCAACGAAGCGCACCAGTACCGGCAGTTGAACCCCGGAATCGGTCAGCGTTCGGGTCAGTTCCGGCAAGTTGATTCGGGCCGGGCTGTGGCCACGATCCGGACGGATCAGTACCTGGCCCTGGTCATTGACGCCGATGTAGCCATCGCTCCAGTGGGCAATGTTGTATACCTTATGGGCCGGAGTGGCGCTGGCTTCGCTCATGCTTGCTATCCTGTCAGGAAACACTGGCCGCCATTGTATGGATTCCCACTCCGGGCTAAAAGCATCGGGTGCGGAAAAAACGTGGCCGTTCACCGCGATTATCGCTTTAGCTCACGAAGGGGCACCCCTACAATACGCCCTTTCAATTTAGCCCATGGCCCACAGCGGGAGGCAAGACATGACAGCACTCAATGACGGCTGGTTTACCGAGGTATTCCAGGACCAGGGGACGGCGTTCTCCCTGCAGCTGAAAAAGAAGCTCCACGAGGAGCAGACACCGTTCCAGAAACTGGAAATCTATGAGACCGAGACCTTCGGTAACCTGATGGTCCTGGATGGCTGTGTGATGCTGACCACCCGCGATAACTTCCTGTACCACGAGATGATGACCCATCCGGCCCTGTTTACTCACAGGGACCCCAAAAAGGTGGTGATTGTTGGCGGCGGTGACTGCGGCACCCTTAAAGAGGTGCTCAAACACCCGGGCGTTGAGGAAGCCTGGCAGGTGGAAATCGATGAGCGTGTCACCCGTATGTCGGAAAAGTACTTCCCGGAGCTTTGCGAAGCGAATAGTGACCCGCGCGCCAACTTCTTCTTTGGGGATGGCATTCAGTGGATGCGGGACATTGAACCGAACAGTGTCGACCTCATTATTATCGATAGCACCGATCCTGTTGGTCCGGCCGAAGGCCTGTTTGCCCTGGATTTCTACCGGGATGCCATGCTGGCCCTACGTGAGGGCGGCATTATTGTCCAGCAGAGTGAATCGCCGCTGCTGCACACCGACAGTATCATCAAGGGTATTCACGAGGACATGCGCAAGGCGGGGTTCGAGCACGTGCAGACCCTGCCGTTCCCGCAGCCGGTCTATCCGACGGGCTGGTGGAGCTGCACCATGGCCAGCAAGGAAAACCCGATCAAATACTTCCGCGAGGAAGACGCCAACAACCGGCCGTTCGTGACCCGGTACTACAATTCCGGAGTTCATCACGGTGCCCTGGCGATGCCCCAGTTCATGGTGGATGCCCTGGAAGACGAGGTCCGTCCGGAAGAAGGTTAAGGTGACAATAGGCAGACAAAAAAAGGGGCGCCAGATGGCGCCCCTTTTTCGTTCCTCGTGTCAGCGATTACTGCTTGCCGCTGACAAACTCCGGATAGGCTTCCATGCCGCACTCGGACAGATCCACACCTTCGTACTCGTCTTCTTCGGAAACCCTGATGCCCATTACGGCTTTCAGGATACCCCAGACGATGAGGCTCGTTACGAACACCCAGATGAAGATGGTGAGCATGCCGACCAGCTGACCCATGAAGGTGGCGTCTGCGTCGGACAGGAGAACCGCGAAGATACCCCAGATACCCACCACGCCGTGTACAGAGATGGCACCGACCGGATCGTCAATGCGCAGCTTGTCCATGGTTACGATGGAGAAGACCACCAGGGTGCCGCCGATGGCGCCAATGATGACGGCCAGCAGGGGAGAAGGGTCCGCCGGCTCGGCAGTGATGGCAACCAGGCCAGCCAGGGCACCGTTCAGGGCCATGGTCAGGTCAGCCTTGCCGAACATCAGGCGCGCCACGATCAGGGCAGCGATCAGGCCGCCGGCTGCAGCTGCGTTGGTGTTCAGGAACACGTTGGCCACTTCGTTCGCGACACCGATGCCACCCAGTTTCAGGGTTGAGCCACCGTTGAAGCCGAACCAGCCCATCCACAGAATGAAGGTACCAAGCGTTGCCAGGGGCAGGTTGGCGCCCGGGAAGGCGCGGATCTCGCCTTTGGCGCCGTACTTGCCTTTACGGGCACCGAGGAGGATCACGCCAGCGAGGGCAGCTGCTGCACCGGCCATGTGAACGATACCGGAACCGGCGTAGTCACTGTAGCTCAGCTCATACATGCCGAATACCGCGTCGCCGTTCCAGGTCCAGGAACCCTGCATCGGGTAGATGAAACCACACATAACAACGGCGAAAGCCAGGAAAGCCCAGAGCTTCATGCGCTCGGCCACGGCACCGGAAACGATGGACATGGCGGTTGCAACGAAGACAACCTGGAAGAAAAAGTCAGAAGCGCCGCTGTATTCGCCCATGTCGCCGAAGCCGGCTTCAGTGGAGGCTGCAATAACGCCGGCAACCGCTGCGTCGTCCATTTCGGCAACGGTAGTGATGCCGCTCAGGAAGATGCCACCGTCGTACATGATGTCGTAGCCGACAATCAGGTACATGGTGCAGGCGACCGCAAACAGGGCCACGTTCTTGGTCAGGATTTCGGTGGTGTTCTTGGCACGCACCAGGCCGGCTTCCAGCATGGCAAAGCCGGCGGCCATCCACATGACCAGGGCACCGCAAATCAGGAAGTAAAAGGTATCCAGCGCATACTGGAGTTCAAAAATGTGATTAAGATTGCTTTCCATATGAAGCCCTCCGCACGAGGCTTTTCAGGTTATAAATTTTTTTGCGTTGGCTGTTCGAAAAATCAGAGCTGGTTCAGACCGCTTCTTCGCCGGTTTCGCCCGTCCGGATCCGGATGGCTTGAGCCAGTTCAGTCACGAAGATCTTGCCGTCACCGATCTTTCCGGTGTTGGCCGCCTTGGTGATGGATTCAATAACCTGGTCCAGCAGATTGTCGCCAATGGCAACTTCCACCTTCACCTTGGGCAGGAAATCCACCACATATTCAGCGCCACGATAGAGTTCTGTGTGGCCTTTTTGCCGACCGAAGCCTTTGACTTCAGTGACGGTTACGCCTTGTACGCCAATCTCGGATAGTGCCTCACGGACATCATCCAATTTGAAAGGCTTGATGATCGCTGTCACAAGTTTCATTGCTTTCTCCTTGGTAAAGCCGTCTCAACAGTGAGGGCCCGTCGGCCGGTTGTTGAGCTCGGGATGCTGCCACCTCGCACACCAATTGTGCGGATTGCGTACGAGAGCTTTAGCATCGTGTATGCCAACGCAAAAAAATAGTTTAAAAACAGTAAGCTACGATATCCGCGTACCAGAATGGCGCAAACTTGTGCACCAAAATAGAGCGGGCAGCCGGCCAGTGAGCCAATTTGGAGCGGGCTCCCTGGCCCTTCGCCACTTATTATAGGGTCGACCACCTACAGTATGGCAGGGGCTGCGGTGTGATACACTCCCGCTAACCGGCAACCGGCCCTGTCTTTTAGTCGAAGCCGGATATTTCAGTAATTTGTGAGGTGATGTGTGAAAGGTCCACAGGATATTTTTGCTCAGCTGCAGGGCCAATTCGGCCAGTTCGTTCCCGATATGGCCCGCGCTGCACGGGAAGATTTTGAAACCCAGGCTCGGGCTACTGTGATGGCCGTCCTGTCCCGTCTGGAGCTGGTAACACGGGAAGAGTTCGACGCCCAGCAGGCGGTCTTGCTGAAGACTCGTGAAAAGGTAGACGCGCTCGAGAAGCGGGTGGCCGAACTGGAAAATTCCCTGCAGAAACAGTAAATCCCGGACGTGCCCGGCAGGATGCCGGGCAAGCATTTCCTGTCATTACCATGGAAGGTTGTCATGCTCGCTATCGTTCACTCCCGCGCCACCATTGGCGTGTCGGCCCCTGCCGTTACCGTTGAAGTTCATCTCTCAGGCGGCCTGCCCGCGCTCTCGATCGTAGGGCTGCCGGAAACCGGTGTCAGAGAAAGCAAGGAGCGTGTTCGAAGCGCCCTTCTCAACGCGGGCTTCGAATTTCCCGCTCGCAGAATCACCATCAATCTCGCGCCTGCTGATCTGCCCAAAGAGGGCGGCCGTTTCGATTTGCCCATTGCCCTGGGCATTCTGGCGGCCTCGGGCCAGATCCCGGTGGACAGTCTTTCCGATTGCGAATTTCTTGGCGAATTGTCCCTTGATGGTGCATTGCGTCCATTAAAGGGTGTACTGCCGGCTGTGCTGGCCGCCCGTGAGGATCAGCGGAGTTTGCTGGTTCCTCACAGGAATGCCGAGGAAGCGGCCCTGGCTAGCCAGGGTGACGTTCTGGCCGCCGGTCACCTTCTGGCGGTGTGTGAGCACCTGAGTGGCCGCGCCCGCCTGGTGCCAGTGCCCAGGTCCTCGCTGGAACAGCCGCCGGGCAACAAGAGGGAGGTGCCAGATTTGTCGGATGTTCGCGGCCAGCGGGTTCCCCGCAGGGCACTGGAGGTGGCTGCGGCAGGTAGTCACAATCTTCTGTTCTTCGGTCCACCGGGAACCGGCAAGAGTATGCTCGCCAGTCGGCTGCCCGGCATTCTTCCGGGGCTGGATGATGCTGCCGCCATGGAAGTTGCCAGCGTGCATTCTGTTGCCGGGCTTCCTGTTCGTTCCGGGGGCTGGCGGGAACCGCCCTTCCGATCGCCTCATCATACCGCATCGGCTGTTGCCCTGGTGGGCGGCGGCAGCAGCCCGAGGCCCGGGGAAATCTCCCTGGCCCATCGGGGCGTACTCTTTCTGGACGAATTGCCAGAGTTCGAACGTCGGGTTCTGGAGGTGTTGCGGGAGCCGATGGAAACCGGGGAGATCTCGATCAGCCGCGCGGCGCGGCAGGTGAATTTTCCGGCTCGATTTCAGGTGGTGGGCGCGATGAACCCTTGCCCCTGTGGTTATAGTGGTCATCCCACCATCGAGTGTCAGTGCACGCCGCAACAGGTTGCGCGTTACCGATCGAAAATTTCCGGCCCGCTTCTGGACAGGTTTGATCTGCACGTTGAAGTGCCCGTACAGGGTGGCGATATCTTGATGCGGCAGGGCGGGGATGGCGAAACCAGCGCCACCGTCCGGGAACGTGTCCTGATCGCCAGAGCCCGGCAATCAGAGCGGGGTTGCCTGAATGCCGGCTTATCCGGGCGTGAACTGCAGGCTGCGTGCCGGCTGGATCGCCAGGGTGAGCAGTTGCTCACCGGTGCCATGGAAAAGCTGGGACTTTCGGCCCGTGCACTGCACCGCATATTGCGAGTCGCCCGAACACTTGCCGATCTGGAAGGCTGCGAAGCGCTGCGCCAGAGCCATCTGGTTGAAGCACTGGGCTATCGGCAGCTGGATCGACAACAGGGTCGTAACTCGGTGGTCTCCGCCTGAGCGAGGACACTCTGGTAAACTGTTGGCAAATCCCGTTAAACAGACCCGCTGCCTGCGGTTAAGGATTGCAGATGACAGACCATAAAGAACCGCAAAACTCCCAGGATGCCGCCGCCGAATCGCCGGTAACCACCCGCCGTGGCGTGCGCAGCTTCGTTCTACGCCAGGGCCGGATGACAGAGGGCCAGAAGAAGGCGTTTGAGCGCAGCTGGCCGAAGTATGGCCTGACCCGTGAGGACGGAATGATTGATCCGCGCGAAGTCTTTGGTCGGGACAACATGCTTAACCTGGAAATCGGTTTTGGTATGGGCCGGTCCCTGGCTGAAATGGCCGAAGCGGCCCCAGAGCAGGATTTTATTGGTGTCGAGGTCCATCAGCCCGGTGTTGGTGCATTGCTCAAGGAGATAGAGGATCGGGGCCTGGAGAACGTCCGCATCTACAGCATAGACGCCAACGATGTCATTGATCTTTGCCTCCCGGACGCCTGTCTGGATCGGGTGATTGTGTTTTTCCCGGACCCCTGGCACAAGAAAAAGCATCACAAGCGCCGCCTGATTCAGCACGAGTTTGTCCAGCGGGTTCGTCACAAGCTGAGGGTGGGTGGCATCCTGCACCTGGCGACCGACTGGGAGAATTACGCCGAGCATATGCTCGAGGTAATGAACGAGTCCGAAGGCTTTGCCAATACTCAGGAGTCCGGTGGCTATTCACCGCGCCCTGAAGACCGTCCGATTACCAAGTTTGAAAAGCGGGGCGAAACCCTTGGTCACGGCGTCTGGGACCTGTTGTTCTACCGGACCAATTGATGTCCGGCAAAAGGAGCTTCAGTGGTGCGCCAGCGGATGGCGCCGGGACGCCCGGATAATTACCAGTCCTGCAATTCCGAGCGTGAGCGCCGTGAACTTGATCAACGCGCACAGGGTTGCGGACAGACTCACCTCATCGGTGGGTGGGTTGAAATTGTTCAGCAACAGAATGTTCTCCGCACCATCGCTCAGGCCGGCGGTTGCAAACAGGGCTCTCACCCAGCGGGCTCCCACCCGCTCGCGAATGCCGGGGCGATCGCGGGTGAAGTGTCGTGTCAGGTGGATCAGGGCAAGCATGTATGCGGGGATGAACAGGAAGTCCAGCCACAGTGAAATCTTCGCCCAGGCAACACCTTCTCTTCCCCAGCTGCGAAAAATGGCATGGGCCTGGTCTGCGGTACCGGCCAACTGGTAGCTGACGATACCCTGGGGCGCGGAGGCGGTCTGCAGTGGCTGGTTGATCATAAGCAAGGCGAACAGCAGCACGGCAGCCACCACCAGGCTGGCTTTCAGGCTTTTCGGAAAGGCCGCCACTCCGTGTGCAGGGTCCATTACAGAAAACGCTCCAACAGGCTGTTCAGGTATCTCTGGCCCAAGTCAGTGGCCTGGAGCCGATCGATCACCATCAGCTTTTCATTTCGCAGTTGTTCAAGTTTTACCCCAACTGTTGTCAGGGGTAAACCCGTTCGTTCAGAAAAAAGGCTTTCATCCACTCCTTCTTTGAGCCTCAGGGCGTTCATCAGGAACTCCAGGGGTAAATCTTCCGCGGCTATGGCGTCTGTGCCAGCGGTACGGCTCCCGATCCTTTGCAGGTAGGCTTCGGGTTGGCGGGTTTTCCAGTAGCGCCTGATGCTGCCGTCGGCCAGACTGATCTTGCCGTGGGCGCCGGCCCCGAGGGCCAGATAGTCCCCGAAAGTCCAGTAGTTCAGATTATGGCGAGAGGCCTTTCCGCGGAGGCTCCAGGCCGAAACTTCGTAATCCTGGTATCCCTGTTTGTGCAGCAAGTCTGAGCCGCGTCGATAGATGTCCCAGAGATGATCGTCGTCCGGCAGGTCTGGAGGCCGACTGTAAAATTCAGTATTGGGCTCGAGGGTCAACTGATACCAGGACAGGTGAGGCGGCTCGTAGTCCAGGGCGGTCTGGATGTCCTCAAGGGCCTGCTCTGGAGTCTGGCCCGGTAGGCCGTGCATCAGGTCGACGTTGAAATTGTCGAAGCCGGCTCGGCGAGCGGTGCGTATCGCGCGGTGAGCGGCATCGGCGTCATGAATTCGGCCCAGGGCTTTCAGGTGATCGGCGTTAAAGCTCTGCACGCCGATGGACAGGCGGTTGATGCCCGCCTTCCGGAAGGCTTCGAAGCGGCCGGTTTCAAGCGTTCCCGGGTTGGCTTCCAGAGTGATCTCGGCATCTGCCTCAAAGTTGAGTCTTGCCTGTAATTCCCGGAACAGCCGATCATAGAATTCTCCGCTCATCAGGGAGGGAGTGCCGCCGCCAATGAACAAGGTTTCTATCGGCCGGCCGGTGGCAAAGGCCAGATCCTGGTCGAGGTCTTCGAGCAGGGCCTCCAGGTAGGCGGACTCGGGGATAACCCCGGTGAAGGCGTGGGAGTTGAAATCACAGTAGGGGCACTTCCGCACGCACCATGGCACGTGAATATAGAGACTCAGTGGCGGCCGAACCGCCGCTGGCTGTGGATCTTTCGCGGTCTCAGCGTCGTTCAACGGGGTCAGGCCTCGGCCTTCAGCTGTTCCATCAGAATTTTCAGGGCTCGTCCGCGGTGGCTGATGCTGCTTTTCTCGGAGCGGGACAGTTTGGCCGCGCTGCAGCCATGCTCAGGAACAAGGAATACCGGGTCATAACCAAAACCGCCATCGCCCTGGGGTGATCTGAGGATCGAGCCCGGCCAGCGGCCATGGCAGATAATGGGGGTTGGGTCGTCTGGGTGACGGAGGTATACCAGCACGCAGTGAAACTGGGCGCCCCGGTGCCCATCTGGAACGCCGGCCATGGCGTCCAGCAGGGCGTTCACGTTGTCCTGGTCGGTCGCCGCCTCGCCGGCAAAGCGGGCGGAACGGACGCCGGGGCGGCCTTCGAGTGCATACACCGCCAGACCGCTGTCGTCTGCCAGGGCCGGGAGCCCGGTTTCCCAGGCGGCATGGCGGGCCTTGAGGATCGCATTTTCGACAAAGGTCACCGCCGGCTCCTCGGCTTCACCGACGCCCAGGTCACCCTGGGCAACCGGCGTCATGCCCAGAGGTGACAGCAGCTCGGTCAGCTCGGCGATTTTCCCTTTATTATTGCTGGCGATGACAAGTCGGTTGGTCATATAGGCTTAATCGCTGAACAGTGTGTGAGCAAACCGCACCGCCAGGTCTTGCCGGTGTCCGGTAGGGCGGGCGGTGATATTGAAGGTCATCAGCTCGCCGGAAGAATATTGATACTCGGCAATAAAATACACGGAGTCACCTTCCTGAATACGGCGAAACGCCAGAAAGCGTACCTGTTGGACATCGTTGGAAACCTTGCCCTCTACCTGGCCGCTGACCGGGGACATGGAGCCGTCTTCGTTTTCCTTCATGATGGAAATATTGACGATACCGATGCCCTTGCTGCGTTGAAGATTGTTCGCCTTGGCGACTTCCGGGGCCAGGAAGGTACTGGGCAGCACGCTCCAGAGCACTTTGTACTCGCCGAAATCTTTGGAGCCAGCCTGTGCTTGAAGGCTACACAGGCCGATGAGAGCAATTACCAGCAGGTTGCGGAATGCGGAAAAGGTTTTTGCGATCATTGCTAGGTCTCCCGTGTGATTCGGTAAATGGCAATTTCACCCAACAAATTCGGCCACAGGCGCGCCAACCAGCTGTTCTGATGCTGGCCGTCTACCACCCGACGGCTTTTGATCCTGATGCCTTTCTGCCGGCACAGAGCCTCAAAATCCTTGAAGGTGCACAGCCTTATGTTAGGTGTGTTATACCATTTATACGGCAGCGCCTCGGATTCGGGCATACGCCCGCTCAAAGTCAGTCCCCAGCGCAGTCGCCAGTGGGCAAAGTTCGGGAAAGTTACGATGCCTTCGCTGCCAACCCGGAGCATTTCGTCCAGCACCTTGTCGGGGCGCCGGACCGCTTGAAGCGCCTGGGTCATCAGAACGATATCGAAGCTGCCGTCATCAAAGTTACCCAACCCCTGGGTATCCAGGTTCTGCTCGATAACCGCCACCCCGCGGCCCATGCAGGTGGTGATATGGTCCGGGTTGATTTCCAGACCGAAGCCGCTGGCGCCCCGCTCCCTCTGGAGGAAGTCGAGCAGGGTGCCGTCGCCGCAGCCCAGGTCCAGGACATGATGACCGGGCTGAACCCACTGCTGGATGATTTCGAGATCCGGTCTCATGCGCCGACCTCCCGGGCCACTCGGTCCATGTAGGCGTTGAAAATGTCGGTGTATCTCGGGGTCGGAATCAGGAACGCGTCGTGCCCCCAGGGAGCATCCACCTCGGCATAGCTGACCTTTCGGCGGGCGGCAATCATGGCGTTGACCATTTCTTCCGAGCGGGCGGGTGTGAAACGCCAGTCGGTGCTGAACGACAACACCAGGTATTCGCAACTGGCGGCCGCCAGTGCCTTGGAAAGGTCCCCGCCAAACTCATAGGCCGGATCGAAGTAGTCCAGCGCTCGGGTCATCAGCAGATAGGTATTGGCGTCGAAAGACTCTGAAAATCGCTCGCCCTGATAGCGAAGGTAGCTCTCAACCTGGAATTCCGCGTCATAACCAAACTTGTAGGCCTGATCGCGAAGTTCGCGGCCGAATTTTTCGCCCATGGATGCATCGGATAGATACGTGATGTGGCCGACCATCCGTGCCAGCATAAGGCCACGCCGTGGAACGGTATCGAAGTCGTAATAGCGACCGTCGTGAAACTCCCGGTCGGAGGTGATGGCCTGCCGTGCTACCTCATTGAAGGCAATATTCTGGGCAGTGAGCCGGGGGGTGGAGGCAATCACCACGGCATGCTTCAGGCGGTCAGGATAGTCCAGGCTCCACTGCAGGGCCTGCATGCCGCCGAGGGATCCGCCAACAACGGCCGCCCAGCATTGGATGCCGAGCCGGTCTGCCAGCAGCGCCTGGCTCTTCACCCAGTCTCCCACAGTGATTACCGGGAACTCCGGGCCGAAGGGTTTTCCGGTTTCGGGGTTGAGGCTGTTGGGGCCGGTGCTGCCATGACAGCCGCCCAGATTGTTAAGGCTGACAACAAAAAAACGATCGGTATCGATGGGTTTGCCGGGGCCAATGCAGCTGTCCCACCAGCCAGGCTTGCGGTCTTCGGCGGAATGGTAGCCGGCGGCGTGGTGGTGCCCGCTCAGGGCGTGGCAGATAAGAACCGCGTTACTGGCCTCGGCATTCAGGGTGCCGTAGGTTTCCACCACCAGGTCATAGTTTTCCAGGGTCTGGCCGCAGGCCAGATCGATGGGAGCGTCGAAATGATAGGTCTGCGGGGAGACAATCCCGACAGAATCCGCAGGCAGGGTATCAGGCATCGGCGCGAATGGTTCCTGGTTCGATCCGTAAGTGTCTGGAAAAGCAATGACAAAGCCATCACCAGCCCAGCAGTTTAAAGCCGGGGCGTGATGGCTGCAACCGCCTGAATGGTCGCTCTCGCGGCGCTTACACAGCGCCGGAGATGTTTACCACTTTTTGTTGGATCAGGGTGGGGGCCGGCTTGCGGATCTGGCGCTGCATGGCGTCGGCCAGTTCCAGCTGTTTGCGTAGATCGGAAATGGTGTTGGTAAGGCGCAGGCGCTCGGTCCGGCTGTCCTTGTCATTGCGGACCATGTCGCGAAGGCGACGGATCTGGTGTTCCAGCAGCTGCTTCTGCTCCATGGAATATTGCATGATCGGCAGCAGGGCCTCGGATGGCCAGCGTTCAACGTCGTGGCGCACACGGGCGTGCAGGGTGCGTGCTTCGCCCACCATGACGTTGAAAAAACGGCGAACCAGAACCGACTGCTCTGTCAGCAGGTTTTTCGGGCTGATACGGAAGCGTCGGGCTTTTTTGCGCAACTCACGGATGGCGATCACATGGCGACCGGCCCGGAGCGGGATGGGCTCGAGATGACGGGCCCGGTTGTCCTCGTTATAGCGACGGTAAATAGCGCCTACCATTTTCTCGGCCAGGTGCCCTTCGCTCAGCAGGTTGGTCAGGTCGCTTTCAAGCAGTTCGAAGAACTGGTCCATGGCGCGGTTCATACCGGCGGTCGTCCAGCTTTTCGACATACTGTTACGGACACGTTCAGCGTGGGCTTCGAAGCGGTCTTCACTCACCAGTTTTTTCAGTAATTCGCCCTGGGAGTCCATCAGGCGCCGGCTCGAACGCAGAGTAATCAGCTTTTTGTAGTAGAAGTCGTAGTCTTTCTGAGCGCGTTCTGCCAGGCGGCCAAGGGCTGCCTTGTCCATGGTGACGCCGGCGCAGGCCTGGAGTTCCTCTTCCAGGGATTCCAGGCGATATTGCATCGCCGCCTGGCTGTTCTGGAGCATGCCCAGAAGGTCGTTGATCAGGCTCTGGGTGATCAGCTGCTCCTTGTGCATCAGAATGCGCTGAATAATCAGCTGCTCGAGCTGGCCGATATTGGAGCGGTCAAACAGGTCACTATCTTTCCTGACCCTTGCAACCAGTCCCTGTTTGGCGGAAACCGGGATCACATCATGCTGGCGCATGCCAAGGTGATCGGCAGTATAGCCACGCACCCGCTCAATGGCTTCGTTGGTGTGGCGTTCCCCCTGCAGGTCGTCCCAGAGCACATCGATCTTGTTCAGCACGGCAAAGCGGCCAGCCCGATGATCTGCGTGCTGGGTGTCGATGTGTTCCTTCCAGATGGTCATGTCGCTGGCGGTCACACCGGTGTCGGCGCTGAGCACAAAAATTACGGCATGGGCGCGGGGCAGCATGCTGATGGTCAGTTCCGGTTCTGAACCCAGGGCATTCAGGCCCGGAGTGTCGAGGATGCGCAAACCACGCTCGAAAAGAGGGTGACGAATGCTGATCTGGGCATTACGCCAGGCTGGCACCAGAACGTTGCCGGGATTATTGCGGTCATGCTCCAGCATATCCTCGTCGAAGCCGAGCTTTCGTGCCTCCTCCGGCGGTACGCTCTTCACCCGTGCGACCTCGGCCAGCACCTCCCGCATGATTTCCGGGTCGCGCTCATCCAGTTCATGCTTCACCCATCGTTCCGGCTGTTTGCGCAATTGCTGCAGGGACAGATCGCCGTTTCGGGTTTCAATGGGCAACAGGAGCAGGTAGTTCTGGTTGGCGCTGCGATCGAAGAACAGCTCCGTGGGGCACATGGTGGTGCGCCCTGCCTGCGAAGGCAGCATGCGCTGGCCATACTCGGAGAAGAACAGGGCGTTGATCAGCTCGGTTTTACCGCGGGAGTATTCGCCGACAAACGCAATGGTCAGCTCATCCTCAATCAGCAGCTCCAGTCCATGGCGAATGCGGGTGCTGACATCGTCGGAAAACAGATTGTTATCCTGCAGCCACAGCCGGTATCGGCCGATCTGTCGGATCAGCTCTTTTTTCCAGTTGTGATAAGCCTCTACCTGCTGCGACAGAGTTCCCTGTTGGTTCATCGGATTTTCCTTCTGCGCGACTTCCGGGTATCCCGGTCAAAACGGGGTGCTCACGGGTGACGGATTAATTACCGTTAATACTATCCTGTTCTATCTATGTTTGCGGCAGAGCTACGGTGAAGAGATCGGGCGAAACCGAGGGGTTACAATAAAAAAAGGCTGCAAAATCAGTGGTCTGAGTTTGCAGCCCGGGAATTATGGATTTCGTGGCTAAGTGTTACAAAGTGTATATTTGAGACGGGGTTTACATACCCAGCCCGATGGAGCCAAGGCCGGCGGCCATTTTCATGTGCTCAATCACCACCGAGATAACGTT
The DNA here is from genome assembly GCF_001650915.1 of Marinobacter sp. EhC06. Classification (GTDB taxonomy): domain Bacteria; phylum Pseudomonadota; class Gammaproteobacteria; order Pseudomonadales; family Oleiphilaceae; genus Marinobacter. The sequence continues at coordinate 117,738 of NZ_LXYO01000036.1, forward strand.
CAGAATCAGGAACACAATGATGGGTGACAGATCCAGGCCGCCCATGGAGGGCATGATATTGCGCACTGGGCGCATCACCGGCTCAGTGATCTGGGCGACCAACTGAATCGCTGGGTGGCCGCTGCCGGGGGCGATCCAGCTGACGACCACCACCGCAATAACTGACCAGAAGTAGATTTTTACGATCAGGTCCAGCACGTTCAGAACGGCCCAGACCAGTAAGGTGATCGGATTCACGGCGGGGATGCCACCGTTCAGGGCAACCAGTATCAGGAAGAAGGTAATACCCTGGATGATCACCGCAAGCACCAGCGAAGCGCCATCCACGCCGCCCCAGCCGGGGATGAAGCGACGCAATGGACGCAGCGGCGGATTGGTGGCCTTGACCACGAACTGGGAGATCGGGTTGTAGAAATCTGCCCGGGCCAGTTGAAGCAGGAACCGGAGCAGTACAATGGTCATGTAGAAGGTGGATGCGATCAGCAGGATGGTAATCAGAATGTCTGCCAGCATGAAGCCGTGTCTCCGTTATCGGTTACTGTTTGCCTGCCAGTTCTTTGGCCATTTCTTCCGAGCGCTTGAATGCTGCCTTGTAGGCTTTGGACACCAGATCGCGCATGCCACCTTCCTCAAAGGTATTGATGGCCTGTTCGGTAGTTCCGCCGGGAGACATCACGTTACGCTTGAGCTGGCCGGGGTCGTGCTCGCTTCGGGCGGCCATTTCGGCGGCTCCTGCCATAGTCTGGATAGCCAGTTCTCTTGCGGTTCCAGCGGCAATGCCGGCTTCGGTAGCGGCCTCTTCCAGCGCTTCGAGCATCAGGAAGAAATAGGCCGGGCCACTGCCGGAGAGCGCTGTCACACCGTGCAGAAGGTTTTCGTCCTCAACCCAAAGCGCTGAACCGATGCTTTCGAACACCGATTCCACCATTTTCTTTTGTTTGTCTTTCACCTCTTTGTTGGCGAAAAGGCCTGCAGCCCCCTTGCCGACCAGAGACGGCGTGTTGGGCATCACCCGAACCATGGGCAGGCCGCCGCCAAGCCAGCCATCGAGGGTGTCGGCTGTCAGACCGGCGGCGATGGATACCATGAGAGGACGGGTGTTCTGAACCACCGGTGCGATGTCGCGACAGACATCCGCCATCACCTGGGGTTTCACCGCAAGAACCACCATGTCGGCCTGCTCGGCGCAGTAGCGGTTGTCTGTGGTTACGCTCACGCCGAAACGCTTGCGGATCGTTTGCAGGTGCGCGTCATCCGGCGCGCTGACCCAGATATTGCCGGCCTGATAGCCGTTATCCAGCATACCGCCAATGATGGCGCTGGCCATGTTGCCGGCGCCAATAAAAGAAATGGTTGGTGATGTGCTCAAGGTTAACTCCCCGGTTGATCGTTTAAACGTCCGGCCCTGATCATAGCAGGAACCGGCCGGTTCAGCTCTTTACTGGGCGTTTGCCGAATAGGGCGGTGCCGACCCGTACCCAGGTGGCGCCTTCCGCAATCGCGACTTCCAGATCGCCGGACATGCCTATCGACAGTGTGTCGAGTGGGCCGGCGTCGGGATGGTCTGACCGCAGCTGTTTCAGAGTATTGGCAAGTTTCCGGAAACTGGCTCTCAATCCTGCTTCGGGCTGATCCGGATCCGGAATGGCCATCAGGCCTCGCAAGCTGAGGTTCGGCAATTCGCCGATTTCTGCCACCAGATCTGGCAATTCATCCAGAGTGCAGCCGGATTTGCTCTCTTCCTCATTAATATTGACCTGAAGACAGATATTCAATGGCGGCAGCGCAGGATCACGCTGTTCGCTCAGGCGACGGGCAATCTTGAGGCGGTCGACGCTGTGCACCCAGGAAAAGGCGGAGGCCATCTGTCGCGTCTTGTTCGACTGGATCGGCCCGATGAAATGCCATTCCAGTCCGTCAAGACCAGACAGCGCCTCGATCTTTTCCAGCGCTTCCTGAAGGTAGTTCTCACCGAAGGCGCGCTGCCCGGCCGCGAAGGCTTCCCGCAGATCTTCGGGTGGACGGGTTTTACTCACGGCGAGCAGATGCACAGCTCCCGGCTCCCGCCCGGCCTGCAATGTTGCTTTTTGTATGCGTCGGGTTACGCTCCCGATGTTGTCTGCTATGCTGCTCATAGTGTGAAATTGCCACGCTCGGTCTGTCACTCGTACGGTGACACGTTACCCGCAGGTCACTGAAATGCCAAGTGAACCGCGCCGGGACCCCGCCGGGCGGAAGCTACCGGGATAAAAGAAAAAGCCTTCCGAGGATTCCTATGGATATTACTGAACTGCTTGCCTTTTCGGCGAAACAGGGTGCGTCTGACTTGCACCTCTCTGCCGGTCTGCCCCCGATGATTCGTGTTGATGGTGATGTGCGCCGCATCAACTTGCCGCCCATGGAGCACAAAGAAGTCCACGGGCTGATCTACGACATCATGAACGACAAGCAGCGCAAGGACTACGAAGAATTCCTGGAAACCGACTTCTCTTTTGAAGTTCCGGGTGTCGCCCGTTTCCGTGTCAATGCCTTTAACCAGAACCGTGGCGCCGGTGCGGTGTTCCGGACAATCCCCTCCAAGGTTCTGACCATGGAAGACCTGGGTATGGGCCAGGTGTTCAAGGATGTGTCTTCAGTGCCCCGAGGACTGGTACTGGTGACCGGCCCGACCGGCTCCGGTAAGTCCACCACGCTGGCGGCGATGATCGATTACATCAACGACACCCGCTATGAACACGTTCTTACCATTGAAGACCCCATCGAATTCGTACACGACTCCAAAAAATGCCTGGTGAACCAGCGGGAAGTTCATCGCGATACCCTGGGCTTCAACGAAGCGCTGCGTTCGGCCCTCCGGGAAGACCCCGACATCATCCTGGTTGGTGAGCTCCGGGATCTGGAAACCATCCGCCTGGCGCTGACGGCAGCCGAAACGGGCCACCTTGTGTTCGGCACCCTGCACACCACCTCCGCTGCCAAGACCATTGACCGGGTTGTTGACGTTTTCCCGGCAGAAGAAAAGTCCATGGTGCGGTCGATGCTGTCGGAATCCCTGCAGGCGGTTATTTCCCAGACCCTGATGAAGAAAATGGGCGGTGGCCGGATTGCGGCACACGAAATCATGATCGGCACCTCGGCCATCCGGAACCTGATTCGGGAAGACAAGATTGCTCAGATGTACTCATCAATCCAGACCGGTGGCTCCCTGGGCATGCAAACGCTGGATCAGTGCCTTGAGCGGCTGTTGCAGAAAGGGCTTATTTCCCGCGAAGCAGCGCGGGCCAAGGCCAAGATGCCTGACAACTTTTAATCTAGTTTGCTCCTGAAGCTGAATTATCGGTGCCGGGAGCAAAGGGGAATCAGTCAGACTCCCCGAATATGGTTTGACGGGTGGGGCGGGTACAGCTTCCCGGGACTGTCTGCAGCATGGATGCTGCAGTCAAGCGTACATGGACGTATTCACAGCGTGTCCCGGGAAGCTGTACCCGCCCCGCCCAGGCACCAAACGATGAAGGCTGGGTACAAAAAATGGAATTCGAAAAACTGTTACGGCTGATGGTGGAAAAAGGCGGTTCAGACCTGTTTATTACAGCGGGTGTGCCACCGAGCATGAAGGTGAACGGGAAAGTGCTCCCGGTTACCAAGAACGCGTTGACGCCGGAGCAGACCAGGGAGTTTGTTTACGGCTCGATGAATGACAAGCAGCGCGCCGAGTTTGAGGAGACCCACGAGTGTAACTTTGCGATCAGTGCCCGGGGCATTGGCCGGTTCCGGGTGTCCGCATTCTTCCAGCGTAACCTGTGTGGCATGGTGCTGCGCCGGATCGAGGTAAAGATCCCGCAAATCGACGATCTGTCGTTGCCGGAGGTGATCAAGGAACTGGCCATGACCAAGCGTGGCCTGATCATGTTCGTGGGCGCTACCGGTACCGGTAAGTCTACGTCCCTGGCGGCCATGCTCGGGCATCGTAACCGCAACAGCCGTGGCCACATCATTTCCATCGAAGACCCGATCGAATTCGTGCACCAGCATCAGGGTTGTATCGTCACCCAGCGCGAGGTGGGCATCGATACCGAGAGCTTCGAAGTAGCGCTGAAGAACACCCTGCGCCAGGCACCAGACGTTATTCTGATCGGTGAGGTTCGTACCCGGCAGACCATGGAATATTCCGTGCAATTCGCCGAGACCGGTCACCTGTGTCTGGCGACCCTGCACGCCAACAACGCCAACCAGGCGTTGGACCGGATCATCCAGTTCTTCCCGCCGGAACAGCACAACCAGATCTGGATGGACCTGTCCCTGAACCTCAAGGCGATCGTGGCTCAGCAGCTGGTGCCAACGCCAGATGGCAAGGGCCGTAAGGCGGTTATCGAGGTGCTAATCAATACCCCGCTGGTATCGGACCTGATCCGGAAGGGCGAGGTGCATCGGCTGAAAGAGCTGATGTCCAAATCCAACGAATCCGGTATGCAGACCTTTGACCAGGCGCTTTATCACCTGTATGCGGAGGGTTCGATTACCTACGAGGATGCCCTGGCTCACGCAGATTCCGCCAACGATCTGCGCCTGATGATCAAGCTGGGTGCTGACGCCCAGGGAGCCGACAAGCTCTCGTCTTCCGTCGACAAGCTTTCCATTCAGGATGACTGAGTACCGGATCAGCATAAGACGTTGGTCGTAGAAAGTTAGGGCCCCGAACCGTTAGGGATGGCATTTGAGGCCAGTAAGGGGTGGTGCGTATACTCCGCGCGATTCAATAAGGAGATACCATGCACCACCGTTCCTCAACGCTTGCACGAGCTGTACGTCTTACCACCCTCGCGGCGCTCGCCGCACCTGCCTCTAGCCTGGCAGGCGGCTTCTCCCTCAATGAGCAGAGCGCCAGTGCGATGGGCACCGCTAACGCCGGTGCCGCCGCCAACCCCGAAAACGCGACCACGGTTCTTTTTAACCCCGCCGGCATGAGCCAGTTGTCGGGCACAAATATTTCGTTTGGTGCTGCGGTTCTGGATATTGATGCCGAGGCCAAGGAAGCTGAAGCGCGTCGCAATCTGCCGGGTCAAAATGCGGTTATGGCCGATGGCTCGCTGGGCGGCGATATTGCGGGTCCAGCTGTTTTGCCGAATTTTTACATGACTCACGAAGTCAATGAATCCATAGACGTGGGGTTTGGAATCCATGCACCCTATGGCCTGGCTGCGGACTACAACGATGACTTCGTTGGGCGTTTTTTTGCTGACGAAACCGAATTGACAGCCATTGCCTTCACTCCCTCGATCTCAGTAACTAATGGGAATGGCCTTTCCATGGGTGCGGGTATCAACCTGATTTATGCAGAGGGTCGCCTTACCCGGTATCAGGACTTGGCAGCCCAGGTTTATCCAAATGCATTTGCTGCAGCCATTGGTCAGGGTGCAAGTCCCGCACAGGCAGACCAGGCAGCACGGCAGGCAGTAAGTGGTTATCAGGATCCTTACGCCGACATTGAGGGTGATGATATCGGAGCGACGTTCAGAGTTGGTTTCCTGTACGAGCTCTCTGATAAAACCCAAATTGGGTTGAGTGCCCAGACTGGAACCGAACTTGATTTGAAAGGCAATGCGACGATTTCCAATTTCCCGGTTCCCGGAGTGCCCGGGCAGACCACTACGCTGTCGGAAAAAGTCAGAGTGCCACTGGCTATTCCAGAGAGTGCAACCTTTGGCATTCGGCATAATCTTTCTGATCAAGTAACGCTTCTTGCAGGTGCGACTTACGCTAAATGGAGTCGTTTCGAGGAGTTGGACATTGTCAGTAGAGAAGCGAATGGTCAGATTACGGCGGCTCCACAGGAGGGTGCCATTCTTAGTCATGTGACTGAAAAGTGGCAAAATACCTGGCAATTCAATCTTGGCGGGATTTGGCAGGCAACGCCGGAATGGGCTCTGAAAGCAGGCTATGCTTGGGACGAGTCGCCTGTCGACGAGTATCTTACCGCACGTATCCCGTCCAGCGACCGGCATTGGCTGACATTAGGTGCCCAGTGGAAGGATGCGCAGAGTGGGTGGACGCTTGACGCGGCAGTAGGAACACTGCTGTTTACGGATGATCCAGCGTTCACAGAGCACAACTACCAGCACAGCAACCCGGACGAAGTAGCCAATCTGGCCCCGGGCGTCGAAGACCCAAGCTACTTCAAGGGCAAATACGAGCTCAGCGCCTGGAGTGCGTCCATCGAGGTTAGCAAGTCCTTCTAATCTCTAGCCAATCTGGTTGGCCAGGCGTAAGGCTGGTCAGCCAACCACCTGGCCACGGTAGATGACCTTCTTCTTCCGTGGCGGGTCTATCTCTCCCGCCTCGTGGTCCTCTGCTGATGCCGTTGGAGCATCCGCAATCACCTGGCCTCGATAGTTACGCTTGAAACCGTCGTCTTCTTCCTCGGGTTCGATATTCAGCTGTGGAACCTGGTCCTTCAGGGTTTCCCAGGTGCGGGTCAACTGGCTGGAGCGGGTTTTTCGCGCGTAATCGGCCAGTTGCTGTTCGAGATGCTCTTCCGTTAGGTGCAGTTTGACGCCGAATTCAGTGTGAATCAGGCGGCGGCACTGGTGAACCAGCTTCAGCACGCTGGGGTCCAGCAGCCAGCTACGTTCAGATGCCAGAGAAGTCATGGTATGAGCCTCGGAGATGGATGTCACAACATGGCGCTGCCCGGAGTGCATGGTGGAGCAGGGCGCCGACTCCGATTACGTAGCGAATATCGTGCCGTGACGCTGGTATCTCGCAGAGAGGGAGTGCCCGGGGCCTGCCGTTGGACTACGGGGCGTGAAGGCAGGCTCGGCGGCAGATGTTGCGGACAATTACGGTGCGTTTTCGGGCTTCCATGCCCTTTTCTGGGTCGAATCAGTGCGCCTCGTCCCAGTTGTCCCCGGCGCCGGCTTCCACAAGCAGGGGAACATCCAGGTCCGCTGCTGCCGACATTCGCTTTTCCAGCCCTGACCGTATCTTGTCGAGGGCCGACTCCTTAACTTCCAGGATCAGTTCATCGTGAACCTGCATGGTCATGCGGGCTTCATCGGCGTGTTCTTTCAGCAGCCAGTTCTCCACATCCACCATGGCCCGTTTGATGATGTCGGCGGCAGTACCCTGCATGGGGGCGTTGATCGCGGTGCGCTCGGCAGCCTGCTGCAGTTGTTTGTTGCGGGCGTTGATTTCCGGCAGGTACAGGCGACGGCCGAACAGGGTTTCGACGAAACCATCGTCGTGGGCCTGTTTGCGGATGTTGTCCATGTACTTCAGAACGCCGGGGTAACGTTCGAAATAACGGTCGATGTATTGCTGGGCGAGCTTGCGCTCAACATCCAGTTGCCGGGACAGGCCAAAGGCAGACATGCCATAGATCAGGCCGAAGTTGATGGCCTTGGCGCTGCGGCGCTGGTCTGAAGAGACCTCCTCCAGGCTGACGCCGAAGACTTCCGAGGCGGTGGCCTTGTGGATGTCTTCGCCCTTTTCAAACGCTTTCAGCAGTCCCTTGTCCCCGGAGAGGTGGGCCATGATCCGCAGCTCGATCTGGGAGTAGTCGGCAGCCACCAGCTTGTAACCTTCGGGTGCGATAAACGCCTGCCGTATACGGCGGCCCTGCTCGCTGCGAACGGGGATATTCTGGAGGTTGGGCTCGGAGGACGACAGTCGACCGGTGGCGGTGACAGCCTGATGATAGGAAGTGTGTACCCGGCCGGTGCGATGGTGAATCAGCTCTGGCAGGGTGTCGGTGTATGTAGACTTCAGCTTGCTCAGGCTGCGGTGCTCAAGGATCAGGCGCGGCAGCTCGTGTTCATGGGCGAGTTCCTGCAGTACCGGTTCCGCCGTTGATGGCGCGCCCTTGGGGGTTTTCTTCACCACCGGCAGGCCCATCTTGTCGTAGAAGATCGCCTGCAGCTGCTTGGTGGAGCCCAGGTTGAAGGTCTCGCCGGCTACTTCGTGGGCTTCTTTTTCCAGTTCTGCCATGCGCTCTGCCAGTTCCTGGCTGTGCTGTCGCAGGGTGCTGGCGCTGATCAGGGTGCCGCGTTGCTCCATGCGCGACAGTACCGGCACCAGAGGCAAATCAATGTCTTCGTAGACAGAGGCCAGCTTCCCGGTTTCCTTCAGTTTTGGTCTCAGGGTCTGGTGCAGGCGCAGGGTAATGTCCGCATCCTCGGCGGCGTAGGGCCCAGCTTTTTCAAGGTCAATCTGGTTGAAAGTGAGCTGTTTCGCACCTTTACCCGCAATGGACTCAAAGCTGATGGTCTTCTCGCCCAGGTAATACATGGCGAGGCTGTCCATATCGTGCCGGGTAGCGACAGAGTTCAGAACGTAGGATTCCAGCATGGTGTCCTCGGCAATGCCCTCCAGGGTAATGCCGTGATTGGCCAGTACATTCTTGTCGTATTTCAGGTTCTGGCCGACCTTTGCCAGGCCGGGGTCCTCCAGCAGCGGCTTGAGCTGATTCAGGACCTGGTCACGATCCAGCTGCTCGGGGGCGCCCATGTAGTCGTGTCCCAGCGGGACATAGGCGGCCTCGCCGGGTTCGATGGCGAAGGACACACCGACGATCTCTGCATCGATGTACCGGAGGCTGGTGGTTTCGGTATCGAAGGCAAACAGCTCGGCCGATTTCAGGCGTTCCACCCATTGATCCAGTTCTTTCTGGTCGGTGATGACTCTGTAGTCTTTCTTGCCGGTTTCGGGGCTGGGTTTTTCATCGCTGGACTGAGCCTTGCCGGAGGAGGTTTCACCCTCTTCCAGTTCGGCAATCCAGGTGCGGAACTCATATTCCTTGAACAGTTCAAGCAGCTGCTGGTCATCCTGCTCCCGAAGCTTCAGGTCTTCCAGGCCAAAATCCAGTTCGACGTCGGTGCGGATGGTGGCCAGTTCGCGACTCAGAGGCAGGGTTTCGGTGGCCTCGCGCAGGTATTCCCCGATTTTGCCTTTGATTTCATCGGCATGCTCAATGACATTGTCCAGGTTTTCATAGCTCTGCAGCCACTTTACCGCGGTTTTCGGGCCGCATTTGTTCACGCCGGGGATGTTGTCCACCTTGTCGCCCACCAGGGCCAGATAATCCACGATCTGCTCTGGGGTGACGCCGAATTTTTCCACCACGCCGTCCCGATCCATCCGGGTCTCGGTCATGGTGTTGATCAGGGTAACGTGGTCGCTGACCAGCTGCGCCATGTCCTTGTCCCCGGTGGAAACGACCACATCGATGCCCTTGCTGGTGGCTTCGTTGGCCAGGGTGCCAATCACATCGTCGGCTTCGACGCCCGTCACTGTCAGTAGCGGCAGGCCCATGGCCTTGACGATTTCATGAATGGGCTCGATCTGGCAGGCCAGATCTTCCGGCATTGGCGGCCGGTTGGCCTTGTACTCTTCATAGAGGTCATGCCGGAACGTTTTGCCCTTGGCATCGAAGACCACCACCATTTTGGATCCGGGAAAATCCTGTTCCAGGCGCCGGATCATACTGATCACACCTTTGATCGCTCCAGTGGGGTGGTCCTTGCTGGTGGTCAGGGGCGGAAGTGCATGATATGCACGGAAAAGATAGGACGATCCGTCCACAAGAACCACGGGTGGTGTGTTTTTGCTGGTCATGTCAAAACAGGTCCGGAATCTGATTGAAGCGTGGGTTGGCTTATGCAACTCTGTACTGAAATCGATGGACGAAAGGGTATCACGAAAATGAAACGAATCGCCTGTCCGGCTTTGTTGCTCGCCTGTTTGCCCCTGGCTGCGTTGGCCCAGGAAGACGGCGCCCTGGATGAGACGCCGGTGGCAACGCCCGAGGAGCCTGTGGTGATCTCTGATTACCAGCCCGCGAGCGAGGGGCCGGAGATTGTGATCCGCCCCGGTGAAAAGGAAGTGTTCTATGAATACCGGGTCAATGGGCAGCTCATGGAAATCAAGGTCGTGCCGGAGGTCGGGCCGGAGTATTACCTGGTGCCGGCAGATGGTGGCGGCTGGATCCGGGAAACCGACTCCGACATGTTGGTGCCCAGTTGGGTGATTTTCCGCTGGTAAGCCGCAATCAGATCAGATCGACGGTGACCGGCGTCGAGCGCCGGCTCTCCAGCCCTTCGGTATCCACAGTGGTAATCGCGAACTCATAAGCGCCGGGCGCCATCTCTGCCAGGGAAAGTCTTGTGGTCGAAGGGCTCTCAATACGGATAACCCTGTAGTCTTCCTGGTGTCTCAGGCGATAGTAAATCCTGAATTCTGCAATCTCTCCAGGCGGCAGTGACGAGCCGTCTTCACGGGTCAGTGGTACTGTCCAGCTCAATTCTCTGGGAGTCTTGGCGGCGTAACCGGACTCGCGGGCTTGCCCGAGAGTATTCAGCAGGCTGTCTGTGGCCATATCAAGCCGGGAGTTCGCGAGTTCGCTGGCCCGATCGGAGCTTGTTTTGGTGGCTCTGGAATCCTCCTGGCAGCCAGCAAGGAGCAGTGACGCTGCAATCAACGGAAGAATAAACCAGGAGATGCGTGGGTGTCTGGGTCCGGAAGTGATCATGGTTACTCGCATACGTGCCTGGATGCGGCCTCTTTTGGTTAAAGCGTATGGAGCCAGAATAAAGCGGGGAGACAGGCTTCTTTAACAGCCCGGCATTATGCCAGTCGGATTTTCAGGATCAAGTGAATAATCCGTAAAACCCCTTATCGCTCTACTTCCTGCTTTTAGTATGAACATTCTAATTTTAGGGCGTAACTTGAATCCTGAGATTAAAGAAAGGCCCTCGTTGCACTGGTTTCGGCAGGGTCTTGGAACTTTCAGGAAACCAAGGAGATTCATTATGGGTAAACTCAAGTCTTATCAAGAACAGCTTCAGGAAATCGTGGACAAGGGTATCAACGCCGCTGAAGAACAGCAGAAGAAGCTGGCTTCCAAGCCGTTCGATTACGCCGAGAAGCTCGAGTCCGAAGCACGTGAGTACAGCGTGAAGACCCTGCGCAAGCGTTACAACGGCTACAGCGATAGCCTGTTCGAGCAGCTGCGCAACCTGAACAGCCGTTTTGGCAGCTTCGCTGGTGATCTGGTCGCCAAGCTGGAAAAAGAAGCAGCAGAAGGCGCTGATGCAGTAGCAGAAGCCGCGGAAGACGTTTCTGACGCTGCGCAGGATGCGAAGAAATCTGTTGAGCCGAAGAAGCCGGCTGCACGCAAGACCACTGCGCGCAAGACCACTTCTACTGCCAAGAAGAGCACTGCTTCCGCCTGAATCGCGGATAGCGTCTCACCGATAGGTGAGTGAAACGAAAAGGCCGCCGGGTAAAACCGGCGGCCTTTTTAGTATGCAGGGACGCTCCAGCGAAAGATCAGTTTTCTGTTTCGGTGTGATCAAGCGGTACGGTCCGCGCCTCGCCGGTGACCTCTTCCAGGCGCTCTATGTCGGCCTCGAAGGCCTTGCGCAGTTCTTCGATTTCCTGGGTCTGTGAGGTGATTTCCCGCTCAATGTCCCGGATCTGGGATTCCAGTCGCCGGATTTTTTCCAGCGTGGCCTCGGGAATCTCTCGACCGGCCCGCTCCATGTTAGCGGCACGGCTCTGTTCGTTATCCAGTTGGCTGGATATAACCGAGATGTTGCCTCGCTTGAGCTGTATCAGGCCCTCAAGCTCCCGGATTTTCCGGTGCATGGCTTTCACGGCCTGATCCGGGTGGCTGAAGCGCTTCAGCAGAGCGCGGTCTTTCTCGCGCTGTTCAGCGAGTTCCTTCTGCCGCTGTTTTTCCGCTTCCCGGGCGGCAATCTCTTCTTCGGTTGGCGCCGGAGGGATAGTCTCTATCACGCGGCCATTGTTGCTCAGGATGTCATAGCCACGTTTGGTGGCTTCCTGGGGAATGGTACTGCTGATTACGATCTGGCCGTTCTCATCCGTGTAACGGTACATATTCGCTGCCACCTGGGCAGAGAAGCCCAGGGCAAGCGCCAATGCCGTAGCTTTGACAGAAAGTGCGGTCAGACGATTGACCATCAATCAGACTCCGTAACGATCCCGATAACTGGCTACCTTTTCGGCATGCCCGGCAAACTCCGGGTTGGCTTTGAGGTAGTCCAACACCTGCTCAAGACGAATGATGCTCACCACAGGGATGCCGAATTCCTTCTCCACTTCCTGGATAGCGGATAGTTCGCCGTTGCCTTTTTCCTGACGATCCAGCGCAATAAGCACGCCTGCCGGTTCGGCCCCGGCGGCCCGGATGATATCGATGGATTCCCGGATCGCGGTACCGGCGGTGATTACATCATCCACAATGAGTACTTTGCCCTGCAACGGTGCGCCAACAATGTTGCCGCCCTCACCATGATCTTTCTTTTCCTTACGATTAAACGCAAAGGGTTTGCTGTTACCGTCTGTAGCCAACGCCATTGCTGTGACAGTAGCCAACGGAATGCCCTTATAGGCAGGCCCGAAAATAATGTCATAATCCAGCCCGCTGCGCGCGATCGCGGCGGCATAGGCCTTGCTTAACTGAAGCAGGTCGTCCCCGGTATTAAACAGGCCAGCGTTAAAGAAGTAGGGGCTGGTTCGGCCCGACTTGAGCGTGAACTCACCAAAGCGTAGTACATTTCGGCGGATGGCAAATTCGATAAATTTTTGCTGATAGTCGTGCATGACAAGGCTTCTGGCGGGTGTTGATCTTTAATTAGCGCGTAAAAACGGTATCATACACACAAACCGAATCAGGGAACACGTATGCGGGTAGTATCAATCAGCGTCAATGGCCTCGCCCAGGCCGTTGAGAAAGGCTTTTTCGACTGGCTGGCGGAGCAGGACGCTGACGTGGTCTGTGTCCAGGATCATCGCATGCGGGCCTACGAGATTGAGGACTACAACCTGATTCCGGAGGGTTACGAAGCCTACTTTATTGATGGCGAGAAAAACGAGGATGGCGGCGTTGGCATCTACACCCGTCATTTCCCGAAGGCCATCATGTACGGGTTTGCCAATGAGCAGGCGGACCGGGAAGGCCGTTTCATTCAGGCCGATTTTGACAAGGTTTCCGTGGCCTGCGTTCTGGCCCCCTGCGCCCTTGGTCGTGAAGAAGAGCTGGTTGGCGACGACGATCTGACAGTGCTGGACCACAAGGACGAGTTCATGGAGTCCTTCGGCCTGCATATGCAGAAGACGCTGCGCAAACGCCGGCAATTCATTTTCTGCGCGAACCTCCAGACGGCCCATCACGTAACCGACGCCAGCCCTCTGTACCACAAGCTGGATTTCTCAGGTTTCCTGCCGCACGAGCGTGCCTGGCTGGATCGCCTGTTCGATGAAATGGGCTGTATCGACGGTTTCCGCGAAATTAACAAGCAGAGCAACCAGTTCACCTGGTGGCCTGAGCAAGCTGAAGGCTCCCGCAAGAATGCCGGCATCCGGGTGGATTACCAGCTGCTGACACCGGGAATCCGGAAGACCATCGAAGATGGCTGGATTGACGATTCAACACGTTTCTCCGATCACGCCCCTGTGATCATGGATTACGACATCGAAATCGGCTTTTAAGTCTTGGGGAAGACGCCTGTGTGGCGATGCTTCCCCAGACACGCTACGAGCACATCCATGTGCGCTTGTTTCGGGCCGTCCCTGGCCCTCAACAGTCTGGGGAAGCATCGCCACACAGGCGCCCCGGACTTTGGGGTGTGCTGAACAAGCCGTAGGTCGGATTAGGCGTAAGCCGTAATCCGACACTGTGCACCGGAAAGGCCTCCCCCTCCGGGCACGCGGGCGCCAGACTAAAATTCAGCCTTCCAGTGCCGCCTTCTGAATCTCAAACAACTGCTCAATACCCTGTTTGGCCAGAGTCAGCATGCTGTCCAGTTCTGACTGGTCAAACGGTGCGCCTTCTGCTGTTCCCTGAATCTCAATGAAGCCACCCTGATCGGTCATGATCACGTTCATGTCGGTTTCGGCTTCGGAATCCTCCGGGTAGTCCAGGTCCACCACCGGCGTGCCCTTATAAACACCTACCGACAGCGCGGCGACCATCTGCTTGAGCGGGGATTTCTTCAGGCGCTTGTCGGCAACCAGATGATTCAGCGCATCCACCAGTGCCACGCAGCCGCCGGTAATCGCAGCGGTTCGGGTACCGCCATCGGCCTGGATGACGTCGCAATCGATCGTGATGGAGTGTTCGCCGAGGGCGGTCAGATCAACAGCGGCGCGCAGGGAGCGGCCAATCAGGCGCTGGATTTCGACGGTGCGGCCGCCCTGTTTGCCGCGGGCAGCTTCCCGGCCCATGCGGCTGCCGGTGGAGCGGGGCAGCATGCCGTACTCGGCGGTGATCCAGCCCTTGCCTTCACCCCTGAGAAACGGGGGAACCTTGTTTTCGACGGAGGCGGTACAGATGACTTTGGTGTCTCCGAATTCCACCAGCACGGAGCCTTCGGCGTGACGGGTGTAGTTGCGGGTGATTCGAACATCTCTGGGTTGCTCGGGCGTTCTGCCGCTTGGACGCATAGTGTTTCCTGAAGTCAGTATTGAATGTCCGGGCACGTGTCCCGGTCGAACGTTTATCGAAAAGGTCGGTCAGTGTAACACGATGGGGTTGGGCTTTTGTCCGGTTCGCCGTAGCTGTTAAGAGCCTGTTAAACTCGATTGCTGATCATCAACCATGAGCGGAGCCGACATGATCCGAAGTATGACCGCATTTGCCCGCAAGGACGTCCAGGGAGACTGGGGTACGCTGACCTGTGAAATCCGGACTGTGAATCACCGGTACCTGGAGCCTTCGTTCCGGCTGCCGGATGCGTTCCGGGAGCTGGAGAACCGGTTTCGGGAAGAGCTGAGAAAGCAGCTGAAACGCGGCAAGGTGGATGTTTCCATGCGCCTGCAGTCGGCAGAGAAGGGATCTCAGAGCTTCGAAATCAGCGAGGATATGGCCCAGGCGGTGAACGAGGCAGCCAATCATATTAACCGGATGCTGGATAATCCGGCCCACATAAATGCATTGGATATTCTCCGCTGGCCGGGAGTGTTGTCAGTGCCCGAACAGGACTACAGCCCTGCCAGAGACGCCGCGGTCGGTCTGTTCGAGCAGACTGTGGCCGAACTCGCATCGGTACGTGAGCGAGAAGGTGAGCGTTTGCGGCCACTGTTTGAGGAGCGCCTCAACACAATGGGCAATCTCGTCGCCGACGTGCGTAAACGTATGCCGGAATTGCTTGAGGCCCAGGAGAAAACGCTTCGGGAGCGATTCGAAAAAGCGAAAGTGGAGCTGGATGCCGAGCGGGTGGCCCAGGAGATGGTCATGCTGGCCCAGAAGAGCGATGTTGCCGAAGAATTGGATCGACTGGACGCCCATATTGGCGAGGTGACCGACACTCTCAAAAGTGACGATGCCATTGGCCGGCGGCTCGACTTCCTGATGCAGGAGTTGAACCGGGAAGCCAATACCTTGAGTAGCAAAAGTATTGATGCTCGGGTCACCCGCATTGCGGTTGATCTGAAGGTTCTGATCGAGCAGATGCGGGAGCAGGTGCAGAACCTGGAATAATCCAGGCTTCTGTCGTGTTGGTCAGTTCTGTTTCAGGGTGTCCAGTTCTGCTGGAAGCTTGAACACCATTTTGCGTTTGTTCAGGGGGCAGTCGAATTCGAGATGAAAGGCTAAAAGCTGTAAGGGTGATCCTGCGGCTCGGCCATACAGGCGATCACCGATGATCGGGTGCCCCAGGCCAGCCAGGTGGCGGCGGATCTGGTGTTTCCGGCCGGTTTCGATGCTGACCTGGATCAGTGAGGTCTGCTCGGCCTCATTTTTTTCCAGTGTCGAGACGTGGCTGACCGCCGTTTTTTCCTCAACAGGCGCATCAACGACCTGCTCCTGCGCGTCCATCAAGCCGGTCACTCGAGCCTTGTAGTGTTTGGTCATCGTTCGGCCCGAGAAGCGCTGGGAAAGGGCTCCGGCCGCTTTCGGGTCGTGGGCGATCAGCATCAGTCCGGCGGCATCGGCGTCGAGCCGGTGGACCAGATGGCAAGGCCGCTGGAGCTGGACCTCCGCCAGGCGGAGCAGGCTGCAATGGTCCCCCCACTGTGAGCCCTGTGCCAGCAGGCCGTGGGGTTTGAACCAGACCGTGTAGCGCTCAAGATCCTCCAGCAGAACCGGATCCTCCGGTTTTTTCGTCAATACCTTCTCATCGTAGTAAAGCTGCAGCCGGATGCCCGGTTTGAGTTCCTTGGTGGCACGGCGCAGTCGAAGGCGCTTGCCCTTGTGAGTCCACCAGCAGGCGCCCTTTACCATGGCATCCTTGATTTTCTGGCGGGAGAGCCCTGGCGATGCCTCGCTCAGGGCGTCTATGGCTTTGCTGGCTTGCTTTAGGGTGATATCAATGGTGGTTCGCATGGAATCTTGCAGTCAGTGAACGAAAGAATAGGCAAATGGTATCAGCTGCCGCCCTCGTGGGGTGCGGTGTTTTGCCAAAGTCCGTATAATTCCGTGCTTTACCGGCCGGAATACGCGGCCGTCGCGTCCAGGTTTGGAGTTCTCGGAATATGAGTCAGGCAGTTGAGCAGGGTACTCTGTACGTTATCTCCGCGCCATCCGGTGCCGGCAAGACCAGCCTGGTGGCAGAAATGCTCCGCAATGACGAGAAGCTCGGTGTGTCCGTTTCCCATACCACCCGCGCCATGCGAGAGGGTGAGCAGGACGGGGTAAACTACCATTTTGTCGGTCGGCCCGAGTTCGAGGCGATGATCGCCCGGGGCGATTTCCTGGAGCACGCCGATGTCTTCGGCAACTATTATGGCACCTCCCAGGTCTGGGTGCGGGAAACTCTGGCAACGGGCCAGGATGTGATCCTCGAGATCGACTGGCAGGGTGCCGCGCAGGTGCGCCGACTGGTTCCCGAGTGTGTCAGTATTTTCATCGTGCCTCCTTCGCCCGAAGTGTTGCGAGAGCGTTTGATAGGGCGAGGCACCGATGCGCCGGAGGTGGTAGAGCGCCGCCTGGCAGAGGCCGAGGAGGAGTGCCGTCACGCTGTGGAGTTCGATTTCCTGGTGGTTAATGATGACTTCAGTGCTGCCCTCGGGGATCTGCTTGCCATTGTGCGCGCCCAGCGCTTGCGTATGGAAGTGCAGCAATCAAGGCACCGGTTATTACTCGCGGGATTGTCCGGCCCGGGCTGATACGGGGTTTTCCTGTATACAAATTGAACCGGCCACAGTAAACTGTGCGGTCTGCTGAAACAGTCATTTTATTAGTCGGGGAAGTTATGGCACGAGTTACCGTTGAAGATTGTCTGGAAAACGTTGATAACCGCTTCCAGCTGGTAATGCTGGCTACCAAGCGTGCCCGTCAGCTCGCTACCAAGGGTGCCGAGCCGATGGTAGCTGAAGAGAATGATAAGCCCACGGTAATTGCCCTGCGCGAAATTGCCGAAGGCAAGATTACTCGTGATCTGCTCAAGGAAGAAGACGACGAGTAAGCGATCTGCGGATGTTCGGTATATAAGTACCTATCCGCAAGTGAGAAGCATTGAAATCTGTCCCCGCGGTTTTATAGTGTAACTATAGAGCGTTGCTGGAAGGACTCTGGAAGGACCCGGATGCGTGCATTCGGGTTTTTTTGTCCCTGAATTTCATGAAGTCGTGGAGGCGCGGTGTCGGCAGAGGCTACGGTTGAAGGACTGGCTCGAGAGCTCAGCTCCTACCTTGATACCAATCGCATCAACCAGGTGCGACGGGCCTATTATTATGCCGAGCAGGCCCATGAGGGCCAGATGCGCAAGAGCGGCGACCGTTACATCACCCACCCCCTGGCCGTTGCCCATATCCTTGCCGATCTCCGGCTGGACCATCAGAGCCTGATGGCAGCCATGCTCCATGATGTGATCGAAGACACGGGTATTCCCAAGGATGCGCTGGCGGAACAGTTTGGCGAGGATGTGGCGGAGCTGGTGGACGGGGTCAGCAAACTGACCCAGATAGAATTTCGTTCCCGGGCGGAAGCCCAAGCCGAAAACTTCCAGAAAATGACCCTGGCCATGGCACGCGACATCCGAGTGATTCTTGTGAAGCTGGCGGACCGCCTGCACAACATGCGCACCCTCGGCCCCATGCCCTATGAAAAACGCCAGCGCATTGCCACCGAAACCCTCGATATCTACGCCCCCATCGCGAATCGCCTGGGTATGCACTCGATCTGCACCGAGCTTGAGGATCTGGGCTTTTCCTCCCTGTATCCGATGCGCTCCAAGTACATCTCCAAGGCGGTGGACAAGCTCCGTGGTAGCCACCGGGAGATCATCGAGGACATTCGCGGCAAACTGCAGGAGAAGCTGGAAGAGCGCGGCCTGCCGGGCCGGATCCTGGGCCGGGAGAAACACCTGAACAGCATCTACAACAAGATGAAGTTCAAGCAGAAGTCCTTCCATGAAATCATGGATGTGTATGCCTTCCGGATCATCACCGACACCGAAGACGACTGCTACCGCATCCTGGGCGCCGTGCACAGCCTCTACAAGCCCCTGCCTGGCCGCTTCAAGGACTACATTGCCATGCCCAAGGCCAATGGCTACCAGTCGATTCACACCACCTTGTTCGGTATGCATGTGAATATCGAGATCCAGATCCGTACCGAGGAGATGGAGCATATCGCCAACAACGGTATCGCGGCCCACTGGATGTACAAGAATGAGCCCAGCAGCGTCACCAGCGTGAATCAGGCACGGGTGGACCGCTGGGTGAAAGGGTTGATGGAGATGCGGGAACGGGCCGATGACTCCATGGAGTTTATCGAGCACGTTAAAGTCGACCTGTTCCCGGATGAGATATACGTGTTCACTCCCAAGGGCCGCATCATGGAGTTGCCCAGCGGGGCAACGCCGGTGGACTTTGCCTATGCCATCCATACGGATATTGGCAACGCTACCGTCGCCTGTCGCATCAACCGCAATCTGGGTTCATTGAGTCAGCCCTTGCAGAGTGGTCAGACCGTCGAGATCATTACCGCGCCCGGTGCCCGGCCCAATCCCGCGTGGCTCAGCTTTGTGGTAACCGGCAAGGCGCGCAGCAGTATCCGCCATGTGCTCAAGAGCCAGAAGCGAGCGGAATCGCTGGAGCTTGGCCGCACACTGCTGAAAAAGTCCCTCAAGGGCTTTGGTGCCAAACTGTCTGAGATCAGCGACGCCCAGAAGCAGGCGGTGGTCAATCATAATCAGGTCAACAGTTTTGATGATCTGATCAGTGACATTGGCCTCGGCAACCGCATGGCCTATCTGGTTGCCCGTCAGCTTGCCAGCGGCTCCGAGGATGCTGAAGCCAGTGAAGTGCCTCGCGATATTGAGGGCGGCAATCACAGCCCCGTGACCATTCGTGGCACCGAAGGCCTTCTGGTCCGGTTCGCCAGCTGTTGCAAGCCGATTCCGGGGGACCCGGTTGTCGGGGTGATGGATTCCGGCAAAGGCATGGTGATTCATTCCGATACCTGCTCTCGCTTGCCGGAGGATGATGAGGGCCGGGCCCGCCTGACCCATCTGAAGTGGGCCAAGGACATTACCGATGAGTTTTCCGTGGAGCTGCGAGTAGAGCTGGAGCGCCAGCGAGGTGTGATCGCCGAGATGGCCAACGCCGTTGCCATGGCTGACGGCAACATCGAGCGCATCAACGTGGAAGAGCAGAATGCCCGCTTTGGCGTGGTCAGTTTGGTGGTGCATGTGAATGGTCGCCGTCACCTGGCCCGGGTGATGCGGCGAATCCGCAACATTCGTGCGATTACCCACATCAGCCGCGTGCGGCACTGAACCCTACCAAAGCCCGGTTGACAGGCGCGCTCCGCAAAAGCGACGATTGGCGTTTTGGAAGAGAGGAAACCAAGGGTCATGACCAACAAATCCGTAATTCAGACCGAGAATGCACCCCAGGCGATCGGTACCTATTCCCAGGCGGTAAAGGCGGGAGATACTGTATACCTGTCTGGCCAGATTCCGCTGGTACCGGAAACCATGGAAGTCGTCGCCGGCGATTTCGCTGCCAAGACCCGGCAAGTATTCGATAACCTCAAGGCTGTCTGCGAAGCCGCCGGTGGTGAGCTGAAGGATATTGTGAAGCTGAACATCTACATGACTGACCTGGCCAATTTCGCCACGGTCAATGAGATCATGGCCACTTATTTCCAGGAACCGTATCCGGCCCGAGCGGCGGTAGGCGTCGCGGCGCTGCCCAAGGGTGTGCCCATTGAAATGGAAGCGGTTATGGTGCTCAGCTAAGACCTGA
The DNA here is from genome assembly GCF_001650915.1 of Marinobacter sp. EhC06. Lineage (GTDB taxonomy): Bacteria > Pseudomonadota > Gammaproteobacteria > Pseudomonadales > Oleiphilaceae > Marinobacter. Next base: position 137,946 of record NZ_LXYO01000036.1, read on the forward strand.
TGACACCAGGATTCAGAAGAGGCGGCCTTGGGCCGCCTTTTTTAATGCCGTAGGCTCAGCCCTGGTCTATCATGGCGCGGTAGCCGGCCCGGAAATCCGGATAGCGGAACTGGAAGCCGGTGCTCAGCAGTCTCTTGTTGTTGCAGCGTTTACTGCCGGCCCGTCCGCCTTTACGGGCATCCGGCTGTGGCTCGGCACAGGGTGTTTGCTGCCGGACCCAGTCTACTACCTCATCAAGCCTCACCGGCTCGCAATCGCTGGCCAGGTAGCAGGTTTCCAGTGTCGCTCCCGAAAGTGCCAGTTTCACCAGGTGGGCTGCCGCGTCTGCTGCATCCTCTTCATGAATCCGGTTGCTGAACGGTGCTGGCTTCGTCGGATTCATGCGTCCCTCCTGGACCTCCTCAAGAAAACGCCGCCGTGACGGCCCGTAAATGCCACTGTAGCGGATGATGGTCGCCGGGTGGCCGCTTTCGAGCGCGGTCTGCTCGCCAGCCAGGACCTGCTCGCCGCTGAACCGGGCCGGTTTCGTGGGGCTGGATTCATCCACCCAGCTGTCGTCATCCTGTGAGTAGACACTGCTGCTGCTCACAAAGAACAGGTGTTTAAGGGATTGACCACCCAGGGCCTCCAATAAATTTGCCAGGCCCGTCACGTAGGCATCCCGATAACCCTGCTGATCGTAGCTGGAGGGCGTCAGGCAATAGATAACGATGTCGAGTCCCTCCGGTAACTTACCGGTGAGTGTTTCCGGCCGGGTCAGGTCGGCGCCGATACCTTCAACGCCGTCGGGAACACGGTCCGGGTTCCGGCGCAGGCCGTACACCGTGGCTGAGGCTGTCAGTAGGGTGGCAATGGTGCCCCCGAGTTTGCCGCAACCGGCCACCAGAATTCGGTGCGCCTTACTACCTTCAGTGATTGCCATAGACAATTTCAATCCTTATGCTTTACCTCATAAATTCGTGAAACTTCGACCCGCATCTTTCTGACCGGAGCTCACCATGACTCTCACCGAGTTACGATACGTCGTTACGCTGGCCCGCGAAAGGCATTTTGGCAGGGCTGCAGAGCGTTGCCATGTCAGTCAGCCAACGCTCAGCGTTGCTGTTAAAAAGTTGGAAGACGAGCTCGGTATACCGCTTTTTGAGCGAAGCAAAAGCAGCATCCGTGTCACCGAAACCGGGCTGCGCATTATCGAACAGGCCCAGCGTGTCCTCGACCAGGTCGGCCTGATCAAGGACATGGCCCAGGATGGCAAGAACCAGCTCAACTCACCTCTGAAAGTGGGCGCCATCTACACCATTGGCCCCTACCTGTTCCCGCACCTGCTGCCGGAACTCAGGCGTGCCGCCCCGGAGATGCCACTCTACATTGAAGAGAACTACACCGCGAACCTGAGGCAGAAACTCCGGCAGTCTGAGCTGGACGCCATTATTATTGCTCTGCCGTTCGAGGAGCCGGAAGTGGTTACCCTGCCGCTTTACGATGAACCGTTTGTTGTTCTGCTGCCGGCCGGGCATCCGCTGGCCAGTAAGGAACAGTTGACTGCGGACGAACTGGCCAAGGAGCAATTGCTTCTGCTCGGGCCGGGCCACTGTTTCCGGGACCAGGTTCTGGAATCCTGTCCACCACTGGTGGAGGCCGTGACGCATCGGGCCAATAATGGTTCACCGGCTCTGGTCACCGAAGGCAGTTCCCTCGAAACCATTCGCCATATGGTGGCTTCCGGCCTGGGCATTACCGTACTGCCGCTCTCGGCCGCCACGGCCATGCAGTACCATGAAGACATCCTGGCAGTACGGCCGTTTGCGCCTCCGGTGCCGTTCCGCACGGTGGCCCTGGCCTGGCGGGTTACTTTCCCGCGGCCCAAGGCTATTGATGTGCTGTCCCTGGCTGCCAGCCAGTGCCGGGTAATTGAAAAGGCGAAAACAGATACACCGGTTGTGGCTGAAAGCGCCTGAGCCTGCTTATGACGTCACTGGATGACATTCCGGTCACCCAGCTCAAGGGCGTAGGAAGCGCCCTGGCAGAGAAGCTCGCCAAGCTGGGCATTGTCTCCCTGCAGGACCTGCTCTTTCACCTGCCACATCGGTATGAGGACAGAACCCGCGTTATACCCATGGGAAGTCTTCGCATTGGCGACGTCGCTGTGGTGGAAGGGGAGGTGATGAAAGCCGATCTCGTGATGGGACGCAGGCGCAGCCTGCAGGTGACCCTTCGAGATAGCAGCGGCTTTCTGGTCATGCGCTTCTTTCACTTTAACGCCGCCCAGAAAAACCAGCTGAGCGAAGGCGCCAGGGTTCGCTGCTTTGGCGAGGTTCGTCCTGGCCGCGCAGGGTATGAGTTTTACCACCCCGAGTACCAGGTGAACCCGCCGCCCATGCCGTCGGAAGGTGAGGCAACCCTGACGCCGGTTTATCCTCTTACCGAGGGGATTCAGCAACCCCGGGTGCGCTCTCTGTGTCAGCAGGCCCTGGGCTATCTCCAGCGATTCCCGATCAAGGACTGGTTACCGCAGGGATTGTTGGCCAAATACCAGTTGCCCGGAATCACCGAAGCTGTCCAACTGGTGCATTCTCCACCTGCCAACGCGCCCGTAAACCAGTTGATGGAAGGACGCCACCCCGCGCAACAGCGATTGGTGATGGAAGAGCTGTTGGCGCACCAATTGAGCCTGCTGCAGGTGCGTGAGCAGATCCAGGCCCGCGAAGCGCTACCACTCCTGCCCACGGGTGACCTGCCCGAGCGTTTCCTGGACTCCCTGCCGTTCGCACTCACCGGTGCCCAGCGTCATGTGCTGGCTGACATTCGTCAGGATCTGAGCCAGCCGATGCCGATGCTCCGGCTTGTCCAGGGCGATGTCGGCTCCGGAAAAACAGTGGTGGCGGCGCTGGCGGCATTGCAGGCCATTGGCGCTGGTGCCCAGGTGGCGTTGATGGCACCTACCGAAATTCTTGCCGAGCAGCACTTCCAGAATTTCCGGGCATGGCTGGAACCCCTTGGCATTCGCCTGGCCTGGCTATCCGGAAAGGTTAAGGGCAAAGCCCGGGCTGAAACGCTGGAAGCGGTCCAGTCGGGCGATGCCGGAGTGGTGATAGGCACCCATGCCCTGTTTCAGGAGGATGTAGAGTTCCACCGCCTTGCCCTGGTGATTGTGGATGAGCAGCACCGTTTTGGTGTTCACCAGCGACTCGCCCTGCGGGAAAAGGGCGTGGGCGGCTCCCTGGCACCTCACCAACTGATCATGACGGCAACACCGATTCCCCGTACCCTGGCCATGAGCGCCTATGCCGACCTGGATACCTCGGTGATTGACGAACTTCCGCCAGGGCGGAAGCCGATCGAAACCATCGTGATTCCAGACAGCCGCAGGGAAGATGTGATTGAACGGGTCCGCGGCGCCTGTCGGGAAGGCCGGCAGGCCTACTGGGTCTGTACCCTGATCGAGGAATCCGAAGCCCTGCAGTGCCAGGCAGCAGAAGTCACTGCCCAGGAGTTGGCCGAGCGATTACCGGATCTGAAAGTGGGGCTTGTGCACGGGCGTTTAAAGGCTCAGGAAAAGGCGGCGGTAATGGAGCAGTTCAAAGTCGGCGAGCTGGATCTGCTGGTTGCTACCACTGTCATTGAAGTTGGGGTGGACGTGCCCAACGCATCGCTGATCATCATTGAAAACCCGGAGCGCCTCGGGCTGGCGCAGTTGCATCAGCTTCGTGGTCGTGTTGGCCGGGGCGAGCAGGCCAGTTTCTGTGTGCTGATGTATCACCCACCTCTGTCTGCCAATGGCAAGGCTCGGTTGCAGGCGCTCAGGGACAGTCAGGACGGCTTCTTTATCGCCGAGAAAGATCTGGAAATAAGAGGGCCGGGCGAGGTGTTGGGCACCCGGCAAACCGGTATGATGCAGTTTCGGCTGGCAGACTTTGAGCGCGACAAGGGCTGGATCGAGCCAGTTCGGGAAATGGCGCCAGGCCTGATGGCTCACCCGGAGGTTGTCCGCGCTCTCGTTAGGCGATGGCTTGGTGACAGAACGCGTTACGGCGATGTCTAGAGACGTCCATTTGGTCACTGAGTGCGTATGAAAGCGGTTTGGAAATAGAGTTCGGTCAACGTCAGGGTCATTTCTTTGCCCTATACTGAACTCAGTGTGATTTTCAGGTTCGGGTTATCCGACGGAAAACAGCAATATTCGGGAGAAATATATGGAATTACCTGTCGCAGTTCAGCAGGCTCTGGGTGATACCGCAGCCGGCGTATCCCTGAGGGATGCAGGCCAGGCGAGCCAGAAAGAACTGTTGCGAATGGTTCTGCTCAGTGATGAGCAAGGGAACCTCCAGGTAATCTGCCGCCGCGACGATCTGATTGACCTGGAACAACTGAACAAACAGCTGGGCCGTGATCTGCGCCTAATGAAGCGCCGCGAACAGTTGCGCGTTCGGGAAAGGGCGGGCCTCAAGGCGCTCCCGGCATTGCCATCACTGACAGGCTGGCCAACCGTGGTAGATGAGCGTGTGGATGACTTGCCCGCCGTTGCGCTTGAATTGGGCGAGCAGAACCTTGCGATGGTCATGCCAGCAGAGGATTTCCGGGCCCTGACAGCCAAGGCTGATAGACGCTCCTTCGCCGTTGCGCCGGAATCCATCAACGTTAACCTTGACGACCACGGCAGGGATCGGGACCAGTTCCATTCCGCCATCAAGAAATTCACCGGCCTGAGAATACAGCAACGACTGGAAGATACCCTGGAGCTGCCGCCGCTGCCGGAAACCGCCCAGCGAATTATCCACCTTCGGGTCAATCCCAACGCTGTCATGGGTGACCTTGTAGATATTGTCGAGAGCGACCCGAGCCTCGCGGCGCAGGTTGTAAGCTGGGCCTCGTCCTCATTCTATGCGGCAGCAGGTCAGGTAAAGTCGGTGCACGACGCGGTTTCCCGGGTGCTCGGATTCGATCTGGTCATGAACCTGGCCATGGGGCTTTCTCTCGGGCGGGCGCTCAAGCAGCCCCAGGATCACCCGGAGGGCTACGTGGATTACTGGCAACAGGCAATCTGGCAGGCCCAGTCAGCGGGTATCCTGGCTAGCATGATGCCCCGTGGCGAGCGGCCAGTGTTCGGTCTTGCCTACCTTGGTGGACTGCTCCATAACTTTGGCCATCTGGTCCTTGCGCAGGTGTTCCCACCTCATTTCAAGCTGGTTTGCCGTTCTTTGGAAGTGAATCCTGATATCGATTCCTCGGTGACCGAGCACTATCTGCTTGGGATCACCCGGGAACAGATCGCAGCCCAGTTGATGGAGAATTGGGGTATGCCGGATGAGGTCACCCTCGCGATCCGTTATCAGAAGAACCCCTCATACGATGGCAGCCACCGCGTCTATGCCCGGTTGTTATGGCTCGGACGTCAGCTGTTAACCGCCCGGGGTGTGGCTCTGGGCGCGGGGGAGGAAGTCAGTCAGGAGTTTTATGACGCGCTGGGGCTCGATCGGGAGCAAGTTGAGGAACAATTTGATGAGCTGGTTAACAGCAAGGATAGTGTCATGGCCATGGCGGGTATGATGAGCCAGTAGCGGGTGCCCCTTCCGAAAATCCCCCCAAAAAAAGCCGGCCCCAAGGCCGGCAAGCTCACCCGCTTTATTGCAGTGTCGTCCAAACTTATCAGGAGAAAACAACGTTAGGTGGCACCTTCCGCAGATGATAGGTGCCTCCCTGTTTTCAATTTAGACCCTGATGGAAAAAAGAAAAGTCAATAGTTGTAACCGGGAAGGAATGAGCAGAGTGTCAGTTTTTCAGGTCGACAGAACCTTTTGATTTGTTGAGCTAAAATATCTGTTTTACTACTATTTTAGTTACAAACTGTTACAAAAATGAGGTCTGACCAGTTGCACTGTGTACTTGGTCGCCAGCGCAAAGCCTAAAAGGAATGGTGTCGGATGGCGGTTGCCGCTCGGCGAATCGCGTCGGCGTGCTTTTGCTCAACCTCAAACCGTTCCTTGTCCATTTTATCCACGAACTTCGTTTCTGTTGCCTGCCGAGCCCTGTGGGTGGGCATATGCTGCAGTTGGTCATGAACCTCCTGGAAAACCCTGAAAGGCGCCTGCTCCAGCAACTCCGGGGCAATGTGGTCCAGCAGGCCCTTGAGTCTCAGGCAGGCTTCCGAGTACTCGATCTGGTCCTCTTCAACCGCCATAGCGATGACGCGAACACTGCGGATCATGTCTTTTCTGCGGTTCGTCTGGAACTCCTCAGCCTTGGCCTGCCGCTTGCGGTTTTCCGAGAGCAATCCTAACTGGCGGCGGATGAACAATGCCAAAAGAATAATGACGACTAGGCCGGCGATGATCAGACTCCACTGCAGCCACTGGGGCATTTTCGGCTCCTCTTTGAATCAGGCCCGTTTACGTTGGCGCTCCGGGCGCCAGACTTTGACAGCAACAGGCTGCCCATTCAATACGGAAGTCCCGGAGAGCGGATCAATATTGCCGTCGCTGAGTACGTCATTGATGCTGGCGCCAGCGTGTGCAGCCGCCACCGACTGGCCGGTTCCGTCCCGGTCGTGGCCCCAGCCATGGGGAATCGACACCACGCCGGGCATAATATCTTCAGAAATCTCGACTGGTAGCACAATCTGTCGGGAGTCAGATGCGATTTCCGCCGAGTCAGCGGCCTGCAAACCGAGACGACTGGCATCTCTGGGGTGAATTATCAGGGTGCAACGATCCTTGCCCTTTACCAGTCGCTGACTGTTATGCATCCAGGAATTATTGCTACGGACATGGCGTCTGCCGATCAGTTGCAGGGAGTCTCCGGTCGGCGCAGCCAGTGCATCGTGCAGCCGGCCGAGATCGTCCAGGTAGCGCCTGGGCGCAAGGTTGATCTTGCCATCGCGTGTAAACAATCGCTCCGGCAGGGATGGTTTCAGCGGCCCAAGATCGACGCCGTTCGGGTTTTCCTTCAGGGCGCTCAGGGAAAGCCCTTTTGGTAGTTCCTGCCAGCGTCGGTTAAGAGGGCTGAGTTTGGCCAGTCCACGAAGCAGGTGTCGTTTCGGCAGAATGTCCATCACCAGATCGACGGCTGGCTGCAGCAATCCGCGCGCGCGCCCGGCATCGGCGCCGTAGGGGCCGGAGCGCAACAACAGATCGAGAATGGGATCCGGACCAATCTGCTTGAATGCGCGCCAGCCCAGCTCCGTGCGCAGGGGCAGGCGCCCGCCTTTCCGGATCTTTTCCAGCCGGTGGGCCAGTTCCAGTAAAATCTGCCAGTCATGACGGGTATCCGGGCCGGCATCGAACAATGCTTCGTTGTACTTGGCGACATTGCGCACCGCAAACATGCTGAAGATCAGATCGTAGTGGCTGCGTTCCAGCGCAGCTGTCGGCGGAAGAATGATATCGGCATGCCGGGTGGTTTCGTTCAGGTAATAGTCCACCGAGACCATGAAATCGAGGCCGCCCAGAGCCTCTTCCAGACGCCGCCCGTTGGGGCTGGAGAGCACCGGGTTGCCGGCAACGGTGACAAAGGCCCGGATCTGCCCTTCGCCGGGGGTCAGCATCTCATCGGCCATGGTACTGGCCGGGTATTCCCCGCCGAATTCAGGCAGTCCCTTTACACGGCTGTGGCGCTTGCCGAAGTGCCCTTTCTGCCCGGCCATGGCGCCCAGTTCCACCAGATCAATGGCCGGTTGAGAAAACAGCATGCCGCCCGGAAGATCCAGTTTGCCGGTCAGGATATTGAGGCAGTAGGCCAGCCATGTGGCAACACCGCCAAATGTCTGGGTGCTGGTGCCCATGCGAGTGTAAAGTGCCGCCTTCCGGGTTGTGGCTAGCTCACGGGCCAGTGCCCGGATATCCTTTGCGGAGATGCCGGTGTGCTCGCTGACAGATTCAGGGGTGAAGGAAATGGCCGCCAGACGCAGAAGGTCGACGTCTTTCACCAGCCTCTCGGCCGGACCCGGATCCACCAAGCCTTCTTCAAACAATGTATGCACCATGGCCATGAGCAGCAGGGCATCGCTTCCGGGCCGGATAAAGTGGAACTCGTCGGCCAGCTTGGCGGTTTCAGTCCGGCGTGGATCAACCACGATCATCCTGCCGCCGCGTTGCTTCAGGGCTTTGAGTCGCCCGCGGAAGTCCGGAACCGTCATCAGGCTGCCATTGGACGCCATGGGGTTGGCGCCGATGCAGATAAACAGATCCGTGTGATCGATATCCGGAATCGGAAACAGAACCTGATGCCCGAACATCTCCAGGCTGGCCAGCATGTGGGGCAGCTGATCGTTAGAAGTTGCTGAAAACCGGTTCTGGGTCCCGATGGCCCGCAGCAGCGGCATGGTGGCAACCAGAGAACCATGGTTATGGACGTTCGGATTGCCCAGGTACACGCCGATGCTGTTGCGACCGTGGTCCTGACGGGTCTGATGGAGTTTCTCCGCGACCAGATCAAAGGCCTCGTCCCACTCCATTTCCTGCCAGCCGGTCCCGGTTTTCCGAACAGGCTTCTTCAGGCGGTCCGGATCCTCGTGCAGGTCTTGCAGAGCAACCGCCTTCGGGCAAATGTGCCCCCGGCTCAATGGATCATTTTCGTCACCCTTGATGGAGGCAATCTGTCCGTCCTTCATTTCGATCGCGACACCGCACATGGCCTCGCAAAGGTGACAGGTACGATAGTGGGTGCCATTTTCCATGAAGGGCCTCTCCTGAAAATTGTTGTTTTGCTATAGCGGTTTCAATCTGCAACCAGATTAGCAGTAAATGACTTGGAGGGGGAAATAACCCTCGGTTGTACCCGGTGCAAAAAGGGCCAACCCGGAGGCTGGCCCTTTTCAGAGGTTTCAGAGCCTTTTACTGCTCTGCCGGGATTTCTTTGACCGGGTTTGAGATGAAGTTGAGGTAGACGCCTTGCTCGGGGATCTGCAGGGGCAGATCGATCGTCACAATTTCACCACCGGGAACCCCCAGGGCTCGCGCCCGAACGTTAATGTCGACCAGGTTGGAGTTGCGTTGCTCAATCTGCATCCTGCCGTCATCGAAGAAGGTGATATTGCCTTCAAGTTCAAGCACAAATTCCCGGCCATAAAGGTCGTGGCGGCCACCCAACGGAATTTCCATGTCGGGTGCATCAAGCATCAGTTCGGCGCGGGTCTTGAATACCGGTTGGCCATTCTCACCTTCGGTTATCACCCCGGGTATCAGGCCAGAGCGGCTGCAGCCCGGGCCGGAACACGCCGGATCGTCCTTGGCATAGCGCATGCGGAGGACCTGGGTATTGGTAATGGACTCCTCTTGAAGTGGGATAAATCCAAAAACCCGAAGCTCTGTAAACACACTGATCGATGTGGTCGCCAATTGCGTCGGATACAGGTTCACCAGAATCCCCTTATCGCCGGTTGGTTCATACACGCCAGGGCCGACAACTTCTGTGTTGAGGGCGTAGGTCTGGTAGATGAACTTGTCCTTGGGGCACTGCTCACCGGTCTCGCAACCAACCCTTGCGTCGGCCGTGCTGGCGACGATGACAGGTGGAGAGGCCGAGGCCTGGTTATTACGGACCCTCAGTTTAGTTGAATTGGCTGAAGCGGCCCATCCGTCATTGTCGCTGCCCTCGTGGGCAAAAGGCTCAAGACAGTCCGGATTGGTATTGGAGTCGCAGTCCACCAGGAAGTTGGCGTTGGTATCGCGTACTGGCAGGTTCCGCAGCGGCGTGAACACGCTGTCCAGTGGCTCGGTTCCGGTGAAATAGATCACCATGTCATCTGGGCCGTTGTTGCCACCGCCGTCATCCAACCCTTCAAGCAGATCGGTTTTCAGGGCCAGGCCATCGGAATCGCAAATCGAGGTATAGGCTCCAGCCGTGCAGGTTCCCGTACCTTCAGAAGACTTGAGGGTATACCGGTAGTGCGCGCCGGCCTCCCAGGGCTGGTCCGGGTAGAAGCGTATCCGTTGGAGATTCTTTTCGAGCCGGCCAGGCACCTCGTTTTCAAGAACCGTGACGGAGCCATTTGGTTCCTGGCTCACTTTTTCAACGATAAACGTGTCGCCCGGAATGATGGAGTTCAGGTCCATGGACTTTGAAAAGACCACGGTAATGGGGCGATCTGACGGCATGGTGCTGACTGGCAGAGTGTCGCCGATACCCCCATCCGAATAACACTGGCCAAGTATGCCGGCGGAGAGGTCCAGCAGGCTGTGGTCGGTCTCGCAGGGATAACCGGGATAGGTTGTCAGGGCAAGGGCAGGGCGCCTGGTCACAGAGGAGTCGCCAATATCGGCCAGTGAAAACTGCAAAGGAGCCGTGGTAGCTGGATTTCCGGCCAGATCGGTTAAACCATCAATGACGACTTCGTAGTCAACGCCATGGCGCAGACCATCGCCAGGGTTAAGGGTTACGGCAGTTCCGTCCAGTCTTGTCTCAAGTGTCTCGACAGGAACACCATCGGCGATCAGTGAGACTCCCTGATTAATCGAGTCCGGGGCAAGGGGCTCATCAAAGAACAGAATGACCGGATCCCCGGGGCGATGCATCGACTGGCGCGTATCCGGAATGGCGTTGTCCGGGCCGGGCATCCAGCTGACCAGGCTTGGTGGTGTGCTGTCCAGTTCACGGAGCATCTCGGCATCAAGCACTGAGTCGGCATCGGTGGCTGCCTGCAGGTGGAACGCGATGGTCGAGTCGGTGTACTCCTGCCCAAGAAGGTTGGGTTCCACCATGCCAATGGCGTCGATGGTCAGCACCCCATCCTGCACCAGGGCGATACCGCGCAGTTCCACCCCCATCAGGTCCTGCGACAGAGCCGCGTTGGGCTGGGCATTTTCAGTGTTCATGGAAACATCCATAAACAACGTGATGTGCCGTGGTGCGTTCAGGTCGTCGGTATAGGGATTGGGGCTGAGATAGCCGGAGGCATCCGACAACATGGTGACTTTGATGTTACCGGTGGTCTGGAGTTGGCCGGTGGCGGCATCCAGAACCGGAACTTCGCCACCCACAAGAACGTCAAGGCTGGTGCTGTTCAGCACGCTGCCGCGGGCTATACGCAACGGAAGTGCCTCATTAGCCTCGAACGCCGGTGCAAAGGCCAGCTCTGCAAACAGATCACCAGTCTGTTGGGAAGGGCCAGCTTCGCCCTGCAGTACTGAATTGAGAGTCACACCGTTGATGATCTGCCCATTCAGAACCGATCGGGTTGCATCCTCTTCCGCAGCGCCTGCCGCCAGGCCCGAATCAACAGCAGATTGCTGCAGTACGACTGTAGGGCCAGTCTCGCGGGGAGTAAATGCGATCTCCTCACTGAACCGTTCCGCGTCCGGCGCTGTCAGGCTGGCAAGGTTCTCGAAATGCAGCGTGTAGGTCTGGTTGGTATCCAGAACGTCGGCTTTGCTGCCACATTCCCTTGGGTCCTCGACCACACAGGGGTCAACGGTTATCCGGTTGCCTTTTACCAGAACCGTCACCGGTACTTCATCGCCGTTGCCATCAAGAAGCTGGATCGAACCGCCCAGGGCCTCCCACTCGGGGTGGACAGGGTGGGTCATTGCCAGACGGAAAGTAGAGAAGTTCATCGGCTCGAAGGCACTATTGTTTGCCGGCACCTGCCAGGCAATACCAAAACCCTGGGCCGAGTTGGTTGTGCTCGCTGGCCCGGAGAAACTGCCCCGGGTCTGGAACTGAATGCCGGCGTCACCTACCGCGTTGGGGGTTTCTATCTGCCGACCGCCTTCGGCAATCAGTGGCTCGCTAAAGGTCACCGTGTAGGCGCCGAGGTGATCGAGCTCTGAGGCAGGGGACAGCTTCAGACTCTTGCCCCCGTCCACCCTGCTGATCGCGAAAGGCACGGGCTGGCCCTGCGATTCCACCAGGATCTTGTTCTGCAGTTCCGTATCCTCATCGGTCACGGCATGGCTGAAGCGCAGAACGATGTCGGCCTTCGGGCTCACATCCGGCTGTCCGTCGGCCGGATAGGAATAAACTACGGAGCCTGGAGAAACCTTTTCGTTCATTTTCTGTTCGCTGCCACCACAGGCGGCCAGCAACAGGGCGGGAACCAGTGCCAGTGTTCTGTTGTACTTCATGGCGTGCCCTCCTTAAAACTTCAGGGTGATGGAGCCGCTGACAACGTGAACGTCGCCGTCTGCCGTAACCGGCGTTTCGTTGCCGTCAAAATCCACCAGCGTGAAATCCCGCTCCTGCAGCTGCTGGTACTGGTAACCAATATCCAGACGGACGGGGTAGGCGAGCAGACGGGTGCGGTCGTAGGTGGCACTCAGGCCCAGACCGACAACAATCTTGTCGGTATCGAGGTAATTGATCTCCGGATTGCGGGTGGACTTGAGCGGTGACTCCTCATAGGCAACGCCGCCGCGCACAGAAAAGTTCTTGTTCAGGGCGTACTCGGCGCCGATCCGTGGAATCAGCACGTCGTCGAACTGAATCCGGCTGCCCACGGGCACAGACTGCTGATCCTTGATCGTATCGGAAGAAAATTCCTTCTCCAGCTCTGACCAGTTCTGCTGCTCCACGCTGCCACCAATCCGCCAGTTTTCGCCCTTGTATTGAGCGCCAAAGCCGAAGGTTTCCGGCTGGAAGGAATCAATGGTGGAGACTGCCAGACTCAGGCCGGGATCCGGAATGGTCTGGGTGACAATGATGTTGGAATCAACCGACGTGGAGGCCGCTGACTTGGTTCGATAAGTGAGCGCGGTTTCCCAGCCGTTCAGGAGGCAGTCGCTGTCCGGGCAGAAGGTGCTGCCCAGATCAATGGTGGTGCCCAGAATGGTTTTCAGTGACGGCTCGGCATTGACCGCAAGGCGTTCCCGGCTGGTCTCGCCACCCAGAGTAGAGACTGCATCAAGGTTTGCCTGGGCGTCCAGGGTGACGCGTACCGAAGCACCGGCGGAGATGCCGCGCCAGATCGGCGTAGCGCCACCGATGTTCAGGAACAGGGGCTCTTTACCGTACTGAAGGAACTGGCCGTTCTCCGTGGTCTGCGAATCGAACGCCAGCATTTCCTTACCGTATTTCTCGACGCCGGCAATAAAGCCCAGATAGATGGGGTGCTTGAAGCGAGTCAAAGAACCCAGATTGGTTTTCATACCAATCAGCACGTGCTGGCTCGGCGAGTTGGCCAGGATATCGCCATTGGCATTCGGATTGGCAGAACGCAGTTCCTGTTCGGCGTGCAGAATGCCAGCCGTCAGCTCCCCACGCTCATCTTTGGTCAGATAGGCTGGGTTGTAATAGGTGGCTGACACCTGGTCATTGAACATGGATAAGGATTGGGCCGTAGCGACATCCACCGGCATAACGCCATAGGTGGTGCCAAGGTTGCCCATGCTGGCGTTAACTGGAACAGAGAAGCCGACAGTGGCGGCGGCGATCGCAAGAGACAGTGCCCTTGACCGGGAAAGGGAGGAAAAAGCCATTGATACACTCCATTACGTCGTTGTTTTTGTACTCGCGCCGCGCGGGTGGTGAGCACGGCTGGTATTTTTGTTCAGGAGGTAGTGTATTCGGCTTGTCTTTTCGGGACGTTGGCTTTTTTGACAAAAATGAGTGTCGGCAAAACCATGTATAAATACGCGATTGTCACATGGAAAGAATTCGCTCAGTTTCATAGCGACTAAAGGAAGTAGTGGTGCTAGCATCCACCGAAGTTCGCCTTTAAATACCGCAAAAGCCTAGAGTGGATGCCATTGTGTTTCAGCGCTGTTCTATTGGGCACAGGTGCCGACCCTAAAAAGCTTGTTACTTGTCCGCTAGACTTATTGCAACATCGTTGTCTACTAGGAAGCCATGCTGGACGCGGTCCCCTTGCGAATTTTGACGCCACTTGGCATGACTATCTATAGAATGCTTTGGGTTATTGGTGTCGGGAAATTTTACAGTCCTATGTTTGGCCTAAAGCGACGAAAAAAAGAAAACGTTTGAATACATAAACATGAAGTTTCTGGCCGTTTTTTTGCTTTTTGTTAGATATGGAGTCGTTGTGGATTAGTGGTTGCAACAACGATTTATCAACCGGATTTAGTTTTTGGGGAAAAAATCATGACTTCGATGCTTCGCAGTAAGTTGGCCAGTATCGTTCTAACATTTGTTGGGCTGGCACCTCTGACCGCATCCGCTGGGTTGCTGACATTTCAGGGGGCGACGTTTTCCTCATCGTGGGCCGGAAACACGATGAATCTTCAGATTGATGCTGATCCTGCCGACCTCACAGGTGATTGGGCCAGTGCGCTCACGATTGATTCTATCGCTATCAACGATGTGGGAGCAGTCTCCAGTCCAAGTGATATCTTTCTGGCTGGTCCTGGTACATTTGGAGGTAACATTAATGGCTGGGGTTTAAATGCCAATGGATGCCAGGCGCTGACCGGTGGAATCAATCACCCATGTTGGACTGGTTCAGCGAACTTGGCCGACGGTATGCTGTTTTCCTTTACCTTTGACTCGGGCGTTGCCAACTACACTGACACACCGCACCTGAAGGTTCGCTTTCTGGATGAAAGCGGAAAAAAAGCAGGCAGTCTGCTTTCCATGGATCTCGGGCCCAGCGTACAAGTGCCGGAGCCGGGTTCGCTGGCACTTCTAGGATTTGGTCTGTTATCGCTAGTCGGCCTTCGCAGAAGGCGTGTCTGATACCACCTCAACACCTGTAGTGCGCCCCCCTTATTATGCTCTGCCCTTGGAAATCGGACATCGATCTGACTTCCAGGGGCAGCAGTAAAATTCATTAAGCGTTAGATTATTTCTGCAATTACCGACTTAGCTGGTTGCACTCTCAGCTTTTTGAGTCATGTCATCGTCAGATTCAAGCCTGTCGACTTTGCACTTATTGCAGCCCCGGTTGGATTCCGGTATTTCAGAGAACACCCAGAACCATGAGCAGGCCTATCTCACAGCAGTATTTAACGAGCTGATCCGGCAAGGCCATTGGAAAGGGAAAAACCCGTTGGAAAAGTTACGTCGACTGAAAATCGACGAGCCCGAACTGCCGTTCCAGTCCTGCTTCAGCGCCTTCAGATCCGCCCTTGAGAGAGGCGGCATCAAATTAACAAAAGGGCAACTGACTCATATTTGCAGGCACACGCTCGCCAGTCACTTCGTGATGAATGGAGGTCATATACTGACACTGCAGAAAGGCCTGGGACATTCAGATCTGAAGCTGACAATGCGGTATGCGCATCTGGCCCCGGATTACTTGAATGAAGTCGCCGAGAAAGGATCTCTGGCCTGAGCAATGAATTCAAGCTGCAGTTTTATCAAGTCCGCGCTTATAGTGCCGGGTTTGGAAGGGAAGTAGGGCTTTCATAAACGGCCTGAGATCGTGATCGAGACTCTAGGATTGTGCCAGCCCGTCGATACGCTCCCGGGACAAACGCTCAGGAAGGTTCGCCTTCGCATCAGAGGCGACGGGACACAGCCCTGATGCCAGACTTCAAGGGCTGCTTTTACAACCTCTTGGTCTGTCACACGGTCGAGTCCTTTGTGTGCGACGTTAAGTAAGGAATTCGTGAAATATCCGCGTTGATTTCGTTGTCGAGGTTTTTATAGTTTTGGGCATTTTTTCTTGCCAATCAAAACCATTTGCCGGATTCAACGAAACATGTACACCGACGATTTTTGAGATATTCCGTCATTGACAGTTATGCCGCCGGAGTACCTGAAAACTCCGTTGTTTTTCTCAACCTGGTATCTGTACTGGAGATTTCTTAGCCGATCTGAATATCGAGATTTGATCAGAGCATCCTTTTGATGCAGATGTATCGACTGAATATAACCGTCACAGTAGGTTTTGGTGGCTATGGGAAATAGCAAACTCGATGAAATCCAGTCTACCATTTGCAGTCCTGCGTGGTTCTCGCTGTGGCCGAATAAGGGCATCTCCAGAACTCTGTCATACCGGTCTCCATTCACCTTGAACTTCTGGGTGAAGACGGATTGGGATACATTTTGATTCTGTGCAGGAGTGCGTGAGTCCGCAATTACAATTCCATTTCCTTCTCGCTCCTCAAGGAAAGACTGGAATGCTTCACAAATCTTTTGTATCGACGCGGAGTAAACTTTCTTTCCGTCGAAAGCCCTATGTGTCAGCGTAGTTGTCGCCTGAATATTTCAGAGGAC
>NZ_LXYO01000037.1 GCF_001650915.1 Marinobacter sp. EhC06
TAGTCGGCTCTGGTGGTTCCGGTGGTTCAGGCGGCGGTTCCGGCGGCGGCGGTGGCGGTGGCGGCGGTGGCGGCGGTGGCGGCGGCGACGCTCCCAGCGGCATCAATATTGGCCAAGGCGCCGAGGTCCGGACTATAACCGAGGGCGATACAGAAGCATTCATCACTGATCCCAACAAGATCGACAGCGGTGATCCCTGCAAGACAGCACTCTGTGGCAAGGCCTTGGAAAACAACATTGGTAGGCAAACCTGGGAGCAGCTCCGCTAGGAGCTGCCCATCTAACTTAAAGGTAATTGCTATGCGTGATTCAGAATCCAAACACAGCAAATTCGTATTGGTGCTGTCAATGACTCTGGCCGCCCTCTTTTTCGCTGGGCCTTCCATTGCTGAGAGGACGATTCAAACCCCTGTCGTAGTCGGCGCTGGCGAGAGTAATCTCGGCGAACTGGCCGGGGTGGTAAACCGAGTGTCGGAAGATGGGCGAGCAGTGGTTATTGACGACCAGCTTGCTGAGCTCGCCGCTGTAGTGAGGTTCAACGGCGCGTTCTGGTCCAGAGAGAGATTGGTTAAGGAGCTGGATGAAGGGCTAAAGATCTATTTTGAGGTGGATCCTGAGGCCAAGGGGAAAACGCTACGCATCATCTCAATTCGGTCCCGAGATTGACGATTTTATTTCGATTGAACGAGGCTTGTTAATGCAACGAATTCAGGATGTCAGATCAATTTCACCCAGCGCAAATCGAGGTTTCACACTTATTGAGCTGGTGATCGTCGTCGCGATTATCGGCATTATTGCAGTCATCGCGTTTCCACTGTATCAAAACCAAGTAGAGCAAACCCGGCGCACCACGGCCCAAGCCGACCTGCTGGAACTGAGCCAGTGGATGGAACGACGTTACTCGAACGGATTCGATTACCGGGACGCTGGTGCCAATCCTGCGCTTCCCTTTACCCAATCACCCCAGGAGGGAACGGCCTTCTACAACATAAGTTTCGTTGGGAACGCGACTAGGGATACGTACACTCTTCAAGCAGTACCTACCGCCGCGCAAGCCAATGACGATTGTGGCACGTTAACGCTGGATGAGCAGGGCAATCGGGGGGCAGCGATAGCTAATTGCTGGTAGCAGTCCCAACTCGGAATCGATGCTGGAGAGTTCAGCTAAGATCTACTGCATCGATTCTGAGTTCACGCGGCATAGAAAACACAATATTCTCCTCACGCCCGGCAATCTCCTCCGGAACGCTGCCACCCAGATCCCTGAGGCGGGCAATCACATCATTGACCAGCACTTCAGGTGCCGAGGCGCCGGCGGTAACGCCAACCGAAGTCTTCCCTTCCAGCCAGGCGGCATCGATCTGGGAAGCCTCATCGATAAGATAGGCTGGCGTGCCCATTCGCTCTGCCAGCTCACGCAGGCGGTTTGAGTTGGAGCTGTTCGGCGAACCTACCACCAGCATCAGGTCACAGTCGCCAGCCAGCTGCTTGACGGCGTCCTGGCGGTTCTGGGTGGCGTAGCAGATATCGTCCTTGCGCGGGCCCTGAATGTCCGGGAACTTTGCACGGAGGGCGTCGATGACCCGGGCGGTATCGTCCATGGACAGAGTGGTCTGGGTCACGTAGGACAGCTTTGCGGGGTCTTTCACTTCAAGGTTGGCCACATCGTCCTCGTTCTCCACGAGGTAAATCTCGCCACCATTGCTGTGGTCGTACTGTCCCATGGTGCCTTCCACTTCCGGGTGGCCGTGGTGGCCGATCAGTACGCATTCCCGGCCATCGCGGCTGTAGCGCATGACTTCCAGGTGGACTTTGGTGACCAGCGGGCAGGTGGCGTCGAACACTTTCAGGCCACGGCGGGCGGCTTCATTCTGCACCGCCTGGGAGACGCCATGGGCGCTGAAGATAACCAGCTTGTCGTCTGGCACCTCGTCCAGCTCGTCCACGAAAATGGCGCCACGGTTGCGGAGGTTATCCACCACAAATTTATTGTGGACCACCTCGTGCCTTACGTAGATGGGCGCTCCGAACACGTCCAGCGCCCGGTTTACAATTTCAATGGCGCGGTCCACGCCGGCACAAAAACCTCGGGGATTGGCGAGTCGGATCTGCATATCAACCTGCTGCTCTGGTTAGTGGGCCGGGCCGACCGGCTCCACATCAATGATTTCTACTTCAAATGTCAGTGTACGCCCTGCCAGGGGGTGATTGAAATCCACCTCCACTTCGTCACCTTCTACGCGGCTGACAACACCCGGCAGCTCACTCTGGCGCGCATCGGCGAAGGAGATCATCACACCGGGCTCCAGCACCATATCAGGGCTGAACTCGTGGCGCTTGAAGGTCTGGACGTTATTCGGGTTGTGCTGACCAAAGGCTTTCTCGGGCGGCACCTGGAAGCTGTCCTTTTCCCCCGCCTTCATGCCCATCAGATAGGCTTCAAAGTTTTCCGGCAAATTGTCATCGCCGATTTCCAGGGAAGCCGGCTCTTTCTCAAAGGTCGAGTCAATCACTTCGCCATCCGGGAACTTCAGGGCAAAATGGAGCTTCACCCGGGTACCCTTGTCGACAGGCAGTTCATTCATAAGAGTTACTCACTCCTTTCAGCATTCCCGTCCGAATCGGCGGGTTTGCGGAACATATCAAGTATCATCATGGCGGCACCGATGGTGATCGCGGTGTCGGCCAGGTTGAAGGCGGGAAAGTGCCAGTCCTGCCAGTAAAAGTGCAGGAAGTCGACCACGTAGCCGTGCACCACCCGATCGTAGACGTTGCCAAGGGCGCCGCCGAGTATCAGTACGATGGCAATGGCGGTCCAGGTCTCATGACGCTGCAGGTTTTTCAGCCAGTAGATCAGTACCACGCTGACCACCAGCGCCAGGGTTACGAAAAACCAGCGTTGCCAGCCAGCAGCTTCGGCCAGGAAGCTGAACGCTGCTCCGGTGTTATGCAGCAGCGTCAGATTAAACATAGGCATGACCGGCACAGGGTCGCCATAGGTCAGCATAGCGGTGGCCATGGCCTTTGTGCCGAGATCCAGAACGATCACCAGTACCGCCAGCCAAAGCCACTTCAGTTTGCTTCCGGTGACCTGCTCCGTCATGGTCGCGTCCATCAGGCGTAGGCGCGGGCTTCACCGGGCCCTTCCACGTTGGTCACACAGCGACCACAGAGATCGTCGTACTTGGCATTACGTCCGACATCTTCCCGGTGGTGCCAGCAGCGCTCGCACTTGGTGTGAGCGGCAGGTGTCACTTTCACGCGGAGACCTTCATGGGAGGTCATTTCCGCGTCGCCCGCTTCTGAAACCGGCTTGACACTGGCCTCGGAGGTAATCAGAACAAACCGCAGCTCCTCACCCAGGTGCTTCAGATCGGCAGCCAGGTCGCCTTCGCAGAACAGAGTCACCTCGGCACTGAGCGAACCTTTGATTTCACCCCGCGCCCGGGCTTCCTCCAGGCACTTGTTGACGGCCTCTTTCACGCTGTACATCTCGCGCCAGTAGTCACGGCCAAGCTCGGCGTTTTCCGGCAGTGGCGTGAGGCCTTCATACCAGGTTTCATAGAAGACGGTATCGCTGCGCTTACCCGGCAGATGCTGCCAGATTTCATCAGCGGTGAAGCTGAGGATCGGGGCGATCCAACGAACCAGCGCTTCGGCCACATGGTACAGGGCCGTCTGGCAGGAACGCCGCGCCAGGCTGTCGGCCTGGGTGGTGTACTGCCGGTCCTTGATGATATCCAGATAGAAACCACCCAGGGTGGCTTCACAGAAGTTATACACCTTCTGGTAAATCCGCAGGAAGGCGTAGTTGCCATAGTCCTCATGGAGTTCTTCCTGCAATTGCAGGGCGCGGTCCACCATCCAGCGATCCAGTGCGATCATGTTTTCCGGCGCCACCATGTGCTGCTCCGGATCGAATCCGGTGAGGTTGCTCAGCAGGAAGCGGGAGGTATTCCGGATCCGGCGGTAACCATCAGCAGTCTGGCGCAGAATGTCCTTGGACACAGTCATTTCGCCGCTGTAGTCGGTTGCCGCCACCCACAGGCGCAGGATGTCCGCGCCCAGCTCGTTCATGACTTCCTGGGGTGCAATCACGTTGCCCAGGGATTTGGACATCTTGTGGCCCTTGCCATCGACGGTAAAGCCGTGGGTCAGAACCTGCTTGTAAGGTGCCACGCCATTCATGGCAATGGAGGTCTTCAGGGACGACTGGAACCAGCCACGGTGCTGGTCAGAGCCTTCCAGATACATATCCGCCGGGAACTGCCCCAGTTCCTCGCGAACCCGCAGGACCGACTCGTGGGTCACGCCGGAATCAAACCAGACATCCAGGGTATCCGTCACCTTCTCGTACTGTTCGGCATCACTGCCCAACAGGGAAGACGCATCCAGCTCGTACCAGGCGTCGATACCGCCCTCCTCGATCTGCTGGGCCACCTTTTCGATCAGGTTCTGGGTGTCCGGGTGCAGTTCCTGGGTTTCCTTGTGGATAAACAGGGTGATGGGCACGCCCCAGGTCCGCTGCCGGGAGATGCACCAGTCCGGAGACTGGTTGAACATGGCTTCGATACGGTTCTTACCCCAGGAAGGCACCCAGCGCACACCCTGGATAGCTTCAAGAGCATCAGCGCGCAGGTTTTCCTTGTCCATGCTGATAAACCACTGGGGCGTTGCCCGGTAGATCAGCGGGGTCTTGGTACGCCAGCAATGGGGATAGCTGTGCCGGAACTTCTCGGAGCGGACCAGCTTGCCCTCGCGCTCGAGCGCGCTGCAAACCGGCTCATCGGCCTTGTAAACGTGTACACCGGCCAGCTCACCGGCGGCTGAGGTGTAGGTGCCGTCAGCCTGAACCAGGTTGATGGTGCCGATGTTGTAGGCCTTGCCCACCTCAAAGTCTTCCATACCGTGGTCAGGCGCGGTATGAACAGCGCCGGTACCGGTATCGGTGGACACGTGATCACCCAGGATCACCGGAACCTGCTTGTCGTAGATCGGATGCTGGAGAACCAGGTTTTCCAGGGCGGCACCAGAGCAGGTTGCCAGCACTTCGTAGCTCTCAACTTGCCAGCGGGCCATGATGCCATCGACCATGTCGGCAGCCAGGATCATCCGCTCCGGGCCGTGCCCGACATCGGTCTGCACCAATGCATAGTCCAGATCGGCATTAAGGGAAACGGCCTGGTTAGCCGGAATGGTCCAGGGCGTGGTGGTCCAGATAACCACGGACACATCGCCATTGCCATTATCGGTGCCGAACAGTGACAGGGCTTTTGCCTGGTCAACCGCGGTAAAGCGCACATCGATCTGGGTCGAGGTCTTGTCCTGGTATTCAACCTCGGCTTCTGCCAGTGCGGACTGACCCACCACACTCCAGTAAACCGGCTTGTAACCACGCACCAGGTGACCCTTGGCGACAATCTTGCCGAGGGCACGAACGATACCCGCCTCAACCCTGGGATCCATGGTCAGGTAGGGCTTGTCCCACTCCCCCATGACGCCCAGACGGACAAAATCGGCCTTCTGACCGGCGATCTGCTTGGTGGCGTAGTCGCGACAGGCCTGGCGGAAGGTCTTGTAATCCACCTTCACACCGGCTTTGCCAATCTCCTGCTCCACCTTGTGTTCGATGGGCAGACCATGGCAGTCCCAGCCCGGCACGTAAGGCGCGTCATAGCCCATGAAGCTGCGGGACTTGACGATCATGTCCTTGAGAATCTTGTTGACCGCATGACCAATGTGAATACTGCCGTTGGCGTAGGGAGGGCCATCGTGGAGGATGAACTTCTCCCGCCCTTCACGCTGCTTGCGCAGGTTGCCGTAGACGTCGAGATCCTGCCAGCGCTTGAGCATTTCCGGCTCGCGCTTGGCCAGGTTGCCGCGCATGGGGAAGGCGGTTTCCGGCAGATTCAGGGTGTGCTTGTAGTCGCTCATGGTTTGTGTGCGTACTCTTTTGGTCTTGGTCAGTTTTGGTCAGTCGTTTATTCGTTGGGGCGCAGCCAGGCGTTTCAATCCGCGCTTTTCACAGAGCCGTTTTCGGCAATCCACGCCCGGGCATGGTCAAAATCCCGGGCAATCTGATCTTTCAGCTCATCCACGGAACCGAACTTTTCCTCGTCCCGAAGGCCGTGGCGGAATACCACTTCCAGATGCTGGCCATAAAGTGTGCCAGCAAAGTCAAACAGGTGCACTTCCAGTGAGGGCCGCTTGCCGTCAACAGTCGGACGCACACCGATATTGGCAACGCCATCGAATCGGGCGCCGTCATCCAGAGTGGCGGCAACCACATAGACACCGCGCAGGGCCGGCGTTCTGTGCAGCAAAATATTCGCAGTTGGCGCGCCAATCTGGCGCCCCAACTGACGGCCATACACAACCCGACCCCGGATTCGATAGGGGTGGCCAAGAAGCGATTCAGCCTTCTCAAGTCCATTCACCGTCAGCAATTCCCGAACCCGGGTGCTGCTCACTCTTTCTCCGCCTACCGTCACTGTAAGGGTATTTTCAACGGTAAACCCGGCGTCGTTGCCAACCTTCTCGAGAAGTGCAAAATCGCCGGCGCGATCACAGCCGAAACGGAAATCATCGCCGACCACCAGGTGACGAACCGCCAACCCCTGGATAAGGACATCTTCGATGAAACCCATAGCCGAATAGCTGCGAAACGCCTGATTGAAGCGCAGGCACAGCACGATATCGATGCCTTCCGCCAGCAGGGCTTCAAACTTCTGACGAAACCCCATCAGCCTGGGTGGCGCTTCTTTGCCCTGAAAAAACTCCCGGGGTTGAGGCTCGAAAATCATCACCACCGAGGGCACACCCAGAGCTTCAGCCTTACTTTTGACCTGATCAATAATGGTCTTGTGCCCAAGATGCACACCGTCGAAGTTACCAATGGTGGCGACACACCCGTTAGCGAGGGGTGAGCCCTCCCGACGGGAAAGCATTTTCAGGTTGGTCAGGCCCCGGATCAGACGCATGCAATGCGAACCTTCAATTGCCAGCTAGCTTTCAGCGTTGACTTTTACCGCAACGCTGGTGAGAAAACGCGCGATTATACCTTACCTGTGGCGGAAATGTCTTACCCGAACCCCGGCCAGCGCCAGTGCAACGAAGTAGACGGCTACGCCTGCCCCCACCAGCAACCCCATATCCGCCGCCCGCTGATAACCGCCGTTTGCCAGCCACACCGACACCGGGTCGTTGAGCCAGACAATGATGGCCGCAAGCGCACCGTTGGCGAACAGCAGCTGTAGCAGGAAACGGGGCCAGCCCGGCTGACTCTGCCAGGCCCCTTCCTTCCGCAGTCCGCGCCAAAGAAGATAGCCATTCAACCAGGCCGATATGGAGGTGGCCAGCGCGAGACCGGCGTGAGCCAGCGGAAAAATGAGAATCAGGTTGAACACCATGTTTGCCACCATGGCAATGATGCCGATCTTGACCGGTGTTTTGGTGTCTTCTCTTGCGAAAAACCCCGGCGCCAGAACCTTGATCAGCATGAACGCCAGCAAACCGGCGGAATAGGCCCTCAAGCTCTGGGCCGACATGGCCACATCCCGGTCGGTAACCGCACCATAGTGAAACAGGGTGGCAATCAGCGGCTCGGCCAACAGCGCAAGCGCCAGGGCTGCCGGCAGACCAATCAACAGAACCGCCCGAACCGCCCAATCCAGGGTGGCCGCGAACTGGTCCGCTGACGCCGCTGCGTGTTTACGGGAAAGGCTCGGCAGGATCACCGTGGCAATGGCTATGCCGAACACCCCGAGAGGAAGTTCCGAGAGCCGATCCGAGTAATACAGCCAGGAAACGCTGCCGGTCTGGAGAAAAGACGCCAGAACGGTATCCAGCAGCAGGTTGATCTGGCTTACCGACACCCCGAACAGCGCAGGCGCCATCAGCTTTAGAATCCGGCTGACGCCCTCGTGGCGATAGTCCACTCGGGGTCTGGGCATCAGGCCCAGTCGCATCAGAAACGGCAACTGGAAAAACAATTGCAGAGCCCCGGCAATGAAAACGCCCCAGGCCAGAGCCATCACCGGCTCGTCCATCAATGGCGTTAACCAGATGGCCGCCGCAATCATTGCCAGGTTCAGAAGCACCGGGGTAAATGCCGGCACAGCGAAGCGATCGTAACTATTGAGGATGCCGCCCGCGAAGGCGGTCAGCGAGATCAGCAACAGGTACGGAAAGGTGATGCGCAACATATCGCTGGTAAGCGCAAATTTCACATCGTCATCCAGGAAGCCAGGGGCAAAAACCGCCGTCAGCACCGGCGCCCCAAGGATGGCCACCAGCGTGACGCCCAACAGCACCAAACCGAGGGAGCCTGCCACGGCATTGACCAGCCGCTGGACGTCCGAGAGTGACTGATTCTCTCGATAGGAGGACAGTACCGGCACAAAGGCCTGGGAGAAGGCGCCTTCAGCAAATAGCCGGCGCAGGAAATTCGGGATCTTGAACGCCACAAAAAAGGCATCCGCCCCGGCACCGGCGCCGAAATAGCGGGCAATGACCATATCCCGAACCAGACCCAACACCCGGGAAAGCATGGTCATGATACCCACTAGCCCAGACGACCTGAGCAGGCCGGGGGGCTTGGGCAATTGCTTTTGTTCAGGCGTTGATTCAGGTTCCGACGACATGCAGGCCCTTGTCTGGCATTCTGGACATCCTTTTGGCGCTAGTATTTCGGGAATTACCTGCTTCCCGGTCAAGCCAGCGTTCAGTGAGCCGCGAGTTTACCACAGGCCTTCTGTGTCGGGGCATGAAATGGGTTTTAGCCTTGACATTTGGAGGTTTGAGCGGCATAGTTCCGCGTCATTTATTTCGACGCGCTGGTTTTGGCGCGCCCGCGATGTAACGAATCATTCAGCAACGAATTTGAGATTTTCAGGAGTTTTACGGTGGCAAATTCCCCGCAAGCCAAGAAGCGCGCACGTCAGAACGAGAAGAACCGCAAGCACAATGCAAGCCTGCGTTCCATGGCTCGTACTTACATGAAAAAGGTTCAATCCAAGATCGAATCCGGCAACTACGAAGAAGCCCAGGCCGCTTTCCAGCAGGCTCAGCCGATTCTGGACAGCATGGTCAACAAAGGTATCTTCGCGAAGAACAAGGTTGCTCGTAGCAAGAGCCGCCTTAGCGCCAGGATCAAGGCCCTGAAGAGCGCATAAGTCGCTAGACTCAGGCACAAAAAAACCGGCCAAACGGCCGGTTTTTTTATGGGCGAACGATCATCACACAATCACCAGATTGTCCCGGTGGATCATCTCCTCGCCCGACATATAGCCAAGAATTTCGGTAATCCGGTCACTGGACCGGCCGGCAATGGCCCTGGCTTCATCGGCGTCGTAATTCACCAGCCCCCGGGCAATTTCACGGCCACTCTGATCGAAGCAGGACACCATCTCCCCACGCCGGAACTGCCCTGAAACCCCTTTAACGCCCACCGGGAGAAGACTGCGCCCACCAAGACAGAGCACTTTTACGGCGCCATCATCCAATGTCAGCCTGCCACGAGTCTGCAGATGACTGGCGAGCCACTGCTTTCGCGCAGCAATTCGACCCTGCTCCGGCAATAACAGAGTGCCGATCACATCACCCTGCCGCAGCCGGCCAATCACGCCCTCAATACGACCACCAACAATGACAGTAAATGCCCCGGATCGTGCAGCAAGCCGAGCAGCCCGCAACTTGGTCTGCATACCGCCGCGACCCAGAACCCCGGCGCCACCACCGGCCATGGCATCCAGCTCGCGATCACCGGCCCGGCGCTCGGTCACCAGGCGGGCATCCGCATGCTTCCTCGGATCCTTGTCAAACAAACCCAGTTGGTCAGTCAGGATAATCAGGCCATCGGCCTCAATCAGATTGGCAACCAGCGCGCCCAGGGTGTCGTTATCGCCAAACCGGATCTCGTCAGTGACAACGGTGTCGTTTTCATTAACGATTGGCACCACACCCAGGTTCAGCAAGGCGCGGAGGGTGCCACGGCCATTCAGGTAACGCTTACGGTCCGACAGGTCGTCATGGGTAAGCAGAATCTGCGCGGTATGGATGTTATGCCGCTTGAACTGCGCCTCCCAGGTCTGCACCAACCCCATCTGACCGACAGCTGCCGCCGCCTGAAGCTCATGGAGCTGCTCAGGCCTGACGGTCCAGCCAAGCCGACTCATCCCTTCGGCTACCGAGCCAGAGGAGACAACGACCACCTCAACGCCGTCTTCGATCAGCTCTGCAATCTGATCAACCCATAACCCGAGAGCAGCCACGTCCAGGCCACGGCCGTCGTTGGTCAGCAAGGCGCTTCCGATCTTGATAACCAGGCGGCGGGCCTGGCGCAGCTGTAGGCGTTCAGTCATGGTTCGTGAGCAATCTCTCTGGTGTCAGTCCTGCTTTTACTCCGGGGCGTAGACCACTTCGACGTCGTAATCATCATCGTCAAAGTCGTCGTCATCGTCCTCTTCACGGGCCGCGCGCCGCGCCTGGCGCTCGGCTTCAATACGGGCGCGAGCCTCGTCGTCCATCTGCCGGCGTCGCTGCGCTTCCCGCTCGGCAAATTCCGGATTCTGAGCTTCTTCTTCGGCCTGCTCTTCAATCCAGCGCATGACAGCCTGAGCCAGGGATTTGGTGCCCTCGCCGCTGAGCGCGGAAATCCGGAACACCGGCCCCTGCCACCCGAGCTCATCGATGATCGCCTGACAATGGGCATCGCGGTCTTCCTCGGCCACCATGTCAACCTTGTTCAGCACCAGCCACCTCGGGCGGTTGGCGAGGGTTTCACTGAACTTCTCCAGCTCATGCTCGATCGCTCTTACCGCATCGGCGGGCGACGAGCCATCGTATGGCGCCACATCCACAAGATGCAGTAGCAGCCGGGTACGAACAAGATGCTTCAGGAAGCGGATACCCAGGCCCGCACCTTCGGCGGCACCTTCAATCAAACCGGGAATATCGGCAATCACGAAACTCTGGTGCGCCTGCACACTGACCACACCAAGATTGGGTACAAGCGTGGTAAACGGATAGTCCGCGACTTTCGGGCGGGCCGCCGATACCGAACGGATGAAGGTGGACTTGCCGGCATTGGGCATACCCAGCAGCCCCACGTCTGCCAGCACCTTCAGCTCCAGCCTGAGGTTACGCAACTCACCATCCGAGCCCTTGGTGGTCTGGCGTGGCGCACGGTTCACCGAGGATTTGAAGCGGGTATTACCAAGACCATGAAAACCCGCCTGGGCAACCTTCAGGCGCTGACCGGCGTGGGTCAGATCGCCCAGGACCTCGTGGGTGTCCATATCGACCACCGTGGTGCCGACCGGAACAGGCAGAACCAGGTCCTCGCCTTTATTGCCGGTACAGTTGCGGCCGGAGCCTGGCTCGCCATTCTGGGCCTTGTGTTTGCGCTGGAACCGGTAGTCGATCAGCGTGTTCAACGACTCCTCGGCTTCCAGATACACGGAACCACCATCGCCCCCGTCGCCACCATCGGGGCCACCCTTGGGAACGTATTTTTCACGCCGGAAGCTTAGGCAGCCGTGACCGCCCTTGCCGGCTTCCACAATGATGGTGGCTTCGTCTACGAATTTCATGAATCAACCCTTTGCGCCATGCGCATAAACTAAAAAGCCCCGCAGCCTCTAGGAAGCTTTGCGGGGCTCCGGATGGCTCTGAACACCTGATAATATCAGGATATCAGCGCCACCCAAGGTTCGACAGAACCGGATCGCCGCTGCTTACGCAGCCGGAACGATGCTCACGAACTTACGGCTCTGCGGGCCTTTGACTTCGAACTTCACCTGACCTTCCGCTTTCGCGAACAGGGTGTGGTCCTTGCCAATGCCAACGTTGCTACCAGCGTGGAAACGAGTGCCACGCTGACGAATGATGATGCTGCCTGCAGATACGGTCTCACCGCCATAGCGCTTCACACCAAGTCGTTTCGACTCGGAATCGCGACCGTTACGGGTACTACCTGCTGCCTTTTTATGAGCCATTACCAGCCTCCTTATTTAAGGGGTAATTCGAGAGCCTCAGCCCTTGATACCCGTGATCTTGACTTCAGTAAACCACTGACGGTGGCCCTGACGCTTCATGTGGTGCTTACGACGACGGAACTTGATGATCTGAACCTTGTCGTGACGGCCGTGGCTAACCACTTCCGCTGTCACTTTGGCACCATCAACAACCGGCGCGCCTACCTGAACTTTGTCGCCGTCGGCGATCAGCAGAACGCGATCGAACTCAACGTTGCCACCGGTTTCAACTTCCAGCTTTTCCAGCTTCAGGGTTTCGCCTTCCTTTACACGGTGCTGCTTACCACCGCTAACAATAACTGCGTACATTCACTCGTTCTCCACGATTGACCCATCCCTGCTCTTATCCACCTGGTTCTAAGGGAGGCGCTCTGGCGACCCTATAGCAGGGAGCGCAGGTTGGGATGAGTTGGGCGCGTGATTGTACGAAAAGACGCACCGCAACACAAGCCAAGTTGACACTACCTTCGGCAATACCTAGCATTGCCGCGACCTGCCTTTAATATCAACGATCGTAACGACGATAACACCAGCAAGGGATCCACAAGCCGCATGACAGCCCAGCGCATTTACGACACCGTGGCCGACGACTTCAGCCGCGTTAATGATCTGATCATCCAGCGGCTTTCCTCAGATGTTCCCCTGGTGGAGAAAATCGCCCAGTACATCATTGAAAGCGGCGGCAAGCGCTTGAGACCGTTGCTGGTTCTGCTTTCCAGCCAGGCCGCCGGCTACGAGGAAAACGACCATCTCAAGCTCGCCGCCGTGATCGAATTCCTGCACACCGCCACCCTGCTACACGACGATGTAGTGGACACCTCAGACATGCGCCGGGGCCGGAGCACCGCCAACGCCCGCTGGGGCAACGCGCCAAGCGTTCTGGTAGGTGATTTCCTCTACGCCCGTGCTTTCGAGATGATGGTGGAGCTGAAAAGCCTGCGCATAATGGACGTCCTGTCCCATGCCACGGCGGTAATCGCTGAAGGCGAGGTCATGCAGCTGATGAACGTGAAAAACCCGGACCTCACGGAAGACCAGTACATGAAGGTCATCCACAACAAGACCGCCATGCTGTTCGAAGCCGCCTCTCACACCGGCGCCCTGCTCGCCGCTGCCGGTGAGGAGCAGGAACTGGGGCTGAAAGACTACGGCAAGCACCTGGGCCTTGCTTTCCAGCTGGTTGACGATGTGCTGGATTACCGGGGCGATGCCGAAGCCATGGGCAAGAATGTCGGCGACGACCTGGCTGAAGGCAAAACTACTCTACCCCTGATCCACGCCATGACCCACGGGACCGAGGACGAGCGGCAGCTTATCCGTCAGGCGATCCGAAAAGGCGGCCTGGATGATCTGCCCCGCATCCTCGATATCGTTGAGCGCTCAGGTGCGATCGAATACACCATGACCAAGGCCCGGGAGCAGGCCGCGTTGGCCGCCGGCTGCCTGAAATGCCTTCCCGAATCGGCGCACAAGGAAGCGATGGTATTGCTGACTGACATTGCGGTTGCGCGGGTTAGCTAGTGAGCCTTTTCGCTAGCGGTTTGTCGGATTACGGCTTCGCTTAATCCGACCTACGTTTTCATGCAGCTGGTTGACCCCGGGTAGGTCGGATTAGGCGAAGCCGTAATCCGACACTGGTCACCAGCAACTCACCCCAAGACTTCCCTGCCATGGGGCGAATCAAAGTCCAGCTGCGGCCCGACTGGCACGATCTGCGTCGGGTTAATGGTTCTCTGGCTTACATAGTAATGACGCTTGATCTGATCGATATCTACGGTCTCCGCCACGCCAGGCACCTGGTAGAGATCCCGAACGTAGGCGGAAAGCGCCGGAAAATCACTGATCCGCTGGCGGTTGCACTTGAAATGGCTGTAGTACACGGCATCGAACCGGATCAGCGTCGTGAACAGGCGCCAGTCAGCCTCGGTGAGCTGACCACCTACCAGATAGCGCCGGCCAGACAACCGCTCCTCAAGCCAGTCGAGTGAGTCGAACAGCGCGTTGTACGCCTCCTCGTATTTGTCTTGCGCCGTGGCAAAACCCGCCTTGTAGACACCATTATTGACCGTGTCATAGACCCGGGCATTTACCTCATCAATCTCGCCTTGCAGATCATCAGGGTAGAAATCCAGGTCGGTCCGAACACCCTCGAGGCCATCAAACGCCGAATTGAACATTCGGATAATCTCGGCAGACTCGTTGCTCGCAATCGTCTCCTTCTGCTTGTCCCACAAGGTCGGCACCGTTACCCGGCCGGAGTACTCGGGGGCGGCCTTGGTATAGACCTGGTGCATGAAACGGAATCCGTGGAGATGATCCCGATGCTGCTCACTGTCGGGCCGGAACTCCCAGCCGTTTTCCACCATGTCCGGGTGCACCACTGACACCGAAATGTGCTTCTCCAGCCCCTTGAGCTTCCGGAAAATCAAAGTCCGGTGCGCCCAGGGGCAGGCCATGGATACATACAGGTGATAGCGCCCGGATTCCGCCTTGAAACCGCCTTCGCCATCCGGCCCCGGCGAGCCATCGGCGGTCACCCAGTTCCGAAACCGGGCCGCCTCCCGTTCAAATTTGCCACCGGTCTTGTCGGTGTCATACCACTTGTCGTGCCATTTGCCGTCAATCAGCAGGCCCATGATGCCCTCCCGTTAAAATTCCTGAACATGATGAAATCAATATGGGCAGAATACCGGGGACCCTGCTACGCTCTCAAACAAGCATTTCTGGCCAACAACCTCAGATTATTCGAACATGCATACAGCCATCACCATAGACGCCCTCAAAGT
Source organism: Marinobacter sp. EhC06 (assembly GCF_001650915.1). GTDB lineage: Bacteria > Pseudomonadota > Gammaproteobacteria > Pseudomonadales > Oleiphilaceae > Marinobacter. The sequence continues at coordinate 14,822 of NZ_LXYO01000037.1, forward strand.
CCTTGATGCCATAGACCGCAAAGGCAGCTTTGCCGGTGCTGCCAACGAACTGTTCCGGGTTCCTTCTGCCATCAGTTACACCGTGCAGAAACTGGAAGAGGATCTGAACGTGGCCATTTACGACCGCACTGGCCACCGCGCGCGACTGACACCGGCCGGCCGGTATCTTTTGGAAGAGGGTCGTACCCTCCTGGAAGCAGCAGAGAACCTCGCGCACACCACCCGCCAGGTCGCCCAGGGCTGGGAAACCCGTTTAAGGATCGGCTTCAACTCTCTCCTGCCTGCGGAATGCCTGTTTCCGGCAATCCAGGAATTCTATGAGCTGGGCGTGCCGGTGGATGTGCAAATTGTGGAAGAGGTTTTCGCCGGTACCTGGGATGCGCTGCAAAGCCGCCGGGTGGACCTGATTATAGGCGCCGATAATTTCAGCAAGCCGGCCGGAAACTACACGACCAAATCCCTGGGCGACATGCCGTTCGTTTTTGCCGTTGCCTCCGATCACCCCCTGGCGGATGCTGAAGCGCCGCTGTCCGAGGACGACATCTCCCGTTATCCGGCAGCCGTCGCTGCAGACACATCAAGGTCCCTGCCCCCGGGCCACGCCGGCATATTCCACCGTCAGCGAACCCTGACTGTGGCCAACATTGATCAGAAGATCGCCATACAGGTCGCCGGCCTTGGCGTGGGATGGTTACCCAGGGCAAGAATCAGCGAAGAGCTGAACGAAGGAAAACTGGTCATCAAGGACGTTCAGGAATCGCGCCAGCCAATTAAACTGCACTTGGCCCGGCATGCCGAAGACCAGGGCAAGGCCTTGATGTGGTTCTGGGACCGACTTAGCTCGGAGGGAGCCGTTTCCGACTGGCTAACAGGCTGAAAATAAAGCAAATGATATGACTTCAACTCGGAGTCAAACCAGGCAAATGAGTCAACCGTTTACCGGGACACTTCGTTTATACTGCAGCTGAAACCAACGCCGAAGGGAGCTCTCTGATGCGGCAACTGTCGGAACTGGATGCCTCGTTCCTGTATCTGGAGTCGGAAACCACACCGATGCACATCGGAGGCATCTATCTCTTCGATGCCTCCGAGCGGGAGCAACCGCTGGCCTTCAGCACCTTTGTCGCCTACCTTCGAAGCCGCCTGCATGTCGTGCCGGTTTTCCGGCAACGCCTGAAAGAAATCCCCCTGCGCCTGGGCCGCCCCTACTGGATTGATGATCCCGATTTCAGCATCGAGCGCCACCTCGCCTACGTTAACCTGGGCGAACACGGTCGCAAGGCAAGCCTGATGACGCTGGCCTCACGGATTCTGGAGGAACCGCTTAAAAGGGACCGACCCCTGTGGCACATCACCTTTGTTGACGGTTTCAAACTGGACGAGGAGAACACCGGCAGCGACGGCTTCGCTCTCATCGTCAAATTGCACCACGCTGCTATCGACGCCTTCAGCGGAGAGGAGATTATTGGCAAACTACTCGAGTACACACCCGAGCCCAGCCCAATTACGCCACCGCGACCCTGGCAGCCCAGACCAGAACCCTCGGAAGAGCGGGTCATGCTTCAGGCGGGCGCGAACATCATTCGCACGCCCCTACAGATCACGTCTTTGGCGTTCAACGCCGCCGAGGCTACTGCCCGCGGCCTGATCCAGAAGCAGCTGCGCAAGCTGCCGTTGCCGCTTCCGCTGTTCTCAGCCCCCCACAGCCCCTTCAACCGCCAGATTACGGCAAATCGGCAGATTGTCGCCGCCAGCGTGGATCTTTCGAGACTTAAGGCGATCAAAGCCTTCCTGGGGGATGTAACACTGAACGATGTGGTTTTGGGCCTTTGCGCCGAGGCCCTGAAGCGCTATCTGATCAGCGAGGGCGCCAATGCTGACAAGTCCCTGGTGGCAATGACACCGATTTCGGTGCGTTCCAGCAGCCTGCGCCGGGCAACCGGAAACCAGATGTCCGCCATGCTGCTGGATCTGGCCACCGATGAAACCAATCCTGCCCACCGCATTCGCCGGATACATTGGAACGCGGTTGCTTCGGAGCCCTACCGGGAGGCCATTGCTGCCGATCGGCTGACGGAACTCCTACCGTCCACCATGCTGGCGCTGTCCGCGAGACTTTACTCGGAGTTGCAAATTGCCCAGCGTTACCAGCCAGTGTTCAATCTGCCAATCACCAACGTTCCCGGACCACAGGTGTCACTTTATCTGCAGGGCGCACGCCTGGTTCAGCAATACAATACGGCGCCGCTGTTCGACAGCATGGGGCTGGTCATTGTTGCGGTAAGCTATGAGGGAAGACTGACACTTAACTTCACCACCTGTCCGGACGTGGTGGCTAACGGAGAGTCGCTGCAGGCTCACGTGGATGACAGCCTCAGTGCCATCGAAAACGCCATGCAGCGGCTCGGAGCGGACGCTGACAAGGAGCCCATAGCGGCTTCCCCAACACAGACCCTTGCGGATGACGCCATGACCGCACTGGAGGGACTTCTGAAGAAAGCCCTGAAACGTTTCAGGGCCTGAAACGGCCCCGGAAACGGTCAAGCAAGACTCAGGTTACTCAAACGCCCAACGAAGAAACGCCTTTTTCTCCTCGTCACTCGCTGTTTCCCAGATGGTTTTCAGCTGTTCAAGCGCGTTATCACCACTTACCAGAGAGCTCCCGGAGGTAGATTCCGGAATCGGCGTGCGGGCAGCGGTCATCCGCTCACTCGGATCCCAAACGGTTGAAGTTGCCACAGACGCTCCCGCCAACGAGACGATCTCTGCGGAGAACTCCGGCATTTCCTGCTCGGCTTCCTGACGAGACTCCGGCTGATCAAAGTCGAAACGATAGGTTTCACCGGCTTCTGCTTCGAAACGAACAACCTGAGGCTCGCTCTCGATCACGTGAACTTTCGATTCTCCGTTTCTGACCACACCGCTTTTCGCCCAGATGGTCTTGTAGACAAAAACAACCTCGTTTTCACCGGGAAGCAGGGCGTAGTCGAGTGCCAGATCGTCCATCAGGAAGTTAGTCATGGCCCGGCCATTCACCCGGGTAACCCGGATTTCACCTGGTGCCTCAAGCGTGGCGGCATTGGACGCTGCCGCTGGGTTGCCTTCCCAGGTTTCCACAACGCTGACACTGGAAGCACATCCCACCAGAGACATTACAACCATTGCACCCAGTGCGGCGCGAACGCGTGCGACGCCTCGGCGCCAGCCCTGTCCTGTTGATTGGAAAACACGGATCAGATGAGAAATGTTCATTTAGTCTCCTTGGCATGAGGATGGAAATGGCGTCAGGCTGGCGCCAGTTTCGTAGCATTCTGACGAGTGCATCTGACAAGGGCAAGACAACCGCGCGCTTCGCCGGCACCATTCCGGATTTTTAATCCATGATCCCGATTGAGACCCAACCCGTAAAATTGTAAAAAAATGTTGAATTCGCCCTGAATTGGGTTAATTTTAAACAGATCGGCAGATATTAACGCGGCGCCCGAAAAGCAAAAACGAAAAGCGGGCAGTACAGGAGACGCCATGGACACCCAACGCAGGACCGGAGAAGAAGGGCCGGTTCCCTTTCGCAGTAGTCGATTCTTCTGCGTAGGGAGCAAGTGGTACTTCACCACCCGGGAAGGGTTTGACAGTGGCCCGTTCGCTTCACGGGAGCGCGCGGAAACAGGCCTCAAGCGCTTTTTGCACGTGGTCCGTATGCTGCCGGAAGAACAACAGCTTCACTGACAGGCCTTTGTGCCCGTCTAGACCATGACGGGCACCAGCCACACGTCCACTGCCCACAGGCAGATCAGGGCCATGACGCCGGCAATAACATCGTCAACCATGATACCCAAACCGCCTGGCAGGTGCTGGTCCAGCCAACTGATGGGCCATGGTTTTGCAATGTCAAAAAGCCGGAACAGAGCGAAAGCCCCCAGAACTCCATAGATATTGTCGGGGAACAAACCAAGGGCGATCCACATCCCGACGAATTCATCCCAGACAATGCCGCCATGATCATGAACCTTGAGGTCGTCGGCGGTCTTGCCACAGAGCCAGATGCCTACGATAAAAGCGACCAAGACCACCAGCCAGTAGCCCACGGGCGGTAACCAGGCAAAACTGTACCAGAGCGGGATGGCGGCCAGGCTTCCCCAGGTGCCAGGTGCCCTCGCGGTTGCTCCGCTGCCAAACCCAAAAGCCAGCAGATGCACGGGGTTCCTCAGAAAGCCTGGTGGTAGTATGACTGCCGGGGAATCGGGCTCTGGAGTTTGGCCTTCCTGACTCATGCTTCACTCCTGAAATGATCAAAACCCGCAGATAGCGCCTCCGAACTGCAGTCGGCGCCATCCAGATACAGCCCTTGCTCAGTCTCGACGGAACCGATCACGGTAAGCTGGCTCGTGAGAGAGCCCGGTGCGTGGTCCCAGTTTTCCTGGGTAAAACACAGGCACAGCTGGTAATCGTCTCCTGCACGCAATGCGTAGTCCAAAGCCTTCTCGCCCTTGAGCCTGACAAGCTCAGGCGAAAGAGGCAACCTGGCACTCTCGATCCGGGCCCCCACGCCGGAGGCATGCAGAATATGCCCAAGATCAGCCAGCAAACCATCAGAGATATCAATTCCGGCGCTGGCATACTGGCGAATCCCTGCCCCAAGATCCAGCCTGGGCCGGGGCCGGTGGTAATGCTCCAGTACGGAGAGCATGTCAGCGGAGGGGGCAGCTTCCGAGAGATAATCGAGGGCAGCGCCGGCGTTGCCCAGGGTTCCCGACACCGCAATCAGGTCGCCGGGACGGGCGCCGGACCGACGAACAGCACTCCCCTGCTCAACGGTACCATGCACCTGCAGGCTCAGAGTTAGCGGTCCGGAGGTGGTATCCCCGCCCGCCAATTCTAGACCGAACGCTTCGCTGGCACTTCTCAGCCCCATTGAGAAGTCCTCAAGCCACTGCTCATCCACAGCGGGCAGCGTCAGCGCAAGCGTGAAACATTCCGGGTCTGCACCCATGGCCGCAAGATCACTGGCAGCTGCGGCGAGAGCACGCCAACCCAGGTAATCTGGACGATAGTTTCGGGGAAAATGGACACCCTCCACGAGGGCATCCACGGAAAAGACGAGATCCCGGCCAGCGGGAATCCGCTGAATCGCGCAGTCATCCCCGGGTCCCAGGATCAGGGATCGGGATTCCTGCCGCCCGGCAAGCGGCAGAAAGTAACGGCGAATCAGCTCGAACTCGCCCATCGGCTAGCGGGAGCGGGTCTCAGCGAGCCGGAGTCGGCCGCTCAGCTTGTCGAGGATGCTGTTGACGAACTTATGGCCCTCGGTGCCGCCGAAGCGCTTGGCCATTTCAATGCCCTCGTTGATAACCACCTTATAGGGCACATCAAGCCGATGCTTCAGCTCATAGGCCCCCAAACGGACAATGGCCAGCTCCACCGGGTCAACCTCGTTGATAGGCCGATCGAGAAAAGGCTCGATCAACTTGTCCAGCTCGCCCTGCTCGCGATGGACACCACGGAGCAGATCGCGGAAATACAGCAGATCAACCTTGGTCATGTCATTGTCGACCATGAACTCGGCTTCAATGTCAGAAATCGCCGTCTTGCTGAAATGGCGCTGATATAGCCCCTGCATGGCCAGGGCCCTGGCACGGCGTCGATCACCGGCTTTCGGTTGGCCGGACGGGGCCGGCTGCGGTGATGTACCTTCAGTTTCGCTCATTACTCACCCAGCTTCTTGAAGAGGCTGACCATTTCAAGGGCGGTGATCGCCGCTTCCGCACCTTTGTTACCAGCCTTGGTTCCGGAGCGCTCGATAGCCTGTTCAATGGACTCCACCGTCAGCACACCGAAAGTCACTGGCACATCAGTATCAAGACTGACCGCGCCAAGACCACTAGAGGCCTCGCCGGCAACATACTCGAAATGGGGTGTACCACCACGGATGACAGCACCCAGGGCGATAATCGCATCGTACTCACCGGTTTCTGCAACGCGCTTGACGGCCAGGGGCATTTCATAGGCCCCCGGTACGCGAACGATAGTGACGTCGTCATCGGAAATGCCGTGACGGCGCAGGGTGTCCAGCGCGCCTTCAACCAGGCTTTCTACAACAAAGCCGTTAAAACGGCCCACCACCAGGGCATAACGCCCGCTGCACTCGGTGAAATCACCTTCAATTACTCTAATATCTGCCATCGATGGCTCCTTCACGTGTCGCGGCATCGGGGCCACGACCGGGTTTGTCATTCAGGGGTATAGGGAACGTACTCAACAACTTCTAGATCGAAACCGGAGATCGCCGAGAATTTGATCGGCGGGCTCAGCAGACGCATCTTGCCAACACCGATATCCCGGAGAATCTGGGAACCAGTGCCTACGGTGAAGTAAACGCCTGAGCTGCCCTTGCCAGAAGAGCCTTTACCCTCATCAAAGAATTCCTGGATCCGGTCTTCCAGGTTGTAGCTGTCCTCGGCACTGTTCAGCAGGACAACCACGCCCTTGCCTTCTTCCGCCACTTTTTCCAGCGCGTGATGTAAAGGCCAACTGCGGGAATCCTTGCGGCGGGCACCCAGAAGGTCCCGAAGGGTATCGGTGATGTGAACACGAACATAGGCCGGTTCGTCGGGAGAAATATCCCCCATCAACATGGCCAGGTGAGTTGCTCCCTGGATGTTGTCACGATAGGTCCGAAGCTTGAATACGCCGTACTCGGTATCCAGGTCGTTCTCTTCAACACACTCAACAGTGCGCTCGTTCATAGTGCGGTAATGAATCAGGTCGGCAATGGTGCCGATCTTGAGGTCGTGTTCTTCGGCAAACCGCTCCAGATCTTCCCGGCGGGCCATTGAGCCATCGTCATTCATAATCTCACAGATCACGCCTGCCGGCTCACAACCGGCCAGTGCTGCGAGATCACAGGATGCTTCCGTGTGCCCTGCGCGGCTTAACACACCGCCGGGATCAGACATCAACGGGAAAATATGGCCGGGCTGAACCAGATCACTGGCCTTGGCATTGCGGGCGACCGCTGCCTGCACGGTGCGTGCCCGGTCTGCCGCGGAAATACCAGTGGTCACGCCCACGGCGGCCTCAATGGAGAGGGTAAACTTGGTTCCGAAACCAGAGGCGTTCTGCTGGACCATCAGCGGCAACCCCAGTTGCTCACAGCGATCCCGGGTCATGGGCATGCAGATCAGGCCACGACCAAACCGGGCCATGAAGTTGATGGCTTCGGCCGTGCAATGCTCAGCAGCCATCACGAGATCGCCCTCATTCTCGCGATCCTCGTCATCCATCAGTATGACCATCTTGCCCTGACGGATATCTTCAATGATGTCTTCAATGCTGTTCAGTGCCATATGGTTTTGCACCCTTGTGGCGTTCCGGCAAATATTGGTGTCCGGAACAGCCTGAGTTTATGGATTACCGGCGGGCAAGGATCAGACGCTGATCCTCACCTACCTGACGTCGGTCCAGCACTTTCCATTGTACTTTATCTGCCATGGTGTCCAGCGGCAGATGCGCGGTCGGACGTCCCGTGCTGCCGAGAAAAACCGGCGCCTGATAGAGCCAGAGTTCATCGACCAGGTTTTCGCTGATAAAGGTGCCGGCCAGAGTAGGACCTGCCTCAACCAGCAGCTCGTTGATCCCCAGCTCCCCAAGCGAGTCCAGGAGCTCCGCCAGATCAATACCGTTATCCTTCCAGGCGACGCCAGTAAGGCTGATACCCAGCGCCGCCAGATCCTGGGCCGGTGCTGTCGCCAGGGTCGATGACGCACAGAACACCTGCACGTTACCCCCCTGAAGAATTTTCGCGGAAGACGGCGTGCGCGCGTCCCGGTCGGCAATCACCCGGAGCGGCTGCCTGGACGGCTCCGTCGCGTCGCCGATATCCCCCAGCTCTTCGCGTCGGACTGTCAGTGACGGGTCATCGGCGAGCACCGTGCCGACACCGGTCAGGATGGCATCACTAATCGCTCTCAGACGCTGAACATCCTGACGGGCCTCTGCACCGGTTATCCACTGGCTCTCACCGGAGGCCATGGCGGTACGGCCATCCAGGCTAGCCGCCATTTTAAGTCGCACCCAGGGACGCCCCGTGTTCATGCGCTTCATGAACCCCGGATTCAGGCGGGTAGCTTCTTCCGCCAGCAGGCCCTCGGTAACCCGCACGCCTGCTTCCCTCAGCATATCCAGCCCCCGGCCAGACACCGAGGGATTCGGATCCTTGGTCGCGGCGTAGACATGCGCAACGCCAGCATCAATGAGGGCCCTGGCGCAGGGCGGCGTGCGGCCAAAATGGCTGCACGGCTCAAGTGTTACATACGCCGTCGCGCCCCGGGCATCGGGACCCGCCTGACTCAGGGCACGGGTCTCGGCGTGGGCTTCTCCGGCACGCTCATGCCAGCCCTCACCGAGTATCAGATCGCCGCGGGCAATGACACAGCCAACCCGGGGATTGGGATGGGTAGAGTACCGACCGCGCCAGGCAAGCTGGACAGCCCGCGCCATCATGGCCCTGTCGCGGTTCTCGATCATGCCTTTCCTTTCGGGGCGTGGTTATCCGCCAGCGCTTTAGCCACATCAACAGCCGCCTCGCCGTTGCTTGCCGACAACCTCTCAATCTCTTCCTTGAATTCGTTGATATCCTGGAAGCTTCGATACACCGAAGCGAAGCGGACATAGGCAACCTTGTCCAACTGACGCAACTCGGTCATTACCTCCTCGCCCAGTTGCATGGATTTCACTTCGCGCTCGCCGGTCGCCCGCAAACGGTATTTGATCCGATTCAGGGCCGCGTCAATCTGCTCGATGCTTACCGGCCGCTTTTCCAGCGCTTTCATCAGCCCTGCACGCAGCTTTTCTTCATCAAACGGCTGCCGGGTGCCGTCCTGCTTGACCACACGCGGCATCACCAGCTCTGCAGACTCGAAGGTCGTGAACCGTTCCCGACAGGACAGGCATTCCCTGCGGCGACGCACCTGATCACCCTCGGCCACCAGCCGGGAGTCAATCACCTTGGTATCTGCTTCACCACAGAAGGGACAATGCATAGTCAGGAACTCCGAGGAGGAAGCCGGGCCGACTGATCGGCCCGGCGAATCATGCCTGTAGTCTAGCTATAAAACGATTAGCCGTAGACAGGAAAACGGGCGCAGAGCGCGCTCACCTGTTCGCGAACCCGGCTGTTGACCGCGTCATCGTCCAGGTTATCGAGGATATCGCAGATCCAGCCAGCCAGGTCACGACACTCCGACTCGCCGAAACCGCGGGTGGTAATCGCCGGGGTACCAATACGAAGACCGGAAGTAACGAACGGAGACCGGGGATCATTAGGAACCGCGTTCTTGTTCACAGTAATGTGAGCACGGCCCAGTGCCGCATCCGCATCTTTACCGGTAATGTCCTGCTTGATCAGGCTGACCAGGAACAGGTGGTTCTTTGTGCCACCGGAGACTACGTCATAGCCGCGATCAACGAACACCTGAGCCATGGCAGAGGCGTTCTTCACAACCTGCTGTTGGTAGATCTTGAAATCGTCGCTCATGGCTTCCTTGAAGCACACGGCCTTGGCGGCAATCACGTGCATCAGAGGGCCACCCTGGCCGCCCGGAAATACCGCAGAGTTCAGCTTCTTCTGCAGGTCAGCATCATCGCAGGCCAGGATCAGACCACCGCGGGGACCGCGAAGGGTCTTGTGGGTGGTGGTTGCAATCACGTGGGCGTGCGGAACCGGATCCGGGTAAACGCCGGCGGCTACCAGACCAGCAACGTGGGCCATATCAACAAACAGATAGGCCCCCACCTTGTCCGCAATCTCACGGAAGCGGGCGAAATCCAGTTCCTGGGAATAGGCTGAGAAGCCGGCAATAATCATCTTCGGCTTGTGCTCAACGGCCAGCGCTTCCACTTCGTCGTAATCGATCAGGCCGGTTTCCGGGTTCAGGCCGTACTGCACGGCGTGATAGATCTTGCCGGAGAAGTTTACACTGGCACCATGGGTCAGGTGACCACCGTGCGCCAGACTCATACCCAGAACAGTATCGCCTGGCTTGAGCAGGGCCATGAAAACAGCGGAGTTGGCCTGGGAGCCGGAATGCGGCTGAACGTTGGCATAGGCAGCACCAAACAGTTCCTTGGCGCGCTCAATCGCCAGATCTTCGGCAATATCCACGAACTCGCAGCCGCCATAGTAGCGCTTGCCCGGATAGCCTTCCGCGTACTTGTTGGTCAGCACGCTGCCCTGGGCTTCCATCACCCGGGGGCTGGTGTAGTTCTCGGACGCAATCAGCTCGATGTGAGCTTCCTGACGCTTCTCTTCCGCCTGCATGGCGTTCCAGAGTTCGTCGTCAAAGCCGGCGATTTTCATTTCACGATTAAACATGGATGCGCTGCCCCTGTGTGCTTGGCTGGCCCGGAGAGCTTTGGCGATCTCCGCAGGCTCCCAGAAAAATTGGGCCGCTATTCTATCTTACAAACGGGTGAAAAATCACCCTTTATACCGTCCGCAGATACCGGCATGCGGCCAACTCCGGTTTCTGCTCAATTGCTATCAAAGGTACGTTTCGTTACCTTACCCGATTACTGTTCTCAGGTACTGGCACCCGTGGTGTCGGCCTCCGGGATGGGCAGTCCGGGATACGCTGTGAATACATCCCTGTACGCTCGACAAAATCATCCCTGATTTTGACGATCCCGGACTGCCCACCCCGAAGGCCTTGATCAGGCACCTGACGTGTATTCATTTCTCAAGCGACTGTTTGATAAAAGGATTCTGCCAACATGGCCCAATAAGCTGATCTATCCCATTAGTTTTTAGTTAGGTTTGTGCGCAGGCTGACGGCCTCAGCACTAACGGTCCTCTCAGCCTGGTCGAGCGTCTCACCGCCCTAAAATTCACGAAAAACCAGCCGCTTTCGTTATCTTTCATCGATTTTGGACCAAATCTGGGCTCAAAACTTAACTTTTTGTACGTGTCCAGATATCGCACCCCGCCGACGATAGTCAGTCCGTTTATAGTTTTAAAAGCAAAAATTCACTGCTCAGACTAGCCCTCAACGCGGGCAGTGAGCCAGCACATTGCTTCGATAGCTACACAATTGATGTTCGTTAATCGCTGTTAGCTGGATCAGACTCAAGATGGCGGCCGCCCGGCGACCAAATGACCTTGAAAAATTTTTGTCCGCTTCGGCCAAATCATGGTGAGGTACGCCGCGAGCCTTGGCCGCATATGTGCTTTCCGGTTTTAAACAAAAGCGGATATTCAGATTTGGCTATCAGTGCCTTTTTGCGAGATTTCCTGGATAGCGGATATCACCGACAGACGTCGAAAAACTTCGTCGCTTAATTGTAGGTTTTAAAGTCTCAAGAATTTATGAAATAGTGCTGCGGAGTAAAATTAGGTAGGCGAACCTTAAAATTGCGCCAAAAACGACAATCTACGAATATCTCGATGCAAAATGTTTCGGTGATAGACTCGTAGGCCGCTGATAATTAAATATAAAGTGGCGTTTTATGCCTTTTCCCATTGAAGAGTATGCTCATGCGGGACATACGTCATTTTCCGTTGAGTAAGCTGTTAGATTTTCAAGGACTACTTACCAAATGTTAGCATTTTTTCTAGGTGCAGGAGCGTCAGTAGAGTGTGGGATGCCGCTTGTCTGGCCATTTACAACCACATTTAGGGAGAATGTTTTAAAAAGGATTGGTACACAGCTATTCAATTTTTCAGATAACGAGGAAGTCAAAGAGCGATTTGTGGCAATCATAGGCAATACCAATATGCACTATGAGCAAATGGTAAGCGAGCTAGAGAAATGGAAGTTATCTTCGGTTGGAAAAGAGCGCGAAATTGTTGATGGGTTAATTAATCAAGCCATAGAATGCATCCAGTTATTGCTCTTGGATCTGCAAGAGAAGTGCAACCCCAGAATGCAGTTGAGATTTGATCACTATTTTGGTTTGAAAGCGATCATCAAACAAATTGGCTGTTTAGATATCTACTCACTGAATCATGACTTAATCGTAGAGGAGCTATGTGCATTCTACAAAATTCCGTTCAAAGATGGCTTCTATGCTGATCGTGAACATGGATATAGTCGATTGGGTTCGTTCAAAGTTCTTACGAAAGAGGAGCTTCAGCAGCACCGCTTAGACTTCTTTGATCAAAACGAGTCTGGCGTTAATCTTGTCAAGCTACACGGATCATTTGATATTTTTGCAATAGAAGATAAAGGTAAATATCTGAAATCCATCGGAAATAGCGAGTTTGGGTCTTACGTTAGGGCGGTGAGAAATATCGAAAGACTTAGCTTGGAGGAATGCCGAAAGTCAGGCGCTCGAGGGGTTAATGAGCTTTTTGTTAATGATGACTCTGGTGAATTGCAATTTCTAAGGCGATCTTTACTTTCAGGTGGACACAAGTTTTCAGACAAGTTTGAACAGATTGCACCTAGAGAGTTATTTGAAGAATTTAAAACTAGAATTTTGTCTGCCCGTGAACTTGTTGTCATTGGCTATGGTTTCGGAGATAAGCATGTAAATGTGGTCTTTTGTGATTGGTTGAAGATCCCCGGCACAAAGTTAATTATCTGTGACCCATATCGAACCGAAGTCCCAGACTGCTTATCAAGCAATGCTAACCAAGTGGAAATTAGAAACTTGGGATTCACAGACTTGCTTTTATCATTTGACCCCGAGGGTGACACTGATGATAAAAAGCAAAAGCGAATGCTTATTCAATATCTTGAGTCATTGTCTAAGTCAGAGATTGAAAATCTAACAGGTTTTTTAAAAGGACGCTCCTGACGTCGCGCCTTTTACAAAAGCGTTAAGCTTAAACCAGAGGGTGATATATGGATTTGGAAAATCTGTTTGCGGCCGTCTCAGCAATCAGCGCAGCGGCAGCAGCGTTCTTCTCGTACAAGGCGATACGCGAGAGCAGAAAAAATGTCTTTTTGTTTGAAAGAAATAAAGTGGCCCTTTCAGCTCAACAAATTAAGCTTGATTTCGATACAGAGTGGGCGGACTATAAAATATCTGAGCACCTGGAGGATTAGGGCACCCTGCTTTCTGCAAAATATTTTATCAAGCCATCTTTATACAGCAAATTCACGAGCGTGCTTGTCCACCTCCACCAGCTCGAAAGAAGCCGAGCCTCTGATACAGTCAAAGATGAGTCAGTAGAGAAAATTGCTAAAGAGCTGGATGAGATCACGTGCGATATGCGTCTTGATCAATAAGCAACAAAGCATAATCAGGCCAGTCACGGCGACACCTACTCCACTGCGGCTGCGCCTTCATTTGTTGTGGTTCAACGTTCTCAGGCAGTAACCTCGATGGCAAGACCGTAAATTCTCAACTAAACCTCGCAAGCACTAACAAATTGGTCAATGACGAATGTGACCGTTTGAGCTACAATTCATGTTTGACTTTGATTAGGAGATTCGAATGTTAAAACGTCTTTTTGGCTTTGCCGAGCCGAGAAACCAGGGGGAGTCTCATGAAATTTCTTCAGAAAGATTATTTGTTGAGTTAAAGGGGCATTTCCTAGATCTTGACTTCCTTCAAACATTCGAAATGATCGGCGTTAGACTATTGGGAGAGCATAAATCAGGTTTTTCAGAAAGTATTAAGACTGGAGTACAAAATGGCCTCAAGCTTAACGAGCTGTTTAAGGATGTCGTGAGGCCGAGCTTGGTTAACGACTTTGAAGATTATAATGAGGCATCGTTCCTTGCACAAATCATCGAAGCACTATGCTTTCATGAGAAATGCTTGCCCATAGTGTCTGCACATAAAGATGTTTTAGCTTCCAAGTTTCGGCAACTTGTTTATCGTGATGAATTTGGTGACGAACAGTATGAACCCTGGAATGATTATATCGAATCATATTATGAAAGAAAGTTAAAAGACCAGGTTTTTTCTTGGTTTTTAAATAACGAATCCATCATAAAAGACTCTAATCATATATATAATAAGACAGTTGATTTCGGAAACGATGTACCTGCTTTAGAAGATGATGAGTCAATGATCGAAACATTAGATTCCGCTATGGTGATGAACATCACTTCTTACATTATAAACCTCGATGTTGATGGTCAAATTAATTACGTCGATCATGAAGATTTTGAAGGCACTGGACATGAGTATGAATATCATCTTCTGAAACGGATACAAAACGAAGCAGGATTAAGAGCTGAAGTAACTAGTGGGTCAGGTGATCAAGGTGCTGACCTGCTAGTTTATAATGGAGATGGAACACTAGTGGTTCAGGCCAAGCATTATAAGGCCCCGGTGGGAAATAAGGCAGTGCAAGAAGTTTATAGCGCGCTAAAATATTACAATGGAGATTGTGCGGTTGTTGTAACTAATGGAGGATACACTAAGTCAGCGATAGAGCTTGCCAGACGAACAGGGGTCCTGTGTTTAAGCGAACGCGAATTAATGCACTTCTTGGGCGCATCAACGCCTACCCCACGCTCTGGAGAGGCCTGGACGCTTGAAAGCTTTATAAGCTTAGTTGAAAACTCCCTAGAATGCTCAGAGTTTAAAGTTTTTGATGTAGACCTCGATAATGTTACGCGAAAAGTGGTTGTGGCTGAATCGCCTGGTGACTCAATAGCCTATGTAATGGGGAGGGAGTCTATAGAGGAGTCCTATACTGACGATGATCTAGATATTTTTGATAATCTGATCGAACAGTACGGTTCCATACTCATATTTAAGATTGTTCCGACAGGTGACTACTCTGATCTTAGGGAGTTATACGACGATATTGAGAGTCGGTACGAAGACGAAAGTGTGATGATCGTACTCAAAGAGACAGCTATTGAGGCCCTTAAAAGCAATTCAGAAGAAGATTGAATTTAGGCAGCCTCTCGATAATTTTCAAAATTAGCGATCATACGTCCACACTCAACCGAGTATGCTTCAGTGTTGCCATGGAACGGATCCGCCTTAGTGGACGTCCCCCGATACGCGTGACACACCCCAGCCTTAAACTGGGTCTTTCGGACTCGGATCTGAATGTCCGTTGTGCGACCAAGGCATCCTCTGAACTCTGCTAAACAAAAGCGAACATTGGTAAGCCCGCTCTAAAGAAGCATGCTTCCATTGGAAAGCGGACTTTTTTGCCGCCCAAGGATGGGGTAGTTAATGGAGCCTAGGTAGTCGTACAAGTCCAAAGAGTGCATTGCTCGATTTAACGCCGGGTGGTAGGTCCAACAACAGACTTGGTGTGTCCAGTACTAGGAAATTCCACCTGTCCTTTACAGGATCGATGCACCGCTTTTTCCGGTCTATCGTCCCTATGCTTTTATTAACGTCAAGTCCTCCAAGCATTCAGAGAATCCACAGGTCTTAACTTATAGAAGCGAGACGTGAAGGAAGTATTTCCCGAGCTGCCGATATGTCAGCCTTGAGCTAACCCCGTATGGTATTCCCATCAAATGGCTGGCGATCGAGCGCTGTTCAGTGAAGGGAAAAACGATTTAATCATTGATGACAATTTGTTCAACGCATAATCATACATGCGGCAATGTTCCAGGAGTTTTCGCTAGCATTGACATAGAAGCCCGCGCCCTGGCCAAGATCGTAACTGCCATTGTTGGCAACGCTTATGCCTTGCGGGCTGGTATCCAGTGCCATGATGGCAATGCCCAGTTCCGCCGCCACTCAATGGGCACCGGCTTTTTGCACGAAGTTTTCATCGGTGCAGGTCAGGCTAGGCAGCCAATAACGCCCTGGTACCTTTTGTCCATCGGCAACCTGCGGTGGCAAGTAAATTGCGAAGTGCATGGGCAGCTGAGGCTTTCGGAGTAGTGATGTACTGCTTGTGCCAGCCACCGAAGCTTTTGTTGCTACTCAAGTTCTCAAGGTTTATTGGAAACTTCGTCAACGGGTAACCTGCCGGACCGCGTGTGGCCCTCACGATCACTTATCGAAATGTATAACGCTGCGGATGCTTTTGCCTTCATGCATCAGGTCGAAGGCTTCATTGATGTCCTCCAGCCCCATGGTATGGGTGATAAAATCGTTGAGCTTGAACTCGCCTTGCAGGTAGCGTTCGACAATGCCTGGTAACTCGGACCGGCCCTTGACACCACCGAAGGCAGAACCTTTCCAGACCCGGCCGGTGACGAGCTGGAACGGACGGGTAGAGATTTCCTGGCCAGCGCCGGCAACACCTATAACGACCGACTCACCCCAGCCCTTGTGGCAGCATTCCAGGGCTGAACGCATAACATCGACGTTTCCAATGCACTCGAAGGAATAGTCCACGCCACCGTCAGTGAGAGCGACAATCACTTCCTGAATGGGCCTGTCGTAGTCCTTCGGATTGATGCAATCGGTCGCGCCCAGTTGACGTGCCAAGTCAAACTTACTCTCGTTGATGTCGATACCGATAATGCGCCTGGCTTTGGCCATGGTGGCACCGATAATGGCAGACAGTCCGATGCCGCCTAGCCCGAATATCGCCACAGTAGCGCCTTCTTCCACCTTGGCAGTGTTCATGACGGCACCCATGCCGGTAGTCACGCCACAGCCCAGTAGGCAAACTTCTTCAAGCGGTGCTTCCTTGTTGACCTTGGCCAGAGAAATCTCTGGTAGCACGGTGTGCTCGGAGAAGGTTGAGCAGCCCATATAGTGATGGATCGGCTGATTGTCCTTATAGAAACGGCTGGTGCCGTCTGGCATTAATCCCTTGCCCTGGGTTTCGCGAATTTTTCCGCACAGGTTGGTTTTGCCTGACAGGCAGAATCTGCACTCGCCACACTCCGGCGTGTACAAGGGAATGACGTGATCGCCGATCTCAAGGCTGGTGACGCCTTCGCCAACAGCTTCCACAACACCACCGCCCTCGTGACCAAGAATCGATGGAAAGTTGCCCTCGGGATCCTCACCGGAGAGAGTGAACATGTCGGTGTGGCAAACGCCGGTTGCGACTATGCGCACGCGGACTTCCCCGGCTTGCGGGGGCATAACGTCAACTTCTTCAATGGACAGTGGTTTACCGGGGCCCCAGGCAATCGCCGCTTTTGACTTGATCATTTCAGCCATAACTTTCTCCGTTGGTAATATCGGCAGGGGCAGGGATCGCCCGAATGATCGGTTTATTGTATTTATCACCATATGATTGATAATGAGTGTATTTAGTAAATCACTTTTACAAAAATGCAATAACAAAGATGCAAAAAGCGACAGAGTAAACATCATGTATCGGTGGGAAGGGGTAAACGAATTTGTGGCTGTTGCGGAAACGGAGAGTTTCACCCGTGCCGCGAGCCGACTGGGTGTGTCGACCGCGCAGGTAAGCCGGCAGGTCAGTTCGCTTGAAGCCCGCCTGTCCACCCGATTGTTCTATCGAACGACCAGGCGTGTTTCCACGACTGAGGCCGGACAGATCTACTATCAGCATTGCCGCCAGGTCCTGGACGCCCTGGAACAGGCAGAGCGTTCCATCACCAATATGCAGTTGGTACCACGGGGGAGGTTGAGATTGACGGCGCCCGTGACCTATGGAGAGAAGTCTATCGCGCCCCTGGTTAATGACTTTGTAAGGCATTACCCAGAACTCGACGTAGAGATGAACCTCACGAATCAGACAGTGGATCTGGTGGCCGAGGGCTACGATCTTGCCGTGCGCTTGGGTAGGCTGGAGGACTCCAGCCTGATGGCCAGGCGCCTCGCCTCCCGGACACTATACGTGTGCGCCTCACCGACTTATCTCTCCACGAACGGAACGCCTCACTCACTGCCCGAGTTGGCGCATCATAACTGCCTGCAGGGCAACCTGGATTACTGGCGCTTCCAGGAGGCCGGCACCCCCCGCAATGTCCGGATAAACGGAAATATCCGTTGTGACAGCGGCAGAGCACTGCTCGATGCGGCTCTCAAGGGCATTGGTATCGTCCAGTTGCCGGACTACTACGTTCAGTCGGCACTGCATTTGAAAACGTTGATACCACTGCTGACCCGTTATCAGGAAGACGATGACGGCATATGGGCGGTGTATCCTCATAACCGCCACCTGTCGCCAAAAGTGCGAATGTTGCTGGATTATTTTGTAGAGTCGTTGTCATTAGATGATGTGGAAACGAAACGTCCTGCTAAAACAATACTTCGCACAGATTAACTGTGACCCATGGTGAACATGCCCATTAAATTGCTCGCTAAAAGTAAGTAAAAGCGTTAATCAGATCCTGTGGGCGTTGATTTTTCTATTTCATTTCCGCCAGATGCTAAGTTGCAACCAAGGCGGCCTGGACTGCACCGAGGTTTCATTGTGGGGGAACATCTTCCAGGTGTTTTGGGTAAGTTCAGGAACGAATGTCACTCTGTAAGTAACAGCCCCATAAGTTACTCCGAAACTTCAACTCTCGTTTGTTAACGAAATCCATATTCAATACATGCGGATACTAAGCATTCCGCCATACCCCCCATATAACGATATCAACCAAGACCTGCCCCATGACTTAAGTGCTTGCCAGCGCTTCCTGCTCGCCAATCAGAGAGCGAGGGCATTTAAACGTAATGATCTTTCGCCTTAGAACCCATAACGAAAACTTATATTAAAAATAAGCAATAAATGGCTCCTTTATGAGGCGGGTGCACGGAAGAAGGGCGGTCCTACTATTCCCCATTGAACTATCGATATGTTCCATAAACAGTTTTCCTTCATGGCATGCCAGTTGCTAAGACTCCTGTCAGCGCACTCTGGCGTGAACAGAATCCAACTTGAGGAACCTAAATATGGACAAGTCGGCGCTACAGCTAACAGAAGGGCTCACACCGGGCCTTGGCTTCGCACTTATGATTGGCACTGGCCTGGTATTCCTGGTCATCGCTTACATGATCAAGATGACTCTGATCAGAAACACCCACGATTTTATCTCTTCAAACCGCAGAATCGGTCTGGGCTTTGGTGTCGGATCGATCATTTCTGTCTGGACCTGGGCCATGGCGGTCATGATGAGTTCAGCCATGGCTTTCCAGTGGGGGCTATCTGGCCTGCTATGGTTTGTTGTCCCCAATGGCCTCGCACTGATGGCCATGATTCCCCTGGCGCGCGTTCTGCGCAAGAAGATGCCAGAGGGCTATACCATCAGCCAGTTCGCCTTCAACAGGTTCGGTCGTTCCCAGATCGCTGCAGGCGTTGTAACCATCACCATGATCTTCGGAATCCTGCTTGAGATACTGATTAACCTAAAAGGCACCTCCGTCGTCATGTCTACGGTGTTTTCCATCGACTGGAAGGTGGCGACCATTGTCACTGTTGTTGTTGTAATGATTTACGGCTTCTTTGGCGGGCTTTGGACTGCAGTAATGACCGGTACCATCAATACCTGGATGATCACGGTTCCTGCGGCGGTTGTGATAGTCGCCGTGTTCGATCTGATTCCCGGTGGTGTGGATACAATATATGCGGCGGTAGACTCTGCCGGTGAAAAGAACCTGTCGGTGCTCGACAAGGCAGCGGCTGCCGGCTTTGGTATTACCCTGGCCTTTGGTCTTCTGGCGTCGGTCGTTGCAGACCAGACGTTCTGGCAGAAGGTCTGGTCGGTGCGCAAGGACCAGGTATCCCGTACCTTTATGTGGGCCGGCGCACTGTTCTATCCGATCCCGATCTGCCTTGGCATGCTTGGCCTGGTTGGTATCGGGTATGGCCTGACGGCTACCGAGATCGGCGGTGATATCGTCGCAATTGGCCCCTATATTATCTCCCACATTGGTCTGCCGATGACGCTGATTATCGCCTATACCCTGGTGATTCTGGCGGCCTGTTACTCCACTATTGATGGTGCCAGCGCTGCCCTGTCATCCATTGTTGCGGTTGATATTGTCAAGCGATTCCGCCCGAGCACCGGTGAGCGCTCGCTGTTCTACATCACCAAGGCATCGATGTTTGTCGGTGGTACTGTCGCGGCCTTCATTGTTCTATCCGGGGTGGATTTCACGACACTGGTTCTGACCACCTACGCCCTGAAGACTTCCATCCTTCTGCCCTTGGTGATGGCGATTCTGTGGAACCGCACCACAACCGCTGGTTTTGTCGGAGGCATCGTTCTCTCAATCGTGATCGGTATGCCGCTCAGAAGCATGTACGGCGAGCTGGTGGGCACCCTTTCTATTCTGTTTATCAGCGGTATCACCGTGGTTATTGCAGCCATGGTCAAGCCGGTCACCTTCAATGATGACGAACTGAGTGATGTCACCAGCCTTGATAAAGATACAGACGTTGTCCACGGACACGCCCCAAAGCCAGCTCAGGCCTGATAGGGCCAAACGGAGGATAAAGCTATGTCACTTACTTTTTTTGTATTCCTGTTGATGGGACTGATTGCAACGGTGGTTTTCGTGCTGGGTTATTACAGGGGAGTCACCGGCGCGGTCACAGACCATCAGAATTCCGATAATGCCGCCCCGATACCAGATGAAGAAAATAGCAACTACGGCCTGGCCATTGTCTGTGCCGTGATTGCATCAGCCGTGATCATTGCCTCGGTCGGCTTTGTGCCGGAAATGATGTACGCAGGGCCACTGCTGGCCATTGTCACAGCGACGATGAATGGTGTGGCATTTTTCAAAGATCCACAGGCCCAGTAAGGAGGCGTCGGCATGAAGTTTGGCCTTTGGCTCCCCGTTTATGGTGGCTGGTTGAGATTGGTCAACCAGCGGCCGCAGCCGGATTTCGAGCTCTGCAGTCGTCTGGCAGTGCAGGCCGAGGCTGCCGGGTATGACTACCTGTACGGGTCTGAAAACCTGCTGAACTGCGTCTACGGCGCGGATGCCGAAGTTGCAGACCCATGGATGTTTGCCGCGGGCTTGGCAACGGTGACCCGGAACATCGGGTTGATCGTTGCCAGCAAGCCAGGGTTCCGTTCGCCGATGGTGTCGGCCCAGATGGCCCGCAGCCTGCAACGGATGAGCAATGGCCGATGCGCCGTGAACATTGTTTGCGGCTGGTGGCCCGAAGAGTTCCGGCAGGCCGGGGTGGAGTACCTGGATCACGCCGGCCGCTACCGGCGGGCCAATGAATATTGCGACAGCCTGCGTAGTTTCTGGGAGCAGGGAACAGGGAATTCCCCCCAACCCCCGATTTGGGTAAGCGGCCAGTCTGAAGACGGCCTGGCACTTGCCAGAAGGTTCGGCGACACGATTTTCCTGAACAGCATGCCCATTGTAGAGCTCCGGGACACCATCGCCCGGATCAGGGATATCACATCCGCCGATGTGAAGCCCCTGAGGATCGCGGTCAGTGCCTTTGTACTGATGGCAGAGACAGACAACGCTGCCCGTGCCCGTTATCAGGAGCTGCAGGAGCAGAGGGACGATGCTCTGGTCGAGGAACTCAGCGCAGCAATGGCTGAATCCGGGGCCAGCACCTGGGAGGGAATGAGCAAGGAGAAAATGCTTGATTCCAACTGTGGTTTCGACATTGGCCTGGTGGGCTCCGATGAGACGATCGCCAGGCGGGTGGAAGAGCTCAAAGACATCGGTGTGGATGTCCTGATGTGTCAGTTTGAAGACATGGTCAGCGGCAGCAAGCACTTTGCTCAACATGTTATGCAGCCGTTCCAGAAACACTGTACGGGCTGATAGCTATTCAACATAAAATGCCAGTGGAGGCAGTATGTCCAAGAAAAAAGCACACTTACTCGGATTTATACAACACGGTGTAAACAGTCATGCCACAGGAATGTGGCGGCACCCCAAGGATAAAGTTAATTGGGACTGGCGTCGCCCCGAATATTGGCAGCACATGGGCCGGACCATGGAGCGGGGACTGTTTGATGCAATGTTTATTGCTGACCAGCTTGCGCCTTACAACAACTACGAGCAGAGCTCGGACGCGACAGTCAAGTATGCTGTTCAGTGCCCTACCCATGAGCCATCAACCATTGTTCCCATTATAACCGGAGCGACCAAGCACCTTGGCGTGGGCGTCACGCTTTCCACGGCTTTTGAACATCCTTTCTCGATGGTTCGCCGCTTGTCCAGCCTCGACCATCTATCTAACGGTCGAGTGGCGTGGAATGTTGTCAGTTCGTACTCCAAGAGTGAGTGGGATGCCCATGGGGCACCGATGACCGACCGCTCCCGTCGTTATGAGCGCATGGAAGAATATCTTGATCTGTGCTACCAGCTTTGGGATTCATGGGATGAAGACGCCATCGTCGCGGACAAAGAAAGTGGCGTGTACGCAGACCCGGCAAAAGTCCGGGAAATCGATTTTCAGGGTGATTTTTTCACTTCGAAAGGCCGTTCGTTTGTCTGTCGTTCGCCGCAGGGCCGTCCCGTGCTCTGGCAGGCAGGCTCCTCTGACACCGGTCGCAGTTTTGCGGCCCGCCACGCCGAAGCGATTTTTGCTGTTCATCCCAACGTTGATCGCATGCGTGAGTATGCAGAGGATCTCAGCAAGCGGGTGGCCGAGGAAGGGCGCGATCCTGGAAGCGTCAAACTAATGTATGGGCTCCAGACCGTGGTCGCCGAAACTCGGGAAGAAGCGCAGGAAAAGTACCAGCGCATCATAGATTGCATACCTCTCGAAGGTGCTCTGGCCTGGATGTCCGGACACTTCGGCCCGGACTTCTCCACCTACGATCTCGATGAGCACGTGCAGAATATTGAAATTCCCGGTATTCAAGGCCTTTTCGAATCCATCATCTACGCCAAGGGCGGTGATCCGGTCACTGTCAGAGAAGCTGCGATTATTTATGCCCAGGGCATGGGTATGCCAGTAGCCATTGGCACGCCAGCAGACATTGCTGACCAGATGGAAATGTACATGGATGAAGGTGGCGCGGATGGCTTCATGCTGGCAGCCACCTACACCCCGGGCTGCTTTGAGGAGTTCGTCGATATGGTGGTTCCCGAACTTCAAAGACGCGGCCGCTACCGCACTGAATATACCGGCTCGACTCTTCGAGACAACCTGTTGGCCTATTAAGGTCAGGGAGGCAGTAATGATAAACAACGAGCTTTTTTGCCAGACCATGAGGCAGTTAGCGTCGGGTGTCGCCGTGATCACTGCCGAAAGCGATGGACAGTTGCACGCGATGACAGCGACATCGTTCACCTCAGTGTCTGCTGAACCACCGCTGGCGCTTGTGTGCGTCAAGCGTGGAAGCAATACCGATCAACTGGTTGCCAAGGCAGGGCGGATTGGTATCAGCCTTCTGTGCGAATCCCAGCGGAAGATTTCCAACCGCTATGCCTGGAAAAACCCTGACCGTGATCGCTTTGACGACCTGGATACCCGGCGCTGTCCGGGTGGGGCGCTGGTTTTCAACAACTGTGCAGCGGTGATGGAGGCGGTGGTTACCGAATCATATGAGGCAGGTGATCACACCCTCTATATAGTTCAGATCGATTATGCGTCTGTTGATGAAGAGATACGGCCACTACTGTACTGGAAAGGCAACTATGCGGGGCTGGAGATGCCTGAGGCATCCCCGCGCATGGCAGCCGGGGGTGCTTCATGAGGCTGGTGGTGATCAACGGCAGTGCGGCCCCCAGTGGCCGCACCCGCCTTGCGCTTATGATGGTGGCAGACGCGGCGAAGGAAGCAGAGCCTTCCCTTGACGTCAGCATTGTGAATCTGGCGGAAGACAGAGTCGGGATCGCCGACCACCGAAAGCCGGAGGAATGCGAGGACGATACCACGGAAGTCCTTGAACGGATCGCCTCGGGGGACTGCTTTGTGATCGGTTCGCCGATCTATCGCGGTTCCTTTACCGGGGCACTGAAGAACCTTCTCGACCGGGTTCCCGTTCAGTCCATGGAAGGTAAGCCGGTTGGCCTGGTGGCGACCGCCGCCTGGGATCATCATTACCTGGCCATTGATATGGCCATGCGCCCGGTACTTGCCTGGTTCAATGCGTTCCAGTTGCCAGGCAGTGTCTATCTTAACAATTCGGACTACCGCGATGGAAAAATCGTTAATCCTGATGTTGAGGGGGATCTTGGCCAGCTGGGTGAAGCTTTGGTTGCTGCCTGCGGCCAACTGACTCCTGCAGCCATGGGTCCCCCCAGCCTGGCCGGACGAGTATAAGGAGGGTTTATGCCAAGCATGCCATCGGTAAAGCTGAGGGCCGCACTGTCTGAACTGGCGGCCGGTAACATGATTATTCTCACGGACGATGAGGACCGAGAGAACGAAGGGGATCTGTGTGTGGCCGCCGAACATGCCAGCCCGGAAGCCATCAATTTTATGGCCGTACACGGGCGTGGGCTGATCTGCCTTTCCCTTCCGGAAACCCGGGTTCAGGAGCTCGGACTGTCACTGCTGGTTCCACCGGAAGCCAATCAGACAGCTCATTCCACGCCTTTCTGTATGCCAGTTGATGCACGCAAGGGAATCACAACCGGTATCTCTGCCCCTGACCGGGCAGAGGCCGTTCGTGTTGCGCTGGATCCGTCCAGTAAGCCCGGGGACCTGGTGGCTCCCGGACACCTGCCGGTACTCAGTGCCAGCAGTGGTGGCGTGCTGGAGCGCCCGGGCCACACCGAGGCGTCTGTTGAACTGGCGAAGCTCGCCGGCCTCACACCGGGCGCCGTGATATGTGAAATTATGAATCGAGAAGGTGGAATGGCGGGCCAGCATGATCTCAGAAGGCTGGCAAAAGAGTTCGGTTTTAAAACCCTTGCCATCCGTGACCTGATTGATTATCTGGAGCCGCGCTCCGGCTTCCCGAAATGCCCGGTCGGGCTTGTTGCAGGAGAGAGTTTTTGAAAAACCAACATGAACCAGCAATAGCCGACAGCCCGAAAATCCTTGGTGTAGAGCTGGCTGCCCAGTCACGGCTTTTCAGCATTGAAACCGTGCATGTGCGCTACAGCAATGGCGCCGAAGCCGCTCTAGAACGCATCCCGGCCGGCCACTGGCCCGGTGCGGTGATTGTTGTTCCGGTTTTGCCCGACAGAAACGTGCTGCTGGTCAGGGAATATACTGTGGGCACCGAAAGCTACGAAGTGGGCCTTCCCCAGGGTATGCGAGAGCCTGGGGAATCGCCGGAACAGACTGCCAACCGCGAACTGAAAGAGGAAGTGGGTTTCGGCGCCAGAAGACTGAAACTTCTGCGAGATCTGAGCGTGGCCTCTTCAGTGCTCGGTTTTCGGGTTCAGGTCGTCCTGGCGGAGCTTCTTTACGAGTCACCGTTGACAGGCGATGAGCCAGAGCCCCTGAAATCGTTCGGACGCAATATCGATGCCCTGCTCTCCGGTGACACGGATGTGCAAATCACCGAAGCGCGTTCATTGCTGGCTTTGTATCTGGCAAGGGAATATCTGGATGAAAAGTCTGCTACCGCCTGATCTCCTGCCATTCCTCGCAGAAGCGTAGGAAAGCATTCATTAAACGGCTGCGGTATTTATCCCGGTGTATCACAATGTAAAAGCTTCTTTTTAGATCTAAAAAGGGTACGTCGACTTCAACTAAGTCTCCATGGTCCAGCATGGCGCGTACCGCCATTATTGAAAGGCAGCTTATGCCGAGGCCGGCGGCAACCGCGGTTTTGATCGCTTCGGTGTGCCCCAGTTCCAGGTAAACCTTCAGTTCGTGCAGGTGTTCACTTATGGCGTTCTCAAAGATTGTCCGGGTGCCGGAACCTCTCTCACGAAGTATCCAGTCAGGCTCATCAAGTAACTGCTGAACATTTTCTGGGGGGTGTTTTGCCAGAGGGTGATTAGAGGAGGCAACAATCGCTAGCCTATCGTGTCGCCAATGCAGAGCCTGCAGCTCAGGTGAAACGCTGATTCCTTCAATAAATGCGATGTCTATTTTAAAGGAGGATAAATCCTGAAGGACTTTTGCCGTATTGCTTGAACTTAGTTCAATCCTGCTCCTCGTGTGATGCCTTATGAAGTCCCCCAAGATCACTGGCAGAAGATAATTCCCGATAGTGGAGCTCGCTCCCACTTTTAATGAACCCACATGCTGGGCTGGCCGGGCACCGGATCCGATTTTGATTTCACTTGCTCGGGAGCAGAGCTCTTCCGCAAGTGGTAGTAGAGCTCGGCCTCGATCATTGAGCAGTAAGCAACGATCCACTCGGTCAAAAACCCGCTCTCCCAAAGTTTTTTCCAGTTGAGAGACCGACATACTTACTGCTGGCTGAGAAAGTTTAAGCTCTTTAGCGGCTTCGCTGAAGTTCCCAAATTTAACTACAAACGAGAAAATCTCCAATTGGCGCAGTGTAACGGGCATAGAGCTTTCCAGAATGTTGAGGAGGTCCAAGAATCTCATGCATTAAACGTGCCGAGCGTTCTTCTTGGTTGTTGCTTGGCATGGAATCTGCTTCATCTGGGGTGCCGAATAATTTTTTGAGGATCATCACGTGGGTTTCCGATTTCCTGCAGCGTTTAGCTTACAGCTTTCAGTATTTCCTGGAATCGCTCTTTGCGCGATCCTCGCATTGGCTGCCATTATCTCATCACCGTTTTGGGGAGTTCCTTCACTTATTCTGGCTCTTTTTCTAGGTTATGTTGTCGGCGATCCCATGCGCGAACACCCTTTCCATGATGGCGCTGAATTTAGCCGGCAGAGTGTTCTGAAACTTGGTGTAGTTCTACTCGGGGTTCGCCTTGAACTTGACCAGATGTTGGTACTTGGTTGGTCTCCAGTACTCCTTGTGATGTTTTGTGTACCCATCACGATTCTAGTGGCATGGATGCTAGGACGCTGGTTGCGACTCCCTACCGAATGTTGGCTAATCGGTGGTGCGGCGGTCGCAATCTGCGGTGCATCTGCAGCCATGGCGGTAGCGGCTATTTTGAGTGCTCGGAGCGGCACGTCCCGCATCCTTCCCTATATCGTAGCCAGCGTGACTGGAATTGGCAGTATTGCGATGATTGCTTATCCATTTCTATATGGTCTTCTGGGCGTAGACGCTCGGAGTGCTGGTCTCTTAATCGGTATTTCCATACATGACGTGGCCCAGGTAGCGGGCGCGGGGTACGCTATATCGGAGCCTGTCGGAGACGTTGCCATTTATACGAAAATGTTGCGTGTTGCAGCGCTCGTTCCAGTCATCACACTTATAGCTCTGTGGCAAAGATCCCGAAGCGATCAGGATAATGGGCTCCCAGGTTTCCTTTATGCTTTTGCTGCAGTCGTTGCTCTCAATACTTTCGGCCTTTTAGGAACTCAGATCAAACTTATTGCAGAGGCTGTCTCAGAGTTCTGTTTGGTGACAGCTATGGTCGGGCTAGGTGCGCGAATTCAGTTTTCCAGTATGCTCGGAGAAAGCTGGCGCCCACTTTTCTTATTGGTTGTTCTCTCGCTATTTTTATTCGTTGGGCCTCTTCTGATGATGCTTATTGCTGGTGGAATTTAATTTTTTAACGTTCCGCTTTTAATGATTTGGGGCAGATCATCAGGTCAAACTTTGCTGTGCAGTTCAGGTTTTGACTTAAGGCCAGCCATTGTATAAGTGAAACTTTCAGCGATGGTAAGAATTATATGGCTCGCTTATGAGGCAGCTGCACGAAAGAGGGACAGCTTCTAGAGGGGAGCAGGTCAAGCGTGTCGAAACTGACCGTCTGCAAAACTTAGAGTGTGAAGCGATTGCCCTTGAAAGCCAGGTCGTATTGTAAACATCCCTGTTTTAGTTGCACCGCTGATTAGGGTTCTCCGCCCGGTTGCGTTTTGCCAAGTATTCCCTTAGCGGCGGGTCTTTCAGTGAATCGGGGGTGGGGAAGGCAACCAGGTCACGCGGCCGAAGAAAAGTTCCGCTTTTGTGGTCAATCTGAATGTTCGCTTTGCGACCGAAGCCAATTTATGGTGCCAATCTCCGGCCGCGTTTTGGCGACATGACCGCCAAGACTACGGAATCGCTTCTAAAGCTTATTAACGTCTGGTATCAGATCTTTTGGCGAGCATTCAAGCAGCCCAGCCAATACATAAATTTTTTCGAGCGTAATGTTGACCTCCCCTCTCTCGATCTTGCCAACATAACTTCTATCTATCCCAGCATCGTGCGCTAAGCGCTCTTGGGAAAACCCTTTTGATTTTCGAATTGCTCGAAGATTTCGCCCGAAAGCCTCACAGACAAGAGAACCCATTTCTTACCCTCATAAAGAGCAAGACTATGGTTTCTTGAGGCATGTGGAGCCACGGCATATACTACCCATTTTCTTGAATCGATCCGATCGACCGTCAGACCAATGTAGGACTCTCTCATGAACAAGATGAAGCAAATTTGCGTCGATCACATTTTGCTTTCGCTTATGAAGGAACTGGAAAATAGTCCATTTTCAACAACCTCGATTCGCGATCTTTACCTGGCTCGGTTATCACACTCCGCGAATCCTGATCGCAATTCGATTCGCAAATTCATCTATAAAGAGTTGCTCCGCCTCGAATCTGCGGGTGTTATAAAAAGGCACGAGGGTGAGACAGGAAGGGGCTGCAAATTCATTTACAGAGGCCAGCCTTCCGGGATTTCTTTGAAAACCAAACGCTCACCTTTTGCTCAATCAGAACAGAAAAACGAAGCCTCAATTGACCCGGTGACGCTGAAAGGATTGAAAGAGGAGCTTTCAAAACGAAAGGTCGAATTAATGACAAGTATTGGCGAGGCTGAAGAGTATCAGCGCCTCTACAACCAGTTTCCGGCGCTCCAGCAAGCGGTCAGAACCCAATACTTTGAGTCTCGCGACCGAAGCACCAAGCTGCTGGGCCAACTGCGTGCCGTGGAAACAGTACTGGCAGATATAGGATGTAATTCATGATCCGACTTCGCGCATGGCAGATTAAATGCGTTGAGAAAGCTCTTTCAATCTATGAGAGCCAGTCTCATTTTCTCTGCCAAGCAACACCAGGAGCTGGTAAAACGGTCATGGTCGCCTCGGTTGCGAAGGCGCTTTTCCAGCGAGATAAAATAGATTTTGTTATTTGTTTTTCTCCATCTCGCGCAGTTGCTGATGGCGTTGCAACCACCTTCGGACATATTCTTGGAAGGAGCTTTAATGGCCAAATTGGGGCGGCAGGCGGCTCTTACACTTACCAGTCCATGGACACTCTGCCAGAGGAACTATGGCAGGTATTGCGCGAGTACCGCGTTCTGGTCGTTCTCGATGAGATTCATCACTGCTCAGGAGTCGTTTGGGAGAACTCCTCAATTGGTAATAGCTGGGGACGAACCATTTTGGAGAAGATTCAAGGGAGAGCACGTTACACCATGGCACTCTCGGGTACTCCGTGGCGAACTGACGACAGTCCAATTGTTCTTTCTCATTACAAAACATGTAACGGACGGATTTCCTGTGACTACGAGTACGGTCTGCAACAGGCTATTTCTGAAGGCGTATGCCGGGCACCGAAGATCGCTCTTACAGACAATCGCGAGATCAGTCTTAAATCGGACGAGTTGGGGTGTAAAACGTTCGCGAGTATCAGCGAGTCTCTCAAGAACGAGCACATCACCTATTCGGATTTCTTATTCAGAGATGAAGTCATTGACCAAATGCTCTCTGAAGCTTCAGCGAAATTGACCAGCATACGCAAGCATACGCCTTTGGCAGGAGGGCTTGTTGTCGCAGCGTCTGTGGCACATGCTGAACAAATAGAAGGACGCCTTGCGGCTACTGGCGAACATCCAATCATCGTCAACTATCAGACGCCTGAAGCGCAGCGCATTATATCCAATTTCAAGGCGTCGTCAGATCGTTGGATCATCTCGGTTGGGATGATCAGCGAAGGCACGGACATTCCGAGACTTCAGGTTTGCTGCCACCTCAGTCGAATCCGAACGGAACTGCATTTTCGGCAGGTTCTCGGCCGGATTCTCAGGCGACAGCCAGAGGATCCGGCAGATACAAGTGCTTGGCTTTACGTATTGGCTGAACCAAACTTAGCGGAATTTGCTCGCAGGATCGGAGAAGATCTTCCTGGGGAAAAGGTTGTTTCATTCGTCCCAAATTCGGAGACTTTGGGCACTCAGAAATCAAAAGCAATGAAGTTCTACCAAGACAACAACTTTGCGTTCACATTGAATCTGGAGGATCAATCGTCAGTTGACGATTCTGGTCAAGCCGGCAAGATCGCAGATGAGGAGGAAGTGGACCTCTGTATTAGCAATCAGTACTGGAACGAAGTTCTCGCCCTTTTTGCTACTAGCAACTAAGCCCCCTGGGGGGCGCCGACGCGCCGACGCCCGGTATCGAACATCGTACCAGATATTTGGTAAAACATTATCTGCCAGAATGATTCCCGAACAACGGGTCAGGGTCAGTAACGCACATTACTAGGGAGCAGTTGGATTAAATACCCGGGGGCAGATCATCTCCCCCTTTTATTTAAAGGAACTTCACTGTTTTAGAGAATCCAAAAGTATGGACGAGTTAATCGAGTACGCCTCGCAGGTCTTTGAATCTCGCCAGCTAGCTTGTGACTGGCTAAACAGTCCTGTTGCCGCACTTGGCCATCGGCGACCTATGGAACTATGCGAGACCTCAGAAGGTCGTCGAGAGGTTAAGGGAGTTCTCAGGAAGATCGAATTTGGCGAGTTTTCCTAGAGACTGCGCCATGGTTCGCCGCGCACCCACTATTCTGCACATCCACGAACCGGTTATCTTTGAGAAAGGAGTCATCTATGGAAAAAGCGCTGCTCCTAGCGATGGGCATCGGGATCTTTGGTAGCTCACTGTTGACGGCTCGGTGTCTGTATTCGCGCTACTTGGAGATTAACGACAAAGAAAAAACCTGAGTCAGCGATGTGCAAACCATCGACACTAGTGTGCAAACGACCTCTCATTTTTTCCGCGCACTCCCCTTTAGAAGGCAATTTCTCAAACGCCGATGCGAGATCTCGCACAGCTTAAGGTTTCTCGAGTGGTATTATTTGTCTGGGATTTCAGTCAATAGGACCGAACCTCAGCGCCGGCACGGATGCCAGGCAAACGCGACACCTGCCCAGTGGTGTGACGCGCCAGGGAGAGGCCTGGCCCCGTCCCTTCTATAGTCTGTTCACCATAACGCCAGATTATGCGCAGCAAGAGTTGGTGGCGTTCGTTTGCAGCGAGTACCTACTTCTTTCCTCTCACGCGCGACTCGCTTCCTGTTCTAGGCGACTGCAACAAAGCGGGCCAGGCGTACTGGACAAAGCTCAGCCGCAGCCTGGCTAAAGCCAACGTATATGCAGAATCGTCATGTCGCGGGATCCACCGGTAAGAGGTCAGGCAACTTTTTAAGTTCCGCCATAGGCATTGGCCGGGCAAACAGATACCCCTGCAGGATATCGCAGTGCCGGCGGGCCAGGTCGTCCTGCTGCTCCCGGGTTTCGATCCCTTCCGCAACCACGATCATATCCATGTGGTGAGCCATGGTGATCACGCCCTGAACGATAGCGGCAATCCGGTGATCTGTTGTGGTTTTCTCCACAAAGCTTCGATCGAGTTTTACTTTGTGAGTGGGTAGATCCCGAAGATAGCTCAGGCTGGAAAAGCCGGTCCCAAAATCATCCAGTGCCACACGTACGCCCAGAGTTTTCAGGGTTTCCATCAACTCGATCACAGGCTTCGCCCCATCCAGCAAAACACTTTCGGTCACTTCCAGTTCCAGCAGCTGTGGCGGAAGGCCAGTTTCTGCCAGTACCCGGCGGACGTCATCCAGGAAGCCGTCACGGACGAACTGCAGCGATGAAATGTTGACGGCGACGCGTAGCCCCCTTTCTCGGTGGGCATTAAAGTCTGCTATTTCTACGCAGGCCTGTTTAAGAATCCAGAGGCCGAGGGGCACGATCTGGCCAGTCTGCTCCGCCAAGGGAATGAATTCACCGGGAGAGATCATTCCCCGGGCAGGGTGATGCCACCGTACCAAAGCTTCAACACTGCGCATGCGTCCCGTGACAGCGTCCACAAGGGGCTGGTAATGGAGCTCAAACTGGTTTTCCTTTAGCGCGGCGTGAAGATCATGCCTCAGGTTCACGCTGTGCCGGCTGCGCTCGGCTTTCTGGCCACTGTGCCATTGCCAGGTGTTTTTGCCTTGCCGTTTGGCCCGCTCCCGGGCAATGTCTGCAAACTGCAGCAATTCATGGGGGGCGTCCAGAGGCGTGCAGTTACAGGCGATCCCGATACTGGCACTGATTTGGATCATCTGGCCGTCCAGGTCAATTGGCTGTGCAAGGTGTACCAGTATGCGCTCGGCCAGTTGAACGACCTCCTTGCGGTTTGTGTACCCAGATAGCAACACACCAAACTCATCCCCAACCAACCGGGCAACGGTCGCCTCAGGTGCCGTTAGGTCTACCAGTCTCCGGGCAATGGTTATGAGTACCTGGTTGCCGACATGATGCCCCAGTTCGTCATTGATGGGCTTGAATCCGTCCAGGTCCAGATACAGGGCAGCTAACGCTCCACGCCCACCATCCTTAATCAGTGACTCACGCAGCGTCTCTTGAAACGAGGCTTCATTGGGCAAGCCAGTGAGTAGGTCATGGGTGGCTTGGTAGGTAATCTGGGCTTCCTGCTCCCGTTGGTAGGTAATATCCTGCTGAGTGCCAATAAAATGAGTGCACAGGCCATCATGGTCGAACACTGGGCTGATCCGAAGGTGATTCCAGAAAGGCGTACCGTCCTTTCGGTAATTGATCAGTTCGACATTGACCTCGGCTTGGTCATGCAGCCCCCGCCGTATGGTTTCGAGCGCTTCCGGAGCGGTGTTTTCTCCCTGAAGAAAACGGCAGTTACGCCCAATGACTTCGTGGTGCTCATAACCGGTCATTTCAGTGAACGCGGGGTTAGCATAGACCACCGGCATGTCTGGGCTTCGCGCGTCCACCATCAGCATACCGTTCGGGCTTGCTTCAATGCCGCGCTTGAGCAGATGCAGGTCCGCATCCTGGTGTTTGCGATCGGAAATGTCCCGGCAAAGACCATAGACGCCGACGATCTCGCCCTGGATGGTGACCGGGAAGTTGGTAACCTCCAGGAAGTAGGGGTGGCCGGAGGCGTGAGTGCCCATAGTTTCGTAGGTGATGGTTTCACCGTTTCGGGCTCTGTTGAATGCCGCTTGGGTCTCTGCGCGGTAATCAGATTCAATAAAAAGATTGAAGTGAAGGCCGTGCACGCTATCGGCCGAATAGCCGGAAATTCTTTCCAGTGCGTCGTTACAGCTCTGGAAGCGACCATCGAGGTCGAACGTGTATACACCGTCTGGATGGTTGTCGAACAGGGTCCGATGCCATTCGGAGAGGGTCCGATGGATCTCAGCATCCCGGTGTCGAAGAATGGCCAGGGCAACCAGGGCAGCGCCCCTTGCTAGGTTGCGTTGAGCACCTGCAGTTGGGGTGGCTGGAGCGCGGTAGTAGGTGGCAAAGGTGCCCAGGAGCTCGTTCTTCGAGGTGAGAATCGGCATGGACCAGCAGGCACGAACACCCTCTGCCTCGGCAATCTCATGGAAGCCCGTCCAGCGGCGATCCTTCTGAATGTTGTCTGTGATTATCGGTTGGTGGGTAAAGGCCGCAGTACCGCAAGTACCCATATTCTCAGCCACCTGAATATCCTGCATGGCCTGGTAAAAACGATCCGAGAATCGGTCACTGGGCATCAGGCTGAGGCTGTTGGAGGCGGGATGAAACTGCATGATGGAAACCAGTGCGCCGGGCATCATGCTGCCGACCCAGTCAGCTATGGCGTCCAGCGTCTGCTCCAGCGGGTGTTGCTGGGCAATCAACTCATGGATGTTTTGCTGCGCTTCCAGCAAAGAAAATTCAATGTCACTCATAGTGCGATGCTCTGCTGACAGATGGGGTTCTTCTCAGAAAGCCCTTGACGCGCAATCACAGAACAAGTCTGAGATGAGTACTGGAGGACGATCCCCGCTCTGAATAAAGATTATTTTTGTCGAGTATGCCTCGAAAGCCGATGAACATACGTGATGACACAAGATTGCAGCGTAATTTGAACTCAGTGAAGTATCGACAGCAAATGTCAAAATGGAAAATTATTTAAGTAACTATTTGTTAACGCTTAGAATGTGCCGGGAGCAACCGCTTTCTTTTCCTATATTAGCGATAGCAATGTGTGGGTGTTCTGACGCTATTGGTCATAGGAGTAATATACAACGGAATTCGGTTCTTCGGGTCGCTGTGGGGATGATCTGGCGTACGCAAGGCAGGGCCGAATCTGGCGAAATAGTAGCAAGCTGTCTACTCTGGATTGGGACACCGTTTAGCCAAGGAGGCATCAGTGGAACACTATTACGCAAACGACAACCCACAAAGCACCGGTGAGCATGAGGTGCATAAAGAGGGTTGCCAATTCATGCCTGAAATTCTGAACCGGACCTATTTGGGCATGTTCTCATCATGCAAAGATGCTCTCGAAGCGGCCCGACAAAAATATGACAATGTGGATGGCTGTTTCTTCTGCGCTAACGCTTGTCACAATCGATAACAGAATTATGAGCAATATCGACCAGAAAACTTTGGATTCCAATAGACGGGATAAGTTGGTAAGTATCGCCAACAGCGCTGCTGGCGCGCTTCCAGGTGTCGGAACCCTCATTTCTGAAGTGATGACGGCCATCATTCCGGACCTGCGCTTGGAGCGGATGGTTGCTTTTTTGAAACAGCTTGATTCCGAAGTCGCAAGCATTCACGGGCGACTGGATACATTTGAGCAACACCTTCAAACCGAGGAAGGTTTGGATCTCTTGGAGGAAGGCTGCGTCCAAGCATCTAGGGCAGTATCTGCAGAACGCAAAGAGCGTCTTGGACGCTTGGTTGCCAAGGCCCTGTCAGCCGAAGCGTTGCGCTATGAAGAAAGCCGGAAATTACTCAATATCTACCGAGAACTAACAGACCCGGAGATCATTTGGTTGATTTATTATTCTATGAATCCGGTCTTTGGAGATGGGCCCCATAAAGATTGGGTGAAGCAGCACCCAGAAATATTGGAACCGGCAAGCAAAACAATGGGGGCCTCTCCTGAACAAATGGCCAAGGCAGCGCTCCAGGAGAGCTACAAGCAGACCCTGCAGCGGTTTGGGCTTGTCGAACAGAAGGGTAACCGATTCAGTGTCACGACATTTGGTCGAATGCTCGTGCAGTATATCCAAGCTGAGGAGTGATCCCACTGACCTTGGAGCCTAGCATAGCAGTCGTCATCCAGCGGCTGACACTTTCCAAAAGAAGACTCGGATCGGCAGCGCAGTTTTACCATAGTTCGGTTCTTATGCGCAGTTCAGGTCCTCTACTCAGGTTCGTGACTTTGTCGCTCTATGGGCATCACCCGTAGAGCATTCTCAGGCTTCGCTCGGAGTCTTTTCACTTCAGATGCAATTACTTCTAACTGCTCCGCTATTTTCTTGTCCCAGTTCCGGTCGCTAACATTGAAGTTTTCAAAGGATTGGATGTCGATCCTGGATACGGTTTGATGGGCTCGTTTCCAGAAGGCAAGTGACGGTTCGCTCTGATACGTTGAGGTTATGTCGAGGTAGTCACCATCAATTCCCTGGCGAATGCCATCGAACTGTCCCCAAGTAATGACACGCCTTGATCCAGGCCCTAGGCAGGGAATTCCATTAACGATAGGACCGCGGTTCATCGAGGCTGGTTTGCGGGCATTCTCAATGCCAAAAGCTTCTTGAGGCACAGGCTTGGTTGATTGAAAAGAAACGTTCCATGCGGCACTGCGACCAGTGTTTTCAATAATTAAATTGATGATCGATGGTCGCTTCAAGTCTGGATCAGCATAGACCACAACGTGAGGATCCTTTGCGTCACGAAACAGCAGATAACTAATCAGTGTTGAGGTCGTCGCAATGATAACTGCGACGAGGCTCACGATGAATGCGCTGAGCTCCACCTGATCTCCTTAACTGTTTGGGGGCGACGTGAAATCTGTCATAGAGTCATATTGTATGCCAGGTTCCGGTTTCCGATTCGTACTCTGCAATACCGACAGCAGCTAGTGACTGAAGGCCTTCTTCAACTGACTTCCTGGGGTTCCGTTTGAATAGCTCGGCTAGACTTTCCGTGGTGTGGGAACGTTCGGCCAATGCTTCTCGGAGCACCCGGAGCTGGTCGGGGATGGCTTTTGGGAAAGTGGCTTTTCCTTTGTTGGGGGCGGCTTCGGGTTTGGCCGCAGCTGCCTTGGGCGCAATGTCGACTTCTGTCTGCACGGCATAGGGGGCCTGGTAATCCGGACGCAGCCAGCGAACGATGCCCCGTGATTCTTCCTCGGCACGCTGCTTATTGAGTTCGACCAACCGCATCAACAGTTCTTCCTCGGCTTCCGTTTGGTCAGCCGGTTTATCAGGAAGGGGAGTTGTTGCACCAGGCCGGCCCACCAATTTGTTGGCCAGGTCTGACCAGCCGTAGGCCTCGAAAACGGCACGGTCCAGATCGTCGTGGAGTTCCCTCAATATGGAGACAAGGCCTTTCTGATGGATATCCTTGTCACTCTCGCTGAGTTCTTTGTCAGCCCTCAATTTTTCCAAAATGTTATACATGCCGGTTTGGGTTAGATCAGGATACTTTGCTTGTTGACGTTTTCGGTGGGCGTCAATGTGCTCAGAAATACTCCCAACTGGCTGAGCTATGGCTGACGTCGGGTTTGGAAACGGGAATGTTTCAAGGCATCGAGTCTTGTTATATCGCGGCCTGTCTTCCAAAGTGCCGCCTGTTGCAAGTGACCAAGCAACATGTATTCGGCTTGATAAAACTCCAAGAATTGCAGGATCATCTGTCGCTATATTGATCAACATGTGATCTGGAAGAATGTCAGATTCAAGGAACTGAAAGACTCTATGTTTGGTAGTTTCAACTGTAGCTATAAACCTATTTAGTCCTGCATTAGCGGTTCTCCACATGGATCTCGGTTCAGCAAAAAGCCACCATTTCTCTTTCAGTTTCTTTCGCCGGTTATTGTCGCGCTCAGGTTTTACCCTATCCGCTATCCATTGGTAGATCGCAGGATGCTTTATGCGGATGTCACTTGGCTCCATCCCGAAAAGGTCGATGACCATGGCGCCTCTTGGTTGCTGAGCCAAATCCCGTCCATTACGATAGTTTCGGATGATTCTGTTGATACCTTCATTTGTTCCGAGACCAAGGTATTGGGCTTGCTCTTTATTCACAATGAATCCGGATCCAGCAAGCATGACGCCATTAGAAGAAATCCCTGAATTTGCTTTCAACTTTTCAGCAGCGGCTACGTTAGCTCCTATGGTTAGATCTGAATATATCTTTCCATTTCGAGTTTTCGTTACGACGGTGCGAGCGTCATCATTACCTCTATTTTCTTGGTAAACCTGTTTCAAAGTACCGGAATTATCTCCTGCAGAGGCGACTGTCATCGCTATCCGAACAGCAGCACCATCGTTACTATCTACCCACGGATGATCAGGTATGGCAAAGGAGATCGAAATAGGTTTCTTTGCTGAAGATAAGTGCGGCTCAATAACTCTTCTGTTGAAAGTTTGACGCAGGCTGTTCGTTGTTATGAATCCGAAGCTGTTAGCCCTTCCGTCCCGAACTTTTACTGCGGCAATGTGCCACCAATACATTACAAAGTCAGTGGACTCTGGAATCTCTTTCCAGACTTGCCGTAATGCATCGACATATCCGGTGCCTAAAGCACGACGCATCGCCTTATCTCCGATAAAAGGAGGATTTCCGATGATGTAGTCTGCTTCTGGCCATTCGCTTTGGCATGGATCGTGATACCTATAGACGGTGGCTCGCCCAGTTTCATCGGGGATCAGTTCCCCTGTAGTTGGACTGACTTTCATGCTTATGCCATCCCAGATGGTCACTGGCTCATCGTTGTCATCCAATTCGGGTTCCCGGCTTTCGTATTCTATCAGGGCGTCCTGGCACTTAATGTTTTTGAAGTCTCGTAGGATTGGTTCAGGGAGGTCCAGGCGGTCGCTCAGCCGGTAATGCCATTGCAGGTAACCAATCCACAGAACCAGCTCGGCAATCTGGGCCGCCCGTGGGTTTATTTCCAGGCCAAGGAATTGGTGAGGATCGACAGTCAGACCTTCACTCTCCAGGACCCATTGGCCTTGGGTCAGCTCTGACATGAAGCCCAGAACCTCCCCTTCCAGTCGTTTCATGTGCTCCAGGGCCACGTACAGGAAGTTAGCGCTACCGCAAGCGGGATCGAGGACTTTGGTTTCGCAAAGCTTGTAGTGGAAGGCTTGGATTTCCTGCAAAGCCTTATCGGTTTTCCCCTGGCGCAACAAAGTTTCGGCTGCCCCTCGAATGTCTCCCCACTGCTCTCGGAGCGGTTCGATCAGAGTTGGCATCACCAGACGTTCAACGTAGGCCCGGGGGGTGTAGTGGGCGCCCAGTTTGTGACGTTCCCGGGGATCGAGGGCGCGTTCCAACAACGTACCGAAGATAGCTGGTTCCACGAATCGCCAATCGGCTTTAGCAGCATCTATGAGTAGCTGAATCTGCTGAATGTTCAGCGGGATTGGATCAATGTTTTTGAACAGGCCGCCATTGAAGCGCTTGATGGTTTGCATCAGGCGTTCGCTATACCCCCCGGCATTCATGTTTTCCCAGAGGCTTTTGAGAGCCTGGGGAAACGCTTCGGGGTTACGGTCTTTGATTTCGACAAGCAGGTCCTGGAATGATGACTTGGGTAGCAGCTCCACATCTTCAGCAAACATGGTGAATAAGCAGCGCTTAAGGAAACTGGCGACCCGCTCAACGTCATAGCCACTGTGTTCCAGAGATTTCGCCAGCTCTGCCAACTTAGTGCTGACCTCGCGTGTGACCCTTGCGGCATGCTTGCTTGGATCTAGCTTGTCTGGGTCCATCCATAGCTGGCGAAGCCGGTGTTGCACCTTCGGTTTATGAAGGTCCTCCAGCTTGATCTCGAAATGCCGAGGATCAGGGAAAGGAACGTAGTTACCGCCCGTTCGGGTGAACTCTGAGTAGAGATAGATGGCGTTACCAACATCTACGATGACGATGAAAGGTGGCCGGCCATGCTCCACCTCCTCTTGGGGCAATCCACGAATGTAACGTTCGGCCTGGGCTACCGCTGCGTTTATCGCATTCTGTTGGCTTTTCGACGCCAGAGCTTTCCCAGTCTGCTTCCCTTCCAGAACAAAGCAGTCTCGACGATACAGATCGATGTAACGGTTATCGGTATTACCATCGACACGTGCAGATGCGATGAACCGTTCAAACACATAGGCGTTCTGGCTGGTATCCCCCTCGCCGGGAACGGGATGCGGTAGTTCCAGGAGCGCACACAGATCACGTATGAAAGACTGAAAGTTTGAGCGTTCACTGCCCGAACTGCCTTTCCAGCGCTTGAGGAAATCGGTTACAGCGGAAGGGTCTGCAATAGGCTCCAAGCTAACTACTCCTCAATACAGCATTATTTTTGGGGATGTTACCCTTTTTCCAGGCGGTTAAGCGAAGCGTTCAGGGTAGTTCTGACCACTCCGAAGTGTTCTGCCACTTCTTTTTTTGTGATGTTCGGGTCTGACAACATGGCTGCCGCTTTCTTTGCGTCGGCGTCTGACATGGCTGGCTTTCGGCCACCTTTTCGACCTCGGGCCCGAGCCGCCTCCAAACCAGCGATGGTCCTCTCCCGAATTAGGTCATGCTCAAATTCGGCCAGGGCACCAAATATATGGAACACCAGGCGGCCGCCTGAACTGGTGGTATCAATGGATTCCGTCAGTGATTTGAAACCGATTTCTCGGTCATGGAGATCCTGGACGATCTCAACCAAGTCTTTAAGCGACCGAGCCAGCCGATCGAGTTTCCAGACGACTAGAACATCGTCTTTTCGCAGCGTGCGCAGGCACTGCGACAACTCAGGTCGATCTCGTAGCTTGCCGGTAAATTTTTCCTGGAAGACCTGTTCAGCCCCTGCTTTTTCCAGGGCATCCACTTGGAGTTCGGAATTTTGATCCTGAGTGCTAACGCGCGCATAACCTATGATCATAAAAGGTACCTTTTGTGGTCATAGATTGTTGTACGTGATTGTTGGTCATTAAACAAGCCCAAAACTTGCGTTTTGAATTGGCGGCGCGGACGTCCAACAAACGACCGTTTTCTACGCTCAATAACTTGTCGCTTTGAGGTTAAATGAAAATATCTTTATCAGGGTTCAGATAATGGGCGCAACGCAACGCAACATAGGGCTTTCGTCGCGCTTAAAGAGACAAGCATGAGATATTACTGACTTCCTCCCTAGCATTGGGCGACAATCGGCTTTGAATTCACGGTGTGCGCATTTCTGCAACACTCAATCAGTTTCTCTTCCGAAGCTGAGAAACTGGCTGCTCAAGCATTGATTGCGATAACCCATGCATATCGGCGTTTGCCTGCCAGATCAGGAATCGCGCATGCATATCCCGAAGAGCGCCCATAAGCTTGTGATTAGTCTCAGTCAGCTTTTTAATGCGCTCGTTCGCCTCGTGAATGTCGCTCACCCAGCCGGGCCTCTCCATCGGGGCTTTCAATGCAGCCTTGCGATTCTTCATCGCCAAATCGACGGCGGGTAGCTTCATCAGAGACTGGCGAGCACGACTGATACCAAGTTTTTCTTTGCATGCTTCGACGAGTAAAGGCCAGGTCAGTTTCGGTTCAGACCATTCCTCAATTATCTTGATGATGCGCTTTTCATCCTTCTGCGTTAAATGCCCCATCTTTATGCCTCGATCTTAGCTAACATGGCCGACAGATCATCCAACGACGGTAACGTCTGTTGTTCAGTCTCTGCCTCGATGACTTTGGCATCGATCAGCCCTGCCATTGCTGCCGCATTGTTTGTCAGTGTCCAACCGTTGTCCACATTCCACACGATGTCGCCGTTTTCGAGTTCAGGGCTCTCCAGGGTTCGGATCAGCGCGTCACACTTATAGAGATCCATGCCCACTTTTTTAGCACACTCTGAGGCCCCAAAAATATCGCGAGACTGCGCATCAAGCGCCTTGTCGTAGCGGCGTTTAAGGTCCTCACGCTCTTCTTTGAGATTGGCGAGCTTCACATCATCACCTTTGACACAACCGAGTTTCCCGCAGGTCAAGCATGCCCCCATTTTCGGGCAGGGCTCAGCCTCAAAGTTGTGAACACAGATCCCAACGTGGCTCTGATGGATGACTCGGTCCTGTTCTGTCTCGTTTAGATCCCTCACATCACTGAGGCTCAAAGGTTTATTTGTTTTGACCTTTTCCAGCCTCTGAGCGGCATTGCTGTGCTTCGTTTTGGGGTGATAGGCCGCGACCGCTTGGGTGCGCTCCTCGATGGTCGTATGGTTGTAGACAGACCCCATCGTCGTGCGCCCGGAGAATGCGTCAATCAGTAGCTGCGACAGGCCTGCTCGATGCATCTCTGTATTCAGCTCGTGGCGAAAAGCATGCGTATTAACCTTCAAACCGAGATAGCCATAGCGCTCAAAGATACTGGAGTTGAAGCAGCCTGATCTCCCTGCCAATTGAATAGAGATGCGCGGTTGATTAGCAGCGATTTCCACGCCAAAATCTTTTTTCTCTCCAGAGCCGATCTTCGTTTCATCAGGCAGAGTTCCCGTGCGAACGGTGAAAAGCGCATCACGGTACTTCACCCGAGCTTTGCCCTCTGTATAGAGTGTGGTGTAGGGGAAATGTTTAGGCAGGTACTTTTCACGCATCAAAACATTAAGTTTGTGAAGGGTAATCACAAACCTATCGTTAAACTCAAACGCCTGACACCCTAACTTGCCCTTCACGTAGATTGCCCTTCCCCGACTGTTATCCCACCCCTCACGCACCTCCTCCAATATCGCCCGTGCGGCTGGGCTAAGCGCCTTTCGCTTCTCAAGCGGCTTCAGAAAGACTCGATTGAAAACTCCTCGCGGGTTCGAGCGTTCGTGGACTGACAATGCCAACGCTGCACAGGCTTCTGCGTAGGTAAGCGGATCATTGGCCCCCTTTTGCGGCAGACCTTCATGCGGTGGAAACTGCTCAGGATGATCTTCCAGCCAAGCCGCGTAGGCCCGCCCATCATCGGTAATCGGTTCCAGCAGCGTAATAGCACGCTCTACGACCAATTCCATCTCAGGTTTAACAACAGGTTTCAGGATTTGCTGGTTTATCTTTTCAGCGTACCAACGCAAGAACATGCGCCGATTGCCTTTAGCGTCTTCTTTGAAGACCACGCAATTATGTTCAACATCCGCCAACTCTCCAATGCGACTGGGCGCACTGAGCAAAAGAGCACACGCGGATGTCACGACAATATCCAGTGGGCTGGTCAAATCGTTATTAAAAATCTCCCCCAGGGCTTTTATCGCTTCAGGACTGGGAAGCTTATGTTTACGATCCGCTTTTTGTTGCTTAAGCGTGCCACGGGTCTTTACTTTAAGCGGAGAGGTCCACCGAAAAGCCGACTTTAGCAGTTGTTTCTCCCTCATCAGGGTGATGATCGCCTCAAGAGCCTTACTGCACCTGTATGCGGTATCGCCGTTTGTCCAGTGGTTTTTCATGTGCTCGCAGGCCCGGTTGCATACAGCTGCTGAAACCTGCGTCACATCCCGCGTACCGCTCACCTCAACCAGTGCGACCTCGAGGGCCTTTATGGGGTCGATCCACGTACGTGCCGATGTCTTTGTCAGATACACACGGCGGTACACGGTCATTGCCTTGGCGAAGTCTACGAAAGGAGGGAGCATCTCAGTGGAAGTGTTACGGGTCGATTTCCAAACCGTGAAGGCACAATTCCGAACA
This sequence comes from Marinobacter sp. EhC06, assembly GCF_001650915.1. Taxonomy (GTDB): domain Bacteria; phylum Pseudomonadota; class Gammaproteobacteria; order Pseudomonadales; family Oleiphilaceae; genus Marinobacter. The sequence goes on from NZ_LXYO01000037.1 coordinate 57,492, forward strand.
CCATGAGAGTGCCAGCTCCTGGCTTCCCAGCGAATACTGTCGTGAACCAGGTTCGGAATACCCTTTGGAAGGGTCTCTTTTGCCCACTCAATAAACGCATTTAACTGCGCTTCAGCACTCAGGTGACTCTTCGCCTTAAAATCGACGATATTAGTCATGCGTCACCCTCCACTGAACTGGTTGATTGGCGCAGGGCCCGACAGTCGAGAATAACCTTACGACAAGCCAGAATGGCGCGATCCCAGAGCACACCTGTGGTTTTGTCCATGGCAATGGTTTGCGCCCGACGACGCTCCAGCCGTTCAAGGACGGCAGCGTGATCGGCCTCCAGAAGCGGCTGAAATTTACCGCAACCATAACAGGTAAAGGGCGCGTCCAGGTTGCAGGCTGAATCGGCACCACAAACGGCCAGATCCTCAATCTGCCGATCCACTCGATCCCCGTTCTTCGCTGAGGCACGGTCCGCCACAATGGTGCCGGTAAACGCACCCACAACCAACGCGAGATGATCACTCATCTTCGCGTCAATAAAATTCATCAACTCGGCGGAGACCGCTCGGTACTTTCGTACTGTCCGAGTATTGCTGTGCATCAGTGCTCTTGCTATCGACCACTCATCCAGCCCTGCATTGGAGAGGTCCGTGCCGAGGGTATACTTGAACCGATGACCTCGACTTATCTTAAGTGGCTGATGCGTACGATGCGAGATCGGAAAGTCAGCCATACTCTCGGCACGCTGAGCCCAAGCTCTTATCGAGCCTTCTGAAACATGAAACTCCGGTTGCGGCGCGTTTTCCAGTGCTTTTTGGTTGGGGAGATCGATCAAAACTGGTAGTCTAGATCTATAGCCGGAAGACTCTAACTTACGTCGAAAAAGGGGCACATGGTTGATAGCCTTATCCCAATTGGCGCGATCCGGATATTCCTCCCAGAGTCGGGCCAAGATAAGTGCCTTATAGGCCTGCACGGTGGTATAAAGATCCTCATCCAGGCTGAACATCTCAGCCTTTGCTCGCCAACCCGCATCGTCGTTTCGTTGCTTCGCCCAGAAGAGCCTGACCTTGTGGCCCTGATCAGTCTTGATGAAATCATCAAAAACCATCATGCGCATCTGTACGCGGCGCTGCCCATAAATCATCAGCAGTCGCAAGTAAAGGTACTGCTCGGGATCTAACTGACCATGGCAAAACTGCCCATGCATCCACTGGTGCAGTGCGTCTTGCTCCACCTGCGTAAAAGGACCTTTTTCAGGGTCCAAACTGAGAACGACATCTTTGCTGGAGTGCTTTTTCCTTGGCAGCGAGTTGTAGGCATCCATCAGGGATTGCATGGGTCTCTGTTCGACGGATTCGCAGTCCTTCCAATACTCCATGAAAGTAAAAAGACAGGCAAATTCCCCGACGTTAAAGCGTTCCCGCAGATCGATCAGGTGGTCCTCATTGAGGGGATTAAGCCCTGCCTGCGCAGACCTCGACAGCACACTGGCAACGATTTCAACAGTCCCCTGTGACACATCTGCCATCCGGTATGCCAAGGTGGCGTGTAACCAACGCTGCCATTCGGGCGAGACACAGACAATTGCAGCTTGCCAATTAACAACACCGCAACGCGCTCTATCAGGCCGCCACATCGGTTCAGACGGCGTGAAAAACTTCCCACATCTAGCGAGGCGTGGCGTGTTCAACCAAGCATCGAGAGTCTCCTGCGTTGGCGCTTGGAGTGAATCGACGGAAATACTCACTTCACAACACCTTTTCGAATTCTGTCCTCAACAGTCTGACGGACCGTCTTAAACTTATCGGAGCGCTTCTTCATCGCTTTATCTGTCTCTTCCTTCCAAAACTTCGCTCCGTAGAGACCTGGCATGCTCGATTCAGGACTCCACCCAAACATCCACGTGAGGGTCTTTTGAACTTGAGTTGTGCGATCCTCTGGAGTTAGCTGTTCAAGTTCCTGACGCATGCTTTCGAGCATCGTGCAGACCGAGTCATGCCTCAAAATATGAGGGTGGATGTGAGCCAGATCAGGCGCTACTTTTCCGACCCGGGGGAAAACGCCATCCAGCGCTTTGATACTCATAGGCTTGCCTTCATTCCGTCTATGAGACACTAGCAAAAACGGGTGCTTTCTCGCCTGCGATGAACCTTTATGGGTAATTCTGAAGCGATATTTCGCCTCATATTCATTGATCGCTTCATCTAGGTCACCGCTCATTTCCAGCATTCGCTCGTGGGTTTTGAATTGCGGTGCAACCTTGCGCGGGTCGAGGCTTTCATCTTCAAGATTGACCACCGCTAGCTGACGACTGTGCCAATGAATATCGCTGGTCTTGATCAGAAGCATCTCAGAACGGCGCAACCCCATATCGAGGCCTAGCAGCAAAATGATGTAATTACGTAGTTTAACTGCGTCATTTGCGAATGGGTTCTCGGCACTCTTAGGATTCATGATTTCTAACAATCGATCCCGCTCCTGACTTGTGAGACCTTTCATCTCATCAATTCGCGTCTTTTTCCAACCTGGACTCGCCGCTTTAATCTTGCGGTTGAATCGCCGCCGAACGTCGTCAACCGCTTCATATCGCGTGGAGTGATCACCGAGCTTGTCGTATAGGAAAATCAGGTAATCACGCACTGCTTCAAGGCGCTGTTTCGCATGGACCTTACCAACCGACTTGTATGCAGTTGGATGCAAGCGCATACCCGCATACTTCTTAGCCAAGGTTTCCTTGAGAAACCCTGCGTCTGACACAAACCGAGAAATTTCGCTGTCCGTCAGGTAGTTTGACTTAGGACGCTGTTCTAGGCGGGAAATCAAATCGATGGATGAGAAAGCGAGAAAGCCCTCGAACACGGCCAAGTGCTCAAGATACTTTTTAGTGGTTTCGAGGGCCTTGCCTGACAGTTCAAATGTTGCGTACAGATTTGGGTAGTAGAGGGGGATGAGGTCTTGCACAAGCAGCTTTCTTCGCGCAGCATTCACCACTTGCTCGATAACTTGATGACCCACATTGTACTTCCCTTAAACGTGACTTTTTTAAGCATAGTAACGAACAGGGGAATGCGCAAGAAAAACTTAACTTTTTGTTTTTCTGCTTTGAGCGCTTATCATCTCCCTCAAAGCCGCATGATAACTAACTTAAAGGCGAAACAGACTATGTCGAAAAGTGACAAAACCGGTAAAACAGGCTCTTACGTTTACACCATGAACCGCGTGGGCAAGGTGGTACCGCCCAAGCGCGAGATTCTGAAAGACATCTCACTGAGTTTCTTCCCCGGCGCCAAGATCGGCGTTCTGGGCCTCAACGGTGCCGGTAAATCCACCCTGCTCCGCATTATGGCGGGCGTAGACCAGGATTACATCGGTGAAGCCCGTCCGCAGCCCGGCATCAACGTGGGCTACCTGCCCCAGGAGCCGGAGCTGGACGAAGAGAAAACCGTCAAGGAGATCGTCGACGAGGCGGTTTCCGGCGTCCACGACGCCCTGGCCGAACTGGACCAGGTGTACGCAGCCTACGCCGAACCGGATGCTGATTTTGATGCCCTGGCCAAGAAGCAGGGCGAGCTGGAGGCCTATATCCAGGCCACCGATGGCCACGATATTGAGCGCAAGATGGAAGTTGCCGCGGACGCCCTGCGTCTTCCACCCTGGGATCAAAAAGTCAGCGTTCTTTCCGGTGGTGAACGCCGCCGGGTAGCTCTGTGCCGTCTGCTGCTGTCCGGCCCGGACATGCTGCTGCTGGACGAGCCCACCAACCATCTGGATGCCGAATCCGTGGCCTGGCTCGAGCGCTTCCTGCACGACTACGAAGGCACCGTGGTCGCCATCACCCACGACCGCTACTTCCTCGACAACGTCGCCGGCTGGATCCTGGAACTGGACCGTGGCCACGGCATTCCGTTTGAAGGCAACTACAGCCAGTGGCTGGAGAACAAGGAAAAGCGCCTGGAGATGGAGTCCAAGCAGGAGGCTTCTCACCAGAAAGCCATCAAGCAGGAACTGGAGTGGGTACGTAGCAACGCCAAGGGCCGTCAGTCCAAGAGCAAGGCCCGTCTGGCCCGCTTTGAGGAGATGAGCTCCCAGGAATTCCAGAAGCGCAACGAAACCAACGAACTCTACATTCCGCCCGGACCACGGCTGGGCAACAAGGTGATCGAGGTGGACGGCATCAGCAAGTCCTTCGGTGACCGCCTGCTGTATGAAGACGTGTCCTTCAGCGTACCGCCCGGTGCCATCGTAGGCATTATCGGCGGTAACGGTGCCGGTAAATCCACCCTGTTCAAGATGATTGCCGGTTTCGACAAGCCGGACTCCGGTGACATTACCGTCGGCGAAACCGTGGAACTGGCCTACGTGGACCAGATGCGCGACCTCGACGGCAGCAAAACCGTCTGGGAGGAACTCTCCGACGGCAACGACATCATCAAGGTTGGCAACTACGAGACGCCATCGCGGGCCTACGTTGGCCGCTTCAACTTCAAGGGCAGCGACCAGCAAAAGCGGGTTGGCGACCTGTCCGGCGGTGAGCGCAACCGCCTGCACCTGGCCAAGCTGCTGAAACAGGGCGGCAACGTGCTGCTGCTGGATGAGCCGACCAACGATCTGGACGTGGAAACCCTCCGGGCCCTGGAAGAAGCCCTGCTGAACTTCCCCGGTTCTGCCCTGGTGATCTCACACGATCGCTGGTTCCTTGACCGTGTAGCCAGCCATATTCTAGCGTTCGAGGATGATGGCGAGGTGGTGTACTTCGAGGGGAACTTCACTGAGTACGATGAGGACTTCAAGAAGCGCAAGGGTGACTCTGCTATGCAGCCCCAGCGCATGAAGTACAAGAAGCTTGCGTAAGGCCCTTTGTCGGATTACGGCCCTGCGGGCCTAATCCGACCTACAAACTACAAACGCCAGAACCAGACCGTAGGTCGGATTAGGCAAAGCCGTAATCCGACGAACAATCAGGCAACTACCCCTCATGGCAAAAACCAAAACCGCCTTTGTCTGCACCGAATGTGGTGCAGACTACTCCAAGTGGCAGGGCCAGTGCACGGCTTGCCAGGCCTGGAACACCATCAGCGAAGTCCGCGGTGTCAGCAGCAACAGCAAGGGCGCCCGCGGTGCCCGCTTTGAGGGGTTTGCCGGCAGTTTATCCGAGGTTCAAAGCCTGGACGACGTCAGCCTCGCCGAGCAGCCCCGCATCAGCTCCGGCATGCAGGAGTTCGATCGAGTCCTGGGCGGCGGACTGGTGGAAGGCTCTGCCGTGCTTATGGGAGGCCACCCGGGCGCCGGTAAGAGCACCCTTCTTCTCCAGGCCGTCTGCCATCTCGCTGCAAGCGTCCCCGCTTTATATGTGACTGGCGAGGAATCCCTGCAACAGGTCGCCATGCGCGCCAAGCGGCTGGGCCTGCCCACCAAAGACCTGAAAATGCTGTCCGAAACCAGTGTCGAACGAGTCATGCAGGTGGCCGAGGCGGAAAAACCCCGGATTCTGGTGGTAGACAGTATTCAGGTGATGCACATGGCGGATATCGAGTCCGCTCCTGGAAGCGTCTCCCAGGTGCGGGAAAGCGCAGCCTACCTGACCCGGTTTGCCAAGCAGACCGGCACCATCCTGTTCCTGGTCGGCCATGTCACCAAGGACGGCAGCCTGGCAGGCCCGAAAGTCCTGGAACACATGATTGACTGCTCGATCCTGCTGGAAGGTTCCAGCGACAGTCGTTATCGAACGCTCCGTGGCATCAAGAACCGGTTCGGTGCGGTGAATGAGCTGGGCGTGTTCGCCATGCTGGAGCAGGGCCTGAAGGAAGTGAAGAACCCCAGCGCGATCTTCCTGAACCGCGGCGAAGACGCGGCCCCGGGAAGCGTGGTGATGGTGGTCTGGGAAGGTACCCGCCCCATGTTGGTGGAAATCCAGGCTCTGGTCGATATGGCTCAGGGCGGCTACCCGAGACGGGTCGCGGTTGGCCTTGATCAGAACCGGCTGGCCATGCTCCTTGCTGTATTGCACCGCCACGGCGGCATGCACGTGTCCGATCAGGACGTGTTCGTGAACGTGGTTGGCGGCGTAAAGGTAAACGAAACCAGCGCCGACCTGGCCCTGCTGGCCGCCATCGTCTCCTCCTTCCGCGACCGCGCCCTACCCCAGGACCTGGTGATCTTCGGAGAAGTGGGCCTCTCTGGCGAAATCCGCCCGGTGCCCAGCGGCCAAGAACGCATCTATGAAGCCGCCAAGCACGGCTTTACCCGGGCCTTGGTGCCAAAATCCAATGCCCCGAGGAAGGCCATCGACGGCATGAAGGTGATTCCGGTGACCAAGCTCAGTGATGCGCTCACGGCTCTGGAAGAACTTTAGAGGGATCTAGTCGATAAGATGCGCGAACTCTCGTTCGAGCAACGCCTGGTCCCCAAGGTTGAGCTCAACGAGGCGCTTGAGGTGGGTCGCGCTGTCGAGGTCAATGTACTGGCATTTAAAACCCAGCCTGTGGGGCTCCACGTGTCGAAGCTCGACGGCCATAACGATTCCCACCTCATGGTCGTTCAGGTGGATAATCACCTCACAGGGCTGCTTTAACGGCACCTGCCACCCCTCCGGCCGCCTGACCAGAACACCTTTCAGCGAAATATCCAGCACCTCCGTCGTCCAGACGGACTCCTGACAGTGGAGTTCGCAAGGCGCATCGAATTCGATCCGATGGAACCGGCGCTTTTCTGGGGTCTTTGTGGGCAAGTGGTTACTCCTGTTTACCGGTCTTGTTTTACCTGACTATAGACCGGACAGGAGATTGCATCCAGAGTAGATTTTGAGTGGGACTAAGGTTGTCGGATTACGGCACGCGCTGCGCACCTAATCCGACCTACGGGATTGACTATGGTCCGGACAGTTTAATGCATCCCGGGGATCTTGAGCCCAGCAAGGGCCGTGGAATAGGCAGACATATCTCCGATGTGAGAGCGAGGCTGTTGTGGGGCCCTTTCCAAAAATGTCGGAGGCCATGGACGGCCGGAGACAAGCCCACAGGGGTGAGGCCGAGCGTTTATGAAGCGAAGCTTCATGCGACAGCCGAACGACTGCAATCTATGATTGCAGGCTGGACCCCGGAGGGGTGCTCGTAGCGGTTTTTGGAAAGGGCCCTACAACAGACTCAGACTCCAGGCTCGAAGGCTAGGAACGAAGCCCCAGCCCCTCAGCGATGATACTCTGGGCTCAGTTCAACCACGGCCTCAATGAACGCCTTGGCATGCTCAGGATCCACATCCGGCGTAATGCCGTGACCAAGGTTGAAGATATGGCCGGGGCCGGAACCGAAGCGCCTCAGGATATCGGCCACTTCCTGGCGAATCCGCTCAGGCGGTGCATACAGCATTGCCGGATCCATGTTGCCCTGAAGGGCCACTCGATCACCAATGCGGGCCCGGGCATTACCTATATCGGTCGTCCAGTCCAGACCAACCGCATCTGCACCGGAATCGGCAATGGATTCCAGCCACTGACCGCCATTCTTGGTAAACAGGATCACCGGCACCCGGCGACCGTCGCTCTCGCGAATCAGACCGTCAACGATCTTCTTCATGTAGCGGAGCGAGAACTCTTCGTAAGCCCAACTGCTCAAAACGCCGCCCCAGGTATCGAAAATCTGTACAGCCTGGGCACCCGCCTTGATCTGGCTGTTGAGGTAATCAATGACCGCATCCGCAAGATGGTCCAACAGGCGATGCATAACCTCCGGCTGACCGTACATGAGCTTCTTGGCCTCCCGGAAATCCTTGGAAGAGCCACCTTCAATCATGTAAGTCGCCAGGGTCCAGGGGCTGCCGGAGAAACCGATCAGGGGAACGCTACCGTTCAGGGCTCCGCGGATGGTGGAAACCGCATTCATAACGTAGTCCAGATCCATCTCGGCGTTGATCTTCGGCAGGGCCGCGACATCGGCTTCGGAGCGGATCGTATTCCGGAATTTCGGGCCTTCGCCGGTTTCGAAGTACAGGCCGAGACCCAGAGCGTCCGGAATCGTCAGGATATCTGAAAACAGGATTGCGGCGTCCAGTGGGAAACGCTCCAGAGGCTGCAGCGTTACCTCGCAGGCCAACGGCGTGTTCTTGCACAGGCTGAGAAAGTCGCCGGCTTTTGCCCTGGTCGCACGGTACTCCGGCAGGTATCGCCCTGCCTGTCGCATCATCCAAACCGGTGTGCGGTCCACGGGCTGGCGCATCAGGGCGCGCAGGAAACGATCATTTTTCAGCTCTGTCATAGGAAATCCAGCGTGTTCTGTACAAAAGGGCAAATTTGGATGGGGAGCCATAATACCCGGTTTGCGGGAATAAAAAAGGGCGGCTTTCCCTTAGGAAACCGCCCTTCTGATCAGGATCAATCCCGCGATCAGATATCGAGGTAATCCATGATACCTTCGGCAGCCTGACGGCCTTCCCAGATAGCGGTTACGACCAGATCCGAACCGCGGACCATGTCACCGCCTGCGAAGATTTTCTCGTTGCTGGTCTGGAACATGAACTCGGACTCTTCCGGCGCGGTTACCCGGCCCGAATCGTCTGTATTCACCTTCAGTTCATCAAACCAGTCGGCCGGGCTCGGACGGAAGCCAAAGGCCACCAGAACCGCGTCGGCAGGAATGACTTCCTCACTGCCCGGAACCACTTCCGGACGGCGACGGCCATTTTCATCAGGATCACCCAGTCGGGTCTGAACCACTTTCACACCTTCAACCCTGTCTTCGCCGATGATGGCAATGGGCTGACGGTTGAAGAGGAACTTGACGCCCTCTTCCTTGGCGTTGGCCACTTCACGACGGGACCCAGGCATATTGGCCTCATCCCGGCGGTAGGCACAGGTGACGCTCTCGGCCTGCTGACGGATCGACGTGCGGTTACAGTCCATGGCCGTGTCACCACCACCCAGGACAACAACCCGCTTGCCTTTCATGTCAATGAAGTCCGCTTCGTCTTTCTCGAAGCCAAGGCGGCGGTTGACGTTGGAAACCAGGAACGGCAGCGCGTCGTAAACGCCCGGCAGGTTCTCGCCCGGGAAACCGCCCTTCATGTAGGTGTAGGTGCCCATGCCCATGAAAACGGCATCGTACTCGTCAATGATCTCCTTCAGCTGAACGTCCTTGCCCACCTCGGTAGACAGGCGGAATTCCACGCCCATCTCCTCGAACACCTTGCGGCGGCGGGTCATAACGGATTTTTCCAGCTTGAACTCGGGAATGCCGAACGTCAGCAGACCGCCGATTTCCGGATAGATATCGAATACCACCGGCTTGACGCCATTGCGAACCAGAACGTCCGCGCACCCCAGACCCGCAGGGCCGGCGCCGATAACCGCAACCTTCTTGTCTGTCCACTTCACCGCGGACATATCCGGCTTCCAACCAAGGGCAAAAGCGGTGTCGGTAATGTACTTTTCGACAGACCCGATGGTGACCGCACCATAGCCGTCGTTCAGCGTACAGGCACCCTCGCACAGGCGATCCTGCGGACATACGCGACCACAAACCTCAGGTAGGGAGTTGGTCTGATGACACAACTCGACGGCCCGCATGATATTGCCTTCGGAAACCAGCTTGAGCCAGTTCGGGATGTAGTTGTGAACCGGGCACTTCCACTCGCAATAGGGATTACCACATTCAAGACAGCGGTGGGACTGGGATGCCGCGCTATCTGCCGTGAAAGGGTGGTAGATTTCACCAAACTCTTTTTTCCGCTTCTTGGCCGGGACCTTCTTCGGGTCAACCCGTCCTACTTCAACAAACTGGAAGTCGTTACTCAGTCGTTCTTTCATCAGGATGCTCTCATCAACTCAATTTCGACAAGGGCCGCAGCCAGGCTGCACACCCCAAAACCCTCTCAGCTTCTTATTCCGGACGCGCCCGGGTGCTGGCCAGTAGGCTGCGCAGGTTCGCCGCCTTGGGTTTCACCAGCCAGAAACGGCCAATGTAGTCGTCGAAATTCTCAAGAATGTGCTCAGCCCACTCGCTGCCGGTTTCCGAGATATGCTCACGGATCACACCCCGCAGGTGATTACGGTAGGACTCCATATCTTCACTGGAAATCCGCTGAATCTCGACCAGCTCGTGGTTGTACTTGTCCACGAAGGTGTTGTTGAGATCCATCACATAGGCAAAGCCACCGGTCATACCAGCACCGAAATTGTGCCCGGTAGAGCCAAGAACGGTCACCAGACCGCCGGTCATATACTCGCAACAGTGATCACCAGCGCCTTCCACAACCGCATGGGCGCCAGAGTTACGAACGGCAAAGCGCTCACCAGCGGTTCCTGCCGCAAAGAGCTTGCCTCCAGTTGCCCCGTACAGGCAGGTGTTGCCGACAATAGAGGTTTCCTGGCTCTTGAAGACACTGCCCCGGGGAGGCTTGACCACCAGCTTGCCACCGGTCATGCCCTTACCGACGTAGTCGTTGGCATCGCCCTCGAGGATCAGGTTGAGGCCACCCACGTTCCAGACACCGAAGCTCTGGCCGGCGGTGCCGGTAAGGTCCAGGGTAATGGGCGCATCGACCATGCCCTGGTTCCCATGCAGCTGGGCGATTTCGCCAGACAGACGCGCGCCAATGGAGCGGTCGCAATTGGTTACCCGGTAGGACCAGGCGCCACCACTCTTTTCCTTGATGGCTGCAGCGGTATCCTGAACCATCTGTTCCGCCAGCTTGCCCTCGTCGAACGGATGGTTCCGCTCCACCTGACAGGTCTGAGGCTTGTCCGCCGGAATATGGTCATTGGACAACAGGCGACTGAGATCCAGCTTCTTCTGGCGCTCGGTATCGCCCGGCAGACGTTCCAGCAGATCAACGCGACCGACCAGTTCCTCCAGGCTGCGCACGCCCAGCTTCGCCATCCACTCGCGGGTTTCCTCAGCCACGAAACGGAAGAAATTCATGGCCATTTCCACCGTGCCCTTGAAGTGCTCTTCACGGAGGTGATCGTTCTGGGTAGCCACACCGGTCGCGCAGTTGTTCAGGTGGCAGATTCGGAGGTATTTGCAGCCCAGCGCCACCATGGGCGTGGTGCCGAAGCCAAAGCTCTCGGCACCCAGGATCGCGCCTTTCACCACATCCAGACCGGTCTTGATGCCGCCATCGGTCTGCAGACGGATCTTGCCCCGCAGATCGTTGGCCCGCAGGGCCTGCTGGGTTTCCGTCAGCCCCAGCTCCCAGGGGGAGCCAGCGTAGCGGATGGACGTCAGCGGGCTTGCTGCGGTGCCGCCATCGTAACCTGAAACGGTGATCAGGTCGGCGTAGGCCTTGGCCACACCCGCCGCAATCGTACCGACACCTGGTTCGGAGACCAGCTTCACTGACACCAGGGCCTGGGGATTGACCTGTTTGAGGTCAAAAATCAGCTGAGCCAGATCCTCAATAGAATAGATATCGTGGTGCGGTGGCGGTGAAATCAGTGTTACACCGGGCACCGAATAGCGCAGGCGGGCGATCAGATCGTTGACCTTGCCCCCCGGCAACTGGCCACCCTCGCCGGGCTTGGCGCCCTGGGCCACCTTGATCTGCATGACATCAGCACTACGCAGGTATTCGGCAGTGACGCCGAAACGCCCGGAAGCCACCTGCTTGATTTTGGAGCGCTTTTCGGTGCCATAGCGGGCCGGATCTTCACCGCCCTCGCCGGAGTTCGAGCGACCACCCAGAGTGTTCATAGCGACTGCCAGGGCCTCGTGAGCCTCTGGAGACAGCGCACCCAGGGACATGGCCGCAGAATCAAAGCGCGGGAAAATGTTCTCTGCCGGCTCAACCTCGGAAAGGTCAATCGGCTTGAGGTCTTTCCGGAAGCCCAGGAGATCCCGCAGGGTTGCTACCGGACGTTCATTGACCAGACCGGCATATTCTTTGTAGTGACCATAGTCGCCACTGGTTACCGCTTCCTGCAGTTTGCCGACGACATCCGGATTAAAGGCATGATATTCCTGACCGTGGACATACTTCAGCAGACCACCCTGGACAATCGGCTTGCGCGGCTTCCAGGCTGCAGAGGCCAGTTGCTCCTGGTCGTGCTGGAAATCGTAGAAGCCAGCACCCTGGATCCTGCTCGGCACACCCTTGAAGCACAGGTCAACGACATCGTCAGCCAGACCGATCGCCTCGAAAAGCTGGGCGCCCCGGTAGGAGGTGATGGTCGAGATACCCATCTTGGAGAGGATCTTCAGCAGCCCTTTGTTGATGCCCTTCCGATAGTTGTTCTTGGCGTCAATCGGATCCATCAGCAGTTCGCCGGTGCGAATCAGATCATTCAGCACCTGGTAGGCAAGATACGGATACACCGCCGTCGCACCAAAACCGAAAAGCACAGCGAAATGGTGGGGATCCCGGGCCCAACCGGTTTCAACAATGATATTGGAATCGCAGCGCAGCCCCTTCTGGACCAGGTGATGGTGAACCGCACCGGTAGCCATCAGGGCGTTGACCGGCAGTTCACCTTCTTTCAGATCTTTATCGGTGAGGATCAGCAGTACCTTGCCATCACGGACGGCCTGCTCCGCTTCGTCACATACCTGACGAAGCGCCTGCTCCAGCCCCTGCTCTGGACGGTAGCTCATGGAGATACGAGCCACCTCGAATCCGGGACGTTCGTTGTTGGCGATCTTCAGGAACTTGGCCGGAGACAGTACGGGCGTAGTCAGAATTATGCGATCTGCGTGATCGGCAGTTTCCTCGAACACGTTGCGCTCAGCCCCCAGACAGGTCTCCAGGGACATGACAATCGACTCACGCAAAGGATCGATGGCCGGATTGGTCACCTGGGCGAACTTCTGGCGGAAGTAGTCAGCAACGTGGCGGACCTTGCTTGAAAGCACGGCCATCGGGGTATCGTCACCCATGGAGCCAACGGCTTCCTGGCCGTTTTCCGCCAGCGGGCGCAACACCTGGTCACGCTCCTCGAAGGAGACCATGAACATCTTCTGATGCACCAGAAGTTCGTCGGAGTCCATCAGCCTGAAATCCGGGGTATCCTGGTTCAGCGTGGTTTCCACGCGCAGCGCGTTCTCACGCAACCAGCGCTTGTACGGCTGGGCGGTCTTCAGCCGCTGATCGATGTCCTTGGTGTGCAGGACTTCACCGGATTCAGTGTCGATTGCCAGCATCTGACCTGGCCCGACACGGCCCTTGGCAACCACGTCGTCAGGCTGGTACCCGTAGGTACCAATCTCTGATGCCAGAGTAATAAAGTCATCCTTGGTGATGACCCAGCGAGCCGGGCGCAGGCCGTTCCGATCCAGCATGCACACAGCATAGCGGCCGTCCGACATGACCAGCCCAGCGGGGCCATCCCAGGGCTCCATATGCATGGAGTTGTACTCGTAAAACGCTCGCAGCTCCGAGTCCATACTGTCGACATTCTGCCAGGCCGGCGGAATCATCATGCGAACGGCACGGAAAAGATCTACACCTCCGGCAAGCAGCACTTCCAGCATGTTGTCCATACTCGAGGAGTCGGAACCGGTGAGATTCACCAGCGGCTGCAGGGTCTGCAAATCCGGTAGTTCCGGAGAGCTGAACTTGGCGGCTCGGGCGATGGCCCAGTTGCGGTTGCCGTCAATGGTGTTGATCTCACCGTTATGGGCCAGATACCGGAACGGCTGGGCCAGCGGCCACCGGGGCATGGTGTTGGTCGAGAACCGCTGATGGAATACACAGATAGCGGTCTCAAGATCCGGGTCACCCAGATCCTTGTAGAAATTGGCCAGATCCGCCGGCATCATCAGGCCCTTATAGGCCAGAGTGCGGTGCGACAGGCTACAAATATAGAATTCCGGATCGTCGGCCATATCGCTTTCGGCGTGCCGGCGACCGACGAACAGACTGATCGCAAAGTCACGCTCTTCCTTGCCATCAGGCACCACAAACACCTGTTCAATTCGGGGCAGGCAATCCAGCGCCATAGGGCCCAGGCAACTGTCATCCACCGGTACTTCACGCCAGCCGAGGATTTCCAGACCCTGTTCGGTTAGCCTTTTTTCAATAGCCGCGCGACCGGCGGCAGCCTTGTTCTCGTCGGGGTTAAGAAACACCTGGCCCACGGCAAAGAGGTCGCCTGGCTCCTTGCCAAAGGCTGCCTTGGCGGCCTTTTTCAGGAAGCCATCCGGGCTCTGGATCAGCAGGCCACAACCATCGCCGGTCTTGCCGTCTGCAGCGATACCACCTCGGTGGGTCATGCAGGTCAGAGACTCGATGGCAGTTTGCAACAACTTATGGCTGGCCTCGCCCTTCATGTGGGCAATCAGACCGAATCCACAGTTGTCCCTGAATTCATCGGGATGATACAAACCTGTCATCATAAGCGTTCTCTCACGTAGAAATGCTTTTCAATCAAAGAGTTAATTGGCGCGCGGCCATACAACCACCCTTTGACACTGAAAATGGGGGCTGGCTATTTTACACACGTAGAAATACGTACTCAAATCGGCGTGGAGTTATTGTGGGAAGCCGAAACCGGAATTACCAATCGACAAGGTTACGGAACAACAAGTTAGCGCCGGAAATGACGGCGTTATAAATTGTCGACCGGACGCACCCAGGGCGACCGGGAAGCCAGCTCTTCCGGCAAACCGGATGCTGCGGCATTCGCTGCCTCCCGGCTAGGGAACTCGCCATAGAATACCATAAACCAGGGCTGGCCCTGCCTTTCCCCTCGGGTATACACCAGATCGTCGAGCTCTGAATAGCTGGATATGACATTTAGTGCAGTCTGCTCCAGATTGCCGGCGACCAGCTGTACGGTCCAGCCTCCTCGCGCCCGAACCTGGTCGATGGCTGCAAAATGCTCCGGATCGGCCGGAGTGAACTCGGGCGCGGCTTCTGGCTCTGGCTCTGGCTCTGGCTCTGGCTCTGGCTCTGGCTGGACAGGGTCCGGCTCGGTTGCCGGCTCTGTCAACAGAGTTTCGGTCGCAATCGGTGGATCATCGGGAGCGGGCTCGATATCCCCGGTTTCCGGACCAATGGTAATGCTCTTTCTCACCGGCTCTGGCGCTTTCACAACCTCTTCGGCAACCGACTCATCATATTGGCGCGATACGAACCACCAGGAGCCCGCAAGCAGAACCAGGGCCAACGACGGCCACAGAAGCCTTATCCAGGGCACTTCACGGGATCGACCCGCACTCGGTGCCGACACCATGTCCAGCCAAACGCCTGGCGTTACACGCTTCAGCCTCGAAAAACTCCCCTGGCTCAATGCGTGCATTTTCGAAACCCGGGCCGGACTGAGAAGCTCGCCCGCCTTACCGCCGGCTGAATGAACCCTTGGCTCAAGATAGGCAAGAATTTCGTCTTTCGTCAGTGGCCGGAGATGTATCTGATGAACACTTGTGCTGGAATCATCCAGGCCCAGCATCTGAACCAGGTTATCAGTACCGGCAAATACAGGAACGGCTGAAGAGCCGCGCTCTGAAGCCAGGTACGCGGACAGAATCAGCCTGAGCAACTCCGTCGGCGCCCGGTCTGCATCGTCAATCAAAAGGACCATACGCTGCCCCTTTCGAACCCGGGATTCCGACCATCTGAAGAAGTGATAAACCAGATCTCGCGGGCTGTCTTCCGGTCCGAGGCTGGAACGAGCCACCGCTTTCAGGTCCCGGGCAAGCGCCTGGGCGCTGGTCAACGCTGCAGCAGGTATGCGGTGAAAATCAAGCCTGGACGACTCGCTGCGGACCAGTTCCGCTAAGATCCGGGTTTTGCCCGCACCGGCAGCACCGGTGAGTAGCAGGGCCATATCGCCAAAACCGCAAAGATGGCGTAACGCCTCCAGAGCATGATGACGCATCGCATCCGGAAAAAACGGAGTCTCCATCTCCAGGGGATTGGCACGGAGGCTATAACGTTGCTGAAGCCTGGGGAAAAGGCCGCCGCCATCAAGACTGTTCAAGCTTTCTTCAGTCACGGGTCTTCCTTGTTCGCTGGTCCGTTACCAGATTAATGAAGCCTTCTGGCCGGCATCATGTCGAGCTGCAAAAACGGGCAAACGTCAAAGCCAGGTTTTCAGGGCTTGCGTCGGATGTGACAACCGCATCGCCAACCGAGCGAAGCAGGACCAGCCTGAGCAGGCCGTCCACGTTTTTCTTGTCGACAGCCATCAAGCTCATAAAGTCATCTGCAGTCATTCCGACCGGAGGCTTATCAGGCAACCCGGCGCACAAGATAAGTCGGTTTATCCGGTCACAATCCTCACGGCTGATCATCCCCTCAAGAGCGGACAATTCAGCGGCCATGAGCATACCGGTTCCTACTGCCTCTCCGTGCAGCCAGTTGCCATAGCCCGCATAGGTTTCTATCGCATGCCCGAAGGTATGACCCAGATTCAGTATGGCCCTGAGACCACCTTCACGTTCGTCGAGGGCAACAACCTCTGCCTTGCACGCGCAGGACCGGAAGATAGCCTCTGCGAGCGCTTCCGGATTGAGGCTGACCAGAGAATCCATATGCTCCTCAAGCCAGGCAAGAAAGGCTTGGTCCCGAATCAGCCCATACTTGATGACTTCTGCCAGCCCCGCTGAAACCTCCCGAGCTGGCAAGGTCTGCAGGCTTGCGGTGTCTATCAATACCACCTGTGGCTGATGAAAAGCGCCAATCATATTCTTGCCAAGAGGGTGATTGATGCCGGTTTTGCCTCCGACAGAAGAGTCCACCTGGGAAAGCAGGGTAGTTGGAATCTGGATAAAAGGAACACCCCGCTGGTAGCAGGCGGCAGCAAAACCTGCCATATCACCAACGACACCGCCACCGAGTGCAACCAGAGTGGTTTTCCGGGTATGCCGCTGCTCGAGAAGACCATCAAAAATACTGTTAAGGGTCTGCCAGTCCTTGAACTTCTCGCCATCTGGAAGGGTGACGGTATCAACCCGCTTCCCCGGGAAACAGGCCTTCGCCCGGTCAAGATAGAGCGGTGCCACCGTCTCGTTGGTGACAATCATGACCTGTGCCCCGGACACGTAAGATGACAGATCCTGGGTACCGAGAAGATCTTCGCCGATAAAAATGGGATAGCTGCGTTCACCGAGCTCCACCGAGAGTTCGCGATACCGATCAGACATGATTACGACCTTCCTTCCGGACCTGCCTTTTATGACGTGGGGTTTTCGGGTTCAGCCGATTGACCAACTGACGAACGACAAGCCTCGGGCTTTTCCTGTCTGTGTACATGATTATGTCTGCCAGGCTCGAATAAAGCGGATCGCGGATCGAGAAAAGTTTCCGAAGAACCGCCTCCGGATCGTCGTTCTGAAGCAAGGGTCGATTTCGGTCTTTGCGCGTTCGCTCTACCTGTTGCTCTATCGACGTTTTCAGATAGATCACCATCGCATCCCTCTTCAGGATAGGATGGTTTTCCTGGCGCATGACCGCCCCGCCCCCTGTGGCCAGCACGGTGTTATCCTCGCGGGACAACTCATCCAGCATGGCCGTTTCCCGCAGACGAAAGCCATCCTCCCCCTCAACATCGAAAATCCACGGGATGTTGGCCCCGCATCGTTCTTCAATGATGCGATCAGAATCGAGAAAACGATAGCCGAGCTCTTTGGCGAGCATCCGGCCTATCGTGCTTTTCCCTGCTCCCATTGGGCCAACGAGGACAACGCGTTTCGGCAAAGACATAACTTCCGCTCAGTTTTGTTCAGGCGGGTGAGAATATCACAGGGCCGGTGATTGCATAAGTTCAGGACCCGACTCGAGCCTGTTTCAGGCACAAAAAAGCCGCCGGTTTTAAGCGGCGGCCTTTGAACTTCACCGGTTAGCGAAGTAGATCGTTCTTGATGATCTTGGGGGTGATGAAGATCAGCAACTCGCTGCGCTCATCGATGTGCTCGGTGCGCTTGAAGATACGACCCAGGTAAGGGATATCTCCAAGGAACGGCGTCTTGGTAGTCTGGGTCGCGACTTCCGACTGGAAGATACCGCCCAGAACGACCGTCTCGCCATTCCCAACCAGAACCTGCGTGGTGACTTCATTGGTATTGATCGAAGGAATACCGGCAGTCACCTCACCTCGGGAGTCCTGATTAACCACCAAGTCCATGATGATCTTGTCATCCGGAGTAATCTGCGGTGTTACTTCCAGAGAGAGCACGGCTTCCTTGAACGAAACCGACGTTGCACCACTTGAGGACGCTTCCTGATAGGGAATTTCCTCACCAGACTTGATGGACGCCGTCTGACGATCGGCAGTCACAACTCTCGGCTGGGAGACCACCTCGGCCTGACCGTCGCTCTCAAGAGCTGAGAGTTCCAGATCCACCAGGAAGTCGTCGCTGCCCCAACCGATAGCGAAGGATGACGCACCTTCACCTGTAACGCCAAGATCAACTGCCAGCGCTCCAGGGAAAGTAATAGTATTGTTTGTCCCGCCAGCGGCCTGCCGAGCCTCCTCAACCGCGCCCTGAGAGCCACCTATGGAGAAAACGTTGTCGCCGCTTACATCGTATGCTGCTCCACCCCAGCGAACACCCAGGTTCTCAGCCACATTAGTCTGAGCCCGAACAATACGGGCCTCAATAGATACCTGACGTACCGGCACATCCCATGTCGATACCAGGCGGCGAATTTCATCAAGCTTTTCCGCAGTTTCACGAACACTGATAGTGTTGGTGCGGACGTCAGAGGAGACAAAGCCGCGGTCAGAGATCAGCTCTTCGTCTTCCTTGATCAAGGCAACAATGTCAGCCGCCTTGGCGTAGTTGACCTGAATAATGTCCAGACGAACCGGAGCCAGTTCGGCAATTTGCTTGTTAGTTTCGAGCTCCAATTTCTCCCTCGCGGCTATCTCATCGGCAGGCGCTACCAGCAACACGTTACCGATCTGACGCTTATCAAGCCCTTTAGTCTTGAGAATCAGATCCAGCGCCTGATCCCAGGGAACGTTCTGAAGCCGCAGGGTAATGCTGCCGCCTACCGTATCACTGGCCACCAGGTTCAAGCCTGTGAAGTCTGCAATCAGCTGAAGAACCGAGCGAACTTCAATATCCTGGAAGTTCAGGGACAGCTTGTCGCCGGTGTACGGGAATTTCTCTTCCCTACGGGACTCCGCTTCTTCCTGACTCAGTTCCTCAACACTCACAGTAAACTGGCTACCAGACTGGTAGGCGATGTAGTCGTAATTGCCTTCGGGGGTGATCTCGACTACGGCATTGCCATCTTCCACAAAGGTGTCAATACGGGTCACCGGTGTTGCAAAGTCTGTAACATCGAGCCGGCGCCGCAGATCCGAGGGAACTTCAATATTATCCATTGTCAGGCGGATCTTGCCGGCGCGCTCTATCAGGTCCACCGGCGTGCTGGAGCTACCCAGATCAACAAGAACGCGACCTTCACCGTCCTTGCCCCTACGGAAATCCACACCGGCCAGAGCGTTGGCAGACATGGAGCCCGATGTTGAACTACTTTGAGACGCGGGAGCAGAGGAACTCGCGACAACGCCATCGGCCTGGCCGCCAATTGTCATGACCAGGGAGTTGCCCGAACGAACTGTGTCATAGGGGACCAGCTCGACCAGGTTGAATATCAGCCGGGTGCGGTCCTTGGTTTCCACCACGGTCATGCTCTGGGCGTTGCCTGATCCCAGAGGAACACTGCGACTTTCAAGACCACTGGTCGTGTCCCGAAGGTCCACCGCGATACGAGCAGGACGCTCAATGGTGTAACCGGAGGGTTCCGGCGGCGCTCCATCAAATTGCAGTGTAACTTCAAGCCGCTCGCCCGGTAGCGACGAAAACGACACGTCTTCCAGCGTGACCGCGTTGGCCAGGCCGGAGAACAACCCAAAAGCAATCACGCTGACGTATACATTGAGTTTTCTGAACATCGCTAGCCTCGACCCTAAACTTTTTTGTACGTGCATGTTTCTTTCAACTTTCATCCAGCCGCTCCTTAGCCTGCGCCCTCTTCCAGGGTCAGGGAGCGAGGACGCTCAACCCAGCCACCCCGGCCATTGGGAACGATTTCAATAAGCTCGATACGGGTTTCACTGACGCCCACAATGCGGCCGTAGTTCTGCCCCATGTAATTTCCGGTACGGACCCTATGGATTCCGCCGGTCTCATCTTCAATCAGGGCAAAAAGGTTACCCGATGCGCCCTGAAGTGTGCCGACCATTTCAAGCGTTTTCAGGTCAAAATTCTCAAGAACTTCTCTCGGTCTATCCATATCCGGTTCAACATCGCTGACCGGTTGCTGGTCCACCATGGTCAGTTGAACGTCGATGGGAGGTTCAAACGGCGCGCGGCGATCTGCTGCGGAATAGCTGAAAGCCTCGTAAGCTTTGAACTCCGGCAAGGGCTCAACATAGCCTCTCGGTTTCGCCCTCGTCTCGGCCATGAATTGATCAAGATCTGAGAATCCACTGCCCTGGGAACATGCTGTCAGGAGAGACACCAGACAAACACCCAGCCAGGCCTTTACCGCATGCTTTCCTGTCATGCTCATTCTCCAGCCCGGTAGCGGTAAGTACGAGCCACAACCTGCATATCAAGCCGTTCTCCGTCTCCGCCAGTTGGTTTTATGGTCAAGTCGTGCAGCGTCACAATCCGTGGCAGGCTCGCAACACTGCTGACGAAAGATGCCAACTCATGATACGAGCCAGACACACGAATGTTGATTGGCAGCTCGGAATAGAAGTCCCGGCGCTGCTCTGGCTGCAGCTTCACTTCCTGAAGTGCGAGGCCGTTGCCTAGAGCCGTGTTGGTTATATCTTCGAGCAGCCCAGGCACTTCTGTCTCACTCGGAAGTTGTCTTACCAGAGCGCCAAAGGTTTCTTCCATTTCAGCCATCTGGGCCTTAAAGACCTCAAGATTGGCTACCTGATAAGCTTTTTCCTCATATTTCTTGCGCAGTTCCTGCTCGGTGCGCTCCACCCGTTCAAGTTGGGCGTACTGATCCTTGATGAAGAACCAGTAACCACCTCCGGCGATAAGTCCAAAAATGATCAGTACGACGATCGCCTTGATTGGTGCAGGCCATATACCAGCGTTGTTAACGTCGAGATCGTTTATATCAAATTCATTAAGGCTTTTCAGAGAGTCCGCGAGGCTCATTACTCATCCTCCCCTTCGGGCTCGGGCGTTTTCTGTTTAACTGACAGGTTGAACTGGCTGTAACCGGCCCGGCGACTATCAGCAGCTGACACATTTGAGAGGTTGGGATCCGTAAACCACTCGGACTCCTCGAACTGACGCATGAGGGCCGAAACCCGGCTATTAGACTCAGCCATTCCAACAATATCAACACGCTCGCCTGACCGGGTCAGATCCGTGTAGAAGAGACCATCAGGCAGAGTTCTCACCAACTCATCGAAGACGCGTACAATAACCGGGCGCTTGCCCTGAAGATCCTGGATCACCTGCATCCGGGCAAGAAGCTCATCCCGCTTGCGCTTGAGATTCTCGATTTCCTTGATCTGCTGGTCCAGTTTCTTCGTGGCTGTCTCGATATAGGCGTTCCGGGATTGCTGGTAAGCAATCCGGCTGTCCATATCGGTCTTCCACAGGAAAACCAGGCCGCCGGCAATGATCGCGGCGCCAAGAATCATGACCACAAACTGCTTCTGTTTCTCGGCGCGAAGCTCCTCGCGCCACGGTCGAAGGTTAATCTTTGCCATCAGTCGAAGCTCCTCATTGCCAGGCCGCAGGCAATCATCAGGGAAGGCGCATCATTACCCAGTGCCGATGCGTTGACCCGTGACCCTACTGCCATGTCTGCAAAAGGATTCGCGACCATGGTCGGCGTTCCCGTCTTTTCTTCGACCATCTCCGTCAGCCCCTGAATCGAGGCAGTGCCTCCTGCCAGAACCACATAATCGACAGCATTGTACTGGCTGGCGCCAAAGAAGAACTGAAGTGCTCGGGCAACTTGCTGCACCACAGCCTCGCGGAACGGGGTCAGCACTTCAGACTCGTAGTCATCGGGCAGCCCGCCCTGCTTTTTGGCAAGGCCGGCCTCTTCCAGAGAAAGACCGTAGCGGCGCTGGATTTCCTCGGTCAGCTGCTTACCGCCAAATATCTGCTCACGGGTGTAGACGGTTTTTCCACCTGCCAGAACGCTCAGCGTGGTCATGGTTGCACCGATATCCACAATCGCCACTACCAGCTCCTCGCCCTGCGAGTCCAGCTGAGGCTCAATCAGAGCGTAGGCGCGCTCAAGGGCGTAAGCCTCAACGTCAACTACCTTGGTCGTCAGAGAAGCAATCTCGAGCGCATCTTCTCGAATATCGACGTTTTCCTTCCGGCACGCAGCCAAAAGCACATCTACCTGGTCGGGGTTGCTTTCAGAAGGTCCCTGAACTTCGAAATCGATAGCCACTTCATCCAGCGGGTATGGAATATACTGATCGGCCTCAAGGGCAATCTGGTCTTCCATTTCGAATTCGTTGAGACCTCCATCCATCTGGATGACCTTGGTAATAACCGCAGAGCCTGAGACCGCCACTGCAACCTGTTTAACGCCTGAGCGGGACTTGGAAGCAACTCGCTTCATCACTTCGCCCACGGCCTCAACGTCCGTAATATTCTTTTCCACTACGGCATTGGCCGGCAATGGCTCTACCGCGTAGCTCTCGACCTTATAGCGGTCGCCCTGCTTTGACAGCTCCAGAAGTTTGACCGAGCTGGAGCTTATATCCACGCCCAGCACTGCACTGGATTTCTTTCCTAATCCAAACACGCGCTCGCCCTATACCTGGTTAGATGCACCCGGTTACGTAACTTATGTGTTTTTTATTTAAGAGAATTTCTTCACCATTCCGTCTACAATGCCTGTTCTTCTTTAATTGAGAACTTTTGCGGCGGTGAGGAGACTCTTCCATCCTAAAGCAATTTCTCAAATGATAGACCTATATCCAACAGTTGTCAGAAAAAAATGTCTCATTTGTTGCGCACATCTCGCCTTTTTGCCTGGTTGTTTCTTACCGGACTGAGTGTCGCCGTTATCGTAACCTCAGGCTTTTATCTTTACCTTCGCCCTGGCCTTCCGCCGGTACACCAGCTTCTGGACATCAAGCTTCAGACGCCACTACGGGTCTATAGCAAAGACAACAGATTAATAGCAGAATTCGGTGAAAAGAGAAGGGCACCCATCACAATCGAACAGATCCCAACAATTCAGTTACAAGCCTTTATGGCGGCTGAAGACTCGCGTTTTTACGAGCACTTCGGGGTCGACATCAAAGGCCTGGCGCGGGCTGCAATCGAACTGGTCTCTACCGGCGAGATCCAGTCCGGAGGTAGTACCATCACAATGCAGGTTGCAAAAAATTACTTTTTGTCACGGGACCGAACCTTTATCCGGAAGTTCAACGAGATACTTCTGGCTCTTCAGATCGAACGTGAACTGGATAAAAACCGCATTCTCGAGCTCTATCTGAACAAGATCTATCTGGGCAATCGGGCCTACGGGATTGCCGCTGCCGCGCAGGTTTATTACAACAAGCCGGTATCAGAATTGTCACTGGCCCAGATGGCCATGCTCGCCGGCCTTCCCAAAGCGCCATCGGCGTTCAATCCCCTGGCCAACCCGGACCGTGCGATGATTCGCCGGAACTGGATTCTCGGGCGCATGCGAGATCTGGAATATATCACTTCGGATGCCCATGAGCTTGCGGTTTCAGCCCCCATTACCGCCAGTTATAACAGTACAGAAACGGAAGTCGACGCCGACTACGTTGCTGAAATGGCAAGATCTGAGATGGTTCGGCGATTTGGGGAAGACGCCTACACAGATGGCTACACCGTCACCCTTACAGTTGATGGCAAAAAGCAACAAGTTGCCACCGAAGCGCTGAGGAACGGCCTCGAAGCCTATGATCGACGCCACGGCTTCCGTGGCCCCGTCGGGCAGATCGACCAGGAAACACTCGCCAACAGCGAATTGTCCGACCTGATTCTGAATTACCCTCGGATCGAGTCCTTGCTGCCCGCAATCGTCAAGGATGTTGACGACGAATCTGGCGAAGTGAGTGTACACGCACGCCGCATCGGCTCCGCCGTCATGCCCTTTGAAACCATGACCTGGGCAAAGCGCTACAAGACCGAAAACCTCACTGGCCCGGAGCCCGAGAAACCTTCAGATGTTGTTTCGCCAGGCGATGTTATCTATGTGCGCGCCCAGGACCCGCTCCAGGCTTCCCCGGAAGCTGACACCAACGAGCAACAGCCACAGGTTGACGAGCCGGAGCAGCCCGCAGCAGTGAACGTCGCACTCGCCCAGATTCCGAGGGTGGAGGGCGCATTGATCTCACTGGAAGCCAAAACCGGAGCCATTGAGGCACTGACAGGGGGCTACAGCTTTGGTCAGAGCAAATACAACCGGGCCACTCAGGCACGGAGACAGCCAGGCTCAACCTTCAAGCCCTTCCTCTACCTGAGCGCCCTCGAAAGCGGCATGACGCCAGCCACTATTTATAATGATGCGCCAATCGTATTCGACGACTCCGAACTTGAGACCGCATGGCGGCCCCAGAACTCCTCCGGACAGTTTTATGGTCCGACCCGGCTTCGGGAAGCGCTCTATCGCTCACGCAACCTGGTTTCAATCCGGCTCCTGCGCGATCTGGGCATAGAGAAAACTCTCGACTACCTGGCGCAGCTGGAAATTCCGACCGAAAACATGCCCGACAACCTGTCGCTGTCGCTCGGAAGCGGCCAGCTTACCCCCATGGAACTGGCGAGAGGCATGGCCGTAATCGCCAACGGCGGTTATGACGTTGAACCTTACCTGATCGAGACCATCAGCAACTTCAACGGTGAGATCATCTACCAGGCCCCTGAAACCGTTCTGTGCGAGGAAAACTGCAATGAGCTTTCAGAACAAGCGACTTCAGATGAGAAAGAAAGCGACGTAGCTACGGCGGCGGATTCCTCCGAGAGCAACGACGAGTCGCCAGAAGTTCGCGTGATGCGCCGACTGGCAGACGAGCGCGCCGTCTTCATTCTGCACTCGATGATGCAGGATGTAATTCGCCGCGGCACAGGCAGACGAGCACTGGCACTGGGCCGGGATGACATTGCCGGTAAAACCGGTACCACGAACGAGCAGAAAGACACCTGGTTCGCTGGCTTCAATCATGAAGTGGCCACAACCACCTGGGTAGGATTCGACCAACCGGCACCGCTTGGCAGACGTGAGTTCGGCGCCAGCACCGCGCTACCCATCTGGCTGGACTACATGGAAGTAGCTCTCGAAGGAGCACCCTCCTCCCTTATGCCTCGTCCCAACGGCATCGTAAATATCCGGATCAACCCAGAGACCGGACAGCGGGCAAGGCCCGGTGAAGACGGCGTATTTGAGGTCTTCCGCGAAGAAGACGCGCCACCACCGCTGACATCAGAAACCGAGAACGATGGTAACGGCGGTTCCGAGGAAGACGACCTCTCACGAAGAATCTTCTGACACCCTGGACAGGCACAAAAAAACCGGCGGGATCACCGCCGGTTTTTTATCACCCTGAACGACAGATCAGATAATGTCGTCCATGGACTTGAGCGGGTAGTGCGCAGGGTATGCATTACGGGCAACCCCGGAATCCACCGCAGCGCGGGCAACCGCCGCGGGCACCACTTCAAGCAAGCGGACATCCATCGGCTTGGGAATGATGTACTCTTTCCCGAACTCGAAGCTATCCACGCCATACGCCTCACAGATCTCCTGGGGCACAGGCTCTTTCGCCAGCTCGCGGATTGCATTGACAGCCGCCACCTTCATTTCCTCATTGATAGCGGTGGCACGTACGTCCAACGCTCCACGGAAAATGAACGGGAAGCCCAACACGTTGTTAACCTGGTTCGGATAATCAGAACGACCGGTGGCCATGATCAGATCATCGCGGGTTGCCAGGGCAACTTCCGGACTGATCTCCGGATCGGGGTTGGAGCAGGCAAATACGATAGGCTTCGGAGCCATTTTCTTCAGCTGGTCAGCGGTCAGCAGATCCGGACCAGACAGACCCAGGAATACATCCGCGCCATCAATAGCATCATCCAGAGTGCGCTTGTCAGTATCGTTGGCAAACATCGCCTTATACTGGTTCAGATCATCACGACCAGAATGGATCACACCCTTGCGGTCGAGCATGAAGATGTTCTCAGAGCGAATACCGCAGCTGATCAGCAACTTCATGCAGGCAATAGCGGCGGCACCGGCACCCAGGCACACCACCTTCGCCTCTTCAATCTTTTTACCCTGCAGCTCAAGGGCATTGATCATGCCGGCCGCAGTTACGATAGCAGTACCATGCTGGTCATCGTGGAAGATCGGCACGTTGCACTTCTCAATAAGAGCACGCTCAATCTCAAAGCACTCGGGCGCCTTGATGTCTTCCAGGTTGATTCCACCAAAGGTGTCTGCAATACGCTCAACTGTTTCAATAAACGCCTGCGGGCTTTCGGAATTGACTTCAATATCGAAGACATCAATTCCGGCAAAGCGCTTGAACAGTACGCCCTTGCCTTCCATAACCGGCTTGCTTGCCAGCGGACCCAGGTTACCCAGACCAAGAATCGCGGAACCATCAGAGATAACAGCCACCAGGTTGCCCTTGGCGGTGTATTTGTATGCGTTCTCCGGGTCCTTTGCGATCTCGCGGACCGGTTCGGCAACCCCGGGGCTATACGCCAGGGAAAGGTCGCGGGAAGTCTTGGTTGGCTTGGTGATTTCAACACTCAGCTTACCAGGCCGCGGCTTGGCGTGATATTCAAGGGCTGCTTCTTTCAGATCTTGAGACATTGCCACTGTTCCGTTTGTCACGTTTAAAGGTAATGAACCGCCGGAGCTTGCCCAGCGGAGCGCGCCATTATGGCCCGCCAGACCCGAAACGACAAGTGGGCCATGAACATTTTGTGAACAGTCAATAGTGCTAATTGCGTATGTATCTTATGAATACACTATGAATTTCGGACACAAAAAAAGCGCCCGAAGGCGCTTTCCCGAATCCACTGCGATCAGTCTTTCTTGCCGCCAATACGGCCACCGAAACGCTTCTGGAAACGGTCGATACGACCACCGGTATCCATAACTTTCTGCTTGCCGGTGTAGAAAGGGTGGCACTGCGAACAAACATCCAGCTGCAGATCATGTGTGTAGGTAGAACGGGTCTTGAATGTGTTACCGCAGGAACAGGTGGCGGTAATTTCTTCGTACTTGGGGTGGATACCTTCTTTCATGGCGAACCTCGTTAGGTCATGCCGCTACCTGATCGCGGGGTATCTTGATTACCCAGGCGCCAGGCACCGCATGTTTGAATCAATTGAGAAGACGGGGCACAATCATGCCCTGCCGGAAACAGACCGCGAATCTTACTTGCAATTATTGCTGCAGGCAAGCACCACACCTGACTTCCGGACTCGCCCTCCCCGGATTTCGCGGCAGGCCGCCGACTGAAACAGGATAAGGAAAAACCGTGACACCCGTCATCCAGTGGAGCACTCAGTGCCATTGATTGCACGCATCGCCCTGAATCGTCCTCTGCGTCGACTCTTTGATTACATCATTCCAGAAGACCTCGAATTGGCGCCGGGTCAGAGAGTGCGGATCCCCTTCGGCCGGCAGCAGGCAACGGGCCTGGTTGTAGAGGTCGGCGTTGAGCCGCCTCCGGGAATAAAGCTCAAGCCGCTGTCATCGGTTATGGAGGACTGGCCCGCATTACCGCAAGAAACGTTCAAACTTCTCAGCTGGGCCAGCGACTATTATCAACACCCCTTGGGCGAATGCCTGTTCACTGCCCTACCCCCGGCTCTCAGACGAGGGCGAATCGCCGAAGAAAAAACGGAACATTGGTGGCGTGCACTCGACGACGCAGCAACACTTCCTGCAAACGCCTATAAACAGAAGGCGCTTTTCGATTGGCTAAGCCAGCACTCCAGGGGTGCCCCGACAAAGGATATTCTGCAGGCCGGTTTCGCCCGGGCACAGCTCAACGCACTGCACGAGAAGCAACTGATTGAGGCCGTTTCGCCGCCCCGGACGAATTCACGCGGTGAGGAACCTGAGCTTCTTGCTCGCAGACCGGAATTGTCCACGGCCCAGGCTTCAGCCGCAGAAGAGCTGGCTGCTCCAGGCGAAGGGTTTGGTGCCTTTCTCTTATACGGCATCACCGGCAGCGGAAAAACCGAGATCTACCTACACTATCTGAAACAACACCTCGGCGCCCAGGATCAGGCCCTGGTACTGGTTCCAGAGATCAATCTTACGCCGCAAACGGTTGCCCGATTCCAACACTACTTCGGCAGCCGGATTGTAGTGTGGCACTCAGCGCTTAACGACGGTGAGCGCCTGACAACCTGGCTGAAAGTCCGCAACGGTGAACCGGTTATCCTGGTAGGCACCCGATCGGCTGTTTTACTGCCCTTCACCAACTTGCGCACCATCATTGTCGATGAGGAACACGACAGCTCATACAAACAGGGCGAAGGTTTCCGTTATTCCGGCCGCGACCTGGCTGTCTATCGCGCGCACCTGAACAACTGCCCCGTCATCCTCGGGTCGGCGACTCCGTCACTGGAATCCGTGCACAACGCCGAGCAGGCCAAATATCACCTGGTGAAACTTGAAGAACGTGCCGGCAATGCGGCGCCACCAATCATCAGTCTGCTGGATATACGAAGTCGCCCACTGGAAGGCGGCCTGTCACGGCCCGCCCTGAATGCCATCGAGCAAGCCCTGGCCAGAGGTGAGCAGGCACTCGTCTTTGTCAATCGTCGCGGATTTGCCCCGATCATGATGTGCTTCGACTGCGGCCACATGGTTGAGTGCCCCCGTTGCGACACGCGGCTGACCTACCACCGCCGGGACCGGGCAATGCGATGCCACCACTGCGACTACCAGACGGCAGCTACAGAACACTGCCCGAAGTGCCAAAGCGAGGCCTTCAAACCTGTTGGACAGGGCACAGAAAGAACAGAAGATATTCTCGCCAACGCTTTCCCGGATACGCCGGTTGTGCGAGTGGATCGCGACAGCACACAGCGCAAAGGCAGCATCCAGGGCATTCTGAAGCAGGTGAACAGTGGAAAGCCGTGCGTGCTTGTCGGCACCCAGATGTTAGCCAAGGGGCACGACTTCCCCAACGTTACCCTCGTGGTGGTGGTCAACGCCGACGGCGGACTGTTCAGCGTGGACTTCCGGGCACCCGAACAACTGATTCAGACCCTTCTGCAGGTCAGCGGCCGCGCCGGCCGCGGCACAAAACCCGGCAAAGTTCTGGTGCAAACCTGCCACAGTGACCACCCGTTACTGAAAACGCTCTGCGAAGGCCAGTATCTCGATATCGCCGATCAACTTCTCAAAGAACGGGAAGAAGGACAATTCCCGCCATTCCGCGCCATGGCCATCTTCAGGGCTGAGGCCGACACCATGGAAAAGAGCCTGCAGGTGCTGGATACAATAAAGCCTCTTACCAATACCACAGGCATCGAAACCTGGGGCCCACTGCCAGCCATGATTGCCCGACGCGCCGACAAGCACCGGGCACAACTCATCCTCAACGCCCGCAACCGGAAAAAGCTGAACAGCTTGCTGACCGGAATTTGCCAGGAACTGGACCAGAGAAAGCTGCCTGCCGGGGTGAAATGGATGATTGATGTTGATCCTCAGGAAACGGGCTAACGATCAGTAGATCTGGATGCATATGCAGGTTACAAAGTTTTTCATAAATGAATACTAATCATCATTGCGCGGCAATATCCTGTGCTATGATTTTCAGCAAACTAAATACCAATCTTGTGAAAATACCTGAGCTTGCCGTTCTTGTTTGGGAATGTGCATAAAAGCTTTCGCTGTAAACGGAAACTGGAGAAAAAATAATGTCAGGGAAACTATTTGCACGAGTTACAGCCCTGTTGCTGACCCTCGTGCTTGCTGCGTGCGGAGGAGATAGTGGATCGAGCTCACTATCGGGTGTCGGTGGCAGTGGTACAAGCGAACCAGGCGATACCACTGAAACGGCTTCTGTAGGCACTATCCAATTGATTAATGAATCACCCCAGATCGCTACTGACGGGTCAGACAGTTCTTCGATTACTGCAATCATAAAGGACACTGATGGTCGAGTAATGCCGGACATAAACGTTGGCTTTGCTGCCGATAACGCCGGCACTGTCTTGGTCCAAACAGCAGTTACAGGTGCTAACGGCCAAGCATCAGCTCAGGTTTCCGCTGGCAACGATCCAAGGAACCGCACGATCACTGTGACCGTGACTGCCGGCGACGTATCAAGAACAACATCTATCTCCGCGACGGGAACGTCGATTTCAATAACAGGGCCCTCTTCCATCGTTGCTGGCGCATCGGCTACCTATACTGCTCGGCTTGTCGATGCAGATAACGACCCGATTGTCGGAGAAACGATTGACGTATCAACGGAGCTTGGAAATCAGATTTCAAATGCGGCAACCTTCGCAACCGCCCTTGATGGCACTGTAACGTTCGACCTAGTCGCACAGTCCGGAGGATCAGAGGCAATAACCGTCTCAGCCTATAGCGGCGAGAGCCTTGTATCTGCGGAAAGAGCAGTTACCATCTCACCAGATCAATTCAGCTTCACTTCCCCAACTGCAAATACCGAAATCGAGTTGAATGCCACGCAGACCCTGGAAGTAGAGTGGCTTTCCAGTGGGGTAGCCGTTGCAGATGGTTCCAGCGTGGTTTTTGAGACAACCCGAGGAGTCTTCACTCAAAGCAGCTCTAGCACAGCCACTGTGACGACCACTGGAGGCATTGCCACCGTGGATATTTCATCTACCAATGTCGGCCCAGCATCTGTTACCGCACGCAGTGAAGCGGCAGGCGGGCCGTCAGCACAAAGAACTTTTGAGTTCGTATCTACAACTCCAACGCAGCTTAATCTGCAAGCAGACAAGACACAAATCGGCCAAAATGAATCTGCAGTAATTCTGGCTACAGTGCGTGATGCGAACAACAACCTGGTCAAGAACGCTACCGTAAACTTCACCCTAGACGACGTAACTGGCGGTTCACTCTCCGCAGGCTCAGGCGAAACCAATAGCCAAGGTCAGACGCAAGTAACCTATACGTCCAGCTCAGTTTCCAGCTCTTTAAATGGTGTAACCATTTTCGCTACAGTTCCTAATACGGCGATATCAGAGAGTCTATCTTTGACAGTAGGAGGGCAAGCCCTGCGGATAAATATTGGCACCGGAAACGAGATCGTTGAGTCCGGGCTAACCCTGTACAAGCAGCCGTGGACGGCAATTGTCACGGACGCAAACGGCAACGCATCCGCTAATCGGTCAGTACAGGTCAGCGTTGTCCCAGTGCGCTATTTCAAGGGGTTCTATGTCAAACCGACTTCCAGTGACCCTTGGGTCGCGTCATACACGGTTGCTGACGGCTGCGTGTCTGAAGACATCAATAATAACGGCATCCTTGACGCCTCAGACAATGACGAGAATGGCAATGGAGCTCTAGAACCTGACCCCTCAGCAACCGTACCTATGAGCCTGACAACCGGCGCTGATGGAACCGTTACGTTCGATCTCACCTATCTTAAAAGTGAATGTTCATGGATTGAAGTGGACCTAATTGCCACCACCAGTGTTCAGGGCACCGAATCCCAGGCTAGACAGCGATTTACTCTGTCCTGCACTGCGGACGACCTGGATTCGCCTGCACCTCCGGGGGGTGGCGATAGCCCGTATGGTACAGCCACATCCTGCGCCAATCCTGAATAGAACATTCTGAGCAGAAAACGGAGAGGCGACCAGGCCTCTCCGCTTTTCATGTTTGAGTAAAAAACACCTTTCCGCGATAATAACTGCCTTCTGTTTTCAGCGGGCCCCTGCCCCAAATCCAATTCTCCTGTAAACCGAGTCATCTGACAGCATGAAAGAGACCGTTTCCGATCTGCTCCAGTCTGCACTGGCAGCACTCCAAGCCGATGGCACTTTGCCTGCGGACCAGTCCTTCACTCCACAGGTGGGCAGTACCAAGGACAAGTCCCACGGCGACTATGCCTGCAACATTGCCCTGGTTGCCTCAAAAGCTGCCGGTTGCCCGCCTCGCAAACTGGCGGAGGCGCTGATCGAGAAGCTGCCGCAGAGCAAAGCAGTGGAGAAAGTGGAGATTGCCGGGCCCGGCTTCATCAACTTCTTTATGAGCACGGCCAGTGCTTTTGAAGTGGTCAACACCATACTGGATGAAGGCGACCGTTTCGGCCGCAACAACCAGGGCCAGGGTGAAAAAGTTCAGGTGGAGTTTGTTTCGGCCAACCCTACAGGCCCTCTCCACGTTGGCCACGGCCGTGGCGCGGCGATTGGCGACTGCCTTTGCCGGCTGCTGGAAGCAAACGGCTACGATGTGACCCGGGAGTTCTACTACAATGACGCTGGGGCTCAGATTGACAACCTGGCGCGCTCGGTTCAGGCGCGGGTGAAAGGTCTGACGCCGGATGACGAGAGCTGGCCGGCGGACGGTTACCGGGGCGACTACATCGTTGATGTCGCCAAGGCCTACCTTGCTGGCGACACCGTCACCGCAGACGATCGGGAAGTGACCGCCAAGGCGGACCCGGAAGACCGTGACGCCATCCGCGAATTCGCCGTCGCCTACCTGCGCCGGGAGCAGGACCTGGATCTGAAAGCCTTCGGCGTTCAGTTTGATGTCTATTTCCTGGAATCCTCCCTGTACGAGGACGGCAAGGTTGAAGCCACGGTCAAACGCCTGCAGGAAAATGGCTACACCTACGAGCAGGATGGCGCCATGTGGCTGAAAACCACCGAGTTCGGCGACGACAAGGATCGGGTCATGCGCAAGAAGGACGGTGGCTACACCTACTTCCTGCCGGATGTCGCCTATCACCTGGACAAGTGGCAACGGGGCTTTACCACCGTTATCAACGAACAGGGTGCCGACCACCACTCTACCGTTACCCGCGTTCGCGCCGGCTTGCAGGCGCTGAATGCCGGTATTCCGGAAGGCTGGCCGGACTACGTGCTGCACCAGATGGTGATGGTGACCCGCTCCGGCCAGGAGGTGAAAATCTCCAAACGCGCCGGCAGCTACGTGACCGTCCGGGACCTGATTGATGAGGTTGGCCGCGACGCGACCCGTTTCTTCCTGGCCGCGCGCCGGGTGGATTCCCAGTTGACCTTCGATATCGATCTGGCTCGCTCCCAGACCAATGAAAACCCGGTTTATTACGTGCAGTATGCCCATGCGCGCATCTGCAGCGTGCTTCGAAAACTGGCCGAGGAAGGTGTAGAGCGCGGCCGCAACGAATGCATCGGCGACCTCTCACTGTTAACGCTTGACGAGGAAAAGGATCTGGCCAACCAGTTGACCAAGTATCCGGAGCTCATTGCCAATTCCGCCGCGCAACGTGAACCGCACCACCTCACGCACTACCTGCGGGACCTGGCGGGCCAGTTCCATACGTATTACAACGCCCATAAGGTATTGATTGAAGATACCGCCGTTCGTGATGCCAGGGTCAGCCTTTACCTTGCCATCAGGCAGGTTATCGCCAACGGTCTGGACTTGCTGGGCGTCAGCGCACCGGAAGAGATGTAAGACGAATGTCCCGAGATTACGCCCGGAAGGACAGGCCTGCCAAAGCGTCAGCCACTTCGCGCAAAAAGCCTGCGAAACAGGCGAAGCCGAAGGCTGCCCGGCCCAAGCCTGCAGCCAGCGCTCGCTCCCAGCACGGCGGCCTGTCGCTCAAGTGGATACTGTCCCTGGCTGCGGTGGGTGGTTTTATCGGGTTTATCGTCTACCTGAACTCCTTGCCAACGAGTCCGGGTTCGCAGCAACAACCGGTCACTGAAAAGCCGGCCCAGAAACCTGCGAAGACGCCCACAGAGACCGCCAAGGAAGAAGACAAACCCGGGTTCCGCTTCTACGAGATGCTGCCGGAATCGGAGGTGGTGCCACCGAAAGTCGAAGAATACACACCCGGACCGACACAAACGGATTTCAATTATCTGCTTCAGTCCGGCTCCTTCCGCAGCAAAGAGGACGCCGAACGACAGCGGGCCCAGATTGCCTTCCAGGGTTTGCGGGCAAGTACCCAGAGAATTGACCTGGACAACGGTTCGGTCTGGTACCGCGTCAACGTTGGCCCCTTCACCTCCCGAAGCCAGATGAACTCCGCCATCGACAAACTGGTTTCCCTGAATATCCAGCCACTGGTCCGGAAGATCCCCAAGGAAGGCTGATCTTTCGGGCCTGGTGCGAACACCTTGAATTCGCACCATAAGCCTCCATAACAACGGGATACCAATTTCAATCAGGCAATTGGAGCCCAAATGACTACCATTCTTTCCGTCAGGCGCGATGACGAAGTTGCCATGGGTGGCGACGGCCAGGTTTCCCTGGGCAACACCGTAATGAAAGGCAATGCCCGAAAGGTTCGCCGCCTGTATAACGGCCAAGTGATCGCCGGTTTTGCAGGCGGCACCGCGGATGCTTTCACCCTGTTTGAGCGATTCGAAGCCCAGCTTGAGAAACACCAGGGCAACCTCACCAGAGCCGCAGTGGAATTGGCGAAAGACTGGCGCACAGACCGAGCCCTACGCAGGCTCGAGG
This sequence comes from Marinobacter sp. EhC06, assembly GCF_001650915.1. GTDB lineage: Bacteria > Pseudomonadota > Gammaproteobacteria > Pseudomonadales > Oleiphilaceae > Marinobacter. Next base: position 92,037 of record NZ_LXYO01000037.1, read on the forward strand.
CCTTATTGGCTGTAGCGGACAAGACTGCCTCGCTGATCATCACCGGCAACGGCGATGTGATAGAGCCGGAACAGGGCCTGATTGCCATCGGTTCGGGCGGCCCCTTTGCCCAGGCTTCGGCCCGCGCTCTGCTGGAAAATACCGATCTGTCCGCCCACGAGATAGTCGAGAAAGGTCTGGATATCGCCGCCGACATCTGTATCTACACCAATCACAATCGCACCCTTGAAGTGCTCTCCAAAAACGACTGATCCGGAGCGACCATGTCTGCAATGACTCCCCGTGAGATTGTCCACGAGCTCAACAAACACATCGTGGGCCAGGAAGAAGCCAAGCGGGCGGTGGCCATCGCCCTGAGAAATCGCTGGCGCCGGATGCAGCTGGACAGCAGCCTGCGCGAAGAGATCACACCCAAGAACATCCTGATGATCGGCCCTACGGGTGTGGGTAAAACCGAGATCGCCCGGCGCCTCGCCAAATTGGCCGACGCACCGTTTCTGAAAGTAGAAGCCACGAAATTCACGGAAGTCGGTTATGTCGGCCGTGACGTGGAATCCATTATCCGCGATCTGGCGGATATGGCCGTCAAAATGCTGCGCGAAGCAGAGATGAAACGCCACGAAGAACGGGCACTGGATGCTGCGGAAGAGCGTATTCTGGACGCACTGATTCCGCCGCCCCGAGATTTTGGTGAGGACAGCCAGCGCACCTCCGATTCATCCACGCGCCAACTGTTCCGGAAGAAACTCCGGGAAGGCGAGCTGGATGACAAGGAGATCGAGATTGACCTTCGCAACTCCAGCGCCGGGGTGGAAATCATGGCCCCTCCAGGCATGGAAGAGATGACCAACCAGCTACAGAGCATGTTCTCAAACCTGTCTTCCGACAAGCGCAAGACCCGGAAGATGAAGGTTGCGGACGCACTCAAGCGCGCCAAAGAAGAAGAGGCTGCCAAGCTGGTCAACGAAGAAGAGATCAAGCAGAAAGCCATCCAGGCGGTGGAGCAGAATGGCATCGTATTCGTGGATGAGATCGACAAGGTGGCCAAGCGGTCCGAGAACACCTCGTCAGATGTTTCCCGCGAGGGCGTCCAGCGCGACCTGCTCCCGTTGATCGAGGGCAGCACCGTGAGCACGAAATACGGCTCTGTGCGCACCGATCATATTCTGTTTATTGCCTCCGGCGCGTTCCATCTGTCCAAGCCCTCGGATCTCATTCCGGAGCTGCAGGGCCGCTTGCCGATCCGCGTTGAGCTTCAGGCACTGACACCCGAGGACTTCAAGCGCATCCTGACCGAACCCGATGCCTCCCTGGTCCAGCAATACGAAGCACTGATGCTGACCGAAGGCGTAAAACTGACCTTCCGGGAAGATGCCATTGCGCGCATTGCCGAGGTTGCCTGGAAGGTGAACGAAAGCACTGAAAACATCGGTGCCCGTAGGCTGCATACCGTCCTTGAGCGGTTGCTTGAAACCCTGTCCTTTGATGCCGGCGACAAGGTTACCGATGGCTTCGAGGTAACCGCTGAATACGTGGATGAAAAACTTGGAGAGTTGTCCGAAGACGAGGATCTGAGCCGGTATATCCTGTAAGCGTGAACGAGGGGTCAGGTGAAAAGCTCATCTGGCCCCTCACCCACTGAGAATTATTGCGCCTTCGAGAAGAGGTGCGACACGTTGCTCAAGCTACCCGCCAATCGGCCCTTCTCGGCTTTTTTCTTCCTGCCCTTGGCCACATACAGTGGCAGCATTTCGCCATAAAGGCTGGTACTGATCGTCCGCTGTTCGTCTTCAAGACGATCCCGTCTCAGCGTGATGCCGTATTTTGCCAGCTTTGGCTCCAGTTGATCGGCACGGTTCAGAAGATCCCGCCGGGTCATCTGATAGGCGTGCTCACACACCATTCTTCGGGACTGAAAGCTGAAAACGTTAGAGAAGAACAGCTTGGCGTCGTCACGAGTCGGCTCAAACAGGAGAATGTCCTTGTCGGGATAATCCCGGGCATACTGGGCAATGCCTGACTGCATCCGCGAGTACACGATGGTCCTGAAAGTTTGTGACAGAAGATTCGGCATACCTGAGCGGGTCAGCTCGCCGGGTTTCATGGAGCCGGCCCGGACCGCGGCGCTGGCATCGATAGGAACCTGCGGATTCACGGCGAAAACCAGATCGGCACCGTCTTCAAAGGCCACAGAGGCGTGCAGCCCCTTACGAAGCGTGCCATCCACATAATAGCGGCCATCAATTTCCACTGGCACATACAGACCCGGCGAGGCAGTACTGGCCTGAATGGCTTTGGAAATGGGCACGTGGTCAAAGCCGGGAGCGCCAAAGCAAACGGCTTCGGTACTCTCAACATCGGCAGCCACTATGTAGAGGCTGCGCTTTAGCTGACGGAAATCGTTGGTACGGCCAAGCATGGTAAAGGCCCGCTTGAGATACTCATGCAGGCCCTCGTTATCAAACAATCCGGCCGGGGCTGCCTGGGCCAGGATGGTCATGGCTTCCAGCAGGCTCTGATCGTAGGGGTTGTTGATGAAGCGACTCACCGCCGTCGAAACCAGGCCCGGAATTGCCAGCAATCGACTGCCGATCTCCCGGAAAGCCGGGCGATAGAACACTTCCGGATGGAACGGGTGCACTTCCGCCTCATTGCGCACGAAGATCCGGCAGAGTTGCGCCGTGGTCATCTGATTGGCAAGATTCGCCGCCACAAAAGAGCCGCCATTAACGCCAACATAAACATCAATGTTGTTGAAATCGAGACCATCAAGCGCCTCATCCAGCGCCCGGAGCGCCCCGATTTCATAAATCCCACCCAAAGGACCACCGCCACCAAGGGCAAGCCCGATGCGGGGAGCGGGTTTATGATCAGTTGGCGAGCTCATAGCCTTCCCTTTTCCGGATAAAAAGTGCGGGTCCGCTATGCGGACCGCCGGATACTTCAGTTATCAAGATAACAACCGTATTTAGAGTGCACACCCTATATTGCCGAAATCCGTCCCGTAATCAGGAAACGGCGGCCTCGGATACCGCCATGGCCGTCGATTTACCGGGGCGCAGATAGCGGCCAAAACCGGCATTTCGCAACGCCAGATCGACACAGCTCTTGATGACGTGAGGCGAATCCAGAAGCAGCACATCTTCCAGCAACTGGATGGCCCATTCCCGGCTGACACTGCGAATCACCGACTTGACCTTGGGCAGACTGGCCGCGTTCATGGACAGGGAATCGTACCCCATGGCCATCAGCAGCAGCGCACCACCGGGATCACCCGCCAGCTCGCCACAGATACCAACCGGTTTACCGACAGAGTGAGCATCCTGGGCAATCCGGACCAGCGCCTGGAGCACCGCAGGATGGTAAGAATGATAGAGCTGGGCTACCCGAGGGTTGTTCCTATCCACTGCCAGCAGGTATTGGGTCAGGTCGTTGGAACCAACAGAGAGGAAGTCCACCCGGTCCGCCAGCTCCCGGATCTGGTAGACCGCAGCGGGAATCTCGACCATCACACCCACTTTGGGCATGTGAATGTCATAGCCTTCCTCGCGAACCTCGTGATACACCCGGTAAATCAGATGCAGGGACTCTTCCACTTCCGAGATGTTGGAGATCATCGGTAGCATGATCTGGAGGTTGTTCAGCCCCTCGCTGGCCTTGAGCATGGCCCGGACCTGAACCAGAAAAATCTCCGGATGGTCGAGGGTAACCCGGATACCCCGCCAGCCCAGGAAAGGGTTTTCCTCCTGGATCGGGAAATAGGTCAGTGCCTTGTCGCCGCCAATATCCAGCGTACGCATGGTAACGGGACTCGGCGCAAAGGCTTCGAGCTGCTCCCGGTAATACTCTCGCTGTTCCTGCTCCGAGGGGAAGCGGTCCTTGATCATGAAGGGCACTTCGGTACGGTACAGGCCGATACCCTCGGCACCGTGCGAGAGCGAGCGCACCACATCGGTCATCAGTCCGGTGTTCACCAGCAACGAGACCCGGTGGTGATCGGTGGTTTCACAGGGCTTATCCTTGAGGACCTCAAGCCCCCGGATGAGCTCGTCTTCTTCATCGCAGATCGCCTGATAATAGGAGCGCAGATCTGCGGAGGGTGAGGCAAAGATCTGACCCTCAAAACCGTCGACGATCAGCTCTTTGCCATCAAGCTGATTTACGGGAATATCGACCAGACCCATGACGGTAGGAACGCCCATGGCACGGGCAAGGATGGCCACGTGGGAGTTACTGGACCCTTTGACCGACACCAATCCAACCAACTGCCCCTTGGGAACCTCACCAAGCATTGCCGGCGTCAGCTCCTCGCTGACCAGTACCGTGCGCTCGGGGTAGTTCAGGTGTTTCTGCTCACCCTCCTGCAGGTGGGACAACAGGCGGCGGCCAAGATCACGTATGTCAACAGCACGCTCCTGCAGGTAGTGATCGTCCATCATCTCGAAGTGACGGATGTATTGCTGGACAACCTGTTTGAGGGCGCCCTGGGCCCAGATCCCTTCCTTGATCTTGTTCGACACCTCACCGGGCATGGCATCATCGCCCAGCATTCTCAGGTAAACATCGAACAAGGCCTGCTCTTCGGGGCGCAATTGTGATGCCAACCGTTTGGCAACGCGTTCGATATCTTCCCTGACCGCTTTCACCGAGGCTCCAAACAGGGCCAGCTCCTGATCGATATCGTCGGTGGGCTTCTCCGGAACCACATCAAGATCGGCAGACGGATAAACCACAACGCCACTGCCGATGGCTACGCCCGGCGCCCCGGGGACGCCATTGAAACTGACATCATGAGCCTCCTCACCGGTCAGGGACAGACCGCTGATGGCTCCGGTGGCCTCACTGTGGGCAATAACCCCCGCCAACTGGGCGGAAACAGTTACCAGAAAGGCCTCTTCGCCTTCATCAAAGCACCGGGAACTTTCCCGCTGCTGGACAACGAGCACGCCCAACACCCGGCGATGGTGAATGATAGGAACACCCAGGAAAGAGCGGAACCGTTCCTCCCCGGTCTCGGGGAAATAGCGGTAGCGCGGGTGAGACGGCGCATCTTCAAGGTTGATGGGTTCTTCGCGGGAACCCACGAGCCCGACAAGGCCCTCGGAATAAGCCAGGCTCACCTGGCCAACCGCCTTGCGGTAAAGGCCCTCGGTGGCCATCAGAATGTAGCGGTTGGTCGCCGGGTCGAGCAGATAAACGGAACAGACCTCGGTCCCCATGGCTTTCTGCACCCGCGATACAATGATATCCAGCGCCTCCTGCAGATCGCGGGCGCTGTTTACCTCTTGTACTAGACTTCGCAGAATGCTCAGCATGGCGGTGTCAGTCCGTCATTTCTGGTGTTCCTGTAAACGCTGATTATGCTCTGCCCTGTGCCACTGCTCCATGTTGTAGAACAGCCGCGGGGCAAGCTCTCTCAGCGCGCGTCGATACACTTCTCGCTTGAATGAGACCACCTGGCCCAACGGATACCAGTAACTTACCCATTGCCAGCCATCAAACTCCGGTGAATCCGTACCGTCCACGCAAACCTGCGCGTCCGGAGATAACATCCTCAGCAGGAACCATTTCTGTTTTTGGCCCACACAAACGGGGTGGGAGTTTTGGCGTACCATCCTCCTCGGGAGTCGATACCTCAGCCAGCCTCGGGTGCAACTGATGATCTCCACATCGTTTGCACACAGGCCGATTTCCTCTCCAAGCTCCCGGTACAGTGCATCCTCGGGGGATTCATCATGTTTGATGCCGCCCTGAGGGAACTGCCAGGAGTCCTGCCCTATTCGCCTTGCCCAGAGAACTTCTCCTCTGTGATTGGCCAGAATGATTCCGACGTTGGGTCTGAAACCGTCTGAATCGATCACGGCACAGTCCTCTCAAAAGTCGGTGGACCGGTCAAAAATTCACCGGTCGGATTTGTCCAAGTTGCTCTCATTCTTACAGAATCCCAAGGGTTCGGCAAACGGAGCCGTTGGGGACAGGTCGTGGTAGACTTGGCGTTTTCCTGCAAGCCCTGTGATCACCGGAGGTAGCCGCTTGACGCTCGCAATTTTTGATCTGGACAACACCCTTCTGGCCGGCGATAGCGACCATGCCTGGGGCGAATTTCTGGTAGAGGAAGGCATCGTTGATGCCGAGGAATACCGCCGGGCCAACGACCGCTTCTACCAGGAATACCTGAACGGCGAGCTGGATATCCTGCATTACCTGGGCTTTGCTCTTCAGCCGCTGGCCAGCCACAACATGGAGGAGCTACTGACCTGGCGGGAAGCCTTCATGGAGAAAAAGGTGCGTCCCATGATGCAGACCAGTGCCAATGCGCTGCTGGACAGCCACCGGGACCAGGGTCATACCCTGATGATCATTACCGCAACCAACCGTTTTGTGACAGAGCCGATCGCAGAAGCCCTTGGCATTGAACACCTTATTGCCACCGAACCGGAACTGGTCAACGGCCGTTATACAGGCGAAGTGGCTGGTACTCCGAGCTTTCAGGATGGCAAGGTCACGCGGCTGGATGACTGGCTGGCAGCCCATAACAGGACCCTTGAGGGGGCGTGGTTTTACAGCGACTCCCACAACGACCTGCCGCTGCTGAAGAAAGTGGATAACCCGGTAGCGGTCGACCCAGACCCGACCCTGGAGCAATTTGCCCGGGACAACGGCTGGAAGGTGATGTCACTGAGAGGCTGAAACGTGAATATGAGGTCAGATGAAAGCTTTCATCTGACCCCGACTTCAAATGCTTCAGAAGAAGCCTGTCAGTGAGCGGACAAAGCAGGATTTGATGTAATCGGTCTCGGGAATACCCGGGATCACTGGATGATCCGGAGCCTGATGCCCCTGCTCCAACAACTGGACAAAGCGGTCGATCTTCCGGCCGCTGCCACGAATGATGTCCACCAGCTTCTCCTGCGAGAGGTGCATGGAACAGGATGCGGACACCAGTATGCCGTCGCGCTCCAGCAACCGCAGACCGAGCTGATTCAGCCGTGCATAGGCCTCTTCCCCCGCTTTCTGGTCCCGGCGCCGGGGAATCAGTGCCGGCGGATCCAGCACCACCACATCAAACTTCTCCTTGTCATCCGCCAGCGCCTTCAGGGCTTCGAAGGCGTCGCCCTCTATCGTTTCCACATTGTCCAGGCCGTTGAGCCTGGCGTTGTGGTGGACCGAATCAATGGCACTGGCCGAGCTGTCCACACAGGTAACCTGGGTGGCCCCCGCACAGGCTGCCTGGATACCCCAACCACCAACGTAACTGAACACATCCAGTACCCGCTTACCCGGCGCATAAGCCTGCAAACGGGCACGATTCATCCGATGATCATAGAACCAGCCCGTCTTCTGCCCGCCTTCCAGGGGCACCTCGAAACGGACCCCGTTCTCCTCAACTTCCAGCAGACTGATTTCAGCGCCATGGGCCTGCTCCACGTAGGAATCCAGCCCCTCCACCTTGCGCATCTTGCCATCGTTCTTGAGGATGATCGCCTCCGGGTGCACCAGCCGCTGTACCGCCCGGACAACCGCGTCCTTCATGGCCTCCATACCGGCCGTGGAAATCTGCACCACCACCGTGGCATCAAACCGGTCAATCACCAGCCCCGAAAGCCCGTCACTGTCGCCAAATACCCAACGGTAAAACGGCTTGTCAAAAAGCCGCTCCCGCAGCGCAAGCGCAGCCTCCATCCGCTGGGTCAACCGCTGAGGTGTCATACCGTGCCCCGGGTCCCGACTGATCAGCCGGCCACAAATCAGCGCATGGGGGTTCACGAACACCGTACCCAGTGGCTTGTCATTCGAAGCCCGAAGCTCCGCCTGAACACCAGCCTCGAAATCCGTCAGCGGGCTGCGGCGGGTATCCACCTCATTACTGTATACCCAGAGATGGCCAGCACGGAGACGGCGCTCTGCGCCTTTTCGAAGATACAGAACCGGAAAATTCATAAAGACCACCTGGAAGGGAAAGACAGGGATTATACAAGATGAGTTGAAACTGATACCGATGTATGACGGTCTGACGTGGCTGGCCTTCCAAAACTGTGCGGAGCCAGGGATGGCGGAGCCAAGCGTACAAGGACGTATTCACAGCGTGTTTTGGAAGGCCCGCCACGTCAGGCCAGCCTCCCAAGTGGAAGCGTTACTCCTCGGCCGCCACATGCTCCGCATAAGCTGCAGAATCCATCAGGCCATCCAGCTCACCGGCATCCTCAAGCCGAACCTTGTAAAGCCAGCCGTCGCCATAAGGATCTTCGTTAACCTTCTCCGGCTCATCCTCGAGGCTCTCATTCACCTCGATAACCTCACCAGTCACAGGGCTGAACACATCCGAAGCCGACTTGACCGACTCCGCAACGCCGGCTTCCTCGCCACCATTCACGGTGGCGCCCACATCCGGAACACCGATATAAACCACATCGCCCAGCTGCTCCTGGGCAAAATCGGTAATGCCGACCGTCGCCGTGCCATCATCTGACACGCGAACCCATTGATGGGTCTCAATGTATTTCAGGTCTGCGGGTATCTCACTCATAGTCTGGTTTCCTGAACGAATTTTTTGCGCAGTTTAACTGAAGACGTTAACTCCAGCGAACCTCACTTGCCAGCTTCATGAACGAATTCAGGTAATCTACCTCCCGATCCCGTTCACGAAGGCCCAGGAAGATCTGTTTGTGAATCCCCGCCTCACCCAACTGCACCGGCCGAACCGGAATCCGGCCCCCGTAATCCTCAACCAGCCACCGCGGAAGCGCAGCTACCCCACGACCTGCGGCAACCATTTGCAACATGATATCGGTGGTCTCGATAGTTTTATGTCGCGCAGGACTGGCATGGGCCGGCAACAGGAACCGCGTGTAGATATCGAGACGCTCGATCTCTACCGGGTAGGTGATCAGGGTTTCTTTTTCCAGATCCTCGGGTTCAGCCCACGCTTTTTCTGCCAGCACGTGGTCCGCTGCCACCACCAGCACCTGCTCGTAGTCGAACACAGGCTCGAAAACCAAGCCCGGGCGGTGCAACGGGTCCGGAGTCACCAGCATGTCGATGTCGTGACCAAACAGTGCGCCAATGCCGCCAAACTGGAATTTCTGCTTCACATCCACATCCACCCCGGGCCAGTCTTCCAGGTAGGGCCCGACCACTTTCAGCAACCATTGATAGCACGGATGACACTCCATCCCGATTCGCAGCGTGCCACGCTGCCCCCTGGCAAACTGACCAATCAGCATTTCCGCATGCTCCATCTGCGGCAACAGTCTGTTGGCGAGTGACAGCAAATACTCACCAGACTGAGTGAGCCTGAGCTGCCGCCCTTCCCGCACCCAGATGTCGGTACCCAGCAGCTGTTCCAGCTTACGAATGGAATGGCTGAGGGCAGACTGGGTCAGATGCAGGCGTTCGGCGGCTGACGTCAGAGAACCCTGCTGATTGACCGCCCTGAGAATTTCCAGATGGCTCCGCTCGATCATCGACACCCCATATATGACTAATATTCATCGTTGCCTGAAATAATACCATTATTTTTCATCCATCCAGACAGATACTCTGCCCTTGTTGCAAACCAAAGAACCAAGCAGAGGACACATCATGGTAACTACACACTCTCTCGGCTTCCCCCGTATTGGCGCCCGCCGCGAGTTGAAATTTGCCCAGGAAGCCTTCTGGAAAGGCCAGATCAACGAGGAGGAACTGCAGATTACCGGTGCCGATCTTCGGCGCAGGCATTGGCAGAACCAACACCAACTTGACCAGGTGCCCGTCGGCGACTTCTCCTTTTACGATCAGGTACTGGACATGAGCTTCACCCTGGGCAATGTGCCCGAGCGGGTGGGCGACACCGGCGGCAATGAGCTTGACCGCTATTTTCGAGTGGCCCGGGGCCGCTCCGGGCGGGAATCAGCATGCTGTGGTGTTCAGGCCGGGGAAATGACCAAATGGTTCGACACCAATTACCACTACATCGTGCCCGAGTTTCACCAGCACACACGTTTCCAACTCAATGGCAACCGGCTGATCGAACAGATCACCGAGGCCCGGGCTCAGGGGCTCACCCCGAAGCCGGTGATCATCGGACCGGTCACCTACCTCTGGCTGGGCAAAGCCAAAGATGAGAGTGATCGGCTTTCGCTGCTGGAATCGCTGCTGCCTGTTTACTCACAGCTTCTGGATCTACTGGCAGAGCATGACATTGAGTGGGTTCAGGTAGACGAACCCGCGCTTGTGACCGACCTGGACGCAGACTGGCGCCACGCCTTCAGCCTGGCCTACCACCACCTTAAAACCAGCGCTCCAAAGCTGTTGGTAACCACTTACTTCGGTGAGTTGCGTGAAAACCTGCAACTGGCCTGTGAGCTACCTGTGGCGGGATTGCATCTGGACGCCATCAGCGCCCCGCAGGAAGTCGCCCGGGTGGTCGATTGGCTGCCTCCGCACAAGCATCTGTCTCTGGGCGTCATTAATGGCCGGAATATCTGGAAAACGGATCTGGAGAAAGTCCTGGACTGGCTGGAACCGGTCTACGAAAAGTTGGGGAATCGTCTCTGGCTCGCGCCATCCTGCTCTCTGCTCCATGTGCCTGTCGATCTCGCGAGCGAAGAAAAGCTGGATCCGGAAATCCGCAGCTGGCTGGCATTTGCAATTCAAAAGTTGGACGAGCTGAATACTCTCTCCACGGCGTTGAATCACGGCAGAGCAGCCGTTCGCAAACAGCTGGCAGAATCGACGGTCGCCGTGAATAACCGGAAAACGTCCGCACGAGTGCACGATGCCTCTGTCCGGGCCCGAATCGCTGACATCAGCCCGGTACTCGGACAGCGCCAAAGCCCGTACCCGGACCGCATCAACACCCAACAGCAGAAGCTTGGTTTACCACGCTTCCCTACCACCACCATCGGCTCCTTTCCCCAGACGCGGGATATTCGCCAGACCCGGCTACAGTTCCGCAGGGGCGAGCTGACAGAAGCGGATTACACCCGTCGGATTCGGGAAGAAGTGCGTCGCTGCGTCGCCGAGCAGGAGGCCCTCGGGCTCGATGTTCTTGTCCACGGCGAGGCCGAGCGCAATGACATGGTCGAGTATTTCGGCGAGCAGTTGGACGGCTATGCCTTCAGCCAATTCGGTTGGGTACAGTCCTACGGGTCCCGGTGCGTGAAGCCCCCCATCCTGTTCGGTGACATCTCACGCCCGAACCCCATGACCGTCGAGTGGATCCGCTACGCCCAGTCGCTCACCGAAAAGCCTCTGAAGGGCATGCTGACGGGCCCCGTCACCATTCTTAACTGGTCGTTCGTACGAGACGATCAGCCACGACGGGAGAGTTGTCTTCAGTTGGCACTGGCAATCCGGGAGGAGGTACTTGATCTGGAGGCCGCCGGGGTTGGCATTATCCAGATTGATGAAGCCGCCCTGAGGGAAGGCCTGCCGCTAAGGCAATCCGATTGGAACGACTACCTGGGCTGGGCCATCGAAGCCTTCCGGATTGCTGCAAATGGCGTTCGCGACGAAACCCAGATCCACACCCACATGTGCTACTCGGAATTCAACGACATTATTGAAGCCATCGCCCGAATGGATGCGGACGTTATCACCATCGAAACCTCCCGCTCGGACATGGAACTTCTCGATGCCTTCCGTGGCTTCCAGTATCCAAACGACATCGGCCCAGGAGTCTACGACATCCACTCACCCAACATTCCGGACAGCGAGCAGATCCGATCATTGATGGTGAAAGCAGCAGAGCGGATACCGGCGGAGCGGCTATGGGTTAACCCGGACTGTGGCCTGAAGACTCGCCAATGGGAGGAGGTGCTTCCCGCCTTGAGAAGCATGGTCGCTGCTGCTCGGGAACTGCGGACAAGCCTTCAGTAACCCGTACTGTTCTGATCCAGCTCGAACTGGAAATCTTTCGCCCGGCGGACTTCCGTGGTGAAGTCCCCGGACTCGTGGAATTCGAGCCAACGGTAGCCAGGCGGAAGGTCCTCAACCGAAAACTTGCTGGAACCTGAGGTAAACTGGATACAGGTGGACGGCGTGGCCAGAAGTTGCACGCCGTTACGTTCGCGCTCATGCTCCTGGTGAATGTGCCCCCACAACACGATCCTTACCTGAGGGAATCGATCGACCACCTGCCAGAACGCGTCCCGGTTGGTAAGTCCAATTTTTTCCATCCAGTCAGAACCAATATCCACCGGGTGGTGATGCAAAGCAACGACCGCTGGCATATCCGGGTGCCGCTCCAGGGCTTGGGCCAGGAAATCCAGCTCTGAATCGGCCAGAGCCCCAAAAACCCTACCGGGCACGGAGGAGTCCAGCATGATGAACTGCCAGCCACCCCGGATCACATGCCGGGCGCAGGCATCATACTCGCCAGCGACTGTCACCAGGTTAGCCGCATGATCATGGTTACCGGCAATCCAGACTGATGGGCAGGAAAATACTTTCAGGCTCTCGCCAAACACACGGTAGGCTTCCACCGACCCATCCTGGGCAAGGTCTCCGGTGGCCAGAATCAGGTCCGGCTGGCCGTGTACTTTCAGTACCTCTGCAATAACCGCTTGCAGGCTTTCCCGGGTTCTGACGCCCAACAGGTCTCCATCGGCACGCGCCATCAGGTGGGGATCAGTCAGCTGCAGTACCCGCAGTGGCCGGGCTTGTTCCTTTATGGTCATGGCTTTCTGGATCTACTCACTGGCAATACGTGGTGTTAAACCAAGTGTACGACGCCGGTTCGCGGATTTATCACTTTGGAATCGAACCGGAGTCACATTCTGGCCAGACTTTGGCGAAATATTGCAATTTTTGACAACTATGGCACATCGTAGAGCCATAGCCACACCACTTTAGTACGGGATGAGCCTATGACAGCCCGCCTCAGTCGACGCCTTCACCGGCAGACCAGGCGGCATGCTCCATGGGAAGGTGACCAAACCGAAGACAGTAATCCAGCCAATCGGCAAGGAAACCGTTGACCTGAACCTTCTCATCCGGGTGGTGCATGAAGCGATTGGGGTAATCATTGACGGGGGCAATCTGGCGATCACGGTAGCAACTGATCACTTCTGCCATAGTGGCGTCGTGGTAGACCCGCACGGTCATTTGAGGATTATTGAGCCAGCGCCCGGAATTGTGGACCTGTTCAAGAAGCAGGGTTTCGGTGAATTTGGCTGTCTGAAGCACCTGAATCCGGACTCGTCCCAGATAAAGGTTTTCACGGTGCAGCTCAAATTCGCAGACGGGCTTGCCGTCCACTTCCAGCTGCCGCAATTTCTGTAGCCGCTGATAGTTCCCATCACACAGGGCACCAAGTTGCCTCAGATCAGGAACGTACCGCTTGGGCTTCATGCTCCACTCACCCATCACTGCCACCCTTCCTCAAACGGGCACGATTCAGTTCGAGCCACTGGAGGGCAATAATGGCGGCAGCGTTGTTGATACGGCCATCGTGGATCATCGCTATGGCATCATCCGAAGACACCACATGGGCACGGATGTCCTCGTGTTCGTGTTCCATGCCATAGAGCCCGCCGGCATCTTCGGTGCTCACGCGGCCACAGTACAGATGAATCATCTCGGTGCTGCCGCCCGGGGATACCAGGTAATCGCAGATTTTTTCCAGCGGTTCAAATGTTAGCCCCGCCTCTTCCTGGCCTTCCCGCTGCGCCACCTCTTCCGGGCTCTCACCATCTTCGTTCATCCCCGCTACGAGCTCCAGCAGCCAGGGCGACTGGTCGCGGCCCAGGGCACCGAGGCGGAATTGCTCCAGCAGAACCACTTCGTCCCGTTCCGGATCGTAGGGCAGCACGCAGGTGGCATCGCCGCGAATAAAGAGTTCGCGGGTGAATACGGGCATGTCCCGGCCATCAAAACGCGGGTGGGTCAACCAGAGCTTATCCATGCGGAAGAAGCCCTGGAAGACGGTTTCACGTTTCTCGACTTTGACGTCGTTGGCGTTGAACTGGAACGGTTTGGCCATTTTTCATCCGGTCGTTGAATCGACTTGGAACGATAGCCTTTAGTTGGGTATTACTTCAAGTTCAAACCTTGTCGTAAAGCTTACTCCCGGACTCCACGAACTCGCGGGATTTCTCCTGCATGCCGGCATCCACTGCGGATACCTCATCCAGGCCGTGCTCCTTCGCATAATCCCGAACCTCCTGGGAAATCTGCATGGAGCAGAACTTCGGACCGCACATGGAACAGAAATGCGCCACCTTGGCGGATTCCTTCGGCAGGGTCTCATCGTGGTAGGCGCGAGCCGTATCCGGGTCCAGACCGAGGTTGAACTGATCTTCCCAACGGAATTCGAAACGGGCCTTGGAGAGCGCATTATCGCGAATCTGGGCACCCGGGTGCCCCTTCGCCAGGTCGGCGGCGTGGGCGGCGATCTTGTAAGTAATGATTCCGGTTTTCACATCGTCCTTGTTGGGCAGCCCCAGGTGTTCCTTGGGTGTGACGTAGCAAAGCATGGCACAGCCGAACCAGCCGATCATGGCGGCACCAATGCCGGACGTGATGTGATCGTAGCCCGGCGCAATATCGGTAATCAGCGGGCCCAGGGTGTAGAACGGCGCTTCGTCGCAGCATTCGAGCTGCTTGTCCATATTCTCTTTCACCAGATGCATGGGCACATGGCCGGGGCCTTCAATCATGCACTGCACATCGTGTTTCCAGGCAATCTTGGTGAGTTCACCGAGGGTTTCCAATTCACCGAACTGCGCTGCGTCGTTGGCATCGGCAATGGAGCCGGGGCGCAGGCCGTCGCCAAGACTGAACGACACATCATAGGCTTTCATGATTTCGCAGATATCCTCGAAGTGCTCGTACAGGAAACTTTCCTTGTGATGCGCCAGGCACCATTTGGCCATGATGGAACCGCCACGGGAGACGATGCCAGTGGTTCGTTTCGCAGTGAGTGGTACGTGGTGAAGACGAACGCCCGCGTGGATGGTGAAGTAATCCACGCCCTGCTCGGCCTGTTCAATCAGGGTGTCCCGGAAGATTTCCCAGGTCAGGTCCTCGGCCACACCGCCGACTTTTTCCAGTGCCTGGTAGATCGGCACAGTGCCGATGGGGACCGGCGAATTGCGAATAATCCACTCCCGGGTTTCATGAATGTTCTTGCCGGTGGATAAATCCATCACCGTATCCGAGCCCCAGCGGATGCCCCAGGTCAGCTTTTCCACTTCTTCCTCAATGGAGGAACTGACTGCCGAGTTCCCGATGTTGCCGTTGATCTTTACCAAAAAGTTACGGCCAATGATCATTGGCTCGGTTTCCGGATGATTGATGTTTGCCGGAATGATAGCGCGGCCGCGAGCCACCTCGTCACGGACAAACTCCGGCGTAATTTCAGGAGGCAGATTAGCGCCGAAGGACTGACCGGGATGCTGGTCTTTCAGCAGCCCCTGCTCCCGGGCTTCCTGCAGTTTCATGTTTTCCCGAATGGCGATGTACTCCATTTCGGGGGTAATAATGCCCTGACGAGCGTAATGCATTTGGGAAACGTTATGGCCCGTTTTGGCACGCATGGGTTTGCGCTCATCCATAAACCTCAGTGGGTCGAGCTGCGGATCCTTCATGCGGCGGCGGGTGAATTCGGAGGAATAACCGGGGAGTTGTTCCACATCACCGCGCTCCTCAATCCATGCAGCCCTTAAAGGCTTGAGTCCCTTGCGCAGGTCAATGGTCGCTTCCGGATCGGTGTAGGGGCCAGAGGTGTCGTACACCACAACCGGCGCATTCTTTTCACCGCCCATCTCGGTTGGCGTGTCCTGCACGGTAATTTCCCGCATGGGCACGCGCAGATCGGGTCGGCTACCCTGTACGTAGATTTTACGTGAGCTTGGCAGGGGTTTAATGGCGGCGGAATCCACCTGGGCGGAATCGCTGAGGTAATCAGGTAAGTTGGTCATCATTCGCTCCCGGAACAATTTTTGGATTTCGGGTCGCGTATGACGGAGCTCTCGACACGGATTCCCTCGGGGGAGAACACTGGTCATTCAGCACTGTGGTCTTAAATCCCTACGCCGGTATTATCCGGATCAGGTCGCGGGTTCTGCGATGCAATCTCAGCCGGTTGCTTCCAGTGATCCGGAAAGCAAGCCAGCACCCCGTCAAGACGCGATTCTGTAAAGCATGACACCCACACTGGGTGCTATTTGCAAGTGTAGAGCTGCGAGCAATTATTGTCCATAATGGCTCACCAGACCCGTCGGCCCATGCAAACGGGAAATTTGCGTGTCCGCCAGCCAGGCACGCACCCCGACTTCCGGGCAAAGATGCGTAACTGTATTCAGGAGATAGAATGAAGAAGAGATTGCTTTCAGGACTTATTGGCCTCATGGCGGCCCAGCCCGTCCTTTCCATGGATCTGGTCGAGACCTATGAGAAAGCACTTTCCTACGACTCCGGGATTGCCGCAGCCCAGGCAAGCTTTGAAGCCCAACAGGCTGCCAGCGATGTCAGCCAGAGCGCATTGCTCCCCCAGATCGGCGCCTTTGGTGAGGGCAATTACATCGATGTGGATGGTCCCAGCCAGGACAACAGCTACCAGGAACTGAATTACGGCGTTCAGCTTAGCCAGCCACTGTTCCGGGCCGATGCCTGGTTCCGGTATGACGCCAGCAAATTCCAAACAGAATCGGCTCGCGCCGAATACAACCTCGCCCAGCAGCAGCTGATCCTGGATGTTGCAACCGCTTACTTCGATGTTCTGAGAGCCAAGGATACCGTTTCGACTGCCAAGGCCGCCGAAGCAGCGATTCAGCGCCAATATGAACAAGCTCAGGAGCGTTTTGATGTAGGGCTGATTGCCATTACTGAGGTTTATGAGGCTCGAGCGAGCTTTGACGACACCAAGAGTCAGCGTATTGCGGCAGAGAACCGGTTGAATGTCGCAAGAGAGCAACTGGCCCGATTGACTGGGGAGTACGCTGAAAAGCTGGACAACCTGCGCCAGAATTTCCCACTAGGTCGCCCGGATCCAATGGACCCTTCGGCCTGGGAAACAACCGCCCTGGAACAGAACTGGTCTATCCAGTCAGCTCTTTATGAGCTGAATGCCAACGAAGCCAGCCTCAGGGAAGCAAAAGCCGGGCACTATCCGACTTTGGATCTGAACGCGTCTTACGGCAAAACAGATTTGAATGGAATTGATGGTTCCAACGCTCCGATTACCAGCCAGCAGGATGGTACTACGACCCGCGGGACTATCGGTCTTACGCTGAATGTCCCCCTCTATTCAGGTGGTGGCACGCAGGCGGGCGTTCGCCAACAACGTTCACTGGTAACGGTCGCGGAACAGTCACTAAACACCGTTCGGCGGGATGTTCGGGTTACTACTCGAAGCCTGTTTCTGACCGTCAACAATAATGTTGAGACAGCCTCTGCGCTGGAGCAGACGATCATTTCCCGGCGAAGTGCTCTGGACGCTACCCGAGCTGGTTATGAGGTGGGAACAAGGAACATTGTCGAAGTGTTGGATGCAGAAAGGGCCTACTACGTTGCCCTGCTGGATTATGCAAACGCCCGCTACGATTATGTAATCAACTCACTTCAGTTGAAACAGGCCGCTGGCACTCTAAGCCCTCAGGATCTGATCGAGTTGAACAACTGGCTGAGCGCTGCCGCACCCGGCATTGAAGCACTGGCAAACGAAACAGAAACACTGGACGATCCTACTCAGTAACGATGAGGGCGGGCCTGAAGGCTCGCCCTCATATTTTTCGACAGATGTGTTACACCCGCTCGATGATACCATCGACTACCTTGTCCAGCGCCCCGCGGTTCTTGTTCACAACCTCCAGCGCTCGTTGACCAATCGCTTCGCGTTCCCTGCTATCGCTAAAGAGGGACGACACGTGAGCGGCCAGATCATCTGCATCAGAAACCAGTTTCACGCCCCGGTCATCCAGCAGGCGCTGGTAAATCGTCTCGAAATTGAAGATGTGGGGGCCTGAAAACACCGGAATTCCCCATCCGGCAGGCTCCAGGGGATTATGCCCACCGCGCTCGATCAACGAGCCGCCAACGAACGCCAGATCGCTGGCTCCGTAAAGCATCATCAGCTCCCCCATGGTATCTCCCAGATACACCTGGGCTTGGGCTGGGTCCTCTCCGCGCGATCGGCGGGCCAGAGTCAGCCCTTCCTTCACCGCTTTCTCCGCCACCGGCTCAAAGCGGTCGGGGTGTCTCGGAACTAGGATAAGCAGGGCGTCCGGATGTTCAATCAAAACTTTTCCATGGGCTGCGAGGAGTTGCTCATTCTCGCTGCCGTGGGTGCTGCCGGCAATCCAGACTGGCCGACGTGCCAGTTTCTGCCGAAGCCTCGTGGCCGATGCCCGCAAATCCTCTGGAATATCCACGTCAAATTTAACGCTACCTGTGACGGCCACTTTGGCAGGCGCAACCCCTATTCGCCGGAAGCGCTCAGCGTCTTTCTCGGCCTGGGCAGCCACCCAGCTGATACTCTGCATGATGGGAGCGGCGAGGCCACGGATGCGCTCGTACCCCCGAGCGGATCGCTCTGACAGACGGGCGTTGATAAGGAACACGGGAACCCGGCGGGCCCGGCACTGGCGAATCATGTTCGGCCAGATTTCGGTCTCCATGATAACCAGGATCCGCGGATTGGCCCGGTCCAGGAAGCGTCGGATGGCACCGGGCGTGTCATAGGGTGCGTAGGCGTACTGCACCTGATCACCGAACATCTTGCGCGCCTGGGACAGACCGGTGTCGGTCATGGCAGTCATCAGGATAGTAATACCCGGGTTCCGGACCAGAAGACGCCGAACCATCGGCGCCGCCGCAATGGTTTCACCCACCGAAACCGCATGTACCCACACAACCGTGCCGCTTGCCCGGGGCACAACACCCAGGCGCTGGTACCAGTTACGCCTGAGCTCCGGAGCTCGACGTCCGTTCCACCATAGGCGCAGCAGGATGAACGGCAGAATCAGCCGAATAAGCTGGGAATAGATAAATTGCAGCACACAGGACTCCGGGCAAAGCAGTGCGTTATCATATCGCAAAACCTATTGATTTGCTTCCGATTGATCGCTCGGGCCATTGTGCCACCTTTGATTAATTCAGACGTTGCAGGACGTGCTCTACGTGAAAAAGAAATACCGCAAATTACCGCGCAACACGGATTACTCGGCCTATCGCCATCCCCGCTGGTGGCCCACCTGGCTGGGAATCTTTTTGATGTGGTGTGTGTCCCGGTTGCCAATACGTGTTCAGTGGTGGCTGGGCAAGCTGGCGGGACTGCTGGCGCTACGCTTTGCCCGCAGTCGCCGACACATCGCCGAGGTGAATATCCAGCTTTGTTTTCCGGAACTTACTGCCGCCCAGCAATCGGCGCTGGTTCGGAATGCGTTTATTGCCAATGGCATCGGTTTGCTGGAACTGGGCATCGCCTGGTTTCGCGATCCAGCCAAACTGACAGGCATCACGCAAGTCCATGGCCTTGAGCATTTCGAGCATGCTCTGGCCCAGGGCAAAGGCGTTTTATTATTGGGGGGCCATTACAGCACCCTGGACCTGGGCGGGAGCCTGGTGACCGAATTTATTGAGGCAGACGTCATGCAGCGCGATCACAATAATCCGCTGATGAACGCCGTGATGACGAGAGCCCGTGAACGCCGCTATGGCACTGTGCTGGGCGCAAGAGACCTGCGGGGCCTGTTTCGCAGCCTGAAGAAAAACCGGGCGGTTTGGTATGCCACCGACCAGGATTACGGCCGCAAGGATATTGTCTTTGCGCCGTTCTTCGGAATACCAGCGGGCACGATTACCGCTACGTCAAGGATTGCCGAGCGTAGCGGATGCGCAGTGGTTCCGTTCAGTCATTTCCGGCGCGAGGATGGCCCGGGTTACGACATTTACTTCCACCCTGCCCTTGAGAACTTTCCCAGCGGGGACGATCTCAAGGATGCAACATTGATCAACCAGGCTATAGAGCGGGAAGTGCGGCGCGCCCCTGATCAATATCTGTGGATGCATCGGCGCTTCAAAACACGCCCGGATGAGAACGATCCGGGATTCTACAAACGCCGGTAACGAAGAATTCAGGCAACACGGAGGCCGGCAGTGCATGCCGGAACACCATGGCCAAACCCGACCCCAGAACGCAGGATGCATCCACACCCGTGGTGTGGCTTCTCACCGACAACAAGCCGGGCCACCGGAATCAGCTGAAGGGGCTTGGCAATCGGCTTCGTGTCCTGGCCGGGGCAAGCACCTACTGGGTTGATGCTTCCACGGTACCGGTGCCGCTGTGGCGTGCATTGCTGGGTTCCGCACCACGCATGGAGGCGTCACTGCCTCGCCCCGATCTGGTCATCGCGGCCGGGTCTGGTACTCACCGCCTACTGCTTGCACTGCGAAAACTTCGCGGAACCCGAACGCTGGTCATTATGAAGCCAGCGTTTCCGCTGTCTCTGGTCAGCGGCGCCCTGATTCCGGCCCACGATCGCGTCCAACCGGGCCCGCGGGTGCTGTTAACCGAGGGCGTTCTGAATACCATCACACCCCTGGCCAGAATCACTGAGAAACTAGAAGCGCTATTACTCATTGGTGGGCCTTCGCCGCACTTCGACTGGGACGATGATGTCGTCCTGGGCCAGATATCACACCTGATTGGTCAGTACCCCGACTGGCGCTGGACCATCAGTACCTCACGGCGAACACCGAAGTCCCTGCAGGACCGCCTCGACGACATGGCCGGACTGCGGATTACCGTTGTTCACCCCCAGCAGACCCACGAGGACTGGCTAAGCCACCAACTTTCCGCCTCACGGGCGGCCTGGGTGACCCCGGACAGCATGTCCATGGTCTGTGAGGCAGCAACCTCCGGGGTGCCAACGGGACTTTTCGAGCTACCGGCCAGATCCGGCAGCCGGGTTGTGGAAGGTGTGGAACGGTTGGCACGGGACGGGTATGTTGCCAAGTGGACGGACCACGCCAGCGTCATGGCAGGCCGGGCCGACCACGACCGGTCCATCTGGGAAGCCAACCGCGCAGCCCGATGGGTACTCGAGAACGGGTTTCTGCCAAAGAGCCACAAAACCAATCAACGCCTGCACCAGGGGGCCTAACCTTGAGAATTCTCCAGGCACTTCCGGCGCTGTACAGCGGCGGCGTGGAAAGAGGTACCGTCGAGTTCGCCGCCGACCTCGTCAAACGCGGCCACGAATCTTTTGTCGTCTCCAAGGGCGGCCCCATGGCGGAACAACTGCGGGGACAGGGTTCGAAGCATATTTTCATGCCGATTCACCGGAAAACCCCCGCATCCTTCGGTCAGATTCTGCCGATGCGAAAACTGCTTCTTGAATTGAAGCCGGACATCGTTCATGTCCGCTCGCGCATGCCCGCCTGGATCATCTTCCTGGCCCTGAAAAGCATTCCAAAGCAGCAACGCCCGGCGGTCGTATCTACCTTCCATGGTATGTACTCGGTAACGCCCTACAGTGCCATCATGACCCGCGCCAATCACATCATAGCGGTGTCCCAGTGTGTCCGGGATTACGTGATAAACAACTACCCGGTCCCCGAGGAAAAGCTCACTGTCATCCAGCGGGGTGTCGATGTGGATGCCTTCCATCAACGGGAGCTTACACAGCAATGGCTGGACCGCTGGTTCCGTCAATATCCGCAGCTTGCCGGGAAGAAAATCATCATGATGCCCGGGCGGATTTCCCGCTGGAAAGGGCAACTGGACTTCCTGGCCATGATGTCGAAACTGGTGCGGGACCGGCCAGATTGCCATGGCATCATTGTCGGTGGAGCGGAACCCGGCAAAGAGCATTTCCTGGATGAACTGGAAAAGGAACGGGCGCGCCTGGATCTGACCGACAAGGTCAGCTTCCTTGGCCAGCGCAATGACATGACCAACCTTTACCTGCTCGCCGAGGTGGTCTGTCATATGAGCACCAAACCGGAACCCTTTGGCCGGACGGTGACCGAAGCCCTGGCCTCCGGAACACCGGTCGTGGCCTATAATCGGGGCGGTGCAGCAGAAACCCTGCAGGCCTGTTTCAGGGAGGGGCTGGTGACACCGGATAACGTGGAGGAATTTGCCCAGGCGGTTTCCCGGCTGCTGGATGCCAAACCGCCGGCCATCGAGATCCCCTATCGGTTCAGGTTGGAAGCGCAAACCGAGGCAACATTGCGGGTTTATGAGAACGTGCTGAAAAACGCAGCCGGCCGATCATGACTTCTCCCGGCAAATTAACCATTGTCCTTCTTGTCGCCACACCCGGAACCACCTGGGGCGGCATGGAACAGCACACCGCGGATCTGGCGGGTGCACTGGCGGTACGCGGGCATAGCGTCCATGTGCTGGGCCATAAAACCTATCGGGACAAGTTCCCTGCCGGCGTACAGTTTCATCCACTGCCGGTTCAACTCGGGCGACGGAACCTCTGGCTCCAACTGGCCCTCCGCCGGCGACTTCGAGAATTATCGCCCGATATCCTGCACGCCCAGGGCAATAAGGCAGCGCAACTGGCCGGTAAAACCGGAAAGCTTGCCCGTGTGCGCATCGGCACAGTGCACGGCACCAAGTCCAGCCACAAGGCATTTGATCGCCTCGACGAGATCGTTGCAGTAAGCCCACGGATCCTGGGATCTCTGCGACACCCCCATACACACCTGATCTACAATGGTGTCGACTCAGAACGCCAACAAAATACAGCGGACGATGGCCCCAATCTTCCGGCAGGTGTCACCAATGTGATAGCCGTGGGGCGTCTAGAACCCGTAAAAAGCTTTGATGCGCTGATCAGGGCCTGGGCTATACTTGGCCCCTCTGCCGACAACTGCCACCTGACCATATTCGGCGAAGGAAGCCAGCGGGAACAGCTGGCGCGTCTAATTCAACAATCAGGTCTCGGAGAATCGGTCACCCTGGCAGGGTTCAGCCGGAACCTGGCACCGGTTTACTGCAAAGCCGAACTGACAGTGATCAGCTCCGAGCGGGAAGGTTTTCCCTATGTGCTGGCTGAGTCGCTCATCTACGGTTGTCCGGTTGTCTCCACTCCGGTGTCCGGGCCTCGCGACCTTCTCCCACCTTCCTCTCTCAGCGCCGGACACAACGACCGAGACCTTGCCGATCTCATGGCCCGGGCGCTCGCCAATCTGGAAGCGTTGAAACAGAGCCAGCGGTCCGCTGTGGCGTTTGCACGTGAAACCCTCACAGTGAAAGCCATGGCTGAACAAACAGAGGCCCTTTATCGAAAAGCCATTACTGAGCGCCGGGCCACTGGAAAATAATCTGGGCACACTGATTCCTACCGGGTACTTTCCTCCTCAAACTCAGACAGCATCTCTATCTCGCGAGCCTTCGCCAGCCGCATAAAGTTCCGGTTGGCCGCAGTAATGGCAACGCTAAGGCCAAACCAGCCGTTCAGAATCTGTCGGTGCAGCAAGTAATACTTCAGGAACTTCAGGGGAAACTCGGCGAACAGACGGGCACTTGAGATTCGCCGCCCCTTTGCGGCAATAAAGCGAGCCTGCTCCGTAGACAACTGGCAGTACTTGCGCTCCATCTGCTCCAGGGAAATCAGCGTTCGATGCAACACGTCGCCCTTGAGATCCACGACCCGGCCTGATTTCACCTGGGGTCGGTCATTGTTGCTGTCCTTTTCGGCCTCAATCACCGCCTTGTTGCGATTGTAGAGCCTGAGGATTCTCTTGGATTTATCATGACGGAACGGATGCCGGGGATTTGGCTGGGACAGCACCCAGCGCATCCGGAACCCCGCAACATCCGGGTCAACCGGCGTTGAGAACCGGGCCTTGATGTTGGCCACAAGTTCGTCCGAAAGCACCTCATCCGCATCCAGATCCAGCACCCAGTCATTTCGGCACAGGCTCGCGGCAAAAGCTTTCTGGCAGGCAAACCCCTGCCAGTCGTTATGAACAAACCGGGCGCCCGCCGCTTCTGCAATTTCTCGGGTTCGGTCAGTGCTCCCGGAATCAACTACGATAACCTCATCGACCCAGCCAGAAACCTTCGCCAGGGATTCCGGCAATCGCAGTTCTTCGTTCTGGGTGATGTAATAAACGGACAACGGCAGCTTCATCACAATTCCTGGTGTCAAGGCAATCAGTTTACGGACTGGTCAGAACAATATCATGGTTGCCTTATGATAAGATGACGCGCCTGATTTTGATGTTTTACTTGGCATTCTTTAACTCAAGCCCGGAGTGTACAGATGATTCACCCCGTCATTATGGCTGGCGGTACCGGCTCACGCCTTTGGCCGATGTCGCGCCAGCTGAATCCGAAGCAGTTCCTGAAACTGACCAACGGCCCCCTGTCGATGTTGCAGGCCACCGTTGCGCGGCTTGAGGGCATGGACGCAGCAAACCCTCTACTGATCTGCAACGAGGAACACCGGTTCCTGGCTGCGGAACAAATGCGGCAATCCGGTCACGAAGATACGCGGATCATCCTGGAGCCCTGCGGCCGTAATACAGCACCGGCGATTGCATTGGCAGCACTGCAGCTGACCGAGGCCGCCGAAAACGACGCCGACGATCCTCTGATGCTGGTATTGGCAGCCGACCACCTGATCAAGGACGTCACGGCTTTTCAGGAAGGGGTGAAGAAAGCCATTCCGCTGGCGCGGGAAGGGAAACTGGTCACCTTCGGCATTGTCCCGAACCATCCGGAAACCGGCTACGGCTACATCCATCGTGGCACCGAACTGGGCCCTGACAGCTACCTGGTGGACAAGTTTGTCGAAAAGCCGGACCAAGCGACCGCCAATGGCTACCTGGATTCCGGCGAGTACCTCTGGAACAGCGGGATGTTCCTGTTTGGTGCCCGTCAGTACCTCGAGGAGCTGGAAGCCCATCGCCCGGATATCCTGGCCGCGTGCCGTGCCGCCATCGCAGACACCGCCGATGACCTGCACTTCACGCGAATCAACGCCGAACGCTTCGCCGAATGCCCGTCAGACTCGGTGGACTACGCCGTCATGGAGAAGACCGACAAGGCCGCCGTGGTCTCCCTGGATGCCGGCTGGAGCGATATCGGCTCCTGGTCCGCGCTCTGGGAAGTCAGTGACAAGGACGCGGACGGCAACAGCCTGACCGGCGACGTAATTACCCATAACACCGCCAACACGCTGATCCGTGCCGATAGCCGGCTGGTGGCAACGGTTGGCGTGGACAACCTGGTGGTTATCGAAACCAAGGATGCCGTGCTGGTTGCCCATAAAGACAGCGTTCAGGACGTCAAAACCGTGGTGGAGCGAATCAAGACCGATGGCCGCCACGAACACATGAACCATCGGGAAGTCTACCGACCCTGGGGAGTGTACGATTCCATCGACAACGGCGCCCGCTACCAGGTCAAACGCATCACGGTAAAACCCGGCGCCAAGCTCTCTGTGCAGATGCATCACCATCGAGCCGAGCACTGGATCGTGGTCAGTGGCACCGCCCGGGTCACCAACGGCGAGAAAACCTATCTGGTCACCGAGAACCAGTCCACCTACATTCCGATTGGCCAGGTGCACTCGCTGGAGAATCCGGGGGTCATCGACCTGGAACTGATCGAAGTCCAGTCGGGCTCTTACCTGGGTGAAGACGACATTGTTCGTTACGAGGATCGGTACGGCCGGAAATGAGCAAGCTCAAGTATTTCATCATTGCCGGGCTGCTCAGGATTGCCGGCTGGTTATCCCTTGCCGGCGCCCAGCGGGTGGGTCGTTTCGTGGGTTATCTGGTCTGGCGACTGCCTACCAAGTCACGCCAGGTAACCGACATTAACCTGTCCATTTGCCTCCCCGAGCTTTCAGACACCGAACGCGCGGTTATGTCAAAGAGATCCCTGGCCCAGACCGGCATGACCATGCTCGAGGTCCCCCTGATGTGGGAATGGCCGGTGGAAAAATGCCTTGGCCTGATCCGGGAAACCGAGGGGCTGGAACTGATCGACAAGGCCATGGCCGGCGACAAGGGGCTGATCCTCCTTGCGCCGCACCTGGGCAACTGGGAACTGGCCGGGCTGTTCTTCTCATCGCGTTACAAAATGGCAGCGCTTTACAGCCCACCGAATATGCCCGAATTCGAAGACTATATGATCAAGGTTCGCGGCCGGCTTGGCTCAGAACTGGTCCGGGGCGACCGTCGTGGCCTGGCCCGACTTGCCTCGATTCTCCGGGAAGGCGGTGTTGCCGGGATTCTGCCGGATCAGTCACCCCGGGGTAAAGGCAACGCCTTTGCTCCTTTCTTTGGCATGGAAGTGAAGACCATGACCCTGGTGTCCAAGCTTATCCAGCGCACTGGCGCCAACGTGCTGATCACCTATGCGGAACGCCTGCCCGATGCTTCCGGATTCCGGATCGTCGTGCGCGAGACCGGCCCGGGCCTCGGCGACAAGGACCCTGTGGCCGCAACCACGGCCATGAATCACGCCATCGAACAATGCGTGCGAGAAATCCCCGAGCAGTATCAGTGGGAGTACAAGCGCATGCGCCATCGACCACCCGGCGAAATCAACCCCTACAACCCGGATCGCGTATGCTGAACCCCACACTGGCCTTCCATGCACTGTTGATCATCGGGTTTGGCGGCGCACTCCTGTCTTCCAGCATCCTGGCCGGCGCCACCCTGTTGCTTGCCATTGCCGGAATGGTGCTCAGTGCTCGGAAATCACTGTATAAAACCGGTTGGGACAAGCCCAAAGAGCTCAGGCTGCTGCACTTTTCCTTCTGGTTTTTCGTTCTGGTGAGCTTTCTGTCCTGGGCCCTGGAAGGCTTTGATTATGAGGGTGGAAAAACGTTTGGCACGCACGCCCGGTTTATCCTGTTCTGGCCACTCATTGTTGCCATTAGCTATGCCCGGATCGGCGCCCGAACCACCTTCGCAGCCTTCGGACTGATGGCAGTATCAATCATAGGAATTTTTCTCGTGACCGTTGCCGCCCGCCAGGGCGCGCTTGGGCAGGTGCTGAATTCCCGTTTCGGTGGCGGGATCAATCCCATCAGCTTTGGCAATCTCGCCCTCCTGGGCGGCATGTTGACGATCGTTGCTGCCATGTTTTTTATCCGGGACAAACGGGTAGGCCTGGCGATACTCTTTTTCACGGGTGGAACGGCTGCGGTCCTGACATCCATGCTGTCTGAAACCCGCAGCAACCTGGTTGCTCTGCCATTTCTTCTGGTCGTGCTCGTACCACTGCTCAGCAAAAGGCTTCGAGTTGCCGGATTGATCGTTGTGCCACTGCTCGTCGCCGGCGCTATCATCACCAGCGACCGCATGTCCAGTTCACTCAATGGCTTGCTTCACAACGGGCACCTGGATTCAGGCATGGAAATTCGGCTGGAAGTCTGGGGGCAGGCCTTGAATATGCTCAGCGACAACCCCTGGACGGGCGCAGGCCTCGGCGGATACACCCATAAAATTGAAGCAGAAGTCGCAGATGGCAATCTGCCGAAATACTTCCTGGACTGCTGCACCGGGCATGCCCATAACGATCTGCTGAACAACGCCGCAACCAGCGGCATTCCGGGCATTCTCAGCTGGGCCCTGTTGATTTTCATTCCGCTGACCATCTTTGCCAGAAACCTGTCCAGCCGCCACGCAGCCACGGCGCACCTTGCGGCGGCTGGCTGCATGGTCTCCATTGGGTACTTTTTCTTTGGCCTGACCGAAGCCACCTTCAATCGGACTCTGTTCCTCACCTTCTACCTGCTTGCGGTGGCCTCTATCGCCTCGGCTATGTTCACAGAGTTGAGCGCGTCCTATGTTCGAAACAGGGCCCGCAAGGTTTCAGCGACCATTATTACGAAAAACGAAGAAGACCACATTACCGACTGCCTGAAGTCAGCGAGGCTGGTCGCAGACGAAATCATCGTCCTGGATAGTGGCAGTACTGACAGAACTGTCGAGCTGGCCCGAGAGCTGGCCGATGTTGTTGAAGTCACCGACTGGCCGGGTTTTGGCATCCAGAAACAGCGCGCACTTGAGAAAGCGACCGGTGAGTGGGTACTGTCACTGGATGCCGATGAGCGCGTCACACCCGAGCTGGCAAGGGAGATCAATGATCACCTGGCAGATCCCGATGCAGACGCCTACAAGCTCCCCTGGGCGGTAACAATATATGGCAGCCGCCTGGATTTCGGGCGCAGCGGCCGAGCCCCGCTTCGGCTGTTCCGCAGGGAAGGTGTGAGCTTTTCCGACGCCCTGGTTCACGAACGCATACTGATCCCGTCCGGTCGCAAAATCAAAACCCTGAGAGGCCGGCTCACGCACTACACACACCGGGATTTTGGCCACTCGCTGGAGAAGAGCGCGAAGTATGCCTGGCTTGGTTCTCTGGAGAAGCATCGTAAAGGCAAGAAGACCCGCACCATGATCTACCCCACTTTGCGGGGCCTGATGACGTTTGTGCAGGTATATTTCATTCGGTTCGGTTTTCTGGACGGCGCTGTGGGTTATCTGACGGCGGTTACCTATGCGCAGGTAACGTTCAACAAATATGCCGGGTTATGGACTCTGGACAGACCGGCCCGCTTCGAAAAGTCGTGACCCCCGAAGGAGCGTTGTTTCCACGCCGACGCTCCTGAACATACTTCTTATTTCGTCATAGTAGGGTAGCCGCGCACCAAGTGCGGCATCATCAATCTGGAAAACCCGGATTTCCGGGAAAATCTTTTTCAGAGTGAACAGAGCCGTTGAAGCAAAGCTGTAGAAAGCCAGATACGTTTCTCCGGACAGAGCTACCTCGACCTCTATCGGACGACCGGCCTGTCGTATCTCGAGCGGAAATTCTGCAAGCAACTTCTCCAACTCTTCCCGGCTTTCCTTACGGTGCATAAAGTACACCACGCGGCTCTCAGGATGACGTTCCACCACGTGCTGAATTTGCAGTCTCAGTTGCTGGAGCCGATCTTCACCACCGAAGGGCTGGCCAAGAAACCCGACCATGGGCATCTGGCTACTGTCACGGGCCGATGTTTTGAAGGTTCTGCGAAACACCGGGAAATCATGAACCTGCACCTGAACGAGCTCGGAGCTCTGTAACGGGAAGAACGTGAAGAAAGCGATCACCTCCGGAACAACGCGATGAATCCGGATTCCCATGGTTCTCAAAAGCCGTTTTTTTGCCGGTGAAATCCGGGAGGCGATACCCTCGTCGTGAATGGCGTGGTAGTAGGTTACTGTCGCCAGGCCGTCATCCACGAAAATCAGCTGCTCGCTATCGAATCCCCGATAAAATACTTCGTGGATCCAGCTGGATTTGTTCCCGATAAACAACCTTTCAATTTTTCGTCGCGAAAGTCTATTGGCAACGGCACCGAGACGAAGATAAAAGGAACTTTTTTTCAGATAGATAGTTTCAATGCCCTGCCACCCCAGGGCTTCGACCAGGAAGGCCATTTGCCCCTCGGTCTCCCGGTTATCAGGTCGGGCAATGACGAGAAGTGTTGTTTCGGCGCTGCAGCCATAATGGTGGCGAGCCTCGGAGCAGCTGATCAGCTGGAGGGGGGTGCTCGCAACAAAGACATTGATAGGAATGGCGGCGCTGCTCAAATCATTCGTTTCCCGATCCGGATCATCGAAGAAGCTATCCTGAGCTTTCCGGCGCCATGCGTGCAAGTTCCTTACGCAAGCGGCGCCTGACTTTCATTTTGCGCAACAGGTTTATCGGCTTGCGTTTGAGTTGGCTGCGCTTGTTAGTCAGGAAATCCTCAACCGCATCCAGAACCCGTCCGCTCGACCGACCATCCCTGAAGCTGTGTAGCTGGTCGCAAAGGGCTCGTGTTTCCTTCATCAGGGTATCGGGATACTGCACAGCCTCTTCCAGCGCTGGCTCAACATCCTCCACTTCCTGGACGTCGATCAGATAAGGGCCCGGCATTTTGGTCCTGAAGGTAACCACCGGGCGATCCAGAAACATGAATTCGAACATGATGGACGAGGTATCGCACAGCATCACATCTGCCTGCGGCAGCAGAGGCAGCAGATCTTCATCGCTCTCGACAAAACGAAGGTTATCGCCGCTCAGCTTGCGATACTGGTCCACTACCACGGGATCCATCTTCGGATGCAGGGTTACAATGAACTTCCAACGCCCATTCCTCGACAGCTCGCCGATTTTCTCCACCAGATCCGGAGCAGAAGTAACGGATCGGCTGAACGTTGAGGCGTAAAATACAACTGGCAACTCGTTTTCCGCGTGGCTTCTCTTACCCTTCTCGGGCTGCGATAACAGCGGATCCAGTTTCGGCCAGCCAGTATGGGCAACCCCGAAATGCTGGTATTGGGCCGCCAGCTCACGGAATTTTTCCGTGTCTTTGACGGCATGCGTACAGTAGAGATCAAACCATCCACGAATGCGGTAATGATCACTTTCATCCTCGCTGCTATGGCCACGCTTGTTGCGGGCCATGCCGTGAAATACCTCGACCTTGATTCCGGGAAAAAAATAAGGCACCCAGTCCCCGGGCACAAAGGTCGCATCGGCGTTGTATTCCATAACCTCTTTGACGCTGCCAAGGCGGCGCTCGTCGGGCCGAAGTGGCGATGTTGAGCATCCTGCAACGAACCAGGCCGCCTCGTCACCCCGGCGCCGAATCTCATCCTGAAGAGGGCGCAGGATTGAATAGGAATAGGGTTGGTTAACAAAAAACAGATACCGCCGCATTCAGGCCCTGCCCGTGAGTGCTTTGTAAAGCTCACCCGTCTCCCTGACGGTCTGTGAGGTGTGAAAATCCCGGGCTATCCGTTGCCTCGCAGCTTGCCCAAGGGAGGCCGCCAGTTCCCTGTCGCGGTACAGCCGCTCGATGGCCGCTGACAACTCAGGCGCATTTTCCGGCGGGACTACCACCCCACTGACACCATCTTCCACTAGCTCTGGCATGCCACCGACATTGGTCACCACCGGTGCAACCCCATAGACCATAGCCTCGATAACCGCTCGAGGCAGCCCCTCCCTTTCCTTCGAAGGAAGCACAAACACATCGCTAGCTGCAGCAATGGCCGGCGCATCGGTACGGAACCCTGTGAAGTGGATGCGTTCGGGGTGAGACGCGGCAGCAGCCAGCGCCTGAATCTCATCGTTTTCAATGACATCCCCGACCAGCAACAAATGCGCATTCACATCCTCTGGCAACTTATCCACAGCGTCTATAAGGTCGTCGAAGCCTTTTCGAGGGCTATTGCGTCCGGTGCAGCACACCACAAAGGCGTCTTCAGGAACGCCAAACTGGGTCAGATCAGCCTTGGGCGATTGATACCAGTCCAGGTCATGTCCCTTGTAGATTCGTTGAAGTTTTCTTTCAGGGATGTGCATCCACAGGAACCGAAGGCTCGCGAGGTAATTCTTGATGGCATCGGCAACACAGACAATCTTGCTGACGCGTGGGTGGAGGAACGTAATCCAGGACTCCGGATTGAGGAAGCTGATGTTACCGATCACACCGCGATAGGCGACGATCTTGATATCTGTGCCCCGGGAAGCGCGCAGCCCGCAGGCCAGCGCTCGGGGATTATAAGCGTGAATGACATCATACTTTTTCTTCGCCAGTTGTTGGCGGATGGCTTCAGTGCCTTCTTTGTCAAAGCGGTTCTTCAAGGCCATCGGACAGGCAACCATGCCCTCGTCGACCAGACGCTGATAATTCCTGCCCTTGGGGTTACACATGACGTCGACGTCGAATCCGGCCTTTCTGAGTCCGATAAAGAGTTCAGTCTCCGGACGATCACAGGCATCCGTAAGACAAAGTATCGACGGAAGCGATCCGCCCTGTTGTGGATGGGTCAAGTGGCCATTCCCCTGTTGTATCCGTTCATAAAAAAATTCCAGACCTTCGCCCGGGCGTCCTCTCCGGCCACCTTCACCAGTGATCGCGAGAAGCGATCAAGATTGGCCTCTTTCCAGCGCGCCGGGGCATTGCCTGTAATCAACCTGCTCTTGTCGAAATCGATCAGAAAGTATTCTTTGCCTCGAACCAGCACATTGAAACAGTTCAGGTCTGCATGCATGACGCCGGCGTCGTGAAATCGACGAATGGTTTCTCCGATGGAAGCCCAGGCCTCACCGTCCAACTCTGAAACAAGGTCAGCCAGCGGTGACGTGTTCTCCAACCGCTCAATGATGATGGCCGCGCGATACTGAATCGGTGACAGTTTCCGGTACCAGGCTGCAACCGGCCGGGGCACGGGAAGCCCCTGGCTGACCAGTGTGTTCAGCAAACGGAATTCTGCAAAGGATCGCACATCCGCCTCGCGAGTAAAGGCATAGGCGTATCGCGCAAACTTTGCCATCAACCCACCCCGGCGATATTCCCGAAGCACCAATCTCTCCTCTCCGGCCTGCAAAAACCAGGCGCCGCCGCGGCCCCCGCTGCTTACCGGCCTGGCCTGATCGCCCCAGGAATCGGCATTGAACCAGTCTTCGGTAACCCTGCCCTGATAATCCGGGTGAATCAGCATTGCCGAAGCCCTTTCCCGAATACAGATTTCAGACTCCACCATGCTGGGTCCCCGGTCACCGAAATTGAAAGAAGACACGCCTTACCCGCTCATGCCGGGACGGACACGCGCGAGTACGTTAGAATGGCGGCCAGTTTACCAATGATTGCAAACAAAGCTCCACAGCCCCAGGCCACAACCTGAACTGGATCAATATCTGATGAACTCCATCTGCATTCTTCGCCTGTCCGCCATCGGTGACGTGACCCACGTGATTCCTGTCGTGCTGAGCCTTCAGGAGCAGCTTCCCGGCGTGAAGATCACCTGGGTCATCGGCAAGATCGAAGCAAAGCTCGTTGGCGATTTGCCCGGCGTTGAATTTATTGTTTTCGACAAAAAGGCCGGCCGCAAAGGCTACGCCGAGCTTCGCAGACAGATGCAGGACCGCAAGTTCGACGCCCTGCTTCATATGCAGGTGGCCTTTCGGGCCAACCTCGCAGCTGCGTGCATCCCGGCCCGGGTCAGGATTGGCTATGACAAGGCTCGCAGCAAGGATCTTCACAGTTTGTTCATCAACCGCCGAATCAAACCCGCGCCCCAACAGCATGTTCGCGACTGCCTCGCCAGTTTCCTGGAGCCTTTGGAACTCAAAGCCGCCCCACCGCGCTGGCAGATTCCCTTGAGTTGCTCAGACCATGAGTTTGCCAGCGCGCAACTGGCAACTGATCGCAGAAACCTGGTAATCAGCCCCTGCGCCAGCCATACCCTGCGTAACTGGCCCTCAGACCGCTATGCCAAGCTGGCAGATCATGCCGTACAGAAACACGGAATGAAAGTGATTCTGGTGGGCAGTCCGGCCCCCTTCGAGGCCGAGTATTGCGCCGCAATCGAAGCCGCAATGAAAGAAAAAGCCCACAATATCTGCGGCAAGGACACCCTGAAACAACTGACAGCGCTGATGAGCCATGCTGATCTGGTAGTGGCCCCCGATACCGGTCCGGCCCATATCGCCAGTGCGGTGGGAACCGATGTGCTTGGGTTGTTTGCGGCGAGCAATCCTCACCGGTCCGGCCCCTACAATTCACTGGAGTGGTGTGTGAATCGCTATCCCCAGGCCCTGAAGAAATTCACTGGCAAAACAGTGGAGCAGGCCCGCTGGGGGGCGAAAGCCGAGTTCGAAGGGGCGATGGAGCTGATCACGGTGGCGGATGCAACGGATATGCTGGATCAGTGGATTGAGGCTCATCCGGCGCCAGATACAACAACGGCGCCAAAGTCGGGCTGACTTGGGCGCCGTTGGAGAGCGTTGTCGGATTACGCTTTGCTAATCCGACCTACAGAATTAACGAAAAATGAGATGAAGGCGTTCATCTGAACCTGCACATCACTTTCGGGCGGTGTAGTCTTGGTAGGACTTCTCTTCCACGAAACGCGACCCCAGGGCCAGATTGACCTCTTTCTTGATGGCGGCGCGTTTGTCGTTGGTGACGTACACAGCGCGGGCCAGCTCAATAAATCTCGGGCCAAAGTCCTGGGCGGCCTCCTGATCACGAATGTCGTCTTCAATCACCCACAACTCTTCGTTTACCGCCTTCAGTTGCTTGCGAAGATCGGCAATTTCAGCAGCCTTGTCCTTTACCGCCTCGTCCCAGGTGGCACTCAGCTCATCCAGCTCAAGCCGAACGTTCTTGACCTTCGCTTCATCCTTGATGCGCTCGGATTTGATTTCGAGAATGGTGATTTTGTCCAGCACCTCGCCGAAGGATACCGGTACCTTGATAACGTCTGCCATTTGCTCGTCCCGTCAGTAAACAGGGTGTGTTAAACAACAAAGCCGCCGGGCTGAAACAGTCAACGGCGGCTTGCGACTTTTTCTGGAATCAGCCTTTGACGTGAGTCAGCCAGCCGCTGTGCTCAGCCAGCCTGCCCTTGACCGCATCAAAGTACATGCCCTGAAGCTTCTCGGTCACCGGACCACGCTTGCCGGCACCGATTACACGGCCATCCAGCTCACGGATCGGAAGCACCTCAGCGGCTGTCCCTGTGAAGAAGGCTTCGTCTGCGATATACACCTCATCACGGGTGATCCTGCGCTCCTTGACCGGAATGTTCAGCTCGCGGGCAAAATCCAGGATCGTGGCGCGGGTGATCCCTTCGAGGCAGGAGGTGAGCTCCGGCGTGTGGAGCACACCATCGCGCAGAATGAAGATGTTCTCGCCTGACCCCTCGGCAACGTAGCCTTCGTTGTCGAGCAACAGCGCTTCCTCGGCCCCGCCGGAAATGGCCTCATTCAGGGCCAGCATCGAGTTGATGTAGTTGCCGTTGGCCTTGGCCTTACACATGGTGATATTGACGTGGTGGCGCGTATAGGAGGACGTGCGCACCTTGATACCCATCTCTTTC
This sequence comes from Marinobacter sp. EhC06, assembly GCF_001650915.1. GTDB lineage: Bacteria > Pseudomonadota > Gammaproteobacteria > Pseudomonadales > Oleiphilaceae > Marinobacter. Next base: position 126,864 of record NZ_LXYO01000037.1, read on the forward strand.
GCTTCCGGGGACATGTAGGAGGGCCAGCTCCAGGCCGCAACCATTACGTGAACCTTGAGGTTATCGGCCCTCAGCCCCATGCCCTCGGAACCCAGAAACGCCATCGGGCGGAGATAGGCTTCGTCGAGGTTGTTCTCGCGAACTGCCGCACACTGGGCCTCATTCAGCTCGTCCTTACTGAACGGCATTTTCATGTTCAGAATGTGGGCCGAACGGAACAATCGATCGGTATGCTCTTTCAGGCGGAAAATAGCCGGACCGTTCGCGGTATTGTAGGCCCGCACACCTTCAAAACAGCCAAGGCCGTAGTGCAGGGTGTGAGTCAGGACGTGCGTCTTGGCTTCCCGCCAGGGAACCATTTCACCATCCAGCCAGATAACGCCATCGCGATCAGCCATCGACATTCTTCATTGCTCCTAAAAAAGCGTTTTTCGGGGGAACCGGCATTCTAGCAGGAAAATCTGCCGGAATTGAATTTGCCTCAGGCATCAATCATCACTTTTTTCCACATGGCGCGGATGTAGTCACGCTCCTCGGTAAAGGCATCGCCGTCCACCTGGCTATTGAGGTTCTGAAGCGCCCGACGGTGAATGGTGGAGCGAAGGGCAATGAAGGTTTCCCTGAGTTTTTCGGCATCTTCCACAGCCATCACACCGGCACGTCCCAACTCTTCCATCTGGCGAATATTGTCAGACCACTGGGTCAGCTCCGGGTTTTCGGCGCACCAGGCCAACATCAGGTACTGCACCATGAACTCGATATCCACGATGCCGCCGGTATCATGCTTGATATGGAACACCTCGGCTTGCCGGCTTTCCGGCGTGGCGAGGCTGGCGCGCATTTTCTCCCGCATGTCGACCACCTCTTTGCGAAGCTTTTCACGGTCACGGGGTTGGCAAAGGATGTCATGGCGTATCGATTCGAAGGCCTCAAGAGTCTCACTACATCCTGCAACGCCCCGGGCACGGGCCAGCGCCTGATGTTCCCACGTCCAGGCATCTTCACGCTGATACTTTTCAAAAGCCTGCAATGTGCTTACCAGCAGACCCGAGTTGCCGGAGGGCCGCAGGCGCATATCCACCTCGTAGAGTTGCCCTGACGGCGTCTGGGTATTGAGAATGTGGACAATCCGCTGCCCCAGCCGGGTGTAGAAGACCGCATTATCGATGGGCTTTTCGCCATCGGTAGCCAGCTCCGGATCGGCTTGATGCACAAACACCAGATCGAGATCGGAGGTATAGCCAAGCTCGATCCCACCCAGCTTGCCATAGCCAAGGATGGCGAAATCGGTCTCACAGGCAGAGCCATCCTTCCTTCGGGGGTAGCCATGACGGCTGACCAGGTTGGCGAACGCTACGTCCACTACATGGTCGAGCACAACCTCGGCAATCCAGGTCAGGTAGTCACTGACCTTCATCAACGGCAGCGTGCCTTTCAGTTCAGACGCCGCCACCCGCAGGATGTGGGCTTTCTTGAAATGGCGCAGGGATTCCATCTGTTCTTCCAGATCCTCAAACGGAATCCGCAGCATCTGCTGGCGCAGATCATCCTGCAATTCGGCCTTGGCTGGTGGGTGGTACAAACTTTCAGCATTCAGAAGTTCATCCAACAGAAGCGGCGTTTCTGCCAGTTGCCGGGCAATCCAGGGGCTCTCACTGCACAACCGGACCAGTTGGGTACAGGCGCCCGAGTTCTCCAGCAACAACACCATGTAGGCGGTTCGGCGCAAAATGGCCTCTACCAGCTGCAACACCCTCGACAGAGTCTCGGAGGGGTTATCGACCTGGGTAAGAGCCTCAAGCAGCATGGGCATGAACTGATTGAGTCTTTTCCGGCCCTGGGTCTGAAGCGTCTGCACGGTCCGGTTATCACGCAAGTCGACCAACTCGGCCAGGGTGCCCTCAGGGTTCTCGTAGCCCCGCGACCTTAGCCAGTCGATGGCCGCCCGGTCTTCCGTTTCAGCCAACCAAAGCTCAAACCAACCCTCATCAAGAGACGCCTGCCCCTCATCCTCCTCATCCTCGGTTGCGATGATATTGGCAAAATGGGTGGCCACGCGTTCCCTGTGCTCCCTGAGGCACCCCTCACAATCCCGCCAGCTCTCAAAACCCATAATGGTGGCGACCCGCGCCTGGGATAGCTCATCCTCCGGAAGCAGTTGAGTCTGCTTGTCTTCCATGCCCTGAAGCGCATGCTCCAGGTTCCGCAGGAACACATAGGCGTCGCGCAGTTCACCAACCACAGACGAAGGCAACAGCTCGAGCTCTTCCAATTCTTTGAGAATCACCAGCAGCTCTCGCTGCTGAAGTTCCCGGTCCCGACCACCTCGAATTAGCTGAAAAGCTTGAACCACAAACTCGATTTCGCGGATACCACCGCTGCCCAGCTTAATATTGTTTTCGAGCCCCTTGCGGCGCACCTCCCGACCAATCATGGCCTTCATACTGCGCAGGGATTCAAAGGCGCTGAAATCGATGTACTTGCGATAGACAAAGGGGCGCAGACTCTCCATCAGAACCTCACCGGCTCTCTGGTCGCCGGCCACCACTCGAGCCTTGACCATGGCATAGCGCTCCCAGTCACGCCCCTGATCCTGGTAATAGGTTTCCAGAGCGGCAAAACTTAGCGCGAGTGCACCACTCTGGCCGTAAGGCCTGAGGCGCATGTCAACCCGGAACACGAAACCGTCCGCCGTTATCTGGTCCAGAGCCTGAATCAGACGCTGCCCCAGGCGGACGAAAAACTGCTGATTATCGAGCGAGCGCCGACCGCCAACGGTTTCCCCTTTGCTCGGAAAGGCGAAGATCAGGTCGATATCCGAGGACACATTCAACTCCCGACCACCGAGCTTGCCCATGCCCAGAACCACCATTTTCTGGTCTGCTTCCTGACCGGTAACCGGATCAGCACCGCGAGGCGTGCCATACTGCTCGCAAGCATCCCGGTACAACCAGCTGAGCGCTCCATCAATACAGATATCGGCAAACGCGCTGGTCGCTGCCATGGTTTCGGCCAGGTCGGCCCACCGCATCAAATCCCGCCAAATAATCCGGAACTGAGACTCCATGCGGAATTGCCTGAGAGCCGAATGCAGTGCCGACTCGCTATCGACCTCGGAAAGATAGTCCTGCCAACGCTTTTGAAGGTATTCAGGGGTGGTGGGTTCCGTCAGTGAAAGGGAGGCTGTCAGGGCTTGAATCTGCCCGGGATGGCGCTCCAGAGTCTGGCGCAGGAACAGGCTTCGGGAGATTGCAGTGGCCACCACGGCGTCATTCATATCCTCCGATGAGGTTAACCAGGCCGGAACTCCGTCCGGAAACACCGATCCCCAACTTCCGGCGACATCATCCGCCAGCGGTTTCGGTAGGCTGTGCCACGGCTCGGACATAATGCAAACCCCTGTCTCTCTGTTATATTTCCGGTACTGTATAACGAACTTCCCCGCAACTGAACAGGCCGCCGACACGGATGCAACGAAACCGCCGCCCACTGAATCCGGAGCATCAGGAAACCCACCTGCCCATGGGGGGACTGATTCGGAGCCGGATGAAGCGCCTGTTCGCGATACTGGGCGTGCTGCTCTCGGTACAGGTTCTGATCATCTGGGCGGTCGAGGACCTCTCACTATTTGAGGCCGCCTGGTTGACCATGACCACACTGGTGACCGTTGGCTACGGCGATTATGCGCCCCAGACCATGATCGGTCGGTTCAGCACCATTGTGCTGATGTTTATCACTTCAATTACCTTGCTGACCCTGATCGTCAGCGACTATATCGAGTACCGGTTCTACCGCCGGGAACGCATTTTGTCAGGAAGGTGGATTTATAAAATGAATGACCACATCATCATCATTAACACACCCCAGCATGGCGGCGACCAGTACTTCATGAGGTTTGCTTCCCAGATTCGGGCGATTCCGGGCTATGAGACCATTCCCATCATGATTCTGACTCGCCAGTTTCCAATGGGACTGCCCACAGAACTCTCCGATATTGGTGTTGTGCACTATCACGGTGCAGGCTTTGACCCGGAAGCCTTGAAAGCAGTTCACGCCGGTAGTGCGAGGCATATCATCGTGCTCGCGGCCGACGAGGCCGATCCCTATTCCGATAGCCTGACTTTTGACATCGCCCATCGGTTAACGGAACTGAATCTCGGCAATCACACAATTGTCGAATGTGTTAACGATCAAAACCGGGGACGATTCAAGGCACTCGGTGTGAGAACCATCATCCGTCCGGTTCGAACCTATCCCGAAATTATGGTCCGCTCGGTAGTAGCGCCCGGCTCGGAGAAGGTTCTGGAAGATTTGTTCAATTACGAACATGACCATCCCCACCGGTACGACCTGAAGCTGGACGACCTGAACTGGGCGGATATTGTCAGCGCCCTGGTACGACATGGCATAGGGACTGCACTTGCTTATATTGACGACGACAATGAGGTCATCTGCCATCCGCCGACCAACGAGGAAATTGAAGGTAAGGGGCTCATTGTGCTGGTAAAATCTGCAGAAACGCCGGAAGTGTCGGTAGTGGAGGAGGCTTTGGAGAGATACCGGGTATTCCTGAAACAGTGGCGCGCCCATTCCGCCGCACAGGAAACCGGCGAAGCAGAGCCCGAAAAAAACAACACGCCCGGTTGAAAAGCACCAGGCTACACAATCAAACAGTTACTGCCCTGCAGCGGCAAGCTGCAACTGAAGAACACCCAGCTGAGTGGAACCTTCGGAAAATTCACGAACAGCGGCGCCCTTGGCCAACTCAGCAATTACACACTCATAAAGTTCGCCACACCCTGCGGTAACAGCGGCCCTCTGCACCTGCGTGAGATCCAGTTGGTCCGAAGAAAACGGCTTGTCGAGCAGCCAGCAGGCGCCCAACGCCTGAAGAAATTCAGTCACTGTAATTGGCTCACTCTTGCGGACAATCTCCGGGCAATACAGGCCCGCAATTAAATAACCCTGCTCAGCCTTACTGACGAGATTCAGGAAGACCGGCACTTCTCGGGCCAGTTCGAGCGCCCAGGCCACCAGTTTTCCGCCTTCCCCGCTTTTGAGTTCAAATTCCACTTCGTGCAGTGGCCATCTGGCATCTTTGCCCGCCACAATGCCCGAGTCGACGGCGATCTCTATTACACTTTGCCCTTCTTCGAGCCAGAGCACCTGACGCTGAAAGTTGGTTTCAAACACCACCTCGAGACTGCGGAGATCCAGTTCGGAATTCAGCGGTGTTCCTTCGAGTAAAGACAGATCCAGTTCAGGACCGAATACCGGCCACTCCCACTCTTCGCGCCGGTGAGCGCCATCAACGAACTCACCCCGGGTTTTCAGGGTCTGGATATAGTCATCGCCCGCTTTACGAACCCTCAGCGCGGCTTTGGCCCGATTCAGATCGGCATTGGGCGTGTCGAAATAGCGATTGATAAGCGATTTGTTTTTTCCGACTCGCACCTCAGGACGGGAGGAAAGCCACTCCAAAGCCTGCGCCTGCGCGGCTTCAGAAACACTGAGTTTGATTTCCAGTTCGGTTGCCATACCAATGCCTTATTTTTCAGTTCGCAGAAACGCAAAAACCGGCGACCCTGAGGTCGCCGGTTTTCATACTACAGTACTACAGGATTAGCCGGTTGGCTGATCAGAAGTAGTAAACACCACCAACGGAAGCGATAGAACGCTCGCTCTCATCAGCAACGCCGTATACGCCGTCGTCACCGCCGCCCAGGTAGCCTTCGAAGTACACATACATGTGGTCAGACAGGTTGTGCAGAGCCTGGAAGGTTACTGTGGAGGTTTCGGTGTCGGTAGCGTCATCAGCAACGTTCATCTCGTAGGAGAGAGCGAACTGATTGGCACCCATGGTGTAGTAACCGATTACGCCGTAGGTGTCAGAAGCGTCCTTGGTGGTGTGGTACTCACCAGTTACACGCAGATCACCCATGTCGTAGCTGGCACGCAGACCGTAGGTGTTTTCGTTGCTGGCAGAACCGCCACCGTCGTTGGAGTCCATAGCGAAGGCCAGTTCCAGAGCGTCCATTTCATAGACAGCTGCCAGCTGGTACGGGTAGGACTTCTTGCCGCCTTTGTCAGACAGTGTCTGGTCGTCGCCGTCGCCGTTGATCTGAACAGCGCCCATCAGGGTCAGGCCACCGAAGCTCGGGCTGCTGTACTGAATCATGTCGCCTTCGCCAGTGGTGTAGTCAGCGCCGATGTTCAGGGTAGCGACTTCGTAGTACTGGGAGATTTCGTCTACGGCGCGCTCATAGGTAGAGTCGTCAGAACCAACCCAGATCTGGCCGAAGCTGTCACCCTTGATACCGATGTAAGCTTCATCGACGTCTTCCAGACCGCTCTCGCGATCCTTGTCGTCCGCCGCCAGGCCTTCGAGCTCAAGCTTGAAGAAACCAGTGATGCCAGAAGCAATCTCGTGGTCGTGCTTAACGCCGATGGTAGAACCGTTGTCAGCGTGCTCAACAACAGACTCGCCGCCTTTTACGCTGTCATGATACAGGACGTACTGGATGTTACCGTAAACGGTAGGCATGGAATCCATCTTGGCTGCCAGCTCGGAAGCAGACATGGTTTCCTGGGCCAGCGCGGAGCCAGAGAAGGTTGCGACTGCGATAGCAGATGCGAGGAGCGTTTTTTTCATGTTGCGTCTTCCTTTTTGAGTTAACTCAGGTTTTAGCGACGGGTTCTTATCCCGATTTTGTAAGGCTTCACCAGTCAGGCTGGATGAGGCCGATTCTGCATCACCCCTATGTCAGTTTTATGACAAAGAAGCAACTTTTCTTCTTTTTCGAATAAATCTGAAAGAATCCAGATCTATACAGCTCAATCACTTATCGAGCTTTCTTAAAGCTCTGGATGATGAAACTGTTTTAATACAATCATTCTCATTTTGCAAATTAACTGCGCTGCATTTTTAGCTCTTTTGGCACCAGAAACGCAATTATTTATGCAATTTAGCGCTCGTGAGCTGCGTTACAGTTCCATTTCAAATCCGAGGCCAGATTATCATTAACCTTTTATTAACAGCACCTTAGCCCCAACAAGCTGCACAAAACCAACGTCTCTCATGGCATTTTCGCACCATTGCAGTCCAGCATGACGGGCCGCGCACAATACTAGTGCAACTACCTATACGCGCCTTTGTTTGATCTCAAGCATGAAGGTGACAGGCCCGTCATTCGTCAACCCAACCTTCATATCCGCGCCAAACCGTCCTTCACACACCTTGTTCGAACCCAAATGGGTTCTTGCGTCTGCCACAAACAATTCGTAGAGCCGGTTGGCGACATCCGGGCCCGCTGCAAGGGAGAAACCGGGCCTGGTTCCAGATGACGTATCAGCCGCCAAAGTAAACTGTGGAACAACAAGAAGGGAACCACCGATATCCAGCAGGCTGCGGTTCATCCGCCCTGCGTCATCGGGAAACACTCGGTAAGTGAGGATTTTTCGGCAAAGTTCCCTTGCCTCGCGCTCGCTATCTCCTTTTTCGACACCCAGCAACAGCAGAAGGCCTGTGTCGATCGAGGCTATCTGCTCACCGTCCACGGTAACACTGGCTTGCGAAACTCGCTGGATCAATCCTTTCATCAACTGCCTTGAGGACGATTGAACAGGCAAAAATTAAGATCGGGCAAGAGTGTATCCATGGCGGTTACCGGCCGCAACCCCGAAAACGCAATTCAGCCAGCACTTTTCTCAGTTTTGGCGACAACGGACTCAACACCACGGATGAGGGCATCGATTATGGCAGGCTCCGACGCGGAGTGGCCCGCATCGCGAATGATCTGGAATTCCGCCTCCGGCCAGGCCTTGCTGAGCGCCAGAGCATTGTCCAGCGGGCAAACCATATCGTACCGTCCGTGAACAATAACTCCAGGAATGTCCGCCAGGCGATGGGCATCGCGAATGATCTGGTCTGGCTCAAGAAAGGCGGAGTTCATGAAATAGTGGCATTCGATGCGGGCCAGCGCGATGGCAACGTGAGGATGGCCAAAGTGCTCAACCACCCTGGGGTTCGGATGCAGGGTTGCGCATCGCCCCTCCCAGACCGACCAGGCCTTGGCCGCCTGGATTTGTTCCAGCTCGTTGGTACTGGTCAATTTTCGGTAATAGGCTGCCACCATATTATCCCGCTCGGCTTCCGGAATTTGCGCCTCGAAATCAGACCAGTAATCCGGGAAAACGCGGCTGGCACCCTCCTGGTAGAACCACTGAATATCACGGGGACGACAGAGAAATATGCCACGCAGAACCAGCCCCGAGACTCGATTCGGGTGCGCCTGGGCATAAACCAGACTCAGGGTCGATCCCCAACTGCCACCGAACAGAAGCCACTTGTCGATACCCAGGAACGAACGTACCGCCTCCATATCCTCAACCAGCTTGTCCGTGCTGTTGCCCTCAAGCTCTGCCAGCGGAGTGGACCGACCGGCACCCCGCTGATCCATGAGGATAATCCGGAATCTTTCAGCATCGAAAAAACGCCGGTGATAATCCTCGCACCCACCACCCGGGCCACCATGAACGACAAGAACCGGTATTCCGTCAGGGTTCCCGCTTTCCTCAATGTAGAGTTCGTGGGGCGGATCAACGGCAATACGGTGCTGGGCGTTGGGTTTGATTTCCGGATACAGGGTGAGCATGGAACGCTCCGTTCAGGGGATTTACCCGGAGTTTAGCTTAAGCCTATAAAAAAAGGGCCAGATGAATCATTCATCCGGCCCTTTTCTGATCAGACTCCAAAAGAGTCAGCAGGTTACTTCTTGCTGGCGCGCTTGCGCTCGTTCTCGGTCAGAAGCTTTTTCCGCAGTCGGATCGACTTCGGCGTCACTTCTACCAACTCATCATCGTCAATGAACTCTAGCGCCTGCTCAAGGGTGAACTTGATGGGCGGTACCAGGCCGATGACTTCATCCTTGCCGGAGGCACGCATGTTGTCGAGCTTTTTGGCCTTGGTGGGGTTAACCACCAGGTCGTTGTCCCGGCTGTGGATACCACACAACTGCCCTTCATAGATCTCCTGCCCCGGATCCAGGAACAGCTTGCCGCGGCTCTGCAGGGTTTCCAGCGAGTAGGTCAGCGCGGTACCCGTAGCCATGGACACGATGACACCGTTCTGGCGGCTGGTTACATCACCAACCTTGATCGGGCCGTAGTGGCTGAAGGTCGAAGTCAGGATTCCAGTGCCTGAGGTCATGGTCAGGAAGGTGTTCCGGAAACCAATCAAACCACGTGCCGGAATGGTGTAGTCCAGACGCATCCGGCCCTTGCCATCCGGCACCATGTTGGTCAGATCGCCCTTGCGCAGCCCCATTTGCTCCATGACGGCACCCTGGTGCTGCTCCTCGATATCAACGATGACGTTCTCGTACGGCTCCTGCTTTACGCCATCCACTTCCTTGATAACCACTTCCGGGCGGCCAACGGCCAGCTCAAAGTTCTCACGGCGCATGTTCTCGATCAGAACTGACAGGTGCAATTCGCCACGACCGGACACCTTGAACTTGTCCGCGGAGTCACCCTCTTCGACGCGCAGCGCAACGTTGTGCAGCAGCTCTTTTTCCAGGCGCTCTTTGATGTTCCGGCTGGTAACGTACTTGCCTTCCTTGCCCGCAAAGGGGGAATCGTTGACCTGGAAGGTCATGGATACAGTCGGCTCATCCACCGTCAGTGCCGGCAGCGCTTCAACATTGGCCTGATCGCAAAGGGTGTCGGAAATGAACAGCTCATCCATACCGCTGACGCATACAATGTCGCCAGCCTGGGCTTGATCAACCTCAACACGCTGCAGACCGGAATGCCCCATGATCTTGAGGATGCGGCCGTTGCGCTTTTTGCCGTTGGCGCCGATCGCGGTTACCGGCGAATTGGTCTTGATCTTGCCCCTCATAATGCGGCCGATACCGATCACACCGAGGAAGCTGTTGTAGTCCAGCTGGGAAATCTGCATCTGGAACGGGCCGTCCGGATCAACATTCGGTGCCGGCACATGATCAACAATCGCCTGGAATACGGCATCCATGTTGTCATCCAGCTTTTCGTGATCCATTCCGGCAATGCCGTTCAGGGCGCTGGCGTAGACAATCGGGAAGTCCAGCTGCTCGTCGGTGGCGCCCAGGTTATCAAAAAGGTCAAACACCTGATCCACAACCCAGTCCGGACGGGCGCCGGGACGGTCGATCTTGTTAACCACCACGATCGGACGCAGACCCGCGGCAAAAGCCTTCTGGGTAACGAAACGGGTCTGGGGCATGGGGCCGTCGATGGAATCAACCACCAGCAGCACGCAGTCCACCATGCTCATGACCCGCTCAACCTCACCACCAAAATCAGCGTGGCCCGGTGTGTCTACAATATTGATGTCGTAGCCATTCCACTTCAAAGCGGTGTTCTTCGCCAGGATGGTGATGCCCCGCTCTTTTTCCTGGTCATTGGAATCCATGACCCGCTCGCTATCGAGCTCTTTGCGCTCCAAAGTGCCTGACTGGCGCAAAAGCTGGTCGACAAGCGTGGTTTTACCATGGTCAACGTGGGCGATAATGGCGATATTACGAAGTTTTTCAATCACAAAAATATTCCTGCGGCATGCACTCAATGACCTGAGAAGGTCGTTCGCAGGGGGAATCCCAGCACATGCCGTCTCAAATCCGTAAAATGAACTCATTCACCGGAGCTGACTGCCCGGCACCCTGCATGGCGATTTCCGATCCGGGATCCGAAAATGGCAGGGTAAAAAATGAAGCGGCGCGCAGTATAGCGAAAAGTCTGTGTCGTTAATATGAAGAAAAACGCCTATTCTTTTTTAGGAAGCAACCGCACCCATTTAGGGCGAAAAGCCGATAAACGCACCAATGCAGTGCACCAATTGAGTGCAAGAGATCACCCCAGAGCTAGTGATTTCTCATAAACATGCCCCAAACCCTTGCAGTTGCGCCGTTCTGGAGCATGCCCTAAAAATTGGCAAGCGCCTTGCTTTATCGAAATCAGCCGAAATTTACAGGTAAGACGCAACGGCATTTGCTAAGCTGCGCGAACCTGAGAAACAGATCGGAACCCGCTAACCCGGGCGATCCGGCACCACGAACATGAATACAGCCGCCTGTGCGGTATAACTTACGGAGCATGCACAATGTCCAAGACAGTTGATTTGATCAAAGAACACGAAGTCAAATGGGTTGACCTGCGCTTCACTGACAGCCGCGGTAAAGAGCAGCACGTTACACTGCCTGCCACCGAAGTAGATGAAGACTTTTTCGCAGACGGCAAGATGTTTGACGGCTCCTCCATTGCGGGCTGGAAAGGCATCAACGAATCCGACATGATCCTGATGCCGGACGACGAGACTTCTGTACTCGATCCGTTCACCGAAGAGACCACAGTAAACATCACCTGCAACATCGTAGAACCTTCTACCATGCAGGGTTATGAGCGTGACCCGCGCTCCGTTGCCCGTCGCGCAGAGGAATACCTCAAGTCCACCGGCATCGCCGATGGCGCGCTGTTTGGTCCGGAGCCGGAATTCTTCGTGTTTGATTCTGTTAAATGGAATGTGGACATGCAGGGCGCGATGTACCACATCCACTCTGAGGAAGCTGCCTGGGTTTCCGGCGAAGATTTCGATCGCAACAACATCGGCCACCGCCCGGGCGTTAAAGGCGGCTACTTCCCGGTTCCGCCGGTGGACAGCCTTCACGACCTGCGTGGCGCCATGTGTGCAGCCATGGAATCCATGGGTCTGGAAATCGAAGTACACCACCACGAAGTGGGCACCGCCGGCCAGTGTGAAATCGGTGTTGGCGCCAACACGCTCACCAAGAAGGCTGACGAAGTTCAGATCCTGAAGTACTGCGTCCACAACGTCGCTCATGCCTATGGCAAGACTGCGACCTTCATGCCCAAGCCGGTTGTCGGTGACAACGGTTCCGGCATGCATGTTCACATGTCCCTGAGCAAAGACGGCAAGAACCTGTTTGCCGGTGACAGCTACGCTGGCCTGAGCGAAGCCGCTCTGTACTACATTGGTGGTGTTATCAAGCACGCCAAGGCCATCAACGCCTTCACCAACAGCTCAACCAACTCTTACAAGCGTCTGGTTCCGGGCTTCGAAGCGCCGGTTATGCTGGCCTACTCTGCCCGTAACCGTTCTGCTTCTATCCGTATCCCGTACGTGAACAGTCCGAAGGCGCGTCGTATAGAAGTTCGCTTCCCTGACCCGTCTGCCAACCCGTACCTGGCCTTCGCAGCACTGATGATGGCCGGCCTGGACGGCATCCAGAACAAGATCCACCCGGGCGATGCCATGGACAAGGATCTGTACGACCTGCCGAAGGAAGAAGCCCTGAGCATTCCGACAGTAGCTGAAACCCTGTCCGAAGCCCTGGATTGCCTGGAAGCGGATCACGAGTTCCTGACTCGCGGCGGCGTCTTCACTGAAGACATGATCGCGGGCTATGTGGATCTGAAGCGCGGTGAAGTCGAGAAACTGAACATGACCACTCACCCGATCGAGTTCGATCTGTACTACTCCTGCTAAAACCTCTCTCTAGAGGACAAGCAGACAAGCCCCGCCCTCGTGCGGGGCTTTTTTGTGAGCAAAAGCACAGTGCCTGCAGCCCTTAACGATATGTAACCAACATCCGGGGCTACAGGCGTTGAAAAGACCCTGGGCGCCGCCGATAATCGAGGAAACCCAATAACAGGTGAGCTTATGAATCCAAAGTCTGGATTGGTTACCGGCCTTCTGTTTTTTCTGGCGGTTCCGGCCTCTGCTGAGGTTTACCGCAATGTCGATGCCTACGGCAACGTCACCTATTCTGACGAGCCCAGTGAGGGCGCAGAAGCGGTACAGGTCAAGCCGGTCACGACCATCACATTGCCCAAGCCAGAAGTTGTGCAGGAAACCGAAAAGCTGCGCGAAGAAGTGCAGCGAGAAGGCGCCGCTTACGACAGCGTCTCTTTCGCCTATCCGGATAACAACCAGGCGTTTCACAGTGGCAGCGGAGATGTCCAGTTCGAGGTGCGCAGCACACCTGGCCTCCAGCCCGGCCACAAATACGAAGTGACGCTGGACGGACAGCCCGTGGGGCAGAGCACATCCGGCTCAATCACCGTCAATAACGTCTTCCGTGGAACCCACGAAGCCCGAGTGCATATCGTGGACGAAAACGGGGTTCAGGTAAAAACCGGTTCACCGATTACCTTCACGGTTCACCGCCCTTCCGCTCTGAACTAGCCAAGTCAATCAAATAGACCGCACTATTTTGGTGCGCTCGCACCAGGAAAAAGCCATACTCTGATCAGCAACGGGGCGTATTTTCCGGACTGATCAGAGGCTTTCTTGCCATTTGCACCAGCTTACGGCACTTTTCAGCGCCAATACGCCCGTCTGCCCGCACTTTGCCCACTCATTCATGAACCTGGCTCAAAGTGGTTCGCTTTTTGCAAAACTCCGGAGGTCACACTATGTCGAACCAACGGGATTCACGCATGGCACTGCCTTCGGCCCAGCAAAACGGATACAAGAGCATTCTCGACAGCCTGACTACGGCTGTCCTGGTACTCGAAGATAGCCTGACTATCCGGTATCTCAACCCGGCCGCCGAAAGCCTGTTCGAAACCAGCATGACCCGTAGCCAGGGCCAGCCCTTCCAGGACATTCTGGTGGAGTCCGAAGACGCACTGAAAACCCTGTTTGCCGCCGTCCGGAACGGACAGTCCTACACCCGAAGAGAGGCCGAGTTTCTTCTCACAAGCGGCTCCCGACTTACGGTTGATTATTCGGTAACGCCTATAAGCCTGGAGCCGACAGAACTCCTGATCGAGATCCAGCCGAGAGACAGGCTGATGCGGATCAGCCGCGAGGAAGACATCATTTCCCAGCAGGAGACCACCCGCATTCTGGTCCGGGGCATGGCCCACGAGATCAAGAACCCCCTTGGGGGCATAAGGGGTGCGGCGCAGCTTCTTGACCGGGAACTCAATAGTGAAGACCAGCGGGAATACACTCGGGTCATCATTGACGAGGCGGACCGCCTCAGAAGCCTGGTTGACCGGATGCTGGGCCCGAACAAGGCTCTGAAGCTGGCCCCGACCAACATTCATGAAATCCTCGAACGAGTGGGCACCCTGCTTGAGGCAGAAAGCAAAGGACGACTGAATTTCGAACGGGATTACGACCCCAGCATTCCAGAGTTCAAGGGCGACAAGGAGCAACTGATCCAGGCGTTCCTGAATATCGCAAGAAACGCCATGGAAGCGGCCTTCGAAAACCAGGCGGGCCACAGTTCCGAGGAACCGCCTACGATCACCTTCCGCACCCGCACCCTGCGTCAGTTCACCATTGGCAACCGACGCCATCGGCTGGTGTGCCGGGTCGACGTTATCGACAACGGCCCCGGCATACCGCCGGAGCTTCTACAGAATATTTTCTATCCGATGATCAGTGGCCGTGCCAGCGGCACCGGCCTGGGCCTCTCCATTACCCAAAGCATCATCGGCCAACACCATGGACTGGTTGAATGCGAGAGCGAACCAGGCCGAACCGACTTCATCATCTTCCTGCCTCTGGAGGACACCCCATGAGCCAACCGGCAAACGTCTGGATCATAGACGACGACCGTAGTATTCGCTGGGTGCTGGAGCGCGCCCTTAACCAGGCCGGTATGCAGCCCCGAGTTTTTGACAGTGGTGAAAGCATCATGATGCGGCTGGAACACGAACAGCCGGATGCCATCGTAAGCGATATCCGGATGCCGGGGGTCGACGGCATCACCCTGCTTTCCCAGATTGTGGACGTTCACCCGGACGTGCCCGTGATCATCATGACCGCACACTCGGATCTGGAAAGCGCGGTGACCAGCTACCAGACCGGCGCGTTCGAGTACCTTCCCAAGCCGTTCGATGTGGATGATGCGGTAGCGCTCGTGAAACGGGCCATTGCCCACAGCCATGAAAAACGTGCCAGTGCTGAGCCTCAGGCCGAAATGGCCCAGCGTAACGCCGAAATTATCGGTGAAGCGCCAGCCATGCAGGAAGTTTTCCGGGCAATTGGCCGGCTTTCCCACTCCAACATCACCGTTCTGATCAATGGCGAGAGCGGCACGGGCAAGGAGTTGGTGGCCCAGGCACTGCACAACCATAGCCCCAGGGCAAACCACCCATTCATTGCCCTGAACATGGCTGCTATTCCAAAGGACCTGATTGAATCCGAACTGTTTGGCCACGAAAAAGGCGCCTTTACCGGCGCAGGCGCCGCCCGCCAGGGCCGCTTCGAGCAGGCCAACGGCGGCACCCTGTTCCTCGATGAAATCGGTGATATGCCCGCCGACACCCAAACCCGCCTTTTGCGGGTTCTGGCCGATGGCGAGTTCTACCGGGTGGGTGGCACGACGCCTATCAAGGTGGACGTACGCATCATCGCCGCAACACACCAGGATCTGGAAAAACTGGTGCAGGCGGGCACCTTCCGGGAAGACCTCTTCCACCGCCTGAACGTTATTCGCGTGCACCTGCCCAAGCTGGCCGAGCGCCGGGAAGACATCCCCCGCCTGATGCAGCACTTCCTGAAACGGGCCGCAAAAGAGCTGGCCGTAGAGCCGAAGATCCTCCGAGAAGAGGCCGAAGAATACCTTACTACCCTGCCCTGGCCGGGCAACGTCCGCCAGTTGGAGAACACCTGCCGCTGGCTGACCGTAATGGCCAGTGGCCGGGAGATCCACATTGATGATCTGCCGCCGGAACTGCTGCACCAAGCGGAGACTCCGACCACGGGAACGACCTGGCAGGAGGGTCTTAAAAACTGGGCCGAACAGGAACTCAAGCGGGGCAAGAAAGGCATTCTTGATACGGCCGTGCCGGAGTTCGAGAAAATCATGATCGAGACAGCCCTGAAGCACACCGGCGGCCGCCGCCGTGATGCCTCGATTCTGCTGGGTTGGGGGCGGAATACGCTGACCCGGAAGATCAACGAACTGGGGATGGATCATCCGGAGCACGAAGACGACTGACGATTGGCGAACCGCCGGGGTTCGTTGATGTTTTGGGGCAGGACTCAGGTCCTGCCCTTTTTTATCGTTCCTGCCAGTAGATCACTCTGTCGTGGCCCCGATAGACGCCGAAGGTTGCCAGCCCAACCGGATCTTCGAGAGTGCCATCATCATTCCAATCAAACTCCAACCAGGCGTCGACATTCCAGAGCAACGAATCGGTTCCACGGGTTCCGTTTGGCACAAGTTCCAGCGGCGCAGCCTCACCCATGGAGAAGGGGCCGCTTGAAGGCGCACTGGCACTGAGCGAATGATGGTTTGCCGAATTGGTCAAATCAGCTGTATTCCAGGTTGTGCAGCTATCGTCCACGTGGGTCATGAAACGGGATCCGTCCCAGTATTCAAGTCTGAACGGCATTGCCAGCGATCCAATGTTTTCAGGACCGTAGACATTTTCCAGAGCGAACCGGCCAAACCGGATATCGAACGCGGCCACCGGTGTGAACGGGTAGGGAGCAGCGGCGGCCGCGACACCATCAGAGTCAACCAGGCTGGTCACAGAAAATTCAAGCTGGGGAACGAATGGCGCAATCTGGGCATCAGTGGTTTTGTTATACGCGAAGCTGTCAGACGCAGAGAAATCATAACGCATCAATCCGGAGCCCAGAGAAGACACCGGAGCTGTGAGGCTGCCGCCAAACTCGGTTGGAGAGAGCGCCATAAAAGCGCCAGCCCTGTCGACGGCTGCAGTGTCGGAGGTTGGATACAAGCGGTTGATATCAGATGCCACAAGCTTCTGGAAGCCAGTGAATGTGTAGTTCAGGGTGCGAGTTCCCTGCACAGAAAGCGGCTCAATGGTCAACGACGGCGTGACCAGCCAGTCAAAGGTCTCTCCGGTGTAAACAAAAGGAGAGCCTGTCGAGCACTGCGCTTCAAACTCGCCGGGGTCGACGGATACGCGAAAACGATCAGGATAAAAGCGTCCGATCGGCAGACTACTCCCACCGGGGACATCTCGCCCCAGATAGCTTCCCGGCACGGGAGAAGCCTCAAAACGGAAGACACCGACCTCCGAGACCTCTGTTCCCACAATTTCTTCTGCCGATGAGGACCTCGTATGGGAATAGCTGACCGGCGATACGGAACCGGATGCCCCGCCAGCAGGTTGAACCAGCGTAGTGGACAACGGAATATCCAGTAATCGGAAGTTCGGCGTGACCGGATTACCCTGGCACAGGTCACCATCACCACCCTGCTCCCAGCCTACAGCGGTAATCGAGAGATCAAACGACTGTCCGGCTTTCCTGAATGCAGGACAGGTCGAGTCTCCGGCCGGACAATCACCCGCCGATGTAACACAGAAGCCGGCTGGAACACTGACAAAGCTGTCTGCTCCCGGCATTTGCAAACCGTCATCGTTGGTTGCTGCTGAACCGAGATAGACGGCGTCGAGATTTATCAGGCCTGCATCGGGGTAGAGAACATCCACCTCTGCAATACCGCCAGCACCGAACTGAAGGCTGATCGGCGTGGCGTTCGACTGGCCGGATCCAACCGCCGTATTTTCAACGAACACCGGACGACTCTCGGGACGACCGGTCGGTCCCGGATCAACATAGGTCGACCAGAAATTCACCTCCCGCTGCACATTTTCAAACGCCGGAACGCAGGCGCCAGTCTGGTTATCCCGGCGCACGGCGCTTATCTGGATTGAGGTCGCTGGTTGGTGAGAAATCAGGTCTGGTATATCAAAGGCCAGACCCGCATCAAGGAAAGGTAGATCGCAAGCGGCGGCGGAAACGCTGCCGCCTCCATTATCACAGAGAGTCTGGGTAAAGGCCTTCGTTGAAGGATTTGAGGATGCAATGGCCAGGCTCGCCGTTCCCGCCGTCGTGATCTGCAGTTGGCGGGTAGCCTGGCCGCCACTGAATGCGAAGCTGTCACCACCAACCCATCCCGAAGGGCTTAATGTCACGTCCACCGGGTCCGTGAAAAGCACGCTGCAATCGGCATTTTCACAGGCCCTGACCGTTACTGTTTCCGGCTGACAGGTCAGTGCTGTGCCATCATGCACAAACTCGAAGTGATCAACCAACTTCCCGACGGGATTCAGCTTTTCTGCACAAAGCTGCAAATTGTCGAGCTCATGGATATTGGTGGAACCACCCGTTGAGCCAGTCAACGAAAGATAGAAATTCTGAGGGGTCACCGGTTGATTCGGAAAACTGCTCAGGTCCAGTTGAACAAGCTGTTGAAAGTTGTTGCCTGTTCCTGAAACATCCCTCTCGACGGAGACAATCGGACCAACACCGCCTCTCGAGTCAACAATAATCCGATAGCGGTGAGGTGTCGGATTATTACCGGGCTGGTCAATCCCCGGGTTCAGGGAGCCGGTCCCTCCGAGGTATTGGTAATTACTCTGGGCGGCACCACGGATTGCGACTGCGTCCCGAACAAAACCGATACCACCCACGCGCCCTTCAGTGGCGTTGGAAAAGTTTCCGAATTCGTCCAGACCAATCCCGAGCCAACCGCCCGCGAAACCGGGATCGCCATTGTTGCGCTGGGCGTATCCAAGCGAGCCCCCGAAGCTCCCGGGCTGAGGGGTAACAGAGGCATCCGACAGCACAATCGTCAGACCATCAGCACCATTGCCGCCGTACGCAAAATAGTCGAACTCAAGTCTCACATAGTTGTCCGCTCCCGGAATCAGATTCTGGAACGTTGCGGCTGTCGCCTGGTTCCCGGAGGCCTCTGTCATACGGAGACGACCGTTGACAACACCGGGTGTAAAGCTGCCGCTGGAAACATTGGTGATCCAGTCATCCGGCGACAGAGTGCCAGTACCAAAGGTATCGCCTGCGCAAGTCAATGGGGAGGAGCTGCCGTCAATGACAACATCATCAATGTGCCAGAAATCGAAGTTACCACTATTGCCTGATTCCTGAACAAAACGTATCCGGAAATCACTGTGAAATGCATCGGGCGGCAGTGTGAAGACGACGTCACCGGACTCGCCATTTGTCCCGTTACCGGGATATCGATCAATCGGTTCCCAATTGCCGGCATCATCAAGATACTCGATCCGAAGGTCTTCACCGCCATCCGGATCTTCACTGAAAGCATCATCACCCCGCCTCCACCAATAAGCGACGGTGCCCGATGTCAGCCCGGAAAGATCGATAGGCGCAAGCGTAACCTCGGCAAAGCCGCTGGAGGTATACAGAGAACGTACGGGACTCTTGCTGGTTTGCGCACTGATGCCGGCATCACCGCCGGACGCTGTCACCACAGACCAATCGGGGCCAAGGGAGCCGCGCTCGAAATCGTCGCAGAAAAGGGCCGTCACTGTTCTGCAGAACCCGCCCGTCTCTTCATTACCTACAACAAAAAAGGCTCCCGGATCAGAGAGGTTGTTGTAGTGGGTTCTCAACCAGCCACCAGAGCGGGGCAGTGAAGAGATTCGGACCTCATCAACGTCGCCATTCAGAATGGTTTCACCGTTGCCCTGAACGATGCCATAACCAGATCTATAGGGCTGAGACGTTACGTTGAGGGTTCTGCCTGCACAGTCGTTATCGGATGCAACCTGTTGCCCGTTAATGTAAGCACGAGTGGTGGTTCCGTCGAAACTGATGGCGTAGTGAGCCCACCCGGTACTTGCACTACCGCCATCGAACCAGGCCTCGGTGTTGCCGCAGGTCACGCCCCACGTAATACCGTTGTTCTGCCTGACGGCAATTCGAAAAAAGTAGTTGGCACCCCAGCCAATAACATTACCTTTCCAGAGAATCGGGTGATGATCGCTTCCTGACTGGTTGCCGGATACCCTTGCCCAGGCTTCGGCAGTGAAACTCGTTGAAAGCCCCGGGTCACCGAAATCGAAAAATCGTACCGCCGGATCTTCAGATTGTCCGTTAGCGAACTGCCCCGGATGCGCTCTTGCACCGGCGACAATGCCATTATTGAGGTACGTCGGGTAGTTGTTGCCCTGCCCTAGCAGATCTCCATTATTCAGGTTGGCGGTCGAGTCTTCTAACGTGGTTTGCCGGTCCCCTGACTCTTCCAGGTGGTGAACCATCTGAAAGTCGTTGTCCCAAGTGCCTGCCGGACTCTCCTGGTTTCCCGCCGATGGGTTGCCGTAATAAAGGTAGAAACTGGAATTGGCGGATGCTGGCAGGGTTGGAATCCGGATCCACGCCACCAGCTCACCGGTATTTCCATCATAGCGCTCCAGCTCATGGTCAAGTTTGGTTCCATCCTCAAGGGCGAAAACAATGTCATCGCCGTCTGCTTGTGCGGAGCTGGCCAGATCTGAGTCTATTGCCCTGAACATAACGGTGAAATCTGACTGATCACCCACCACCTGGCTGGCCTGGATCTGGATCGCCTTGCGGTAATTCCAGTCAGGGTCAAACCAGGCGGCCTCAGAAACTGTTGTCCAGGCCAGTAAACCCAGTAGAAAGAATAAACGGGAAATTGGGCGGTCGGTTCTGGTCCACTTCATCTGACACGCACCTCAATTGTCCGGACAGCCCGATCAGGTCCGCTTCCACACTGCCCCGTACTGGCAATCGAAAAAACCGTGTTGCCACCGGGGCCACTGATGTTCTCTGTAACGGATTCACAGCTCAGCACAGCGCTGCAACCATTGAGCGCTGATGCGGAAAAGGACAGGGGCGTTGTCAAAGCACTGCAATTACCCGCCTCAAGCACATCCCTCACGGCCACCTGCGCGCCGCTCTCGGCTGCATAGAATGCCCTCTGGGACTGAATCTGCAGGCTGACAGAGTCACCGCTGGCCTGCTGCAGTTGAGCCATACCAATCACCAGAAGAGCCAGGACGGTGATAATGAACAAGGCAACGGGCAGACCAGCGCCGCCCTGATTAACCAGATTGCGAGGTTCAGGGTACATTGCGAATCTGAACCTCCTGGCTGATATCGGTAGTCTCACCAGAATCCGGATCCGCCAGCACAAAGTCGAACGACACCACCGCGCCTCGCTGCAGGCTTGGCGGCGTTACCTGGAAATTCAGCGAGTTGTTGGCCAGTGTCGCGGCCATGACTTCCCGATCCGGATAGCTCGACGGCAGGCCCGATGCGGGTGAGGCGTTGATACCGTAGTTCCGGTAGCGATACAGATACACCCCTACCTGACAAACAGAAACCGGCTCGCCCACAATATAAAATCGGCGCTCCGGCGACTGCGCCGAAAAACGGTGTGTTGCCCCCGAATCGAAGGTAACGGTCACTGGCGAAGCACCGGAGGGCATAGTCGCCAGTGGCGAGATCGGCCCGGGACTGCCCGGGCTGTATACGTCTGACCCGTAGCCATACACCACCACCCGCCCAGAGGCAGATGCTCCGGCTGGCAGTGGGACAGCCTGAAATGAATCCGGATTTGCACCCCGGGGAAGATCGAGATAGTTGGAGGCGGCCAGGATAGGCATCCACTCAAGGCAGTTGCCACTTGAATTGGTTCTGATTGATGTTGGCAGTGCCTCCCGAACCTCGCGACTGATCTGCTCGCTGATCACCACACCCGCCAGCGAACGCTGTTGCCGGGAGCTGACATCCAGTGCACCCTGCGTGGACAGACTGACAAAGCGGACCGAGATCGTGGCCACAATGGCCAGCAATACGATCACTATGACAAGTTCAACGAGGGTAAAACCGCGATACCGATGCATCAGAAGTTGGCCCGGTATGCGGTGAATGAAAAAGTCTGGTTGCCCGGGGCGGTGATCTCGAGATCAATCCGCTTGGCTTCATCTGTGGGCAAGCCAACTTCCGTTCCAGCGCAGGTAACAGCGATCGAGATGGAGAAACCGGAATAGCCACTCAGCGCAGAACCTGTGGCTGTCGATGGCGCCCCGGTAAGACCGTCGTAATCATCAACATCGTCAAAAGTGGCTCGGCCCTCGGAACCTTCCGGACCAATGGAACAGGCCCCCGAAAACTTGGGAAATCCGCCCTGGGGCGTCTGATCATCGTATTTCTGGGTCAGAATCTCATCCATGTAGAGCTGGGCGAGCTTAACCGCGCGGGTCTGATTCAGCGGATCCGCGCTGCGCCCAGTGATGAGCGCGAACGCACCAACCACACCGGCAATGGCCACACTGATAATCACGATTGTGATCACCAGCTCCACCAGGGTTGCGCCGGTTTGAGTAGACCTCATGACTGGCAGCTCCCGGCGTATACCGCGCCCAATGAACTGAGACACGTCTGGAAGGTACTGTCGCCCGAAAAAGTAAACTGCAGATTGGTGCCGGTTGAAGGCGCTCCTTTGCTGTCAAAGGTCAGCGTCAATGGCAACCCGCCCGGTGCTGAAAGGCTGGTGCCCTCTCGGGCTATCTCGAAAGTACGTGGATTGCCGGAACCGGCACCCACGATAAATCGGAAACTATCTCCACCCTGCTCGATAGTGAGGGTGTTGGCGGGATTCCCCGCCAGAGCTGCCTGTTGAGCAAGCAGCGTGGCGGAGGCAAGTTGCTGGGTAGCCAGCAAGGGGGAGAAGGCCGAGCGGCTGGCGAACAGGCCAATGCCCACAGCGGAGAGGACTCCGATCAGGATGATGACCATTACCAGCTCTACCAGGGTAAATCCCGATAATCTCGGAACGCTGACCTCCATCATTGCTCCTCTGGCAGGATTCACAGCTCAGCCACCCCTCTCAAATACTTAAGGCGAGCCCCAATCTGAAAAGACCCAGGCTACCGAAGCATTTGCCTATCGTGCTTTAGCTACAGGTATCGTCGCCGGTATATGTGGGGGGCGTAGATGCATCCGCAGCCGCCGTATAGATTACAGTACAATCACTATCGATCGTGAACGTTGCTGTTCCCGGAGTACCACCAGCCGTTGCGGTGTAAGCAGGCGCATTGGAAACATCAATTTGTGCAGCAGATGTAATCCCACCGGCGGACGGAGCAGGATAACCAAACTCAAGATTTACGCTCGCGCCATCCAACGCTACTGAAGAAGTAGCCGCTGTTTGATCACAAGTTGAGCTCGCCAAACACGCTGCCCGTGTTATTGAGCTAGCGGACTTCATGGCTCCTAATATACCTTGCCGAGTGGCCGACTCAGCATCGCCACCAAAATCCGCAAACCGCGGCAAAGCAAACGCCGCCAAAATTCCCAGAATTACAATCACCATGACCAGCTCGATCAGGGTGAAACCTTTTTCTTTTCTTGCCGCAATGGCTGTCATCGCTTTCATGGTATTACTCCGTTTTTATCGCCAATTGGCTTTGAGGTTTATCAGTTGATGGTTGTGGTTATTTCGCCAGTATCAGCATCATAAGCAATGGTGCTGCCCTGGTTGTCGGCTTGATAAGTGAATACACAGTTTCCACCCGTGATCGAAATCGCGTATTCGGGATTGGTGCCGTTCACAGTGGGGGCATTGGATTGCAGAACACCCAGCCAGACTTCCTCGCACTTGGTGGCATCCATCGTGGGGCTGGTATCGTCTGAGGCAACGGAGGTCGGCCAGCCATCATCACTGACATCCACATTGTCGTTACCAAAGCCCACCACACTCGTTTCCGCAGCGGTGAAGCCGTTGGATACCCACTGGGTTTTTGCCAATGCAACACCCGCTGCCAGAGCCCCCGCAGTTGCCCGAATACTGGACTGATGCGCCTGCTCGGAAAGCTGAGCAAATCGTGGCAATGCAAACGCTGCCAAAATCGCAAGTATGGCAATGACAACCACCAGCTCAATGAGGGTGAAACCCTGCTGTTTTTTCGTTCTCGTATCCCGCTTCATAGCATCGGCCTCTTTACGGTTTCTTCATCCGTCTGGTCAGCGTTGCGCATCCTGCGTTTGCGCTGCTTCTTCTGTCAACGACACCGGGGCCAGTTTTAGCCCCGTCAGCCGTTCTTCCTGCTCCCGCGCACCATTCCCGTTGCGGTCTGCAAATTCCGTTGTCACTGTCCAGGCCAGAGGCTGCTCTTCATTGGCTTGCCGACTGTCTATGGTTATCGGCTGCCCCGGGTTATAAATTAACCAGCCTTTGGGCCCGTTTTCTGTCTCTTTTTGTTCGCCAACCCGGAAACACCAAGTTGCTGGGGTCAGTTGTTCGGGCTGGCATCGCCCTCCGTAATTGCCCCACTGGTGTTCCACCAGTTCAAACGGGTTGATACCCCGGTGCTCGGCAAGACGGCCGTCACGGCTCAGCATCACTTCTGCGCCCTTGATCACCAGGGCCGATCTCAGCTGACTGATTACCATGTTGGCGGCCCGTTCTTCGGCGTTTCGGGCTTCCCGTTCCAGCACGCCGAGCAAAAACCACCAGAGCACTCCAAGAACGGCCAGCACTGCCGCCAAGCGGAACCTGCGCGACATCGCCAGTCCGGTGGCGTCTGAAATCCGTGCCGCTGGCACTCAGCCCCGCCCCATGGCGGCGGCCCCCAGGTCCCAGATCGGGAGGAACACGCCCAGTGCCAGAATCAATACCAGGATGCCCATGGCCACAATCAGTATCGGTTCAATCGACTCCGCCAACCTTTTGAGGCCGTAATCCACATCCTCATCGTAAAAATCCGCCACGTTGTTGAGCATGTCGTCCACAGAACCGGTTTCCTCCCCCACCGCAATCATCTGCAGAATCAGCGGGGTGAACATTTCGCTGTGTCTGGCTGTTCTGAGAAGGCTCTCGCCCCGCTCGATGCCGGCGCGCATATCTTTAATATGAATCGAGATCCAGGCGTTATCCGTTGTGTCAGCCACCACGGTTAACGCGGTTGTTACGGGCATGCCGGCGGACAGCATGGTAGCAAAGTTCCTCGCGAACCGACTGAGCGTGATCAATTCCAGCAACGGTCCGATAATCGGCAACCTGAGCTTGTAACGATCCCAGGTAAGCCGGCCCTGTTCCGACTGTTTCCACTGCCGCAGCAACAGGCCGCCAGCGGCAACGGCGAACAGCATCACGTACCAGTAGGCCAGGAGGAAATTGGAAGTACCCACCAGGACCTGTGTCAGGAACGGCAGGTCCGCCCCCAGCTTGTTGAACACCGCAGCGAATTTCGGGATAACCAGAAAGTTCACGATCATCAAAGCCGATAACAGGGCAATGATGACGAAGGTCGGGTAACGCATGGCCTGTTTGAGGCGCCGCTTGGTGTCCCGCTCCAGCTCAAGGATTTCTGACAGGCGCCGGAAAGCGTCGTCCAGCATCCCGGTGTTCTCACCCACGTGGATCATGGCGATGAACAGCTCCGAGAAAACCTTCGGGTGCGCCTGCATCGCCGTCGCCATGGTTGTGCCGCCTTCAAGCCGGGTGGTCACATCCTCCAGCACTTCCGCCAACACCGGTGAGCGGGTGGTCTCCGCCAGGCCGCGCATGGTTCGGATCAGGGGGATGCCAGCCTTGGTCAGCGCATGCATCTGTCGGCAGAACACTATCAATTCATCAAGGGTGACCTTCTTACGGAAGATCGGTAGCCGGTTCAGTCGATCAACAACCGACTCTGTTTCCTCAACCTCCCGGATAGAAAGCGGGGTAATACCCCGGCGCATCAGCTCAGTGGCAGCGGCATCGGCATTGGGAGCGCCCAGCAAACCCTGCTGGACACTGCCACGATCATCTTTGCCCCGGTAGCTGAACTGCATCAGGCGCCTCCCCCAACAGGTTCATCTGGCAAGGGAATCTCATCGTCTGGCGAGAATTCGCCTTCTGAGGTTGCTGCCACCCTTGCCACTTCTTCCAGCGTGGTGGTGCCCTGTAACGCAAAGTCCATGGCGCATTGCCCCAGCGGCCGGTACAGAGGGCTCAGGCGGGCCGCTTTAGTGAACTCCGAGACATCCTGGCGACGCAGGGCATCAAGCATGGCCTCGTTCATTTCGAGCATTTCGTAAACGCCAATCCGGCCCTTGTAGCCCGTGTTGCTGCACTGGTAGCAACCTCGGCCATGCACGAACCCGGCTTCCATATCCAGGGGATCCAGATCAAAGCTGCGCAGCCAGACCAACTCCTGCTCAGTGGGCGCGTAGGCCTCGGCGCAGTTATCACAGACCCGCCGTACCAGACGCTGAGCAACAACACCGAGCAGGGAGCTGGCCACCAGAAAGGGTTCCGCGCCCATATCGATCAGCCGCATGGCGCTGCTGATGGAGTCGTTGGTGTGCAGGGTGGAGAGCACCAGGTGGCCAGTCATGGCCGCCCGCAGGCCAATTTCCACGGTCTCGCGATCCCGCATCTCGCCCACCAGGATCACGTCCGGGTCCTGTCGCAGGGCGGCCCTGAGAACATTGGCGAACTCCAGACCGATCTTCGGGTTCACCTGTACCTGGGTAATCCGGGGCAGTCGGTATTCCACCGGGTCCTCGGCAGTGATGATCTTCACTTCAGGGCGGTTCAGTTCCGTGAGGGCACCATAGAGCGTGGTGGTTTTACCACTACCGGTAGGACCGGTAACGAGAATCATGCCGTGGGGCTTTTTGATCATCCTGCGGAACCGTTCCAGCAACTGACCCGGCATCCCGGTGCCGTCGAGGTTCAGCATGCCCTGGCTCTGGTCCAGCAGACGCATCACCACCGATTCGCCGTATTGAACCGGCATGGTGGACACCCGCACGTCGATACTGCGGCCCTTCACCCGGACGTTGAAGCGCCCATCCTGGGGCATCCTCTTCTCGGAGATATTCAGGCCGGCCATCAGCTTCAGGCGCAGGACCAGCGCGGCATTGACCCGCTTCTCCTTCATTACCTGTTCCTGAAGCACGCCATCCACCCGCTGCCGGATGCGGACCACTGTTTCGTCCGGCTCGATGTGAATGTCCGAACTGCGGGCCTGAACGGCGTCCTCGAACAGTGTTTGCAGAAGCTTGACCACCGGCGCCTCAGCGCTTTCAGATTCGGCGGACAGATCCGCCAGATCGAAGGCATCGTCGCCCAGTTCGTCTTCCAGCTCCTCCGCCAGGGACGCGATCTCATCGGTCCGCCGGTATACCAGATCCAGGGTGCTCAGCAGCTCGCTTTCCCGCACCACCGCCTGTTTGATGGGCTGCTTGAGAATGCGGACCAGCTCATCGTAGGCAAAGATGTCCAGGGGGTCGGCCATGCCCACCAGCAATTCGCCGCCATGCTCCGCCAGCACAATACTGCGGAACCGACGGGCCATGGCTTCCGGGAGTTTTTTTACCAGCTCGTTGTTGAACTGATAGTGGCGCAACTGCACGAAAGGCACATCGAGCTGACGGGACAGGATATTGAGCAGGCTGTCCTCGTCCACGTAGCCAAGATCCGTCAGCGTCTTGCCAAGCTTGCGTCCGGTGCTTTTCTGCTCGCGCAGGGCGGTCATCAACTGCTGTTCAGTAATGACATCATTCTGAACCAGCAGGTCGCCTAACCGGACTTTCTTTTTCGGCTCTGTCGTCATCATCCCGCCTGCAACGCTTTCAGTCGTTCACGAACATAATCCGCCAGGGACGGCGAAAGCCCGGGTAGCTGTGCGGCCTGGCTGTAGGCCCGGACCGCACTGTTGATCTCGCCCCCCGTCTCCAGGGCAATGGCCAGGCCCACCCACCAGGCTGCACGGCTGTCGTCCTCGGCAATGAGAGCCGACCAATGCCTGGCGGCGTCGGTATTGCGGCCTGCCTGCTGCAGCAGGGTCGCCAGAGTTACCCGATACTCCGCGTTCTGGTTTACAGTGGGCACATTGCTCTCAAGGATGGCGAGCGCGTCGGGCAGGCTGCCCTTGGCGTGGAGTGCCCGCGCCCTGAGAAGTCGCAGCCCGGCATCGCTGTCGGTCACTGATAACGGAAGCCACGCCAATGCCCGGTCCGGCATTCCCTGCACCAGCATCTGACGGGCAAAGACTTCCCGGCTGGCCGTCGCGGCCTGGGTGGCGGCCAGTTCCTGCAACCGCTGCTCAGCTTCCCGGTTTTCGCCGCTTCGGAGTAGTGACGACAACTCCCGGCTGACTCGACGGTCGATGGCTTCCGGCGTCTCACGTACCTGCTTCACCGAAGGCGTTGGCGCCTCGGCATCCTGCGCTGACTGGTTCTCTGCCACCACCGGCTTACTGGCGGGGGTTTCCGGATCGGTAGCCTCGACTCTCACCGGTTCGGGCTTTGGCTCCGGCTCACGCAGCCTGCCCCTTTCCTGGGTCACTTCCTGGGCCACTTTCTGGGCCACTTCCTGAGCTTTTGGTTCAGGCGGGGCCGCAGTGTCGGGCTCGGGAGCCGGTGGCGGTTCGCTGACCGGCTCATTCCCGACCGGGGAAGCCACTGGCTCCTCGGCGACTTGCCTGACGTCCGCCGGTTGCGAATCAACCGGGACGTTCCCGCTCACGGCATTCCCACCGGTGTTCGGCTCTGAAACGGTTTCAGATGCTGGCCTGGTGCTTACCTCGGCCGGCATTGCTTCACCACTGTCCCGAGTTATGAACCAGAACACTGAGGCGCCGATCAAGACCGCCGCGAGCAGTACCAGTATCCATAATCCATAGCGACGGTTACCCGGTCGCTGCGAATGGCCGACATAGGCCGCAGCCACCTCCGGCCGATTCTGTCGCTGTTCTGCGGCACGCAGGGCATCGTTCAGGAGGCTCATAACCACCTCCCGATCAGGCCCGGGGAACGGACGCTCTCGGTATCGCGGATAGCCTGCAGGGCATGGCCTCGCTCAATAAGACGGTCGCCCCTGCCCCATGCGGCGAGCATGGATTTGTGAGCAAGAATATTAACCAGCCTTGGAATACCGCCGGAGGCCCGGGTGATCAGCCGAAGCGCAGCCGGAGCAAACAGATCGGCGCCGTTGTAACCGGCCTGGGCCAGGCGATGGCGCAGATATTGGGCAACCGAGTTGCGGTCCAGCGGAGCAAGACGGTAGTGGAACGTGATGCGCTGGTTCAGTTGGCGCAGGCTCTGCTTCCGGAGCAAGACATCCAGCTCGGGTTGGCCAAACAGGACCACCTGCAGCAGCCGGACACTCTCGGTCTCGAGGTTCGTGAGCAGGCGCAACGCCTCAATGGTCTCCTCCGGCATTGCCTGGGCCTCATCGATCACCAGGACAACCGGCTTCTGCTCCATGGCGTGGGCAATCAACCGTTCGTTGATGGCCTTGAGAACCTGATGGGCATTGGCGCATCCGGACATATCCACACCCAGCTCTTCGGCCACCGCTTCATAAAGGGTATCCGGGGTAAGTTGGGGATTGGGAATATAGGCGGTGTGAGCGATCTGCTCGAGTTCATTGAGCAACAGCCGGCACAACAGGGTTTTGCCTGTGCCGACTTCTCCGGAGATCTTGATAAAGCCCTCCCGCTCTTTCAATGCCACCAGCAACAGTTCCAGTGCATCGCCATGGCTGGGCGCCCGCAGAAAATAGCGGGTGTTGGGCGTCAATGCGAACGGTGCTTCCTGCAGTCCGAAATGGGCTTCGTACATGCTATCGAACGGCTTTCTCCGGTTCCGGTGTGACGGATTCAGACGATTGCAGCAACTCGCGCAGCACATTCATGCGCTCCCGGCTGGCAGAAACATCCGCGTTCATCTCCGGCGTTCCGGCCACAACCGGGCGAAGAAGGATGACCAGCTCGCTCTTGCGCGACTGGAACCGCCGCTGCTTGAACAATTCCCCCACCAGCGGGATCTCGCTGAAGAAAGGAACCGCGGAATTGTTGTCCTCACTGGAGTTCTGGATCAGACCACCGATGACCACGATCTGCCCGCTCTCGGCACGGATCACGCTGTCGGTTTCACGAACCGTGCTGCTGGCCAGGGGCAGCGTAACGTCCCGCTCGCCGATGGTGATCACCTTTTCCTGATCGTTCACCTCACTGACAGAGGGATGCACGTGCAGGGTGATGACGCCGTTTTCGGAAATCTGAGGGGTCACATCCAGCGAAATGCCGGAGAAAAACGGGGTGAGCTCCACCGAGGTGGATGTCGAATCCGTCGCTGTTACGGCGGAATTGTTGTCATCAAAATCAATGTCGGTCACGAAGAACTCGTCGGTGCCCACCTTGATCACGGCTTTCTGATTGTTCACCGTTGAGATGCGGGGGCTGGAAAGAATCTGCACGTTGCCCTGTTCGCCAAGCAACTCAATCAGGCCGGTGAAGTCGCCAGCCCGCACGCTGGCAGAAAACAGGCCTCCAATATCGGAGGTCTGAATGACCTGGCCGGCCAAAGCCTGCGCGGTGAAGTCCTCAGGCAGACCGTCCGAGGCGGTAATGCTCGACGCACTCTGGATATCCGACCAGTTGATCCCCTGCTGGTAGCCCTCGTTAAGCGCGATCTCCAGGATCTTCGCTTCCAGGATCACCTGGCGTTGCATAATCAACTCGGTGCGGCGCAGATACTCCTCAACCATGCGCAAATCCTCGGAACCAGCCCGGACCATCACCAGGCCTGCGCCCGGATTGACGATAACCTGCTGGCCATCATCGCCACCGACAATCATGGTCAACGCGCTCTGAATGTCCTGCCAGAAATCCGAAGCCGTTTCCGTGGAAATGGTTGTTCCCACCAGGTTGCGGGTCTCGCCCGAACCAGTGCTGTCTCCATTACTGTTAGAGCTACCGGAACTGCCACTGCGAGCACCTGTCACCTGACCGGAGCTTACCCTGGTCTCCGAGCCGCCCTTGCGCTTGAAATGCAGGTAATCAATTGGGAACAGCCGGGTCTGGATCTGGTCTGCCTGAACCCGGAACAACCGGCCACTGCGGCGGACATCCAGGCCATAAAGATCACCGGCAATATCCATCACTTCCGGTACGGTGACATCACCCAGCCGGAGATCGATACTGGCACTGACATCGGGATGAACCACCACGTTGTAGCGGGTCCCCTCCACCAGCGATTCAAAGAAGCTTGCCGCCGGCACGCCCCGGGCATTGACGTCGAAACGTTCGTCCAGATCGGCGCCGCCGGACAGTGGCGGCAGCAATGCTGCGCTTACGTCCGCAGGCAAAGGCGTAGAAACCTGGCCCGCGGTAGTCGCTGCCGGTTCTGTCTGCGCAGCCTCTTCGAGGCTTCGATCAATGGCATCGGCAGCATCGGTTGAGGTGGCCGTTGCCGAGCGCATCAACGGGTTGTTACTGCAGGCCGACAACATCAGGCTAAGAGCCAGTGCACCGGTGATTTTAAACGTTGTCATCAGTATCCGATTATCTGTCATTGAGTTCCCCGAACCTGCGGAAGTCTCTCCAGGTACAACACCCGTTCGCGGCCGTTATCCGTTACCAGAACCCGATCGGCAAAAATCCGGATAACCCGCACGTTGTCAAAACCCTGGCCTTCCCTGAGGGCCTCACCTTCAATAACGGCGACTCGTCTGTCCTTGCTGAAAAGAATGGAATCCAGAGCCAGAGCCCGCTCTGGCGCCGGCTTGGCCACTGTTGCCTGAGGACCAGGTGGCCGCGTGGGATCCTGCAACCCCTGGGCCGCGCCCGGAAAAAGAACCAGCGAGCCTACGGCCAGGAACACCCACCTGCAAGTCAGGACACTCAAGCGCTTGCTCATCTCACACCCCCAGCCAGGCCTGATCCAGGCTCAGTGTTTGCACCCTGATGATGGCCTCACCCGAGGGCCAGTCTCCCGCGCTGTACTCCAGCCTGATCCAGCCGAGCCGCTCATCCATCGCCTCGAGCCGCTGCAGGTAACTCAGCACATCAAGGTAGCTTCCCTTGATCCGGAGCTCGACATCGTGGGCATACAGCAGTGGCTCAGGCCTCGCCTGCTGTTCCTGAGCAGACTGCTCGGTTGCTCCCGGTGCGAAGACCGGGGTCGGAGTCTGTAATTCGAGGACCTGCAACTCCAGCGACTCCTGGGCGGCCAGAATATTCCTGAGCAATGCCACCATAGCCGTGGGTGCGATCAATTGCCCAGTGGTATCCGCAATCTGCTGATTGAGCCGTTCCAGTCTTTGTTGCCGGGCGTTTAACTGGTTGCGCAGTTCCCGGGAGGGATCGGTCGCGAGCTGGGCATTGAGCGTCTGCTGCTGTGCCAGCATGTCATCGCGACTGGCGGACAGGGTCTGGAGGCGATTCTCCAGGCTATGGTGCCGTTGCTGCAATGGCGTAACCGCAAGCTCCCAGACCAGAACCAGGACAAGCACCATCGCCGTCAGCAGTATCAGTGCCCGCTCACGAATCGGGCGCAGGTTATACCACTGCGCCGCCCGTGCAAGGGAGGTGTTGGGCGCATCCGCCATCAGTCGCCCTCCCCGTCGCGTTTACTGGAGACATGAAAATCGATCCACCTGCCTTCCTCCGACCGTGACAACCGGAACACACCAAATGTTTTTCCGGCAAAGGCCGCTTCGTCGCCCAGATTTTCAAGGTATAGGGGTACCAGAGCACTATCACGGCTGCGCCCTGCAATGGTGACTTTGTCCGGGCCCGACTCGAGAGTGACTTCGGTTAGCCAGACATCTTTCGGGATCTGCCGGGCCAATGCTGACAATTGTGGCGAGAAATTGCGGCCTTCCGAGAGTACCAGGCTCTCCACCCGTTCCAGCAAACGCTGGCGACGTGCAAGGGTCTGGGTTACTCGATTCAGAGCCACCTCCACTTCTGCATCCGGCTGACGAGCTTGAACCGCTGCCGAAAGCTCCGCCACAGCCTGCTCGAGCTGCTGATTCTGTCGATCCAGGCGCGAGGCCTTATTGGCCATTACGGAATTCTCATAGGTCAGGAAACCGGCCACGAGCGCAACCAGCACCAATCCCATAAGCAGAACACCAACCGCCGTTCCCGCCTGGAGTCTTTCCTTTTTGGGGCGAAGCTCATCGGTGTACAGGTTGACCTGCTGAATCATCGGTGAGCATCCTCCAGAATTGGCAGCCCTGCGCTCCAGGCCGGCAGGCAACGACTGTCCAGATCAGCCTGGAGACCGAGAGCCCCCCAATCGAGGGTTTCAATTCCAGCGGCCACATAGGAGGAAAGCATCGAGGCGAGCGGAAGGACGCTGTCACGGGCAACAAGACGGATCATCGCCGGCGGAACCTGGCCCAATTGGCTTTCGTAATAGTCCAGCGAACGCTGCATTTCCAGAGCCAACGACTGAACGGCCGACTCCTGGCGAGCAGCATCACGGAGGTCCTCGGAGGTGACATCAAGCCGACGGGACAAGTACAACGTGTTGTCCTTGCAAATCACCATCTGGCCGTAGTTCTCTTTCAGATGGACCAGCGCCGCGCCGCGCCGGTTTTCATCCAGCCTGCAAACCAGGTTTCGCAACGCCAGTTCGGCAATATCAATTCGCTCCAGTTCCAGGCCAGCTTCCTGCACCAGCGCAATCAGCTCCGAGACCAGAGCTCTCCTGGCAGCGACCACGTTGATCAGTTCACCACGGCCTCGAGAAGCGTCCTTCGGAAACGGGAATACATCGGAGACCGCCTCAGACGGGCTGAAATCCAGAAAATCCTTCAGCTTCCACTTCAGCGCATCGCCCAGTTCCGATTCCTCGATGCCTTCCGGACGATCCATCTGGAATACCTGGTACTGATCCAGAGGCAGAACAAGAGTCGTCGCAGCACCAGCCCAGCTATGATTCTCCACCAACTCCCCAAGCGCCGTCTGACGCCTGGCAGGCAGACAATCAGTAAATCCCGACCTCGCGGCATCGGGCCCACCTGATTCCGACCAGGCAATGCCGTCGGGACGAATCTCCAGACACACCCGCAGCCGTGCCCCGGAGCGTCTGAACAGACCGGTCAGTTTTCTCAGTATTGGTGTCTTTGTCATGGAGTCCGTTGAAAAAGGATCCGAAGGCCACTCGCCAGCCTAAAGTCATTATTATGCTGCCCAAAAAACAGGCGCTTTTTACAATGGATTACATGATAGATGAGAAACTGAACGTAACTCCACGTTTTTTTGATTGATTTCACATCGTTTTTGCAAGTCCGTAACAATAAAGCCCCCGCAAAGCGGAGGCTTTATTCACTTCGGATGGTCAGATTCCGTTTCACATATACTCTTGACTAGAAGGGAATGTCATCGTCAAAGTCGTCAACCGGCTCGGGCATACTGCCCTGCGAGGGCTGATTGCTGTAGCCACCTGACTGCGGCGGCGGGTTGTTCTGCTGTCCCGCCGGTGCATTGTAGCCAGACTGCTGGGGCCGTCCTGCCGGCGCGCCCTGGCTCATTCCGCCTTCGCCGCCACGGCTGTCCAGCATCTGCATCTGGCCATTGATATCCACCACAACCTCGGTGGTGTATACATCCTGCCCTTCTTTGTTCTGCCATTTGCGGGTCTGCAGCTTGCCCTCGATGTAGACCTTTGAGCCTTTACGCAGGTACTGGCCGGCCACTTCGGCGATCTTGCCGAACATGACAACCCGATGCCATTCGGTTTTCGGCACCAGCTGACCGGTCTGACGATCCTTGTAGCTTTCGTCCGTTGCAAGGTTCAGGTTCACAACGGCATTGCCGTTAGGGGTGTAGCGGGTATCCGGGTCCTGTCCCAGATTACCGATGAGAATTACCTTGTTTACGCCTCGTGCCATTTTCTGCTCCTGACTCTGTTTTCAGGGACGCCCGCGCTCCGTGCGTGCCTCCGGATTTCAAGAATTGTTAGCCTGCCGGACAAAAGAAAAGTCCGCAAGTGACGCTTCATCAAATTGCTGCCGATCCACCTTAAGATAAGCGGTGGCGGCCTCCTCCACAATCACAACATCCTGCACGCCGGGGAGGCGGCGGAGATTGTCATCGATGTCGTCGTACTGCTCGTTCATTACCTGCTGCAACTGTACCACGAAACTGGTGGTATGACCGGGCGCCGGCATGGTGAACGCCACCAGCAACCAAAGACCAAGCACCACCACCATAAACCAGAGCACACTCTGGATTCCGCCACTCTCCAATAGAAAGCCGCCCAGGGCGCCCCCCAGAAACGCGCCCATGAACTGGGAAGTGGAATAGACACCCATCGCCGTTCCCTTACTGGCGGCCGGCGACTCCTTGCTGATCAGCGACGGCAGGCTGGCCTCAAGCAGATTGAAAGCCATGAAGAAGAAAAACAGAACGGCCCAGGCAGCAACCAGGCTACCAGACACGCCGTTAAATCCGGCGGTTGCCAATGTAAGCAGTGCAATCGCCCCAACCAGAACCGGCTTCATCTTGCGCTTTTTCTCACCAATGATGATGAAGGGCACCATCGCAAAGAAAGACATTACCATCACGCTCAGGTAGAACCACCAGTGAGAACTGGTGGCAAGCCCGAACTGATTCTGCAGCATGGAAGGAAACACCAGAAACAGGGCGGTCAAGACCAGGTGCAGGGCAAAAATACCGAAATCCAGCCTCAGCAGGCGCCCGTCTGAAAGCACCCGCCCCAGCATCTCCCTGGCGGGATGAGTGTCGGCGCTGGTTTTATGTTGGTGGGGAGTTGGAACCAGGCGGTTGACGATCACTAGAGCGACCACCGCAAGCGCCGCCGTCGCATAGAAAATCCCGGACAGTCCCCACCAGGCGCCAAGAAGGGGGCCAAGCACCAACGAGACCGAAAAGGACAGGCCAATCGTGATGCCCACCGTCGCCATGGCCTTGGTCCGCTCTTCCTCTCGGGTCAGGTCACTGAGCAACGCCATCAGAACACTGGCGATGGCACCGGCGCCCTGAAGAATCCGACCGGCAATCACAACGTATATGGAGTCCGTGGCCGCGGCCAGAAGACTGCCAGCGGCAAATAATACGAGCCCGATGTAGATCATGCGCTTACGGCCGACCCGGTCCGACAGCATGCCAAAGGGAATCTGTAACAGCGCTTGGCTCAGGCCGTAGGCGCCTATGGCAAACCCCAGGAGAGCCGGCGTTGCATCCTTGAGGTCTTCGCCAAGCAGCATGAATACCGGCAGCACCATGAACAGTCCGAGCATGCGCATGGCGTAGACAGACGCCAGGGCCGATACGGAGCGTTTTTCCAGCGCATTCATGGCAATTACGTACCTCAGCCGGGGTTGAAAGCGGTCAGATTGAGGGCAGATACCCTTCGCAGGCGGCGCATTGTAGCAGAAGGCGCCCTCACGGGGGACAGGTGGCGTGGCCCGGGCCCAGGTATCATTTTCGCTGCAGCGGGCCCAACGCGGTATAATTTTCGCTTTTATCCGAGCGAGGTGTTATGGACCATATCCAGATCAAAGGGGCGCGAACCCACAACCTGAAGAACATCGACCTGGATATGCCAAGGGACAAGCTCATCGTGATTACCGGCCTCTCCGGTTCCGGCAAATCCTCCCTTGCCTTCGACACCCTCTATGCAGAGGGGCAGCGCCGCTACGTGGAATCGCTGTCCACTTATGCCCGCCAGTTTCTCTCAATGATGGAAAAGCCGGATGTGGACCATATCGAAGGCCTGTCGCCCGCCATATCCATCGAGCAGAAGTCCACCTCCCACAACCCGCGTTCGACAGTCGGCACCATCACCGAAATATACGATTACCTGCGCCTGCTCTTTGCCCGAGCCGGCGAGCCCCGATGCCCCGACCATGGCCAACCCCTGGAAGCTCAGACCGTCAGCCAGATGGTGGACCAGGTGGTTGCCATGCCGGAAGACAGCAAGCTGATGATCCTGGCACCGGTGATCCGGGACCGGAAAGGTGAGCACCTCCAGGTTATCGAAACCATGCGCAGCCAGGGCTTCATCCGCCTGCGGGTGGACGGAACCGTTTACGACATTGACGATGTCCCGGCCCTGGACAAGAAACGCAAACACCAGATTGATGTGGTCGTTGATCGGTTCAAGGTTAAACCGGGCCTGGAGCAGCGCCTGGCAGAGAGCTTCGAGACCGCCCTGCAGCTGGCGGACGGTATTGCCCTGGTAGCCCCAATGGCCGGCGAAGGCGAAGAACACACCTTCTCCGCTCGTTACGCCTGCACCCAATGCGGCTACGCCCTGAGCGAACTCGAGCCAAAACTGTTTTCCTTTAACAATCCCGCAGGCGCCTGCCCAACCTGCGACGGCCTGGGCGTCAAACAGTTCTTCGATCCGGAGAAAATTGTCCATCACCCGGAGGCGACGCTGGCATCCGGGGCCATCAAGGGGTGGGATCGCCGGGCCGTCTATTACTTCCAGATGCTGGGCAGTGTGGCAGACCATTACGGTATCGACCTCGAAACACCCTGGGAGGACCTACCCGAAGACTTCCGCAACGTACTGCTGTTTGGCTCAGGCGATGAAGACATTCCTTTCCGCTACGTGAACTCCCGTGGCCATATCATGGAGAAGGCTCATCCCTTCGAGGGCATTCTGCCTAACCTTGAGCGGCGTTACCGTGAGACCGACTCACAGAGCATGCGGGAGGAACTGGCTCGCAACCTCAGCACCCAACCGTGCAAGGAGTGCGGAGGTTCCCGGCTGCGCCGAAGCGCCCGCCATGTCTTTATTGAAGAAAACAATATTTCTGATGTTACCCACTTGCCGGTTGGCGAGGCCCACGATTACTTCGAAACCCTGGCGCTGCCGGGCCGGAAAGGCGAAATCGCCGAGAAAATACTGAAGGAAGTACGCCAGAGACTCCAGTTCCTGGTAAACGTGGGCCTGGAATACCTGACCCTCGAGCGCAGTGCCGACACCCTGTCCGGTGGCGAGGCCCAGCGTATTCGTCTGGCAAGCCAGATTGGCGCCGGGCTGGTGGGCGTCATGTACATTCTCGACGAACCGTCCATCGGGCTGCACCAGCGGGACAATGACCGGCTGCTGGCCACCCTCACCCACCTGCGGGACCTGGGCAACACCGTAATTGTCGTCGAACACGACGAGGACGCCATCCGCGCCGCCGATCACGTCATCGATATCGGGCCCGGCGCCGGCGTCCATGGCGGCCACGTCATCGGCCAGGGCACACCGCAACAGATCATCGACAACCCCGACTCTCTCACCGGCCAGTATCTGAATGGCACCCGGGAAATAGCCATTCCCAAGCAGCGCAATAAGGGCAGCGGAAAGTCGTTAACGCTGGCTGGCGCCACCGGCAACAACCTGAAAGACGTTACCCTGAACCTGCCCCTGGGAATCATGACCTGTATCACCGGCGTGTCCGGGTCGGGCAAGTCCACTCTGATCAACAGCACCCTGTATCCGGTGGCCGCCGCCAAACTCAACAAGGCCACCAGCCTGAATCATGCGCCGTACCAGTCACTCAAGGGACTGGATAACCTGGACAAGGTCATCGACATTGACCAGAGCCCCATCGGTCGCACACCACGCTCCAACCCGGCCACCTATACCGGCCTGTTCACCCCCATCCGCGAACTTTTCGCCGGAACCCAGGAGGCACGCTCCCGCGGCTACAAGCCCGGGCGGTTTTCCTTCAACGTCAAAGGTGGCCGATGCGAAGCCTGCCAGGGTGACGGCGTGATCAAGGTGGAAATGCACTTCCTGCCGGATGTCTACGTTCCCTGCGATGTCTGCAAGGGCAAGCGCTATAACCGTGAAACCCTGGAAGTGCGCTACAAGGGCAAGAACATCAACGAAGTGCTGGAAATGACCGTTGAGGAAGGACGCGAATTCTTCGATGCCGTGCCTTTCCTGGCCCGCAAGCTCCAGACCCTGATGGATGTGGGCCTCTCCTATATCCGTCTGGGGCAAAGCGCAGTGACACTCTCAGGCGGGGAAGCCCAGCGGGTGAAGCTGGCCAAGGAACTCTCCAAGCGGGATACCGGCAAGACCCTCTACATTCTGGACGAGCCCACCACCGGCCTGCACTTCTATGACATCCAACAACTACTGAATGTTCTGGAACGGTTGCGTGACCACGGCAACACCATCGTGGTGATCGAGCATAACCTGGACGTTATCAAGACGGCAGACTGGATTGTCGACCTGGGCCCGGAGGGTGGCTCCGGCGGTGGGCAGATCATTGCCGAGGGCACGCCCGAGGAAGTTGCGGAGAACACTGCTTCCCACACAGGCCGCTACTTGAAGCCCATGTTGAAGAAGTAGT
Source organism: Marinobacter sp. EhC06 (assembly GCF_001650915.1). Classification (GTDB taxonomy): domain Bacteria; phylum Pseudomonadota; class Gammaproteobacteria; order Pseudomonadales; family Oleiphilaceae; genus Marinobacter. The sequence continues at coordinate 165,767 of NZ_LXYO01000037.1, forward strand.
TGGCGGGCAATGGAGAGCCCTGTCGGCGAGGGGGTGGTAAACCCCCACCGCCTTGCCAGCCACCTAACCTCGAAAACTACGAATTCCCTGAAACTCAGACACAAAAAAACCGGGAACCTCACGGAACCCGGTTTTTTCATCGTTGGCCGAAGCCGAGGCAATTAATCCTCGTCTTCGTCCACCTCTTCCGCTTCGATATCCAGCGGACGACCGACCAACTCAACAAATGCCATAGGGGCATTGTCGCCAGCACGGAAGCCACACTTCAGGATACGAAGGTATCCACCCGGACGCTCGCTGTAACGGGGTCCAAGCTCATCAAACAGCTTGGCAACCGCAGCATCGTCACGCAGGCGTGAGAACGCCAGACGACGATTCGCGACCGAATCATTCTTGGAGAGCGTGATCAAAGGCTCAGCTACCCGACGAAGCTCTTTGGCTTTCGGCAGCGTTGTTTTGATCAGCTCGTGTTCAACCAGTGACGCAGTCATGTTACGGAACATGGCCTTGCGATGCGCACTGGTCCTGCTGAACTTACGACCACTCTTACGATGACGCATTGCTCTGATTCCTTACCTTAAACTAATCGGCGATTAACCGCCCAGAACCCGGTCGTCGCCACGAAGGCTAGCCGGCGGCCAGTTATCAAGACGCATGCCCAGTGACAGACCACGGGACGCCAGAACGTCCTTGATCTCGGTCAGCGACTTTTTACCAAGGTTAGGCGTCTTCAACAGCTCAACTTCTGTGCGCTGGATAAGATCGCCGATGTAGTAAATGTTCTCAGCCTTCAAGCAGTTAGCTGAACGCACTGTTAATTCCAGATCATCAACCGGACGCAGCAGGATCGGATCGATTTCTTCCTCTTCCTCAACACGCTCGGGCTCTTTCTCATGATCGAAATCAACAAACACCGCCAGTTGCTGCTGGAGGATGGTCGCCGCCCGGCGAATTGCTTCTTCCGGGTCGATGGTGCCATTGGTCTCCAGGTCGATAACCAGCTTGTCCAGATCGGTCCGTTGCTCTACCCGTGCACTTTCCACGGCGTAAGCCACACGACGAACCGGGCTGAATGTTGCATCCAGCTGCAGGCGTCCGATGGCGCGAGTTTCGTCCTCGTCAAGACCACGCTGGTCTGCCGGCTCATAGCCGCGACCGCGAGCAACACGGAGACGCATGTTCACTTCACCATTCTCGCTAAGGTGACAGATCACGTGCTCCGGGTTGGCAATCTCGACGTCATGATCCAGCTTGATATCACCGGCTGTCACAACGCCCGGGCCTTTCTTGCTGAGCGTGAGCTCGGCATCGTCCCGACCGTTCATTTTTACGGCAACGCCTTTGAGATTCAGCAGAATCTCGATGACGTCTTCCTGGACACCCTCAATGGCGCTGTACTCGTGCAGGACACCGTCAATCTGCGCTTCAGTCACGGCGCAGCCCGGCATCGAAGACAAGAGAATCCGGCGCAGTGCACTACCCAGGGTATGACCAAAGCCCCTTTCCAGAGGCTCAAGCGTAACCTTGGCACGTGTGGCGCTTGATTCCTTCACGTCAATGGTACGAGGTGTCAATAACTCATGTACTGAACGCTGCATAGACGCCCCTATCTGCTATCGTTGCTAACTGGGCTTTACTTGGAGTAAAGCTCGACGATGAGGTTCTCGTTGATGTCGGCCGGCAGCTCAGTACGCTCAGGTACTGACTTGTAAACGCCGGACATCTTGTTGGCGTCGACCTCTACCCAGCTCACCGGTGCACGGCTTGCAGACAGATCCAGTGCGCCTTTAACACGCAGCTGATTCTTCGCCTTTTCACGCAAGCTCACAACATCACCCGGACGTACCTGATAGGACGGAATGTTAACCGGCTTATCATTGACCAGGATCGCCTTGTGAGAGACGAGCTGACGGGCTTCTGCACGGGTAGAACCAAAGCCCATGCGATATACAACGTTATCGAGACGGCCTTCCAGCAGTTGCAGCAGGTTTTCACCAGTCGCACCTTTGCCTCGGGCGGCCTCTTTGTAATAGTTGCGGAACTGCTTCTCGAGAACGCCGTAGATACGACGAACTTTCTGTTTTTCACGAAGCTGTACGCCGTACTCGGACAGACGACCGCGACGCGCGCCGTGCATACCCGGCGGAGTCTCGATGTTGCACTTGGAATCGAGCGCGCGAACACCGCTCTTCAGAAAAAGATCTGTCCCTTCACGACGAGACAGCTTGCACTTCGGGCCTATATAACGAGCCATAATTCACTGTCTCCTGTGTTAGACGCGGCGCTTCTTGGGCGGACGACAGCCGTTGTGGGGAATCGGCGTCACATCTGTGATGTTGGTGATCTTGTAGCCACACGCGTTCAGCGCGCGAACTGCAGATTCACGTCCGGGCCCAGGACCCTTAACCTCTACGTCCAGGTTTTTAAGGCCGTATTCAGCAGCCGCATTACCGGCTCTTTCAGCTGCTACCTGCGCAGCAAAAGGTGTACTCTTGCGTGACCCACGGAAACCGGAACCACCAGAGGTGGCCCAGGACAGGACGTTGCCCTGACGGTCAGAAATGGTCACGATAGTGTTGTTGAAGGACGCGTGAATGTGCGCGACGCCATCAACAACCGTCTTTTTCACCTTTTTACGGGTACGTGTACCTGGCTTTGCCATGTTTGCCTACCTGTTACTTACGAATAGGTTTGCGTGGACCTTTACGGGTGCGTGCGTTGGTCTTGGTGCGCTGGCCACGGACCGGAAGGCCATGACGATGACGCAGACCACGGTGACATCCGAGATCCTTCAAACGCTTGATGTTCATCTGTACTTCACGACGCAGATCACCTTCGACAGACACCTTGCCCACTTCAGTACGAAGTGCTTCAAGCTGCTCGTCGCTCAGGTCTTTGACCTTAAGGTCCGGCTTGACACCGGTAGCGTCGCAAAGCTTCTGGGCTGTGGTCTTGCCAACACCAAAGATGTAGGTCAGCGAGACAACAGCATGTTTGTGATCGGGTATATTGACACCGGCTATACGTGCCATCCAAATTACTCCGCGTTCAAAGCTTTGCTGTGTGAATTTTCCGCCACTATAAAAGGGCGCGAAATAATAGCGCCTGACCCCTGCCGGGGTCAAGCGCTATTATTCGTACCCTCTACAATGTCAGTTCTGGATCCTTTGAGGATCAGCCCTGGCGTTGCTTGTGACGAGGCTCCGAGCAAATGACCCGTACCGAGCCATTGCGACGAATTACTTTGCAGTTACGGCAAATTTTCTTTACCGAAGCGCGTACTTTCATTGTCGACTCCAGTTTTCAAGGGGAACGGGATTAACCGTTCCGACCATAGCCCTTGAGATTGGACTTCTTCATCAGCGATTCATACTGATGAGACATCAGGTGCGACTGAACCTGCGCCATGAAATCCATCACCACGACTACAACAATCAGCAGAGAGGTGCCGCCCAAATAGAACGGTACATTCCCGGCAACCATCAGGAACTGTGGGAACAGGGAAACTGCTGCAATGTACATTGCACCGAACAGCGTCAGTCGAGTCAGAACACCATCGATATACTTGGCGGTCTGATCACCTGGACGAATGCCCGGAATAAACGCTCCAGAGCGCTTGAGGTTATCCGCAACTTCTTTCGGGTTGTACATCAGCGCTGTGTAGAAGAAGCAGAAGAAAACCACTGCTGCTGCAAACAGGATAATGTACAACGGCTGGCTTGGCGCCAGAGCCTGGGAGATGTCACTCAACCACTCCATCCCCTCACCCTGACCAAACCACTGACCCAGCGATGCCGGGAAGAGCAGGATGGAAGACGCGAAGATGGGCGGAATAACACCGGCCATATTCACCTTCAGGGGAAGATGACTGGACTGCTGGGCAAACACCCGGCGACCCTGTTGCCGCTTGGCGTAGTTGATCGTCAACCGGCGCTGACCGCGCTCCATGAAGACCACAAAACCAATGACAGCAACCGCAAGAACGCCAATACCCAGAACCACCAGCAGGCTCATCTCGCCATTACGGGCCTGTTCGAGCGTCTGACCGATAGCGCCGGGCAACCCGGCAACAATACCGGCGAAGATCAACAGGGAGATGCCGTTGCCGACACCCCGCTCAGTGATCTGCTCGCCAAGCCACATCATGAACACAGCGCCACTGACGAATGACACAACCGCCACGAAGTGGAAGCTGAAGCTGTCATTGAAGGTGACACCCTGTGATGCCAGGCCGACAGAAATACCAAAACCCTGAACCAGGGCCAGGATAACCGTACCATACCGAGTGTACTGGCTGATCTTTCGACGGCCAGCCTCGCCTTCTTTCTTCAGCTGCTCAAGCTGCGGGCTAACCGCAGTCATGAGCTGCATAATGATAGAGGCAGAGATGTACGGCATGATACCGAGAGCGAAGATACTCATGCGCTCAAGCGCACCACCGGAAAACATGTTGAACATGCTCAGGATTGTGCCCTGGTTCTGTTCAAACAGTGCCGCCAGACGGTCGGGGTTGATACCCGGCACCGGAATGTGGGCACCGATCCGGTACACCAGCAATGCCAGGAAGACAAACCAGAGCCGCGATCGCAGCTCCGCCAGTCCTTTACCCGCGCCCGCAGGCAATGATGCGTTCTTGGCCATTTAGTCCTCGACTCGCCTTAGTCTTCGACTTTACCACCCGCGGCAGAAATTGCCTCGCGCGCGCCTTTGGTTACCCGAAGTCCCTTCACGGTTACCGCACGGCTCAGTTCGCCGGACAGGATAACCTTGGCTTCGCGAATCTCTCCGCGAATGATGTCTGCCTTTTTCAGGGCCTCCAGATCAACCACATCGCCCTCGACCTTCGCCAGTTCGTTCAGGCGAATTTCAGCGACGTAGCGCTGCTGACGGGACGTGAAGCCAAACTTCGGCAGACGACGGGCCAACGGCTGCTGACCGCCCTCGAAACCGGGCGCTACACTGCCACCGGAGCGTGCCTTCAGACCTTTGTGACCGCGACCACCGGTTTTACCGAGACCGCTACCGATACCACGACCGACGCGCCGTGCGGCGGGACGTGAACCGGGCTCTGGACTAAGTTCGTTCAGACGCATCTTAGTTCTCCTCAACCCGAACCAGGTAGTTAACCCGGTTGATCATGCCGCGGATGGACGGTGTGTCTTCCACTTCCACGGTGTGACCGATTTTACGAAGACCCAGGCCCTTCACACACAACTTGTGCTTGGGCTGACAGCCGATCGGGCTGCGGGTCAGAGTTACTTTGATCGTTTTTGCGTTCGCCATGACTTCAACCCAGAATCTCTTCCACGGTCTTACCGCGCTTGGCTGCAATATCTTCAGGCGCCTGTGTCGCCTGGAGACCCTTGATGGTGGAACGTACAACGTTCACCGGGTTGGTAGACCCGTAACACTTGGACAGTACGTTCTGAACACCCGCCACTTCCAGTACTGCACGCATCGCACCGCCGGCGATGATACCAGTACCTTCGGACGCCGGCTGCATGTAGACCTTGGAGCCGCCATGCTGAGCCTTGACCGGGTATTGCAGGGTAGTGCCGTCAAGCGGAACTTCTACCATGTTCTTGCGTGCAGCTTCCATGGCCTTCTGGATGGCGACCGGCACTTCACGCGCCTTGCCACGACCGAAACCAACGCGACCTTTGCCATCACCCACTACAGTCAGTGCGGTGAAGGCGAAAATACGGCCACCTTTAACAACCTTGGCGACACGATTGACCTGGACCAGCTTCTCCTGGAGCTCAGGCGCCTTCTGTTCGTTAACGCTCATCTTCTCCACCTCTTAGAATTGCAAGCCAGCTTCACGGGCTGCGTCGGCCAGAGCCTGGACACGGCCGTGATAACGGTAACCGGAGCGGTCAAAAGCAACCTGCTCAACACCTGCCGCCTTGGCACGCTCAGCGATCAGCTGACCAACCTTCTTGGCAGCGTCCACGTTACCGGTTGCACCCTGGCGCAGTTCCTTATCCAACGTGGAGGCAGAAGCCAGCACTTTGCTGCCGTCTGCAGTGGTGACCTGGGCATACATATGACGCGGTGTGCGGTGAACGCACAGACGAGTGGTACCCAGTTCACGGATCTTCATGCGCACTTTGCGTGCGCGACGCAATCTTTCGTTATTCGCGCTCATAGTCCCGCCTTATTTCTTCTTGGCTTCTTTGCGTCTGACCTGCTCATCCGCATAACGAACACCCTTGCCCTTATAAGGCTCGGGCGGACGGAACGCGCGGACTTCCGCAGCGACCTGGCCAACCTGTTGCTTGTCGATACCGCGAATCACAACTTCCGTATTGGACGGAGTTTCTGCGGTAATCCCCTCGGGCAGCTCATACTCAACCGGGTGCGAAAAACCCAGCGTCAGGTTGAGCTTCTTACCTTGCGCCTGGGCACGGTAACCTACGCCCGTCAGCTGGAGTTTACGTTCCCAGCCTGTAGTTACACCGGTCACCATGTTGTTGACCAGTGCACGAGTAGTACCAGCAAGAGCGCGGGACTTTGTAGCACCATCGCGGGCCGCAAAGCGCAGAATATTCTCTTCCTGCTTTACTTCAACCGCTTGGTGAATGGTGATTTGAAGCGCTCCCTTGGAACCCTTCACACTAATTTCCTGTCCGTTCAGCTTAACCTCAACACCGGAAGGCAGCACGACAGGATTATTGGCAACCCTGGACATGTGTATCTCCTAGAATACGGTGCAGATGACTTCGCCACCCACGCCAGCAGCTCGTGCGGCGCGGTCTGTCATAACGCCCTTCGACGTTGAGACAATCGCGACTCCCAGACCACCGGATACTTTCGGCAGTTCCCCAGCGCCGTTGTACTGGCGCAGACTCGGACGGCTGACCCGCTTGATCTCCTCAATAACCGGCTTACCACCGAAATATTTCAGAGTAATCGTCAGCTCGGGCTTCGCGTCGGCTGAAACGGAGAAATCGTCGACGTAGCCTTCGTCCTTCAGGACCTGGGCTACGGAGATCTTCATCTTTGAAGACGGCATCGTAACGTCTGCTTTTGATGCCATCTGTGCATTACGGATACGGGTAAACATATCCGCAAGCGTGTCTTGCATACTCATTGGTATGAGGCTCCTGATCTTTTTAGTTGTGCAGCGGCTTGCCGCACCGCTTACCAACAGGCACCTGACCGAAGTCAGGGTACCTATCTTACCAGCTTGCCTTGGTCAGGCCCGGAACGTCACCGCGCATGCCGTATTCACGGAGTTTGATCCGTGACAGCTCAAACTTGCGCAGAACGCCGTGGGGACGACCAGTCACCTGGCAACGATTACGAAGACGCGAAGGAGATGCATCGCGAGGAAGCTGCTGAAGCTTCATCTGTGCGTCCCAACGGTCATCATCGCTGGTATTCGGGTTCTTGATAATCGCCTTGAGCTCGGCACGCTTCGCTGCAAATTTCGCAACGGTTTTTTCGCGCTTGAGCTCACGGTTTTTCATGGAAACCTTAGCCATTACACTCGTTCCTTATTTCTTGAACGGAAAGCCAAAGGCTTTCAACAGTTCGCGACCTTCATCGTCGGTACCGGCAGTGGTGGTAATGGTGATGTCCAGACCACGGATCTTGTCGACTCTGTCGTACTCGATCTCAGGGAAAATGATCTGCTCACGCACGCCCATGCTGTAGTTACCACGACCGTCGAACGACTTGGGATTCAGACCGCGGAAGTCACGAATGCGGGGTACCGCAATGTGAACCAGACGATCAAAGAAGTCCCACATACGCTCGCCGCGCAGGGTAACCTTACAACCGATCGGCCAACCTTCACGGATTTTGAAACCCGCGACGGATTTACGAGCCAGGGTGACCACTGCTTTCTGACCTGCCAGGCGCTCGAGATCCGCCACGGCATTTTCAATCAGCTTTTTGTCACCGACCGCTTCGCCGACACCCATATTCAGGGTGATCTTTTCGATACGCGGCACCTGCATGACGTTCTTGTAGCTGAACTCCTTCTGCAGGGCGGGTACCACTTCCTTACTGTACTGCTCTTTCATGTTAAGCATCGTAACCACCACCGCTTACTGGTTATCGACAGCTTCGTTCGTGGACTTGAAGATCCGCACTTTCGCGCCGTCTTCCTTGATCTGGAAGCCTACACGATCGGCTTTGCCGGTCTGCGGATTAAAAATAGCCACGTTGGAAGCCTGGATAGGTGCTTCTTTTTCGACGATGCCACCTGGGGAGCCCAGCATCGGGTTAGGCTTGGTGTGTTTCTTGATCATATTGATCCCTGAAACAACCATACGGCCATCGTCCTGAACCTTCAGGACTTTACCACGTTTGCCTTTATCTTTCCCCGTAGTGACGATTACTTCGTCATCTCGTTTGATCTTTTTCATAACCGGCCTCTGGTCCTTTAAAGTACTTCGGGTGCCAGTGAGATAATTTTCATGAACTTCTCATTACGCAGTTCACGGGTAACCGGTCCGAAGATACGGGTACCAATAGGAGCGTCCTGATTGTTCAGAAGTACTGCCGCGTTTCCGTCGAAACGGATCAGCGAACCGTCGGGACGACGAACACCCTTGCGGGTGCGCACCACGACAGCTTTCAGGACCTGGCCTTTCTTCACTTTACCGCGGGGGATGGCTTCCTTGACGGTCACCTTGATGATATCCCCTACGCTGGCATAACGCCGATGTGAACCGCCCAGGACCTTGATGCACATCACCTGACGCGCACCGCTGTTGTCCGCGACTTCAAGCATTGTTTGAGTCTGAATCATGGTTGTTCTCCGGCGTTACACCTTGGATGCACGTTCGGTAACTTCCACCAGGGCCCAGCTCTTGGTCTTGGAGACCGGACGGGTTTCCTGAATGGTCACAGTGTCACCGATGTTGCACTGATTGCTCTCATCGTGAGCGTGGATCTTGGTTGAACGCTTCATGTACTTACCGTACAGCGGGTGTTTCACCTGACGCTCGACCAGCACCACGATGGATTTCTCCATCTTGTTGCTCACGACCTTGCCGCTCAGAGTTCTGGCAGTTTGGGTAGCTTCGGTCATGTCACTGTCCTGCCTTTTCGTTCAATACTGTTTTCACGCGAGCGATGTCGCGCTTCACCTTGCCGAGAAGGTGAGACTGATTCAGCTGACCTGTCGCCTTACGCATGCGCAGGTTGAACTGCTCCTTCAGGAGGTCGATCAGCTCTTTGTTCAGCTCCTCGACTGACTTTTCACGCAGCTCTGTTGCTTTCATCACATCACCGTCCTCGTTACAAAGGTGGTCTGTACCGGCAGTTTGGCCGCCGCGAGAGTGAATGCGTCACGAGCGATTTCCTCGGAAACACCTTCCATCTCGTAGAGCATGCGGCCCGGCTGGATTTCAGCCACCCAATACTCGACAGAACCCTTACCTTTACCCATTCGAACTTCAAGCGGCTTACCGGTGATCGGCTTGTCCGGGAACACCCGGATCCAGATCTTACCGCCCCGCTTGATGCGACGAGTCATGGTACGACGCGCTGCCTCAATCTGGCGCGCAGTTATACGCCCACGGCTCGTAGCCTTCAATCCGTATTCACCGAAGCTCACCTTGTTGGCGCGGTGAGCAAGACCGGTGTTACGGCCTTTCATTACCTTGCGAAATTTGGTGCGTTTTGGTTGCAGCATAAGAGTGCCCCTTTACTTAGAACCTTTCTTCCCAGAGGCTTTCTTGTCAGCACGGACCTGCTCCATACCACCAAGAATCTCACCTTTGAAGATCCATACCTTGACGCCGATTACGCCGTAAGTGGTATGCGCTTCGTAGGTTGCGTAATCAATATCTGCACGCAGTGTGTGCAGCGGAACACGACCTTCGCGATACCACTCGGAACGCGCGATTTCAGCACCCCCGAGACGACCGCCAACCTGGATCTTGATACCCTTGGCACCCTGGCGCATGGCGTTCTGAACCGCACGCTTCATAGCGCGACGGAACATCACACGACGCTCCAGCTGGCCGGCAACGTTTTGCGCTACCAGGCGGGCATCGAGGTCCGGCTTGCGGACTTCTTCGATGTTGATGTGCACAGGCACACCCATCATGTCGCTGACTTCGCGACGCAGACGATCAACATCTTCACCCTTCTTACCGATAACAATACCGGGACGGGCAGTATGGATCGTGATACGGGCGTTCTGAGCAGGGCGCTCGATCACAATCTTGCTGACAGACGCCTTAACCAGACGCTTGTCGAGGAACTCACGAACCTGAATGTCATTCAGCAGGTTCCTGGAGTATTCCTTCTTGTCGGCATACCAGACTGAGTTGTGCTCTTTGATCACACCCAGGCGAATGCCGGTTGGATTTACTTTATGACCCATCTGAGCATCTCCTACTTGTCGGCGACCTTGACGGTGATATGGCAGGTGCGCTTGAAAATACGGTCAGCGCGCCCCTTGGCTCGAGCTTTGATTCGCTTGAGCGTCGGACCCTCATCCACCATCACGGTGGAAACCCGCAGTTCGTCAACGTCCAGACCTTCGTTATGCTCAGCATTGGCGATGGCAGACTCAAGAGCTTTCTTGATGACTGTTGCCGCCTTTTTTGGGCTGAAAGTCAGAATGTTTAGGGCGTCCTCAACAGCCTTGCCGCGTACTTGGTCAGCGACAAGACGTGCTTTCTGAGCTGAGAGGCGAGCGCCCTTATACTTGGCTGCTACTTCCATTTCGATTACCTCAGAATCAGCGTTTAGCTTTCTTGTCGGCCGCATGACCACGATAAGTACGCGTTGCCGCGAACTCACCCAGCTTATGTCCAACCATATCTTCGGTGACATAAACCGGCACGTGCTGCTTGCCGTTGTGGACTGCAATGGTCAGGCCTACCATCTCCGGAAAAACTGTTGACCGACGCGACCAGGTTTTGATCGGCCGCTTGTCGTTAGCTTCCAGAGCTGCCTCGACCTTCTTCAACAGATGCAGGTCTATAAAAGGACCTTTCTTTAAAGAACGTGGCACAGCAATTACCTCTATGTAGTCGTTTACTTGGCCGAACGACGACGTACTATCATCTTGTCAGTACGCTTGTTCTTACGAGTCTTATGCCCTTTGGTCGGAACACCCCACGGAGTAACCGGGTGACGCCCGCCAGAGGTACGCCCTTCACCACCACCATGTGGGTGGTCAACTGGGTTCATAGCAACACCACGTACTGTTGGACGTTTACCGCGCCAACGTGATGCACCCGCTTTACCAAGCTGCTTGAGACTGTGCTCGCTGTTGGATACTTCACCCAGCGTTGCACGACAATCTACAAGCACCTTTCGCATTTCACCTGAGCGCAGGCGGATGGTGGCATAAGCACCTTCCCGGGCAACCAGCTGTACGGATGCGCCCGCAGAGCGAGCCAGCTGTGCACCTTTGCCAGGCTTGAGTTCGACGCAGTGGATCACAGAACCGACCGGAATATTCCGGAGCGGCAACGTGCTGCCCACCTTGATCGGTGCGTCGATACCGGAGCGCACAGGATCACCGATCTGCATACCTTTGGGAGCGATAATGTAACGACGCTCGCCATCGGCATACTTCAGCAGTGCAATGTGCGCAGAGCGGTTCGGATCGTATTCCAGGCGCTCAATAGTCGCCGGGATACCATCTTTGGTCCGCTTGAAATCGATGACGCGGTAGTGCTTCTTGTGGCCACCACCCGTGTGACGGGTTGTGATGCGGCCTACATTGTTACGACCACCCGTCTTGTTCTTTCTTTCTACCAACGGCTCGTAAGGGCGCCCAGTGTGCAGATCCGGGTTGTAAAGCTTTACAACGTGACGGCGTCCGGCAGATGTTGGTTTGGTTTTGACGATCGGCATATTACGACCCCTTTACCTTATTCCACATCCAGAAAATCGATGTCCTGACCTTCTGCCAGCTTTACATAAGCCTTACGAATGTCATTACGCTTGCCGAAGCCGCGAACGGTACGCTTAAGCTTACCTTTACGGTTCAGAACCTGAACACCTTCTACGGTGACGTTGAACAGCTGCTCAACGGCTTTCTTGATCTCGGGCTTGGTGGCATCAGGTGCTACACGAAACACAACCTGGCCACGCTCTGCTGCCAGAGACGCTTTTTCCGATACGTGCGGCCCAAGCAGGACCTTGTAAATACGTTCCTGATTCATCCCAGCATCTCCTCGATCTTCTTCAGAGCGGGAACGGTCACAACGACCTTCTCGAAGGCAACCAGGCTAACCGGATCCAGACCGGCAATATCACGCACGTCAACGTGCGGAATGTTGCGCGAGGCCAGATGCAGGTTCTGCTCGACGTTGTCGGACAGAATCAGCGCGTTGGTCACACCGATATCCTTCAGCTTGGCGTTGAATGCCTTGGTCTTCGGGCTGTCAACATTCATGTCGTCAACAACAACCAGACGCTCCTGGCGAACCAGCTCGGAAAAAATGGAGCGCATCGCTGCGCGGTACATCTTGCGGTTAACCTTCTGCTCGAAGCCACGAGGCTTGGCCGCAAAGGTAACACCACCGGCGCGCCAGATCGGACTACGAATAGTACCGGCACGGGCACGACCGGTGCCCTTCTGGCGCCATGGCTTCTTACCGCCACCGCTTACTTCGGAACGCGTCTTCTGAGCCTTGGTACCCTGGCGGGCGCCTGCCATGTAGGCAGTCACTACCTGGTGAACCAGCGACTCGTTAAAATCTTTGGCGAATGCAGCGTCGGAAACAGAAATTCCCTTGCCGCTACCTGTAATAGTCAATTCCATCGCACCGCTCCTCAGGCTTTAACTGCAGGCTTGATGACAACATCGCCGCCAGTTGCGCCGGGAACGGCACCACTTACCAGCAGCAGGTTGCGCTCGGCGTCGACACGGACAACTTTCAGGTTCTGCACAGTTACCTGAGCATTACCCATCTGGCCCGCCATCTTTTTGCCCTTGAATACCTTGCCCGGAGTCTGGTTCTGACCAATGGAACCCGGAGCACGGTGAGACAGAGAGTTACCGTGGGTGGCATCCTGCATGGAGAAGTTCCAGCGCTTTACACCGCCCTGGAAGCCCTTACCCTTGGACTGACCGATGGCATCAACCACCTGACCGTCTTCGAATACAGAAGCCGTGATCTCGCCACCGGCGGCCAGGTCTTCACCTTCGCCATCGGCAAGACGGAATTCCCACATACCACGACCGGCTTCAACGCCCGCCTTGGCATAGTGGCCCGCTTCGCTCTTGGTAACACGAGAGGAACGACGAGTACCGACAGTCACCTGTACGGCGCGGTAGCCATCGCTTTCAAGAGTTTTCAGCTGGGTAATGCGGTTGGGCTCAACCTCGATTACCGTTACGGGCAGCGCCTGCCCATCTTCCGTAAAAATACGGGTCATACCGGCCTTGCGACCGACAATACCAATTGCCATGTTTCACCTCTTAAGTGTACGGGGCTCTCACCCTCTATGGCCTTATGACAGTTACACAGACTGATACCGGGCGGTATTAGCCGAGGCTGATCTGAACGTCTACACCTGCTGCCAGGTCCAGTTTCATCAAAGCATCTACTGTCTTTTCCGTCGGCTCAACGATGTCGAGCAAACGCTTATGCGTACGAATTTCATACTGATCACGCGCGTCCTTGTTGACGTGCGGAGAGATCAATACCGTGTACTTTTCCTTCCGCGTCGGCAGAGGGATAGGGCCACGCACCTGAGCGCCGGTCCGCTTGGCGGTATCGACGATCTCCTGCGTGGACTGGTCGATCAGGCGATAATCAAACGCCTTCAACCGGATTCGAATTTTTTGGCTTTGCATGTTGCACCAAACTCCACTCGTAGCAGCTACTAGTTAGCCGACCTTCAAAAAAAGGAGCCGCATTGTATGCATAATACCCAACCCTGTCAACAGCAATGCTGATTGACCGGGCCAGGCGGGCTTTGCGGCTGAAACAGAAAAAGGGGCTGAAGAATCAGCCCCTTTTTCCTGATCAAACGAGCAGATTACTCGATGATCTTGGAGACTACGCCGGCACCAACGGTACGG
>NZ_LXYO01000038.1 GCF_001650915.1 Marinobacter sp. EhC06
GAAACCCCAGCATCCTCGATGCTGGGGTTTTTTATTGCCTGAAACTCAGACCCTCACTCACCTCAACCCGGTGATATACTCTCTCCATAACGAACCAAATCTCTGAATGGAGCCTGCCAATGCCTGCCACTGATCACCTGGTCATCTTCGATACAACCCTCCGTGATGGTGAGCAAAGCCCCGGTGCCACCATGAACAAGGCGGAGAAGCTCCGCATTGCGAAAGCGCTGGAAAAGCTCCGTGTCGACGTTATTGAGGCAGGGTTCGCGATTGCCAGCCAGGGTGATTTCGAGGCGGTCAAAGCGATCGCGGAGTCCATCAAGGATTCGACAATCTGCAGTCTCGCCCGGGCGCTCGACAAGGATATCGACCGCGCAGCAGAGGCGATTCGACCAGCGCAGCGCGGCCGCATTCACACGTTTATTGCCACGTCGCCCATTCACATGAAGCACAAGCTGCAGATGCAGCCTGATGAAGTGGTAGAGCAGGCGGTTCGCTCGGTCAAACGCGCTCGGAGTCATGTCGACGATGTTGAGTTTTCATGCGAGGACGCCGGACGCTCGGAACTGGACTTTCTGTGCCGGATTATCGAAGCGGCAATTGATGCCGGCGCCAGCACAATCAACATTCCGGATACGGTGGGCTACGCGATTCCCGAGCAGTTCGGTGAAACCATCCGTCAGCTTATGAACCGGATTCCAAACGCCGACAAGGCCATTTTTTCGGTGCATTGCCACAACGATCTCGGCCTGGCAGTTTCCAACTCTCTGGCAGCTGTCTCCCAGGGGGCCCGTCAGGTGGAGTGCACCATCAATGGGTTGGGTGAGCGTGCTGGTAACGCAGCGCTTGAAGAAATTGTCATGGCGGTTCGTACTCGTCAGGATCTGTTCCATATCGATACCCGCATTGATGCCGAGCACATCGTGCCTGCGTCGCGCCTGGTGTCGACGATCACCGGTTTTCCTGTACAGCCCAACAAGGCCATCGTTGGCGCCAATGCCTTTGCCCATGAATCCGGCATTCATCAGGATGGGGTTCTGAAGCACCGGGAAACCTACGAGATCATGCGGGCACAGGATGTGGGTTGGCACACCAACAGCCTGGTGCTGGGTAAGCATTCCGGCCGTAACGCGTTCCGCACCCGTTTGCTGGAACTCGGGATTCAGTTTGAGACGGAAACCGAGTTGAACGAAGCGTTTACGAGGTTCAAAGCACTCGCAGATCTGAAGCATGAAATTTTCGACGAAGATCTGCAGGCGATCGCCAGCGATACCCGCCAGAAAGAGGAAGATGGCCGGTATGGTCTGGTCTGCATGCAGGTATGCTCCGAGACCGGAGTTGTGCCCAAGGCCAATCTGACTCTGACGGTAGACGGCAAAGAACACAAGGTTGAGGCCGAAGGCAGCGGGCCGGTCGATGCCACGTTCAAGGCGATCGAATCCCTGGTGGATTCCGGCTGCAACCTTCAGCTGTACTCCGTGAATAACATCACCAGCGGCACTGACGCCCAGGGTGAGGTGACTGTGCGCCTGGAACGCGGCGGCCGGATCGTTAACGGCGTGGGTGCTGATACTGATATCATCATCGCCTCTGCCAAGGCCTATATAGAGGCCCTGAACCTGATCAGTAAGGGCGGAATTCGACAGCATCCCCAGGTTGCGGATGTGTGAGAATGTGAATTCGGTGAATCCGGACAGGCGAAGTTAATGATTGGATCGGAAGCAGAGCGTCAGTTTTACCTGGGAGCCGCAGGAATACGGATGTGGTATGCCCGGCAACCGCTGCCGGGTGCGGCGCCAAGTCCTGAGTTTGAATTTCCCGAGGCAACTGAGGTTCCACAAACTATCCCGGTCGTTTCCGAGCCTGTCTCTCGCCCGGTAAGCAATGCAGCTCGCCCGGCTCCGGGTAAACCGGCAGCGCCAAATCGAACCGAGGGCGTTGCCCGAATCGCGGATCTGCAGGCGTTAATGGAAGCTGATGCTGGCGTTCCGGGAAAAACCTCCCGACAGCCCCCCGAATCGCCTTCCTTGCCGGAGGCCATTACGCACTCCCCGGAACCAGAGCCGCCAGAGGAGACGACAGCGCGATCGTCTGTGATCCCCGCAGAGCGCGTCAATCTCATGGTCTGGGCAGGGAGTGGTGCTGCGCTGATCGGAGGCATGTCCGCGGATGCCAGCAGTCGGCTCCAGGAAACCCTCGCGTTGAATATCCTCAAGAGCCTGGGCGAAGGCCACCCCCGGGTGCTTGGGCATGTGACCTGGCCCATCTTCAACAATCTGTTGGTGCCCGGGAACTCCGGCCATGACTTTGTCGAGGTAATGCGCAGTGTTCTGTCGGGTCTGGAGCATCAGCAGGTTGTGGTCCTGCAGGGCGCCGGAGACTCAGATCACAGCTGGCTGTTGGAAGCGCTTGGTCGTGACGCCGCGGTTCGGTTTCCGCACACCCTCGCGGAGATTGCCGGTGACCCGACCCTGAAACGGTCGCTTTGGCAGCAAGTACGGCCTCTGGTCGCCCGTTAATGGCCTATCCGGAAACCTACCAGAAAGTCCTCAAAGCCGATCTGCTGGTTCGGCCTCTGGCGCCTGACGATGTTCCGGCTGTGCTTGATATCGAGCGCCAGGGTTATTCCCATCCCTGGAGTGAATCGGTGTTTCTTGATTGTTTCAAGGACAACTACCGGCTCTGGGGTGCCTGTCATGGCGATATGCTGATGGCCTACGCTGTCGTGGCCTATATGGTTGATGAAGCCCATTTGCTGAATATCTGCGTCCACCCGAGCGCTCGTGGTGAGGGTGTCGGACGCTATCTCCTGAGGCACGTGCTGGCAACCGCAGCCCACGAGGGCATGTCCCAGGTGTTGCTCGAAGTCAGGGTCAGCAATGATGCCGCCATCGCTTTGTACCAGAATGAGGGCTTCCACGAGATCGGCCAGCGACCCGGGTATTATCCGGCTGCCAATGGCCGGGAGGATGCCCGCGTCCTGATGCGTGCTCTCGGCCAGTGACCGCTTCAGTACGAGTTAGCGTCACAGCGGCATAGGGCCTATAATGGCCGCCTTTTCCAGAACATCAGATTCAGGTTGCTTTTCGATTATGTCTAACCTTTCCCAGGAAGTGGCCAAGCGCCGCACCTTTGCCATTATTTCGCACCCGGATGCCGGTAAAACCACCATTACCGAGAAGGTGCTGTTGTTCGGGCAGGCGATCCAGAAAGCCGGTACCGTCAAGGGAAAGAAATCCGGCCAGCACGCCAAGTCTGACTGGATGGAAATGGAGAAAGAGCGGGGCATCTCGGTAACCACGTCCGTTATGCAGTTTCCCTATGGCGGAAAGCTGGTGAACCTTCTGGATACGCCGGGCCACGAGGATTTCTCCGAGGATACCTACCGGACCCTGACTGCGGTGGACTCCTGCCTGATGGTGATTGACAGCGCCAAGGGTGTCGAGGAGCGTACCATCAAGCTGATGGAAGTTACCCGTCTGAGGGATACTCCCATTCTCACGTTCATGAACAAGCTGGACCGGGATACCCGGGATCCGGTGGAACTGATGGATGAAGTTGAGGAGGTCCTGAAGATCGCCTGTGCTCCGATCACCTGGCCAATCGGCATGGGTAAGAGCTTCAAGGGTGTGTATCACCTGCTTCGGGATGAGGTCATCCTCTATCAGTCCGGTCAGGGCCACATGATTCAGGATAAGCGGATTATCTCGGGGCTGGACAACCCGGAACTGGACCAGGCCATCGGCGCGTATGCCGGCGATCTGCGTGATGAAATTGAATTGGTCAAAGGCGCGTCCCACGAGTTCGATCAGGAAGCCTTTCTTGCTGGCGAGTTGACGCCGGTATTCTTTGGTACCGCCCTGGGTAACTTCGGTGTCGACCACATGCTGGATGGTCTGGTGGAATGGGCCCCGGCGCCACAGCCACGGGAAACCGACCAGAGACTGGTCCAGCCTGCAGAGGACGGCTTCTCGGGCTTCGTCTTCAAGATCCAGGCTAATATGGACCCGCAACACCGCGATCGCGTTGCGTTTCTCCGCATTGTCTCCGGCAGTTACAACCAGGGCATGAAAGCCCGTCATGTACGTATCGGCAAGGAAGTGCGCTTTTCCGACGCGCTGACCTTCATGGCCGGTGACCGTGAGCACGCCGAGCAGGCCTTTGCCGGCGATATCATCGGCCTGCACAATCATGGCACCATTCAGTTGGGCGATACCTTTACTGCCGGTGAAGACATGAAGTTCACCGGTATCCCGAACTTTGCCCCGGAACTGTTCCGTCGGATTCGCCTGAAGGATCCTCTCAAGGCCAAGCAGCTCCAGAAAGGGTTGATTCAGCTGTCGGAAGAGGGTGCCGTTCAGGTATTCAGGCCGCTGCGTAATAACGATCTGATCGTTGGCGCAGTGGGTGTTTTGCAGTTCGACGTGGTGGTCAGCCGCCTGAAAAGTGAGTACAAGGTCGAGGCGATCTATGAGCCGATTAACGTCGCCACGGCTCGGTGGGTGACCTGCAGTGATGACAGGAAGCTGGACGAGTTCCAGCGCAAGAACAACGACAACCTGGCCCTTGATGGCAGTGACCGGCTCGCCTATATCGCTCCGACCATGGTGAACCTGAATCTGGCCCAGGAGAGGTATCCGGACATCCAGTTCCACAAGACCCGGGAGCATTAACGGTTCCGGGCGGAGGTGACTGTGAAGCTGATCGACGCCCATTGCCATTTTGATTTTCCCCAGTTCGATGGCCGCCGCGATGCGGAACTTGAGCAGGGTCGCTCGCGCGGACTTCGTGGGCTGGTAATACCCGGTGTCAGGCGGCCGGATTGGGGCCGGGTTCGTGACACAGCGCTGGCGCACAAAGGCCTGTTTTACTGTCTTGGCATACATCCCTGGTTCGTTGAAGAGCATTCGGAGGAGGATCTGACGGAGCTCCGCCGGCTGCTGGAGGCTCACCCCGAGCGCTGTGTGGCAATCGGTGAGTGCGGGCTCGACCGGCTTCGGGGACGTCTTGAACTGCAGTGGCCATGGTTTGAGGCGCAAGTGGAGCTGGCTCAAGAGCTAAACATGCCAGTGGTGATCCATTCCGTTAAGACCCATGACGAAGTACACAGTGTGCTTAATGGTCGGCAGTGGAGTGGCCGGGCCCTGCTTCACGGCTTCAGCGGAAGTTTTCAGCAGGCCCGCAAGCTGGTTGACCTGGGGTGCTTCATCGGAGTGGGTGGTGTGGTTACCCATCCCAGGGCCCGAAAGACCCGCGATGCAATCGCAAGGCTGCCCCTGGAAGCGCTGGTGCTCGAAACGGATGCGCCGGACATGGCTCCGGAGGGTGTGCAGCAGGGGCAGAATTCCCCACGGTACCTGTTGGATATTCTGGACGCGCTCGCGGAGATCCGTGGCTGGACGCCGGAGCAATTGGCGCCTGTACTTCTGGATAATGTTTACCGGTTATATGGTTGGTCCAGTGCCGGCATAGGGGAATAACGAAACGAATCGACACAGGGTTGGCTTTCCTGGGTGGTTCGAGTATACTTCGCGCCCTGGCTTTTCAAGGCGATGTCATTATCTCAGCCCCGAATGATGGCAGCGCAACACAGGTATGGAACCTCCTCCGGATGCCTTGCATTTACCGGTGGTGGTTTTTAACGTTTCTTATATAGCGTTCAAGGCGGAATCAATGAAGACTCTGAGTGCGAAACCAGAAACAGTAAAACGTGACTGGTACGTTGTAGACGCAGCCGGCAAGACGCTGGGTCGTCTGTCAACCGAAATCGCCCTACGTCTGCGGGGCAAGCATAAGCCTGAGTACACCCCTCACGTAGACACTGGCGATTACATTGTTGTGATCAACGCGAGCCAGGTGCGGGTTACCGGCAAGAAAGCATCTGACAAGATGTACTACAGTCATACCGGCTTTCCGGGTGGAATCAAATCCATCAACTTCGAGAAGCTGGTCGACAAGGCTCCCGAGCAAATCATTCAGAAGTCTGTCAAAGGCATGCTTCCGAAAGGCCCGCTCGGTCGCGCCATGTTCAAGAAGCTGAAAATCTATGCCGGCGCTGAGCATCCTCACGCAGCCCAGCAGCCCAAAGAACTCGACATTTAACGGAAGGCGGATATGTCTGTAGCACAAAATTACGGTACTGGTCGCCGCAAGACATCCACGGCTCGGGTTTTTATCAAGCCGGGAAGCGGTAACATCTCTATCAATGGTCGCTCAATCGAAGATTTCTTCGGTCGTGAGACTCTGCGCATGATCGTTCGTCAGCCGCTGGTTGTTGCCGAATCTACCGATCGCTTTGATATCAACATCACCGTCAAGGGTGGTGGTATCAGTGGCCAGGCTGGCGCGATTCGCCATGGTCTGACCCGCGCTCTGATGGATTACGACGAAACTCTGCGTCCGGCGCTGCGTAAGGCGGGTTACGTTACCCGTGACGCGCGTGAAGTCGAGCGTAAGAAAGTGGGTCTGCGCAAGGCGCGTAAGCGTCCTCAGTACTCCAAGCGTTAAATTCGCTGGAGCAGGATCCTGGAAAACCCGGCCCTTTTCGGTCGGGTTTTTTTATGTTCGGGCGATTTGTCAGCAAATTGATCTGGAACAGGGATGAGGCGCCAGCGGCGGCTTTCCGACTTGTAAGCCCCTGGTAATTTCATTACCATTTGGGCGCTTATATTTTTGGGTTGTGAAGTCCTTTTAGATGCACATTGCCGGCGGTTTTGCGGGCTGTGACATCGCCTGATGGGAGAAAACCATAATGAGTAATGGCGACGTGAGCCAAGGCCGGCGCCGGTTTCTGATCGGTGCTACGTCTGTGGTGGGTGGAGTCGGCGTCGTCGGTGCGGCCGTTCCTTTCGTGGCATCCTGGAATCCCAGTGCCAAAGCGGAAGCAGCGGGTGCACCGGTAACCGTCAATGTCAGCAAGATTGAACCGGGTCAGCAGATTACGGTCGAGTGGCGGGGTAAGCCGGTCTGGATCATCCGCCGTACCGAAGAGATGCAGGCGAATATCGAGAAGCTTAACGACCGGGTGAAAGACCCCCAGTCGGAAGCACCTCAGCAGCCACCGTATATTGATGGCATCCTGCGCTCCCTGAAGCCGGAATTTGCCGTGCTTGTAGGGCTGTGTACCCATCTTGGCTGTGTTCCGTCCTACCGACCGGAAGTTGCTCCGGCGGATCTCGGTGACGAGTGGCTGGGTGGCCTTTTCTGCCCGTGTCACGGTTCCCGATATGATATGGCCGGAAGGGTCTACGAGGCGCAGCCTGCTCCCCTGAACCTCGAGGTGCCGCCTTATCGTTTTGACGACGATGCGACCCTCACGATTGGTCTTGATCCGGAGGCAGCGTAATGCAAAAGCTGATTAACTGGGTAGACGAACGTCTGCCGATCGTAGATGCCTGGAACAAGCATCTGGGCAAGTATTACGCGCCGAAAAACTTCAACGTGTGGTACTTCTTTGGCTCCCTCGCCATGCTGGTTCTGGTAAACCAGCTGGTTACCGGGATCTGGCTGACCATGAGCTATAACCCCTCCGGTGAAGGTGCGTTTGCCTCTGTCGAGTACATCATGCGTGATGTCGAATGGGGTTGGTTGCTGCGTTACCTGCACTCTACCGGTGCTTCGGCATTCTTCGTCGTGGTGTATCTCCACATGTTCCGGGGGCTGATGTATGGCTCCTACCAGAAGCCGCGTGAATTGATCTGGATCTTCGGTATGTTGATCTACCTGATCCTGATGGCTGAGGCGTTCATGGGTTATCTGCTGCCCTGGGGCCAGATGTCCTACTGGGGTGCGCAGGTTATCGTTAACCTGTTCGGTGCTATTCCGGTCATTGGTGAAGATCTGTCACTGTGGATTCGTGGCGATTACCTGATTTCCGGCATTACCCTGAACCGCTTCTTCGCGTTGCATGTGGTGGCGCTGCCGATCGTTCTGCTTGGTCTGGTTGTGCTTCACATACTGGCGCTGCATGAAGTGGGCTCAAACAACCCTGACGGTATTGATATCAAGAAAAACAAGGACGAAAACGGCATTCCGAAAGACGGTATCCCGTTCCATCCTTACTACACTGTGCACGACCTGCTGGGCGTTGGTGTATTCTTCTTTATCTTCTTCATCGTCGTGTTCTTCTTCCCGGAAGGCGGTGGGCTGTTCATTGAGAAGCCGAATTTCGAGCCGGCAAACCCGCTGAAAACACCAAATCACATTGCTCCGGTCTGGTACTTCACACCTTTCTACGCAATGCTGCGTGCGGTAACCATTGACCTGTTCGGTCTGGATGCCAAGTTCTGGGGTGTTGTGGTGATGGGTGCGGCGATCGCCATTCTGTTCGTGCTGCCCTGGCTGGACAAGAGTCCGGTACGTTCAATGCGTTACAAGGGCTGGTTGAGTCGGATTGCCCTGGCCATCTTCGCAGTCAGCTTCGTGGTGCTTGGCTATCTCGGCCTGGTACCGGCGACTGAAGGCCGCACCATGGTTGCCCAAGTTCTGACGGTGCTCTACTTCCTCTACTTTATCCTCATGCCGTTCTATACGCGTATGGAGAAAACCAAGCCAGTTCCAGAGAGGGTGACAGGATAATGAGAAAGCTGATTTTTGGTCTTTTCATCGCGGTCCTGCCAGCTCTCGGGCTGGCAGCGGGTTCAACTGTGCCGCTTGACAGCTTTGAGTCAGATCACTCTGACAAAGCATCTTTGCAGCGCGGTGCAGCCCTGTTCACCAACTACTGCATGGGCTGTCACTCCATGGAATATGCCCGCTACAAGCGTGTGGCTGACGACCTGGAGATTCCCGACGAGCTGTATGAGGAGAATCTGATCTTCACCAGCGCCAAGATTGGCGAGCTGATGAAAAACTCCATGAACAAGGACATGGCGGCTGACTGGTTCGGTGCGCCGCCACCGGACCTTACGCTGGAAACCCGTTTGCGTGGCGAAGCGTGGGTGTATTCGTACCTGCGTGGTTTCTACAAAGACGAGTCCCGTCCGCTGGGCGTGAACAACGTGGTGTTCCCGGCTGTGGGCATGCCCCATGTCCTGGTTGGTATGCAGGGGCTGTGTGCCGTCGAGCCTAATATCGGTACCCCGGCCAGCGTTGAGCCTTTGAGTGGCAACATTAACAACGCGGACGTTTGCCCGGAGTACGCTATCGAAGGCAGCATGTCAGGAGCCGAGTTTGACCAGGCCATGTATGACCTGACCAATTTCATGTCTTACATGGGTGATCCGGTCAAGCTTGAGCGTGAGCGTCTGGGGATCTTTGTCCTGATCTTTGTGGCCATCTTCTTCGTGTTCGCCTACCTGCTCAATCGTGAGTACTGGAAGGACGTACACTGAGAAATAGGGTATAATCCCGTCCCCTGAGTTCCAGCGGGCATAACCGGCCCGCTGGATTTTTGCGTTTTTTCAGGATCATTTCGGTTTGTTTACTCGTGAGGTAGTTCTATGGGCGTTGTGACCAAGCGGTCATCAATGACGTTTTTCTCGGATCCGGCCAGCCATTACAGCCACAGAGTGCGCATTGTTCTGGCAGAGAAGGGTGTTACCGTCGATATCGTTGATGTGGATCCCGACAATCCGCCGGCTGAGCTAGCCGACCTGAACCCGTACAACGCCCTGCCGACACTGGTGGATCGTGATCTGGTGCTTTATGAGCCCAACATCATGATGGAGTACCTCGACGAGCGTTTCCCGCATCCCCCCTTGTTGCCGGTGTACCCGGTTGCCCGTGCCAACAGCCGTCTGATGATTCATCGGATTCAGAAAGACTGGTGTGGCCTGGTTGACCAGATCCTGGCGCAGCCGAACGCCAAGGCCTCTGAAACAGCGCGCAAAGAGCTGAAAGAGAGCCTGTTGGCAACGGCACCGCTGTTTGGAGAGATGCCGTTCTTCCTGTCTGAAGAGTTCACTATCGTGGACTGTTGTATTGCTCCGATCCTCTGGCGCCTTCCGTCGCTCGGTATCGAGCTGAACGAAAAGCAGGCCAAGCCACTGCAGAAGTACATGGAGAGCATCTTCAGCCGGGAAGGGTTCAAGGCAAGCCTGTCCGATCTGGAAGAAGACATTCGCAGCTGATTTGGTAACGTTCCGCTGGCCGGAGCAGG
This sequence comes from Marinobacter sp. EhC06, assembly GCF_001650915.1. Classification (GTDB taxonomy): domain Bacteria; phylum Pseudomonadota; class Gammaproteobacteria; order Pseudomonadales; family Oleiphilaceae; genus Marinobacter. Next base: position 10,100 of record NZ_LXYO01000038.1, read on the forward strand.
AGAGTGGCAGTGGCTGAGAGTAAAAACACCATGACGTCCAGCCGCCCGTACCTGGTACGAGCATTCAATGAGTGGATACTGGACAATGACTGTACCCCCTACATCGTGGTGGATGCAGGCATTCAGGGTGTGCAGGTGCCGACTGAGCATGTCGCGAATGGACAGATTGTTCTGAATATCAGTCCGGGAGCGGTGCGTGGCCTGGTGATCGGCAATGGCGCGCTGGAGTTCAGTGCCCGTTTTGGCGGCGTGCCCATGCAGGTGTTCATTCCGCTGCAGGCGGTTATGGCAATCTACGCCAAGGAAAACGGTGAGGGCATGGTGTTCGGTAGCGAGCCAGGCTCCCCGGATCCTGACGGCACTTCCCGTGAGCGTGAAGGCGAGCAGTCTTCATCCGGGCAGGAGGATCGCCCTTCGGGCAGGCCAACCCTCAAGGTCGTTAAATAAACCTCGCCCCACCGTCTTGAGAAAGCCAGCATTTGCTGGCTTTTTTATCCCCCGAAGATCTTCGCGTCGATCAGCCCACAAAGGGCGTTAATGATGAGCAGTAATAGTGGCGTTGCCTCGGTTGGGCTGAGATTGTTCAGTGCAATTTCGTGATCTTCCGGGTGTAATAGCGACGTTATATCCGATTTTTCCCGTGCACTGAGAACCACAACGCTCATTTCCCGGTCATGGGCGACCTGGATCGCCTGGATGAGGTTGGCCTTGTGCCCGTCATCAACAATGACGAAAAGCAGGTCTCCGGGTTTGCCAATTGCCCTGACCTGGCGGGAGAAGGTGTCGTTGAAACGGTTATCCCGGCAGATCGCCGAATAGGTCGTCGCATCGGCGCCAAGGTTGATGGCGGGTAGTGCGGGTCTGTCCTGGTCGAACCGGTTCAGAAGGGCGGTGCAGAAGTACTGTGCCAGAATGTTGGCATTGCCATTGGCGCAGGTGATGATTTTTCCGTCCTGGAGCAGAGTTCCCACGAAGGCATTGGCAACCTCCTCAATATCAGGGCCCACCGTGCTGGCGGCCTGGGCAGTATGCTCCATATGGCTTGCGAACCACTGATTGATCTGGTGTTCGGTGTCGGTCATTTTCGGTATCACTATCCTGCCAGAATTGCGTTCCTGATCCATTGTACCCGGTATTTTTTGACGGTACCCGGGCTGATGGCAACCACGTCTATTCGCGAGAGGTTGTTCCAGAGCCCATGTCTGTGCAAATAGAATGAAACTGCACGAATCAGGCGTTTCTGTTTGGGGTAATTGATTGAGCTTGCCGGGTCAACAAGGCTACCCGCGCCTCGATAGCGGACCTCAAAGAACACAAGGGTATCGCCATCCTGGCCCACGAGGTCGATTTCGCCGCCGCGATTGTAAATATTGCGTTCGATTATCCGCACGCCCCGACTTGCAAGGTATCGGGCTGCTACGCCTTCGAAGTGATTGCCCAGGGTTTTGGTGCCATCCATGGCAGCTGATTTGCTCCTGTGGTGTTATTCGCTGAGGGGCGCGGTTTCCTGTTCCGGGGTTGCTGCCTCGCTCTCTTCGGTCACGGGGTCAGGGATGAGCTCGGGAACCCCATTTCGGAACTGTGCCCACAGCTGTTCCCGATGAATGCTGCCCTGTGGTGTCATGGTCAGTACACCGGTCTGCCCTGATATCGAGGCGCTTTCGACCTGTTTCAGCAGTGGCAGGCGTTTACTCAGTTGCCACGCATCGGCGCCCATGGCGAACAGGCGACCGGGTTGGCCACGGGTGCCTGACAGGTTTTCCGTGGCCCGGGTGCGCAGTTCGTTGTCGTCGCCCAGAACCCACGGAATGTCAGTGAAAATAACCCCGTTCAGGTCTCGGTCCCGGGATGGTGCGGGTGTGCCCTCATAGATAATGGAAGGCGAGTAAACTGGCAGGTCACCCCCGAAATAAAACGCGAACAGGGGCTTGAACTGCCTTGCCACCGTGGGCTCTGCCACCATGACGATGGCGTCCGCGTCCTGCCGGCGCCTTGGCTCGAACTCGACGTCCATGCCGATAGTCCGTTCAACCTGAATGGCCCGGTCCCGGGAAACGGTGATGCCCAGCAGATCGGCCGTTACCGCCCGAAGGTTGTCCTCCCGGTAGAAGCGTTCAATATCCAGGGCAACGCCGTCATGGGAGGCCATGCGTTTCAGCAATGCCGCCTCGACGCGATCGCCCCATTCGCCGCCGGGGATAAGAACCAGAACCTGACGCAACTGTTCGGCGGCGAGCCGGTCGGCAATCTGCCGCGCCTCGTCTTCGGCGGAGAGCCCGAATTGATAAAGCCCGTCAGCAGGCTTGGTATCGGCGGGCAGGTAATTCAGCCCCAGCGCGGGCACCGGCAGTGTATTCATTGAGCCAAGGCCGGCAAGCGCTTCTTTTTCCAGGGGACCAACAATCAGGTCGATATCCTGCTCGGACAGCTGTTTGTAGAGATCGCTGAACGATGTTCCTGCGGTGTTGAAGATGCGAATGTCGGTTTCACCCCGGTCAGCAGAGTCGTCGAGGTAGTAGGCCGCCAGAAAGCCATCGCGAATCGCCTTGCCGGCGGTTGCCAGCGGCCCCTCGAGGGGCAGGACGAGGGCGATTTTTTCAGGGCGGCTTTCGGCCAGCGTGGCGATCAGTTGCAGCTCCGAGGGCAGTACCTGGGCGGCAGGATGACCGGGCCAGTTGTTCTGCCAGCCACGGATGATTCGCCCCTGTTCGTCAATGCCGGCGTCCGGTGTCCGGACGAGGCTGGCCAGTTCCAGCCATCCCTGGGCTTCGTAGCCGATGGCCTCGGCAGAGGCTGAGTTGAGCTCGCTGTCGGGAACCTCTTCCAGCAGAGACCAGACCCGGTTGTGAATCTGTTGTGCATCCGCGGTGTTGTCCGTCTGGGCCAGCAGGATCAGGGTCATGGCTGCAGGCATGGGCTCACCGGCCAGGGCGAAGGTGTCCGCCTGCAGGTTGGCTGCCCGGGCAATCAGGTCCGCCGGGTAGTCTATAAAGGTCGACGGTGTGAGTTCGCCGGCGATCTCTTTTGCCCAGGATTCATCTTCGAGGGCGGTGGCGCTTGCCATGGTCAGTAGCAGTTTCTGGTTGCCAAGCCCCGTAGCGGGTTGCGCCAGCTGCTGACTTTGAAGTAGCGTTCTGGCCGCCGCGTGATTGCCCTGGTCCTGGAACCTGCTGGCGATCCGGAGCAGGTAAGCCTGGGCGGTTTCGATGCTGTCTTCGTTGCTGGCCAGTTCCAGGGCCTGATCGGCGGTTTGTGCAACATGGGTTTCGAGGTTCACGGTGGCGCAACCAGCCGACAAAAGGGCGGCAGTAAATACGCTGGCCAGGGCTCGTTGATGAATGCGGATCTTTATCATGGCAGGCTCGACATACTCCGGATGATTGGGCTTGTAGCGCCAGACTAACGGTGGCAAGTTTAACAGCTCCGGGGTTAATTCACATGACGTAACTGTCACGGTCCCGGACTCCCCACAAGAGAGGCAGAAGCTTTGAAAAACGAGGTCAGCGATTTCCCGTCGTCAGATAGCCGCAAGGGTGAGTCGGGTGGCACGCTTTATGTCGTTGCCACGCCCATCGGCAATCTTGACGATCTGTCTCCACGGGCAACCCGGACGCTGGCCAGTGTGGATGTGGTGGCTGCCGAGGATACGCGGCACAGTGGTCGGCTGCTGAGTCATTTGGGTATACAGAAGCGAATGATCGCGCTCCATGATCACAACGAAAAGGATCGCGCTGCCGGTATTCTGGCTGAACTTCAGGCCGGACGTGATGTGGCTCTGATCTCCGATGCCGGTACGCCGCTGATTTCGGATCCCGGTTATGTTCTGGTGCGTGAGGCCAGGGCGGCCGGGCACAGAGTCAGCCCGATCCCGGGGCCCTGTGCCCTGGTGGCGGCATTGAGTGCTGCCGGCCTGCCGACGGACCGATTTCTTTACGTGGGGTTTCTGCCGGCGAAACGCTCTGGTCGCAAAGCCAGCCTGGACTTGCTGAGCAGTGAAGTAGCGACTCTGGTTTTTTACGAATCGCCTCATCGAATCCTGGAATCGGTGCGTGATATCGGTGAGGTGTTGGGATCCGATCGAGAGATTGTCCTTGGTCGCGAGATTACCAAGACCTTCGAAACCTTCTATTCCGGTTCAGTGGCAGAGGTTCTGGCAGAGTTGGAGCGAGACCCTCACGGAAGCCGCGGCGAGTTCGTGGTTATGGTTCGGGGTGCGATGGCCCAGCCGGGTAACAGTAAGGAAGCTACTATGGATGTGGACCGGGTGCTTCGTGTTTTGCTGGCTGAGCTGCCGGTCAAGAAGGTCGCCAAAATGGCTGCCGAGTTGACCGGGTTATCGAAAAATGAGCTTTACCAGCGGGCTCTGGAGCTGAAGGATGGCTGAACACCGTGGCAGTTTCCCTTGCAAGGCCATGGGCGCAGGAGTATTGTCTCGCCCGAGCTCGCCAGACAGTCGCCGCCGGTTTTCCGGGGGAGGAAAGTCCGGGCTCCATAGGGCAAGGTGCCAGGTAACGCCTGGGCGGCGCGAGCCGACGGAAAGTGCAACAGAAAGTATACCGCCTAAGCGCCTTCGGGCGCCGGTAAGGGTGAAACGGTGCGGTAAGAGCGCACCGCGTGGCTGGCAACAGTCCACGGCGATGGTAAACCCCACCTGGAGCAAGACCAAATAGGAATCCAATGGCGTGGCCCGCGCTGGATTCGGGTAGGTTGCTTGAGGTCTGTGGTGACGCAGACCCTAGATGAATGACTGTCCAAGACAGAACCCGGCTTATCGGCGAGCTCGCTTTTTTTTCCCTTCCTGAAATGTCTGTCATTCTCAACAGGCGTTCTTTATAGCCAAAAAATCTTAAACCTCACTTGCAGTCTTCAGAGTTTTTTGCAGGTATTTGATTTTACTTCTTTTCTTTTCCGTAATCTCACCATTTCATCGAATCTGGCTCTGTAACCTCTTGTCATAAAAGGAAGTTTTCCAAGTGTGGCGCTGTTTGCGGCGCTTGCATTGTGTATTGCGTGTTTCTATAGTGTGCAGAAGTGGGAAAAAGTGGATTCTAGTGGTTTTTTGTGGATATCAGGCACCCAGAGACAGCGTAAATGAGTAATTTTCTCGGCAGTCATGCCATCAATATGGATGCGAAGGGTCGCCTGGCGATCCCCGCCAAGGTGCGCGAAGAGCTCGCGCAGGCCTGTGGTGGGCGCATTGTATTGACTGCAAACGCTGACGAGGAGCGGTGCCTGCTGCTTTATCCCGAACCTGAATGGGAGGTTCTGCGGCCCAAAATCGAGGCGCTTCCGAACATGAACAAGGCGGCCCGGCGCCTGCAACGGCTGATTCTGGGTAATGCTGCACCCATGGAGCTGGACTCTGCCGGGCGCATCCTGATTCCTCCAACTCTGAGAAGTTATGCCCATCTGGAGAAAAAACTGATGCTGATCGGGCAGGGCAAGAAGCTTGAGCTCTGGAGCGAAGAGCGCTGGTTCGCCTGGCTGGATGAGTCCTCTGATGATGAAGAGATGCCGCCCGAGATGGAGGCGCTGTCCTTATGACCTCCGATCGCAGTCAGGAGGCCGGGGCGGCGTACTCGCATCGCTCGGTACTCCTGGATTCGGCGGTCGACTATCTGGTCAGCGACCCCGATGGCTATTACGTGGATGGCACCTTCGGACGGGGTGGCCACAGTCGCCTGATCCTGGGCCGTCTCGGAAAGTCGGGGCAGCTCCTTGGAATTGACAAGGATCCCGAAGCTATCCGCGAGGCAAGAGAGCTGGAAGCCCAGGATAGCCGCTTCCATTGCTTTCATGGCTCCTTTGCGGAGCTCGGCACCGCGTTAGTCGGTCAGGATTGGCAGACAGTTAACGGCGTTTTGCTGGATCTCGGCGTGTCATCGCCGCAGCTTGATGATGCCTCCCGTGGTTTCAGTTTCATGCGCGATGGGCCGCTGGACATGCGCATGAATACTGAGCAATCGCCCAGTGCGGCGGAGTGGCTCGCAACGGCGGAGGAGTCGGATATCGCGAATGTGATCTTCCGCTATGGCGAGGAGCGGTTCTCCCGGCGCATTGCCCGGCTCCTGGTCGAGCGTCGCCAGGAAGCGCCCGTCGAAACCACTCGCCAGTTGGCTGAGCTGGTCAGCGAGGCGGTGCCCAAGAAAGAAAAGCACAAGCATCCGGCCACCCGGACCTTTCAGGCAATCCGGATCTTTATCAACCGGGAGCTGGAGGATCTGGAAGTGGGTCTTCAGTCTGCTGTTGATCACCTTGCCCCGGGAGGGCGCCTGGTGGTCATCAGCTTCCATTCGCTGGAAGACCGGTTGGTCAAGCGGTTCATGAGGGATCTGGCCCGCGGGCCGCAGTTGCCTAAAGGTGTTCCGGTAACGGCAGAGCAGGAGGCCTCGGACTTCCGTCTGGTTGGTAAGGCCAGTAAGGCCGGAGCTGACGAAGTAAGTGACAACGTACGTGCCCGCAGCGCAGTCATGCGGGTGCTGGAACGCACAGATCTCAGGAAAAACTCGCAGGGGAGCGCGTAACCATGGGCGCGGTAGCTATTGAAGAGCCGGTAAAAACGGCGAAGCTCAACAAGCAGAAGGTCCGCGACGGCGTTGCAACCGCAGTCCGGATTTCCAGGCAGGTATTCGCCGCTACGAAGCAAGGCAAAGTGCTGGTCTCGCTCGGGCTGGTTGCCGTGTTGCTGGCTTCCTCCATCGGCGTGGTAGTGAGTGCCCACGAGAACCGGGAACTATTTAATACCCTTTCGCAGCTTCAGTCCGAGCGCGACCGCTATCAAAGTGAATGGAGTCAGCTGCTGCTTGAACAGAGTGCGCTTAGCGCCCACGGTCGAGTCGAAAAGCTGGCGGCTGAGCGTTTTAGCATGGTAGTGCCCGGGCGTCAGGATATCGTGCTGGTACCGCTGATGTCGCCGGTTGCAAACCGATAATAAACGAAAACAACAACGATTCAGGGTGATCGACGTGTCCGATCAGGGAAAGAAGACAACATGGGGGCAGCGTTTGGCGTCCGGGCTGGCAGCCTGGCGTTTTGGCTCCGTTGTGGGCGTCTTTCTCCTGGTCGTGGGTGTGCTTGGCTGGCGCCTGGTCGACCTCCACGTCGTGGATAACGATTTCCTGCGCAAGCAGGGTGATGTCCGGACCATCCGGGTTGAGAGTATTGATGCTCACCGTGGTGTTGTCACCGATCGTTATGACGAGCCGCTGGCCGTCAGCACGCCAGTACAGACCATCTGGGCCAATCCGTCAGAGGCTGACCCTTCCGAGGCACGTCTGACCAACCTCGCGCGTCTTCTGGACATCAACGAGGCCTCCCTCCGGCAGCGACTCAAAGAATACTCCGGTCGGGAGTTCATTTACCTGCGCCGCAAGATTCAGCCGGATCTGGCCAGAAAGGTTCTGGATCTGGAGATCGATGGGATATACACCCGTCAGGAATACCGTCGCTATTACCCCGCGGGCGAAGTGACCGCTCACGTTGTGGGTTTCACGGATATCGATGAGCGTGGCCAGGAAGGAATCGAACTGGCGTATAACCAGTGGCTGTCTGGTGAAACCGGCCGCAAGCGCGTTCTGAAAGATAATCGAGGTCGTATCATCAAGGATCTGACCCTGATTCGCGATGCCAGCCCTGGTCAAAATCTCGCGCTCAGCATTGATTTGCGCCTCCAGTACCTCGCCTACCGGGAACTCAAAGCTGTTGTGGCGGCTCATAATGCCAGAGGGGGCACACTGGTCATGCTCGACGTGGATACCGGTGAGGTTCTGGCAATGGTCAATCAGGGGTCCTACAACCCCAATGACCGCAGTCAGCTAGCCGCTGAGAATCTCCGGAACAAGGCCATTACCGATCTGTTCGAGCCCGGCTCAACCATGAAGCCGATCACCATGGCGGCTGCACTGGAGTCCGGCAGCTATTCGGTTAACAGCACTATCGATACCAGTCCCGGTTTTCGCCGTTTTGGCCGTTTTACCATCCGGGATCATCGCAACTATGGCGTGATGGATATGGCTGAGATCATCGTCAAGTCCAGCAACGTCGGAATCAGTCGAATTGCCACCGATCTCGGTGGCGATGTGATCCGCGATCTATACGCCCGTCTCGGGCTAGGGCAGCCAACCGGTATCGGCTTCCCGGGCGAAGCGGTGGGTGTGTTGCCCTCTCCACCCAAGTGGCGCCCCGTGGAAGAGGCAACGCTGTCTTACGGGTACGGTATGAGCGTGAACGCCCTGCAACTGGCTCAAGCCTATATGGTGATCGCCAACGGTGGTGTGCGCTATCCACTGAGTCTGGTCCGGCAGGATGAGAAGCCGGAGGGTCAGCGGGTGCTTTCGGAGCAGGTAACCCATCAGGTTCGCAATATGTTGCGCGAGGCGGTTTCGAGGGGGACTGGCAAACGTGCACAGCCGGGATTCTACTCGGCCGGCGGCAAAACCGGGACAGTTCATCTTGTTGGTGCCCAGGGTTACGAAGACAGCCAGTACAAGGCGATTTTTGCCGGTATGGCGCCTATTGATAATCCCAGACTGGTTACGGTTGTGGCCGTTGATGCGCCGCAGTCCGGAGAATATTACGGTGGCGAGGTTGCTGCGCCGGTATTCTCACGGGTGATGAGTGACGCACTGCGACTGTTGAATGTGAAGCCTGAACTGGAAGTAGGCGAGGCCGAAATGGCTTCGTCTGCATCCGGAGAGCGAGGGTAGGCCTATGTGCATCACATCTCTCAGCACGTTATTGCAAGGCATTGTAGCGGTTCCGTCGGTGTTCGATGTGACCATTCACGGTCTGAAAACCGACAGTCGCGAGGTCGCCTCCGGCGATGCGTTTATAGCCCTGTCGGGTGCCCGAACGCCTGCCGATTTTTATGTCGATAAGGCCATTGAGGCTGGCGCGACGGTTATTCTCCTCGAAGCCGAACAGGCCGGCGAGTGCACTGAACACCATGGCGCCCTGATTGTGCCCGTTGCCGGCCTGCGAAGCCTGGTGGGCCGAATTGCGGACCGGTTCTTTGAGCATCCTTCGCAACGGCTCCGCCTGATTGGTGTGACCGGGACCAATGGCAAGACGTCGGTCTGCCAGTATGTGGCGCAGCTGCTTAAAGAAACGGGGACCCCCTGCGGCATCCTGGGCACTTTGGGGTATGGCATGCCCGGTGCCCTTCAACCAGCAACTCACACCACGCCGGATGCGGTTCAGGTTAACCGGGTCCTGTCCCGGATCGTGAAGCAGGAAGGTCGCGCTGCTGTGATGGAAGTGTCCTCCCACGCACTGGATCAGGGCCGGGTGGACAACATCTCCATGACCGGGGCCGTGTTTACCAATCTGACCCGGGACCATCTCGACTACCACGGCTCCATGGACGCATACGGCGCAGCCAAGGCCCGGTTGTTCGAGCGAGAGGAGCTGCACTTTTCAGTGATCAATTTTGACGATCCTTTCGGCCGGCAACTCTTCGAACAGCTGGACGGCAAATGTGATCGCGTGCGGTACAGCCTTCACGAGGCACAGACTGAACTCTGGTTGCGTGAGTTCCGGCCAACCGACGAGGGCTTTGAAGCTGACGTGGATGGCGAGTGGGGCAGGTTTGCTATCGCCGTTCCCCTGATGGGCAGCTTCAACGCGAGCAATGTTTTGGCGGCGATGGCGACAGTACTCACACTCGGTGTTCCGGTAGAGCGTGTTCAGCAGGCCACCGGCCGACTCACACCGCCCCCTGGCAGACTCGAAAGATTCGGTGGCGCCAATGGTGTCAGAGTGGTGGTCGATTACGCCCATACCCCGGATGCCCTGGCGAATGCCCTGGCAGCTCTGCGACCGCATGTGACTGGTGAGCTGATTTGTGTATTTGGCTGCGGCGGTGACCGCGATTCCGGCAAGCGTCCGGACATGGCTCGGGAAGCCGAGAAGCTTGCGGATCGCGTAGTGGTGACGGACGACAATCCCCGAAGTGAAGATCCCAAAGTAATTGCGCAGGATATTCTTGCCGGATTCTCGGATTCAGCAAAGGTGACGGTCATTCATGACCGGGCCGAGGCCATCCTGTCGACGATCCGTTCGGCCACTCCGAACGACCTCGTTCTGATTGCAGGGAAAGGGCACGAGGCTTACCAGGAAATCGCCGGCCAGAGATACCCGTTCAGCGATGCCGAGCAGGTTCGCCACGTCTTGAAACTCAATGGGGGTGTGGCATGATGCGCGCCTTTTCGCTGGCAGAAGCCAGGAGCTGGCTGGGTGCCGAGTGCACTTCGGGCAATCCTGCGTCAGTGAGCTTCAACGGGGTTTCCACCGATACCCGTACTCTGGAGCAAGGGCAGCTGTTCGTGGCCCTGCGAGGCGAAAATTTTGATGGCCACCGGTTCCTGCAACAGGCGCAGGACAAGGGCGCAGTTGGCCTGGTGGTTGACACGCCTGACAGCAGAATTGATCTGCCCCAGCTGGTGGTAGGCGACACGCTGGAGGCCCTGGCCCGGCTCGCGGCGGGCAACCGTGAAGAAAGCAAAGCCGGCATTCTTGCGATCACCGGTAGCAGTGGCAAGACCACGGTCAAGGAGATGTGCGCCGCCATTCTCTCGCAGATGGGCAAGACGCTTTCGACAAAAGGCAACCTGAACAATCACATCGGTGTGCCGCTTACGCTGTTCGGCCTCTCTCCGGAACACCAGTATGGCGTGATTGAACTGGGTGCCAGCGGGCTGGGTGAAATTGCCCATACCGTTTCCCTGGCGAAGCCCCGCGTAGCCATTCTCACGAATGCTGGCGAAGCCCATCTGGAAGGGTTTGGCAGTTACGAGAATATTGTTCTGGCCAAGGGCGAAATCATTGATGGCGTCGCGGCAGATGGGCTGATGGTGCTCAACCGCGACGACCCGGCTTTTGAGCAGTGGCGAACCCGTGCCGGCGCCCGCCGTGTCGCCGGAGTCAGCCGTCTTGGTGCCGAAGCGGATTATCACGCGGTCATCGAAAACCAGGACGCCGGAACCAGAACCATTCAGGTGAGCGGGCCGGATGGCTGGCAGTGCCGGGTGACACTGGGACTGGAAGGCGATCACAACATCACCAACATGCTGCTGGCCATTGCTGCCACCCGCGAGCTGGGTGCCAGTGATCAGGCGATTGCTGTCGGGTTGGCCAGTGTTGCGCCGGTGAAAGGGCGGCTTCAGGTTCTGAAGCTGTCGCCGGAACTGACGTTGATTGACGACAGTTACAACGCCAACCCGTCGTCCATGAAAGCCGCACTTGGAGTTCTGGCCCGGCGCGAGGGGCAGAAGATTGCGGTACTTGGCGCCATGGCAGAGCTTGGCGCTGAGGCAGGGGCATTGCATCGGGAGGTCGGAGAGTGCGCGAGGGAGCGCGGTATTGACCGACTGATCACTGTGGGCCCGGGTTGTGAAGGTTATGCCGACGGGTTTGGAGAGTCCACGGAGCTTGGGCTGAGCCATGAGCAGGCCGTTGAATCGGCTGTTGGAGATAAAAACACACCGTTGACAGTGTTGGTCAAGGGTTCTCGCAGTTCCGCCATGGAGCGTGTGGTGGAGGGAATTAAAGAAAAGGTGAATAACTCATGCTGCTCTGGCTGACAGAGGTCCTATCACAGTATTTCTCGGCACTGACGGTGTTTCAGTACCTGACCCTGCGTGGAATCCTGGGCACACTCACCGCGTTGCTGATTTCGCTGATCATTGGCCCGGTGATGATCCGCAAGCTGAGCCAGTACCAGATTGGCCAGGCGGTAAGGGATGACGGTCCCCAGACCCATCTCAGCAAAGCCGGCACGCCGACCATGGGTGGCGCGCTGATCCTGGTGGCCATCGGTATCAGTACGCTGCTCTGGGCCGACCTTGGTAACCGCTATGTCTGGGTTACCCTCCTGGTGACGCTTCTGTTCGGTGCGATCGGCTGGGTCGACGACTATCGGAAGGTGGTGGAGCGCAACCCGAGAGGTCTGCCGGGCCGCTGGAAATACTTCTGGCAGTCCGTCATTGGCGCCACGGCGGCGGTGGTGCTGTTCTTCAGCTCGGCGTTGCCGCAGGAGACCTCTCTGTACGTGCCGTTTGTAAAGCAGGTGTCCCTCACCCTTGGCCCGGTATTGTTCATCCTGCTCAGCTACTTCGTCATTGTTGGTAGCAGCAACGCGGTCAACCTTACTGACGGTCTGGATGGGCTCGCCATCATGCCCACGGTCATGGTGGCCGGCGCACTCGGCATCTTCGCGTACCTGTCCGGGCACGCCCAGTTCGCCAACTACCTGCTGATCCCGCATCTTCCGGGCACCGGTGAGCTTATCGTTTTCTGCGGTGCCCTCGTCGGAGCCGGACTTGGTTTTCTCTGGTTCAACACCTACCCGGCCCAGGTATTCATGGGGGATGTGGGCGCTCTGGCCCTTGGCGCAGCCCTGGGTGTGGTCGCGGTTATTGTTCGCCAGGAAATTGTCCTGTTCATCATGGGCGGGGTGTTCGTGATGGAGACCATATCGGTGATCCTGCAGGTTGCGTCGTTCCGCCTGACCGGCCGGCGGATCTTCCGCATGGCGCCGCTGCACCACCACTTTGAATTGAAAGGCTGGCCGGAGCCGAGAGTGATTGTCCGGTTCTGGGTTATCACCGTCGTTCTGGTCCTGATTGGCATCGCCAGTCTGAAACTGAGATAGGAAATCGCTGCAACTATGAGTGTCATTGTTTCGGATCGTCGCACACTGGTCGTAGGGCTCGGTAAAACCGGGCTTTCCTGCGTGCGCTATCTGTCCGAACAGGGGCGGGACGTAGCTGTGGCCGATAGCCGCACGGCTCCTCCGGGCCTTGATCAGCTGAAGGCAGGCTGGCCGGATATTCCGGTCCATCTGGGCACCTTTGACAAAGAACTGTTTGCCGGTTTTAACGAGTTGGTGGTGAGCCCCGGGATCAGCATCGCGGAGCCTGCCATTGCCGCCGCCGCACGCCAGGGAGCAAGAATCCGCGGTGACATTGATCTATTCGCCGAGGCGGCCGATGCGCCCATCGTTGCGATCACCGGCTCGAATGGAAAAACCACCGTCACCACCCTGGTGGGTGAGATGGCAAAAGCGGCGGGCCGGAAAGTCGCTGTCGGCGGCAACATCGGCACCCCGGCGCTGGATCTTCTGGGGCAGGGCGCCGACCTGTATGTACTCGAGCTGTCGAGTTTCCAGCTTGAGACCACCGATGAACTGAACGCCCTCGCGGCGACGGTACTGAACGTCAGTGACGATCACATGGATCGTTATCCGAACAAGATGGCCTACTTCCAGGCCAAACAGCGGATTTTCCGGGGCTGCAAAAACGCGATTGTTAATCTGGACGACGCCCTGAGTACCCCCATGGCAAGGGACACCATGAGGTTCCTGTGCTTCGGTTTTCACCGGGTGAACCCAGAAACGTTCAGCACCCGGGACGATGACCAGGGAACCTGGATTACCTTTGGCTTCGATAACCTTCTGTTGGCCAGCGAGCTGAAGCTGATGGGGCATCACAATATCAGCAACGTGATGGCCGCTCTGGCACTGGGCCATGCCGCCGGGCTGCCCATGGATGTGATGCTGACGGTCGCCCGTGAATTTCCGGGGCTGCCGCATCGCTGCGAGTTTGTGCGCCGGCTGAATGATGTGGATTTCATCAATGATTCCAAGGGCACCAATGTCGGAGCCACAGTGGCCGCCATTGAAAGCCTTGCACCGGACAATGGCAAAGTCGTGTTGATCGCGGGTGGTGACGGCAAAGGTGCCGATTTCACCGCCCTGGAAGCGCCCATAGCCCTGTATTGCCGGGCTGTGTTGTTGATCGGTCGCGATGCGCCGGCCATCGCCGATGTGCTGGGCAGCGGTATCCCAGTTCATCGGATGGGTAGCCTCGCCGAGGCGGTCGCCCGTTCCGCTGAGCTGGCGGTGCCCGGGGATCGGGTATTGCTTTCGCCCGCCTGCGCGAGCTTTGACATGTTCCGTGATTATCTCGATCGCGGTGACCAGTTCCGTTCTCTGGTGGAGGCCCTGTGATGCACGCAGATCTTTCCCTCCGGAACCGGAATCAATGGCTTGGTGAAGTCCAGCCTCTGCCCATGCTGGTGATCAGTTCGGTCGCCTTGCTGGTGATGGGCGTTGTCATGATTTCCTCGGCATCCATGGATATGGCTGCGGAAACCATGGGTAACAGCTACCACTATGTGATTCGCCAGCTGATGTTTGCCGGTCTTGGTTGCCTGCTGGCGCTGGTCGCCGTCAACGTTCCGGTAGCCTGGTGGGAGCGCAGTGGCTGGTTGCTCCTGGGCATTGGTCTGCTGGCTCTTGTTCTGGTACTTACGCCTCTGGGACGTACCGTTAACGGCTCCACCCGCTGGATCCCGTTTGGTCTGTTTAACGTCCAGGTGTCGGAAGTGGCAAAACTCTGCCTGATTGCTTACCTGGCAGGTTACGTGGTCCGTCGCCGGAACGAACTGCTCAATACCTGGCCGGGTTTCCTCAAGCCGCTGGTAGTTCTTGGTCTGGCCTCGGTTCTGCTGGTCATCCAGCCGGACTTTGGTGCCACTGTGGTCCTGGTGACAGCAGCGGCAGGCATGATCTTCCTGAACGGTGTGCGGCTTAGCCGGTTTGTACCCCTGATCGGTACACTGGTGGTTCTTGGTGCCATTCTGATCGTTACCCAGCCCTACCGTCTGAAGCGGGTCGTCAGCTATCTCGATCCCTGGAAAGACCAGTTCGACAGTGGTTACCAGTTGACCCAGTCGCTGATCGCGTTTGGTCGCGGGGACTGGGGCGGTGTAGGCCTGGGCAATTCCATCCAGAAGCTGTTCTATCTGCCAGAGGCCCACACCGACTTCATCTTCGCCATTATCGCCGAAGAGTTCGGTCTCCTGGGATCCTTGCTGGTACTTAGTCTGTTCACCCTGCTGGTAGTGACCGGGTTCGTCATTGCCCGCCGGGCCGAGAAGGCGGACATGCCGTTCGGCGCGTGTTTTGCCTATGGGCTGACCCTGCTGATCGGCTTGCAGTCAGGGATAAACATGGCGGTCAGCACCGGGCTTCTGCCAACCAAGGGGTTGACTCTGCCGCTGGTGAGCTACGGTGGATCCAGTCTGATGATTACCTGTATTTGCATTGGCGTGCTTGCCCGTGTGGAGATGGAGCGCCTGGATCAGGAAAAGCTGGCCCGAGAGAAAACCGGTCCGAAGACGCGGGGAGGTGCGGTGTATGACTGAACAGCGTCGCTTCCTGATGATGGCCGGCGGTACCGGCGGGCACGTGTTCCCGGCCCTGGCGACGGCACGGGCACTTGAGGCCCGTGGTCACCAGGTGTACTGGCTTGGCGCCAGTGGTGGCATGGAGCAGAGGCTGATCGGGGAAACCGACATTCCACTGTCACTGATTCATATTTCCGGTTTGCGGGGCAAGGGCAAGCTTGCTCTGGTGCTGGCGCCGTTTCGTCTGATGCGGGCACTGGGCGAGGCGTTCACCATCCTGCGACGGATCCGCCCGGATTGTGTCGTGGGTATGGGTGGGTTCGTCACCGGGCCCGGTGGCGTGGCCGCCTGGCTGAGCCGGACACCGCTGGTGATTCATGAGCAAAACGCCATTGCCGGCATGACCAACCGGATTCTGGTGAGATTTGCAGAAACCGTGCTGGAGGCGTTCCCGGGCAGCTTCGGGCCGAAAGTCGTCACCCGCTGCACCGGCAATCCGGTTCGCGAGGATCTCGCGGCCCTGCCGGTGCCCGAACAGCGGCTGGCAGGGCGCGAAGGTGCCCTGAGGTTGTTGGTGATTGGCGGCAGTCTTGGCGCCCAGGTTTTCAACGAGCAGCTGCCCGAGGCGCTGGCCATGTTGCCGGAAGCTGATCGACCCTTGGTTCGCCACCAGTGCGGTGAACGTCACGCAGATGCGGCCCGGCAGGCCTATGAGCAACACGGGGTTGAAGCCAACGTGGAGCCGTTTATCAAGGACATGGCTGAAGCCTATCAATGGGCAGACCTGGTGCTATGTCGGGCCGGTGCGCTGACGGTTTCCGAATTGTGTGCGGCAGGCATCGGAGCGGTACTGGTGCCGTTTCCCCACGCCGTGGATGACCACCAGACGAAAAACGGTCAACAGATGGTGACGGCAAAAGCGGCCATCCTGATCCCCCAATCAAAGATGACCCCGGCGGTGCTGGCGGAAACCCTGGGCGATCTGGCCCGGGATCGCAGCCGGGTAACTGATATGGCGAAGGCCGCGCGAACGCTGGCCCGCCCTGATGCAACGGAGAGAGTCGTGAATTACTGTCTGGAGGCCGCCAATGGCTGATGCAACCAATCCACCCCTGGTCTATCAGGTGCCTGAAATGCGCCGGATCCGTCACATCCACTTTGTGGGGATTGGTGGTGCAGGGATGAGCGGCATCGCCGAGGTTCTCAAGAACCAGGGCTACGACGTTTCCGGATCGGATCTCAAAGAGGGGGCTGTGACGGATCGCCTCAAAGCGATGGGCGTTGAAGTCCAGATCGGCCACCGGGAAGAGAACAGCGCCAGTGCTGATGTTGTTGTGGTTTCTTCAGCGGTATCGGCGGAAAACCCGGAAGTCATGGCCGCTCGCAGTCGCCGGGTGCCGATCGTCCCCAGGGCAGAAATGCTTGCGGAAATCATGCGCTACCGGCACGGCATCGCGGTGGCCGGAACCCATGGCAAGACCACGACCACCAGCCTGATTGCATCCATTCTGGGCGAGGCGGGTCTGGACCCGACCTTCGTGATTGGCGGCAAGCTGAACAGTGCCGGCACCAATGCCCAACTGGGAGGGTCCCGCTATCTGGTGGCAGAGGCCGATGAGAGCGATGCGTCTTTCCTGCACCTGACGCCGGTGATTTCAGTGGTGACCAACATCGAAGCGGACCACATGGACACCTACGGCGGCGATGTCGAGAAACTGAAGCAGACCTTCGTGGATTTCCTGCACAACCTGCCGTTTTACGGTGTTGCGGTGATGTGTGTGGATGATGGTTACGTTCAGGAGATTATTCCCCGGATTTCCCGGGCGATTATTACCTACGGCATCGAAAACCCGGAGGCGGATTACCGGGCCGAGAGCATCAATTCCGATGGTTTGCGGACCCACTTTGTGGTGAAGCGTCCGGCCGGTCGTAGTGATCTGACAGTCGAGCTGAAAATGCCGGGCCGACACAATGTACTGAACGCGCTGGCGGCTATTGCCGTGGCCACAGACGAGGGCGTTGCCGATGATGCGATCTGTCGCGGACTGGCTGGCTTTGCCGGGGTCGGGCGCCGGTTCCAGGTTTACGGCGATTACAAGACACCCAAGGGCACGGTGACGTTGGTAGACGATTACGGGCATCACCCGACGGAAGTGGAGGCAGTTATTCGCGCGGCACACGATGCCTGGCCGGATCGTCGTCTGGTCATGCTTTACCAGCCGCACCGCTTTACCCGGACCCGTGACCTTTATGAGGACTTTGTCCGGGTGCTGTCGGAGGTGGACGGCTTACTGCTGATGGATGTTTATTCCGCCGGCGAACCGGCGATTCCGGGTGCCGACGGCCGGGCCCTGTGTCGCAGTATTCGGCAGCGTGGCCAGGTGGAGCCGGTCTTTGTCGAGGACAACCGTGAAATTGAATCCCTGCTGGCCAATGTCCTGCAGGATGGCGACCTTCTGATAACCCAGGGAGCCGGCGATATCGGTGGTGTGGCTTCGCGGCTGGCGGCCGCAGGAGTGATTGCGGGTGAGTGAAATGCATCATACCGAAGCACAGACCTATCAGGCAGATCCCGAACTCGTGAGGGCGCTCGGAAGGGTTGCGGTCTTCATGGGCGGCGATTCCGCCGAGCGGGAAGTGTCCCTGAAGAGCGGCAAGGCGGTGCTGGCGGCGCTGGTGTCGGCCGGCGTGGATGCCTTTGCGATGGATGTCCGCGGCTGCTTGCTGAGAACCGTTGACAACCCTGATTTTGACCGGGTGTTCATTGCGCTGCATGGCCGGGGCGGCGAGGACGGTACCCTGCAGGCCATTCTCGCCCAGGCAGGTATTCCGTACACCGGCAGTGATGTGCTGGCCTCCGCTCTGGCCATGGACAAGCTCAGAACGAAATACGTGCTCGAAGGTTGCGGCCTGCCAACGCCGAAGTTCCGGACCATGTCCGGTGCAGACCAGGCGAACCAGATTATCGGCGAACTGCGGGTGCCACTGAGCGTGAAGCCTTCCCGGGAAGGCTCCAGTATCGGCATCCGAAAAGTGTATACCGCCGCAGAATTGGCAGACGCGTACGAAGCCGCGGCCGCGCTGGACAGCCTGGTATTGGTGGAGGAGTGGATCGAGGGGCCGGAGTTCACCGTCAGCCTGCTGCAGGACCAGGCGCTTCCGGCCATTGGCCTGAGCGCCAGCACCGACCACGTCTTTTACGATTACGACGCCAAGTACCTGGCGGACGACACCCGCTATCAAATTCCCTGTGGCCTCGCGCCTGAGGACGAAGTTCGCCTCCAGCACCTGGCACTGGATGCGTTCCGGGTTGTCGGCTGCCGGACCTGGGGCCGGGTCGACATTATGCAGGACAGCGACGGCCAGTTCTGGCTCCTGGAAGTGAATACCGTGCCCGGGATGACCGACCACAGCCTCGTGCCCATGGCGGCAAGGGCGGCAGGAATCAGTTTTGAGGAGCTCGTGGTCCGGATACTGAAGGACACCCTGGAGGGCGCCGATGCTTGAGACACTGCTGATCCGGAGCCGGGCGACACCGTCCGAGCCACCGCGGCGCCGGGGGGCAACGTCCCTCGGCCCTGAGCGGGACCGGTTTGGCGTGTTGAAGGGTGTGCTGGCGGCTGTGCCCTGGCTTCAGGTGGGCATGGGCGCCGTGATTGTACTGTTGGCCGCTCTGGTGCCCTGGGGTACCGGCAAGGTGCTGGGTGCCATGGATCAGCAGATCCTGGCGGTGGATGTAAAAGGCGATTTTGTGGGCGACAGCCGGGTAGCCATCGAGCGCGCTGCTGGCGACTGGATCGGCAAGAGCTATTTCGCCACGGATCTTTCGGAAATCAAGGAGAGCCTGGAGCGCCGGCCTTGGGTTGAGTCCGCCGCAGTGCGTCGGGTGTGGCCGGACCGGCTGGTCATCGACATCCGGGAGAAGAAGCCGCTGGCCTACTGGACCGACGGGCGCCTGGTCAGCCGGACCGGCGAGCTGTTCGCGCCGTCCAATCCGGAAGTTGCAGGTCGGTTGCCGCGACTCGCCGGGCCCGATGAAAGAGTGCGGGATGTGATCAATATGGCGCGGACCATGAGTGACAAGCTGGTTGCCCGGGGTCTCGGGTTTTCGGGCCTGGCTCTGGAACATCGGGGCGCCTGGACCCTGCAACTGGCCAATGGCATCGAAGTGGTGCTTGGCCGGGACCAGGTGGAACAACGGTTCGAGCGGTTTATCACGGTTTATGAAAACCGGCTGGCAGCAAGGTCGGACGAAGTCAGTCGGGTGGATGCCCGTTACACCAATGGTGTGGCGGTCAAGTGGAAAGCTGTTGAGACAGCCTCCAGCCCAAAATCATAGCAACGGTTAATTCAGACCTACGGTTTGGTGGAACACATGTCATCGGTTGAAACGGAAAACATGATTGTCGGCCTCGATATCGGAACCTCGAAGGTGGTTGCGATTGTCGGCAAGCGCAAGATGGACGGCACCATCGAAGTGGTGGGCATTGGTTCCCATCCTTCCCGGGGCCTCAAGCGTGGGGTGGTGGTGAATATCGAAACCACTGTCCAGGCCATTCAGCGCGCGGTGGAAGAGGCGGAATTGATGGCCGGGTGCCGCATTCACTCGGTGTATGCGGGCATTGCCGGAAGCCATATCAAGAGCCTGAACTCCCACGGAATTGTTGCCATCCGTGATCGTGAGGTCACCCAGGCCGACATTGACCGGGTGATCGATGCCGCCCAGGCGGTTGCGATTCCTGCGGACCAAAAGATTCTTCACATTTTGCCCCAGGAATTCGTGATCGACAGCCAGGAAGGCATCAAGGAACCAATGGGTATGTCCGGCGTGCGTCTGGAAGCAAAGGTGCACCTGGTGACCTGTGCGGTGAATGCCGCCCAGAACATTGAGAAGTGCGTGAAGCGCTGTGGTCTTGAGGTGGATGACATCATCCTGGAGCAGCTGGCATCCAGTCACGCCATCCTCACCGAAGACGAAAAGGAACTCGGGGTCTGTGTGGTGGATATCGGTGGCGGCACCACCGACATTGCGGTGTTTACCGGCGGCGCTATTCGACACACGGCGGTGATTCCGATTGCCGGCGACCAGGTGACCAACGACATCGCGATGGCGTTGCGCACACCCACCCAGAATGCTGAAGAAATCAAGATCAAGTATGCCTGTGCACTGACCCAGCTGGCCGGTGCGGATGAAACCATCAAGGTGCCCAGTGTTGGCGATCGCGCGCCGCGGGATCTGTCCAGGCAGGCCCTGGCCGAGGTGGTGGAGCCGCGCTATGAGGAGCTGTTCACTCTGGTGCAGTCAGAATTGCGCCGGTCCGGGTTCGAGGATCTGATTCCGGCAGGCATCGTTATAACCGGCGGTTCCTCCACCATGGAAGGTGTGGTGGAACTGGCCGAAGAGATCTTCCACATGCCGGTAAGGCTGGCCTGTCCGCAGGCAGTCTCCGGCATGACGGAGGTGGTCAACAATCCGATCTACGCCACTGGCGTTGGGTTGTTGATTCATGGTTTCCGCCAGATGGATCTGGGGCGGGCACCGGTGCTCAAGGGTGAAGATGCACCCTCGCTGTTTGAGCGCATGAAAGCCTGGTTTACCGGTCATTTCTGACGGAACCGGGTAGTTAGTACACGAAGGTATCTCGAAAACACAATCTCGAACAAACAGCCCGGAACAAGGGCTGAAAACAGCACGAAGGAGTAGGGGAAATGTTTGAACTCGTCGATAATGTCCAGCAAAACGCTGTCATTAAAGTCGTCGGTGTAGGCGGTGGTGGCGGCAACGCCGTTCGCCATATGCTTAACAGCGACATCGAAGGTGTGGAATTCATCTGCGCCAACACAGATGCCCAGGCGCTGACCGATATGGACGCGCGTCAGATCATCCAGCTCGGTGGCAACATCACCAAGGGACTGGGTGCCGGCGCCAATCCGGAGGTCGGTCGCCAGTCTGCTCTGGAGGACCGTGATCGTATCGCCGAAGCCATTAAGGGCGCGGACATGGTTTTCATTACCGCGGGCATGGGCGGTGGTACAGGCACCGGTGCTGCGCCGATTGTGGCGGAAGTGGCCCGCGAACTGGGCATTCTGACCGTTGCCGTTGTCACCAAGCCTTTCATGTTTGAAGGCGGCAAGCGCATGAGCGTTGCCGAATCCGGCCTGAAAGAGCTGGAAGAAAGCGTGGATTCCCTGATTACCATTCCCAATGAAAAGCTGCTGGCGGTCATGGGCAAGAAAACCAGCCTGCTGGACGCATTTGCCGCAGCTAACGATGTGCTTCTGGGCGCAGTTCAGGGTATCGCTGATCTGATTACCCGCAACGGTATGATCAACGTCGACTTTGCCGACGTGAAGACGGTTATGTCTGAGATGGGTATGGCGATGATGGGCACCGCTCGCGCCACTGGCGAAAACCGTGCGCGGGAAGCCGCCGAAGCGGCCGTTCGCAGCCCGCTGCTGGAAGACATCAACCTGCAGGGTGCCAAGGGTATTCTGGTCAACATTACCGCGGGCATGGATCTCAACCTGGGCGAATTCTCCGAGGTTGGCGACATTGTGCGTGAGTTTGCTTCTGACTCTGCCACCGTTGTTGTCGGTACCGTCATTGATCCTGAAATGACCGACGAACTGAAGGTAACGGTTGTTGCGACCGGCCTGGGCGGTGATCGCGAGAAGCCAACAAAGGTTGTGGACAATACCCGCACCCTGGATGGAAAAACCGATTACAACCAGCTGGACCGTCCTGCCGTTCTGCGTCGCCGGGCCGTTTCCCATGGAAACGTGGCTATCGACCAGAGCAAGGACAGTGAGGAGCAGGGTGTCGACTATCTCGATATTCCCGCATTCCTCCGTCGGCAGGCTGACTGATAATCTGGTGCAATTGTGATCCGGTTCCGGTTTGTGTGCGAAATATGGAACCCGAAAACCGGTAAATACGTGCACTGATTGCCATGGGTTGCGTGCTGGATGAACATTCAGCAACAACGGATTGGTTAAATGGTATTCAGTCTTATTTTCTGATATTCTCCGGGCAGATTTTTGCCTAGAATATCGCCTTTTTGTGACGGAATTATGTACCGATGATCAGACAACGGACACTAAAAAACACCATCCGTGCCACCGGTGTTGGCTTGCACTCGGGTGAGAAGGTTTATCTGACCCTCAAGCCTGCCCCGGTGGACTCCGGTATCATCTTCCGCCGTACCGATCTGGACCCCATGGTTGAGATTCGTGCCTGTGCGGAAAATGTGGGTGAGACCATGCTGTCCACGACGCTGGTAAAAAACGGTGTCCGTGTGGCGACGGTAGAGCATCTGCTCTCGGCCATGGCTGGTCTCGGGATTGATAACTGTTTCGTCGAGCTTAGCGCCGCGGAAGTGCCCATCATGGACGGCTCTGCCGGTCCATTTGTGTTTCTTCTGCAGTCCGCCGGTATTGCCGAGCAGGACGCAGCCAAGCGTTTTATCCGAATCAAGCGTGAGGTAACGGTTGAGGAAGGTGACAAGAAAGCGACTCTGCTGCCATTCGAAGGCTTCAAGGTCAGCTTCGGAATCGACTTTGATCACCCGGTGTTCAAAGGCCGCGCCCAGACTGCAACCGTCGATTTTTCCAGCACCTCCTTTGTGAAGGAAGTGAGCCGCGCGAGGACCTTCGGGTTCATGCGTGACATCGAAAAATTGCGTGCCATGAACCTCGCCCTTGGTGGCAGTGTGGATAACGCCATCGTCGTTGATGACTACAAGATCCTCAACGAAGACGGGCTGCGCTATGACGACGAATTCGTTAAGCACAAGCTGCTTGATGCCATCGGTGACCTTTATCAGTTGGGCAATAGCCTGATTGGTGAATTCCGTGGTATCAAATCCGGCCACGATCTGAACAACAAGCTGTTGCGCAAGCTCAGGGCAGAAGAGGACGCCTGGGAAGTGGTTACCTTTGATGACGAAGCCACTGCCCCGATTTCCTATATGAAGCCTGTGCTGGCGGCGGGTTAAAGCCGGACGCTTTAATCCCTGACGTGGCTAGCGAGTTTTTCGAGAACCTCGCGTAATGCTTTATCCTTCGTGTGCCCGGCTTCCTCTTTGAGGAGCCGGGCATTTTCTTTGCTCAAGGGCTCTTTTTTGAACACCGGCTTTTCCCGGAATCTGGGCGGGGCAACCTTGACCTTCAGTTTCCAGACGAACCGGAATAGTTCGTTCTCTCGAAGCTTCTCCATGATCTCGTGTTGGCGAAACCGGATCTGACTGGCTTTGCCGGCGGTTTCGGCGGTCAGTACCAGTTCGCCGTCCTTGCAGCTGACAAAGCGTGTCCCTTTGACCAGATCCTGCGGAAGGGCCGCCAGAACTTCCTCCTCCGCCTGTCGGTGGAGTTCGGCCTTTGCAACGAGATCCTTGAGTACCGGGGTCCTGCCAAACTTGTCGAAGGACATTTTTTGCTCGTTTTTCCGTTTCATGGCGGCGTTTTTACTCGACGGCTCCGTTTACGATTGGTTACACTTCGGCACGGTTTGTGCGTAGTGCCTGTATTACACTCGTTTTACATTGTGATAAATGAGTATGTCTACCGGGCGCTGCAATTTTTTCAGTATGTAGCTGTTGCCAAAGGATGGCAGACCCCCTTCGGATTTTTCCGGGGCGCAACGCTACAGGATGCGGTTGCGGCTCAACGATGAAACCAGATGACGATATGAACATTATTCTCGTTGGCAAACACCACGGAAAGTCCCGTGTATTGTCGATCAACAGTACGCTTGCCGTCGGCCTGCTCTTTTTAGTGCTTTCCCTGCTAGTCGCCGCTGGCTGGGCAGGTTATCAGATGGCCGTTGAGCAGGTTGAGGCCAGAGAGCCCACCAACTCCGAGCTGGTGGCCGAGTGGCAGCTAAAACTGGCAGAGCAGAAGGCGGAGCTGGCCAGTATTGAAGAGAACGTCCAGCAACAGGTTGATGCGCTGACGCTGCGTCTGGGCGAGATTCAGGGCCGTCTGTTGCGCCTGGATGCCCTGGGGCAGAGGTTTGTGGAATCCGGCCTGGTGGCCAGCGATGAATTCAACTTCGATCAGCCGGCCGCTGTGGGTGGCCCGGAAGACGCCTTGTCCGGTGATTCCTTTTCCGCGCCTGAGCTGACTCGCATGATCGAAGAAATGGAGTGGCGGATCGAGGACCGTGAACAGCAATTGCGGTTACTGGATCAGCTGGCATCCAGCAAGCGGCTTGAGGATGAGCTTTATCTTGAAGGTCGCCCGATAACCTGGGGTTGGCTGTCTTCCAAGTACGGCTACCGTTCTGATCCGTTTACCGGCAAGCGCACCTGGCATGCCGGGGTTGATCTGGCCGGCAAGGATGGCAGCGATATTATCTCGGTCGCCGGTGGTGTGGTGACCTACGCCGGGGAGCGCTATGGCTACGGGAACCTCGTGGAAGTCGACCATGGTGATGGTTTGATCACCCGTTATGCCCACTGCAAGACTATCAAGGTAAAGGTGGGTGATGTTGTCCAGAAGGGCCAGGTAGTGGCGCTCATGGGCAGCACCGGGCGCTCAACCGGCCCCCATGTGCACTTCGAAGTCATCCGGAATGGCAAGTCTGAAAACCCGGAAACCTATATCAAACGGGCGAGCCGCTGATCCGGTTCCGGCTCACCCGCCTTCAGAACCTCTCCGCCATTCGGCGCCCGGCCAGTTTGTATCCGTGAATTCGGTGCCTCATCGGCGACTTATGGCGCCTGTGTGAGGCCTGCCTTTTGTCCTGTTACAAAATAAGGTTAGAATGCCGGCTTCCTCCGTTTAATCAAAGAAGCAGTGGTCTATGTTCACAAAGCTTGCAACCAAGATGTTCGGCAGTAAAAACGCCAGAGAAATCAAGAGAATGCGTAAGGCTGTCATACGCATTAATGAGCTTGAAGAGCAGTATGGCAATCTGTCCGACTCCGAGTTGCAAGGCAAGACCGCGGAGTTCCGTCGCCGGATCGACGAGGGCGAATCCCTTGACGCCCTGCTGCCCGAAGCCTTTGCCACCGTGCGTGAAGCTGGCCGCCGGGTTATGGGCATGCGCCATTATGATGTCCAGCTGATCGGGGGTATTACCCTCCACGAAGGCCGGATCGCGGAAATGAAAACCGGTGAGGGCAAGACCCTGGTTGCAACCGCTTCTGTGTATCTCAACGCGCTGTCCGGCAAGGGCGTCCATGTTGTAACCGTGAACGATTACCTGGCCCGTCGTGACGCGGACTGGATGGGCAAGCTGTATCGCTTCCTCGGAATGCAGGTGGGTGTGGTTGCCTCGGGCCAGCCGGCGGAGGAAAAGCGTGCTGCATACCAGGCGGATATCACCTACGGCACCAACAACGAATTCGGCTTTGACTATCTGCGCGACAACATGGCGTTCAGCACGGAAGACAAGGTCCAGCGGGGGCTGAACTACGCGATCGTGGACGAAGTGGATTCGATCCTGATTGATGAGGCCAGAACGCCGCTGATCATCTCCGGTGCCGCCGAGGATAGCTCGAAACTGTACCAGGCCATTAATGAACTGATTCCCAGCCTGGAAAAAGGTGAAGTGCCAGAAGAAGGCGAGCCTAACGGCGACTTCACCATTGACGAAAAGTCCCGCCAGGTCGAACTGACGGAAGGCGGTCACGAGAAAGTTGAGGAACTGCTGCTTGAGCGTGGCCTTCTGAAAGAAGGGGAGAGCCTGTATTCCGCGGCCAACCTCAGCCTGTTGCATCACGTGCACTCCGCACTGCGCGCCCACCATCTGTTCCAGAAAGACGTGGACTACATTGTTCAGGGCGGCCAAGTGGTCATTGTTGACGAGCATACCGGGCGTACCATGCCGGGTCGTCGCTGGAGCGAGGGCCTGCACCAGGCAGTTGAGGCCAAAGAAGGCGTCAAAATCCAGGCCGAAAGCCAGACGCTCGCTTCCACCACCTTCCAGAACTATTTCCGGCTGTACGACAAGCTGGCCGGTATGACCGGTACGGCAGATACCGAGGCCTTCGAATTCCGCCAGATCTACGGCCTCGACGTGGTGGTTATTCCGCCCAACAAGCCGATCCAGCGGACCGATTACAATGATCTGGTGTATCTGACTCAGGAAGAGAAATTCCACGCGATCATTGACGAGATCAAGGATGTCACCGCCGAGGGGCGTCCGATCCTGGTGGGTACCGCGTCTATCGAGGCTTCCGAGCTACTCTCCATGCTGCTCAAGAAGGCACGGATCGAACACAAGATCCTGAACGCCAAGCAGCACGAATCGGAAGCCCACATCATCGCCCAGGCGGGTCGGCCCGGCGCAGTCACCATCGCCACCAACATGGCCGGCCGTGGTACCGATATCGTGCTAGGCGGTAACTGGGAGCACGAAGTCGCGGCCATGGAGAACCCCTCGGAAGAGGAGATTGCCCGGGTCAAGGCGGAATGGACCGAGCGCCATAATCAGGTTCTTGAGGCTGGCGGCCTGCACATTATCGGTACCGAGCGTCACGAATCCCGCCGGATTGATAACCAGCTTCGCGGTCGTGCCGGTCGTCAGGGCGATCCCGGCTCCTCACGGTTCTTCCTTTCCCTGGAAGACAACCTTATGCGCATCTTTGCCCCTGACCGGGTCAAGAGCCTGATGCAGGCGATGGGCATGAAGAAGGGCGAGGCCATTGAACACCGGATGGTGACCAACGCCATTGAGAAATCCCAGCGCAAGGTGGAAGGCCGCAACTTCGATATGCGGAAGACACTGCTGGAATACGACGACGTGGCTAACGATCAGCGGACGGTCATCTACGACCAGCGCAACGAAGTCATGTCTTCCGACGACATTTCGGACATGGTCAAGACCATCCGGGAAGACGTTGTTGATTCGTTGATCAGTGAATACATCCCGCCCCAGAGTATGCCGGAACAGTGGGACATCGCCGGTCTCGAAGCCCAGCTTCAGTCCGAGATGGCGATTGATCTGCCGATTCAGAAGTGGCTGGAAGAAGACTCCAAGCTGTTTGAGGAAAGCCTGCGCCAGAAGATTCTGGACGAAATTGTGACCGCCTACGAAGCCAAGGAAGAAATCGCCGGCTCAGAGGCCATGCGCAAGTTCGAAAAACAGGTATTCCTTCAGGTGCTGGATACCCTGTGGAAAGAGCATCTGTCCAATATGGACCATCTGCGCCGGGGTATCCATCTGCGGGGTTACGCCCAGAAGAACCCCAAGCAGGAGTACAAGCGCGAGGCGTTCAACCTGTTTGAAACGATGCTCGATACCATGAAGCGGGACGTCACCCGGGTGCTCTGTCACGTTCGTGTCCAGAGCCGTGAGGAGATGGAAGAAGTCGAGCGTCGCCGCAAACAAGAGCTGGAAGAAGAGCTCGCCAAGGCTCGCCTGCGCCACGATGAGACCAGTGCCACGGCCCAGAGCCAGGGCGAGGGCAACGCTGACGATGCCCGGCAGTCGACTCCGGAAACCTTTGTGCGACAGGAGCGCAAGGTGGGCCGAAACGAGCCCTGCCCCTGCGGGTCCGGCAAGAAGTACAAGCAGTGTCATGGCAAGGTCAGCTGATTCAGAGAACTGATCACACCATCGGAACCCGCAATCTGCCAGCCAGGACTGGTGGGCTGCGGGTTTTTTCGTTTCCAGTGGGTGTTGTGATCGTTAGAACCGATCCCTAGAAAAGAGGAGTGGCAGAATGGCGGTAGGTCCGGGAACCTTACCTGAGTTTCACCCGGTGGCCGGGGTAAAGATTGGTATTGCCAGCGCCGGCATCAAGAAGCCTGGGCGCAAGGACGTGGTTGTGTTCGAACTGGCCCCTGAAAGCCGGGTTGCCGGTATCTTCACGAAGAACCAGTTCTGTGCGGCCCCGGTTACCCTCAGCCGCCGCCATCTGGCCGCGACCTCGCCCAGGTTCCTCTTGATCAATACCGGCAATGCCAACGCCGGTACCGGTGAGCAGGGTATGCGGGATGCGGTTGCCTGCTGCCAGGCCCTGGCAACTCAGGCGGGCGTGACGGAGGCCGAGATTCTGCCGTTTTCCACTGGGGTGATTGGCGAGCCGCTGCCGGTCCAGAAGATTGTTGGTGCCCTTCCGGAGGCGTTGGCGAACACGGCCGAGAATCGCTGGGCTGAAGCCGCCAGTGGCATCATGACCACGGACACCCGCCCCAAAGGTGCCTCCTGTCAGGTGGAACTCGATGGCCATACGGTGACCATCTCCGGCATTAGCAAGGGCGCGGGCATGATTCGCCCCAACATGGCAACCATGCTTGGCTTCATTGCCACCGATGCCCGGATTGCGCCCGAGCTGCTGCAGACGCTCGCCTCGGAGCTGGGAGAGCAATCCTTTAACCGCATTACCATCGATGGTGATACCTCCACCAACGATGCCTGCATGCTGATGGCCAGTGGTCAGTACTCCGGCCCCGAGATTACGGCGTCCAGCCCGTCGCTGCCCAAGCTTCGGGAGGCGCTGCAAAAAGTCTATCTGGAACTGGCCCACGCCATCGTCCGCGACGGCGAGGGTGCAACCAAGTTTGTCACCATCGATGTCAGCGGCGCGGCCAGCCAGCAGGAAGCGCTGGATGTGGCCTATACCGTGGCGCATTCCCCGCTGGTCAAAACCGCACTGTTCGCCTCGGATCCGAACTGGGGCCGGATCCTGGCAGCGGTGGGGCGCGCCGGTGTCGACGGGCTGGACCTCAACGCCCTGGAGATCCATCTGGGCGATGTCTGTCTGGTCCGCAACGGTGGCAGGGCAGATGACTACTCGGAAGCCCGCGGACAGGCGGTGATGGACCGGGAAGAGATCACCATTGCCATTGATCTCAAGCGGGGTGGTGTTCGGGAGACGGTATGGACCTGTGACTTCTCCCACGATTACGTCACCATCAACGCCGAGTACCGCACCTGATCATGTCTGCGTCGGAAGCCCGGGTTAAAGAAGTCCACGTTGCCGTCGCGGTTATTGTCCGGGATGGACGGGTGCTGATTGCCCGGCGGCCGGACCATGTCCATCAGGGGGGCTTGCTTGAGTTTCCCGGGGGCAAGGTGGAGCCGGGGGAGAGCGTTCAGGCGGCAATGGTACGTGAGATTGCCGAAGAGACCGGTCTCCGGGTGCCTGAGGCCTCCCTGGAGCCTGTTATCGGCATTCGCCACGACTACGGGGACAAGCGGGTTTTCCTGGACGTCTGGGAAACCAGAGCCGCCGAAGGCGAAGCAAAGGGATGTGAGGGGCAGCCGGTTGAGTGGCTTGCCCCTGAGCAGCTTCAGGATGAGGATTTTCCCGCTGCCAACCGGCCGATCATTCGCGCCCTGCGGTTGCCCCGTCAGCTTGCGATCACCGGAGAAGCGAGTGATACGGATCAGGCGGTTGCGCGCCTTCTGGCAGGCCTTGAAATTGCCAGGCCACCCCTGGTGGTGCTCCGGGCACCGACCATGAGTGCGCAGGCCTATCGGGAGTTGGCGGCGAAAGCGTTGCCGGTGTGTGAAAAGTCTGGAGCTGCCCTGATTGTCCACGGCGGCCCCGAGGTATTCCGCGCCACACCCGATGCCCGGGGCCTGCACCTGCCCTGGCGTGAGGCAGCCGGGCTCTCGGCCCGACCGGTTCCGCAGGATGTCTGGCTGGGGGTTTCATGTCATGACCGGCGCCAAATCGATCATGCAACGGCGATCGGAGCGGACTACGTGACTTTGGGGCCAGTAAAACCCACGCAAAGTCACCCGGATGCGCCCACGCTAGGCTGGCCGGCCTTTACCGATCTGGTGTCCGAAGCGGCGCTGCCGGTATTTGCCCTCGGTGGGCTGTCGCCCGGTGATCTGCGGGAAGCCCGTCATCGAGGCGGCCAGGGCGTCGCCGGTATCGGCTTCTGGTGGCCGCAAAGCTGATACTTGTCAGCGACGCCGGGGCCCTGTCTGATATGCTGTTATTTCTGCATTTTTTATCATCCTGCAAAACCGATTCCGGGAGATACCGTGAGCAAACTGACCCATCTCGATGACAAGGGCGAAGCCCGCATGGTGGACGTGACCGACAAGGCGGCCACCGAGCGTGAGGCACGCGCGGAAGCCACCATCCGCATGGCACCGGAAACCCTGAACATGATTATTGAGGGTGAGCATCCGAAGGGGGATGTCCTGGCCGTTGCCCGGATCGCGGGCATCATGGCCGCTAAGAAAACCCATGATCTGATTCCCCTGTGTCACGCACTGAACCTGACATCGGTGAAAGTCGAACTGACCCCGGGCAGCGATGGCGCTTCTGTGCATATTCTTACCCGCTGCAAACTGTCCGGCCAGACCGGAGTCGAGATGGAGGCGCTAACCGCGGCAAGCGTTGCGGCACTCACGCTTTACGACATGTGCAAGGCCGTGGACCGTGGTATGGAGATCGGTTCGGTGCGTCTGCTGGAGAAGAAAGGCGGTCGTAGTGGCCACTGGGTTGCCGATAAAGCCTGATCTGGCGGACCTCCGCGCTCGTAAGTGTTGGTTACCAAGACCACGCCGGAGGAGCGACAGTGCCGAGACTACGCCAAGCGGGCGGGCCCGTGATAGAATGCGCGGCCCGATTGACTGAACCACGAGGAAACACTGTGGCTGTTCGTTACATCCAGACCTGCCGGTTGCCGACCCCGTTCGGGGTATTTGATATGCACGGCTTTGAAGAACCGGACACCGGAAAGGAACACGTTGCCCTGACCCTCGGCGACCTGGATAGCGACGAACCCATGCTGGCACGCACGCATTCCGAATGTTTGACCGGTGACGCTCTCTACAGTATGCGGTGTGATTGCGGCTATCAGCTGGAAGAAGCGCTGCGAAGCATCGCCCGGGAAGGCCGGGGTATTCTGATGTATCTGCGCCAGGAGGGCCGGGGAATTGGCCTGTTGAATAAGATCCGGGCCTACCACCTGCAGGATCAGGGTGCCGATACGGTAGAAGCCAATGAGCGTCTGGGTTTTGCGGCCGATCTCCGCGACTACAGCATGTGCAAGGACATGCTGGAGCATCTCGGCATCAAGAGCCTGAGGCTGATGACCAATAATCCCCGCAAGGTCAAAGCGCTCTCCTCCTACGGCATCGACATCACGGAGAGGGTACCTCTGCACGTGGGCCGCAACCCCCACAATGAACACTACCTCGATACCAAGCAGAGCAAGCTCGGCCACTGGTTGGAGACCCATCAGGACGACGATCCCGAGGTCTGATCCTGTCCTTGACCTCCATCTGCATACGAAAAAGCCCGCGACAGTCGCGGGCTTTTTGGTTCTGAAGTAAGCGTTCTGCTTATTTGACGACCTTCAGGCTCTGGTGGCGAAGGGTCTCCATTCGGGTGCGGATGGCCGATTCAATACCTTTGGCATCCAGGCCGCAATCGGTCAACAGTTCCCCATGCTTGCCATGGTCCATGAAGGTATCCGGCAGACCCAGTTGAAGCACCGGCATGGCGACCAGACGGCTGTTCAGGAATTCGGTCACGGCACTGCCGGCACCACCGGCAATGGCATTCTCTTCCAGGGTTACCAGCAGCTCATGCTGCTCCGCCAGTTCCAGCACCAGTTCCTCATCGAGGGGTTTGACGAAGCGCATGTCGGCAACCGTTGCGCCGATGGCTTCTGCGGCCTCCAGAGCAGGCGCCAGCAGGGTGCCAAAGTTGAGGATGGCAACACCTTTGCCGTTGCGAATCCGGCGGCCCTTGCCAATTTCAAGCGGCGTCAGTTCCTGCTGAATTTCG
Organism: Marinobacter sp. EhC06; assembly: GCF_001650915.1. GTDB lineage: Bacteria > Pseudomonadota > Gammaproteobacteria > Pseudomonadales > Oleiphilaceae > Marinobacter. Next base: position 41,992 of record NZ_LXYO01000038.1, read on the forward strand.
GCACCGGGGCCCGTGCCACGGGGGTAGCGCACCGATGCGGGCCCTTCGTAGAGCATGCCGGTCTGGAGCATCTGGCGGGTTTCGTTCTCGTCCGACGGTGTCATCACCACCATGTTCGGCACGCAGCGAAGGTAGCTGATGTCGAACGCGCCAGCGTGGGTCGGGCCGTCTTCACCGACCAGGCCTGCGCGATCAATCGCGAACAGCACATCCAGATTCTGGATAGCGACATCGTGAATCAGTTGATCGTACGCCCGCTGCAGGAACGTCGAGTAGATGGCTACCACCGGCTTGGCGCCGTCACAGGCGAGCCCTGCGGCCAGCGTGACTGCGTGCTGTTCGGCGATGGCGACATCGAAATAGCGTTCCGGGAAGCGCTGTGAGAATGCCAGCAGATCGGAGCCTTCACACATGGCCGGGGTAATGCCCACCACGCGCTCGTCCTGCTCGGCGGAATCACAGAGCCACTGACCAAAGACGTTGGCGTATTTCGGATTTGCCGGTTTCGGCTTGACCGGTTCGGGCTTGCTGGGAGGAACCGGTTCGATCTTGTTGATGGCGTGGTAGCCGATCGGATCGGCTTCAGCCGGCGCAAAGCCCTTGCCCTTGGTGGTTACGACATGGAGGAACTGCGGCCCTTCCAGCTCGCGTATGTTCTCCAGAGTTTCCACCAGCAGGGGCAGGTCATGGCCGTCAATGGGGCCGATGTAGTTGAACCCCAGCTCCTCGAACAGGGTGCCCGGGGCAATCATGCCCTTGAAGTGTTCCTCGGTTTTCTTGGCCAGCGCCATCAGGTGCGGCGCTCCCTGCAGAACTTTCTTGCTGCTGTCGCGGACCTGATTGTAGGTGCGGCTGGACAGCAGTTTGGCAAAGTAGTTGGACAGTCCGCCAACATTCCGGGAGATCGACATGTCGTTGTCGTTGAGGATAACCAGCATGTCAGCGTGCAGGTGGCCGGCATGGTTAAGGGCCTCGAATGCCATGCCGGCAGTCATGGCGCCGTCACCAATGACGGCAATGCTCTTGCGACCGGTCTGTTGCAGTCGCGCGGCGATGGCCATGCCCAGTGCTGCGCTGATGGAGGTGCTGGAGTGTCCAACACCAAAGGTGTCGTATTCGCTTTCGGCCCGCTTCGGGAAGCCGGCCAGACCGTCTTTGCGACGGATGCTGCCCATGGCGTCCTTTCGACCGGTCAAAATCTTGTGGGGGTAGGCCTGATGGCCGACATCCCAGACCAGACGGTCGCTCGGCGTATCAAAAACATAGTGAAGGGCAACGGTAAGCTCGAGCACGCCCAGGCCCGCGCCGAAATGGCCGCCGGTCTGGCCCACTGACCATAACAGAAAGGCCCTGAGCTCCCGGGCCAGCTGCGTAAGCTGCTCCGGGGCCAGCTCTCTCAGCTGGGCCGGTTCGTCAATCCGGTCCAGCAGCGGCGTGTTGGGCCGCTGTGACGGGATTTCCTTGAAAATATAAGTATCCTGCATCTGCTCGGGTCTTTTCCGGTACGTTCAGTAACTGACTGGCATTATAAGGGAACAGGGGAGGCTGTTTCACACAAACCGGGCCAGTTGTTACGAAAATATTTACGGCCAGTGTGCGCCTTCGGGGCGCCGCGGTTCAATGGGTTCTTGCCACCACGTAATCGGCCATCGCCCGCAGCGGGTCTGCTTCTGAGCCGAATGCCCGCAGGCTTTCCTGGGCATTCTCGAGCAGAGCTGCCAGATGCTCCCGGGCGCCGGCCACGCCAAGCAGGGCGGGATAGGTGGGTTTGGCGCGGGCGACATCCGAACCCTGGGGTTTGCCAATGACCGTGGTGTCTCCTTCTATGTCCAGCAGATCATCCTGAACCTGGAAGGCCAGTCCCAGTGCCTTGGCATACTGTGTAAGAGAGGCCAGAGCCTGCTCGCTGACCGACGGCGCGGTCAGGGCGCCGATCCGCACGCTGGTCTCGATCAACGCGCCAGTCTTGTGCCGGTGCATGGTTTCAAGCTGGGCCAGTGCCAGGCTCTTGCCCACCGATTCAAGATCAATGGCCTGACCGCCAACCATTCCGCCGTGGCCACTGGCCCGGGCCAGTTCCCTGACCATGATCAGACGCACGGATTCCGATAATCCCGGAGCCTCGGCAAGCCAGCCGAAGGCCAGCGCTTGCAGGGCATCTCCGGCGAGGATGGCAGTGGCTTCGTCGAAGGCAATGTGGGTAGTGGGCCGTCCGCGGCGTAATTCGTCGTCGTCCATGGCCGGCAGATCATCGTGGATCAGCGAATAGGCATGGATCAGTTCCACCGCGCAGGCCGGAATCAGGGCCTCTTCACCGGTTTGTCCCAGTGCCTTTGCCGCCGCAAGACACAGCGCCGGCCGGATTCGCTTGCCGCCGCCCAGGACGCTGTAGCGCATGGCTTCCTGTAGCCGGCCGGAGGCCGAATCACGAGCAATGCACCTGTCCAGTTCCGCATCGACGCGGGCCCGGCAGGTTTCCAGAAAATCAGCGGCAAGCGGGTTCGGTCCGGACATCAGTCAGCATCATCCGGAGAAAAGGGGCGGGTTTCCAGGGTGCCGTCACTGTTCTGGACCAGTTGTTCGACCCGCTGTTCTGCGCTCTTCAGTGCCTGCTGACATTCACGGGTCAGCTTTACACCCCGCTCAAACGCCGTCAGGGACTGTTCGAGAGACAGCTCACCCTGTTCCAGATCGCGAACCAGCTTTTCCAGTTCATCAAGAGATTTCTCAAAATCGGCTATCGATGTGGCGCCTTGTTCACCGGCCATCAGGGGCCCTCCGATCGGGTGGCAGAATTTCGCGGATTATACCAGAGCCTGATCGCTATCGCTGCCAATGGAAGTGACGGCGTTCACCGGTTTCGGCGTCCGGGCCCCAGCTCTGTTCGGTTACCTCGATGTCGCCGCTGGCAGACACGGTGACCACGGTGGTTGCACGGGTGCCGTAATCTGAGCCGACGATAAAAGGGGACGACAGGAAGCGCTCGGTCTCCAGCCCAACGCCGGTGTCAGGCAGCAGGTGGTCCGGTGCCGGCGTGCTGTCCTGAAGCAGAGGAATCAATTCGTGGTGCAGTCTTTCTGCGTCGCGGCCGGCAGCGGCAATGGTGTCCCCGGCGGCCTGTCGGAGGCGCAGAAGTTTGGGCCAGGGTGTCTGCAGAAGGTGATTGCTCAGGCCGTAGACCCCGCGGTGGATCCGCCGGCCGGGGTGGGCATCCCGGTTACTGAAATACCAGCCGTCTCCCGTGGTCAGGTGAACGAGGTTGAAGCCGGAAAACTGATCGGCCTCATCGAGCAGATAGCCCTCAAGCCGATCCCGGGAATCGGAGAGGGCCCGCAAGGGCAGTTCGCCCCGGCTGATTCGACCGGTTTCCGGTGTGCCTTCCCGTACATTGGTCACAGCACTGACCTCGCCATCGGCATTAACTGCAAGCCAGGTGCCCCCGGAAAGCAGATCGCGGCCGGCAAGCACGCGGGTGCCGGATTCTGTGGTCCACCAGTCCATGGCGGCCGTCGGGCGACGGAAGAATTCATCCCGATTGGCGGCAACAACCAGCGGGAAATGAGGGTTCTGGCCAAGGGCAAAGGCGATCAGGCACATGGTGGAGGGGCTCGCTCCCGGAGTTAATGAAGTTGACTCGTGCGCTGTGTATCATACCAGCCTTGGTTTCCCCGGGTGCGTCTCAAACTATGACCCTGTTTTATGTAATAGCATCGTATCTGGCTCTTGGCGCCCTGGCAGGCACCGTTGCGGGCCTGTTTGGCATTGGCGGCGGGCTGATTATCGTGCCTGTGCTGATGTTCAGTTTTGGTCTGCAGGGTATCAATCCGGACATTATTCCCCATCTGGCGGTTGGCACGTCCCTGGCGACCATCGTTTTTACCTCGGTCAGCTCCATCCGATCCCATAACAAACATGGCGCCGTGCGCTGGGATCTGTTCCGGCCCATGACTGCGGGGATTGTGGCCGGCGCCCTGGTTGGCGCCTGGACCGCGTCCCTGATGAGCGGGCGCGCCCTGGAGCTCGTCATCGGCATTTTCGTGATCCTGGTGGGCCTGAAAATGTTTTTCCAGGTCGACCCCAAGCCCGGTCGGGACGTTCCAGGCACCGCCGGTCTGGGCGTTGCCGGCGGCGGTATCGGCTGGGCTTCGGCGATTTTCGGAATCGGCGGTGGAACTCTTACGGTTCCCTATCTGAGCTGGTGCAACGTGCGGATGCAGCAGGCGGTGGGCACATCGGCTGCCTGCGGCCTGCCGATCGCCATTGCGGGTGCTCTGGGTAACATCTGGACAGGGTGGCACAATCCCTCGCTGCCGGAACTGAGCGCCGGCTTCATTTATCTGCCGGCCCTGATCGGTATTATTCTCACCAGCGTTTTCTTTGCCCGGATTGGCGCCAACTTGGCCCATCGGCTGAACGCCCGGATTCTCAAGCGTACTTTCTCCATCATGCTCCTGCTGGTGGGGCTCCGTTTTCTCCTGAGCTGAGAGGTAGTTGATGCTGCAGCATCCCCAGATTGATCCGGTGGCCATCGCCATCGGTCCCCTCAAGATCCACTGGTATGGTCTGACCTATCTGTTCGGCTTTGTGGCCGGCTGGTGGCTTGGGCGCATCCGCACCCGTAAGCCTTGGTCGCCCATCAACGAAGAGCAGATGGGTGACCTGCTTTTCTATCTTGCCCTCGGGGTGATCCTGGGCGGCCGATTCGGCTATGTCCTGTTTTACAACTTTGACGCCTTCCTGGCTGACCCGCTCTGGTTGCTGAGGGTCTGGGAAGGCGGCATGTCTTTCCACGGCGGTTTGTTGGGCGTGATGTTTGCCATGTGGTGGTACGGCCGCAAAGTGGGCAGCGGTTTCTGGCGCATGGCCGACTTTGTAGCGCCGCTGGTGCCCCTGGGTCTTGGCGCGGGGCGGATCGGAAACTTCATCAACGGCGAGTTGTGGGGCAAGCCCACCGACGTTGCCTGGGGCATGGTGTTTCGCACGGCGCCGGATTCGCTCGCCCGGCATCCCTCCCAGCTGTATCAGTTTGCCCTGGAAGGTGTCGCCCTGTTCGTCATCCTGTGGTGGTTCTCATCCAGGCAGCGGCCGACCATGGCAGTGTCTGGTCTGTTCCTGATCTGCTACGGCGTGTTCCGGTTCCTGGTGGAATTCGTGCGCCAGCCGGATCCACAGCTGGGCTACCTTGCTTTTGACTGGCTGACCATGGGGCAGGTACTGTCCTTCCCGATGATCGTTGCCGGCGCCGCCCTGATGTTTATTGCCTACCGGAGACAACCCCGATGAAAGCCTATCTCGACTTGATGCAAGACGTTGTTGATAACGGATTCGACAAGGGGGACCGCACCGGTGTTGGTACCCGGTCAGTGTTCGGTCGTCAGATCCGCTTCAACCTGCAGGAAGGCTTTCCTCTGGTAACCACCAAAAAAGTGCACCTGCGCAGCATCATTTTCGAACTGCTCTGGTTTCTCCGGGGCTCCACCGATAACACCTGGCTGCGCGAGCGCAAGGTCTCGATCTGGAATGAGTGGGCCCTGGAAAACGGCGACCTTGGGCCCATCTACGGCAAACAATGGCGGAGCTGGCAGTGCCCCAATGGCGAGGTGGTCGACCAGATCAGCGAGGTGATCGAACAGATTCGCACCAAGCCCAACTCCCGCCGCCTGATTGTCTCTGCCTGGAACCCGGCGGAACTCCCGGACGAATCCATTGGTCCACAGGATAATGTTCGCGAGGGCCGTATGGCGCTGGCGCCCTGTCACTGCCTGTTCCAGTTCTACGTGGCCGAGGGCAAGCTCTCCTGCCAGCTGTACCAGCGCAGCGCCGATCTGTTCCTGGGGGTGCCGTTCAATATTGCCTCCTATGCCTTGCTGACGCACATGATCGCCCAACAGTGTGACCTGGATGTCGGTGAGTTTGTGCATACCTTTGGCGATTGCCACCTTTACCAGAACCACCTGACCGATGACATCGTCTTCGAGCAGCTGAAGCGCGAACCCCGGGCCCTGCCGCAACTCGTGATCAAACGGAAGCCCGCGAGCATCTTCGAGTACGAGCTGGAAGATTTCGAGTTCGAGGGCTATGAACCCTATCCGGGCATCAAGGCGCCCATTGCCATCTGACCGAACCCCGAAGAGACGAGTACATGAGAAAAGCCCTGATCGTTGCCATGTCCCGTAACCGGGTTATTGGCCGTAACAACAAACTGCCCTGGTATCTTCCGGGTGACCTTCGTTATTTCAAGCAGGCCACCATGGGCAAGCCTATTATCATGGGCAGGAAGACCTGGGATTCCATCGGCCGGCCATTGCCTGGAAGAATGAACGTGGTGATTTCCAGGAATGAAGCCTGGGAAGCACCAACCGGAACGGTGGCTGCGAAGTCTTTGCCCGAAGCGCTGGTGAAGGCCGAGGCGCAGGCGGAGCTGGAAGGTGGCGACGAAGTGATGATTATCGGTGGCGGGCAGATCTACGCCGAGGCATTGCCGATGGTTGATCGCATGTACATCACCCAGGTGCACGCTGAGGTGGACGGGGATGCGTTTTTTCCGGAAGTGAACTGGGATGAGTGGGAAGAAATCGGACGGGAGGATTTCTCCGCGTCCGATAACAACCCTTACGACTACAGCTTCGTGGTCTATCAGCGTCAGGCTTAAGCCTGACGAGGAGGGCGCTTGCCTGCGGGCTTGCCGCCCTTGCCGGGCGGTTTGCCTCGACCACCGGGGCCGCCACGACCCTTCGGGCCACCTTTCTTGAAACCGCCTTTCGGTCCCTTGCGATTCTCGCCCGGACGGCCGCCGCCACCTTTACGATCACGGCGGGGAGGTGTTGCCGACACGGTTGGCAAGGCCTCTGGCTGCTCTAGGGGCAGGGAGCCTGGCTGAGCTGCTTCCATCCAGCAGGCGAGGGCGCCGGCTACCATGGCCATGTCCATGTCATTGCGCTCGGCGATTTCGTCCAGCAGCGACATCGCCTTTGCCAACTTCTTGTCTTCCGCAAAGCCCAGCAGTTGGGATTCGAACTGCTGCTCCCTCATTTTCTTGAGCTCGACGGGAGACGGCAACTCGTAAGCTTCCATCGGCGAGTTTGTTGCGCGTTCAAGCGTTCGCAGCCAACTACGCTCGCGGGGTGTTACCAGCAGAATCGCCTTGCCTTCGCGACCGGCACGACCAGTGCGGCCAACCCGATGGATGTACGCTTCAGTGTCGTAAGGAACGTCGTAGTTGATGACGTGCGTGATACGGGACACGTCCAGACCGCGTGCTGCCACGTCGGTGGCAATGATAATGTCTTTCTTCCCGCGCTTCAGATCTTCAACCGTTTGTTCACGCTGGCGTTGGTTCAGGTCACCGCTCAGGGGCGCGACCGCATGGCCCCGAGCAGAAAGCTTTTCGGCCAGCATGGTGGTTTCCGCTTTGGTGCGCACAAAAATAATGGCGGCATCAATCGGCTCAACTTCCAGAATGCGGGTCAGGGCATCCAGCTTGCGCTCAGCATAGACCGGCAGAACGAACTGGGAAATACGCTCGACCGTGCGGGTTTCGCTTTCGATACGAACTTCCGTGGCGTTTCGCAGGTAGGTTTGGGCCACTTTCTTGATCTGCGGTGGCATGGTGGCTGAGAACAATGCCCGTTGACAGTTCTCCGGCGTCTTCGCCAGGATCGCTTCCACGTCGTCGATAAAGCCCATGCGCAGCATTTCGTCTGCTTCGTCCAGAACCAGCGCTTTCAGGCTGTCCAGCTTCAGGGTGCCCTTACGGAGGTGGTCGAGCATTCGGCCCGGGGTGCCCACGATCACCTGGGCACCGCGACGCAGGCCTTTGATCTGAGGATAAAAGTCCTGGCCACCGTAAATGGGCAGAACGTGGAAATTCCGGAACTTGCTGGCGTAGGTGGTGAAAGCTTCCGCCACCTGAATGGCAAGTTCCCGTGTTGGGGCCAAAACCAGAATCTGGGGATCGGTAACAGAGGCGTCAATCCGGCTCAGCAGAGGCAGTGCAAACGCCGCGGTTTTACCGGTACCGGTCTGGGCAACGCCCAGCAGATGGTTGCCGGCCAGCAGCGCGGGGATCGCCTGGGCCTGGATGGGAGACGGGGTTTCATAGCCAACGGCGGACACAGCTTCAAGTACGGCTGGATCAAGCCCCAGTTCGGCAAAGGACAATTCAGACATTGATTCACTCGGAATTCGGGAGGTAGAGCATTGCCGGGCAATGCATGATGTGCGGCCATTATAGCGGTTTTGTTGTTGCTTTAATACGCTAAACCCGGGCGGGGCTGTAGGTAGTTGCCGGGGACGGGCCCATTGCGTTGCCGTCCGATCTTCGGCAGGCTTCGTATCTATCCCGATAGGTTGCTAACAGGAACTTGAGATGACCTTTGACGAATTATTGCGGGCGGCCCGTGGCAATGAGGAACTGGTAATGCCCGGGAGCTGGTCCCAGGGTAGAGCCACATTCGGTGGTCTTACGGCTGCGCTGATGTTCGAGCGGATGGAAAAGCTTGTTGCCGAGGGACGAGCCATGCGGTCATTGCAGGTATCGTTCGTGGGGCCAGTGGAGCCGGAAGTGCCTGCAGGTTTCGAAGCCGAGATTCTGCGTGAGGGCAAGGCGGTCAGTCAGGTGCAGGGGCGCATTGTCCAGAAAGGAGAAACCCGGCTGGTCTGCCTGGCCAGCTTTGGCGGAGATCGGGAGTCGGAGGTACAGGTGGATGCCCTTCCGGCGCCCGAGGCACCACCGGTCGATCAATGCCCTGGGCTGGATTATATAGAAGGTGTGACCCCGGAATTCATCCAGCAGATTGAGATGCGCTGGGCTTTTGGAAACCTGCCATTCAGTGGCAAGGGCGGTCGGGAACTGGGTGGCTGGATGCAGTTCCGGAAAACCCCGGAGTCGTTCTCTGATGCCCATATTGTTGCCCTGGTAGATGCCTGGCCTCCCGCAGTCCTGCCCTATGTAAAACAACGTGTGCGAACCAGTTCCCTGAGCTGGGCGCTGGATATCGTGCATCCGAGACCGGTCATGGAGCCGGGTGACTGGCTCCTGTACAAGGTTGCCATTGATCAGGCGGGCGCCGGTTACGGCCACACCCAGGCCGGGATATGGACCGCCAGAGGCGAGCTGGTAGCGCTGAGTCGCCAGACGGTAACGGTCTTCGGTTGACGGAAATGGCGGTTCAGGCCGCCATTTCCGATTTAAGGGCATCGATGATGATGCGGGCGAAATCTTCCGGTGAATCTTCCTGGAGAAAGTGCCCGCCTCTGAGTGTGATATGAGGTTGGCCGTGGGCACCGGGAATCCGGCGCTGCATGTGCCTGTCGCCGCCCCGGGTAATCGGGTCGCCACTGCTGAAGCAGGTGATGAAGGGTTTTTTCCACTTCTCCAGGACCTGCCAGGCCGCCTTGTTGGCGTCGCTGTCCGGTGTGTCCGGTTCAGTCGGAACCAGTTTTGGAAACGCTCTGGCTCCGGCCTTGAACTCTGCTGATGGGAATGGGGCTTCGTAGGCGGCAATTTCAGCTTTGCTCAGGGTGCGATCGGTACCCAGTTGCACGATACGACCGACCGGGAACCAGGGGCTGTGGGTGGCAAAGGCCTTCCACATGGAAAATACCGCTGGAACGGGCGTTTCGCCGGTCGGCAACATGCCATTTCCGACGATGATCCGGCTGAATCGCTGACGGTGTTCCGCGGCCAGTCGCAGGCCCAGCAGCGATCCCCAGTTCTGGCACACAAGGGTGATATTGGTCAGGTTGAGCTGTTCAAGCCAACTGGCCAGCCACGTGAGATGGCGGCCGTAGCTGTAGTCTGCAACCGACGCCGGCTTGTCGGATTTGCCGAAGCCAATCAGATCCGGGGCCAAGACGCGGTGACCGGCCTCGGCCACCAGAGGGATCATGTGCCGGTACAGGTAGGACCAGGATGGTTCGCCGTGGAGCATGAGAACCGGCGAGGCGTTTCTAGGGCCTTCGTCAACGTAGTGCATCCGGAGACCCGGTTCTACGTCGAGATGGTTTGGAGCAAAGGGGTAATCCGGAAGACCTGCGAAGCGGGCTTCATCGGTTCTCAGAATACGCATGCCATCGACTGTCCTGACTGATTGGGTGCGTGATTGCCGGGCGGCATCCGGTGAACAGAATGCCCTAATACAATCGTCGAAGATCAGGATAAAGCAGATGGAAAATTTGTGTGTTTGAGTTGCGTAACAGAGCGTTGCCGCTTTGAATCAGGACGCAATGCCGAACAGGCGTTCGGGGTTGTCAACGCGGGCCAGAGCCTCGTCACAGCAATTGACTGCGCCGCAATCGTCGGCTGAGCAAAGGCCAATGGTCCGGCATTCCATATCCTGGTGCTGGTCACCCTGGTTCCTGAAAATGCGGGCCCTGGACAGAATCGAGTGGCAGTGGCCGCACAGCAGGGTGGGAACCGCGCTGCCCTCAGCCAGAAGTGCCGTGTAATGCTGTGGTTGTGTCATAAATATCCTCCTGATACTGCCCAACATATGGGCCGAGTATGACATTTCAAAGTCGGGATGCCGTATTTATACGGCTTAACTGTCTGGATCGACCAGTGGCCGACGGTTAGAGCGCTTGTCATCCCAGTCAAGCTCCTTCGGGTCATACCAGCCAATTGCCTCCAGTACTCTCTCCCGTGTCTGTGGCGACAGCGTAGGCCAGAGCTCCTGGAAATCCTCAAGGCCAAGGTCCCGCTGCCTCTGTTGCTTGCTCTGAAGTCGGTTGATGATTCGTGGCAACTGCAGAGCTTCGCCGAGTTGGCCGGGCACCAGCACTTCCTGGCCCATCACCTTGCGCCGGTGAGTTCTGGCGGCCAGTACCTTGCGCAGCTGCGTAGCTGCGTCCAGGGCTGTTTCGACGGTGAAGGTTTCCAGTTCCAACAACATGACCTGTCTATTAGTTGAACAACAACCGTCCACTATAACCTGAAGAGAGCTACAGTGGCCACGCCAGCGTGGTAGGGTAGAATGGCTCGTTAAAACGCAGAACCAAAATCGGGGAACCGCAAAAACTATGTACGCAAAACTTGAAACACGGACTTTTCTGGCGTTGCTGATCGGCGTTTCCCTGGCCTTTGTATTCCTCATGAAACCCTTCTTCGGGCCCATCTTCTGGGCAGTCGCCATCGCTCTGATTTTCCACCCGGTGCAGCAACTGCTGGTACGGAAACTGGGGGAGCGGCCCAATGTGAATGCCCTGATAACCCTGTGCATCTGCATGTTTATCGTGGTTATCCCGGTTCTGGTTCTGGTGACTTCACTCGTAGCTGAAGGCGTTGCGCTTTACCAACAGATTCAGAGTGGCGACATAAGGCCCGGAGAGTACATCGACCGCGTCAATCAGTCCTTTCCGGCTATTCAGGCGTTCCTGGCCCAGTTCGATATCAACTTTGCTGACCTGAGGGATCGGGCAGTGAGCCTTTTCGTGGGGGGGAGTCAGTTCCTAGGCAAGCAGGCCCTGGGCGTTGGCCAGAATACCTTTCAGTTTTTCCTGGGGCTTGCGTTGATGGTGTATCTGGCGTTCTTCCTGCTGAGGGACGGCAGTGCGCTGGTAGAATTAATGGTCAAGGCGCTGCCGCTCGGTGATGAACGGGAGCGGTTGCTGTTTGCCAAGTTCGCGGAAGTTACCCGAGCCACCGTCAAGGGCAACCTGCTGATTGCCATTATCCAGGGGGCGATGGGGGGGCTGATTTTCTGGATTCTCGGGATCAGTGGCGCGCTGCTCTGGGGTGTGGTGATGGCAATCGTATCGCTTTTGCCGGCGGTGGGGGCTGCCCTGGTCTGGGTGCCTGCCGCTATCTACCTCGCGGCCGTGGGGGATGTGATTGAGGCCGTGATACTGACGGCATTCGGCGTGGTGGTCATCGGGCTGGCGGACAACCTGCTGCGCCCGGTACTGGTTGGTCGCGACACCAAATTGCCGGATTACATTGTCCTGCTGTCGACGCTCGGCGGTATCGTCATGTTCGGCATCAACGGTTTTGTGATGGGGCCATTGGTGGCGGCTCTGTTCATGGCCTTCTGGGGGATTTTCATCCGCGAATTCAGTGAAGAGGCCCACCGCCCGCCGGCCAGTGTGGATGATGGGGAGCAGGAACCAGGCGGGGAAGCGGGGAATGATGTCCGGTAAGGCGACATACGACAAAAGTATGGTAGGCTTTTAGCCGTTTGCCCCAGCCTGTGGAGATAGGCACCACATAACAAGAAAGAAACGGATATCGGCGAGATATCAGGAGTTAAGCAGGTGAGTACCATGAGAAAAGCAACTACCCGACTGGGACGCCTGGCCGCTGCGGCCGGATTGGCGGTCACACTGGGCTTTGCCCCTGCGGCCTTCGCGGATGAGATCGTTGCACTCAAGAATGCGCTCTACGGAGCAGGGTACGACATTTCCAATGTCAGCCCGCAAATGGATGACTCAACCCGGTCCGCGCTGACCCGGTTCCAGCAGGATAACGGTCTTCAGGCTACCGGTATTCTGGACGATCCGACCAAGGAAGCCCTGGGCATGATTTCGGTTCAGGTGGCCGCGTCGGCACCGTCACAGTCCACTGGATCCAGCAGCGCTCCGACTCAGGAGTCAGCTTCTTCCACGGCAGAAACGTCGGCCCCGGAGGAACCTGAGCAGGACGACGCCATTGAAGAAGAGGAAGACGGAGGCTGGTCGCTCTGGTAATCGGAGTCTCCTGAACAGAAAAAGCCCGCCGGGACTTTCCCGCCGGGCTTTTTTGCTGGCTGGCGCTCAGGATTTTCAGCCGAGCTTTTCGAGATCCCGAACGGCGCCCTTATCAGCGCTTGTGGCGAGCAGCGCGTAGGCTTTCAGGGCAGCAGATACCTTGCGGTCCCGCGGCAGTTCCGGTTTCCAGCCCTTGGCATCCCGTGCTTCCCGGCGACGATCCAGCTCGCGCTGATCCAGTTCAACATTGATACTCCGGTTCGGAATGTCGATAAGGATCGTATCGCCATTCTCGATCAGGCCAATGGCTCCACCGGCGGCAGCTTCCGGCGACGCGTGACCGATGGACAGGCCCGAGGTGCCGCCGGAGAAACGTCCGTCGGTCAGCAGTGCGCAGTCCTTTCCGAGGCCCTTGGATTTCAGGTAGCTGGTCGGGTACAGCATTTCCTGCATACCCGGGCCGCCGCGGGGGCCCTCATAACGGATGATCACAACCTCGCCCGGCTTGACGTCGTCGGCGAGAATGCCGGCAACGGCGGAATCCTGACTTTCGAACACCCGGGCCTTGCCCTCAAATACATAGATGCTCTCGTCGACCCCCGCGGTCTTGACCACGCAGCCGTCCAGGGCAATATTGCCGTACAGCACGGCCAGGCCACCCTCGGAGCTATAGGCATTTTCAACAGAGCGAATGCAGCCGGTTTCCCGGTCACCGTCCAGGGTTGGCCAGCGGGTGCTCTGGGAGAAGGCGGTCTGGGTGGGGATGCCGGCGGGCCCTGCTTTGTAGAATTCGACCACTTCGGTGGTCGGCGACCTCATGATATCCCAGGTCTCGAGCGCTTCTCTCATGGTTTTGCTGTGCACGGTGGGTAGATCGGTGTTGATCAGTCCGCCCCGTTCCAGCTCGCCGAGAATGCCCATGATACCGCCGGCCCGGTGCACGTCTTCCATGTGATACTTGGGCGAGTTGGGCGCCACCTTGCACAGCTGCGGGACCCGGCGTGAAAGCTGGTCGATTTCGTTCAGGGTAAACGGAACACCGCCTTCCTGGGCGGCCGCCAGCAAGTGAAGGATGGTGTTCGTTGAGCCGCCCATGGCGATGTCCATGACCATGGCGTTTTCAAAGGCTGCCATTGAGGCGATGCTCAAAGGCAGCACGCTGGCGTCGTCCTGCTCGTAATAGCGCCGCGCATTCTCCACAATCTGTCGACCGGCCTTCAGGAAAAGCTGTTCCCGGTCGGCGTGGGTGGCCAGCAGAGAACCATTGCCCGGCAGCGCAAGGCCAATGGCTTCGGTCAGACAGTTCATGGAGTTGGCGGTGAACATGCCGGAACAGGAGCCGCAGGTGGGACAGGCGCTGCGTTCGTATTCTTCCACCTGTTCATCGGAGGCGTTGGGGTCTGCGGCAATGACCATGGCATCCACCAGGTCCAGCTTGTGTTCGGACAGCTTGGTTTTGCCCGCTTCCATGGGCCCGCCGGAGACGAAAATGGTGGGGATATTCAGACGCATGGCGGCCATCAGCATGCCCGGGGTGATCTTGTCGCAGTTGGAAATACACACAAGGGCGTCGGCGCAATGGGCGTTGACCATGTACTCTACAGAGTCTGCGATGATTTCCCGGGAGGGTAGGGAGTACAGCATGCCGTCGTGGCCCATGGCGATGCCATCGTCGACTGCGATGGTGTTGAATTCCTTGGCCACACCGCCGGAGGCCTCGATTTCGCGGCACACCAGCTGGCCCAGGTCTTTGAGGTGCACGTGGCCCGGCACGAACTGGGTGAAGGAGTTGGCAACCGCGATAATGGGCTTGCCGAAATCCCCGTCTTTCATACCGGTGGCGCGCCAGAGGGCGCGGGCGCCGGCCATGTTGCGACCTGCGGTGGATGTCCGCGAACGATACTGAGGCATGGTGTTCGGTTCTCTCTGTTGTTACCTGATGATGTCGATCAAAAAAACAGAGGATACCAGATTAGACTCGAGGCGCATGGTTGTTTTCAGAGCCGCTGTTTACAATAGTTAACATAGTTGCCAACTTATTTTCCGGTTTGAACCGACAAGGAGTATGCCTATGGCCGGCCAGGAAAGCCTGCCGCTTCGTCGCCTTAAAGAGTTTCAGCCGTTGAACCGGCTGACGGATGACCAACTGGTCCTGCTTGCCAGCCGCGCCGAACGACGAACCCACGGGCCCGGCCAGCGGGTTCTTGAGCGCGGTGTCCGGGACGGTCTCGACTTCTTTCTGATTGCCGGCAAGGTGGAGCTGGAATCCCTGGACGGCCGTAAATCGATCATCGAAGCCGAGACGGAGAAAGCGCACAATCCCATTGCCCGGCTCCAGCCCCGAATGTACGACGTAACCGCCGTAAAACCCTGCGAGTTCCTGGTTGTGGAGCAGGAGATCCTTAACCAGCTGCTGCGCTCGGCGCCGGTGGAACAGGTTGAGATGGATTCCGGTGAGGGCGCGGGCGGTATCGAGAGCGAGGAACATCACCTGTTGATGGAATTCCTGTCGGAGTTGAGGTCGAATCAGGTAAAGCTCCCCAGTGTGCCGGATGTGGCCTGGAAGGTCCGGCGTGCGGTCGATCGTGAGGAATCGACGGCAGACCAGGTGGCATTGGCGGTGTCTGCGGATCCGGCCATGGCCGCGAAACTTGTCCGTGCCTGCAACAGCCCTCTGTATCGAGGGTTCAGTGACGTCCGGAATGTCCGGGAAGCGGTTGTCCGTCTCGGTATGCGTACCACTAGGCAGTTGGTGACGGTGTTTTCGATGCGGGAGGTTTTCAAGACCCGTCAGGCGTCGTTGCAAAAAGAAATGGAAAAGCTCTGGCGGCACTCCCGGGAAGTGGCAGCCCTGTGCTGGGTGCTGGCGGATCATGCTACCCGGCTAAACCCGGAAGAGGCACTGCTGGCGGGGCTGCTCCATGATATCGGTGTGGTGCCGATTCTGGTTCAGGCCGAACACCATGTGAATCTCTTTGCCGATGAGGCCAATCTGAGTCATGCGATCCGGGAACTCAGGGCTGACGTGGGCACGGCGGTTCTCGAAAACTGGTCCTTCCCGCCGGCGTTCGTGGAGGCGGTCCGTCATGCCGAGGACTGGGGCTATGAATGCCGCGAGGCGTCGCCCCAACTGGTGGATGTGGTTATCGTGGCTCAATTGCATTCGATGATCGGTTCCAGCCAGAATGCCGAGCTACCTCCGTTCGACCAGGTGCCCGCATATCGGCGTCTGGGCGAACTTGAACTCAATGCCTCCCGCAGTTTGCAGCTTCTGACGGAGGCCAGGGCCCGGGTCGACGAAGTTCAGCAACTGTTGGCCATCCGGTAATTGTCCGGGCTGTGTAAACTGTGGAGTCTGCTTTCCGGTGACTGTTGCTCTTATGAATGTACCTTTGTTCCCCCTGAATTCCATCGTCCTGCCCAGGGGGAGGATTCCCTTGCAGTTGTTCGAGCCGCGCTACATCGACATGCTCACCCGCTGTCTCAAGGAGGATCGCGGGTTCGTTGTGGTGCTGTTGAAGGAAGGCGGAGAGGCCGGGCGCACCGCAGCTTTTTACGACATTGGCACCTACGTGCGGATTATTGATTTCCAGCAGCTTGATAACGGCCTTCTGGGAATTACCGTTGAGGGCGAATCGAAGGTGTCGGTGGTGCGAAGCTGGCAGCAGGAAGACGGGTTGAATGTTGGCGACGTGGAATGTCTGATTGAAGAGGCAGAGAGGGAAGTGCCTGAACGTTTCAGCGAATTGCCTTCGGTCCTCAAGGCCCTGTTCCGGCACCCGGTCATAAGGGACCTGAACATGGACATCGACTATGGCGATGCCCGGGATGTTGGCTGGCGGCTCACGGAGCTGTTGCCTTTGGACAAACAGGAAAAGCAGAAGCTGGTGGAGTTGCAGGATCCACTGGAACGCCTCAGTCGACTTCAGGGACTTCTGGAAGCGCTGGAGGAGGGCTAGCCTTTAAGTCACGGGCCGGAAATTCATAACTGCCTCACCCCATGACAGCACAATATATCCGCCTGCAAAGACCGCCCAGACAACCGCTGCCGCCACAATGGTTATATCAGGGGGCAGAGGTACCTTGTCGTAGCGGCTGTAGCTGGCCCGCACCGCCCCGGTTACAGCCAGGGCAAGCAGCAATCCCCCAATGACGTCCGTAAACCAGTGAACTCCGAGGTAAAGCCGACTCAGAGCCACGGGAACCAGTGGAAGAGAAAGCAGTACATAGTATTGCCAGCGCTTGCGGTGTCGGCTTTCGCCGGCAACAAAGCTGGCCAGCAGGGTGACCAGCAAGGTAACGCCTGCCGTGTGACCGCTGGGGAAGGCGCCGGAATCGGGCGGCCCCATGACCTCGTCGGGGCGTGGGACGCCGAGCAGGAACTTGAGGCCCCAGACCAGAAATATGGTCACAAAGACGGCCACCAGAATATGAATGGCAGCGGCATAATAGCCCCGGAATAGCAATGCTGCGAATGCCAGAGCACCGGCGGCGATCAGAACCGGGGCGTCACCAAGCAACGTAATGGCAATGAAGGGGCCATCCAGCAGAGGTTGTCGGAGTTGCTCAAACCATTGCAGGGCGGCCTGGTCGAAGCCATCAAGCAGGCTCGTTGCTGTAGCCAGTTGCTTCCAGATCAGCAGCAGTGCGGAAGCGCCAAGCGCGAGCATGAACGAAGCCAGCGGAAATTCACCCTCCCGGGCAGGGCGTTGATTGGTGTACAGGCGCCAGAATCGGTGAGTCGCTTCGTATTGAGCCATCCACTGCTTAAGCCATTGGTAAAAGCGGCTGCTTTCACCAAGCCCCAGCTGAAATCGCAACAGCACGAAGTAGACCACGGTCAGGGCGGCGAGGCTGATGCCGATCACCGCATAGAAGTGCGCAGGAGGCCTGATTTCGCTCGCCAGGGCGCTGCCCACCAGAAACCCCGGGAAAATATAGACTGGTGCCCAGGCGATGGCCGAGCCGATGTTGAAGGCCAGAAAGCGACGCCAGGACATCATCAGGGCTCCGGCCACCAGGGGAATAACCGGTCGCACGGGCCCGACAAAGCGACCGATGATCACGCTTTTGCCGCCGTGACGGGTAAAAAATCGCTCTCCGGTGCTGATGACTTTCGGATAACGGCTCAGCGGCCAGGCCGTTGTCAGGCGGCCCTGCAGCAGCCGCCCAAGGCCAAAGCTGGCGGTGTCCCCCGCAATGGCACCCAGACCGGCCCAGAGCAGTGCTTCTAATAACGGCATACCTGTCTCGCCGGCCAGTACAGCGACGGCAAACAGGATGGCGACACCCGGGACAATAATGCCGGCTATGGCGAGGGATTCGATGAAGGCGGTCGTAAACAGAGCCGTTGCCAGCCAGCCGGGATGCAGGCTCAACCATGCCGACAGGTCATTCAGCCAGGCACTGCTCATGTTTCGATGGTTTCTCCCGGGCTGAACCAGACCGAATCAGTCCCGCGCCTTCGAGCTTCCTCCATGGCCTGGTGGGCCCGCTTCCGGAGAGTGTCTGTACGGGTGTCGCCACTGCCACGGGTGGTGCAGCCCAGACTGACGGTGGCCTTGCCAACCACGGGCCAGTGGTGTTCGGCGATGGTCCGGCTGATCTCTTTCTGCAGGGTTTCATCCAGGAAGCGGGCGTTGTGAGCACCGGTTACGGGATCGGTAATCGCAAGATCCTCGGCTGACTGGGCCATGTGATCATAGTGCCAGATATACAGTGCCGCGACCGCCAGAAGAATGAACAGGCCTGCCGTGATGGCAATGGCCTCGGCCGGAGCCTGTTCCAGGAACAGGATGATCGACATGGGCACAAGCAGCAAAAGGGAGAGCCCGACGCCCTGGCGCAATGGCAGGATAAGCAGGTTCAGGACAAGCAGGGGCATTGCCCAGTGGCTGATACCGGGTGCATCCATGTTCAGCAGTGCTGCCAGCATGCCGCTGTTCAGGCCGGAGAGAATCACCAGATGCCCCGGCGCTGACAGCTGATGCCGACGACAGATAATGGTGTAAATAGCGCCGGCCAGGGTCAGAACCGCCATCCCTGAGGCCAGGTAGAACAATTCGTAGAAGCCATAGCGCAGGTTCTGCATGGCCAGGGTGAAGATGAACAGGCAGGCAATGCCGTAGCCAAAGGCGTGGGTCCATGTTCTCAGACGGGTCTCTGTCATGATACCGGCCCCTGGGCTTGCGGCTGGCTTGGTTGCGCAGGCTGCGACCAGGAACTGTAGGCCTGGCTTCGGTTGCCTCCCTGCTGTTGCGCCCGGCGCAAGGCATTCGCCGCGCTCTGCTGAAGACTGTTGGCATCGTCACCGATATTCAGGCCGGCAATTCCGGTACTGACAGTGAGGTTCATGCCATGTGATTCCAGAAGTGTTGCCAGGCCCTTGCGGATAGTCTCGGCACGGGCAATGGCGTCGCTGGTGGAGATGCCTGGCAGAATCACCAGAAACTGCAGATCGGCGACCCGGTAATAGGTGTCGAAATCACGGATCTGGGAATGCAGGTAACGACCAATGCGCGGGAGTATTGAACGTATGTCCTCATCCGGATCATTGTCGCTCAGGTGGGTGTCCAGTCCGATCATGATAATGGACATGTCTGTGCCTTCCCGTTCGCTGCGCTGGATTTCTTTGTGCAGGTCGGCGGAAAGATACTCCCGGCTTGCGGCCTGGGTCAGTTCATCGGTCCGGCGCAATGGGGCCAGTTGCCGGGCCTTGTAGTCACGCAGGAATACCAGCAGCGCCGAGAGCAGCATGGTGAGCAGAAATGCGCTGATCATCTGGTGGCGGTCAGCAAGGCCGACAGCCCACTGTGTTGCGATCATCGCCAGAACTGTAATGAGCAGGGTGATCAGTGCTGCTGCCGCAGGCGGGACCAGTGCGAAAGCGACGAGGGGAAGGGCGTACAGCCAGTGGCTCAGGACCCAGGGGCCAGTCCAGAAGCTGGCCAAAAGAATCAGCAGAAGAATCACGAAAAAAGCCTGCTGGACCCGAGGCCAGGGCTGATTCACCCGGCTGGGATGAAAGGTCTTGCCGGCAATCACAATGCCTGAGGCTGCAGCCGCAGCCGCCGCAACCATGGGTTCTCCCAGTACGGCACAGAGGGTGGCAACGGCGATCAGGGCCACGAAGCCTGCCCGCGACAACTTGCTTAACAGGAATTTTTCGGCCATCTGGGCCATTGTGTCCTTCCTTTTCCCGAACTCCCTGAATAAAACCGTCCCCGGGGAGTTGTTCAAAAGCTCCTTCAGTTTCCGAGTATGGCATATAGCAGCGGTATAATATCTGTTTGGGATGCGTACTTGAAACGGGAAAGGTAAAGTTAGGCACTTATTCCTGATTCCGCTTGAAAACAGAAAGGTATTTGAATGGATATTGCAGCGTACATGGCTGAGGTTGGACAGCAGGCCCGAGCAGCGGCAACGGGAGTGGCGCGTTCGA
Source organism: Marinobacter sp. EhC06 (assembly GCF_001650915.1). Classification (GTDB taxonomy): domain Bacteria; phylum Pseudomonadota; class Gammaproteobacteria; order Pseudomonadales; family Oleiphilaceae; genus Marinobacter. Next base: position 62,114 of record NZ_LXYO01000038.1, read on the forward strand.
CCACCGCCGTGCGTAATCAGGCGCTACTCGCTACGGCAGATGCTCTTGATGCAGCCCGGGAAGAGCTGGCTCTGGCCAATGGCAAGGATTTGCAGCGGGGCCGTGAAAATGGCCTCGATGCGGCGATGCTGGACCGGCTGGAGCTTACTCCCCAGCGAATCGATACCATGATTGAAGGCCTTCGCCAGGTGGCGTCGTTGCCGGACCCTATCGGTGCCATTACCGACATGGCCTACCGCCCCTCTGGCATTCAGGTGGGCAAGATGCGTGTGCCGCTGGGAGTCATCGGTATCATCTACGAGTCCCGTCCTAACGTGACCGTAGAGGCCGCCAGTCTGTGCCTCAAATCGGGCAATGCGACTATTCTCCGGGGCGGCTCGGAGTCGATCCATTCCAATCAGGCCATTGCTCGCTGTCTTTCCGAGGGACTTGCAAAAGCAGGGCTGCCCGAGAATGCGGTGCAGGTGATCAAAACAACCGATCGTGCGGCCGTGGGTGAGCTGATCACCATGCCAGAGTATGTTGATGTCATTGTGCCCAGAGGAGGCAAAGGCTTGATCGAACGCATCAGCCGCGATGCCCGGGTGCCGGTCATTAAACATCTCGATGGTGTCTGCCATGTCTACATCGACAGCCATGCCGACCCGGAAAAGGCACTCAACGTGGCGATCAATGCCAAAACCCACCGGTATGGCACCTGTAACACCATGGAAACCCTGCTGGTCGACGCCGAGATCGCCGAGGATATTCTTCCGATGTTGGCTCAGGCTTTTGTTGAGAAAGGCGTGGAATTGCGTGGCTGCGAGCAAACCCGGGCTATTGTCGAGGGTGTGAACGAAGCTACCGAGGCAGACTGGGAAGCCGAATATCTGGCTCCGGTCCTGGCGGTGCGTGTGGTTGACGGTCTGGAAGGCGCCATTGCCCATATCAACCGCTACAGTTCCCAGCATACCGACAGCATCATTACCGAGAACTACACCCGGGCACGTCGGTTCATTACCGAAGTGGACTCCAGTTCCGTCATGGTCAACGCTTCAACGCGCTTTGCCGACGGGTTCGAGTATGGTCTGGGGGCCGAAATCGGGATCTCCACCGACAAGATTCACGCCCGTGGGCCGGTGGGGCTTGAGGGTCTCACGTCCCAGAAATACGTGGTCTTCGGTGACGGGCACATCCGGACCTGATGTCCATGCATGTGATCTATGGCGGAACCTTTGATCCGGTGCATCATGGCCACCTCAGGCTGGCCCTTGAAATCAGTGACCGTCTCGGCGTGGAGTACGTCAGTCTGGTGCCCTGTCATATTCCGCCGCATCGGGGGCGGACCGGGGCTTCCTCCGGTCAGCGCCTGGAGCTGCTGAGGCTGGCGGTGGCCAACGAGCCCCAGTTACGGATTGACGACCGGGAACTGGCACGGGAAGGCGCCTCCTACACGGCCGACACCCTGCGTCAGCTTCGCGCGGAGCTTGGGCCGGATGAGCCCCTGGCGATGGTGGTTGGCACCGACGCCTTTGCCGGGTTCGACCGCTGGCGGGAGTGGCAGCAGATTCCGGAGCTGGCCCATGTGGTGGTGGTCCGTCGACCAGGCCCGGCTCTGGACCCTACAGGCGAACCGGCCCGGCTGCTGGCGGAGCGAGGTGTGGGAGGCCCCGAGGCCTTGCACGGCCGTTCCTGCGGCCATTTTCTGGAGCTCGATCCGCCGCTTCTGGACATTTCCGCCACCGGAATCAGGAAGCGTATTGGTGATGGCCGCTCACCCCGCTACCTGATGCCCGACCAGGTCTGGGCAGAAATTCGTCGTCAGGGGCTCTATGGTGCATGCCCCGACGGGAACTTTTAGTGCTACAATCGCGTCTGAATATGACATTTCGGGCGGCCATATCGGCAAACGCCCGTCCAACAGGGTGATTATGCAGGCAGAGCAACTGAAAGATCTGGTAATTAATGCGCTTGAAGATGTGAAAGCACAGGACATCAGCGTGATTGATGTCCGTGACCGCACCAGTGTCACCGACTTCATGGTTCTGGCATCCGGAACGTCCAATCGACATGTGAAATCCCTCGCCGACTCCGTTGTAATCGAAGCCAAGGAGCAGGGCGTGCGCGCGAGCAACGTTGAGGGTGCTGGCGTCAGCGACTGGATCCTTGTGGACCTGGGCGATGTGGTTGTTCACGTGATGATGCCTGCCACACGGGAGTTTTACGATCTGGAGCGCTTCTGGCGCGATGCTCCGGATCTTGGTGTTGCGGGCAGCGAATAATCATGCGGTTACGCCTGATCTGTGTGGGGCAGAAAATGCCCGACTGGGTCAGTACCGGATTCGGAGATTACGCCCGCCGCATGCCGCCGGAGCTACCCGTGGAACTGGTTGAAATTCCTGTCGCCCACCGGGGCAAGAATCCCGATATTCCCAGACTGATGCAGCGAGAATGTGACGCTATCCTTGCGGCCACCGGTCCGAAAGACCGCGTGATTGCGCTGGAGGTTGGCGGTCGCCCGTGGTCGACCGAAAAGCTCGCGGCTCAACTGGAGAACTGGCAACAGGATGGCCGCGATGTGAGCTTTCTGGTGGGCGGCCCCGATGGCCTGGCCGACGATTGCCGGAAGCGGGCCGACCAGCAATGGTCGCTGTCGCCGCTCACTTTGCCGCACCCTCTGGTGCGTATCGTTCTCGCAGAGCAGCTGTACCGGGCCTGGTCGATCACCCGCAATCACCCGTACCACCGGGCCTAGGGGGTCATCATGCCATGGGGTGAGTTCAAGGATACGGCAGCGGAACGCCGGCTCTTCCAGCGCCGTACCCTGGTGATGCTGGTGTTTGTGATGCTGGCGATTGGTGGCCTGATTGCGCGGATGTACCAGCTTCAGGTCGTGGAACATGAGGTTTATACCACCCTTTCGGACAAGAACCGCGTTCAGGTCCAGTCGGTACCGCCCCCCCGAGGGCTGGTTTACGACCGCAATGACACTCTGCTGGCGGAGAACCGGCCCGTTTTCAGTGTGACGCTTGTGCCCGAGCGGGTGCAGGGCATGGACGATACCCTGGCTCAGCTTGGCAATATCCTGGAGATTTCTGACGAAGACCGTGAACGTTTCCAGCGCCGGCTTCAGGAGCCCCGCCGTCCATTCCAGGAAATTCCCCTCCGCTACGACCTCAATGAACAGGAGATGGCCCGGCTTGCTGTGCATCGCCATGAGCTTCCGGGGGTGGAGGTCAAGGCCGAGCTGGTTCGTTTCTACCCGCACAGTGAACTGACGGCCCACGCCCTGGGTTTCGTCGGGCGTATCAACCGGGACGAATTGCAGCGGATCGATCCGGTCAACTATGCCGGCACCAACTACATCGGAAAATCGGGCATCGAACGCTTCTACGAAGAGATCCTCCACGGTGAGGTCGGCTACCAGCACGTTGAAACCAACGCCCGGGGCCGGACGCTGCGCGTCCTGGAACGAGAAAACCCGGTGCCCGGAGAAGATCTGCAGCTGCATCTGGATCTCAGGCTGCAGCAGCGGGCCCACGAACTTCTGGATGGTCGCCGCGGCGCCATCATTGCTATCGAACCGGATACCGGTGGCATTCTTGCGCTGGCAAGCGTTCCGGGCTTTGACGCCAACAAATTCGTTACCGGTATCAGCGTCAATGACTACCGGGAACTGAGTGAAAGCAAGGACAAGCCACTGTTCAATCGGGCCTTGCGGGGGCAGTACCCTCCGGGTTCGACTGTGAAACCGATGCTTGCAGTAGCGGCGCTTGATAGCGGGGCCACCACCCGGGATTACACCATCTGGGATCCAGGACACTTTCGCCTGAACGAAGGCGGCCGGTTGTGGCGCGACTGGAAGCGAACAGGACATGGCTGGGTTGATCTGAAGGACGCTGTGGCAGAATCCTGCGATGTCTATTTCTACGAGGTGGCGGTGGAAATGGGCGTGGACACCATGCACAGCTATCTGGCTCATTTCGGCTTCGGGGAAGACGCCACCCTTGATGTCTCAGGTGCTCTAAGCGGTTTGCTACCTTCCAGGGACTGGAAGCGTGCCGTTCGGAATGAGCCGTGGTACCCGGGGGATTCCGTCAATATGGGCATCGGGCAGGGGTTCATGCTTGCTACGCCGTTGCAGCTGGCCACTGCAACCGCCTTGATTGCCAACCGTGGCCGTTGGGTAGAGCCGAGGCTTCTGAAGGACATCAAGGGGGATCGGCCGGTCGAGGAATTCCTGCCTGCGGAGACCCACGAGCCGCTTAATCTCAAGAACCCTGACGACTGGGAATACGTCGTCGATACAATGGTAGAGGTCATGCACGGGCCAAAAGGAACGGCGCGCTCTGTAGGCCGCGGTGCGCCCTACAAGATGGCGGGCAAGACCGGTACCGCGCAGGTATTCAGCCTTGCCGAGGATGAAGAATACGATGAAGAGGAAATCCGCGAGAGGCTCCGGGACCACGCGCTTTTTGTTGGTTTTGCGCCGGCGGATAATCCGGAGATCGCGGTTGCCGTGATCGTCGAAAACGGTGGTAGCGGCAGCGGTACGGCCGCGCCGGTGGCCCGAGCCCTGTTTGACTCCTGGTTGCTCGACTATGGACAGGCCGATGGCACACTGGTCAGCGACGTAGACGAGGTGGCCGACTGATGGCGTTCAAGGCGTTACTGGATTCAACGGCGAGCAACCCGCTTGGCAGGCAGCGGAGCATCTGGACCGCGCTGCATCTGGACCCGATCCTTTTACTGCTGCTGCTCCTGCTGGTTTCCGGCGGGCTGTTTGTGCTTTACAGCGGTGCCGACAGGAACTTCGAGGTCGTCAAGGCCCAGGGCATACGCCTGGGAGTGGCTTTTGTGGTTATGCTGGTGTTTGCCCAGCTGGATCCCTCGGTGTTTCGCCGGTGGGCACCGTGGCTTTACGCGGCCGGCATTGTTGCGTTGATTGCAGTCATGCTGGTGGGCGTCGGTGCCAAGGGCGCCCAGCGTTGGCTGGCGATACCGGGTCTGCCCCGGTTTCAGCCCTCGGAACTGATGAAACTGGTGGTGCCCATGATGGCGGCCTGGTACCTGTCCAGGCACTTCCTGCCGCCCAGGTTCCGCCATGTGGCCGTCGGGTTGGCCATTGTTCTGGTGCCGATGATCATGATCATGCAGCAGCCAGACCTGGGAACCTCCTTGCTGGTGGGCATGGCCGGCATCTTCGTGGTGTTTTTCGCCGGCATCAGCTGGAAATTGATCACCGCCTTCGTGGCCATGGTGTCCGTGTCGGCTCCGCTGATGTGGTTTTTCGTCATGAGGGAGTACCAGAAACAGCGGGTACTGACACTCCTGGACCCACAAAGTGATCCTCTGGGGGCCGGCTGGAACATCATCCAGTCCAAGACAGCCATTGGTTCTGGTGGAGTGGATGGCAAAGGCTGGCTGCAGGGGACCCAGTCACACCTTGAGTTTCTTCCGGAGAGCCATACCGATTTCATCGTTGCGGTGCTGGCGGAGGAATTCGGTTTTGTCGGTATGCTGATTCTGATGACGGTGTATTTCCTTATTATCCTGCGATGTCTTTACATTGCCGCCACGGCCCAGGATTCGTTCAGTCGGCTGCTGGCCGGCGCACTCACCATGACGTTCTTTATCTACATCTTCGTGAATGTCGGGATGGTAAGTGGACTTTTGCCCGTGGTTGGTGTGCCATTGCCCCTGATCAGCTATGGTGGAACCTCGGGGGTGACCCTGATGGCTGCGTTCGGCGTTCTGATGTCGATCCACACGCACCGACGGATGATTGGCGCCTGACCGGGTCAATCGAACCATGGCGGTCGGGTAATGGTGATTCCGGGGCAGAACCCGTTACAATGAACGGCAGGCCGCCGGATACCTGATGGCGGTGGCCAATGTAGTCAAGAGGAACTCCGGACAGTGAACTGCAAGCCCTCATTCTCTCTCCTGCTGACGGTAGTGGCGTCGATGATACTCGGCGGCTGTGCGTCAGCCCCGGAAACGGACCATTCGTCACGCTACACTCTGGCTACCGACAGGGCACCCTCGGGCAACTTTGATGTCTCCGGGCTTGACGATGCGGTGCCGGTTTACGAGGCTCCTCGCAGGGCAGGCAATAAATCGCCCTACAAGGTCTGGGGCAAGCAGTACCATGTGCTCGACAGCAACGACGGCTATGTTGCCCGGGGCACGGCGAGCTGGTACGGCGAAAAGTTCCATGGTCACAAGACCTCCAACGGCGAAACCTTTGACATGTATGCCATGTCCGCCGCGCACAAATCCCTGCGGATCCCTGGCTATGCCCGGGTAACGAATCTTGATAATGGCCGCTCGGTGATCGTCCGGGTCAACGACCGTGGTCCTTTCCACAGCGACAGAATCATCGACCTGTCCTACGCCGCGGCCAAAAAGCTGGGTTACCAGGCCCGGGGCACGGCACGGGTGGAAGTCGCCGCCATTACGGTCAGACCGGACGGAGCCATGTTCGTTGCCGGTGAGCCCTTTTCTCCCGGAGACTCACCTGGATACGCCGAAGGTCGGGTGAAGGCTAGCGGTGACATGGCGGCGACCAACCGGTCATTGTTTGTACAGCTGGGCTCCTTCAGCAGCCGGGATCCGGCCGAAAAGTTGCTCAGCCAGGTAAGAGCGGTGCTGGAAAATCCAATGCGGGTGCGGGCTGTTGATACGTCTTCAGGGCGATTTCATCGGGTTCAGGTGGGCCCGTTCAGCGATGAAGACAGCGCAAGGCGCACCCAGAGCCTGTTGGAAGCCCGTGGTTTCGATCAGTCCATCCTGCTGACCGATACGCACTGAGCGCGGCTAACAAGACAGCTATATAAGAAACACACTTAACGACGAATGAATGGACCCATGGCCTTAAACTCTGCTTTTCGAACCCTATCTATTGTCTTTGTGCTGATGCTTGCTCTGACAGGCAAGGCGATGTCCCAGTCGGTACTGATTCCGTCGCCGCCGCAGATTGCTGGCAGCTCTTATGTTTTGATGGATCCCAAGAGCGGACGGATCATCATGGAGGAGAACAGCCACGAGCGTTTGCCTCCAGCCAGTCTGACCAAAATGATGACCGCGTATATCGTCGAGCGGGAGCTTGATGAGGGCCGGATTGCCATGTCCGACATGGTGCCGATCAGCGTGAATGCCTGGAAAACCGAGGGGTCCCGAACCTTCGTCCGGGAAGGCACTCAGGTGTCGGTTGAGGATCTGCTCAGGGGGGTGATCATTCAGTCGGGCAACGATGCCTCAGTCGCCCTTGCGGAATTTGTTGCCGGTAGCGAAGACGCCTTCGTTGATATCATGAACCAGCAGGCCCAGTTGCTGGGCATGAAAGACACCAACTTCGAAAACGCTACCGGTCTGCCTTCGCCGGATCATTTTTCAACGGCCTATGACCTGGCCATGCTGGCGCAGGCAATCATCAATGATTATCCGGAAAACTATCCGCTGTACGCTGAAAAGCACTTCACCTATAACAATATCCGCCAACCGAACCGGAACAGCCTGCTCTGGCGTGATGACAGCGTCGATGGTCTGAAGACCGGTCACACAGAGGAAGCCGGCTACTGTCTGGTTGCTTCGGCCAAGCGCAACGACACCCGCTTTATAGCCGTCGTCATGGGTACCAGCAGCTCAGAAGCGCGGGCTCAGGAAATCCAGAAGATGCTGAATTACGGCTTCCGCTACTACGAGAGCGAACGCCTGTTCCAGTCCGGCCAGGAGCTGATTGAAGCCCGTGTCTGGGGTGGCCAGGCTGACCAGCTGTCAGTCGGCATGACCGAAGACGTTTATGTCACCATTCCCCGGGGTTCCCGAAACGATCTGGAGTCCACGGTAGACCTTGATTCTGTCATCAAAGCACCCATCAAGGTCGGGGATGAGCTGGGACGGGTCAAGGTGTCCTACAACGGTGAGGTACTGGTTGATCAGCCGGTGCTGGCCCTGACCGAGGTCCCCGAGGGCGGATTTTTCAAACGAATCTGGGATGCCATCAAGCTCTTTTTCGTTCAGTTATTTCAGTAGGGTGATGTTGATCCCGGGGAGTAAAACGGCATGAGTCAGCCGAAAGCACCAAAAATTGAGTTTCCTTGCGATTACGTGATCAAGGTGATCGGCAATGCTGCGCCGGATTTCACCGAGTTCGTGGTTGAGGTTGTGGAACAGCACGCACCCGGGATCTGCGAAACTGACATCACGGTTAACGACAGCAGCAAAGGCAGGTTCTCCTCCGTCCAGCTCAAGATTGTGGCTACCGGGGAAGCGCAGCTCAAAGCTCTGTTCGAAGACCTCAAGGCCAGTGGCCGTGTGCATATGGTGCTCTGAGTCCGATGCCTGACCTGATTGTTCGATCCCTGGGGGAGCAGCCCTACCTGGAAACCTGGGAGGCCATGAAATCGTTCACCGCCGACCGCGATGACAGTGTGGCGGACGAGCTCTGGTGCCTTGAGCATCCCCGGGTTTACACTCAGGGCCAGGCGGGTAAAGCAGAACACATCCTTGCCCCGGGCGATATTCCGGTGATTCCGGTTGATCGGGGCGGGCAAGTGACCTATCACGGCCCCGGTCAGTTGGTCGTTTACCTGATGATCAACCTGGCCCGCAAAAAAATGGGTGTCCGCTCCCTGGTGGATGAGATTGAACAGTCGATCGTTCGGACCCTCGCTGGTCTGGGCGTTGAGGCTGCACCCAGGCCGGATGCGCCCGGCGTGTACGTGGGTGATGCCAAGATAGCCTCCCTTGGCCTCCGGGTTCGCCGGGGCTGTTCCTTTCACGGGCTGGCACTGAATGTCGATATGGACATGGAGCCTTTCCAGCGGATCAACCCCTGCGGCTATGCCGGCATGGCCATGTGTCAGGTGCGGGACTTTGTTCCGGGTGTAACCCTGGCCGACGTGCAGCAACGATTGTCAGAGCAACTTGTCAGCGGCCTGGCGCACCAGAATGTCGAGTTTCGCGAGGGGTGGTAGTTCAGGCGGCGGCTTCGTTCTCGTAACCGCATACCCGGTTTCGCCCCTCGGATTTGGCCCGATACAGGGCTTCATCTGCCCGCTGCAGCAGGCGGTCGATGGACTCGGATCCCCGGATTGATGCCACGCCCACACTGATTGTGGCCTGAACCTGGCCCTGTTCCGTGTTGACGGATTTGGCGGCAAAGGCTTCCCGGATCCGGTTTGCAGAAGACATGGCCTCTTCGGTAGTGGTTTCCGGCAGTAGCACCAGATATTCCTCACCGCCCCATCGGGCCAGGGTGTCAACCTTTCGGCATTGTTCCCTCAGGGTTTTGGCAACCAGCATGATGAGCTCGTCCCCAACATGATGTCCGTAGTTATCGTTGACGCTCTTGAACAGGTCGATATCCATCAGCAGCACAGAGAAGGGGCGGGCGTTGCGAAGGTAGCGCTGGTACTCGATGTCGAGCTGCTCGAGGGCTTCCCGGCGGTTGGCAAGGCCAGTCAGGGCGTCATGCTTGGCCGCATACTCGAATTCCGCAGCCAGCTTCAGCAGGCCCAGCTTGCTGCGTCGTCGGCTCTGGTCAAGGATATAGCAGGTGACCATTTCAAAGCCCAGCACTGCCACCATGGTGATTCGGAAACTGGTGCTGTGAGGTGGTTCAAACAGCAGGTCGCCCAACGGGCTGAACAGGAAAATGACCGCAGCGAATCCGCCACTGCAGGCGAGCACGCCAATCCGGGATTCACTGATATAGAAAATGATGGGGGGATAGGCAAACAGCCAGATAATGGCGGAGCCGTCTTCAACGGCGTGGATCGCCAGATAGGTGAACAGCACCGTGATCAGGGTAATGAACCCCCGGCGTTGCAATGTTTTGTTGCCGGAAAGCAAATAGGTTACAGAGTTGACCGTCAGCAGCACGGCAAAGCCGATCAGCAGTGGCGGCGTAATCGGATCGTTCTGCAGGCTTGAGCGCCAGGCAAAGAAGAACAGCAGGGGAACGGCAACGGCCGTCAGCCAGTTGATCAGGATCGGGACAGGAATTTCGCCTTTGACCCGGAACTGGGACAGCTCCGTATCCGGCGTTTTTCTTGCGGACTGCGGCATGTTCGGATCTTGTTCTTGTGATAGTCGTTGTTGGACCTTACGTATGTAGAAATACTAGACCGGTTTCCTGCCAGAAACTGTGTCGAAACGTAAACGATCCGGTTGGTCAGGTGTAAACCGGCGACGCCGCCGACACATTGGCCCCGTGGCCGCGGAAAGCCGGTCGACTCGGTTAGGTCAGCTACCCTGACTATCCGTATAATGGTAATAACCGCCAAACGTGGTGAAATTCTCTGATCCGAACAGGTCACTATGTCTTCCAGACGTTCAGGAAATTCGGTTTCCCGCATCAAGACTGGCAGTTTTGAGCGCAGGTTGAGCCTGACCCGAGCCGGCTTGTTTGCTGGTACCCGTATGGCTTCACATATGGCAACCAACTGGTTCAGCAGTCGGGAAAACCGGGAGAAGCGGCACCGGGCCATGCTGTCGAGCCAGGCTCGGTTCCTGGTGGATGAGCTGGGTCAGCTGAAGGGCAGCGTGGTCAAGATCGGCCAGGTTATGGCCCTGTATGGCGAGCATTTCCTGCCCGAAGAAGTCACCGAAGCGTTGCATACCCTGGAAGACCAGACCACCTCACTGGAATGGCCGGCCATTGAGCGTGTACTGAAAGATGAGCTGGGGGCAGACCGCCTGGCTCAACTGGATGTGGAGCCCGAACCCATTGGCGCGGCATCGCTTGGGCAGGTGCACCGGGCCTGGCGCAAAAGCGACGGCCTGGAACTGGTGCTGAAGGTACAATACCCCGGCGTTGCCGATGCGGTAGACAGCGATCTGAATGCAGTTGCCCAGCTGTTACGGGTAGCGAGGCTGGTCAGTTTCGGCCCGGAGTTCAATGACTGGCTGGAAGAAGTCCGGCAGATGATGCATCGGGAAGTGGATTATCGCCTGGAGGCGAAAACCACCGAGAAATTCCGCAATATGCTGGCGTCGGATCCGAGGTTCATTGTGCCCAGGGTCCTGCCCGAGTTTTCAACCGCACACGTTATTTGCTCGACCTACGAACACGGCCATTCCGTCAGCTCCCAGGCGGTCAGGGACCTTCCATTGGAGCGTCGAAGCGCACTTGGCAAGGCCGCTCTCGAGCTGTTTTTCCGGGAGCTGTTTGTTTGGGGGGAAATACAGACGGATCCGAACTTCGGCAACTATCGAATCCGTATCGCCGGCGAAGAGGGCGACGATCCGGGGTACGACCGCATTGTTCTGCTTGATTTCGGAGCGGTGCAGGCTTACTCGGATGAATTTCTCCAGCCGGTTATCCAGATGATCAGGGCGTCCTACGAGGACGATCTCCAGGCTGTGATCGACGGCGGCGTCAAGCTGCGGTTCATGAGTACCGACTGGCCGGATGAGGTTCTGCAGAAGTTCGGCCAGGTATGCATGTCGGTGCTCGAGCCCCTGTCCAGCAACAAGGAATCCTGGCCGGATTATGCGGTCAACAGTCACGGAGAGTACCGCTGGAAGCAGAGTGAATTGCCGTCGCGGGTAGCGCGCCAGGCGGCCCGGTCTGCCATTAGCCGCTATTTCCGGGTTCCTCCGAAGGAGTTTGTTTTCCTGAACCGCAAACTGATCGGGGTCTACACCTTTGTCGCGGTACTCAATTCCGAGTTCAACGGCGAACCGCTGCTCAGGAAGTACCTCTACGGTGAAGGTGACGATGCGCCGGATGCTTCGGCCACAAGCCAGAGCACGAAGGCGTAGCGGGCGCCCTTGCCGATACCCACCAGGATGACAAAGTTGAGCCATGGCACGCGCATGATCCCGCCAACCAGGGTCAACGCGTCGCCTCCGAGGGGCAGCCAGCCCATCAACAGTGACCACTGGCCGTAACGGTTAAAACGGTTCCGCGCCTTGTGCAGCTGCATTTCGCTGACCGGAAACCAGCGTTTATGCTTAAAGCGATCCACCTGCCGGCCGATAACCCCATTAACGACCGAGCCCAACGTGTTGCCCAGTGTTGCCCAGAACCAGAGCCACCACCAGGAGTAGCCCTGTGTTATCAGGGTGCCGAGCAGGACTTCCGAGTAGGCAGGCAGCAGCGTGGCAGCAGCGAACGCGGTCAGAAATAGCGTCAGGTAGGCCACCGGGCCCTCCGTGCTTTAATATGAAATGAACCTCCAACACTCCGCAGGTCCGGCCTTACCATGAAACAGTTATCGCTCCGCTTCAAGCTCTATGCCCTCGTTGTGTCCCTGCTCCTGATTATGGGTATCAGCATCGTGGTTACGGCCCAGTTGTCACTCGGAGACATGGAAGAGAGATTGACGGCCGAAACCCGGGATACGGTGCAGGGTATTGTGATGGATCAGCTCGGCGCAACCGCCGGCAAATATGGCGAACTGGTCAGTGGCCAGTTCGCGACCGCCTTTCGAACCCCGGAAGTCGTTCGCAATGTCATTATCCGAAACATTCAGGCTGACAGCTCCGGGCGTATCAGCCGGACAGCCCTGCAGGAGACCGTTGGCGCAGTTCTGGAGGAGCAGAAAAGCCTGAGTTCAATCTACGCCCAGTTCGAGCCTGATGGCTACGATGGCCAGGATCGCTACTTCACCGGTGGTGTTGAAGAACACAGCAGCGATGAGGGCACCCTGGAGATCTATTACTACCGGGATCCGGACGGCCAGGTCCAGTTCAGCCGCACGGAAGACCCGGCTACCAAATATCTGGACAGCCTGAACGAATTCGGGATCCGGGAAGCAGAGTGGTACCTGTGTTCGCGGGACACCAAGTCACCCTGCATCATGGAACCCTACGAATACGAAATCAGCGAAGGCTACTCGGAGTTGATGACCAGCCTGGTGGTTCCGATTCTGGATGACGGAACATTCGCCGGCGTGGTGGGTGTCGACATCAATCTCTCGACACTGCAACGAACCATTGCCGGTGTCAGTCAGGAACTGTTCGGCGGCCAGTCCCGTGTCACGCTGATCAGTGAGCAGGGGCTTATCGCGGCCTCCAGTCATTATGAGGAACAGCTTGGCCGGCCTCTTCAGGAAGCCGTGCCCGAGCATGGCGACACTTTCGCAGGGCTGCACCGGGGTGAGGGCACCTTTGATGACGGGCAGACCCTGGCCGTGGCGTATCCTGTTAAAATCCGGTTGCCGGATGTCGAGTGGTCGCTGCTGATCGAGTTGCCGCGGGATGCCGCGCTCGCCAGCGTTTCGGAAATTACCGGTCTGTTGTCAGACGAAGTCGCCGCGACAGCCACACGCCAGACCCTGGTGGGGATCGCGGTGGTGGTTTTCGCCATCGTCGCTCTGGTGCTCCTGGTGCGCTCGGTTACCCGGCCACTGGATGAAATCCGGGATCGTATGAAGAACCTGGCCAGCGCCGAAGGGGACCTGACCCGTGAGCTGGAAATCGACACTCATGCCGAACTGATCGAGCTGGCCGGCGGGTTCAATGCCTTCCTGGCCCGGTTGAGGGAAATGATCAATGACCTGAAGGGCGTAAACGCCAAGGTTCGGGAGCAGGCCAGGGATGTGGGCAGTATTGCGGTTGAGACCGATGAGCAGACCGGCCGGCAGCATCAGGACATCGATAGCGTGGTGACCGCCATGAACGAAATGTCTGCCGCTGCAGGGGAAGTGGCCGGATTTGCCGGCGAAGCAGCGGATAATGCGCGTATGGCCCAGGATGGCATCCGGTTTACCCAGGATACCCTTTCATCGGCGGTGAAGGGCGTGAGCGCGGTTGCCAACGATATGGGGGAGGCCAGTACGGCAATCGGGCAGGTGGCCAATCGTAGTGAGGACATCAATCGGATTCTGGATGTCATCCGTGGCATCGCCGAACAGACCAACCTTCTCGCCCTCAACGCTGCCATCGAGGCCGCCAGGGCCGGCGAACAGGGGCGCGGATTTGCCGTGGTTGCCGATGAGGTCCGTACGCTGGCCTCGCGGACGCGGGAATCCACCGATGAAATCAGCACCATGATCGACGGCCTCAAGCAGGATGTGAATGGCGCCGTTTCGGTGATCCAGAGTGGCGTTGATCGCGCCACCTCGGCAGTCGATGGTACCCAGGAAGCGGCCCATTCACTGGCCACCGTCGTCGACCGGATCGGAACCATTGTGGAGCATGTAACCCAGGTGGCTACCGCCGCGGAAGAACAGAGCTCGGTGAGCGAGGAAATCAATCGCAACCTCACTCACATCGGCGATGCCGCCAACGATCTCCGGGAGCTTGCCGGCCGGGTCAAGGGCAGCGGCCAGGCCCTGGACAACGAGGTGCAGGTTCTGGAGCGTGAGCTGAGCCGCCTCAGAACATGATGGCCCGCTACTATGGCGGCGATTCAAAGCATCAATTTTCAATTACCGGGTGCCGTGTCATGATTCTTTCATGCGATTTTAATCCCGGAATTCACCGGCAGAGATTTTAGGGAGGTGTTTATGGAGCAGGTCACGATTTACGGCCGCTCAAGTTGTGGATTCTGTGTACAGGCCAGGCACCTGTGTGAGGCCAGAAACATTCCCTATGTCTGGGTCGATATGATCGAGAAGGGTATGAGCAAGCAGGACATCGCCGACAGGATTGGCCGGCCCGTCTATACCGTGCCCCAGATTCTTGTCGGTAGCCAGTACGTGGGCGGTTTTGATCAGTTCTATGCCTACGTGCGCGACCACCAGGCGGAACTGGCCCGCTAACCAGGGCCGATGGTTCCCCGAACAAAGAAAAAAGCCTGACAGAGTCAATCTGTCAGGCTTTTTTGATTCCCGATGGGGCCGAAAAGGACTACAGCTGGAAATCGGTTTTAAGCTTCTTCTCGGTCAAGGTGTTCTGGAGCTTGGCGACCCGTGGCAGGCCATTATCGAACGGTGGGAAGCTCTCACCGGCAATCAGCGGCTCCAGGTAGTCCCGGCAATCCTGGGTGATACCAAAGCCGTCGTCGGTGATGAAGTGAATCGGCATCTTTTTTTCCTGGTTTGCCACTTCACTGAGGGGCGCTTCGCCAATCTTCCAGCGGTAAGGCTTTCCTTGCTCCCGGACGATAGTGGGCATCAGTGCCTGCTTGCCTTCCAGGGCCATTTCCACCGCGGCCTTACCAACGGCATAGGCCTGTTCCACGTCAGTGGCGGAGGCGATGTGGCGGGCGCTGCGCTGAAGGTAATCCGCTACGGCCCAGTGGTACTTGTGGCCCAGTGCCTGCTTGACCATATTGGCGAGGGCCGGGGCAACACCACCAAGCTGGGTGTGGCCGAATGCGTCCTTGGCACCGGCATCCGCCAGGAAGCGACCGTCTTCGTACTGGGCACCTTCGGAGGCCACCACAACACAGTAGCCGTATTCCTTCACGCAATGATCCACGCGCGCCAGGAAGCTTTCACGGTCAAAAGGAATTTCCGGGAACAGGATAATGTGGGGTGGTTCGCCCTCGCCCTGTCCGGCCAGGCCGCCGGATGCGGCAATCCAGCCGGCGTGGCGGCCCATGACTTCCAGGATGAACACCTTGGTGGAGGTTTCGCACATGGACTTGATGTCCAGGCTGGCTTCCAGGGTGGATGTGGCAATGTACTTGGCCACCGAGCCGAAGCCGGGGCAGCAGTCGGTGAAAGGCAGGTCGTTATCCACGGTCTTGGGTACGCCAATACAGGTAATCGGGTAGCCCATCTTGTCGGCGATCTGGGAGACCTTGTAGGCAGTATCCTGGGAATCTCCGCCGCCGTTGTAGAAGAAGTAGCCGATGTCGTGGGCCCGGAACACCTCAATCAGCCGCTCGTATTCGCGACGGTTCTCGGAAATGTTCTTGAGCTTGTGGCGACAGGAGCCAAAAGCGCCCCCCGGGGTGTGAATCAGTGCCTGGATGGCATCGTCGCTCTCGAGGCTGGTATCAATCAGTTCTTCCTTCAGCGCCCCGATAATGCCGTTGCGTCCGGCAAACACCTTGCCGATTTTGTCCGGATGCTTTCGGGCGGTCTGGATGACGCCACAGGCACTGGCATTAATGACGGCGGTGACACCGCCGGACTGAGCGTAAAATGCGTTCTTGATGGCCATCTCGGGCTGGAGCCTCCTGCTGGTTCGACAATGGCGCAGATGATACGCCAATCGCCGGCAATTTTCATGAGCAGGATTGCGGATAGCGTGGCTCTTGACGGGGTGGGGCGGATACGGGAGGCTTGTCGGGTTTCAACACAGGGGGCAGTCGCCGAATGCACATTCACATCCTCGGAATCTGTGGCACCTTCATGGGCAGCCTGGCCGTTCTGGCCCGTGAACTGGGCCATACCGTGACCGGGTCCGATCAGGGCGTTTATCCGCCCATGAGCACCCAGCTGGAGGCTCAGGGTATCAGTCTGATGGAAGGGTATAGCCCGGATCACCTGGAGCCGAAACCGGACCTGGTGCTCATCGGTAACGCCATGTCCCGCGGCAATCCGGAAGTCGAAGCGGTACTCAACCGGAATATCGACTACATGTCCGGGCCCGAATGGTTGAGCCGCGAGGTGCTCAGGCACCGTTGGGTAATGGCGGTAGCCGGTACCCACGGCAAGACCACAACCACGTCCATGCTGCTCTGGATCCTGGATCAGGCCGGGTTTGAACCGGGTTACCTGGTTGGCGGTGTTCCCCGGGACTTTCCCGTTTCGGCCCGGCTGGGCAACAGCGACTTTTTTGTGATCGAGGCGGACGAATACGACAGCGCCTTCTTCGACAAACGTTCCAAGTTTGTCCATTACCGGCCCCACACCCTGATCATGAACAACCTGGAGTTCGACCACGCGGATATCTTCGAGAATGTCGAAGCCATAGAGCGACAGTTTCACCATCTGGTTCGAACTGTCCCCTCCCAGGGTCTGATCATCCGACCCGCGGTGGACGGCCATCTGGATAAAGCTCTGGAATTGGGCTGCTGGAGCCCGGTGCAGGACACTGCGATTGGCAGCGAGACCCCGCGCATGTCGGACTGGCGTGCCGAGCTGCTCTCGGAGGATGGCAGCCGATTTCTGGTGATTCACCACGAACAGCCAGTGGCAACGCTGAAGTGGGATCAGACCGGTCTTCATAATGTCCGCAATGCCCTGTCTGCCATTGCTGCTGCCCGTCACGTGGGCGTCACTCCGGATCATGCGGTAGCAGCTCTGTGCCGGTTCTCCGGCGTCAAACGGCGGATGGAGTTGCTGGCGGACATAGACGGCGTGCGTGTATACGACGACTTTGCCCACCATCCGACCGCCATTGCCACCACCCTTGAGGGCTTGCGCAACCAGGTGGGTGACGAGCCCATCCTGGCGCTGATTGAACCGCGCTCAAACACCATGAAACAGGGCGTCCACCAGCAGACGCTGCTGCCCAGTGCGGAAACCGCGGACCGGGTTCTGTGGGCCAACCTGAATGATATGGACTGGCTGCCGGAACTGATTGCCGGTTGGCAGGAGCTGAATACCGGTTCCGATCGGCACCGGGTGGAGGCTACGGTGGAGGACTTGCTGGCACGCACCCTGGAAGATCTTCCCAGCCCCTGCCACATTGTGATCATGAGCAACGGGGGCTTTGGCGGTATTCACGGTAAACTTATTTCCGAGCTTGAGCGTATTCGTGGCTGACCGGGCGCAACCGGCGACTTTTTCAGACCGACAGGTGGCGACATCCATGAGCAACGACCAGAACCGGCCTTCAACTGTTAACCTGGCCTTCACCGGCGCGTCCGGTGCCCAGTATGGCCTGCGCTTGTTGCAGTGCCTGGTGTCAGCGGGCTGCCGTGTGAATGTGATGGTCAGTCGGGCCGCGCAAGTGGTGATCGCCACGGAAACCGATTTGAAGCTGCCGGGGACGCCGCCGGCGATGCAGGAAACCTTGTCTGCCTATACCGGCGCGGAGCCGGGCCAGGTTCTGGTGTTTGGGCGGGAAGACTGGTTTGCCCCGCCGGCTTCCGGCTCCGGCGAGAAAGCGCCGCTGGTGGTCTGCCCCTGCAGCACCGGAACGCTTTCGGCCCTGGCAACGGGTGCCAGCAACAACCTGATCGAGCGGGCCGGTGATGTGGCCCTGAAGGAGCGGCGCCCGCTGATTCTGGTGCCCCGGGAGGCGCCTTTCTCCGAGGTGCATCTGGAGAACATGCTGAAACTGACCCGCATGGGTGCCGTCATCATGCCGGCGAGCCCCGGCTTCTACCACAAACCGCAGTCCCTTGAGGATCTGGTCGATTTTATTGTCGCCCGAATCCTTGATCATCTGAACCTGCCCCAGGACCTGATGCCCCGTTGGGGTGAGGCCCGTGCCGAGGACAAGCGCAAGGGCTGAAGCCGCTCGTAGCGATGGTTTTGGTCAGCCCGATTGATGCTTTTCATCATTGAGCAAATGGGCCTCCGGGCAGAGACTTGGTGAACGACAATCACAACACAGGTTATTCACCGAGGTTCACCATGATTCCACGCACTCTCTTCGACGCCGACCTTGAAGGCTTTCGAGATTCTGTCCGCAAGTTCCTGGAGCAGGAAGCGGCGCCTTACCATGATCAGTGGGAGAAAGACGGCCAGGTTAGCCGCGAGCTCTGGCAGAAAGCCGGTGAGCTGGGTTTTCTTTGCCCTTGCCTGCCAGAAGAGTTTGGCGGCGTAGGCGCGGATTTCCGGTACAGCGCGGTGTTGATTGAAGAGGTCGCCAGAGCGGGCTTGACCGGGATAGGCTGGGGCCTGCACTCTGACATTGTCGCGCCTTACGTTCTTAACTATGGCTCCGACGAGCTGAAAAATTACTATCTGCCCAAACTGGCCAGCGGCGAAATGATTGGCGCCATTGCCATGACGGAGCCGGGTGCCGGCTCGGACCTGCAGGGCGTGAAAACGACGGCGGTGAAAAACGGCGATCATTACGTGCTGAATGGTTCCAAGACCTTCATCACTAACGGCCAGCTTGCTGACGTGGTTATTGTTGTTGCAAAGACCGATCCCAAGGAAGGCGCCAAGGGCATCAGTCTGTTCATGGTGGAGACCGCGTGGGAAGGTTTCGAAAAAGGTCAGAACCTGAACAAGGTTGGTATGAAGGCCCAGGACACCTCCGAGCTGTTCTTTCAGGATGTGAAGGTACCTGAGAAGAATCTGATCGGTCCGGGCGAAGGCCAGGGCTTTTTCCAACTGATGCAGGAGCTGGCGGCCGAGCGTCTTCAGGTGGCTCTGGGTGCTGTTGCCGCCGCTGAAGCCGCCTGGCAGTGGACCCTGGATTACGTCAAGGAGCGCAACGCCTTCGGCAAGCCGGTGATTGCGTTCCAGAATACCCGCTTCAAGATGGCGGAAATGAAGGCCGAGATTACCGCTGCCCGGGTGTTCACCGATCGGTGCCTGGAGCTGCATCTGGACAAGAAGCTCGACATCCCCACCGCGGCGATGCTGAAGCAGCTCACCACAGACCTGCAGTGCAAAGTGATGGATGAGTGTGTTCAACTTCACGGCGGCTACGGTTACATGTGGGAGTACCCGATTGCCCGGGCCTGGGCGGACTCACGGGTGCAGCGGATCTACGCCGGCACCAACGAAATCATGAAGGAAATCGTTGCCCGTTCATTCTGAGCATGGCCTGAAGTTCTGGTTATAAGGGCAACTGAGGGCAGTGCTGGCACTGCCCGTTTCCTTCGATCAGGAGAGGCACAGATGAAACAGCCGTTGTCGCGAGATACCAGTCTCGAAGTGACCAACCTCGAAGAACTTGCACCGATGGCTGACTATTCACTGATGGATAGTCTGAACCGTGATCCGGATGCCACTCCCGATGGCGTTGACCACCGGCCAAGACAGGTTTTTTCAGGGCACTATGTTCCGGTCAGGCCCACGCCCATCGAGACCCCTGAATACGTTGGCCACAGCGAGAGTTTATTCCGCGAACTAGGCTTTGCGGACAGCCTGGCCCAATCCGATGACTTTATCCGGATGTTCTCCGGAGACCTCTCACTCGTGCCGGAGCCCATGAGCAAAGTCGGTTGGGCCTGTGGTTACGCGCTTTCCATCTACGGCACCGAATACACCCAGCAGTGCCCGTTCCAGACCGGCAACGGCTATGGCGACGGCCGAGCAATTTCAGTACTGGAAGCTGTTCTGAACGGTCAGCGCTGGGAAATGCAGCTCAAGGGTGGCGGCCAGACGCCCTATTGTCGCGGTGCCGATGGACGTGCCGTTTTGCGTTCCAGCGTGCGTGAATTCCTGGCGCAGGAGCACATGCACGCCCTGGGTGTACCGACCTCCCGGTCTCTGAGTCTGTATGTATCGAAAACGGAGAGAGTGCGGCGACCCTGGTACTCCGAGGGCTCTCATGCCCTGGATCCGGACCAGCTCATTTCGGAGCCGGTAGCCATCTCCACGCGTGTGGCCCCGTCATTCATTCGGGTGGGCCAACTTGAACTCTTTGGTCGCAGGGCCCGAAAGCAGGAGCATCCCCGTGCGCTTGAAGAACTCGAGCAACTGGTACTGCACCTGATTGATCGGGAGTATAACGGCGTTATTGATCAGTCCCTCGATACTCCCACAAAAATCTTGATGCTCGCGCGGGAATTCCGCAGCCGCCTTGCCTCCCTGGTCGCGAACTGGATCCGGGTTGGTTACTGCCAGGGCAATTTCAACAGTGACAACTGCGCCGCCGGCGGCTTCACACTGGATTACGGCCCCTTCGGCTTCTGTGAGGTATTTGAACCCTTTTACCAACCATGGACCGGTGGCGGACAGCACTTCTCTTTCCTGAACCAACCCGCGGCAGCGGAAAGGAACTTTAGAAGTTTCTGTTCAGCCTTGAGGCCTCTGCTAGGCGCTCACGAGGATGAACTGGCTCAACTCGACGAGATTCATAGCGGCTTTCCGGAGGTGATGCAGGCGGAAATGGAGAGGATGTGGGCAGCGAAGTTAGGCCTTGAGGTTTTTGACTCTGAACTCTTCAGGGAGTTGATAGCGCTGATGACCCGAACCCCAGTGGATTACACGATATTCTTTCGTGAGCTTTCGTCGATACCTGACGACATTGAGCCCATAAAAAAGAGCTTTTACAGGCCATTGGATGAAGCAGGAGGGGCCGAGTCGGAAGGGCTGCTTAAGCGCTGGTCCGACTGGCTTGCCCAGTGGAAATCAAAAACTGGACTCGATGGGGCTGGCGATGGCTCCCGGCTCCGCGAGGAACGCTCCCGGAGCATGAAGCGCGTGAACCCGAAATACACCATGCGCGAGTGGTTCGTGGTTCCTGTCTATCAGCGGGCATCCGAGGGTGATTATCGGCCACTGAGAGAGTTGCAGGATGTATTGACGCAACCTTACGCCGAGCAATCGAATGCCGTCGAGTCGCACTACTACCGGCTGAAGCCGTCAGAGTTGTTCAATCTTGGTGGGTATTCCCACTACAGCTGCTCGTCGTGACCAGTGTCTCGTCTGGTTAACTCGCTGATCAGACGGGGCGCCAGTTACCAAACTTTACAAATTGCCAAACCTATCAAGGTCTCCGGCCATCACATCCCCTAAAGTAGCGGCACAACCTCTAACAAGGATAAACGGTTGCCGCGATGAAACGCCTCATTGGTCTCTCTGTTACTGCTTTCTCTCTCACCCTGGCCGGTTGCGGTGAGGAATCCGACCAGCTGCCCGTGGACGGGCGGGATTTCGATGGCGTGGAGTACAGTGAACCTGCACCCTATACCGGCAAGGTCATCGACGGATACCTCGAGAATGCTCGGGTGTGGCTGGATCTGGATGGTGACAGTCAGTTCACGCCGGGGCCCCTGGTTATAGAACTGGATAACGGCAGTGAAGTCACCCTTGCTTCGGGCGAACCCACTGCAGTGAGTGGTGCCGGCGGTCGTTTCGTAATGGATATTTCGGAGCTGGTTCTGGATCCTGCAGTGGGCCCGGACCTTGATCCAAGAGACTATTCGCTGCATGCCGTGGCCTTGCCGGGTAAAACACTTGAGGAAACTCGCAACGGTAACGTCCCGGTGGCCAGTGCCTATCTGATGTCGGCGCCTCCCGGTGTTCGCAATATCACGCCACTGACAACACTGGCCCGCTATCGGGGCATCGTCGGGCTGGGTTCGTTCCTGGAAACGCCTTCAGGCATCGCTGCCAGCCTGGCCGATCTGAATCTGGTGCGCGATTATATCCTCGCCCGGGACGAGCGCTCACACGCCTATGCCAGGGCATTGGCACGGTTCATGGCGAGCCAGATTCCAGCTGCCTATAACGACCTGCTGGCAGCGGGAGACAGTGACGGCACGGAGCGATTCCTGAGCAAGGAAGCGGCGTTTCTACTGGGTGTGTCTCTGGTACAGAATGCCGGCGATGTCATCGCCGTGGTTGATGCCGCCGCCCAGGGTGATTTTGCCAATGTCGACGTTGATGCCCTGACGCTGCCCGAAGTGGATGTGGAACTGAGCGACCCGGTGCTGCTGACCAGCCAGAAGGTCTACGCCGAGCCCGCCAATCAGGACACTCTGCCTGCCAGTCGCTCCGGCCTGCAGATCTCCGCCGAGCTGGCCTTCGATTACAGTGAGGGCGGGCGCCTGCTATCGGTCTCCGCGAACGGCTGTCTGGCACCCTCCATGCCGGAGCTGGCAAGACTGATCGGTGTGAATGGCTATATGGCGGACCTGCAAACCCAGTGGCTACCGTCCGCCGCGCTTTCGGATCAGAGCCGCTTGAATTTCGACGAGGAGGGCACGGATGAACGCCTGATTTTCGATTGGGACAACCGCCGCATTTACTTCGAGACCAGCACCACCTGCCATGTGCACAGGGGGATTTCGGCAGATTCAACGGAGCTGGGCGGCCCTCCAGAGGTTACCTACAGCTGGACGAGGGACAGTGGTGATCTCGTGGAATTGGTTGCAGAGATTCGTGACGGGGCAACCCGTACGCTGGTTCCGGAAACCGAAAATTCGTCGTCCGTGTTTCCCGGTTACCGGATTTCAGAGCAGGGCAGTGAGGTGGAAGCCGTAACGTTTTCCGCCGGTATCAACCGCTGTGACCCTCAGGAGGATGCCGCCGAAGCAAACCAGGTTGTAAACGGCGTTCAGGCGTACCAGTTTTCAGGCTATGAACCACAGCCAGAAGGCTTTACCGATCCGGTTCTTGAGTTCGATCGAAGGGGGTTTTCTGAAGATGAGCCGCCGTATCTGCGACTGTTGCGCTATGGATTCCTCGATCCGATTCGGCTCCAGCTGTCCCGGGTGACCGGTGATGGCAGTTTCGAATGGGCGATGAATTACCCTGCAGCTGACGGACCAGGCTTTGTTGCTGAACAACCGAATCTAATTCGCGATGCCTACCTTAAACCATACAATGCGGGTGGTGACTGTGGGCGCGAGTTCGAGGGTGTGCCCAATTCCGCTTATGCGCGGGTGGAGTATAGCTACCAGCGTTTGTCTGAGTATCTGGTTGGGTTGCTGCAATAGGCAATATTGCGCCCGATTTTTTTCTGGCTGCAGGCAAAGGAATTACAGAAATCGGCGATTATTCAAAGGGATCTGGAATTTGGCCGGCTAGCCAATTTGCCACTTCCTGAGGGAGGAAGTGGTGCCGAGGAGAGGACTTGAACCTCCACGGGGTTGCCCCCACTAGCACCTGAAGCTAGCGTGTCTACCAATTTCACCACCTCGGCAGGTGATTTGCAGAACTTTAGCTTGTTGAAAACTAAACGTTTCTGCCAGCGTTGAGGTGTGTCCCTCAACCGATGGCGCGTACTTTAATAATTCCGGCCTGGGCTGTCAAACATTTTTTCGCAAAAAGAATGGCAGGTATTTATGCCTATTCCGGGCAGGTTGATAGGCAGGAGCTGCATCCCAACGTTATACTCGTTGCAAACGAATCTAAACTGTGCCGCGTTGGCACAGCCTCAGGACAAGGATCCGAATGGTTTCCAGGAAGAAAAACGACCGGGATCCTCACGCCAGCCGTGAGGCCCAGAAATACGATAATCCTATTCAAAGCCGGGAATTTATCCTCTCGCACCTCAAGGAGCGCGGGGCGCCCGCAACACATGAAACATTGTGTTCAGAGCTTGGGCAGTCGTCAGAGGAGGGCATTGAGGCTCTTCGCAGGCGACTGATTGCCATGTGTCGGGATGGGCAACTGATCTGCAACCGGCGTGGCGCCTACCTCCCCATCGAAGAAGCTGATCTGGTTACCGGTCGGGTAATTGGCCACAAAGACGGTTTCGGCTTTCTGGTGCCGGATGATGGCGGTTCTGATCTGTTTCTCACCGCTCGGCAGATGCGCCAGGTGTTCCATGGTGATCGCGTGGCGGCACGGGTTGATCGGGTTGACGATCGCGGTCGACGCGAGGGCGTGATCGTTGAGGTTCTGGAATACCGGACCAGTCAGACGGTGGGACGCTTTTTCCAGGAAAGCGGTATCAGCTTCGTTGTTCCGGAAAACGCGAGGATCAACCATGAAGTTCTGATTCCCCAGGAAAATTGCGGCAATGCCCGCCATGGCCAGTACGTTGTGGTGGACATAGTTCGCCAGCCCACTGTGCGCACGCAGCCATTGGGCAAGGTTGTTGAGGTCCTTGGCGAACATATGGCACCGGGGATGGAAATTGACGTTGCCATCCGTTCCTATGACATTCCCCATAGCTGGCCGCCAGCTGTTGGTGAGCAGACGGCAGAAATTCCGGAAGAGGTCACAGAGAAAGACAAGGCCAACCGGAAGGATATCCGCAATCTCAGGCTGGTAACCATTGACGACGAAACGGCCCGTGATTTCGATGATGCCGTCTATTGCGAGCCAAGGCCCCGTGGCGGCTATCGCCTGCTGGTTGCGATTGCCGACGTTTCCCACTATGTCCGGCCGGGTACACCGCTGGATGAAGAGGCGGTAAACCGCAGTACGTCGGTTTATTTCCCGGATCACGTCGTGCCAATGCTGCCGGAAAAGCTGTCCAATGGCCTCTGTTCGCTGAACCCCGGGGTGGATCGTCTCTGCATGGTGGCCGATATGACCATCAGCGCCGCGGGTAACATCAGTAGTTATAGCTTCTATCAGGCGGTCATGTTCAGTCATGCGCGGCTTACCTACAACAAGGTAAGCACCATGTTGGAGCACCCGGACACCGAGCAGGGCTACAAGCTGTGTGAGCAATACGCCAATGTGCTCCCGCAGTTACACAATCTCTACGGCCTTTACCAGTTGCTGCGCAAGGCCCGTACCGAGCGTGGCGCAATCGATTTCGAAACCACCGAAACCAAGATCGTGTTTGACGCCGACCGGAAAATCGAAGAGATCGTTCCGGTGCAGCGCAACGATGCCCACAAGATCATCGAGGAATGCATGCTGTGCGCGAACGTTGCGACAGCGCGATTCCTGAAAAAACACAAACTCCCGGCACTTTACCGGGTGCACGATGGCCCTTCAGAAGAGCGGCTCAACGCGGTTCGGCTGTTCCTGGGTGAGTTGGGGCTGCAATTGGGTGGTGGCGATAACCCCACCTCTGCGGACTATCAGGAACTGCTGAATAGTATCAAGGACCGCTCGGATGCCAATGTGATCCAGACGGTGATGCTGCGTTCACTCAGCCAGGCGGTATACAGTCCTGAAGAGGGTGGCCATTTTGGCCTTGGTTATGCGGGTTATGCCCACTTCACGTCGCCGATCCGACGTTACCCGGATTTGATTAATCACAGGGCCATCAAATCGGTGATTCACGGAGGGCAGCCGTCCAAGGATGTGGTTCCGCCTCCGAAGCCGGATCCCGAGCTTTCCGAGTATCCCTACGATTTGGCCCGGATGGAGCAGCTGGGTGAGCATACATCCATGGCGGAGCGGCGTGCCGATGACGCCACCCGGGATGTCATGGCCTGGCTGAAGTGTGAGTACCTGAGTGATCATGTCGGTGAGGACTATGATGGCGTGATTGCTTCAGTGGTGCCCTTTGGCTTCTTCGTTGAGCTCTCGGGAGTCTACATAGAGGGATTGGTGCACGTGTCGACGCTGAGCGGCGACTTCTTCCATCACGATTCAGCCAAACATCGTCTCATCGGTGAACGCACGGCAATGAGTTTCCGGCTTGGTGATGAGGTCCGGGTGAAGGTTGTTCGGGTCGGTATGGAAGACCGGAAGATAGACCTGGAACTGATCAGCGAGCCGGTTCACCGGCAGGCAGATCGTGACGCTCTCAAGGTTCCTGATAAAGGGGAGAGAGGAAAGGGAAAACGCGGCCCTGGCAAGGGTGGCAAGCCCTCCGGCAGAACCAGGCCTGGCCAGAAAGGCGCGTCACCCGGCGAGTCTGGCCCGAAGCGCCCGAGGAAACGCCCGGCTTCGCAGAAGAAAAAGGCGGGCCCCGAGACGTTTGATGACGATGAAACACCCTCTGCCAGGGACGAACTGGTAGCTAGAGCTGCAAAGCTTGCCCTGAAGAAAGGCAAAAAAGGCAGTGCCGCTGGCAAAGGCGATAAGAAAGCCAAGCCGCGCAAATCAGGCAAGTAACAGGAAGCAGAATCAGTGTCCGGAGAATTTGTGTTTGGCTGGCACGCGGTTGAGGCTGTCCTCAAGCGCGAGCCAGAACGTTTACAGCAGGTCTGGATTCAGACCGGCAGGCAGGATAAGCGGGTCAAGAGCATTACCGATGCCCTGGATAGCCTGGGTGTGCGTTGGAAAGTTGTGCATCGTAAAGAGCTCGACGAGCGCGTGTCCGGAGTGCATCAGGGGATTGTCGCGGCCGTCAGTGAGAGCCGGGAGTGGACGGAAGACGATCTGCTGGCGCAGCTGGCGGGCAGTGACAAGCCGCCGTTTCTGCTTGTACTGGATGGCGTGACCGATCCCCATAATCTTGGCGCCTGCATGCGCACCGCCGATGCCGTGGGAATTCAGGCGGTCATTGTCCCCAAGGACAAGTCCGCTTCGCTGACCCCGGTTGCCCGCAAGGTTGCCTGTGGTGCTGCCGAGACTGTGCCCTTTGTGCGGGTTACCAATCTCGCCCGCTTTCTGCGTAGTTTGCAGGATCAGGGGGTCTGGCTGATCGGCACCGCCGGTGAGGCGGACGCAACGCTCTACCAGGCCGATTTCAAGGGCCCGGTGGCCCTGGTGATGGGGGCGGAAGGCAAGGGCATGCGCCGGTTGACCCGGGAGCACTGTGACCAGCTGATCAATATCCCCATGCTCGGCCACGTGGATAGCCTCAACGTATCCGTGGCTACGGGTGTTTGCCTATACGAAGCCCTGCGTCAACGGCTTGGTTAACCCTTGCACACAGGGCATTCCCCGCCTAGAATACGTGACCCCTTTTCCAAGGGGTGGTTTTGTATTGCCTGAATGCAGGCAATACGGGGCCAAGCTTTTGATCAAGCCTTTCTTGTAAAGCCTTATTGATAAAGCAAAAAGAAACCGGCAGCAGAATGCTGTCAACTCCTTGCTTTCATGTTTGTCGGTCGCGGGTTCAAAGCCGTGCCGGTAAAAAGGAAGCTGTTTAAACCGTAGGGAGAACTCATGCGTCACTACGAAATCGTTTTTATGGTACATCCGGATCAGAGCGAGCAGGTGCCCGCGATGATCGAGCGTTATACCGGCGTCATCACTGAAGATGGCGGCAAGGTACATCGCCTGGAAGATTGGGGCCGTCGTCACCTGGCATACCCGATCAACAAGATTCACAAGGCTCACTACGTACTGATGAACGTTGAATGTTCACAGGCCGCGATGGACGAGCTGACTCACAACTTCCGTTTCAACGATGCAATCATCCGCGACATGATCCTGCGCCGTGATGGTGCGGATACAGACCTGTCCCCGATGAAAGCTTCCGAGTCCCGTGAAGACCGTCGTGGCGGCGATGATCGCCCGCGTCGTTCAGCCGAATCTGACGAGCCACGTCAGCGTGCTGAAACCCAGGACGAAGAAGAGTAATTAACCGGAGTTGAGGAGTTAAGTTATGGCTCGTTTTTTCAGACGTCGTAAGTTCTGCCGCTTCACGGCAGAGGGTGTTAAGGAGATCGATTACAAAGATCTGGACACCCTGAAAGGCTACATCACTGAAACCGGCAAAATCGTGCCCAGCCGCATCACCGGCACCAAAGCACGTTATCAGCGTCAGCTGGCTACCGCTATCAAGCGTGCCCGCTACCTGGCACTGCTGCCGTACTCGGACAGCCACGATAACTAAGTAACAGAAACACAGGACTTGGGACCATGCGTGCACTTGCACAGTATGTAATGCGCGGTCCCCTCCAGGCCGGCGGGGTAGCAGCAGTCACAACTGCCGTACCCTTGTTGTTCTGGATTGGCGCAGCCGTTGTCGGCCTGGTAATCCTGAGGCTCGGCATCAGTCAGGGGCTCAATATCGGGCTCTGGGCATTACTTCCGGCGCTTGGCTGGAGCATTTTCGGGCAGGACCCGACTGCTCTGGCTGTGTTGCTCCAGGTTATGCTCATGGCGTCACTGATCAGAACCACGCTGTCCTGGGAAAAAGCTCTGCTTGCGGGAAGTTTTCTCGCAATCGTCACAGGCCTGATGTTGCCTGTGGTCTACCCGGGGTTACTGGATGATCTGGTCCAGGCCGGGGTGAGTTTTTACCAACAGTACAATGCCGAAATTGCGAAGAGTCTCGGCGATGACCTCGATAGGGTTATCCGGGACACGATGAACGCGAGCATGGCAGGCACCTACCTGGCAACGGGTGTGGGCATGACCATGCTGGCGCGGGCCTGGCAGGCGGGGCTTTATAACCCCGGTGGATTCCGCAAGGAATTTCATGGTCTGCGCCTTTCACCGCCAATTGCGGTGTTGTGTGCGGTGACCATGGTGGTTGGTCCGTTCCTCGGACTGAACTCCATGCTGCTGGCCTGGGCTGCGGGAACGCCGCTGTTCCTCGCCAGCCTGGCACTTGTGCACGGTGTTGTTGGTTTGAAAAAGCTCAGTGGGAACTGGCTGGCGATGTTCTATGTCGCACTGGTCCTTTTGGGCCCAAGTCTGATGATTCTGTTAGTGGTTCTGGCTTTTGTGGATAGCTGGCTGGATATCCGGAGGCGTATAAGCCCTGCCGGGCCGGCTGAATAAAGCACGAAGAGGTTAACGAGATGGAAGTTATTCTGCTCGAGAAAGTTGCAAACCTTGGCTCCCTGGGTGACAAGGTAAAGGTTAAGGCCGGTTACGGTCGTAATTTCCTGCTTCCTTATGGCAAGGCTGT
Organism: Marinobacter sp. EhC06; assembly: GCF_001650915.1. Classification (GTDB taxonomy): domain Bacteria; phylum Pseudomonadota; class Gammaproteobacteria; order Pseudomonadales; family Oleiphilaceae; genus Marinobacter. The sequence continues at coordinate 91,244 of NZ_LXYO01000038.1, forward strand.
GCCTGCCACAGAAGCAAATCTGAAGGCGTTCGAAGAGCGTCGTGCAGAGCTTGAGAAAGCAGCTGCTGAGAAGCTGTCTGCCGCCCAGGCTCGCGCCGAGGCTCTCGAGGGTGCTGCTTTCACCATCAGCTCCAAAGCTGGTGAAGAAGGCAAGCTGTTCGGCTCTATCGGTGTGCGCGACATTGCTGACGCGATCACTGCCGGTGGTACCGAAGTCGAGAAGAGCGAAGTTCGTCTGCCGGAAGGCCCGATCCGGGTGACTGGCGAGTACGAGATCGAGCTTCAGCTGCACTCCGACGTTGAAGTAACGGTCAAGCTGGCGGTGGTTGCCGAGTAAGCCGTTTTCTCTGAAAACGGCGTCGGGGTTTTCCCGGCTCTGGTAATGCGCTGGTGGCCGTCGCTGCCTCTTCTGAGGCCGAGCGATGGCCAACCTGACAGGCCCGAACCGCATCTCGCGGCTTTCGGGCCTGTTGCTTTCTGGTATGCTGTTAAGTCCCTGTAACCCTCTCCCATTGCTGCGGCAGGTCGCTTAAACTGTCGTGGTTACGATGTCCAACTGAAGATGTGTTCATGGCCAAGCCCAATCTGAAGCCCGCGAGTACTGATCTCGAAACCAGTCGTATCAAGGTGCCTCCCCATTCTGTGGAAGCAGAGCAGGCGGTATTGGGCGGCCTGATGCTCGACAACCGCCGGTTCGACGAGATCTCGGAAGTGATTTCGGCCGCCGATTTCTATCGACAGGATCACCGCCTGATCTTTGGCGCAGTGGAGCGCCTCGCTGGTGAGAGCGAGCCGCTGGATGTTGTCACCCTGGCCGAATTCCTGGAGCGCGCCGGCGATATTGAAGATGCCGGTGGCTTGTCTTATCTGGCGGAATTGGCCGAGAAAACCCCCGGTGCCGCAAACATCCGCGCCTATGCCGATATCGTCCGCGAGCGCTCCATTTTGCGACAGCTGGTGGAGGTGTCCGGCAAGATTTCCGATTCGGCCTTCAACCCGCTCGGCCGGAACAGTAATGAAATTCTCGACGAAGCCGAGCGTAGTGTATTCCAGATTGCCGAGGCGCGGGTCAAGGAAGGTTCCGGCCCCCAGGCCATTAACCCCATTCTGGCCAAGACCCTGAGCCGGATTGAGGAACTGTTTGAGTCGGGTGAGCAGACCACCGGCCTGACGACGGGCTTCAAGGATCTCGACGAGCAGACCTCGGGCATGCAGCCTTCGGATCTGATCATTGTGGCGGGTCGCCCCTCCATGGGTAAGACGACCTTCGCCATGAACATCGTTGAAAATGCCCTGATCAGTACCGGCACGCCGGTTCTGGTGTTCAGTATGGAAATGCCAGCGGATGCCCTCGCCATGCGTATGCTGTCGTCGCTCGGGCGCATCGACCAGACCAAGGTCCGTGGCGGCAAGCTGGAAGAGGATGACTGGCCCCGGCTGACTTCAGCGGTGAGCCTGCTCAAGGACAAACCGCTTTATATCGACGATACGCCGGGCCTGAGCCCCACCGAAATGCGCTCCCGTGCCCGGCGTATTGCCCGGGAGAACGATGGCAAGATCGGCCTGATCATGGTCGACTACCTGCAGCTCATGCGGGTGCCCGGAAACACCGAAGGCCGTACGGCCGAAATTTCGGAAATCTCCCGGTCCCTCAAGGGGATTGCCAAAGAACTCAGCTGCCCGGTGGTGGCGCTGTCCCAGCTCAACCGGAGTCTCGAGCAGCGGCCCAACAAGCGCCCGGTTAATTCGGATCTGCGGGAATCGGGCGCCATCGAGCAGGACGCCGACGTGATCATGTTCGTGTATCGGGATGAGGTCTATAACGAGGATACCCCCGATAAGGGCATTGCCGAGATCATTATTGGTAAGCAGCGGAACGGCCCCATTGGCACTATCCGCCTGGCATTTATCGGCAAGTACACGAAATTCGAGGATCTGGCCCACGGTGACTACAGCGATTATGGCGGGGAGTATTGATGCCCCGCAGCACTGTTGCCCGGATTGATCTCGACGCCCTTCGCCGGAACTTCCAGACTGCCCTGAATCGGGCCGGCGGGGCGCAGGTGATGGCGGTGGTCAAGGCCGATGGCTATGGCCACGGTATCGGGCCGGTGGCCTCGGCCCTTGACGGCCTGGCACCAAAATTCGCGGTGGCATGCCTGGAAGAGGCTCGGGCCATTCGGGAAACCGGCCTGGTGCAGCCGGTGGTTCTGCTGCAGGGGGTGCACGCCGACGCGGATATCGAGGAGTGCGCCCAACAGGGGTTTGAGCCGGTTTTTCACAGTTTCCAGCAGCTGTCGTGGCTGGAGCGCCTTGAAGCACGACCGGCGTTCTGGCTGAAAGTGAACAGCGGCATGAACCGCCTGGGCTTTCACCCGGACGAGCTGGCCGGAGTCATGGGCAAGCTCGAGGCCATTAGTGCTGACAAGGGGCTGCTGGGCTTTGTGACCCACTTCGCCTGTGCCGACGATCCTGAGAGCGCCATGACGGCGCAGCAGACATCGGTGTTTGAGCAGGCCACCTCTGCTTTCCCGGGGCTGATGAAGAGCGTTGCCAACTCGGCCGCCCACTTTCATCCGGACCAGCCGATGTTTGACTGGAGCCGCCCGGGAATCATGCTGTATGGCGGTTCGCCAATGGTAGGCAAGACCGGCCCGGAGCTTGGTCTGGAGCCGGTGATGTCGCTGGAAGCGCCATTGATCAGCACCCGTATGGTGCCAGCGGGAGAGTCTGTTGGTTACGGCGCCAGCTGGGTTGCCGACCGGGACACCCGAATGGGCATGGTGGCGATTGGTTATGGCGATGGTTACCCCCGGCATGCCGGCACCAACACCCCCGCGGCCATCAATGGCCAGCGAATCCGGCTCATCGGCCGGGTATCCATGGATATGCTGGCCGTTGACCTCACCGGTGCGCCGGACGCGAAGGAGGGCGACAGTGTCGAGCTCTGGGGGCGCACCGTGGGGGTTGACGAGGTGGCCGCCTGCGCCGGCACCATTTCCTACGAGCTTATGACCGGCATTACCGGGCGGGTGCCACGGCAATACCGGTAACATAGCGGGGTGCTTTGTCAGCCCTGTTCAGGTTCGTGAATGATTTCCTCGATAAAGTCGAGAATGGCAGCCAGGCTGCGGTCGTCCAGCTTTTTGAGCACTTTGTGCACGACCATCTTGCTGCCTTTGAGCATGCTGCTGATGCCCATTTTGGCCATGCCCATCATCATGTTGCTGGCATGCAGACGGCGAAGCGGCTCCAGGAAAAAGAAGTCCAGACCTTCTTCGGTCATGTCCACGATCAGGTTGAAGAGCTTGTCGATGGCTTCCTTGTCGGCCTTGCCCCGTTCGCGCAGTTCGCCGACGGTATACAGGGCCCGGGTTCGCAACTCATCGGGAATCGGCGCCACAATGTGGCTCTGTTGTTTCAGCATGAGAGTTCCTGTTGTTGTATGCTCTTGAAAGAAATAGCAAAGCATTAAGTTCAGACTGCATCACAGTGTATGGACCGGAATGGATAAGCCATTGGCCAGACCGGTTCCGAAATACCGTCACATCAGTGATATCCGGAGGCATTGAATCCTCGTGCATGTACTTGTTGTTCACGATTACGGCCCCTTGGGGAAGGTTTTGCTGGAGCGGCTGCGGGAAACTCACCTGCACGTCAGCCCATTGCTTGTCAGCGACCCCTCCAATGCGGATCTCGATGCGCTGGAAAACTGGATTCCCGAAGATACCGACCTGATTGTAAACGCACTCTGGATGGCCGATCCGGAGACTGCCGAGAAAGACCCTGAGGGCGCTCATATGGCAGCGTTCTCTTTGCCGGTAGCCATGGCCGAGTTCGCCCGTGATCGTGGCATGGCGCTGCTCCAGCTCTCCTCCTGCTACGTGTTTGATGGCCGAAAGCAGAGTGGGTATATAACATCGAACCCGGGGCAGCCGGTAAACGAGCTGGGTAACTGGCAATGGGAATGCGAGCAAGCCCTGCGCACCCTGCTGCCCAGACACATCATCCTGCGGACCGGCTGGAGCCTGGCACGGTTCATACGAAAAGTTCAGGCCAGTACCGCTGCCGGTGAGGTACTGTCATTGCCAGGGCGCTGCCGCGGCCAGCCTGTGGCGGTTCGGGACCTGGCCCGGGTGATTGAAGCGGTGGTTCTTCAGCTGGACTGCGGAGCAGAGGTGTGGGGTACCTACCAGTACGCCGGTGCCGAGGAAATCAATTTATACGAGCTGGGCCTGGCGATTGCCGGTCTTCCCGGGATTCCCGAAGGTATCCGGGTGGTGGATGAGGTGCCGCAGTGGGGGCATCTGGAGCCGGTCAATACCACGCTGATCTGCACCAAGATCCGCAATACGTTCGGCATCAAGCAGATGCCATGGCGCTCCGGCCTGGTGGATGAGCTGACCATGCTGAAAAAGAACAACGGCAGGGAAGTGGAGAGTGAGCCCGCCGGTTAACGACAACGGCGGGCACTAAACAGTTTCTCAGTTATTGCACTGGCGGGAGAATTCCCGGCTGACCATCTGCAGGCCTTCAATATCCAGAAGTTCGACTTCCCGGCCGCGGGCCTTGATGATGCCCTGGTTCTGGAAGCGCGTGAATACCCGGCTCACCGTTTCAACGGCGAGACCCAGGAAGTTGGCGATATCGTTACGGGCCATGGGCAGGCTGAAGTTGGTCGGCGACATCCTGCGACGCTGGAACCGGCTGGAAAGCGACAACAACAATGCGGCAATGCGCTCTTCAGCGGTGTTCTTGCTCAGCAACATGGCCAGTTGATGGCTGTTCTGGATCTCCTGGCTCATCAGGTGATACATGTGATGCTGAAGCTCCGGCAGTTTGCCAGTCAGTTCCTCCAGTTTGTCGATCGGAAACTCACACACGCTGGTCCGTTCCAGAGCTTTGGCGGTGCACGCATAGTGTTCACTGCCAATGCTATCCAGGCCCACCAGTTCACCGGGCATGAAAAAGCCGGTGACCTGCTCCTCACCGCTTTCAGTGATAATCGACGTCTTGATGGACCCGCTTTTCACCGCAAAGCATGAGCGGTAGGGCGTACTCTGGTCGAAGATATGTTCGCCGCGGTTGAAGATACGCCCCTGCTGGACAATGTCTTCCAGCCGGTCGAGATCGTTTTCTTCAATCGCCAGTGGCAAGCACAGGTTACTCAGACTGCACTGGTGGCAGGAGGCCTTCAGGGGAGAAGCCTGACGAAACGGAATTGCTTGGGCCATACGTGATAATCCGTCCGATTTGATCCATATCAAGTGTGTACCTTAATACGGATGACTGTCTTTGCCAATAATCAAGCATAACGATATCAGAATATATTTTAAGCAAATAAGGGCCCGTGGGCCCTTATCACTTTTACGCTCAAAGCTTCTCGAAAACCAGCGATGCGTTGGTCCCACCAAACCCGAAGCTGTTGGACATGACGGTGTTTAGCGCCCCGTCGCGACTTTTCGGGCCCACCAGCGGAAGATCGCTGATTTTCTCATCTGGATCATTTAGATTTTTGGTACCGGCAATGAAGCCATTCTGCAGCATCAGCAGCGAATAGATCGCCTCCTGAACACCTGCGGCACCCAGGGAGTGGCCAGTCAGCGATTTGGTAGAGGAAATGGCGGGAATGTCGGAACCAAAGGTTGCGCGCACCGCGCCCATCTCTGCAACGTCGCCAACGGGGGTGCTGGTGCCGTGGGCGTTGATATAGTCAATCTTGCCCCGGATAGTGGCCATGGCCTGCTTCATGCAGCGTTGGGCACCTTCGCCCGAAGGCGCGACCATGTCGTAGCCGTCCGAAGTGGCGCCGTAGCCGGTGAGCTCAGCAATGATGTTGGCGCCGCGTTTTCTGGCGTGCTCCAGCTCTTCCAGAACCATCATGCCGCCACCACCGGCAATCACGAAACCGTCCCGGCCGGCATCGAAGGGGCGGGAGGCCGTTTCAGGGGCATCGTTGTACTTGGTGGACAGCGCTCCCATGGCATCGAACATCATGGTCAGGCTCCAGTCCTCTTCCTCACCGCCGCCGGCGAACACGATGTCCTGCTTGCCAGCCTGGATCTGCTCCATGGCGTGGCCGATGCAGTGGGCACTTGTGGCGCAGGCCGAAGACATGGAGTAGTTCACCCCCCGGATCTTGTAAGCAGTGGCCAGGCAGGCGGAAACGGTGCTGGTCATGATTCGGGGGACCATGTAGGGCCCGATGCGCTTCACGCCTTTCTCGCGCATGATATCGGTGGCTTCCACCTGGCTCGAACAGGAAGCGCCACCGGAGCCGGCGATCAGGCCGGTGCGGTCGTTGGAGATCATGTCCTCGGTTAGCCCCGCCTGGGCAATGGCCTGCTCCATGGACAGAAAACTGTACATGGCGGATGGCCCCATGAAACGACGGATCTTGCGGTCAATAACGGATGTGTCCACATCCACAGAGCCTGCAATCTGGCTGCGGAAGCCCATTTCCTTGTAGGTTTCATTGAAACGGATGCCCGATTTTCCGTTCTTCAGGCTCTGGGTGACCTCGTCCAGTGAGTTGCCGAGGCAGGAAACAATGCCCATGCCGGTGACGACGACGCGTCTCATAAGTTCCTCCTTACCGATCGGCCGATATGGCCGACCTTGCGATCAATAACGTTATTTAACAGTCTAGGCGCTTTGGCCCGGATACGATATTTGACCTTGGTAAGGGGAGCTCAGGAGGCGCTCAGTTCGCCGCCTCCTCGGCGGCCCGGGCTTCGCGTTCAACCATTTCCGGGGTTTCCAGGGAAATGCGTCCCAGCTTGCCCGACCGGAATTCGTTGAGTAGTACCTCCGAAACCTTGTGCAGGTCCGGAACACCACCACGCCCGAAAAATCGGCGTTTCGCGGCAATGCCGTCCATCAGCGCCAGGGCATCTTTCGGCAGCTCCTCAAAGCCATAGCGGGCCTGCACAAGCTCCGGGTAGGCTTCCAGAAGGTACTCGGCCTCGAACATGGCCACATCCTCAAAGTCCAGAACCGCGCTTCGAATCGCCCCGGTAACCGCCAGACGGTAACCGCAGGCTTCGGGGGACAGCTTAGGCCAGAGAAAGCCGGGGGTGTCGTAGAGCAGAATGTTATTAGGCAGCTTGATGGCCTGCTGGGCCCTGGTCACGGCCGGCTCGTTCCCGGTTTTGGCCGCAGGTCGTCCTGCCAGTGTGTTGATCAGTGTGGATTTGCCGACATTTGGAATGCCGAGAATCATCACCCGCAACGCACTCTTCTGGCGATCATGATCTGGCGTTAATTCCTCGGCCAGCTTGAGGATGGACAGGGCCTCACTGCGCTGGTTGTGGGTAAGAGTGATGGCGCGTACCCCACGCTCTTTCTCAAGCCAGGCTCGCCACTGCTCGGTGATCTCTGGATCCGCCAGGTCGCGCTTGTTCAATACCTTGATCAGTGGCGTTTCGCCACGAAGGGCCGGCACCAGCGGATTTTCGCTACTGAAGGGAATGCGCGCATCAACCACTTCAATGATGAGATCCATCTGTGGCATGACTTTCTTGATCTCCTTGCGGGCCTTGTGCATATGCCCTGGAAACCAGTTGATGGCCATCGTATCTGCTCCGGATTGGGTTAAACGGCGCCATTATGAAGGGGAATGACCAAACTTTCACATTTGTTTGAATCCCCGTGTGTGGCGGCTTGTGGCGGGGGATACTGAGAAGTATGTACAAAAAGAGGGCTGATCGGGGTGAAAAACCGTATCCGTATGTTTTAGGGTGTAGTCCCTGAACGATGAAACCAATGTATGTCGGTGGTATTCAGATTGTGGCCACCCTGTTAACGGAGACATTTATGAAGCTTGTAAAACTGTTTGGTACTGCCTTGGTCGCCCTGAGCCTTTCGGTCCCGGCCGTGGCCCAGCAATCCGGCGGCCAGCCTGATCAGGTTGACCAGCTGGCACAGATGGTAGGGCTGACCGAAGATCAGCAAACTGAAATCCGTGCCATCATCGACGAGATGCAAGGCGAAATCGGTGAGCTTCGTCAGGAAGCCCGTGCGCTGCAGCAGCAGATGCAGGGTGAGATCAAATCAGACTTTGATGAAGCCGCTATTCGCGAGCAGGCCGAAGAACTGGGCGATGTGACTGGCGAGATCGCGGCTCTGTCCACTCTGATGCAGGCGAAGGTCGACAGCGTGTTTACCCAGGAGCAGCGCGACGAGTTGGACAAGCGTATGCAGCAGATGCAACAGCAAATGCAGCAGCGTCGTCAGATGCAACAGCAGATGCAGCAGGGGCAAGGTCAGGGCATGCAGTGATCCTGCTTTCCCTCTAGCTGGATTTGAGAAGGGCCGCATCTTTTGGTGTGGCCCTTTTTTTGTGCCCCTAGCCTGCTGGTTTGGCGGGAGGAACAGGGGTGTGGAGCCACCCCCGAAACCGAAAGGCTAGGAGCCCAAGCCCGAAGCCCCACCCAAGCCAAAGGGCTTAACCAGAACAATCAGCCGGGGAAGCAAGGTAAGAGCCCCAACCAGAGCCATGAACATGGCAAACCCCGTAAACAACCCGAAGTAGATGGTCGGGATGAAGTTGGACAGCACCAGTATCGAGAACCCGGAGATGATGGTCAGCGAGGTAAAGAACATGGCTTGGCCGATGCTCCGGTGGCAGCGGTGCATGGTGGCGATGTAGTCGCCGTCTTTCTGGAATTCGGTTTTGAAGCGGTGGATGTAGTGGATGGTGTCGTCCACGGCAATGCCCACGGTGATGGCCGCCACGGTGATGGTCATCATATCCAGCGGGATTCCGAGCCAGCCCATCAGACCGAGCACGGAGCCGGCGGCGATCAGGTTGGGGGCGATGCCGATCAGGGCCAGTTTCAGGGAACGGAACAGGATCAGGAACATTACCATGATGGCGGCGAAGACCACGCCGATGGTCTTGATCTGGGAATCGAACAGACTTTGCAGCATGTTGTTGTACATCACGGTCATGCCGGCAAAGAGCACCTGATCCTCCGAGTAGCCCAGTTCCGTGGTCAGGTGATTATGGATGCGGTTCAGCAGCTCCTGTCGACGCAGTTCCGGCATGGTTTCCAGGATCCGGATGCTAAATCTCGCCTGGTCGTGTTCCTCAGATATATAGGGCGTCAGCAGGGTGTCCTGCAGGTCATCGGGCACCGCAGCGGGAACAAACGCCAGCTCGAGGGCATCCAGGGGCTCGCCCTGGTTGATCCTGGCGAGGATATCCAGCGTGGTGTTGATCGACAGCACCTTGCCGGTTTCCGGTAATCCGTCCAGGTACTTGTGCACGGCTTCCAGTTCTTCCATTTTCTGGTAGGTGTACCAGGTATCCCGGTATTCCTCGTCGGCACCGCAGTCCTCCACGAACGGGTCGCAGTCACTGGCAAACGGGTCGCCGCCGCTCGCGCCTTCCGGTGGCGGATCGTCGGTGATGACCACGTCCAGGGGCGTGGTGCCGCCCAGGCGGTTGTCGATGGTGATCATGCCCTGATGGATTTCGGTGGACGATTTGAAATAGTCGATGAAGCTGTTTTCCACCGTCAACTTGCTCAGGCCGATAACGCAGAGCACCGCAATCACTCCGGATCCGACCAGAACCGTCTTGCCGAAGTGTTCCGTGAACCTGGCAAAGGCATCGGTGAAGGGAATCCGGTCAGAGGTTACCCGGCTATCCAGTGGTGGTGGCAGGAGGGTCAGCAGGGCCGGGAATATGACGAAGGTAATAAGGAAAGCCACTGTCAGGCCCAGGGTCATCATCCAGCCGAAATCGATGACAGGGCGAATGCCGCTGAAGGTGAGTGAGCCGAAGGCGACGATGGTGGTGATGGCCATGTAGAAGCAGGGCTTGATCATCGCCATCACGGTGTTGCGCAAGGTATCTCTCGGGCTGGCCTCAGGATCGTCGTGTTGGAATTCCCGGTAGCGCACGATCAAGTGGATGGTGAGCGACAGGGTCATGATCAGCAGCAGGGAGATAAAGTTGGAGGAGATGACCGTCACCGGCCACTGGGCCCAGCCCAGAAAGCCAATCATCAGCCAGACCGTGAAGCCGCAGCACAATAGTGGCACCAGCACCCAGCGCCACTGCCGGAAAATGATGGCTAAAGTCAGCAGCAGAAACGCGAGCACGCCGAGCCCGAAGGTCGACAGGTCGTTTTCGATAAAACGGATCATGTCCGCCACAATCATGGGCACGCCGCCCAGATGGATTTCGGCATCATCCCGGTAGTTGTCCAGGATGGAGCGAACGGTGCGGATGGTGGCATCGCGCTCTACACCGAGGGTTTCGGTAAAGTCGATGAATTCCTGTTTTACCTGTTCCAGTTCTGCCAGCTCGGCTTCGGAGGCTTCACCGGCGTCGGCCTTGTCTCGCAGATCGTTGCGCTTTCTCAGCAGCTCAAAATAACGATCCGGCGTTGGTAGATTGACCTGTATCGCCGTGGTGCGACCGTCTTCACTGATCAGCAGGTTGGGGTAGAGCGGATTGTTCAGCAGCGCCTGGCGGGCGGTATCTGGAGCCACATCGTGTTCGTCCAGGGTCTTGATCTCGCTGTCCACGGTATCCAGTGTCAGATCCGGGCTGTGGAGCAGGGGTACGTTCAGGATGCTGTTGGTGGTGCCTACCGCTTCCAGGTTTTGCAGTTCATCACGCAACGCGCCCAACCTGGCCAGGCCATCTTCAGAGAACAGCTCGCCTTCGGGTGTATAGGTGACGATCAGGAACTCGTCGGAGGTAGTGAAGCGGCGGTTTACCTGGCGGTACTGTTCAAGGGAGCGGTCGTTTTCCAGCACCAGGGACTCGGCGGAAGCATCCAGCCGGAATTCGCCAAACTTGAAGGCGGCGAGGGCCAGTAACAGGGCAAAGGCCGCGAGGATAATAAAGGGATGCGGAAAAATCAGGCGGTCATACAGGGTGCGAAGACGATTCATGAACAACTACTCTGCCAGTTCAAACGAGTGCAGAGTGTGCCATAAACCTCAGTGAACCGTGACCTTTGACGAGGCTTCTTCCAGGGAATCGATCAGCTTTTTCAGGCGGCGACTCATATCTGCGCTCTCAGCAAGTTGGGTCACCATGTTCTGGGTGGTCTCGCGAATGCCCTGGACGTTGGCCAGCACGTCGTCGGTCCCGGCGGTCTGTTCTGCAGAAACGTTGGCGATTTCCTGGTTGGTATGATCGATCCGGCTGACCACTTCATTGATGGCTTCCAGGGCACGGCGGCCTTCTTCGGATTCCTCGACGCAGCGGGTGGCATCCTCGGAGCTGCCGGTCATCTGATTTACGGCGGTGTTGATGGCGCTTAGGAGCCGATCAATGGTGCCCTGAATCTGATCGGTGGAGTCCTGGACCCGCTGGGCCAGTTTACGCACTTCATCGGCCACCACGGCAAACCCTCGGCCTTGTTCGCCGGCTCGGGCCGCCTCGATGGCCGCGTTCAGGGCCAGCAGATTGGTCTGTTCGGCAATACCCCGGATCTCGGTAATGGCGTGGCTGATTTCATGGCTGTTTTCGGCCAGGGCTTCGACGCTGCTGGCGGAATTGCGCACCACGTCGGCAAGCTTGCGGATGCTGTCGGCGCTCTGGCCGACACGGGTGCTGCCGTCGCGAGCCGCATCGCTGGCTTCGTGGGACAGGGTCTTGGCGATTCCGGCCTGTTCGGCAATGCCGGTAAAGCTTTGCAGCATGGTTTCGATGACTTCCGCCGACCGGTCTGCGCCCTGTTGTTGGCGGCCCAAGTCATCCCGGCGGGCTTCGGCGGCCGCGGTCAGTTCCTCGACTTCCCGGTGCAGCCGTTCTGTGGCTTCCTTCATGCTTCGGACCACGCCCACGGTGCGGTCCTGCATGGCATTGAAGGCGCTGGCCATTTCGCCGATTTCGTCCGTGGAGTCCACCACCGCCCTCTGGCTCAGATTGCCCGATGCCTGAACGTCGACCATGGTGTCTTTCAGGCGGTTCACGTGGCGTTCGATAAACGAGATCAGCAGCTGGGACCCGGCCATCTCGAGCACCATGAGTATTGCCACAACCAGCGCGAATCCGGGTGCCGTATCAGCGAAGACCTCGTTGAACGACCGGCCGGTCTGCCCGGCAATCGTGTTCATGGCATAGAGAACGAGCAAGCAGAGAACTGCAAAAACGACAATGTTCAGCAACCAGAATTTGTACTTCAGCCGGGCATTTCGCAGCAGTGTCAGCATGTATGTTCTCAGTCGATGGCCTTCACCGGAATCTGCATGGCATTGGAGGCTTGGGGAACCTCGGGCACGGCGAGACCCAGATTGTTTTTATCGAAGACTTTGTCAGCCCGGTAGCTGGAGCGGACCATGGGGCCGGATGGCACTTCCATGAAGCCCTTCTCCAGGCCGATTTCCCGGTAACGGTTGAACTCTTCGGGGGTGACGTAGCGTTCTACCGGCAAGTGGTTCGGAGTAGGCCGCAGGTACTGGCCCAGAGTCAGGATATCCACACCGATGGCGCGCAGATCGTCCATGGTTTCCAGGATTTCCTCTTCGGTTTCGCCCAGCCCCAGCATCAGGCTGGTCTTGGTAAGCACGTCCGGACGGTGCTTCTTGGCGTGCTCCAGGACCCGGAGGGTTTTTTCATACCCGGCACGCGGATCACGAACCCGACTGGTCAGCCGCTTGACGGTTTCCACGTTCTGGGCAAAGACATCCAGCCCGGAATCCACCACCTTCTCAACGTCCGCCATCACCGCATCAAAATCCGGCGTCAGCGCCTCAACGGCGACTTCCGGCGTGCGCTGTTTGATGGCAGAGACACAAGCGGCATAGTGGGCAGCGCCGCCGTCGTCCAGGTCATCACGGTCTACCGAGGTAAGCACGATATAACGAAGGCCCATCAGCTCTACGGACTTGGCCGTGTTCTCCGGCTCTTCATGATCGAGCCAGCCTTTCGGGTTGCCGGTGTCCACCGCGCAGAATTTGCAGGCCCGGGTACACACAGACCCCATCACCATGATGGTGGCCGTGCCGGCGGTCCAGCACTCACCGATATTGGGGCAATGAGATTCCTGGCAAACGGTGCTCAACCGGTGCTCACTGACGTTCTTGCGCACCGCCTCATAGCGCTCGCCCCCGGGCATGCGTGCCCGGAGCCATTTAGGCTTCGGCTCTCGCTTTTCCGCTGTTGTGGCTTCCTGCTTCGATGACCGCTTGACGCCATCCTTGATGGCCGAGAAGCCATGCTCATTGCGGAATTTGGAACCACTGGTAATGCGGGTTTTTGCGCTTTCGCTCATTGCAACCGGACTCTCGATTCGGGCATGGGGAACACTAAAGAGTAATGGCCTGGCGGGGGAGTTACAAGACAGATAGGGGCAATCACGAGGGTGCCGGGCACGACATTGGTCGTACCCGGTTGACCGCTATCAGGCCTGGGCTTTGTCCAGGGCCTGGGTAATGTCGGCAATGATGTCGTCGACATGCTCGATACCGATGGACAGCCGCACCAGATCCTCGCTCACACCGGCGCTCTTCAGCTCTTCCGGGTTGAGCTGGCGGTGGGTGGTGGTCGCCGGGTGGCAGGCCAGGGACTTGGCGTCACCGATGTTCACCAGACGCAGGATCAATTCCAGGGCATCGATGAACTTTGCCCCGGCTTCCCGGCCCCCCTTGATGCCGAAGCTCAGGATGCCGGACGCTTTCCCGCCGGAAATCTTCTCGCAGGTCGCCTTGTACGGGCTGTTGGCCAGGGTCGCGTAGTTGACCCATTCAACAGACGGGTGCTCCTGCAGGAAGTTCGCGACTTTCTCGGCGTTCTCGCAATGACGTTCCATGCGCAGCGCCAGGGTTTCCAGACCCTGCATGATCAGGAACGCATTGAACGGAGCAAGGGCGGCACCGGTGTTGCGCAGCGGAACCACTCGGCAGCGGCCGATGAAGGCAGCAGGGCCCAGGGCGTCTGTGTAGACCACGCCGTGGTAGGACGGATCCGGTTCGTTCAGCATCGGGAACTTGTCAGCACTGGCTTTCCAGTCGAACTTTCCGGAATCCACGACAACGCCTGCGACGGTGGTGCCGTGGCCACCGATGTACTTGGTGAGCGAGTGAATCACGATATCGGCGCCGTGCTCGATCGGGCGGCACAGGAACGGCGTGGCAACCGTGTTGTCCACCATCAGCGGGATGCCGTGTTTGTGCGCAATTTCGGCCCAGCGCTGGATATCGACCACGTTGCCCGCCGGGTTGCCGATGGACTCGCAGAACAGGGCGCGGGTGTTCTCATCAATAGCCTTTTCCACGGCATCGAAATCGTCATGGCGAACCATCTTGCACTCAATGCCCTGGTTCGGCAGCGAGTGCGCGAACAGGTTGTAGGTGCCGCCGTAAAGCTGACTGGTGCTGACAATGTTGTTACCCACCTTGCAGATGGTCTGCAGGGCGTAGGTGATGGCAGCCATGCCAGAGGCCACGGCCAGGGCGCCAACACCGCCTTCCAGTTCTGCCATCCGCTCTTCCAGAACCGCGTTGGTCGGGTTCATGATGCGGGTGTAGATGTTGCCCTGAACCTTCAGATCAAACAGATCGGCACCGTGCTGGGTGTCGTCAAAGGTGTAGGACGTGGTCTGGTAAATCGGCGTGGTTGCCGCCCGGGTAGTGGGATCGCTTTTGAAGCCTGCGTGCAGCGCGAGGGTTTCCGGTTTCATGTCAACGGTCCTTGCTGGTGTGTTGTTCTTTGTGGGTTTCAGCCCGTGAGTATGCCACAGAGTTTGTTGTGAGAGGATCGTTGCAGCCTGGTTGAAAGAGAAACGGATTGAGGCGAAGCGTATGAGGCGCTAGTCGTCGCGCTGCCTCTTTTCAGCCTTGAGATAGTCGCTGATGGATGGATAAAAGAATATTCCCAGGCAGGCCCAGAAAACGCTGATCGACAGGATAGCCGCCTTCACGCTCGCGCCAGCGAACCCAAGGGCAATGGGAACCAGAACAACGGCCAGGAACACCGTGAGTGCATGGCGGGATTTCATAATGCGATACAGCCTTAAAAACGCATTCGGGAGAAGTCTCTATCCTATCCGACTCCTGGCCCCAGGATTGTCAAAGTTTGTTTAAGTGACGTTGGATTTCTTGGCGCCCGTGTCAGGAAATATGGTGTCGTAGCACCAGGTGAATACGAACGCATACACCAGGTAGAACACCACGAACGCCACATCCACAATCAAAGCCTCCAGCAGACCGATACCCATCCACCAGGCAATAATCGGCAGGAGAATCAACATCAGACCAAGCTCGAAGCTCACCGCATGAAGGAACCGGATTCGGATTGATTTACGGGTTGAACCAGTAAAGTGGTTCAGTCCGTGATCGAACCCCAGGTTGAACACGTAGTTCCAGACGGTTGCGATGGTGGCGCCCACCACACCGAGAACTCCTGTTTTTCCCATATCGAACCCGAATGTCATGGCTGCGAGGGGAACGGAAAGAAGCAGGCCGATAACCTCAAAGGAAATAGCCTGGCGAACTCTGTCTTTGGTTGATCTCATAGCAAGTCTTGTACGAAGGCGGGTCGTCCCGCGTTCACTGCCCGGAAAGGGTGGGGTCGTCCCCAGGAACTGGATGCGAAATTGATTTTAACAACTATATTCAGGGTGAGTTGGTCATAACGATGACAGGTTGACCCGTATTGTTTTACTGCTCGTACAGCACGTAAGGACTAACGTGTCTTGGAGGTGATTTCATGGATAGGCTACTTCCGTTCAGGCTTGCTTCGATTATAACTATTTTGCTCGCCTCGACCGTATCCTTCGCTTCGTCGAAAGATCCATACACTATAGGGGTTTTCGAGGGCATCGAGCGTGAAATTGCAGTCTCCGACGGTGAGCTGGTTGGCCGCTTCTCTCCTTATTACCGGTGCGTTTTCAACCGTGTTGAGGGTGACTTCAGGTTTCTGGAAATGCCGCTCGCGCAGATGCTTTATCGACTCAAGAAAGGTGGAATAGCCGCCGGACTACCGCTGGTGCAAACTTCCGATAGGGATGAGTATGCCGACTTTGGCGGTCTGTTGTTCCAGACAGAGTATGTCTATCTTCTGATCGAGGATCTCCCACCATTAGATAGTCTGACAGGTCTTCGGTTCGCATTTGTCCGCAAGTTCGTTGGTGACAAGCTTTTGAGAGGTGAGGACCCTCAGGTTATTGATGTGTCTGATTGGGCGCAGGCTGTTGAACTGCTCAAACGAGGACGTGTGGATGTTGTAGTTCTGCCATGGGTGCTCATCGACACCTACATGGCGGGTTATGACAATCCATACTTTGACAGGACGGCCGCCTGGGTAGATCTGTCCATGTATATTTCCCATCGCGTGGATGACAGTGATTTGACGCAAGATCTCAGGGAGGCAATAAGAGAATGCCGGTTCATTGCCGAGCAGAATCAGGGGGGATGGGATATTCCTCAGAGAAGCCGTGATTCAAAGAACTGACTACGCCATTTTGAAAGTCTCGCCATCGGAGAGGTGACCTGGTCAGGTTGTCTCCAGTGGTTGATCTCGCCTCTTAATCCCGATCAATGTAAAAAATTGTGTAAGTTTTAATCATGAGTGCTTATTCAAAATGATTCTCATCTATAGTGTGATTGTTAACAATTCTCTATAAGCTCTGTTCCTTATTTCACCAATGGAAGGCTTGTTTTGCGCTGAGTGGGAGTTCGGTCTTTGATTCCAAGTCGTTTTATTCCAATTCTTTTCGTGTTCCTCTGTTTTTCAGATTTGTCGTTTGCAGAAAATATAATTCGGGTTGGCATCAGCGAAGGGGTTTCTGGACTGGTGGATCATTCCGAGGGTCATCTGAGCGGCTCCCTGTCCTCGCTTTACACGTGTGTCTTTGAGACCTCGGGTCTGGAACCTCAATATGTTTCTATACCTTTGAAGAGAGGTCTGTATTACCTGGAAAGGGGGCACCTGGATGCTTTGCTACCTTTGGCAAGGACGCCCGATCGTGATGAGTCCCTGGTATTTGCAGGTGAGTTGATTCGTGCCGAATATGCCTATGTCTCTTTTAAGCCCCTGCCTGAGGTTTCGGGCAACACGAGTCTGCGCTTTGGCATTGTGAGAGGCTTTGTGGGCCACTTATTCATCCCTGAATCGGCTTCATTGATCGAAGAGGTGACCAGCTGGTCACAACTGGTTCCGATGCTAGAGCGTGGAAGGGTGGACGCTTCCGTCATTCCCTCGATACTGGTAGACGATGTGCTGGGAGAGCGAGCTAAAGAAGCGGTTATTCAAAAGGCTGGAGAGCTTTCTGCCTCAATGTATATTTCACCGCGCCATGAACTGACCAATGTGTCCTTTCGGATCATGCACGCCGTTGAGGCCTGTCGCTCAGAGAACGGAATGTTATCCAGCCGCTAAATGTTATCCAGCCGCTAAATGTTATCCAGCCGCTAGAGGGTGCTTTGAAGGGCAAGTTGTCTCGCTGTAGTCAATTTGTAGTCAACCAACAGAAAGGGTCACGACTTGCGTCGCAACCCTTTGAATCTTGGTAGCAAGGGGCGGAGTACTCGGGCCTGCGGCCCTCACCCTTCGGGCCTGCGGCCCTCACCCTTCGGGCCGTCGTCGCGTTGCTCCGACGTTCCTCCGCACGCGCTGCGTGCTCCGGTCGAACCGCCGACCCCAGCACCATGAGACCTGTGTGAGGAATACATTTAAGGACACAGGCGTTCAAAATCAGCTGCTTGCGTGTTCTGTCCAGCCGTTAACGGGCATTAAGGTACACGGCGGTAGGCAAGGGGGCAACCGACATTATGAGTACATCCGGCGGTGTTCAACGCTTATTGGCTCCCAGCTTGTTGGCAACCTCCTTATGGGTAGGATCGGCTGAAGTCCTCACGGTGGCCAGTTGATCAATCAGTGTGAACTCATCCTTTAGTGCGTCGTACTCCTTCCGGACCTCGGGGTTTTCCAGTGCTTTCTTCTTGAATTCGTTAAAGCTCTTCATTTCCTGACCTCCTTCAACTGCTCTTTCCCGAGTTCGGGTCTGTCTTCGGTGTCCTCTGACTCTCAACAAACGCCTGAAGATGTACGTATGAGTTTGCAATTGGGCAATGTCACCCTTGCTAATTATCTAAAATTTTATATACTGATGATTGTTAACCGGCTGATCACCAATTTTATTCATTACCTGGTTAACAAGCACTGAGAAATCTGGAGGTTTCCATGGCACTGAAATTCTACGAAAGCCCGTTCCACGTTACTCACTCAGAGGACGTTGCCAGCAAAATGGCTATGAAAATGGACCTCTCAATCATGCTGACTTCTCTGATCAAAGAGAAAGGCTGGTCTCAGGTGGAAGCTGCTGAAAAACTAGATGTTACACAATCCAGGGTTTCTGATCTGATGAATTCGAAGATCGAGAAGTTCACAGTGGATGCCATGTTCGACATGTTAGATGCCCTGGGCTTCAAAGCGAAAATGACCATGCCGTCGATTCACGAGGCATCCATCTGCATCAAAGACAGCCAAGTGGCTGCCTGATCATTTCGAGTTTCTTACCTCTGCGAGCAGTTCCTTCAGGCGCTGCTCGGCAACTCTCATCCCTTTTTTATCTCTTCCCTGGGCCGTCTTCTCGAATGAATGCAGGACGACCACAGCGTCCATATATTTGGTTACGTATACGCACCTATAGGCGGGGCTTCCGTTAATGATCAGTTCCGTAACGCCGGCGCCAATTCCGTTGAGGTGTTTAATCGCCAGGACAGGGTCTTGACCAAATTGAATTCGTCTCAGATCCTTTCCGAAATCATCCTGGATGTGTAACCATCCCCTAAAATCGGTGCATGCGTAATTAGAGTTC